>CAWIUX010000001.1:0-15120 GCA_963839425.1 uncultured Actinomycetes bacterium
TCGGTGTAGAAGGTCAGGTGAGCGAAGGTGCGCGCGCGCACGACCGCCGAGTCGATTCGCTCTCGCTCGACGACGCCCTCCGCGATCTCGGCGGCGGACAGCTCCGCGATGCGTCCGTGGTAGCGCTCGCGGAAGGCGTCGGCGGAGCGGGCGACATCGGCCAGCTCGGCCTCGAGCTTCGGGTCGCCGGCCGCCGCGGAAGAGGTCGGAGAGGTCCCCGGCGACGTCCTCGGCGCCGGTCGGGCGCTGCTCGGTGGTGGCCATCGGGCGGCAGGCTACCCGAAGCGCCGACGGGTCGGTGACCGGCGCCCGGCACGCGAAGCGCTCACAGGCATAGACCGCCGGCTTGCCGCCCACGAGCGTCTTGCCGGCGAGCAGCGGAACGTCCGAGCCGCCGTCCGGCGCGACCGCGACCACCGTACCGGGCTGCCAGGGGGCAAGGGCGGCGCGGGCGACGGGCGACGACGGCGAGCCGAGGATCGCCAGCTCCCGAGGCGGCGCGAACCAGAGATCCGGCGCGCGAGCGCCCAGCCGAAGGCGCCCGGCGCGCGCTCCAGCGCGGGCGCGACGAGGCGGAAGACCGAGACGGCGCGCCGCTCCAGCTCGTCGTCGCCGTAGATCCGCCCGAGCCGCAGCAAGACGTACGCGAGCATCGAGCTGCCAGATGGCGTCGGGTTGTCGTCCAGGTCCTTTGCGCGGACGACCAGCGCGTCGCGCGAGCGAGGCGCTAGGAAGAAGCCGCCGCGCTCGTCGTCGGCGAAGAGCCGGGCGGCGAGGAGCGCAAGCCGGCGGCCCTCCTCGAGCCAGCGCAGGTCTCCGTCGTACACATGGAGGTCGAGCAGGCCGTTGGCGACGTTCGCATAGTCGTCGAGGAAGCCGGGGCCACTCGTGCGCCCGCCGCGCCGGGAGCGGAGGAGCCGGCCCTCGCCGTCGGAGAGCGGCCCCAGCAGGAACTCCGCGAGGCGGCGCGCAGCGGCGAGCCAGTCGTCGCGCTCGAGCCGGTAGCCCGCCTCGGCGAGCGCCGAGAGCAGAAGCCCGTTCCAGGAGGCGATCGCCTTGTCGTCCCGCGCGGGCTGCGGCCGCCGCTCGCGGACGGCGAGCAGCGCTGCGCGCTCTGCGGCCGCCAGCTCGCCTCGCAGGACTAGACGCCCGTCCTCGAACGGCTCGAGCAGCTCGGGCCGCTCGCGGCCGAGCACCGCCGCGAGCTCCTCCGGCGTCCACGTGAAGGTGACCCCCTCGACGCCGTCGGTGTCGGCGTCCTGTGCCGAGGCGAAGCCTCCGCCCGGCAGCGCCAGCTCGCGCAGGACGTAGTCGAGCGTCTCCTCGACGACGCTTCGCCGCCGCTCCTCGCCGGTCGCCTGCCAGGCGTGGAGGTACGCGGAGGCGAGCAGGGCGTTGTCGTAGAGCATCTTCTCGAAGTGGGGCACGAGCCAGCGCTCGTCCACCGAGTAGCGGTGGAAGCCGCCGCCGACCTGGTCGTACATCCCGCCCGCGGCCATGCCGTCGAGCGTCGGCGCCGACCATCGCGAGCGCCTCGTCGCCGCCGCGCCGGAGCAGGAGCTCGAGCACCGAGGCGGCCGGGAACTTCGGCGCGCGGCCGAAGCCGCCGAAGGCCGGCTCGAAGGTGCGCGCGATCCCGCGCTCGGCGGCACCGAGCACGGAGCTCGCCAGGGGGTCGGTCGACGGGCGCAGCTCCGCGGAGTGGCGCACCGCCTCGACGAGCTGCGCGGCGGAGCGGGCGACCTCGCCGCGCCGGTCGCGCCAGGCCTCGGCGATCGCCTCGAGGAGCTGCCGGAAGCTCGGACTGCCGTGGCGCGGCTCGGGCGGATAGTAGGTGCCGCCGTAGAACGGCTCCCCGTCCGGCGTGAGGAAGACGGTCATCGGCCAGCCGCCGTGCCCCGTCAGCGCGACGACCGCGTCCATGTAGATGGCGTCGAGGTCGGGCCGCTCCTCGCGATCCACCTTGACGCTGACGAAGTGCTCGTTCATCAGCGCCGCCGTGGCGGGATCCTCGAACGACTCGTGCTCCATCACGTGGCACCAGTGGCACGCGCAGTAGCCGATCGAGAGCAGGATCGGCTTGTCCTCGGCGCGCGCGCGGGCCAGGGCGTCCTGCCCCCACGGGTACCAGTCCACCGGGTTGTCGGCGTGCTGGAGGAGATACGGGCTCGTCTCGCCCGAGAGCCGGTTCATGCCGGAACGGTAGCCGCCGCTCTCGAGATGATCAGGCGACAGGCATGCGACGCCGCTGCCGGAGGTGGCGGGCGATCTCCACGCTGACGGCGATCCCGCTGGCGATCGCGAACGCGACGAGCAGGCCCTTCCACGGGGCCTCCTCGAAGCTCTTGCCGCCGAAGTAGCCGAGCAGGCCGCAATAGGAGCCCCAGATCGCCGCGGCGAGCACGTCGAAGACGATGAACCGGCGCCAGCGAAACGTGGGCAGGTAGCCGCAGACGAACGTCGTGGCGGTGCGGCCACCGGGGATGAAGCGGGCGATCACGATCAGGTAGCCGCCGCGCTCGTCGAGCTGCTTCTCGGCCCAGAGCAGCCGCCGGTGCGCCTTCCCGGCCCCGAACCAGCGCTTGAGCGTGTGCTCCCCGACCCAGGTTCCGATGCCGAAGGAGACGTTGTCGCCGGCGCACGCGCCCGCGGCGGCGGCGGCGATCACGAGGCCGACGTTGAGGTCGCCCGAGGCGGCGAGGACGCCGGCCGAGATCGCCACGGTCTCGCTCGGCACGACCGGGATGAAGGCGTCGAGCAGAGCGACCCCGAGCACGATCAGGTAGCTCCACTCGGAACCGGAGACCCAGTCGACGATCACCTGGAACACCACTGCATCCTCGCAGACCCGCGAGCGGCGATGATTGCGGCGTGAGCTTCCTCCCGCTCGCCGGCGTGCGCGTGCTCGATCTGACGAGCTCCCTCGCCGGTCCGACGTCCACCGAGATCCTCGCCGCGTTCGGGGCGGACGTCGTCAAGGTCGAGCACCCGGATCGCGGCGACGAGGCGCGCGACTGGGGCCCGCGCTTCTTCGAGGGCGGGAGCGTGATGTTCTTCGCCGCGAACGCGGGCAAGCGCTCGGTCGGGCTCGACCTGAAATCCGAGGCCGGGCTCGACGTGTTGCTGCGGCTCGCGGACGGCGCCGCCGTGCTCGTCCAGAGCCTGCGGCCGGGGACGGCGGAGCGACTCGGCTTCGGCCCCGAGGCCGTCCGCACGCGGAACCCCGGCCTCGTGTACTGCACGATCGGTGCCTTCGGCCACACCGGGCCGCTGACCGCGGAACCCGGCTACGACCCGCTCATGCAGGCGGCTGCCGGGATCATGAGCGTCACCGGAGAGCCTGATCGCCCGCCGGTGCGCGTGGGCGTCTCGCTCATCGACATCGGCACCGGCGTCTGGGCCGCGCTGGCCATCGTCGCCGCGTTGCACGAGGGCGGCGGCCGGACACTCGACCTCTCGCTGTACGAGACCGCGCTGTCGTTGCTCCCCTACCAGCTGACCGCGGTGCTCGCCGGCGAGCCGGTGCCCGAGCGCCAGGGCTCGGCCTTCCCGCTGATCGTGCCGTACCAGGTGTTCGCGACCGCGGACGGCCAGCTGATGATCGTCGCCGGCAACGACCGGCTCTTCACAGCGCTCTGCGACGTCCTCGGTGCCCACGAGCTCGCGTCCGATCCTCGCTTTGCAACCAATCCGCTGCGTGTCGGGCACCGCGACGAGCTGATCGCGTTGCTCGAGCCGCTCGTCGCAGGACGCGCGACGGCGGAGCTCCTCGACCGCCTGCGAGCGGGCGGCGTCCCGGCCTCGCCGGTGCTCGACGTCGCCGACGTCGCAGCGCACGAGCAGACACGCGCCCTCGGCATCCTCCAGGAGCTCGGCGGATACGAGACGGTCGCGCCGCCGGTCTCGGTCGACGGCGAGCGGGTCCGCTTCCGCTCGCCCCCACCGCTCGTCGGCCAGCACACGGCTGAGGTGCTCGCCGAGGCGGGCTACGCGGAGGCCGAGATCGCGGACCTCGCCTCCGCCGGCGTGATCAGGCTGGGCTGAACGGCCCGGCGCGGTAGACCCGCCCCGGCAGCTCGCGACCAAGCAGGCCCTCCAGCCACTCCGCCACCTCGATCAGCGCCTCGAGGTCGATCCCCGTCTCGACTCCCTCGCGGTGGAGCAGGTAGACGACGTCCTCGGTCGCGACGTTGCCGGTCGCGCGCGGCGCGAACGGGCACCCGCCGATGCCGCCGACGGAGGCATCGAGCAGCATCGCGCCCGCCTCGACCGCCGCCCAGGCGTTCGCGACGCCGGTCGAGCGCGTGTCGTGGAAGTGGCCGCCGACCGGCACGCCGTAGATCGAGGAGCGCTCGACGAGCCGCGCCACCTCCCGTGGCGTCGCGACGCCGATCGTGTCGGCAAGGACGAGCTCGCCCGCGCCGGCGCCGACGAGCCGGCTCGCGAGCTCGGCGACGTGCCCCGGGTCCACGCGACCTTCGAAGGGGCAGCCGAAGCAGACCGACAGCGTCACGGTCACCGGCAGCGCGGAGACGCGCAGGATCTCCTCCGCGCCGGCGAGCGCCTCGGCGAGCGAGCGGTTGCCGTTGCGGCGGTTGAACTCCTCGGTCGCCGCCAGCGTGACGTTCACCCGCGCGAGACCCGTCGCGGCGAGCCGCTCGTACCCCTTGCGGTTGAGGACGAGGCCGCTGTACTCGGCGGCGCCGTCGAGCGCGGCCGCGACCTCTTCCGCCCCGGCCATCTCCGGCACCCGGCGCGGGTCGACGAAGCTCGCCGCCTCGACCCGCGGGCAACCGGCGGCCGCGAGGCGGCGGGCCAGGTCCGCGCGTACCGCCGGCTCGAGCGCGACTCCCTCGTTCTGGAGGCCGTCGCGCGGCCCGACGTCGGTTACCGTCACGCGCAGCACTCAGGCAGCCTAGACTGCCGGCAGGCGATGTCGCAGCATCTCTCAGCCTCCTTCAGCGCCACGATCCGGGTCAAGATCGACGATCGGCCGGGAGCGTTCGCGAAGCTTGCAGCGGCGATCGGCGAGGCGGGCGGCTCGCTCGGCGCGATCGACCTCGTCCGCGTCGAGAAGGGCACGAAGGTACGCGACGTCACGGTGAACGCCGCGAGCACCGAGCACATCGAGCAGATCGCCGATGCCGTGCGCGCAGTGCCCGGCGTCGAGGTCGACCACGTCTCCGACCGCACGTTTCTCATGCACCTCGGCGGCAAGATCGAGGTCGTCTCGAAGCACCCGCTGAAGACGCGCGACGACCTCTCGATGGCCTACACGCCGGGGGTCGCCCGCGTCTGCATGGCCATCGCCGAGGACCGCTCGAAGGTCTTCAACCTGACGATCAAGCACAACACCGTCGCCGTCGTCAGCGACGGCACCGCGGTGCTCGGGCTCGGCGACATCGGCCCCGAGGGCGCGATCCCGGTGATGGAGGGCAAGGCGATGCTGTTCAAGGAGTTCGGCGGCGTCGACGCCTTCCCGATCTGCCTTTCGACGAAGGACACCGACGAGATCGTCGCGATCGTGACCGCGATCGCCCCGGTCTTCGGCGGCATCAACCTAGAGGACATCTCGGCGCCACGCTGCTTCGAGATCGAGCGGCGGCTGCGCGAGACGCTGGACATCCCGGTCTTCCACGACGACCAGCACGGCACCGCGATCGTGGTCCTCGCCGCGCTCGTGAACGCGCTCAAGGTCGTGGGCAAGAAGATGGAGGACCTGCGCGTCGTCGTCGTCGGCGCGGGCGCCGCCGGCGTCGCGGTGTCGAAGATACTGCTCCACGCCGGTGTCCGCGACGTGGTCGGCTGTGACCGCCGCGGCGCGATCTTCAGGGGGCGCGACGGCCTGGACGCGAGCAAGGCGCTGTACGCGGAGCTGACGAATCCCGAGAACCGGGAGGGGAGCGCGAACGACGTGCTCGCCGGCGCCGACGTCCTGATCGGCCTCGCCGGCCCCGGCGCCGTCTCCGCCGAGGCGGTACGCACGATGGCGAAGGACGCGATCGTCTTCGTCATGGCGAACCCGACCCCGGAGGTGATGCCGGAGGAGATCGGCGACTTCGCGGCCGTAATCGCGACCGGGCGCTCGGACTACCCCAACCAGATCAACAACGTGCTCGCCTTCCCCGGCGTCTTCCGCGGGGCCCTCGACGTGCGCGCCTCCCAGATCACGGAGGAGATGAAGTTGGCGGCGGCCCAGGCGATCGCCGCCGTCGTGCCCGACGACGCGCTCGGCGCGGAGTACGTCGTGCCGAGCGTCTTCAACCGCGACGTCGCCCCTGCGGTAGCGGCCGCGGTCGCCGCAGCGGCCGAGCAGAGCGGCGTCGCGCGCCGCCCGCGCCCCGCTCAGTAGTTCGCCGAAGAGCGGTCGGTGCCCGGCCCGATGTATTCCGCGCGGCACCGAGCGAGCATCGGCGCATGGAGGGCCACGAGGCGGGACCCAAGGTGCTCCGGCGCAGCCGCGACGACCGCGTCATCGCCGGCGTCTGCGGCGGCCTCGGACGCTACCTGGCGATCGACCCGGTCGTGGTTCGCCTGGCGGCGCTGCTGCTCGTCGTCGCGGCCGGCTCCGGCGTCCTCCTCTACCTGATCGCTTGGCTCGTCATGCCGCAGGACAGGCCGGGCGAGAACGTCGGCCCGCCGACCGAGGCGCACGCCCGCAGCGCCCGCGTCGTCGCCGGCGGGGCGCTCGTGCTCCTCGGCGCGGTCCTGCTCGTCCGCGAGCTCACCCCATCGTGGTTCGACGATCGCTACGTCTGGCCCGTCGCTCTCATCCTGATCGGCCTGCTCGTGCTCACTCGCGGTGAGCGGCGATGAACAGCGCCGGCCCGGAGCCGCCGGCCTCTGAGACGCCTCCCGCCGAGCCGGAGACGAGCCGCCCTCGCCGCCTGCACGGCAGCGCCGTTCTCGGCGGCCTGATCTCCCTGATCGGGCTCGGCTGGCTCCTCTCCACGACGGGACTGCTCGAGCTGACGGTTCCCTCGACGATCGCTCTGCTGCTGATCGCCGCCGGGCTCGCGATCCTCGCGACGCCCGAGGCGCCGCACGGCCTCCTCATCACGGTCGGAATCGTGCTCGCGCTCGCGGGCGCGGTGGCCACGGTCGTGGACGCCGACCTCCTCCGCGGTGGCATCGGCGACCGGTTCGAGCAGCCGCTCGCGATCGCAGACGTCGAAGACACCTACCGGCTCGGCATCGGCCAGCTGACGCTCGACCTCACGGCGCCGAGCTTCGCGGCCGGCGAGACCACCCGGATCGAGGCAGCGGTCGGGATCGGGCAGCTCGTCGTCGTCGTCCCCGCCGGGGCGGCGATCGACGTCAGGGGGGAAGTGGGCATCGGCAACCTCGAGCTGCTCGGCCGCCAGCGGGGCGGCGTCTCCGTCGACCTCGACATGCAGGCGGCTGGAGCTCCCGGCGCTCCCTTGCTCGAATTCGACCTCGCTGTGGGGATCGGCGACGTGACGGTGACGCGTGCGGGGTAGCGTCGTCGCGGGAGCCACGTTTGTGGCGATCGGGGCGCTGCTCCTGCTCGAGAGCGCCGACTGGCTCGACCTGTCGGGCGCCGTCGTCTCCGCGCTGCTCCTGATCGGCCTCGGCGTCGCCGTGATGGCCGGCGCCGCGCGCCGCTGATCACTCGTACTGCAGCGCCTCGAGCACGTTCAGGCGCGAGGCCCTCCGCGCGGGCGCGACCGCCGAGAGGATCCCGGCGAACACGGCGATCACGGCGAAGACGACGAGGTTGCCGACCGGCAGCCCGAAGACGACGCCCTCGTCCTTCAGGGCCTGCGTCACGAGCGCCGCGAGGAAGACCCCGAGTGGCAGCCCGAGCGCCGCGCCGATCAGCGCCGTGATCACGCTCTCGTGGCGGACCATCCGGCGCACCTGGCGCCGGGTCATCCCGACCGCGCGCAGCATGCCGAGCTCGCGGGTGCGCTCGAAGACCGACAGCACGAGCGTGTTGATCATGCCGAAGAGCGACACGATCACCGACAGCGCGAGCAGCACGTAGAGCAGGTTGAGGAGCATGTCCACCCCCTTCTGCTGGTCGGCGACGTACTCGTCCTTCGTGTGCACCGCCGCGTCGGGGAAGCCCTTGATCGCTTTCTCGAGCGCCGCCGCCGAAGCGGGCGCGGGGTCGCCCGTCACGTTGATGAACGTGTAGAGGTCGCGGCCCTCGCGGAACGCGGAGTCGAACGTGCGCTGCGCGATCGAGACCTCGCCGAGCAGCGAGCCGAGCGCCTCCCGCTTGTAGACGCCGCTGACGGTGGCCGCGAGCTCCGTGCCGCTCGGGCTCGTGATCCGAAGCTGGCTGCCGACACGGAGGCTGCTCTCGGTCGCGTACTGGTCGTTGACGAGCGCGCCGCCGCGGTCGAGCGCGGCCAAGGAGGCAGCCGACGAGCCCTTCTTCCAGTCGAAGATGTAGAGGCGGTCGATCGTCTCCGGGTCGATGCCGGTGACGTTGCGCGTCTTGCCGTTGACGCGCGCCTGGTCGGCGCGAACGCTCGAGACCGTCTCGATCACGGGCGAGCGCGCGGCCGCCTGGCCGACGCCGCGCTCGATCGGCTCGAAGCCGCTCGTCGACGTGATCACGTACTCCGCCTGTACCTGGCGCTTGATCGTCTCGACGACCGAGTCGCGCAGGCCCTGGCCGAGCACGGCGACGAACGTGACGAGCGCGAGCCCGATCATCAGGGCGGCCGCCGTGGCCGCGGTGCGGCCCGGGTTGCGCATCGCGTTCTGGCGCGCGAGCGTGCCGGCGGCGCCGCCGATCGTCTCGGCGGGCCGGCCGAGGACGCGGGCCATGGGCCGCACGAGCCGGGACGAGACGATCGCGACGCCGGTGAAGAGGACGAGCACGCCGCCTCCGAGCGCGATCAGCCTGTTCACCGTGGAGAGGCCGGAGCCGAACATCCCGTACCCGAGCAGGGCGAGCGCGCCGAGCACCGCCAGCAGAGCGATCCATGGCGCAAACGGCGCGAGCCGGGTCTTCGGCAGCACCGCTCCCTCGCGCACGGCCGCGATCGGCGGCACGCGCGTCGCCCGTACCGCAGGCATCAGCCCGGCGACGACGGTGATGACGACGCCGACGAACAGGCTGACGGCGATCGTCCGCGACGCGAACACGGTGCCCGCCGTGGGCAGGTCGATTCCGACGGCGACGAAGACCGAGTTCAGCCCCTTCGCGAGCAGCAGCCCGAGGAAGAGGCCGACCAGCGAGGCGGCGAGCCCGATCAGGAACGCCTCGACGACGACCGCGCGCAGCACCTGCCGGCGCGAGGCGCCGAGCGTGCGCAGCGTCGCGAACTCGCGCGCGCGCTGCGCCACGGTGATCGAGAGCGTGTTGAAGATGACGAAGGCGCCGACGAAGAGCGCGATACCGCCGAAAGCGAGCAGGAAGTAGCGGACGAACGCGATCCCCTCGTTCGTGTCCTTCGAGTCGGAGGCCGCCTGCTCGGCCGCCGTCACCGACTTCAGGGTCCGCGGCAGCAGCGTGCGGATCTCCGCGGCGAGCTTCGCCGGGTCCACGCCGGCCTTCGCCGCGACCTGGATGCCGTCGAAGACGCCCTCCTTGTGGAAGAAGCGCTGCGCCGTCGTGAGGTCGAAGATGGCGAAGGTGGCTCCTCCGATCGAGTCGACGGTGCCGAAGCGCGCGATCCCCGAGATCGTGAACGTCTCGACCGGCCCGCGGCCGGCGACGCCGATCGGCTCCCCGACGCGGAAGCCCTTCTTGTCCGCCGTGCCCTTGTCGATCACCACCTCGTTCGGACCCGCCGCCCAGCGGCCCGTCGTGAGCCGCGTCGGGTTGAACTGCGGCTCGCTGCGGTCGTAGCTGAACCCGAACGTCGGGGCGCCGCCCGCCGAGATCGGCTTGCCCTCCTTGTCGATCAGCCGCGCGTAGTCGGTGATGCCCCCGACCGCCGCGTCCACGCCCGGCAGCGCCTTGATCCGCGCGAGCAGCTCCTCGGGCACGATCGCCGTGCCGCTCGAGGCGAAGTCCACAACCTTCTTCGGCCCGACGACGACGCTCGTGTTCGCGTACGAGTCCTTGAAGAGGTTGTCGAACGCCTTCTGGATCGTGTCTGTGAGCACGAAGGTGCCGCTCACCATCGCGACCCCGAGCACGATCGCGAGCGAGGTGAGGATCGCCCGGAACTTCCGGCCCAGCAGGTCCTTCAGCGCGAAGCGGATCACCTGCGGCTGATCTCCTCCATCGCCACGACCACGTCGTGCGGGGTCGCCTTGCCGAGGTCCTTGACGATGAGGCCGTCGGCCAGGAACAGGATCCGGTCGGCGATCGCGGCGGCGCGCGCCTCGTGGGTGACCATCACGGTCGTCTGGCCGTAGGAGTCCACCGAGTCGCGCAGCAGCTCGAGGATCTCGCCGCCCGTTGTCGAGTCGAGGTTGCCGGTCGGCTCGTCGGCGAAGACCACGGTCGGGCGCGAGACGAGCGCGCGGCCGATCGCGACGCGCTGCTGCTGCCCGCCGGAGAGCTCGGCCGGGCGATGCTTCAGCCTGTCGGCGAGCCCGACCTTGCCGATCAGCTCGGAGAACCAGTTGCGGTCCACCTTCTCGCCGGCGATCGAGAGGGGCAGCAGGACGTTCTCCTCGGCGCTCAGCATCGGCAGCAGGTTGAAGAACTGGAAGACGAAGCCGATGTGGCGGCGGCGCAGCCTCGTCAGGTCGTTGTCGCCGAGCGTCGTCACCTCGGTGCCGTCGATCGCGACGGTGCCCGAGGTCGGCTTGTCGAGCCCGGCGAGGATGTGCATGAGCGTCGACTTCCCCGAGCCCGAGGGGCCCATCACCGCCGTCAGCTTGCCCTTGGCGATGTCGAGCGAGATCCCGCGCAGCGCGTCCACGGCGGTATCGCCCGCTCCGTAGCGGCGCGTCACGTCCCGCGCGACGACGACCGATCCTTCGTTCTCCACTCCGGCCTCCCCACGTGTCCGACGTCCTACGCGGCAGGCTATCCGACGCCGCCCACCCCGGAACGTCCCACCGCGTTAACGAGTCGTTGTGCCACCATGTTCACGGTGACGACGGCGCAGCGCGGCCGCCGCGAGGCGGAGCTGAAGGCGACGATCAGGCACGAGCTCGAGCGCGCGCGCAGCGCGATCGAGTCGCTGCTCGCGCCCGTGCCCGACGAGCAGCTCGTGCAGCAGATCTCGCCGCTGCAGTCGCCGCTCGTCTGGGACCTCGCTCACATCGGCTGGTTCGAGGAGCTCTGGCTGCTGCGCCGCGTGGGGCGACGCACGCCGTACGAGGAGCGCCACGACGAGCTCTACGACGCGTTCGCACACGTTCGCGGCGAGCGCGGCGAGCTGCCGATCCTGCGCCCGGAGCAGGCGCGCGCGTACGTCGCCGACGTCCGGCGCGCCGCGCTCGAAGTGCTCGACGAGACGCCGCTCGACCCAGGCGACCGGCTGCTCGCGGACGGCTACGTCTTCGGCCTCGTCGCCCAGCACGAGTTGCAGCACATCGAGACTATCCTGCAGACGCTCCAGCTGCGGGAGCAGACGTACCCGGCGCCCCCCGGGCCGGCACCGGTCGGCGGCGGCGGCCCGGCCGACGTGCTCGTCCCCGCCGGGCCGTTCGTGCTCGGCGCCGTGGAGGAACCCTGGGCGTACGACAACGAGCTCGAGGCGCACGAGGTCGAGCTGCCGGCCTTCCGGCTCGACCGGGCGCCGGTCACGAACGGCGCCTACCTCGCGTTCGTCGAGGACGGGGGCTACGGCGAGCCGCGCTGGTGGAGCGACGCGGGCTGGGCCTGGCGCAGCGGCGAGAGCGCCGGGCACCCGCTCTACTGGACCCCCGGCCCCGGAGGTTGGTCGCAGCGCCGCTTCGGCCGCGTCGAGCCGCTGCCGGCCGCCGAGCCGGTGCAGCACGTCTCCTGGTACGAGGCCGACGCGTACGCGCGCTGGGCGGGCAAGCGGCTCCCGAGCGAAGCCGAGTGGGAGAAGGCCGCCACGGGCGCCTGCGGGGCCGAGCACCTGCTCGGCGGCGTCTGGGAGTGGACGTCCTCGCACTTCCTCCCGTACCCCGGCTTCGAGGCCTTCCCCTACGCCGAGTACTCCGAGGTCTTCTTCGGCGACGAGTACCGCGTGCTGCGGGGCGGCTCGTGGGCGACCGATCCGCTCGTCGCGCGGCCGACCTTCCGCAACTGGGACTACCCGCAGCGCCGCCAGATCTTCGCCGGCTTCAGGTGCGCGAGCGATGCTTGACCGCTCGCTGCTCGACGCCCGCCCCGCCCCCGTCGTCGACGTGCGCTTCTCAGAGGAGGAACGCCACGCGGCGCTCCGCTCCGAAGGCCTCGCGGGCCTGACCTCGTCGCCGAAGCGGCTGTCGCCGAAATGGCTCTACGACGAGCGCGGCTCACAGCTCTTCGACGAGATCACGCGCCTGCCCGAGTACTACCTCACTCGTGCCGAGCGCGAGATCCTCGCGGTCCGGGCGGCGGAGATCGCGCTCCTGACGGGAGCCGACACGCTCGTCGAGCTCGGCTCGGGAACGTCGGAGAAGACGCGCCTGCTGCTCGACGCGCTCGCGGCCGCCGGGACGCTGCGCCGCTTCGTCCCGCTCGACGTGAGCGAGGAGACGCTGCGCGCGAGCGCTGACGCCGTCTCGGCCGAGTATCCGGGGGTTCAGGTGCATGCGGTGGTCGGGGACTTCGAGCGCCACGTCGACCTGATCCCCGGCGACGGCCGCAGGCTGGTCGCCTTCCTCGGCTCGACGATCGGGAACCTCGATCCGGTCGAGCGCGCGGGGTTCCTCGCCCGGATCGGCGCGGCGCTCCACGCAGGCGATGCGTTCCTGCTCGGCGTCGACCTCGTCAAGGACCCGGCACGGCTCGAAGCGGCCTACAACGACTCGGCGGGAGTCACGGCGGCGTTCATCCGCAACGTCCTGCTCGTGCTCAACCGCGAGCTCGGCGCCTGGTTCGACCCGGCCCGCTTCGAGCACGCCGCCTCCTGGGACGAGGCGAACGAGTGGATGGACCTCCGACTGCGCTCGACCGTCGAGCAGGCGGTGCCGGTGGCAGCACTCGGCGTCGAAGTGCTCTTCGGCGCGGGCGAGGAGATGCGAACGGAGATCAGCGCGAAGTTCCGCCGCGAGGGGATCGAAGCGGAGCTGCGCGACACCGGCCTCGCCCCCACGCGGTTCTGGACCGACCGAGCGGGCGACTTCGGCCTCTGCCTGGCGCTCGCCGGGCAGTAGGTTGGGCCACAGCGGCTTCGGAGATATGGGGTATCAGAGCTGCCCCTACTGGAGGGGCGCGAATGAGTCACTGCCGCTGGTCCGTTCTGGTAGGTGCACGGTCTGTACGGCGAGGCGTCGCTGGCCGGGCCGCCAGACGGCGACGATGTCTTTCCCGCTGCTTTCGCCGAGCAGCACGAGCCGGCCGTCGTCTGTCCAGGCCATGCTCGTGCTCTTGAGCGACACGAACGCAGGCATGCCGGGTAGCTCTGTCAGCTCACCTGTCTTGGTGTCGAGCAGCCACGCGTCGAGAGCCTGCTCTCCCCCTCCCTTCCAGGCGGGATCTGCGAATGCGAGCGCGACAAGGCGGCCCCGCGGGTCGACCGCGGGCTGGTCGAGCCCGGTAAGGACGCTGGGCCATGGCAGCCGCCGCTGGGCGCGGGTTGCTGCGTCGATCAGCGTGAACTCCTTGCCCGGCCCGGCGAGCAAGAGGTTATCTCCAGCTGCTGCGAGGACGCCCCAACGTGTGGTGAGAACCGTGCGTCCTGTGAGCGGGTCGAGCACGCGAGTGCGGTTCACGACCAGTCCCAGCGAGCCCCCGGCGGAGATCGTCGAGGCGCACGGGAACGACCGGGGGGCACGGATCTCTCGTCCGTCAAGCCCGACCTGGCGTAGCGCGCAGTTGGATCGGTTGACGAAGCTCTTGATCCACACCGCTCGGCCGTCACTGGCGGGCCTCACGTCCCTCCCGGTTCCCAGGGAGGACACCCGCGCCCCGCGCCCGCGGACGGCATACAGCTCCGCGTCCGGGGCGGATCGCGCAACGACGACCGCCGCTCTGCCCTCGACTCCAACGACCCACAGAACCCCACGTTTCATCGCTCGAACGCCGGGGACACGCGTCACGCTCCCTCTATCGACGTCGAGAACGAATGGTGGGTTGTCTGCCACCAACAGACGCAGGCCCGTCTCGCGCCCAAGCGGGGCCCCGCGCAGCGGCGCCGGCTCGCGAGAGCGCTGAAGGTGCAGCGACTCGATCCCGGCCAGCCCCTCGGCTGAACTGTCGGCCGACACGACGGAGATCGTCGCGACCACCGTCGCCCATGCCGTGAGCCGGGCTGCCGCCCGACCAATCCGGCGGCTACGGCGGATCATGTGGCTGATGATCTGACGCGACACGCTCACGAACGTCTACACCAGCAACGCGGGCGGCGTTCCCCCGGCGATGGATCGAGCGACCCGTCAGCGTCAGGCACAACGGTTGCTCGATCGCCTCGACGGCGAGGGGCAACTCGGCAAGCGCGTGGGCGTCCATCAGATCGGCCTACGCGGGAACCACTCGAGGCGCTGCGGCGTATCCTGATCGTGATGAGGACACTCGCGGCCGCTGCCCTTGCCGGGCTTGCGCTCGTGCCCTCTTCGGGAGGGAGCGGCGGCGAGTGGGGCGCGCTCTACCGGCCGCTGGCGCTGCCGCGGATCGCGCCGGGTACGCCGTGCCCGGTCTCGAAGGTCGATCGCTCCGTCGACTTCTCCCGCTTGGGCGTCGCGCCAGGGATCGGTCCCGGTCCCGCATACCCGGTCGGGGTCGGAGCCACCGGGGTTCTCCCGATCGCACCCCCGGAGAACTTCGAGAGCCGGAACTGGAGCGGTCAGAAGGTGCTCTGGGTCGTCCACCCGCGCTACAGGGGGCCCGTGCTCGTCCGTGGACGCAGGCTCGACGGCCCCGATCTCGTCCGCTTCGAGCGCGGCGACGTGCCGCCCGCGGAGCTCCGGATCGAGCGGACCGCGAGCGACGGCGTCACCGCTCCCGGCCGCAGTCGTCCGTCGTACACCCGCCTGCGCCGTCCCGGCTGCTACGGCTACCAGATCGACGGCACGACCTTCAGCCGCGTGATCGTCTTCCGCGCCGTAGCCTCCGGCTAGCGCTTC
>CAWIUX010000002.1:0-12374 GCA_963839425.1 uncultured Actinomycetes bacterium
CAGGTCGCGGCGACGGTCGCGCGGTGCGTCGAGGACTTCGGCTCGGTCGACATCCTCGTCAACAACGCCGGCACGCTCGACCACGTCGCGCAGATCGCGCGATCAGTCGCCGGAGCTGTGGGAGCGCGACCTGCGCGTGAACCTGACCGGCGCCTTCAACTGCGCCCGGGCGGTGCTGGCCGCACATGCGCGAGCGCGGATGGGGCCGGATCGTGAACATGGCCTCGGTCGCCGGGCACGCTCGGCGGCTTCGGCCAGGCGAGCTACTCGACGACGAAGGCGGGGCTGCTCGGGCTGACGAGGTCGCTCGCGCTCGAGGGAGCGCGGCACGGGATCACGGTGAACGCGATCGTCCCGGGATCATCGGCACGGAGGCGTTCTCGTTCGGCAATCATGAGATGAACGAGCGGATGATCAAGCGGACGGCGCTGCGCCGCGTCGGGCGAGCCGCAGGACATCGCGAACGCGATCGCCTTCCTCTGCTCCGACCTCGCCGCCTACATCACCGGGGTCGGCCTGAACGTCAGCGGCGGCATCGAGCTCTTCACGTTTTGAGCCGGCGGTTCTGTGGACGAGTCGGCAACACATCGCGACACCTCGGACTTGACGGCTTTGGTGTCTGACACCACGAGCGGGCGCACCCGTTGTTTGAGCCGCTGCGAAACGGCTCGAAACGACGCTGGTGTCAGACACCGCGTGAAGCGCGGACGGCGGACAGTCGCCAGATGAGTCACGACACAGCGACGGCACAGCGAAGGCCGGCGGGATCTCCTTCACGCTCACGCCCGAGCAGCGCGAGCTCCAGGAGCTCGCGCACGAGTTCGCGGCGAACGAGTTGCGGCCGATCGCGGCCGAGTGGGACGAGCGGGACGACTTCCCGGGCGACCTGCTCGCCAAGGCGGCGCGGCTCGGCCTCACCTCGTACCGATCCCCCGCGACTACGGAGGCGCCGGGGTCGACGCGGTTACGGCCGCGCTCGTCGCGGAGGAGCTCTCCTGGGGCTGCGCCGGTCTGGCCGCGACGATCGGCGCGACGCATGTTCCCGGTCCGGCCGCTCGTCCGCTTCGGCACCGAGGAGCAGCGGCAGCGCTACCTGCCCCGGCTCGCCTCCGAGGAGGGCTGCCTCGCCGCGATCGCCTTTACCGAGCCTCACGCCGGCTCGGATGTCGCGCGATGCGCTCGACCGCGCGCCGCGCGGGCGAGGCCTGGGTGCTGAACGGAGAGAAGTGCTACATCACGAACGGCGGGATCGCCGAGCTGACCGTCGTCTTCGCGCGCGCCGAGGCCGGGATCAGCGCCTTCCTCGTCGAGGAGGGTGACCCTGGAGTAACCCCGGGCCGCAAGGAGCAGAAGCTCGGCCTCCGCGCCTCCTACACGGGCTCGCTGATCCTCGACGGACGCCCGCATCCCCGCCGACCGCCTGCTCGGCGAGGAGGGTGACGGCTTCCTCGTCGCCATGGACTTCTTCGAGCACTCACGGCCGCAGGTCGCCGCCGGCGCGGTCGGCGTCGCGCGCGCCGCGTTCGAGTACGCGACCGAGTACGCGCGCGAGCGCGAGGCGTTCGGCAAGCCGCTGATCGCGCAAGCAGGGCGTCTCGTTCAAGCTCGCCGAGATGGCGATGGAGATCGAGGCCGCGCGTCTCCTCGTCTGGCGCGCCTGCGCCGCGCTGCGACGCGGGCGAGGACGCAGGCCTGCTCGGCTCGTACGCGAAGGCGTTCGCCGCCGATACGGCGATGAAGGCGACGACCGAGGCCGTGCAGGTGCTCGGCGGCGCCGGGATCATGCGCGACCACCCAGTCGAGAAGTGGCTGCGCGACGCCAAGGTCTTCCAGATCGTCGAGGGCACCTCCGAGATCCAGCGGCACGTGATCGCGACGTATCTCCGCCGTGGCGATGCTGACGACCCGTCGTCTCGCCTCGAGCGCTTCCCCGAGGAGCGGATCGCCGTCCTGACCCTCGACCGTCCGCCGCTGAACGCGATCGACGAACAGGTCGTCACGGAGCTCGCCTCCGCGACGGCCGACCTCGCTGCCGACCTGGAGACCCGGGCCGTGCTCGTGCGCAGCGCGCTCGAGGGCGTCTTCATGGCGGGAGCCGACATCCACGAGTTCGAGCGGATCGCGGTGGAGGGGATCGACCGCGCGCTGCTGGCGCAGGAAGTCTTCACCGGCTTCGCAGAGCTGCCTCAGCCGACGGTGGCGGCGATCAACGGGCATGCACTCGGAGGCGGGCTCGAGCTCGCGCTCGCCTGCGACTTCCGCTTCCTCGCCGCGCGGACGGGGCACTCCTCGGACTGCCGGAGGTGCGGCTCGGCCTGCTGCCGGGCGCCGGGGGCACGCAGCGCCTGACCCGTCTCGTCGGCGCCGGTCGCGCGACCGAGTTGATCATGAAGGGGCTGCAGCTCTCGCCCGAGCAGGCGGCCGAGGCCGGGCTCGCGCACTTCCTCGTCGAGCCGGGGGAGCTGGAGGACAAGGCACGCGACTACACCGTCCGGCTTGCCCGCCAGGCGCCGATCGCGCTGCGCGGGATCAAGCGCGCGATCCGGGCCGCGTGGTCGCCCGAAGGCCTCGCGGTCGAGCGCGAGGCGTTCCGTGAGGTGCTCGGCTCGAACGACGCGCAGGCCGGCGTGAAGGCCTTTCTGGAGGGCGAACGGGCCGAGTTCTCCGGGTCCTGAAGCTCGCGGGACCCGTCAGTACAATGTCGGACTTGCGACTCGAGGCGGGAGTCACCCATTCGTCCGTACTACGTGCGCCGTCGGCGGCAGGCGCGCGTTCGCCGCATCAAGCGGATCTCGTTCGCCGCCGCTGCTGCTGCTGGTCATGGTCGCGGTCGTGGTCTCGATCGTCTACGCCGGCGCGCCGGGCACGATTGCGCGCGGGATCGAGATCGACGGGGTCGCCCTCGGAGGGCATGTCGGGGGCCGAGGCCACGCGCGCTCTCGAGCGCCGCTCGCAGGCGACGCTCGGGAACGCCCGTTTCGTTCGTGGCCGACGGCCGCACGTTCGAGCTGAAGGCGTCCGATCTCCGCCTCCAGCCCGACTGGAGCGCCGCCGTCGCCTCGGCCCGCCACGCCGGCGACGGCTTCGGCCCGCTGCGCGGCTTCCGGCGGCTGAAGCTTCGGTTCTTCGGGGACAACCTCAATGCCGGAGCGACCTACGACCAGGCGGCGCTGAAGGCCGAGGTCGCGCGGATCGCGCGGGCGGTCAACCGGCGGCACCGTGAGGCGGCGGTCGTCCTGCACGGGCTGAACCCGGTGATCGTCCCCGCCCGTCCGGGCCGGGTGCTCGACCGGGATGCCGGCGAGTCGGGCGATCGTCGCCGCGCTCGTGTCCCTCGGGCGCGGAACCGCCGTGTCGCTGCCGCTGAAGGTGGACGCGCCGCGCGGTGACCGGGCCGATGCTTGCGCGGGCTACTCGCGAAGGCGCGGGTCGCAGTGTCGGCGCCGGTCGTGCTCACACTCGGCCCGACGCGCTATCGCCTACCTCGCTGGCGCGTCGCTCCGCTCCTGAAGCTGCCGGCGAACGGCGCGACCAGCGTCAGGATCGCCGGCCCCGGTGCGGACGCCTACTTCAAGCGGCTGCAGAAGGTCGTCGATACGCCCGCGCACGACGCCGAGTTCGTCGTCGTCTCGGGCGGGATCACGATCAAGCCCTCCACTGACGCCCGGGTGCTGGACGTGCCGAAGACCGCCGCAGCGCTGCTCGCCGCGGCGGAGCGGCGCGTGAATCGCACCGCGCCCATCACGATCGCAACCCAGCCCGCGAAGCGGACGACCGAGGACTCGCAGGATGGGTATCACCGGCATCGTCAGCAGTTACACGACGCTCTACGGAGGCGTTCCGAACCGGATTCACAACGTCGAGGTCGTCTCCCACCTTGTCGACGACACGCTGATCCCTCCGGGCAAGGAGTTCTCCTTCAACGGCACGACCGGTGATCGTAACGCGGCCAAGGGCCTGCTCGAGGCGCCCGTGATCATCAACGGCGAGGTCCGACCGGCCTCGGCGGCGGCACGTGCCAGGTCTCGACGACGGTGTTCAACGCCGCCTACGAGGCGGGCCTGCCGATCACCGAGCGCGTCAATCACGCGCTCTACATCAGCCACTACCCGCAGGGCCGCGACGCGACCGTCAACTACCCGGACACCGACCTCAAGTTCGTCAACGACACCGACCACTGGCTGCTGCTGCGCACGTTCGTCAGCTCGAGCTCGCTGACCGTGAACCTCTACGGGACGCCGCAGCACCGGAAGGTCGAGAGCAGCACCTCCCCGCTGCGTGACGACCGGCCCGGTCCCGGAGAAGATCGAGAAGGACCCGACGCTGCTGAAGGGAAAGAAGGTGACCGACCACCAGGGTTCCCCGCCGCTCTCGACGAGCGTCACGCGCCGCGTGTACGACGCGAAAGGGAAGCTCCTCTACGAAAACACCTGGTACTCGAGCTACGTCGGCGACAAGTCGCTCATCCGAGTCGGGACGAAGAAGCCGGCGAAGCCGAAGGGCCCACCGACCCGAGCAGCTACCTGCCGGTCGAGCTCGTCCCGACCGACACACGACGACGACGGCAGGCTAGCCCTCCTGGATCTCCGCGGCGGCGACAGCCTCGGCGAGCCAGGTGGGCATGCGCGTGGGCCGGAGCGTCTCCCGGCCGACGACGGCGTGCTTCGTCCAGCCGTCGGCGACGATCTCCCCGCCGCGCTCGAGCACGTACTCGTAGCGGAAGCGCGCCCCGCGGACGTCGACGCAGCGCGCGTGCACGCGGACGCGGTCGTCGAAGAACACCGGCTTCAGGTAGCGGACGTGCGACTCGGTCGTCAGCGCCTCGTAGCCTTCGGCCTGGAGGGCCCTGTACCCCTCGCGAAAGCGGGCGAGGTACTCGATGCGGGCGACCTCGTACCAGACCAGGTAGGCGGCGTTGTGAGCGACGCCCTGGGCGTCCGTCTCCGCGAAGCGGACGGCGATCTCCGTCGAGAAGTTGAAGCCCTCCATTGCGTGCCCTACTATCGCCGCGCGATGCGCAGCGTGTCGAGCACAGCTCTCGCGCGCGCGGCGAGACGGGTCGGCGCCTTGCGGCCGAGCAGGACGTAGGCGGGCGAACGAGCGGCCGTGGTCCGCGAACTCGATCGCACCACCGCCCGCCGTCGAAGCACTCGATCGCAGGCGCACGGTGAATCGGAAGCGTGGTCGGCGTAAAGCGACGGGGACGTTGCGGCCCGGAGCCGATCGTCATCCCGCCGATCGCCTCCGTCCACTCGACGACGACGATCGCCACCGCCGTCTTCGGGAACGCGTACGACGCGACCTGGGTCTGGCAGGCGCTCGTCAGGTCCGGGTGGATCGGCGCCGACGCGACGACGAGGCGCGTGAGCGGGTTCGTCACGGATCCCTGGTCCGGGCGGGTGGAGTGCCAGCCGGGCGGGAGGACGACCGTGACGCCGGCCGCCCCGACGCGCCGCGGCGCCTCCGCGCTCGCCGACGAGGCCAGCAGAAGGGCCGAGAGCGCGCAGATGACGAGGCGCGTGTACAACTGGGCCGTGTCCGTCGAACGCCTGACGGCCCTGATCCTAGAGGCGCAGCCGTGCGTCGTGCTGACCGGGGCCGGGGTCTCCACCGAGAGCGGAATCCCGGACTTCCGGTCGGCGGCCGGGCTCTGGGCGCGCTACGACCCGATGGAGTACGCGACGATCGACGCCTTCCGCCGCGACCCGGCGAAGGTGTGGGACTTCTACTCGAAGCGGCTCGGCGTGCTCGCAGACGCCCGGCCGAACCTGGCGCACCTCGCGCTCGCCGAGCTCGAGCGGCGCGGTCTCGTCGGGGCGGTGATCACGCAGAACGTCGACCGCCTGCACCAGCTGGCCGGCTCGCGCACGGTGGTCGAGGTGCACGGCTCGATCCGCACGGCGAGCTGCCTCGCGTGCGGCCACCGCGAGGAGTTCGAGCGGGTGCTGGAGCTGCTCCCCGTGCCGGTCTGCGAGCGCTGCGGCGCCGTCCTGAAGCCGGACGTTGTCATGTTCGGCGAGCTGATGCCGGGAGCGGAGCTCGACCGGGCATTCGAGCTCGCGCGCGGCGCGGGGCTGCTGCTCGTCGTCGGCTCGTCGCTCGAGGTCCACCCCGTGGCGGGCCTGCCCGAGGAGGCGCTCGGGGCGGGCGCGAAGCTCGCAATCGTGAACAAGGGTCCGACCCCGTACGACCGCCGCGCCGACCTGCTGATCGACGCGTCCGCGGGGGAGACGCTGGCGGCGGTCGTCGCTACGTTGCCGCCCGCTTGACGGGCCGTTCCTCGAGCAGTCGCCCGCACGTCGCGCAGACGACCCGGGTGACCTCGAAGGGAACCCCGGCCCGCTGAGCGATCGCGTGCGAGCTCACGGCGAGATGCCGGTGATCGGGGGATGCCGGGACTCGACTCATCACGATTCTTGACGACAATGAGTAGGTGAAGTTGGGTCCGGTCGTCCTGGTCCTGGCGGCGGCGCTCGCCGTCGTGCCCGCGACCGCCGGCTCCGCGGCTCCCGCCCAGCGGCATTGCCGCGCGGGCGTGCTGCACCGGGTCGGCACGCAGACCACCGCGTTCGCAGCCATGGTCAAGAAGGAGGCCGAGACCTACCGCCGGCCGGGCGGCACGCCGCTCGCAAGCTTCGGAAAGGTGAACGAGAACGGGTACCCGACCACCTTCTCGATCGTCGGCGCGATCGTGAACACGACGTGCGGCGCGTCGTGGTACCGCGTGCAGCTGCCGATGCGCCCGAACGGCGTCACGGGCTACGTACGGCCCGCCGACGTGCTCGTCCAGAAGGTGACGACCCGGATCGTCGTCGACGTGTCCGCCCGGGAACTGTCCTTCTACCGCGCCGGGAAACTCGTGTTGACGACGCAGGTCGCTGTGGGCTCGTCCTCGACGCCGACGCCGATCGGCCGTTTCTACGTCAACCAGCGGATCCTGACCACGGATCCGAACGGACCCTACGGGCCCGCCGCGCTCGGCGTCTCGGCGTTCTCGGACGTCCTCACGGGCTGGTCGCAGGGAGGGCCGATCGGGATCCACGGGACGAACCAGCCGTGGTCGATCGGGCACGCGGTCTCGAACGGCTGCATTCGCGTTCCCAACGCGACGCTGAAGAAGTCTTCGATTCGGCTCTCGGCGGGTCGCCCGTCATCATCCATCCGTAGGCTGCCGCCGCTGCCCGCCGGCGCTATTGTCTCGGCCATGGCCCAACGCAAGCAGCAGAAGGACGTGATCGCCCGCCTTGCCGAGACCGGCGAGGAGGCGCTTCATCGCCTGACGGAGCTTCCCGGCGGTGCGCGGGTCGTCGAGGCCGCGAACGCGCTGCGCGACCGGGTGGACGAGCTCTCGAAGAGGGTGCGGAGCCTCGACCCGCTCGAGCGCCGCGTCGCCGAGCTCGAACGGCGGCTCGACGAGCTGTCGAAGCCGAAGGCGGCGGCCAGGACGCGGACGACCGCTGCGCGGAAGAGCCCGGCGAGCAGGTCCCGAAAGACGACCGGCGACTAGACGGCGCCGGCCGCCCGGCCGGTGGCGCGCGCGAACACGACCAGCAACGGCAGGGGATCGCGCGCCGAGAAGATCGAATGCACCGTTCGCGGCCGCGGGCGGACGATCGCAAGCGCATCGGCAAGCCGGCCGCGTGCGAGCGCCGACAGGAGCGCCCGGCTCTCCCGCACCTCCGCGCGGTAGCGGATGCCGGCTCGGTACCGGCCGATCCTGGGCTCTCGGCCGAGGAGCAGGTCGGTCCAGATCGCCGGCAGGTTGAGGCCCGCCCCGATCGCGAGCGAAAGCGACCCGTACGGCCTGGGGTTGAGGTCGATCACGTACGTCGCGTCCGCCCCGCGGATCAGCTGGAACTCGAAGATGCCGCTCCACCCGAGCCGGCGAAGGATCTCGCCAAGGGCGCGGTCGAGCGCCGGGTCAACCGGGATCGTCTCCGCGTATGCGCTCACGCCGAGCAGCGGCGGGTAGATTCGCCGGGCGACCTGGTGGGCCGAGCAGACGACCTCGCCGCGCCAGGCGACGCCCGCGACGGCGGTGAGGACGCCGTGGATGTAGGGCTGGAGAAGCCAGCGCGGCGCGCACGGCGAGCACGCGCTCGAGTGCCTCGAAGTCCTCGACCAGCCGTGCCGGCGGCGCGAGCCAGGTTCGGCCGGGCTCGCTGACGGCGGTCGTGGCCGGCTTGACGACGGCGGGGAAGGAGATCTCGCTGCGGTGCGCTTCCAACTCCGAGAGGCCGAGCTCGAGCGTGGGAGGCGCCGGCAGGCCGACCGCGGCGCCGAGCTCCGCAAGCACCGCCTTGTCGGTGGCCCGCAGGACAACGTCACGGGGACAGGCGCCGACGATCGTCCCGGGCGGGAACCGGTCCTCGTGGTCGGCGACGGCTCTGATCGAAAGCTCGTTGCAGGGCAGCACGACCGCCGCGCCGCAGCGGGCCGCTGCATCGGCGAGCGCGGTCACGTACGAGTGGTCGCCGAGCGACGGCGTCGGCAGCTCGAAGGTTCCCTTCGTCGCCCGCGAGCGCGCTGCGAACGTCCTCGGCGAGTGCGTCGCAAACCACGGCTCGTAGCCGCCCGCGCTCAGCCCTCGGACGGTGGCGAGGCTGGCGTAGTAGTCGTCGCCCGCGACGAGGACGCGGAGACCGTCGCTTCCGCTCATGCACTCACAATAGGTCGGTTCATGTGGGATGTCGCCCAGCTCGTCGACGAGGCCGCCGCCGGCCCAGTCCTGGTGCTCGGGTCGCTGCCGCCGGCGGGCCGGGACCTGGACCTGCTCGTCCGGTCCGGCGACGAGCAGGCGATCTCGGCGCGTCTCGAGCAGGAGGGCTTTTGCAGCCGCGGACACGAATGGGTCCGATTCTCGGCCTGCTCGGCGGCCGTCGTCGAGCTCGTGCCCGCGGAGGACTGGGGGCTGCCCGAGCGGGAGCTGACGGTGCTCTTCGACGAGGCGTTGCCGATGGACGGCCTGAGCCGGCTCCGGCGGCCCGCGCCTCACCACTCGCTGCTGATTCTCGCCAGGATCGGGATGGTCGAGAAGCGTCGGGGGCGGCTGGAGGCCGCGCTCGCCGAGGATCCACAGGCGAAGGCGAAGGCGGAAGCCGCTGCGGCCGGGTGGGGAGCCGACCTGCGCCGACTGCGGCTGCGACGGCGGCTGCTGCGGAGGCCCCGCCGCCGTGTCGTGGTCGCGCTCTCCGGTGTCGACGGCTCCGGCAAGAGCTCCCAGAGCGCCGCTCTCGCGGACGCGCTCCAGCGGCTCGGGCATCAGGTCGAGGTCGCCTGGCTGCCGATCGCCGCAAACCCCGCGGTCTGGAAGGTCTCGGCGGCTGCACGACAACTGCTGCGCCGGCTGCGCTGGGTGCCGGGGCTGCGCGCGCTCGACCGGAAGGGCGAGGCGGGGAAGTCATTCCTGGCCAGGCCCGGCGGGTCGAGGCCGCCCGGCTTCCTGACGCGCATCTGGGTGGCCTACATCGCCGTCGCCAACGGCCTCGCGCCACCGGCGGCTCGCCCGCCGGGCAGACGTCGTCGTCTTCGACCGGTACGTCCTCGACTCGGTCGTACGCATGCGCTACCTGTGGGCCGGCCGCTTCTCCCTGGCGGGATGGCTGCTGCGCGTGCTTTCCCCGAGCCCTGTGCTGGCGTTCTTCCTGGACGTCCCCCCGGAGACCGCCCTCGAGCGGAAACAGGACCAGTGGAACGTGGACGAGCTGGGACTCCACGGGGAGCTCTATCGAGAGGAAGCTGCCCGGCTCGGTGTCACGCGCCTCGACGGAGCGAAGCCGAAGGAAGAGTCTCTGCGCGGAGATCGCGGAAGCGGCCTGGAGGCGACTCGGCTGAGCGAGTGAGCGCTAGGCCGGGACGCGCAGGCGCAGCGCGCCCGGCACGAGCTCGAAGCGCACCGGCGTCGTTCCCGGCTGCTCGCCGTCGAGCTGGACCGGCAGCGGCTCGTCCGAGTCGACCGAGACCGCCGCGCCGCGAGCAGCTCCGCCTTCGGGTGGGGGAGGTGCGTGCCGCGGTAGATCTTCGGCAGGGTCTTGACGAGGTCGGCCTTCGTCATGTCGCCGATCAGCAGCACGTCGAAGAGGCCGTCGTCGGGGCTCGCCTCGGGGCACATCATCATCCCGCCGCCGAGGTAGCGGCCGTTCGCGACGACCACCTCGTGCATCCGCCCGCTGCGCTGCTCGCCGTCGACGGTGCACGCTGCACCTCCGTGTTCCGCCAGCGCGCGAAGACGGCGAGCGTCGACCAGAGGTACGAGACCTTGCCGCCGAGCGCCTTCGACGACTCGTTCGTCCGCTTGGCGACGGCGCCGCTCATCCCGACGCCGGCGACGTTGAAGAACCAGGCCTCGCCCGGCTCGCCCGACCAGGCGCGGTAGCCGACCCGGCCCGCGTCGATCTCGCGCGTGCGTCCCGCGGAGCGCGACTCGACCGCGCCGTCGAGCCCGGACGGGATGCCGAACGTGCGGACGAAGTCGACGCCGGTGCCGCGCGGGATCACCGCCAGCTCGCACGCCGCGTCCCGACGATGCCCGGCCGCGACCTCGTTGACCGTGCCGTCGCCGCCGACTGCGACGACGAGCTCGGCGCCGTGCGTCGGCCGCCTGCCGGGCGAGCTCGCGCAGGTGCTCGGGCTGCTCGGAGAAGAGCGACGTCGCCCGTCGAGGCCGAGCGCGGGGCGCGCGTGGGCGAGCTCGGGCCAGCGGCGGCCGGTCGCGCCGTCGGCCGACGCGGGGTTGACGAGGAAGACGGTGCGCTCGCCGCTCAGTGCTTCGTCGTCGGTGACGCGTGACGCAGCGCGAGCTCGGTCATCTGGTCGACGGCCGCGCGCATGTCCTCGTCGGTGATGCGCTTGAACTCGCCCTCGACGACGACGTCGCTGACGATCAGCAGGCAGCCGGTCTGGATCTTCTTCAGCGCGCCGAGCGTGAACAGCATCGCCGCCTCCATCTCGACCGCGAGGATGCCGCGGTCGGACCAGCGCTGGTACTGCCCGCCGTCGGGGTTGTAGAAGACGTCGCTCGAGACGACTCCGCCCGACGCGGACCTGCTTGCCCAGCTCCTTCGCGTGGTGGACGGCGCCGTGGACGAGCTCCCAGTCGGCGGTCGGCGCGTGCGGCTCGCCGCCGATCAGGTGCGTCGGGGTCGCGTCGGCCGGCGTCGCGGAGAGCGCGACGATCAGGTCGCCCATCGGCAGGTCGGGCTGGAGGCCGCCGCAGGTGCCGACGCGGAGGATCTTCTTGACGCCGAGCTGGACCAGCTCCTCGATCACGATCCCGGCGGACGGGCAGCCCATCCCGCTCGACTGCACCGAGACGCGCTTGCCGCGGAACGTCCCGTGTAGCCGAGCATCCCGCGCTCGTGCGTTGACCTCGACCGGGTCATCGAAGAACGTCTCGGCGATGTACTTCGCCCGCAGCGGGTCGCCCGGGAGCAGGCAGCCCTCGGCGTAGTCTCCCGGGCTCGCTCGCAGGTGGATCGGCATCGCGGCGCAAGCCTATCCAGCCCGCACGGTATAAGCAGACGAGACGTGAGCCGCACGTTCGAGCCGACGCTGCGTCAGATCCTCGCCTTCTGCGCCGAGGATCCGGTCGAGCGCGTCTTCCTCGAGGACGTCGCCCGGCGCGGGCTCGGGCGGTTCTCGGCGCTCGGCGACGAACGGGTGGCTGACCGCGCTCTGCCACGTCGGCGCGAACGTCGTCCCGTCCGGGCGCGGCTGCGCGGCCTTCGCGCGCGCGGCGGCGTCGGGCCGCGCGCGCATGGTGATCGGCGAGGAGGGCGCGGTCGCCGAGCTCTGGGAGGCGGCGCGCGCGCTCATGCCCGCGCCGCGCGAGGACCGGCCGGGCCAGCCCGTCTACGTGATCGAGCGGCCGCCGGAGCCGGGCGGGACCGGGCTGCGCGAAGCGACGCTCGCCGACCTCGACGTGCTCGTGCCCGGCGTGCGCGGCCGCGCACGAGGAGGAGATCGGGATCAACCCGCTCGACCGCGACCCGGACGGCTTCCGCTGGCGCACGCAGGCGCAGATCGGGGAGGGCCGCTCGTGGATCTGGGTGGAGGACGGGCACGATCCTGTTCAAGGCGGAGGCGTCGGCGTGGACGCCGGACGCGGTCCAGCTCCAGCAGGTCTGGGTCGACCCGGCCGCGCGCGGCCGCGGCAACGCGCAGCGCGGCATGCGCGACCTCTGCCGCCGGCTGCTCGAGCACGTGCCGCGCGTCTGCCTGTTCGTCCGCGCCCGAGAACGCGCCGGCGATCCGCGTCTACGAGGCGATCGGGATGCGGCGGACGATCTCCTACCGGAGCCTGATCTTTTGAAGCGGCTGCTCGCGCTCGTGGCGCTGGCGTGGCTCGTGCGCTGGGCGGCGGTCGAGGCGGCGTC
>CAWIUX010000003.1:0-17909 GCA_963839425.1 uncultured Actinomycetes bacterium
ATGGACGGCTTCATTCTCACGCACGCGTTCGAGCCCGTCGACGTTCCGACGCAGGAGCAGGTCGACGCCTTTCTGCCGCCGTACGAGCCGCGCCAGGTGCTCGACGCGGACGAGCCGCTGACGATCGGCGCGATGGTCGGCCCCGAGGCGTTCACCGAGGTGCGCTACCTCGCCCACGCGAAGCAGATGCAGGCGCTCGATCTGATCCCGCGAGATCGCCGCCGAGTTCGAGGCCTCGTTCGGCCGCCCGTCCGGCGGGCTCGTCCACCCCTACCGCTCCGAGGACGCCGACACCGTCGTCGTCGCGCTCGGCTCGGTGCATCGGGACGATCCAGGAGTCGTCGACGAGCTCCGCGAGCGGGCGTCAGCGTCGGCGCTCTCGGAATCGGCTGCTTCCGCCCCTGGCCGGCAGAAGAGATCCGGAGCGCGCTCGCGGACGCGAAGCGGGTGATCGTCGTCGAGAAGGCGTTCGCGGTCGGCGCCGGCGGGATCGTGGGCCAGAACGTCCGCCTCGCGCTGTCCGGCTGCCCGTCGACGGTGTACGACGTCGTCGCCGGGCTGGGCGGCCGCGCGATCACGAAGCGCTCGCTCCACACGCTCGTCGGCGACGTGCTCGGCGGGCCGGATCGAGCCGAACCGACTCACCTTCCTCGATCTCGATCGGGAGCCTCGTCGAGCGCGAGCTGCGCCGCGCAGAAGCAGCAGCGCCGCTCCGGGCCCGCACGCCGAGAACATCCTGCGAGACGTCGGCGTCGTGCGCGCCGGAGCCCACTGAGGAGCGCGACGATGGCGCTACCAGCCGGTCAAGTTCTTCCAGGTCGGCAGCTTCGCCGCCGGCAACCGCCTGCTCGAGCCGGACGACGCGCACCGTGCAGGCCCGCGAGGGGCGCTCGAACACGCTGACCTCCGGCCATCGCGCGTGTCAGGGCTGCGGCGAGGCGCTCGGCGCCCGATACGCGCTCGACGCGGCGATGCGGGCGACCGAGCGGGCGGCTGATCGCCGCGAACGCGACCGGCTGCCTCGAGGTCTTCTCGACCCCGTATCCGGAGTCGTCGTGGCAGCTCCCGTGGATCCACTCGCTGTTCGCGAACGCGCCCGCCGTGGCCAGCGGGCATCGCGGCGGCGCTCAAGGTCAAGGGACGCGACGAGCGCGTCGATCGCGCAGGGCGGCGACGGCGGCACGGTCGACATCGGCTTCGGCTGCCTCTCCGGGATGTTCGAGCGCGGCGACGACGTGCTCTACATCTGTTACGACAACGAGGCGTACATGAACACGGGCGTGCAGCGGCTCGGGCGCGACGCCGCCCGGCGGCGCGGACGGCCAACACGAAGCCCGTCGCGGACGATCCCGGCAACGCATTTCGGCCAGGGCAAGAGCGTGCCGCTGATCGCGATGGCGCACGAGATCCCGTACGTCGCGACCGCGACCGTCGCCGAGCTGCACGACCTCGAGGCGAAGGTCGAGCGCGCCATGTCGCTGCACGGCCCGCGCTACCTCCACGTCCTCGTCCCGTGCCCGCTCGGCTGGGGCGCGAAGTCCGCAGACACGATCCTGCTCGCCCGGCTCGCGAAGGAGTCGGGCCTCTTCCCCGTCTTCGAGGCGGAGCACGGCGAGGTCACCGCCGTCTCGAAGATCCGCCGGCAGGTGCCCGTCGAGGAGTACCTGCGGCTCCAGCGCCGCTTCGCCCACCTGTTCGGGAAGCGCCGCGGCCCGACGTCGTGGAGCGGCTGCAGGCGATCGCCGACCGCAACATCCGACGCTTCGGGCTCCTGCCCGCGGAGGACGAGCACCGTGATGGAGAAGCCGTTCGCGATCACGCTCGACGTCGGCTCGAGCCGCGCCAACAAGACGGGCAGCTGGCGCACCGAGCGCCCGGTCTACGTCGACCGGATGCCGCCCTGCAACCACGCCTGCCCCGCCGGCGAGAACATCCAGGCGTGGCTCTACGAGGCCGAGGAGGGCGGCGACGGCTACGAGCGGGCGTGGCGGAGGATCATGGAGGAGAACCCGTTCCCGGCGATCATGGGGCGGGTCTGTTACCACCCGTGCGAGACCGCCTGCAACCGCGCGACGCTCGACGAGGCGGTCGGGATCAACGAGGTCGAGCGCTTCCTCGGCGACCTCGCGATCGAGCAGGGCTGGACGGTCGAGGTCGACGGCACCGCCGAGCGGGAAGCGCGTGCTCGTCGTCGGCGCCGGCCCGTCCGGCCTCTCGGCCGCCTACCACCTCGCCCGCCTCGGCCACGAGGTGACGGTCCGCGACGCCGGGCCGAAGCGCCGGCGGGATGATGCGATTCGGGATCCCGCGCTACCGGCTGCCACGCGAGGTCCTCGATGCGGAGATCGCGCGCATCGAGGCGCTCGGCGTCCGGATCGAGCTCGAGACGCCCGGTGCACGACGTCCTCGGCGCGATGCGCGACGGAGGCTTCGACGCGGTCTTCGTCGCGGTCGGCGCGCAGATCGGCAAGCGCGCCTACGTCCCGGCGGGCGAGGCGGCCCACATCGTCGACGCCGTCACCCTGCTGCGCAGCATGGAGGGCGAGGAGCGCCCGTCGCTCGGCCGCCGGGTCGCCGTCTACGGCGGCGGCAACACGGCGATGGACGCCGCCCGCACCGCGAAGCGCCTCGGCGCCGAGGAGGCGATCGTCGTCTACCGGCGCACCCGCGACCGGATGCCCGCGCACGACTTCGAGGTCGAGGAGGCCGAGGAGGAGGGGATCCGGATGAAGTGGCTCTCGACCGTCAAGCACGCCGACGGCGGCAAGCTCGTGCTCGAGCGGATGGAGCTCGACGAGACCGGCTTCCCGCAGCCGACCGGCGAGCTCGAGGAGCTCGAGGCCGACTCGCTCGTGCTCGCGCTCGGCCAGGAATCCGACCTCTCGCTGCTCGACGGCGTCCCGGGCATCGTCGTCGACGACGGCGTCGTCCAGGTCGGGCCCGACCTGATGACGGGCCACCCGGGGATCTTCGCCGGCGGCGACATCGTCCTCGGCCGAGCGGACGGTGACGGTCGGCGTCGGCCACGGCAAGAAGGCGGCCCGCTCGATCGACGCCTGGCTGCGCGGCGAAGCGCGCGGATCCGCGCCCGAAGCCCGGCCCCGCCGGCTTCGAGCACCTCAACACGTGGTACTACGCGGACGCGCCGCGAGCGGTGCAGCCGCTGCTCGAGCTGGCACGCCGCCGCTCGACGTTCGAGGAGGTGGTCGGCGGGCTCGACGAGTCGACGGCGCTCTTCGAGGCGCGGCGCTGCATGTCGTGCGGCAACTGCTTCCACTGCGACAACTGCTTCGCGCGTCTGCCCCGACAACGCGGTGCTCAAGGTCGACGGCGCGAGGGCCGCGCCTACGCGATCGACTACGACTACTGCAAGGGCTGTGGGATCTGCGCCGCCGAGTGCCCGTGCGGCGCGATCGAGATGGTCCCGGAGGAGGTCTGAGCAGATCCGGCCTGCTCCTGCTGCGAAGACCCTCTAGTGCGCCACTTCGAAACGTTCCACCGGTAACCCGTAGGGGAGACGGCGTAGCCTCTCCCGGGACAGGGCACGGCGACCACCGGCCTCAGGGGCAAACGGGCGTAACGTCGTGAGGCACCGCCCTAGTCGACGACGACGACGCTCGAGCCGAGCTCCCGCTCGACCTCGGTGGCGACGTCGGTGCCGAACAACCGGCCGAGGAAGCCGTGGTGGTGGGCGGCGAGGACGACGAGGCGCGCCTCGCGGTCGCGGGCCGTGGCGGCGATCTTGTCGGCCGGGTTGCCGACCGCCCACACGTATTCGGCCTCCAGGCCTGCCCCGTCGACCTGGGCGCGCGCCTTGGCGAAGATCGGCTCGAGCTCGGGCGGCTCCACGAGGGGCATCATGCGGGCTCCCTCGTTGAGGCTGCCGAAGCTCTGCGGGCCCTCCGGGTCGAACATCATCTCGAATACCGAGACGACGACCAGGGCGTCGCCCGAGGACTTCGCCTCGGTGATTGCACGCTCGAGCGCCCGGACCGACCCCTCGGAGTCGTCGAACCCGATCACGATCGTCCCGGCCACACCGGCAGCATCGCACGTCTTGCGCGGTCGCGGCGCCGTTCGGCGCCGCGACCGCGCGACAGTGCCACCTGCTGCCTGTTAGTTAGGCGAGCGCCTTCTGCTTGAGCGCGTCGTACTCGGCCTGCGTGATCGCGCCGCTGTCGAGCAGGCTCTTCGCCTGGGCGATCTGGTCGGCCGACGACGAGCCCGCAACCGACTTGATGTACTCGTCCTGCTGCGCCTTGACGGCCTTCATCTGCTCCATGCTGCGGTCGGCCATGCCGTTGTGCTCCGCAATCAGGTAGATGAGGACGCCGAAGTACGGCAAGACGATCACGAAGACGATCCAGATCGCCTTCATGCCGCCGCCGATGTCGCGCCGGCGGAAGACGTCCGCGAATACCGTGATCAGGAGCCAGATCCAGATCACGAACGCGAAGAAGATGATCATCGACCAGAGAACGTCGAGGAACGGATAATCACTTGCGAGTGGCACTTCAGACTCCTTGCTCGAGGATGGCCCGGCGCCCGACGGACGGCGATCGGTGCGACGCGCTATTGACGGCTGGAACCATCTCATATTTTCGTTATCTGGGCGAAATTGGCCATGTCTGAGCTTCTCGCCCGCTACGTCCCGATCACGCGCTGGCTCCCGTTCTACGAACGCTCGTCGCTTGGAGGCGACCTCGTCGCCGGGCTCGCGGTCTGGGCGGTGCTCGTGCCGCAGTCGGTCGCCTACGCGGCGCTCGCCGGGGCGCCGCCCGAGGCAGGGCTCTTCACAGCGTTCGCCGCAGGAGTGCTGTACGCCGTCTTCGGCACCTGTCGCGAGCTCGACGTCGGCCCGAGCTCGACGATCGCCGTCACAGCCGCCGCCGTCCTCATTCCGGTTGCGGCCTCGTTCTCGGCGCAGGACTACCCCGTGCTGCTCGCCGCGCTCGCCGTGCTCACGGGTGTCGTGCTGCTCGGAGCCGGTCTCCTCCGACTCGGCTTCATTTCGGAGTTCCTCGCCCGTCCCGTGCTCGTCGGGTTCATCAGCGGCATCGGAGTGGTGATCATCGTCTCGCAGGTGCCGAAGCTCCTCGGCCTGCAGGTCGAGAGCGGCAACGTCCCGGAGACGATCTGGCGGCTGCTCGGCTCACTCGACGAGCTCGGCTGGCTCACACCCCTGGTTGGTATCGCCTCGCTCGTCAGCCTTCTGGTTCTCCGCCGCATTGCCCCGATGGTTCCGTGGGCCCTCGTCGTCGCCGTCGTCGCGGTGGCGCTCAGCCGGGCCTTCGACCTTGCGGCCGAAGGCGTCGCAGTGATCTCGGACGTCCCCGCGGGCCTGCCGACGCCGTCGATCCCGGCCGTCGGGCTGGGAGAGATCAGCGCTCTCAGCGGCGGCGCGGTTGCCCTCGCTCTCGTCGCGCTCGCCGAGTCGATCGGCGCCGCCCGCTCCCTCGCGCTCCAGCGAGGCTACGAGATCGACGCGAACCAGGAGCTCGTCGCTCTAGGCGCCGCCAATGTCGGCGCGGGCGTCCTGCAAGGCTTCCCGGCGGACGCCAGCCTCTCCCGCAGCGCCGTCGGCGTGGGGGCAGGCGTGCACACCCGCGTTTCCGGGCTGATCGTCGCCGCGCTCGTCGTCGCCACGATGCTGTTCCTGACCCCGCTGTTCGACGGTCTGCCGCAGGCGACCCTGGCGGCGATCATCATCGCCGCGGTCGTCGGGATCGTCGACGTGAGCGGGTTTCGCGAGCTCTGGCAGATCGACCAGGACGACGCGCGGCTTGCGATCGTCGGCTTCTTCGGCGTCACGGTCCTCGGGGTGCTGGCCGGCGTCGTCGTCGCCGTGATGGCGTCGCTGCTGGCGCTGATCCGACGCGTGTACCGGCCGCGGCTCGCCGTCCTCGGGCATGCGCTCGGCGAGACGAGCGCGGACGAGGACTACCGCTTCCGCAGCATCGACCGCCACCCGGAGTACGAGACGATCCCCGGCCTCGTCCTCTTTCGCTTCGCCAACGAGCTGTTCTTCGCCAACTCGTCGTTCTTCCGCGACGAGACGCTACGTCTCGTCGCCGCCTCCGACCCGCCGGCACGCACGGTTCTCGTCGACGCGTCGGCGATCGGGCACCTCGACACGACCGCGGCCGCGATGCTCGACGACCTGCTCGACCGCCTGGCCGCAGCGGGGGTCAGCTTCGAGCTCGCCCGCGTGACCACGAACCTCGACGACGCCCTGCGCCGGACCGGGCTGCGCGAGCGGCTCGGGGAGGGCAGGATCCACCGGTCTGTCCACGGCGGCGTGCAGGCGTTTCTCGCGCAGGAAACGCCGGCGCCGGGCTGACCGGACCGTCAGATGAGCGTTTCCTCGCCTGCCTGGAGGACGCGAACCTCGGTTGCGGGGGCGCGGGCGCGCGCCTCCCGCTCGAACTCGGCCGCCGGGGACCTCGTGAACCCGGGGGCTCCGTGCAGTCCCAGGTGGATCGGGTAGTACGTCCCCCAGTGAATCGGGATCGCGAGGCGGGCACGGAGGAGCCCGGCCGCCTCGGCGGCACCTCGTGGATCCAGGTGGCCCGGGCCGAGCGACGGCCCCCAGCCCCAGATCGGCAACAACGCGACGTCGACCGGCGCCAGGTCCGACATGGCGGGGAAGAGGTCCGTGTCGCCGGCAAAGTAGACGGAGCGGCGGTCGCCCTCGATCACGTACCCGAGCGGATCGACACGGAGACCGAAGGGATGCCTGCCCGCGTCGTGCTCGGCGCGGGTCGCCCTGATCGTCACGCTCCCGAGCTCGAACCGCTCGCCCGCCGCCAGCTCGACCACGTTGCCCTTGCCGCCCCGGCGGCGGATCAGCGCGCCGGTGCCGCGCGGCGCGACCACGAGTGTCTCCCGCCCAAGGAGCCGGAGCGACGGGAAGTCGAGATGGTCGTGGTGGAGATGCGAGATCAGGACGGCGTCGACGCTGCGGAGAGGGACGGGATCGACCCTCGCCACGCGGCGCAGGTGCATGACGCGGCTCCGGAGCACCGGGTCCGTGAGGAGACGCACGCCGCCCAGGTCGACGAGGACGGTCGCGTGGCCGACGTACTCGACCGTGGCTTTTTCCCTGGGCGCGCTCATCCCCCGATCCTATGTCCCGTGTCGGGTACGTCCGGGGGGGCGAGTACGTTCCCTACGTGTCTCAGGCCGCCCTTCCAGGCTCAGACTCGCCGTCCCGTCTGCAGCAGCGGCTGAGCGTCAACCTCACCCTTCGCACAATCCTCCTCTTCGCGGTAATCGCCGGGCTCGCCTGGTGGTTCATCTCCATCCGCGAGACGCTGATGACGCTCTTCCTCTCCGTGTTCCTCGCCCTCGTGCTCGAGCCGGTCGTGCGCCTGATGCAGCGAAGGCTCCCCCTCGGCCGCGGCGCGGCCGCGACGACTCTCGTGCTCGGATTGCTCGCCGCGGGCGTCGTGTTCACCCTCCTCCTGCTGTCGCCGCTGATCGGGACGTTCAGGGACTTCGTCGACGCGCTGCCGTCGATGGTCGACGACATCACGAGCAACTCCTCGGTCGGCTCCTGGGTCGACGAGCACAGCCAGGCACCCGAGACCTCCCAGGCGAATGCAAAGGAGGTCGCGCAGGGGATCGCCGCTGCCGCCGGCGGGCTGCTCGGCTTCGTCGTCTCGGCGTTCAGCCTCGTCCTCATGGCCGTCACTGCCACGTTCCTGACGCTGTTCCTGATGATCGACCTGCCGCGGCTGATCGGGGCGGTCGACTCGTTGCTCGATCCACGCGGCTCGGAGCGCTGGAACAGGATGTCCGAGCGCATCATCACCGCTGTCTCGCGCACGATGCTCGGCAACATCGCGATCTCGATCATCTGCGGCACCATCTACGGCGTCTCCGCGTGGATCCTCGGCACGCCCTATCCGGTCGTGCTCGGGGTCATCTCGGGCCTGCTCGACCTCATCCCGATGGTCGGTGCCACGATCGCGGGCACGATCCTCGTGCTCGCGACGTTGACGCAGGGAACCACGGCTGCGGTGATCATGCTGATCATCGTCCTCGTCTACCAGCAGTTCGAGAACTACGTGCTCCAGCCGACGATCCTCGGCAAGGCCGCCGACGTCTCCGGCTTCTTCGTGATCGTGAGCGTGATGATCTTCGGTGCTCTGTTCGGGGTCGTCGGCGCGGTCATCGCCGTCCCGATCATCGCCTCGATCCAGATCGTCGTGGGAGAGCTGACGACAGAGCGGCGCGCGCAGATGGCGGCGCTCCGCACTGCGAGAGAACAACCTGGCGCATTCCCCTGACCCCCGTCGAACCGGCCGGGCTGCGGTCGTATAGGCTCGGCCGAGCAGTCGACCAGCCAGCTCGTCAGGGAGGAGCACCGTGACCAACAGCCCCGCTGCCCAGTCGTCGTCGCGTGGTCGCGTGATCGGCGCGCGAGCGCTTCTCGTAGTCGGCGTCCTGCTGACCGTGATCAGCATCCTCTCGACGTACGTCAAGCGCGAGGCGCTCGATCCCGACCGGTTCAGGCAGACGTCGCAGGAGCTGATCGCGAACCCGGCGATCCAGGAGCAGGTGGCAGCCGAGCTGGTCGACGCGTTCTACGCCAACGTCGACATCTCGGCCGAGCTCTCGGGCAAGCTGCCGGACAACCTCCAGGGCCTCGCGGCCCCGATCGCAGGGATCTCGCGCGAGCTCGCGGATCGGGCGGCGCAGGATCTCCTCGCGCGTCCTCGGGCCCAGGAGACGTTCGTGGAGCTCGCCTCCTTCTCGCAGAAGCAGCTCGTGAAGGTCCTGCACGGCGACACGGCGGCGGTCAGCACGTCGGACGGCAACGTCGTCCTCGACCTGCGGCCACTGGTGTTGAAGCTCGGCGACAGGTTCGGGTTCGTCAGCAACCTGGCGGAGAAGGTTCCACAGGGCTCGGCGCAGGTCACGATCCTCAAGTCCGACGGCCTGGACACCGCTCAGACGATAACCCACTGGCTCGAGCAGGTGGCGAACTTCGTCTGGATCCTGGCGGTCGCTGCCTGGGCCGGCGCGATCTGGCTGGCGCGCGGGAGGCGGCGGCAGGAGGTGCGTGCGCTCGGGCTCGGCCTCGTCGTCGTCGGCGTCCTCGTTCTCCTCGTGCGCTGGTTTGCGGGGAAGTACCTCGTCGACCAGCTCGTCGTCAGCGAGACGGTCAGGCCGGCGGCGAGCGACGCCTGGCGGATCATCACGCAGTCGCTTGCCGACGCCGGCTGGGTCGCCCTGGCCGTCGGCGCCCTTGTCGCAGCCGGTGCCTGGCTCGTCGGCCCCGGCGACCGCGCCTCGTCGGCCCGGACCGCAGCGGCACCCGCTCTGAGACGTCCCGAGGTCGCCTGGGGGTCGTTCGTGCTCGGCATGGCCGTGATCCTCTGGATCCTCCCGATCCAGATGTTCCGCACGACGGCCGTGCTCGTGGTCGCCGCCACGATCGGGTACGTCGTGCTGCGGCGTCAGGTCGCGAGAGAGGTGCCGGCACCGGTCGAGGAGCCCGAGCCGCCGAAAGCCGCTCCGCTGCCGTAGGGGCGCGGCGTCGCGTAGGGGCGTGGCGCCGGCGAGCCCCGGGCGAGGCAAGCCTCGCCCGGTTGTGCGCGGACGTTCGCGACCCCGATGCGGCGCTTGCGACGTGCGACGCCAGGCTGAAGCCTGGCGTCGAGGCGCGAGCCCGGCCCGCGTTGATCACGTACGCCCGTGGCATCGCGCGGTCGACGCTCCGCGTCGCCCCTGCGGCAACAACGGTTGTGCGCGGACGAATCGGCCTGGTGCGGGCGTGTCGTCGCGTAGGGGCGTGGCGCCGGCGAGCCCCCGGCGAGGCAAGCCTCGCCCGGTTGTGCGCGGACGTTCGCGACCCCGATGCGGCGCTTGCGACGTGCGACGCCAGGCTGAAGCCTGGCGTCTGGCGAAGCGCCGTCCTACGACGCGCGGACGCGCCCGTTGCCGTTCGCGAGCCGGTACTCGTACACGGTCTCGTCGACCGGGCTCGCGTACTGGCCCGGATCGGCGGCGATCACGAGGAACCTCGGCGGCTTCTCGCCCACCGAGCGGTAGGTGTGCTCGACCGAGCAGTCGAAGCTGAGGACGTCGCCGGCCGAGAGCAGGAACGTGTTGGCCCCGACCTCGACCTCGACCTGGCCCTCGATCACGTAGACGACTTCTTCGCCGGGGTGGGCCATCAGCTCGGAACGGGGGAAGCTGCCCACGCTCTCGGTCACCTTCATCATCGCGTCCCGGCTCGTCAACGCCCGCACGGTGACGCTGTCGGCGCTCGGACCGACGTAGACGGCCGGGGCCTCGGCCGCGCGGACGTGCCGGGCGAAGCCGCTCGAGGTGTGGGAGACGAGGGCTGCTGCGCTGACCCCGAGCGCCGCCGAGATGTCCTCGAGCGTCGCCATGCTCGGACGCGCCCGGTCCCTCTCGAGCTGCGAGAGAAACGCATGCGAAAGCCCGGTGGCGGCTCCGAGTTCCTTGAGTGTCAGCCCTCGGGCTTTCCTCAGTTGGCGAACGCGATCGCCGAGCACGGCGGCCGCGGGTGTGGCGGGTTTCGACTTGTGACGGCCCACGAGGCGAAAACCCCCTTTCTGCTTTCTGGCCTGAGGCTATCGCACTCTCCGGAAGTCAGCCGGAGTTTCCTGATGTCTCAGGCCGACCGGCAGTCGCCGCAGTTGCCGTGGAGCACGACCTCGTGCGCGTGCATGCCGTAGGCGAGTCGGACTGCCGCGTCGCTCGAGCGCCTGCTCCAGGCCGGGTCGCAGAACGGCTCGACGCGGCCGCAATCGTCGCAGACGAGATGATGGTGGTGCTGTCGCCGGTGTGGGCCGGCTCGAAGCGGGCGACCCCGTCGCCGAGCTCGACCCGCTGCACGAGCCGGAGCTCGACGAGCTGATCGAGCGCGCGGTAGACGCTCGCGATCCCGACCCGGCCGCCTTCGTCGCGGATGCCGTCGAAGATCTCCTGCGCCGAGCGGCAGCACGTCTGCGCGCCGAGGTGCTCGACGACGGCCCGGCGCGCCCCGCCGTTGCGCAGCCCTTCCGCCTGAAGCTCGTCGAGCGCGCGCGCGCTCCAGGTCGGAACTGCGGTGGCATCACGATAAATGATAGCGGTTCTCACTAACCTGCTAGGCTGGAGCGCGTGCTTTCGAGAATCGTTCTCTTTAGTGGCGCGCTGGCAGCGGCTCGCCGGGCTGCTCGCGGGCTGCGGCTCGGGCGGCGAGCGGTCGACGGCCGCGACGACGGTCGTGGCGGCCTTCTACCCGCTCGCGTTACGCCGCCGAGCAGATCGGCGGCGACGCGGTCGACGGTCACGCAACCTCACGCCCGCGGGCGCCGAGCCGCACGATCTCGAGCTGACGCCCGGGCGACGTGAAGCGACGTCGCACGACGGCGACGCTCGTCCTCTACCTCGGCGGCGGCTTCCTGCCCGGCGCTCGAGACGGCGCTGGAGCGGCGAGACGGCCGCTCGGTCGATCTGCTCGCCGGGCAGGAGCTCGCGCCAGGCGGGGGCGAGGGCGGAGACCGCCCGACCCGCACGTCTGGCTCGATCCGCAGCGGTACGCCGCGATGGTGCGGCGCGATCGGCGCGGCGCTCGGCGACGGCGCGGCGGCGGAGCGGCTCGCCCGCCGGCTCGACGGCGCTCGACGCGCGAGTTCCGGCGCGGCCTCGCCCACTGCGAGCGGCGCCAGATCGTGACGAGCCACGCGGCGTTCGGGTACCTCGCCGCGCGCTACGGCCTCGAGCAGGTGCCGCTCGACGGGCTCGTCGCCCGAGGCGGAGCCGACGCCGCGGATCTCGCGCGCCTCGTCGAGCGTCGTCCAGGAGTCCGGCGCGACGACGGTGTTCTTCGAGACGCTCGTCTCGCCGAAGCTCGCCGAGACCGTCGCCCGCGAGGCCGGCGCGACGACGGCCGTGCTCGACCCGCTCGAGGGTCTGACCGACGACGAGATCGCGGCGGGGGCCGACTACTTCTCCGTCATGCGCGTCGAACCTCGCCGCGCTGCGGCAGGCGCTCGGATGCCGAGCTGACGCCCGTCGTCGAGCTCGACGACGTCTCGTTCGCCTACCGGGCGGGCGTCCGCGTGCTCGAGGACGTCTAGCTCGCGGTCGGCGCGGGCGAGTTCGTCGCCATCGCCGGCCCGAACGGAGGCGGCAAGACGACGCTGCTGCGGCTGGTGCTCGGCCTCGAGCGCCCGGCGGCGGGCCGTGCGCGTCTTCGGCGAGCCCGCCGGCAAGGCGTCCGAGCGGCGCGCGGATCGGCTACCTGCCGCAGCGGGCGCGCCTCGTCGGCGAGGCGCCAGTGACCGTGCGCGAGGTCGTCTCCGCGGGGCGGCTCGCGGCGGCGGGCTCTGCGGGCCGCTGCGGCGCGCCGACCGCGAGGTCGTGGGCCGCGCGATCGAGACGCGTCGGGCTCGCCGGCCGGGCCGACGCTCCGCTGCGGACGCTCTCCGGCGGCATGCAGCAGCGGGCGTTCATCGCCAAGGCGCTCGCGCGCGAGCCGACGCTGCTCGTCCTCGACGAGCCGACGGCCGGCGTCGACGCCGAGTCGCAGGAGGCGCTCGGCGGCGCTGCTCGAGGAGCTGCGGCCGAGCTCGGCGTCACGATCCTCTACGTCTCGCACGAGTTCGGCGCGGTCGAGGACGTCGTCGAGCGGCTCGTGCTCGTGCGCGGCGGCATCGTCTTCGACGGCCCGCCGAGCGGCCTGCCCGGCGTCTGGCACGACCCCTCGCACAGCCATGCTTGACTCGAGTTCATGCGGCTCGCGTTCGCGACCGGCGCGATCGTCGGGTTGCTCGCCCCTGCGGTCGGGTTCTTCCTCGTCGAGCGGCAGAGCCTCGCTGATCGGCGACGGGCTCGGGCACGTCGCGTTCGCCGGCGTGGCGGCGGGCTACCTGCTCGGGATCTCGCCCGTGCTGACCGCGCTCGTCGCCGCGGTCGTCGGCGCGCTCGCGATCGAGTGGCTGCGCACGCGCGGCGGGGCGGCCGGCGACCAGGCGCTCGCGCTCGTCTTCTACACCGGCATCGCCGCCGGCGTCGTGCTCGTCTCGCGCGCCGGCGCGCTCAACGTCAACCTCTTCCCGTTCCTGTTCGGCTCGATCCTGACCGTCACGCGCACCGACCTCTGGATCGTGCTCGTGCTCGGCGTCGGGGCGCTCGCGACGATCGCGCTGCTCTTCCGCGCGCTCGTCGCGACGGTGCTCGACGAGGAGGGCAGCCGCGTCGCGGGCGTCCCGGTCACGCCGCTCAACGTCGTCGTCGCCGTGCTCGCGGCGCTCACGATCGCGCGTCTCGATGCGGATCGTCGGGATCCTCCTGATCGCCGCGCTGATGGTGCTGCCCGTGATCGCCGCGAGCCGGGTCGCCTGGAGCCTGCGCTCGACGTTCGCGCTCTCGATGGCGATCGGGCGTCGCTCGGTGCTCGCGGGCCTGTCGGTCGCCTACTACGCCGACCTGCCGCCCGGCGGGACGATCGTCCTCGTCGCCGCCGGCTGCTTCCTCGTCACGTCCGGCCTGGCGGCGTTCGCCCGCAGGCGATGAGGAACGGTCCGTCGGCGCTAGCGTTCGGGCCCATGCCCGACCGCCTCCTCGCTCTACCCGTCGAGATCGAGGCCTTCGATCTCAGTCCGCTCGAGTGCCTACTCGGCGAAGGGCTGCGCGCGACGACGCTCGTCGAGCTCCCGGGGGCGTGGCCAGGAGGGGCTCGGCGAGGACGTCACCTTCGACGCTCGCGACCGCGACGCGCTGCTCGACTCGGGCCTTCCGGCGGGGCTCCTGGAGGCGCGGACCGTGGGCGAGGTCTCGGAGCCCTCGAGAGCCTCGAGCTGACCCCGGGGCCGCCTCGCTGGGAAGCGGTGCGGCGCTACCGCCGCTGGGCGATCGAGGCGGCGGCTCTCGACCTCGCGCTCCGCCAGGGCGACATGGGTCTCGCAGACGCACTCGGCCTCCGGCTCTCGCCCCTGCGGTTCGTCGTCTCGCGACGTGTCGAGGCGCAGGAGGAGGTGCTCGACCTTCTCCGCCGCCACCCGGGCGCGCGCCTCAAGCTCGACGCGACGCCCGCCTGGAGCGAGGCGGTCGCCCGGGCCGTCGCCGCGACCGGAGCCGTCACGACCGTCGACCTGAAGGGCACGGCACCCGGCAGCTCCGTCTACCTCGAGCCCGATCCCGCGCTGTACGAGCGTGTCGCCCGTCTCTTTCCCACAGCGTGGCTCGAGGATCCGGCGCTGACGCCCGAGACCGAGCGGGTGCTCGCTCCCCACCGGGCGCGCATCGCGTGGGACGAGCCGATCGCCTCGGCGGCCGACGTTCCCCTTGACGCGGGGGCGGTGAACGTCAAACCGGCCCGCATCGGCTCGATCCAGGAGGTCTTCGCGGTGCTCGAGCGCTGCGCGACGCTCGGGATTCCGACCTACGGCGGCGGGCAGTCGGAGATCGGCCCCGGTCGCGGGCAGGCCCAGGTGCTCGCCTCGCTCTGCCACCCCGATGCCCCAAACGACCTTGCTCCGCGCGCCTACAACGAGGCTGACCCCCCGGCAGGGGCCCCCGCGAGCCCGCTCGCCCCTCCTGCGGGCGTCACGGGGTTTCGCTGGAGCTGACCGGGGTCGCGAGCAGCAGGCCGAAGTCGCCCTCCCCGTCCCCGTCCGTCCACCACTGCTCGACGGCGAGGCCGGCGGCCGCGAGCTCGCTCTCGATCCCGTCGCGGCGGAACTTCGAGCTCACCTCGACGCGAAGCAACTCGCCGGTGTGGAACGCCACGTCGACGTCGAGCACCGGCAGGGCAATCGTCTGCTCGCGCAGCGAGCGCAGGCCGAGCTCGACCCATTCGTGTTCTGCGTCCCAGCGCGCCTCGAACGCAAACCCGCGCTGGTCGAAGCGCGACCCGAGCTCGCGGTCGAGCACCGTGAGCACATTGCGGATGAACGCCTCCGTGATTCCCGCCGGTCGTTGTAGGCGGCCTCGATGCGCGCCGGGTCCTTGACGAGGTCGACTCCGAGCAGGAAGTGGTCGCCGGGGGCGAGCGTGCTCGAGACCTGGCGCAGGAAGCGCGCGCGCTGCTCCGGGATCGAGGTTCCCGATCGTGCTGCCGAGGAAGGCGAGGAGGAGCGGTGAGCCGTCCGCGGCCGACCCGAGGTGCTGTTCGAAGTCGCCGACGACGGCATGGACGCCGACCCCCGGATAACGGGCCGCGACCGCTGCGGCGCTCGACGCAGGACCTCCTCGCTGACGTCGAACGGCGCGAACAGGGGCAGCGTGCCGGCGGCGTAGAGCGCGTCGAGGAGCAGCGTCGTCTTCTCCGAGGTGCCCGAGCCGAGCTCGACGAGTGTCGTGCGCCGGTCAGCTCGGCGATCTCGGGCGCTCCGGCGCAGGATCGCCCGCTCGGCGCGGGTCGGGTAGTACTCGGGCAGGCGCGTGATCTCGTCGAACAGGCTCGATCCCAGCTCGTCGTACAGCCACTTGGGCGAGAGCTGCTTCGGCTGCTCGCGCAGGCTCCAGAACGTCTCGTCGAGGAGCGCGGCGCTACGGTCGTCCGCCCCGAAGAGCACCTCGACGCGGATCCGCGGGGTGGTGGAGGTCGGCTCAGACATCCCGGGCACACCGGAAGCCGGCGAAGATCTGCCGCCGTTGCGGGAAGTCCCAGTTGCGGAAGGTGGGCCGGGCGACGAGCGGGTCGGAGGCCCACGAGCCGCCGCGCAGCACGCGGTACCCGTCGCCGAAGAAGACCTCGCGAGTACTCGGCGTACGGGAACGGCGTGAAACCCGGGTAGGCGAGGAACTCGGACGAGGTCCATTCCCAGACGTCTCCGCGAGCTGCAGGGCTCCGCAGGCCGCTGCGCCCGCGGGCGTCGCGGGCGGGGGCCGAGCTCGCGCGGCCGAGATCGACCCGCCGTAGGCCGGCCGCCGGCCCGGAGTCGCTGCCCGGGCTCCAGCGGGCGGCCTTCTCCCACTCCTGCTCGGTGGGCAGGCGCTTGCCGGCCCAGCGCGCGAAGGCCTCCGCCTCGTAGTACGACACGTGCTGGACGGGCTCGTCGGCCGGCAGCGCCTCCACGTGACCGAAGCGGGTGCGCGTGATCACGTCGGCGCTGCGCTGCCAGCCGAGCGGCATCGTCGCCCCCTCCTCGACCCGCCACGCCCAGCCGCGCTCACTCCAGAGCTCCCGGGTCTCGTAGCCGCGGTCGTCCACGAACTCGAGGTACCGCGCGTTCGTCACGGGCGCGCGTCGATCCTGAACTCGGCCAGCTCGAGCTCGTGGGCGCTCCGTTCGTTGTCGTAGGCCCAGGGCTCCTCGGAGGTGCCGAGCGTGATCGGCCCGGCCGGAACCGTCACCTCGTCGGGGCCGGCGGGCGCAGCCGCCTCGTCGCGCGCGGGCACCGGGTAGGGCGCTTTGCGCAGCTGAAGTGTCTGCAGCAGCGTCTCCTGGTGCTGCAGCTCGTGCTGGAGCACGAGCCCGAACACGAACCCGTCGCGCAGCAGCGGATCGTCGTCGGCCGAGGTCGACGGTGTCGAGCACGTCGAGTGTCATGCTGGCGCACGTCGGCGCTGTAGGCCCGGGCCGCCGCCGGGTCGAGCAGCGGCGGGTCGGCGCGGTCGTCGCGGGCGTGCTGGAAGGCGTCGTAGAGGTCGTCGTGGCGGGTCGCGATCGGATCCGCACCGCCGACCCGTCGCGACAGCCAGAGCTCTTCGAAGTACGCGATATGCGCGTAGTCCCAGACGAGGGGGGACATGGAGCGGCGACACCTGCTGCGTGAGCTCGGCGTCCGACAGGGGCTCGAGGAGGGCCTCTCGGTTGCCCGGCGGGCGCGATCGAGCTCGGCGGCGATCCGTGTCTTCGAGGCGAGTGCGTCCATGACAGTTGCGTGCCGGCCGGTCTCCCCGCAGGCTACAGCCTCAGTCCCGGGTGACGCGCTCGCGTTACAGCTCACCCGCGAACAGGCTCAGCCGAAGTCGAGCAGGACCTTGCCGAGCTTCCCGGGCTCCTGCAGCCGGTCGAACGCGTCGGCGACCGATGCGGCCGGGAAGACGCTGTCGATCAGAGGGACGATGCGCCCACTCGCGAGGTGCGGAACGACCTCGCGCGCGAATGCCTGCACCGCAGCTGCCTTCTCCTCCAGCGGCCTCGCCCGCAGCATCGTGCCCATCAGCCGGGCGCGGCGCCCCATCAGCTTGCGCAGATCGAGCGTCGCCTCCGCCCCGGCGCCGGTGCCGACGATCACGATCCTGCCCTTGACCGCGAGGGCGGCCAGGTCGGGGTCGAGGTTCGGCGCCCCGACGAGCTCGAGCACGACGTCCGCGCCGCCCTCCGCCCGCGCCCGGTCGACGAGGTCGGCCGGGTCGATCACCGTCGCCCCGAGTCGCGCCACCGCCTCGCGTTGCGCCGCCGAGCGACGGTCGCGAGCACCCGCGCCCCGGCGACCGCCCCGATCTGGACGGCAGCGGTTCCGACCCCGCCGTTTGCCCCGTTGACGACGAGCAGCTCCCCGGAGCGGAGGCCCGCCTGGGTGATCACGGCATCGTGCGCCGTCACGAACACCTCGGGCACGGACGCCGCCTCCGGCTCGCCGAGCGCTGCCGGCACGGGCGCGAGGTGCCGCTCGTGCACGAGCACGCGATCCGCGAGGCCGCCTCCCCCGACGATCCCGAACACGCGGTCGCCGGGCGCGAAGCGCAGCGCCGTCGGCCCGCAGGCGATCACCGTGCCGGCGACTTCGATGCCGGGCACGTCTGCGGGCGAGCCGGGAGGCGCCGGGTAGCGCCCCGCCCGCTGGGCCAGATCGGCCGGATTCAACCCGGCGTAACGCACGGCGACGAGCACGTCGTCGCCGGGGGGAACGGTTCGGGGCGCTCCTCGACCCGCACGACCTCGTTGCCGCCGGCGCCGGTGAAGACGACTGCGCGCATGCGCTCGCGAGAGC
>CAWIUX010000004.1:0-156333 GCA_963839425.1 uncultured Actinomycetes bacterium
GAGGCTCGACGTGTCTTCACAATCTCTCATCGAGGTCCCGCTATGGTCCGAAAAAGCGGGCTCGCTTTCCGCCGAATTCGAGCCGAGGTCCCCTATTCGGCTAAACGAAGCGCAAACGCCCGCCCGACGACCTCCTCCGTTCGCGATGGTAAAGGAGGGGTCGACGGTTCGAGTCCGTCAGAGGGCTTGTCAGAACGGATCCGGAGCGGGAAGGTCGCCGCACTCTCGCTCACGGCTTCAGCTCGACCGTCACAGCCGGGGCGGGACCCGCTCTCCCCGCCTCGCCCGGCCAGCTGAGGCGGCGCGCAGCCAGAGGGCGACGTAGACGAGCCGACGAGCACGGGCACCTCGATCAGCGGGCCGACGACGCCGGCGAGCGCCTGCCCGGACGCGGCGCCGAAGACGCCGACGGCGACCGCGATCGCGAGCTCGAAGTCGTTGCTCGCGACGGTGAAGGCGAGGCTCGCCGTCTGCGGGTACGGGAAGCCGCAGCAGGCGTCCCGCGCCGAAGCCGGCGACCCACATGACGGCGAAGTAGGCGAGGAGCGGCAGCGCGATCCGCGCGACGTCGAGCGGCTGCCGAGGTGATCTCGTCGCCCTGGATCGCGAACAGCAGCACGATCGTGAACAGCAGGCCGTAGAGCGTGATCGGCGCGATCCGGGGGATGAAGCGCTGCTCGTACCAGTCGCGGCCGCGGCGGCGTGATCCCGATGCGCCGCGTGAGGTAGCCGGCCGTGAGCGGGATGCCGAGGAAGATCAGCACCGTGCGGGCGACCTCCCAGATCCCGACCTCGAATCCCTGCGTGTCGAGGCCGAGCCAGCCCGGGAGCACGGTCAGGTAGAAGTAGCCGAGCAGCGAGTAGGCGGCGACCTGGAAGATCGCGTTGAAGACGACGAGCACCGCCGCGCGCTCCCGGTCGCCGCGGGCGATGTCGTTCCAGACGAGGACCATCGCGATGCAGCGGGCGAGCCCGACGATGATCACGCCGGTCCGGTAGGCCGGCTGGTCGGCGAGGAAGAACCAGGCCAGCGCGAACATGAGCGCCGGCCCGACGACCCACGAGAGGAAGAGCGAGACGCCGAAGAAGCGGCCGGTCGCTCGACGCCGTCGTGCGCTCATCCGGCCGAGATCCTCGTAGCGGACCTTCGCGAGGACCGGGTACATCATCAGCAGCAGGCCGATGGCGATCGGCAGGCGAGACCGTGCCGACCCGCAGCTCGTCGAGCCACGTCGTTCAGGCTCGGGCACGAGCGTCCCGAGCCCGAGGCCCGGCCGCCATGGCGAGCGCGATCCAGAGCGGCAGGAACCGGTCGAGCGTCGAGAGCTGCCGCCACCACCCCCGCCGGTCGGCGCGCGGACGGCGGGGGCGCACCGGTCCGGGTCGGGTTTCAGTCGTCGTCACCGCACCGGTCCTCGATCAGTGCGACCGCCTCGCGCAGAAGCGCCCCGACGAGCTCGATGGAGGGAGGCGAGCCGCTCGCGGTCGGCGCAGTAGCAGGTGCGTGGCCCCTCGATCTCGCCCCGGATCAAGCCCGCCTCCGTCAGCACCTTGAGATGCTGCGACACGGTGGCCTGCGCGAGCGGGAGCTCCTCCACGATCTCGCCGCAGTAGCAGGCATCCCGGGAGAGGAGCAGGCGCACGATCTGCACACGCGCGGGATGCCCGAGCGCCTTCGCAAGGAGGCGAGCTCCCACTCCAGCCGGCGCTTGGCGCTCGCTTGTACAGCCAGCTTCATCAGACCACGATAACACAGGCGGCCCCGAGCCCCAGGCTTCTCCCGCCGCCGCCGCGGCTCGGTCAGATCAGACGTGCGTCCAGAGGAGCGCGAAGAACGCGCCCACGAGCGCCCAGCCGACCGATAGGCGTCGCACGAGCATGCCCTCCCCCGACTGCCCTGCACAACAAACTCACACGCCGCGACGGCGTGTCAAGCCGTGCGCGGCACCTTGCGCAGGTAGAGCGCGTCGTACAGCAGCGCCGCGGCCGCACGCCCACGAGCGGGCCGACTAGTAGATCCAGCCGTCACTCCAGATGTTCTCGACGAGCTGCGGCCCGAAGGCGCGCGCGGGGTTCACCGCGGCGCCGGTGAGCGGGCCGCCGATGAGGATGTCGAGCGTGATCGTGAGCCCATCGCAAGGCCCGCGATCGGACGGCGCGCGCTCTTCGGGTCGGCCGCGACGCCGAAGATCACCCAGACGAGGAAGAAGGTGAGGACGGCCTCGAGCACGAGCCCACCGAACGTGCTCATGCCCGAGTTGAGCGCCGGAACGCCGCCCGACAGGTCGGCGGCGGCGGGGAAGACAACACGCAGCAGCAGCGCCGCGGTAACGGCGCCGAGCAGCTGCGCGCACCAGTGGACGACCGCGTTTGCCCACCGAGAGGCGACGCGTGACGAGAAAGCCGAAGGTGACCGCCGGGTTGAAGTGCCCGCCGGAGACCTGGCCGACCGCCGCGAACATGACGCCGATCGCGAGCCCGTGCGCGAGCGCGATGCCGACGAGCCCGGACTGGGCCGAGACCATGATCGAAGGAGCCGACGCCGACGAAGACCAGCGCGAAGGCGCCCACGAACTCGGCGGCGAACCGCCTGACGGCGTCGTTCTCCATCCCCGGCGTACAGGCTACGAGCGGGGCCTGGACGGCATCCCTCGCTTCAGGGATCGCGCGGGTCTGCCGATACCACGCGCCGTGGTCGTCGACGGCGGACAACGACACCGGATTCCTAATCGGCGTGCCCTCAGGAGGGCATGGGCCAAGCAGCGTGGCTTCGTCACGGTGCCAAGGCTGGTGGCCTTGGTGCCGGGCGAGGCGGCCGCGATGCGCCGTGCCCAGGCCCCCACTCGGGGGCGCGGGGATTAGGAATCGATCGTCTAAACGCAGTCTTTCAGCGCCTGGGCCTCGGGCAGGCCCTCGAGCTTCTTCAGCGTGTTGTTCTCGATCTGGCGGATGCGCTCGCGCGTGACGCCGAAAGCGCGCCCGACCTCCTCCAGCGTGCACGGCGGCTCGCCCGAAGCCCGAAGCGCAGCTCGATCACCTTGCGCTCCCGCTCCGGCAGCGAGGCGAGCGCGTTCTCGATGTCCTCGCGCCGCAGCGAGAGCGAGGCCTTGTCGAACGGCGACTCCGCCTGCTCGTCGGGCACGAAGTCGCCGAGCGACGACTCCTCCTCCTCGCCGATCGGCTTCTCGAGCGAGATCGGGAGCTGCGACATGCGCAGGATCTCCCGCACCTCGTCGGTCGTCATGTCGAGCTCCTCGGCGATCTCCTCCGGCCTCGGCTCGCGGCCGAGGCGCTGGACGAGCTGCCGCTCGATGTGGACGACCTTGTTCAGCTTCTCGACCATGTGCACCGGGATCCGGATCGTGCGCGCCTTGTCCGCGATCGCCCGGGTGACGGCCTGCCGGATCCACCACGTCGCGTACGTGGAGAACTTGTAGCCCTTGCGGTAGTCGAACTTCTCGACCGCGCGGATCAGGCCGAGCGAGCCCTCCTGGATGAGGTCGAGGAAGGAGAGGCCGCGGCCGAGGTAGCTCTTGGCGATCGAGACGACGAGCCGCAGGTTCGCCTCGATCATCTGCGTCTTCGCGAGCATGTCGCCGCGCTCGATCCGCTTGGCCAGGGTGACCTCCTGATCCGCGGTGAGCAGCGGCACCTTGCCGATCTCGCGCAGGTAGAGGCGCAGCGAGTCGAGCGAGGGCTCGACGGTGAGGTCGAGCTTCGGCGGTGTCTTCTCGTCCTCGGCGAGCGACGGCTGCTCGTGGGGCGGGCTCTTGTGCTGCTCGCCCTCGACGAGCTCGATCGAGTGGTCGATCAGATAGGTGTAGAAGTCCTCGACCTGCTCTTTGGTGAGCTCGACCTCCTCGAGGCCGGTGACGATCTCGTCGTAGCTCAGGAAGCCCTTCTCCTGTCCCTGCTCCACGAGCTTGTGGAGTTCCTCGATGTCCGGGAGAGCAATGTCGACGGAGAGCATGGACCTCGGCTTTCTGCTCGCTGGTTGACCCTCACCCCAACCTGAACATGCAAAGAGCCGGTCCGCGCCGCCCCCGGCTCTACCCGTCAGGCGCCGGATACTACAACGGAACCCGGCGCATGGGAACACGTCTTTGGGTCACTCCCGGCTACCTTCGGTGGGGGATCCTCAGCCGGCCGCGCGCAGCTCGCCGACGACTTCGCCCCGGCTGTTCTCGACCGGGACAACTCCGAGCGCGGGCGCGTCGAGGCCGAGGCGCCCGAGAAAAGCCCCGAGTGCAGGGCGAACGGCCCGGGTCGCGCCGTCCTCGACCTTGAGCGCAATCCCGATCCGGTCCGGCGAGCCGGCGCAGAGGAGCCCTTCCGCGCCGCCCTTCGCCCACCAGCCCGGGAGCGCGCGCATGAGCATCGAGTCCGCCGCGAGGGGTCCCCGGATCAGGTCGGGGTGGGCGGCCATCGCGGCGACGGCGCGGGGCCCGCCGTCGAGCCAGGGCAGCCGGGCGAAGGCGTGGGCCATGCGGTCGAGCGGGAGGGCGAACGTGGGCACGCCGCAGCCGTCCACGCCGGTGGGGATCTCCGCGGCCGGGAGCTCGGCGGCGGCGGCTACCTCGGCGAGGCACGTGTCCTGCACCGGATGGCCGGCCAGCCGGTAGCCAGCGCTCTCCCAGCCGTGCGCCCGGCAGAGGGCGAGCATGCCCGCGTGCTTGCCCGAGCAGTTGTGCTCGAGCGGCGTCGGCTCGGGCCCGCACTCGAGCTCGTCCTCGCCCGCGGGAGCCTTGGCGAGCAGGCTGCGCACGGCGGCGATCTGCTCCGGCCGCGCGAGGTGCGACGCGCACGCGATCGCGATCTCCTCGCCGCACGAGATCGCGGCGGGCGCGGAGCAGCGGCAGCGCCTGGAACGGCTTCGCGCTCGAGCGCAGGTGGGAGACGAGGTGCGGGTCGCCGGCGTCCGCCACGATCGCGCCCGTCGCGGACGGCGACGGCATGGACGCGATGGGTCGCCTCGACGACGCCTCCCCGGGTGGCGACTACGCTGATGGGGTCCACGACCGGGAGCGTACGTGCCGGAACTTCCAGAGGTCGAAGCGTGGGTGCGGGAGCTCGACGCGCTCGTCTCGCGCGCCCCCGTCGAGCGGGCGGGCCCCGCCCACATCGCGACGCTGAAGACGTTCGACCCGCCGCTCGCCGCGCTCCACGGACGGCGGCTCGCCGGCGCGCGACGACGCGGCAAGCGGATCCTCTTCCCGACCGAGGACGGCGGGCTCGTGCTCATCGTCCACCTGATGAGCGCCGGGCGCCTGCGCTACCTCGCGCCGGGTGCGAAGGGGCCAAGACGCCGGCCTTCCGGCTGAGCTTCGCCGACGGCGCCGAGCTCGTGCTCACCGAGGCCGGGAAGAAGAAGCGAGCCGGCGTGTGGCTGCTGACCCCGGACGCGATGGAGGCGGAGCTCACCCACCTCGGGCCGGACGCGCTCGACCTCGACGCCGCGAAGCTGGCGGAGATCCTCGGCCGCGAGGCACGGCAGCTCCACCCGCTCCTGCGCGACCAGCGCGCGCTCGCCGGCATCGGCCGCGCGCACGCGAACGAGATCCTCCACCGCGCCCGGCTCTCCCCCTTCCAGCTCTCGACCCGCCTCGGGCCCGAGGAGGTCGAACGGCTGGCCGCCGCGATCCGGGCCGATCTCGAGCGCGCTCTCGCCCTACGGGAGTCGGGCAAGGGAGCCGCCGACGTCTACCGCATCCACCGCCGCCTCGGCGAGCCCTGCCCGGACTGCGCGACGCCGATCGCGCGCGTGGACTACGAGGAGCACACCGTCTTCTATTGCCCCGCCTGCCAGACCAGCGGCAAGGTGCTCAAGGACCGGCGGCTCTCGCGCCTCCTCAGGTGAGCGGGCGGGCGAGGACGAGCACGTTGCCGTCGGGATCCGAGAAGTAGGCGGCCTCGTCGCCCCAGTCGCGCGGCGCACGCGGCGAGAGCGCCCGCGCGCCCGCCGCCTCCATGCGCTCGATCGCGGCAGAGAGGTCTTCCGGGAAGAGGTAGAGCTCGGTCGCCGTCGTCCCGGCCGGCGGGGGCAGGGCCTGGGGCTCGCCCGTGTTGCGCGCGAATCCCGCCCGGTCGTAGAGGCCGAGCCGCATCCCGGCGGGCAGCGCGTACTCGACGTAGACCGGGACGTCCACGTCGGCCGGCCAGCCGAACGCGGCGTCGTAGAAGGCCCGGGCGCGCGGGAGGTCGGCGACGGCGAGGATGACGAGTGCGAGGCGGGCCGGAGACACGGGCGCTGCTAGCGTAACCCCATGGCCGAGCCGCGCAGCGCGCTCCCGCCCGACGTCCAGGCCGCCACCCCGGAGGTCAGCCTCGCCCTTTCGCGCGCCGGCGTCACCGGCGTCACGAAGGCGATCCGCATCCTCGGCGGCGACGGCGTCGAGCGGCTGATCCACGCCGAGATCGAGTGCACGGTGGATCTCGACCGCGAGCAGAAAGGCGTCCACATGTCGCGCTTCCCCGAGCTCTTCGAGGAGGCGATCGAGGAGGTCGTGATCACCGAGGCGCGGCTCGTCGAGGCGCTCGCCGAGCACATCGCGCGCCACATCGTCCGGCGCCAGGAGGCGCTGCGCGCGGAGGTGAAGATCGTGGCGCGCTACCCGGTCGAGCGGCAGGACCCCCGTCACAGGCCTCGCCACACAGGAGATCTTCACGCTGATCGGGATCGCGGCGGCGCGGGAGGGCGCCGTGCGCCGTATCGTCGGTGTCGAGGTGACCGGGATCAACGCCTGCCCGTGTGCGCAGGGCCTCATCCGCGGCCGGGCGAGCGAGCGCCTGCTCGAGGCCGGCTTCGAGGGTGCCGACGTCGAGCGGATCCTCGAGCTCGTCCCGCTCGCGACCCACAACCAGCGTGGGCGCGGGACGCTGTACGTCGGCACCGAGCAGCCGCTGAACGCCTTCGATCTACTCCGCATCGTCGAGGGCTCGATGAGCGCGCCGGTCTACGAGCTGCTGAAGCGCCCCGACGAGCTCTTCGTCGTCGAGCACGCGCACCTGCAGCCGCGCTTCGTCGAGGATTCGGTGCGGATCTCGCTCAAGAGCGCGCTCGACACGCTCACCGGCCTCGACGACGGCGACTTCCTCTTCTCCCGCCAGGTCAACCTCGAGACGATCCACGACCATGACGTGCTCGCCGAGCGGCACGGCACGGTCGGGGAGCTGCGCGTCGAGCTGGCGACGGGTGTCCCGGCCGAGCGCCACACGGCGCTCGCCGACTGGCTCTCCCGCTAGGACGTGGGAGCGCTGCCGCGCTTGCCGAACGAGAAGCGGCTCTCCGTGCCGGCGCGCAGGCGGCGGAGGTTCGCCTTGTGGAGCAGGAGGACGGCGACGGCCGCAGCGCTGCCGAACACGATCACCGGCCAGGGCTCGCCGAAGGCCCACGCGAGCAGGGGCAGCGAGGCCGCGGCGAGGATCGAGGAGACTGACGCGTAGCGGAGGAGCAGGAAGAGCACGATCCAGATCCCGAGCGACGACGTGGCGACGAGCGGCGCCACGGCCCAGAACGTCCCACCCGCGGCCGCCACCGTCTTGCCGCCCTTGCGGAAGCCGAAGAAGAGCGGCCGCCAGTGGCCCGCCATCGCCGCCCCGCCCGCCAGGCAGCCGACGAGGTCGCCCGAGACCAGCACGCCGACGAGAGCCGGCACGAACCCCTTCGCCACGTCGAGCAGCACGATCGGGATCCCGTACCAGCGCCCGTACGCGCGCCAGACGTTCGTCGCGCCGATGTTGCCGCTGCCGACGGTGCGCACGTCCTCGCCGCGCGCGAAGCGCACCACCAGGTAGCCGAACGGCACCGAGCCGAGCAGGTACCCGGCGAGAACGACGAGCGCGTCGGTCATGTCAGCGGGCTACGCCGACGGGATCCGGTACTGCTCGACCCATCCGTTGACGACGTCCCAGTCGAGGTTGCCCAGGAACGCGTCGATGTAGGACGCGCGGTCGGTCTGGTAGTCGAGGAAGTACGCGTGCTCGTAGACGTCGAGCGCGACGAGCGGCGTCGCGTTCCAGACCGGGAACGTGTTCTGGGCGTCGCCGACGTAGTTGAAGAGGCGCCTCTCGTCCCAGTCGTAGGCCGTCCACGCCCAGCCGCGGCCCGCCATGCCCGTCGCCTTGAGGTCGGTGCGCCAGGCCTCGGCCGAGCCGAAGTCGCGCGCGATCAGCGCGCCGGCCGCGCCCGTCGGGTCTCCGCCGCCACCGCCGAGGTGCTCGAAGTAGACCTCATGGTTCTTGATCCCGCCGATCGCGAAGGTGAGATCGACCTTGAGCGCGCGCAGCTCCGAGTACGTCTGGTTCGCGGAGGCGCGGTCGGCGGCCTCGAGCTTGCCGAGGATCTCGTTCCGCTTGGCGACGTACCCCTGGTAGAGGTTGTGATGGGCCTCGATCGTCGCGCGGGAGATGCCCTCGAGCTCCAGCAGGCTCGGCTTCAGCGCGCGGGGCTTGATCTCCTCGTAGCTCATCTCGTTGTGGCTCCTCCGGCTCGACGGGACGCGGCGCAGCATATCCTTCCACCGAGTCGATCTAGAACTCGTTTCGAAATGACGCTTCGCCGTTGGGGTGCGATGGGTGGTGCAATTGCAAGGAGTCGGGTCGCGCTCGTAGCAGCGCTACGGGCGCGGGCCGAGGACACGGCAAGCGTGCCGCACAGCGCGGTCCGACGGCACAAGGCTTCGTTTTGAAACGAGTTCTTAACCGGGAGGGAGACCCGAAATGCCGTACACACTGCCCGATCTGCCCTACGACTTCGCCGCGCTCGAGCCCCATGTGGACGAGCAGACGATGCGGATCCACCACGGCAAGCACCACCAGGCCTACGTGGACAACGCGAACAAGGCGCTCGAGGGGACCGAGTGGGCCGACACGCCCGTCGAGGACGTGCTGCGAAACCTCAGCGCCCTGCCCGCCGACAAGCAGGGCCCGGTGCGCAACAACGCGGGCGGCCACGCCAACCACTCGCTCTTCTGGGAGATCATGAGCCCTGCGGGCGGCGGGGAGCCCTCGGGCGCGCTCGCCGACGCGATCGCGGGCGCCTTCGGCTCCTTCGACGACTTCAAGACGACGATCTCGCAGAACGGGATGACCCGCTTCGGCTCCGGCTGGAGCTGGCTCGTCTGGGACCGCTCGGCGCTGAAGGCCTACTCGACCGCGAACCAGGATTCGCCGTTCCTCGAGGGCCACGTGCCGGTTCTCGGCGTGGACGTCTGGGAGCACGCCTACTACCTCCACTACCAGAACCGGCGCGCCGACTACCTCGCGGCGTGGTGGAACGTCGTCAACTGGGACGCCGTCGCGGCGCGCTTCGAGGCGGCACGGGGGTAGGTGCCCTCGCGCGCGCTCGTCACCGGGGGAACCGGGCGGCTCGGCTCGGCCGTGGCCGCCCGGCTCCGGGCCGAGGGCTGGCAGGTTTTCGCCGCCGGCACGCGCGACGGCGACGTCTCGCGGCCGGAGGAGGCGCGGGCGCTCGTCGAGCACGCCGCGGCCGAGCTCGGCGGCCTCGACCTGCTCGTCAACGCGGCGGCGGCAGGCTTCACGCCGAAGCCGTTCGCCGACGTGACCGAGGCCGACTTCGACGCCGCCTTCGGCGCGACGGCCAAGGGCAGCTTCTTCGTCACACAGGCGGCCGCGCCACACCTACGCTCCTCGCAGGGTGTCGTCGTGATGATCGAGGACGTCGCCGCCTACCAGCCGTGGCCGTCGTTCGCCGCCCACTGCGCCGCCAAGGCCGCGCAGGCGATGCTCACACGTGTACTCGCGCGCGCGCTCGCACCCGAGGTCCGCGTCTGCGGGATCGCACCCGGCCCGGTCGCCGTCGAGCCGGGCGAGGAGGAGCGGCGGGCGGCCGAGACCGTGCTCGGGCGGACAGGCTCGCCGAATGACGTCGCCGAGGCCGTCCTCTATCTGGCGCGCGCGGAGTTCGTCACCGGCACGACGCTCGTCGTGGACGGCGGCCGGCTGCTGCAAACCGGCCCGTCCGGCGGCGCGTAGAACCGTTCGTGGAGGCGGCTCTGCTCCGTGCGTGCTTGCCAGCGGCCGATGAAGCGGCGACGATGGCGGCCGTGTACGACGAGTTGACCGACGGCGAGCTGATCGAGCGGATCGCCGCGGGCGACCGCGACGCGTTCGACGATCTCTACCGCCGCTTCGCGCGGGCGGTGCTCGGGCTCGCGCTGCGCCGGCTGGGCGACCGCGGCCGTGCCGAGGACGTCGTGCAGGAGGCCTTCGCTTCGATCTGGCGCTCGGCCGGCAGCTACCGCCGCGAGCGCGGGACGGGCGCAGCCTGGCTCTACGCGATCGCGCGCAACACGATCGTTGACGGGCTGCGCCGCACGCCCGAGCCGGCGGCGGACGCGCCCGAGACGCCGTCCGGCGACGCCGGCCCGCCGGAGGAGGCCGAGTCGGCATGGCTCGCCTGGCGCGTCCACCGGGCGCTCGAGCAGCTGCCCGAGCACGAACGGCCCGTGATCGAGCTCGCGTACTGGGGCGGGCTCTCGCAGAGCGAGGTGGCCGAGTTCCTGCAGATCCCGCTCGGCACGGTGAAGACGCGGACCCGCAGCGCGCTCGCGCGCCTCGGGCAGATCCTCGAGGAGGAGCTCAGATGAGCGGTCCCGATTTCGACGAGCTGCTCGGCGGCCAGGAGCTCGCTCCGGAGGAGCGCGAGCGGCTCCGGCGCGTGCACGAGTCGCTGCTCGCCGCCGGGCCGCCGCCCGAGCTGCCGGCCGGGCTGCGGGCGCCGCCGCCGGAGAAGCCCGCCAACGCCTTCCCGCTCTTCCCGAAGCGGCGCCTGGCCGCGCTCGTCGCGCTCGCCGCAGCGCTCGCCCTCGTCAGCTTCGGCGGCGGCTACCTCGCGGGCGACCGGACGACCGGCCTCGAGACCGACCGCGTCGTCCAGATGTTCGGCACCGAAGGCGCCGTGGCTGCACGGGCCTCGCTCGAGCTGTTCGAGGTGGACGCGAGCGGCAACTGGCCGATGCTGATGACGATCCGCGGCCTCGAGCCCCTCCCCGAGGGCCAGACGTACGAGCTGTGGCTGACCAAGGGCGGCGAGCCGGCGAGGCTCTGCGGCGTCTTCGCCGTGCACGCGGGCGCGACCGAGGTCTGGATGAACGCACCCTGGAAGCTGAAGAGCTTCGACGGCTGGATCGTCGCCCGGACCGGCTCGACCGAGCCGCTGCTCACGACTTAGGCGGCGCGTTCTTCGGGGCAGGAGTGGCTGAATCAGTTCCCAGAGCTCGTCGTCGAGCATGGGCGCTGCCATCAAAGACCTCCGATCCCGTCTTCTGACTTGGTAGGGCTGATCTTCACGGACTAGGCTCTTTAGATGTGAGCACGTGTTCGAACTGCGGCGCCGAGAATCCCGCCGGGCAAAGGTTCTGCGGCTCGTGCGGGAGCGCCCTTGCTGCGCTTTGTTCCTCCTGCGGGGCCGTCAATCCGCCGGGGCAGAGGTTCTGCGGCGAGTGCGGCTCGGCGCTGACGGCAGACGCGCCGGCGTCGACTTCGGCGGTCGCGTCGGCTCGAGGTGAGGCTCCTGCGGCTGAGCGTCGTTTGGTGTCGGTGTTGTTTGCGGATCTGGTCGGCTTCACGACGCTCTCCGAGTCGCGCGACTCGGAGGAGGTGCGCGAGCTGCTCTCGCGCTACTTCGACACCTGCAGCCGGCTGATCGGCCTCTACGGTGGAACGGTCGAGAAGTTCATCGGCGACGCGGTGATGGCGGTCTGGGGGACGCCGACGGCGACCGAGGACGACGCCGAGCGGGCCGTTCGCGCCGCGCTCGACCTCGTCACCGCCGTCTCGGCGCTCGGCGAGGAGCTCGGCGCGCCCGAGCTCGCGGCCCGCGCGGGCGTTCTTACCGGCGAGGCCGCGGTCACGCTCGGCGCCGAGGGGCAGGGGATGGTCGCCGGCGACCTCGTCAACACGGCGTCGCGCGTGCAGTCGGTCGCCGAGCCCGGCACGGTTCTCGTCGGCGAGTCGACACGGCGCACCACCGAGCAGACGGTCGTCTACGAGGAGGCGGGCGCCTTCGAGCTGAAGGGGAAGGACGGGCTCGTGCCGCTCTGGAGGGCGCTGCGGGTCGTCTCGGGCGCCCGCGGCTCGCTCAAGTCGACCGGGCTCGAGGCGCCCTTCGTCGGCCGCGACCGGGAGCTCCGCCAGATCAAGGAGCTCTTCCACGCCTCCGCCGAGGAGCGCAAGGCGCATCTCGTCTCCGTCACCGGGATCGCCGGGATCGGCAAGTCTCGCCTCGCCTGGGAGTTCTACAAGTACTTCGACGGGATCGCCGCAGATCACGTACTGGCACCGGGGCCGCTGCCTCGCCTACGGGGAGGGCGTGACCTACTGGGCGCTCGCCGACATGGTTCGGATGCGCTGCCGGATCGTCGAGGACGAGGAGCCGGCCTCGGCCCTCGAGAAGCTGCGCTCGACACTCGAGGAGCACATCGCCGACCCGGAGGAGCGGCGTTTCGTCGAGCCGCGGGTGGCTCAGCTGCTCGGTTTGGCCGAGCAGGAGGCGCGCGACAAGCAGGACCTGTTCGCGGCCTGGCGGCTCTTCTTCGAGCGGCTCGCCGACGTCTACCCGACCGTGCTCGCCTTCGAGGACATGCAGTGGGCGGACGCGAGCCTGCTCGACTTCGTCGAGTACCTGCTCGAGTGGTCGCGCAACTCCCCGCTCTACGTGATCACGCTCGCCCGCCCCGAGCTCGCCGAGCGCCGGCCGACCTGGGGCGCCGGCCATCGCAACTTCAGCTCGCTCTACCTCGAGCCGCTCCTCGCCTCCGCGATGGAGGAGCTCCTGACCGGGCTCGTGCCCGGTCTGCCGGCCCCGCTTCGCGAGCAGATCCTGGCGCGAGCGGAGGGTGTCCCCCTCTATGCGGTCGAGACGGTGCGGATGCTGCTCGACCGAGGCCTGCTCGTGCAGGAGGGGCCGGTCTACCGGCCGGTCGGCGAGATCGGCTCGCTCGAGGTCCCAGAGACGCTGCACGCCCTGATCGCGGCGCGCCTCGACGGCCTCTCGCCCGAGGAGAGGCGCCTGCTCCAGGACGGGGCCGTGCTCGGCAAGACGTTCACGCGCGACGGCCTCGCCGCTCTCTCCGGCCTCCCCGAGGGGGAGCTCGAGCCGCTGCTCTCCTCGCTCGTGCGCAAGGAGGTGCTCTCGGCCCAGGCCGACCCTCGCTCGCCCGAGCACGGCCAGTACGGCTTCCTCCAGGACCTCGTCCGCCACGTCGCCTACGAGACGCTCTCCAAGCGCGAGCGCCGGGCCCGCCACCTCGCCGCCGCCGCGTACATCGAGGCGGCCTACCCCGACGAGAGCGAGGTCGCCGAGGTGCTCGCCTCCCACTACCTCGACGCCCACGCCGCCGCTCCCGACGCCAACGACGCCGGCGCGGTCAAGGGAAAGGCGCGCGAGACCCTCGTCCGCGCCGGCGACCGTGCCGAGTCGCTCGGCGCGGCGGCCGAGGCGCAGCGCTACCTCGAGCAGGCGGCAGGCCTGGCCGGCGACACCCGAGAGCGCGCAGAGCTGCTCGACCGGGCCGGCTGGCTCGCCTTCTACGCCGCCGACTACGGGACCGCCGAGCGGCTGCTCGGCGAATCGGTCGCGCTCTACGAGGCCGAGGGCGAGACGCACGCCGCGGCGCGTGTCTCCGGCCGGCTTGCCCGGGTGGAGCGCATGGGGGGCCGCTTCGACGAGGCGCTCGCGCGCGCCGAGCGGGCCTTCGAGGTCGTGGCCGGCGACGAGCCCGACGAGGCCCTGGCCGGCCTCGCCGCGGGGCTTGCAGCGTGGTACCACTTCGCAGGCGATCTCGAGCGGGCCGCCGAGCGGGTCGAACTCGCGCTCGCGATCGGCGAGTCGCTGGGCTCGGCAGAGGTGCTCGCCCGTGGGTTCATCACCAAGGCGATGACGGTCGGCGCGCGCGGCCGCCCGGAGGAGAGCATCGCGCTCCTGAAGCACGGGCTGGCGATCGCCCTCGAGCACGAGCGGTGGGACCAGGCGTTAACTCTCTACCTCAACCTCTCCGACCGCTCGTACCACCGCGACCGCTACGAGGACGCACTCGGATACCTCGCGGAGGCGCTCGCGGTCGCGCGCCGCCGCGGCAGCCGCCCTAGCGAGTGGTCCGTGCTCGCCGAGACGACCTACCCGCTCTACATGACCGGCCGCTGGGCGGAGGCGCTCGTCACCTTCGCCGAGATTCCGGAGGACCGGCTTCGGTCGGGAGAGACGTTGAGCCTGGTCACCTCGGTGCTCGAGATCCGCCTCCACCGCGGCGAGCTCGACGAGGCGCGGCGCATCCTCTCGCTGTTTGCCGAGCTCGAGAGCTCGACCGACGTCCAGGACCGCTCCTGCTACCTCGCCGCCGCCGCCGCGATCCGGCGCGCCGAGGGCCGCCTCGAGGAGACAGTCGTGCTGGGCGTCGAAGCAACGGAGCTGTCGCAGGTCGCCTTCGGAGTCGGCAACCAAGCCGTGAAGCAGGGCCTCGTCGAGGCGCTCGAGGCGGCCCTCGCGCTCGGCGAGCGGGCGCGGGCGGAGGAGCTGCTCGCGACCGTGGACGCCGTCCCGCCGGGGCTCCGGCCGCCGTACCTCGTGGCGCACGCGCACCGCTTCCGGGCGCGGCTCGCCGGCCTGGACGAGGCCGCCGGCGCCGGCTACGCGGCCGCGGCCGCCGGCTTCCGCAAGATCGGGATCCCGTTCTGGCTGGCGGTCACCCTGCTCGAGCACGGCGAGTGGCTCGCCGGGGGCAGCCGCGAGGGTGACGCGGGGCCGCTGCTGGCCGAGGCGCGCGAGATCTTCGACCGGCTCGAAGCCGTGCCGTGGCTCGAGCGCGTCGACGCACTGCGGGCAACCGCGCCCGCAAGCGCCTGAGCCCTACGCGCTTGGACGCCGCGGGGACGGTGCGCGATAGTAGGGGGATGATGACGTGTCAGGCCTGCGGGACGACGAACGAGCCGGGCCGCAAGTTCTGCAGCGAATGCGGGACGCCGCTCGCGGCTACCTGCCCCACGTGCGGGAGCGCGAACCAGCCGGGGGCGAAGTTCTGCGGCGAGTGCGGGGCGCACCTCGGCGAGGCACAGCCCACCGCTGCCCCCACCGCTCAGGCCCCGGCCGCCGAGCGCCGCCTCGTCTCCGTCCTCTTCGCCGACCTCGTCGGCTTCACGACGCTCTCCGAGTCGCGAGACGTCGAGGAGGTGCGGGAGCTGCTCTCCCGCTACTTCGACACGTGCCGGCGGCTGATCGGGCTGTACGGCGGCACGGTCGAGAAGTTCATCGGTGACGCGGTGATGGCCGTCTGGGGGACGCCGACGGCGACCGAGGACGACGCCGAGCGGGCGGTTCGGGCCGCGCTCGACCTGGTCGCCGCCGTCTCGGCGCTCGGTCAGGAGGTGGGCGCCGAGGAGCTTCGGGCACGGGCGGGGGTGCTGACCAGCGAGGCGGCGGTGACGCTCGGCGCGGAGGGGCAGGGGATGGTCGCGGGCGATCTCGTCAACACCGCCTCGCGCGTGCAGTCGGTCGCCGAGCCGGGCGCGGTCTACGTCGGCGAGTCGACGCGGCGGGCGACCGAGCAGACGATCGTCTACGAGGAGGCGGGCTCGTTCGAGCTGAAGGGCAAGGACGGGCTCGTGCCGCTCTGGAAGGCGCTGCGCGTCGTCTCCGGGTTGCGCGGCTCTCTCAAGTCGCAGGGGCTCGAGGCACCGTTCGTCGGCCGGGACCGGGAGCTTCGCCAGATCAAGGAGCTCTTTCACGCCTCCGCGGACGAGCGCAAGGCGCATCTCGTCTCCGTGACCGGCATCGCCGGGATCGGCAAGTCGCGCCTCGCCTGGGAGTTCTACAAGTACTTCGACGGCCTGCCCCAGCTGACGTACTGGCATCGGGGCCGCTGCCTCGCCTACGGGGAGGGCGTGACCTACTGGGCGCTCGCCGACATGGTTCGGATGCGCTGCCGGATCGTCGAGGACGAGGAGCCGGCCTCGGCCCTCGAGAAGCTGCGCTCGACACTCGAGGAGCACATCGCCGACCCGGAGGAGCGGCGTTTCGTCGAGCCGCGGGTGGCTCAGCTGCTCGGTTTGGCCGAGCAGGAGGCGCGCGACAAGCAGGACCTGTTCGCGGCCTGGCGGCTCTTCTTCGAGCGGCTCGCCGACGTCTACCCGACCGTGCTCGCCTTCGAGGACATGCAGTGGGCGGACGCGAGCCTGCTCGACTTCGTCGAGTACCTGCTCGAGTGGTCGCGCAACTCCCCGCTCTACGTGATCACGCTCGCCCGCCCCGAGCTCGCCGAGCGCCGGCCGACCTGGGGCGCCGGCCATCGCAACTTCAGCTCGCTCTACCTCGAGCCGCTCCTCGCCTCCGCGATGGAGGAGCTCCTGACCGGGCTCGTGCCCGGTCTGCCGGCCCCGCTTCGCGAGCAGATCCTGGCGCGAGCGGAGGGTGTCCCCCTCTATGCGGTCGAGACGGTGCGGATGCTGCTCGACCGAGGCCTGCTCGTGCAGGAGGGGCCGGTCTACCGGCCGGTCGGCGAGATCGGCTCGCTCGAGGTCCCAGAGACGCTGCACGCCCTGATCGCGGCGCGCCTCGACGGCCTCTCGCCCGAGGAGAGGCGCCTGCTCCAGGACGGGGCCGTGCTCGGCAAGACGTTCACGCGCGACGGCCTCGCCGCGGTCTCAGGCCTCCCCGAGGGGGAGCTCGAGCCGCTCCTCTCCTCGCTCGTGCGCAAGGAAGTGCTCTCGGCCCAGGCCGACCCTCGCTCGCCCGAGCACGGCCAGTACGGCTTCCTCCAGGACCTCGTCCGCCACGTCGCCTACGAGACGCTCTCCAAGCGCGAGCGCCGCTCCCGCCACCTCGCGGCGGCCGAGCACCTGACCGCCGCCTTCGCCGACGACGACGAGGTGGTCGAGGTCGTCGCCTCCCACTACGTCGCCGCCTACGAGACGGCGCCGGAGGCCGACGACGCGACCGAGATCAAGCGGAAGGCGCAGGCGATGCTGGCCCGGGCCGGCGAACGGGCAGCCTCGCTCGGCGCCGCGGCCGAGGCGCAACGCTACTTCGAGCAGGCCGCCGGGCTCTCGGACGGGCCGCTGGCACGAGCCGAGCTCCTCGACCGGGCCGGCCTGCTCGCCAGCTATGCCGCCCAGCCCGAGGCGGCCGCCGGCCTGTTCGCGGAGGCGATCGCGCTCTACGAGGCCGAGGGTGACACCCACGCCGCCGCCCGCGTCTCGAGCAGGCTCGCCGACGTGGAGTCTCACTCGGGTCGCCTCGACGAGGCCCTCGAGCGCATGGAGCGCGCCTTCGCCGTGATCTCGACGGACGAGCCGGACGCGGACTTCGCGCTGCTGGCGGCCCGTCTCGCGAGCGGGTATGCGTTTGCGGGCGATCTCGAGCGGGCGGGCGAGCGGTGCGAGCTCGCGCTCGACGTCGCCGAGTCGCTTGGGTTGCCCGAGCTGGTGACGCGCGCCTTCCTCGCCAAGGCGCTCGTCGCGGACGCCCGAGGGCATCCGCAGGAGGCGGTCGCCTTGTCGGCGCAGGCACTCGCGATCGCGCTCGAGCACGATCTTCCCGAGCGGGCCTCACACATTTATCTCAACCTCTCGGCCCGCTCCTACCAGCGCGACCGCTACACCGATGCGCTCGGCTACCTTCAGCCCGCGCTCGAGCTCGCCCGCAGGCTCGGGGACAGGCCGCGCGAGTGGTCCTTGCTCGCCGAGTTGACCTACCCCCTCTACATGACCGGGCGCTGGGAGGAGGCGCTCGCGGCCCTCGAGGATCTGACGGAGGAGCAGATCCGCTCGGGGGCGATGTTCCTCAGCGTGCTCACCTCGGTGCTCGAGATCCACATCCACCGCGGCGAGCTCGAGCAGGCGCAGCGGCTCCACTCGCTGTTCTCGCGCCTCGAGACGTCGGTCGACCTCCAGGAGCAGGGCATGTACAGGAGTGCGACAGCGGCGCTGCGCCGCGCCGAGGGCCGCTTCGGCGACGCGCTCGAGGCGGGCGCGGCGACCGTCGAGCTCGCGCGAACCCTCGGAGCCGGCCACCAGCTCGTCAAGCAGGGCCTCGTCGAGGCGATCGAAGCGGCACTCGCGCTCGGCGAGCGGGAACGGGCCGGGGAGCTGCTCGCGACGATCGAGAAGCTCCCACCGGGGCTCCGGCCGCCGTACCTCGAGGCGCACGCGCACCGCTTCCGGGCGCGGCTGGACGGAGACGAGGCGGGCTACAGGTCCGCGGCCGCCCGTTTCCGTGAGCTCGAGATCCCGTTCTGGCTCGGGGTCACGCTGCTCGAGCACGGCGAGGAGCCTGGCCTCGCCGAGGCGCGCGAGATCTTCGAGCGGCTCGAGGCGACGCCCTGGCTCGAGCGAGTCACAGCGGCTGCCGCCGAGCAGCAGGCGCACGTCCCCGCATGACAGGACCGCAGACGGGATTATCTGGCAGTGCCGGAGATCATTCTGTTACAGCTTCTTAGAACTCGTTCTTAGGGCGCCGTGCGGTCGTTCGCCACGAAGGCGGCGTGCGTGACAGGCATCTTCTCCGCGAAGAGGCGCTCGACGGCGTCGGCATAGCGGCGGATCTCGCGCTGCGCGGTGTCGGCCGCGCGCAGCGAGACGAAGTTCATCACCGACCGCGCGTTCACCGTCCAGTAGAACTCGGTGTACGCGCCGACGGGGATCACGGCTCGGGCGAGCTCGCGCGCGACGCCTGCCTCGACGAGCCGCTCGTAGGTCGCGTACGCCGTCTCGTAGACGGCCCGCAGCTCCTCCCGCGTCCGCTCGGCGAGCTCGGCGTCCACCGGCTCGAACGAGTAGGCCCCGGGCTTGCCGACCTGCGAGCGCACGTCCTCGGCCGCGGGGACGTAGAACTCGTCGGTCGCCTTCGCATACCTCATGGAAAACTCATTGAACGAGTTGTGTACGACCATCCCGTTCGCGACGAAGTTGTGCCACGGACCATCGACGCAGAGATCGAACGTCTGACGAAGCCCGAGGTACTCGAGCGACACAACCGGTACCGCGTGCGCGACGAGCTTGACGCCCCGGCGCGTCGGCACCTCGTCGAGCTCGACGGCGAATCCGATCGTCGCCGCGTGCCGCTCGGCGAAAGCAAGCTCATTACGGACGGATGTGTGGACGGCTCGGTGGCAGGTCTCGCACAGCGAGATCAGGTTGCCGACCGAGCGGGCGAGCTCTGCTCTCACCCACACCGGCGCAATGTGATGCACATGGAGGCGCCCGCCTCGCTGCCCGCACTCTTGGCAGGTGTAGTCGTATTGGGCGTGGACGGCCGGGGCGCGCTGAGTTGCCCAGGCGGCGACGCTCGCGCGCTCGGAGGTGGCGCCCCCGCGCCAGAAGTTGCTGTTCTTGCCTGACCGAGCTCTCCGGATCGCCGCCCGATGCTCGTCCGTGAGCGTGCGGCCCGTCCGGTAGGAGCGACCCTTGTTCCACGGTGTCCGACCGCGGCTCGCCTCGCCGGGCGCATGCTGAAGTCCGTGGAGACGGAGCCACTTGCGAATCGTGTGGTAGCTACACCCGGCTTCGGCGGCCATCTCGGCAACCGACCGTCGGAGCCGACGCTGCTTCGATAGCCACTCGCGACTCCGGTAGGCGACCACACCGTTGACCAGCAACGAACAGTTGCGCGTCATGCGCGCGTCGGCACCCGCCCCTTCGAGTCCTACGGCGTCACCCATCTTCAGCCATCCGCCATCCGTCAGAACACGGTGGTTCTCGGTAAGCGTCAGCTGCTTCCCGTCGGCCAGCGTGAGCCTGTACACGGGTTGGACGCCCTTGTCGACGATCTCCGACACGTGGCCGGTTGTGAACTCGCCGGTCGTCTCGTTCAGCACGCGAAGGCGCATTCGGCGAATGCGCGAACGGGCATCCCGAAGCTCGATCCGCTCGCCAGCGGCGATCCGGCGCACGGCACGCCGCCCGATCTCCACCGTCCGTGCAACCTCGCGCTGGCTCGCGCCTCCGGCGAGAAGTTGTGCAGCCGCTTTCCTCGTCGCGAGATCCGGCGCGTTGCCGTTCGCCTGGCCTTCGGTCCACGCGGTCCAGAGCTGGTCGATCGTCTTCGCAAGCTTCGGCGTCGCGTGCCCGTTCGTATCGACGAAGGTGACAACGGCGTCGCCCGTCAGGCAGCCGATACGATGGCGAAACCATTCGCGGGCGACGAAGAGCGGACAGCGGATGTGGAACCGGAAGGCGTTGTGCTCGAACGGGGTCCCGTGCCTGTCCCGCATCAAGAAGCCGATCAGCCCGGCGTCGCTCTCGTCCAGCTCGTCCTTGCGCCGGGCGAAGCTGACCCGGGCGGCGTTGGCGACCGAGAGGTCGCTCGCCATCGCGTCGTCGAGCCGGACGAAGCCGTGGTCGAGGACGCTGATGGTGTCGCCGGGGAGGGTTCCTGCCATCGGAGCCACTCTAACGTGGCTCCATGTCGGAGCCTCTCGATGGTTGCCACCACGAGGTCGTCTGTCCCGGGGCGCGAGCTGGCAGCTCTGGGGCGCGACGGCAGGACGTCGGCGATGCCAGAGGCATCGGTGAGGTCCTGGCGGCGCGAAGCGGACGGCCCGGGAGCGTCCCAGACACGCCAGATCGCGCATCCGGACGCACGAGATCGTGGCGGCAACCATCTAGGGACGCCGGAACGAGAGCACGCGCGCCGTCCAGGCGCCGCGCGGGGCCTCGATCTCGACCGTGTCGCCGACGACGGCGCCGAGCAGCGCGCGGCCGAGCGGGGAGTCGGGCGAGACGCCGCCGACGCTCGAGATCTCGATCTCCAGCCGGTCGCCGGCCTCGTCCTCGATCTCGACGAGCGACCCGACCTCGACCTTGCCGCTCGCGGCGGCCGCGTCCTCGTCGACGATGACCGCGTCGTGCAGGCGGCTGCGCAGGATCGTGATCCGGCGCTCGAGCAGGCCCTGCTCGTTCTTGGCGGCGTGGTACTCGAAGTTCTCGGAGAGGTCGCCGAACTCGCGGGCCGTCTTGATCGCGAGGACGGCCGCCTTCCGGCGCGGCCCCTCGAGCTCTGCCAGCTCGGCCTCGAGGGCGGACTTCTGCGCCGCGGTCAGGTGCTCGACACGCTCGTTCACCGGCGTAGTGTGCCTGCGGCGGCCGGGCAGGCACACCTGCGCGCAGCGAGGGCGGCGGTCGGCGAAGCGGGCTGGATGATTGATTCCTAATCGGCGTGCCCTCAGGGAGGGCATGGGCCAAGCAGCGTGGTCGACTCGCCCGGTGCCAAGGCCGGTGGGCCTTGGTGCCGGGCGAGGCGGCCGCGATGCGCCGTGCCCAGGCCCCCACTGGGGGTGCGGTGATTAGGAATCAATCATCTAGGAGGACTTGGCGTTTCGATTGGCGAACCGTCGGGCGGCGACGGCCGCCCAGATCGCCTCGACCACGCCAAAGGGCCAGGCCCCCGAAAGAAAGCCGTAAGCGCTCGCCAGGACGCAGCCGCACGCGAACGCGAGGACGAAGCCGCTGTGGCGATGCTCCAGCGCGTACATGAGCATCATGAAGGTGAGGGCGCTTACGCCGAAGGCGGTGAGCAACACTCGCCAAGTGTGTCAGCCGCGCCCCGCGCCGGCACGTTCAGCTTCGTCGTCTTCGGGCTCGAGGAGCCGCCCTTCGCGTACGGCACCGCGGCGGGCGGCGCTCGCTAATTGCCTGCTCGGCAACTCTGTGCCAAGATCGGAGGCGAGCCTCGCATGCCCCGAACCGGTCAGCCAGCCGCCCGCCACGTCGCCGCCGTCGAGCGCGCGTTCTCGGTGCTGGACGCCCTCGCCGACGGCGCCGGGGAGCTGGGGACGAACGAGATCGCGCGCCGGACCGGCATCAACGCGAGCACCGTCTCCCGCCTGCTCGCCACGCTCGTCGGCTCGGGCGTCGTCGAGCACGTGCCCGAGGGCGGCAAGTACCGCCTCGGCCTGCGTCTCGTCCAGCTCGGCAACGCCGTGCTGCGCCGGCTCGACCTGCGCGAGGTGGCCCGGCCACACCTCCGCGCGCTCGTCGCGGCGACGGGCGAGACCGCGACGCTTTCATTGCCGGGGGAGCGCGAGGCCGTGACGGTGGACTTCGCCCAGAGCCGCTCGACAACGCAGAGCGTCGCTCGTCTCGGCCGCCCGAGCGTCGCGCACGCGACTGCGACCGGAAAGGTGATGCTCGCGTTCGGAGGCGCCGAGCCGCCGCCGGGGCAGCTGCGGGCGTACACGCCGCGGACGATCACCGACCGCCGGGCCCTCGCGACCGAGATCGAGCAGGTGCGCGCTCGCGGTCACGCCCGGGCGCTGGCCGAGCGCGAGGAGGACCTGCACGCGGTCGCCGCGCCGGTGTGGGGACCTCACGACGAGCTGGTGGCCATCCTCGGGGTTCAGGGACCCGCCTCGCGCTTCCACGGCGAGGCGATGGAGGCGGCGCTGGAGCCGCTGCTCGAGCGCGCCAGGCTGGTGTCGCTCGCATTCGGCTGGGACGGAAGACGAGAGGAGGCAGGACCATGAGCGAGGCGACCAGGACCGCGTTCGACGGCGTGCAGCGCGCGCTCGGCTGCGAGTTCATGGACTGGGAGGACTGGACCTGGCCGAGCCACTTCGGCGACGCGGTCGCCGAGCACCACGCGGTGCGCACGGGGGTCGGCATCTGGGACGCCTCGCCGCTGCGGAAGTGGACACTCCACGGCAAGGACGCCCTCCGGGCCGCCGATCGCATCTTCACGAACGACATGCTCGGGCTCGAGGTCGGACAGATCCGCTACGCGCCGTTCTGCGACGAGCAGGGGAAGATGGTCGGCGACGGGACGGTGTTCAAGTTCGCGGAGGACGCGTGCGAGGTGGTCACGGCCCTCGACTCCGACCTCGACCACTTCCTGGAGGTCACCTCCGGCCTCGACGTCGCGATCGAGAACGTGACCGAGCGGCACCCGCACGTCCAACTTCAGGGCCCGCGCTCGCGCGAGCTGCTCTCCTCCCTCTGCTCGGCGGACGTCGCCGGCCTGCGGTACTTCCGCTTCTTCCCCGAGCCGGTGCGCGTCGGCGGCGTCCCGTGCCACGTCTCGCGCACGGGGTACTCGGGGGAGCTCGGCTACGAGATCTTCTGCGCGCCCGAGCACGCCGAGGAGCTGTGGGGCGCGCTCACCGGCGCCGGCGCGACCCCGTACGGGCTCTCCGCCGTCGAGACGATCAGGATCGAGTCGGGCCTCGTCTTCATCGGCTACGACTACTTCGCCCACGAGACAGACCCCTTCGACATGTCGCTGGACAAGCTGATCCGCTTCGACACCGGCGACTTCCACGGCAAGCAGGCGCTGCAGCGCACGGCCGCGGCACCGCCGCGCCGGCTCATCACGCTGGAGGTGGAGGGGAGCAACGTGCCGGAGTACGGCGCGGCCGTGACCGTCGCCGGCGAGCCCGCCGGCACGCTGACGAGCCCGTGCGAGAGCCCGACGCTCGCGCGGGTGATCGGCCTGGCGTGCCTCGAGACGCGGTTCGCCGCGCCCGGAACGGCCGTGGAGGTCGCGCTGGGCGCCGGCGCCGTGCCCGCGGTCGCCCGGCCGCTCTCGATCTACGACCCCGTCAAGGCCCGACCGAGGAGCTGACCATGGCCATCGTCGCCGACCACATGTCCAGTAACGTCCTCACCGTCGCCCCGGACTCGAACGTCGCCGATGCCGCCCGGCGCATGGCCGAGCGGAGCGTCGGCGCCGTGCTCGTCCTGGACGGCACCCGCCTGCTCGGGATCTTCACCGAGCGGGATGTCCTGAAGGTCGTGGCCGCCGGCCTCGAGGCCGCGGGCGCGATGACGGTCTCGGCGCTGATGACGCGCTACCCGGAGACGATCGAGTCCACGGACACGACCGAGCACGCCGCCGCGCTGATGGTCCACGGCGGCTTCCGCCACCTGCCCGTCGTCGACGAGGGCACGGTCGTCGGCATCGTCTCGATCCGCGACCTGATGCGGGTCGAGCTCGCAGACCGCGCCCCGCGCGGCGTGTAGATGATTGATTCCTGAGCCCTACTCGGGCCGGAGATCCCAGCGCGGCGCGTCCTCGAGGGCGCGCCGCGCCCTGCGCCGCCACCACGGCTGGTAGAGGAGGATCCACGCGAAGGCGACGAGGGCTGCCAGAAAGACGAAGGCCCCGTTCACGAACACGATCAGGGGGATGAACGTGCCGAGCGCGGCGACGGCGAGGACGAGCACCTCGCGCCGGTAGCGACCCATCCGGCGCAGGAACGCCTCGTACTCGGACGCCGGGATCCGGATCGTGTCCCACCGCTTCCCGCACTGCTCGCACTGCCACGACTCGCCGTACGGCACGGCCCGCGACTCGCCGCACTCGCAGCTGATCGTGATCGGCGGTCGCTTCACGGGACGCGATCATACGCTTGCGTCCCCCAAACCGTGTGTATTGCCCTTACGGCAACGCAAATCCTCAATCCGGCAATTGAAACCGTCGTCCGAGACTGTTATATGTCGCACAACGTGCCCGGAAGGAGCTCTTCCTTCGCGCGGCCGGGTGAACGACGAGGGAGGTCAAGGTGGCAGGTGCGGTGATCGAGCAGCGGCAGCTCCTGAAGACGCTGCGCTGGTACGACGGATTTGTGATCGCCCTCGCGAACCCGGGGTTCCTGCTCGGGTCACTCGGGTATTCGGTGGGCGATCTCGGCGGCTGGGGCGCACTCATGCTGTGGGCGATCTCCGCGTCCATCGCCGTGTTCCTGAACACGATCTACTCCGAGCTCGCGACGATGTTCCCGGAGAAGTCGGGCGGGATGGCGCTCTACGCGCACGAGGGCTGGCGGAAGTACTCGACCCTCGTCGGCCCGGTCGCGACCTTCGGATACTGGATCGGATGGTCGGTCGTGCTTTCGGTGTTCGGCCTCTTCATCGGCCAGATCGTCCAGGGCGCCTGGTTCCCGGGTGAGCCGATCGGAAGCCCGTTCGGCGAGGGCTACTTCTCGACGGGCGGCGCGGAGGTCGGCCTTCCGCAGCTGATCGGAATCGGCCTCGTGATCTCCGTGTGGCTCTTCAATGTGTTCGGCGCGCGGGTGGGCGTGACGTTCGGATACCTCGCCGGGATCCTGCTCATGATCCCGCTCGCGCTCTTCATGTTTGCCGGGTTCATCAACGGCGACTTCGACACCTCGAACATGACGTGGGGCACGCTGAACGACGCGGGAGCCGCCTGGGGCGGCTGGCAGCTCGCGCTCGTCTGGCTGTGGCTGATGTCGTGGTCCGCCTGGGGGGTGGACGTCTGCGCGACGTTCGCGCCCGAGTACAAGGACACGGTGCGAGACACGAAGCTCGCGCTTCGGTCGGCGGCGCTCTTCTCGCTCGCCGTCTACATCCTCGTGCCGCTCGGCCTCGTCGGCTCGGTCGGCGAGGAGACGATCGCGTCGTATGACTACATCGGCGCGCTCAACACGCTCGTCGGCGGCGGCGGGGCGGCTGACTTCTTCGTGGTCGTGATCGTCGCCAGCTTCGTCATCTCGATGAACACGGCGACTGCCGACGGCGGGCGGGCGCTGTACGGGATCGCCAAGGACGACATGACGATCAAGCAGCTCGCGACGCTGAACAGGTTCCACGTGCCGGGGCTCGCGATGACGATGGACATGGTCATCAACATCCTGTTCCTGCTCTTCATCGGGAACATCTTCGGCATCCTGGCCGCCAGCAACCTCGGCTACGTGCTGTGTCACTTCTTCACGCTGACGGCGTTCATCCTCCTGCGCAAGGACCGGCCGAACTGGCCGCGTCCGATCAAGCTGGCCGACTACTGGACGTGGATCGCCGGCGTGCTCGCCGCGCTCACGGCCCTCCTGACGATCGTGGGCTTCGGCTGGTTCCAGACCGCGGCCGGCGGGTACGGCGGGACGAAGGAGAAGATCATCGGCCTCGCGGTGCTCGCCGTGGGGATCGGCCTGTTCTTCTTCCGGCGGATCGTCCAAGACGGCGAGATGCCGCACTGGCGTGAGGAGACGCCGACGATGCCGTAGGCGCCCCGGAGAGGGATGCCCTGGCAACGGAATAGGAGGGAGGGGCGGCGGCAACGTCGCCCCTCCTCCGTCTAGACCATTGCATTGGGTCGAACCCGGTTGGAGAATCATCCTGGCCCCGCCTGCAAAGGAGTAACCGAGATGGCCCCCCGCGACCCCAGGCACGACATCCTCTTCGAGCCGATCCAGATCGGCCCGAAGACGATGAAGAACCGCTTCTACCAGATCCCCCACTGCAACGGCTTCGGCTCCGAGAAGCCGTACAGCCAGGCCTGGTTCCGCGCGCTGAAGGCCGAAGGCGGCTACGGCGCGGTCTCGACGGAGTACTGCTCGATCTCGCCCGAGTCGGACGACACCCACCGCATGTCGGCCCGCATCTGGGACGACGGCGACATCAAGAACCTCTCGCTGATGTGCGACATGCTCCACGAGCACGACTGCCTCTCGGCGTGCGAGCTCTGGTACGGCGGCCCGCACGCGCCCTGCATGGAGTCGCGCTGCGTCGCGCGCGGCCCGTCGCAGATCCCGAGCGACTTCGAGTACCTCACCTACGCGATCGAGGCGGACAAGGACGACATCCGCTACCTCCAGAAGCTCTACGTCGAGGCCGCCAAGCGCGCGCGCACCGCGGGCTTCGACATCGTCTACGTCTACGGCTCGCACTCGTACCTGCCCCAGCAGTTCCTGACGCCGTTCTACAACCACCGCACCGACGAGTACGGCGGCTCGTTCGAGAACCGGGCCCGGTTCTGGCGGGAGACGATCGAGCAGGTGAAGGAGGCCGTCGGCGACGACTGCGCGATCGCAGTCCGGATGTCCACGGACATGTTCATGGGCGAGGCGGGAACCCAGCTCAAGCGCGACTGCCTCCCCTTCGTCGAGCTCGTCGACCACCTCGTCGACGTCTGGGACATCAACCTCTCCGGCATCGCCGAGTGGGGCGAGGACGCGACCCCGTCGCGCTTCTACGGAGAGGGACGCGCGCTGCCGTGGCAGGCGGCGGTGAAGGCGATCTCGAAGAAGCCGGTGCTCGGCGTCGGCCGCTGGACCAACCCCGACACGATGTCGGCGGCGATCCACGAGGGCATGCTCGACATCATCGCCACCTGCCGCCCGTCCACGTCCGACCCGTTCCTGCCGAAGAAGATCGAAGAGGGCCGGCTCGAGGACATCCGCGAGTGCATCGGCTGCAACGTCTGCATCTCGCGCTGGGAGATCGGCGGCCCGCCGCTCATCTGCACCCAGAACGCGACCGCCGGCGAGGAGTACCGCCGCGGCTGGCACCCGGAGCGCTTCACGAAGGCGGGGAACGCCGACAACGACGTGCTCGTCGTCGGCGCCGGGCCCGCCGGCATGGAGTGCGCGATGGTGCTCGGCAAGCGCGGCATGCGCCGCGTGCACCTCGTCGAGGCGGCCGACGACATGGGCGGCACGATGCGCTGGATCCCGCAGTTGCCCGGGCTCGGCGAGTGGGCGCGCCTCGTCAACTACCGCAAGATCCAGCTCGCCAAGCTGAAGAACGTCGAGTTCCTCCCGGGTACGACGCTGTCGGCGAAGGACGTCGCGGAGTACGGCGCCGAGATCGTCGTCATCGCCACCGGCTCGTACTGGGCAACCGACGGCCTCAACGGTGCCTCACACGCCCCCATCCCGGGCGCCGACGCGAGCCGTGCCTGGCAGGCGACCCCCGACCAGATCATGGGCGAGGGCAAGGAGCTGGCCGGCGAGCGGATCGTCGTCTTCGACAACGACGGCTACTTCCAGGGCGTCTCGCTCGCGGAGAAGCTCGCCATGGAGGGCAAGCAGGTCACGCTGATGACCCCGATGGGTCACATCGCGCCCTACATGCACTTCACGCTCGAGGCCCCGAACCAGCACCGCCGGCTGCACAAGCTGGGCGTCGAGATCGTCACCTACCACCTCCCCAGCCGGATCGAGGACGGCGCCGTCGTGGCGACCCACGTCTACGACGAGGACGGCCACGAGCGCACCTTCGAGGCCGACGGCGTCGTGCTCGTCTCGCAGCGGCGCTCGAACGAGGCGCTCTTCCGCGAGCTGAAGGACTCGATCGGCCTCGAGGGACTGAAGGCGGAGGGCGTGAACGCGCTCTACCGGATCGGCGACTGCGAAGCCCCGCGGCTGACCGCGGACGCGGTCTTCTCCGGCCACCGGCTGGCCCGCGAGATCGACTCGCCCGACCCGTCCATCCCGCTGCCGTTCAAGCGCGAGCGGCGGATGGTGGACGCAGCCGAGGTGAAGGCCGAGCGGAAGGAGTACGAGGCCGCGCTGGCGGGGGCGTCGGCGTTCTAGATGAAGGTCGTCGTCTGCGTCAAGCAGGTCTCCCAGCTCGGAGACGAGGTGGAGTTCACGGGCGACGGCCGTGACGTCGACCCGGACTACCTCGACTCCGCGCTGAACGAGTGGGACGGCTTCGCCGCCGAGGAGGCTCTCCAGCTGCGGGAGCGCTTCGGCGGCGAGGTCGTCGTCGTCACGTGCGGCGGCGAGGAGTCCGTGAAGGCGCTGCGGCGCACGCTCGCGATGGGCGCCGACCGGGCGATCCGCGTCGAGGGGGCGGGCGGCGACCCGCTCTCGGTCGGACGGGCGCTCGCCGAGGTCGTCCGGGCGGAGAGCCCGGACCTCGTGCTCTGCGGAGTCCAGTCGAGCGACTCGGTGCAGGCGGCGACGGGCACCGTCCTCGCCGAGCTCGGCGACCTGCCGCGCGTCGCCGTCGTCACGAAGGTGGACTACGACCACGGGGCGCGAAAGGCGGTCGTCGACCGCGAGCTCGAGGGCGGCCTCATCGACCGCGTCGAGGTGGACACGCCCGCGGTGCTGACGATCCAGACCGGCATCAACCACCCGCGCTACGCCAACCTGCGCGCGATCAAGCAGGCCGAGCAGGTCGAGATCGACGTCAGGACCGCCGCGGGCGGCGGCGCGGCCTACCGCGTGCGGCGGATGTTCGTGCCCCCGAAGGGCGAGGGCGCGCAGCTGCTCAGGGGCAGCCCGGCCGAGATCGCCGGGCAGCTGCTCGAGCTCGTGCGGGAGCGGCTCAAGTGAGCGTTCTGGTGGTCGCCGAACACGTCCGGGGCGAGGTGCGCGACGTGACCTTCGAGCTCGTGACGGCCGCGCGCGAGCTCGGCGGGCCAGTGACCGTGGCGGTGATCGCCCGCGATCCCGCCGCCCTCGACGTGAACGTGGCGGGAGTGGACGAGATCGTCAACGTCGCCGTCGAGCCGGCGGAGTTCGAGTGCGACGTCTGGCAGCGCGCCGTCGAGGCGCTGGTCGCGGAGCGGAAGCCGCAGTTCGTCCTGCTCGGCTTCACCGTCAACAGCATGGGCTACGGGCCCGCGCTCGCGGCGAAGCTCGGGCTCGGCTTCGCGAGCGACGTTCACGGGCTCGCGCTCGAGGGCGAGGCGGTGATCGCGACCCGCTCGTTCTACGGCTCGAAGGTGAGCGCGGAGCTCGAGTTCCCCGGCGCCGAGGGCGTCGTCCTCCTGCTGCGGCCGACGGCGTGGACGCCGGCCGAGGGGCCTGGGAGCGCGACCGTCTCCTCCTTCGCCGCCCCGGCCGGCCCGTCGCGGGCCCGGCACCTCGAGCTCGTCGAGGTGCCGGCGGACGCCGACGCGGACATCACACAGGCCGACTTCCTGCTCTCGATCGGGCGCGGGGTCGGCGAGCGGGAGAACCTCGATCTGTTCGAGGGGCTCGCCTCGAAGCTGGGCGCGACGCTCTCTGTCTCCCGGCCGCTCGTGGACGCCGGCTGGATGCCGTCGTCGCGCCAGGTCGGCCAGTCGGGCAAGACGGTGAAGCCGAAGGTGTACCTCGCGTTCGGCATCTCCGGCGCCGTCCAGCACCTGGCCGGGATGAAGGGCAGCGGGACGATCGTCGCCGTCAACACGGACCCCGAGGCGGCGATCTTCGGCGTCGCCCACTACGGCGCGATCGCCGACCTCTTCGACGTCGCGGAGGAGCTCGAGAAGCTCCTTTGAGCGAGACGCGGGAGTCGTTCGCCGGCCTGCCGGAGTGGGCGATCGTCCTCTGGTACGTCCTGATCGTGGTCTCGGTCGCCGTCTTCCTCGCCGGCGTCTTCCTCCTGCGGCGCAAGTACGCGCGCGGGCGCTCGCTCGCGCCCTTCGACCGGCCGGGCACACGCGTTCTCCGCGCCGCGCGCATCGTGCTCACGCACGCGTGGATCCGCCGGCGCGACACGGGCACGGGGCTCGGCCACCTCGCCGTCTTCTATGGCTTCCTCGTGCTCTTCGCGGGCACGGGGATCCTCGCCTTCCAGGACGACTTCGCGAAGCCGGTGCTCGGCTGGGACTTCTGGCGCGGCGAGTTCTACCTCGGCTACTCGCTGTTCCTTGACGTCTTCGGCGCCGCGCTCGTCGCCGGTCTCGTCGTGCTGGCCGTCAAGCGCTGGATCCAGCGGCCCGCGCGGCTCGACTACGCGCGGCCGGACCGGGAGGAGAACCGCGCGCGCTACCGCGCCGGCGACAGGGCGTTCGTCTTCTTCCTCTTCTTCCTCGCGCTGACCGGCTTCCTGCTCGAGGCGCTCAGGATCGCGGCCGACCGGCCCGACTTCGAGGTCTGGTCGCCCTTCGGCTGGCTGCTCGGCAACGGCTTCCGGAGCCTTGGGTTGGAGGGCGGCGGCGCCGACGACGCGCGCCTCGTCACCTGGTGGATCCACGGCGTCGTGGCGCTCGGCTTCGTCGCCTCGATCCCGTACACGAAGGCGGTGCACATGCTCGCCGGGCCGGTCAACGTCGCCGTGCGGGACGAGCGCGCGGGCAGGCGGCTGCCGGAGCTGGCCGCCGGGGCGAAGGCGGCGGACGTCGGCTACGGGCTCGTCACCGACCTCTCCTGGCAGCACCTGCTCTCGCTCGATGCCTGCACGAAGTGCGGCAAGTGCCACGAGGCCTGCCCGGCGAACGCGACGGGCTACCCGCTCTCGCCCCGCGACCTGATCCTCGACCTGCGCGAGGCGGCCGAGGGCTCGCTCGGCATCCGAGCGGCGATGGGCGTCGGGCCGCTGCACGAAGCGGGCGCGACGCTCGTCGCCAACGCGATCCGCCCCGAGACGCTCTGGTCCTGCATGCAGTGCATGGCGTGCGTCGAGATCTGCCCGGTCGGGATCGAGCACGTGCCGATCATCATCGAGCTCCGGCGGCGGCTGGTGGACCGCGGCGAGATGGAGCCGCTGCTCCAGACGACGCTCGAGACGATCTACGACTCCGGCAACTCGTTCGGCGAGCCGAAGCGCAAGCGCGGCCGCTGGGCGAAGGAGCTGCCGTTCGAGGTGAAGGACATCCGCTCCGAGCCCGCGGAGATCCTCTGGTTCGTGGGCGACTACGCCTCGCTCGACCCGCGCAACATGCGGGCGACGCAGGGACTCGCGCGCATCCTCCGCGAGGCCGGCGTGGACTTCGGGATCCTCTACGACGCCGAGCAGAACGCGGGCTGCGACGTCCGCCGCGTGGGCGAGGAGGGGCTCTACCAGCACCTGCGCGAGCAGAACATCGAGCGGATCTCGCAGTGCGACTTCGAGCGGATCCTGACCTCGGACCCCCACTCCTTCCACACGCTGCGCAACGAGTACCCGGAGGCGGGCGGCGAGTGGGAGGTCGTCCACCACTCCCAGCTCCTGCTCGAGCTGCTCGAGACCCGCAGGCTCACGCCGGCGACGCGGCTCGGCGCGCGGGTCACCTACCACGACCCGTGCACGCTCGGCCGCTACAACGGCGTCTACGAGCCGCCGCGGCAGGTGCTGGCGGCGATCGGCGCCGAGCTTGTCGAGATGCCGCGCAACCGCGACAACTCGTTCTGCTGCGGTGCGGGCGGCGGCCGGATCTGGATGAGCGAGCTGAAGGCCGGCGACGGCCCGCGCCCCGCCGAGGCGCGGATCCACGAGGCGGTCGCCCTCGGCGGGCTCGACTACTTCGTCGTCTGCTGCCCGAAGGACGTGACGATGTACGAGGATGCGATCAAGACCTCCGGCCACCAGGGGGCAATCGAGCTGCGCGAGCTGTCCGAGCTCGTGCTCGAGTCGCTCGGCCTGCCGCCCCTCGCGGCCGCGGCCGACGGAGAGGAGACCGAGGAATGAGCAAGGAGACGGCGTTCCACCCGCGCCTGGCGGCGCTGACCGACGAGTGGATGGACCTGTTCGGCTACTGGGCGCCGGCCGTCGTCACCGACACGCAGGAGGAGTACCGGGCCGTGCGCGAGGCCGCCGGCCTGATGGACTTCACGATGCTCCGCAAGGTGGATCTCGACGGCCCGGGCGCGCTCGACCTCGTCAACGGCATCGTCACCCGCGACGTCTCGACGCTGACCCCGGGGAAGATCGGCTACGGGGCCCTCTGCGACGAGCACGGCAAGATGGTGGACGACTGCACCGTGCTGATGCGGTCACCCGACTCGGTGCGCTTCTGCGGCGCCTCGGACCGCGACTACGAGATCTTCGCCGCGGCGGCCGAGGGCAAAGGGATCACCGTGTCCGAGCACACCGACGCGACCCCCCACCTCTGCCTGCAGGGGCCGCGCAGCAGGCAGATCCTCCAGAGCCTGACGACGAGCGACCTCTCGAACGCCGCCTTCCGCTACTACACCTTCCGCGAGGACGTCGAGATCGCGGGTATCCCGGTCTTCCTGACGCGCCTCGGCTACACGGCCGAGCTCGGCTACGAGCTGTGGGTCGAGCGCGACCGGGCGCTCGCCCTCTGGGACGCGCTGCTGAAGGCGGGCGCGTCGAAGGGGATGAAGGTGATCGGAATGGTCGCGCTCGACCTCTTCCGGATCGAGGGCGGCTTCATCATCGGCGGCGTCGAGTACGACCCGGCCGTGTCGCCCTTCGAGTGCGGCCTCGGCTGGTCGGTCGACTTCGACAAGGGCGAGTTCCAGGGCCGCGCCGGCCTGGAGCGCGACCGCGACGCGACGACCGTGCGCCTGACGAGCGTCGAGCTCGAGTCTGGGGGCGACGACGCCTCGGGCGCGCCGATTCTCTTCGGCGGCGAGGAGGTCGGGCTCGTCACGCAGGCGGTCGTCTCCCCGTACCTGAGCGGGCGCACCCTCGGCCTGGCGAAGATCCGCCAGGACCTGAACATCGCCGGGATGCGGATCGCGGCCCGCGTCGGCGGCGAGCTCGTGCCGGGCGAGATCGTCGCGCACCCGGTCTACGACCCGCAGCGGCGGCGCGCGAAGGAAAGCTAGGCGGGGTGAGCCTGAACCTCTGGTGGGCGCGCAACGACGGCATCGGCGGCCACGTCTGGCTCGACGACGGCCAGCTCGCCGCGCTCGCCGAGGAGATGGTCGCGCAGGGCATGGCCGTGCGCGAGGACGGCGACGCCCCGGGCATCCCGCTCCCCGCGCTCGCCCCCGGCGGCAGGGTCACGGGCCCGCAGGTCTCGGACGCGCTCGCGCGGGCGCAGCCCGAGCCGACCGGGATCGCCGACGCCGCGCTCTGGGAGGACTGGCTCGCGTTCCTCGAGGGCGCCGCCCGGAGCGGCGGCCTCGTCGCCGGCTGATCCTCAGACGCTAGTCGCGCTCGCCTTCTTCAGTCTCGGCCGGCGCGGCCGGCGCGGGCGGCGCGGGCATGCTCGGGTCGGCAGGCGGCGCCGGCTCGTGCGCGTGGTCGTGGCCGGCGTGGTCGTGGGCAGGCGCACCGGCGGATGATCCACGGGAGAACAACGACTTGATCTTGTCCAGGACGGACATTGGGGGCTCCCTTCAGAGCGAGTGAACCTCGATCCTAGGAGAAAGGCGCGGCGGCCGCTGGGACGGAGCGCGCGGCAGCGGCCCGGGCGCTGCTTCCAACGCTCACGAGCCGCTCTCGAAGCGGATGAGCTCCTCCCGGCCGGAGCCGCTCGACAGGCCGACGACGAGCACCGGGCCGATCCCCTGCGCGTAGTACTTGCGCTCGGCCGCAGCCGGATCGAGCGGCGTGTAGTCCCTGGTCATGAGGACGCCGCCGAAGGATCCGTACGGCACGTCCACCCGCTCGTCGAGGCTCAGGACCTCGGCGGCGTCCTCCGCCTCCCCGGCGTAGTACTCCTGCCGGTAGCTCAGCCCGACCTCGGGGCTGCGCGGGCATGATGATCCCCGGCTGGGCGCCGTCCACTGCCGGCCTTCCACGATCCCTTCGTGCTGACGACCTTCCCGTCCTCGTACTCCTTCGTGTCCTCGCCGAGGTACCAGACGTTGCCCGACTCGTCCTGCGCGTACCAGTCGTAGGTGTCCTCCTTCACCCGGCCGTTCTCGGTGACGACGTCGTGAACCACCGTGGCGGCGATGCCGAGGATGCGCCTTCGTGCGGTCGGTGACGGTGACCTCGACCCGCTGCTCGTTACCCTCGCCGTCGGTCTCGCGGTAGACCCACGTGCTGCCGGGGGCCATCGGCCAGTAGGGGTTGTCGATCTGCGACACGAAGTCCGCCGGGTCGAGCCGGACCGGCTCGCTGCCCTGCGGCAGCGCGGAGGGACGGGCCGGCTCGTCCCCCGATCCGCAACCGGCCACGGCCAGGACGAGCCACACGACGGTGAGAGCGAGCAGCGACGAGCGCACGAGACCTCCTCGGGAGAGGCTGCCGAACGCCGAATGCTAGCCCGCAGGCGTGCCAACGCTCATGCCGGCGAAGGAGAGATCGGCCCCGAGCTTCGCCACGCAGGGCGTTCGAAGCCTCCTTACCGCCCGGCTGGACAGTTTCCGGGAGACTCTCGGCGTCGTGGTGGTTCTGCGCCCGCGATCGGCGCCCGTGCCTGCCGCGACTACGACTAGCCCGCCCGCAACGCGCGGTTGACGCGGGCGCCCTCTGCTGCACCTGCGGCGCCCGTGGCCAATCTAACCAGTACGTTGCCAGACTGTTAACCGTATTCTGCCTTCATGCAAACCGCTACAATGCCAGACACGTATTCGTATGTTGCCGGAGGCGGCCAGGAACCGTAACAACGTGATCGACCGGATCGCCCACCCATCCATCCTGACCGCGCTCACCGACACGCGGGTCGTGGTCGTGCTGGGCGCACGCCAGGTCGGCAAGAGCACGCTGACGTGGAGGATCGCCGCGGCCGACCGGCCCATGGCCGTCGTGAATCTTGACGATGCCACGCTCAGGGACGCCGCTGCTTCTGATCCAGCCGGGTTCCTCGCCGGCTACGGCCGGCCGGTTCTGATCGATGAAGTCCAGCGCGCTCCCGACCTTCTCCTCGCGATCAAGGAGATCGTCGACGCCGACACGACGCCCGGACAGTTCCTTCTCACCGGCTCGGCGAACATCCTGACAGCGCCCAAGATCCAGGATGCGCTGACAGGCCGTGCCGAGTACGTCACGCTCTGGCCGTTCGCCCAGGCGGAGATCGCGAGCGCGAGCACGAACTTCGTCGACCGGCTCCTCGACGCAGATCCTCCCCGCGTGGAGGCCGCTCCCGTTGGGCGCGATGCATTCGTCGACGTGATCGCCCGAGGCGGGTATCCCGAAGCGCGAGCCCGATCGGACGCTCGGCGCCGCACGTGGTACCGCGACTACATCACGTCGCTCGTCGAGCGCGACCTGCGAGACATCAGCGACGCCAGGCGGCTGCACGTCGTTCCGAGGCTGCTTCGACTTCTGGCTTCCCAGGCAGCGAACCTGTTCAACTCGAACTCGATTGCCGGCAAGCTCAACATCCGCTACGAAACGGTTGCCGACTACACGCAGCTGCTCGAGACGATCTACATCGTCAGGCGCGTGCAAGCGTGGACTCCCGGCCTCGGGAGCCGCGAGATCCAGCACGAGAAGGTGTACATCGTCGATAGCGGGCTGATGGCGTACCTGCTCGGCGCCGACCGAACGCGGATCGCGGAGGAGGTCCAGATCACCGGCAAGATCCTCGAGAACTTCGTCGCGATGGAGATCGCCCGGCTCGCCGAGACATCACGATTGCAGCCGCGCCAGTACCACTACCGCCGCCGCGACCACGAGGTCGACGTCGTCCTCGAGACGCCGGACGGCCGCATCGCCGGCGCCGAGGTGAAGGCGGCGGCGACCGTCAGGACGAGCGACTACAAGGGTCTCGCGAAGCTGCGAGGCGCGCGCGGCGACGAGTTCATCGCCGGCGTCGTCTTCTATACGGGCGCCCGCACGATCGCGCTCACCGACCGCATCTGGGCAGTCCCGATCTGTAGCCTCTGGACGGACTGATCGCGCCCTGCGATGTTCCGGTTGCGACCGGGGAGAGGGCTCGGGAGACGGGGTCGAGGTGCCGCGACGCCACCGGCAGCCGCTACGGCCGCCGCTCGCAGAGCTGCTCGGCACACCCCCGCCCGACGAGGCGATCGCCCGTGCCCACCGCGACTACGGCTGCCGCCTGCGCGAGATCGCGGGCGCGCTCGGCTGCCACGACTCGGCGGTCAGCCGGCGGCTGCGGGCGTTCGAGGAGCGTCGGGTGTCGTAATGCGAGACGTGACCTCGTTTTCACGCCGTCATGTGCGAGTATCAGATTCGGGTTCAGGACGTTGCGCTACACCGAAACGGAGTCGTCATGTTGCTTCGCGCAGCCGGTTTGCTTGCCGCCCTTGCGCTCGTCTCCCTGACCGGCGTCGCGTGCGGGGGCGGCGACACAGGCACTCGCGCCGAGACCCCAACTGTTCCGGCCGGCATGACCGCGGCCGATCTCGCGGACCTTCTGCCCACGGCCGCCGAAGCGGAGACCGCACTCGGAGTCCCCGTCAACGAACCCGACGCACAGGAGGATCTGAGCCAGACGTTCGAGCATACGAACACCGAGCGCCTCGTCGGCGCGCTGGTTGGCAGGTACCGCGCCGCGACCTCCGCCGGTAGCGGGTACGTGCAACTGGCCCTCTACGACACGCCGGCGGACGCTCAGGCCGCCGCGGGCGTCATTCTCGAAGGAATGGAGCGGGACCGCGAGCTTCAACCCGATGCGGTTCGCTCCGAGTTCGACGTGGCAGACCTGGCGGACGAGGGTCGCGGGTTCGTCATGGACGCCGAAGCCGACTCCTCGTTCACCTGGGCGCTGCTGCGGCTCGACCGGATCCTCGTCGAGATCGTCGCCTTCCACGGAACCGACGACGACCAGGTCGAAGGGGTCAGCCGTCTCGCCCGGCTCGTCCGAGAGAACCTCAGCTCATCTGCCGACTGAAGCGAGAGCGACTGCCAGGAGACAGTCAGGTCTTGAGTCACGGGCAAAAAGCATCGGCGCGAGCCTGGCAGCGGCCCCAGACGGAACCGAGCCCCACTCTCACAGTCGGGTCTTGCTGTGAGAGTGTCGCTTGTGTCGTCGGGGCTGATCGTCAGGCTGGCGCAGGTCGTGCTCGCTTGTGACTCAGGGTCTTGCTGACCCCGGTTTCCGGGTGTCTTGGTAATGAGTTGTCCGGGCGAGTGGGCCGGCGCCGGCCTGACTTTCCGCTTGTTGGCTTGATCAGAAGCCTGTCCGCCCTGTGGGGCGTGACTCCTCACAGCACTGCCGTAAGCGGCTCCTTTGTGCCCGGCCGGCACCGGCGTTGCCCCCATCGAACTGGAGGTCGGAGGAGATGCTCGCAGACGAACTGGACTTTGTCATCGGTGTCGACACTCACCGCGACGAGCATGCTGTTGCAGTCGTCGCGTGTCCGAGTGGCGCGCGTCTTGCCGAGAGGCTGATCAGCGCGAACGAGCGAGGCTACGCGGCGGCGTTTGCGTTTGCTCTCAAGCAGGCGCCTGGCCGCCGAGCTTGGGCGATCGAGGGAACAGGCAGCTACGGCAAGGGGCTGACGCGCTACCTGGTCGGGCAGGGCGAGCATGTGCTCGAGATCGAGCGGCCCAAGCGGCAGGGCAGGCGGGGCAGGGCGAAGTCGGACCGGCTCGATGCCTTGCGCGCCGCCCGCCAGCTGCTTGCCGACGAGAAGCCCGCGCTGCCACGCGCAGCCGGCAGACGCGAGTCGCTACGCGTGTTGCTTCAGGTCAGAGGCAGCGCTGTGGCGGCGCGGAAGGTCGCGCTCACCCAGTTGCGGGCGCTGCTTGTCACCTGCCCCGAGCCGCTGCGCTCGCAGCTCACCCCGTTGACACGCGCGCGGCTACTCGCCCGCTGCCGCACGCTCGCGCCCAAGCAGGAGACCGACCCCGAGCTCAACGCCACGCTGCGGGCGCTGCGACTGCTCGCGACACGGATCGACGCGCTGAGCCTCGAACAACGCGAGCTCGAGCGGGAACTACTCGCGCTGGCCGAACAGATCGCCCCGGCTCTCTTGGCCGAGCGCGGGATTGGCCCGATCGGCGCCGCCCAGACGCTCGTCTCCTGGTCACACAAGGGACGCTTCAGGAGCGAAGCAGCGTTCGCGAGGCTCGCCGGGGCACCACCGATCCCCGCTTCCTCCGGGCAGACGATCCGCCACCGCCTCGACCGCGGCGGCGACCGCAAACTCAACAGCGTCCTCCACCAGGCCGTCGTCACCCGACGCAAGCACGACCCAGAGACGATCGCCTACATCGAACGTCGCCGCAGCGAAGGCAAGACCGACCGCGAGGCGATCCGCTGCCTCAAGCGCTACATCGCCCGCCGACTCTTCCGACTCCTCGAGGCGAGCGTCACGACCGCTTGACATTCATAGAAGCGTCATTCCAGCGTCGGCGCAGAGGAACACAGTCATCCGTGCCGGAGTCTGATGGGCGCCGCCGCTCGGCAGCGCTCGAAGTGCGGGCACTCCCGCCGGAGGAACCCGTCGTCATCGATCGAGAGTGTCGTCGCGCCGATGATCTCGTTCACGACTACTGCCCCAGCTCGCGCCGAAGTGCCTCCGCGAGTGCATTCCATGCGGCCGCGTCGCCGTCCGGACTCACGCGGCTCATCGTCTCAACGAGTGCGCGCTTCTGCTCATTGCTGAGCGTGATGTCGTCGCTCACCTCCGTGTCCGGGTTCCGCATCGACTGCACCCAAATCTGGTCCGCGAGATCGGCAATTGGCTCCGGAACCGCCAACCGCCGCTGCAGCTGCCCTGCCAGGAACTGCGCCTCATGTTGATCGAGGCCGTAGACACGCTCCGCAAGCCTGAACCCGACTGCAGCCATGCCACGAGCGTAGCGCCGCAGCCCGTCAGACAACGCGAGCCGTCGTTCCGCCGGGAGCACTCGTACTATGAATTCGATGCAGAGCGGCTTCCCGAGCAACAAGCAGATCCAGCGCGAGATGGCGATTCTGAACACGCCGACCTACCAGGACGCCCGCAGCAGTTTCGTCTCGTATGTCCAGCGCCTGCAGGACGCCCGCTCCACGACGGACCTGCGCCTCCTGCAGCGCGACCTCGTGTTCGACGTGAACGGCCGGCAGAAGGCGCTCGCCGAGGTCGTGGCCGAGCACCGGTCGCGCGCGAAGGCGGACATAGACCGGCTGAAGAAGAACGAGCCGAAGCCGAAGGCCAAACTCGCCGCCGCGAACCAGATCCTCCGCGGAGTGGAGCACGCGGAGCGCGTGGCGGACGCGCTGCAGCACGCGACGCGCGTCCTAGCCGACGGCATGGTCTGGCGCGCGCTCGACTACGACCGCACGACCATCTCGATCCTCGGGAAGGAGCCGCCGGTCGCGCACCACGCGGATGACAAGGGCTTCAACGCCGAGCTAGCCGCGCTCGACTACGTCGAGGAGCGGTTCGGCGTCTTCGCCCTCCACAACGACACAACGAACATCCTCCGCCGCGGCGACATCACGACCATCACGCTCGAGAGCGGGCGGCCTGCCCCGACACCGATCGAGGTGAAGGCTGGCAGCGCCGACGGCGCGAAGCAGGTCGCGCGGATCGAGGAGGCACTCGAGATGATCCGCTCACGGCGGTTCCTCGTGCCTGTCCCGTTCCAAACGCACCTGCCTGAGCTCGCGGAGCTAGTCGCAGAGGCGAAGCGGACGGGGCACGCGAAGAGGAAGCTCGACTGTCAGTTCGTTCAGGTCGTCGACTACCGACACTGGGGCGGCCGCGAGCAGCAGATCGAGCAGCTCACCCAGGAGACTCTCCGCGACCTCGGCTGGGACAGCGGCGGCCGCTTGATCCTCGCCGGCATGTCGAGCGTGTCCCGGATCCGCGACCGCGGCAACCCGGTCATCGAGCTCGCCCCGACGTCGATCTTCCCGCTCCCGCCCGAGGACGTTGCCGACCTCCTCCTCGGCTTCGTCGACACGAGCGTCCACCTGAACACGCGGCTGCTTGGGCTGCGCTTCGCCGAGCGCGGGGTGCGCACCGGCTTCACCGTCGCGCCCGCGAGCGAGACGCATTTCCTCGAGGCGCGCCGCGGCTACCGCGGGTTCCTGATGCCGGCCTACGTCCGCGAGCAGATGCTGCACGAGCTGATGACGGTCGAGACGCTGATCGAGCTCTCCGACTGGATCCTCTCCAGCGGGAAGACGTGCGAGTGGACCGACATCGGGAAGGCACCGATCGTCGGGTTCACCGACGAGAGCGCGACGTGGGGAGCGGGCATCCCGATCGAGCTCGCCGCGTAGCCGACGCGACGCCGAGAGGAACTCGACTCAGTTCCAGGGGTACGGGCTGTTCGAGACCGAGTGGAGCGCCGCCTGCTCGAACCGCTTCATCCGGAACGGGGCCAGCGCCGGCGCCTCGCTGCGGACGATGTCAGAGGCGACCTGCTGCCCGAGCGCGAGCATCTTGAAGCCGTGGTTCGAGTCGAGGATCCCGTACACGTTCGGCAGCACCCAGTCCACGATCGGGTAGTTGTCCGGCGTGAACGCGCCGATGCCGCCGTGGGAGTCGGCGCGCCACTCCGCCGCGCGGCCCTCGAAGCGGCCGAGCGCCGCCGCAGTACCTCGAGCTGGACGAGGGCGACGCGTAGCGCATCAGCGCCACCGCTCTACGACGGGGAGTCCGGGGGTCGTGACCAACGCTCCTGGAGCCGCCGCTGCGCCTCGCCGGCGTCGAGCTCGCGGATCTCGGCCTCGGGCACGCCCTCGCGCAGGAGACCGGCGACGACCCAGGCGGGAATCGACGGCCCGGCCGGCGGGGACGGCTGGGCCGCTCCGCGATCGACCGGCTCGCCCGCTCGCAGCGCTTCCCAGAACTGCTCCTCGCACTCCAACCCGAGCTGCTCGCGCCAGATGCGCCGCCACAGGCCGGGATCGCCGATCTCGCCGCCTCCGTGGGAGACCTTCGTCCGCAGGATCGTGCCGTCAGCGAGGATCTTGCGATAGCGGCGGTGATCCCCCGTGCCGCCCCGGACGCGCTCACGCTCCTCCCACCCGTCGATCGCGCAGAAGCGCCGGAGGTCGTCGAAACTAGGCTGAGGCAACCGGCTCCGGCGCGACGGGTGGAGCGAAGAGCACGTCGGCGAGCCGGCCCGCGGCGTCCGCGACGAAGGCACGCAGGACGTACGGGAAGTGCTCGGCCCGGTTCGGCGCACGGAGGTAGAGCCGAGCATCCGCGAGGTACTCCTCGACGTAGACGCGCACCTCGTCGACGAGGTCGGCCTGCGCCTCCTCGAACGAGGCGCCGCGGCCGTACAGTGCGAGCTCGGGCAGCCACAGGCTGACGGCGTCCGTCTCGAAGAACGCCTCCGGCTCGAAGTCGTAGCGGTCGAGCAGCAGCTCGAGCTCGTCGAAGCCGATCAGCAGCCCGTGCTCGTCGCCGCCCCGCTCGATCGGAACCGGCCACCGCTCCTGGACCGCGCGGCTGAACACGTCGGCCCACCGGCTCCGTGCGTCCGTGGCAGAGATGAAGACAGTCATGATGTACACACTGTACGGAACGTACGCTCTGTGTCAAGCGACGTCCCGCCGGGCAGCCCATGAAGGTCGGAGTGAAGACGGGTTAGGCTCAGCCGGTGATCCTGCGCGCGCATAGGGCAGTCGGCGCGACGGCTCGGTCGGGCTCGGACAACGGCGACGGAGCCTCAAAGAAGGCATCCCGGCGAACGCGCCTTTCCTCGCTATCGTGTGACCATGAGCGAAAGGCTGCGCATGACGATCGCCTACGACGAGCCGGACGAGGACGGCTGGATCGTCGCTCGCGTCGTAGAGGTGCCAGGCGCGATCAGTCAGGGCAAGACACGCCGCGAGGCGCGCGACAACGTCGTCGACGCGCTCCGGCTGATGCTCTCGCCCGACGACGGCGACGGGACCGCTGACGAGACCGTCGAGCTGCATCTTCAGCTTTCTGCGTGAAGCTCAGCGACCTCGAGCGTCACCTCAGAGGGATTGGCGAAACGTTTGGCGAAACGGGCGGTGTCGGGCGACGTAACTCGCTCCTCCGCGTCCGCTAGGAACCTGCCGCTTGCTGCTTGACGTGATCGAGCACAGCGTTCAGCTCCTGGGTGGGTGAGAAGTCGACATACTCCACATCCTCCAGCGCTTCGGGAGCATGTCCCGGCGCCCAGTAGAACGCTTGCCCCGCCTTGTAGTCCTTTGGCCCGTTAGGCGTGTGCATACGGACCGTCCCTTTCAGAATGTAACCCCAGTGCGGGCACTGGCATAGATCGCCCTCCAGCCCGTGTAGCAGCGGGCGCATGTCAGTCCCGCCTGGCAGCCGGAACAGGCCAACCGTCATCTCACCGGCCTCCTCGGTGCGCACCTCGACACCGCCGCCCTCGAACGCCACGCTCATCATCTCGCGAGTAAACGCTTCCATGGCACCTTCCTCGGCTCGGACTACGGTCCCGGACTATAACCCGTTGGCACCGGGCAACAATGAGCCGTCACTCGCCTAGTAGTCGAAGCCTCCTCACAGCCTCCGAAGGGTTGGAAAGCTGTCTCAGGAGGGGCATTCATCCAGACCGCACGTCAGGCGGCCTGGTCGTCCGCTGACGCCGAAGCTCAGTTCCAGGGATACGGGCTGTTCGAGACCGGGTGGAGCGCCGCCTGCTCGAACCGCTTCATCCGGAACGGGGCCAGCGCCGGCGCCTCGCTGCGGACGATGTCCGAGGCGACCTGCTCCCCGAGCGCGAGCATCTTGAAGCCGTGGTTCGAGTCGAGGATCCCGTACACGTTCGGCATCACCCAGTCCACGATCGGGTAGTTGTCCGGCGTGAACGCGCCGACGCCGCCGTGGGAGTCGCAGCGCCAGTCGGCCGAGCGGCCCTGGAAGCGGCCGAGCGCGGCCGCAAGGCCCGAGGTGAACTCCTCGTCGAAGCCCGGCCCGGCGCTCCCGTACTCGGGATGGATCGGCCCGTACGGCTCGAGCTCGATCTCCGGCCCGAGCTCGACCGGCACGCCGCCGCCCTGGACGCCGCCCTGGCGGCCGGGCTTGAAGTAGATCCCCCACGGTCCCGGCTCGAGCACGCTGCCGTCGGCGTCGGAGAGCAGCGGGGAGTGGAGGTCGAGATGGACGACCGGCGCGTCGTCTGGCAGGTGCTTGCCGTCGGGCAGGAAGAAGTCGCCCTCGCGCAGCTTCCAGTAGGAGAACATCGGCTTGCGCACGGTCTCGCCGTTGCGGACGAACTCCAGCTCCGCGGGCAGGTCGAGCATCTTCCAGGCATCGCCGATCCACGGGCCGAGCCCGAGCACGACGAGGTCGCAGGCGATCGTCCCCTGCGAGGTCTGGACGGCGCTCACGACGCCGTCGTGGACGTCGAAGCCCTGCACCTCCACCCCCTCGACGATCCGTACGCCGAGCGAGCGCGCCATGCCGGCGAGGTTCTCGAGCGTCGCGATCGGATCGGCCCAGCCGCCCTGGCGCTCGTGGAGGACCGCGGTCACGCCCTTGCCCGCCCAGTCGGGGAAGATCAGCTCCATGTGCTGCCACGCCGGCGCCTCGCCGAGCACGAGCTCCGAGCGGTAGCCGATGTGGCGCTGCTGCTGGTAGATCCGCTCGAGGTCGCCCGCCTGCTGCTCCGGCACCGCGGCGATGTAGCCGACCGGGTGGTAGCCGAAGCCCGCCGGGTCCACCTCGAAGATCGCCACCGAGCGGCGCATGATCTCGTTCATCCCCTCGGAGAGGTAGAAGTTGCGCACGACGCCGCAGCAGATGCCGGAGGCGCCCGCGCCGACGCGCTTCTTGTCGAGCACGACGACCTCGGAGCCGGAGCGGCCCTGGCCCTCGAGCAGCTCGGCGAGGTGATACGCGGTGGAGAGGCCGTGGATGCCGGCCCCGATGACGACGTACGTGGCGGACTCGGGCAGACTGGTCACTGGGTTATTGCCTCCTGGGCAACGGCATGTCCAAATCGACGGTCGAACCCTAGCAGGCCCCGCCCCGCCGCGCTAGTGCGCGCCGGGCGGCTCCCAGCCCTCGAGCACGGGCGGCTTGTAGTCGGTGCCGACCGTCTTCGAGCCCGCGACCCAGGGGCCGAGCTCCGGCTGCGGGAACTTGCAGTGCTTCTCCTTCAGCTGGATCCCGTACGAGTTGCCCGACTGGAGGTGCTTGATCAGCACCTTGCGGGCGATCTCGTGCTCGCGGCCCTCGGGATCGGGAAGTAGATCTTCAGGAACGAGTTCGAGTAGCGGTCGAAGACCGCCGGCAGCCCGTCCTCCTCGAGCAGCTCGATGTCCTCGAGCCAGTTGATGTCCTCGCCCGGCGTGGCGGCGTCGAGGTCGACGTCCTCGACGAGCGGAGATGTCCTCCTGGTAGGGGAAGCGGCTGCCCGGCCAGGACCTCGGCGTCGATCTGATCTTCTCGCGGCTCCCTGTGGCGAGTCGTGGCCATGCGTCGACACGTCCTCCTCCTACTCCGCCAGATGCGAGCGGCGGCTCGACGCTTGCTCGCGCGGCTGGTGTCGTAGCGCATCGTCGTCCTAGCTGCTTCTGCTCGAGCGAGGCGCTTGATCTCGGCGAGCGTCGCTCCTCGGTGACGCCGGGGATGTAGGTCGTGCCGGCGAGCGGCACCTTCGCCATCGCCGCCGCCTCGACCGTCAGCGCGCAGAGGTCCTCGGGCTCGAGCGAGTGGACGTTCGTCTTCCCGCACGCGCGCGCGAGCATCTGCAGCTCGAGCGTCATCGTGTGCAGGAAGTTGTAGACCCGCTCGGCGGCCTCGTCGACGACGAGCCGCTTGCGCAGCTCGGGATCCTGCGTCGTGATCCCGACCGGGCAGCGGCCCGTGTGGCAGTGGTAGCAGGAGCCGGCCGGGACGCCGACCGTGCCCTCGTAGTCGGTGACGCCGGGGATCTCCTTGTTGCAGTTCAGCGCCATCATCGCCGAGTGGCCGATCGCGACCGCCTTCGCGCCGAGCGCGAGGCACTTGGCGACGTCGGCGCCGTTGCGGATGCCGCCGGCGACGACGAGGTCGATCTCGTCGGCGAGGCCGACGTCCTCGAGCGCGCGCCGCGCCTCGGGGATCGCCGCCATCAGCGGGATGCCGGTCTCCTCGGTGGCGATGTGCGGGCCCGGCGCCCGTGCCGCCCTCGGCGCCGTCCAGGTAGATGATGTCCGGCCCGCACTTGGCGGCCATGCGCACGTCGTCGTAGACGCGCGAGGCGCCGAGCTTGAGCTGGATCGGGATCTGGTAGTCGGTCGCCTCGCGGATCTCCTGGATCTTCAGCGAGAGGTCGTCCGGGCCGAGCCAGTCCGGGTGCCGGGCGGGCGAGCGCTGGTCGATGCCGGCCGGGCAGCGAGCGCATCTCCGCCACCTGCTCGGTCACCTTCTGGCCCATCAGGTGGCCGCCGAGGCCGACCTTGCGCCCTGGCCGATGAAGAACTCGACGCCGTCGGCGAGCATCAGGTGGTGCGGGTTGAACCCGTACCGGCTCTGGATGCACTGGTAGTACCACTTCGTCGAGTGGTCGCGCTCCGGCGGGATCATCCCGCCCTCGCCCGAGCACGTCGCCGTGCCGGCCATCGAGGCGCCCTTGGCGAGCGCCATCTTCGCCTCGAGCGAGAGCGCCCCGAAGCTCATGCCCGTGATGTAGATCGGGATGTCGAGCTCGATCGGCTTCTTCGCGAAGCGCGCGCCGAGCACGGTCTTCGTCACGCACTTCTCGCGGTAGCCCTCGATCACGAAGCGCGTGAGCGTGCCGGGCAGGAACATGAGCTGGTCCCAGTGCGGGATCGGCTTGAAGATCGAGAAGCCGCGCATGCGGTAGCGGCCGAGCTCGGCCTTCATGTGGATGTCGTTGATGACCTCGGGCGTGAAGATGCGGCTGTGCCCGAGGACGTTCTTCTGGGTCGGTGCGGTCTCGTCTGCCATGTCCTTCCTTCCTACAGAACGAGCTTCCGCTCGGACGGCTCGAGGGTGTCGTAGTTGTAGAGCTTCTTGCCGCAGACGAACTTCTGGAACTCGGGCGGCGTCCCGAGCCCGTAGATCGCGGAACTTGCGCTCGATCAGCTCGGTGTCGGCGTCCGTCCACTCGCCCGGCACGCAGTCGATGCCGAGCGACTTGACCTTGCCGCCGACGTAGATCGTGCCGTCGTACATCGAGTCGCCGAGGCCCGGGCCGACGTCGCCGCAGAGGATCTGGCGGCCGCGCTGCATCATGAAGCCGGTCATCGAGCCGGCCTGAGCCGAGCACGAGGATCGTGCCGCCCTTCTGGTCGATGCCCGTGCGGGCGCCGACGCGGCCCTTGACGACGAGGTCGCCGCCGCGGAGCGCGGCGCCGGTCAGCGAGCCGGCGTTGCGCTCGATGACGACGACGCCGCGACATCATGTTCTCGCAGGACGACCAGCCGACGCGGCCGTCGATCTGGATCTCGGGGCCGTCGATCAGGCCGCAGCCGAAGTAGCCGAGGCTGCCCTTGAAGTGGATCCGGCAGCGCGTGAGGATGCCGACCCCGAGCGAGTGCTTCGCGCCGGGGTTCTCGACCGTGACGTCCGTCACGCCCTGCTCGTAGAGCAGCCAGCGCAGCTCGAGGTTGATCTGGCGCGTCGTCAGGCTCTTCGCGTCGAAGACCGCCTTGTCGCCGTCGATCTCCGAGATCTTCGGGATCTCGGCGAACGGCTCGGCGAGCCCGCGCGCGTCGTAGGTGATCCGCGCGCTCACCGGCTACCGCTTCCATACCAGCACCTCTCGCTCGTAGGGGTCGTACGTGTCGATCTCGTGGTCGATGATCGCGCGGATCGCGATCTCCTCGGAGGCGAGCGCGACCATGTCGTCGCGCTTCGTAGAGGACGAGCGGCTTCGCCGCCATCTCGTCCTTCGCGACGCCGAGGGCGTCCGCGGTGACGCAGATGTACGTGAAGACGCCGTCGAGCTCGTCGAGGCTCAGGTTCATCGCGTCCTCGAGCGAAGCGCCCTCGCTCATCTTCTCGGCGAGGTAGACGGCGATGATCTCGGAGTCGCACTCGGACTGGAAGCGGTGGCCGGCGCGCTCGAGGCGGCGCTTCCAGTGGAAGTAGTTCGTGAGCTGGCCGTTGTGGACGACCGCGACGTCGGAGAACGGGTAGGCCCAGTAGGGGTGGGCGCCCGAGATGTCCACGTCGGACTCGGTCGCCATGCGCACGTGGCCGATCGCGTGCGTGCCCCGGACCTTCTGCAGGTGGTACTGGCCCGCGACCTGCTCCGCGTCGCCGAGGTCCTTGACGATCTCGAGCGAGTGCCCGAGCGAGAGCACCTCCGCGCCCGGCACGTCCTCGATGTAGTCGGCGATCGTCTTCAGGCTCGCCGTCGTAGCGGAACTTGACGCGGAAGGCGTACTCGGTGTCGATGTCGATCTCGTCGATCGTCGCCCCGAGCCTGGGCGAGCCGCGCCTCGACCTCGCGCCGGTTGCGCTCGAGCCGCTCGGAGAACTCGAAGTCGCGCACGTCGTTCGCGTCGGCGAGCTTGTACCGCATCACGACGTCCGTCGTCGGCCGGTGGTAGAGCGCGTACCCGGTCGAGTCCGGGCCGCGGTGCTTCATGGACTGGAGCATCCGGGTCATGTCGAGCCCGATGTCGTGCTCGCCGTCCCGGTAGATGATTCCTGCGATTCCGCACATAGGCTGAACCGTCTCCCCCTCCCTAGGGCAGGACGTCGAGGTACTCCTTGACGTCCCAGTCGCGTGACCTGGGCGCAGTAGCGCTCCCACTCGTCCCGCTTGTAGTGCATGAACACACGGTACATGTCGCTCCGGTCAGCGCGGCCTTGATCACCTCGTCGTCCTCGAGCGCGTCGAGCGCTGCTCCGAGCGTCATCGGGATCTTGCTGCACCTGCTTGCCGGCTGCCATCGCGTCGTAGATGTTCCGCTCCTCGGGCTCGCCCGGGTCGAGCTTGCGCTCGATCCCGTCGCGCATCGCCGCGATCAGCGCGGCCATGGAGAGGTACGGGTTCACGGCCGAGTCCACGGAGCGGTACTCGAAGCGGCCCGGCGCCGAGACGCGGAGCGCGGTCGTCCGGTTCTGGTAGCCCCAGTCGGCGAAGACAGGGGCCCAGAAGCCCGTGTCCCAGAGCCGCCGGTACGAGTTGACCGTCGGCGCCGTGACCGCCGTGAGGGCGCCGAGGTGCTCCATGATCCCGCCGATCGCCCAGAGGCCGATCTCGCTCGGCTTCTGCATGTCGGCGGTCTCGGGCATGAAGGCGTTCTCGTCGCCGCGCCAGAGCGAGATGTTGTGGTGGCAGCCGTTCGCCGACACGCCCATGAAGGGCTTGGGCATGAAGCAGGGGAAGGCGCCCAGCTCACGGCCGACCTGCTTGCAGATCTGCCGGTAGGTCGAGAGGTTGTCGGCCGTCCGCTCGGCGCGGTCGAAGTCGAAGTTGAGCTCGATCTGGCCCGGCGCGTCCTCGTGGTCGCCGTGGATCATGTCGAGGCCCATCTTCTGGCCGTACTCGATCACCTTGTGGATGATCGGCTGGAGCTCGGCGAACTGGTCGATGTGGTAGCAGTAGGGCTTCGTCATGCCCTCGACGGAGGGCTTGCCGTCGCCGTCGAGCTTGAGCCACATCATCTCCGGCTCCGTGCCGGCCCGGAGGTGGAGCCCCGTCTCGGCCTCGAACTGCGCCTGGATCCGCTTCAGGTTGCCGCGGCAGTCGGAGGTGAGGAAGGCGCCGGGGTCCTCGCGCTCCTCGCGGTTGCGGAAGCAGAGGCACCAGACGCGGGCGACTTTCGGGTCCCAGGGGAGCGGCATGAACGTCTCGGGCTGCGGGATCCCGACGAGCTCGGCGGCCTCGGCGCCGTAGCCGATGTAGTTGCCGTGGCGGTCGGTGAAGAGGTTCGCGGTCGCCCCGTAGACGAGCTGGAAGCCCTTGCGCGCGTTCGTCTCCCAGTGCTCCGCCGGAATGCCCTTGCCCATGATGCGGCCGGTCACGGAGACGAACTGGTAGTAGACGTAGGTGATCCCCTCTTCCTTGATACGCCTGCTCACCGCTGCGACGAGATCGTCGCGCCCCTCGGCGCTCACGAACCGCTCCAGGTCAGTCGCCACGAGCCGCCTCCCTCTCTCCGTCCTCGCCGGAAACCGCGTTCACAGGTGGGTGTCTATGCGGGCTGGAGGACGGTGTCAAGGCTGAAAGGGCCAATTTGGCAATACTATTGCCAAATTGGCCCCCACGGCGCCATGACCTCGATTGACCGGCTCGCCGCCTGCGCGTGGCTCACCCGCAGACGGGATCCGCAGAACCCCGGCCCGCCCGTCAGCGCTCTCCCCGATGGCGGCCCGCCGGCGGCTCGCGATCATGGAGGGGACGAAGGAGGAATGATGAAGCACATCATCGTCGGCTACGACGAGACACCCGCCGCCGACCACGCGCTCGAGCGCGCGGCCGAGTTGGCGAAGACCTTCGAGGCCAGGGTGACCGTCGCGAGCATCGCGCCGGTCCTGCACGGCCGCGGCGTCGGCCCGATCGACCCCGTGGATCCGCCGGCGCGCCACGAGCTGCAGTTGCAGCACGCGAAGGACAAGCTCGCCGAGCTCGGCATCCAGGCCGAGACGGTGAACGGCCTGGGCGACCCGGCACGTGCGCTCGTGACCATCGCCGACGAGCGCGAGGCGGACATGATCGTCGTCGGCACCCGCGAGCTGCACAGCCTCGAGCGGCTGCTCCTGGGCAGCGTCAGCGAGAGCGTCGAGCACAAGGCGCACTGCGACGTCCTGATCGTCCGCTAGCCGTACTCAGCACTGTCTCGGAGGGACACGTCCGGGGGCCAGGCCCTCGGACGTGTCCGCCGTGGCGGGGTACTCTCCGCCCATGATCCGCCTCAGCCGCTCCCTCCTCTGCCGCGTCTTCGGCCACCGGCTGCCGCGCAGCAAGCGGCCGTTCTTCCTGACCGAGCGCTTTCAGCGCTGCGGCAAGCGCGTGCGCGCGAAGCACCTCTAGACGAGGGCGCGCGCGGCCGAGGCCGCCGCAGCCTCGGCGAGCGCCGCAGCGCCCGCGACGCGCTCGTCGTCCGGCCACGCCTCGAGGTTGATGCGGACGAGCAGCGCCGAGGAGGCCGCGGCGGCGGCGGCGAGCGCAGCGCCCGTGGCCGCATCGCCACGCAGGTTCGGATTCCCCTCCAGCGCGAGACGTGCAGCGAGCTCGGCCGTCTCGGCCGCGAGCGCGGCGACCCGCAGCGGCACCTCGACGATCGGGTCCAGCTCCCGGTCGCGCACGTAGCGCTCGTACGCCGCAGCGTCCTCGTCGGCGAGCGGCGCCGCCTCCGCGCGCAGCTCGGCGGCGCGCGCGACCGCCGCCTCCTCACCGGGCGCGAAGCGCGCCGCCATCTCCGTCAGGCCGGCGGCCAGGGCGACGGCAAGGGCACACACCGCGCCGCTGCCGGGCGCGGGCGTGCGCGCGGCGACGGCGTCGAGCAGGGCGGCGAAGGAGAGGCCTGCGAGCGGCTCAGAAGAGGCCAACGGTGCGGCCATTGTCGTCGATGTCGACGTTGAAGGCCGCAGGCGTCGCGCCGAGGCCCGGCATCGTCTGCATGTCGCCGCAGAGGGCGACGAGCCAGCCGGCCCCGGTGTAGGGCCGCAGGTCGCGGACGACGAGGCTGAAGCCCACCGGTGCGTTCGCGAGCGCCGGGTCGTGGGAGAGCGAGAGGTGCGTCTTCGCCATGCAGATCGGCAGCGTTCCGAGCCCGGCCTTCGTGAACTGCTCGATCTTCTCCAGGGCCGCCGGCATCAGCGTGATCCCGTCGGCGCCGTAGACGCGCTGCGCGATCGCGCGGATCTTGTCGGCGATCGGCGCATCGAGCGGATAGGCGAAGTCGAAGTCGTTCTCGCTGCTCCGCCGCGTCCACGACCGCCTCGGAGAGCGCCTGTGCGCCGGCACCTCCCTGCTCGAAGCCCTCGTTCAGCTCCGCCGCGTGCGCCCCCAGCTCCAGCGCGAGCTTCTGCACCAGCTCGACCTCGTCCGCCGGGTCGCCTGGGAAGCGGTTGACCGCGACGACCGCCTTCAGCCCGAACCCCTTGATGATCTCGAGGTGGCGAGCGAGGTTCGCCGCGCCCCGCTCGACCGCCGCGCGGCCGCCGTCGGGCTCGCCGGCGTGGTGCTTGAGCGCCTTCACCGTCGTCACGAGCACGACCGCGTTCGGGCGCAGGCCTCCGGCCCGGCACACGATGTCGAAGAACTTCTCCATCCCCATGTCGGAGCCGAAGCCCGACTCGGTGACGACGTAGTCGCCGAGCTTGAGCGCGACCCGGTCGGCGACCAGCGAGTTGTTGCCGTGGGCGATGTTCGCGAACGGGCCGCAGTGGACGAGCGCGGGCTGGCCCTCGAGCGTCTGGACGAGATTCGGCTTGATCGCCTCCTTGAGCAGCACGGTCATCGACCCTGCGGCGCGCAGCTGCTCGGCCGTCACCGGCTCGCCGCCGTACGTCTGCGCGACCTGGATCGCGCCGAGCCGTCGGCGCATGTCCTGGAGGTCCTTCGCAACGGCCACGATCGCCATCACCTCGGAGGCCGCGGTGATGTCGAAGCCCGTCTCGCGGGGGTAGCCGTTCGCGCGGCCGCCGAGCCCGAGGGCGATCTGGCGCAGCGCGCGGTCGTTGATGTCCACGCAGCGCCGCCAGCTCACCGACAGCGGGTCGATGCCGAGCACGTTGCCGTGCAGGATGTGCGCCTCGAGCATCGCCGCCAGCAGGTTGTTCGCGGCGCCGATGGCGTGGATGTCACCGGTGAAGTGGAGGTTGAGGTCCTCCATCGGCACGACCTGCGTATAGCCGCCGCCGGCGGCGCCACCCTTGATCCCGAAGACGGGGCCGAGCGAGGCCTCGCGCAGGCAGAGGACCGGGTTCTTGCCGATGTGGCCGAGCCCCTGCGTCAGCGAGACGGAGGTCGTCGTCTTGCCCTCGCCCGCCTTGGTCGGCGTGATCGCCGTGACGTTGATCAGCTTCGCGTCGGGCCGCGCGGCCAGCCGGTCGAGCACGGACAGGTCGATCTTCGCCTTGTAGCGCCCGTACGGCTCGATCTCGTCGGGAAGAAGCCCCGCCGCCTCGGCGATCTCGGTGATCGGCTTGAGGGTCGCGGACTGCGCTATCTCCAGGCTCGACGGCATGCTCATCGGAGTTGGTTCACCTCTTTGGCGTAGGTCAGTGGGAGACGGCCGCGGCCGCGAGCTCCGACACGAGCGTATCGGTGTGGAAGCGCTCAAGCGCGAATGGGGCGATCAGGTCGGGTGTCTTGCCGGTGGCCGCGAGCTCGGCGAGCGTCCAGCCGACGATCGGGGCCGCCTTGAAGCCGTAGGTGCCCCAGCCGGCCGAGACGTGGAAGTTCTCGAGCTCGGTCTTGCCGAGGATCGGGCTGTAGTCGGGCGAGAGGTCGCAGAGGCCCGTCCACGTGCGCAGGACCTTTACCCGCTCGAGCTGCGGGAACAGCTCGAGCACGTGGCGGGTCGTGTACTCGAGGAACGGGAACGTGCCGATCCCCTTGTAGGTCGTGTACGGCTCGATCTCGGCGCCCATCAGGAACTCGCCGCGGTCGGTCTGCGAGACGTAGACGTGCATCTGCGCCGAGACGATGACCACGTCGAGGAACGGCTTCATCGGCTCGGTCACGAGCGCCTGGAGGATGTGCGTCGTGATCGGCAAGGGAACGTTGGCCAGCTCGCCGATCAGGGTCGACCAGCCTGCGACCGCGCTGATCACGACGCCGGCCTCGACGTCGCCGCGCGGCGTGCGCACGCCGGTGACGCGCCCGTTCTCCTGCGTGATCCCGGTCACCTCGGTCGCCTGGTGCAGCTCGACCCCGCCGCGGTCGGCGCCGCGCGCGAGGCCCCAGACGACGGCGTCGTGGCGGATGATGCCGCCCGGCGGGTGGTAGAGCGCGCCCTGGATCGGCCAGGTCGGGTGCTCGGAGATGTCGATCTCGGGGCAGAGCTTCTTCACCTCGTGCTTGTCGATCACGCGCGAGTCGATCCCGAGCAGCTTGTTCACCTCGGCGCGCTCGTTGGAGACGACCAGCCCCCGGTCGGAGTGCGCGAGCGTCAGGTGCCCGTGCTGCGAGAACATGAGGTTGAAGTCGAGATCGCCGGCGAGGCCTTCGTACAGCTTGACGCTCTCCTTGTAGAAGGCGGCGCCCTCGGGGGTGCGGTAGTTCGAGCGGATGATCGTCGTGTTGCGGCCGGCCGCGCCCGAACCGATGTAGCTGCGCTCGAGCACGGCGACGCTCTTCACGCCGTGGTTGCGGACGAGGTAGTAAGCCGTGGCGAGGCCGTGGGAGCCGCCGCCGATGATCACGACGTCGTACCGCTTCTTCAGCTCCTGGCGGGGCCGCCACATCCGGCGCGGACGGAATATTTCAACCAGGCTCACGCGAGCCCCTCCGCCATGTCGAGCACGACCTCGACGAGGTAGTGGCCGAGCTCCTGCGGGACGAAGATCCGGAAGCGGTCGCCGTCGCGGAAGAGGAGCGCCGTGACGTGCGCGAGCGCGCCCACCGTCGGGAGGGAGTCGAGCTCGAGCTCGGTCAGCCGCCGCATGAGCGGCTCGCCGGAGAGCGCGAGCCCGGCCCAGGCACCGGAGACGTCGTAGGCGCGCAGGCCGGCGGCGCGAGCGCGCTCGACGGTCCCGGCGACCTCGCCATCCTTCAGCACGAGGGTCCGTTGCGGCGTCAGGCGCAGGAGCTCCTCGCCGGGCCCGGGCGCGAACGCTGCGACGTCCCCGCGCAACTCGACCTTGCCGAGCCGCGAGAGATCCTGAAGGCCGAGCGCCGGACCCGCGGCGGCGAGCGCGCGCTGCAGCGGCGAGGCGAGCGCGTCGGCTTTGGCGAGCTCGGGGGACATGAACGCGAGCGTGCTCACGACTTCAGCTTCGCCCCCTCGGGGTCGTAGAAGGGCTGGAGGTGCACGAGCGCCGGCTCGAGCGTCCCGTCGACCATGATCTGGAACTCGGCCCCGTCCTGCGCGAGCTCCGGCGGCACCCAGCACATGCCGACGTGCCGCCCGACCGCCTCGCTGAAGCGCGAGCTCGTGACGCGGCCGATCGAGCGGCCCTCGCTCACGATCTGCCCGCCCTCGAGCGGCAGCACGGGGTTGCGCACCACGAATCCGACGAGCCGCTCGCGCACGCCGCGCTCGGCCACGAGCTCGGTCGCCCACTTGCCCACGAAGTCGTCCTTGTCGAGCTTCGGCAGCGAGTCCAGCCCGGCCGAGAGGAGGTTCGACTCGCTGTCGGTGTCCTGGCCGACGAGGATGTGCTGCTTCTCGAGGCGGAGGATGCGCTGCGGCTCAAGCCCGAACGGCCGCGCGCCGGCTGCGACGAGCGTGTCCCAGAGGTGCTCGCCCGCCGGGCTCGGACAGTGCAGCTCGTAGCCCAGCTCGCCGACGAAGCCGATGCGGAGGACGAGGCACGGCACCCCGGCGACGACGCCCTGTTTTGCGTCGAGGTACGAGATGCCCTCGTTCGAGACGTCCATGTCCGTCAGCGCGCCGAGCGCCTCGCGGGCCCGCGGGCCGGCGAGGTTGACCGCGGCGATCGCGCCGCTGACGTCGACGAGCTCGACGTCCATGCCCCAGACGGCGTTCCACCACTCGAACCAGGCGAGCACCCGCCCGGCGCCCGTGGTGGTCGTCGTCACGTAGTAGAGCTCGTCGCCGAGGCGGCCGATCGTCCCGTCGTCCATGATCCGGCCGCCGTCGGTCGTGAGCACGCTGTAGCGGATCCGGCCGGGCTTGAGATCGGAGAAGCGGTTCGGGTAGAGCCGGTCGAGGAAGGCGCCCGCGTCGGGGCCCTCGACGAGGATCTTGCCGAGCGTCGAGACGTCGATGACGCCGAGCTGCTCGCGGACCTCCCGCACCTCGCCGGCGACGTCGCCGTACGAGTGCGGCCGCTTCCAGGAACCGGTCCACATCATCGTCGCGCCCGCCTCCTCGTGACGATGGTGCGCCGACGTCCGCCGGCAGGGCTCGTGGTCGCGGCCGGCGAGCATGCCCATCTCGATCGGCGCCCAGGGCGGCCGCGCAGTCGTCATCCCGATCGCCGCCTCGCCCTCGCCGTTCTCGTGCGCGATCAGCCGGACCGAGTTGAGCTGGCAGAGCTTCCCCTGGCAGGGACCCATCGTCACGGTCGTGTACCGCTTGGCAAGCTCGATCGAGTCGAAGCCCTCGGCGAGCGCGCGCTTGACGTCCTTGACGGTGACGTCCTCGCAGTGGCAGACGAAGCACTTGTCGCCGCCGGAGCCGTAGCTAGGGGCCGGCACCGCGCCGTTGCCGATCTCGCCGGTGACCGAGCCGGCCGCGGCGATGCCCGCCGGCACGTCGCGGGGGACGAAGATGCCGCGCCGCTCGTCGTACTCGATCCGGGCGCCGGCCTGCGCGAGCAGCGAGTAGGCGGGCTGGCGGCCGCCGGACATGACTGCGAAATCGCAGTCGATCGCTTCGCGATCGACTAGGACGCGGCGCAAGCGGCCCCGACGTCCCTCGGCGCGAATCTCGCGTGGGTTGTCGGCGGTGACGCGGAGGGCGAGCGCGACCTCGACGCCGGCGTCGCGCAGGACGTCGGCGGTCTCCAGGCCGCGGTCGTCGGTCGCCAGCACGACGGCGCGCTCGCCCGGCTTGATCGCCCAGTCCTCGACCAGGCGGCGGGCGGCGCCGGGAAGCATGACGCCGACGAGGTCGTTGCCCGGGAAGACGAGCGGCTGCTCCAGGGCCCCCGCGGCGACGACGATCTTGTCGGCCCGGTAGCGGATCAACAGGTCGCCGTGGGCGACGGCCACGAGCCCGCCCTCCCAGATGCCGAGCGCCTGCGCCGGAGCGACGATCTCCACCCCGCCGAGGTCGTGGCCCTCCAGCTGCCGGCCCTCGTCCACGAGCACGACGCCGGGGCCGTCGATCGCAGCCGATAGGGCCGCAGTGCGGCCCGACTCGCCGCCGCCGATCACGAGCACGCGGGCGCGCCGGTACTCGGTGTCGGTGCGGTGCTCGCGGCCGCGGTGCTTGTCCACCTTGCCGAGGCCGGCGGCGTTGCGCAGGAACTTCTCGACGAGCGGCCAGAGGGCGCGCGGCCGGTGCCCGACGCGGTAGTAGAAGCCGGCCGGCGTGAACGGGCCGCCGATCTTGTCCGTCACCGCCATCAGGTCGAAGTCGAGCGAGCCGCGGACGTTCTGCGGGACGACGACCGCGCCCTCGCGGACGGGCACGGCGCACGTGCGCACGTTGGGGACCCCGTCCACGGTCATCATGCAGTTCGGGCAGTGGCCCGAGCAGCAGAGCAGGCCGCGCGGCCGGTGGTACTTGAAGCTACGCGAGAAGATCCGCTGCCCGGACGCGTAGAGCGCCGAGCCGAACGAGTCACCGGCGAAAGCGCTGACGCGCTTTCCCCTAAAGAGGAACGTGATTTCTCGGCTGCGGTCGATCCGCTCGCCCGAGCGCGACTCGAGCCTCATGCGGGCAGCTCCACCTTCAAGACCTCGTTCGTGCGCGTGTCGCGCTCAGCGAGGAACCAGGCGCCGCAGCCGTGGCGATGCGTCCACCACTCACGCTGGACTCCCGCGACGTTGCGGCGGAAGTACACGTAGTCGGTCAGCTCGCGCATCGTCGGCTTCGCCTGCGGCCGGGTCGTCACCTCACCGGCGTAGCCGAACTCGTTGACGTCGCGCGGGCCGCAGTGGGGGCAGGTAAGCAGGAAGGACATCGTTTATTGCTTTATGTGCAATAGCGTGTCAAAATCGCTGCCACTGTACTCCGATGGCGCGCACAGGTCAACCATCCACGGGACACGTCGCCGCCTCGGCGAGGGCGGTGGCGGTGCTCGACGCGCTCGCCGACGGCGGCGAGCTCGGCACGAACGAGCTCGCGCGCCGCACGGGCCTCAACGCGAGCACGGTGTCGCGCCAGCTCGGCACGCTCGCTGCGGCGGGCCTCGTCGAGCACGTCGAGGAGAACGGCCGCTACCGGCTCGGCATTCGCCTCGTCCAGCTCGCGAACGCCGTGCTGGCCCGGCTCGACGTGCGCGCCGTCGCACGCCCCCACCTCGAGGCGCTCGTGCGGGCGACGGACGAGACGGCGACGCTGTCCGTGCCCAGCGAGCGCGCCGCGATCACCGTGGACTTCGTCCCCTCCGGCCACTACGTCCAGCACGTCACCCAGCTCGGTAGGCCCTCGGTCGCACACGCCTCCTCCGCCGGAAAGGCGATGCTCGCCTTCTGGCGCGGCGGGCTGCCCGAAGGACCGCTCGAGGCGTACACCCCGAACACGATCACCGACCCGGCGATCCTCGCGCGCGAGATCGCCGCCGTGCGTGCGCAGGGCTGGGCGGAGGCGTGCGAGGAGCGCGAACCGGGCCTAAACGCGATCGCCGCGCCCATCTTCGACGCGGCCGGCGAGCTGGAGGCCGTGGTCGCGCTGCAGGGTCCCGCCGGCCGCTTCGACCGCGCCGCGATGCGCTCGGCGCTCCCGCTGCTGATCGAGCGCTCCTGGGCGATCTCCGCCGGCCTCGGCTTCGCCGGCGGCGAGCGGCGCCTAGATGATTGATTCCTGATCGGCGTACCCTCAGGGAGGGCATGGGTCAAGCAGCGTGGTTGACTCGAACGGTGCCGGGAGAGTGTGCCTCGGCGCGGCGGGGACGCGCAACGTCCCCGCCGCGCCCGGAGGCGACTCGGCTCAGCCGACCTTCAGCGTGCCCTTCATGCCCGCCGCCTCGTGGCCCGGCACGGAGCAGAAGAACGTGTAGGTGCCCTTCTTCAGGGTCGCGCTCGCGGTCGACGTGCGGCCCTTGAGCACGACCTTGCCGAGCACGGTCTTGATGCCTTTGCCCTTGATCGCGACGTTGTGAGGCAGGAAGGACGGGTTCGTCATCACGATCGTGACCTTGCCGGCCGGCGCCTTCAGGAACGTCTTGTTGAACTTGAGCGCCGCCTTGTCGGCGCTGATCTTGAGCGTCGTCGCGCCCAGCGCCTGGGCGACGAGAACGACTGCGGCCACCAGAACGACGGCCACGAGGGCGATACGGGACATGCAGAGAGCTCCTTTCGTCAACGTGCACGGGCGGGCGCGGCGGCGCGCGCCCGCCCGGATGGTACGGGCCACGGGGGGAGCACGAGCGCGGCAAGCGCCACGAGCGCCGCCCAGACCGCCCCGCTGCCGGCGACGTGGAGGGCCGCGAGCGGGTCGTGCCCTGCGCTCGTGGGCTCGACGAGCACGAGCCAGATGCCGAAGGTCATCTGCGCCGCGACCGCGACGAGCGGGAGGAGCCCGGCCACCCGCGGCCCCGCTCCGCGCAGCGCGAGGAAGGCGAGCCAGACCGCGAGCGCGGCGACGAGATAGGCGAGCATGCGATGCGTGACCTGGGTCGCCGCTTCGCTCGAGGCACCGGCGAAAGAGCCGCCGCACGCCGGCCACTCCCGGCCGCAGGCATAGATCGCGTGCGTCGAGACGACCGCCGCTCCGACCGAGACGAGCGCGAGCCCGGCCAGGGCGGTCCAGGCCGCCAGCCGGCGGAACCCCGGCGTCGAGCGCACCTCGCCATCCCGCCAGGCGGCGACGGCGGTGACGACCGCGACGGCGAGCATGAGCAGGCCGATCACGAAGTGGACGCCGACCATCCAGCCCGGCAGCTCGAGCCAGACGACGATCGCCCCGAGGATCGCCTGGCCCGGCACGAAGGCCAGCGCGACGAGCGCAGGCACGAGGATGTCGAGCCGGTCGCGGTAGCGGCGCCACGCCCACAGCGCGACGATCACGAGCAGGATCGTGACCGTCGCGGCGGTGACGCGGTGACTCCACTCCCACAGAGCCGTCTTCTCCGAGTGCGGGATCACGCGGCCGTCGCAGAGCGGCCAGTCGGGGCAGCCGAGCCCGGACTCGGTCACGCGCACAAGCCCGCCCACCGCCACGAGGGCCCAGGTGCCGAAGGCGGCGAGCAACGCGAACCAGCGGAACCCTGCGCTCGGCCTGGACATGACACCCATTCAAGCTGGGCCGCCGGCTCTGCGTCGTAATCAATTTGGATCAAGACCCTTGCATCTCCAGAGCCGAGACTCCTAAACTCGTGCGAACGGTCACGAGTCACGAGGAGGAGGCATGGCCGAACAGGCGACGGCAGGAGAAGGCGGGGGCGCGAGCCCACCCGGCGACGAGGCACCGAAGCGCCCGTCGTTCGTCGAGTCCGTGATCGACAACCTACCCGCGTGGGCGTTCACCGCGCTCGCGATCACCGCCCTGTACCTGGTCTGGGCGACGATCACGGTCATGGACAAGTACGCGACGCACCTTCCGGGGGTGAAGCCGTAGCCATGGCCTCCCTCCAGGAATCCTCCGTCGCCCCTCAGCCCCCGGGCTGGGCGCGGCGCTTCCCGCGCGACGAGCGGCTGTTCATGTGGATCGTGATCGCCTCCGTCGCGGTCATGTCGGCGTTCGCGATCGGCTGGCTCGCCTGGGGCAACCAGAACGTCCCGACCGCCTCGTACGCGACCTCGCCCGACGAGTTCTCGGCGCAGGTCGCCGCGTTCGCCGAGAAGTACATGGGCGAGGACGGCCTCGTCCACGTCCCGCCAGGCCAGGACGCCTACGTGCTCGCCGCCCGCTACACGTTCTTCCCCGAGCTCGTGCTGAAGGCGAACGTGAAGTACCGCATCTGGATCTCGTCTGCCGACGCGCTGCACGGCTACTCGATCGTCGGCGGCAACCAGAACATCAACCTCGAGATCGCGCCCAACCACGCGTTCGGGGTAACCCTCACGCCGGAGAAGCCCGGCACCTACCTCGTCGTCTGCAACGAGTACTGCGGCCTTGGTCACCAGACCATGCAGGGCCGCATCACCGTGGAGAGGTGACCTAGATGGCCTATGTCGAGCGTCTTCCCGTGGCCGCTCTCCGAGAGGAGCCGTCGCGCGCGTGTTCCGTCACCGGCCTGCGCGTCTTCGCCGGCGCCCAGGCACTCACGCTGGCGAACGCGGTCGCGGCCGTGCTCGCGCTCGCGGCCGGCGGCCTCTACGGCGGCCTGATCAGCCTCACCCGTGCGCCCTCGCTCGAGCTGCTCAGCCCGGACTGGTTCTACATCGCACTGACCGGACACGGCGTCGGCGCGCTCATCCTCTGGCCGATCTTCTTCGAGGTCGCGGCAATGGTGTTCGCGTCCACGATCCTGCTCAACGCGCGCGTCTGGAGCATGAAGCTCGGCTGGACCTCCTTCGCGCTGATGGTCACCGGGGCGGTCATGCTCAACGCGGTCATCCTGAGCGGGCACGCGAGCGTCACGTTCACGGCCTACCCGCCGCTCGTGGCGAACCAGGCCTTCTACCTCGGCTATCTGATCTTCGCGGTCGGCACCCTCCTGGCGATAGTGAACTTCGCGTTTTCGATCGCCGCCGCCCGCGCTGAGGGGGCATTCGAGGGATCGCTGCCCTTGCTGACCTACGGGGTGGCCTGCGCAGCGATCCTCGCCCTCATCTCGATCGCGTCGGGGCTGATCGCCCTGATCCCCGCCTGGCTCTACTCGCTCGGCTGGGTCGGCTTTGTCGAGCCGATCGTCTACCGCGGCTGGTTCTGGGGCCTCGGGCACACGCTCCAGTACGTGAACGTGATCGCCATGGTGGTCGCCTGGTACGGGATCATCGCGCTGACGATGAGGGCCGGCCCGGTGAACCAGAAGTTCACGCGGATCGCTTTCATCCTCTACCTGATCATCACCGTGCCAGTGCTCGGGCACCACTTCCTCGTCGACCCGAGCATCGGCACCGAGGTAAAGGTCGTCGGCGGCACGCTGATGGGCTTCGGCCTCGGCATCCCGAGCCTGATGCACGGCCTGGCGGTGATGGGCGGCGCCGAGGCGACACTGAGACGGCGCGGCGCCACGGGCCTCTTCGGCTGGCTGAAGATGATCAAGTGGGGCAACGCCGCGATCGCCGCGCTGGCCGGCTCGCTGCTCCTGTTCGCGATCGGCGGCTGGAGCGGCACGGCGGAGACGACGCTCCAGCTGAACCTGGTCAGCCACAACACGATGTGGGTGCCCGCCCACATCCACGCCGTGGTGGTCGGCGGCACGACGCTCGCGTTCATGGGCTTCGCCTACCTGCTCGTGCCGATGCTCGTGCAACGCGAGCTGTGGTCGCAGAAGTGGGCGGCAATCCAGGCGTGGACCTACGCCGGCGGCCTGTTCGTGATGCTGATGGCGCAGAGCTGGGCAGGGACCCTCGGCGTTCCTCGCCGCACGGCCCGGATCGACTACGCGGGCGAGGCCCCGGGAGGTTGGGACCTGCCGATGAACATCGCCGGAGTGGGTGCGACGATCGCCGGGATCGCAGGCGGCCTGTTCGTCGTGATCATGGTCATGACCCTGCTGCGGGGGAAGCGCACCGACGATCCGGAGCGGTTGGTGCCGGGAGCGATCAAGGCGTGATCGGCACCGCCACGACAGCCGCCATCAACCACTAGAAAGGAGACCGGAGGTGCAGAAGCCCCAGTTCGAGACTCCAGGAACGCTCGCCATCATGGTGATCTACCTCGGGCTCTCGACGATGACATGGTTCCTGGCCTTCGTCTATCTGGCCTTCCGCTGGGCGACGAGCTGATCGGACACTCGGCCCCGCTCGCCGGGGGCTGGACGCTCGATCCGGTCGTGCTCGTCGCAGCGCTCGTGGCGGCGCTCTGCTTCGCCGCCGGAGTGCGCCGGTTGCGCGCCCGCGGCCGGGCCGACCTCGCAGGCGCCGGGCGGATTGCGCTCTTCGCGCTCGCGCTGGCGGCCGGGACGCTGGCGCTCGTCTCGCCGCTCGACCCGGCCGCCGACCGGCTGCTCTCGGCCCACATGCTGCAGCACGTCCTGCTCGGCGACCTCGCTCCGGCGCTGCTCGTCGTCGCGCTGCGCGGGCCGCTCCTCTTCTTCGCCGTGCCGCGCACGGTGCTCGCGGGGCTCTCCCGCCTCGGCCCTCTCCGGCGCGCCCTCAGCGTCCTGCTCCGGCCCTCGGTCAGCTTCGGCTTCTGGGCTGTCTCGCTCGCCTTCTGGCACATCCCGAGCGTCTACGACCGGGCGCTCACGAGCGAGCCGCTGCACGTCGTCGAGCACGTCTCGTTCTCCCTCGGCGGGCTGCTCGTCTGGAGCCAGCTCGTCGACCCGGCCCGGCGGCGCGCGCTCGCCGACACGCACCGGCTCTTCTACGCGCTCGGCCTGTTCGCGAGCGCGCAGGTGCTCGTCAACGTGCTCATCCTCAGCTACCGGCCGCTCTACCCGGCCTACGCCGCCCAAGACCACCCCCTCTTCGGGCTCACCCCGCTGGCCGACCAGCAGGCTGCCGCGCTCGTGATGATGGCCGAGCAGATTCTCACTTTCGGCACGTTCGCCACCTTCGCGCTGCGCCGCCATCTCCGTCCACCGCCCACCCTCGCCGTGCGGGAGCACCCTCTGGCCTTCTGATCAATCCGTACTTTCCCGTGGTCAAGAATCAGCAGACACGCCGATTGAAACGCACCCCCCGGGAGCGATCGTCAATTCCGATGGCCGACTTCTTCCGCTCGGGGGATGCGCTCGTGGCGTTCGACGCCCGGTACGAGATCCTCGCGTGGAACGAAGCCGCCGAGCAGCTCACGGGCGTGCCGGCGGCGGAGGCCGTCGGCAGACGCTGCTGGGAGGTTCTCGGCGGCCGCGAGGCGAACGGCGGCATCGTCTGCCATGCCGGCTGCTCGGTCGGCCGGCTGGCGCTGGAGCGCTGGCCCGTGGCGACCCGTGAGGTGGAGGTGAGGACCCCGACCGGCCGCCGCCGGGTCGCGATGGCGACGATCGCCGTCTCCGATCCACCCGTGATCCTCCACCTGCTTCGCAACGCGCCCGACGGCATCCACGAGGAGGCTGCGCTCGAGTCGGCCTGCGGGCCGATCGTCTCGCTCACCCCGCGCCAGCTCGAGGTGCTCGGACTGCTCGGCGAGGGCGCCGCCGCACGGGTGATCGCGCAGCGGCTCGGGCTCGCCGAGACGACGGTGCGCAACCACATCCGCGCGATCCTGCTCGAACTGGGCGCGCACTCGCAGCTCGAGGCGGTCGCGAAAGCGCGGCGCCTCGGCCTCGTCGTCTAGCGCCCGTTTCCCGACCCGACCTTCAAAAACGCGGCGAGCGCTCGCTCGAGGTGCTCCGGCTCGAGCGCGGCGGACATCTGCACGCGCACCCGCGCCGTTCCCTCCGGCACGACCGGGAAGCCGAAGCCGGTGACGAACACGCCCTCGTCGAGCAGGCGCTCCGACAGCCGCATCGCGTCGGCGGTCGCACCGACGATGATCGGGATGATCGCCCCCTCGCCCTCGAGTGGGCTGAAGCCGGCGCCGGTCAGCAGCGCCCGGAAACGGCGCGTGCTGTCGCGCAGCCGCTCCACGAGTTCCGGGCTCGCGCGGAGCACCTGCACCGCCCGGAGGGCCGAGCAGGCGACGGTCGGCGGCAGCGCGTTCGAGAAGAGCTGCGGCCGCGATCGCTGCGCGAGAAAGTCGCAGACCGCGGCGCTCGAGGCGACGTAGCCGCCCGCGGCGCCGCCCAGCGCCTTGCCGAGGGTGCCGGTGATGACGTCGATCTCGCCGAGCAGGCCGAAGTGCTCGGCGACGCCGCGTCCGGTCTTCCCCATCACACCCGTGCCGTGCGAGTCGTCCACGACCACGACGGCGTCGTGGGCGCGCGCGAGCTCGACGATCTCCGGCAGGCGGGCGAGGTCGCCCTCCATCGAGAAGACGCCGTCGGTGATCACGAGCTTGCGCTGCCCGGGCTCGCAGCTCTCGAGCCCCGCCCGCAGCGCAGCCATGTCGGAGTGCGGGTAGACGACCTTCCGCGCCGGCTTCGAGAGCCGGATCGCGTCGATGATCGAGGCGTGGTTGAGGGCATCGGAGAGGATCACCGTCGCCTCGTCGGTGAGCGACGGGATCGCCGCCTCGTTCGCGTTCCAGCAGGAGACGTACGTGAGCGCTGCCTCCGTGCCGGAGAGCTGGGCGAGCGCAGTCTCCAGCTCGTGGTGCGGCTCGAACGTGCCGCAGATGAAGCGCACCGAGGCGGTGCCGGCGCCGTAGCGCTCGAGGCCCTCGATCCCTGCGGCGACGACCTCGGGGTGGTTCGCCAGCCCGAGGTAGTTGTTCGAGGAGAGGACGATCACCTCGCCGCGGCCGGCCATCTCGACGACGGGCCCCTGCGGCGAGCGGACCGTATTGAAGCGCTTGTACGTACCGGCCGCGCGCAGCCCGTCGAGCTCGGCGACGAGCTGCTCCTGCAGGCGCGCGTTCACGGGTGTGCCCACCTTCCCGCCTTCGCGAGGCTCTCGCTCTCGCGCGCGACGCCGGCCGGCATCGCCGTGACGGCCTCGGCGGGCGCGCCCGGCCGCAGCACGACCTTGCAGGCCTCGCCGCGCTCGAGCGCGGCGAATGCGCGCTCGAACTCCCCGAGCGGCAGGTCGTCCGTGATCAGCGGCCGGAGGTCCACGACGCCGTGCTCGAGCAGCCAGCGCGTGCGGAACCACGTCGCCCACACCGCGCGCCCGTTCACGGCCGTCACGGTCAGGTTCTTGAAGATCAGCGACTCCGCGACGTCGATCTCGACCGGCCGCGGCGGGATCCCGAAGAGGACGACGTGGCCGCCGTTGCGGACGATGCGGAAGGCGTCGTCGATCGCCCGCGGCGCGCCCGACATCTCGAAGACGACGTCGAGCCCCTCGCCGTCGTTCTGCTCCCGGAACCACCCCGGCACGTCGGGGGTCCCGGTCACGTTGAGGGCGGCGGTGACGCCCATCGTCTTCGCCAGCTCGAGCCGAAAGGCCGTCGCGTCCGAGGCGAGCACGCGGCCGGCGCCGGTGGCGCGCGCGATCGCGATCGAGAAGAGGCCGATCGGGCCACACCCGAGGATCGCGGCGGTGCGGCCGCCGAGGTCCTGCGTGGACGTGGCGAAGACGGCATTGCCGAACGGCTCCTGCAGGGTCGCGATCTCGGGCGGGAGCTTCGTCCGGTCGTTCTGCCAGATCACCGACTCCGGCACCGCGACGTACTCGGCGAAGGCGCCGTCGCGGTCGACGCCGAGAATCTGCGTGCGCTCGCACATGTGCGCCTGGCCGGTGCGGCAGTGGAAGCAGTCGCCGCACGTGACGTGGCTCTCGGCCGAGACGTAGTCCCCCGTGGCGACGTGGCGGACGTTCGGCCCGAGCTCGACCACGGTGCCCGCGAACTCGTGCCCGAGCGTGAGCGGCGGCTCGATCCGGTTCTGCGCCCACTCGTCCCAGTGGAAGATGTGCAGGTCGGTGCCGCAGACCGACGCCGCCTCGACCCGGACGAGCACCTCGCCGTCGCCCGGAACGGGAACCGGCACCTCCTCGAGCGCGAGGCCCGGGGCGCGGGACGGCTTGCGGATCGCCCACATCGAGTCCACGGCGGGGACATTCTGCACGGTGGCCGCACCCGGGGTTGCGCGGGACACCCGACCCTTTCCTATCCATACGTGTTTGAGTAGGCTCAAGTCACCGACGAAGGAGATCGGAATGAACCCGCAGGCCGCCACGCTCCGCCTCGCCGTCTTCCCCCGTGTGGGGCTCGCGGCCGACACGCTGCTCGTCTTCGGCGGCGCGGCGCTCGTCGCGCTCGCCGCCCAGGTCTCGATCGCGCTGCCGTTCACGCCGGTTCCCATCACGGGCCAGACCTTCGCCGTCCTCCTCGTCGGCACCGCCCTCGGCGCGGCGCGCGGCGTCGCCAGCCTCGGGCTCTACCTCGTCGTGGGCGTCGCAGGCGCCCCGGTCTACGCAGACGGAGCGCACGGCTGGTCGGTGATCACGTCCGCGAGCGGCGGTTACATCGTCGGCTTCGTCGTGGCGGCCGCGCTCACCGGCTTCCTCGCCGAGCGGCATTGGGACCGGAGCTTCTCGTCGGCGGTCGCGGCGATGCTGACCGGCAACGTCGTCATCTACCTCATCGGCCTCCCCTGGCTCGCTGTCGCGCTCGGGACGAACCTCGAGCAGACGCTCGAGTACGGCCTCTACCCATTCGTCCCAGGCGACGTGCTGAAGCTCTACGCGGCCGGCGCGCTGCTGCCCGGTGCCTGGCGGCTCATCAGGCGCGTGCGCGGCTGAGTTCGTCTAGGCGCGTGCGCGGCTGCCGCGGAGGTAGACCCACCAGTAGACGAGGCCCACCATCAACCCGCCGCCGACGATGTTCCCGAGCGTCACGGGCAGGAGGTTGCCGCCGAGGAAGCTTCCCCACGTCAGGTTCGAGAGGTCGGGCGCGTTGTCGAGTCCCGCGACGAAGCCGTCGTCCGACTTGACGAAGAGCCCCATGGGGATGAAGTACATGTTCGCGACCGAGTGCTCGAAGCCGACGGCGACGAAGGCGGCGATCGGCGGGACGATCGCGAGGATCTTGTCGGTCGTCGTGCGGGCGCCGTAGGTGAGCCAGACGGCGAGACAGACGAGGGCGTTGCAGAAGGCGCCGAGCACGAGCGCCTGGAGCCAGCCGAGGCTCGTCTTCGTCGCCGCGATCGAGAGCGCCGTCGCCCCCACCGCCCCCTTGCCGAACGTGTACTGCTCGCCGACGTACATGAGCCCCGCCGTCGCGACCGCCCCGACGAAGTTCCCCGTGAAGACGAGCGCCCAGTTCCAGAGCAGGCGCGCGGTCGAGACGCGGCGGCTCGCCCACGCCATCACGATCAGGTTGTTGCCGGTGAAGAGCTCGGCGCCGGCGACGATGACGAGGATCAGGCCGAGCGTGAACGTCAGCCCGCCGAGCAGGCGCACCACCCCGTAGGGCAGGTCACCGCCGCCCGCCATCGTCGTCGTGGCGAAGATCGCGCCGAGGGCGATGAAGGCGCCGGCGAGGATCGAGAGGGCGAAGACGTTGGCCGCCGACATGCCCGCCTTGGCGACGCCCACGTTCTCGGCCTTGCGCGCGACCTCGACCGGCGGCAGCGCGTCGAGCCCGGCGGGCGTAAAGGTCGGCTCGGCCTCCATCGCAGCCGATGTTGACGAGCCGGCCGGACGGGTCAGGCGCGCTGTGCCAGCCGCTGCCGCTCGCGGAAGCGGCGCACCTTGATCAGGTTGCCGCACTCGGCGGCACTGCACCAGCGGCGGCTGCGGTTCTTGCTCTCGTCGTAGAACGCCCAGGCGCAGTCGCCGTTGTCGCAGACCTTGAGCCGGCGCAGATCGCCCTCGGCCAGCAGGCGCGCGAACGAGAGCGCGATCTCACCCAGCACCCAGGCCCAGTCCGTCTTCTCCGGCACGGCCTCGAGCCGGAACGCCCCGCCGGCACGGACGAGCCGCGGCGTCGCGGGCCGCGCGGCGACGAAAGCGTTCAGCTCGTCGAGATCGCCCGCCTTCGGCGCCTTGCCGGCCGCGATCGCCTGGATCGAGTCGCGCAGCAGCGCCCGCAGGCGTACGAGGCGGGCGCGCCCCGCGGGCGTCGGCGGCCCCGCGCCGTCGAGGCCGTGACGGACGAGGAACCCATCGAGCCAGGCGGGCTCATCGAGCCGGTCCCTGAGCGGCCCGAGCCCGTACCACTCCTCGCTGTTGACGAGGTCGAGGGCCGGAACATCGGCGCCGGCGTGGCGAGGGTCGCGCGTCGTAACCAACGAAGGCATTGTCGCACATTACGGCGGCGCTTGGCGGTACGGTCTTGCCGGGATGAGCACGAAGACCGAGGAGATGATCCGCCTCCAGCCCGACTGGCTCGCGCGAGTCCCGACGGACCTCCGCTTTCCGCCGGGACGGCTCCTCTTCACCGGCTGCGGCACGTCCTTCCACGCGGCGCAGACCGGCGGCGAGGCAGTGCAGGCGCTCGAGCTCGCGCTCGCGCCGGAGCGGGAAGCCGACGTCCTCTGCTGTATCAGCCACGAAGGCGGCACGGCGCTGACGATCGCAGCCGCGAAGGCCTGGCAGGGGCCTGTCTGGCTCGTCACCGGCGCCCCGGAGAGCACGCTGGCCGCGATCGCCGACGAGGTCGTCGTCGTCACCCCCGAGATCGAGCGCAGCTGGTGCCACACCGCGTCCTACACGTGTGCCGTCGCCGGGATCGCGGCCCTCAAGGGCGAGGACGTCTCCTGGCTGCCCGGCGCGGTCGCGGAGGCCGTCGACGGCGAGCGGCTGCCCGTCTCCGCGCACGAGCGCTTCATCGTCGCCGGCGCCGGCCGGGACTGGCCGACGGCTCAGGAGGCGGTGCTGAAGCTGCGCGAGGGCGCCTGGGTGGCCGCGGAGGCCTACGAGACCGAGCAGCTCCTGCACGGCTTCCTCGCCGCGGTGGACGAGTCCGTGCGCGCGTTCGTGCTCGAGGGCGAGGGCCTGGCCGCCGAGCGGGCGCACGCCGCAGTCGCCGCCCTGCGCGAGCTCGGCTGCGAGGTGACCCTGATTCCCACGCGGCATCCCATCGTTGACGTCGTCCGCTTCCAGCTCTTCACCGTCGATCTCGCCGCCGCGCGCGGAGCGCGGCCTGACCTCATCCGGCGCGACGACGAGCGCTGGGCGAGGGCCGCAGCAGCGCACGAGTAGGTCGGACGCTGCCGGGCCGTGCGGGGCTAGGCTACGGCCCGTGGAGCGTGGATCCCCCGGTGTCCGCCGGCTCGTCGAGACGGCCTCGCTGTACGGCCGCAGCGCCGCGCGCGCCATGGCGCGCGGGCATCGCCGCGGGCTCGAGGAGCGGCTTGTCTTCGTCGTCGGCTCCCCGCGCTCGGGAACGACGTTCGTGGGCGAGTCGCTCGGTGCCCAGCCCGGATTCGTCGACCTGGGCGAGGTGCAGCCGTGGAAGGCGCTCATTCCGGCCCTCACCGGAGCTCCGGAGGCGGAAGCGGCCGAGCGGCTGCGCCGGGTGCTCGAGCGCGTCCGCCGGCTCGCTTTCGTCCGGCGGCTGCGTGCCGTCGAGCAGACGCCGGAGACGAGCTTCGTGCTCGGAGCCGTGCTGCACGCGTATCCGCTCGCGCGCGCGGTCCACGTCGTCCGCGACGGCCGGGACGTCGTCTGCTCGCTCCTGGAGCGCGGCTGGCTGAACGCCGGCCGTGACGGCGGCGACGACGCCGGCCTGGCGTACGGGCCGCACGCGCGCTTCTGGGTCGAGCCCGAGCGCGCCGGCGGGTTCGCCGCGGCGAGCGACGCCACCCGCGCCGCGTGGGCGTGGCGCCGCTACGTCACGGCGGCGCGCTCGCAGCCCGAGCGGACGATCGAGCTGCGCTACGAGGCGCTCGTCGCCGACCCGGCGGCGGCCGCGGCGTCGGTCGCTCGCCGCCTCGGCTCGGATCCCGAGCCGCTTGCCCACGCCTTCGCCGGCGTCCACGACCGCTCGATCGGCCGCTGGACGCGCGACCTCACCGCCGAGCAGGTCGCCGACGTCGAGCGCGAGGCCGGAGCCCTGCTCACCGAGCTCGGCTACCCGGGAGCGTAGCCCGCAGGAGACGGGAAGCCGACGCGCGGACTCGAACCGCGGACCCCTTCATTACGAGTGAAGTGCTCTACCAGCTGAGCTACGTCGGCGGGGCGGTCGGAGTATAGCCCCGGCCCTGCGCCGGACTACTTGCGCTTGCCCTTGCCGCGGTCGTCGCGGCGCTCTTCCTTGCGCTCGTCCCTGCGCTCCTCGCGGCGCTGCTCGGCTGCGTCCCTGCGCTCGTCCTTGCGCTCAGCCTCGACGGGGGGCAGGGAGACCGGCGGCGCCAACGCGGGAGCGGGAGCGGGGACGGGCGAAGAGGGCGGATCGGACGCGGAGGGCGGGGGAACGACCGGCGCCGAGACCTGTCCGGCGGTGACGGGCGGCGGCGTCGAGGAGGGGCTGTAGAGCGGCCCGTCGCTCTTGGCCGGCAGCTCTTCCTTGACCTTCGCCTCGCTCTTCTCGGCGCCTCGAGCCTCGGCCTTGGCCGGCTCTTCCTTCCTGGCCTCTTCCTTGAACCTCGGCTGCTCCTTGCCCGGCTGCGTCGCCGCGACGAGCGCCGGCTTCGCGTCGGTCGCCTTGGGCTCGTCCCTGCCCTTCGACACGCTCGCCTGGGGCGCGCGCGACGACCTCGGCTCCTCGCCCCTCTTGCCCTTGCCGTCCTCGCCGGCCTTCGGCGCGGGACCGGCGGCCACGGGGAGCACGGGCGCGGCGGCGGCCGGCGTCTTGGCCTTGCCCTTGCCGTCGTCGCGGCCCTTGCGCTCGTCCTTGCCCTTCGGGGCGGCCGCGACGGGGAGCGACGGAGCCGGCGCGGCGGCGGCCGGCGTCTCGGCCTTGCCCTTGCCGCTGTCCTCGCCCGAGTCCTTCGACGGAGCGGCCGGCACGGGCGCGGCCGAGGTCGTCTCCTTCTCCTTCGGAGGCGAGGCTGCGACGGGCGGTGCGGCGGCAGGCGGTGCGGCTGCGGGGAGCGAGTCCTCCGGCTTCGGCGCAGCCGGCGGCGGCGCAGGCTCGCTCGGTGCGACGGCCGGTCCCGACGCGACCGGCTCGTCCGGGGCCGCGAACGGGGCTCCCGCCGCCGGAGCAGCGGGCTCATCCCCCTCCGGTGCGAGGCGCACGCCGCCGTTGCCGCTCGGCTGCCCGGCCTCGCCGAGCACGGGCGCGGCGGTCGCCAGGACGGCTGCCGGCCCGGAGCGGTCGCCGGCCGCGGACGGAGCGACCGCAAGGACGGGTGAGGCGACGACGGCCGCCGAGACGGTGGCGCTCGATGTCGCCGCCCGCTGCGACCAAGTCTGCTCGATCGCCGGCGCCTTCTTCTTCACGATCGCGTGCTTCACGGCCGGGGTCACCGTCACCGCGGTGCCCGTGGCGGCCGTCACGGCGACGACGGCGGCGGTCGCCTTCACGGCGGCGGTGCCGCCGAAAATCGTCGCCTTCGCCGCGCCGGCGAGTGCCGACAGGTCGAAGCCGTGCAGCGCGCGCTTCAGGCGGCTCTTCTTCGCCCCGTTCGACTCGGGCTCGGTCAGGCCCTGGGCGAGCGAGCGGCGCGCGCGGAAGATGAGCGTCTCCACGGCCGCCTGGGAGAGCTCCATCTCCTCGGAGATCTCCCTGTAGGAGAGACCCTGCCATTCGCGCAGGAGGATGGCGCGGCGCTGCTGCTCGGGCATCGCCGCGAGGGCGTCCTCGATCCCGATCAGCTCGTCGCGGCGGCCGCTCGGGCCCGGGACGATCTCCTCGATCAGCTCGAAGTCGGCGGGGCTCTCGATCTTCCCCCGGCGCCACGTCGAGCGGCGGCGCGAGAGGCAGACGTTCTCGGCGATCTTGAACAGCCAGGCGGTCTCCGTCTGCGGCACGACGCCCTTGCGCAGCGCGCGGAAGGCGTTCATGAACACGATCTGCGTCGCGTCCTCGGCGTCCTCGCGCGAGCCGAGCTGGTGCAGGCAGTAGCTGTGGATCCGCCTCGAGTGGCTCTCGTAGAGCGCATGCGCGGCCGCCGCCTCGTGCGCGGCTGGTCTTTCGACTAGAGATGCACGACCTATGGACGGAACTGCAGCCAACCCGTTACCCCACGATTCGGAGAACCTGCCGCGTTCCGCCCGAACGCTAGATACGAAGTGTGTGCGAGGTCCGGCGCACGCGCAAGGGAACTGTAAAAAGTATTTACACGATTTGTAAATGCGGTTACAGAGCGGCGGCGAGCTCGCGCCGGAGCCGGACGAAGAGCGCCTCGAGCGCGAGCTGCGGGTTGAGGTTGAACTCCTCGAGCGCGCGCCAGGCCGCCCGCACGGTCTCGGCTGCGCGGCCCGCGTCCTCGGACCGCTCGGCGGAGGCGTCCGCGCGCAGCTCCTCGAGCCGGTCCGCATGGACGACGGCGCCCTCCGCGCCGGCCGCGACGACGACGAGGTCGCGATACCACGCGGCGAGCTCCTCGAGCGAGGCGAGCAGCTCCTCGCGCTCGGCTCCGCGCTGGGCGCGCTTCAGCCGCTGCTCCAGCTCGCGTTGCGTCAGCTCCTGCCCCTCGAGGGAGCGCTCCTCGTCGTCCCTGGCCTTCACGCCGCGGGCATCGGCGGCGGCGAGCAGGGCGGCGGCCGCGTCTCCCGGCTCGAACTCGGGGTCGAGGTACGGGCCGCGCGCGACGGCGAGCAGGGCGGTCCTGTGCCCGGCCGCGCTCGGGTCGAGCAGCCTGCGCGCCCGATCGAGGCGGCCTGCGGCGACACGGGCAAGCGCGATCACCTCGGCCGGCGCGAGCCCGGGCGCCTCGGCGACGATCCACTCCCGAACCGCCCTCTCCGGCAGCCGGCGGAAGGGGACGAGCTGGCAGCGCGAGCGGATCGTCGGCGGCAGCGGGCCGAGCTCGTCGGCGACGAGCACGATCACGGCGTACGGCGGCGGCTCCTCGAGGTCCTTGAGCAGGGCGTCGGCCGCGTCCGCGTTCAGGAGGTGCGCGTTCAGGATCAGGTAGACGCGGCGGTCGGCTTCGAACGGACGCATGTGCAGGTCGCGCCGCAGCTCGCGGATCTCGTCGATACGGATCATCTCACCGAGCGCCTCGAGCACGTAGAGGTCGGGATGCGCCCGCTCGTTGACGCGCCGCGGGTCTCCGAGCAGGGCGGCCGCGAGCGCGAACGCGGCCGAGCGCTTGCCCGTTCCCGCCGGCCCGTGCAGCAGGTAGGCGTGGGCAGGCCCCTCGGCGAGCGCCGCCGCGAGGAGGCGCCTCGCCTCGGGCTGCTCAGGAACCGCGTCGAAGCTCGGCATGCAGCTCGGAGTAGATGCGGTCGGCCAGCTCGCCGGGCGGCAGCGAGCCGTCGAGCGTGACGATCCGGTCGGGGTAGCGCGCGGCCAGCTCCCGGTACCCGTCCTCGACCCGCTGCCGGAACGCGGCGCCCTCGCGCTCGAGCCGGTCCGGGCTCGCTCCGACGCGCCGGGCCGACTCGTCCGCCCCGAGCGCGAGCACGAACGTGCGGTCGGGCAGAAGCCCGCGCATCCCCGGCAGGTTCAGCTCGAGCACACGCTCGACGCCGAGCCCGCGCGCGATTCCCTGATACGCGAGCGAGGAGTCCACGTAGCGGTCGCAGAGGACGTCGGCACCGCGTTCGAGCGCCGGCGCGATCACCTCGTCGACGAGCTCGGCGCGCGCGGCGGCGTAGAGCGCGGCCTCCGACCACGCGGTCATGTGTGGCCCGTGCAGGACCAGCGTGCGGATCCCCTCCCCCAGCTCGGTCCCGCCCGGCTCGCGCACGGCGACGACCTCGTGACCTTCGGCCTCGAGCCGCTCCCGCAAGAGCTCGATCTGGGTCGTCTTGCCGGAGCCGTCGAGCCCCTCGAAGGTCACGAACATGTGCGCGCTCGCTTCGCGAGCGCGCACGAACGAATGCCACACGGAGCCGCGCTGACGGGTGCGTGCTCGCTCAGGAGGATCGTCTTCTCGTCCGTTGCCGTCCGCATCACGTCTCTTCAACGATAGAGAATCGGCCGAAGGGCGATTCTCTAGGATACGAGCCCATGCGCGCCCTCGTCACCGGAGGAGCCGGCTTCATCGGCTCGCACGTCGTGGACGCCCTCGTCGCACGCGGCGACGAGGTGCACGTGGTGGACAACTTCGCCTCGGGCAAGCGCGAGCACGTGCCCGCTGCCGCCACGCTGCACGAGCGCGACGTGCGCGAGCCGCTCGAGGGGCTGTTCGACGAGGTGCACCCGGAGGCCGTCTTCCACCTCGCCGCCCAGGCAGACGTGCGCGTCTCGGTCGAGCGACCCGACTTCGACGCCGAGGTGAACGTGATCGGCACGATCCGCGTGCTCGAGGGAGCCCGCCGCTGCGGCGCCCGCGTCGTCTTCACCTCGACCGGCGGCGCGATCTACGGCGAGTGCAGCCGCCCTGCGCGCGAAGACGACCCGCGGCTGCCGCTGGCGCCGTACGGGGCCTCGAAGCTCGCCGGCGAGGAGTACCTCGCCACGTACAACCGCCTCTACGGGACCGGTCACGTCACGCTGCGGCTCGGCAACGTCTACGGGCCTCGCCAGGATCCACACGGCGAGGCAGGGGTCGTCGCCATCTTCCTGCGCCGGCTCGCGCGCGGGGAGACGTGCCGGATCTTCGGCGACGGCCGGCAGACGCGCGACTACGTGTACGTCGGCGATGTCGTGCGCGCGAGCCTCGCCGCGACGGTGCGAGATGGGGGCGTCTTCAACATCGGCACGGCGAGGGAGACTTCCGTCGTGGACCTCTACGCGGCCTGTCTCGACGTCGCCGGCTCGCAGAGCCCAGCCGAGCTCGCGCCGGCGCGTCTCGGCGAGCTGCAGCGAAGCATGCTCGACGCGTCGCTCGCGGCGCGCGAGCTCGGCTGGCGGCCGGAGACGGGGCTCGAGGACGGGCTGCGCGCCACCTGGGAGTGGATCCGGAAGGAGTAGCACCGCGCCGCGTCGAATCACCGGGGCGCCGTGGATCATCCCGTTCCTGCCCCCGACGCTCTCGTCCGCCCGTGGCGGACGGCGACGCTCGTGGCGAGCGCGGTGGCGGCGGTCGAGCTCGTCATCCTCATGGTCATCGGCGTGACGCTGCTCGCGAAGCCGGTCGCCGACGAGGTGCGCCAGGCCGCCGAGGCGAAGGTCTTCGCGCCGATCAAGCCCGCGCCCGCGCGGCCGAAGACGATGCCGGCAAAGGTCGGAGCGCCGAAGCTGACCCGGGCCGAGACCTCCGTCCTCGTCCTCAACGGCGGTGGCCGCACCGGTGCCGCGGCGACGCAGGCGGCGAGCCTCGAGGCGCGCGGCTACACGATCGGCGCCGTCGGCAACGCCCCGCGCTCCGACTACACGCGGAGCCTCGTCCTGTACCGCAGGGGCTTCGCCGCCGAGGCAGCCCGGCTGGCGAAGGACGCGAGGATCAAGATCGTCGGCCCGCTCGACGGCCTGCGCACGCGGGACCTCGACGGCGCCCACGTCGTGCTCGTCATCGGGTCATAGACAGTCGCCGCCGTTGACGTAGTCTCGCGCAACGTCGAGCGGCCCACCCTTCGTCCACCGCCGCCCGGACGGGTCGAGTGTGTACGAGCGGTTGAGGTGGACGTAGCCGGCGCAGAAGGCGCCGAGCACGCGGACCTCGAAGACTCCGAGCTCGTACCACGTGTCCGGGTTGAGCGGCTGCAGGCGGACGGCGTCGTCGTAGGCCTCGAGCGCGGCGCGCTCGTTGCCACGCCGCTCATGCACCCGCGCCAGCGTGAAGAGAGGCTCGAGCGAGAAGGGGTCGAGCGAGCGGGCGCGGCCGGCGAGCGAGAGCGCCTCGGCCGGATCGCCGCGGTCGAGCGCGAGCAGAGCCGACCCGACGTCGCGCGCCGCGAGACGCGGCGCCGCGAACGACCCGAGGACGGCGAGGCAGACCGCGACCGCGGCGAGCGCCGCGAGCGGCGAGCGGCGGAGCGGCCGCGGCGGGCGCCCGGCCGCGGCGAGGGCGCCGAGGACGAAGAGAACCGGGGCGGTGACCGCGAGGAAGTCCAGGTCGTAGTCGGCGAGCGCGTGCACGACGTAGACGGCAGGCGCGACGGCGAGCGCCGCGGCGGCAGCTCGCTCGCCGCCGTCGAGCCGCCGGAGCGCCCCGCGAGCTGCAACCGCGCCTGCGAGCGCGACGCCGAGGCCGAGCGCGAGGCCGACGAGACCCGTGCCGGCGAGGAGCTGGAGCGCGAGGTCGTGCGGCTGGGTGACGTTCAGCCCGTCCTCACGGTAGCGCTTGCGCGCGACCTCGAACGTGCCCGCTCCGGCGCCCTTGAGGGGGTCGGCACGGAAGACGTGCCAGGCCTCCTGCCACCACTGCCAGCGGTTGTTCGACTCGAGGCTGGTGAGACGCGCGGGGCCCTGGGAGACCTGCGCGCCGCCCCTGAACTCGTCGGCCACCCATGTGACCGGGTTGCCGACTGAGACGGCGAGCCCGGCGAGCGCGCCGGCGGCGGCGAGCACCGCGACCAGCGCGAGCGCACGCGCGAGCGACCGCCTCGCGGCTTCGGGCAGCCGCCGCCGCAGCACCGGGTGGGCGAGCGCGGCGGCCGCGGCCGCACCGGTGAGCGCGAGCAGCCCGAACCAGGCGCCGTCGCCGGCACGCGCCGCGTGCGGCTGCAGATCGTCCACGAGCGCGGGCCGCGTGAACGCCCACGCGGCGACCGCCGCGGCCGGTGCGGCGCCAGCGAGCGCGACGAGCGCGCCCTCGACGCGGTCCTGTGAGAGGAGGAGCCAGAGCGCCAGTGCGACCGCGCCCGCGACCACGCCCGTCCGCGACGCCGTCAGGAGGACGGCGAGCGTCCCCGCGTAGACGAGCAGGACGCCGGCGGCGCGCGCCGAGCGGACGTGGTCGCGGCGGACGCCGAGCCAGAGCCCGAGCGGGAGCGCGAGGTCGCCGAGCAGCGCGAGCGCGTTCCAGTAGCCGACGGGACTGCGCAGCCGGGCCGCCCGCGCACCGTCCGGGAACAGGGCGGGGATCGCCTTGCCCGCGAGCGACCATGCTAGCGCGGCGCCGAGCAGCGCGGCGAGTCCCGCGGCTGCGATGCGCAACGCGCGGGGCCCGAGCGAGCCTGCGGCGAGGCCGAGCCCGAGGAAGCAGGCTGCCGCGAGCGACTTGTTGAAGGAATCCCAGGTGCGATCCGGCGCGATCGACCAGAGCACCGACAGCCCCTCCCAGAGCACGAGCGTGCCGAACAAGCCCACGAGGGCGCGGCCGGCGCGGCCCGGCGCGGGAGCCGGCGCCCCCCCGAGCAGCGCCGCGACGAGCCCGGCCGTGAGCGCGATGGCCGCCGCGCCGCCGAGCCAGACCACGGAGCCCCGGCCGGAGCCGCCGCCGAAGAACACGGCCCCAGCGAGGAGCGCCCCGGCCGCGAGAACGAGCCCGGCCCCTGCGCGCGGCGCGCGCGCCGCGCGATCGAGGGCCGTGTGCATCGCGGCCACGCTAGCACAGTCCTCGGAGGGCTCTCGGCGGCCGCAACCGCCCTAACAAAGCGCTTACACGACGCTCATTCTCATCTGGAAGACTGTTCCGGGTAGGCTCTCCCGAACGTGGGCGCCCGCCCCGCCGCCTCACCGTGACCATCGCCAACGCTCTCACCCGCCGCCTCCTGCCCACGACCGCGTTCGCGCTCGTCGCAGTGGCCGGGCTCCTCCTCGCCGCCTCGCCGGCGGCCGCCGCGCCGTCCTGCGGCAAGCAGGTGATCAACGACTGGTACGGCGACGGTCGCGTGGACAAGATCTACCCGCTGCACTGCTACGAGGACGCGATCGACGCCCTGCCGGTGGACGTCCGCGACTACTCGAGCGCGAAGGAGGACATCGAGCGCGCGCTCCAGTTCGCGGTTCGCAACCAGCCCGACCCGGGCCGGCCGGCCCCGCCCGGCGACGAGACCGGCTCCGGTACGGGCCCGAGCGGCAACGGCGATGCGGGCACGACACCCGGCACGGGCGGGCCGCTGAACGAGGCCGTCGACAACATCGGCCCAGCGAACGCCGACTCGGTGCCGATCCCGCTCATCGCGCTCGGGGGCCTCGCGCTGGTGTTGCTCGCCGCCGGCTCCGCTGGCTACGTCCGGCGCCGCGTGCTCGCCCGCCGCGGCGGCCCCCCGGCCGCCTAGGCGGTAGAATGCGCCCAGCGGGGTCGCGTTTTCCCGCAATTAGCAGGATTTTCGTCGGAGGCGCGTGTCCGTCCGATCCACTCCCTATCCTGGCCGGTCCGCTCTCCAAGCGCACGGCGCCTGGCGGGTTGGAGCAGGTAGGTGAAACGCCGGGATAGGGAGGAAACGATGGCGACCGCGAAGGAAGCCCCACAGGGAGCAGTCGAGACGCAGGACGAAGCGCGGAACGTCGTCGTGGACGAGGCGGCCATGGTCGCCCCACGCCGCTACTTCACGATCCCCGGTCGCGACCCGTTCGACGAGATCGAATGGGAGATCCGCGACGCGCTCATTCCCGGCAAGGGCGGGCCGGCGTTCGAGCAGAAGGACGTCGAGTTCCCGCGCTTCTGGTCCCAGACCGCGACGAACATCGTCGCCCAGAAGTACTTCCGCGGCCGCATGTCCTCGCCGGAGCGCGAGCACTCGGTCAAGCAGATGATCGGCCGCATCGTCGCGACGTCCGGCGCGCTGGGGCCGCGAGGGCGGCTACCTCGCCACCGAGGAGGAGGCCGAGACCTTCGAGGCCGAGCTGAAGGCGATCCTCGTCAACCAGTACGCCTCCTTCAACTCCCCGGTCTGGTTCAACGTCGGCTTCGAGGAGCGCCCTCAGTGCAGCGCGTGCTTCATCCTCTCGATCGAGGACTCGATGGAGTCGATCCTCGACTGGATCCGGCGCGAGGGAGTCATCTTCCGCGGCGGCTCCGGGTCGGGCGTCAACCTCTCGCGGCTGCGCTCCTCGAAGGAGCAGCTCTCGAAGGGCGGCCACGCCTCCGGCCCCGTCTCGTTCATGCGCGGCGCCGACGCCTCCGCCGGCACGATCAAGTCCGGCGGCAAGACGCGGCGCGCGGCCAAGATGGTGATCCTCGACGTCGACCATCCGGACATCGAGGAGTTCATCTGGTGCAAGGCCAAGGAGGAGCGCAAGGCGCGCGTCCTCGAGCAGGCGGGCTACGACATGTCGCTCGACTCGCCGGACTGGGCCTCGATCCAGTATCAGAACGCGAACAACTCGGTCCGCGTCACCGACGCCTTCATGGAGGCGGTCGTCGAGGGCAAGGAGTGGAGCCTGACCGCGCGCACCGACGGCACGGTCGTCCAGACGGTGGACGCGCGCGCCCTTCTGCGCGACATCGCGGCCGCCGCATGGGAGTGCGCCGACCCGGGCGTCCAGTACGACACGATCATCAACAGCTGGCACACGCTGCCGAACACGGGGCGGATCAACGCGTCCAACCCCTGCTCGGAGTACATGAGCATCGACGACAGTGCGTGCAACCTCGCATCGCTGAATCTCATGAAGTTCCGGCGCGAGGACGGCGAGCTCGACGTCGAGGCGTTCGAGCACGCGGTGGACGTCGTCTTCCTCGCCCAGGAGATCCTCGTCGGCTACTCGTCGTACCCGACGCCCGAGATCGAGCGCGAACGCGAAGGCCTACCGCCAGCTCGGGCTCGGCTACGCGAACCTCGGCGCGCTGCTGATGGCGCGCGGGCTCCCTTACGACTCCGACGAGGGCCGCGCCTACGCGGCCGCGATCACCGCGCTCATGACCGGGCGGGCCTACCGCAAGTCGGCCGAGGTCGCCCACCGCATGGGGCCGTTCGCCGGCTACCGGCCGAACGCGGCCGCGATGATCGGCGTGATCGCCAAGCACCGCGCCGCGGTCGGCAACATCGACAACACCGACGTCGTGCCCGACGACCTGCTCGCCGCCGCGCGGCGCGCGTGGGACGAAGCGCTCGACCTCGGCGAGGTGCACGGCTTCCGCAACGCGCAGGCCACGGTGCTCGCACCGACCGGCTGCCTCGTCGGGGACAGCCTCATCTCGACGAGCCGCGGGCTCGTGCGGCTGCGCACCCTCGGTGACACCGTCGGGTCGAAGTGGCAGGACCTCGACGTCGAGGTGGCGACCGACGAGGGGCCGCGCCAGGCAACGAGCTTCTACGTGAACGGCTTCGAGCAGGTCGTCTCCATCGAGACGGGACGCGGCTACCGCATTCAGGGCACGCCGACGCACCGGATCAAGGTCGTCGACCCCGATGGCAACTGGGTGTGGCGGCGCTTCGCCGAGATCGCCGCGGGCGACCGTGTGCCGCTGATGCTGAACGGCCTCGTCGGCGAGCCGCAGGATGTCCAGCTGCCGCCGCTCGGCGAACTCCACTGGACATCCGACCAGCGCACCGGCGTTCCCCGGACGATGACGCCGGAGCTCGCCGAGCTCGTGGGCTACTTCATGGGCGACGGCTCGCTCCACGCGAAGGGCTTGCGGCTCTGCGTCTCCGCGGAGGATCGCGACGTCGTCGCGCACCTCGTCGACCTGGGCAGGACGCTCTTTTCGATCGACGCCGCACGTCGCCGAGAGGAAGGGCTACACGGAGGTCGCATTCAATTCGGTGCCCCTGGCGCTCTGGTGGGAGGCGTGCGGATTCACGAAGCTGCCGCCGTCGGCCGAGCACCGCGGGAAGGGATGGGTCGCCCACATCCCCGACGCGATCCTCCATTCCAACGATCGCGAGGTGTACGCCGCCTTCGTCCGTGGCCTGTTCGAGGCCGACGGGACGACGAACAACGGCTACGTCTCGTGGAGCACGGTGACGGAGAGCTTCAGCCGCGACGTCCAGAGCCTCCTGCTCGCGCTCGGCTTCGTCACGACCCGCAAGATCGATGACGCGAGCTCCAACTGGGGCGAGCACGAACGGTTCGTGCTGCGCCTGCTCAACGTCTCGGGGGCGGAGCGGTGGCTCGAGGAGATCGGCTTCGTCTCCGAGCGCAAGCCGGCACGGCTGGCGTCCGGCGATCACCGGCAGGCCGCCCGTCACGATCACATCCCGGTGAGCCGAGGTCTCGTCGACGAGCTGGCGTCCGAGAACGACGCGCTGCGCAAGACCATGCTGATGGCGCTGGCACGTCGCGGTGACGTGTCCCGTCGGTCGGCGACCGCGCTCCTCGAGCGGAGCGTCAGCACGGAGCTCGAGCACCTGCTCGGCTTCTACTACGACACGGTTGCGACGGTCGAGATGCTCGAGGACGAGCCGACCTTCGACCTCTCGGTTCCCGACAACGTCACCTACGTGGCCAACGGCTTCGTCAGCCACAACACGATCAGCTTCATGATGGACTGCGACACGACCGGCGTAGAACCGGACTTCTCGCTCGTCAAGTCGAAGCGGCTCGTCGGCGGCGGCGAGATCACGATCGTCAACAAGACGGTGCCGATGGCGCTCGACAAGCTCGGCTACGCGCCGGGCGAGATCGGCGAGGTCGTCGCCTACATCGACGAGCGCAACACGATCGTCGGCGCGCCGCACGTGAAGGCCGAGCACTACCCGGTCTTCGACTGCGCGATCGGCGACCGCGCGATCCACTACATGGGCCACGTGAAGATGATGGGCGCGGTCCAGCCGTTCATCAGCGGGGCGATCTCGAAGACGGTCAACCTGCCCGAGTCGGTGACGGTGGACGAGGTCGGCCAGCTCGTGATCGAGTCCTGGCAGCTCGGCGTCAAGGCGATCGCGATCTACCGCGACAACTGCAAGGTCGCCCAGCCGCTCTCCGGGAAGGCCGACGGCTCGCTGGCGGTGCTCGCGCCGGGCGTGCTCGTCGCAGCCCCGAAGCGGCGGCGGGTGCCTGAGGATCGCGTCGAGGTCGGCCGCAAGTTCCGCGTCGGCGACTACGAGGGGTACATCCACGTCGGCCTCTTCGAGGACGGCACTCCCGGCGACATCTTCGTGGACATCGCCAAGGAGGGCACGACCCTCGCCGGCCTGATGAACTCGTTCATGATCTCCGTCTCGCTCGGCCTCCAGTACGGCGTGCCGCTCGAGGTGTACGTCTCGAAGTTCAGCCACATGCGCTTCGAGCCGTCGGGGATGACGAACGACGCCGACATCCGCGTTGCGAAGTCGCTCGTGGACTACATCTTCCGCTGGATGGGGAAGAAGTTCCTCACCGCCGACCAGCAGGAGGAGGCCGGCATCCTCACGGCCGACGTGAAGGCGCGCCTTGCGCAGGCCTACGCCGCGCTCGAGGGCGGCGGCGGCGACCCGGCCGCCTACGAGGCTCCACCCGCGGGCCAGACCGCTCTCTTCAACACGTTCGAGGACGCGGTCGAGTGCGCCCGCTGCGGCGGCCGCATGGTCAGAACGGGCAGCTGCTACACGTGCAGGGATTGCGGCACGAACACCGGCTGCAGCTAGCCGAAACGGCCATCTGACCCACGAAGCGCCCCGCCACGAGCGGGGCGCTTCGTCTTTCGGCAGCGCGAGCCTAGAATCGACCGATGCGTGACGACGACGTTCGGAGCTCGTGCTTCCACTCGCTCGACGTCCTCTGCGCACAGTGGGGCCCCGACATCCCGTGGGCCGCGCTCAAGCCAGGCTTCAACTTCCGGGGCAAGAAGGTCCCGTTCATGAACAGGGCGTACGGCATCTACCGGGCGGCCGAAGCACAGCGCGGCAAGGCGGCGCTCTCCCTGCACAGCGCCTACCGCCAGGTGCGTTACCAGGACAGCGAGACGCCGGACGGCATCCTGTACCGCTACCAAGATGGGCCGATCGACAACCACTTCAACACGTGGCTGCGGACGGCGCACCTCCTCGACGTGCCGCTTGTCTACTTCATGGGAACGCGCCCGAACTGGTACCGGCCCGAGTACCCCGCTTACGTCGAGGAGGATCACCCCCAGGAGCGGACCGTGCGCCTTACGTTCGGAAAGATGCGTGGGCCGTACGACGAGCGGGAGCCGGTGCATATCGACGACGTGAACGAGCGGCGCTATGTCGTCCGGCAGGTGAGACAGCGCGTCCATCAGGCCCAATTCCGAGGAGCTGTCCTTCCCGCATACAGCGACCGCTGCACGATTTGCAGGCTCAGCGAGATTCGGCTGCTCGATGCCGCACATATCGTCGGTGACACGGAGGAAGGCGGCGAACCCGTCGTGCGCAACGGTCTTAGCCTCTGCTCGATCCATCACCGCGCCTTCGACGAGAACCTCGTCGGCATCTCCCCCGACTACACGGTTCACGTCGCGCGGAAGCTGCGCGAGGACGACGACGGGCCGATGCTCGAGCTGCTCAAGGGCTTCCACGAGCAGCCGATCGTGCTGCCGTCGCGCCGGGCCTGGCAGCCGGACCGCGAGCGGCTCGCGCTTCGCTTCGAGCGGTTCGCCGCGAGCGGCTAGTGCTGGTGGCCGCGGACGGTCTGCCACGAGTGCCACGTGATCCGCAGGATCACGAGCGTGATGCCGAGGCCGATCAGCGGGTCGGCCATCTGCAGCCCGAGCGCGACGACCGCCGCACTCGCCACCACGCCGAGCGAGACGAGGCCGTCGATGCGCGCGTGCTGGCCGTCGGCGACGAGCGCCGGGCTGCTCAACCGCCGTCCCGCGCGCAGCCGCACGACCGCCGCGGCCTCGTTGCCGAGGAAGCCGAGCGCGCCCGCGCCGGCGAGCACCCACAGGTGCGAGAGGTCCTGCGGGTGCACGAGCCTCTGGATCGCCTCGTAGAGCGCGACGCAGGCCGAGACGAAGATCGCGAAGACGACGGCGAAGCCGGCCCAGCGCTCGGCGCGCTCGCTGCGCAGCCAGAACGCGATCCCGACCGGCACCGCGGTCAGCGCGTCGCCGACGTTGTGGATCAGGTCGGCGAGCAGCGCGACGCTGCCGCTCGCGGCGTAGATCGCCGCCTGCGCCGCCGCGGTCGCGCCGAGGAGGCAGAGGCTGATCGCGACGGTGCGGAGCCCCGCGCGCGAGCGCACGATCGAGGGATCGACGAGGCCGTGCGCGTGCGACATGTGCGGAAGCAGCCTAGTGGCGCCCGCGGCGGTGCTTGCCGATGCGCAGGCCGCCCGGCTCGGCCGGGTGGTACACCTCCCGCTCGTCGGCAGCGAACATCGTCACGACGCCGTTCGTCTCGAGGATCGCGGTCTGCACGGCGCCGAGGTCGGTGAAGCCCTGCCGCCGCGCGACGGCCCGCAGCTCGGGCAGCGAGATGCTCGCACGCCGAAGCTGCCGCGCCACGGGCTTCCCGTCCTCGATGAGCAGGCCCGGCTCGCCTTCCAGCAGCCGCTTGACCCACTCCCAGCGGTAGGCCGCGCGGTTGAGGGCCTCGTTGACCGTGAAGAGCGTAACCGCGCCGATAACCGCGCCGGTGAAGGAGTTGTCCGCACCGATGATCGCGTTCTGCACGGTGTTGGCGATCAGGAGCAGAACGATCAGGTCGAGCGTGTTCGACTGCCCGAGCTCGCGCTTGCCGACGACGCGCAGGGCGACGACGAGGAAGCCGTAGACGAGCACGGCGCGCAGCACCTTCTCCCAGGCGTCCACCGGCAGGCTGAAGACGTCGTGCCACACACCCCTCGGGTGCGACATCCAAGCCGCGATTCCTGCGCCCCGGGCGCCGTCGCCGGCGCCCGGGGCGAGTCGGCTCCTAGGGCCAGAGCGTCCCCGAGCCGCCGAGCACGGCGAGCAGCGCGCCGACCGCGCCGAACAGCGGCAGCAGTAGCTTCTTCACCTTGCCTCCTTCCGTTCGTGTGGTTACCACCTGGAAGTCGCTCCGGTTGCCCCGCTCGCTTACAGTCCCCCTGTCAGATGGCAACTCCCCCGCTCGACCCGCTGCTCGCCGACGCCGAGCTCGCCCTTCGCCTCGACGACCTCGAGCGGGCCGCCGCCCTCTACGAGCGCGCGCTGCGCACGGCGGGCGACGACGCGACGCGGGCCGAGGCACTTGCGGGAATCGGGCGGCTGGCCTTCCGGCAAGGCGACCTCCACAGCGCGATCGAGGCACTCGAGGAGTCGCTCGCGCTCGCGCCGGACGCGGCCGTCGCGAACGTAGAGACGCTGGGACGAGCGCACGCCGTCTCCGGGCAGCTCGACGAGGCCGAGCGGATCTTCGGGCGGGCCGCCGACGCGGCGCGCGCGCGGGGGGACGGCCGAGGCGCCCTCCGCTTCACGCTCATGCTCGTCAACACCCTTGTCGACGGAGCGCGCTTTGGCCGGGCACAGGAGCTGCTCGGCGCGGCGCTCGGGCAGGCGGCGGACGCGGACGGCTCGCTGGGCGCGACGCTCACGTGGACGCAGGCCCGCCTGAACGCGCACCAGGGGAACTTCGAGACCGCGGCCCGGTACGCGCGCAGGACGATCGAGCTGCTCGAGGGCACCGAGGACGTCTACCGCCTGGCGCGCGCCCACCACCCGCTCGGCTTCGTCGAGCTGGAGCTCGGCAACTACGCCGAGGCGCTCGCCGCGCTGCGCCGTGGCCGTGAGTTGCTCGGCGAGGCCGGCAACCCGCTCGAGCGCGCCCAGTTCCTGGTCGAGGAAGCACGCGCCATCGCGCTCCTCGGCGAGCCCGAGGAGGCCGCCGCGGTGGCGATGGGCGCGTGTCCGGTGCTCGCGGCGGAGGCACCCCATGACGCCGCCCGCGCCTACGCCGTGATCGCCGGGGTCTTCCTCGAGCGCGAGGACGTCGCCCACGCGCGCGAGCTCTACGAGCTCGCCGCGGACCTGCTGGAGCAGGGGGAGAACCCCTACCTGCCGGAGGTGCTCGAAGGGCTGGCACGCACCTACGAGCTGGAGGGCCGGACGCAGGAGGCACTCCAGCTCCTGAAACGCGCCGTCGCGGCCCGCGGCCGAACGCGGCGCCGGCCTTCCTCCTGACCCCCGCCGCCGGTCTAGGATCGCCGCATGGAGGAGCGGGCGCTCGGAGCGAGTGGGATCGAGATCTCGCGGATCGTTCTCGGCTGCGGCAACTTCGGCGGCATCGGCTCCGCCCCCGCGCTCTTCGGACAGGGCGAGTCGAAAGAGCAGGCGTTCGCGATCATGGACGCCGCGTGGGAGGCCGGGATCACGACCTTCGACACCGCTGACGCCTACGGCGGCGGGCGCAGCGAGGCCTGGATCGGCGAGTGGCTGCGGGCGAAGGGACCGGAGGTGCGCGACCGGATCGTCCTCTCGACCAAGACCTTCAACCCGATGGAGGAGGGCGCCGACAGCGGGCTCTCGCGCCGGCGGATCCTGCGCCAGCTCGACAGGAGCCTCGAGCGGCTCGGCGTGGAGCGCGTCCCCCTGTATCTGACGCACGCGCCGGACCCCGACACGCCGCTCGAGGAGACGCTCCAGGCGCTCGACGAGCTCGTCGGAGCGGGCAAGGTCGGCGCCGTCGGCGCCTCCAATGTCACCGGGGAGCAGCTCGCCGAGGCACTCGAGCTCTCGGAGCTGGAAGGGCTCACCGCGTATGGATGGGTGCAGAACGCCTACTCGCTGCTCGACCGGGCGGTCGAGGAGGACGTGTTTCCGGTCTGCCGGGAGCACGGGCTCGGCTTCACGCCCTTCAGCCCGCTCTGCGGCGGCTGGCTGACCGGCAAGTACCGGCGCGACGAGGAGCCTCCCGCCGGCTCGCGGATGACGCTGCGTCCCGGGCCGTACGAGCACCTGCGTGGGGCCGAGGTCTTCGACGCGCTGGAGGCGCTCGAGGCCGAGGCGCGCGGGCGCGGGACGACGACCGCCACCCTGGCTCTCGCCTGGCTGCTCGGACAGGCTCAGGTGACCGCGATCGTGGTCGGGCCGAGGCGGCCGGAGCACCTCGAGCCGGCGTTCGCGGCACTCCAGCTCGACCTCTCTCCCGCCGACCGCGACAGAATCGGGGCCTTCTTCCCGTGAGCGTCCTCGTCCTCTGCGAGCACGACGTGCACGCGCATCTGCCGATGCGCGACTGCATCGAGGACCTTGCCGCGGCTGAGCTCGCCGTCGGCTGCGCACGCGCGGCGGGCGCCGGGACGGAGGTGGCGTTCTGATCCCCCTCGCCGAGATCGAACGCGCCCGCGCGGTGATCCGCGGTGCGGCCGTGCGCACGTCCCTCGTCCGGCTCGACGCCCCTGAGTCGCCGGCGGACATCTGGCTCAAGCTCGAGTGCCTGCAGCCGGTCGGCTCCTTCAAGATCCGGGGCGCCGTCAACGCGATCCGTCAGGCGTCCCCGGAGGCGCTCGCGCGCGGCGTCGTGACCGCCAGCGCCGGCAACATGGCCCAGGGAGTCGCGTGGGCGGCGCGCGAGGCGGGCGTCCCGGCGACGATCGTCGTTCCCGAGCATGCGTCGGAGACGAAGCTCGCGGCCGTGACCCGGCTGGGCGGGCGGATCGTCAAGGTCTCGTACGAGCGCTGGTGGGAGGTGATCGAGGCCGGGTGCTACGAGGGCGCGGACGGTCTCTTCGTCCACCCGGTCCAGGACGACCTCGTGATAGCGGGCAACGGCACGATCGGGCTCGAGCTGCTCGAGGACCTCGCCACCTTCGACGCCGTGCTGGTCCCGTACGGCGGCGGCGGCCTCACGGCAGGGATCGCGGGCGCCCTCGCGCAGACGGCGCCCGAGGTGCGCGTCTACGCCGTCGAGCCGGAGACCGGCGCCCCCGTCGCCGCGGCGCTCGCCGCGGGGGACGTGCCGCAGGACGTGGCCTACCGGCCCTCGTTCGTGGACGGGGCCGGCAGCAAGGCCCTCCTGCCGGCGATGTGGGAGCTCGTGCGGCATCTCATCGCCGGGAGCCACGTGGTCTCGCTCGCCGAGACGACCGCAGCGGTCCGGCTGCTCGCCGAGCGGGCGCGTGTCGTCGCCGAGGGGGCCGGCGCCCTTCCGGTCGCCGCCGCGCTCTCGGGGCGCGCCGGCTCGGGCCGGATCGTGTGCATCGTGTCCGGCGGAAACATCGACGCCTCGCGCCTCGCGACGATCTTCGCCGGCCGCACGCCGGAGTAGCTACGCGGCGACGAATCCGAGCGCGGAGTCGTACGCCTCGATCTCGTCCTTCAGCTTCCGCCGGATACCGGTGAGGATCTGCGAGACGCGCGACTCGCTGACACCGAGCATGCGGCCGATCTCGGCGCCCTGCAGCCCGTGTACGTGGACGAGGGAGAGCACCTTACGCTCCCGCTCGCTCAGGCCCGCGACCGCGTCGCGGAAGAGCCCGGCGCGCTCGGAGGCGAGCGCGGAGCGCTCGGGCTCGTCGGCGCCGTTCTCGGAGACGATCGCATCGCCGACCTCGACCGAAGCCGAGTCGTCGGCGCCGGCACGAGAGAGGGCGTTGAGCGAGACGAGGTCGGCGCGGTCGATCTCCTCGAGTCCGGCGCGCAGCTCGGAGGCGTCCATCTGGAGCGCGCCCGCGACGTCGGTCTCCGTCGGCGTCGCGCCGTTCTTCGCGATCCACTCGTCGCGAGCCCGCTCGACGCGGCGGCCGAAGCGGCGCACCGAGCGCGAAGCCCAGTCCTGGCGGCGAAGCTCGTCGACGATCGCGCCGGCGACCCGCGTCCAGGCGTACTGCTCGAAGGTCGCGCCCCTGGCCGGATCGAAACGGTCCACGGCCTCCATCAGCGCGACGAGCCCGCTGGAGGCAAGGTCGTCGAGGTCGCAGTGAGCCGGGAGCTCTCGCGCCTTGCGACCGGCGAGATAGCGGACCATCGGGGCGTAGGCCAGCACGAGCCGGTCGCGTGACCGAGTGTCGCGCGCGTCGCGCCAGCGGCGCCAGAGCGCCTCCGCCTCGGACGGGCTCAGGCGCTGCCCGGTGGTGAATGTGGACGACATCGAATGTGACCTCCGCAGGGTCTTCGTGGGGGACGAGCCGCACCACACATATCGTCCGAAGGAGAGTTCGCAACGGATTCTCGATTCAGGCAGACCGGGATCCCCGATTCGGGGAGATTCGGCTCGCCCGGATCAGGCGCGGCTGCGCCGTCTCAGCAGCCGCGCAGGATCCCGGCGCGGGCGAGCTTCGCCCACTCGAGCACGACCTGCACCGGCAGCCGCGCGCGCGGCTTCCGTGCTCCCACCAGCGCGAGCCGCCCGCCGTAGCAGCGCTCGACCAGCAGCCGCGCGCGGAGGAGGTGGAAGCGGGAGGTGACGACGACGAGCGAGTCCCAGCCGCGCTCTCGCGCGAGTCGGCCGATCAGCCGCGCCTCGCCGCGCGTGGACTCGTCGTCCGCGCTCGGGCAGAGCACCCGGATGTCCCGCCGGTCGCAGAGCCCCGGCGAGCGCCAGGCGCGGTCGCGACCCTGCGACACGACCAGCACCGGCGCGACGCCTCGCTCGACGAGCTCGACGCCGACCGGGAGCCTCGCGCGGCCGCCGAACAGGACGACGACGGCGTCGGCCCGCGCCACGGGGTCATCCTCGCGCAGCACGAAGAGCGCGAGGCTCGTCGCGGCGAGCGCGGCGAGGGTCGCGGCGAGGAGGAGACGAGGCACGGCGTCAGCCTAGGGGCTTGCGACTATCCTGGCGGCAATGGACTTCGAGACGCGCGCGATCCACGAGGGCCAGGAGCCCGACCCGGCCACCGGCGCCGTCACGACGCCGATCTACCAGACCTCGACGTACGCGCAGGAGGCGGTCGGCGTCCACAAGGGCTACGACTACTCGCGCGTCGCCAACCCGACGCGGACTGCGCTCGAGCTCTGCCTCGCCTCGCTCGAGAGCGCCGAGCACGGGCTTGCGTTCTCCTCGGGCCTGGGCGCGACAACGACGATCATGCACCTCGTCGACCCGGGCGAACGCGTCGTCTGCGTCAACGACCTCTACGGCGGCGCCTACCGCATGTTCTCGAAGGTCTACGAGCCGAAGGGCTACGGGTTCACGTACCTCACGGCGCGGGAGATCAGCGAGAACCTCGCCGCGCACGTCGACGCGCGCACGAAGCTCGTCTGGATCGAGACGCCGACGAATCCGCTGCTCAACATCGTGGACGTCCGGGCCGCCGCGGAGGCCGCCCACGCCGTCGGCGCGATCGTCGTCGTTGACAACACGTTCGCCACGCCGTACCTGCAGCGGCCGCTCGATCTGGGCGCCGACATCGTCGTCCACTCGACCACGAAGTACCTCGGCGGCCACTCAGACGTCGTGGGCGGCTTCGCGGCGACGAGCGACGCCGCTCTCGCCGAGCGCCTGCGCTTCCTGCAGAAGTCGCTGGGCGCGGTCCCCGGCCCGTTCGACGCGTGGCTCGTGCTGCGCGGGATCAAGACTCTGGCCGTGCGGATGCGCCAGCATTGCGAGAATGCGCGCGCCGTTGCCGCGTTCCTCGACGGCCATCCCCGCGTCGAGCAGGCGCTCTACCCCGGGCTGCCGGGTCACCCCGGGCACGACCTCGCGGCCCGGCAGATGCGCGACTTCGGCGGCATGGTCTCCTTCCTCGCGGAAAGCGAGGAGGAGGCGATCGCGCTCGTCGCGCGCACCCGGATCTGGACGCTGGCAGAGAGCCTCGGCGGCGTCGAGAGCCTGATCGAGGTGCCCGCCGCGATGACGCACGCCTCCACCGCCGACGCGCCGTTCGCGCCGCCGCGCAACCTCGTGCGGCTCTCGGTCGGGATCGAGTCGGCAGACGACCTGATCGCGGACCTCGAAGCGGCGCTCGTGCGGTCCACCGCGCGCGCCTGATGGAGATTCAGCCGATCGACCTGCTCCACCAGGGGGAGCGCATCGTCGGCTCCTACCTGCTCGAGACCGAGGACGGCCTCGCGCTCTTCGACTGCGGACCGTCGTCCTGCTTGCCGCGGCTGAAGGAGGGCCTGCGCGAGCGCGGCGTCGAGGTGACGGACCTCCGCCACCTGCTTCTGTCCCACATCCATCTCGACCACGCGGGGGCCGCGGGGTCGCTGGTGCGGGAGCACCCGGGGCTCCAGGTGCACGTCTCGGAGGTCGGCGCTCCACACCTCGTCGACCCGTCGAAGCTCGAGGCGAGCGCGCGGCGCCTCTACGGCGACACGTTCGACCCGCTCTGGGGCGAGCTCGCGCCGGTGCCGGCCGAGAATGTCCACGTGGTCGGCGAGAGCGTCCTCGGGCTCGACTGCTTCCCGAGCCCGGGTCACGCCCGGCACCACGTCTGCTACCTCGACCGCGACGGGACGCTCTACGCGGGCGACGCAGCCGGCGTGCGCGTCGCGCCCGGCTCGTTCGTGCTGCCGCCCTGCCCGCCGCCCGAGGTGGACATCGAGGCGTGGGACCGGACGGTGGCGGAGATCCGCCGGCGCGCGCCCGCGCGGCTCGCGCTCGTCCACTTCGGTGTCTTCGACGACGTGGAGTCCCATCTGGCGCGGTTCTCCGCGCGGCTGCACGCGTGGTCGCACCGGATCGAGAGCGGCATGGATGAGCCTGCGTTCCTCGCCGCCGCCCGGCGCGACGTCGAGGAGTCCGGAGCCGACGCGGCGTACTACGACCGGGCGGCGCCCTTCTCGCACTGCTACCTCGGCCTCGAGCGCTACTGGCGCAAGCGGCGCGAGGCCGCCGCCTCCTAGCGGAGCGGGTCGAGCAGGACGCCGGGGTTGAGGATCCCGGCGGGGTCGAGCGCCGCCTTGGCCGCGCGCAGTGCGTCGGGACGGGCCGGCTTACGGATGGTTAGATCCGTGAGGCCCAAGTTGGCGGCGAGAATCCCGGCGAGGCTCTCACGCTCGTCCGGACCGAGGCCCTCGCCCTCGTAGACCATGCCAGGAACGGAGTCAACGCTCGCAGTCCGGCTCGGCCCGCTCGGCGAGCGCGAGTTCCGGCTGCTCTTCGCCGGCCGCGTCGTCTCGCTCGCGGGCAGCGCGATCGCGCCGATCGCGCTCGCCTTCGCCGTCCTCGACCTGACGGGCTCGGCCTCGGACCTCGGGCTCGTGCTCGCCGCCGCCTGGCTGCCGCAGATCGTCTTCATCCTCGTCGGCGGCGTCTGGGCCGACCGGCTGCCGCGCAACGTCGTCATGGTCGGCTCGAACCTGCTCTCCGGCGCGGCGCAGGGCGGGGTCGCGCTCCTGCTCCTCACCGGCAGGGCGGAGCTCTGGCACCTGATCGCGCTCGGCGTGGCGCGGGGCGTCGCCAGCTCGTTCTTCTTCCCCGCCTCGCAGGGGCTCGTGCCGCAGACCGTGAGCCCCGGACGCCTCCAGCAGGCGAATGCGCTGCTCCGCCTGTCTCTGAACTTCACGAACATCGGCGGCGCGGCAATCGGCGGTCTCCTCGTCGCGGGAGTGGGCTCCGGCTGGGCGATCGCCTTCGACGGCGCCACCTATGCGGCGAGCGCCGCGATCCTCGCCCGGATGAGGATCGTCGCCTCGGCGCGAGCCGGCGGGCGGGACTTCGTACGCGAGCTACGCGAGGGCTGGAGCGAGTTTCGCTCGCGCACCTGGCTCTGGACGATCGTCGTCCAGGCCGGAGTCGGCAACATGGTGTGGATGGGCGGGCTGCTCGTGCTCGGGCCCGTGATCGCGAAAGACGAGCTGGGAGGCGCAGCCGTCTGGGGCGCAATCCTCGCCTGCCAGTCGGGCGGGCTCATCGTCGGAGGACTGATCGCGCTGCGAATCCGGCCTCAGCGCACTCTCTTCGTCGGGACGGCGGCTCTCCTCCTGCTCTCGCCCGTCCTCGCGCTGCTGGCGCTCGGAGTCCCCGCCGTCTTCGTTGCCGGCTCGGCCGTCCTCGCGGGGGTCGGCCTCGAGCTGTTCAGCGTCTTCTGGGACACCTCGCTCCAGCAGCACATCCCGCTCGACGTGCTCTCCCGCGTCTCCTCGTACGACGCGCTCGGTTCGTTCGTGGCGATCCCGATCGGACTCTCACTCGCCGGGCCGGTCGCGGCGGGGATCGGCGTCGCCGAGACGCTCTGGATCGCCGCCGCCGTGCAGGCCCTCTCCGTCGTCGCCGTGCTCGCTGTGCGCGACGTGCGCGAGCTACGCCGGCTCGACGCGAGCGCCCCCGCTTGATCTCTACGCCAGGTTCTCGCGGCGAACGATCCGAGCGCCGCTCGACTGCGCGAGCGCCTTGATCACGATCTCGTCCACGTTCACGTGGAGAGGGCGGGTGAGGACGAAGAGGACGCAGTCGGCAACCTCGTCGGGCGTCACGGGATCGAGGCCGGCGTACACGGCCTTCGCCTGGTCGGCGTCCCCCTTGAAGCGGACGAGCGAGAACTCCGTCTCGACGAGCCCCGCGTCAACGGTCGTGACGCGGATCGGGCGGCCCAGCAGATCCTCGCGCAGCGCATAGGTGAAGCCGCGCTCGGCGAACTTGGCGGCGATGTACGAAGCGCCGCTCGGGTACGCCTGCCGGCCCGCGACCGAGCCCATGTTGACGATATGCCCGCCGTCGCGGATGTGCGGGAGGCAGAGCCGGGTCATCCGCATCAGGCCGCTCACGTTCGTCTCGATCACCGTGCGCTCGTCCTCCTCGGTCGACTCCCAGATCGGCACGCGACCGAGCGCGAGACCCGCGTTGTTGAAGAGCACGTCCACACCGCCGCCGAGCCGCTCGACGGCCTCTGCCACGAACGCGGCGCAGCTCTCGGGGTCGGTCACGTCGAGCGGGAGCGCGATCGCCGTCTCCAGCCGCTCGACGCGGCGCGCGCCGCCCGCGACACGAGCGCCCGCCTCCGCGAGCTTGCGCGCCGTCGCCGCCCCGATGCCAGAGGAGGCGCCGGTGACGATCGCCGTCCTGCCCGCGAGGTTCACCGGACCAGCGTAACGAGTCCGGGCCGGTGCTCGACCTGCAGCGTCGTGTGGTCGAGACCGAAGTGCTCGCGGAGCAGCGCGTCCAGCTCGAGCCGGATCCGATGGCAATCGGCACCCGCCTCCACGAGCACGTGTGCCGAGAGCGCCGGGAAGCCGGAGGTGATCGTCCAGATGTGGAGGTCGTGCACCTCCACCACGCCGGGGTGGGCGGTCATCGCCGCGCCGACCTCCTCGGCGCTCATCCCATCCGGTGTCGCCTCGAGCAGGATCGCGACCGACTCGCGCAAGACGGCGACCGAGCTGCCGAGCACGAGCACGCCGATGCCGATCGAGATCAGCGGGTCGGCCCGCTCCCAGCCGGTCGCGAGCACGACCGCTGCGGCCGCTATCACCCCGAGCGACGAGAGGAGGTCGGCGAGCACGTGCCGCAGGGCGGCGCGCACGTTGAGGCTGCCGCTGCCCGCGCGGTGGAGCACCCTCGCCGCCGCGACGTTGACCGCGAGCCCTGCGAGCCCGATCGCGAGCACCCAGCCGCCGCGCACGTCGGGCGGATCGGAGAGCCTTCGTCCCGCCTCGACGAAGATCCAGATCGCGAGGGCGACGAGGCCCACGCCGTTGGCGAGCGCCGCCAGGACCTCGGCGCGGCGCCAGCCGAACGAGCGTTGCGGCGACGAAGGACGGCCCGCGAGCCAGACGGCCCCAAGCGCGAGCGCGAGCGCGCCCGCGTCCGTGACCATGTGGCCGGCGTCGGCGATGAGCGCGAGCGAGCCCGCAACGATCCCGCCGGCGACCTCCACCGCGGCGAAGGCGAGGACGAGAGCGAGCGCGCCGCCGAGCGCCCGCCGGTCGGCGGCGAGCGTGCGCCCGTGGTCGTGCGCGTGCACCGCGCCCAGTCTAGGAGAGCTCGACGCGCTCGAGCGTGACCGCCGTCAGCGGCTTGTCGCGCCCGTCCCGCTCGACGAGCGAGATCCGATCGACGACATCCAGCCCGCCCGTGACGCGCCCGAACACGGTGTGCTTGCCGTCGAGCCAGGGACACGCCTCGGCCGTGACGATGAAGAACTGGCTGCCGTTCGTGTTCGGGCCGGCGTTCGCCATCGCGAGCGCGCCGCGGCTCACTTTGTGCTCGTTGAACTCGTCCTCGAACTTGTAGCCCGGGTCGCCGGTGCCGTCGCCGCGCGGGCAGCCGCCCTGGACCATGAACTCGGGGATCACCCGGTGGAAGACCAGGCCGTCGTAGAAGCCGTCGCCGGCGAGCTTCGTGAAGTTCTCGACCGTCTTCGGCGCCTCGCCCGGATAGAGCTCGAGCTCGATCGCGCCTTCGCTGGTGTGGAGCGTCGCCCGTGTCATGCGGGCACCGTAGCCGACCGGGCAACTCGTCGCGCCGCCTCCAGCCGCTCCGGCACGGTCGGGTGCGTGAAGAGCCAGAGGTAGAGCAGCCGCGGCGGCGAAGGATCGGCGAGATTCGCCTGCGAGAGCAGCGCGAAGGCCGACTCGAAGGCGGCGAGTTCGCCAACTTGCTCGAGCGCGAACCGGTCGCACTGGTACTCCCAGTGCCGGGAGAGCGCGGACTGGAAGGGTGCCGCGACGAGGCCGACGGCGGCCGCGAACAGCAGGAGGAACGGGGCGACGCGGGGATCTCCAGGCCCCGACGCCCCGAGCGCGTCGAGCAGCGCCTCCCAGCGCAGCAGGCCCCAGAGCGCGACGGCGAGCCCCGCCACTCCGAACATCGCCAGCACCGTCTCCTGGGCGACGTGCCGGTAGCGCCGGTGACCCAGCTCGTGCGCGACGACGATCTCGAGCTCGTGGAGGCTCGCCCGCTCGAGCAGCGTGTCGAAGAGGACGACGCGGCGGGTCGAGCCGAGCCCGGAGACATACGCGTTCACCTTGCGTGTGCGCCGGCTCGCGTCGGCGACGAGGACGGCGCGCACCGGCACGCCCGCGCGCGCCGCGAAGGCGCGCAGCGCGTCGGCCAACTCGGCGTCGGCAAGGGGATGGAAGCGGTTGAAGACCGGCTCGAGCAGGACCGGTGCGACGAACGAGAGCGAGACGACGAAGAACGCGGCACCCGGAGCGGCGAGCGCCGGCCAGGCCGAAGGTGCCGCGTGGACCGCCGCGACGAGGCCGAGAGCCGACCCGGCCGACAGCGCTCCGCCGACGGCGAGGGTCTTCAGCCGATCGGCCGCAAAGCCGGCCACGGACTGCGTCGAGAAGCCGAACCGCCGCTCGTGCGCCAGGTCGCGCCAGAGCGCGATGGGCAACCGCACGACCGCCGAGACGCCGACGGCGAGGAACGCGAAGAGCGGCGTTGCCGCCCACCAGCGCAGCCCGTCCACGGCGCGGTAGAGCCCGTCCCCCGCGGCCGAGAACGAGAGCAGGGCGAGGACCGCGACTCCGAGCGCGATGTCGAGGACGAGCGCGGCGTAGCGCGGCCGGTGGTAGCTCCGCGCGTCCTGAACGGGTTCGCTCACGTTCACTTTCCTATCACGCGGGCTTAACGGCGCGACAACCGATCCGTCCCGGAGCGCGAACTACACTCCTGCGATGGCAGTCGCAGAGTCACTTGTCGGCGCGTCTCAGACCGCGTCGGCGCAGGAGCTCGCCCAGTCGTGGCGGCGGCTGACCCGCGCGGCCACCGCCGTCGCCATCCTCACGAGCCCCGCGCTGTTCGTCTGGTTCACGCAGCAGAACGGCTGGCGCTGGTGGACGTCGCTGCTCGCCACCGCAGGTGTCGTGATCGCCTTCCGCGGCCTCGTCGACCTCGGCTTCCGCCGCCTTATCCCCTGGCCGAGCCTGTTCGGAGCCGAGAGCGAGCAACTGCGTAGCGAGGACATCATGGGCCGTCGCCGCGCGTGGTACTGGTACAAGAAGGCCCGCCTCGGCGCCTTCCTGCTCATCCTCATGACGGTCATCTGGCTCGCCCGGACCGCGAAGGGCGACGCGGATGCGACGTGGCTCGGCTCCTGGAGCTTCCTCTTCGGTGGGCTCGGGAACGTGCTCAGCTCCCCCACGCTCTGGATCCAGGTCGTCTTCGTCTTCTTCCTCTTCATCGCCAACTTCGGCATCCTCATGGGCCCGATGCTCCTGATGGGGATCTCGCAGATCCGGGGCTACGAGCCCGGCGACGCGGAGTGGGGCGTCAAGCTCGCCGACGTACGCGGACAGGCGGAGGCGAAGGAGGAGGTGCGCCGCGTCGTCACGATCTGGCAGTCCGGCGAGGCCTTCGAGCGCGCGGGCGGAAAGCGCGAGCGCGGCCTGCTCTTCCTCGGTGCGCCGGGCACCGGCAAGACGATGCTGGCGAAGGCGATCGCCACCGGGTTCAACTCGCCCTTCGTCTCGATCCCCGGCTCCGGCTTCGCGCAGACTTTCATCGGCATCGACGCGATCATCGTCCGCTTCCTCGCCGCCAAGGCGAAGCGGCTCGCGCGCAAGTGGGGTGGCCAGTGCATCGTCTTCATCGACGAGATCGACGCCGTCGGCATGCGCCGGCAGGCGCTCCAGGGCGGCGGGCAGATGACGCCCGGCTTCACACCGCTGAGCGTCCACGACCATCTCTTCTTCGGCCCGAGCGGCGCCCTCAACCCGAGCGGCGACCTGATCCTCGAGTCGCGCGCCTGGCGCGAGCGGTTGTTCGCCGAGCGGGCGCCGCGGCCGGAGGGCGGGCCGTCCGGCATGTCCGCGCGGCTCGCGGGGATCGTCAACCAGGCTTTTCCGGGGATGATGGGCGGCGGCATGGGCGGGCTCGCCCTGAACCAGCTGCTCGTCGTCATGGACGGGATCGACAACCCGCCCTTCATGCGCCGCACGCTGACGAGCCGCTTCAACACGTTCCTCGACGCGACGTACATCCTTCCGCGCCGGCTCGGCAAGGTGCTGCTGCGCCTGCCGGCGCCCGGCCCGCGCAAGGAGCAGATCTACTTCATCGGCGCGACGAACGTCCCGATCGAGCGGCTCGACCCGGCGCTCATCCGTCCCGGCCGCATGGGCCGTCACGTCTGGTTCCGGACGCCGACGAAGCAGGACCGGCTCGACATTCTCGACCTCTACGTCGGCAAGGTCGCGCACGCGCAGGACCTCGACTCGGGCAAGCGCCGGGAGGAGATCGCCCGTGTCACGAACGGCTACTCGCCGGCCATGATCGAGCAGGTGACCTCGATGGCGCTGACGATCGCCCACCACAGCGGGCGCGAGTACTTCACGTGGGAGGACCTCGTCGAGGCCATGACGACCGTCGAGGCCGGCACCGCGATCGGCATCGAGTACATCGCCGCCGAGACGCGGGCGGTCTCGATCCACGAGGCCGGCCACGCCGTCTGCGGCCACGTCTACATGAAGGGCGCCGAGTCGACCCGCCTCTCGATCCGCATGCGCGGCGGCTCGCTCGGCCACCACCAGGCGCTCGAGAAGGAGGAGCGCTTCAGCCGCTTCCGCAGCGACGAGTTCGCCCGCCTGGTCTGGGGCCTCGGCGCGATGGCCGCCGAGCGCGTCTTCTACGGTGAGAACTCGAACGGCGTGGGGGGCGACGTCTTCTCCGTGACCGCGCAGGCCGCGCTGATGGTCGGCGCCTCGGCCATGGGCCCTGCTGCGATCGAGCTCGGGCCCCCTGGGCAGCGCTCGAAGAAGGGCGACCCCGAGGACGAGCTCGAGAAGATCGCCAAGCGCTTCGAGAAGATCGGCCTCCAGATCATGAACCGCACCTCCGGCGGCGCGCCGTTCTCCGAGAACCCGATCGCAGGCGTCCTCGGCGACCCGGCCAAGCGCTCGATGGCCGCCCAGATCCTCGGCCAGGCATACGTCGCGGCCTACAACCTCGTCGAGCACAACCGCGACGCGGTCGAGCGGATCGCCGACGTGCTCGCCGAGCGCAAGGAGCTGTTCGGCGACGAGCTGATCGAGTTGCTCGACGCGCAGCACCTCGAGATGCCCGAGGTCGACTATCGCGAGGAGGGCGCATGGCCGACGATGTGACCGTCGCCGGGTCGCCCGAGCCGCCCGAGCCGCAGCCGCACGTCACGGTCGCCGCAGCCGTCTCGGCGAAGCAGGCCCGGCGGATCGGCCGGGCCGAGCGGGCGCGCGGCACCGCCTACCGGCTCCGGTTCGGGCTCGTCTACTTCGTGCTCGCGGGGATCGTCGGCGGCGCCGTCGGCTCGTTCGTCGTCGTCGCCACCCGCCCCGGCGACCCGCCGGTGCCCGACTGGTCGAGCTGGCGGCCGGACGGCTCGAACGACGCGAGGGCCAAGCAGATCGCGGACCACGTGTCGAAGCGCTACCGCCTGCCGAGCGGAAACCAGCTCGCGATCGCGATCGCCGGGCCGCCTTCCGCGACAGCGACCGACGGCACGAGCGTGCCCGTGGCGGCGATCGCCGTGCGCCCCGACACCTCAACCGGGCAGGCCGAGGAGGACGACATCAAACTCGTGCGCTCGGGGGACTCGCTCATGTTCGTCCTCTGCGGCCTCGGCGACCGCTGTTCGATCAAGGAGGGCGAAGCGACCGAGGAGCGCCACCAGCTCCTGCGGCGCGAGGCGCTCGAGCTTGCCCTCTACACCTTCAAGTACGTCGACAGCACGGACTCCGTCGTCATCTTCCTGCCACCCCGCCCGGACGCCGAAGTGAGCACGTCCGTCTTCCTCACCCGCAAGGACGTCGCAGACGAGCTGCACCGGCCGCTCAGGCAGACGCTGGTCAGCGCGGTGCCGCCGCAGCTCGGCGCCATCCCGGCTCGGGAGCTGGGCAACATCGACCGGCTGACGCGGCCGCGCCTCTACCAGTACGGCTTCACGCAGGCACAGAACGGATCGGGCATTCTCGTGCTCGACCCGATCGTCGCCAGTTGAGGCCCGAGCACGCCGCCGCCGCTTCGCCGGGCGAAGCGGCGGCTCGATCGACTCACGTGGTATCCGCGGGCAACCCGTACGAGGCGGAGGCGCGCCGCGCGGTAGCCGAGACCCAGTAGCAAACGCGCGAGTCCTTCTACACTCAGCGCGTGACCACGTTGACGAGCACGAAGGCCGACGACATCGCTCTCGCACTCGAGCAGGCGATCGTCTCGGGCGAGGTCGCGCCCGGCACGGTGTTGCGGCAGGAGCAGCTCTCCGAGCGCTACGCCGTCAGCAGGACGCCGATCCGCGAGGCGCTGCGCCGGCTCGCCGCGCTCGGGCTCGTCTCGTTCGAGCCGAACCGCGGCGTGCGCGTGCGAACACTGACGGGCGCCGAGCTGCGCGAGGCGTTCCTCGTCCGCGCCGAGCTCGAGAGCCTGGCGACCGAGATCGCGGCCGGCAAGTTCACGCGCGCCGACCTCGACGAGCTCGAAGCCGCCGAGGACCGGTTTGCGCAACTGACCGACGAGCTGCGCCACCGCCGCACCGCAGCGGACGGTGACCGCAACCGGCTGGTCACCGACTGGGTACGCGCGAACCACGCCTTCCACGACGTGATCTACCGTGTCGCCGGCACGCCGCTCGTCGAGCGCATGGCGAAGAGCGCGCGCTTCTCGGGGTCAGCCGTCTGGGCGCCGGCGGACGCGTCCGAGCTGGACGAGCTCTACCGCGCGAACGAGCGCCAGCACCGGGCGATCATCGGGGCGCTCGCTGCGGGCAGCGCGGCCGGCGCGCGGGCGCTCGCGCGCGAGCACGTGCTCGCCTCCGGGAGCCTGCTCGAGCGGATCCTGGCGCAGTCCGCGGCGCGCTGACGCATGCTCCTGGACGCGCACGTCCTCTTCTTGGATCCGAAACGCACATGATTCGCGTTTGACAAGCGTCATGTGCTGCATCTAGGATCCGAATGACCCTAGTTCGGATCCGAAGGAGCAACCGTGAGCGATCAACACCTCAATGGGAACCGTCCGGCCCCCGCGGGCGAGGCCGCCGAGCTCGAGCGCTCGTGGGCCGAGGACCCGCGCTGGCGCGGCATCGAGCGCGACTACACGGCCGAACAGGTGATCCGGCTGCGCGGCTCGGTGCGGATCGAGCACTCACTTGCGCGGCTCGGCGCGGAGCGGCTCTGGAAGCTCCTCCACACCGAGGACTACGTCAGCGCGCTCGGTGCGCTCTCCGGCGGCCAGGCCGTGCAGATGGTGAAGGCGGGGCTGAAAGCCATCTACCTCTCGGGCTGGCAGGTCGCGGCCGACGCGAACCTCGCCGGCGGCGTCTACCCCGACCAGAGCCTCTACCCTTCGAACAGCGTGCCCGCGACCGTGCGTCGCCTGAACAACGCGCTCCTGCGGGCCGACCAGATCGAGTGGTCCGAGGGCACGCATGAGCGGCACTGGGTCGTCCCGATCCTCGCCGACGCCGAGGCCGGCTTCGGCGGCGCGCTCAACGCCTTCGAGCTGATGCGGCAGATGATCGAGGCGGGCGCCGCAGGCGTCCACTACGAGGACCAGCTCGCCGCCGAGAAGAAGTGCGGCCACCTCGGCGGCAAGGTGCTCGTCCCCACCGGGCAGTTCATCCGCACGCTCGCCGCCGCGCGCCTCGCGGCCGACGTCGCGGACGTGCCGACGATCCTCGTCGCGCGCACCGACGCCGACGCGGCCACACTGCTCACCTCCGACGTGGACGAGCGGGACGCCCCGTTCGTCACCGGCGAGCGAACGCCGGAGGGCTTCTACTACGTCCACGCGGGGATCGAGGCGGCGATCGCGCGCGGGCTCGCCTACGCGCCGTACGCCGATCTCGTCTGGATGGAGACCTCCAAGCCGACGCTCGAGGAGGCGCGCGAGTTCGCCGAGGCGATCCACGCCGAGTTCCCCGGCAAGCTGCTCGCGTACAACTGCTCGCCGTCGTTCAACTGGCGCAAGCACCTCGACGACGACACGATCGCGAGCTTCCAGCGCGAGCTCGGGGCGCTCGGCTACAAGTTCCAGTTCATCACGCTGGCCGGCTTCCACGCGCTCAATGCCTCGATGTTCGAGCTCGCGCGCGGCTACGCCGAAGAGGGGATGTCCGCGTACGTCCGGCTCCAGGAGCACGAGTTCGCGCTCGAGGAGCAGGGCTACACGGCGACCCGGCACCAGCGCGAGGTCGGCGCCGGCTGGTTCGACGAGATCGCGCAGGCCATCTCCGGCGGCCACAGCTCGACGCTGGCGCTCAAGGGCTCGACCGAAGAGGCCCAGTTCGAGACTGCCTGAGCGGCTGATACGCCCATGACGCGGCTCGCGGCATGACGGCTGCGAGGCCGCGTGCCGACGGGCTGCCGTCTCCTACGGCCAGACACCGTCTCCCGGGGTCTGATCGAGCCGTCCGTCCGGAACGCAGTCGGGAGACCAGTAATCGGGGGCTGACGTCCGCCGGTTCGGATACATCTGCAGTGTGTAGTACTTCGCAAGGGCTGCGGCGTCATCCGGTGTGTCGCCAAGCGCGACTGCGACTCGGGCGATGTTCTGCATGCCCAGGCACTCGGCATGCGACTCCGCCGCCTTTGTCGTGGCGACGACGTCGATCGATCTACCCGCCGTGAGATCGAACAGGTGAATCGACTCGTGGGCGAGGTTTGCAATCGCGAACACGAAGCTGCGGTATGCGGCTTCCCCTCCCGCGGGAGCGCTCACGGTCGTGCCGGGCTCGGCCGGCGAGTAGCACGGGACGCGGCCGAGCGGCGCGGTGGTCGTCGTTGTACGCTGCTCCTGGCGCGTACGCCACACCTGCCTGTACACCGTGACGCGGCGCTTCACGTACACGCCGTTGACCCTCACACGCCGGGTGACCTTGACCGCGACCCGCTCCCTATGGCGCACCGTCACAGGGTGAGACGTCGTGAACGTCTTGGACGCATCGCACTTCGTCGGCTTGGCCTGTGCCTTCGCGAAGCTCCACAGGTACTGGCACGCGATCGGCGCCAGCTTCGTATCGGGTGAGCTGCTGACCCACGTCCTGCTCTGAATGTTGTAGGAGGCCGGTCTCGAGACGTACCCCCAGGAGTTCTCGGGAATCGATCGCTGCGCGCGCAGGATGTCCCAGTCGTTCTGGCCGTTGCAGTAGACGCGGGCTTCACGGCCGGCGATCTGGCTCGCTATCTGAGAGCTCAGCACCTCGAGCGGCGAGAGGTGGTTCGGGTCCGTCCAAGGCAGGTCCGGCGTGTCCGGGATCACGCTCGTATCCGCACGCGCGTTTGTCGCGCCGACGAGCAGTGCGGCGAGCACGACAGCGAGAGTTGCGACGCAAGAGACGAGAGTGCTCGGCGACGACGCCAGGATGTCCCCCAGCTGCCCGGGGCGACCGTGAACGTGGGCCCGGCGCCCGCTGCTCACAGCGCATCTCCCTCGAGCTCGGCGTCCGCGCACTGCAGGCAACAGTACGCGATCGCGCCAATGGCGGTTTGGACACGGGCGGCCGCGTTGGCGCAACCAGGCACACACGGCCCGGACGCGCTGGAGCGAGAGCCGCGGCCCCTCGCGTTCCCGGCGAGGCGGCGCCGGAGGCCGGCTCCGCCGGCCGGGAGGCATCGCCGGCCGGGGACGCGAACACGCTCGAACCAGAGCCGCGGCCCCTCGCGTTCCTGGCGCGTCGCTCGCGTCGCGTAGGGAGGGGGAACAGTGCGAGTAGCACGGGCCCCCGACTGGAGCGGCGCGAGCGACGCGAGGCGGGCGGAGCCGGGCTCAGCCCGGCGGGAGCCCGCCGGCCAGGGGCGCGAGGTGGGCGGTGCAGGGCTCGAACCTGCGACCTCCTGCGTGTAAAGCAGGCGCTCTGACCAGCTGAGCTAACCGCCCGAGGTGTTCTCGGTTCCAGCGCATAGCCTACGGGCACCGTTCCGCGCGGCAGAAGGCGAGCGGGGTGACGACCGGGGGCGCGGAGCGGCCGTTCGGCCACGCCAGCCTGATGCGCGACGCCGCCACGTTGTCGTCGTAGCTGGACTCGTGGAGCGTGCCGTCGCCGTTCACACGGTTCAGCAGCGTGTAGGTGCCGGCGGGCAACCCGGTGAGGTCGAGCTCCTGGCCGTCGAGGTCGGCCGAGTACGGGTCGGCCCACCCGACCGAGATGCCCACGGTCAGGCTGAGAGCCTCCCGTTTGCCCCGGCCGCACGGCCCCGTGAAGCGCGCCGGGCCGTGCGCCGTGCCCACCGGCGCCCGATCGCCGAGGCAGAAGCCCGCCTTGGTGTCCCTCGCGACCGCGCCGTTGGCCGCGTTGCGCAGCTCGTAGCGCTCGAAGCCGGCCAGGTGGAAATGGTCGTGGTCCAGCCGGGAGAAGTACCGGACCGACGCCGTGATCGGGTAGGACCGAGTAGAGCCGTCCGAGCGGCTGACGACCTGAGCGGCCGCGAACGGTGCGGCGCTCGACTGCCGGACGAGCCGGACGACGAGCGGCCCTGCACCCAGGTTGGCCGCCGTGGACGTGAAGCGAAGCTCGTACCGCGTCTCGCCCGCCACGACGACCGCCCTCACTCGGAGCTGGATCGGCGGGAGCTCGACGAGGTTGGGAAGCAGCTCCCGCGGCGAGCCCGCTGGTGCGGGGCGAACAGGCACGCCGACCGCGAGAAGCGCGATCGCCGCCACGGCGGCTGCGGCGCCGGTCGTCGTCACGCGCCCAGTCTAGGAGCAGGAGGTGGACTTCGACCGCCATGTCCCCGAGCGTGCAGGCTCCGCTAGAGCCCGAAGCACGACGGCGGTCGGGGGTTTGCTGACCCCGGATCAGGGCGCTTCCCGATGTCAGTTGCCGTTGGTTGCCCGAGGGTGCAAGGATCGCTCGAGGAGTGATCCGATGGTCGGCGTTCGCAGGTTCCTGCCGCACGTGGTGGCCGTGATGAGCCTGGTCGGCCTGGGGACAGCGGCTTGCGGGGAGACGGGCCGACGGCAGGCGGAAGCCGCCGGCGTCCTCCGTCTCGACGACGGTTGCAAGCCTGGATGCGTCCTCGAGCGCGACGGCGGCTCGCCTGCTCTTTGCCGGCGACGTGATGCTCGGGCGAGGCGTGGCGAAGGTTGCGGCGGCCGATCCCGCCGCGCTCTTTGCCGGGATCCGGTTCGAGGTGGCCGCGGTGGACCTTGCCGTCGCAAACCTCGAGTCGCCGCTCACCTCGCGGCCGCACGACCCCGCCTTCGGGCCGAACGCGCTCGAGGCGCCGCCGGTCTCAGCCCGGCTGCTCGCGGCCGCGGGGTTCGACGCCATGGGCGTCGCGAACAACCATGCGGGCGACGCCGGCCCGCGCACCGTCGCCGACACGGTGCGGGCGCTGTCGGAGGCCGGGATCGCCGCCGTGGGCGCAGGACCGTCTGCCGTTCCGCGCGTCGTAGAGGTTCGCGGCCTCCGCGTCGCGCTGCTCGCGTTCGACGCGACGGGACAGGGGCCTTCCGGCGTGGCCCGTTGGAACGAGACTCAGGCCCGCAATGCTGTGAGCCGCGCGCGGTCATCCGCGGACGTCGTGGCCGTCGGGCTCCACGGGGGCGCCGAGTACGTTCCGACGACGGATCCGCACCTCATGCGTCTCGGACGGCTGCTCGCCTCCTGGGGCGCGGACGTGGTGTGGGGGCATGGCCCTCACGTCGTCCAGCCGATCCGCGTGATCGACCCAGACCGTGACGGCCGTCCCACCGTGGTGGCGACAAGCCTCGGCAACCTCCTGTTCGACCAGCACGCGCCCGGCACGCGGAGAGGAGCGATCGTCGAGGTGCTCGCCGGGCCCGACGGCGTGCGGGCGTTCCGGATCGGGTCCGCCGAGCACGTCGCGGGGCCGCCTCGGTTCAGCGCGTGGCGGCCGCCGCGCGCGAGTGCGGTCGCGCTCGGCGGCGCGTGGTGGGCGCTCGCACGACCGGTCGCTCCGGTCGCGGCGGAGCGCCCGCGCACCCTCGCCGGCTTCGAGGGCGACGTCGTGGACGCGGCGCTCGGCGACCCGGACGGCGACGGCCGCCCCGATTTGGTCGTTGCGTTCCGCCGTCCGTTCTCGCCGACGCACGTCAATGCCCTCCTGCCGCGGGAGAGCCTCGTCGACCGAGGCGGCCGCACGGCCCACCTCGGCCTCTACCGGCCCCGAGACCTGCGGCCGCGCTGGGTAGCGGGAACGCTGCTCCGCCCGGTGGTAGCGGTCGCGGCCTGCGAGGGGGCGCTCGCGGTCGCGTACTCGACCCTCGACGATCCAGCAGTCGTCGGCACAGGCGCGTGGCGGTGGGGCGGGTTCGGCTTCACCCCGCTCGCCGACCTGCCCGGCCCGGGCTCCCCGGCCTGCGCCGACATCGACGGCGACGGCCGGCTCGACCCGGTCGTCCTCGAAAGGAGTCCACGATGATGAGGCGCTCGCTCGCGCTCGGGTTCCTGTTCCTCTTCGGGTCCCTGGTCTCGCTCGCGGCTGCCGGCTGCGACGGGAAGGAGTCGGCCCCGCCGTCCACGACGGAGCCGGCGGCTCGCACCGCTCTCACGCTGGCGGCGTCGCCGGTGCGATTCGGCACCTTTGCGACGGCCCCGCTGCTTCGCCCCGACACCCCACCGTACGCGGGGCCGTCAACGCCGCACTCGCTCGAGGGCGTGCAGGTGGCTCCCAACGTGCGTGAGGCGCTGCGCCGGCCGGGTGTGTCGGAGGCGCTCGAGCAACAGGGCTTCGTCGTCGTCCCGGACGACTTCCGCCTGTTCCACTTCGCGTACCAGGGCAACGTCTACGAGGGGTGGCCGGTGTTCGTGACCGCCGACGTCGCCTACCACGAGTGGCACCTTGCCTTCGACAAGCTGCTGCGCAGCCTCGAGCAGGAGGTCCTGCTTCCGAAGCTCGAGATGCTCGTCGCCGGCCTGGTGGAGGCCGCCCACGCGCAGACCGCCGAGGTCGCCGGGCAACCGGTGGAGGACGCGGCCTCGCGCGTCGAGGAGCTCTTCCAGGTGGCCGCGGCCGAGCTCGGTCTTCCGGTCACGCTCGGCCCGCTCGCCCAGGAGGAGAAGGACCTCGTCGACGCGCACAGCGCCGCGGACGAGCGCTCGCCGATCATCGGCGGGAAGCTCGACTACTCGCTCTTCACGCCTCGCGGCCACTACACGCGCAACGCCGACCTGAAGCGGTACTTCGTCGCGATGTCGGTGCTCGGCCAGTCGGCGTTCTGCCTGCCCGGCACGAGGGACTGCCCCGGCCCGGAGCCGGCGCGGCTGGCGATCCTCGCCTCGCGCGCGCTCGCCGGGAATCCCCGCCTCGTCGCGCTCTGGCGCGAGATCTACGAGCCGACCGCGTTCCTGGTCGGGTTCGCCGACGACTACACGCCGCTCGAGGTGGCCGGCGCGGCGCGGGCGTCCGCCCCGACCGGGCTCGAAGACGCGGCCGCCTTCGCGGACGACGCGACCGTGAGCGGCGTCGTCGACGCGCTGGCCGCAATGCGACCCGTGCTCATCAGCCCGGACCGCGCCGCGATCCGCTTCATGGGAACGCGGTTCGTGCTCGACTCGTTCATCCTCGACCAGTTGCTCTACCCGTACGTCGGGACGGAATCGAAGCAGCGCCTGATCCCGTCCGCTCTCGACCTCGCGGCGGCGTTCGGGTCGGATTTCGCCTACGGCGTGCTCGAGCAGATGGGCGATACGGCCTACGCGCACTACGACGCTCAGCTCGAGGCGATCCGGGAGGCGGTCGCCGCGCGGCCGCCCGCGGACTGGGGCTCCACCGTCTACGACGCGTGGCTCCACGCCCTCGAGCCGTCGTTCGTCGCCCGCGGGGAGGCGTTCCCCGACTTCATGCGCACGGACGCCTGGACGGCGAAGGCGCATCAGACCGGGTTCGGCTCCTACGCGGAGCTGAAGCACGACACGATCCTCTACACGAAGCAGGCCGTGGCGGAGGGAGGCGACGACCTGGAGATCCCGCCGCGGCGGAACTGGGTCGAGCCCGAGCCCGTCGCGTTCGCCCGCCTCGCGGCGGCCGCCGACCTGATGCGCCGAGGGCTCCTCGAGCGTGGCCTCCTCACGGGTGAGCAGGCCGGGCTCCTCCGCGCCGAGATCGACCTGTTCCGCTTCCTCGAGCGGATCGCCCGGGAGGAGCTCGCGGGCGCACCGATCTCGAAGCGCGACAACAACCGGCTGATGTTCCTCGGCAGCGAGCTCGAGTCGCTCTATTGGCGGACCTCCGATCGCTCCGCGTCGGGTCCGCCCGAGGCCGACGAGGAAGCGGCGATCGTCGCCGACATCGCCAGCAGCCCGAAGGGAATCCTCGAGATCGGGACCGGTCGGATCGACCGGATCTACGTGCTCGTCCCCGACGACAGCGGCAGGTTCCAGGTGGCCCTCGGGGGCGTGTACTCCTACTACGAGTTCACGACCCCGCCCGGTGAGCGGCTCACCGACGGAACGTGGCGCGGGCTGCTCGACGCCGGCAAGGCGCCCGAGCGCCCGGCGTGGAGGAGGCGTTCCTCGCAGGCTGAGGCCGGGGAGCGAGGGAACCGGCGGCGGGCGTACGGTGTAGAGCGAGCATGAAGGTCTTCGTCACGGTTGCGGTCCTCGCGCTCTGTGTCGCGCCGGCCGCGACGGCGAAGTTCAGGCTCTCGCTCGCCCTCGGCGACAGCTCGCCGAAGGTCGGTCAGCCGATCACGGTCGTGCTCCGCGCCGGAACCGACCTGGACTACGACCTGGAGCTGATCGCCGTCGCGCCGGGCAAGTCGTGGTACGACGTCGTCGGCGTGGTCACGGGCGACTCGGTGCTCGCGAAGGCGCGCATCCCCCGCGACGGGTTCGCGGTTCCGGTCGTTCGCGTCGCTCCGAATCGCTGGCGGGCGTTCGTGTCGTTCCCGCGCGCGGGCCGGTGGCGGCTGATCGTCCCGAACTGGGGGCCGGAGGGGTTCGCCATACCGCCGCCGCTCACGCGGTCCGTCGTCGTGGGGTAACCCCGACTGGAGCGGCGAGCGTGGCGAGGGCGGCGGAACTGGGCGGGGCCAAGCGGGAGCCGCCCGGGGAAGCGAGAGCAGGCCCTCTCGGTTTCCTGGCGCCTCGCTGACGTCGCGCAGGGAGGGGGAACAGTGCGAGTAGCACGGGCCCCCGACTGGAGCGGCGTCAGCGGGACGAGGCGGGGCCGGAGGCCGGCTCCGCCGGCCGGGAGGCACCGCCGCCCAGGGAAGCGAGAGCGTAGGGAGGGGGAACAGTGCGAGTAGCACGGGCCCCCGACTGGAGCGGCGTCAGCGGGACGAGGCGGGGCCGGAGGCCGGCTCCGCCGGCCGGGAGGCACCGCCGCCCAGGGAAGCGAGAGCGTAGGGAGGGGGAACAGTGCGAGTAGCACGGGCCCCCGACTGGAGCGGCGTCAGCGGGACGAGGGCGGCGAAGCCGGGCTCAGAACCGCGACGGCCGGGCAGCGTGAACGTGCTCCTCGAAGCTCACCGTGACATGCGCGTGGTGCGATCGACGAGCCCCGCCATCAGGCCCGCCGCGATGAGAATCCATCCCGCGAGCTCGAGCCCCTCCTCGACGATCACCTCGAGCTCGTAGGCGAACGTGCCACGGTCGAGCGCGATCTGCACCATGCCGAACGAAACCACTTCGCACCCGACCGCGGCGACGAGCATGAGTAGGCCCAGGCGGATGCTTCGACTCGCTGGCCCACACGCATGTGCGGCGCAACGCCAGAGAAGCAAGAAGGAGACGATGAGGAGAGGGAGGTACACCACCGGCCAGACGATCCTGGCCGTCTCGTCGGCACCGCCGAGATTGGCGTTCAGACGCTCGTGTATCTGAAGCATGTCGTCGGCGGAGAAGAAGGCCAGGGTGGCGGCCAGGAACAGGTACGTCCTCCTGCGCCCCCCATGCGCCACTGCAAGGAGGCCGGCTGCGAGCGCGGCGCACGCCGTCGCTGTCGAACTCGCCCAGCTCCAGATCGTGCGCTCCGCGTCCGCGCTCAGCTGGCCGACCGTGCCGTCGAACCAGATGAAGCCGACGATGTCCGCAATACCCTGAGCTGCGAACCCGACGACGGCGACCCACACCCCCACCCGGACGATCAGCCCCGGCAGCTCGACTGGCGGGGCCGCTGCGTCGGCGCTGTCGCGCGCCGCGTCGCTCCTGGACAGCGTGGGTAGGTCGACGCTCACCACGGCGACCAGCGACGAGCTGTTCTGTGCGCCTGGGCGATGAACTGACCGATGCTCGCCGGCGTATCGAGTCCCGGCTCGATGTCGACCCGGGAGCCGTCGTCAACCACAGAGCGCCGCTGGCCGGCACTTCCGACAGCCGCGGCCGCCAACGTCGTCAACGCACGAAGTTCTGCAGCAGTGCACATCCTCGTCCTCATCCAGGAGGCTCCTCTCCACGTTCGACTGGGCACTCAGTAACGGAAAGCCGGGGCCCTTTGTCAAGGCGCGCCCCGGCCGCCGTCCAGTCCGCCGCGAGCGCCGAACGCCGTCTCTGCTAACGGATCACGAGCGCCATCACGACCTTCTGCGTGTGGGAAGACAATCAGGTCTTGCTGTGACATCCCGCTACCGCGCCCGACATGCGCGGGCGCGGCTGATCGCCGCCATGAGCCGATGCGCCCTCGGCCGGACGGACCGCAGCGTCAGGCGAGGTCGGTGTCGCCCCGCGTGAGGTACCAGGACGCGAGCCGTTCGGGCACGCCGCCGGCCCGCTCGGAGAGCGACCCGCAGACGACGTTGATGCCCGTGCCGTGGGGCAGGAACCCGGATCCGTAGAGCGCCCGGCGCGCCCAGGGACGGGGATCGAGGTAGTCGCATGCGACGCTGAGACAGCCGTTGCTAGTGAGCGTGCCCGCCGCATCGAGCAGCAGCGCGCGGAGCGCAGCGGCGTCGCGCACGAGGATCTCCGCGATCAGGCCGCGCCGACCGTGCTCCGACTCCTGCGATCCGAAGACGACGAGTCCGTGAAGCCCGCCGCCGCGGCTGCGGGCGGCCCTGATCGTCCAGCTCCCGCCCGCTCGGTCGAGCCAGCGCCACCGCAGGTATGAGGCGTCGCGAACCCGGATGCAGGGCGCGAAGGCCACCGAGGCCTCGGCGAGCTCGTCGACCTCCGGCCCAAGCTGCGCGAGAGGCTCAACCCGAATCCGCGGCCGAGGCCAGGACGCAACGGCTGCGTAGAGCCGCGTCGCTCGACAGGCGATGAGGAACCGGCCGGGCTGCGGGAGCGCCGGATGCGGGGTGTGCCAGCGCACCCAGCGCGGGATGCGACCGAGGCGGCGGCCGCCGCCGAGGCGCTCCATCGCGACTGCCGCTCGGTCTGTGGGGAAGTTCATGCGTAGGTCGAAGCCGTGCTCTGACTCGAGGAATCCGCGAACGAGCCGTGGCATCCCGTCGCGCCCTCGCGCCTCCGGCAGCACCATCGTGTCGCTGCCGTGCGCGAGGCGAAGTCGCCGGCCCTCGACGAAGACGGCGAAGCCGACGTGCGCGATGTGGCCGACGAGCCGGCCGTCGCGCTCCAGCACGTGGATCAGCGCCGGGCCGTCGGGCGCGTCGCGGAACCGCCACCTCCACTCCTCCAGCGACCGCTGCTTGCCAAACACGGTCGCGTGCATGGCTTGGATCGCCTGCTCGTCTCCCGGTCGGTAGGTGCGCAGCGCCAGCCCCGGAGAAAGCGCCTCCCGCTCGGAATCAGCCACCGGCGCCCTCGCCCGGTCGCGCTGCAGGACGCCGCTTCAGGGCTGTCCAGGGCTGATCGAGCACGGCGACGACGCGACCGCGGACACGACCCTCACGTTGCCGAGAAACTCGCGCTGGAGCGCCACCAAGTGGGGGGACTCGTTGGTCATGTGCCCTCCTACGAGGGCCAGTCGAGAAACTCGTCGGGCACGAGTCTGGCTCCTCGTAACGCCGGAGTCGGCCGCGAGCGCGCCAGCTGAGCCCACGCCTCGTCGGTGGCTGCAATCGCGTCGAGAAGGATGGTTCATACGGTACGGCGCTGGCCGCAACCTTGACCTACCGGGAGTCGGGAGAGCGCTCGCCGTGAGGCTAGGATTCGCCTCGGCCGCGCAGGCGCTCGAGGATGTGCAGCGCGATGCCAGCCGCCGTCTGACGAGCCCTCCGACGAGGGCGAGACTCGCGACCGCGCCGGGTCGAACACGATCCGCCTCCGTCTGCGACGAGGCGCGCGCCGAGCTCGATGCCCTCGATCGAAGGGCGCGGGAAACAGCGTCGGCGTCGAAGCCGCGCGGATCGTAGCCCTGCACGCCCAGGCCGGTCCGCTGAGGAAGGACGGTCAGGCGTTCCGGGCCGACGACCGGCCGAGCTAGGGTAGAGAGGGTGCGCGTGGAACGCCTGCTCGATCTCCTCCGGACGGGCAAGCCCGGTGATCCCGCGCTGATCGAGGCCGAGACGGGCCGCGTCTGGACCTACGGCACCTTGGAGGAGGAGGTCCGCGGACTCGCCGGCAGGCTCTCGGGACTCGGGGTCGGGCGCGGCAGCCGCGTCTCGCTCGTCGTCCCGGATGGTCCCGACTTCGTCCGCCTGCTGCTCGCGATCACGACCCTCGGCGCGACCGCCGCGCCGCTCAACCCGGCCTACAAGCACGACGAGTTCGCCTTCCACCTCGACGATCTGCAGCCGGATCTGCTCCTTCTGCCCGCGGGCGACTGCCGGGAGGCGCGCGAGGCGGCCTCAGACGCGGTGCGCGTCGTCGATGTCGCCTCCTCGCAGCTCGTCGCCGGCCGCGAGACGCCCTTCGAGGAGGCGACGCCGGACGACGTCGCGCTGCTCCTGCACACGAGCGGAACGACCAGCCGACCGAAGCAGGTGCCGCTGCTGCAGCGCAACCTCGCTGCGTCGGCGACGACGATCGCCGATCACTACCGCCTCTGCCCGGCGGATGTCTCCTACTGCGCGATGCCCCTCTTCCATGTGCACGGGCTCGTGGCCTCGACGCTCGGCGCGCTCGCCGGAGGCGGCAGCGTCGTCGTCCCGCAGCGGCTGGCGCCGCGCGCGTTCTGGGAGCAGGCGCGCCGGGAGGGTGTCACCTGGTACTCGGCCGGGCCGACGCTGCACACGATGCTGATCGAGCGGATGGACGGCGAGGGCCCGCCGCGCACACTCCGCTTCGCCCGCTCGTGTAGCTCGGCCCTCTCGCCGGCGCTGATGGCGCGGCTCGAGGAGGCGCTCGGCGTGCCCGTGCTCGAGGCGTACGGAATGACCGAGGCGAGCCACCAGATGACCTCGAACCCGCTGCCGCCCGGCAAGCGCGTGCCCGGCTCGGTCGGGGTCGCGACCGGCACCGAGATCCGTATCCGGGACGGGGAGGTGCTGATTCGAGGGTCCGGCGTCACCCCCGGCTACCTGAACAATCCGGAGGCGAACGCGGAGTCGTTTGTCGACGGCTGGTTCCGCACCGGCGATTCCGGGAGCCTCGACGAGGACGGTTACCTGTGGCTCACGGGCCGGATCAAGGAGCTGATCCTGCGCGGCGGCGAGAACATCTCTCCGTACGAGATCGAGGCGGTGCTGCTCGCGCACCCTGCGGTTGCCGACGCCGTCTGCTTCGGGATCGCCGACGAGAAGTACGGCGAGCGGGTCGGCGCAGCCGTGCAGCTCGCCAGTGAGGCGACCGAGCGGGAGCTCGTCGCCCACTGCCGCGAGCGGCTCGCCGCGTTCAAGATCCCGGAGACCGTCTACCTCGTCGAGCGCATTCCGCGAACGTCGACCGGCAAGGTGCAGCGCCGGCGGATGGCGGCGCTGCTCGCGGACGCCGACAGGCGCCCGTGAGACCGTTCGCTGCATTAGCGCCCTGAGCACCGTCGAGTCGGAGGCGTCACACCCTCGACCAGCTCCACCTCGCTCTGCGCCTCGCGGCGCTCGAGCACCATCTCGACGCACTGCCACGACTCCCGATGCTGCTAGACGACATCCTCATCAACTACGACGAACCTCGCGTCACCACCAGAGTGCCCGCTCCGTTGACGCTCTTGGGCAAGGCGGCGGCGGTTGACTGACGAACCCAGGGTCGTCGAGAAATGGACCTAACCGGACTCGGGCCAACGGGCTAGATGGCCAGATCTCAGCCGCCACACCTCGTCGCCGCACCCGACCTGCGGAGGCGCGACTCGCTGCGGCTGAGAAGACGCCGAGTCCCGTGCGAATCGTCATGCCCCGCGCGCGTAGCGCGGGGCGGATTCGCGCGGGAGAATGCCCCCAACGGGATTCGAACCCGTGCTACCACCTTGAAAGGGTGGCGACCTAGGCCGCTAGTCGATGGGGGCGGCCGGCCGAGGATAGCTGGGCCAAACCGGTGACGGCGCCCGCCGCGTATGTGCAGGTGCCCCGTCGATCCACCGCCAAAGGAGCACAATGCCTCGTCGTCTCGCCGCGCTCGCCGCTCTCGCCCTCGCCGCTCTCGCGCTGGCCGCATCGTCTGCGCTCGCGGCTTCTCCGAAGCTGACCGGCACGGTCGGGCCCGGCTTCTCGATCACCCTCACCCAGGGCGGCAAGAAGGTCACGCGCCTGAAGGCCGGCACCTACACGCTCGTGATCGTCGACAAGTCGTCGAGCCACAACTTCGGCCTCGACGGGCCGAGCGGGTTCGAGAAGGAGTTCACGAGCGTCTCGTTCACGGGCACGAAGACGGTCACGCTCAAGCTGAAGAAGGGCAAGTACACGTACTACTGCGCCCCGCACGAGAGCTCGATGTTCGGGAAGCTCACCGTCTCGTAGGCGAGACGTCAGATCGCGCAGTGCGCGCGGCCGTGCTTGACGAGGTAGAGCTGGTGGTACTCCTCGGCGCGGTAGAACGTCGAGGCTTGCGTGACCTCGGTCACGATCCGTCCCGGCGTGCGCGCCTGCTCCCGCGCGAGCGAGGCGAGCGCGGCCAGCTGCTGCTCCGGGGAGTGGAAGAAGATCGCCGAGCGGTACTGCGCGCCGTGGTCCGGGCCCTGGCGGTTGAGCTGCGTGGGGTCGTGCACCCGCCAGAACACGTCCAGCAGCTCGTCGTAGCCAACCCGGTCCGGGTCGTACTCGACCTGGACGACCTCGGCGTGCCCGGTCGTCCCCGAGCAGACGTCCTCGTAGGACGGGCTCTCGAGCGTGCCGCCGAGGTAGCCGACGGCCGCATCGGTGACGCCGGGAACGTTGCGGAACGCCACCTCGACGCCCCAGAAGCAGCCGGCTCCGAATGTCGCTCTCTCCATGCCGCTCAGTCTGCCTGGACCCCGATGCGCTACGACACGACGAGCGTGATCGAGACGAACTGCGTCGCCGCCGCCGCGATCACGAGCAGGTGGAAGATCTCGTGGAACCCGAGCGTCGCCGGGAACGGATTCGGACGGCCGAGCGCGTAGATCACTGCTCCGGCGGTGTACAGAGCGCCGCCCACGATGACGAGCACGGTGGGGCCGACGCCCCCGCGGTCGAGCAGCTGCGGAAAGGTGACGACGCCGACCCAGCCGAGCGCGAGGTAGAGGATCGCGCTGACCCACCGCGGCGCGTGGATCCAGACGAGATTGAAGAAGAGCCCGAGCACAGCGCCGCCCCAGGCCACCGCGAGCACGATCGCCGGAAGGGGCCCGTGGAGGACGAGCAGCGCGAACGGCGTGTACGAGCCGGCGATGAAGACGTAGATCATCGAGTGGTCGACGCGCCGCGCCCACACGCGCGCCGCGGCCGACCGCCAGGGGACGCGGTGGTAGAGCGCGCTCGCGCCGAACATCGCGGCGAGCGAGGCCGTGTAGACGGCGACGCCCGCGCGCGAGCGCCCGCCGTCCGCGAGCGCGAGCAGCACGATCCCCCCGGCCAGGGCGGCGAAGAACGCCCAGAAGTGGAAGACGCCTCGGAGCCTCGGCTTCACGATCTCCGCCGAAGAAGTGCTCACCGTGGAAGTGTGCCTGAGCAGACCTATACTCGCCCCGGGGCCGGTAGCTCAGTTGGTAGAGCAGGGGACTTTTAATCCCAAGGTCACAGGTTCGATCCCTGTCCGGCCCACCTCGCGTCCCCGGCTGGCGGGCTCCCGTAGTATCGGGCTGTGCGCCTCTACCACCTCCCCGGGTCGCGCTCGAACAGGGTGCTCTGGCTGCTCGAGGAGATCGGTGCGCCGTACGACCTGATGCTCGTGGGGCGCGACGAGCGTCAGACCGACGAGCACCGCGCGCGCCATCCTCTCGGCCGCGTGCCGGTCGTCGAGGAAGAGGGCGGCTTCGTCTTCGAGTCGGCGGCCATCCTGCTCCACCTCGCCGATCTCCATCCCGAGGCGGGCCTGATCGCGCCCCTCGGGAGCCACGAGCGCGCGCTCGTCTACCAGTGGACGCTCTTCGCGATGACCGAGCTCGAGACCGAGGTCGTGAAGTTCGCTGGCGCACGCGAGTCCGATCCGGAGCGGGCCGAGACTGGCAAGGAGCGGTTCCGGGCCGCGGCACAGGTCATCGAGAACGCGCTCGCCGGCCGCGAGTACCTTGTCGGCGACCGGTTCACCGTCGCCGATATCGCCTGCGGCGCCGTGCTCATGTTCGGCAAGCGGTTCGAGTTGATCGAGGGCATGCCGGAGGTCGATGCGTACATCGAACGGCTCGAAGCACGCCCGCCGCGCCAGCGCGCGCAGGCCATCGGCGTCTAGGACATCCGCCGTCACGGATACACGGCGTCCGGCTTCTGCTCTAGGCCCGGCGGCCAGTCGAAGATCTCCGTGACGACGCCGAGATCCTCGTCGGTCGACAGGTAGGCGAAGGTGACGCCGTTGTACACGCCGCCCTGGAGCACTCGGCGCCCCTTGGCGCGCAGGGTCTCGAGCGCCTCGCCGTAGCTCGGTACGCCCACGGCGACGTGATGGAGCCCTTCGCCCTTCGTGGCCAGGAAGTCGGCGTACATGCTCCTGTCGTCCAGAGGCTGGATCAGCTCCCATTGCACGCTGCCGACCATGGTCACGGCGAGCCGGAACGCGTACTCGGCGGGCTGACCGTCCTTCACCATCTTCGTCACCGTGTCGGGGTTGAACTCGTAGACCTCCCAGGGGCCGATGCCGTACTCGTGCACGTAGGTTCGCATCGTCGCCTCGAGGTCGCGCACGACCAGGGCGATCTGCTTGGTCTCGGTGAACACCGGCTCGCGCATGCGGATCCTTTCCTCGGCTTCGGGGCGCTGCGCGGGCAATCGTATGTCCTGGCTGCCAGTTGCACCGCCGTCCTCCGCATGATTCGATCCCAGCAGGAGTCGCATGCGCGCAGCAGTCACTCGTGCCAGAGGGTCGATGGAAGTCGTCGACGTCCGGACGCCGCAAGCGCCCGGCCCGGGCGAGGTCCTCCTGGCCCCGGAGGCGGTGGGCCTCTGTGGCTCGGACTTCCACTACTTCCTCGGCGACATCGGCACGATCGACGACCCGTCGACGCTGTACCCGAGGATCCAGGGGCACGAAGCCGCCGCGACGATCGTCGAGCTGGGTGCGGACTGCCCTCCACACCTCGCGCCCGGAATGCGCGTGGCCATCTGGCCGGTCAACTCCTGCGGCCACTGCTATCCGTGCCGCATCGGCCGCGGCAACGCCTGCGTGCAGGATCAGCCTGACGGGTGTCCACAGCGACGGGGCGCTGCAGGAGCAGCTCCTTCTCCCTTCGTCGCAGGTCTTTCCCGTGGGCGACCAGGACCCGGCGCTCGCCGCCCTCATCGAACCGGTCTCGATCGCCGTGCGCGCCGTGGTCCGAGGGCGTGTCGCGACGGGAGAGCATGTCGTGATCCTCGGGGCCGGCCCGATCGGGCAGGCTCTCGCGCTGGCGGCGACCGACCGCGGGGCGTCCGTCCTGCTCGTCGACAGGCTCGAGAGCCGCCTGGCCCGCGGGGCCGCCAGCGGCGCCGACCTCCTTCACGTGGCGGCCGGCGACGACCTCGCCGCCGCCGTCCGCGAATGGTCGGGTGGGGATGGGCCGGAGGTCGTCGTCGAGGCGACGGGCGTCCCCGAGCTCGTGCAGACGGCGATCGAGCTCGTGGCGCCGGCCGGTCGAGTGGTCGTCGTCGGGCTCTCGAGCGAGCGTGCACCGGTCCGCGTCGGTGACCTGCCGTTCAGGGAGATCGACGTGCTCGGCGTGAGCTGCTGCAGCTCGGGCGAGTTCGCGGAAGCGGTCGACCTCGTCGGGAGACGGCGGGATGCGGCGGCCGGGTTGGTCACCCACGAGTTCACCCTCGAGCAGGCGCCCGAGGCCATCGCCTACGCGATCGAGCACCCGGCGGAGGTCATGAAGGCGGTCGTGCGGCTCGACGCGCCCTAGCCAGAAGAGAGAGAGGAGAAAGGATGGGCGCAGCAGCTACCCACGACACGAGCGGCGAGCGTGCGGCGGAGGTGCTCGGGCGCCTCTTCGACGTCCGGGGCACGCGCGTCGTGGTGACGGGTGCCGCCAGCGGGCTCGGCTTCGCAATGGCCGAGGTACTCGCGGACTGCGGCGCCCGCGTCACGCTCGCGGACGTCGACGAGGAGCGGCTCGAGGGATCCACCCGTCGGCTCGTCGAGCGCGGCTGCAACGCCCGCGCGTTCGTGGTCGACGTCACCGACGAGGCCCGCGTACAGGCTCTGTTCGACGACGTGGTCGAGCGGGAGGGCGGCGTCGACACGGTGTTCGCGAACGCCGGCCTCGCCGCAGTCCCCGGCTTCCGGGTCGCCGGAGGCCAGACGCTGGACACGGTGCAGCGCTCGGACTGGGACAAGGTGCTCGGCGTCAACCTGAACGGCGTCATGTTCACGATGCGCAGCGCGGCGGCGGTCATGAAGCGCCAGGGCTCGGGCCGCATCGTCGTTACGGCGTCCAACGCCGGTCTTCGCCCGGAGCCGATGGTCTGCTACGGCTACGCCGCCAGCAAGGCGGCGGTGATCCACCTCGTCCGGCAGGCCGCCCTCGAGCTCGCGCCGCACGGCGTGCTCGTCAACGCGATCTGCCCCGGCCCGTTCCACGGGACCCTCATCGGCGGCGGCGTCACCGAGCACCCGACGGAGGAGATGAAGCAGATGTGGGCCACGCTGATCCCGCTCGGGCGCATGGCGGACCCGGAGGAGCTGAAGGGGCTCGTCGTGCTCCTTGCCTCGCCGGCCTCCAGCTACATCACAGGCGCCGCGCACGTGATCGACGGGGGATCGCTCGTCCAGGCGTAGCAGGAACGTTGCGGCGACGCACCTGTTTCCTCTACTGTCTAGGGCGATGCTCGGCTCGCGCGCGAACAGCAAGGTAGCTTCGGCGTTTATCGCCAAGTTCGCGATCGCGCGAACCCGCTAGCCGGCGCCTCGCTCCTCCCGCCTCCGCCGCACTAGCCCATAGCACCGCCGGCGGGAGACCTTCTCACCCTCGTCCCCTGACCCGAGAGGCGCCGTGAGCGCGAGGCAGCGATTCCCAGAAAGGCCGGTCGGCCTGTACGACCCGAGCTACGAGCACGACGCCTGCGGCGTCGCGTTCGTCGCGCGCCTGGACGCGGTGCCGAGCCACGAGACGGTGCGGCGGGCGCTGACGGCGGTCGAGAACCTCGAGCACCGCGGCGCGGCGGGAGCGGACCCCAACACCGGCGACGGCGCCGGGATGCTGCTCCAGATGCCCGACGCATTCTTCCGCGCCGTGGTCGGCGACGAGCTGCCGCCACCCGGCCGCTACGGCGTCGGGGTCTGCTTCCTCCCCTCCGACGACGCGGCCGCGAGACGGCTCGAGCAGCTGGTCGCCGGCACGATCGAAGCCGAGGGCCAGCGCGTGGTCTGCTGGCGCGACGTTCCGGTCGACGACACGCCGATCGGCGAGACGGCCAGGGCCTTCCAGCCTCGGATCAAGCAGGTCGTCGTCGCCGCATCCCCCGAGCTCGCCGCCGACCAGGATGCCTTCGAGCGCAAGCTCTACGTCATCCGCCGCCTCTGTGAGCTCGCCGCGGGCACCGAGCTCGTGTTCCCGAGCTTCTCCTCGCGCACGCTCATCTACAAGGGGATGCTGTCCGCGCCGCAGCTGCCGCGCTACTTCGCAGACCTGACGGACGAGCGCGTCGCGACGGCGCTGGCGCTCGTCCACTCCCGGTTCTCGACCAACACCTTCCCGAGCTGGGAGCTGGCGCACCCGTACCGGATGATCGCGCACAACGGCGAGATCAACACGCTGCGCGGGAACGTCAACTGGATGCGCGCGCGCGAGTCGCAGCTCGAATCCGATCTCTTCGGCGACGACCTGCAGCGGATCCTCCCGGTCGTCCGCCCCGGCGGCTCCGACTCGGCGACGCTCGACAACGTCCTCGAGCTGCTCGTGCTCGCCGGGCGCTCGCTGCCGCACGCGATCATGATGATGATCCCGGAGGCCTACGCGAACCGGGCCGACCTGCCGGACGACCTGAAGGGCTTCTACGCCTACCACCAGTGCCTGATCGAGACGTGGGACGGGCCGGCCGCGGTCGCGTTCACGGACGGCCGCGTGATCGGGGCCACCCTCGACCGCAACGGCCTCCGCCCCGGGCGCTGGCTCGAGACGAAGGACGGCTGGGTCGTCCTCGCCTCCGAGACCGGCGTGCTCGACGAGCCGCCCGAGAACATCCTGCGCAAGGGGCGGCTGCAGCCCGGGAAGCTGTTCCTCGTCGACCTCGACCGCGGCCGCATCGTCGACGACGGCGAGGTGAAGCGGGAGGTCGCGAGCCGCAAGCCCTACGCGAGGTGGTACGAGGAGGAAGCCGTCCGCCTCGCCGACCTGCCCGAAGCCGCGGCCCCGGCACCGCCGAGCCAGCCGCTCCGCCAGCGGCAGCTCGCGTTCGGCTACTCGCAGGAGGACCAGCGGATCATCCTCGCGCCGCTCGCCCGCAACGCCGAGGAGGCGGTCGGCTCCATGGGCAACGACTCGTCGCTCGCCGTCCTCTCCGATCGCCGCCCGCTCATCTACTCGTACTTCAAGCAGCTCTTCGCGCAGGTGACGAACCCGCCGATCGACTCGATCCGCGAGGCCGTGGTGATGAGCGTGCAGGCGAGCGTCGGCTCCGAGCGAAACCTGCTCGACGAGACCGCCGAGCACGCGCGGCAGCTCGTGATCGACAACCCGATCCTTTTCGACGAGGAGCTCGAGCGCCTGCGCCACGTCGACTCCGCGATCTTCAAGTCGCGCACGCTCGACATCACCTGGCCGGTGGCCGACGGGCCGGAAGGGATGGAGCGGCGCCTCGAGCAGGTCTTCGCCGAGGCCGATGCGGCGCTCGCCGATGGCGTCAACATCGTCATCCTCTCCGACCGGGCGCTCGGCCCGGAGCGGATGGCGATGCCCGCGGTGCTCGCGGTCTCCGGCCTCCACCACCACCTCGTCCGCGCGGGAACACGCCTCCAGACCGGGCTCGTCGTCGAGTCGGGCGAGCCGCGCAGCGTGCACAGCGTCGCCGCCTGCATCGGCTACGGCGCCGCGGCGGTCAACCCGTACCTCATGCTCGAGACCCTGGCGGAGATGGTCGACGGCGGCGAGCTGCCACCCGAGATGACCCGGGACGAGGCGAAGCGTCGCGCGGTCAAGGGCGTCGCGAAGGGACTCCTCAAGACGCTCTCCAAGATGGGGATCTCGACGATCCCGTCGTACTGCGGCGCGCAGATCTTCGAGGCCGTGGGACTCGGGCCCGAGCTCATCGACCGGCACTTCACGGGCACGCCGTCGCGGATCGGCGGCATCGAGATCCGGACGCTCGCCGAGGACGCGCTCGCCCGCCACGCCCGGGCGTATCCCGGCACGCAGGAGGATCTCCTGCCCGTGGTCGGCCTCTTCGCCTGGCGGCGCGACGGCGAGCACCACCAGTGGAACCCGGAGACGATCGCGCTGCTCCAGCACGCCGTCCGTCACGGCGGCTCGGCGACGTACGAGGAGTACGCGCGCGCCGTCAACTCCGAGAGCTCGCGCAAGCGGACGATTCGCGGCCTCCTGAGCTTCCGCTTCCCCGCCGACGGCGGCATCCCGCTCGAGGAGGTCGAGCCCGCGAAGGAGATCGTCAAGCGCTTCGCCACCGGCGCGATGTCGCTCGGCTCGCTCTCGCGCGAGGTGCACGAGACGCTCGCGATCGCCATGAACCGGATCGGCGGCAAGTCGAACACCGGCGAGGGCGGCGAGGATCCGTCGCGCTTCACGCCCGACCCCAACGGCGACTCGCGCCGCTCGGCGATCAAGCAGGTCGCCTCGGGCCGGTTCGGCGTCAACATCCACTACCTCACCAACGCCGACGAGCTGCAGATCAAGATGGCCCAGGGCGCGAAGCCGGGCGAGGGCGGGCAGCTGCCGGGCCACAAGGTCGACCGGTACATCGCGAGCGTCCGCCTGACGACACCGGGGGTCGGCCTGATCTCGCCGCCGCCGCACCACGACATCTACTCGATCGAGGATCTCAAGCAGCTCATCTACGACCTGCGGTGCGCGAACCCCGTCGCCCGGATCTCGGTCAAGCTCGTCGCCGAGGTGGGAGTCGGCACGGTCGCCGCCGGCGTGGCGAAGGCGAACTCCGACCACGTCCTCATCTCGGGGCACGACGGCGGCACCGGCGCCTCGCCGCTCTCCTCGATCCTGTTCGCGGGCATCCCGTGGGAGATCGGCCTTGCCGAGACGCAGCAGACGCTCGTCCTGAACGACCTCCGCTCACGGATCTGGGTGCAGACCGACGGGCAGCTGAAGACCGGCCGCGACGTCGCGATCGCCGCGCTGCTCGGTGCCGACGAGATGGGCTTCGCCACGGCGCCGCTGATCGCGACCGGCTGCGTGATGATGCGCGCCTGCCACCTGAACACCTGCCCGGTCGGCATCGCGACCCAGGACCCGGAGCTGCGCGCGCGTTTCCGGGGGCAGCCCGAGCACGTCGTCAACTTCTTCTTCTTCGTCGCCGAGGAGCTGCGCGCGATCATGGCCCGTCTCGGCATCGCGCGCTTCGAGGAGATGATCGGCCGCGTCGACCTGCTCGAGGCCGACCGGGCGATCGAGCACTGGCAGGCGCGCGGCGTCGACCTGTCCGCCGTCCTCCAGGCGCCGGACGTCCCGGAGGGAACGCCCCTGCGCCGCCTGCGCGCGCAGGACTCGCCGCTGGCCGGCGCGCTCGACTGGCAGCTGATCGAGGCTGCGAGGGACGCGATCGACCACCGCCGGCCGGTGGCCGGCGCGTTCGAGATCCGGAACGTCAACCGCACCGTGGGCGGCCTGCTCTCCCACCACGTGACGAAGGCGCACGGCGCCGAAGGCCTGGCACCCGGGACGATCCGCTTCACGTTCCACGGCTCGGCCGGCCAGTCGTTCGGCGCCTGGCTGGCACCCGGCATCGAGCTGACACTGCTCGGCGACACCAACGACTACGCCGGCAAGGGCCTTTCCGGCGGCGTCATCGCCGTCCGCCCGCCCGAAGCGGTCACCTTCGCCGCAGAGGACAACGTCATCATCGGGAACACCGTCCTCTACGGCGCGACGGGGGGCAGGGCGTTCTTCCGCGGCCTCGCCGGCGAGCGCTTCGCCGTCCGCAACTCCGGCGCGGACGCCGTCGTCGAGGGAGTCGGCGACCACGGCTGCGAGTACATGACCGGAGGCCGCGTCGTCGTGCTCGGCCCCACCGGCCGGAACTTCGCGGCCGGCATGAGCGGCGGGATCGCCTACGTGCTCGACCCCGACGGAACCTTCGCGACGCGCTGCAACAGAGAGCTCGTCGAGCTGGAGGAGCTCGAGCAGCCGGACATCGAGACGGTCCACGAGCTCGTCGAGGCCCACCTGCGCCACACCGGCTCTGCCGTCGCCGCCCGCGTCCTCGAGGAGTGGGAGGCGCACCTGCCGCTCTTTGCCAAGGTCATGCCCAGGGACTACAAGCGGGCGCTCGCCGAGCTCGCCGAAGAGGCGCCGCACGCCGGAGTCGACGACCATCCTGTCTCGACCGGCGGCGAGGGCTTCCTGACGACCGAGACCGAGAGCACGGGAGCCGCGGCCTGATGGGCGAGCTGGGAGCCTTCCTCAAGTACGGCCGCGGCGAGGCCCCGGAGCGCGACCCGAAGGAGCGGCGCCACGACTACCGCGAGTTCGTGAAGGCCCTGCCGCTCGCCGAGCTCGAGCTCCAAGGGGCCCGCTGCATGGAGTGCGGCGTGCCCTTCTGCCACAACGGCTGCCCGCTCGGCAACCTCATCCCGGATTGGAACGACCTCGTCTACCGCGACCGCTGGCGCGACGCGATCGACCAGCTCCACCGCACGAACAACTTCCCCGAGCTCACCGGGAGGCTGTGCCCCGCTCCGTGCGAGGCGGCGTGCGTGCTCGAGATCGACGAGGGGAACGCGGTCACGATCAAGCAGATCGAGGTCGCCATCGTCAACCGCGCGTGGGAGGAGGGCTGGATCGTTCCACAGCCGCCGCGGCTGCGCACCGGGAGCGGCGTCGCGGTGATCGGCGCGGGGCCGGCGGGCCTCGCCTGCGCACAGCAGCTGAATCGCACCGGCCACTCGGTGACAGTCTTCGAGCGCGACGAGGCCGGCGGCGGCCTCGCTCGCTTCGGGGTTCCGGACTTCAAGATCGAGAAGTGGGTGATCGAGCGGCGGCTGCAGCAGCTCGTCGCCGAGGGAGTCGAGTTCCGCTACGGCGTCGACGTCGGAGGCGACATCGACGCCGACGAGCTGCGTGGCCGGTACGACGCGGTCGTGATCGCCACCGGCTCGCGAGTCCCGCGCGACCTGCCCGTCCCCGGTCGCGAGCTCGCGGGCGTGCACTTCGCGATGGAGTATCTCGCTCAGCGCAACCGCTGGGTGGCGCGCGAGCTCGGGCCGCAGGTTCCCGCGGCCCCCCCGCCGCCGGCACCGGACGACGTGATCACCGCCGCCGGCAAGCATGTCGTCGTGATCGGCGGCGGCGACACCGGCGCCGACTGCGTCGGCAACGCGCACCGCGAGGGTGCGGCGTCCATCACCCAGATCGAGCTGGTGGGCGAGCCACCTCCGTCGCGGCCGGACGACGTCACGCCGTGGCCGTGGTGGCCGATGAAGCTGCGCACCTCGTACGCGCTCAAGGAGGGCGGAGAGCGCGACTTCGCGATCTCGACGACGCACCTCTCCGGCTCGAACGGCCGGATCGAGCACATCCACTGGACGGAGAACACCGGAGTGCCGCCGTTCGACCCGGTGCCGGGCACCGAGGAGACACGGCCCGCGGACCTCGTGCTGCTCGCAATGGGCTTCGTCGGCCCCGAGCCGCTGGTGCTCGACCAGCTCGGCGTCGAGCGGGACGAGCGCGGCAACGCGAGAGCCGCCTCCTACGCCACCTCGGTGGACGGGGTGTTCGCGGCCGGCGACGCTCGCCGCGGGCAGTCGCTGATCGTGTGGGCGATCAACGAGGGCAGGCAGTGCGCGCTCGCGGTCGACCGCTGGCTGGCTGCGCGCGCCGGCGGCGGCTGAGCGGCGGGCCGCTCGGATCCGGACGGGTCGTCAGAGGAGGACGAGCCGGTCGCGGTGGACGGCCTCGACGCCGCGCACTCGCGCGTCCAACTCGGCGGCTGCGACGGTCGCAATGCCCTTGGCAAACGCGGCGCCGTCCGGGCCGACGATCTCGATCGCCGCGCCCGGCTCGAAACGACCCTCGACCGAGACGACGCCGACGGCGAGCAGGCTCGCACCGTCCTCGACGAGCGCCCGCCGCGCCCCCTCGTCGACGTGGAGACGGCCGGAGACCGGCTTGCCGTAGCGCAGCCACAACTTGAAGGCCGGCTCGGCCGTCCCGGCCGCGGTGAAGCGGGTGCCGCGCGCCTCGCCGGCGACGACCGGCCCGAGCACGTCTTTCCCAGCCCCGGCGGCGATCACCGTCGGAATCCCGGCCGCCGCCGCCATCTGGGCCGCGAGCACCTTGCTCCGCATGCCGCCGCGGCCGAGCGGGCTCCCCCCGATCAGCTCGGCCGTCCCGGCGAACGCGCCTTCGGCGAGCAGCGTCGCTCCTGGCGTCCCCGGCGCCCGGGTGTAGACGCCTTCGACCTCGGTCAGCAGAACGAGCACACGGGCTTGAACGAGGACGGCCACCTGTGCCGCGAGCGCGTCGTTGTCACCGAACGTGATCTCGTCGGTCGCCGTCGCGTCGTTCTCGTTCACGATCGGGACCGCGCCGGCCCGGAAGAGCGCGTCGAGCGCGTTCCGGACGTTGACGTAGGCGGCCCGGTCGGCGACGTCGGCGGCCGTCAACAGGATCTGCGCGACCTGCAGCCCCTCAGGTGCGAGGGCCGCCTCCCACGCCGCCTGCAGTCGCGCCTGTCCGAGCGCAGAGGCGGCCTGCAGCCGCGGCACGCTGCGCGGTCGGCGGGCGAGCCCGAGCCGGGGAAGGCCGAGCGCGATCGCGCCCGAGGAGACGACACAGACCGGCTCGCCGCCGCGCACGAGCTCGCCGATCTCACGTGCGCGGGCGCGCAGGAGCGAGCCCCGGGCACGGCCGTCGGCGCCGACGACGAGGCTCGTCCCGAGCTTGACGACGACGGTCATCGCCGCTGGCTGCCGTCTCCGATCACCCGGTACTGGCGGAGGAAGAGATCGCGGTAGGTGACCGGCCCGCGCGGACCCGGCGTCCAGTCGACGTTGATGCCGGTCTCGGGGGCGCCGGTCAGCTCGTAGCCGTCGGCGAACCGTGTCACCGCGTTCCAGAAGGCCACCGTTCCGCGGTAGCCGGAAAGGAAGCGCTCCGCAGCGTCGGCGTCCTGGGTGACGATGGCCGCAGCGAGGCCCGACGACTCCTCGTTCGCCAGGCGGAGCGCCTCCTCGGGGCCGTCGACGAGATCGATCGTCACCGTCGCGACCCGCTCAGGGTCGCTCGCCCACTCGTGGCCGAGCGGGACGTCGAGCGGCTCGATCCCCGGAGCGGCCTCCAGCGCCCGCGGCGTTCCCCGCACCTCGAGGCCCTTGGCGGCAAAGACCTCGAGCAGCCCGGGCAGCAGCCCCGCCGCATCGCGATCGACGAGCGCGAGGTTCAGCCGGTTGCAGACCCCGAGCCGATCGAGGCTCGCCTCGGCGAGCGCGAGCGCCGTTCGCGGCGCGGCGCCGGCGTGGACGTAGAAGACGCCGCCGCCCTCGGCGTGGGCGAGCGTCCGCACGCCGTGCTCGGCGGCGAGCCGGGCGAGGGCGGCGGTCGTCTCCCCGCTCCCGCGCAGGATCACGAGCGGGACGAGCCGCGGCATCGTCACCAGGATGCGCGCTCCCTCCCGCTCCGGCGAGCGGACGAGCCCGACCGCCCCGGGGGGCAGCCCGGCCGACTCGAGCGCCGGGCGCAGGACAACGTCGACGAGCGAGGTGACGGTCTCGAGCGCGGCCCCGCCGGTGCGGAGCACGGCCGTATTGAGGCTCTTCAGCAGCTGACCCGCGACGTCGAGCGCGACGTTCGGCCGGGCCTCGAAGTTCGCGCCGACGGTGCCGATCGGGATCCGCCGCTCGCTCGCTCGGAGTCCGTTCGGGAGGGTCCAGGCGCCGACGTCGCGCTCGAGGGGCGCCAGCTCCGCTGTCACCTCCACCTGCCGCGCGAGCGCCTCGACCCGGGCGTCGTCCAGCCGCAGCCGGTCGAGCGTGCCCTCGTCGATCCGGCCGGCCGCGGTCCCGCAATCCACCCGGTTCGCCTCGAGGATCGCGCTCCGCTGCATCCGGACGAGCGCGGCTGCGGCGCGGAGCGCCTCGGCCACCGCGGCATCCGTCAGTTGCGGCGCGGCGCGGCCGGCGGCCAGCGCCTCCCGCTCGACGAGCTCTCGCAAGGTCATCGTGTGGTCTTCCTTGTCCAGGGGATCCTGCGCTCCGCAGGGCCCTGAGCGTATCGCCTGGCGCGCCCGGCCCTGGGAGACGACCTCCGGCTCCGTAACGGAGGGGGCGAACGGCAGGGCAATTCTGCCCATCCGCGTTGCCATGGGTTCCGCGACGCTCGGACGGCGATGCCGATGCGTCCGCCGCCCGAGCCGTACCGGATCCGCTCCTGGGAGCCGATCTCCGTGCCCTCGCGGGAGGAGCGGCGCGCGATCCTCGAGCGCGCCGGCTACAACGTCTTCTCGATCCGTGCCGAGGACGTGCTGATCGATCTGCTCACCGACTCGGGCACAGGCTCGATGAGCCAGAACCAGTGGGCCGCGCTCATGCGCGGCGACGAGTCGTATGCCGGCTCGCGCTCGTACGAGGCCTTCTGCACCGCAGTCGAGAGCGTGCTCGGCATGCCCCACGTCCTGCCGACGCACCAGGGCCGCGGCGCCGAGCACGTGTTCTTCCGGACGGCGCTCGAGGCCGGCGCGATCGTTCCCTCGAACGCGTTCTTCGACACGACCCGCGCGCACGCCGAGCTCGCGGGCGCCCGCGCGCTCGACCTCTCGTGTCCCGAGGCCGCCGACACGCGCAGCCCGTACCCGTTCAAGGGCAACATCGACCTCGACCGGCTCGAGGCGCTGCTCGACGGTCCCGACGGCGCGCGCGTCCCGTTCGTCCTCGTCACGATCACGAACAACACCGGCGGCGGCCAGCCCGTCTCGCTCGAGAACCTGACGGAGACGGCCGTGCTCGCCCGCGGCCGCGGCAAGGGGCTCGTGCTCGACATGGCCCGCTTCGCCGAGAACGCGTGGTTCATCAAGGAGCGGGAGCCGGGGCAGGCCGAGCGCTCGGTCGCGGAGATCGCCCGCGCGCAGCTCGCGCTCGCCGACGTCGCTCTGATGAGCGCCAAGAAGGACGCCTCCGTGAACATCGGCGGTTTCGTCGCCTGCCGCGATCCCGGCCTCCACGAGCGGCTGAAGACGCAGCTGATCATCTTCGAGGGCTTCCCGACCTACGGCGGCCTCGCGGGCCGCGACCTGGAGGCGATCGCCGTCGGGCTCTACGAGAGCGTGGACGAGGAGCTGCTCGCCCACCGCACCGGCCAGGTCGCCGAGCTCGCCCGCTGCCTCGAGGAGGAGGCCGGCGTGCCCGTGATGCAGCCGCCGGGCGGCCACGCGGTCTACGTGGACTGCGCCGGGCTCTTCCCGCACGTGCCACCGGCGCGGTTCCCCGCGCAGGCCTTCGCGTGTGAGCTCTACGAGGCCGGCGGCGTCCGCTGCGTCGAGGTCGGGTCGAACATGGCCGGGCGCGACCCGGAGACGGGCGAGAACCGGCACCCGCTGCTTGAGCTTGCTCGCCTCGCGATCCCGCGCCGCACGTACACGGCGAGCCAGCTCGACCTCGTCGTCGAGGCGGCCGCCGACGTCGCCGCCCGCCGGAACGAGATCAAGGGGCTCGACCTCGTCTGGGACGACCCGGCCTCGCCGGCGCTGCGCCACTTCACCGCCCGCTTCGCGCCCGCGCCCGTCTCGGCCCGCGCCTCACGGTAGAGCGCCGCAACGAGAGAGAGGCGCCTGAGCGCCCCTCTCTCGCGGCCGTGGATGCGTCTGCGGCTACGGCTCGATCTGGAGCAGCGGCTTGCGGGCGGGAACGGAGATCCCCGTCCGCGTGGACTTCTTGGCCTGCTTGGCCTTGGCGACGACCTTCACCTTGAGCACGAGCGGCGCGTCGAAGCCGCCGCTCGGGTCGATCACGTAGGCCGGTGCCGGAGCGGCGAGGGCGGCTGCTGCGGTTGCGGTGATGAGGATGGTGGTGAGTCGTTTCATTGCTTCGTCTCCTGGTCCGTGTCTCACAGGACGGAGACGAGCCGGGCTTTCTTCCCTCTAGCCGACGAGCGCGTCGAGAGCGGCGTCCACGTCGTCCTCGCGGTTGTAGAGGTGGAACGACGCGCGGAGGGAGCCGGCCCGGGTCGCAGCCATGATCCCCGCGGCGGCGAGCCGCTCAGCCGCGCCCGGCACGTCCGCCGAGACGATCGCCGAGTCGCTCGGGGGCAGGCGGAGGCCCGCCCTGAAGCGGTTCGCGAGCCCGACGTCGTGGGCATGGATCGCGTCGATCCCAACATCCGCAAGGACGCGCAGGCACTGCTCAGCGGCGATCCAGCAGAACCACGCGGGTGACGTGTCGAGCCGCCGCGCGCCGGGGGCAAGCCGCAGCGGCGCGCCGTAGTAGGAATCGTGCGGGTCCTCGCCGGCCCACCAGTTGGCGTGCAACGGCGGCACGCGGTCGAGCAGAGCCTCCGAGAGGGAGAGATACGCCGTCCCGCGCGGCGAGAGCAGCCACTTGTAGCCCGAGACCACGACCGCGTCGAAGCGATCGGCGGCGAGCGGCAGCCAGCCGACCGCCTGCGTCGCGTCCACGACCGTCAGGGTGCCGTGCGCCCGGGCCGCCGCCGCGATCGCGTCGAGGTCGGCCACATCGCCGCTCGAGGACTGCACCGCGCTGAAGATGACGACGTCCGTCCCGCTGTCGATCGCCCCGGCCAGCCCGGCGGCGGCGACCGTCCGCAGCTCGCAGCCGCGAACGAGAAACGGCCACAGGAGGGACGTGAACTCGTGCTCGGGCGCGAGCACGCGCGCTCCTTCGGGCACGGAGGCCGCGACGAGCCCGACGAGCTCGGCCGCCGAGGCCCCCGTCGCCACGCGCCCGGGCGGCACGCCAACGATCCCGGCGAAGAGCGCGCGCGCCCGCAAGGTGGACTCGCCCCACGGCTCCCAGCTCACGCGACCGCCGCGCCAGTCCGCGAGCGCCGCCTGCATCGCCTCCCACGCGGGCTCCGGCGGCAGGCCGTAGCTCGCCGTGTTCAGGTACGGCCGCTCGGACCGCCACAACTCCGGCCGGAGGCTCAGGCGCCCGCCCAGAGCTCGAGCGCGTCCACGACCAGCCTTCAGCCGCCGGCCGTCGTCGGTCAGTCGGTATTCGGAGCGGGGCGGGCGTGTGTCCACGACCACGCGCTCGACGATCCCCGCCGCCTCCAGCTTGCTGAGCCGCGCGGCGAGCGTGCGCGGCGGGATCGCCCCCACCGCCTGCTTGAACTCGTTGAAGCGCGTGCAACCGCCGTACGAGGCGTAGAGGATCGACACCGTCCAGCGGCCTTCGAGCACCCCCGCGGCGCGGCGCACGCCCTCGGGCACCTGCTCGCGGCTAGGACAGCGCCACGTCACGGGAACGCTCCAGCGCCAGCTCGAACACCTCGTCGAGCGACATCACGGGGTGGAACGTCAGTCCGGCGCGCACGTTCTCGGGCACGTCGTCGAGGTCGGCCCGGTTGCGCTCCGGGATGACGATGTCGGTGAGCCCGGCCGCATGGGCCGCGAGCACCTTCTGCTTGAGACCGCCGATCGGAAGCACGCGCCCCTGGAGGGTCAGCTCGCCCGTCATCCCGACCGTGTGCTTCACCGGCCTCCCGGTGAGCAGCGAGACGAGAGCCGTCGCCAGGGTAATGCCCGCGCTCGGACCGTCCTTCGGCGTCGCCCCGGCGGGCACGTGCACGTGGAACGTCTTCTCGTCGAAGGCACTGTCGTCGATGCCGAGGTCGCGCGCGTGGGCGCGGACGTACGAGAGCGCGATCTGGGCCGACTCCTTCATCACGTCGCCCAGCTGGCCGGTGAGGACGAGCTTCTCGCCGCCCTTCATGACGGTCGCTTCGATGAAGAGCACGTCGCCGCCGAAGACCGTCGCGGCGAGGCCCGTGGCGACCCCGGGCACCGCGGTCCGGTCGGCCACCTCGCGGTAGTACTTCTGCTTGCCGAGCGCTTCGCGCGCCTCCGGGACGCCGACGTCGACCGGCGGGACGATCGCGCCGGAGGCGATCTTCGTCGCCGTCTTGCGCAGCACCGTCCCGAGCTCGCGCTCGAGCTGGCGGACGCCCGCCTCACGCGTGTAGTCCGAGATGACCGTGGCGAGCGCCTCCTCGCCGATCGAGACCTCCTCCTCCTTTAGGCCGTTGCGCTTCACCTGTCGCGGCCAGAGGTACCCGTTCGCGATCGCGGTCTTCTCGTCCGTCGTGTAGCCGTCGAAGCGGATCACTTCCATCCGGTCGAGCAGCGGCCCGGGGATCGTCTCGGTGACGTTGCCGGTCGTGATGAAGAAGACGTCCGAGAGGTCGAGCTCGACGTCGAGGTAGTGGTCGCGGAAGGAGTGGTTCTGCGCGGGGTCGAGCACCTCGAGCAGCGCCGAGGAGGGGTCGCCGCGCCAATCGGCGCCGACCTTGTCCACCTCGTCGAGCATGATCACCGGGTTCATCGTCCCGGCGTCGCGCAGCGCCCGCACGAGCCGGCCCGGCAGCGCTCCGATGTACGTGCGCCGGTGGCCGCGGATCTCGGCCTCGTCGCGGACGCCGCCGAGCGAGAAGCGGACGAACTCGCGGCCGAGCGCACGCGCGACCGACTCGCCGATGGACGTCTTGCCGGTACCCGGTGGGCCGATCAGCGTCAGGATCGTGCCGGACTTGCGGTCCGGCTCGATGCCGCGCTCCGTGCGGAGCTTCTCGACCGCGATGTACTCGACGATCCGCTCCTTGACGTCCTCGAGCCCAGCGTGGTCGGCGTCCAGCACCTCACGCGTGTACTGCGGGTCGAGCCGCTCCTCGGAGCGCTGCGCCCACGGCACCGCGAGCATCCAGTCGAGGTAGTTGCGGATGACGGACGCCTCGCGGGGAGCTGTCGCCCATCCGCTCGAGCCGCTGCAGCTCCCGGTCGGCCTGCTCGCGCGCCTTCTCGGGCATCTCCGCCGCCTCGATCTTCTCGCGGTACTCCTCGACGACGGAGCCCTCGTCCTCGCCGAGCTCCTTGCGGATCGACTCGAGCTGCCTGCGCAGGATGTACTCACGCTGCTGCTTGCCTGTCGCCGACTCGACGTCCTCGCGGATCCGCTTGCGCACCTGCATCTCCGCCAGCCGGTCGCGCTGGAGCCGGAGCGCCAGCTCGAGCCGCTCGGTCACGTCGAGCGTCTCCAGCAGCTCACCTTCTGTGCGAACGTGAGGTCCGGCGCGTAACCGGAGGTGTCGGCGAGCACGCCCGGCTCGCTGATCGAGCGGACGAAGGCGGAGATGCGACCGTCGTCCCCGCGCAGCTCGAGGATCTCCTCGACGACGGCGCGGTACTCCTGCTCGAGCTCGCGGATGCGCGGGCCCGTCGGCGTCTCGTCCTCGCGCTCCTCGACCTCGACGCGGAGCTCGCCGCGCGCGTCGCTCTCGGCGGCGCCGCAGACGCCGCGATGCAGGCCGGCGAGCGCCACGGCCATGCCGCCGCCGGGCAGGCGCACCTTGTCGGTCACCTCGGCGATCGTGCCGACCTTCGCGTAGGCGCTCTCGTGCTTGGGCACGAGCACGACGCGGTCCTCGCTCCCTACCTCGATGGTCAGAGTGACGTTCATGTTCGGGAAGACGACGATGTCGTCGAGCGATATGAGCAGCAGCTTGGGCACGATCTCTTCCTCCGGGAGTAAGTACAAGAAGTATAGCGACCACGTTGAGAATGGAGCGGCGCGAGCGTATGGGCACGGCGAATCGTGCCGCTGCGCCAAGCCCGCGTTCGGTCGGGACAAACCTGCCGAGGCGCCGTATGATCGGCTCGTGCCCCGGGCTGCGCCGCTGGCAGCGAGAAACGAGACGCCGCGAGTCGGGGCCCGCGTGCGCGCCCTCCGGCGCGAGCGCGGTCTGACGATCGAGCAGATCGCGGTCGCGACAGGCCTGACGAAGGGGTTCATCAGCCAGCTCGAGCGCGACCGCACGTCGCCTTCGCTCTCCTCGATCGCGCGCATCTGCGACGCACTCGGCGTCCGGCTCAGCCACATCTTCGAGCGCGACCCCGCCCCGCCGCTCGTGCGCAAGAGCGACCGGCCTCGCGTCGACACGTACTTCCCGACGAGCAACTTCCTGCTCTCGTCCCGCGAGGAGCGGCGGTTCCAGGCGATCGAGTCGGAGGTCGCTCCCGGCGCGGGCGCCGGCGACGAGCTGTACTCGCTGCCCGGGGAAGCCGAGTTCGTCTACGTGCTCGAAGGCTCGCTCGAGCTCCAGGTCGGCGGGGAGACCCACGTGCTCGAGGCCGGCGACACGATCACGTACGACCTGTCGAAGCCGCACACGTGGCGCAACGCGTCGGACACCGAGCCGCTGCGCGTGCTCTGGGTGGCCGTCCCGAACCCGTACTAGAAACCGGTTCGGCGCCGCCGCTAACAAATCGCCGGCGATACGCGTCTCAAGGTAAGCCCAAGTAAACCAACGTTTGCCCGTTTCGTGCGAGACGGGGGAAAGGTGGGCGGACGCTGTGCTTCCGCTCGGTGTAGTTCAATTAAACATAGGTTTGCTTCTGGCATGTCCTGCCGTCTCGAACGACGTCCCGGCACAGGCCGGGACCTCGCCGGAGACGGCGCCTTGCAGTCCTCGCCTCGCCCGCTCAGGGCGCACGCGCAGCCGTCTCGAACCTGAGGTGACTCCGGGGCCGCAGACGCATCCTCAACTGCCCGCGCGCCCTGAGCGGACGAGGCGAGTCGAACCGAACTCCTCGAAAGGAGTCTCATGAAGGAGCAGGCTCGTGCTCGCCGGCGCCCTCGTGGCGGCCGGCGCAGCGCTCATGACGGCGGCCGCGCTCGCCGGGCCGTCGTCGCAGGCGTCCTCGCAGGGCGCCGCTGCCCGCGGCGGCACGCTGCGGGTCGACAACCGCAACGACTACGACTTCGTCGACCCGTCGCTCGCCTACTTCTCCCACTCGTGGCAGCTCGAGTGGGCGACCCAGCTGACCCTCCTGTCCTACCCGGACAAGGACGGCCTGGCAGGGACGCGGATGGTGCCCGCCGCGGCGACCGGCATGCCGACCGTGTCCGCGGACGGGAAGACATACACGTTCACGGTCAGGAAGGGCTTCCGCTTCAGTGACGGCAAGCCCGTCACCGCGGCGAACTTCGCCTGGGCGATCAACCGGGCGCTGAAGCCGCAGATGCAGTCGCCGGCCTCGACGTTCCTGGAGGACGTCGTCGGCGCGAAGGACGTGCTCGACGGCAAGGCGGCGACCGCGTCGGGCGTGAAGGTGAAGGGGAGCACGCTGACGATCTCCCTGACCCACGTCGCACCGGACTTCATCGCCCGGATGACGATGCCGTTCTTCTCGGCGATCCCGCTGAACCTGCCGGTGGACCCGAACGGCGTGGGCGCACCGCTCATCTCGGCCGGGCCGTACTACCTGAAGGAGTGGACGCTGAGTCGCACCGCCCTGATCGTCCGCAACCCGTACTGGAACAACAACGTGGAGCCGTGGAAGAGCCTCGGCCGGCCGGCGAACGTGGACACGATGGCTGTCACGGTCGGCAACTCGCTCGACGCGACGAAGCTCCGGCTCGAGTCGAACCAGGTGGACGTGGGCGCGGTTCCGCCGGCGGCCGCGGCCGAGCTCGTGCAGAAGTACGGGATCAACAGGAACCGCTTCTTCATCCGCAAGCAGACGGTCTTCTGGTACCTCGCGCTCAACAACGACCAGCCGCTGTTCAAGGGCAACACAAAGCTCCGGCAGGCCGTCAACTGGGCGCTCGACCGGCCGCAGATGGTCCGCCAGCACGGGTTCCTCGGCGGCGGCCGCACAGACCAGGTTCTTCCGCCCGGGATGCTCGGGTACAAGAACTGGAACATCTATCCGCTCGAGGGCGTCAACGCGACGTCGCTCGCGAGAGCGAAGGAGCTCGCCCAGAACGCGACCCGCGGCGGCAAGGCGGTCATGTACACGTTCAACTCGTCGTTCGGCCCGACCGTGGCTCAGGTCGTCCAGTACAACCTGAAGCAGATCGGGGTCGACGTCGAGATCAGGACGTACGACCGCGTCGTGCAGAACACGAAGTCGGCCACGAAGGGCGAGCCGTTCGACATCAGCCTCGAGGGCTGGGGCGCCGACTACCTGGATCCGTACAACTTCGTCAACAAGCTGTTCGACGGCACGGGCATCCAGGCGTCGAACAACAACGACCTCAGCTACTTCAACGACCCGGCGTGGAACAAGCGGCTCAAGGCGGCTGCGCTCCTCTCCGGTGACGCCCGGGCGAACGAGTACGCCGAGATCGATCGCGACCTGATGAAGAACGCGGCTCCCGTCGCTCCGTACATCAACACGAACGCGAAGATCCTCGTCGGCCCGGAGGTCGGGTGCTACACCTACAACCCGGTCGGTGGGACCACGAACCTCGTCGCGGTCTGCAAGAAGTAGCTTCTCCCGCAAGCCCAAGCGCGCCGAAGGCGCCGGTCCCTACGCCGGCGCCTTCGGCGTTCGGCGCGCCCTCATCTCAACCCGTGCGCGGATTGACTGCCGCGAAGCGCTTCAGCGCCGCCTCGGCCACGCGCCCGGCGAGCACGTCCGACGGCGCGCCGACCCCCCGGCCGTACGTGAGCACCACGGCGACGTAGACGCCGCCCGGCCAGAAGACCAGTCCCGCGTCGTGCCGCGCCGTGGCCAGCCAGCCGGCCTTGTGCAGGACCCACACGCCCGCCTCCCCGCCGAGAAAGCGGTCGAGCTTGCCCGGGTCGCGAACATGGGCGAGCAGGTAGAGGAGATAGCGGCCATCCGCAGGAGTGAACGCGCCGCGGGCGTGCGCGGCGAGCGGCCCCTTGCCCCCGGCGGCGAGCCAGACCGCCCGCGCCAGCCTCGCGAGGTCGCTCGCCGTCGTGTGCTTGCCGAGACCGAACGCCGGTTGGCTCTCGATGCGGACGGGGATCGGGCCCTGCGGCGTGCGGATCTCGTAGCCGCCGTACATGATCGTGTCGTCGAGGCCGAGCTCGGCGAAGAGGGCGTCCACGCGGGCCGAGCCGCCGCTCGTCGAGCCGGCGAGCCAGACCTCGAGCGCGTTCGCGGCGGCGTTGTCGGAGTGCCAGAGCATCGAGCGCAGCAGGGCGTCGACGCGCGAGCCCTCCGGCGGCTTTCCCTCGTGCGCGCGCAGGACCGCGGCGGCGATCCCGAGCTTGAGCGTCGAGGCCGCCGGAAACTGCGCGCGCGCGTTCCAGGCGGCGCCGGCGCCCGTCGTCAGGCTCTGGACGTAGACGCCGGCCGTGCCCGGGAAGGACGAGACGAGCGTTCGCACAGCGCGGCCGAGGACGGCGTCCTCACGGCCCACGACCGCGCGCGGCTCGGCGCTGCGCGGGAGGCCGAAGACGGGCCCGACCTCGGCCGACCCTGCGCGGCCGCGCGCGTCGTAGCCGGTGACCCGCAGCCGGACGTCGCGACGGGGCAGCGCGACGCGGACGGAGAACGTGCGGCCCTGCAGCGGACGGTCGGCGAGCACGGAGCCGCCGACCCGGATCACGAGCCGCCTCGTTCCCGGCGAAACCGTTCCCGTGACGAGCCCGAACGAGGCCTCATTCGGGCCGGGCTGGACGATCGCGGGCGGCGGGAGAGCGTTTGCGGCCACGGCTCCATCTTGCCTGTCGGCGGCTCCATCAGATGGTCGATGCCACGAGATCGTCTGTCCCGGGGCGCGAGCCGGCCGCTCTGGGGCGCGACGGCAGGCCGTCGGCGATGCTTGAGGCATCGCCGACGGACTGGCGTCGTGAAGCGGACGGCCCGGATGAGGTCGCGCAGCGGGCTCGGCCGGGTCAGGAGCGTCCCAGACACGCCGGATCGCGCATCCGGACGCGCGAGATCGTGGCATCGACCATCTAGCCTTGGCGACTGTGCCGATCCTCGCCCACCTCGACCTCGACGCGTTCTTCGCCGCGGTCGAGGAGCTGGAGAACCCCGAGCTGAGGTCGAAGCCGCTCGTCGTCGGCGGCGACCCGCACGGCCGCGGCGTCGTCTCGACCGCGAACTACGTCGCCCGGGGATTCGGCATCCGCTCCGCGATGAGCGCAGCCGAGGCGCTTCGGCGCTGCCCGCAGGCGGTCTTCGTGCGGCCGCGGATCTCGCTCTACCGCCAGTACTCGCAGGCCGTCTGGACGGCGATCGGCGAGGTCGTGCCCCGGATCGAGCGCACAGGGCTGGACGAGGGCTACCTCGACCTCGGCTCGGTCGTGACCGAGTTCCGCAGGGCGCGCGCGGCCGCGGAGGCGGTGCAGACCTCGGTGCGGGCGGCGACGCGGCTCTCCTGCTCGCTCGGCGTCGCCACGTCGAAGGTCGTCGCCAAGATCGCCTCCGACCGCCGCAAGCCCGGCGGCATCACCGTCGTCCCCCCGGGTGCCGAGGCCCGTTTCCTCGGGCCGCTGCCCGTGCGCGTGCTTCCCGGCGTGGGGCCGCGCGCGGAGGAGCGGCTGAGAGCCGGCGGCGTGACGACGATCGGTGGGCTCGCCTCGCTTTCCGACCTCGACCTGCGCGCCCTCCTCCCCGGCAAGTGGGGCGCGGAGCTGCGCGACCGCGCGCGCGGGATCGATCCGCGCGACCTCGAGGAGAGCGGCGAGCGGCTTTCGATCTCGACGGAGGAGACGTTCGCGCGCGACGTCTCGGACCGCGCGGCACTGCACGCGGAGCTGCGCCGAATGGCCGTCGAGATCGCCGCTCACCTCCGGCACGACGGGCTCTCGGCGCGGACGGTGACGGCAAAGCTCCGCTACGCGGACTTCTCGATCCGCAGCCGCTCGACGACGCTGCCGGCGGCGACCGACGACGCCGAGCGGATCGGCGAGCTGGCGTGCGCGCTGCTCGACCGCGGGCTGCGCGACCGCCCCGGGGCGCTGCGCCTCGTCGGCGTCGGCGTCAGCGGCCTGTCCGACTTCAAGCAGCTGTCCCTGGTCGAGTAGCGGGACGCACAGTTACGCGCGCTTGACGGGAGCGCGTGAGACAGGTCGGGCCACCGTCGCCCTTGCGCGAGATCTCGTCGCCGGCGTACACGAGCACGTCGACACCCGCGCGCTCCATCCGCCGCCGCGTCTCGCCGTTCCCCTCGAGCGCGAGCGCGACCCGCGGGGCGAGCGCGAGCACGTTCGAGCCCATGCTCTCGAACTCCGCGTCGGGCACCTCGACGGCTCGGATCTCGCGCTCGGCGAGCAACTCGAGCAGCCGCACGGGAGCGAGGGCCGGGTAGACGAGCGCGAGGTCGCGGTCGAGCGGCGAGATGAGGCTCATCAGGTGCATCACCTCGCCGGCGCCGTGGTAATGGGGCAGGTCGAACCGGATCACCTCGACACCGGGAAAGGCCGCTTCCAGGGCGGCGATGCCGGCGGCGTTCGTGCGGTAGCCGTGCCCGGCGAGCAGCGTCCGCTCGTCGAGCCAGAGCGTGTCGCCCCCCTCGACCAGCGCGGGGCCCTCGATGCGCGCGGCGACCGGCACGCCCGCTTTCTCGAGCGCCGCCGCGGTCGCACCGGGCTCGGCGCGGCGGCCCTCCTTGCCAGGCCGCAGCAGCACCGCGCCGGCGTCGCCGACGAGCGTCGGGTCGTACGCGTAGATCGCGTCCGGGTTGCCGGGGTCGTGCTCCGAAACGATGACCTCGGCGCCGGCGTCTTCCAGGATGGCCCGAAACGCCTCGTGCTCGGCCGCAGCCCGCGTGGGATCCGGCGCCGCGCGCCAGCCATACTCGCGCCACGCCGCCGCATCTTCGGGGAGCGGCGGACGGACGAGCACGCGCTCGAGCCGCCCCGTCATCGACTGGCAGCCGAAGGGCGAGCTCACGCCGGCACCGCGAAGGCAAGCTCCCCGAGCCGCTTGTAGCCCTCGACCGACGGGTGGTCGCCGTCGGAGGTCCACTCCTCGCGCATCCGGCCGGGCCGCTCGGGGTCCTCGAGCGTCGCGAAGAAGGAGAGCAGCCCCACGCCCTCCTCCGCCGCGATCGCCGCAACGCGCGCGTTGAGGTCCCGGATCGGCCCGTCCGCCTTCGAGTAGCCGTTGTTCCAGGGGAGGACGTCGGCAAGCGCGACCCGCAGTCCGAGTTCCTTGCCCCGGCGCACCATCGCATGGAGATTCGCCGCCGCCGTCTCGGCGGACCGGCCCTGCATGATGTCGTTGATCCCGCCCTGGACGACGAGCACGGCGGCGCCGGCGGCGGCCTCGTCGAGCCGCGTGGCGATCTCGTCCGTGCGCTGGCCGTGGATCCCGAAGTTGCAGAAGGTCAGGCGCGGGTCCTTGCGCCCGGCCCACCACTCCCACTGGCTGCGCTCGTCGAGCGCGCGGTCGATCCGCGCGCGCACGACGGGATCGGGGTCCCAGTACGGAGACCCGGCGGTGATCGAGTCCCCGAGGCAGGCGACGAGCACGGACTGAACCTACCGGAGCGCCTCGGTGGACGAACGGCCGCGGCACGCGCATCATGCCCGCATGGCCTTCTACCACGCCGACAGCCGTTCCCTGCAGGACAGGTTCGACACGCGCCGGCTCGCCGACCGGATCGAGGAGCGGCTGGTCTCGGACACGATAAACGACGGCGACCGGGCGTTCATCGAGAGTGTCGACATGTTCTTCCTCGCCACCACCGACGACGAGGGCCGGCCCAACTGCTCCTACAAGGGCGGCGAGCCCGGCTTCGTACGGGTGCTCGACGAGCGCACGCTCGCGTTCCCGAGCTACGACGGGAACGGCATGTACGTCTCGCTGGGGAATGTCCTGCGCAATCCGCACGTCGGGTTGCTCTTCATCGACTTCCAGCGTCCGCGGCGGATGCGGCTGAACGGAACCGCCTCGATCGCCGAAGACGACCACCTGCTGGCCGAGTACCCCGGTGCGCAGCTCGTCGTCCGGGTCCGGGCGACCCAGGTCTTCCCGAACTGCGGGCGCTACATCCATCGGCTGGAGCTCGTCGAGCGCTCCCGCTTCGTCCCTCGTGTCGAGTGCGAGCCGCCCGTGCCGGACTGGAAGCGCTCGGAGTGGGCCCGGGACGTGCTCGCCGCGAACGACCCCGCGAACGAGCTCTAAGCGAGCAGGTGCGTGCGGCGCGCGAGCGCGGCGACGTCGTGGCGGTGGCCGGTCCGGAAGGAGAGGGTCGTGCAGCAGACGAGCGCCGTGCGCTCGTCGATCGCCTCCGCAAAGCGCTCGACCGGGATCGACCCGTCCTGCCACCCCGTCGGGCATCGCGTGCAGCAGCCGGGCGAAGGCGGCCCGCGCGGCCTCGGCGCGCTCGACCCAGTGCTCCCACTCGGCGCCGCGCTGGTCCCAGCCGTCGAGGTACTCCTCGTACGCCCGCCGGACGCGGTGCGAGAGCGCCCCCTGCGAGCACGAGCTCAGGTAGGTCGTGTGGGCGGATCGGGAACTCGCCGCGAACGGAGTCCGGGAGCGCGGTCATGCCGGCAGGTCACCGCGCGCGACGGCCTCGTAGGAGCTGCGGGCGGCCTCGAGCGGCGAGCGCATCGCCGCAGGTTAGCCGCTTCAATACGGATAGCGGCGTTGGGCGATTACAGTTGTCGCCCTGAGATGGCAGTCGTCGAGGCAGACAACCTGCGCCGCACCTACCGCACGACGACCGGCACGATCCGGCGGCGGTCGCTCGAGGTCGAGGCCGTGCGCGGCGTCAGCTTCGAGATCGGCGAGGGCGAGCTCTTCGGGCTGCTCGGGCCGAACGGCGCCGGCAAGACGACGACGATCAAGATGCTGATCACGCTGCTGATCCCGACCTCCGGGTCGGCGCGCGTGCTCGGCCACGACGTCGTCAAGGACGCGCGTGAGGTGCGGCGAGCGGATCGGCTACGTCTTCGGCGGCGACCGCGGGCTCTACGAGCGGCTCTCGGCGCTTCGACAACCTGCGCTACTTCGCCGAGCTGTACGCCGTACCGGCGCGCGAGCAGAAGCGGCGGATCGCGGAGCTGCTCGAGCTCGTCGGCCTCACAGGGCGCGAGAAGGAGCGCGTCGAGGGCTACTCGCGCGGCATGCGCCAGCGCCTGCACATCGCCCGCGGCCTGCTGCACGACCCGCCGGTCCTCTTCCTCGACGAGCCGACGATCGGCGTCGACCCGGTCGGCGCCCGCGAGCTGCGCGCGACGATCGCCTCGCTCACGCAGGCGGGCAAGACCGTGCTGCTGACGACGCACTACATGTTCGAGGCCGACGAGCTCTGCGACCGGATCGCGGTGATCGCGAAGGGCGAGATCGTCGCCGAGGGCACGCCGCAGCAGCTCAAGGACCGCGTCGCCGACGGCAGCGTCGTCGAGATCGAGGTCTACGGGATCGAGGACGCGGCGGTCGAGCGCGCTGCGGGCGCTCCACGGCGTCATGTCGGTCGCCGTCGAGGAGCGCGAGCAGGCCCAGGTGCTCGTCGTCCAGACCGCGCCCGGGCACGGAGTTGACGCAGCGTCATCCTCGGCCACCTCGACGGCGCGAGCGTCGGCCGGGTCGCCTCGCGCGAGCCGACGCTCGAGGACGCCTACGTCGCGCTCGTGGCCGACGCGTGAGCACGTGCGGCTCCTCCGCCTGCTCGCGCTCGGCTGGGTCTTCCACATGAAGATGCTCATCGCGGTCGGCCTTCAACGGCGTGCTCGGGGTCGTCTACCCGCTCTTCTTCGCGACGATCGCCTTCTTCATGTTCCGCGCGGGCGACGACCCGAAGCCGCTCCTCTACGCGTCGCTCGGCGCCGCCGTGATGGGGATCTGGTCGGCGACGAGCACCTCCGCGGGCGGCGGCGCATGCAGCGGGAGCGCTGGCACGGGACGCTCGAGCTGCTCGTCGCCGCGCCGACGCACTTCTCGCTTCGTCCTCCTGCCGGTGACGATCGCGATGGCGACGATCGGCATCTACAGCATGGCCGCGACGCTGCTCTGGGGCTGGCTCGTCTTCGGGATCGATCTGCACGATCGAGCATCCGGTGGCGTTCGTGCTCGCGGTCCCGGCCACCGTCCTGTCGATCGGCGCGCTGGGCTTCCTGCTCGCCGTGGCGTTCGTCCGCTTCCGCACAGCCTGGGCGCTCGGGAACATGCTCGAGTATCCGGTCTGGCTCGATCTGCGGCTTCCTCGTCCCGCTCTCGCTCTTCCCCGGCTGGGTGCGCCCGATCTCGTGGGTGCTCGCGCCGACCTGGGGCATCAACGCGATCCGCGAGGCGGCGCTCGGCGGCTCGCCCCTCGCCGACATCGGGATGTGCGGCGCTGCTCGGCTCCGCCTACACGCTGCTCGGCATCGTCGCTCGTCAACCGCGCCCTGCGCGCCGCCCGCGTGAAGGCGACCCTGGCGCTGACATGAGCTCGGCGCGGGTGTTCTTCATCGGTGGGCTGGCGAGCTACCGGGCGCTCTTCGGCTGGCTCTCGCCGTGGATCTTCATCCCGAGCCTCCTGGTCGCGCCCATCTTCCAGATCCTGCTCTTCGTCTACATCGGACGGTCGGCCGGGCTCGAGTCGGACGAGTTCTACGTCGATCGGCAACGCGCTCCAGTACGCCGCGATCCCCTGCCTCTTCGCCATGACGCAGCACGATCGCGGGCGAGCGCTACCAGCAGACGCTCGGCTACATCCTCGTCACGTCCGGCCCGGCGGCTGCCGCTCTTCCTCGGCCGCGCGCTGCCCGTCGTCGACGAACGGGTTCCTCGTCTCTGCCTTCGCCCTCGTCGTCGGCGGCGCGATCGTCGGCATCGAGGTTCCGGCGTCCGCCTACGCACCGCATCGCGCTGGTCATCGGCCGTGAGCGCCTTCTCGTGCACGGGGCTCGGGCTCGTGAACGCCGCCGTCGGCTTCATCGTGCGCGACACGCGGTGCTCTCGAACATCATCTTCGGCATCCTGCTCGTCTTCTCCGGCGCGAACGTGCCCGTCGACACGCTGCCGGGCTGGATGCAGACGGTCTCGCAGGCGGCTCCCGTTCACCCACGGGATCGAGGCGGCGCGGCGGATCGCGGACGGCGCAGACGCTCGTCGACGTCGGCGGGCTCGTCGCTGGTCGAGGCGCTGATCGGCGTCGTCTACGGCGTGGTCGGATACGGGCTCATCCGGCTGATGGAGACGCTGGGCCGCCGCCACGCGACGCTCGAGCGCGCGTGAGGTACGTTTCGCGCATCGTGCGGCTCTTCTACGCGGGCTGGCTCTTCCACCTGAAGAGCCTGTCCAACTCGCTCTTCTTCCTGCTCACTCGGTGCTGCAGCCGGTGATCTTCGCCTCGCTCGCCTTCTACATGTACGAGGCGGGCGCCAGCCCGGGAACGCTGCTCTACGTCGGCGCTCGGGGCGGGGCTGATGGGGATCTGGTCGTCCACCCTGTTCGGCTCGGGCGGCGCGATCCAGTGGCAGCGCTGGCAGGGGACGCTCGAGATCGTCGTCGCCGCGCCGGCGCCGTTCCTGCTCGTGCTCGTGCCGCTGACGCTGGCGACGTCCACGATCGGCCTCTACTCGATCGTCGACGACGCTCTTCTGGGGACGGGTCTTCTTCGGCGTGCCGCTCGCCTTCGTGCACCCGCTCCAGTTCGCGGTCGCGCTGCCGGCGACCGTCGTCGGCCTCGGGCTGCTCGGGTCTCCTGCTCGCGTCCACGTTCGTCCTCTACCGGCACGCGAGCGCGCTCTCGAACCTGCTCGAGTATCCGGTCTGGCTCGTCACCGGCCTGCTCGTGCCGCTCTCGCTGCTGCCCGGCTGGGTGACCGGATCTCCTGGGGGCTCGCTCCGACCTGGGGGATCAAGGCGATCCGCGCCGCCGCGCTCGGCGGCGGCGGCGCCTGGAGCGCGATCGGCATGTGCGTGCTGCTCGGCGCGCGTCTACCTGGCCCTCGGCGCGGTCTTCATGCGAACTTCGAGCGGCTCGCGCGGCGGCGGGCGACGCTCTCGCTGACGTGACGAGCGCCGCTCCGCGTCTTCTTCGTCGGCGGGACTGATCTCCTACCGCGCCCTCTTCAACTGGATTCGGCCCGGGCATGTACGTCGACGACGATGCTCGGCAGCCCGCTCTTCCAGATCCTCTTCTTCACCTACCTCGGCCGCTACACGCGCAACGAGGACGACACGTTCTTCATCGTCGGCAACGCCGTCCAGGTGGCGGCGATGTCCTCGATCTACGGGATGGTGATGGGGATCGCGAACGAGCGGCAGTTCGGGACGCTCTCGCCGCTGCTCGCGACGCCCGCGAACCGGCTCGCCCTCTTCCTCGGGCGCGCGCCTGCCGTTGATCGTGAACGGGCTCGTCGTCTCGGCGTTCGGCTTCGCCGTCTCGTGGGCGCTCCTCGACTTCTCGCTGGCCCGCGTCCGACGTTCCGGGCGCTGGCGCTGATCGTGCTCGTGACGACCGTGTCCTGCACCGCGCTCGGGATGCTGATCGGCTCGATCGGGTTGCGGGCGCGCGACGTCTTCTTCGTCAGCGAACCTCGTCTACTTCCTGATGCTGCTCTTCTGCGGCGTCAACATCGCCGTGGACGACCTGCCGGGCTGGATGGAGGCGGTCGGCCGCGCGCTGCCGCTGACGCACGGGATCGAGGCTGCACGGGAGGTGGCGGGCGGAACCGCGCTCGGCGACGTCGGCGGGCTCGTCGCGACCGAGGCGCTGATCGGGCTCGCGTACGCCGCCGCCGGCTACGTCCTCTTCCGGCTGTTCGAGCTCGAGGGGCGCCGGCGCGCCTCGCTCGAGACCTTCTGACGGCGAGCGGTTACCCTGCTTCGCGTGGAGACGGGGCTTGCAGGCACGGGCGTGCTCGTCACCGGCGCATCCGGTGGAATCGGCGCCGCCTGTGCGCGGGCCTTCGCGGCCGAGGGAGCGCGCGTCGCCGTCCACTGGCATCGCGGCGAAGAGCGCGCCCGGGCAGTCGCGGCAGAGCTCGGCGGCGCCCCGCTCGTCCAGGCCGACCTGACGGACGAGGCAGACGTCGAGCGGCTGTTCACCGAGGCCCGCGGCGCGCTCGGGCAGGTGGACGTCTGCGCCGCCGTCGCCGGCGTCTGGCCGGAGGAGGACCTGCCCGTCTGGCAGCTGCCCCTCGCGCGCTGGGAGGAGACCCTGCGCCAGAACCTCACGTCGGCGTTCCTCACGGCTCGCGGCTTCCTGCGTGAGGTCGAGCGCAACGGCCACGGCTCGCTCGTCCTCGTCGGCTCGACCGCCGGCATCTTCGGCGAGGCGGGCCACGCCGACTACGCCGCCGCCAAGTCCGCGGTCCTCGGAGGCCTGCTGCTCTCCCTCAAGAACGAGGTCGTGCGCGTCGCGCCGAGGGCGCGGGTGAACGCGGTGGCGCCCGGCTGGACCGAGTCGCCGATGGCCCGCGCCGCGCTCGAGGACCCCGAGCTGGTCGCACGGATCACGCGCACGATGCCGCTGCGCAAGGTGGGCGCGCCGGAGGACGTGGCAGCGCAGGTCGTCGTCCTCGCCTCGGACGTCCTCTCCGGCCACGTGACGGGGCAGGTGGTCACCGTCGCGGGAGGCATGGAGGGTCGCCTGCTCCACCCGTAGGCGCAAGGAATCCGCGCGCGGGCGCTGAACTCGGCGGGCACCTCCTGCCGGAGCTAGCGAAGCGGCGGGGCCTTGCGGCCCCGCCGCTCGCGACATCCAAGCCGCAGGATGATTGCCGTCAGTCCCCGACCGGAGTCGCTTCCCGTATCGGCACCGGCTTGCCAGGCCTTGAGCCACGGCTGCGGGGCCTGTGGAGCGATTGTGACGTCCTGGACACGAAGCCGTGGCACACACGTGTGGGTGTCAGACACCGTCACGCGTGTGTCACGAGCTGTCACGAATGTGTGCCGATCTCTGCACAGCCCGGCCGGCGGGAGAACGAGAGAGCGGGGCCGCCGCCGTGGCCCCGCTCCATGTGGTTCCCAGGGGGAACCGGTCTTGCACTGCCGGTTCGCCCCCGCCGCATCGGGGCGCTCCGGTGATGGCCGGAGTATGCGACGCGCCCACGCGCCGTGGAATCACCCATTTGCGGTTGACCGTTCCCTCGTTCGGGGTTCACCGCCGCGCTTCACCGCGGACACCCTCCCGCGCGACGGCCGTGAGTAGAGTCCTGGCATCTCCAGCCGGTTCCTCGAGCGCCTTGCCCGCGGGCCCGCGATCGTCGCCGACGGCGGCATAGGAGCCCTGCTCACCGGCGCGGTTCCGCGCCTACGCTGCCCCGAGGAGGCAAACCTGCGGGCGCCGGAGGCCGTCGTCGACCTGCACCTCAGCTTCATCGCGGCCGGCGCCGAGCTGATCGAGACGAACACCTTCGGCGCCAACCGCCGCAAGCTCGCCTCCCGCTTCCTCGAGGACGAGCTGGAGGCGATCAACTCCGCCGCCGTCAAGCTGGCCCGCGAGGCCCGGGAGGTCTCCGGCAAGGAGGTCTTCATCGCCGGCGCAATCGGCCCTCTCGGCGAGCTCGAGGAGGGCGAGGCCGTGGACCACGTGGGGATCTTCGCCGAGCAGGCGCGCATCCTCGAGGGCCGCGGCGTGGACGTGTTCTTCGTAGAGACGTTCTTCGACCTCGACGAGCTCGTCGCCGCGGTCGAGGCGGTGCGCACCGTCTCCTCGCTGCCGATCGTCGCCCTGCTCACCTTCGACGAGGACGCCGAGACGCCCGGCGGAGTCACCGCCGGGGAGGCCGCCACCAGACTGGCGCCGCTCGACCTGGCCGCGATCGGGACGAACCACGGCGCCGGCCCGCACGCCGCGCTCGTCGCGCTCGCCGCGATGGGGAAGGACGGGCCGCCACTCGCCGCGCTGCCGAACGTCGGCCTGGCCTCGATCTCCGGCGGCCGGGTCATCTACCCGCACTCGAGCCCGGAGTACTTCGCCGAGTTCGCGGCCCACGCCCGCGCCCTCGGTGCCCGCATCGTCGGCGGCTGCTGCGGGACGACGCCGCAACAGATCGCCGCCATCCGCTCCGCGCTCGAGGAGGAACGCGCCCCGCGCGCCCCGTTCGAGGTCGCCGAGCGCGAGCTCGCCGCCCCGGCGGTCGAGCGCCCGCCCGAGACCGCGCTCGCCTGGGCCCTGCGCTCGGGCGACTGGGTCGTCTCCGTCGAGCTCGACCCGCCCAAGGGTGGCACCAACGACGCGATGCTCGCCGTCGCACGCAGGCTCAAGGAGTCGGGCCGGGTCGGCTTCGTGGACATCAATGACAACCCGATGGCGCGGGCCCGCATGAGCGCGCTGATGGCCGCGGTCTCGATCGAGCGCGCGTGCGGGATCGAGACGATCCCCCACGTCACGCCGCGCGACACGACGGTGATGGGCCTCGAATCCGTCCTGCTCGGCGCGCATGCCGAAGGCGTCCGCAACATCCTCTCCGTCACCGGCGACCCGCCGCACGTCGGCGACTACCCCGGCTCGCGCGGCGTCTACGAGGTGGACTCGATCGGCCTCGTGCAGGTGATCGAGCGCATGAACCGCGGCGAGAACTACGCCGGCAAGGCGATCGAGGCGCCGACCTCCTTCTTCACCGGCGTCGCGGTCAATCCCTCGGCGGACGACCTCGACGAGGAGCTGCGCCGCTTCGAGCAGAAGATCGCCGCGGGCGCCGTGTTTGCGATGACGCAGGCGCTGTTCGACCTCTCCTACCTCGACCGCTTCCTCGAGCGACTCGGCAGCAGCTCGCCGATCCCGCTGCTCGTCGGCATCTGGCCGCTGCGCAGCCACCAGACGGCCGTCCGGCTGAACAACGAAGTGCCGGGGATCGTCGTCCCGGAAGCCGTGCAGGAGCGGATGCGGACGGCCGGCCCGGATGCGATCGACGTCGGCCTCGAGCTGGCGCGCACGCTCGTCGCCGAGGCGCGTGAGAAGGCGGCCGGGATCTACGTCATCCCGCCCTTCAAGCAGCCCGAGGCCGCACTCGATCTCCTGAGCTGACTCCTACTCGGTGCAGGGCCCGGTCGAGACCGGCTTCGCGCCTGCGCGGACGATCGCCTCGCGCACGACCTCCGACGGAACGGCGTAGCCACCCTCACCGCCGGCCCGCTTCGCGTAGATCGTCCCCTCGACACGCCCGTTCCCGTCCACGGCGGGGCCCCCGGAGTTCCCGTTCCGGACATCACCGCGCAGCGTCGTCACGAGCCGCGGAACAGGGCCGCGGCCGTACGCGTCCTCGGTCAGCAGCTTCGCCGTCTGGCCGATCCGCCCGGGTGTCGCGGCGAGCGGCTCGTTCTCCGGGTAGCCGAGGATCGCCACCGCCTCGCCCTGACGCGGCTGGGCAAGCTGCAACCGCGGCCCGGCGAGACCGGGCACCGAGAGCACGGCGACGTCGTTGCGCGCGTCGAAGAGGACGGCGCGCGCCTTGCGGAACCGGCGGTCGTGCCGGTCCACGCGCAGGTCGCGAACGCCGGCAACGACGTGCGCATTGGTGACGACGAGCTCGCGACCGGCGATCCAGCCCGAGCCCTGCACGCCGAGGCCGCAGGCGGTGCCGACGATGCGCACGACGCTCCCCTGCGCGGCGAGGACGGCGCCGCCGAGCGGCGGCGTCGCGTCCGGCTCCGGCACGTCGGCCAGCGGGCCTCTGATCGCGCCGAACGGGTCCACGCGCGCGATCGCGTCGAGCAGCCGTGACGGCGGCACCTCCTCGTTCAGGCGCGTCAGGATCCTCGACTCCTGCGCGAGCCGGCGCAGCTCCGTCTGCCCGGGAACGTGTAGCGCCGCGGCCCCGAGCACCCACACGAGCACGACTCCGGCCGCAGCGCCGAGCACGCCTCCCCCCAGCGTGTCGAGCACGCGCAGCGGCGGCACGACGAAGAGGGACTTCCTGATCGTCCCGCCCGCGAACCCGGCGGCCGACTGGAGGATCATGCCGAGCGCGACGGCCCCGCCGAGCGCGATCAGCGGCGTGTAGAGCGAGTCGCCGCCGGAGAAGAGCTGCGGGGCGAGCTTCGAGCCCGCGTAAGCCCCGCCGGCGAGCCCGGCGAGCGAGAGCGCGCCCGCGATCAGCCCCCGGCGCAGCCCGTTCAGCGCCGCGAGGGAGACGATCGCGACGGCGACCCAGTCGGCGTTGTTCATGCGGCCACGGTACTAGCAGGACCGGCCGCGCTTGACCCACCCGGTGACCCCCGCGTCCCCTGGGGCGTCAGCCCCGGAGGTCGGCTCCGCCGGCCGCAGGGGTTGCCGGCCAGGGGGCGCGGGAGGCCGCTAGACTTCCTCGGCCCTGGGGGCGTAGTTCAGTTGGTTAGAACGCCGGCCTGTCACGCCGGAGGTCGCGGGTTCGAGTCCCGTCGCTCCCGTAAAGTTCCTGCACATCAGCATCTTTTCTGAGGCCTGCGAGGGTCGCTCCCGCGTTCGACACCGCGAGCATGGCCGAGGGCCTACGCAGCGAGCCGCGAGGTGAAGCCGAGCTCCTCCCAGAGCCAGACGACATCTGGCCAGGCGCTGTCCTCGCGGCGGGCGCGTGCGGCTCTGTTCTCGATCGCGCGCAGCAAGAGTTCGAGCTCGGCGCGAAGCTTCGGGATGCCCGCCGCCCTGCGGGGCGTCAATCCTTCGAGTCGCTCGAGCGGCTCGTCCAGCCAGCGTCGGAAGTAGCCGTCGAGGTATTCGGTCTCGAACGCGTCTACCTCGGCCAGAGCGAGTGCCGGTGTTCCCCGGGGATGATCGAGGTCGAATGGCGTGACCTCGCGCTCGAGCAGCTCGGCGTTGGCGGCGAGGCGCGGCGAGACCAGCTCGAGGGCCCGGACGAGCCGCGCTTCGGAGATGGCGTCGAAACGGAGCTCGCGCCCGGCGAGGACGAACGTCCCGATCCCGATGCGGTCCGGAAACCCGTCGAACGAACTTTCGAAACACAAGGCGTTCGGCGGCAGCGACGGCCGGCGAGCGAGAAGCTGAGTTCGGTCGGCGGTGAGCTGGAAGGTCTCGCCGGTTCCGTCCTCGCTCTCGCCCAACCAGAGCAGCTCCGGCGGCGCGTCGAGCGCGGCGAAGGCAGCCTCGGGGTCGCCCAAGCGCCAGACGGCGCGCGCGTGGACGATCGGGTCGCCCTCGACAGTGAAGAGGCTCCGCTCGACGAGCCGGCTCGGCGGGGTGAAGCGGAGCAGCTCGCGGCTTCCGACTCGGCAGGCCTCGGAGAGCCCGCCCGGATCGAGGGGCAGGCCATGCTCGTCCGCCAGCCGCTCGAGCTCCGCGAGAAGCTCCGGCTCCTCCCCGGGCTCGTAGGTCAGCACCGGCCCCCACAGCGACGGGAGCGGCTCGCCCGGCATCACGCGGCAGAGGACCACGTCCCAGCGCACCAGCTCCCGCGAGACGCTCTGGCTCGCGACGCGGATCGAGGCTCCGGTGAGGACGTTCTCGAGCTCGATCGACTGGCCTGGGGCAACGGAGCGGACGCGGTGGAGGCCGAGCCGCGCGGCGGCGATCCGCTCGGCGACCTCGCGCTCGACCGGGTCGATGTCGAGGCGGGCGGCGTAGCGCTCAACGGGCGTTCCGCCGGCGGAGAGCTCACGATCCGAGTTGAACCAGCCGAGGAACTGCGCGAGCCGCTCCTCCTCGCCCAGACAGCAGCGCTTGTACTTGCGGCCGCTACCGCACGGACACGGTCCGTTGCGCGCTTGCCTTGCCACCGCGCGCAACCGTACGAGCCGGGGCGGACGGACACGCGGGTGCCGGCGGGGCTCGCGTCGAGAACCGGGTGACCTACCGGGCGTAGATCGCCGGCCGGTAGCGAGGCTCCGGGATCGGCCTGCCCGCCTCACGCGCAGCGGCAAGCCAAGCCTCCTTCGCCTGCTCGACCTCGGCCAGAGCTTCTTGCGGCGTGGCGCCGAACGCCGAGCACGCGTCGAGATCGGGGATGTCGGCGACGTAGGCGCCGTCCTCCTCGCTGTAGAAGACGTTGATGTGGTAATCGCTCAACGCAGGTCCTCCAGTCTCAAAGCGTACCGCTCGACCAGGCGGAGGAACTGGCGGACCTGATACGGCTTCGCCTGGCCCCGTACCTCCTGGAGGTTGAGAAGCTCGGGAACGTCGGGGTGGACGAAGATGTGGTGGCTTCCGCTCGTCCGCCGGAGCTCGAAGCCGAACGACTCAACGAGCCTCCGCATGTCCGAGAACGAGACGTTCGCCAGGTCGCCGCGGGCGAGTCGCGCAAGGAGCCGCCTTGGATCCACGGCGGCCACGCTACCGACGAGCGCGGACGAGATCCTGTCAGGCGCGAATCTCGATGCGGTGTCCGACGAGGGTCCGAGTCCCGTCGCTCCCGTTTTCGCGCGATCGTGTGCTCATGCGGGATCGCGCAGGTGAGGCGCACTAGCCGCAACGCTGTAGTGTCGCCCTGTGCGGCGGGATCGTCTATCGCGAGCCACGCGAGCCCTCGGAGCAACCGTCGGTGGTGGCCTCCTCATCCTGGGCGTCGCCGAGTTCGTCATGCGCCTCGACGAGCTGCCGCTGTCCCTCTTCTACTTCTGGCTGCCCACACTCTGGGGCGGCGGTGCGCTGGTGCTGGCGGGCGTGTTCCGAGCGACCGCGCGCGCGTGGCTCTCGGTCGTGCTCGTGATCCTCGGCGCGTTCGTGGGACTCCTCGCGAGCGCCTGGACGGTGCTGATGCCCGTTCTCGCGCTCACGCTCGTCGCCCTCACGATCGTGCGTGCGAATCGCAAGACGCTGGTTCCAGCCGACACCAACGCCTGACCGACTGGGAAGCGTTCCACGTCGAGGCTAGACCACCCATGCGAGGTCGGTGTTGGCTGCAAGCTCTTGGTTGAGCGTCGCGAGGTCGGTGCGGTCGAGGTCGGCGATGCGGTGTCGCCCGCAGATGCGGGCGTAGTCGACGATCATCGCCGTGGCAGTACGAAGGAAGCGTTCGAGCCGCTCGGCGGAGGTCTCGATGTCGAGCCGGTCGCGGAGGCGCCCGATCTGGGTCGCGATCCCGACGGGGCAGGCGCCGGTGTGACAGGAGCGGTACTGCTGGCAGCCGATCGCCATCAGGCTCGCGGTCGCAAGGGCGACAGCATCAGCCCCGAGTGCGAGAACCTTCGCCATCTCGTCCGGTGTCCGGAAGCCGCCGGTGGCGACCAGCTCCACGTCGGCGACTCCCTGCCGGTCGAGCCAGGTACGGGCGCGGTAGACGCCGAAGATCGACGGGAGACCGACGTGGTCTTTGACGTGGACGGGGGCCGAGCCCGTGCCGCCCCCGAGGCCGTCGATCGTGACGTAGTCGGCTCCTGCCTCGAGAGCCACCTCGAGATCCGCTTCGACGCGGCTCGTCACGATCTTGATGCCGATCGGAGCCCCGCCGCTCGTCGAGCGGAGCTCGCCGACGCGCCGCGCGAGCTGGGCGGGCGTGGAGATGTCGGGGAAGCGGGACGGCGAGTGGGCGGGCCGGCCGGGCTCGATCCCTCGCACCGCCGCGATCTCTGCCGTCACCTTCCTGCCGGGTAGCACCCCGCCGAGACCGGGCTTCGCGCCCTGCCCGATCTTGATCTCGATCGCGTCGGCCCCGGCGACCACGGATTCCTCGAACCCGAAGTAGCCCGATGCCATCTCGAAGATGTACCGGGTCGCTGCGGCCCGCTCGCGCGGGTGGGCGCCCCCCTCACCGCTTCCGATCGCGGTTCCCGCCGCCGCCGCTCCGCGGGCGAGCGCCTCCTTCGCCTCGGGGCCGAGCGCGCCGTACGACATGTGGCTGACGAACACGGGGATCTCCAGCCGCAGCGGCCTCTTGGCCCGGCTCCCGAGCACGACGGCGGTCTCGACCGGCTCGTCGTCGAGAAGCGGGAGGCGTGCGAGCTGCGCCGGCCGGAAGACGATGTCCTCGAGCGTCGGGTCGTTCGCGCCGGACCGGCGCCCCCGTCCCGGAGGACCGAGCCCATCGAGCTCGAGACCGGAGGAAGGCCGCCGGCCAGACGATGGACGTCGTGCATGCCGCGATCCGTCGCACCGCGGCGCGCCCAGGCCGACAAGTATCCGACAGGCCGTGGCGGCGCCGCCGGCACCGTCGCTGCGTCGATCTCCACGACTCCGTCACGGACCCGCGTCGCATAGACCGGGATCGCATCGGCGGGGTTGTACGGCGAGATCCCTGTCTTCAGGTCGAAGTCCCAGCCGTGCAGCGCGCAGATGACGCGGCCGCCCTCGGCCCTTCCGTCGCCGAGCTGTCCACCGCGGTGCGGGCACTCGTTTCCGACGGCGAAGACCTCGTCGCCGTCGCGCATGAGCGCGACCTCGGCCCCGTTCACGTGCCGCACGACGCCCCTCCCCGGCTCGATCTCGTCGAGCCGGCAGGCGACCTCCCACACCGAGGGGCTCACGGAGTCGTGCTCTCTCCGCCCGCGGGAGCCGCGATCAGCGTGGCGACGTACGCGAGAACGTCCTTCTCCTTCTGGCCGGTGACGAGCGCGGGAGGCATCGCCCCGCCGCCGTTCGCGATCTGCGCCTGCACCTGGGCCAGCGAGATCCGGTCTTCGACGAGCCTCGGCCCGATCCCGCCGCCCGCACCACCGGCGCCGTGGCACGCCGCGCAGGCCTGGCCGAAGATCGTCTCGCCGCGATAGCTGTCGCCGAGCTCGATCGCGGCGCCGGCCGCGGCCTTCGGAACCCCGGGCTTGAACACGTGCAGCTGGGCGAGTGTGAAGACGACCACGGAGACCGACAACAGGGCGACCAGCGGGCGCACGACGAGCCGTGAACGGGAGCTCCCGTCGCCGTCCATCAGAGCCCGAACCGCACCTGTGTGAAGTACCAGTACGCGGAGGTCAGCCACAGCGTCGAGAGCGTGGCGAACAGCGTTCCACCCGCGACGGGGAGCACCCAGCCGGCGTAGGCTCGGTTCCTGATGAAGATCACCTTCGCCGCGAAGACGCCGTAGATGAACGAGCCCGCGATCGAGTGCACGAGCGCCCGCGTGCTGGTGGTCTGGAAGCCGAGGATGAAGATGCAGTGGAAGATGACGGGCAGCGTGAAGAGCAGCGCGAGGCGCCCGGAGTAGCGGTGGGTTCGCGCAACCACGCGGTACGAAAGGGGAATAAACCGCTTCAGACGCCCGTAGATCCGCGCCGCGGTGATCACCTGGAGGACCGCGAGCACGACCGCGACCGTCGCGAGCCACGACTTCGCCGCGATCGTCGACGAGAACACGCTCGTGACGATGTCCGTATAGGTCGAGCTCACATCCGCGAACACCGGCGCCTCCCAAAGCAACGCTACCGCTCATCCCTTCCTCGAGTCGTCGCGTGACCCTGCCATCCCGCCGGGAGACCGTCAAGGACCGTCGCTCGCGTCTCACACGCCGATGTCCTCGTTCCAGAGCTTGGGGTGCTCGGCGATTCAGCCCTCCATCAGCTCCTCGGCGCCGCGGAAGGTGCGCTCGGCGACCGGCGCCGCTTGTGCGGACTACGCCCTGGAGACGATCGAGCAGAACAGAGGGTCAGGCAACGAGGCCGCGGGCCTTGCGGCCCGCAGCCTGCTGGCGCTTCGTCCCCGACAGCTGCGCCTTGCGCATGCGGATGCTCGTCGGCGTGACCTCGACCGACTCGTCCTCGCGGATGAACTCGAGCGCCTGCTCGAGCGAGAGCGGGCGCGGCGGGATCAGGCGGACGAGCTCGTCGGAGGTGGACGAGCGCATGTTCGTCAGCTTCTTCTCCTTCGTCGCGTTCACGTCGAGGTCGTCGGAGCGCGCGTTCTCGCCCACGATCATCCCCTCGTAGACCTCGACGCCGGGCCCGACGAAGAGCCCGCCGCGCTCCTGGAGGTTGAAGAGCGCGAAGGCCGTGGTCGGGCCGCGCCGGTCGGCGACGAGGCTCCCGGTCGGACGCGTGCGCAGCTCTCCGTGCCAGGGCTCGTAGCTGTTGAAGACGTGGTGGAGGATCCCCGTGCCGCGCGTCTCGGTGAGGAACTCCGTGCGGAAGCCGATCAGCCCGCGCGCGGGCACGAGGTACTCGAGCCGCACCCAGCCGGTGCCGTGGTTGACCATCTCCTCCATCCGTCCCTTGCGCAGGGCAAGCAGCTGGGTGAGCACGCCGATGTACTCCTCGGGCGCGTCGATCGCGACGCGCTCGACCGGCTCGTGGATCTTGCCGCCGATCTCGCGCACGACCACGCGCGGCTTGCCGACGGTCAGCTCGAAGCCCTCCCGCCGCATCAGCTCGACGAGCACGGCGAGCTGGAGCTCGCCGCGGCCCTGCACCTCCCACGTGTCGGCACGCTCGGTCGGGAGGACGCGGAGCGAGACGTTGCCGACGAGTTCCTGGTCGAGCCGGGCCTTGAGCATCGGCCCGGTCAGCTTGCTGCCGTCCTGCCCGGCGAGCGGCGACGAGTTGATGCCGATCGTCATCGACAGGCTGGGCTCGTCCACCTCCTCGACCGGGAGCGGGCGCGGGTCGGCCGGGTCCGCGAGGGTCTCGCCGATCGTGATCTCGGCGATCCCGGCGACGCCGACGATCTCCCCCGGGCCCGCCTCGTCGGCCTCAACGCGCTCGAGCGCCTCGCTCACGTACAGCTCGGTCACCTTCGCGGCCACGATGCTCCCGTCGGCCCGGCACCACGCGACCTGCTGGCCCTTGCGGATCGTCCCGTTCCGCACGCGGCAGAGCGCGAGCCGGCCGACGTACGGGGAGGCGTCGAGGTTCGTGACGAGCGCCTGCAGGGGGTGCCCTTCCTCGTATGAGGGCGCGGGGATCGCCTGCAGGAGCAGGTCGAACAACGGCTGCAGGTCGGCTGCGAGCGCGTCGGGCGCCGGCCCGGCGCGCCCTGCCTTCGCGTTGCAGTAGACGATCGGGAACTCGATCTGGCTCTCGTCCGCGTCGAGATCGAGGAAGAGCTCGTAGACCTCGTTCACGACCTCCTCGATGCGCGCGTCCGGGCGGTCGACCTTGTTGACGACGAGGATCACCGGCAGGTGCGCTTCGAGCGCCTTGCGGAGGACGAAGCGCGTCTGGGGCAGCGGGCCCTCGCTCGCGTCCACCAGCAGCAGCACGCCGTCCACCATCCGGAGGCCGCGCTCGACCTCGCCGCCGAAGTCGGCGTGGCCGGGCGTGTCGACGATGTTGATCTTCACGGGCCCGTAGCGGACGGCCGTGTTCTTGGCGAGGATCGTGATGCCCTTCTCGCGCTCGAGGTCCATCGAGTCCATGACGCGCTCGGCGACGTCCTGGTTCTCGCGGAACGAGCCGGACTGCCACAGCATCGCGTCCACGAGCGTCGTCTTGCCGTGGTCCACGTGCGCGACGATGGCGACGTTGCGGATGTCCTCGCGGGTGGGCACCGACCCACGGTAGCCGTAATGCCGAGCGCGCCCGTGCGGAAGACACGACGAAGCCGTGCAGAGGGTGTGACACCTAGGTGCTACACTTTACCCGTGCCGACCAAGCACCCGCGCATTCCCGTCACCGCCGACGCCGCGCTCGCCGGGGCGCTCGCCCGCGTCGCTCCGTACCTCGGCGCCCTGCCGGCAGCGCGGGTCGTTCACGACCTCGCGATCCGCGGAGCCGCCGCTGTCGTCGCGGACGCCGAGCGCAGGCAGCGGGCGCTCGGGCGCCTCGCCGACATCTCGACAGGCGAGACGCCCCTGCTCGACCTCGCCGTGCTCGACCGCGTGGACGAGCTGGCATGGGGCGCGCCCGGCGCGTAGTCGGCCGGGCGCCGTTCGGCGGCGGCCGGTTCGTCGCCGACAACTCGGCGTGGGCGCGCGCAGCACACCCGGCCGTACGGGACGAATGGCGCGCCGCGCTGCTGGGCGGGCAGATCCTGACGACACCGGTGGTGATGCTCGAAGTGCTGTTCTCGGCGCGGGACGGCCCGGGATTCGACGAGGTCGAGAGCGCGCTGCGCGCACTCGACGTGCTTCCCCTCACGCCCGAGACCGGCGAGCTGGCGACCCGCGCGCAGCGCGAGCTGGCCCGCGTGCACCCGCTCTACCACCGCTCGGCGAAGATCCCGGACCTCCTCGTGGCCGCCGCAGCGCAGCTCGCCGGCGTCGGCGTCCTCCACCACGACGAGGACTTCGACCGGATCGCCTCCGTCCTCGAGGTCGAGAGCCGCTGGATCGCCCCGA
>CAWIUX010000005.1:0-552527 GCA_963839425.1 uncultured Actinomycetes bacterium
GGATCGGCGCGTGGAGACCCGCGCGGAGAAGCGAGAAGAAGACGAAGAAGTGCCCCGCGAGATCGGTGATCGAGCCGAGGACCAGGGCGACTTCGCTGCCGGTGGAGATGGCGATGCCGGCGAGGACGAGGGTCCCGACGAGCCCGACCCCCACCGCGCCCGCGAGGAAGAGCCAGCCCAGCCTCCCGCTCGTGAGCAGCGCCGAGCCGTACTGCGCGGCCGCGTGCCGAACCTGCGCGTTGAGAACGACGATCGCGATGAGCACGAAGTTCAGCGCCAGCAGCGCGACCTGGAGCCAGTCGAGCCTCGCCGTCGCCGCCTCGCCCTTGAGCACCTCCAGCGTCAGCGTCAGCGTGACGCCGCCGAGGAGGGCGTAGAAGAGCACGAGCACGGGCATCAGGTACGAGTCCCAGAGCGGGACGCCACGGGATGCCTTGAGCACGAAGCCGTCGTAGACCATCACGACTGCCGCCGCGCCGAGGGCGACAACCCCGAAGCCGCTCGCGACGCCGTCGGGAACGAACGAGATGCCGAGGTACGGCGCGACGTAGACGAGGCCGCACGGGATGAAGATGCCCAGGGCGATGATCCCGCGTGAGATCCAGGATGTCCGCCAGCCGAAGACCGCGCGCAGGAAGCGCAGCGGCCGGCCGAGGTAGAGCAGGTGGGCGGTCGTCTTGCCGACGCCGACGATCAGCAGCCCAGCAACGGCGCCGAACGTGAAGTCGCTGAAGTAGGAGACGAGGAAGACGCCGGCGCCGACCTTGCCGAGGAAGAACGCCGTCGCGATCAGCCAGGCCCACTCCCGCTGGGGCTGGTAGCCGATCAGGAACTGGTTGGGCCCGAGCACCAGCGGCCGCTCTGCGGACATCCCAGGCTCCTATCTCTCGTCCACGTAGTAGACCGAAGGGTTGGTGCCCAGCTCGGGCGACGGCTGTTTGCCGTTGCGCTCCCGGATCAGCACGCTGACGTTCGAGTCCTCGTCCTCGAGGTCGCCGAAGATGCGCGCGTCGGTCGGGCACGTGATCACGCAGGCCGGCTCCAGGCCCTCGTCCACGCGGTGGGCGCAGAACGTGCACTTGTTGACGGTGCCCTCCTGGAACAGCGCCCACTTCAGCTCCTCGAAGTCGGTGCGCTCGCCGTGGTAGCCGGTCTTGAGGGCGCCCTTCCGGAGATAGAAGCGGTTGCTGTAGGGGCAGGCCATCATGCATGCCCTGCAGCCGATGCAGAGGCTCTGGTCGATCATGACGATGCCGTCGTCGCGCTTGAAGGTCGCCTTCGTCGGGCAGACGGTCACGCACGGCGCGTCCTCGCAGTGGTTGCAGAGCGCCGGCACGTAGGTCGTCTTCGTGTCCGGGTAGGTGCCCGTCTCCTCGGTGTAGACCCGCGCCCAGTACGCGTCGGGAGGAGTGCCGTTCTCGATCTTGCAGGCGACGGTACAGGCGTTGCAGCCGATGCACCGCGCCAGGTCGAGGACCATGCCCCAGCGCGTCATGCCGCCGCCTCCTTCCCGAGCTTCTCGACGCGCACGCGTGCAACCGACTCCAGGGCGCCGCTGAAGTTGTCCGTGTACTCGAGCTCGGCGGGCAGGAGCGTGTTGAAGTGCGTGCCCTTCTTCCCCCCCACCGAACGCGTGAGGGCGTTGGAGACGGCGACCGTGTCCGGGTGGACGCCCTCGCTGAGGGCGGCGTCGCCCTCGACGCGGCCGAAGCGCGAGACGATCGCGATCGGATCGCCGTCGACGACACCGAGGCTGCCGGCCGTCACCGGGTTGAGGAGCACGCCCCTCGTCTGGGCCGCCCCGGAGGTCAGCTTGCTGATGATCGGGATCGACATGTTCTCGGCGAAGTTCGTCTCGGCCGTCTTGAACGTGATCGCGTAGAGGGGGTAGTCGGGGTCCTCGCCGTGGATCGGGCCGTCCTTCCAGAAGGGCAGCGGCACGTAGTTGGACGTGTCCCACTCGTAGCCCGTCCCCGCGAACTGCGCCCGCAGCTCGTCGCCCGCCGTCTTGATCACCTCGTAGTAGAAGGGGATGCGCAGCCCGTCGTAGGGGAGGTACGTCTCGGCGGCGTTGCGCTTGGTGACCATGTGGCCATGCTCTTTGAACCACTCGAGGTCGTGGTCGTCGTCGTAGGTCGCCCGGCAGAAGCGGTCCATGATGTCTTCGTTGGAGTACTTCCGGTCCGGCGCCAGCATCAGGTCCTCGCGGGCGGTGATGCCGAGCAGGAAGTTCAGGAAGCCGTTCCAGACGTCGAGGAAGCCGCACCGGTCGGCGATGTCGATGAGGATGTCGGTCGCGTCCCGCGTGTTGTGAATGGGCGGGATGGCGGGCTGGCGCAGCGCGAGGCCCTTCACCACCGGCGGCTCGCAACTGACGGCGAGGGTGGACTCGAGATAGGTGTGGTCCGGCAGGATCAGGTCGGCCCACTCGGTCGTCTCGTTGATCACGACGTCGATCGAGATGACGTACGTGAACGTGGCCATCGCCCGGCGCACCTTCTCCGCGCCGGCATGTTCCAGACCGGGTTGGAGTGGTAGGTCAGCAGAACCTCGGGCACGTACTCGAGGCGGTAGCGCTCCGGGTTGAGCACCGCGTCGACCGCGATGTGCCCGGCGTCCATGCCGAGCGGGAACCACTCCATCATCTGCAGGCTGTCCGCTGGGAACTTGAACGGCACCGGCGGGTGCAGGATGTGGGGGTTCGGCTTCAGCATGCCGTGCTCTCCGGGCTCGATGAAGAAGCCGCGGATGTCGAGCGGCACGCCGAGGTGGCCGCCGGGCACGTCGATGTTGCCGAGCAGCGTGTTGAGCATCTTCAGCGCCATCGAGTCCAGGCCGCCGTCCTTGTGGGCGATGGCGCCGCGGTAGTAGTTGACCGCCGCCGGCCGGAACGGGTACTCCTTGCCCTCGAGCATGATCGTCTCGCCGAAGCGGGCCGCCTCGCCGAGCTCGCGCGCAATGCGCCGCATCGTCGCGGCCGGGACCGTGCAGACCTCCTCCATGCGCTCCGGGGTGTGGTCCTCGACGATGTCCCGGAAGAGCTGGAAGCCGGGGGCGCAGGGAACGCCGTTCACGTCGTAGCGGCCTTCGAGGGCGAAGTCGGCGATCTCGGGGTCGTCCCACTCCCGCGCCTTGCCGGCGACGGGATCCCACACCATCGCCTTGCCGTCGGCGCTGAGGGCGTATCGAGCCGTCCGGCCCGATCAGGTACGGGGCATTCGTGCGGGTCTTCAGGAACTCGCGGTCGTAGAGCTCGTGCTCGAAGACCATGCTGTGCATCAGGCCCAGGGCGAACGCTCGGTCCGTGCCGGGGCGGATGGGCACCCACTCGTCGGCCTTGGCCGCGGCCGGCGACATCCGGGGCTCGACCGTGACGACCCGCATGCCGCGCATCCTGGCGTCGGCCATCCGTTTCGCCGAGCCGGGCAAATGCAGGTGGCTGGAGAAGCCGTCGCCGGAGCCGATCTGCAGCCAGTAGTTGCAGTACTCGTAGTCGTTGACGACGGCGAAGCTCGTGTCGGTGATGCCGTTGATCGGGTGGTAGGCCGCACCGCAGTACTGGCCGACCGTGCTGAAGAAGTGGGGGGAGCCGAAGGCGGCGGGCCACGCCCAGTTGAAGATGCGGTTGAAGTCGCCGCTCGCCACGAGGAGCTTGCGAGGGTCGGTCTCGCGGATGGGCTTCAGCTTCTCGGTGACGAGATCCATCGCCTCGTCCCAGGAGATCTCCTTCCAGCCCGGATCGACGCCGGGGCCCTTCTCCGGGTTCGTCCGCACCATCGGGGCCTTGACCCGCTTGGGGTCGTACAGGCGCAGCATGCCGACGAGCCCCTTCGGGCAGAGCTTGCCCATGTTGTCGGGGTTCGTCGGGTCACCCTCGATCTTCGTGACGACGCCGTTCTCGACGTGCACGAGGATGCCGCAGGTGTGCAGGCACATCTTGCAGACGCTGTGCACCCAGCGGTCGGATCTCGGCTCGAGCTCCTTCAGTACCGTGGCCACAGTCGCCCTCTCCCGCTCGCTGTCATGTCAGAGACCTGGCCCGGAGCATCCCGGAATGCGTCCCGGTTCTCATGAGCAAAATCGATCAGCGGGCGGGGAATTGACTAGTCGCGGCCGGCCTGCGCGTGCGTATAGTCGGCTCGTGGCCGCCGGGGCGCCGCGCGTGCTCGTCACCTGCCGCTATCCCGAGCGGATCCGGCACGAGCTGCGGCATGGCTTCGAGCTCGACGAGCACGATTCCGACGAGCCTCTGCCGCGCCTCGAGCTGCTCGCCCGAGTCGGCGGCGTGCACGGCCTGGCGGCGACGCCCGACGACCGGATCGACGAGGAGCTCCTCGACGCGGCCGGGCCCGGACTCGTAATCGTCGCGACGTTCTCGGTCGGCACCGACCACGTCGACCTCGAGGCGGCGACCGTGCGCGGCGTGCTCGTCGCCAACACACCCGGCGCGACGACCGCGCCCACCGCGGAGCTCACGATCGCCGTCATGCTCGGCCTCCTGCGCCGCGTCGTCGAAGGCGACCGGCTCGTACGTGCCGGGCGGCCGTGGCGGTTCTCTCCGACCTTCATGCTCGGCCGCGGGCTGGCCGGCCTGACGCTCGGCCTCGTCGGCTTCGGGCAGATCGGCCGGGAGGTCGGCCGTCTCGCGGAGGCGTTCGGGATGGGGGTCGTCCACCACACGCGCAGCGGCGCGGGGGAGCCGGGCTGGGTTCCGCTCGACGAGCTGCTCGTGACCGCGGACGTGATCAGCCTCCACTGCCCGCTCACCGACGAGACGCGGCACCTGATCGACGCCGCGGCGCTCGCGCGCACGAAGCCGACCGCCGTGCTCGTCAACGCCGCGCGCGGGGCCGTGGTCGACGAGCCCGCGCTCGTCGAGGCGCTGCGCGCGGGGACGATCGCGGGCGCGGCGCTCGACGTGTACGAGCGGGAGCCCGAGGTGCATTCCGGGCTGCTCGAGCTCGAGAACGTCGTCCTCGTCCCACACCTCGGCAGCGCGACCGCGCAGGCCCGGGACGAGATGGGCGCCTACTGCGTTGCGGCACTCCGTGGCGCGCTGCTCGAGCGGCGCCTCCCCGAGAACGTCCTCAACCCGCAGGCGGACCGGCGCGGGCTCGCGCGCTGAGCCCGGGCGGCCGGCGCGGGTGGTCTGATCGCAGGTTCTCCAGATCCGCACTGCAGTCCCAGCTGGACGAGGTTCCTCGGTGGTCTCCTAGCCGCCGGTGATGTCTGTGCTGCGGGTCTGGATCCCGATGACTCTGTCGTCGGAGTCGTAAGCGACGACGCGTACCGGGTACTTCCCCCGCGGCACTGGGATCAGCCATGCGTTGTCCTGGAGTGGGATCTGTGCGCCGTTCCCCGGTGGCGAGGAAGAGATCCATTCGTGCCACCTCATCACTCGCCAAGCCGGAGAAGATCGTGAACTGTCCACCTCCTTCTTCGAGGGACTCTGACCACATGAAAGGCCCTTGTGGGAAGGGCTCCGCCAGCAGGTTGCATCCTCCTCCGCCTCCGTTCCCGTAGACGACGAAGACACAGAGGCCAGGGCGGCCGGAGGCCGCCCCGAAGTCGCTGAGCGTTCCCACTCCGATCAGCAGGCGCAATGGACTGCCGGGATCGGGAGCGAGCAGTCGTGAGAACTCGAACGGGCCGTTAGGCCCTTGCATCCGCTTGAGCAGCTCGGCTGGAGGTGCTTCGCCGCGTGGTTCGCGTGCGCTGATCCACGCGACCTTGCCGCCAGCAACGACCCTGTCGAGCGTCGAGGGGCCGGTCGGGACCCCGGACGTCGCTGCAGGGAGATCGGAAGTCCCGAAGGGCGCCGAGACGAAGGGGACCTCGACAGTCTCGTTCCTCGCCTTTGCGAAGACCTTGCGCACCCGGGTACCAAGCTTCGGCTTCTCGGCGATGTAGAGGAAGGCGTTGGACTCGATCGTCGCTTCGTGGCGTCCATCGTCGGCAGCGATCTCGACGGAGGTGACGCCGTCAGCGACGATGCCGAAGGTCGCCTGCGCTTGAAGTGCGGCAACGGTCTGCCCTGCGCCTGCGGTGCCCGTGGCGGGTGCGGCGTCTTTGGAAAGAAACGCGTGATCGGCGAGCACCACGATCGCTGGCTCCGCCGCAGCTTCAAGCTCGGCGAGTGGGGCGCATCCGGTCGCGGGACCTCCGTTCAGGCCCCGCGCCACAAGTCGCAGGCAGAGAGAGGTGCCGGAGCGGAACCCGAATAGTTCGTAGTCGTGCCCGCCGATCTCGCGGCGGATCAGGCTTCTCAGGTTCGTCTCTCGCGGGAACTCGACCCAGCTCCGCTCGTTCGCAGCGTCGAACGCTCCCTGATCGGCGGGAGACGCCGGGTCTCCTGGCTCACCACTTATCCAGGCAGAGAAATCAGCGAAGCCGTGGCTGATCGCGCCGCCAACCGGCGTGACCGCAACTGCACCGGTGAGTAACGCCGCAGCGACCAGAGCCAGGCCCGCCTCCCGCCTGCGCGCCGCCCGACCCGCCCGCTCGACCGCCCGCCAATCGCCTGAGTCAGACCGGAGCGGGACGAGGTCGTCGAGGTGGGTGCCAAGATCAGTGTCCATCTCAGTCATCGAGCTACCTCCTCTAGGGCGCGCCGCAGGTTGCTGTGAGCGGCGTGAAGCGTGGCGGAGACGGTGCCGCGCTCGACGTCGAGCGCCTCGCAGATCGCCGCGTAGTCGAGGTCGGCGTAGTAGCGCAAGAAGATGGCGAGCCGCTGTCGTTCCGGTAGGGCAGCAATCAACGCACGCAGGTCTCCATCGGGGGGGTGCCCGTTCGACGTGTGCTCCGTTGTCGTTGTCCGCGCGTGGACTCGCGACTTGGCGATACAGATGCGCCGAGCTTCGTTCACGACGATCCGCCAGACCCACCCCTCCAGCGGCCCGTCTCCGCGGAACTTCTTCCGATGACGAAGCGCGCGGATGAACGCCTCCTGCACGGCGTCGCGAGCCGCCTCTTGCTCGCCAACGATCGCCTCAGCAACGCGAAGGAACTTGGGGAACCTCTCCTTGTAGAGCCGCTCGATGCTCTCGGCGTGGGATGCGTCTGACCTCATCACTCGAACGACCGCATTAGGTGAACGGATTGTTTACCCTCACTTCAATCTGTTGCCGGGAACCGGTTGGAGCGCCTGGGCGATCTCGACTGGGCTGGGCTGCTCGGCGGTCTGGCTGATCGAGATGTAGAGGCCGTCGCGCTGGAAGATGCTGGTCGAGAACGGCAGCCCTACGAGCATGGTGTCGCCGCTTGGTGCAAGAGCGCTGCACCCGGCCAGACGTAGGCGCGCTCGCACTGCGTCGCCTCGCGGAACGTGATCGTCGGCTTGGTCTCGACGGTGCCGTCGGCGTTGACTCTCGCGTACTCGAAGGCGACTCCGAGCGACTGGGTCGGCTTGAGCCCGGAGAGGGCGCCGTAGCCGGTCGTCAGCTCCTGCCGCTCGGCCGAGACAAGACGCAGACCCTGCCACTGCTCGCCCAGCCACAGCGCCCGGCCGCCGAGAACGTTCGGCGCCTGTGCGACGTCGATCGGGGATGTGCTCGTGACCTGGCCGATCACCGGCGTATGCACGACGGCGGGCCGAGTGAAGAAGGCCTGGTCGTACGGCCGAGTATCGATCGCGGTGACCCGGAACTCGACGTTGAAGTTGCCGGAGGCGCGCACGAGCAACGGCATGTAGGAGGCGGCGTCGATCGCGACGTCCTCGCTTGAGGGCAGGCCGCTGCCTGCGGGCTCCGAGGACGTGATCCGAAGCCAAATGATCTGGCGCCCGTCGACGTGGCCCTTGCCGATCTCGTGCGCCTGACCGGAGGCGAGGGCGGCGCGGTAGTGGTCGAGGAAGCCTGCCAGTGCGAGATCGAGGCTCGGCGGCTGCTCGGGGATCTGGCGCGGCGTCGTCCCGTTCTGCATGTTCGCGTTGCAGCTCACTCCGGCTTTCGTTGCCTCGACCGGGTGGGCCGCGATCCACGAGCAGGTGTAGACCGGGCCGCCGAGCGTAAACCCGCCGTCGGCGGTTTCCAGCAGCTCGTCGAAGACGGTGCCGTTGACGGTCGAGATCGTCTTCTTCAGGTCGCGGCTCTGGTCGAACCAGACCTCCTGCCGCAAGGTCACCGGGACCGGCTTTCCGGTCGTCAAGCTGACCGGGTGATAGCCCCCGTACGGCGACGGCTGCTCGGTCACCACATACAGCACCGGCCCCTGCCCGACAGCGGCGAGGGCGCGCTCGACCAACCCGCCGCCGCCCTGCCACGGCGCGACCAGCAGCACCGCGACAACGGCAGTCGCGACCACGGCGGCGAGCGCAGCTGCACGCAGCGGTGGACGAACCACGCTCGGAAGGGAGAGGCGCCGCTTCGGTTCTCGTGCGATCTCGGCGAGCAGATGCTGCTTGCGCTCGGCGAGGCGGCCGGGCGGCAGCTCACGCAGCGGCGGGATCGAGTAGTCGGTCTTCATCGCTCAAGCTCCTCCTCGACATACGCGGTTCTGCCCTCTTCATGTCCGAAGCGCGGATCGAGTTCCCGCAGTCGCCGGCGGGCGCGCGACAGCCGCGAGCGGACCGTCCCGACCGGAACGCCGAGCGCGAGCGCCGCGTTCTCGTAGCTCAGGCCCGACCACGCACAGAGAACGAACACATCCTGCTCACGCCGCGGCAGCTGCCTGATCAGCGAGAGCACGCGCCGCATCTGCCGCTCGTCGTCGAGCCGAGCGTCAGCCGACTCGGAGAAGTCCACCTCCGGCCGCGGCTCCGGGACACGGCGAAGCGCCGCCGCGAAACGACGCTCCGAGCGCCGCCGGTTGCGGACGACATTCGCGGCGATCCCGTACAGCCACGGAAGCACCTTCCCTACCGGCAGCTCCTTCTCGCGGCGGCGCCACGCCTCCAAGAACACGAGCGAGACCATCTCCTCGGCCGCAGCCCAATCGCCGACTCTGCGGAAGCAGTAGTTGTAGATCAGCCTCGCGTGGCGCTCAAACAACAGCCCAAACGCATCCGCATCACCGGCACGCGAACGCGACCAGAGCAGCGCGTCGTCGGGTTCCATCACCGCTTGTACATGTCCAGACGCCATCGCCGAGTTCCCGCCAGCCACGACGCCACTGTAGGTCGACACACCGGCGGCCTACGACTGCCCCTCAGCGCCGACAGAGAGAGTCTGTCGAACGTGTGCCTGCGTCGAGACGGCTTCCGGATGATCTCAGTTGTTTCTCCCTCCACCTGACGACGCTACGACGTCGGGGCCGGATCTCGCTGGTTTCTCGCACCAGCGACCATCGGAGATGTGCGAGCGCGGTCCAATTCCGGATATCTCAATCGACGACGTCGCCTCACGTTCATCAGGCACCCGTGGATTTCGACCGCCCGCCCCGGACGATCACTCTTCGTCAGTGTCCTTGCGACACTACGGCGCCCTATCCCGATCCGTTCGTCCTGATCGTCAGATACGGGCGCGAGGGCCGGTGAGGGTTGAAGCCGAAGCTGATCCCGGCTGGGCTCGACCTGTCGAGGAAGCTTCCGGTGCAGCCGACCAGCGGATCGGAGCCGTAGCCGCGGTAGAGCCGGTAGGTATCGCCGTAGGTCGAGGTGACCCCGCGCTGCAGCTGTAGCGGCTGCATCCGCAGCACGTGTCCGAGCTTCGCGTCAACGAGCGAGGGTGACTGGAAGAACAGGTCGTTGGCATAGATCCTGTCGCCCTTCTTGAAGAAGCGGATCGCGAGCCCGAGGTCGGCGGGCATTCCGCCGCCGTAACGGAACTCTGGGATCGCGACGCCGTTCGTCCGCTGCGCCGCTGCGACGACCCGCGTCGGCTCACCGAGGATCGCCCGCACCTCGTCCGGCGTCCTGCCGAGGATCCTCTCGCCAGCGACGGTCATACGGGCAAGGTCGATCCGCTCCCACTGTCGCGGATTCGGGAGCTGCTCGGTCGGCGTCGGCAGCTCGGCAGGCGGGCAGGGAAGCGCCACTGCATTGCCGGGAACCTCGGTGATCGCTGCCACCCGGCCCTTGTCGTCATAGCCGACGACTCGGGCGCCAAGGTCGGCTTGCGGCACCGCGACGCCGAAGACATTGTCCCGCAGTGCCGCCTCGACCGAGCGCCCGCTCGCAAGGTAGGCGGTGACGCGGCTGATCCCGTCGGCGGCGATACCGCCGAGATGCACGATCGGTGTTCCCAGCCCGCGGTCGAGATTCAACGCCCCCTGCGCGAAGGGGTCTTCCGAGCAGCCGGAGCTGCCTGCCGAGAGGGTGAGTGGCGCGTAGGTGATGACGCAGATCCCGCCCTGCTTTGGCCTACGCGCCCCCGGGAGTCCGAACTGCGATGCGCTCGCGACCCCGATCCGGATCGGGTTGTCCGGGTCGGGCTGGATCACCCGCCCGAACTCGACCTGCATTCCGCGCGGCTGCGGTAGCGGCTTCCCCCGCTCCTCGCGCCGTTCGAGCCAGCCGATCTTCGGCTCGTCGATCGGAGCTGTTACCGACGTCGGCCCGTTCAATAGTCGAGGCTTGTCCGCGCCCGAAGTAGCTGGGAACCGAGGGAATCCGGCCGCCAGGAAACACGCCCTGGCCCTCGACGACGTAGGGGACGTTGCGCGAACGTGCCGTCTCTGAGGAGCGCTGTGACGGTCAGGACGTAGTTGGGGCGCGGATGACGCTGTACCGTCCCGCTCCGCTGGCCATTCAGCACGAGGAAGACGTTGTTCTGGACGGGCACGCGCTCCTCGCCACGAACGCGCCTGACGACAACCGCCTTCACGTCATCGCTCGCGAAGCCATAGACACCGCGGATGCTTAGGGCCGGGTCACCGACGCTGAACCGAGACGTTTCCAGCGACGAGCACAGCGCGACCGCGCAACTCATCGGCGCGCAGGCATTCGTTCCGCCCGATTCCAGTCGGCCGATCCGCCAGTGCGAGCCGCAAGCAGTAGGCGTCGCCGTTGCGGAAGCCGAGGAGATCGAAGGTCGTGCCGCCGACGGTTCGGCGGAGCAAGAGCCGCAGCTTCGTCCCTTCGGGGAAGGACGCGAAAGAAACCTTGTTGCGCTCCTCGAACCCGCGCTGGTCGTTCGCCGGAGCGGGCGTTCCCGGTCTGCCGCTCAGCCAGGAGCTGAAGCGATCAACGAGCCCGGTTGCGAACGCAGCCGCCGCGAGCATGCCGGAGACCACGGCCGCCAACGCGATCATGCGCCGCAGCCGCACCGTCGAACGATCTTGTGGCGCCGCGACGCCCGCGCGGCGGAGGATCTGATCCCAGTCGCCGTTGTTGTCGAACGGTTCGACGAGTAGGTCGAGCGACTCGGCGATCGAGTTGAATTGGCTCATAGCGTGACCTCCGTCAGCAGCTGCCGTAGCCGCGCGTGGGCGGCGTTCAAGGTTGCAGCGACGGTTCCGTCGCTGATCGAGAGCGTCTCGGCGATCGAGCGGTAATCGAGGTCGGCGTAGTAGCGAAGGAAGAGGATCAGCCGTTGCCGCTCCGGCAACTGCTCAACCGCCGCCCGAACCAGTTCTCTTCGCTCGTCGCCCGAGCCCGAAGAAGCTGCGATCGGAGCGTCCGCGTCGAGCGGTCGCGACGCGTGTGCCCGCGCATCCCGCGCCGCGTTCACGACGATCCGCCAGACCCAGGCGTCCAGCGGGCCGTCGCCAGCGAACGAATCTCGCGCCCGAACCGCGCGTACGAAAGCTTCCTGCACGACATCCTCGGCCGCTTCGCGTCCGCCGACGATCGCAGCGGCGACGCGGCGGAACTCGCAGAGCCGCCGCTCGTAGAGACCTCGCAATTCGATCAGGCTCGCGCCTCTCGCTCTAGCCATCACCCAGAATGACTGATTCGGAGACAGCGTTCTTTAGACCTCGGTTAGCGAGCGAGTCGGGCTCCCCCCACAACTCGTCACCCAGCAGCGCCAGAGTGGCAGACCCCGTCAGGCAACGATGCGGTAGACCTGGAAGACCTCGGCGTACTCGCGGCTCACGTTGATGCCGTGGACGCGGGCGAGGTTCCAGACGTACTCGGCGTTTGCGTACCGCCGGTGCTGCTGCGAAGCGTACTTCTCGAGCGCCGCGACCTTCTTCTCCAGGTGCCGCTTCTCCAGCGAGACGTACGCACCGTACGAGAACTCGAAGTTGTTCCACGGAATCTCGTAGCCGAGCACGGTCGTCCGCTTGAAGGCGCGCAGGCCCTCCTGCGCGATCGTCTGGTGGTCCTGGTGGACGTCGTGGTGCGAGGGCTGGAGGACGGCGTCGGGCCGGTACTCCTCCCAGAGCGCGACGAGCAGCTCGAGGATCTCCTGTCGCCGCTCCGGGAACGTGCGGACGTCGAAGTCGTGCACCGTGAGGTGAGCTCTCGGGGATGCCGAGCTCGGCGGTCGCCTCGCGCACCTCGCGCGCGAGGGTGTCCGGCTCGAAGCCATCCGGCAGCGAGCGCGTCGCGATCGAGAACGCGACGTACCGCACCTCGCAGCCCGCCTCGACGAGACGGGCCATCGTGCCGCCGCAGCCGAACTCGCCGTCGTCGGTGTGCGGCGCCAGAACGAGCACCCGCTTCCACGTGGTGATCATCGAGCGAGCATAGTCTGCGGGCACCGTCGGGATGAGGCACGTACGTCCGTGCTCGAATCGAGCCGCGGCGTCACCCGACGCCGGAGCGCCGGCTTCTTCTTCGGTACGAGCGACACGACGCCGATCAGCCCAAGCAGCGCCCAGGTCATCGGATCTTCGATGAAGGCCGCGTAGAAGAGGCTGTGCACGGCGATCGCGACGAAGGCGACCCCGATCGCGAGTGACGTTCGCGACGTGAAGCCGCGGCCGAGGCGAAGCAGCGTCGCCGCGAGCGCGGCGACGATCAGCCAGACGAAGCAGGCCGAGCCCGACGATGCCGCCCTCGGCGGCCACGGTGATCGGCGTCGTGTGGGACGCCACGCGCTTCGGATCGTCGCCCGTCACTCCCGTTCGCTCCGCGTAGGCGCGGCGGAAACCACCGACTCCGATCCCTGCGACCGGATGATCGGCCGCAATCCGGATTCCCTGGGAGACGAGGTTCGAGCGCCCACTCGTCACCTTGTTCAGGCCGCGCCTGGACTTGCCGACGACCTCGTCGCGCACCTGCGGCACCGCCAGCGAGACGACGACCGTGAGCAGCCCGAGCGCGACGAGTGCGAGCACGGCCCGACGGCCCCAGGCGACCGCGGCCGCGACGATCACACCCACCGCGAGGGCCACGAAGCTGGACTGCGAGAACGAGAGGACGAGCCCGCACCACGTTGCCACGACGACCGCGTAGAGAGCGAGACTGCGGCGGCCGCGGACACCGCCGAGGAGGATCCCCGCCAGCGTGACGAGGATCGCGACCGTGAGGTAGCGCCCGTAGATCGAGGGGTCCCAGAAGACGGAGTTGACGCGGAAGAACGGCGCGTAGGCATTCCCGACGATCACGTTCGGGTTCCAGAACACGTCTCGAGTGGCCCACTGGTAGGCACCGACTGCGGCATAGGCCAGAGCGGTCGCGACGAGCCCGCCCCACAGCCACGTGAGCCAGCGCCCGCGCCACGGAAGCCGCGCGAAGCCGATCGCGAGCAGGCCGAACGGGAGCACGAACGCGGCCAGGAAGATGGAGCCCTTCTTCAGGTCCAGGGTCCACGTGAGCGACAGGCCCGTCCAGAGGACGAAGGCGGCGAGCGGCCACGCCACCGGGCCGAGCTCACGGGAACGCGGATCGCCGCTCGCCAGCCGCCACGCCAACGACAACGCGAGCGCCGTCACGACCGCGTAGAGCGGCAGGAGCAGGTTGGCCTCCTCGGATCCGATCGTGACAGGAATCCGCACCGGAACGCATGCGAGCGTGGCGAAGGCGAGCGCCCACGGCCACCGCAGCAGGCCGGCCGCGCCGAATCCGGCGAGCACGAGGCCGCCGGCCCCTGCCGCCGGCGAGCTCGAGCCCAAGGCCGGCCGGCGCGAGGTACGCGGCGAGGAGCGCGGCGCCGACAGTCCAGGCGGCGAGACCCGCGAGGCGCAGGTCGCGGCGTGCGGAAACGAGCAGGAGCGCGAGCCCCGCGCAGCCGAGTGCACCGCCGAGGCGCGCGAGCTCAGCCACGCGGCTCCACGCCACGGTCGTCCGGGCCGCGTGGCTGCCGACCGACGCGTAGAGCGTGTACTCGCCCGGCGCAGCAGGTGCGCGAAGCGCAAGCAGCCCGAGCTCGGACGATTCCGGTGCCCCCGCGAAGCGCCAGCGAATCGCGCGCGCGTCGGTGTCCACGCGAACGCGGAACCGCGCCGCCGGCGACGGTCCGAACGGGGCCGTCCGGCAGCTCGACGTAGCGGATGCGCACAGACTGGGTGCCGCGTGGCGCGGCCGACGTTCCCGGCGCGGATCCGCGCGCGCGCGAGCCGGAGCGCGTAGGCACCGGGTGCGCAGCGCCCGCCGTCCAGCTATCCCGTACCAGTCGAGCTCGTCCTCGTGCGCGGGCGAACCGCGTCGCGCACGCGCCGTTTCGCCGTTCACGAGCAGCATGCCCGCCCGCGGCTCGTCGAGCGTGTAGCGCGACGATGATCCGGTCCGCCCGCCCGTCGCCGTCCGGCGAGAAGACGACGGGGCCGAGCGACGCAGCTCTCGACCGTCGGCCCGGTCACGTCCACGCGGATCGGGTTCGGCAGCTCGATCGTACGCCGGCCCGCGCTCAGGTGGACGCGCGGCTTGAAGGAGACCCTCGGGAACAACGTTCCCGGCGTCGTCGCGGCCGTCCCACGCAACGGTGACGCGCCCCTTCTCGTACGGTCGGTCCGCCACCGTGCGCACGACGTCGCCGCCCGCATCGACGATCGAGACCTGCACCGTGCCGGTCTTGCGCAGCCGGAACGAGATCTCCGCGCTGCCGAGCGCCGGCGAGAAGACCTTCGTCACGTGCGTGCCGAGGATCGGACTCGGCGTCAGCTTCAGCGTCTCCGCGTAGACGAACGCGGCGGCCGTCGCGACGAGCAGCGTCGCCACAAGCGCGACTGGGGCGTATCTGGCCACAGCCACGGGATTGTAGGGACGAGACGATCGGGGGCGGCTCTGGGTCGGCTGACCTCGCTGGCACACTGGGCAGCCTCCGGCCTCTGCCCTCATGCGAAAAGCGACTTCTGCTCACGGCTCTGGCCGCTCTACTGCTCGCGGTCGGGCCTCACGGCGCGCGCTCGTCCTACGACACGGCCCACCGCTGGGGGCTCTCGACACGGCGCTCACCGACATCTCGGTCATCACCCCGACGTCGGGCCCCATCCCGACGCCGATTCCGGCAGGCCCGGACGTAGACCGCCGTTGCTGGAGGATGTTCGGAGGCGGTCCAGCCCGGAGCCTCTCGAGGCTCGACATCCAGCTCGGCATCCCGCTGCGTCCTCGGTGGGCCCGTGGCCTGAAGGCCTACGTCGAGTATCCGCCGAGCTACTGCGACGGCGTGCTCTACGTCAACACCTACCGCGGCGACACATGGGCGATCGAGGCGCGGTCGGGCAAGGTGCTGTGGCGGAGGCGCGACCCCGCGCACAAGCCGTCCACGCCGGCTATCGCGGGCCCGCACGTCATCGTGAGCGCGAAGGACGGCACCGTCACCGCGCTCGACCGCCGAAACGGACGAAGCGTGTGGCAGATCCGTATCGGGGCGATCGTCGAGTCCTCGCCTGCCGTCGTGGACGACGTCGCCTATTTCGGGAGCACCGACGGCCGGCTCTTCGCCGTCGACACCGCGTCGGGTCGCATCCGCTGGGCGTTCGACACCGGCGGCCGGATCAATTCCAGCCCGTCGCTGTGGGGCAACCGCGTGTGCATCACCACGTACGCCGGCTCGATCTTCTGTCTTCGCGCGAGCGACGGCCACAAGCTTTGGAGCACCTACGTCAAGCGCGATGCACTCCGCTACGAGAGCTTCTACGCGAGCGCGTCGACCGACGGGGCCCGCCTCTACACGATCTCGCGCGCCGGCAAGGTGGTCGCACTGTCGGCCTCGACCGGTGACGTGCTCTGGACGCGGAACGTGAACTCCCTGGGGTACTCCACCCCGGCGATCGCGCGCGACCGGATCTTCGTGGGCGATTTCGACGGCGGCCTGCGCGCGTACCGCAAGACGACCGGCGAGCTGCTCTGGCGCGCGCGCGTCGGCGGGCGAATTCTCGGCGGGGCGGTCGTCGTGGGGGATCTCGTCTTCTTCTCGACGCTCGAGACGGAAACCTACGCAGCCCGCGTCTCCGACGGGAAGATCGTCTGGCACTACGGACTGGGGAAGTACTCGCCCGGGATCGCGACCGAGCGTGCGTACTACTTCTCGCTCAACGGCATCCTCGTGTCGTTCAGCGGCAGCAACTCGCCCCCGGACTAGCTCAGCCGAGTGGCGGGTGGCGACGGCGCCAGAGCGGCGAGCGCTGGGTGACGTATCCCGTCGTGCGCCACGCGGCCGTCAGCGCTCCGTACGCGCTCCGTCGTGTCAGGGGGCCGAGCCCGCGGCCCCCCGCGGGTGAGCGCACTTCGTACCCGAGCTCGGCGAGCAGGTCTCCCGCGATCGCCTCGAACCTCTGCTCCTCCGGGCCCTCCATGTCGGTGCGCCAGTCCCGCACGCCCGGCGTGGGCGGCTGGCTCAGCCGCTGCTGGTGCGGCTTGTCGGAGAGATCGAGCGTGCCGACGTATCCGAGCATCCCCGGCTCGTAGGCGAGGCCGGCGAAGGAGCAGACGCGCCGCAGCTCGGCCTCGGGTGCGGCGACGAGGCGCTCGTAGCGCAGCTCCAGATAGCGTGCGTCGCCGACGCGGCGACCGAGCGCGCGCGCCGCGCGCACCTCCGTCCGCCACAGGCAGGCGAAGCTGCGGGCGTCGCGTGGATGCCCCCACCCCTCGGTCATGATCCCCTTCGGAACGTCGAGATGGCTGATCGCGGCATCGCGGCCGTCCCGGATCAGATGCACGTACCGCGCGGTCGGAAACAATCGCTCGAGCAGCGGCAGGTACTGCATGTACAGCGGCGTCTTGTCGCCCCAGCGCGACTTGCCCTGCGAGGCGGCGTAGGCCTCGAAGATCGCGCCGATGGCCTCGCCCGTCGTCATCCCGGCGCGCAGGCGCGGCGCCACGTCGTCGGCCGTGAGGCCCCAGTCGCGCAGGCGCTTGATCCGGCGGAGATCGTCCACGAAGGATGCGACGTCGACCGTGCGGCCGTGCCGGTGCGCCAACTGCGGGACGAAGTACGACTCGTCGGGGACGGCGAGGGCGCTCGAGCGGTCGAGCATCACGCGCAGCAGCGTCGTGCCCGAGCGGCGTACGCCGAGGACGAGCAGAGGCGGAGCGACGAGATCGGGCGTCATCGGGCGCTCGCCCTGCCGGCGGGAACAGGGCTGGGTCGGCGACGACGAGAACGGTCGAGGCAGAGCGCGCCAAGGCCGGCCGATTCTAGTCCCGTGCCCGTCTCCGCACCGAGGTGCGCTCCGTCTGGTATTACTTTCCGAAATGAAGTCAGCCCGGGCAGCCCACCCCTACCGCGACACCGACGTGATCGACGCGCGCGCGCCGCGCTTCAACCAGCTCGTGGTCGGCGTCCTCTCGGCGGTCGCGATCACCACCGGCCCGTGGTGGCTGCTGGCGGTGCTCGGCGCCCAGCTCGCGGTCGGCCTCACGTTCGGCCGCCGCTACTGCATCCCGTGCGTCGTCTATTACGAGGTCGTGCAGCGGATCCTCGGCGAGGGCCCGCTCGAGGACTCCCGCCCGCCGCGCTTCGCGAACATGGTCGGCGTCGTCTTCCTCACGGCCGCCACGTCGGCCTACGCCAGCGGCCTGGACACGCTCGGCACCGTCCTCGGCGGCATCGTCGCCGCGCTCGCGCTGCTCGCCGCCGCGACCGGCTTCTGCGCCGGCTGCGAGGCCTTCAAGCTCGGCTACGTGTTCACGGGACGGACGTTCGTCGCCTGTCCGTTGCCGCCGCAACCGCGGCGGGACGCGGCCTGACAACCCTCCGGGCGAGCGCGAGCAGTCCGACCACCAGCGCAGTGGCAACCACTCCGACCACGATCCCGTTCGCGCCGGGCAGGTCGAGCAGCTTGACACCGGCCAGGGCGAGCGTCAGCGCGAGCGCGACCCGCAGCGCGCGCTCGGGCAGATGCACGGTGAAGTGGGTGCCGAGCAGGATGCCGGGGATCGAGCCGATCAGCAGCCAGCCCGTGGCATGGAGATCCACGTTGCCGGCGACGAGGTGGCCCACGCCGGCGACCCAGAGCAGCGCCGCGGCGTGGAAGATGTCCGTGCCGACGATCTTCGCCGCGGTCAGCGGGTAGACGAGCACCATCACGAGCCCGAAGAACGTGCCGCTGCCGACCGACGTCAGGCCGACGATGAAGCCGAAGGCGAGCGCCGATCGCGAGCGCGATCAGCTTGTCGCGCCGGCGCAGCAGGAACGGCGCGTCGCTCGCCTGTCGCCGCGCAGGAACGACTTGACAGGAAGCCCGTGCCGCCGGCGATCAGCGCAACGCCGAGGATCTGCTGCGCCGTGTCCTCGAAGCCGTCGCCGTAGCGGTGCTTGAGCCACGTCGCGAGCGCGACGCCGGCGAGCGAGGTCGGCGCCGAGCCGAGCGAACATCCAGAGCGTCATGCCGCGCGTGCACGTTGCCGAGCTGCCGGTGCCGCAGGGCGCCGAACGACTTGAAGATCGCGCCGTGGAGGATGTCGGTGCCGACGCCGTCGTCGGCTTGAAGCCGAAGAGCGATCACGAGGATCGGCGTCATGAGCGAGCCGCCGCCCATGCCGGTCATGCCGACGAGGAGGCCGACGAAGAGCCCGGCGAGCGTGAACTGCCAGGTCACGAGGCGCGCGACGCACCATCCCGGCGCCGACGGTGTCGTTCGTCGCCTCGTCGATGAGGATGAACGCGCCGGTCGCGCGGTTCGCCGCGTAGGGATCGACCACGAGCGGCTCGGCGAGCCGCAGCCGGACGACGCCGATGTCGTTCAGCTCGAGCTGCGCCGGGCGAGGGCACGTCCTCGAGCGTGTGCATGTCGACGACGCGAGACGAGCTCCTCGACGATCGCGCGCACGGTGCGCGTCGTGTGCTTGACGGCGAGCTGCGCGCGCGGCTCGAGCGGCCGCTCGCTCATCCAGCAGAGCCGCCTCGAGCTCGCGCGCGACGATCGGCGGCGCGCTCGGGGTCGGCGAGCATGTCGCCGCGGCGCGACGTCGAGGTCGTCCTCGAGCCTGATCGTGACCGACATCGGCGGGATCGCCGCCTCGAGCGGGCCGTCGAGCGTCTCGACCGCCGCGACGCGCGTGCGCGCGCCCGGACGGGCAGCACGACGACCTCGTCGCCCGCGCGCCAGATGCCGCCGGCGACCTGCGCCCGCGTAGCCGCGGTAGTCGTGGTGCTCGTCCGACATCGGCCGGATCACCCACTGCACCGGGAAGCGCCGGTCGTCGAGGTTGCGGTCGCCGGCGATCTCGATCGTCTCGAGGTGCTCGAGCAGCGTCGGGCCCGTCGTACCACGGCATCTCCTCGCCGCGCGTCGACGACGTTGTCGCCGCGCAGCGCCGACATCGGGATCGCGCGGACGTCCGTGCAGCCCGAGGCGCGCTCGAGAGCGCCTGCAGGTCGGCCTCGATCTCGCGGAACCGCTCCTCCGAGAAGTCGACGAGATCCATCTTGTTGACGGCGACGACGACGTGCGGGATCGCGAGGATCGAGGCGATGTAGGCGTGGCGGCGCGTCTGCTCGACCACGCCCTTGCGCGCGTCGAGGAGGATCACCGCGACGTCGGCGGTCGAGGCGCCGGTGACCATGTTGCGCGTGTACTGGACGTGGCCCGGCGCGTCGGCGAGCTGGAAGCGGCGGCGCGGCGTGACGAACGAGCGGTAGGCGACGTCGATCGTGATCCCCTGCTCGCGCTCGGCGCGCAGGCCGTCGGTGAGCAGCGCGAGGTTGACGTAGCCGTCGCCGCGGCGCACGCGAGGTCTCCTCGATGTGCTCGAGCTGGTCGGCGAGGATCTGCTTCGTGTCGTAGAGCAGCCGGCCGATCAGCGTCGACTTGCCGTCGTCGACCGAGCCCGCCGTGACGAGCCGCAGCAGCTCGGTCTGCACTGCGAGCTGCCTCAGAAGTAGCCGACGCGCTTCCGGTCCTCCATCGCCGCCTCGCGAGACGCGGTCGTCGGCGCGGGTCTCGCCGCGCTCGGTGACGCGCGTCGCGGCGATCTCGGTCGACGACCTCGTCGATCGTCGCCGCGTCGCGACTCGACGCCGCCGGTGCAGCGTCATGTCGCCGACGGTGCGGAAGCGCACCGACGCCGACGAACGGCTCCTCGCCCGGCAGCCGCTCGACGTACGTCGGAGACCGCGTAGAGCATCCCGTCGCGCCGGAAGACCTCGCGCTCGTGCGCGAAGTAGATCGACGGCAGCTCGAGCTGCTCGCGCGCGATGTACTGCCAGACGTCGAGCTCGGTCCAGTTCGAGATCGGGAAGACGCGGACGTGCTCGCCCTTGCGGATGCGCGCGTTGTAGAGGTTCCAGAGCTCGGGCCGCTGCGCGCGCGGGTTCCACTGGCCGAAGTCGTCGCGGAAGCGAGAAGATGCGCTCCTTCGCGCGGGCGCGCTCCTCGTCGCGGCGCGCGCCGCCGATCGCCGCGTCGAAGCTGGTGCTCCTCGATCGCGTCGAGCAGCGTCGTCGTCTGGAGCTGGTTGCGCGACGCGCGCGGGCCCGGTCTCCTCGACGACGCGGCCGCGGTCGATCGACTCCTGCACGCGACGCGACGACGCAGCCGCTCGCCGAGCTCGGCGACGCGCCGGTCGCGGAACTCGATCACCTCGGGGAAGTTGTGGCCGGTGTCGACGTGCATGACCGGGAACGGGAACTTGCCGGGCCGGAACGCCTTCTCGGCGAGCCGCAGCAGCACGATCGAGTCCTTGCCGCCGGAGAAGAGCAGCACCGGCCGCTCGAGCTCGGCCGCGACCTCGCGCATGATGTGGATCGCCTCGGCCTCGAGCTCGTCGAGGTGGGACAGCGTGACGGGAGCGCGCGACGGCGCTCACGCTGCCGCCTCCGTCGGCGACGAGGCCGAGCTCCTCGAGCCGCGCGAGCGACGCGCCGCGCGGACTCGCTCGGGCGTGCGGCCCGTCGGTGTCGAGCCGCAGCTCGGGGTCGGCCGGCTCCTCGTACGGGTCGGAGACGCCGGTGAAGTTCGTCGATCTCGCCGGCGAGCGCCTTCGCGTAGAGCCCCTTCGGGTCGCGGCGCGCGCACTCCTCGAGCGGCGTCGCGACGTAGACCTCGACGAACGGCGCGTGCTCCTCGACGAGCGCCCGAGCGCGGCTGGCGCGCCTCCTCGTACGGCGAGATCGCCGACACGACGACCGCCGCGCCGGCGCGCGCGAGCCGCGAGGCGACCCAGCCGATGCGCTCGATGTTCGTGTCGCGGTCCTCCTTCGAGAAGCCGAGGCCCTTCGAGAGGTGCGTGCGGACGACGTCGCCGTCGAGGCGGTCGACGAGAGGCCGCGCTCCTCGAGCTCGGCTGCGACGAGGCGCCGCGATCGTCGTCTTGCCGGCGGCCGAGAGGCCCGTGAACCAGACGACGAAGCCGCTCGAGCGCGTGCGCGGTCATGCGCCCGTCGCACGTGCGAGCCCGCACTCGGTCTTGTCGCTGCCCGGCCCAGCGACCCTCGCGCCCGTCGCCCGGCTAGCGTGCAGTGCGTGCAGCCGATCGACGCGTAGCCGCGGTCGTGGAGCTGGTTGTAGGGCAGGCTCGCGCTCGCGGATGTACGTCCCAGCAGCGCTCGTCGTCCCAGTCGGCGAGCGGGTTCGCCTTCCAGAGCTCGTGGCTCTCGTCCCAGCCGAGCTTCGGCGCGTTCGCGCGCGTCGGCGACTGGTCGCGGCGGAGCCCGGTGATCCAGGCGTCGAGGCCGGCGAGCGCGCGGCACGAGCGGCTCGACCTTGCGGATGCGAGCAGCAGAGCGTCGGGTTGCTCTCCCAGAGCGCGTCGCCGTGGACGGCGGCCTGCTGGCCGAGCGACGGGCCCTGGAAGACCTCGATCGTCGTCCCGTAGCGTCGCTCGACCTCGCGCCAGACGGCGTACGTCTCGGGGAAGAGCACGTGCGTGTCGAGCGCGAAGACGCGCGCGCGTCGGGCTCGAGCGCGAAGAGCATGTCGAGCAGCACCGCCTCCTCCTTCTGGAAGGAGCAGGCGAGCGCGACGCGGCCGGGGAACGCCTCGAGCAGCGTGCGCGAGGATCTCCTCGGCGCGGCGCTCGCATCGCCTCGCTCGAGCGTCGAGCTCGGCAGTGGCGGCACGGCTCGCCGCCGAGCAGCACCTCCTTCAGCGTGTCGCCGCGCAGGCCGAGACGAAGCGTCTCGAGCGGGATCACCTCGTCGGGCGGGATGTTGCCGAGGTTGACGTTCGGGCCCGAAGTGCTTGACGAACCACGCCTGGCTCGCCTTCGTCGGCGCCTCGAAGATCAGGTCGGCGACGGCGACCTCGTGCGCGATCTCGTCGACGAGGCCGGTGCGCATCTCGCCCGTCGGCCGGTAGATGCCGGCGGTGCCGCCCTCGCGGCCCTCGGTGATCACCTTCCAGGCGCCGGCCGTCGAGCTCCTCCTTGATCCACTCGACCCACTGGTAGGGCGCGAAGACGACCTCGGCGTCCTTCGAGCCGACCTCGGAGAGGACGGTGAAGTCGCGGGCGAAGTCGGCGATCAGCTCGAGCTTGCGCTCGCGCGGGATGTCGAGCGTGCCGTCGGAGATCTCGACGTGGGAGAAGCGGTTGCTGCAGGAGCCAGCGCCTTGAACTCGTCGAGCTTGTCGCGGGCGTAGACCGCCTCGAAGAGCGTGCCGCCGCAGACGACCGGCGTCGTCGAACGACCGGTAGAGCGCGATCTTCTTCTCGAGGTTGTTCGTGACGTACGCGGTGCCCCAGCCGAACTTGACGATGTCGACGAAGTCGCCGCGCGGTGTCGAACATGCCCTCGATGTCGCGCAGGTTCAGGCCCTTGTCGATCACGTGCGTGAGCCCCTCGGTGCGCGGCTTGCCGGGCCGCGCCGGCAGATCGAGGAAGCCGTCGTCTCAAAGCCTGGCATAGAGCTCCTCCAGCTTCTTGTGGGCCGCCGCCTGGACGTCGTGGTAGAGCGAGTTCGCCGTGCGCGTCGATGCCGACGGTGAGCGGGCCGAAGTCCTTGACGCGGAACTTCCAGAGGCACTCGGGCATCAGCTCCTCCCAGGCGACCTCCTCGATCTCCTCGATCTGGGTCGTCTCGAGCGCGGCGGCGCCGCCGACGATCGCGAAGTAGACCATCCCGAGCCGGTGCATCGGCTCGATCGCCTCGTCGGGGAAGCCGCCCTTGCCGCAGATCGCGCGGACGCCGTACTGCGCGCCGAGCGGCTCGGTGAAGCGCACCATGCGCGCGCTCGTCGTCGTGCCGATGCAGACCTTCTCGTAGCGGCCGGGGCCGAGCTTGCGCACGCCGGGCGCGGTGTGGAGCAGGAACGCGCCCGCGAGGTCCATCGGCGGCTCGACGCCCTGGTCGAAGATCCGGATCTGCGTGCGGTCGCGGATGCCGATGATGTGGCCCTGGACCGTGACCTCGTCGCCGGCGCGGAGCTTCAGGATCTCGGCCGGATCGGTGATCGGGAAGGTGACCTCGTGGTGGCCATGAGACTAGACCTCCCGGTCGAAGTCGACGGTGCCGTCGGGACCGATGTGCGCCGCTCGCGCGGCGGGCCGCCCAGCACTGGTAGTTGACGGCGACGGGGTTGAGGGTCATGTGCGTGTCGGCGTGCTCGATGTGGCACTGGAGCACGGTCACGTCGCCGCCGAGCCCCATCGGGCCGATGCCGGTCTCGTTCAGGAGGCCGAAGAGCTCGTCCTCGAGCTGGGCGACGACCGGGTCGGCGTTGCGCGTGCCGATCGGGCGCATGATCGCCTCCTTGGCGAGGTACATCGCGTAGTCGGCGGAGCCGCCGATCCCGACGCCGACGATCCCCGGCGGGCACGGCTTGCCGCCCGCGCCGACGATCGACTCGAGCACGAATTGCTTGATCCCGTTCACACCGTCGGCGGGAACGCACATCTTCAGGAAGCTCATGTTCTCGGAGCCGGAGCCCTTGGGAACGCACTTGACGTCGAGGCCGTCCCAGTCCGGGATGAACTCCCAGTGCACGATCGGCAGCGCGGTAGCCGATGTTCGGCCCCGTGTTCTCGCGCGTGATCGTGTGCACCGCGTTCGAGCGCAGCGGATGCTCGAGGGTCGCGCGCGCGGTGCCGTTGCGCAGCGCGTCGTAGATCCGCGCGGGATGGAGCGGGAAGTGCTCGCCGACGCGGCAGGTGTAGACGGCGATGCCCGGTGTCCTGGCAGACGAGATTGCCGACTTCGTCGGCAATCTTGACGTTCTGTAGGATCGTGTCGAGGACGCGCTTGCCCGGTCTCGAGGTCTCGATTTGGGCGGCGCGCGCCAGCGCGTCGCGCAGGTCCTGCGGGATGTCCTTCAGCGCCCAGACGTAGAGGTGCGCGGCTGCGTCCTCGACGGCCTTGGCGCAGATCGGTGGTCGTGATGTGTCCGTTCATCCTGCTCGCTTTCTCGTGCGCGCCGCCCGGCCCGCGCGGCGTCCGAAGACACGCACTCGAGCAGCGAGTTGCCCATCATCCGGTTGCGCCCGTGGGTGCCGCCCGCGATCTCGCCGCAGGCGTACAGGCCCTCGAGCGTCGTGGCGGCGTCCGTGTCGATCACGAGCCCGCCGTTCTGGTAGTGGAGGACCGGGTACGTGTAGATCGGCTCCGCGAGCGGGTCGATCCCGGCCGCCCGGTAGCGGCGCAGCATGTACGGAAGCGAGATCTCGGCGTCGCCGACCGGGATGCGCGTCGTGTCGAGCTAGACGGCGGGACGGCCGTCGGGGGTCTCGACGCCGCGGCCGGCGGCGACCTCGTCGACGATCGCCTGGGCGACCACGTCGCGCGGGCCGAGCGAGTCGGTGAACTCCTCGCCGTCGGCGTTCAGGAGCACCGCGCCGTAGGCACGCGTCGTCTCCGGGATCGAGTAGCCCTGCATCGTGTCGGGCCAGGCGCCGCCGTTCGGGTGGTACTGGAGCGCGTCGAGGTCGCGCGCCTCGGCGCCGAGGTCGAGCGCGATTCGCGTCACCTCGCCCGTCGCGCCGGGATGGTTCGTCGAGAGCTCGCCGCGCGCCTGCGCCTCGGCGAAGCAGCGGCCGCCGGCGGCGAGGACGACCGTGGCCGCCTCGAGCGTCCGGTCCCGTCCCTCGCCGCACGTCGCGCGCCAGGCCCCGTCGCCGGGCTCGAGCGCGGCGAGCGCGTGGTGCTCGAAGAGGGCGCCCGACGACGCCTCGTAGGCGTCACGCAGCGCCTTCGTGATCGCGTGCCCCGTGCGGTCGCCGACCTGGAGCAGGCGCTTGCGGCGTCGCGCCGCCGCAGCGCGCGAGGCGGTAGCCGCCGTTCTCCCGCGGGTGAACTCGACCCCGAGCTCCTCGAGCCAGTGGATCGCCGCCGGCGCCTCCGAGGTCAACACCTCGACGAGCCGCGGGTCGGCGGTCTCGTGCGAGCTCTTGAAGACGTCCGCGGCGTGGATCTCGGGCGAGTCGTCGGCGGCGAAGGCGGCCTGGATCCCGCCCTGCGCCTTCGCCGAGTTGCAGGACTGGATCGAGCCCTTGGCGACGAGGCCGACGCGCGCGCCGGCTCGCTCGGCGCTGAGCGGCGGCGGCGAGGCCGGAGGCGCCGCTGCCGACGACGAGCACGTCAAAGGACATGGGTTCCGCCACGGCCGCCGAACTGTACCACGGTAGTTCTTATTTGTCTCATAAGCACTAATTATTCACTCAAACAGCTGGAGTTCCTCGCCGATACATGCGCCGTGGTCAGGGCGGCAACCTTCCTCGCGCTTCTCGCGGTGCTCGCGGCGTCGGGCTGGACGCTCGTGCAGAGGAACTTCAGGCCGACCGTGCCGAGCGGCACACTTCCGACCGCTGCCGAAGTCGCCGCGTCGGAGCTCGAGACCGCCGCGGGCGTGCTCGAGCGCTACCACAAGCTCCTTCTGACGTACTCCGACGCAGATCTGGGGCTGTTCCAGGGCCTGCGTCTCGCGCGGGCCGGCGAGGGCTCGTACTGCCTCGAGGTCGCCCGCAACGGCGGCGTCTGGCGCCTCACGGGCCCGGGCGGCACGGTCGCCGCCGGCGCCTGCTGATCATCTAACGGCTTCAGAAAACCTCAAGGATTCCTTCAGCGCCGTGCGCGATCGTGTCTGGCATGCCGTCAGTGACCGATCCGAGCCGAGGCGAGAGGGGGCTGTCGTGAGCTGGACAGACGGTCACTAGGCCCTAGACACGAGACGCCCGGTGCCCGCGAGGCGGGAGCATCCGCCGGGCGGCCGCGACGGCCGCAGACGCACCCTTGCGCTCGTACAGCGCAAGCGCGTCCCACGCCGCAGCGACCGACTCGTCCGCTCGGCCGGCCAGCAGTAGGACCTCCGCCAGGTCCAGCGCCGCGTTCCCGCGCATGACGAGGAAGTCCGTTCGGCCGCCCAGCTCGACAGCCTCCCGAGCGAGCGCCACCGCCTTCTCGGTCTGTCCGGCGCGCGCCAGCACCTTGGCGCGCGCCGCGCGCCACTGCACCTGTGTGTGCAGGTCCTCCGCCGCAGCGGAGGCTTCGCTCGTCTCGGTCATGCGCAGCGCCTCCTCGTCACGGCCCTGCGCGTAGAGCGCCTGCGCGAGCATCGCGGCCAACGTCGAGAGATTCGCCAGCTCGCCCATCCTCTCGAACGCCTCGTAGCCGCGGCGCAGCTCGCGCTCGGCCGCGACGGGGTCGCCGCCGGAGGAGCTGCACCGACCCGGCGATCTCGGCGGCGCTGGCGGCGGCGACCCGGAGGCCGAGGTCTTCGAGGATCTCGCGATCCCGTTCGAGCAGGACGAGCGCGTCCGCGAAATGGCCCTCCATCGCCGCGAGCCCCGCGAGCGCGCGCGCCGCCGAGGCCTCGATGCGCCGCTGGCCCGGCAGCAGCCGCACCACCTCCTCGCAGCGGGCGCGCGCAACCGGGATCGGCGTCGGCCCGAACAGGTCAGCGCCGATGAGCAGATGCAGCGCCTGGGCCTGGCCACGCTCGTCCCCGGCGCGCTCGGCGTGGGCGGCGGCACGGCGCGACGACTCCGCCGTGGCCGTCGCGCGGCAGCCGAGCCACTCGAGCCAGGCGCGCAGGAACCACGCCTTCGCCAGACGGCGCTCGTCGCCCAGCTCCGTCAGCACCTCGATTGCCGCGGCGACGGTCTCCTCGACCTCACCCGCCGCCGGCTCCCGGTTCGTGGCCAGCTGCACGCGCAGTCGGGCGATCCGCGCCTGCGCCTCGACTGCCCGGTCGGCCCGCGAGGCCGCGAAGGCGAGCGCCTCGGCGAGCACGCGGTCGGCGCGCGAGAAGTCGCCCCCCTCGCGCAGCGCTTCGGCCAGCTCCGTCAACAGGTCTCCGCGGGACGGATGGTCCGCTGGAGTCACGGTAGCGGCGCGGGTAAGCAGGCCGATCGCCGCCGAGACGTCACCGCGCGTCGCGGCGCGCCGGCCCGCTCCGAAGAGCAGCCCGCCGGCGCGCGCGCCCAACTCGCCCCTGTCCGGAAGGCCGAGCTCGGCGCGGTAGGCGAACGCCTGCTCGAGGTGGTAGCCCAGGATCTCCTGGTACTCGGTGTCATGCCCTTCGACGGTCCGTTCGAGCCAGGCCGCGAAGCGCTCGTGCAGGTCGGCGCGTAGCGCCTTGGGCAGGGATTCGTAGGCGACGTCGCGGACGAGCTGGTGCTGGAAGCGGTACGCCTCTTCACCGGCGAAGACCGAGCGGCCCGGCTGGAGCAGGAGCTTGCCGACGAGAGCGCGAAGCGCGTCCGGCACCTCGGGCCGCGCCGCCTCGGCGTGGAGCTCGACGACGGCGGCGGGCACGAAGTCCCTGCCGATCACCGCCGCCCGGTCGATCGCCTCGCGCAGCCTCGGCGACAGACGGTCGAGCCGGGCTGCGAGGAGCGCCTGGATCGTCTGCGGCAACGGACCGCCGAGCCCCGACCCGCCCGCCTCGGCGAGCATCGCGCCGAGCTGCTCGATGAAGAGCGGGTTGCCCTCGGCTATGTCGAGGATCCGCTCGCGGACGCCGCCGCCGAGCACCTCGCTCGGGAACCGGAGCTCGACGAGCCGGCTCGAGTCCGTCTCGCTCAGCGGCCCGATCAGGATCGTGGTCGCGTTCGTCTTGCCGCCCGCCCACCCCGGCTCGGTCCTCCAGCAGCTCCGGCCGGGCGAGGCAGACGAGGAGGATCGGTGCGGCGCGGGACCAGTCCGCGACATGCTCGAGCAGGTCCAGGAACATGGGCTCGGCCCAGTGGACGTCGTCGAAGACGAGGATCAGCGGGCGCTCGCCGGCCAGGCGCTCGAACAGCTTCCGTACCGCCCAGAACGTCCCGTCGGCGCCCGCTTTCGGGTCGCCCGCGCCGACGGCGCCGGCCAGCCGCTCCGCGATCGCGTCGGCGTCGGGCTCATCTCCCAGCAGCTCCCGGATCGCCTCCCGGCTCGCCTGGGGAGTAGCCTGCCGGATGACCTCGGCGAGCGGCCAGAACGTGATCCCGTCGCCGTACGGCACGCAGCGGCCGGAGAGGACGCGGGCGCCGGCGTCCGCGCTCGAGACGAACTCACGCAGCAGCGTCGACTTCCCGATCCCGGCCGGCCCGAGGACGGTGAACAGGTACGCGGAGCGCTCGCTCACGGCCCGCTCGTAGGCCTGCCGCAGCTGGGCGAGCTCGAGGGCACGGCCGAGCACGACCCCGTCGATCCTCCGGCCGACCGCAGCCGCGTCCGGCGCCACGGCGACGACGCGCCAGGCGGGAGCGTCGCCCCTGCGCCGCGACCCGCCGTCGGCCTGTTCGAGCTCGGCCGCGCCCTCGACCGCACGGCGCGTGGCCTCGTCCACGAGGATGTCGCCGACGGCGGCGGAGGCCGCGAGCGTTGCGGCGCGCGCCGCCGTGTCCCCCGCGACCAGCGATCCGTCCAGCTCCGTCTGCCGGACGAGCACGTCGCCGGACGCGATGCCGAGCGAGACATCGAGACGTACGCCGAGGACCTGCTCCAGCTCGCCCGCGACACCTCCCAACCGCCCGCGGAGCTCGACCGCCGCGCGGACGGCCCGCACCGCGTCGTCCTCGTGCACGGCTGGGATGCCGAACAGCGCGAGCGGCGATTCGCCCGCCTGCTCGACCGTGGCACCGTAGCGTGCTGCGACGGTCTGAACCTCGGCGAGGACGCGGGCCGCGACGAGTCTGGCCGCCTCCGGATCGAGCGGCCCGACTCCGGCGCCGACGGCGAGCGCCGTCACGGTCTTGCGGACCTCCCGCTCCGGGGCCGGCGCCTCCGCCGAAACCGCGGCGGGCGCAGCGCGCGGGGGTGCGGCGAGAGACGGGTCCTGCACGAGAATCGCCCGCTCGAGGGAGTGCAGCGTGGGGCCCGGCTCGATCCCGAGCTCATCGACGAGGAGCTCGCGCGTCCGCCGGTACACCTCGAGGGCGTCCGCCTGGCGACCCGCACGGTAGAGGGCGAGCATAAGCTGGCCGGTGAGCCGCTCATGGTGCGGGTTCGCCGCGGCGAGGGCTTCGAGCTCGCCGACGACGGCGTCGTGCCAACCGAGCTGGAGCTCCGCCTCGACCCGGTCGGCCAGCGCCGCGAGCCGCTCCTCTGCGAGACGCTCGACGTCGGCGAGCGCAAGCGACTCCAGCTCCGCTCCCTCGAGCGGGTCGCCGCGCCAGAGCCCCAACGCCTCACGGAGCAGCGTCGCGCCGGCTTCCAGGCTTCCGGCTGCGAGCGCTGCGCGACCCTCGGCGACCCCGCGCTGGAACTGGGCGACGTCGAGGGCGGCCGGCTCCACGCTGAGCACGTAGCCGGGCCGCCTGGTGACGAGCAGGCGCTCGCTGCCCGGCTCGGCCTCCCGCAGCGCGCGCCGGAGCTGAGAGACGTAGACCTGGAGATTGTTGATCGCCGTCTCGGGCGGGCTCGCGCCCCAGAGCGCCTCGATCAGTCGTTCGGAGCTGACGACGCGGTTCGCGTCGAGGGCCAGCAACCCGAGCAGCGTGCGGAGCTTGCCGCCGCCCAGCTCGACAGCCTCGCCGTCGGCGACCGCTTCGACCGGCCCGAGTATCCGAAACTCCATGTCCCCCGCTCCATCGCTCTCCCCAACCCGGAACGACGCCGGCCGCAAACGATCGCCGTCCGCGGATTCTAGGTCGTCTCGTTCCCGCGTGCACGCGCCCCGTGCGACTACCAGACCGAGGCCAGCAGCGTCTCGACCTCGGCCACACTCGCGGCACGGGGGTTCGCCTTCGCCCCGGCCCGGACGACGACCGCCTCGGCCAGCCCGGCGAGGTCGTCGCGCGGGACCCCGAGGTCACGCAGCCGCCTGAAGCCGCCGAGGGCGGCGAGCTCCTCGACCCGGCCGATCGGGTCGTCCGTCGCCATCGCGCGGCCGAACCGCTCCACCGCCTCGGGGACGAGCTCGCGGTTGAAGCGCAGCGCCGCAGGCAGGCAGATGGCGTTCAGGGCGCCGTGCGGCAGCCCGTAGCGTCCGCCGAGCGCCTGCGCCAGCGCGTGCCCGAGCGCGAGCCCCGTCGCCTCGAGCGCGAACGCCGCCTGCATGGCCCCGCAGAGCAGGCGCGTGCGGGCATAGAGCGAGCGCGGATCGGCGACGACGAGCGGCAGCGCGTAGGCGATCTCGGTCGCGCCGCAGTCGGCATGGCGGTCGCCCCGGTCGTTGTGCCCGGCGACGTAGTACGCCTCGGCACAGTGAGCGAGCGCGTTCAGCGCCGTCCCGACCGTCTCCGGGACGGGCAGCCCCAGTTGCAGCTCCGGGTCGTAGATCGCGGCGACCGGCGCGGCCAGCTCATGGGCGCCGCCGCCCTTGCGACCCGGCTCGATCACCATGCCGAAGTAGGGCGTCCACTCCGCTCCCGCGTAGGTCGTCGGCACCGCGATCGTCTTCAGGCGCCGCTCCTCGAGCAGCTCCACCGTGATCGCCTTGCAGGTGTCGATCGCGCTGCCGCCACCGAGACCGACGAGGCCGTCGATCCCGTGCTCGCGCGCGAGCCCCGCCGCCTCCCGCACGGTCTCGACCGGGACGTGCGGGCTGACGGAGTCGTAGACCACGGCCACCGGCAGGCGCGCCGCGTACTCGGCAGCACCGCGCCTCGACGCGACGAGCAGCAGCCGCTCGAGCCCGAGCTCGGCCGCCACCTCGCCGAGATCGGCGAGCGTGCCGCGCCCGATCCGCAGCACCGGCCGCTCCTTCACGCGAGGCGCTCCGCGGCAAAGGCGAGAAACGCCTCCGCGGCGCGCGTCGCAGCGCGCCCATGGCCGCGTGCGAGCGAGATCTCCCGGACGGGGTCGAGCCCCTCCACGCGGGCGAACGCGAGCGCGCCGGCCGCCAGCTCGGGCTCGATCGCCGTGCGCGAGATGAACGTCACGCCGTAGCCCGCCTGCACGGCGCTCCGCACCGACTCCTGCAACCCCAGCTCGAGACGGACGCCGAGATCGCGCAGGCGCATGCCCTGCCGGCGCAGCTCGTCCTCGACGATCGCCCGCACGCCGGCGCCCTCCTGCATCACGATCAGCTGCTCGCCGCGCAGCTCGTCGAGCCCGACCGTCCGGCCGGCGAACGGGTGGCCCGGCGGGCACGCGAGCACGACCTCGTCGCGGAAGAACGGCTCATAGCGGACGCCGCGGTGGCGGCGGGAGGCTCCGACGATGCCGAGCTCGAGCTCGCGCTCGGCCACCCGCTCGACCACGGTCTGCGTGTCGGAGACCGTCAGCGAGATCCCGACGCCGGGGTTGCGGCGCTGGAACTCGCAGAGCAGCAGCGGCACGACGATCGCCGCCGGCCCGGTCGAGGCGCCGATTCGCAGCTCGCCCGCGAGCGCGCCCTCCTCGCCCGAGACCTCCTCGAGCACCTGCGCCTCGAGTGCGAGGAGCCGCTGGGCGCCGCGGTAGAGCCGGAGCCCCGCCTCGGTCGGCTCGACGCGCCGCCCGGAGCGATCGAGGAGCTGTTGCCCGAGCCGCTTCTCGAGCGCGCGGACCTGGAGCGAGACCGCGGGCTGAGTGACACCGAGCTTCTCCGCGGCCTGCGAGAAGCTGCGCCGCTCGACGACGGCGCAGAAGGCGGCAAGTTGGCGCGTGTCCATAAGCGTTCATTATGGCCGTAACCCCCCGCCGGACGCCCGCGAAGAGCGTTAGGGTCTGCGCACGCGCGTCTGGATCGACATCACGAACTCGCCACACGTGCCGGTCTTCCGGCCGCTGATCGGCCTGCTCCAGGCGGACGGGCACGACGTCGAGGTGACCGCGCGCGAGTACGCGCAGACGCGCCAGCTACTGCGTTTGCACGGCATCCGCCATCACGTCATCGGGCCGGCGCACGGCGGCGCCGGCCGCCTCGGCAAGGCGCGGGCGATGGCGGGGCGGCTACGCGCGCTGCGCGCGTTCGCCGTCCCGCGCGAGTTCGACGTCGCGCTGACGCACGGCTCGCACGAGCTGACGATCACGGCGCGCACGCTCGGGATACCCTGCTCGACCTCGTTCGACTACGAGTGGGCGTGGCTCCAGCACCAGCTGGGCTGCCGGTTCGCCGACCGGGTCGTCGTCCCGGAGGCGATCCCGGCCGGGCGCCTGCGCCGCTACGGCGTCCGCGGCTCGAAGCTCGTCCGCTACGAGGGCCTGAAGGAGGAGTACTACCTCTCCGACTTCGCGCCGGATCCGGCGGTGCCGGCGAGGCTCGGGCTCGACCGCGAGCGCGTCGTCGCGGTCGTGCGCACGCCGCCCGAGGTGTCGCTCTACCACCGCCACGGGAACCCGCTCTTCACGCGGGTCCTCGAGCGGCTGGGGAGTGACCCGAGCGTCCATGCCGTCGTCCTCCCCCGCACCGACGAGCAGCGGAAGGCGATCCGCGCGCTCGGCCTGCCCTCGCTCGTCGTCCCCGACCGCGCGGTGGACGCGCAGAGCCTGATCGCACTCTCCGATCTCGTCGTCTCGGCCGGCGGCACGATGAACCGCGAGGCGGTCGCACTCGGGGTGCCCGTCTACACGACCTTTGCAGGGAGGCTCGGCGCCGTGGACGAGCAGCTGATCCGGGAGGGCCGGCTGCTCCCGCTCCGCGCTGCCGGCGAGCTCGAGCTGCGGAAGCGGGAGGACGGCGCGGGCGAGCGCGTCCGCCGCGAACCGCGCGCGTTTCTGGAGGCGCTGCTCTCGGCGCTACGCTAGATCCGTGGGAGACAGCTTCCAGCTCGGCCGGATCCTCGGGGTTCGGATCGGCATCAACTGGAGCTGGCTCGTCGTCTTCACGCTGATCGTCTGGACGCTCGCCGAGGGGATCTTCCCGGAGACGAACCCCGGCCTCTCGGGAAGCTCGTACGCGTGGATGTCGGTGACAGCCGCTCTGCTCTTCTTCTCCTCGCTGCTCCTGCACGAGCTGGGGCACGCCGTGCAGGCGCGGCGCGAGCGGATGGAGATCGTCGGGATCACCCTCTGGCTCTTCGGCGGCGTGGCGCAGTTCCGGGGGCGGTTCCCGAGCGCCGGCGCCGAGCTCCGGATCGCGATCGCCGGGCCGCTCGTCTCGCTCGCGCTCGGCGCGGGCTTCGTCGCGCTCGCGCTCGCCGGGCTGCCGGAGGCGGTGGAGGCCATCGTCGCCTGGCTCGGCTACACGAACCTCGCCCTACTCGCCTTCAACCTGATGCCGGCGCTACCCCTCGACGGCGGGCGCATGCTGCGCTCGCTGCTCTGGATGCGCCGCGGCGACTTCGCCGCGGCGACGCGGACGGCGGCGGCCGTGGCGCGCGGCTTCGGCTACGTGCTCGTGGGGGGCGGCATCGCGCTCTTCGTCTTCCAGGGCGCCTTCAGCGGCGCCTGGCTTGCCTTCATCGGCTGGTTCCTGCTCCAGGCGGCGGGCGCAGAGGCGCGCGACGTCGCGACGCGGCAGGCACTGGGCGGCCTCACCGTGCGCGAGCTGATGGTGCGCGACCCCGTGACGGTGCCCGCCGGCATGACGCTCGGCGCCTTCATGGACGAGGTCGTCTGGGCGCACCACTACACGACCTACCCCGTCGTGGAGGACGGTCGCCCCGTCGGCCTGCTCCCCTTCCGCTCGGTCGCGGAGGTGCCGCGCGCCGAGTGGGACTCCCGTCTCGTGCGCGACTGCATGGTCGGCCGCGAGGGCGTGCCAGGCCTCGCCGAGGACGAGGAGCTCGTGGACGCGCTCGCGGTCCTGCTCGAGAGCCCGCTCCACCGCGGGCTCGTGCTCGACGGCGACCGGCTCGCCGGGCTGCTCTCGATCACCGACCTCGCGCGCGCGCTCGAGGTCGGCACGCCGCGCAAGCGGCGTTAGATGATTAGACGGTCTCGCGCGCCTTCGCGGGCGAGAGCACCTTCACGCGCTGCGGGTCGCGCGCGATCGCGGAGAGCCTCCCGACGACCTCGAGCGTCTCGTTCGCCTCGATCAGCCGCTCGAGCTCGCCCAGCTCCGACTCGAGCCAGACGGCGTCGATCGGAGCGCGGGTGACCTGGAGGATCGCCGGGTGCGTCGAGGGCGTCACCTGCTCGCTGTCGCTCCACAGCTCCTCGTGCAGCTTCTCGCCGGGTCGGGCCCCGACGATCTCGATCTGGATGTCGCGACCGGGCTCCTTGCCGGAGAGCCGGATCATCTGCTCGGCGAGGTCCATGATCCCCACCGGCTCGCCCATGTCGAGGACGAACACGCTGCCGCGGCCGCCCAGCGCGCCGGCCTGGACGATGAGCTGCACGGCCTCCGGAATCGTCATGAAGAAGCGCGTCATCTCCGCGTGCGTGACGGTCACCGGACCGCCGTTGGCGATCTGCCGGCGGAAGATCGGGATCACGCTGCCGGACGAGCCGAGCACGTTGCCGAACCGCACCGCGACGAAGCGCGTCCTCACGTCGTCGCGGGCACCGTAGGCCTCGACGATCCACTCGCAAAGCGCCTTCGACTGGCCCATCACCGTCTTCGGGTTGACGGCCTTGTCGGTCGAGACCAGCACGAAGCGCTCGGCCCCGTGCTCGACGGCAACCTCGGCGACGACCTTCGTCCCGATCGAGTTGTTGCGCACCGCCTCGAGCGGGTTCGCCTCCATCAGCGATACGTGCTTGTACGCGGCGGCGTGGAAGACCACCGTCGGCGCGTAGCTCGCGAAGACCTGCCGCATCTTCTCGCGGCTCTTGACGTCTCCGAGGATGGGGACCGTGGCGGTGAAGCCCTTCTCGGTCGTCAGCTCGCGCTCGATCTCGAAGAGCGCAGCCTCCGAGTGGTCGATCAGGACGAGCCGCGAAGGCCCGAGGCGCACAATTTGGCGGCAGAGCTCGGAGCCGATCGAGCCGCCGGCGCCGGTGACGAGCACCGTCGCGTCGGCGAGGTAGCCCGAGATCGAGTCGATGTCCACGTCCACCGGCTCGCGCCCGAGCACGTCCTCGACCTCGACAGGGCGGATCTGGCCCGCGAGATCGCGATCGCCGGCGATCAGCTCATTCACGCCCGGAAGCGTCTTCACGGGCACCCCTTCTGCGCGTGCGACGTCCACGATCCGCTGTCGCACATCGCCCGACGCCGACGGAATCGCGATCAGCAGCTCGTCCGGGCGGCGGTCATGCAGGACGTGCTGCAACTCGGCCGTCGTGCCGAGCACCCGGATCCCATGCAGGCGCAGGTTGCGCTTGCTCGGGTTGTCGTCGATCAGGCCGATCGGCGTGTAGCCGAGCGACGGGTTACGCAGCAGCTCGCGGAGGATCAGCTGAGCCGCGTCCCCAGCCCCGACGACGATCACCTCCTTGCCGCGCGCGACGATGCTCGTGGCGCTGGGCCGCTCGATCACCGACCGCGCGAGCAGGCGCACGCCGGCAACGAGCGCGAGGCAGATCAGCCAGTCGAGGATCCAGACCGCGCGCGGAACGTTGAGCGTGTGGATCTCGAAGAGCGAGAAGACGAGCACAGCGAGCACCGAGGCGACCGTGACGCCGCGGAAGGCGCCCCACATGTCGCGCGTCGACACGTAGCGCCACCAGCGGTTGTAGAAGCCGAAGCCCGTGAAGACGACGAGCTTGAGCCCGACGACGAGGGCAACGACGTCCCACGTGAGGTACGCCTCGTAGTAGCGCGGGACGTCCGGGTCGAAGCGGAGGCGGAACGCGAGCAGCCACGCGGCCGCGACGATCACAGCGTCCGCGGCGATCTGGGGCAGGCGGTGGAGGCTGACGGGGAGTCTCACCGCCGCGCCCCGACGCCGGCCGCGGACAGCACCGTCTCGACGACACGCTCCTGGACGTCGCCGCCGATCCCGCCCCAGAGGGGCAGCGCGAGGTTCTCGGCGGCGGCCTTCTCGGTCTCCGGCAGCGAGCCTCGCTCCCACCCGAGGTACCGCAGCGCCGGCTGCAGGTGGAGCGGCGTCACGTAGTACGAGGCGCACGAGATCTCGGCCTCCTTGAGCGCGGCCGCGATCCGGTCCCGGCCCTGCGACCTGACGACGTACATGTGGTAGACGTGGCCCGGCTCGTCGGGCGGGAGCTCGCAGGCCTCGCCGAGGCCGAGCTCGGCGTAGCGGGCCGCGCCCTCGCGACGAGAGGCGTTCCAGCCGGCGAGGTGTGGCAGGAAGACGCGCAGCGCCGCGGCCTGGAGCTCGTCGAGCCGTGAGTTCGTGCCGATGTAGTGAAAGGTCTGCTTGTCCGTGGAGCCGTGGAAGCGGAGCATGCGCACGCGCCCGGCCAGCTCCTCGTCGGTGCACGCGACGAGGCCGCCGTCGCCGAGCGCGAACAGGTTCTTCGTCGGGAAGAAGCTGTAGGTCGAGGCGACGCCGGTCGTGCCGGTGCCCTCGGCGCCGAAGGCCTGCGCCGCGTCCTCGATCAGCGGCAGCCCGAGCCGCGCGAGCTCGGCGAGCGGCGCGGGGCGGCCGAAGAGGTGGACGGGCATGATCGCCCTCGTCCGCGGCGTGATCCGCGCGGCGGCGTCCTCCGGGTCGAGGTTGAGCGTGACGGGGTCGATGTCGGCGAAGACCGGTGTCGCGCCGGTGCGCGCGATCGCCTCGGCGGTCGCGAAGAACGTGAAAGCGGGACAGATCACCTCGTGGCCGGGCCCGATCTCCAGCGCACTCAGGACGAGCACGAGCGCGTCCGTGCCGTTGGCAACGCCGACCGAGACCGGCACACCGAGGTAGGCGGCCGCCTCCCGCTCGAACGCGGCGACGTGCGGGCCGAGGATGAAGCGCCCCGACTCGAGCACCTCCACCAGGCGCTCCTTCAACTCGGGCACGAGAGGCGCGTACTGCGCCTTGACGTCGACGAGGGGGATCATGTGAGCCCGGCGGCCAGTCTAGCCGCGCGCGGCGTCTTCCACCCCGCGGCGGCGCCTGACCAGCTTCCACGCGAGCACGGCTATCCCTGCCGCGAGCAGCACCACGGCCGCGTAGTCCACGTACCGGAACGTGCGGTGGAAGTCCTCCCACTGCGAGCCGAGCGCCCAGCCCGCGCCCGCGAGCCCGAAGCTCCAGATAGCCGAGCCGAGCAGCGTCAGCAGCGTGTAGCGCGGGAACGGCGAGCGGAAGATGCCGGCGGGAATCGAGATGAACGAGCGCACGACCGGGGTCACGCGGCCGAGAAAGACGGCCCACTCGTCGTAGCGGTCGAACCAGCGCTCGGCGCGGTCGAGCTTCTCGGCGTCGAGATGGAAGAGCCTGCCGTGCCGCTCGAGCAGCGGGCGGCCCCCGTAGTCACCGACGGCCCAGCCGAGGACCGACCCGACCGTGTAGCCGATCGTGCCGGAGAGCGCCATCGCCAGGTACGCCGGGAGTCCGTGCTCGAACGAAGAGCCGAGGAAGACGACGTCCTGCCCCGCGAACGCGCCGGCCGCGACCGCGCCGGAATAGACCATCACCGGCTCGCTCGCGGCCGGGAAGACCGCGTCGATCAGCATGAGGCCGAAGACGGCGTAGAGGCCGTAGTCGCCGACGACATTCGTGAGGAGATCCGTGATCCCGCTGAGGAGCGAGGCGACCGGCACGCGGGGAGCCTACCCCTGGCTCTCGGGCCGCGGCCGCTTCGGCCCGGCGATCCGCTGTACCCGGAAGTCCCGCGTCAGCTCGATCCTGCCGAACGGCGTGCGCGCGACGACACGGACGGCGTACCGCCCACCGAGAGCCTGCTTCTGGCCGCCTCGCGTCCTTCCGTCCCAGGCGAGCTGCACGGGCCCTGCCGCGTACCGGCGGGTCGCGAGCGTTCGCACGACCTCGCCCGCCTTCGTCTCGACGGTGACGACCAGCCGCGCCTCGCGGGAGAGCTGGAGGCTGATCGAGAACTCACGACCGGCGGGCGGCAGGAAGAGCGTCTTCGCGGTCTCGAAGAAGCCGAGCGTGGCGTCCACGATGAAGGAGCGCGACATCGTCGAGGGCTGTCCCTGGTCGTCGGCGGCAACGACGACGAGCCGCCAGCGGCCCTCGGCGGGCGGAGCGGGCACCGGCTCGGGCACCTGCAACGGCTGCGGCGGCGGCGGCTCCTCAGGAGGCGGCGGAGGCAGGGGAGGGAACGCCACGTCGTAGAGCCCCGGCTCCCGCTGGGCAGTCTCCGTGAAGGCGGCAGTGCCGTCGGGGGCGGTCAGGGTCACCGTCACCGACGAGGGCCGTACGACCTTGTAGGTGAGGCGCTGGTCGTCGGAGACTCCATCCCCGTTCGGCGACACGACCTGTCGGGCCGGCGGCGGCGCGAAGACCCCGGTGTAGACGAGGAGAAGAGCGTCGGCGATCGGGCGCTCTCTCCTGTCCGAGGGACGGTTGAGGACGGTGCCCTCAAAGGCAAGCGTCGTCGAGCCGCCGCCGTCGAGGGCGGCGCCGGTGACCGCACCGAGTCGGGAGAGCGTCTGCGCCATTTCGAAGTTCGTCATCCCCACGCTGTAGCCCGGCTGGCGGCCGTCCGTCGCGACGAGGATCACCCGGCCGCCGGCGAGTTGGCCGACGGCCGTGCGCGGGGCCCGCGGCAGCAGGACGTCGGCCGAGAACGCCTCGAGCGCCTTGAACACGGGCCCGCCGCCGCGAACGAGCTGCGGCCCGCCGCCGATCGCGTTCACGATCCCGGCCCAGTCGGGCCGGAAGATCAGCCGGGTCGTCACCATCGCCGCCACCGGCGCTTCGGCGGCGAGGCTGGCCGCAGCCGTCCCGCGCGCGACGAGGACGGCACCGCCGACCGGGATCGGGGTCGAGCCTCCTCCGGCGAGCTGGATCACGGGCGCCGCGAGATCGGCGTTGGGGAGCGCCACCGGGAACGGGTAGAGCACGGCCTCGGTCGCACCCGGGAGGGACGGCGTCGCCGGCCCCCAGGCCGAGGTGAAGAGCGAGATCCCGTTCGGATCCGGCGCCTCGTTCAGGTCGTTGAGCACCCGCCTCTGGCCGAGGCCCTGCCACGTGCCGAAGAACTCGACGCGCCGCACGTCGAGCGTGCCGTCGGCGCCAACGCCGATGCTCGAGCGGTCGCCGTAGGGTGGGCTCATGACCTGGCCGTCCTGCATGAAGACGCCGCTCGGGCGACCGCTCGCGAAGGCGAAGAAGTCACCGTTCACGCCGACGGTGGTCGCGGACGCCGAGAGCCGGCGTTGCATCGCGCTCAGCGTCTCGAGCCCGGAGATCGTGTTGTTCGAGAGGACCGGCCTGAGCTGGTAGAGCCCCCCCGGCCGCGGCCCGGTGACGATGTGGAGCGCGACGGGCCCGTGCGGCGTGAACTGGACGCCGTTCTCGTACGTCACGCCGGGCATAAGCGGGGTCGTCTGAGCCCCCGCCGGCGCTGCGAAGGCGAGCGCCAGGGCGGCGAGCCCTCCGATGACCAGCCTGCGAACCATCACGACCCCACCCGAGGGTAGCGGACGCTCCAGCGCACGAGTGCTCGCCTTACAAGATCCGAACAGCCGCTCGAGCGCCCCTGTGGAGAGATCGCCACGCTTTCGGCGCAGGCGCGTGGCACACACGTGACGGTGTCTGACACCGCCACGAGCGTGTCACGACTTCGTCACGAATTACGACGAACGCGCAAAGAGCGGGAAGAATGCGCCCGGGCCTACGCCCAGACTTTGACCTCGCGGTACAGCGTGTCCCGCTGCACCGGGGTCTTCCCGAGCGCTCGGATCAGGTGCGCAAGCTCGTCCGCCGAGGTGCGATGGGTCGTCCCGGCCGCCGAGACGACGTTCTCCTCGATCATCACCGAGCCCATGTCGTCGGCGCCGAAGCCGAGCGCCACCTGGCCGACCTTCAGCCCCTGCGTCACCCACGACGACTGGATGTGATCCACGTTGTCCAGGTAGATGCGCGAAACCGCCTGCGTCAGCAGGTAGTCGAACGACGTCGGTCGCGTCTCGTCCGGCACCTCGGCGTCGAGCCGGTTGCCGTCGCGCTGGAACGTCCAGGAGATGAAGGCGCGGAAGCCGCGCATCTCGTCCTGCAGCTCCCGGATGCGGCGCATGTGCTCGACCCGCTCCTCGAGCGTCTCGACGTGCCCGTACATCATCGTCGCGGTCGTTGACATGCCGAGCCGCTGCGCCTCGCGCATGACCCCAAGCCACTCGTCGGACTTCGTCTTCTTCGGGGCGATGATCGCGCGCACGCGATCGACGAGGATCTCGCCGCCGCCGCCGGGGAGCGAGTCGAGCCCGGAGTCGCGCAGCCGTTGCAGCGCCTCCCACGTCGTCAGCTTCGAGCGCCGCGCGATGTGCTGCACCTCGGGCGGCGAGAGCGCGTGCAGGTGCACCTCGTAGCGGCTCTTGATCGAGCGGAAGAGATCCTCGTAGTAGTCGATCCCGAGGTCGGGGTGGTGGCCGCCCTGCATGAGCACGCCGGTGCCGCCGATCGCAAGCGTCTCCTCGATCTTCTTGAAGATCACCGGCTTCGGCAGCAGATAGCCCTCGCTCGTGTCGCCGGGGCGCCGGTAGAAGGCGCAGAAGTCACAGTCGGTGACGCAGATGTTCGTATAGTTGAGGTTGCGGTCGATGATGAACGTGACGCGGTCGGGATCGGTTTTCCGCTCCCGCAGCTCGTTCGCGACACGTCCCACCGAGACGAGATCGCGCGAGCGGAGGAGCGTCAGCGCCTCCTCGTCCGAGATACGCGCGCCGTCGAGCGCCTTCTCGAGCACCTCGGCGACGGCGGGCCTGCGAACCGCGACGCTCACGCCCGCAGCGCCTCCTTCTCGTGCACGAAGCGCAGCTCGGGCACGTGCTCGAGCTCGCCGACGTCGCGGGCCATCTCGAGGAAGGTGTAGAGGCCGGCGCGCTCGCGCGGGCCGAAGCTGTAGCGGAGCTTCTCGAAGTAGCGGGCGAGGAAGCCGGCCGGGTAGCCGTAGCGCTCGCTCGCCTCGTAGGCCAGGCGCTCGGGCTCCGACCTGGCGAAGCGCACGGAGGCGACGAGCGCGTGCTCGAGCCCCAGCAGCCCGGACGCGACCGGCTCGGGGGCGGCCCAGACCGCGAACACCATCGGCAGGCCGGTCTTCTCGAGCCAGAGGCGGCCGAGGTCGTGGTGCGGCGTCGGGTCCTCGAAGGCGCTCTTCAGCGCCGCGTCGCCGATCAGCAGCTTCGCGTCCGCCTCCGCGTCGAGCTGCAGAATCTCGGCCTTCGGCAGCAGCACCCGCGTCAGCACGACCGAGGTCGCGCTCTCCGGCGTCACCGCCACCGAGCGGATCTGCCCGAGCGGGACGCGCGAGACGAGCTGGATCGAGTCCACCGCGCCCTCGGAGGAGACGCAGAGCCGCGGCAGCAGCCGCAGCGTGTCGGCGTGGCGGGCGTACTCGATCGAGGAGATCGGGGCGACGTCGATCGCGCCCGAGACGAGCAGCCGGTTCAGCTCGGTCGGGACGCCGCTCACCTCCTCGACCTCGGCCTGCAGCCGGTAGAAGACGGGCGCCATGTTCACGTACGAGATACGGCCGAGCCGAATCACTCGTCCCACCGCCTGACCTCGTTGTAGAGCGTGTCGCGCTGCACCGGGATCCGCCCAGCCTCGCGCACGAAGCGAACGAGCTCCTCGATCCTCTGCTCGGTCTCGGTGACCGCTCCGGCGGCGTGAAAGATCGTCTCGCGCACGACGGTGCCCTGGACGTCGTTGGCGCCGAAGTGGAGCGCGATCGCCGCCAGCGGCATCCCCATCATGATCCAGTAGGCCTTGACGTTCGCGATGTTGTCGAGCATCAGGCGCGAGACGGCGATCATCTTCAGGTCGTCGGCGCCGGTCGTGTGTCGGAAGCCGCGCCGCTCGAAAACGGTGTTCTCCGGATGGAAGGCGAGCGGGATGAAGGCGAGGAAGCCGCCCGTCTTGTCCTGCTGCTCACGCAGCCGCAGCAGGTGGTCGATCCGCTCCTCGTACGTCTCGACGTGGCCGTAGAGCAGCGTGCAGTGCGTCGGGATCCCCATCCGGTGCGCGGTGTCATGGGTGTGGAACCAGAAGTCCGGATGCTCCTTGCCCGGCGCGACCAGCGTGCGCACGCGGTCGGCGAAGACCTCTGCGCCACCGCCCGTCAGCGCGCCGAGCCCGACCGCCTTCAGCTCGCGCAGCACCTCCTCGTGGGAGAGCCCGGAGAGCGTCGTCATGTGGTGGATCTCGGACGCCGTGTAGCACTTGAGGTACACGTCCGGCATCGCTTCGTGCAGCTTCCGGATGGTGTCGACGTAGAAGTCGAAGCCGACGTGCGGGTTCTCGCCGTTCACCATGTGGATCTCCGTGAAGCCGGTGACCTCGCGCTGGCGCACGGCGTCGGCGACGAGCTCCTCCGGCGAGACCGTGTAGGCATGCTCCTGCTTGGCCGTCGCGGCGAAGGCGCAGAACTTGCACTTCACGCGGCAGACGTTCGTCTGGTTCAGGTAGAGATTCTGCACGAAGTAGACCTCGTCGGTCCCTCCGCGCAGGCGGCGCGCGCGGTCGGCCAGCTCGCCGAGCGCGAGCAGGTCGTCCGACTCGAGCAGGGCGATCCCGTCTTCGAGGTCGAGGCGCTCGCCGGCCTCGATCTTCTCGCGGACGGGGTCGAGGGTGGAGGTGCGGTCGAGGACGGCCATCAGCGCTTGCGATTCACCACTGCGTGCGCGAGGGCCTCGAGCTCGTCCCGGCGGAACTCGCCGTCAAGGGCGGCCCGCGCTCTCGAAGCGTAGTCGAGCGCGACCTCGCGGGAGCGCTCCAACGCACCCGTCGCGGCGACGCGGACGAGCGCGCCGTCGAGCGGGCCGCCGGCAAGCGCGGCTCGAACGACCCCGTCCTCGGCCGCCGCGTAGAGCAACGGCAGGGTCGGCGTGCCGTCGCGGAGGTCGGTGCCGGGGACCTTCCCGGTCTCGATCGTCTCGCCCGAGCAGTCGAGGATGTCGTCGGCGATCTGGAACGCGATTCCGAGATGGAGTCCGAACGCGCCGCTGCCGCCGGCGAGCAGGCACGCGGCCTCGAACAGCTTGCCCGTCTTCAGTGCGCAGCGTTCGAGGTATGCCTCGACGGTCGTCGCTGGATCGTGCCGCTGGCGGCGCTGCAGCGCCTCGCCGCGCGCGAGCCCGAGCGAGGCCTCGGCGAGGATCGCTACCCCACCCCGGTTCCCCGTGGCGGCGAGCTCGGAGAAGGCCCGCCCGAACAGGAAGTCACCCGCAGCCCGGGCGGCGGGCGGGCCGTGCGCCGTCCACGCCGCGGCGCGGCCGCGGCGGACCGCGGCCCGGTCGATCAGATCATCGTGGACCAGAGTCGCCATATGCACGAGCTCGACGGCCACGCCGGCCGCGACCGGCTCCCGGGCGCCTTCGGGCGCCGAGAGGTACGCGAGCACCGGCCGCAGGCGCTTGCCGCCGGCCGCGAGCGCGTCGGCACCGACGCGGGCGACGATCCCAGGGTGGCCGGCGATCGCTTCGCCGAGCCGCGCGTCAACGCGCTCGAGGTACTCACCGAGGCCGGGCGCGGTCTCCACCACCGCGAGCGCGCTCACGCGCGCTCCGCCGTGTGTAGCGCGACGATCCCGCCGGCCAGCCGCCGGTAGGCGATGCCGCTGAAGCCCGCCTGCCGCATCAGCTGCGCCAGGTCCTCCGGGCCGGGGAAGCGGCGCACGCTCGCGGGCAGGTACGTGTAGGCCTTGCCACCGGGCAGCAGTTTGCCTGCGAACGGCACGAGCACGTCGAACCAGAGCCGGAAGAAGATGCGCAGCGGCCCGCGCGGCCGCGTGATCTCGAGAATCCCGAGCCTGCCGCCCGGCCGCAGCACGCGCAGCAGCTCGCGCAGGCCGGCCTCGAGGTCGGACACGTTGCGCAGGCCGAAGCCGACGGTGGCGGCGTCGAACGAGCCGTCCGGGAACGGCAGCGCGAGCACGTCGCCCTGCACCCACTCGACCGCCGACGACTTGCGCCGCGCGCGCTCGAGCATCGCCTCCGAGAAGTCGAGACCGGTCACCGTCGCCCCGGCGCGGGAGGCCGCGGCTGCGAGGTCGCCGGTGCCGCAGCAGGCGTCGAGCACCCGGTCGCCCGGCCGGACGACCTCGCGCACGGTCAGGCGCCGCCAGCGCTGGTCAAGCCCGCCGGTCATCAGCCTGTTCATCAGATCGTAGACCGGCGCGATCCGGTCGAACATCGAGCGAACGCCGTCGGCGGGAAGCGTGCCGGACTCGTGCGTCACCGGCCCCACCTCTGGACCAGCGAGTTCTCGATCCCGAGCTGATCGAGGCAGCGTGCGACGACGAAGTCCACCAGGTCGTCGATCGTCTGCGGCCCGTGGTAGAAGCCCGGCGCGGCGAACAGGATCACGGCGCCCGCCTGCTGGAGCCGTGAGAGGCCGTCGAGGTGGATCGAGGAGAGGGGAGTCTCGCGTGGCACGAGGACGAGCGTGCGCCGCTCCTTGAGCGCCACCGAGGCGGCGCGGTGGATGAGGTTCCCCATCGCCCCGGCGGCGAGCGTGCCGACGGTGGACATCGAGCACGGGCAGATGACGTAGGCGTCCACCTTCGCCGAGCCGCTCGCGTACGGGCTGGAGTAGTCGTCCGGCGCGAAGACGGAGACCTCGCCGCCCGCCGGCTCGACGAACCGGCGCAGCACCTCCTCGCGCGGCAGCGAGGGCTCGCCGTACAGCTCGGTCGCGAGCACCTCCACCCCCGAGGCCGAGGCCGAGAGCCCGACCTCGCAGCCGGCCTCGACGAGCGCGCGCAGCAGCCTGGCCGCGTACGGTGCGCCGGAGGCGCCGGTTACGCCGAGAAAGACGCGCACAGGGTCATTCCTTCTTGGCCCCCTTCGAGGCCTCGAGGAAGACCGCGATCTGCTTCAGGTTCTCGTCGCCGAGCGAGGCGAACCCGGGCATCGGCGAGCCCGGCGTCGTACCGGCCGGATTCTTCAGATGCTCGAGCTGGAACTGCTCGCCCTTGCCCTTGGCGCCCTCCGCCGTGAGATCCGGCGCGCCGAGGTTGGCCGAGCCGGCGCCGAGATAGAGGTGGCAGGTGAGGCAGCCCGACTGCGCGAACAACTTCGCGCCGGCGACCGCGTCCGCGTTCTCGGCGAAGCCCTGCTTGTCGGCCCAGTCCGGCACCGCCTCGATCACCTCGCTGCCGAGCGACTCCTTCGCCGTCGCGCCCTTCCATGTGAGCACTCCCATCGAGACGACGACGAGGATAGACGCGACCGCGGCGACCGGGCGCCGCGAGATCCGCCGCTCCCGGCGTACATCGACGAACGGCATCGCGGCGAGCAGGATCAGCAGGATCGTCGGGATCCCGACGGTGGCCAGGAAGACCGACTCCGGCCAATGGAAGATCCTGAGCAGGTAGAAGAGGAAGTAGAAGTACCAGTCGGGGCGCGGGATGAACGCCGTCGTGCCGGGGTCGGCCTTCTCCGCGTAGAGCGGGCCGAGCCAGCCCGACTCGGTGCCGTCCGAAGTCGCGCGCCAGACGACCGTGAGCCCGATGATGACGCCGACGACGACGAGGCTCATCACCGTGTCGTGGAACATCGCGTGCGGGTAGAACGGCTTCCCGCGCTGCTTGACGTCCTCCTTGTAGCGGGCGTGCTCGGCCTTGCGCTCCTCGATCCGGCGGTTCGCCATCAGTCGTTCTCACCACCGCGCGGCGCGGGGCGCACGAGACCCTCGCGGCCCTCGGGCTCGACCGGCGTGCCGGCCGCATCCTTCGACCACGGCGGCGAGCTGACGCCGAGCCGGATCACGAGCCACAGGTGGAGCACGATCAGGCCGATGATCGCGCCGGGCAGGACCAGCATGTGCAGCGAGTACCACTTGGCGAGCGTCTCCGATCCGATGCTCGCGCCGCCGGAGAGGAACTGCGCGATGAAAGGGCCGAGGAAGGGCGCCGTGCCGTTGAGGTTGATCCCGACGACCGTCGCCCAGTACGCCGTGTTGTCCCACGGCAGCAGGTAGCCGGTGAAGCCCTCCATCATCCCCATCACGAGGAGCAGCACGCCGACGATCCACGTCAGCTCGCGCGGATACTTGTAGGAGCCGTAGAGGAAGACCCGCGCCATGTGGAAGAACATGAGGATGATGAAGACGCTTGCACCCCAGCGGTGCATGCCGCGCACGAGCCAGCCGAGCGTGAGGTCGTGCGTGATGAGCTGGATCGACTCGTAGGCGCTATTCGGATCGGGCTTGTAGTAGAAGGCCAGGATCACGCCCGTGACCGTCTGCACGAGGAAGGCGGTGAGCGTCGCCGACCCGAGCGTCTGCGGCCAGCTGATGTCGCGCGGGACGTTGCGGAAGAGGAAGTACTTGATGCCGCCGACGATGCCGGAGCGCTCCTCGACCCAGTCGAGCGGGTAGAGGACGGCGGCCTCGAGCTTCTCCCTGCGGGCGGAGCGCTTGGCGGCCATCAGCGCGGCACCTCGATCGGGTAGAGCCACGCCGAGATCCCGTCCACGTGCACGCCCGGCGTCGCGAGGCCGTACCTCTTGATCCTCGCCTTCGCGCCCGAGCCCTCGACGTGGGAGACGCTGAAGTGCTTGCCGATCCAGAGCTTGCCGTCACGGATTGAGAACTCGAGCCGGTCCATCGCGCGCACGGGCGGGCCGGCGGTGCGATTGCCCTCGGTGTCGTACTGGGCCCCGTGACACGGGCAGCCGAAGCCGGCCGGCTGCGTCGGACGCAGCTCGACGGCCTGCTTGCCGTTGTCCACCTTCGTCGCCCGCTCCTCGAAGATCGGGCCGTTCGGCTGCACCGGGCAGCCGAGATGGACGCAGCGGGAGAAGAGGATAGTGAAGCTCGGCAGCTCCTCGAGGAAGCCGTTGTTGCGGACGAAGACGGTGCGGCGCGTGACCTCCCCCTGCGATGGGTCCTCCATGTACGTCGCGATCACGAACTCGCTCTCTGGGAAGTCGGAGAGCGCGCCCAGCTCGACATCGTGGTCTTCCTGGTTCGTGAAGGAGGGCAGCACGGCGAAGCCCAGCGCGGGCACCGTCACGAGCCCTCCGATGACGCCGCCGAGGCCGAGCGTCGCGCCCTCGAGGAAGACGCTGCGCGGGTACGTCTTGGCCTGCGGCGCCGCCGGAGCCTCTTCGGCGTCGACGCGGCGCTCCGGCTCGACGGGAGGCGCCTTGGCGGCCACCTCGCGCGTCAGGTCGCGCACCCAGAGGAGGGCGAAGGCGGCCGTGAGCACGGCGCCGACGGCGACGACAGGCCAGCTCAGGACGAGTCCGACGAGGATGCACGCGATCCCGACCGCGAAGCCGATCGGCCACAAGCTCGGCGGCGGCAGGTGGGGCCCGTCGCCGGGCTGATGCGTGCTCACGGTGTCACCTTGCCCGGATTCAATCGCCCCTCATTCCCGCCGTCAACGACGCAACTTCCGCAACGAGCGCCCGCGGCGCCCATTCTGCACCACTCCGGCGGACGGTGCAGCAGGAAGGCCGTACTCGCTCCAGCGCCGGTCGACGAGGGCCCGGATCTCCTCGTTCATCGCGATCTCCTCCGGCCAGTCGCGGGCGCCCTCGGCCGGGCCCTTGTGGGTCGCGTCGATGCCGAGCTTGCCGCCGTAGCAGGCGAGTGTCGGCGCGTGGTCGAGCTGGTCGAGCGGGCCCTCGGTGAGCAGGAGGTCGCGCTTCGGATCGACGTTCGCGCAGACGCGGAAGAAGACGTCCTCGTAGTCGTGCACGTCCACCCATTCGTCCACGACGACGATCGACTTCGAGAGCGACAGCGCCCCGAGCCCCCAGAGCGCGTGCATCACCTTCCTCGCGTGGCCCGGATAGGCCTTGCGGATCGAGACGAGCACGCAGTTGTGGAAGGCGCCGGCGACGGGCAGGTCGTAGTCCACGATCTCGGGCACGGTCATGCGCACGGCTGGGAGGAAGATCCGCTCGGTCGCCTTGGCGAGCCACGCGTCCTCTGCCGGCGGCTTGCCGACGACGATCGACGGGTAGATCGCGTCGCGGCGCATCGTCAGCGCGGTGACGTGGAAGACGGGGAACCGCTCGGCCGGCGAGTAGTAGCCGGTGTGGTCGCCGAAGGGGCCTTCGATGCCCTCGTCGCCGCGCTCGACGTAGCCCTCGAGCACGATTTCCGCGTTCGCCGGGACCTCGAGCGCGACGGTCTTGCCCTTCACCAGCTCGACCGGCTCCCCGCGCAGGAAGCCTGCGAGCATCAGCTCGTCCACGTGCTTGGGCAGCGGCGCGCTCGCCGAGTAGGCCGTCACGGGATCGAGCCCGAGCGCCACGGCGACCTCGAGCCGGCCGTCGGTCGCCAGGTAGTCCATCCGCCCATCCTTGTGCACCTGCCAGTGCATGAAGGTCGAGCGGCGGTCGATCTTCTGCAGCCGGTACATGCCGACGTTGCGCGAGCCGGTGCGCGGATCCTGCGTGATCACAGCCGGGAGGGTGATGAAGGGGGCGGGGTCGCCCGGCCAGCAGCGCTGGATCGGCAGCAGGTCGAGATCCACGTCGTCGCCGGTGAGGACGATCTCCTGGCAGGCGCCCTTCGAAACGGTCTTCGGCGTGGAATCGGCGATCGACTTCAGCTTCTTCAGGCCCCTGACCTTCTCGACGAGCCCCTGCGGCGGCTGCAGCTCGAGCACGTCCTCGAGCTTCGCCGCGACATCGTCGAGCGACTCGACCCCGAAGGCCATGCACATCCGCCGCTCGGTCCCGAACTGGTTGATCAGGAGTGGCAGCCGTGAGCCCCTCGGGCGCTCGAAGATCAGCGCCGGGCCGCCGCCCTTGACGACACGGTCCACGATCTCGGTGATCTCGAGGTCGGGGTCGGCCTCGGCGCTCACGCGGTGCAGCTCGCCCTCGCGCTCGAGGAGCGCAATCCACTCGCGCAGATCCGAGGGCGGCGCCATCGGCGCGAGTCTAGCCCCGGCGTCTCAGCTGCGGAGGCGGATCCCGACCGTCACCGCGGTCCCGGCGGCGGCCGTGCAGGAACTGGGGGTTGTCGCCGCAAACCGACAGCGTCGCCCTGCCGCGCGAGAGCACAAGCACGCTCGCCGCGCGCGTAGGTGCAGACGGCGACCCTCGTGGCCGCCGTCACGGTCGCGGTGAACGACGCTCCCGAGCCGCGCACGGCCCCGCCACCAGGCGACGCACGGTGTGGACGTTGCCGGGCCGCTAGCTCTTGCGGTGCCGGCCCCAGCGAGAGAGCTCGCCGAGCCCGATCACGCCGGCGAAGATCAGCCCGACGACGAGCATGCCGAGGACGATGCGCTTGCCCTCCTCGGCGGCGTCGGCAAGGAGCCATGCGAACGCAGCGATCACGGGGTCAAGCCTAACCGACCCGGCGGGCGTTCGCGGCAAGTGCGAGCTCGACCGCGTCGTCTCCCACCCGCCCGCGGGCGAGTCCCTCCAGCAACGCGCCGTCGCGGCGCACGCGCAGCGCATCGCGCGCGTCGTCGAGCGCGCCCTCGCCGAGCAGCGCGGCCGTCGCCGCCCACGCGGGCCCGTCTCCGGGGCCCTCCTCGGCGCGCGACTGCGCGCACAGCGAGATCAGCTCGGCGAGGTCGCGCACGGCCTCCACGCTGCCCGCTGCGGCGATCCGCACGAGCCCGTGGGCGTAGAGGTAGTCGCCGAGCAGGAGTGCCGTGTCGGCGTCGGCGGGCGCGAACAGTCGCGGCCGCCCGTAGTGGACGAGGTAGCCCTCGTAGATCGTCTCGATCCCGAGCGCGCAGGCGGGCGGCCCGAGCGGCGAGAACACGGGGACGCGCTCGCGCGCGTCCGCGGGGAGGAGCGCGTCCTCCCAGAGCGGGCTCTCCGCGGCCGCCTCGGCGGCGAGCGTCTCCCAGAGGTCCACGGCGACGGCGCTCACCGCGTGAAGGTTAGAGCAGGCCGCGTCAGCCTACGCGAGGAGCCGCCGCATCGCAACGCGGGCGACCGCGCCGTAGACGAGCGCGAGTCCCGCGAGCCACGCCGCCTCGCGCACCAGGGAGCCCCACGGGTCGAGCTCGAACAGGGCATCGCCGAAGAAGCGCAGGGCGTGCGCGAACGGGAACGCGTCGCTGATCCAGCCGGCAGCCGGCGCAACCTCGCGCGGGACGAGCCCGAGGAACACGATGGGCAGCACGAAGAGGAGCGCCGCGAGAGTGGCCGTCCGGCCCTCCCGCGCGAGCGCGCCGACGACGGCGCCGAGAGCCCCGAGCGCGGCGCCGGCGAGCAGCAGTCCCGCCGCGAGTAGCGGCAGCCGCTCCCAGGGCTGGCCGCCCTCGACGCCTCCGAGCTCCACGATCACGCCGAACGCAGCCGCGAGCGCGAGCCCGAGCAGCGCCGAGAGCAGCGCCGCCAGGGCGGCCTTGGCGGCGACGAGCCGGCCGGGGCCGACGAGCCCACGCACGAGGCGCTGGAGGACGTCCTCGTCCCGCTCCGCCGCCAGGGAGCCGGCCGCAAGGAGGAGCGCGAGGAACGAGATCGTGAGGGCAAGCCCGTAGGCCTGCACCTGCGCCGAGAGCAGCCACGTCCGCCCCCTGTCGCCCAGCTCCACGAGCTCGACCGGCCGGGCGGTCGCGCGCAGCGCCGCGTCGGCGTCGCCGAGCGCCGTCTCCGCCTGGCTCACGAACTTTCGGATCTCCTGCACCTGCCCGGTCGGCGGCAGCTCCGCGAGCAGCTCCCGCGCACCCGTCAGGCCGATCACCGTGAAGCGGTTGCCGAAGAACTCGCCGGGCCCACCGCCGACGACGAGCCGCACGACCTTCAGCGTCGCCTCGAGATACGCATCCGAGAGCGTCTGGTTGAGCGAGTAGACGAGCGCCTGCGCCTGCTGGCTGACCCGGGGCGAAAGCCCGCCGCGCATCGTCTTCAGCTCGATCTTCGGCCGGCGAACGAGGCTGCGCAGGTCGGCGGCGAACCCACGCGGGATGACGAGCATCGCGACGATCCGACCGGCCCGGAGCTGCCGTTCGGCTTCCGCGCGGTCGACGCGCACGAGCGTCAGCTCGCTCGTCGAGCGCTCGATCGTGCCGGCGAGGTCGAAGCGGTGCCCGGCCACCTCGATCGCGGCGGGCAGGCCGTCCTCGTCCACGAAGGCGACCCGCGGCTTCGAGCTTGCGTAGCTCGCGACCATGCCGACGAGCGCGGCGATCACGAGCGGGTAGGCAAGCAGCACGACGAGCAGCGCGGGCGAGCGCGCCAGCACGCGCACGTCCTTCGCGAAGATCAGCCACGCGCTCCTCACGGTTCCACCCGCCCCTCCTCCAGCCGGATCACGCGGTCGGCCCGCTCGAGCTCCTCGAGGTGCTGCGTCGCGAAGACGAGCGCGCCCCCGTGAGCACGCAGCCCGGACGCGAGCTCCCAGAGACGGCGCCGCTGCTCGGGGTCGAGTGACGCGCTCGGCTCGTCCAGCAGCAGCACGCGCGGCTCGCCGAGCAGGGCGATCGCGACGTTGAGGCGCTGGCGCATGCCGACCGAGAGCGTCGCGCTCGCCTGCCGGTCGCCGGGCAGCCCGAACTCGGCCAACAGGCGCTCGGACGCGACCTCGACGTCCGGGACGCGGCCAAGGCGCGCGAACAGCTCGAGGTTCTCGCGCGCCGAGAGCTTCCCGTACTGCGCCGGCCGCTGAGGAGCCCAGCCCACGAGCGTCCCGGAGGCAAGCTCGACCCGGCCCCCACTCGGAGCGAGAGCTCCGGCGAGCAGCGAGAGCAGTGTGGACTTGCCGGCGCCGTTCGGCCCGGTCAGCGCGATCGTCTCGCCCGCGTGAACGTCGATGTCCGTGACGTGGAGCGCGACGCGCGCGCCGTACCTCCGTGTGACGCCGCGCGCGGAGAGCAGGGTCTCCCCGCTCAACTGCCCGCGGCCTTCAGGGGATCGTCCGCCCGCGACACCGGCGACTCGAGCTCGACCTCCACTGGCACGGGCCCCGCCCCCGACCAGGGCTCGAGCGAAACCCGCTCCGCGAAGAACTCCCAGATCGCGCGAACGGCCGCCATCAACGGCAGTGCGAGCAGGATGCCGGGCAGGCCGTAGATCTCGCCGCCCGCGAGCAGACCGAAGATGACGAGCAGCGGGTGCAGCCGGAGCGCGTTCGCCATCACGTTCGGCACGACCACATGCCCTTCGATCTGGTAGATGAAGACGAAGAGGGCCGCCACCCACAGGAACGAGATCGGGTCGATGACGAGGGCGTAGATCGCGGGCGGGACGGCCGAGAGCCACGGGCCGATGTACGGAATCACCTCGATCATGCCGGTCCAGACTCCGAACAGGAGCGCGTACCGGTCGGCACCCGGTACGAGCCCGGTCGCCCCGAGCGCCCACATCCCGGCTCCCGCGCTCGTGCCGATGATCGTCGAGAGCAGCAGCTGCCCCTTCACGTAGCCCGCGAGGGCCGCCTCGATCCGCCACGTCAGCGGCTTCCCCTCGTGCGGCGGGAAGCGCCGGTCGATCGCCCGCTCGAGGCGCGGCATGTCGAGCAGCATGTAGATCGAGATCACGATCACGAGCACGAGGCTGAAGAGCAGCGACACGATCGAGATCGCGGCCCCCTGCGCGAAGTCCACCAGCTTCCCCGTGTACTTGGAGACGTCCTGCGCCTCGATCGAGTCGAGCCACTCGGTCGCCTGCTCGCGCACCTCGATGCCCTCCAGGCCGTGCGCGTCGAGCCAGCCCTGGAAGCGAACGATGTCGCGCTCGGCGTCGGTCGTGTGACCCCGTCCGTGCTCGTCCGTAAGGTAGGTCTCGACCCGATCGGAGGCGGAGCGCACTTCCGCGACGACGACAGTGACGAGCGCGACGACGGCCACGACGATCGCTGCAGCGAAGCTGAGATACACGATCGCGACTCCGAGGCCGCGCGGGATCCGGATCCGTTCGAGGTCGCGCACGAGCGTGTTCAGCAGGAACGCGATCACGGCCGCCGTCAGGAAGAGGAAGAGCGCGTGACCCACCGTGCCCGCCATCGCCCAGGCCAGCACGGCGAGCACGGGCAGCCCGACGAGCTGGATCCACCGCGGAATCTGGATCGTCGGCCCATGCTCGGCCATGCGGCGGATCGTACAGCGCGCGTCGTCCGGCTCACACGCGCTCCACCCGAGCTCTGCTTCCCGGTCGAGGGCTCGCTCGCGCTGGACTCCGGAGGGCTCTGGGAGGAGCCACCGCGGGACTCGCGGAGGCTCCGAGAGGCGCGTTCCGTGTTGAACACGCCCTCGGGCTCAGCTACGGTGCCCGTGATGGCTTCGCCGCGATCCGGAGAAGTCGCGCGTGTTCGTGCGCGCAGACGGCGTGCCCACGACCGCGCAGCACGGCTGGTCGCCCTCGTCTTCGTCTTCCTGGTCCTGCTCGCCACGCTGCTCCTGACGGCGTTCGGGTCGGGGAATTCGCAGCGCCTCGTCCAGCAGCCCGCAAGCGCCGCGCGCCTCCTGCCGGCGGGGCCGCCGCGGCGTCAGGTCGTCGCGACGCTCGGCGCTCTCCACATCCAGCTCCCGGTCGCCCAGGCCGCCGTCACGGCGATCGGCTACCACAAGTCGGGCACCGGCTCGCTCGCCCTCGAGCCGCTCGGCCGCCAGGGCAACGAAGGCCTGCTCGCCCGGCTCTGGCACAGGATCTCGGGCGGCCCGATGGGCGGGCTGACCTGGTACCAACTCGGCGGTGACGGCGGACCCGGCACGTCGGCGCTCGACGTCGGCGCTCGACCAGGCACGGACGTCTACGCCCCGGTGGCCGGAACGGTCGTCGGCATCAGCGACTTCGTCGTCTCGAACCGCACCTACGGTGCGCGCATCGACATCCGCCCCGTGGCCGCGCCGTCGGTCGTCGTCTCCCTGACGCAACTCCGCCCGGATCCGGCGCTGACCGTCGGCTCGACGGTGGCGGAGGCAAGCTCGAAGGTCGGCGTCGTCCTCGACCTGTCGGCCGTGGAGACGCAGGCCCTCGCGCGCTTCACCCAGGACTCCGGCACGAACGTCTCGCTCGAGATCCGGCCCGCCGCAACACTCTCGACCCGCTGAGAATCCTCTTCATCGGAGACGTGGTGGGCGCGCCGGGCCGGCGGGCGATCGAAGAGCGTCTGCCGGCGCTGCGCGCGGACCTCGGCGCCGACTTCTGCGTGCTCAACGGCGAGAACGCCGCCGACGGCGTCGGGATCACGCCGAAGCTCGCCGATCGCCTGCTCGGCGTCGGCGCCGACGTGATCACGCTCGGCAACCACACGTGGCGCCGCGGCGAGATCGCCGCCTACCTCGCCCGCAGCGACCGCGTGATCCGGCCGGCCAACTTCCAAGCGGGCTCTCCGGGTAGCGGCCTCGTCGTCGCGACCGGTATCGATGGTACGGACGTCGCGGTGATCAACGTCATGGGCTCGCTCTTCCTCGAGGTCGCCGTGAACATGTTCGAGGTGATCGACCAGCTCGTCGAGGAGGCACGCGCCCGCACGCCCGTCGTGCTCGTGGACGTCCACGCCGAGGCGACGAGCGAGAAGGTCGCGCTAGCCCGCTGGCTCGACGGCAAGGTGACCGCGGTGATCGGCACGCACACGCATGTCCAGACCGCCGACGCCCGGATCCAGCCGGGGGGCACGGCTGCCATGACCGACGCCGGCATGACGGGGCCGCACGACTCGGTGATCGGCGTCGAGGCCGAGCTCGCGATCCGCCGCATGCGGACAGGCATGCCTGTCCGCTTCGAGACGGCCCAGGGCGGCGTCCGGATCGAGGGCTGCGTCGTGGACTGCGTCCCGGCGACGGGCCGGGCGACCGCGATCGCGCCGGTCCGGATCGACTACCCCTAGGTGTCTGCCGGCCGGAGCCGCCGCTCGGGCAGCACGAGCACGGCGAGCAGCGCCACCAACACGAGGTCGCGGACGAGCACGAGCCAGGTCGCCGCGACGTCGAAGTCAAGCGCGAGGGCCCAGTAGCGGTACGGGAACCAGAGCTGCGTCAGCACGCACGCCGCGAGTAGGAGGGCCGAGGCCGCGAACCCCCGCCGGCCGCGGACGAGCGGAACGACCGGCAGCAGCCAGATCAGGAACTGCGGCGAGAGCACCTTGCCGAGCGCGACGAAAGCCACGAGTGCGGCCGCCCCGTGGCGCACGAGCCGCTCCGGGGTCGCCGGCCCCCGGCCGAACACGGCCCAGACCGAGGCCAGCGCGGCCAGCTGGAGGGCGGAGAGCACGCCAGCGAGCACGTCGGGCCCGGCGCCCGCGAGGTTCTGCGAGCCGTGTCCCGACCTCATCGTGACCTCGAGCCCGAAGGCCTGGTGCGCCGCGAGGAGGAAGGCGGAGCCCAGGCTCTCGATCTGGAGCGGGCGGCCGAGCTGGCGGCCGAGGCTCCAGGCGACCCCGTCCGGCGCGAGCGCGACGAACGGGAGAAAGGCCGCGAGCACGACCGCCGCGAGAATCCCGAGGCAGACCAGGGCCTCCCTCCGCCCGCGCCGCCGCCATGCGTACGCGAGCGCGAGCGGAACGAGGACCGCGGGGTAGAGCTTGACGGCGACCGCGGCGCCGAGAACGCCGAAGCCGAGCCGGTCACGGCCGGAGACGAGGGCCGCGAGCGCGGCCGCCGTCAGCGCCGCGGGCAGGAGGTCGAAGCGCGTGAGCACGACCGAGCCGAGTGCGAGCGGGCCGAGCGCGGCGACCGCGACACCGCCTGCGAGCGAGAGCGGCGCCGAGCCGAGCCGCCGGAGCGCGACGGCGACGAAGGCCGCGCCGGCGGCTCCGCACAGCGCGATCAGGGCCTCGAAGGCGTCCCGGAAGCCCTCCTCGTCGCCGCGCTCGCTCGCGAGTGCCGGCACGGCGAAGGCCGGCAGCGCGCCGGGCGGGTACTCGAGCCGGAAGTCGCGGTAGGGCACCTGCCCCGACTCGATCGCGTTCCCGTAGCGCTCGTAGACCGGCGTGTCCACGATCTGGCCGCGCGCATACCAGCCGTGCTGGAGCGCGCTCCAGCCGGCGAGGAAGAGCGCGGCCGCGAGCACCGGCGCAACGAGGGCGCCGAGGTCAGGACGACGCCGCGAGAGCATCCGGCTCGAGGCCATGTTCCTCCTCCTCCTCTCCCGGCGCGAAGAGAGCGAAGGCGACGAACGGGAGAACCAGGGCAGGTAGAGGTAGAACCAGTGGGTCAGCACGAGCTGGAAGCCGATCAGCAACGCGCCGTCAGCGCGGCGAGCTGGAGCGGCGACTTGCGGCGGCGCGGGACGGACCGCGAGCAGCAGCGCGGCGGCGAGCAGGAGCACCTCGAGCACCTGCTGCAGCGACGTGCAGGTCGGGCAGCCCGCGAGCGTGGTACTGGCCCCAGTCCCAGAGCGAGAACGGCGAGCCCCGGCTCGAGCTGGAAGCCGGATCGTCCGGTCCCAGAAGACGCGGAGCGCGTGCAGCGGGCTCGGCTCGAGCAGGAGCATCCAGAACGCGGCCGCCGTGGCCAGCGCGAAGCCGGCCGCGAAGCGGCGCCTGCCCGGCGAGCGCAGCCCGAACTCGGGTAGGTCGACCCAGAGCGGCGCGAGCAGCAGCGCCCCGAACTTCGTCCAGCCTGCGAGCGCGACGGACGACGCCACGCGCCCAGGCTGACGTCAGCAGCCAGAACCCCCAGATCAGCAACGCCGGCATGATCGCGTCGTTCGTGTTCGAGTTCGAGGCGTACTGCGTGAACGGGTACGCGGCCCACGCGAACGCGAGCGTGGCCGCCAGCCGGCGCCGCCGAAGCGCCGCCCGACGAGCGCCGAGCCCGAGCGAGCGCCAGCGCAGGTCGAAGAGGAGCGACGTGAAGTGGGCCGCGGGCAGGCCGGTCCCACTTCCCGCTCCAGCCGAAGGCGAGGTAGCCCGGCACGTAGGCGAGGTACGACGACGGGCCCGTACGTGTCGCCGCGCGGGTTCGCGGACTCGCAGCGGCCGTTCGTCCTGGATCCGCTCGCGGATCTCGCCGGCCGCGTCCGCCGGGCCGCAGGCGCGCCGGCTCTCCTGCACGGGCATGTGCCCGTACGGCGACTTGGCCGTTCACGATCCGCTGCGCGCCGATCACGCCCGCGTAGCCGACGTCGATCACGTGCTCGGGGCCTCGACGTTGAGCCCGACCCGGAAGCCGGCGAGGAAGACGGCGGCGGCCGCGAGCACCCAGACCGGCCAGACGGGCCGCGACGGGCCGGGTCCGGCCGCGCCATGCCGATCCAGATCATCCGGCCGAGCAGGTACACGAGCGGCGGGTAGGCGAGCGGGACGCTCGCAGAAGATCTCGGCCCTCGTTGAAGAACCAGAGCGAGATCGAGAACGAGAGCAGCGCGAGCAGGTCGAGGTTGCGGACGGAGAACGGCCGCCGCAGGTCGGCGAGGCCGAGCAGGAAGACGACGCAGAAGGCGCCCCAGACCCACGGGTCGTTGATCTTCTTCCCGCCGAAGGCGCCGCCGCCGCCGCGGGCCATCTTCCAGGCCACCTGCGGGCCCGTCCACGCCTCGGTCACCTGGCCGGTGAGGTCGTCGACCTTGCCCTCGGCGATCTCGTCCCGCCGGGCCCGACCAGACCTGCACCGTCCACGAGCCCGCGGCCGCATCGAAGTCGTGCGTCCGCCGTACGGCTTCTGCGGGTAGCGGTCGAGCCAGCGCGTCGACCTTCGGGTGGCGGAGGAAGCGTGCCTCCACCCCGTCCTCGGTCAGGCGCGGGGTGCCGGCCGCGGGTGCCAGCGGCGTCTCGACCAGCCGCCCCTCGCCGTCGTAGACGGGCGCGGTCGGAGCGGTGCCGGCCGTTGCGACCGGTGCGAACGCGAGCAGCGACGAGAGCGAGCGCCGCGGCGAGAACGAGCGCGGCCGCCCGGCGAGCCATCAGCGCCGCCTGAACGACCAGAGCTTGTTGCCGACGAAGTTGAGCGGCGTCACGAGCACGATCGCGATCGCCTGGCGCCACGACTTGCCGGCGCCGAGCTCGACGAGCCCCTTCAGGAGCGCGAGGTTGAGCGCCGAGGGCGACCGGCGAGACGACGCAGAAACCGGAGCCCCTGGTAGGCGACGTGGCCGCGGTCCTCCCGGAACGTCCAGATGCGGTTCCAGAAGTAGTTGTTCGTCACCGCGACGAGCGAACGAGCAGTGCCGCGGCCGAGGTAGTGAACGTCCGCCCCGCGCAGCAGGGCCGTGTAGACGGCGAGGTTGACGGCGTAGCCGCTGGCACCGACGGCGCAGAACTTGGCGAGCTCGATCCAGTTCTGGGAGCGGCTCAGAGCCTGCCCGGCCCGCGAGCGGGCAAGCGCAGAAGCGACGTTCCGAGACTGCCGTCGAGCCGTTCCATGGGAGCGCGGGCCCGAGCCTGGCCAGCGCCTCAGCCGCGAAAGCCCTCCTCGCCGACGAGCGGGACGAAGCGGCACGGCACCGAGCCGCAGCACGGCCGGGCCCTCCGGGCTGCGCACGACGAGCTGGAGCTCCTGGCCGCGCGGCTGCCGACCGGGAGCGACGAGCCGCCCGCCCGGCTCGAGCTGCTCGTAGAGCGCCGCGGGCACGCTCGGGCGCGGCGGCGGCGACGGCGATCGCCCGCGAAGGGCGCGCGCGTCGGGCAGCGCCGAGCGTGCCGTCGCCGACGTGGACGTCGACGCGCTCGTAGCCCGCAGCGGCGAGCGCCGCTCCGCGCGCCGCTCGGCGAGCGCCGGCAGCGCGCTCGATCGTGATGCACCTCCGCCGCCAGCTCGGCGAGCACGGCGGCCTGGTAGCCCGGAGCCGGTGCCGACGTCGAGCACGCGCTCGCCGCCCCCGCAGCGCGAGCAGCTCGCAGATGCGCGCGACCATGTACGGCTGCGAGATCGTCTGCCCGCGGCCGATCGGCAGCGCCGCGTCGTCGTAGGCGCGGCCGCCGCTCCTGCTCCGGGACGAAGAGCTCGCGCGGCACGCGCCCCATCGCCGCGAGCACGCGCTCGTCGCCGATCCCGCGGCGGCGCAGCTGCTCGCTCGACCATCGCCGCGCGCTCGTCAGCGCGCACGGGAGGGCGGCCGCGCGTACGGGGGCAGTGCCACGCCGAAGTGCGCGAGCGCGAGCGGTGCGATGTCGGTGATGCCGGCGGGCTCGGAGTCGAGGCCGACCGACGAGCATCGGCACCTCGGAGTCGCCCGCGAGCGAGCGAGCCGTGGCTGCCGCCGCCCGGCGTGGTGCCGGCCGCCGAGGTCGGTGAACTCGCAGCCCTCGGCGGCGGAGACGAGCACGTCGCCCGCGTTCGGGATTGGCAGCGCCGCCCACGACGCGTGCGAGCCCGTCCGGATGGTCGAGCACGGCCGCGTCGCCGCTCGAGCGCCCAGCCGCCTCGCCGGCGGGCCGAAACCGGAGCTCCTCGCCGTCACGGCGGGCGACCGCCTCGCCGTCCTCGCGGAAGAGCACGACGTCGACCGCCGGATCGGCCGTCGAGCCGCTCGGCAAGCTCGCCGTCGTCCTCGCGGCAGAGCGGCAGCCGGTAGACCTGGCCGGCGCGGTTGGAGGCGCAGATCGCACGTCGAGCGCGCCCGGCGACGCCGGCGGTACGCGCTCCTCGAGCGTCGCCGCCTGCGTCACCGCCGTCTGCCCGTGGTCGGAGCAGACGATGACTGCGTAGCGCTCGAGGAACTCGTCCGGGCCCGCCCGCGGCCTCGATCAGCGTCGCCGATCGCCTCGTCGCAGTCGCGCGAGCACGTCGTGCGCGGCGTCCGGGCCGTGCGCGTGCGACGCGTAGTCGTAGTCGGAGAGGTAGAAGACGAGGAAGTCGAAGCCGTCGCGGGTGACGAGCCAGCGGCCGACCGCGGCCGCGTAGTCGTCGATCGTGCCCGCCGGGCCGGTTGCGCCAGGCGAGCGGCGCGCCGGTCTCGTCCGACTCGAACAGGTTGTAGAAGAAGAAGCGGCGCGGGCCGAGCACCGGCCGCGTGAAGCCGGGCAGCGTCGCCCGGTGCTCGGTGCGGCCGCGGTAGCACGTGAAGTTGACCGCGGCGGTGACGAGCCCGGCGTCGTCGAGCGCCTCGAAGACGGTGACCGCCTCCGTGCCGAGGTGCTCGGCGTTCAGTGTTGAAGATCGTGTCCACGATCGAGCGGCGCGTTCCGGCGGCGCGAATCGCGCCGAACGACGAGCCGTACTCGACGAGCCGCTCGCGGCCGCGGTCGCACCAGACGAGGTGCGGGATCTGGTGGACGTCGGGATGCGCGCCGGTGGCGATCGACGACGAGGCAGACAGGGGTCAGCGACGGGAAGGTCGAGACGGCGCGCGCGGTAGCGTGCCGTGCTCGGCGAGGAACGCGAGCGCACGGCGTCGCCCGCCGCTCGACCGCGTCGCTCGAACATCGCCGGCGTCAGGCCGTCGATGACGATCGAGAACGAGCTTCTGCACTAGTCCTTGGCGAGGATGCGCAGGCCCGCGTAGCGCTCGGCGGCCGCGGCCGCGCAGGCGCGCGGCGAGCAGCCGGGACCACCAGGGCCTCGAGGTAGCCGACGACCGGGACGAAGGCGAGCCCGCGAGGAGCAGCCCGCCGAGCCCGACGAGCGCGGCCGTGCCCGAGCGCGCGTGCCGCCGCGCCGGAGCGTCCGCGCGACGATCTGCGCCGCGGCGAGCGCGCCGAGCAGCGCCGCCGACCGCGCCCGCGGCGGCCTCGGTCCAGTCGCCGACGAGCAGGCCGATGCCCGATGCCGGCCGCGGCCGCGAGCACGGCCGCGGCCCGACGATCACCCGTGCGCGCCGCCCCGGCGAGCGCCGCCGAGCAGCGACGCCGGCACCGACTCCCGAGCCCGAGCGCGACGCCGATCCAGTACCACGAGCCCATCAGCGCTCCAGTGTAGGCGGAGCTAGCCGCTCTCGAGCCGGCCGATCACGGCCAGGCCGAACGCCGCCGCCCGCGCGCCGTCGACCACGCGGTGGTCGAACGTGACCGAGACGTTGCCCATCTGCGCGGACGACGACCTCGCCGTCGCGGACGACCGGGCGCGGGCGCGATCCGGCCGATGCCGAGGATCGCCGACCTCGGGGTGGTTGACGATCGGCGTGTCGAACAGGCCGCCGAGCTTGCCGGCGCTCGTGACCGTGAAGGTCGAGCCGCGCAGCTCCTCCGGCTGCAGCGTGCCGGCGCGGGCCGCCTCGGCGAGGCGCGCGACCTCGGCGGCGAGCTCGTCGAGCGAGCGCGTGTCGCAGCCGCGCACGACCGGGACGACGAGGCCCTGCTCGGTCTGCACGGCGACGCCGATGTCGTAGCGGTCGAGGTAGACGATCTCGTCGCCCTCGAGCCGCGCGTTCAGCTCCGGGTACTCCTGCAGCGAGAGCGCCGTACGCCTTCAGCACGAGTCGGCGACGAGCAGCTTCAGGTCGACGCCGTCGAAGTCGCACTCCTCGACCCAGGTGACGGCGGGATCTCGCGGTGCGCGAGCGCCATGTGCTCGGCGATCAGCCGGCGGACGCCCCGGAGCGGCTCGCGCCGCCCTTCATGCGCTGTCCTCCTAGCGGTCGGACGCGCCGCGGCGACGCGCGGACGTCCTCCTCGGTGATCCGGCCGTCCGGCCCGGTGCCGGTGACGGCGCCGAGATCGACGCCGAGCTCCTGCGGCGATCCTGCGCACGAGCGGCGTCGCCCGGACATCGTCCAGCGTCTGACCCGTGGACGGCGCCGAACGGACTCGGTGGCGGCCGGCGGCTCCGACTGGGTCGGCCGCCGGAGCGACGCTCGTCCGTCGCCGATCACCACGAGCACCGTGCCGACCGGCACGACCTCGCCCTCGGCGACGAGGATCCGCGCGACCGTCCCCGCCGCCGGCGAGGGGATCTCGACCGTCGTCTTGTCGGTCTGGATCTCGACCAGCGGGTCGTCCTCGGCGATCTCCTGGCCCTCGGCGACGAGCCAGCGGGCGACCTCGCCCTCGGTCAGGCCCTCGCCGAGGTCGGGGAGCTTGAACTCGTAGGCCATGATCTAGAACTCGCAGCAGCCGCCGGCCGGCACGCGACGACCGCGCTCGACCGACGGCATGTACGCGTCCTCGATCTGCCAGTACGGGTAGGGGACGTCGAAGCCGGTCACGCGCAGCACCGGCCCGCGCAGGTCGAGGATCGCCTTCTCGGCGATGATCGCGGCCAGCTCGGCGGCGAAGCCGCGCGACGCGCGGCGCCTCCTGGACGATCACGACGCGCCCGGTCTTCGCGACCGACGCGAGCAGCGTCTCCTCGTCGAGCGGCTTCAGCGTCCGGACGTCGAGCACCTCCACCGACGCCTCGCGAGCGCGTCGGCCGCCTGCTCGGCGACCGGCACCATCGCGCCGTAGGCGACGAGCGTCAGGTCGCGTGCCCTCGCGCGCGACGCGCGTCTTGCCGAGCGGGACGACGTGCTCGCCCTCCGGCACCTCGCCGCGCGACGGTGCGGTAGACGAGCTTCGGCTCGAAGATGACGACCGGGTCGGGATCGCGGATCGCCGCGGCGAGCAGCCCCTTCGCGTCGGCCGGCGTCGACGGGATCGCGACCTTCACGCCGGGCGTGTGCACGTAGTACGCCTCGGGCGAGTCGTCGTGCAGCTCGGGCGCGCGCACGCCGCCGCCGTACGGCATGCGCACGACGAGCGGGAACTCCATCGCTGCCGCCGCGTGCGCCAGCGGTAGCGGCCGACGTGGTTGATCAGCTGGTCGAGGCACGGGTACTAGAACGCGTCGTACTGCATCTCGCAGACCGGCCGCCAGCCGGCCATGCAGAGCCCGACCGCCGTGCCGAGGATCCCGGCCTCGGCGAGCGGCGTGTCGACGCAGCGGTCGGCGCCGAAGCGGTCGCGCAGCCCGGCCGTCGCGCGGAAGACGCCGCCGGCGCGGCCGACGTCCTCGCCCATCACCATCACCGACGTCGTCGCGCGCGAGCTCGACGTGTGCAGGCGTCGTTGACCGCCTCGACGAGGGAGTTCTCAGCTCAGCCGAGCCAGACCCTCCGCAGCTCGGCGAGGTCGTGCTCGACGAGGCGGCGGGTCGACGTACGCGTGCTCGAAGACGAGCTCGGGGTCGGCGGCCGGCTCGGCCTCGGCCGCGGCGATCCCCTGCGCGCATCACGCTCGAGCGCCTCCGCCTTGACCTCGCTCGGCGAGTCTCGTCGTCGAGCACGCCGAGCCGGCGCAGGTAGCCCTCGTAGCGGCCGAGGCACTCGTTGCGGCTGCTCCTCCTCGACCCGCTCCTGGTCGATGTAGGCGCTCGGGTCGTCGGCGGTCGCGTGCGGCGCCGCGCGGTAGGTGACCGCCTCGATGAACGTCGGGCCGTCGCCGGCGCGCGCCCGCTCGACCGCCTCGCGCGTCGCCTCGTAGACGGCGAGCACGTCGCCGCCGTCCACGCGCACGCCGGGCATCCCGTAGCCGATCGCCTTGTCGGCGAGCGTCTCGGCGCGCGGTCTGCGCGGACAGCGGCGTCGAGATCGCCCACTGGTTGTTGTTGCAGAAGAGGATCAGCGGCGCCCGCATGACGCCGGCGAAGTTGGCGCCCTCGTGGAACGCGCCCTCCGACGTGGCGCCGTCGCCGAAGAAGACGATCGCGACCGTCGCGCTCGCCGCGCAGCTTCTTCCCCCAGGCGAGCCCGGCGGCGTGCGGCACGTGCGTCGCGATCGGGACGCAGATCGACGCGACGTTGTAGTCGAGCGGGTTCCACCAGCCGGCCGGATGGCCGCGCCACCAGGAGAGGACCGTCGCCGGCGGCATGCCGCGCAGGAGCCCGATCGCCGACTCGCGGTAGCTCGGGAAGATCCAGTCGCTCGCGGTCGAGCGCGTAGGTCGCGCCGACCTGCATCGCCTCGTGGTTCCAGAAGATCGCGTAGGTGCCGATCCGGCCCTGGCGGTGGTAGACGACCGAGCGCTCGTCGTAGGTGCGCAGGAGGACGAGCTGCCGGTAGAGCTCGAGAAAGTCGCTCTCGTCGAGGCCCTCGACCTCGCCGTCGGGAACGCTGGCGCCGTCGCCGATCACGCGGCGAAGCCCTCGCTCGGCCGGGAGCACCTCGCGCCACGGCGCGCGATGTCTATTTCACGACGAGGACCGCGACCGCGTCGCGCTCGGCCTCGAAGACCGCCTCGGTGACGTCGCCGAGGTCCTCGCCGTCGGCCTGGAGCGGCAGCGGCTCGTCGCAGCGACCACGATGCGGTCGAGGTCGTGCGCGTAGCAGGACGCCGGGCGCACGCTCGCTGGCCCGTGCCGCGCAGCGACGTAGGCGACGTAGCGCGGCGACGTCGCGCGCCCGGTCTCGCGCGGCGCGACCAGGTCGAGCCCGAGCTCGAAGCGCGCCTCCGGGCGAGAAGCGGAACGGGACGCGGCCCCGCGTACGTGAACGGCGTCGTTCGAGACGAAGAGCGAGCGCCGCCCGGCCGAGACCTTCGATCTCGAGCACCCGGCGGCTCGTAGCGCCGCGCGAGCAGCCGCCGCGCCGCTACCCGCGCGTACGACGAGGTCGCCGCGCCGCCTGCCGTCGGCGCGCGCGCTTCGAGCGTCTCGAGCTCGCGGACGGTCTCCGAGTCGACGCCGATCCCGGCGCCGAAGGCGAACCGCCGGCCGTTGACGCGGCCGAGCGAGATCCGCCGCTCGCGGACCGGCCTTCGCGCCGGGTCGCGCCGGCACGCCGAGCGCGCGGGCGAGGACGTTCGTGTGGCCGCCGGGGACGATCCCGAGCGGCTTGCCGGCGGCAGCCCGTTCAGCACCTCGTTGACGACGCCGTCGCCGCCGAAGACGAAGACCGCGTCGCCCTGCGCGTCGCGCGCCAGCTCGGTCGCGTGGCCCGCGCCGCTCGGTGAGCAGCGTCTCGACCGCGTCCGAGCGCGCGCTCGAGCGCGCGCACGCGCTCCTCCGTCACCCGGCTCGCGAACGGGTTGACGATCAGCGGCGAGCCTGCATGCTAGGGACGTCGAGTAGCCGCGCATGCCGTCGACGAGCAGCGCGAGGAAGCGGTCGGCGAGCTCGTCCGTGTCGCGGCCGGGCTGGAGCCACGTGTAGGCCCAGTTCGCCGCCGAGAGCAGCGAGCAGCGCGGCCGCGGCCGTCGTCGAGGTCGGATGCGCAGCTCGCCGAGCTCGCGCGCCCTCGCGGAAGAGCGTCGCGGATCCGCTCCTCGTAGCGGCGCCGCTCGGCGACGAACTCGTCGCGCCGCTCGCCCTCGAGGTAGCGCCACTCCTGGACGAAGACGGTGGCGACGTCGAGCTGCTCGGCGACGACGCGCAGGTGCGCCGCGCAGCGCGAGCCGGATCTTCTCGATCGGCGGCGCGTCCTCGGGGATCGCGTCGAGCGCGGCGTGGAAGGCGGCCGCGCCCTCCCAGCATCGCCTCGTAGAGCAGGTCCTCCTTCGACGGCGATGTGCGAGTAGAGCGAGCCCTTCTGGACGCCGAGCGCCTCGGCGATGTCGCCGATCGACGTGCCGTGGTAGCCCTTCTCGGCGAAGAGCCTGCGCGGCCTGGCGGGTCAGCTCCGAGCGGCGGGCGGACATGGTACAGTCGAGGCTAACGATCGTTCGGTAGGGAGGCGCATGGACCCGTGCACCGAGCAGGAGTTCCTCGAGTACGTGCAGTCGCGGCGGCCAGGTCGAGGTCGACGACTGGATGCCGGACGAGTACCGCGCGCAGGCTGATCAAGTTCATCGAGATGCACGCGCAACTCGGAGCTGATGGGCGTGCTGCCCGAGCGCGAGTGGATCCTCCGCGCGCCGACGCTCCAGCGCAAGCTCGCGCTGACCGCGAAGGTCCAGGACGAGGTCGGCCACTCGCAGCTCATCTACCGCGTCGTCGAGGACCTCGGCAAGCCGCGCGACGCAGTGCCTCGCCGACCTGATCTCCGGCAAGTCGAAGTTCCACAACGTCTTCCACTACCCGACGAAGACCTGGGGCGACGTCGGCGTGATCGCCTGGCTCGTCGACGCGGCCGCGATCATCTCCCAGAAGGCGCTGCTCAAGTGCTCGTACGCGCCGTACGCGCGGATCATGAAGAAGATCTGCTGGGAGGAGTCGTTCCACATCCTCCACGGCCGCGACGTGATCCTGGCGATGATGAACGGCACGACGAGCAGCGCGAGCTCGTCCAGGAGGCGCTGCACGCGCTGGTGGCCGCCGCTGATGCAGTTCCACGGCAACCCGATCCCGGCCGAGGACGACCCGGTCGTACGTCTGGCGGATCAAGACGCAGGGGAACGAGGAGGCGCGCCAGCAGTTCCTCGACGGCTACGTGCCGCAGATCTGGGAGCTCGGCCTGACCGTGCCCGACCCGAAGCTGCGCAAGCGCGACGACGGCGTCTGGGAGTACACCGAGCCCGACTGGGACGAGCTGCGCGCCGTCGTCACCGGCCACGGCCCGATGACCGGCCGAGCGGCTCGAGTTCCGGCGCGCCTCTCGCGCGAGAACGCCGAGTGGGTGCGCGGCGTCGTGCTCGCCGAGGCGGCGTGATGGGCATGCTACGAGGTCTTCCGGCAGGAGCGGAAGGGGTAGCCGTTCGAGCACGCCGGCTCGGTCGTCGCCCCGGACGAGCGGTTCGCCGAGGTCTACGCGCGCGAGCAGTACGGCCGCCGCGGCGAGTCGGCGGCGCTCTGGGTCGTCCCGCGCGACGGCGATCCTCGAGGTCGAGGACTTCGTCGACGAGCTCGACCGCGAACTACCGCCGCGTGGACGGCTACTCCCTGAAGGCGAAGCTGGGGGAGGCGCGTGAGCGCGCCGGAACCGTCACGGGCTGACGCTGCTGCTGCGGATCGCTGACGACGAGCTGGTCCTCGGCTGGCGCGACTCCGAGTGGACGGGGATCGCGCCGGTGCTCGAGGAGGACGTCGCGTTCTCGTCGATCGCCCAGAACGAGATCGGCCACGCGCGGGCGCTCTACGAGCTGGCCGCGGCCGAGCTCGGCACGACGCCGACGCGCTCGCGTTCGACCGCGCGCCCGAGGAGTACCGCTGCGCGCCGCTCGTCGAGCTGCGGTTCGTGCCCGACTGGGCGCGGACGATCGCGCGGCGCGTGCTCTACGAGACGGCCGACGAGCTGCGGCTCGAGGCGCTGAAGGCCTCGGACGACGCGGAGGTCGCCGGCCTCGCGGCGAAGATCGACCGCGAGGAGGCGTACCACCGCATGCACGCCGAGATGTGGCGCGAGCGGCTGCGGCGACGAGCCGCGCTCTGCGCGAGGCGGTCGACGAGCTGTGGCCGTACGCGCTCGGCGTGCTCGACGCCGGCCGCGGCCCGAGTACGCGCGCCGCGTCGAGGCCGCGTCGGCTTCGAGCTCCCAGAGGCCGAGCCGGTCGAGCGCGGCGCGCCATCGACGAGCTGGCCGGAGCTCTGGGAGGAGATGACGAGGTGCGGCGCTCGGTGCCGGGGGCGACAGTGGTGACCGCGGAGCGAGGTCTGGGCGGCGCTCGCCGAGGTCCCCGATCCCGGAGATCCCGGTGATCTCGCTCGTCGACCTCGGCGTCGTCCGCGACGTCGAGGTCGACGGCGGGCGCGTCCACGTCGAGTTCACGCCGACGTTCCTCGGCTGCCCCGCGCTCGAGGTGATGCGCGCGCAGATGGCGGAGGAGATCGACGGAGCTCGGCGCCGAGCCCGACGTCGAGGTGTCGCTGGACGACTCGTGGTCGACCGACCGGATCACGCCGGAGGGCCGCGAGAAGCTGCGCGCGGCCGGCTTCGCCCCGCCGGCGCCGCGCGCGGCCGGCGCGCGCCGAAGCTCGTCCAGCTCCAGCGAGCGGTCGTTCCGCTGCCCGTACTGCGGCTCGACCGACACGAAGCTCGAGAACATCTTCGGCCCGACCCCGTGCCGCTCGATCCGCTACTGCAACGGCTGCCGCCAGCCGTTCGAGCAGTTCAAGACGATCTGAGGGAGCGCGGGGAGCAGTCCGGGTCGGGAATCGGAGTGGACTGCCCCCCTCCGGGAGTCGCTAGCCGAGCGGGATGCGGCTCGCGTTCGCCGCGAGCCAGTCGTCGAAGGTCTGCAGCTCGGGGTTGAGCGCCCGCGCGAGCGTCGAGGTCGCGCGCGCCGCCGTAGTCCGCCTCGAAGTCGCGCTTGAACTGGAACATGTTGCCGAGGTCGTCGGCGCCGGGGAAGCCGAAGCTCGCGGTAGACGTCGGGCGGCACGTCGTTGTAGCGCACCTCCTCGCCCGAGCGCCTTCGTGAGCGCCGCGGCCATCTGCGCGCCGGTCAGGTGCTCGCCGGCGATGCCGACCGTCTTGCCGATGAACTCGCCGCCGCGCCTTGAAGATCGCCGTAGGCGCACTTGCCGATGTCCTCGGCGGCGATGCCCGGCAGCTTCTTGTCGCCCATCGGGAACGTGATCGCGAGCATGCCGTCCGCGCCGCGCTGCGGGCCCGATGCCGAAGTAGATGAAGTTCTCCCAGTAGAACGACGTCAGCAGGAACGTCGTCGGCACGCCGGCGTCGGTGAAGAGGTGGTTGGCCTCGCCCTTGGCGTCGAAGTGCGGCACCTTGTACTTGCCCTGCAGCGTCGGCATGCGGTCGTCGTCGAGCGGCACCAACTTGCGCGTGTCCTCGAGCGTCGACCAGATCGACGTGCTGCGACGCCCGGCGCCTTGGCCGCCCGCGCCATGTTGCCGCGCCTGGGCGATCTCCTTCTCGGCCGAGAAGTGCGCCCAGAAGAACGTCACGCAGAAGGCGCCGTACGCGCCCTCGAACGCCTGCGTCAGGCTCGCCTCGTCGTCGATGTCCGCCCTGCACGACCTCGGCCCCGAGCCGCGCGAGCGCCTTCGCGCCGTCGGAGTTCGACGGTCGCGCGTGAGCGCGCGGACCGCGAAGCCGCCGCCCGGGTCGGCCAGGATCGCGCGCGCGAGGCCGCCGCCCTGCGCGCCGGTCGCGCCGACGACCGCGATGACCTTCTTGTCAGCCATGTGATCCTCCTTGTTGACGTGCCTTTCCACAGTGCCTCCATCGGCGAGAGCACGCCAGTCAGGCCGCGCGAGCACCTCGGCCGCGATCGTCTCCGGCCCGGGGAGAAACGCGTCCTCGAGCGGTGGGCTGTACGGGATCGGCGAGTTCGGCGGTGGTGATCCGCCAGGCGTCGTCGAGGTCGCCGAGCGCCGTGCTCGGTGACGAGCGCGAGCACCTCGCCGGCCCAGCCGCCGGTGAGCGGCCCCTCCTCGACGACGGCGAGGCGGTTCGTCTTCTCGACCGAGCGCACGACCGTCTCGACGTCGAGCGGCCGCAGCGTGCGCAGGTCGATCACCTCGGCGGAGACGCCCTCGCTCGGCGAGCAGGTCGGCGGCGGCAAGGCAGTCGTGGACGCCCTTCATCGCGCTGACGAGCGTGACGTCGTCGCCCTCGCGGACGACCGCGGCGCGCCCGAGCTCGCAGCGGCTCGCCGCCGTCGACCGGGCCCTTGCATCGAGTACAGGCGCTTGTGCTCGAAGAAGATCACCGGGTTGTCGTCGCGGATCGACGCCTTCAGCAGGCCCTTCGCGTCGGCGGGCGTCGACGGGCGCGACGATCTTCAGGCCGGGGATCCCCATCAGCCACGAGACCGGCATCTGCGAGTGGATCGCGCCGAACCGGCCGCCGGCGCCGACGACCGAGCGGATCACGAGCGGGACGCTGTGCCGCTCCTGCGTCAGGAACCAGTACTTCGTCGCCTGGTTGATCAGGCTGTCCATCGACAGCGCGAGGAAGTCGCCGAACATGATCTCGAGCACGGGCCGCTTGCCCGGTGACGGCCGCGCCGTACGCGGCGCCGGTCATCGCCAGCTCGGAGATCGGCGTGTCGAAGACGCGGCTCGGGCCGTACTTCTCGTAGAGGCCGGGCGTGGCCGCGAACACGCCGCCGGCGATGGCGACGTCCTCGCCGAAGAAGATCACGCTGCTCGTCGCGCGCGAGCTCCTCGTCGAGCGCGTCGCGGATCGCGTCCCGGAACTCGATCTCCGCCACGGTCTCGCCTCCATCTGCGGTCGACGAGCGCGACCGGGCGCTCGAGCAGCGTCTCGCAGCCGTTGCAGGAAGCGCGCGGCCTCGGCTCCGTAGACGACGCGGTGGTCGCACGAGAGCGCAACGTCCATCAGGTGGCGCGCGACGATCGCCGCCGTCCGGCGTCGACGACCGGCCGGCGCGCGACCTCGCCGACGGCGAGGATCGCCGCCTGCGGTGGGTTGATCACCGCGTTGAAGCGGCGGACGCCGAACATGCCGAGGTTGGAGACGGTGAACGTCCCGTCGCGCGAGGTCGTCCGGCGCCGACGTGCCGCGCCGCGACCTTCTCGACCAGGCGCGCGCGGCTCTGCGGCGATCTCGAAGACCGACTTCCGGTCGGCGTCGAAGATCGTCGGGACGAGGAGCGCGTCGTCGGTCGCGACGGCGATGCCGACGTTGACGCGGCCGAAGCGCAGCACCCGCCCGTCGTCGTAGGACGCGTTCAGGCCCGGGAAGCTCGCGCAGCGCAAGCGCGACGGCCTTCACGACGAGGTCGTTGAACGACGGGAGCGGCTCGCGGCCGAGCGCGCGCAGCTCGTCGCGCAGCTCGGCGCAGCGGCCTCCATGTCGATCTCGGCCTCGAGCGTGAACTCCGGGACCTGCGCGCGCGACTCCGTCATCCGCTGCGCGATCGTCCGCTGCGTCGGGGTCAGCTCGACATCGCGTCACCGCACCGCGGCCACCGGCGCCGGCGGGGAGGCCCGTGGCGCCGGCTCCGGCAGCGCTGCGCACGTCGGCGCGGACGATCCGGCCGCCCGGGCCCGTGCCGCTCGACGCCGTCCGAGCGACGCCGAGCTCGCGCCGCGAGCCGCCGGGCGACAGGGGTCGCGCGGCGGCGCCGGCTCGTGCCGCCGTTCGCGGCGGAACAGCGGCCGCGGTGGGCGCCGCGGGCGCGGGACGCAGCCGCTGCGACGCGTCGGCGCGGCGCCGCGCGCCGCGCCGTCCGACGCGCGGCGCGAGCGATCGATCTCGCCGAGGGCGGCGGTCCCGCCCTCGTCGACGACGATCTCCTCGAGCACGCCGTCGAACTCGGCCTCGTAGACGATCGTCGCCTTGTCGGTCTCGACCTCGACGAGCGGCTCGCCCTTCGCGACCGCGTCGCCCGGCTGCTTGAGCCAGCGCAGCACGGTCGCCTCCTCCATCGAGTCGGAGAGCCGGGGCATGGCGATGTCGAGCAGCACGGGCTCGTCGGTCACGTCGGCGGCACCGCCATCACATGCAGGTCCAGCCGCCGTCGACGACGAGGTTGATGCCGTTGATCGCCGCGTTCTCGAGCAGGAAGCGTGATGCGCCCACGACCTCGCCATCGTCACCAGGCGCCCGATCGGCGTGCGCGCCTCGAGACTCGAGCCGCTCCGGAGGCATCCGATCCACTGCGGGCTGTCGCCGACGATGGCCGGATGCAGGGCGTTCACACGCGTGGGCGCGAGCTCGATCACGAGCGTCCGCACGAGGCTCGTCACTCCGCCGTTGACGGTCGTCACGGTGGTCGAGCCGGGATACGGTCGGTCACGCGCGAGGCCTCCGAAGATGAGGATTGCAGAGTCGATCGCCGAGGCCGAGGAATCAGCGTATGGATCACCTCGGTGTAGCCGACGAGCTTGAGCGTGATCAGCCGCAACGCGGCGGCGATGTCGTACTCGCGCACGTTGTTCATGTCACGCTCGATCGCGGCGAGCACGAGGTAGTCGACGTCGCCGATGTCCGCAAGGCGGTCCGCGATCCCGTGCGGCTCGGCGAGGTCGAACCCGATACCGCGGGTGCGGCCGCCGATCTCGGTCGCGGCGGCCTCCGCGCGGGCCTGGTCCCTTCCGGTAACGACCACGTCGCGACCGCTGTCGGCGTACGACTGCGCGAGCTCGCGGCCAAGCCCTTGCGTGCCGCCGACGATCACGACATTTCCTGTGGCCATTCGCTCTCTCCTTCCGTGCAGAGCCGAGAAGGGCCCGTCCGCACCACCCGCGGACCGAGCCCCGGGGATTGCGACTTAGACGGCTGCCATCGGCTCGGCTGCCCACTCCGGCAGCAATCCGCCTCGCGACAGGATGTGATTCCTGGACTCTTCGAGTTTCTGGATGACGCGGTCGACGTCGACGTCGACGAGCTGTCCATTGCGCTTCACGGCGCGCCCGGCGACGAACACGGAGTCGACGTTCGACGTGTCGGCGAACACGACGATCGTTCCGACGGGATCGACCATCGGAGCCGTGTTGATCGCGTTGACGTTCAGGAGAACGATGTCCGCCTGCTTGCCCGGCGTGAGCGACCCGACCTTGTCATCGAGCGCGCAGGCGCGCGCACCTTCGATCGTCGCGAACTCGAGCACGTCCCTGTGCGTCAGCGTCGGCGCGAACGCCTCGTCCGGCGTGTCGGTGAAGGCGCCGATCCGCTCGTGGACGAGGGCAGTGCGCATCTGCGTGAACATCTCGCCGGGGACGCTGGAGACGACGTCGACGCTCAGCGACGGCCGCACGCCGCGATCCAGCAGCCTGCCCGTCGGCGGGGGGCCGTGGCCCATGAGCATCTCGACGTACGGCGCAATGGAGGCGGTCCCTCCGGTCTCGGCAATCAGGTCGAGCTCCTCGTCCGTCGAATCGGTGCAGTGGATGTACGTCGTGTCGGGGCCAAGGAGGCCGAGGTCGTCCAGGTTCTTGACGTGGTGCACGTGGACCGTCGTCAGCCGCATGCCGACGTGCACGCTGATGCGGATGCCGAGGTCGCGCGCGAGCTCCCAGTCGTGCTTCGCGACCTCGAAGTTCGAGTTGCCGGGCGCTCGAGCCGCGAGCGCGAGCGTCAGCAGCTGATCGTCGGAGGAGAAGTACGTCTCCCGGATGCGCCGGACGTCCTCCGGGTGGTTCAGCTCGCTGAACGACCACCATTCGCCGCCCGTCGGCACCCCGTGCGCGTAGATCGCCCGGATGCCGGCGTCCTTCAGGCCCTGGATCGCCGCGTCGGAGTGATCAGGCGTGTTGTTGATGTGCGACCAGTCGAGCAGCGTCGTCACGCCGCCGTTGAGAGCCTCCAGCGCACCGGCGTAGTTGCCGATGTGGACGTCCTCGGGGCGGTAGTGGCCGCCGACGCTGCCGAGCATCACCGCGAAGTAGTTGTCGAGCGTGCAGCACGGGAGGACGCCGCGGACCGGCGTCTGCCAGGTGTGCCGGTGCGTGTCGACGAAGCCCGGCATGACGATCATTCCCGTCGCGTCGATCTCTTCCGCCTCGGACACTTCGAGGCCACGTCCGACCTCGACGATCTTGCCGTCCTCGACGAGGACGTCGCCGTTCGGGATGTCGCCGACGTCGGGATCCATCGAGACGACGAAGCCGTTGCGGATCAAAAGCCGCTGCGAGCTCATGCCTCTTCTCCTTGGCTGGCCGGACATGGATAGTCGCGAGGGCGCGTGAGCGCCTTCGCCGGCAGCAGACGTTGTCTCGGGCTGCCGTCATGTACAGCGAGCATAAACGCCTCCGCGTCGACGCGTCAACGCCGTCAACGCTGGCAGGCGACGTTCCGGCGCATGGCCGGGCGGACGCTCGATCTCTTAAGCGGGAGTGCACGCCCGCGTTCGGCCACAGTTGACACTTCTCGCCGCACCTGCACAGAATGGACGCCTGGCCGCGGCAAGCCCTTCACCGTCGCCCCGCCCGCAAAGGACGGTCCGTGACCGCCCCCGGTCGAGCGTTCGTCGCGAGCGCCGTCGTCGCGGCCCGCTTCCTGCCGATCTGGCTTGCCACCGCCGTGCTCGTGATCGTCGCCGCGATCATCGCGCCCGACGCGCTCCAACATACGTCGTGGGCGTACGTCCTTCCCTACATGACGATTCTCGCCGTCGCGGCGCTCGGGCAGATGCTCGTGGTCATGCAGGCCGGCATCGACCTCTCGACCCCGGGCGTCATCTCCTTCGGCGGGAACCTGATCGTCGGCGTGAGCGTGGGCTCCAACCACCGGCTGGCGCTCGGAATCCTCGCCTGCATCGGCCTCGGCGCGCGCGGTGGGCCTCGTCAACGGCATCCTCGTCGGGATCGTGAGGCTGAACCCGCTGATCGTCACGCTGGCCGTCGGGCAGATCGTGTTCGCGTGGAACCTGAGGTACTCGCGCGAGGTCACGAACTCGTCTCAGGTGCCGGAAGCGCTCTCGTCGTGGGCGGCGGAGAAGCCTCTCGGCATCAGCGTCGTCTTCTGGACGGGCGCCGCGATCACGCTCGCCGTGGCGCTCGTGCTTCGCTACACGGCTGCCGGGCGGCGCTTTCAGGCGGTGGGCGCGAACCCGAGAGCCGCGTGGATGGCCGGCCTGCGCGTCCGGACGCACGTCGTGTTCGCGTACACGGCGGCGGGCATCCTCTACGGCGTTGCGGCGGTCCTGCTCGCCGGTATCCGCATCAACGTCGACCCGGCCTTCGGCGCCGCCTACCTGCTCGCGCCGATCGCTGCAGTCGTCATCGCGGGCGCGTCGCTCTCCGGCGGGCTGGCAAGCGCGACGTCGACGTGGATGGCGGCGCTCGCGCTCACCTTCTTGACGCAGATGCTGCTGATCCTCGGCCTGTCGGCGGCGATGCAGTTCGTCGTCTTCGGTGCCGCGATCATCGTCGGGATGCTGGTCTCCGGCGACCGGGTCGCATCGCTGCTCGGCCGCCTGCTGCGGCCGATCGAGGCGCCGGCAGCCAGCCACGTTGGCATGGACGTAAACACGAGCTGAGGCTCACGAGAAAGGGAGGCACGATGCACGGAATGAAGGGGTCAGCGGCGAGACGCCGGCGCCCGATGATGGCGGTGCTGATGCTCGCGCTGCTCGTGGCGGCGCTCGCACTCGTCTCGACCGGTCTCGGCAGCACCGGCAAGAAGCAAGCCGCACAGCGCGGCGCCGGTGCTGATCGGCAAGGGAGGCGGGTTCGGCGAGGTGTACGTGGCGAAGGCCAGCACCCTCAAGAAGACGCTCTTCAAGGCCACGCTGCTCCCGAAGGACCCGACGGCGCGCAACATCGCGCTGGCCGGCCTCGGCCGCGCCGACAGGAAGGTCAACTACGACCTGGCGCTCAAGTGCTGGAAGAACAACGGCTGCAGCACCGGAACGGGAGGCAAGCTCACCGTCGCCTACATCGAGCAGTTCGGCGAGAACGTCTACCGCCAGATGTCGAAGATGGAGTTCATCCTCCAGGCGCTGACGTACCCGCGACGTCGGCAAGATCATCTACTACGAGCGCCCACTCGGACTTCACCCAGGCGATCGCCGACTTCAAGGCGGCGATCGCACAGAAGGTCAGCCTGATCGTCACCTATCCGGACTTCGGCGACGCCATGCTGCCGGTGATGAAGGAGGCAACCGACGCCGGAATCCCGGTGGCGACCTACGCCTGGGGCTACGTGACCGGGCCGGGCACGAACTACCTGACGGTCGTCGGCGAGGACACCTGCGCGCTCGGCAAGGCGTACGCGTACGTCATGAACACGCAGGTCAAGTCCGGCAACATCGCCTTCCTCGGCGGCTTCCCGGGGAACCCGCTCTCCGACGGCTGGCAGAAGTGCGAGAAGCCGGCGCTCAACCCGAACATCCACGTCGTCGCGAACGAGCCGACGAACTGGGATCCGTCGAAGGTGCAGCAGGTCGTCGCCGGAATCCTCGCGAAGTATCCCGACATCAAGGGCTGGAGCTACGAGTACGGGCTCGGCATGGCGCAGGGCGCCTTGGCGGCGTACAAGGCCGCGGGGATGCCGTTCAACACCGTGCTGACGCTCAGGACGGACGACGTCGGCATGGGCTGCACGTTCAACGCCATGAAGAACCCGAACCTCAAGATGTTCTACTACACCTCGGGGAACACGCAGATCCGGGTCGCCTTCACGGCCGCGATGATGAAGCTCAAGGGCGCGAAGATCCCGCCGCAGATCGTGTTCCCGATCCAGCTGCAGAACCAGAGGGTGCGCGACTCGTGCGTCAAGGGCTATCCGCAGGAGGCCTCCGCGACGTCGCTCATCCCGCTGAGCCTGCTCCACCGGATGTACCCCTAGGAGGAATGGATAACCAGAACCTGAGCTAGAAACAACGATGTCGAGTCCCGGGCCCGAGCGCCCCCTCGTGCTGTCGCTTCGCGGCGTGTCGAAGGCGTTCGGAGCAGTACAGGCGCTCCGCGACGTCAGCGTCGACTGCCGCGCCGGCGAGATCCACGCGCTCGTCGGGGAGAACGGGTCCGGGAAATCGACATTGCTCGGGATCGCGAGCGGCTTCGTCCATCCGGACGAGGGAGCCGTCGAGATCGGCGGCCTCCGTCCGCCGGCGCGGCTCTCCCGCCGAGGCCCGGAGGCTCGGCCTCGGCATCGCGTATCAGACCTACTCGCACGTCCTCGACCTGTCGGTGGCGGAGAACCTCTACCTCGCCGCGCCCGCGGACGTGCAACCGACGTACGGACGCATGGAGGAGTGGGCGGCGGCGAGGCTCGACGGAGTTCAAGCTCGACGTCCCGGTGACGGCGGCCGCGGGGTCGCTGTCGCTCGCCGAGCGGCAGCTGCTCGAGGTCGTCAAGGCGCTGCTCGCCAGGCCGAAGGTGCTCCTCCTCGACGAGCCGACGACCGCGCTCGGGCCGGAGGACGTCGAGCGGCTCCATGCGCTGGTGCTCGAGCAGAGCCGGGCAGGCGTCGGCATCGTCTACGTCAGCCACCGGCTGCCGGAGGTGCTCGGCATCGCCGACCGGATCACCGTCCTTCGCGACGGCGTCTGCCAGGGGACGTTCGAGGCCGCCGCCATGTCGGAGGAAAGCCTCGTCGCGCTCATGATCGGGCGGCCGCTCCAGCTCGCGTTCCCGGAGCGACACGACCAGGGGACGCACCGCGAGGTGCTCCTCGCCGTCTCGGGCTTGCGAGGCGAGCGATTCGGGCCGATCGACCTCGACGTCGCGAAGGGCGAGATCCTCGGGATCGCGGGCGCCGAGGGCAACGGGCAGGTGCAGTTCCTCCGTGCGCTCGCCGGTGTCGAGCGCGCAACCGGCAGCGCCGTCTGCAACGGCAGCGAGCTCGACACGAGGTCGCCGCTCGGCCCGCTCCGCGCGGGAGTCGTGCTGCTCAGCGGCGATCGAGCTCGGGAGTCGCTCTTCCCGGTCCTGAGCGTCCGCGCCAACACGACGATCCAGGTGCTGCGGCGGCTGGGACGCCTGGGCCTCCTGCACCGACGGCGTGAGCGCCGCACGGTCGACGATCTCGTGCAGCCGCCTCAGCATCCGGATGGCGTCGATCGAGCAGCCGGTGCAGTCCCTTTCCGGCGGCAACCAGCAAAAGGTCTCGCTGACGCGCCCGTTCCTCCGCGGGGACGTCAAGGTCATCCTCGCCGAGGAGCCGACGCAGGGCGTCGACGTCGCCGCGCGCTTCGACATCTACGACGCGCTGCGCGCGAAGGCGAAGGAGGGCGTTGCCATGATCGTCAAGTCGAGCGATCCGCTCGAGCTCGCCGGGCTCTGTGACCGCGTCGTCGTGATGTCGCGCGGGACGATCGTCGACGAGATCCGCGGCGACGAGCTCGGTGAACGCCGGATCGTCGAGGCGATCGTCGGGCTCGCGCGTCGGTGCACGAGCGCCCGCGACGCCGGCGAACAGCCGCCGGCATGAGCGTCGAACGCGGCATGAGCATCGATCTCGCGGGCAGGTTTCGCGGCGTGCTGCCGCTCGCGTTGATGACGACGCTGATCGTCGCGCGTCGGCGCCTACGCGGCCGTGCACCAGGCGGCGTTCCTCACCGAGCTACAACCTCCGGAACCTCCTCCTCGCGACGATGCCGCTCGCCCTCGTCTCGATCGGCCAGACGAGCGCGCTGCTCGTCGGCGGCTTCGACGTCTCCGTCGGGGCGCTGATGACGATGTGCGTCGTGACCGCCTCGTACACGATGCAGCCCGAGATCGTCGTGGTTGGTGCTGCTCCTCGGGCGCCCTCGCGCTCGTCGGCGTCGGGCTGGCGACGGGCGTCTTCAACGCGACGCTCGATCCGCCTGTCTCCGCCTCCCGTCGATCATCGCCACGCTCGGCACGTTCAGCATCCTCGAGGGTGCGTCGCTCCTGCTGCGCGACCACCCCGAGGGCCCGATCAACAGCGACGTCATCGACGCGCTGACGACGAGCGTCGGCTTCGTGCCGCTCGCGTTCATCGGCGTCGTCGTCCTCGCCGTGCTCGCCGACGTGTGGCTGTACCGCACGCGCACAGGGCTGGCGCTGCGGGCCGTCGGTCTCGACGAGACGTCGTCGCGCCGGCTCGGGATGGGAACCGGCCGCACGGTGATCCTCGCGTTCGTCGTCTGTTCCGTGATGGCGTCGATCGCCGGCTTCTACCTCGCCGCCGAAGTCCAGATCGGCTCACCGATCATCGGCAACTACGCGCTCGAGAGCATCGCCGCGGCCGTCCTCGGCGGCGCCAGCCTCGCGGGCGGCAGGGGATCCTTCGTCGGGACGCTGCTGGCGGCCCTCTTCCTCACGCCTGATCGGCAACGTCCTGCCGTTGTTCCACCAGCCGACGGAGTACGCGCAGATGACGATCGGCGTGCTGATCCTGCTCGCGCTCGTGCTCTACCAGGCTCCCGAGCTGGTGGCCCGCTTCCGCTCCGGCCGGCACGACGCACGCCGCGTACGGATGCGCCAAGGCGAGGCGCCGGCGGACTGAGCGGACGTTCGCCGGCGTCCCGGCTTGTCGCTGCCATGACTCATCCGCCACTCGTGTCGGAAACCGGACGCTCGACGAGATAGTCCCAGTCCCGGTCGAACCGGTACGAGTGCGCCTTCGGGTGCGGAGCCGAGGAAGAACGTGTCGCTGCCGTCGGGGCGCGGACGCGGGGCGACCATCTCGACCCAGAGCGCGCGGCCGGCGGCGCGCCACGCATGCGGAACGCCCACCGGCGCAAGGCCTTGCCCTCAGCGCTCGGACGCGTGGTGGTGCCGGCCGAGCACCATCCAGATCGCTGTCACGACCTCGTCTCCGTCGTTGTGCAAGCGGTGCGGGATGCTCGAATCGAACGCGATCGAGTCGCCCGGGTCGAGCACGTGCTCCTCGAAGCCGACCGTGACACCGAGCCTGCCGGCGAGGACGATGCCGAACTCGCGGCCGCTGTGCCGCATCAGGCTCCCGTCCGGGCTCGAAGAGCCATCCGCCTCGTAGATCGCGTAGAGAAAGTCGACGTCGCGGTCGTTCCAGGTCGTCAGGCGCTCCCAGTGCACCCCTGAACCGAGATCGATCACTCTCCGCTCCGCCGCGCGCTGCACGCGCCCGTGACCCTCCGCGGGAGCACGCCCCGTCTCTGTCGTGCTCGAGACCCTTCGGCGGCCTGTCCGCGGCGAGCTCGGCAGCGAGTGGCCGTCCGAATCCTTGCCCGACGGCGTGAAGACATCGTCGAGCGAGACACCGAGCTCGCTGACGATCGCGTAGAGCGTGCGTACGGAAGGCTGGATCTTTCCTGTCTCGATCTGCGAAACAAGGCTCGGCGAGACCTCGATCCGTCGCGCGAGCTCCCTCAGGCTCACTCCGAGCCGGCCTCGTTCCTCTCGCAGCCGGGCCCCGAGAGTCCTCTGCCCGCCGTCGCTGTCGACTGCTCGCGCCATCACGAGACCTTACGTGCGCAGCGTGGACCGGCCACCCTGGTCGCTCACCCCTTGAACTCGGGTAGCTGCGTCGGCTCGGGGAACGGCGCCGCGAGCGCGGCCTGCTCCACCTCGCCGAGCTCGCGCTCGATGTCCTCGCTGACGGCGTGAAGCTCCTCTGCCGTCACGCCGAAGTCCTCGCGAAGCCGCCGCTCTGCGACGACGAGCGGGTCCCTCTCCTTCCACCGCTCGAGCTCGCCGACCGGCCGGTACGCGCCCGGGTCGCTGCGGGAATGCCCGACGAACCGATAGGTCCGCGCTTCGACGAACGCAGGCCCGTCGCCGGCGCGGACGCGCTCGACGGTCTCGAGAGCGGCGGCGCGCACGGCCCACACGTCCATGCCGTCCACCGTGATCGCCGGAATGTCCATCGCCTCCGCGCGCCCCGTGATCGTGCCGGCAGTGACCGCATCCGTCGGCGTGTACTCCCCGTAGCCGTTGTTCTCGCAGACGAACACGGCCGGGAGCGAGAGAACCTTCGCGAAGTTCAGGCACTCGAAGAAGTACGCCTGGTTCGTGGCGCCGTCGCCGAAGTAGGCGACGGCGACCGAGCCCGTTCCGCGCAGGGCGAGTGCGGCCCCGGTGGCGGCCGCGATGCTGCCGCCGACGATCCCGAAGCAGCCGATCAGGCCGTGATCGAGGTCGATCATGTTCATCGAGCCCGCGCGTCCGCCGTTGACGCCGGTGGCGCGCCCGAGCAGCTCCGCCAGGAGCGGCTCCGGCCCGAGACCGCGCGCAAGCAGATGGCCGTGCCCGCGGTACGTGCAGGCAACGCGATCATCGTCGCCGAGAGCGCTTGCGAACCCGACTGCCACCGCCTCGTGGCCCGAGTAGAGATGGGTCGTCCCATAGACCTCGCCCCGCAGGAACAGGGCCTGGACGAGATCCTCGAAGCGGCGGATCAGACGCATCCGCCGGTACAGGCCGACGTGGAAGTCGACGTCCTGCCCGGCTGCGCTGTCCGCCCGCGAGACCGCCACGGCTAGCCCGCCTCGACCGCCGTGCAGGTCGTGATCACGGTGCCGCCCTTGATCGGCTTGCGCTGGACCATGGTTCCTCTTTGGTCACGGGTCGGTACAGGGCAACGGACGTACGCGGCGTCACTCGGCAGGCGTTCCGATGAGCGTCGACTCGGGCCGCGCGCCGCCGCCGTTGTCGCCGGCGTCGTCGGTCACCACGACCTTGCCCTCGAGCAGATCGGCGCCCCGGACGTACATCTTCCCGGTGACGAGCAGCTCCTCGGCGGGGAAGCGGGTGAGCACGCGAGGCCCGGTCGGCGTGACGACCACTTCCTCCTCGATCCGGGCAGCCGAGTGACCGTCACTCGCGGGGCAGTAGGTCTCGAGCGCGAAGACCATCCCCACCTCCAGCTCGACCGGCGCGTCGAACGAGTGCAGCCGCGAGATCATAGGCGTCTCGTAGAGACCGACGCCGAGACCATGGCCGAACTGGAGCCCGAACGCGGCGCGCTCGTCGGGCAGGCCGAACTCCTGCGCCTCGGGCCACACCGCCGCGATCTGGTCGGTCGTCACACCCGGCCGAACCAGCTCGATCGAAGCGTCGAGCCACTCGCGGCACTGCCGGTATGCGTCGAGCTGCGACGGGGTCGCGTAGCTGATGTTGAACGTGCGGTAGTAGCACGTCCGGTAGCCGTTGAAGGCATGGATGATGTCGAAGAAGGCCTGATCGCCGGGGCGCAGCAACCGATCCGAGAACGTGTGCGGATGCGGGTTGCAGCGATCGCCGGAGATGGCGTTGATCGCTTCGACGTGCTCGGAGCCAAGCTCGAACAGCGTCTTCATGGCCTGCGCCACGACCTGGCTCTCGGTGATCCCCGGCCGAAGCGTCCGGTAGATCTCGTCGTAGACCGCATCGACGATGCCGGCCGCCTGGTCCAGCAGGGCGATCTCGTCCTCCGTCTTGATCTTGCGCGCCTCGAGCATCACGGGCTGCGAATCGGCGATGTGAATGCCCTTGCGATTCAGCGCGAGCAGTGTCGTCATGTCGGGCACGTCGAGGCCGAGCGGCTCCTTCTCCAGGCCGCGCTGGCGGAGCTCCTCGAAGATCAGCGCCGCAAGGTCGTCGGGGATGCCGGTGGCGTCCGGCATCGCGCCGCGCATCGGTGACACCCACGCGCGCCAGTTCTCCTCCGGCAGCCACGGGCAGTAGAGCTTGTGATGGCGAGCAGCCGTCCCGAAGTCCCAGAGGATCGGATCTTCGCCGCGTGGCAGGAGAGCGAAGCGGATGTTCTTGTCGCGCTCCCAGGTACCGATCGCCGTGCTGGTCGTGTAGCGGAGGTTGTTGGGGTCGAACAGAAGGAGCGCGCCGAGATCGGAGGCCTCCAGCGCCGCCTTTGCCCGCGCGAGACGACTGCGCCGGAGCCGGTCGAAGTCGACCCGCTGCTCCCAATCGACTGCCATCGTCGCGCCGCGCGACGCGATGTTCACTATCGAGCCTCCCTTGTGTCGTACCGAAGGTGCGTCGGTGTTAAGCGATTCTGCACATTCGCGGCATTCTCGTCAACACCCTCGTTCGAGCCGCGCCCCGATGGCCCGACGCAGTGCGGCCGGCCGTTCGAGCACGAGTAGTTCAAGACGATCTAGCGGCCAAGCTCCCGCGCGTCGCACGTCGGCACGTGCGCCGGCCGCACGTAGAGGGTCGCGATTTCCCACGTGCCGCGGCGTGCGTCGGGCGCCTCCGGCAGGAAGTCGCTGACCTGAACGGCGACATCGATCACCCGGCGGGTGGGATCGCGCTCGTCGACCAGCCGCCGTTCGTTCTGGCGCCATGGGAACTTGGCGCCGAAGTAGACGAGCGGCGGCGGCCGCCCCGTGGCGGTGTCCGTCACCAAGAAGCTGGGCGACGTCACGAACCGCACCCCCTTCGGGAAGGAGATCGCGACGCCGAAGTTCACGAACCCGTTGTCCGGGATGCGGGCGCTGTCCACCGGGAACGGCACGTCGATGCGGCAGACCCGGAAATCGGGGAGCTCGAACGGCTGACCGGGGCCGCCGACGACTCGCAGGGCCCGGACCGGCGCCAGCCACGACGTGTGGCTGATCGCGTAGGGACAGGTGACGCGGACGGGGAACGTCCGCTCGCGCACGCGGACGTCGAACTGGAAGACGAAGCGGAGGAACTGCACGCGCGGGTTCCGAACGTGCTTCCGGGCGGCGGTGGAGAAGGCGCGGACGAAGCCCGAGTCCTTGCCAAGGGTTTGCGGGTTGACCGCGCGTACACCTTCCGTCTCGCCCAGAATCTCCGCGCGGAGCCGGGTGACCTCCATCGGCTCGGTGAGCGCGTAGTTGGTCGGAGTCGCCTCGAACATGTGGAAGCTGCCATCGCCGTGCTCGAGGATCTCGCCCGCGCCCCAGCAGCGGTACGCCGGCGGCGGGACGGCCGGCGGCGGCTGGTCGTCGTCGCCGACGCCGCGTGTGTGCTGGAGGTAGTCCTCCGTCTCGCCGCCGCGGTACGGCGTCTCAGCCGCGCCGCCTCGATGTGCCGCCGGCGTCTCCGCCTGCACCTGCACGCGCCACCAGAACTCCGGCGGGAGAGCGCCCGCCTGGAAGCGGATCGGCACCGTCAGATACCGGTCGCCCGGGAACCGGCGGACGTCGATCTCCACGTTCTGGACGCCCCATTCCGGGCCGCAGCCGGCTCGGGCGCGCCCGTCGAGCCAGTCGCCGTCGGCGTTCCAGTCGAACCAGGCGTTGACATAGACGGTGCCGGCGCCGGGCGGGAGGCGGCGCGCGTCGATGATCACGGTGAGCGTGCTCGACCCGCAGCGGCGCACCTTCAGGGATGCGCCCTCGTCGCGATCGCGATCGACCTGGCGCGAGTCTCCCTCCGACGTCGCGGAGAGCCCGAGGTGCGGCCCGAGGCGGCCGTGCTGCGGCCCCTTGTCGGCGGCGAGCGAAGGGAACGTTCCGAGGACGCTCAGGTCCGCGGGGTACCCGGCCGGGCGCCTGCCCGGCGCGTCGCCGAAGTCAGCGGCAACCGCCCACGCGGGCGCGGCGAGAGCCACCGAGACTGCGACGGTGAGCGCCGCGAGTCGCACTGCCGGCGATCTTCTCGCGGGAGACCTCGCAACGCAAATGCCCGTCAACCGCTGCGAAGGAAGGCGGCAAGCGACGCGTAGCGACGCATCGGGAGGCGCGGAAACGCTCGCGCGTAGCGCTCTGCTGCCGCCGGGTCAGGATTGACCAGGTCGATCCAATTGAGGCTGTCATTGTGCTCAAGCGCCCGCTGAAACAGCTTCTCCGCTTCGATGTCCGTCTGAGGTAGCGAGTAGCCGAAGAACAAAATGCGATCGGCGCGCGCAATGTCCTCAGCAGCCTCACGCCAGACGGGGCGCATGAATGTCTCAAGGAACGGCTGCTTGACATAGACCGGCGGTACGACGACTGGCCGTGCAGGCTTTCCGTCATGACGGAGACGCTGCGGGATTTGACGTCGGCGGGTGATCCTGATCATCTGGTCATGTCGCCGTTCGCCGAGGAGCGCGGCGCGGTCGTCATCCGGGTCGTCCAGATCGAAGTACCAGTTCAGCGAGCCGTGGAGCTTGTAGATCCTGATGGGCCGTTGGTGGCGGCAGAGGCGCGGATCATCGAAGCGCTCAGCGTCCTTCGACAGCGTGTAGCTGGCGTCGTGACCGAAGGCGCCGTAGCCGTGTCGCAGGCACCATCGTCCCTTCAGTGTCCGCGTTTCAGCCACGACGTTTTCGAGGATGAGATCGTGATTGAAGGTGATCAGCGAGAGCCGCGAGGAGGTTTGTCCGGCCTTCTGGATCAGCTGCCCTAGCGGGCCCCGAGCCCCAGCAGCGGCGACGTCGTTGGTCGATCGCCGCAGCACGGTGGTGTAGGCGTCGACGAGTTGTCTGAATGCGTCTTGCGCGTGCTGGTCGTCGGAGTTGCTGACAACGTCGTAGTAGATGTCCTTGAAGAACTCCTCCATGCCAGGACGAGGTGAGTCCTCCGTCATGAGGAAGGGGTTGTGTCCGAGCAAGTTGACGGCGTAGCTGGTGAGTTCCGGTCCCACCTTGATCTTTCTCGCGGCGAGCGTTTGGAAGAACGTGGAGTCGAGAGGCGGAAGCCGGTCGGGGTCGTTGACTCCCACGGCCTCAGCCTGGGCGAGGGATGCTCCGGCGCCGATGACGAGGGCGATCCGCTTCATTAGATGTCGTACTTTTCGCGGTAGGAGCGAATGACGCTCGGATCGGAGCAGTTGATTCGGCAGTTGTCTGCCTGCACAGGCTCGGAGCGCATGTCGGGATTGAGCCCGTAGATGAACACGTGGTCGAAGGAACCTCGGAGCGAGGCGTCGCTGCCGGCGGCCTCTTTGAGCAGCTCTGCCGCAGCCAGCGTTCCGGCGAATCCGGAGACGAAGGAGACGGAGGGTGCGCGCTCGTCGGGGAAGTCGTCGCACCTTTCTTGATCTCCCGCTGGCGCGGCCCGGTTGTTCGCCTGGCGGGTACAGCCAAGGCATCCCCATTCACCGAGCGAGACGCGTTCGACTGTGACGTTGGCGTCGCGTCCGGTTGCGGCGTCGATGAGGACGCGTGGTAGTTCGCGTTGAACCTCATGGCGTACGTCGTCATCGTCGAGGCCAGTGACGACGGTGTGGTAACGGCGATCCTGTCGGCGCGAGGCGATCGAGCGCTTGAAGACGCTGAACTGATGGGCGTGCGGCTCGACGTCCAGGTTCGGCAATCGCCGTTTCAGGTACTTCGCGGCCTCGGTCACCTTCTTGCGTTCCTCGACGGCGCTCCTCCACCGGGCGTACGTGACGCGGTTGAGATTGTCGGTGCTCAGATTGTCTGCATCAACGAGGCGGAGCATGCCTTGGACATTGACACCGAGCTCGGCGAGAACCCTGATCACGCCGGCCCCGACGCCACCGAGCCCGATCAGGAAAGCGTCAAGCAGGACCGGGTCGAGTCGTGGGTTCATGCCCTTGAAGCGGTAGTCGTAGAACGAGAAGAGACCGCGCGCGCCGACGAAACGGGCCGAGTAAGGGGCCTCGGGGTAGTTGAGCTGGAAGAGGGTTTTGAACACCTCGCCGGCGGCCAGGCCGGCACAAGCCAGAGGTCCGATCGGGTTGAGGATGCCGTCTTCCGCCTGGTCGAGCGTGCCGCCGAGGTGGGCGAGCCAGCCGCTCGCGTCGACGGTGAGATCGGCACCTGCGCTGTGGCCGATCGAGACGGTGAAGTCGGTGGTACGACCGTCGCTAGCTGTGGTGAAGGGGACGTGTTCGCGTAGTGCGTGGACGTCCTCTTCGGCGAAGCCTATGAGCTGAACCTCGGCTACCAGCGGGTCGAGGCGCAGGACGTAGTCAAGTAGGGCTCGACCGAGCAGGTGCTGTGCCAGGGTTGCCTCGGCGGTAAGGCTGAGTGCCACGGTCGTGTGTGCGGGCGCGGTAGCCGTTCGTGTCGCGATGCCGAGCGCCTCGAGCTGCTTCAGTGTGCGGCTGTCGTCTGCTGCGACGAGCTCATGCAGCGTCGGGCGGAGTACGAGCATCAGTCGATCCTCAGGATCGACGGGTCAATGATCAGCCGTTCGCGGCGCTCGGGCTCGTCGAGCTCGCGCCACTGCTCGCGCCCGTGGAACTCGTAGGCGCGCCAGAGACTGACGTCGGCGAGGTCGACAAAGCCGAACGCGGGGACAATGATCGAGAGGAAGCCGGGCACGGCAACGAGCGGCCGCTCGGCGTCGATGCTCGAGAGGAAGGCGCTCATCGGGTGGCTGTGGATCTGCGCGATCGGGACGAGATCGAGCAGGTCGAGCTCAGCGAAAACGGCGGCCGTCGTCTGCGGCGTGATCTGGCCGTGTAAGCGCGCTTTCCCTTCGACACGCGGAAGCACGAGGGTGGAGACGAAGGCGTCGCCACCGCTTAGCGTCCCCGCCCAGACGCCGAAGCCTTCCTCGCCGGCCACGCCGTGCTGGCGCAGCATCAGTTCGGTGTGGTCGAGGATGAGCGACGGGATAAAGACGCGGTTGTAGATGAGCTCGGCGTCGCGCCGGCCGAGGTCTCGCTCCTCGCGGGGCGCGCCGAAACGTACTGTCGTGAGCGGCGCCGCGGGCGGTTGGCGCGCAACGTGCCGCTGTTGCTCGCCCGTCACCAGCGCCCGCCGGCGACGGCTACGACCACTTCTCAAGAAGCGCATTGCGGACATTGACGACGTGTTGGCAGAGGCTGTGATCATGGCAGGGCGGATTCGTCCAGCCGGCATGCCAGCCGCCGGCGTAGTAGTCACGGTGGCCCTTGATGCACATGACCGGGAGCAGGCCCCGGTCGCGTGCGATGTAGTCACCGCTCGGGTAGTCGCCAGCGACTGGCTCGGTGGTCTCGTCGGCGGACTCGAACTGCGCGGCGTCGATAAAGCTGGACTTGGGTGCGATCTGCGGGTAGTCGTCGCACTCAAGCTTGAGCACGAAGATGCGCTCCGGCGTCTTCTCGATCCGGGCGAAGATGACGTAGTAGTCGCCCACGTCGTGGAGCCGGAGTTGCCAGCCGAAGAAGTCGCTCTGCGCGACGAGCTTCTCGTACTCGTCGCGCACGAGCGACTTCGACTGCTCCTCGGGCGTGAGCTCGTCGTAGGCGGGCTCTGCCATCGGATCAGCAGCCCGCGCCGAAGGGCGTGCCGGCGGCGAGGGTCACCTTGTCCTTGTTGTGCAGGTCGTACGACTCAACCGTCCGGGCCTCGTCGAGCTGCTCGTCCTTGTGCCCATGCACCTTGGCGCGGAGAACGAAGTTGTTCAGCTCGGACTGGTCGATCCCGAACAACTCGAGCGCCCGTACCTTCACCCCGCCGATCGTGTCCTCCTCTGACACGCTCAGCTCCTTGTTGACGCCGTAGACGATCACCAGCTTGATCGTCTTCGGCTTCCGCTTCTCGTCGACGGCCATGCCGCCTCCTTCCGGCTCTCGCCTTGTAGACCGGTCGCCCTTGTAGGATCGATCCGATTGAGCTACTCTGTTTCAGCAACTATACACCAAATCGGTTCATCCTTTTCTAAAGCGTGGAGATCTCATTCGCCAATCGCAAGCTCCAGAAGCTCTGCGAGTCCGAGAAGGAGCTGCGAAGGGCCTACGGGAGCGACGGGGCGAAGAAGGTGATGGGGCGGCTGAGCGACCTGCGCGCAGCGGCGACGCTCGAGGAAATGCGGAATTTGCCGGGCCGCATCCACGAGCTCGATGGCGACCGCGACGGCCAGCTCGGTTTCGACCTATCCGGCGGCCACCGACTCGTGATCACCCCGGCGAACGGCTGGCCCAGCGAGAAGACCGAGGGCGCCCACGTCTGGACGGAGATCGATGCCGTGCAGGTGCTCGAAATCGTCGACTACCACTAATGACTAACACAAGGGAGGATCAGGAACGATGGCGGTGATGGCTCCGGAGCACTCGTTCCGCCCAACCTACGCAGTACCACCGGGAGAGACGATCGCGGATCTCCTGGAGGAGCATGAGATGACGCAGACCGAGCTCGCGAAACGACTCGGCGTCACGCTCAAGCACGTCAACCAGGTCGTGAAGGGCGGCGCCTCCATCTCCGCGGAACTCGCGCTGGGTCTCGAAAAGGTCTTTCGTGTCCCCGCCAGCTTCTGGCTCAACCGCGAGTCGCTCTACCAGGCAGACGTCGCGCGCCAGAGCGAGACGAAAGAGCTCGAGGCGCACATTGGGTGGGCGAAAGCGTTCCCCGTCAGGGACTTGAAGAGGGCCGGTTTCCTCACGAAAGACACAGCCGGAGTCGAGCTCGTTCAGGAGCTGCTCCGCTTTCTTGGTATCGCCAGCCCGACGCTCTGGGAGAGCCGAGCCGTCGCATACAGGAGATCGCAGCACTACAAGAGTGACCCACACGCGCTCGATTCGTGGCTCCGAGTTGGCGAGCTCCGAGCCGCCTCGATCGAGTGCAAGGCTTTTGACAGCGAACAGTTCATGTCTGCGCTCCACGACGCACGCGAGCTCACGCGTAAAGATCCGAAGGTCTGGCAGCCGCGGATCACCAAGGCGCTTGCCGACGCCGGCGTCGCGTTCGTCATAGTCGATACCTTCGAGGGTGCGCGCGCCCATGGTGCGACCCGGTGGCTAAGCCCACACAAGGCTCTGATCCAGCTCAGCCTGCGCTACCACTGGGAAGACGTCTTCTGGTTCAGCTTCTTCCACGAGGCTGCGCACGTCCTGCTTCACCGGAAGAAAGGCGTCTTCGTTGACGGACTCAAGCTTGCCGAAGGTGGCGGAACCGACGACGACAAACGTCTGGAAGAGGAAGCGAATCGATTCGCGGCTCGCTTCCTCATCCCCCCAGCACACGAACAGAGGCTGCGGCAGCTAAGGCCCGCTGAGATCCCGAGTTTTGCCGACGAACTCGGAGTCACGCCGGCGATCGTGGTCGGGAGGCTTCAGCATGAAGGGCTCATACATTTCTCCGAAAGCAAGAAGTGGAAGCGGCAACTTCACTTCGTCGAGTAGCGGGAGAGCCGATGTGCTGTGTGCTATTCCCAGCCTCGACTCACGGACTCGCCTAACCCGCATGGAGGCGAAGCCAGACACGTCCATCTCTTTGGAACCTCTCGATGCGGCCTGCCGCGACTTCTGTGTGGATCGCCTTCAATGCGAGCCGCTGCCGGCCCTTGCGAACCAGATCTCCGGTCGCAACGTAGGCGGGGTCGGGCTCCAACCCCAGCTTTCTCATCCGGTAATTGTGGTCGGACCGGGCTTTCGCAATCCCTTCCCGGTGAGCGGGCCCCGAGGGGATCATGAGCATCATCTCCTCCTCTAGCAGTCGGCGCGGTGCTTCAGCACCTTCCTCGAGCAACTTGTAGAGACGCTCGACCCAGTCCGGTCGGCGATCCAGCGGGGTGATCACAGTGCCGCCTTGATTTCGTTGAGACGCTTGATCGCGTGTCGAGCCTTCTCGCGGGTGAGATCCCGATACTCCGCTGTCGTCCCGGCAGTTTGGATCTCTTCGACACTGATGTTCGCGATGCTCGTCAAAATCCGATTCAAGTTCGTGAGGACCGGCGAGACCGCGGCCGCTCGCAGGTTTGACGACGCGCCCCGTCGCGGACGCGCGGCCTGCAGGGTCTTGTCTAGCGCGTCGAGGATCTTTGCCCCAGCGGACTCCGAGCGGGAGGCATTGACCGCCTTAACGGTTTCCTCAACCGTCGTGACTTTCTGTTCCATCAGCGGCACGAGTTGACCGAGCTTCTTCGCAAGGCGGTCTGACTTGATCGACGCGATACGGCGACGGGCCGTGACTGGGATCGGCTCAGTGTTCACGCCGAGCCGCTCAAGTCGCTGGGTTGCTTCGACCTTCTCCTTCTCGTCGCGCAGCTTCCCCTCCGACACCGAAAGTGCTCGTGCGGCGTCCTTCAGGTCATAGCCGCCCTTGTGGACGAGATCGAGTGCCTGCTTTAGGCGGAACGCCTCGGATACCTGCTTGCCGTGACCAGCGTTCGCTTCGAATGCGAGAGCGAGCACCGCGCCGTTCTCGAACTTCAGCCCTTCGAGCCCAGTCGCGACATACACACGCGTCTTTGTCGTTCCGATGCGCCTGTACAGCTCGGTGCGGTGGTTGCCAGAGACGACGCGCCACTTCCCCCGGCCGTCCCGGAACACGGTCGGCGGCGGAAGCGTCCCTCCATTCTCGACCGCGGCTCGGAGATGGTCGATGTTCTCTTCGTCGAGCGGTTCGCCGGGTCGGACCTGCTCCCAGACCTGTCGGGAGGCAGGAACGTCGATCCGGGCCAAAGGAAAGTCGTCCTCGACCTTGTAGTCAATGTCAAGCGCCTGAAGCGCTGCGCGATCGAAGTCCCCAGCTGCCTCTGCGGTGACTGAATCTTGTTCAATTACGGCCATGCTTCCACCTCTCCGAGAACGGTCTTCTATGACTAGATGCGAGCCTACACGATCTATCGCTGTCTAGTCATGGCAGAAGGTCCAGATGGAACACGTCTGGACCTTCTGCTCCGACTCCTCCTCGTCGATCAAAGCGGTGCGCGCCATCTCGCGTTACGGCACGCAGGGCCGAACAACTCGGACGGTCGGGCGGGGGCCTTCGGGCCATTTGAAGATCGACATAGCCCTTACGGGCTTGCGGTCAGCGGAGCTCTGTGCCCAGCCGGCCGTGCAGGAACGACGGCTTACGTGAAGATGATCTCGCCGCCCGCGGCCAGCTCGTAGAACTCGCCGACGGTGAGGATGCGGTCCACCTGCGGGGCGAAGTCGTCCATCGTCACGCCGAGCATGTCCACCGTCGCCTTGCAGGCGTAGAGTCCGGCGCCGGAGTCGGCGAGCAGCTCGACGAACTCCGCGATCGGCGGGATGTCGAGCTTCTCTATCTGCCGCTGCATCATTTTCGTCGCCAGCGCCGAGATGCCGGCCAGCGGGCCGAGCAGCGTCGGCATGTGCATGCCGGGGTTGCCGACCGGGGAATCCCCGAGCGGGTATCCGGGCGACCTCCCGCATATAGTTCGCTCCGATGGGCGCCGGCACCGTCGAGATCTTCTACTGCCCGACCTGAAGCGGCTATGACCGCCGGGCCGCGAGTCTCGCGGCCGCGATCCGGCACGCAGGGCTCGCCGCGGCGGCGATCACGCCGGGCGAGAAGAGCCAGTTCGACGTCCTCGCCGACGGCGACCTGATCTTCTCGAAGAAGACCGAGGGTCGCTTCCCCGAGGAAGCCGAGATCCTCACCGCGCTCGCCGCCGACTAGCCGGGACCGGCGCGACTCTCTAGACTCGCCCCGTGCGCCGGACGCTCCTCCTCTCCCTCTCGGGCCTGGCCGCGCTCGCGCTCGCCGGGTGCGGCGGCGGCGGCAAGACCACGCTCAGCAAGGCGGAGTTCATCGCCCAGGCGAACGCGATCTGCAAGGACTACGACGCCCGCATCGACGCGCTCGGCGATCCGGCGTCGCTCGAGGACCTCGTCGGCCTGGTGGCGAAGGCGAAGCCGATCGCAGAGGACGCCATCGCGAAGCTGCGCGCGCTGAAGGCGCCCGAGGATCTCCAGGCGGGATACGACGATTACCTCGCAACCGGCGACGTCAACGCCGAGCTCCTCGCGCAGCTCGGCGAGGCGGCGAAGTCGGGCGACGGCACCGCGATCGAGAAGATCGGCACCGAGGGCGAGGACAACGCGGACAAGGCGCACGGAATCGCCGCCGAGCTCGGCCTGACCGAGTGCGCGAAGGGCGGGTAGCTACATAGTGATCTTGCCGAGCGCTGGGTAGCGGCTCGTCAGCAGCAGGTAGTAGCCCGACGTCCGTTGCTGGAAGCGGAGGCTGTACGCCATCAGGTCGCGCATCCCCTCGCTCATCCGGCCGTGCCAGAGCGCGTAGAACCAGCCGCCGAGAGCGACGATGCCCATCGCGTAGCCGAGGATCGCGGCGAGCAGCAGCGCCGGGAAGACGAGCAGCCCCCGGAAGAAGACGCCCAGGCGGCCCTGGGGTTCGGCCCCGGCGACCTCGAGGTCGATCGAGTACTCGCCGCCTGCGCCGAACGGCGGGAACTGGTTCGCGACGAGGTACGTGTACGCGTTCACGCGCGTCGAGTAGCGCAGGTAGCCGGCGAGGAAGCGGTGCATGCCCTCCGGAACGCGGCCCGTGAAGAGCGCCGCGAACCACGCGATGACAAGCACGATGTACGCCGCGATCCCGTAGAGCGAGAGCCAGATCATGTGCGGGAGCGCGAGCAGGTAGCGAAAGAACACGGTCAGGCGCGACCGGCGCAGGTCGTCGGTGACGACGAGCTGGATCGGGTACGTGGTGTCGTTCATGTCGATGCCTCCTGTCGAGTCCCAGACAGAATGCGCCGCGCACCGGTCGAACCCTCTAGAAGATGCAGGAAGCTCTCGCCGAGCGGGTCGCCGGGATCGAGCTCGAAGACGTGCTCGCCGCCTGAGTGGTAGTCGGTCGCCGTGACCCGCCCGGCGCCCGCCTACCGGCCTTCGAAGCTCGGGGCGCGCTTCTCGAGGAAGGCGGAGACACCCTCGGCGAAGTCGTGCGTCTTCGTCGCGGCCGACTGGAGCTGGGCCTCCATGTCGAGCTGCTGCTCGAGCGATGCGGTGAAGGCGTGGTCGAAGAGCCGCTTCGTCATCCCGATCGCCTTCGTCGGCAGCGCGGCGTACGTCGCGGCCAGCTCGGCCGCCCGCGCAGCCAGCCCCTCGGCCGGCACGACCTCCGAGACGAGCCCCCAGGCGAGCGCCTCGGCCGCCGGGAGCCGCCGGTTCGAGCTCATCCACTCGAACGCGCGCGCGAAGCCGAGCAGCCGGTGGATGAACCACGAGCCCCCCGCGTCGGGGATGAGGCCGATGCCGATGAAGCCCGGCACGAAGGTCGCGTCGTCGGCGGCGATGCGAATGTCGCAGGCGGCCGCGAGCGAGAGCCCCGCGCCCGCGCAGGCGCCGTTGACGGCGGCGATCACCGGCTTCTCGAGCGCGCGGATCGCGAGGATGTTCGGGTGGTAGGTCGAGCGCAGCGCGTCGCCGACGCCGCCCGGCAGCGACTGGAACTCCTTCAGGTCCTGCCCCGCGCAGAAGCCCTTGCCGGCGCCGGTGAGGACGACGGCGCGCACCTCGCCGTCACGCGCCTCCTTCAGCGCGGCGGCGAGCGCCTTGTGCAGGTCACGGTTGAAGGCGTTGTAGACCTCCGGCCGGTTGAGGCTGATCGTCAGGACCGCGCCCTCGCGAGCGGTCAGCACCTCGGTCATGCGCTGAAGCCTAATGTCCCGTGAACTCGGGTGGGCGCTTCTCGAGGAACGCGGCCATGCCTTCCTTCGCGTCCTCCGAGGAGATCGCGAGGCCGAACGCCTGCCGCTCGATCTCGACGCCCGTCCGGAGCGTGCTCTCGAACGCTGCATCCACCGCGTCCTTCGCGAGCCGCAGCGCCACCGGGCTCTTCGTCGCGATCTCTGCGGCGACGCGCTTGGCCTCCTCGAGCCACGCCTCCTTCGCCACGACGCGCGAGACGAGCCCGAACGCAAGCGCCTCCTGGGCGCTGAGGAAGCGGTTGGAGAGGATCACGTCCATCGCCACCGCCTTGCCGACCGCCCGCGTCAGCCGCTGCGTGCCGCCGGCGCCGGGAAGGAGGCCGAGCTGGATCTCCGGCTGGCCGAACTGCGCCGTCTCGGAGGCGACGATCACGTCGCAGAGCATCGCCAGCTCGCAGCCGCCGCCGAGGCAGTAGCCGGACACCGCCGCGACGATCGGGGTCCCGACCTTCCGGATCGAGTCCCAGCGCTGCAGGCGCGGCGAAGCGACGGCGTCGATCGGGCTCGCCTTGGCCAGCTCGCCGATGTCGGCGCCGGCCGCGAAGGCGCGCTCGCCGCCGCCGAGGACGATGCAGCGCACCGACCCGTCGGCGTCCAGTTCCTCGAGCGCGACGACGACTTGGCCCATCAGCTCGTCGGAGAGCGCGTTCAGCGCCTTGGGGCGGTTCATCAGGACGACGCCGACCGCGCCGTCCCGCTCGACGAGGACGAGCTGCTCGTCGCTCATTCTCCCTCCCGAGGAAGCGGTTGACGGCGTCCTGCGCCTCGCTGCCGAGCATCGAGAGCGCGAGCCAGTCGCGCGCGTGGTTGACGGTTCCGTGCCAGGCGAGGTCGCGCCAGAAGTTGAGCTGCTGCTTGGCGTACCGCGTCGTCTCCGGCAGCTTCTTGGCGAGCTCTGCCACCCAGTCGTCGACGACCTCGTCGAGCTGTGAGGCCGGGACGGCGCAGTTGACGAGCCCCCACTCCTCGGCCTTCCGCGCCGGGATCTCCCTGCCGAGCAGGACGATCTCGCGGGCGCGCCGGTCGCCGCCCATCAGCGCGAGCCACTGCGTTGCGCCGCCCGCCGGGACGGAGCCGTGGTCGAGGCCGACGTGCCGGATGAAGGCGTCCTCGACCATGACGGCGAGATCGCAGGCCATCTGCAGCTCGTTGCCGCCGCCGACAGCGATGCCGTTCACGCGCGCGATCGTCGGCTTGCCGATCTCGCGCAGCCGGTCGTGGGCGTCCTTGAAGGCGCCGAACCACTTCCAGTACTCCTTCGAGTTGCCGAGGAGGTCGGCGCCCCAGCTCGTGAGATCGGCGCCGACGCAGAAGGCCCGGCCGGTGCCGGTGACGACGACGACGCGAATCTCGTCGTCCCAGGAGGCGTCCTCGCACGCGCGCGCGAACTCGCGCAGCAGCTGGAAGTCGAAGGCGTTCAGCACCTCAGGCCGGTTGAGCCGGATCGTCGCGCGCGGCGGCGCCTTCTCGTAGACGATCTTCTCGAAGCCCAGCTCCTCGGGCGGAAGCGGGCGAGGGTGGGTCGGCTGGGGCACGTGCGGATCTCCTCGACTCGCGGAGCCCCGAGCGTATAGCTTCGGGGTCGGCGAACGAGAGGAGGAGTGTGATGCCGAAACGGTTCTCCCAGAGCGACCAGCCGGCACCGGCGAGCGGCGCGTGAGCGGGTCGGGCGCAGCTGTGCTGGTTGCCGCGGGCGGCTTGGCCGGCGCCGTGCAGGTAGCCGTGATGGGTCGTTTCGGAGACCGCATCGGCTCGATCGAGGCGGTCGCGTTCTCGGCGCTCCTTACGACGGTCATCGCCGCCGTCGCGCTCCTCGTCGCCCGCCGCAGCTTCGAGGGCTACGCAGCCGCCTTCCACTCGCCGGCCTGGCTCTGGCTCGGCGGCGTCACCGGCGCCTTCATCGTCTTCACGATCACGATCGCCGCGCCGCGGATCGGCTCGGCGGCGACGATCGCGATCTTCCTCGCCGGCCAGCTCACGATGGGCGCGGTGATCGACCGCTTCGGCTTCTTCGGGCTCGAGAGGATCCCGCTCGGCTGGCAGCGCCTCCTCGGCCTCGCCCTGCTCGGGGTCGGCGCGGCGCTGACCCTGCGAAAGTAGGACGATGCTCCCGGAGGCCGCCAGAGCCCGCGTCGAGCGCTAGATGATTGATTCCTAATCGGCGTGCCCTCAGGGAGGGCATGGGTCAAGCAGCGTGGTCGACTCGAACGGTGCCAAGGCTGGTTGCCTTGGTGCCGGGCGAGGCGGCCGCGATGCGCAGTGCCCAGGCCCCCACTCGGGGGTGCGGTGATTGGGAATCACTCATCTATGCGGCCGGCGGCGGCCGCGAGCACGAGCCGACCGAGGAGCGGCGCTGCGGCTGCGAGGGCGAAGGCCGAGTACCACGAGACGCTCGCGACCGCGGCGAAGCCGACCGACGCGCCTGCGCCGACGACCGCGAGCGCCGTCTGCTGGAACCCGATCGCCGCGCCGCTGCGCGTGCGGCCTCCGAGCTCGGCGGCCGCGGCGAAGGAGAGCCCGTTCCAGCCCATCGAGAGGCCTCCGGCGACGACGAGCGCCGGCGCCAGCAGCGACAGCGGCGCGTGCAGGAGCGCGGCGGACAGGGCCGCGCTCGCCGCCAGCGCAAGCCCGATCCGCTGCAACGGCATGAAGCGCGTCCCGAGCCGATCCGACCAAACCCCGGTCCCGATCCGCAGCACGGCGCCGAGCACCTGCATGGCGGCGAGCACCGCCGCCGCCCGGCCGGCTCCGACGCCGCGCTCCTCGTGCAGGAAGAGGACGACGAAGCCGATCAACCCGACCTGGGCGACGAGGTAGAGGCCGCTCCCGGCCGAGAGCAGCCAGAGCGAGCGGTCGCGCAACGTCCACGGCACCGCTTGCGCGACGGGTGGGTCGGTCTCCCGGTCACGGACGACGAGGCCGCCCGCGAGCGCGCCCGCGAGGCACAGGCCGGCCAGCCCGAGAAAGGCCGCGCGCGGGCCGTCCCAGCGCGCGAGCGCCGGGAGCGTCAGCGCGGCCACGACACCGCCGATCGGGATCGCCGTCTGGCGGACGCCGAGCGCGAGTCCAAGCTGCTCGGGGCCGAACCAGCGCATCACCGCGCGGCCGCTGCCCGCGTTGACTCCGGCGCCGAGCGCGCCGGCAACCGCGAGCAGGCAGAACAGCGCGGCAAAGCCCGACACGAACGCCGCCCCGGCCAGGGCCGCCGAGGCGGCGCCCAGCCCGACTGCGATCACGACCCGCTCGCCCGCCCGGTCAGCCGCATACCCCCAGAGCAGCAGCGTCGCCATCTGGCCGAGGTTCGTCGCGGCGAAGAGCGCCCCGATCTGCGCGAGGCTGAAGCCGAGGTCGTTGCGCAGAGCCGGGGCGAGCGCCGGCAGCCCGATCAGGACGGCCGAGATCGAGGCCTGCGCCGCGGTCCCGGCGGCCAGCACGGCCCAGCGGTAAGGCCCGCCGCCTACAGCCCGAAGGGGTTCGCCGGCCGGGTGCCGGTGGCGCCGTCGATGAAGAGCCCGTACTCGGTCGCGACTGCCATCGGGCGGAGACTACTACTGCCTCGGCCCGGACTGTGCGACGATCACTGCGCGAGGCCAGGTCACGACTCGCCTAGACTCGTAGCGTCCGTCCGAACCCACCGGCAGCAGGGGAGGCAGGGACAGTCATGAGCAACGTTCACGTCGAAGCGGCACGCATCCCCGACCGCGACAGGCTCCTGGCGGAGCTGAAGCAGGCGGGCCTCGACGCCCGCGCGATCGACGAGATCGAAATCGAGGTGCGGTGCGAAGACACCGCCGAGGCCGGTGAGGACATCTTCGTCCAGGTCGAGGGGATGATCATGTCGATCGGCGCACCGTTCGTGCCGGTCAAGCACAAGGGCGTGATCTACATCCGCCCGCCGGTCGCCTAGACAGCGCGGCTCAAGGAACCCAGTCGACCGTGACCGGATTCGGGAACGCGCCGATCGCCTCGCCCCGCCGCAGCAGCTCCGCGACGGCCCGCCGGCCCTCGTCGCCGTAGTCCCGCGTCAGCTCGTTGACGTACATGGAGACGAACTGGTCGGCGATCTCGGCGTCGATCCCGCGCCCGAACTGGACCGCGTACTCCAGTGCCTCGGCGCGGTGGTCGAGCCCGCACTGGATGGACTCGCGGAGAACCTGCGACACGTCGGCGATCACGTCTTCACCAAGGTCCCGCCGGATCGCGTTGACGCCGAGTGGCAGCGGCAGCCCGGTCTCGAGCAGCCACCAGTCACCCAGGTCGAGCACCTTCTCGAGGCCGCGATCCTCGAACGTGAGCTGGCCCTCGTGGATGAGCAGCCCAGCCTCCGCCCGGCCGGAGGCGACCTCATCGGGGATCTGCTCGAACGGCAGCTCGCGGAACGGCGCGTCGCCGAGCACGAGCCTGAGCGCGAGGTACGCCGTCGTCAGCTTCCCGGGGATGACGATCTCGGTCTCGCGCAGCCGCTCGCGCGTCAAGGGCTCCCGCGCCACGACGACGGGGCCGTAGCCCGACCCGATGCTGGCGCCGTGCGGCAGCAGTGCGTAGTCGTCCTGCACGAACGGGTAGGCGGCCAGCGACAGCGCCGTCACCTCGAGCCGCGCCTCGAGCGCCCAGCAGTTGAGCGTCTGGATATCGGCGAGCACCTGCTCGAAGTCGTACCCGCGCCGGTCGACGAGAGCCGTCGTGAGGCCCCAGAACATGAAGGCGTCGTCGGGATCGGGACTGTGACCTACGCGGATCGGCACGGGCGGCGAGGCTACCACCAGAATTCGCCGTGGGAAGAGAGAACCGGCACACCCAAGATCACGCCCGCTGACGTTCCTGGGCGCGGCCCCGGAGGCCGGCTGGCTCCGCCGACCGGGAGGGGCCGCGGCCAGGGACATCAGCGGCCGAAGAACCAGCGCTCGAGGAGTGGAAGGACCTCCTTGCGCGTGAACGGCTTCACGCCCGTACCGCCCCCGTCCCCCTCGAGCACGACGACGTCGTCCTCAAGCGCCTCGTTCGCCGCCTGGAGCGCGTCCTCCAGCTCGTACCCCTCGAAGAGGTAGTCGTCGTGGCGCGGCTCGTCGGTCGGCCGGTGCTGCTGATTGACCGCGCGGCCGACGGCCCAGACCGCCCCCGGCCTGCGCTCGATCCAGATCAGGATCCGCTCCTCGGCGCCGGCATCGTCCACACCGTGCAGCGCACGCTCCGCGAAGCGCCCGGATGCAGACCGTCGTCTCACTTCACCTACATTACAATCCTCTCGGTGGCGATCTTCAAGAACCTCTTCTCGTTTCTCTTCCAGCGCTCGACCGCGGAGGAGCGGGTCGCTGCCTACGTCATCCGCGAGCACGACCGCGGGCGGGCGCTCTCCGAGATCCTCGAGGACCGCTACGTCAAGAACCGCCTGAGCACCGAGCAACAGGCTCGCCTGCTCGACCGGCCCGAGGTCATCCACGCCATCGGCGGGGACATGGTCGAGGCCGCCCGCGCCGGCGTCGCCGCCGCGCGAGACTCCTAGAGCTCGCGCCCCACGCCGCGCTCCCGTGCGCGCCCGAGCGCCGCGACGCCGATCGCGACGTCCCACGCCGCGAGCCCGTTCGACTTGAAGACGACGACGTCGCGGTCGGAGCCCCGCCCCTGCACGGCGCCCGCGACGACCTCCTGCAGCTCGTGCACCTCGAGCCAGTCGAGCACTCCGCTGGCGACGGGCTCGATCAGGTCGCCCGACTCCAGCCGCGACTGCTCGCGCGAGTCGCAGCAGACGAAAGCCGCCCGCTCGAGCACGACGTTGTCGAGCTCGCGCGCACGAGGATCGTTGGCGCCGATCGCACACACGAGGGCGCCCTCGCTCAGCCACTCTCCGCGCAGGACGGGGTCCTTCGACGTCGTCGCCGTGACGACGACGTTCTGCCCGCCGGCGTCGCTCGCCCTCTCCGCGGGCTCCGCGCCGGTGCGCTCGCAGAAGGCGGCGAGCCTGTCGGGCGTCCGGCAGTAGGCGACGACGCGCTCGAGGGACGGCACGGCGGCTCGGATCGCCTCGATCTGGCTTTCGGCCTGCCAACCACAGCCGATCACGCCGAGGCTCGTCGCGCCCGCGCGCGCGAGGTGCTTCGCGGCGACCCCACTCGCGGCGCCGGTGCGGAGCTTGCCGAGCAGGTCGGCCTCAAGCACGGCGGCGAGCGTGCCGGTCGCCAGCTCGAAGAGGCAGACGACGAAGGCGAGCTTCCCGTCCACGACCGTGTAGCTCTTGAGGCCGGCGTAGCCGAGCTCGGAGTCCGTCGCGGCCATGACCGCGAAGAAGCCGCCCTCGAGCGGGAGCCGCGTGCGGGGCCGGTTGTCGCAGGCGCCCGACGCGAGCCGTCGGAAGCAGTCCTCGAGCACCGGCACCGCCTCGGCCGGCGTCAGGAGCGACGCGACATCGGACTCGGAGAGGTAGAGCGGCACGATAGGGAGTGTAAGGACGTGCCCTCATCCCGAACGCGCGAGCGAAGCGACGCGCCGGCCTGTTCGTGAGCGCTCGCTGTCGGCCGGAGCGGGATTCACTCCCGCGCAGGGCAAGACGCGTCCGACGGCGAGAAACGGAAAAGGAGGGGGCTCGCGGGGGAACCATGGGTTCCCCCGCGGGAGTGCGCCCGGCAAGATTCGAACTTGCGACCTCTGCCTCCGCAGGGCAGCGCTCTATCCCCTGAGCTACGGGCGCGGGACGGCCTAGTGTAGCTGCGTCGCCGCCCTGGAGCCGACGTCCAGGCGAGCGTCGACAGGCACCTCGGTCCTCACGTAGGCGAGACAAAGCACGCCGCCCTCCGGGTCGCCCGCCGCGCTCGTGATCCGGCCGGCCGGCTTGCCCTCCCACGTCAGCTCGGCGTCGTAGGCCGGCAGCTCGCCGCCCTCCAGTACGAGGACGCGCAGGCCGCGGTTGGCGTGACCGCGGTAGCGGAGGCGCGCCACCGGCTCCTGCCCCGGATAACAGCCCTTCGTGAAGCTGATCGCCCAGGCGTCGAGCCCGGCCTCGGCGGGCAGGACGCGGTCGTCGAGCTCGAGCCCCCAGCGCGGCGTGCCGGCGCGGATGCGCAGCAGCTCGAGCTCGTCGCCGCCCACTTCGGCGGCGTCAGGCCGGCCGCCCAGCGTCTCGACGGCGGGAACACCGTAGTCGCGGCACGGGATGCCGCCCTCCTCGGCGCCGAGCACGACCCACGACTCGTGCTCCTCGGGCTCGATCGCCGCCTTCGCGGCGAAGCGGAAGCGCAGCAGCTCGTCCCGCACGCGCCCGCCGAGCTCGGGCTCGGTCAGCAGCAGGAAGTCCTCGGCCCCGCGTCGGAGGACGACGAGCGGCGCGATCAGACGAGCCTTCGCCGTCAGGAGCAGCGCCTCGCAGGCCTCGCCGGGGGACAACGCCTCGACGTCGTTCGAGAGCATCCGCTGGAGGTACTCCTCCGCGTCCGGGCCGGTGACCCCGACGAAGGCGCGGGGTCTGCGGCTGGCGCGTAACGCAATGGCGACCACGTTGTCTAGTGTAAGGACGATGTTCAGGAGCAAGGCGGAGCGGAAGGCCGAGGAGCTGGGCTACGACCCGGCGCGGCTGCCCCCGGGGCAGTACCTGACCGAGAAGTGGCCCGTCCTGCACGCGGGCGGCGTGCCGAGGATCGACCTCGCGACGTGGAGCTTTCGCGTCTGGGGCGAGGTGGACACGCCGATCGAGCTCACATGGCAGGAGCTGCTGGCGCTCCCGGCCGTCGAGGTGACGCAGGACATCCACTGCGTCACGCGCTGGAGCCGCTTCGACACGACCTTCAAGGGCGTCGCGTGGAGCGAGGTCAAGCAGCTGATCGGGCCAGCGGCCGAGCGCGCGGTTCGCGATCGCCCATGCCGAGGCCGGGTTCACGGCCAACGTGCCGGTCTCGTTCCTCGAGGACGCCCAGGCGCTGCTCGCCTACGAGGCCGACGGCGCGCCGCTGACGCCCGACCACGGCTGGCCGCTGCGGCTCGTGATCCCGGGCAAGTACTTCTGGAAGAGCGCCAAGTGGCTGCGCGGGATCGAGCTGCTCGCCGCGGACCGCCCCGGCTTCTGGGAGGGCTACGGCTACCACAACGACGCCGATCCCTGGAAGGAAGAGCGCTACGGCTTCTGAGATCCCTCGAACAAGGGATGAGGACGACTCCGAGGCGACCGATACCTGGGCTACCCACCTCCCCCAGTACCATCCCCGAAAGACGGCGCCTCAGGCGCCGTCTTTCGTTGCGCCGAGAAGGGTCGGCGCGAGCTGGCCCTTCGCCTCAACAATGAGCCTCCATCTGCGGGCGGAGCCGGTCCTTGCCCGGCGGGAGCCCAAACCCCGTTCCTGCACGCGCGAGCGCGAAGGAGGGGGCTCGTGGGGGAACCATGGGTTCCCCCACGCAAGGCGAGGGGCCGGCTTGCGCCGGCCCCTCGGTTCAACCTCGAACCTCCGTCTGCGGGCGGAGCCGGGCCTTGCCCGGCGGGAGCCCAAACCCCGTTCCTGCACGCGCGAGCGCGAAGGAGGGGGCTCGTGGGGGAACCATGGGTTCCCCCACGCTGCTTACATCATCCCACCCATGTCGGGCATACCGCCGCCGCCGCCGGAGCCGGCCTTCTCAGGCGCCTCGGCGACGATCACCTCGGTGGTGAGGATGTTCTTCGCGATCGACGCGGCGTTCTGCAGCGCCGAGCGCGTGACCATGGTCGGGTCGATGATCCCCGCCTTGACGAGGTCCTCGTACACCCGCCGTCTCGACGTTGAGGCCGAAGCCCTTCGCCTGCTGGCGGACCTTGTCCACGACGACGGAGCCCTCGAGCCCGGCGTTGTAGGAGAGCTGCCGGAGCGGCTCCTCGAGCGCGCGGATGATGATCGTTCGCTCCGGTGCGCTCGTCGCCCTCGATCTTGTCGAGGGCCTTCTTGACCGAGTCTGCCGCGTTCAGCAGCGCGACGCCGCCGCCCGGCACGATGCCCTCCTCGAGGGCTGCGCGGGTGGCCTGCAGCGCGTCCTCGACGCGGTGCTTCTTCTCCTTCATCTCGGTCTCGGTGGCAGCGCCGACCTTGACCACCGCGACGCCGCCGGAGAGCTTCGCCAGCCGCTCCTGCAGCTTCTCGCGGTCGAAGTCCGAGTCGGTGTTCTCGATCTCGGACTTGAGCTGCTTGATCCGGGCCTTGATCGCGTCACCCTCGCCGGCACCGTCGATGATCGTGGTCGAGTCCTTGTCGACGACGACCTTGCGGGCGCGGCCGAGCTGCGAGAGCTTCGTGTTCTCGAGCTTGAGGCCCATCTCCTCGGTGATCACCTCGCCGCCGGTGAGGACCGCGATGTCCTCGAGCATCCGCTTGCGGCGGTCGCCGAAGCCCGGCGCCTTGACCGCGACGGCGGTGAACGTGCCGCGCAGCTTGTTGACGACGATCGTCGCGAGCGACTCGCCCTCGACGTCCTCGGCCACGATCAGCAGCGGCCGGCCGGCCTGGATGACCTGCTCGAGCACCGGCAGGATGTCCTTGACCGCGCCGATCTTCTGGTTGGCGATCAGGATGTACGGATCCTCGAGCACGGCTTCCATGCGCTCGGCGTCGGTGATCATGTACGGCGACAGGTAGCCCTTGTCGAACTGCATGCCCTCCGTGAACTCGAGCTCGAGGCCGAAGGTCTGGCCCTCCTCGACGTTCACAACGCCGTCCTTGCCGACCTTCTCGATGGCGTCGGCGATCACGTCGCCGATCTCGCGCTCGCGCGCCGAGATCGTGGCGACCCGGGCGATGTCCTCCTTGCCCGAGATCTCCTTCGACTGCGCCTTGAGGTCGTCGACGACCAGCCCGACGGCCTGCTCGATACCGCGCTTGAGCCCCATCGGATTCGCGCCGGCGGCGACGTTCTTCAGGCCCTCCCGCACGATCGCCTGGGCAAGCACGGTCGCGGTCGTCGTGCCGTCGCCCGCAACGTCGTTCGTCGCGGTGGCGACCTCGCGCACGAGCTGCGCACCCTGGTTCTCGAAGTTGTCCTCGACCTCGATCTCCCGGGCGATGGTGACGCCGTCGTTGGTGATCGTCGGCGCGCCGAACTTCTTGTCCAGCACGACGTAGCGGCCCTTCGGGCCGAGCGTCACCTTCACTGCATCGGCGAGGATGTTGACGCCGCGCTCGAGCGCGCGACGCGCGTCCTCGTTGAACTTGAGCTCCTTGTGAGCCATATCTGCGAGTTCCTCCTTACTTCTTCTTGGAGCCGGCGAGCTTGCTGCGGGTGCCCACGACCTTCGCGAGCACGTCCGACTCGCGGAGAATGAGCACCTCGTCGATGCCGATCTTGATCTCTGTACCGCCGTACTTGGAGAAGATGATCTCGTCCCCGACCTCGACGTCCATGGGGATGTACTCGCCGTCCTCGTCCCGGGGGCCCGGGCCGACGGCAAGAACGCGGCCGCGCTGCGGCTTCTCCTTGGCGGTGTCGGGCAGCACGATGCCGCTGAACGTCATTTCCTCTTCATCGAGGACCTCGACGATCAGGCGGTCACCTAGCGGCTGCAGGTTCATGCACACGCCTCCTCTGGTGAACATTGTGACATGACTTGGCACTCACACTTGCCGAGTGCCAGGAAGAGTGTACCACCGTTCTTCCCGCGTGCAAGCGGATCTAATGCGCTCGGACTGAGATCTCGCGTTGGAGTTCGTGCGGAACCTGTCACAAGGCGTGCAACGGCACGCGGGCTCCCGGCAGGGCCGTGACCACCCGAGCCGAGCCGGTGCTCGCGACACCCGAACTCGAGGCTCTATGATGGCCCGGCCGTGGCGATGTACGCGCTCAACTTCTACTCGCCCATGGTGGCCGACCAGCTTCGAACGCAGCGCAAGACAGCGACGATCCGCCTGGGCGACAAGTCGGCGAAGTACAAGAAGGGGATGATCGTGACCGTGCTCGTCGGCGTGCGCTACGGGCAGCGGGAGAAGGTCTTCGACGCGGTGATCGACAAGGTCGAGGTGAAGCGGCTCGCGCGAACTCTCGCCGCGCGAGATCGAGCACGACAATCCCGAGATTCGCCGCGCCGAGGAGATGGCGCGCTTCCTCGGCCAACTCTACAACCGCGAGGTCTCCGACGACGACATCGTCACGGTGATCCGCTTCTCCCAGATCATCGGGACCATGTTCTAGACAAGCCCGCGCGGGCCGGAGACAAGTCCAGGGGTCTGACCCTTGGGGCGCGGTACTACCTACCGACCGGGCCTGCGGATCGGGGCGCCGAGGAACTCGTTCGGACGCACCTCTGTGCCGCAGGCCTCGCACTCGACGGCGAACGCCGAAGCGATCAGCTCCTCGCAGGCCGGGCAGCGGTGGCGCAGCTCGCCGCCGCAGTGCGGACAGCCGGGCGGCAGCGCCTCCTCGCTCTCGTCGAAGAAGCGAAGCGTGTGCCCGCACGCGAGGCAGAAGGCGACCCAGTCCCCGAGCGTGCGGCGCCGTTCTTCTTGAATCCAGGTGCGCTTCCTGGCCATGGAGCCAACTCTAGCCCGACCGCGACTCGTTAGAGTGCAGGCCGTCAGCCCACGACGGGAGCGCTGCACATGGCGGTGAGAGAGGCGGAGCCGGTCGGCTCGCTGAAGGAGATCAGGGAGGCGGGGCTCGACCGCGAGGACCTCCTCGGCATGTACCGCAACATGCTGATCACGCGCGGGATCGAGGAGCGCGGTCACATCCTCTACAAGCAGGGGAAGATCCCGGGCTCCTTCTACACCGGCCGCGGGAACGAGGCCGCCTCGGTCGCCGTTGCGACGGCGATGGGGCCGAACGACGTCGGCACGCCGATCCAGCGCGACATGGGCGTCCACGTCACGCGCGGGGATCGAGCCGTGGCGCATCTTCGCTCAGTACATGGGCCGCGTGGACGGCCCGACACGCGGCCGCGACGGCAACGTGCACATGGGCGACGCGAGTGCTCGGGCTGCACCCGATGGTCAGTCACCTGCCGGCGATGCTCCCGGTGGCGGTCGGGATGGCGCTCGCATTCCGCATCCGCGAGGAGAAGCGCGTGGCCGTCGCCTGGTGCGGCGAGGGCGCGGCGGCCCGGGGCGATGCCCACGAGGGCATGAACTTCGCCGGCGTCCGCCGGCTGCCGGTGGTCTTCTTCATCGACAACAACCAGTGGGCCTACTCGACGCCGACCCACCTCGCGTACGCGGTCGAGCACCTCGCCGACCGCGCCGCCGCCTACGGCTTCGAGGGCGTCGTCGTCGACGGCACCGACGTGCTCGCCGTCTACCGCGAGGCGAAGGCCGCGATCGAGAAGGCGCGCGAGGGCGGCGGGCCGACGCTGATCGAATCGCTCACGCTGCGCATGGAGGGCCACGCGGTCCACGACGACGCCTCGTACGTCCCGAAGGAGCTGTTCGAGGAGTGGGCCAAGCGCGATCCGATCGAGCGCTTCCGGACCTGGCTGCGCGAGAACGCCGAGCTCAGCGAGGAGGAGGAGGCCGAGATCACCGGCGACGTCAAGAAGATCCTGAACGACGCCGCGCGGCGCGCCGACGAGTCGCCCTGGCCCGACCCCGCGACCCTCGAGGAGGGCGTCTTCGCCACCCCCGAGGAGCTCGACACCCCCCACCACAAGTAATGGCCGAGAAGACCTACCTGCAGGCGATCTCCGACGCGCTCCGCGGCGAGATGCGGCGCGACAAGCGCGTCTTCGTGCTGGGGGAGGACGTCGGCGTCTACGGCGGGGCCTTCAAGGTGACGCTGGGCTTCCAGGAGGAGTTCGGCCCCTGGCGCGTGCTCGACACGCCGCTCTCGGAGACGGCCATCCTCGCCGGCGCGACCGGCGCAGCCCTGATGGGCATGCGCCCCGTCGCCGAGATGCAGTTCTCCGACTTCGTCTCGTGCGGCTGGGACCACCTGACGACCGTCGCCGCGAAGCAGCACTTCCGGGCGGGGACGCCGATCCCGATCGTCGTGCGCCTACCCTCGGGCGGCGGCTTCTCGGGCGGCCCGTTCCACTCGCAGAACCCGGAGAGCTCGTTCGCCCACATCCCCGGCCTGAAGATCGTCTGCCCCGCGACGCCGTCCGACGCGAAGGGCCTGCTGCTCTCGGCGATCGAGGACCCGAACCCGGTGCTCTTCTTCGAGCACAAGCACCTGTACCGCCGGATCAAGGGCGAGGTGCCGGACGAGCGCTACACCGTCCCCTTCGGCGAGGCGAGGATCCACCGCGCCGGCGACGACGTCTCCGTGGTCACCTGGGGCGCGATGGTCTACACCGCGGGCGACGCAGCCGAGGCGCTTGCCACCGACGGCGTCTCGGTCGAGATCGTCGATCTGCGCACGCTGATCCCGTGGGACAAGGAGGCCGTGCTGGCGAGCGTCGCCAAGATGCTCGAAGGTGCTCGTGCTGCACGAGGACACCCGCACGGGCGGCTTCGGTGCCGAGATCGCGGCAACGATCGCGGAGGAGGCGTTCGAGAGCCTCGACGCGCCCGTCAGGCGGATCGGCGCGCCGGACACCCCCGTGCCGTTCTCACCGCCGCTCGAGAAGGCGTTCATCCCCCAGGTCGCCGACGTCGTCGCGGCGCTGCGGGAGCTCGCGGAGTACTAGGAGGACGGGTGGCCACAGGGACGCAGGTCGAGGTCGTGATGCCCCAGATGGGCGTCTCCGTCTCCGAGGGGACGGTCACGAAGTGGCTCAAGCAAGAGGGTGAGGCGATCGCGCGGGACGAGCCGCTGCTCGAGATCTCGACGGACAAGGTGGACACCGAGGTGCCGAGCCCCGGCGAGGGCGTCGTGGCGCAGATCCTCGTCGCCGAGGGCGAGACGGTCGAGGTCGGCACGGTGCTCGCCGTGATCGCGCCCGCGGGTTCGGCTGTTGCCGAACCCGCTATGGAACCCGAACCTGTTCTGCCCGAGCCGGCGGCCTCTCCCGCGGAGGAGCTCGAGGCCGCGCCGCCTAGTCCAGCGCCGCAGGCGATGGACGCGGGCAACGGCAGGGCGTTCGTCTCACCCGTCGTCGCCCGGATCGCGGCCGAGCATGGCATCGATCCCGCGCAGGTGCCCGGCACCGGCCAGAGCGGCCGGGTGACGAAGAAGGACATCCTGGCTTTCGTCGAGGCTGGCGCCTCGACGAAAGCTATCGCGGCGCCTGCGGCGGCCGCGGCCGTGGCTCCCGCTGCGGCGCCCGTTCCTGCAGCCCCCGTCGCCGCGGGCGAGGCCGTCGCCGGCGAGATTTTCGAGCCGATCACCGCCATGCGCCGCGGCGTGATGCGAGCACATGCGCCGCTCGCTCGACACCTCGGCGCACGTGACGACGGTGTTCGAGGTCGATCTCACGCGCGTCGTGGACATCCGCGCGCGCCTGAAGCCGGAGTACGAGCGCGCCTACGGCGTCAACCTCACCTACCTCGCCTTCATCGCCCGCGCGACCGTCGAGGCGATCAAGAGCTGGCCGTGGGTGAACGGGGAGATCCGGGGCGACAAGATCGTGACGAAGCAGTTCGTGAACCTCGGTATCGCCGTCGCCCTCGAGGGCGGCAAGGGCCTGATCGTGCCGGTGCTGAAGAACGCGGAGACGCTCAACCTGCTCGGCATCGCGAAGGGGATCGCCGACCTCGCCGACCGCGCGCGGACGAAGAAGCTGACCCCCGACGACGTCCAGGGCGGCTCCTTCACGATCACGAACCCCGGTGGCTGGGGCGCGATCATGGGCACGCCGGTGATCAACCAGCCGCAGGTGGCGATCCTCGACGTCGAGGCGCTCGTCAAGCGGCCGGTCGTCGTCACCGACGAGCACGGGCACGACTCGATCGCGATCCGCTCGATGATGAACCTCTGCCTCTCCTACGACCACCGGCTGGTGGACGGCGCCTACGCGGCGCAGTTCATGAAGGAGCTGCGCGAGTCGCTCGAGACCTGGGACGAGACCCGCTATTGACGCGCGGGGGAACCAGGCTTCCGTCGTGAGCCGCGGCGCCTACCTGCTCGAGCTCGGAACCGTCCCGTACCTCGAGGCCCTGGAGCTGCAACGCTCGCTTGCCGGCGCCGTCTCGCAGGGCGCGATCCCGGATACGGTCGTCTTCCTCGAGCATCCGCCGGTCGTCACGCTCGGGCGCCGCACGGACGAGGGGGAGCTGCACGTGCCGGCGGGCGCGGGCGTCGAAGTCGTCGAGACCGACCGCGGCGGCAAGTCCACCTATCACGCGCCGGGCCAGCTCGTCTGCTACCCGATCCTCGATCTCAAACGGCACGGGCAGGACGTCAAGCGCTACTGCCGTGACCTCGAGGAAGCATTGGTGAAAACGCTTGCAGCGTTTTCACTAAAGGGCGAGCGGATCGAGGGACTCACCGGTGTGTGGATGCCTCGGCCACCGAGGAAGATAGCTTCGATCGGCATCCACATCTCCAAGTGGGTGACGACGCACGGCTACGCGCTGAACGTCGACCTCGACCCGGCGCCGTTCACCGACTGGATCACGGCCTGCGGACTCGAGGACGCCGCCTTCACGACGATGGCCCGCGAGCTCGGCCGGCCGCTCACGGTGGAGGACGTGCGGCCGGCCGCGGTGCAGGCCTTCGCCGAGGTCTTCGACCTCTCCTTCGAGGAGCTCCCGGCCGGCGAAGGCACCGGCCTCTGGCCCCAACCGCGCCATGCATCCCTCGCTCCCAGTCGCTGACCGACCCCGCCGGCCGGAGTGGATGAAGGTCCGCGCCCCGAGCGCGGACTCCCGCTACTTCGACGTCAAGAAGCTCATCCACGGCGCGAGCCTGAACACCGTCTGCGAGGAGGCGCGCTGCCCGAACATCGGCGAGTGCTGGGGCCACGGCACCGCGACCTTCCAGATCCTCGGCGACACGTGCACGCGCGCCTGCCGCTACTGCTACGTCAACTCCGGCAGGCCCGAGCACGCGCCCGACCCGCTCGAGCCGCTGCGGCTCGCCCAGGCGGCGGCGCAGATGGGCCTGCGCCACGTCGTCGTCACCTCGGTCGACCGCGACGACGTCCCCGACAGGGGTGCCGGCCACTTCGCCGCGACGATCCGCGCGCTCAACGCGAAGCTGCCCGAGGCGAAGGTCGAGGTGCTGACGCCCGACTTTCTCGGCGTCGAGGAGGAGGCGCTCGCGACCGTGCTCGGCGCGCGGCCCGACGTCTTCAGCCACAACATCGAGACCGTGCGCCGGCTGCACCGGCGGATGCGCGGGGCGAAGGTCTCGTACGACCGGGCGCTCTGGCTGCTCGCCCGGGCGAAAGAGGTCGCCGGCTACCCGGTCATGACGAAGTCGGGGATCATCGCCGGCCTCGGCGAGACGAACGACGAGATCGTCGAGACGCTGCGCGACCTGCGCGCGCACGGCGTCGACGTGGTGACGATCGGGCAGTACCTGCAGCCCTCGTCGAAGCACGCGCCGATCGACCGCTGGGTGCACCCGGACGAGTTCGGCTGGTTGCGCGAGCAGGGCGAGGAGCTCGGCTTCGGCTCGATCTTCGCCGGACCGCTCGTGCGCTCGAGTTACCGGGCCGACGAGCAGCGGCGCGCGGCCGAGACCGGCCGCGGCGCCGTCTCGTACTGAAAGCTCCTGCGCTCGACGCACGGCGGTTCCGGGTTGCGGCGGACGCACGGCTGGGGCATGCTGCACGCGAGCGATGCGTCGCTCACACCTGAGCGTCGCGTCGCGCCAGTCGAGTATTCGACGAGACGAAAGGGGAATCATGCACTTGCGCAAGAGAACGGCGGTCGTCACGGCCGCCTGCATTGCCGTGCTGGCCGCAGGGACCGCTGCGCTCGCGATCACGAACGGCGTGCCGGACGGAGACAACCATCCGTACGTCGGCCTGCTGGTGTTCGACGACGCCAACGGCCCGGCGTGGCGCTGCTCGGCGTCCCTCCTGTCGCCGACCGTCGTCCTGACCGCGGGGCACTGTACCGACGGGGCCGTCGCGGCCCGGCTCTGGGTCGACGAGGTCGTGCAGGGAAACCCGGAGTACCCGTTTAGCGGCGCCACGTCCTACGACGGAACGCCGTACACGAACCCGAAGTATCGCAGCGACGAGAACCCGTACGGTGGCGGGAACGGGCTGCCCGCATTCTCGTATCGTGACGTCGGCGTGGTCGTGCTCTCCGAGCCCGTGCCGACAGCCGTCGTGGACGAGTACGCGGACCTTCCGTCGCCGGGCCTCGTAGACACGCTGCGGAGCAAGACGCCCGTCGACTTCGTCGGCTACGGGGTGTCGGAGCAGATCATGACCGTGCCGGGCCAGCCTCCCCGGTCCCGGTGGACGGGCCCGCGCGTGCGCATGTATGCGCCGAGCCAGCTCGTCTCGGGGAAGTTCGTCCACAGCGCCGAGTACATGAAGCTCGCGCTCAACCCGGGCGGCGGCTCGGGCGGAACGTGCTTCGGGGACTCGGGCGGGCCCGACCTGCTCGGAGGAACCAGCACCGTCCTGGCGGTCAACTCGTACGTCACGAACGTCAACTGCAGCGGTGTGGGCTACTCGGCCCGCGTCGACATCCCAGAGGTGCTCGACTGGATCAAGACGTTCTAGGGGGTTGACGGACACGATCCCGCTCCGCGCGCACCATGAAGCAGAGCGCCTCGGGGGGCCGCGTCGAGCGGCCCCCCGTCGTTCTCCACGTGGTCAATCGGGAACCGGCGGCACCAGACTGGCGGCGGCGGCGGAACGACGCTGGGGTCGCCTCATGGGACTCAACGAGATGTTGCTCGGCTGGATGCGCCAGGGCCAGGCAGCCGACAAGAGCGTGGAGAAGGCGGAAGAGGACATCGTTGAGCGCGAGGACGAGGCGGAGAAGACGGACGAGCTACTCCAGTCGCGATTCGGCTCGGGCCGCGACGTGTTCGACGCCGACCAGAGCGACCCTCGCTCGGGCTGATCGCCGAACGCCAACGCGAATGCGCCGGACGTGGCGAGGCGGCGCTCTCGTTGCAGGGCCCGGCAAGGCGAGAGGGCCGCCGCAGCGGCCCTCTCGATCCCACGGGGCTCGGACGGGCTACTTGACCATCGCGAAGTAGACGTCCTCCTCGGGCGGATCGCTCGTGTACGTCAGGCCTGCGACCTCGACGCTCGGCAGGCACGGAACTGAGACCCGCTCGAGCCCTAACCGCCCTCTAGCCGTGCGGCTTGGCCATGGCGCGATAGTCGAGCGCCTCGTCGAGGATCTCGTCCGAGACGCCGGCCTCGCGGGCGGCCTCGCGCAGGGAGTGGCCTGAGGCCACCGCTGCCTTCACGATCTCTGCGGCCTTGTCGTAGCCGATGTACGGGTTGAGCGCCGTCGCCGCCGAAAGCGTCAGCTCGGCATAGCTCTCGCACTGCTCGCGGTTCGCCTCGATCCCGTCCACGCACTTCTCGGCGAGCAGCCGCGAGGCCGACGCGAGCAGCTTGATCGACTGCAGCAGGTTGCGGGCCATCAACGGCACGAACACGTTCAGCTCGAAGTGGCCCTGCATGCCGCCGATCGCGATCGCCTGGTCGTTGCCGATCACCTGCGCCGCGACCTGGGTCACGACCTCGGGAATGACGGGGTTGACCTTGCCCGGCATGATCGAGCTGCCCTTCTGGAGCTCGGGCAGGAAGATCTCGCCGAGCCCCGCGCGCGGGCCGGAGCCCAGGAAGCGCAGGTCGTTGGCGATCTTCGTCAGCGAGACGGCGACGGTCTTCAGCGCGCCGGAGACCTCGACGAGACCGTCGCGCGACGCCAGCGCCTCGAACGGGTCGGCCGGAGCGGAGATCTGGAGGCCCGTCTCCTCGGCGAGCCGCTCGCGCACGCGCGCGGCGAACTCCGGGTGCGTGTTGAGCCCTGTGCCGGTCGCCGTGCCGCCCAGCGCGATCTGGCCGAGCCGCGGCATGGAGCTCTCGATGCGCGCGATGCCCTGGCGAGCCTGCGCGGCGTAGCCGCCGAACTCCTGGCCGAGCGTGACGGGCACCGCGTCCATCCAGTGCGTGCGGCCCGACTTGACGACGTCGTCGAACTGCTCGGCCTTGAGCTCGAGCGAGGATGCGAGCCGCTCGAGCGCCGGCAGCAGGTCGTGCGCGATCTCGCCCAGAGCGGCGAGGTGGACGGCCGAGGGGAAGACGTCGTTCGAGGACTGGCCCAGGTTGACGTGGTCGTTCGCGTGCACGTCCTCGCCCGCGAGCGCCGCGATCACCTCGTTCGCGTTCATGTTCGACGACGTGCCGGAGCCCGTCTGGAAGACGTCGATCGGGAACTGGTCGTCGAGCTCGCCCGCCGCGATGCGGTCGGCGGCGGCGGCGATCCGCTCCGCCACGCCGGCGTCGAGCAGGCCGAGTTCGGCGTTCACGCGGGCGGCGGCGGCCTTGATCCGGCCGAGCCAGCGCGCGACGGGAGCAGGGATCGGCTCGCCGGAGACCGGGAAGTTCGCGATCGCCTTGCGCGTCTCGCCGCCCCACAACTCCCTGCGTTCCGCCGTGCTCATGCGGGCCAGTCTAACGCCGGCCGTGCGAGGCCTGATCGGTAGTTACGCCGGATCGGCACTGCGGAGAATCCGCCAGGGACGCGAGAGGCGCCCCTCGGGTTCCTGGCGCGCGGCTCGCGTCGCGTAGGGAGGGGGAACAGTGCGAAAGCACGGGCCCCCGACTGGAGCGGCGCGAGCGGCGCGAGGCGGCGCCGGAGGCCGGCTCTGCCGGCCGGGAGGCGGCGCCGGCCAGGGACGCGAGGTTACGCCTGGTAGACGGTGCGGAGCTGGCGGTACTCCGGTGGCCGCTCGCGCAGCGCACGGCGCAGGCTCTCGGAGACGTCCTCGGCGAACGCCCAACCGACGTAGTGGCAGCGCGGGCACTCGCCTGACTCCTGGAAGCGCCAGGGGCCGGGCGTGTACGTCCGTTGCTGTCCGCAGGACAAGCACTCGACGAGCGACTCCACGAGGGAAGTCGTCGGCCGTGGAACCTTCGAGGTTCACCCCCGGAAGGGGGAATCCTCCTCACGGCGGGCCGTCGCAAGCAGCTCGTCCCACGTGCACAGCTTGACGCGAGGGCGTCCCTGCGCGGCGCCGCGGGCCCGCTCGGCGGCGTCGATCGCCTCCCAACCCGCGTAGCTCACGAACTCGACGCCGCGCTCGGCGAGGAGCTCGACGACGCGTTCGGCGGTCGCGTCCTCGGGCCGGGCGAGCAGGCCCGCGTGTGCGTCCTCGAGCACGTGCTCCACCGTCTCGGTCGCATCCTTCTTGTTCGTGCCGATCACGCCGCTCGGGCCGCGCTTGATCCAGCCCGCGCAGTAGACGCGCGGAATCGGCTCGCCCCGCTCGTCGAGAACGCGGCCCTCGCGGTTCGGCATCGTGGCACTCCCGGGATCGAACGGAACGTCCGGCAGCGGTATGCCCTGATAGCCGACGCTCCGGAAGACGAGCCCGCACGGGATCGTCTCGCGCTCCTCCGTCGGCACTGCCCGGAGCCGCCCGCGATCGTCGGCGACGAGCTCGTTCCGAACCACCTCGACGGCCTCGACGCATCCGTCGCCAAGGATCGCGACGGGCGAGACGCAGAACCGCAACCGCAATGTCTTCGGCTTCCCGGCCGGCTCGCGCGCCGCGTACTCGCGCAGCACCTCCAGGTTGCGCCGAGCGTTCGTGTCGCTCTCGAGAGCCGCGTTGCTGACCGGGTCGAGCTCGAGGTCGGCAGGATCGACGACGACGTCGGCGCCCGCGAGCTCGCCGAGCTCCTTCAGCTCGGGGTTCGTGAACGCCGCCTGCGCCGGGCCGCGCCGCGCAAGCAGGACGATCTCGCGGATCCCGGAGCCGGCGATCGCGGCGATCGCCTCGTCGGTCGTGTCGGTACCGCGGAGCTCCTCGTCGGTCAGCGCGAGCATCCGCGCGACGTCCACCGCGACGTTCCCCGCGCCCACGACCACGACGCGCTCGCACGAGAGGTCGAAGGACAGGTCCTGGAAGTCGGGATGGCCGTTGTACCAGGCGACGAGCTCCGTCGCGGGCCACGAGCCGGGGAGATCCTCGCCGGGGATGCCCATGGCCCGGTCGGTCTGCGCCCCCACCGCGTAGACGACCGCGTCGTAGAGCCGCAGCAGGTCGTCGTGCTCGAGATCGCGGCCGACCTCGACGTTGCCGAAGAAGCGGAAGCCGGGCTGCTGCGCGATCCGCTCGAACGCGCGCGAGACCTCCTTGATCTTCGGGTGGTCCGGCGCCACGCCGAGCCGCACGAGCCCCCACGGGGTCGGCAGCCGCTCGAGCATGTCGACCTCGACCTCGAGCTCGCTCGCGAGCAGCGCCCCGGCGGCGTAGAACGCAGCCGGTCCGGAGCCGGCCACGGCGACGCGGAACTGACTGCCGGAGCCCATCCCGCGCCGATGCTACTCGGCTCTCGAAGCCCTCTGCGTCAGTGCGAGCAGCCGGAGCCGCAGCCGTCGGCGCCGGGCTCGGGGGCGCCGGCCTCGGCGTCCGCACCCTCTTCCACCTGGAAGGAGTGCCCACAGCCGCAGGAGGACGCAGCGTTCGGGTTGTCGATCTTGAACCCGGACTCCTGCAGGCCGGTGAGGAAGTCGACCGTCGCGCCTTGGAGATACGGAGCGCTGAATGGGTCCACGACGACCGTCACGCCGTGCATCTGAATCAGCTCGTCGTCCTCGGCGGGGCCGGCATCGAATCCGAGCCCGTACTGGAAGCCGGAGCAGCCGCCGCCCTGAATCGCGACGCGAAGAACGAGAGCCTCGCCGTCCGGCTCCTCGGCCAGCAGCTCCTTGATCTTGGCGGCCGCGGGCTCGGTCAGCGAAAGGGAGGTGGTGGGGGGCTCAGCGATCTCCATGCGTGCATGGTAGCAACGGCGCCCGCCGCCGCCGCGAACCGGGGTTTGTGACACCAGTCTCTCCCTCGGGGAGAGGCTTTGTACATCTCTTCGTGCGCCCCCTACGGCCGTGCTAGTTTCCGTGCGGCGAAACGGCGAGGGAGGGCTCGCGCAGAACCGGTGCTGCACACCTGGCTCCCATTCCTGATCTATGCGATCCTCGCGGCGGCGATCCCGGCCACGATGATGGTGATGTCGTTCGTCTTCTCGACGCGGTCGGTCAGACGGCACCCGCGCAGCCGCGCGATCCCGTTCGAGTCGGGCGTCTCGCTGGGGCCGCCGCCGCAGCAGCGCTTCACGGTCAGCTTCTACCTGACGGCGATGCTCTTCATCGTCTTCGACATCGAGATCGTCTTCCTCTACCCGCTCGCGATCGTGCTCGACCAGCTCGCGTGGTTCGGGCTCGTCGAGCTCCTCGCCTTCATCTCGATCCTCGCGGTCGCCTACGTCTACATCTGGCGCAAAGGAGCGCTCGAGTGGCGCTAGAGGAGGGCAAGCGGCTCGCCGAGCTCGGCCTCCGGTCGGAGCGGCTGCTCTGGCCGACCCGCGGCCCGCACGCCAAGGGCCCCGGCGTCTTCGAGCAGGAGGTGGCGGCGCTCGAGCAGGCCGTCGGCCTGACGACGCTCGAGAAGGCAATCGCGTGGGCGCAGTCCAAGTCCATGTGGCCCGACACATTCGGGCTCGCCTGCTGCGCGATCGAGATGATGTCCATCGTCACGTCGCGCTACGACATCGCGCGCTTCGGGATGGAGGCCTGGCGCGCCTCGCCCCGGCAGGCCGACCTCCTGATCGTGTCCGGCCGCGTCGCGCACAAGATGGCGGCGCCGCTGCGCCAGATCTACGACCAGATGCTCGAGCCGAAGTGGGTGATCGCCATGGGCGCCTGCGCGAGCTCCGGCGGGATGTTCAACAACTACACCGTCCTCCAGGGCGTGGACAAGATCGTGCCGGTGGACATCCACGTGCCGGGCTGCCCGCCGCGGCCGGAGGCGCTGATGGAGGGAATCATCAGGCTGCACGAGAAGGTGCGGGCCGGCGTCCCGCCCGCCTACGAGATCCGCGGGGTGGCCAGCTAGTGGACTACGTGGGTGTCCCGGGCCTCGTCGAGACGCGCGAGGCCTTCGGGGAGACGACGCTCGTCGTCGATCCAGCGCGCATCGCCGACGCCTGCGCGTACCTCCGCGACGAGGCGGGCTTCAACTTCTGCTCCGACGTCTCGGCGGTGGACTACCTCGGTTGGGGCGAGCAGGGCGTCGCGGGCTACATCGGGACGCGCGCCGGGCGCGACCTGCACGAGCCCGGCTCGCAGGGCCACGCGCGCGTGCCGGACCCGAAGCCGAAGCGCTTCGCCGTCAACTACCACCTGCTCGCCGTCGCGGACGAGCCCCGCCGCGTTCGCGTCCAGGCCTGGCTCGACGACGGCGAGGAGATCGAGAGCGTCGTCTCCGTCTGGCCGACCGCCGACTGGCACGAGCGGGAGGTCTGGGACCTGATGGGGATCCGCTTCGCGGGTCACCCCAACCTGCACCGGATCCTCCTGGACGACGACTGGGACGGGCACCCGCTGCGCAAGGACTACCCGGTCGGCGGCGAGCCGGTGCGCTTCTCGGAGGCCGAGTGACCGCGGTCGGCTCGAAGCGGGCGCCGGTGTACGAGGGGACGCGGATCCCCTCGCCGATCCCGACCGTCCTCCAAGTCGACCCAGGCAAGCACGACTTCGAGGACATCCTCACGGTCAACTTCGGCCCCAACCACCCGTCGATGCACGGCGTCCTGCGCCTGATCGTCGACCTCGACGGCGAGCGCATCGCCGGGCTCGCGGCGGTGATCGGCTACCTCCACACCGGCTTCGAGAAGACGATGGAGCAGAAGACGTGGTGGAAGGGGATCACGTATCCGACGCGCGTGGACTACGTCGGCTTCCAGACGAACGAGCTCGTCTTCGTGCTCGCGATCGAGCAGCTGCTCGGGATCGAGGTGCCGCGCAAGGCGACCTGGATGCGGCAGTGCCTCTCCGAGCTGACGCGCATCCAGTCCCACCTCGTCTGGCTCGGCACGTCCGCGCTCGAGCTCGGCGCGATCTCGGTCTTCTGGTACGCCTTCCGCGAGCGCGACGTCATCCTCGACCTGTTCGAGATGGTCACCGGGGTGCGCATGCACACGCGCTACTTCCAGGCGGGCGGGCTGGCCGAGGACATCCCGCCGGGCTTCTACCCCCAAGCGCGCGCCTTCTGCGAGCGGATGCCGAAGGCGGTGGACGAGTACGAGCAGCTGCTCGACTCCCAGCAGATCTGGCTGCAGCGGACGAAGGGCGTCGGCCTGCTCTCGGCCGCCGACGCGCTCGCGCTCGGCCAGTCCGGGCCCGTCCTGCGCGCCTCGGGCGTCAACTGGGACCTGCGCAAGAGCATGCCGTACCTCGCCTACGACGAGGTGGACTTCAACGTTCCCGTCTACTCGGGCGGCGACGTCTACGACCGCTACAAGGTGCACATGGACGAGATGCGCGAGTCCACGCGCATCGTCGCCCAGTGCCTCGAGCGGCTCGAGGGGATGGAGGGCGAGCCGTGGATCGCGGACGACCGCAAGGTCGTGCTGCCGCCGCGCGAGGAGCTCCACACCTCGATGGAGTCGCTCATCCACCACTTCAAGATCGTCACCGAGGGCTACACCGTGCCCGAGGGCGAGGTCTACGTCGCGATCGAGTCGCCGCGCGGCGAGTCGGCGGTCTACGTCTGCTCCGACGGCGGCCCGAAGCCGTGGCGCGTGAAGTTCCGCGCGCCCTCGTTCGTCGCGCTCGAGGCGACCGCGACCTGCATGACGAACGCCTACATCGCCGACTTCATCGCCGTCGTCGGCTCGCTCGATTCCGTCATGGGAGACACCGACAGATGAGCGAGCTGCACACCGCGATCCAGGAGGTGCGGGCGCTGTACCCGAGCTCGCGCTCGGCGACGCTGCCCGCGCTGCGGCTCGCGCAGGAGCGCTACGGCTGGCTGTCGCCGGACGCGCTGCGCGAGGTCGCGGCCGCGCTCGGCGAGACGCCGGCGTACTGCCACTCGGTCGCCTCGTTCTACGACATGTTCCAGCTCGAGCCCGTCGGCAAGCACCTCGTCGAGGTCTGCACGAACATCTCCTGCGCGCTCGTCGGCGCCCAGCAGGTGCTCGAGGCGTTCGAGCGGGAGCTCGGCATCGCGCCCGGCGAGACGACGCCCGACGGCGAGTTCACGCTGCGCACGGTCGAGTGCGCCGGCGGCTGCGGCTGGGGGACCGTCGTCGCCTGCAACCACCGCTACCGCGAGCGCGTCGGCGCGGCGGACGTCCCCGGAATCGTCGAGGAGCTGCGCAATGGCTGACGAGCCCAGGCGGATCGTCCTCGCGGGCGCAGGGGAGGGGCGCGATCTCACCCGGATCAGCGTGTACCGCGAGGTCGGCGGCTACGCGATGCTCGAGCGCGCGCGCGGCCTCGAGCCGCAGCAGGTGCTCGACGAGCTGCTCACCGCCGGGATTCGCGGCCGCGGCGGGGCCGGCTTCCCGATGGGCCGCAAGGCGAGCTTCCTGGCCAAGGGCACCGGCAGGCCGACCTACCTCGTCGTCAACGCCGACGAGTCGGAGCCGGGCACGTTCAAGGACCGCGAGATCATGTTCACGGTCCCGCACCGTCTCATCGAGGGCTGCCTGATCACAGCGTTCGCCATTTCGGCGAACGCTGTTTTCATCTACATCCGCGGCGAGTACCTCGCGGAGTTCGAGATCCTGAAGCGGGCGCTGGACGAAGCGAGAGACGCAGGACTCCTTAGTGTCCCGGTGGTTCTCCACCGGGGCGCCGGTGCCTACATCTGCGGTGAGGAGACCGGGCTGCTCGAGTCGCTGGAGGGCAAGCGGGGCCAGCCGCGCTCGAAGCCGCCGTTCCCCGCCCTCCAGGGCCTCTACGCGGCGCCGACGCTGATCAACAACGTGGAGACGATCACGACCGTCCCGAAGATCCTCGAGCTCGGCGGCGCCGAGTACGCGAAGCTCGGCGTCGCGAACTCCGCCGGCACGCGCGTCTTCTCCCTCTCCGGGAACGTGGTCAACGGCGGCAACTACGAAGTGCCGCTCGGGACGACGTTGCGCGAGCTGATCTACGACCTCGGCGGCGGGGTCGCCGGCGGGCGGGAGCTGAAGGCGGTCATCCCCGGCGGCTCGTCGGTGCCGGTGTTGACGCCCGACCAGCTCGACACCGGGCTCGACTTCGACTCGATCGCGGGAGTCGGCTCGATGCTCGGCTCCGGCGCCGTGATCGTGATCGACGACCGCACCTGCATGGTGCAGCTCGGCCTGCGCGTCGCGCAGTTCTACCAGCACGAGTCGTGCGGCAAGTGCACGCCGTGCCGCGAGGGAACGCGCTGGATGGTCCAGCTCCTGCACAAGATCGAGGACGGCCACGCGACGGAGGCGGACCTCGAGCTCCTGCTCGACGTCTGCGATCGCATCCTCGGCAAGTGCCTCTGCCCGCTCGGCGACGCGGCCGCGATGCCGGTCGCGAGCTACATCGACCGCTTCCGCGACGAGTTCCGTGCGCACCTCGACACCGGCTGCCCGAGGCGCGAGAGCTCCCCGCTCACCGACCTCTTCGCCCCGATCGACCAGGGTGATTCGCTTCGCGAATCACTAGTTGCGGAGACGCATGGCTGATTCGGGCCTCGTCACGGTCACGATCGACGACCGCGCGATCGAAGTGCCGAAGGGCACCGGCATCGTCGAGACGGCGGCAGCGGCCGGGATCGAGATCCCCGTCTTCTGCTACGAACCACGCCTCGGGGAGCCGATCGGCGCCTGCCGCATGTGCCTCGTCGAGGTCGAGGGGATGCCGAAGCTGCAGGCCGGCTGCACGCTCACCGCGCAGGACGGCATGGTCGTGCGGACGGCGCAGTCGTCGGCCCGGGCCGCCGAGGGCCAGAACGCCACGCTCGAGTTCATCCTCGTCAACCACCCGCTCGACTGCCCGGTCTGCGACAAGGGCGGCGAGTGCCCGCTCCAGGACCTCACCTTCCGCTACGGGCCGGGGCAGACGCGGATGACCTTCGCCAAGCGCACCTACGAGAAGCCGATCCCGGTCTCGCCGCTGATCGCGCTCGACCGCGAGCGGTGCATCCTCTGCTACCGCTGCACCCGCTTCTCGAGCGACGTCGCCGAGGACGGCCGGCTCGTGGCCGTCAACCGGGGCTCGCTCTCGCAGATCGCGACCTTCGAGGACGAGCCCTACCGTGCGGCCTTCTCGGGCAACGTGATCGAGCTCTGCCCGGTCGGCGCGCTCACCTCGACGCAGTACCGCTTCGAGGCGCGGCCGTGGGAGATCCAGAACGTGCCGACGGTCTGCGGGCTCTGCCCGGTCGGCTGCAACGTCACCGCGACGACGCGCGAGGGCAAGGTGAAGCGGATCCTCTCGCGCAACCACCCGGAGGTGGACGGCGGCTGGCTCTGCGACAAGGGGCGCTTCGCCTTCCCGTACCTGTACGCCGACGACCGGGTCGTCGCGCCGCTGAAGCGCGTGCGCCGGCTCGGCTTCGACGAGGTCTCGTGGGACGAGGCGCTCGACGAGGCCGAGCGGCTGCTGCGCGCTGCCCAAGGGCGGATCGTGACGGCGCTCTCCGGCTCGGAGACGGTCGAGCAGGCCTACGCGCTCGGCAGGCTGCTGCGCGAGGGTCTCGGCGCGCACAACGCGGTGCTGCCGGAGGCGACCTCGGACGCGCTCCACGCCTGCTCGGTGCCGCTGTCGGCGATCGCGGAGGCGCAACTCGTCGTCGTGGTCGGCGACGACCCGGTCGTCGAGCGCGCGCCGGTCGTCGACCTCTGGCTGAAGGCCGCGCGCCGGAACGGCGCCGAGGTCGTCACGATCTCACCCGCCGGCGACGTCCACGTCGAGCCGGGCGCCGCGGCCCGCGTCTGCCGGGAGCTGGCCGAGCGCTCGCACGAGCTCGGCCGGCGGCTGCGCGAGTCCGAGCGGGCGATCCTGATCTGGTCCGGCCCGGGTGGAGGCGGCGGCGCGCGGCTCGCCGAGCTCGCGCACGAGCTCGGCTTCGAGGGCAGGCCGAGCTGCGGGGCCTTCCACCTGCCGTCCACGCCGAACGCGCGCGGCGCCGCCGAAGCGTGGGCCGTGGCCGCCGACGGCGAGGAGCAGAGCCCGGAGCCGATCGGGCTGCTGATCGTGTCCGGCGACGACGCGGCCGCCGATCCGAGCGTCCGGGCGCTCGCGGAGCACGCGGATGCCGTGATCGCCCTGACGATGTTCCACGGCCTCTCCGTCGGCTGGGCCGACCTCGTCCTCCCGGGGACGGCGATTCTGGAGCGCGACGGCACGCTCCAGAATCTCGAGGGACGGCTGCAGCGCGTGCGTCGCGCGGTCGTGCCGCCCGTGCGCGACGAGCTCGAGTGGATCTCACAGCTCGCCGCGCGCTTCGGCGTCGAGGTCTCCCCGCACGCCGCGGGCGTCTTCGCCGAGCTGTCGGCCAAGCTCTACGGCGGCGTCGCCTTCGCCGCCGTCGGCGAGCAGGCGCCGCTGCCGGAGCGGATCGGCTACGAGCCGCCGCCGCCCGGCGCCGAGCCCGCGCCGGCTCCTCCGCCGGCCGCCGACGAGCACTTCATCGGCAACCTGCGCCTGCTGCGCTACCGGCCGCTCTTCTCCGGCCCCGCCGTCGAGCGGATCGCCGAGCTCCAGTTCCAGCGACCCGAGCCCGAGCTCGCGCTCGCCTCCGAAGAGGCCGCCAGGCGCCAGATCACCGATGGAGACGTCGTGTCGGCGCGCTCGAACGGCACCTCGGTGACGCTGCGCGCTCGCATCGACGGGTCGCTCGCGGCCGGAGTCGCGCGCATCGCCGCAGAGCACGCGGGCGAGCTGCACCGCGAGGTCGAGGTGCTGAAGGCGTGATCGCGGCCGCCGTCGAGACCTGGTGGGTGGGCGCGCTCAAGGCCGCGGTGATGGTCAACGTGCTGCTGCTGTCCTTCGCCTTCCTCACGTGGTGCGAGCGCAAGCTGATCGGGCGGATGCAGCGCCGCTACGGCCCGAACCGCGCCGGCCCCAAGGGCCTCCTGCAGCCGATCGCGGACCTGGTCAAGCTCGTGCGCAAGGAGGCCTTCGCGCCGTCGGCGGCGGTCGGCGTCCTCTACATCGCCGCGCCGGTGCTCTCGGCCTTCACCGCGCTCGCGGCCTTCTCCCTCATCCCGTGGGGCGAGGGCTGGACGGTGGGCGGCTACTACATCGCCGGACAGGTCGCGGACGTGCCGATCGCGCTCATCCTCGTCTTCGCGCTCGGCTCGATCGGCATCTACGGCTTCATCGTCGGCGGCTGGGCCTCCGACTCGAAGTTCGCCCTGCTCGGCTCGATGCGCACGTGCGCCCAGCTCGTCTCGTACGAGGTCTCGCTCGCCCTCAGCGTGCTCGGCGTCGTCCTGATGGCGCGCTCGCTCTCGCTCGTCGACATCGTGAACGCCCAGGTCGACTCTCTCTGGTACGTCGTGCCACAGGCGGTCGGCTTCCTCGTCTTCCTCCTCTCCGGGATAGCCGAGACGAACCGCGCGCCCTTCGACCTGCCGGAGGCCGACTCCGAGCTCGTCGCCGGCTATCACACCGAGTACTCGGGGATGCGCTGGGGCCTCTTCCAGATGGCGGAGTACGTCAATCTGATCACGCTCTCCGCTCTCGCCGTGACGCTCTTCCTGGGCGGCTGGCAGGGGCCGTGGGCGCCGCTCGGGCCGCTCTGGTTCCTGCTCAAGCTCGCGGCGCTGATCTTCCTCTTCATCTGGATCCGGACGACGCTGCCGCGCCTCCGCTACGACCAGCTGATGCAGTTCGGCTGGAAGATCCTCCTGCCCGTGGCGACGCTGAACGCCGTCGTAACGGCGATCGTGGTGGTGGCCGTATGAAAATCGGTGTCCATCCGGTCGGCTCGGTCAAGGGCTTCGCGGTCACGTTCCGGCAGATCTTCCAGAAGCCGCTGACACAGCAGTACCCGGAGGAGAAGCGGGCCGTCTACCCGCGCTTCCGCGGCCGGCACCGTCTCCATCTCCACGAGAACGGGCTCGAGAAGTGCGTCGGCTGCTCGCTCTGCGCGGCCGCCTGCCCGGCCGACTGCATCCGCGTCGTGGCGGCCGAGAACACGCCGGAGAACCGCGTCTCGGCCGGGGAGCGCTACGCGCGCATCTACGAGATCAACCTCAGCCGCTGCATCTTCTGCGGCTACTGCGAGCTGGCCTGCCCGTTCGACGCGATCACGTTGGGCAACGAGTTCGAGATTTCGGAATACTCGCGCGACGACCTGATCTACACGAAGGACATGCTGCTCGCGCCCCCGATCAAGCGGGTGCAAGTCCAGGACCCGAAGGCGTACGACACGCCGATTCCGGCCTACAGGACGAGGTCGTAGGCGTGGGCGACTTCCTCGTCTGGGTGCTCTGGCTCAGTGCGGCGGGCGCATGCCTCGGCTCCGGCGTCGCCGTCGTCTCGTTCACGAACCCCTTCTACTCTGCGCTCGCGCTGATCGGGAACCTCGGCTCGCTCGCCGTGCTCTTCCTGCTCGCCTCGGCCGAGTTCGTCGCCGCGGCGCAGGTGCTCGTGTACGCCGGCGCGGTGATGGTGATGTTCCTGTTCGTGATCGCCTACCTCGGCGGACGCGCTGACGCGCCGTGGCGCGGCGGGCCGACCTGGACGCAGGTCGGGGCGGTCGTGGCCGCCGCGGCGCTGCTCGTCGAGATCGTCGTCGTGATCGCGCTGAAGGCGGGCGGGCGGCTGGCCGACCCGGCGGTCGTCGAGCGCTCGTTCGGCAGCCCGGCGGCGATCGGGCGGCTGTTCCTGACCGACCACCTGCTCGCCTTCGAGATCACCTCGATCGTGTTGCTCGTGGCCGCGGTCGGCGGCGTCGTGCTCGGGCTCGGAGCCGGCAAGGAGCGGGCATGAGACGCCCCGAGTCAGCCTCCCACGCCCGCGCGTTCCTCGGGCGCCGCTCGCGGTGCCGGGCCGGAGCCGGCGCCGGCGAGGGGCGCGCGTGACGGGCCCTGGCATCGCCTGGTACCTGGCGGTCTCGGGCGCGCTCTTCGGGATCGGCACGCTCGGCGTCCTCCTGCGGCGCAGCCCGCTGATCGTGCTGCTGTCCCTCGAGATCATGCTCAACGCGGCGAACCTCGCCCTGATCTCGTTCGCGCGCCACCACGGCTCCGAGGACGGCCAGATCTTCGCGCTCGCCGTCATGGCGGTGGCCGCCTCCGAGGTCGTGGTCGGCCTCGGCCTGATCGTGGCGCTGGCGCGCGGCAAGCTCGAGCTCGACGTCGACAAGCTGACCTTCCTGAGGGGATGACGTGATCGCCGGCGCCTGGCTCTGCCTGCTCGCCCCGCTCGCGGGCTGCCTTGCGATCACGCTCGCGGGGGAGCGCATCGCGCGGCGCACGGCCGGCATCGTCGCGACGCTCTCCGTGTTCGTCGCGTTCGCCGGCGCGCTCGTCTCCTTCGTCGCCCTCTGGGGCAAGGACGCGGAGGAGCGCGCGCAGCTCTCGACCGCCTGGACGTGGCTCTCCGCGGGCGGCTTCGACGTCGGCCTCTCGCTCCTCGTCGACCCGCTCGCGGCCGTGATGATGCTGATCGTCTCCGGCGTCGGCGGGCTGATCGTCTGGTACTCGATCGGCTACATGGCGGGCGACGACGAGGAGCGCCGCTACTTCGCCTACATGGCCTTCTTCGTCTTCTCGATGCTGCTGCTCGTGCAGGCGGGGAACTTCCTCCTCCTGCTCGTCGGCTGGGGGCTCGTCGGCCTCGCCTCGTACCTGCTGATCGGCTTCTGGCACCGGCGGCCGGAGGCGGTCGCCGCCGCCAAGAAGGCGTTCGTCATGAACGCCGTCGGCGACGCGACGATGGCGCTCGCCTTCTTCGTGCTGATCCAGCAGACCGGCACGCTCGACTTCGCGGGCGCGTTCGCGGGCGCCGAGGGGATGTCGTCCACGGCGGTCAACCTCGTCGCGCTCGGCCTGCTCGGCGGCGCGGTGGCCAAGTCGGCGCAGCTGCCGCTGCACACGTGGCTCCCGGACGCGATGGAGGGCCCGACCCCCGTCTCCGCCCTCATCCACGCCGCGACGATGGTGACGGCCGGGGTCTACCTGATCGTGCGCGCGCACCCGGTCTTCGAGCTGGCTCCCGACGTGCAGGACCTCGCCGCCGGGCTCGGCGCCGCGACGCTGCTCGTCGCCGGGCTCGTCGCGCTCGTCCAGACCGACATCAAGCGCGTGATCGCGTATTCGACGATGTCGCAGATCGGCTACATGTTCCTCGGCGCGGGGCTCGGCGCCTACGGCAGCGGCATGTTCCACCTGCTGACGCACGCCTTCTTCAAGGCGCTGCTGTTCATGGGCGCAGGGCTCGTCATCCACCACCTCGCGGGCGAGCAGGACATGCGACGGATGGGTGGGCTGCGGAAGGTCATGCCGCGCACGTGGATCGCCTTCCTGGTCGGTTCGCTCGCGCTCGTCGGCGTGCCGCCGCTCTCCGGGTTCTGGTCGAAGGACGCGATCCTGGCCGCCGCTCTGGCGAGCGGGAGCTATGGCCGGGTGCTGTTCGTCGTGGGGTTGGCCGGTGCCTTCCTGACCGGCCTCTACACGTTCCGGATGCTCTTCCTCGTCTTCTGGGGCGAGCCGTCGAGCCCCGCGGCCGAGCATGCGCACGGGCACGGCGAGGGGCCGCGCTCGATGACCGTGCCGGTGACGGTCCTCACCGTGCTCGCGGCGCTCGGCGGCCTGCTCGAGGTGCCGGGCCTCTGGCATGCCTTCGGCAGCTGGCTGCACCCGGTCGCCGAGCCGCTCGTCGAGCCCTCGACCGCGCAGGACTACCTGACGAGCCTGCTCGCCGTCTCGCTCGGGCTCGCCGGTGTCTGGGTCGCCTGGCTCATGTACGCCGCCCGCCGGCGCGCCGTGCCGCGTGCGCCCTTCCTGCGGCGGCTGCTCGAGCACAAGCTGTACTTCGACGAGCTCTACGACGCGCTCTTCTACCGCCCCGCCGTCGGCCTCTCCCGTCTCTGGCGCGGCGCCGTCGAAGAACCGCTGATCGACGGCTCGATCGCCGTGGTCGCGCTGGGCGCGCGCCGGGCCGGCGCGGGCGTCGGCCGGGCCCAGACCGGGTTCCTGCGCATGTACGCGCTCGCGATCGCCGTCTCGGTGGCCGTCCTCCTCCTCGTCTTCGTCACGGTGAAGTGAGCAGATGACGACCGCCCTCATCCTGCTTCCCCTGCTCGGCGCCGTGCTCGTCTGGGTCGCGCCGGTGCCTCGGGGAGTGCTCGCGCCGTTCGCGTTCCTCGTCGCGCTCACCGAGGTCGCGCTCTGGATCACGGCCCTCGGCCGCTTCGACTTCGGAGCAGGCGGCCTGCAGCTCGACCAGCGCACGAGCTGGTTCGGCGACCTCTCCGTCTCGTACCACGTCGGGCTCTACGGCTTCTCGCTCTGGCTCGCCGGGCTGACGACGGTCGTCGCCGCGGCCGCGATCGGCTACGCCTGCTGGGCCGGGCGCGAGCGGCCGCGCGCCTACTTCGGCCTGCTGCTCTTCCTGCTGGGAGCGACCGTCGGCGTCTTCACCGCGCAGGACCTGCTCGTCTTCTACGTCTTCTTCGAGGCGATGCTGATCCCGCTCTACGTCCTCGTCGGCGTGTGGGGCGGGCCGCGGCGCGTCGCGGCGACGATCAAGCTGATCGTCTACACGATGGCCGGCTCGCTACTGATGCTGGCCTCGATCGTCGTCTTCGGCCTCTCGCAGGGGACGTTCGACCTCGTGGACTCGGGCGTCTCCGACAACGGCTGGGTCTTCCTCGGCTTCGCCGTCGCCTTCGCGGTCAAGGCGCCGCTGTTCCCGTTCCACGGCTGGCTCGTGGATGCCTACCGCGAGGCTCCGCCCGAGCTCGCCGCGCTCCTGTCGGGCGTCATTTCGAAGGCGGCCGTCTTCGGCTTCCTGCGCATCGCGATCGCGAAGTTCCCGGGGCCGGCGGACGACTTCCAGGTGACGATCCTCGCGCTCGCCGCGTTCGGACTGCTGTACGGCTCGCTGCTCGCCTTCCGGGCGCCCGACCTGCGCGGCGTGATCGCGTACTCGTCCATGGCCCAGATGAGCCTGATCGTGATGGGCCTGTTCGCGTTCAACGACCGCGGCGCCGACGGCGCGATCCTGCAGGCGGTCGCACACGGTCTCGTCTCGGGCTCGCTCTTCCTGCTCGCCGGGACGATCGAGCGCCGCACCTCGACGGGCGAGTTCGCCCACCTCGGCGGCATGGCGAAGGGGCGGCCGGCGCTCGCAACCGTCCTCATGACGACCGGCATCATCGCGCTCGCCGTGCCCGGCTCGGCGGCGTTCGCGGGCGAGTTCCTCATCCTCGCCGGCGTCTTCTCGGTGGGCTGGGGCTGGGCCGTCGCAGGCGCCGTGGGAATCGTGCTCGCGGCGATGTACATGCTGCGGCTGATCTCGGCGGTGCTGCACGAGCGCGGCGGGCGGGCGGTGCCGGACGCCGCGCTCGACCTCCGCCCGGCGGAGCTGGCGCTGATCGTGCCGCTCGTCGCCTGCCTGCTCGCGCTCTCGGCCTGGCCGGCGGCGATCACCGCCCACTCCTTCGTCACGGACGTGCTCAAGTGATCCCGACCCCGAAGGTCGACTGGCTCGCGCTCTCGCCGGTGCTCGCTCTGCTCGGCGCCTCGGGCCTCGCGCTGCTCGGCGCCGTGCTCCTCCCCGGCTGGGCGCGGCGCGGCTTCGCGGCGCTGATCACGGGAGTCGGCTTCCTGACCGCGGGGATCCTCGCCGGCGCCGTCTTCGCCGAGAGCGAGGCCGCACGCACGGTGATCGCCGAGTCGATGGCACGCGACCGGCTGGCCGCGCTGGCGCAGATCCTCGTCGCGGGTGCGGGCGTGCTCACCTCGCTGATCGCCTGGGGCGAGCGGCGGCGCGACCACGCGGGCGAGTACTACGCGCTGCTCGCGGCGGCCGGCGCGGGCATGGTCTTCCTCGTCTCGGCCTCGAACCTGATGACGCTGTTCCTCGGGCTCGAGTGGTTCTCGATCTGCCTCTACATCCTCTGCGCGCTGGACTCCGACCGCGAGACCTCGCTCGAGGCGGGCCTCAAGTACCTGATCGTCGGCTCGTTCGGCTCGGCGATGCTGCTCTTCGGCTCGGCGCTCGTCTACGGGGCGACCGGAGAGCTCGGCTTCGGCTCGATCGCGGAGGCCGTCTCCGCGCAGGGGCTCGGAAGCGACGAGCTGCTGCTCGCCGGGCTCGCGCTGGTGATCGCCGGGCTCGGCTTCAAGGCCTCTGCGGCGCCCTTCCACATGTGGACGCCCGATGTCTACGAGGGCGCGCCGACCTCGGTGACGGGCTTCATGGCGGCAGCGACGAAGGCGGTCGCGCTCGTGCTCGCGCTGCGCGTGCTGACGGTGGCGTTCCCCGAGCAGGAGCACCTCTGGACGGTCGCGCTGGCCGTGCTCGCCTGCGCCTCGCTCGCGATCGGCAACCTCGCCGCGCTCGTGCAGCAGAACGTCAAGCGGCTGCTCGCGTACTCGTCCGTCTCGCACGCGGGCTTCATGCTGATCGCGATCGCCGCCGCGAACGAGCTCGGCGGGCGGGCACTCCTCTACTACCTCATCCCCTACGGCGCGATGTCGCTCGGCGCCTTCGCCGTCGTCGCCGCGCGCGAGCGCGAGCTGGGCCACGCCGTCACCCTCGACGACCTCGCGGGGATGGGCTGGGAGCGGCCGTTCCTCGGCGTCGCGATGTGGACGTTCATGCTCGGCTTCGCAGGCTTCCCGCTCACCGGCGGGTTCGTCGGCAAGCTCTACGTCTTCGCCGCCGCGTACGAGGCGGGGCTGGTGGTGGCTGATCGTCGTCGGCGCGGCCGCGACCGCTGTGAGCCTCTACTACTACCTCGGCGTCGTGCGGGCGCTGTACATGCGCGCCCCCGCGGCCTCCCTCGCCGTCGCCGGCGGCTCGCCGCCGCGCGACCCGGCGCTGCTCGCCGCGGTCGGACTCGCGCTCGCCGTCACGATCGGCTCGTTCTTCTTCGTGCAGCCGCTGATCGACGTCGCCCGCGACGCTGTCGCGGCCCTACCCCTCTAGCGACCGCGGAGCGACGCGCGCAGGCGCTCGCGCGGCAGCGCGACCCAAGCCCGCCAGCAGCACCTGCACCGCGAAGACGACCAGGCAGGCGACGACCGCGGTGATCCCGAGCGCGGGGATGCCGTCCTGGTTCAGGAGCGGCGCGCGCACGGCGGCGGCGAGCAGGATGAGCCCGAGCGCAGCGGCCTGCAGGAGCGCCTGCACGTGCTCGGCGGGTTCGTGCCCGCGTTCCTCGAGCAGGTCGCCGAAGCCGAGCAGCGCGGCGATCGCAGCCGCCGGGACGGCGCCCACGAGAGCCACGTAGCCGAGATCGTGCCAGCCGGCCGAGTCGGCGAGCGCTGCGAGCAGGACGAGACAGACGGTGGTGACTCGCATGGTCATGCGCGCGGAGTTCGCCGTGCGCGCCGGACCTCCTTTACTCTCCAAGACATGGCTACGAGAACCCTCACCTGGCTCGGGCATGCGGCCTTCCGGCTCGACACCCCGGGCGGCAAGCGGATCTACATCGACCCCTGGCTGAGCGGCAACCCGAAGTGCCCGGACGCCGAGCAGCACCCCGAGCGCGTCGACGTGATCGCGCTCACGCACGGGCACTGCGGACCACGTCGGTGACGCGGTCGCGCTCTGGCAGCGCTTCAAGCCGGCGCTGATCGCGCAGGTCGAGCTGCGCGGCTGGCTGGCCGGGCATGGCGTCGAGGCGAACATGGCGCAGGCGCCGAACAAGGGCGGCACGGTCGCCGTCGAGGGCGTCAAGATCAGCCTGACGACCGCGAACCACTCCTCGAGCGCCGACGACGGCGCCTACCTCGGCGAGCCGTGCGGGCTCGTGCTCGAGCTGGAGGACGGCTTCACCATCTACTTCGCCGGCGACACGAACGTCTTCGGCGACATGGCTCTGATCCGGCGGATCTACGCGCCCGACATGGCCGTGCTACCGATCGGCGACCACTTCACGATGGGCCCGCGCGAGGCGGCGGTCGCGCTCGAGCTGCTCGGAGTCTCTCGCTGCGTCCCCTGCCACTACGGGACGTTCCCACTGCTGACGGGGACACCGGAGGCGCTGCGAGAGCTCGCGCCCGCAGGCGTCGAGATCCTCGCCCCGGCACCGGGGGAGACAATCGAGCTGTGAGGGAGCGCTGGTTCGGCGCCACGGGCCGGCGGGTGCCGGAGATCGCGGTCGAGGGCGAGCTCGATGTCGCAGACGCGCTCGTGCTCGACTCGGCCGACGACGAGCGGCTGCGCGAGGCCCACGACGCCGGGATCCCGGTGGTCGTGCGGGCGTCCTCGCCGGAGGCGGTCAAGGAGGCGCTGGCGCGGCCCGAGGTCGCCTGCGTGCTCGTGCCCGCAGGGCGCCGCGACCTGCTCGACCTCGATCTGACGGAGCTGACGTATGGCTAGGCCGGTCAGCACCTACTCGATCGTCGCCTGCGACCTCGAGGCGGGGCAGTGGGGCGTCGCGACCCAGTCGAAGTTCCTCGCGGTCGGCTCGGTCGTGCCGTGGGCCGAGCCGCACGCCGGCGCGGTCGCCACGCAGTCGTACGCCAATCCGCGCTACGGCCCCGACGGGCTGGCTCTGCTGCGCGATGGGGCAACCGCAGATGACGTCGTCGAGCGCCTGACCGCCGCGGACGAGGGCCGCGAGCAGCGCCAGCTCGGCGTCGTGGACGCGCACGGAGGTGCGGCGACGTTCACAGGCTCCGCGTGTCACGCCTGGGCCGGCGGCCGCACAGGGCCCTGCTACGCGGCTCAGGGAAACATCCTCGTCTCCGGCGCGACCGTGGACGCGCTCGCGGAGACGTTCGAGACGACGGCGGGAAGGCCGCTCGTCGTACGCCTGCTCGACTGCCTCGCCGCCGCGCAGGCCGCGGGCGGCGACAGGCGCGGCCAGCAGTCTGCCGCCCTGCTCGTCGTGGAGCGCGACGGCGGCTACGCCCGACTCTCCGACACGCTCGTCGACCTGCGCGTCGACGACCACGCGACGCCGGTCGAGGAGCTGCGCCGCCTCTACGGGATGCACGAGGCGCTCTTCGGCAGAACGCCGCGCTCGGAATGGCTCCCGGTGGACGAGAGTCTGCGCGCCGAGCTCACCGAGCGGCTGGCACGCCTCGGCTTCGAGCGCCTCGCCGACTGGGCCGGCGTCGAGAACCTCGAGGAGCGCGTGGACGGTGAGGACGCGATCGATCCCGTCGTGCTCGCCGAGCTGCGCCGGCTCTCGTGAGCGAACCGCAGGTTTGCACCCGTCGACGGAATCGAGACGTTCGGCCCCTGGATTAGATCGGTGTCCCGGACTTGTTGGGGATGAGGTCGGGGTGCGCGCGGTGGGCGGCACGCATCGCGACGATTCGCCCCAGCGCGTGGACGTGAAAGGCAACCTCATCGAGGTCTGCCGGGTGGAGCTGGGGTAGCGCGCTGAAGGCGCGATAGAACTGTCCAGGGATCATCAAGACAGCCTGCTCGTCCTTGGTTAACCCGTATTCCATGAGTCCCTCCTGGCGGCTGAGTGGCGAGCCGCAATCATCGCAATCGACCAATGACTCGCCAACCACTACTAGGCGTCGCCCGGCAGGCGCAGGCCGACCGCGCGTTCGCGCAGGCGTGCCGCATAGCCCGCGTCCTCCGGCTGCGCAACGAGGAGCACGGCGCCGAAGCGCTCGCCGACGAGCGACTCGACGAGACCCTGCAGGCCGACGGCGAGCGCGAAAGCCTTGTGCGCCTGCTCGCCGCCGAAGGGAACGAGCTCCTCGGCCCGCGCCGCCCCGCGCAGGACGTCGCCGTGGGTGACCGCGCCCATCGAGACGTCCGCAACGACCGGCTCGCCCCCGGCGTTCGGAAGGCCGATCGCGAGCGGGTTCGTACCGGCGAGCGGCTCGCCGCCGTCGGGGTGGGCGAGACGAGCGGGCGAGGTCGCGGTGAGCACGGCCACGAGACCGGCGCGCGCGAGCCGGCGCACCCAGTAGCCGAGAGCTCCGGTCGGGAAGCAGTCGCCTGCGGCGATCACCCGCACGGGAGCGGGAGGGTCGGCCTCAACCGCCGCGCAGATCGCCGCCAGCGTCAGGTAGCCGAGCGCGCCGCGCGCCTCCCAGCGCTCGAACCCCGGCCCCGAGGCGACGCGCTCCGGCCGCGCCGCGGGATCGAGGCCCGGTAGCGCCTCCAGCCACGGCAATCGCGCCAGGCCGTGACCGAGCTTGCCCCGCCGCTCGGCGTCGAGGAAGTGGTCGGCGAGCAGCGCCGCGTCCTCCTCGGCGAAGCCGAGCGCGCGGATCCGCGCGAGCACCTCCTCGGGCTCCACTCGGCGAGTCTAAGCGGCGGACCTCATCGAATCCTCACAGGATGCTTACCGCGGCAAAGCAAGTTGACGGACGGCCGGCATCTCCACTTGGGTACGACCAACCAAGGGAGAAACACTATGCGCCGCATCATCATCCCCATCCTCGTCGCGCTCGCCGCCACACTGGCGGGAGTCGCCGTCGCCCACTCGGGGGACAGGAGCACCGGGGTCAAGGCCGTCTCCGCCACGTTCGCGGCGACGACCGCCGCCAGGGCCGAGACTCGCGCATGCACGGGCGCCGACGGCGCCTACGAGATCGTGAGAGCGACCTACGCCGGAACGGCTGCGAGCTCGGAGACGAGCCTCACGGGGCCCGCCGAGCTCAAGGTCACGAGCGTCTACAACACGACGACGAAGATCGGCTGGCTCGAGGGCCGGCTGAAGATCGGCGAGGGCGAGAGCCGCTCGTACGCGAAGCTCTGGGCCGTCAACACGAACGGTGCCCTCGACGGCTTCGTCTACGGCGAGACCGGCCACCGCAGTGCCGCCCTGCTCGGCAGCCTGACCGCCGGCTGGACCGCCAGCGGCGGCTTCACCGACGGCAAGCTCGGCACGGGCTCGTCGACGAACGCTGCCGTCCTCACGGGCAAGCCGTGCTCGGGCAAGCCCGTCGGCTCGAGCGTCCGGCTCACGGTCAAGGGCACGGTCGACGCCGTCTCGGACACGTCCATCTCGGTCAAGCCGCGCGACGGCGGTGCCGTGCAGACGTGCGCGATCGGCGCCACCTCGGTACGCCCGTCAGTCGTGAAGGGCGATTCCGTCGAGATGACGTGCGCCCAGATCGAGAGCGCGTGGGTGCTCGTGAAGGCGAAGAACCACGGCGACGATCACTCGAAGAAGCGCGGGGACGACCACTAGGGAGCGCGCTACGAGACGAGCGGCAGCGCCTTGACGAATCCGGCAGGGCGCTGCCGCATCGCCGCGACCGTCTCGGCCAGCGCGACGATCGCCTGCGCGGCCTCGCTCTCGGGATCCGACTCGACGACCGGAACTCCCGCATCGGCCGACTCGCGCAGAGCCGGATCGAGCGGGATCCGCGCGAGCAGCGGTACGCCGATCTCGTCGGCGAGCTGCTGCCCGCCGCCCGAGCCGAAGACCTCCTGGCCGGTGCCGACGAGGAAGGACATGTTCTCGACCGCGCCGAGCAGCCGCATGCCGGTGTGCTTCGCCATCTGGGCAGCCCGCACGGCGACCTGCTGAGCGGCCGGCTGCGGCGTCGTCACGACGAGCGCCTCGGCCTTCGGCAGGAGCTGGCCGAGCGAGATCGAGACGTCGCCCGTGCCGGGGGGCATGTCCACGACGAGCGTGTCCAGCTCGCCCCAGTGCACGTCGGAGAGGAACTGCTCGAGCGCGCGGTGGAGCATCGGCCCGCGCCACATCACCGGCGAGTTGTCCTCGAGGAAGAAGCCGATGGACATCAGCTTCAGCCCGTTGCGCACGGGCGGCACGATCATCTTGTCCACGACGATCGGCCGCTGGCTGATGCCGAGCATGTGCGGAATCGAGTGGCCGTAGACGTCCGCGTCGAGGATGCCGACGCGCTCGCCGAGGGCGGAGAGCGCCGCGGCGAGGTTGACCGAGAGCGACGACTTGCCGACCCCGCCCTTGCCGCTCGCGACCGCGATCACCCGCGTGCCGGGATCGAGCGAGATGGACTTCTCGGGGCGGCCGCCGCGCAGCTTCGAGCTGAGCGCCGCCTTCTCCTCCGGGCTCATCACGTCGAACGCGAGCCGTACCGAGGTCACGCCGGGAACGGCGCCGACGTGCGTCGCCACCTGCTCCTGGAACGAGTTGCGCAGCGGGCAGCCCGCAACGGTGAGCGCGATCGTCACGGCGACGTCGCCGCCGTCGATCTCGATGTCGCGCACCATGTCGAGCTCGGTGACGGGGCGCTGCAGCTCCGGGTCGATCACCTGCTCGAGCGCCTTCAGGACTGCGTCGCGGTCGGGCTCCACGCGCCGAGGGTACCAGCGGGGGGTTGCGTGGCTCGCCGCGCGGCGAGACAGGCCGTGTACCGATGGACACCATCCGCGAAACGCGGGACAATCGGGCGCAGCAAGGACCCGAAGGAAGGGAGGGGTAGATGGAACTGACGAACCGCGAGTTCTGGACGCTGGTGCACGGGCTGATCATCGGGTCGGCGTTCCTGCTCGCGTTCGCGGGCGGACTCGCCGGGCTCTACAGCCTCCGCACGGAGTACGTCACCCCGGCGGGCCTCGCCGAAAGGCTACGCCGCCTGAAGATCGGCGTCTCGGCGATGGCCATCGCGGCATGGGCAACCGTCCTCACGGGCACGTACATCGTCTACCCGTGGTACCGCGAGAAAGCGCCGACGAGTGCGAGATCGACGCTCCTCGCCGACCCGAGCACGGCGGACTGGCACACGTTCGGGATGGAGTGGAAGGAGCACATCGCCTGGATCTCGCCGATGCTGGCCACGGTGGCGGCGTTCCTCGTCGTCTACTACGGCGCCTCGCTCGCGCGCAACCCGAAGCTCCGCAGAATCACAACCGTCGTCTTCGTCGCAGCCTTCGCCGTGGCGGCGATCGCCGGCATCTTCGGCGCCTTGATCACCAAGGCCGCCGCGGTCAAGTAGGAGGAGGGAACATGGTCGAAACACCCACCACGATGCCCACCTCCCACGAGGGTGCGGAGCCGGCGTCGGGCCCGGCTGCGGCGGCACTGCTCGCCGCAGGCATCGGCGCGTTCGTGCTCGGGGTCTTCACGACCTGGGCCGAGGCGTCGACCGGCATGCACGACTGGTTGCAGTGGAACGACCGCGTCGGACCGCTGATGGGGAAGACGATCCTGGGCGTGATCGCCTTCTTCGGCTCCTGGGCGGTGCTCGGCTTCGCATGGAAGGACAAGAGCCCCGAGCTTCGGCGGATCGTGATTGCGACCGTCGTACTGCTCGCGGCGGGATTCCTGCTGACGTTCCCGACGTTCTTCCAGGCGTTCGCCGCCGAATGACGCCTGACCCGCGGGGGCCCGCTGCAAGCGGGTTCCCGCGGGTTGTCGCTTGCGCTGACCGCCCGCCGGGCTCGAAGATCACACGGTGACCTGGGCCGGCCTCGTCTGGAAGAACCTCATGCGCCGCCCCGCGCGCACGATCCTGACCGCGTTCGGCGTCTCGATCGGCGTCGGCCTGATCGTCGCCCTGCTCTCCATCACGGCGGGCGTCCGCAGCACGGCGAAGGACCTCATCCATGTCGGGCGCTCCGACTTCGGGCTCTTCCAGAGCGGCATCTCCGACCTCACCCGCTCGCTCCTGCCCGAGTCGCTCGGGGAGAGGGTCGCCGAGGTCCAGGGCGTCGAGGAGACGGCGAAGGTATTCGTATTCGTGACGACGGTCAACGGTCAGGAGTCGAGTCTCGTCTTCGGCCTCGCCCCGGACGAGCTGGCGATCAAGCGCCTCGTGATCGTCGAAGGGCGGAGCCCCCGGGGAAAGATGGACGCGATCGTCGGCGACAGCTTCGCCAGAGTCAACGGTGTCGGCGTGGGCGGCACGCTCACGATCGGGAAGCGGAGCTTCCCCGTCGTCGGCCTCTACCACAGCGGCAACCGCTTCGAGGACATCGGCGCGACGCTGCCGCTGCAGGTCGTCCAGTCGCTCGCGGCGCGGCCCGGCGAGGTGACGACGATCGGCGTGATCGTGCAGCACGGCGAGCGGCCGGACGTCGTCGCCAAGCGGCTCGAGCGGACGTTCCCCAACCTGACGGCCGTGACCGAGCCGGGAAAGGCCGTCAAGATCGACACGTCGAGCCGGCTGATCATCAACGTCGGCTGGATCATGTCGCTCGTCGCGCTGATCGTCGGCGGCGTCGGGGTCACGAACACGATGGCGATGTCGGTCTTCGAGCGGACACGCGAGATCGGCATCCTGCGCGCGGTCGGCTGGCGGCGCTGGCGGATTGCGAGCCTGATCGTCGAGCGAGGCGGTCGGGATCTGCCTGATCGCGCTCGGGCTCGGCATCGGGATCGGCGTGGCCGGCGCGGAGGCGTTCACGCGCCGGGCCACCGTGTCGGCGCTGATCGTGCCGAACTTCACGGCCGCCGTCTGGATCTGGGGGCTCGTGTTCGCGCTCGGCGTGGCGTTGATCGGCGCGATCTACCCGGTGTTGCGCGCCGTGCAGCTCACGCCGATACAGGCGCTGCGGCACGAATGACGTCCTCGACGCGGCCGTCGCGCATGCGCAGCGCGCGGTCGGCGTAGCCGGCGACGAGGTCGTCATTCGTCACCATCAGGATCGTCGTGCCGCGCTCGTCGCGGGCGCGGCGCAGGAGCTCCACGATCTGCAGGCCCGTCTTGGAGTCGAGCGACCCGGTCGGCTCGTCCGCCAACACGAGCCTCGGGCCGTTGGCGAGGGCGCGGGCGACCGCCACGCGCTGGCGCTCGCCGCCGGAGAGCGTTGCCGGATACATGTCCTCGCGGTGGGCGAGACCGACCTCGGCGAGCAGCTCCCTCGCGCGCCGCACGCGCTCCTTCCTGCCCACGCCCCGGCCCAGCATCGGCACCTGCACGTTCTCGGCCGCGGTCAGCGTCGGGATCAGGTGGTGGAACTGGAAGACGAAGCCGATCGTCCCGGCGCGGTACTCGGCGGCGTCGGCGAGGTGGGCCAGGTCCTCGCCACCCACGACGATCGAGCCTGAGTCGGCGCCGTCGAGCGCGCCGATGAGATTGAGCAGCGTGCTCTTGCCACAGCCCGAGGGCCCGGTCAGCGCGACGAACTCACTCGGCTCGAGATGCAGGCTGACGTCCTCGAGCGCGCGAATGGAGCCGCCCTCGAAGGCCTTGCCGACGTGCTCGACCGCAACCTCGGCGCCGGCCGCCGCGACGCTCACTTGACCGTGAGCGTCAGGATCTTGCGCGCGGTGACGCCGCCGGCCTTCGCGGTCGCCCGGAGCTTCAGCGGGTAGCCGACCGAAAGGGGCGGCCAGAGGATCTTGCCGCTGAAGACGCCCTTGATCGCGACGTTCGTCACGAACGTCTTCTTCTTGAAGAACTCGACCGGATGGGGGGTGCCGAGGGGGTCGATCACGACCAGCGAGAGCTTGGCCGCAACCGGCTTGCCGCCCGCGTCGACGACCTTGACCGTGTACGGCCACGGCACGTTGACCTTCGGCTTCTCGGGGGCCGAGATCGTCACCTTGATCGGGCCCGCGGCACGCGCCGAGCCCGCGACCGAGGCGGCGAGGAGAGCCACGACCAGAAGCAGGAGGGAGCCGGCCCGCATGGCCGGATTCTAAGCGGTGGAGGGGTGGAGTGGAAAGGGTGTCAGCCCAGCGCGGCGGCGAGCCGCTCGCAGAGCTCCGGCGTGCCGGCCGCGGCGACGCGCGACCGGGCGCCGAGATCGAGTGGGCCGGCGGCGAAGGGCGGATCGTCGAAGAGCTCGATCGCGAGGCCGCACTCGCGCACGAGCAGCGCGGCGGCGGCGATGTCCACCGAGCGGGCGGGCTTGAGGGAGCAGACCGCGTCCACCCGCCCCGCGGCGAGATGACAGAGCGAGAGCGCCAGGGAGCCCATCACGCGCAGCCGCTCGGCGAGCCCGACCATGCCGCGGCCACCGTCGGCGACGAAGGCCGTGGTCGTCGCCTCGAAGGAGAGGATCTCGATCTCGTCCTTCGGCCGCACGGCGCCGAGCCGAGTGCCGTCCAGGAAGGCTCCGCCGCCGCGCGTCGCCGTCCACTCCTCGCCGGTGCCGAGGTCGTAGACGTAGCCGAAGACGACGTCTGCGAGCGTCGGCCCGTCGGCGACGGCAATCGAGAGCGAGAAGAACGGGATCCCGCGTTTGGCGTTGTTCGAGCCATCGATCGGATCCACGACGACGCGCCACGGCCCCCCTCACCGTAGGCGCGCTCGCCGAGCTCCTCGGAGACCAGCATGAAGTCCACACCGCTCGCGTGCAGCGCCTCGAGCCGCGCGACGACCGCCTGCTCGGCGGCGGCGTCAACGGCGGTCGTGTCGTCGCCGCCCTCGCCCGCGCCGGAGGACCGGCTCGCGCTCGAGCCGCGTCGGTAGCGCCGCGAGCACGGCGACGACATCGGCGGCGGCGGCGCGGCAGTCTCCAGCCAGGGGCTCACAGCGGGTGCAGGAGCAGCCCCGAGAGGAGCTTGGGAAAGAAGTACGTGCTCTTCTGCGGCAGCACCTCGCCGCGGCGGGCGACCTCGAACACGTCCTCGATCCGCAGCGGTCGCAGGAGATAGGCGACCTCGGCCTCGCGCTCGGCGACGCGTCGCAGCGCCTCCTCCTGGTCCGGCGTGTACGCGATGCTCTCATGGCCCAGCGGTCCACGAGCTCGACGTCGAGCTGCCCCGGGCGGCCGGTCACGAGATGGACGCCCTCCTGCGTCACCTCGATCGTCGCAGGCGCCTCCGGGGCGGCGGCTTCGAGCTCGGCGAGCGCGGCCTCGAGGCTCGGAGCCGCCAGACGCTCCCCGCTGAGCGAGGCGCGGCGAGGTGAACACCCGGTGCGTCGGGAAGATCTCAGGCCGGGATCCGAGGTGCTGACGAGCACGACCATCAGGAGCGCGCTCTCCGGAGTCCCCTGCTCGGCGTGGAACGCCAGCGCCGTCTCGTAGCGGTGGTGGCCGTCGGCGATCAGCAGCTGGGTCTCGGCGAGGGCAGCCGTGCCGGCGTCGGCCGCGCCCTCGACCCGCCAGAGCCGCGTTCCCTCGGCCTGGAGGTCGGGCGCCCGGTCCGGCGGCCGCACCGGCGGCGGCCCGTCGTAGAGGAGGAAGATCGGCTCGAGCTGCGTGCGCGTGCGCCCGCAGCAGCCGGAGCCGCTCCTCCTTCGGGCCCTGCGTGCGTGCGCTCGTGCGGGAGCACGACGCCGCGCTCGTACGGCTCGGCCCGGAGCGAGGCGACGAACCCCTCGCGCCGGCGTGCGACGCCGTCCGGGCCGACGTAGTCCTGCGTCAGCGCCCAGACCGTGGGCACCTCGTCGCGCACGAGCACGCCGCTCGTCGCGCCACGACGCGAGATCGCGCGCCGCCTGCTCCTCCGAGTCCGGCAGGGTCAGATGCACGACGTTGTGGGGGTTGCGCGCGCGAGCTCGCTCCCGCTCGTCAGCGGAGATGACGTCGTAGGGCGGCGCGACGAGGGAGTCCAGAGGCCCTGCGCTCGTCTCGTCGTAGCGCACGGCCCGGAACGGCTGGACGACGGCCATGCCGCGCGAGCGTAGCATCAGGCCCTCGCCCTAGACTCGGGGGGTGAGCACGATCTCCGAGCTGGCCGAGGACAGGGTCGTCGAGGGCGTCTTCGCGGTCGCGCGCAAGCAGCGGCTGCGCACCCGCGCCGGCGCCGCCTACCTCGCGCTCGAGCTGGTCGACCAGAGCGGGAGGATCGAGGCGCGCGTCTGGGACGACGTCGACCTGCTCGACCGCCGCTTCGCCGAGGGAGACGCGGTACGGGTGCTCGGCCGGGTCGAGCGCTACCAGAACCGGCTGACGCTGCGGGTGCACGGGATCGAGGCCGCCGAGGGGGCGGACCCGGCGTCGCTGACCCCGCGGCTGCGCCGCGACGCCGACGAGCTCGACGGCTTCCTCGAGTTCCTCGCCGGGGAGATCACCCACGCCGGGCTCGCCGCCACGGTCGGGCGCTTCCTTGCCGACCCGCGAGCTGCGGGAGGCGCTTCGCTCGCTGCCCGCGGCCGGCGCCGACGGCCACCACGGCTACGCCGGTGGGTTGCTCGAGCACACCGTCGGGGTGGCGACGCTCTGCCGCGAGGTCTCGCAGCTCCATCCACGCCTGCGCGCCGACCTGCTCCTCGCCGCCGCGCTGCTCCACGACGTGGGCCGCACGCGCGAGCTCGGCCGCGGCCCGGCCTTCCGTCCGACTCCCGAGGGGGAGCTGCTCGGCCACGTCCACCTCGGCCTGCGGCTGATCGAGGAGCGGGGCGAGGCGCTCGAGACCGCGGCCAGGGCCGAGCTGCTGCACGCCGTCGCGGCTCACCACGACCGCAACGCGGCCCGCACCGCCGAGGCGGCCGTCCTCTACCACGCGAACCAACTCGACGCCGCCGCCGCGACGCGGCCCGTCGGCGACTAGATGATTGATTCCTGATCGGCGTGCCCTCAGGGAGGGCATGGGCCAGCGTGGGCGACTCGACCGGCGCCAAGGCTGGTTGCCTTGGTGCCGGGCGAGGCGGCCGCGATGCGCCGTGCCCAGGCCCCCACTGGGGGTGCGGTGATTGGGGATCAATCATCTAATGACTACAGGTTTCGCCTCCAGAGCAGGAGCCCCAGCGGCAGGAGCAGCGCGGCGGCGGCGTAAGGGGCGAGCTGGAGGGAGGAGAGCTCGCGCCCTTGCGGGCCGGTCGGCCCGCTTCCGAGCACCGAGCGGGCTGCGGCCGCCAGAGCGGGCCCCTCGCTCTCCCGGAAGACACGGCCGCCGAGGGCGGCGGCGAGGTCGTCGAGCAGCGGCCTGCTGCCCGGGTCGGGACGGTAGCGCTCCACCGCTCCGCCGGGCGTGAAGACGCGCTCGTCCGGCCCCCAGACGTGCACGAAGAAGGGGACGATACGAGCTCGGAAGAGCCGGGCGCGCATCGTCCCGGCGTCCACCGGCAGGCTCTCGCCGTCCGTCAGCACGACGACGAGCCGGCGGCGCGTGCCCTCGGCGAAGAAGTTGTTCGTCGCGAGCGCCGACAGCGCGCCGAGGGCCGTCACCCGCCCGCCCGAACGGTCGGGCGGCGGGCGCTCGATGCCCAGCGCGCGGTCGAGAGTGGCCGTGAAGACGTTCGCGCTCGTCGTCGGCATGAGATGGGGCAGGAGCCGGTCACTGAGCGACGCGGCGCCGAACGGAACGTCGGGAAACGCAGCGCGCAGGTCCTCGGCGATCGTCCGGGCGCGATCGAACCGCGACGGCCGGCCCGGCTTCTCCCGGGCGAGCATCGAGCGCGTGATGTCGAAGACGACCACGACCTCCGCGTCCGTCCGCCCGCTGCGCGAGTCGCTGCGCGAGACGACCGGCTGCGCCGCGGCGAGCCCCGCGAGGACGCCCGCGAGCGCGAGCGCCGTGGCCGGGAGGAGCGAAGCCGACCATGCGGCCGGCGTCAGCCCCAGCTCGAGCGCCAGGGCCGCGGCTGCGCCGCTCGGAGCGGTAGAGGGCTGCGAGCGCTGCGAGCGCGAGGAGCCCGACGAGCCCTCCGAGCGGCGTGAGGAACGAAACGGTGGCCGCCACCGTCACGGCCGGCCCCCTGGCACGCGGCGTTGGATCGCACAGCTCGCGCGGATGCTCGAGCTCGGACGGTGCCGGGAAGGCCCACCCCGCCGCGCTTCGGCTGTCTCGATAGCGGAGGGATCGTGCATCGCGCGATCCCTCCACTAGTAGCCGCTGCCGCTCGTCGCGGCGCCCGCGCCGCTCGCGAAGACGTTCGGCCGCTCCCCACCCCCGCCGGCGGAGGCGCCGTTCGACGCCTCCTGGAGGAGCCGGAGCACGAGCTCGACGTCGGCCTTGGCATCCTCGCCCGCCGGAGCGAGCCGCGCTGCGGCGCGAAACTCGACGAGCGCGCGGCGCAGCAGCACGCCGGCCTGCTGGGAGTCGGCGCGAGCCTCCTCGAACGAGAGGATGCCCCGGAGCAGGGCGGCGTGGGCGCGCTGTGCCCGGTCGCCGCCGCCGCCTCGATTCGGGCCAGAGCGGCCTCCGCCTCGCTGCGCAGCGCGAGATCGTGCGGGCTGCGCGCGGGCTGCCAGGGCGTTGCGATGCCGAAGCGCCGGACCGCGTCGCGGAACGAGAGGTCGTCGCCGACGCCGAGCAGCGAGCGCGTGAGCCCGGCGGGCAGGCGCGTCTCGGCGGCCCAGGAGCGCGGCGGCGGCGGCGCGGCCGAGAACGCGACGTCGCCCCGCTCGAGCTGCCCGCGCCAGCGGAGCGCGTCGAGCCCGGCGAGCCCGAGCGAGGAGCGCGAGCCCGAGACACGCCGGCGCCGCCCCGGCCGCGAGCAGGCGCGCGCGCGTCACGACGTCCTCCGGCGCGACCAGGCGAGACGACGGCAGGCGTGCTCGTTGACGGCGAGCAGGAGCAGGAGACCGGCGAGGACGGCCACGAGCAGGACGGGGAACGAGCCGACGAGCGTCCGCTGCTCCTCGAGCCGGCTGTTTCTGAGCAGCTCGTCGTTACGCACGAACGCGTCGCGGCCGGCGAGCCGCCCAAAGAGCTCCCGATCGTCCTCTGCGGGGAAGAGCGGCACGATCCGCAGGTCGAGCCCCGCGCGCTCGTAGCGCACCAGCTCCTGCGTCAGCGGGCTCACGTCGAAGAGCGAGTCGTCGAGATCGCTCACCAGCAGGACGGAGCCGGCGCCCGCGGACTCCTGCTCGATCATCTGCCGCGCCACGACGAGCCCCGTCGAGATGCGCGTGCCGCCGCGGAACGTTCCCGCCCACGGGCTCTGGAGAAAGCCGAAGCCCTGCTGCCGGACCGCGCCGCCCGGCCCGGCCGGGCGGCTCGAAGAAGCGCAGCAGCTGCCGCAGCTCCTCGCCGGGCGTGCCGAGCGGCAGCATCGCGTAGCCGGCATCGGAGTAGACGACGAGCCCGAGCCGCTGGTTCGTCTCGACGAGCGTGCGGAGGACGCGCGCCAGCCGGCGGTAGCGCTGGGGGTCCACGCTCGTCGAGAGGTCGAGGACGACGACGCCGCTGCCCGAGGCGAGGTACGTGCTCGGCCGCGGGCGCAGGTCGCGGGAGACGAGGAGCGCGCCGAGCGCGAGACCGAGGAGCCCGAGCGCGAGCACGAGCCGCAGCGCGGCGGTGCGGCGGGCGGGCCCGCGCAGCGCGGCGGCATCGGCGAGCGGGATCGCGCCGCGCCGGCGGCGTGGGAGCGCGACCGCGGTCATGCGCTCCTCCCGAGCTCTCCACGCACTGCGCCGACGAGCGCCTCGACCTCCGCCCGCGAGGGCTGGTCCGTTGACCAGGCAAGGCGCCGCGCCTCGTCGGCCCGGCGCGGGAGTCCCGCCTCGCCCAGCTCGCGGGCGAGCCGCTCGAGCGCCTTCCGCGCCTCGGGCGAGCCGCCGTTCGCCGCCGCCGTCTCGCGGGCGAGCTCGAGAGCCTGCTCGAGCCGGGTCGGCGGGTCGGCGACGTCGTCCTCGGCGGCGTGCCGCGCCCGGGAGGGCAACGTGCGGAGCGCGAGCAGGACGCCGGCGAGGCCGAGCAGGCCCGCGGCCCCCAGCAGCAGCGCCCCGAGCGTCCCCGGGGAGATCCGGTACGAGACGGCCGGCAGCGCGCGCAGATCGGCGCGCCAGCGCGCGGCATCCACCTCCTCCTCGGTCACGCGCGAGACGACCTGGAAGGGCTGCCACGTGAACGTGTCGACGATGCGCCCCGGCCGCACGCGCAGCCCGTAGTGCACCCGCGCGCTCGGGAACTGGAGCTGCTGTGCCAAGCCGGTCGGGAGGCACTCGATCGTGGCGCACGTCAGCGTGATCCGGTAGGAGAGCCGGACGAGGTCACCCGACTCCGACCGCGCCGGCGGCGCCGATCCCTGCTGCTTCCAGGGCTCGAAGTCCGCGTCGATGCCCACCGACTCGGGTCTGACGACGCGCCGGTCGAAGAGCACGTCCACGTTCGCGACGACGGGATCCCCGAAGAGGGAGACGCGCGGTACGACGGCCGCCTCGACCCGGACCGTCCGCTCCGAGGACGGAGGCGACGTGGCGCCCGGCGCGCCGTCCCGCAGCGCGAGCGCGGCGAGCCCGGCGGCGAGACCGAGGGCGACGCCGCAGCAACGAGCCCGACCCTGGGGCTCACGAGAGCTGCCCCCGCATGAACCGGCGCTCGTCGGCCCACCCGAGGAACGCCTGGAAGACGTGCTCGGGATCGTTCCGGGAGACGAGGATCGGCTCGATTCCGAGCGCGCGGAAGTCGGCCAGAAGCGCGCGCAGGCGCTCCTCGTTGGCCCGCCGGCGCTCCTGCGCCTCCGCGCGCGTGAGCCGGACGAGCCGCGCTCGGCCGCGGGGGGCCGCTGCGAACGGGACGACCACGCCGTCCACGCCGGGGAAGCTCTGCTCCCAGACGGGATCCTGGATCACGACGGGGACGATGTCCCACCGGAGCTCGACGGCCCGCGCCCACGTCGGCCGCGGCGGCGGGGCGAGGAAGTCGGAGAGCACGAACACGAAGCTGCCGGCCGGAACCGACCTGCGGTGGCCCGCGAGGAAGTCGAGGGAGCGCGCGACCCCGTCGGCCGGGGCGTGCGAACGTCGGATGGTCGAGGTGGCGCTCCCGGATCGCCCACGCCTCGCCGTGGCTTCCGGGCGGGCGCCAGAACGGCTCCGTCGTAGCCTTCCGCGAAGTCGAGGTAGCCGACGAAGCCGCGCGCCTTGGCGGTGCTCTCGGAGACGAGCTCGGCAACCGTCCGCATCGCCTCTGCCTTTCGCAGCCAGGGCAGCTCCGGCGGCGGCGAGCGCCAGCTCAGGCCTGCGGTCGCAGACGACGACCACCCGCGGCGCCTCCTCCGCGAAGCGCTCACGCACGACGAACTGGTCGGAGTCGCGGGCCGAGGAGAGCCGGGCCGAGGCGGCCCAGTCGATCGCGTCCACGTCGTCCCCGGAGACGTACGGGCGCGAGCCGGCCACATCCGAGCCGGTGCCGCGGCGGGCGCTGTGCATCGCCCCGAAGGCCAGCCCGACGAGCCGCCGGCGGGGAACGAGCGGAAACGTCAGCTCACGCAGCGCCACGTCAGCCCTCGGCGCCCGGAAGCTCGAGCGCCGGCGGCGGGGCGACACTCAGGCACTCGTCCCGGAAGCCCCGCAGCGCGCTGCTCCCAGCCGAGCCGCCGCACCTCCGCCAGCATCGCCGGGGTGAAGACGATCCGGTGCCCGAGCACCGGCAGGAAGAGCCGCTCGACGTCGGCCGGCGTGACGTAGTCGCGGCCATCGAGGAGCGCCCAGGCCCGCACCGCCCGCTCGAGCGAGAGGCTACCGCGCACCGACGCGCCGATCGCGACCGTCGTCGAGGTGCCGCGTCGCGCGCACGAGTTCGACGATCCATCGCTCGACGAGCGGGTGGACATGCACGTCACCGACGGCGTGCTGGAGCTCGCGCACCTCCGCGACGGCGACCACGGGGCGCAGGCGCTCGAGCGGGTGCTCCCGCCGCTGGTCGTCGATCACCCGCAGCTCCTCCTCGAGGCCCGGATAGCCGAGCGCGGTCTTGAGGAAGAAGCGGTCGAGCTGGGCCTCCGGCAGCGGGAAGGTGCCCTCGTGCTCGATCGGATTCTCCGTCGCGAGCAGGAGGAACGGCTCGGGCAGCCGCCGCGTCTCGCCGTCCACGGTCACCTGCCGCTCGGCCATCGCCTCGAGCAGCGCCGACTGCGTCTTCGGCATCGCGCGGTTGATCTCGTCCACGAGCACGACGTTGGCGAAGATCGGCCCGGGCCGGAACTCGAACTCGCGCGTGCGCTGGTCGTAGATCGAGAGCCCCGTGACGTCGGTCGGCTGCAGGTCGGGTGTGCACTGGATGCGCGCCGGGACACCGCCGTCGAGCGAGCCGGCGATCGCGCGTGCGAGCACCGTCTTGGCCGTGCCGGGCACGTCCTCGAAGAGCACATGGCCGCCGCAGGCGAGCGCGCTGAGGACGAGCTTGATCTCGTCGCGCTTGCCGTAGACGACGGTCTCGATGTTGTCCAGCAAGCGCTCGGCGATGGGGCCAGCGTGGTCGAGCCGCCCGTGCGGCGAGCTCGGGACAGCCTCGATCCCCGCCATGCGCGGGAGTGTAGGCGGAGCGAGGTTCGACGGCGTTAGTCGCGAGTTAACCGCGCCACTGGCGGGCTCAGACGTTGAAGCGGATGTTCAGGACGTCGCCGTCCTCGACGACGTACGTCTTGCCTTCGAGGCGCTGCAGGGCGCGGCGGGCGGCCTCGGCGTGCGAGCCGCACTCGAGCAGGTCGTTCCAGCGGATCACCTCGCAGCGGATGAAGCCGCGGGCGATGTCGGAGTGGATCGTGCCGGCCGCGTCGAGCGCGGTCTGCCCCCGGCGCAGCGTCCAGGCGCGCGTCTCCTTGTCGCTGGCCGTGAAGAACGTGATCAGGTCGAGCGCCTCCTTCAGCCGGCGGACGACCTCGTCGAGCGCGGACGCGCCGCCGTCGCGATAAGCGGCCGCCTCCTCCTCGGGGAGCTCCGAGAGCTCCGCCTCGAGCTTGCAGTCGATCCCGCCCGGCCCGTTCTCGATCGTGAGCAGCGGCTTGGTGGTCAGCGGCTCGAGCTCTGCCGGCAGCTCGTCCTCGTACTCCGAGAGCGGCCGCTCCGCCTCGACGTGGGCGAGCACGTCGCGCAGCCGCTCGGCCTCCTTGCGCAGCGTGGCGTCGCCCGACTTCGCCTGCTTCTCGACCCGCTCGAGCCTGCGCTCGACGTGGTCCTGGTCGGCGACCAGCAGCTCGAGCATCAGCGTCTCGATGTCGCGGGCGGGGTTCGACGCCGAGGAGAAGCCGTCCACGACGGCGAGCAGCGCGTCGACCTGGCGGAGGTTGCCGAGCAGCTCCTTGCCCGTGCCGGGCACGTCGACGACCCGGATCGTGGCCGGGGTGACCTTGCGCGCGCCGACGAGGCCGGCGAGCTGGTCGCAGCCGGCCGTCGGCGATCTCGGCCATGCCGACGTGCTCCTTGCCGTAGTCGCCGCCGTGCTCGGCCTTCGTCAGCGCATTGAACAGCGTCGTCTTCCCGGCGCCGGGAAGACCGACGATGCCGACGTCGAGGGTCACACCGACAGGTTAGTCGTCTATAGGCCGAAGCCGACCTTCGACTCGCGCGCGAAGCGCTTGACGTAGACGACCCGCGCGAGGACGACGGTGTAGCGGCCGTCCTCGGCGTCGAGGGCGAGCGTGCCGGACGCGCTCGCGCTGCAGGGCGCGCTCGAGCGCATCCGCCGCCTCGACGGTGACGAGGGCGCTCATCACCTGACCGCCGTCGAAGCCGATCTCGACGCGGACCGAATCGACGTCAGCCACCGGACACCACCTCCGTGAGGACGCCGTGGACGGCGTCGGGATGGACGAATGCGACCTCGAGGCCGAACAGGCCCGGGCGCGGAACCTCGTCGACGAGCTGCGCGCCTGCGGCCACGAGCTCGGCAAGCGCGGCCGCGACATCCTCCACCTCGTAGGCGACGTGGTGCATGCCCGGGCCCACGCCTGGCGAGGAAGCGGCCGACCGGAGTGTCCTCGCCGGTCGGCGCGAGCAGCTCGACGCGCGAGTCGCCGATCAGCACCGCCGCGGCTTCGACTCCCATGTGGGGGACGACCGCGCGGTGCTCGAGCTCGGCCGCGAAGAGGCGCCGGTAGGTCTCGACGCGCCTCGTCCAGGTCCGGCACGGCGACGCCGAGGTGGTGGATCCCGCGGGCGCGCATCGCCCGCGATGCTAGACGAACGTCCGCCTGCTGCGGCCGTTCGTCTATGAAGGGCCTTGGACCGTGCCAGCGTCCGCGTCCGAGGCGTGAAGCTACGACGCGTCCCTACGGCGACTCGCGGCGACCATCCTAGAGAATCGGCCGCGCAGGCGGGTGATTCTCCAGGATGCGGACGGTGCCGACCGTCTCGGAGGCGCGGGACTCCGGCTCGACGCCGTCGAGCAGCGCGAGCATCTCCTCGCGCAGGAGCGTCTCCTTCTCCAGCAGCGCGTGCGCGAGCCGGTCGAGGGCGGCGCGATGCTTGGTGATCAGGCGCTGCGCCTCCTCGTACGCGTCGTCGGTGAGACGAGCCTGCTCGGAGTCGCGCAGCTTCTTCGACTCCTCCGAGAGCGCGTAGTTGTCGGCGCGCATCGTGCGTGACTCGGCCACCTCGGACATGCCGTACTCGAAGACCATCGAGCGCGCGAGATCGGTGACCCGCTCGAGGTCGTTGGCAGCCCCGTTCGTGATCCGCCCGAACACGACCTGCTCGGCCGCGCGACCGGCGAGGTAGACCTTCATCAGGTCGACGAACTCCTCGCGCGTGTGCAGGTAGCGGTCCTCGCTCGGCATGTTGAGCGTGTAGCCGAGCGCCTGCCCGCGGGCGACGATCGTCACCTTCTGCGCCGGGAAGAGGCCGCCCATCAGATGGCTCATGAGCGCGTGCCCGGCCTCGTGGTAGGCGAGGATGCGCTTCTCCTTCTCCGTGACGACGCGGCGCTGCTGGAGGCCGGCGACGACGCGCTCCATGGCACCCTCGAAGTCGTGCTGCATGATCGTCGTGCGCTCCTGGCGGCCGGCGAAGATCGCCGCCTCGTTGCAGATGTTGGCGAGGTCGGCACCGGTGAGCCCCGACGTCTGGCGCGCGATCAGGTTGAGGTCGATGTCGCCGGCAAGCGGCTTGCCGCGGCTGTGGACCTTGAGGATCGCCTCGCGCCCGGCGAGGTCCGGAGGGGAGACGAGCACCTGGCGGTCGAAGCGGCCGGGACGCAGCAGCGCCGGGTCGAGATCCTGCAAGCGGTTCGAGGCGCCCATCACGACGACCTGGTCGCGCTCGCCGAAGCCGTCGAGCTCGACGAGCAGCTGGTTCAGCGTCTGGTCGTGCTCGCGGTTGAAGCCGGTGCCCGAGCGCGACGATGCCGACGGCGTCGAGCTCGTCGATGAACACGATCGAGGGGGCGTGCTTGCGCGCCTCGGCGAAGAGCTTGCGGATGCGCGAGGCGCCGAGGCCGGCGAACATCTCGACGAAGGCCGAGGCGCTCTGCGAGTAGAAGCTCGCGCCCGACTCGTTCGCGACCGCCTTCGCGAGCAGCGTCTTGCCGGTGCCCGGCGGGCCGTAGAGGAGGATCCCCTTCGGCACGCGCGCCCCGAGGCGCTCGAAGCGCTGCGGGTTGCGCAGGAAGTCCACGACCTCCTGCAGCTCGGCTTTCGCCTCCTCGAGCCCGGCGACGTCGTTCCACGTGACCGTCGAGCCCGAGCTCGCCTCCGGCTTGCTCGGCTTGACGCGCGGCATGTACTGCAGCGTCCGCCAGAGCAGGTAGATGATCAGGCCGAAGAAGATCAGCGGCAGCCACGTCAGGGTCCACTGACCCGCGTCGTGCAGGAATTCGCCCACGTCCGGGATCATCGGCAGCAGAGTAGCGTCGACTGAAGTCGAAGTCACGCCGCTCGGACGGCGAGGATCGCCCTGTGCGCAAGTGCCGCGACCGCGAGCTCCGCGTGGCCATGCCACGCCGCGGGGTCGCGCGGCGACACCACGAAGGCGAGCCCCCGCGGTACGAGCAGCCCGAGTGCCTCCTCCGGCTCCGCGTCCGCGAGCGCGAGCAGCTGCGTACGGCGCCTCGACGGCAAGGCTGCTCACCGCATGCACATCGGGATCGGCCCCGAGCGCAGCCGGCGGAGCCACCACAAAGAGCGAAATGCCGGGCGCGAGGGCCGCTGCGAGCCAGGCCGAGGCGTCGGTGCCGCGCTCCCCGACCCGGCCGTCCCGGACCTGACCGGCGAGGACGTGGAGCAGCGGCCCGTGGGCGACGCCCTCCTGACCGGCGCGAACGACGAGGGGCGGCGGGATCGATCAACTCGACAGCCGCGCGACGACCTCGTCGGCGGTCGTGAAGCGGACGCCCCGCTCGCGCCACGCGGCCGTGCACGTCTGCGACCCGCTCCTCGGAGAGACCCCGCGCGGCGTCCTCGACGAAGCTCACCGTGCGGCCCCGGGCGAGGAAGCCGCGGATCGCCGCGTCGTCGCAGACGTCCGTCGCGACGCCGAAGACGACGATCTCGTCGGGGTCGAGCGCCGCGAGCAGCGCCTCGGTGTTCGGGTTCGTGAAGACGTCGAAGCTCTTCTTCAGGAGCAGGATCTCGCGGCGACCGGTGCACGAGGCCGGGCACGAGCCCCGGCGGGTACGGCGTCAGCGAGAGCGGCAGCGGATCGAGCTGCTCCGTCTCGGGATCTTCGCCGCCCCGCGCGTGCCGCGCAGGCAGTGCGGCGGGTAGGTGTTGTGGAAGTCGGGCGCGTCCGAGAGCTCCGGGTCGGTCAGCTCGTGGTCGTCGGCCGAGGCGACGTGAACGACGCCGGCGGTCCGCGCCGCCGTGACGAGCCGTCCCATGGCCGGGATGCGTCTCCTCCGCGCCGGGGACGTAGAGCTTCCCGTCGGGGAGCATGAAGTCGACCTGCGTGTCGACGTCCCAGAGGATCACTGTCACTCCACGAGCTCGAGCCGCGGGTTCGGCCGGAAGCGCCGCCCGACCTTCGCCGACCGCGGCCGTCGGTCAGCACGATGTCCGCGGTGAAGTCGTTCTCGCCGCGGATGAGCGACGAGCCGACGCCGTAGGAGTCCACGGGAACGCCCTTCGCCTCGAACGCCTCGATCTTCTCGACGGTGAAGCCGCCGGAGGCGACGATCCTGACGCGCTCGAAGCCGTCCGCGTCGAGCGCCTCGCGCACCTTCCAGACGAGCCGCTCGTTGACGCCGCGCGGGTCGAAGTCGCCCAGCTCGTCCCACAGCGAGCGATCGACGAGCTGGCCGGACGTGTCGAGCCGCACGCCCCAGAGCCGCGGGCCGAGCGCGCGCGCGACCTCGAGCGCGGTGCGCACCGAGTCGTTCTCGAAGTCGACGAGCACGACGATGTTGAAGTCCGGCCGGCGCCCACTCGGCGAACTTCGTCGCCGCGAGCACGGTGTTGCCGCCGTACGCCGCGATCAGCGCATGCGGGACGGTGCCGATGCCGCGACCGCCCCACCAGGACGCCTGCGCGTCGGAGGTGACGCCGACGGGCGCCCCGATCAGCGCCCGGCGACGTAGGCGGCGTAGCCGTCGCCCGTCTGCACGCGGTGGTGGTCGTGACGAGCGGGCATGAAGATGATCGGCTTGCCGTTCGCCGCCTCGAGCACGCGCGTCGACGTTCGTCGTGATCAGCGTCCGCCGCGCGAGCGTGCCGAGGTAGACCGTCTCGAGGTGCGCGAAGAGCGTGTAGTCGCCCTCGATCGTCAGCACCGTCTCCCACGGCTCGATGCGGTCGCCGTCGTGGAGCGCGTGCACCGTCAGCGTCTCCCACTCGTCCGCGCAGAGCTTGAGGATCGCGATCGCCTCGTCCATGCCGCCGAGCACGGCGTGCTTCTTCTGGAAGACCTGCATCACGACGCGCGGGTGGCGGCCGTCGGCGAGCAGCGCCGCGCGCGTGTGGTTGAAGTACGCGTCCGTGTAGTAGCCCTCGCGCATCTTCTCGACCGGGAGGTCGAAGATCTCCGGGCGGCAGCCGCGCTTCGCGCCTGTCGAGCGCTACGTCACGACTCGAGCTCGCAGGCAGGCGGCGAGCGCCGCCTCGGCGACCTCGAGCTGCTCCGGCGACGGCTCGGCCGTGGCGAAGCGGTGCTGGAGCTCGTGGCCCGGGCGCGCAAGCGCGCGAGCGAGCGGGTGCCCCGGGTGCCGGTTCATCCAGCCGAAGACCTCGACCGCTGCGCCGACCGCGCCGACCGTGGCGGCGAGCCGCGCCGGCCGCTGCAGGCGCGCCGGGGCAGCCGCGGCAAGAGCGTTGCCGGCGGCCGAGCGTCGCGAGCAGCGGCCCGACGAGGTGCGCGCCGCAGCGCTCGTGCTCCTTCGTCGCGCGCTCGCCGCTGCTCGTAGGTGCCGATCGAGACGTGCTCGGCGCCGTGGTAGGCGGCGAGCTCGCCGCCGCGCAGCGCGAACACGGCCGGCACGAAGCGAGACGCGCGCCGGCGACGAGCTCGCCCGCGAGGCCGCCCAGACGGCGCGAGTCGGCGCAGGCCCTGCGCGACGAGCGGCGCTCGCGAGCGCCGCGGCGAGCACGGCGGGGCGCTCGAACGGCGAAGCGCGCCTCCGGCAGCCGCGCGTCGCACCTGCGGCAGCAGCGCGAAGGCCTCGGCGAGCCGGGCCGGTCCGCGCAGCAGCGGCTGCTGGACCCTTGCGGCAAGCCGGCTCTTCGGCGCCGAGGCGACCTTGATCGCCCGTCGGGGAGCCGGATCGCGCACGCCCAGGCCGTCGGCCCGTGCACGAGCACGCCGTTCGAGAGAGCCATCCCGCCGAGACGTAGCTTGGCCATCGCCCAGAGGGTAGCGTCATGCCCGTGGACGCCGCGACCGTGCAGGAGCGAATTCGGGCCCTCCGTCCGCGCGGCGCCGTGACCCTCGTCGGCATCGGCGGCTGCGGCGGCGCCGGCAAGACGACGCTCGCGGCTGCGCTCGAGGGCGCGCAGGTCGTCACCACGGACGAGTTCTGGGACGGCTCCGAGTTCGAGCTCTCGCGGCTCGAGCGCGAGGTGCTCGGGCCGCTCGGGCGGGGCGAGGCGGCCCGCTACCGCGGCTTCGACTGGGACCGGCAGCGGCCGTTCCGAGACGAGCGCGTCGTGCAGCCCGAGGGAGTCGTGGTGATCGAGGGCGTGTGCGCGCTGCACCGCATGTTCCGCGAGGCGTACGACCTGCGGATCTGGGTCGAGGCGCCGCGCGAGCTGCGGCTCGCGCGCGGCGTCGAGCGCGACGGCGAGGCGGCACGGCGCACGTGGGAGGAGATCTGGATGCCGATGGAGAAGCGGTACATCGCGCGCGACCGGCCGCGCGCAGCAGCCGACCTGATCGTCGACGGCTCCGGCGGCGCCGGCGTAGCGCCTGCGTGCGACGCTGCGGCCGCCGGTCCCGGCCGCCCGTCGCCGACGGGCGCACCGTCCAGCTCCACGACCGGCATCACCTCGCGGACCGAGGACGACGTGAACACCTCCTCCGCCGCCGCGAGCGCGGTCGAGCGGGAAGGCCCCCTCCTCGACGCCGTACCCGAGCCCGGGCGCGAGCCTCGAGCAACGCGGCCCGCGTCACGCCGGCGAGGATGCCGAGCTCGAGCGACGGCGTGAAGAGCGTCGAGCCGCTTCGCCACCAGACGTTCGTCGACCGGCGCCTTCGAGACGACGCCGTCGGCCGTGTCCACGAAGAGCGGCGTCGTCGGCGCCGCGGCGCTTCGCCTCGGCGTCGGCGGCCATGTTCGACGGCGTAGCTCGTCGACTTCACGCCGGGCAGGAGCCACGGCGCGTCGGCCCTGACGCCGAGCAGGGAGACGAGCCGCATGCCCGCGCGCGCGCAACGCCTCGTGCTGCTCCGGCAACGCGGTCACGAGCGCGAGCCCGGTCGGCGGCCCCTTCTCCGGGCCGGGCGTCCAGAAGAAGCGCAGCACCGCGTCGGGCACGCCGGCGGCCGCCAGCGCTTCCTCCGCGAGCGACTCGAGCGCGGCACGGTCGACGGGCGGCAGCCCCAGCGCCGGCAGCCGACGCTGCGAGCCGGTCGAGATGGTCGCCGAGCCGGAAGGCCGCGCCCGAGTAGACGCGCAGCGTCTCGAAGGCGGCGCGTCCGCGCAGCAGCGCCTCGTCGTCGGCGCGCAGCACGGGCGCGCTCGGGGTCGACGAGACCCCGCCCGGTGACCGCGAGCGCGAGGATCTTCACCGCCGCACCGCCGCGCAAGCAGCGGCGCGCCGATCGCCTCGAGCAGCGGCCGCGCCTTCGTCGAACGACTCCTCGACCTCGCTCGCGCGGGTCGGAGTCCCAGACGATGCCGCCGCCGACCCACAGGTGGATCCGCCCTGCCGCGACGGCGAAGGTGCGGATCGTCAGCGCAAGGTCGAGATCGCCGTTCGAGCGGATCCGTCCCGAGCGCGCCCATCGAGGCGCCCCGGCCGACCGGCTCGAGCGCGGCGATGTGGTCGACGGCGGCGATCTTCGGAGCGCCGGTGATCGAGCCGCCGGGGAAGGTCGCGGCGAGCAGCTCGGCGAGCGTCGCGTCCTCGCGCAGCGTCCCCTCCACCGTCGAGACGAGATGCGACGACCCCCGCCAGCTCGCCGCGCGGCCATCAGCTCCGGCCAGCGCACGCTGCCGGGCTCGCAGACGCGCGAGAGGTCGTTGCGCTCGAGGTCGACGATCATCACGTTCTCGGCGGCGTCCTTCGGACGAGACCAGCTCGGCCGCGCCGCCGACCGGGCGCGTCCCCTTGATCGGGGACGTCCAGGCGCGGCGCCCGCGCCGCGCTAGAAAGAGCTCGGGCGAGGCCGAGACGATCGTCCAGCCGTCGCCTCGGAACGGACGGCCGTGGAGCGGCCGGTAGCGGGCGAGGGCCTCGGCGAGCCCGGCGGGATCGCCGGCGAAGGGCGCAGACAGGTGCTGGACGAGGTTCACCTGGTAGACGTCGCCGCGCTCGATCGCGGCGCGCACCTCCTCGACGGCGGCGCCGTACTCGGCGTCCGTCCAGCTCCGCTCCCACGCGCCGATGCGCAAACGCGCCGGCCGGCTCGTGCGCGGGGCTCGCCGGCCAGGATGCGGCAGGCGAGCGAGCGGCAGCGGGCAGGGCTCGGGCGGATCCGGCGTCGCGGTGCGTCGCAGGGCCCGCGAGAGCCCGTAGCCGAGGAAGACCTCCGCCACGCGGCCGTCGTCGGCGCCGCCGAAGAAGCCCTCGTCCCGTAGGTACGCCTCGAGCGCCTCGAAGGCGCCGTCCGCAGACCGGAGCTCGAGCACGGCGGCTACCCCGTGAGCGCCTGCGCGGCGTGGCGGAGGAAGTCGACGCCGAGCTCGAGGTCGTCCACGGGCACGCGCTCGTCGGCGGAGTGGATGAGGCGTGCCGCGAGCGCCGGGTCCATGGCCCGCGCGGGGAAGAAGCCGTAGGCGACGGTACCGAACGCCGCGCGCAGCCAGTGGCTGTCCGTGAAGCCGGCACAGCAGACGGGCGCGACGCGGCGCGCCAGGCTCCGCCCGCTCCACGAAGCCTTCGATCGCGTCCCAGAGCGGCGAGCTCATCGGCGAGCGGGTGCCACCCCAGCGCTCGATCCACTCGAGCTCGTAGCCGTCCTCGCCGAGCACCGCGCGGATCGCCGGCTCGACGTCGGCGGGGCCCTTCCCGGCCGGAATCCTGCAATCGACGGTCACCTCGCAGAGCGCGGGGATCACGTTCCGCTTGCGCGAAGCCTCGATCATCGTCGGCGAGAGCGTGTAGCGAGAGCAGCGGCTCGACGATCTCGGCGGCGACCGGGTCGAGCGCGCGGGCGCGGGCGAGCGCCTCTGCGGCCGGCGGCTCCTCGCCGAGGACGGCGCGCAGGAAGGCCGCGACCTCGAGGCCGAGCTCGGGCTCCGGGCGGTGCTCGGCGAGGGCCTGCACGAGCCGGGCCGCCTTGACGAGCGCGTTGTCGGCGATCCCCGGCTGCGAGGCGTGCCCGCTGCGGCCGCGCACGCGCAGCGTGAAGGGCGCGCTCGTCTTCTCCGCCGTCGCGCAGAGGTAGAAGGCATTGCCGCCGAGCACGACCCGCTCGCCGCCGCCCTCGTTGAGCGCGTAGTCGGCCCGCACCGCGTCTGGGTGCTCCTCGACGAGCCATTCGAGGCCGAAGCCGTCGCCGACCTCCTCGTCGGCGGCGGCGATCGAGGAGGAGGTCGCCGGCGGGCCGGAAGCCCTCGCGCGCGAGCGAGGCGAAAGCGACCGCCGCGGCGGCGACGTGGCCCTTCATGTCGAGCGCGCCGCGGCCCCAGACGACGCCGTCCACGATCTCGCCGCCCCACGGGTCACGCGACCACTCGCGCGGATCGGCGAGCACGGTGTCGGTGTGGCAGAGGAGAGCCAGCGACGGGCCGTCGCCGCCGGCCAGGCGCGCGACGAGGTTCGCCCGCTCCGGCACCCTCGCGTACAGCTCGGCCTCGACGCTGCTGCCGGCGAGGTACGCCTGCAGCAGCTCGGCGGCCTTCGTCTCGTTCCCGGGCGGGTTCGACGTGTCGACCCGGATGAGCGCCCGGGCGAGCTCCGTCACCTCGTCCCGGAGGGTCATCAGGCGAGCTTCGAAAGCGCGGTCAGCTCGTTCCGGGCTCCCCAGAGATCGGGATAGAAGACGTTGTGGATCAGGCGGCCGAGCACCTCCACCGGCGTCCCCGCGTGCCGATCGCCTTGTCGCCGATGATCCGCGCCACGGTCTTGAAGTGGCGGACGCGCCACATCGTGCCGGTCTCGGTCATGGCGGAGCATACTTCGGCGGGTGAGCGATCTCTTCGCGGACGCGGCCCGGAAGACGGCGCACGAGACGGCGCCCCTGGCGGCCCGACTGCGGCCGCGCTCCCTCGACGAGCTCGTCGGCCAACGGCACGTCCTCGCCGAGGGCTCGGCCCTGCGACTGGCGATCGCCGAGGACCGGATGCACTCGGCGATCCTCTACGGCCCACCGGGGGTCGGGAAGACGACGCTCGCCCGGATCGTCGCCGAGACGACCGGCGCGGAGTTCGAGGAGCTCTCCGCCGTGTCGGCGACCGTCGCCGAGGTGCGCGCGGTGATCCAGCGCGCGCGCGACCGGCTCGGCGGCAACGGGCGGCGGACGATCCTCTTCCTCGACGAGATCCACCGCTTCAACAAGGCCCAGCAGGATGCGCTCCTCCCCGCGGTCGAGGAGCGGCTCGTGACGCTGATCGGCGCCACGACCGAGAACCCGTACTTCGAGGTCAACGCGGCGCTGCTCTCCCGCTGCGAGGTGTACGCGCTCGAGCCGCTCGCCGAGGAGGAGCTGGCCGAGGTCGTGCGCCGCGGCGCGGCGGCGCTCGAGCTGGAGCCGAGCGACGAGGTCGTCACCGCGATCGTCGGGCGCTCCGGCGGCGACGCCCGTGCCGCGCTGAACGCGCTCGAGCTCGCCGCGGCGACGGCTCGCGCCGAGGGTGTTCCCCTGGAGGAACGGCACGTGCTCGACTCCGCGCGCAAGCGCCCGCTCCGCTACGACCGCGCCGGCGACCAACACTACGACTTCGCCTCCGCCTTCATCAAGTCCATGCGCGGGAGCGACCCCGACGCCGCCGTCTACTACCTCGCGGCGATGCTCGAGGCCGGCGAGGACGCGCGCTTCATCGCCCGCCGCATGGTCATCCTCGCCTCCGAGGACGTCGGCAACGCCGACCCGCGCGCGCTCACGGTCGCGGTCGCGGCGGCGCACGCCGTCGAGCACGTCGGCCTGCCGGAGGCGCAGCTCAATCTCGCGCAGGCGGCGATCTACCTGGCCAACGCGCCGAAGTCGAACGCCTCGGCGAGGGCGATCTGGGACGCGCGCCGCGACGTGCGCGAGCACGGCAACGCCCGCCCGCCCGCCTTCCTGCGCGACGCCGCACTACGGCGGGGCGAAGAAGCTCGGCCACGGCGAGGGCTACGTCTACCCGCACGACGATCCGGCCGGGTTCGAGCTCGACCACCTCCCCGAGGAGCTGAAGGGCCGCCGGTACTACAGACCCGTCGATCCACTGGAGGGGATCGACCTCACGGCGGTGAGCGAGTACCTGCGTGAGGAGGGCGAGCCCGGCGCCGCAGCGAAGCTAGAGGCCCGCGCCCGCTCCCGAGACCCAGCGCCGGGGTCGTAGCCGCTTGAGCCGCCCCGACGAGTGCCGGCTTCGCGGGCCGCGTAAAGGCCGATAGTCTCCGGGCATGACGAACGATCCGCTCGCGCAGACCACTGGGGAACTCGCGCTGATCCCGCGAGGCGACCTCGCGCAGAACACGTTCAGGATGGTCTTCCACATGTGGCGGATGAACTCACTTGGGAGCAATCCCGATGGCCGCCTATCGGACTTTCGCTCGGTGTTCGACAAGGCGACGGAGTCCGTGCGCGTGAACTGGCCGGACTTCGAGCCAAAGCACCACCCAGGCCTCTTCGATTAGAGGATGCGAACGATGGCGGCAAAGCTGACCCTCCTCCAGGGACTCAAAGGCTGGATCGTGCTGGGCGAGGAGCGCGAAGGCTGGCAGGTCGAGCAGCAGGACGCTGACATCGCGCTCGGCGAGCGCATGAACATCCCGCCGGGTCGCCATCAGGCGCGCGGGCGCGCAACGACCACCCAACCCGGCGAGGGCGTCGGGTTCGCCTTGCACGTCTACGTCTTCGAGACGGACACCGGGCTCTGCGCGGTGAAGACCGCCGAGGCCGAGTTCGCCGCCGCGTAGTCGGCTCGGAGGCGGTAGCAAGAACCGCCCCGCCCGCGTGCCGACTCAGCGGCTAGGTGGATGTCGCGGGCGGTTTAGTACCTGAGCGATCCGAAGCCCTAGCAGCCTTCGCCTCCTCCTTCGCCTTGGCCTCGGCGGCCATCCGGCGCTTGGCCGCCGCGAGGAGCCGCCGCCGCTCCGCGCGGCGCTTCTTGCGCTCCGACTCGTAGCTCTTCGTGCCGCCCGACTCGATCCTCGCGTGTACGTCTACTCCGAACTGGGCCGCCGACCTCACGATCAGCTCGAAGGCGTAGCTAGTGGTCGCGTTGAGGTAGCGACCGTACTCGGCCTGATTCGACGAGGATCGGCTTGCCCAGCTTCCAGTCCTTGCGCCACGGGCAGGCCGCGCGTGCCTTCCGATCTGCGATGCCGCCTCGGTGGGCGTACACGTTCCGCACTTGGTGTACCTCGATCAGTGTTCGCCGCAACTCGTCATCGAGCGCTCCGCCCAGTCCCACCCTGTCCATCAGTAGTTCGAAACGCGGGAAGCCGCCGCCGACGCCCGGCGAGTGGGGCACTTGGTCGAGTAGGTACTCGATTCGCTCGGCCGCGCTCATGTTCTGGAAGTCTCCGAGGGGCACCTTGACGGAGGAGAACTCGACGGTCTTGAGGAGCGCCTTCCGGTGCGTTAGCCACGCGACCGCCACGTCATTGATCAGCGCCTCCAGCGATCCCCAGATCCCCACCAGGCTGTGGGCGTGGAGGAGCGGGAAGTCGGCCTCGACTTCCTGGCGCGCGACCTCGGCTCTCACCAGTGCGTCGGCCAGCTTGGAAGCAGCCCGGCGCTTCGGCTCATCCAGGAGATCCGCTACGCCGTAGAGCACCTCGCTGGTGCGCGCCGCTTTGACCACCATGCCGATACCGTTGGCGGCCAGCTCAACGAGCTGAGTCTCGCTCTGAACGTAGTCGAAGAAGCGGTAGAACGGATCCTTCGACCACTCCGGCCAGGGATCGACTCTGTTCGCCATGCCCGTAGTCTGCGGCACGAGGGGGAGGTTCAAGCTGCGGTCGTCGGTGTCGGGGCCGACGCCCAGCGAGAAGCACCGCCCCGGACGTGTGCCGACTTCAAGCGGCTAGGAGCGAGTCCGGCGATCACGCTCCCGATCTACGCGCACGAGTTCGCGCGGGCGGAACATGCCGACCGGACGCGGGAGCGGATGGAGCACGCGTTCGGAAGTAACTGCTGCGCTAGGTGCGAGGGCGGGTCACCGTCTTGCGCACCTTTGGCATCAGCCTCTCGATGAGTTCTGAGGTCTCGGCGAGCAGAGACTCGGCTTCCGGCGTTTGCGGTGTCGCCTGCGCGAGCTTCTCTGCGAGCAAGCTCCGGAGCTGAAGCGAGCCTGGCGAGCGATGGAGAGTGCGGGTCAACTCGCTTGCAATCTCGCTTGCGCCTCTGCCGAGGGCGTCGACGAGCCTCTGTGCGAGCCGGTCGTTTTCATGCGGTCGGAGGTGGCGGCTGATCAAGAGTGCGACCCAGGTGCCATAGGTGCGCCGGTCGGGCTCATCGCTTTGGATCGCCAGATCGAGAAGTCGTAACAGCGCCGACCGGTCGTCCTGACGGAGCGCTCGGAAGATCCAGACGGTTTCGCTCTGGAGTTCGCCAGCGAGCGGCTTGCGCGTTCGGCGCCCGATCTTCGCTTCATCGAGAAGCCGCGCTGCGATCTTGCTTTGATCCCTCTGCGCGAGCCGTTCGAAGACGGGCGGCGTGACGAAGCGTATGGCTAGTTCGAGGGTCGCGTCCCGGCGTACCAGGGCACTTACCTGCCGGCATATCGCCGTTAGGACGTGGTTGCGGTGCCGCTCCTCAGCTGTGAGTGAGAGTTGGCGGTGCAGGCTCCGGCAACGGAGCGCAAGCCTCTCGTCGCCAGCTTCGTCGGCCTGTCTGCGAGTTTCGATCAGTTTGTCTGACAGGGTCGCGTGATCACGCGCTGGGACGGCTTCGACAAGTTCAACACGCGCCTCCTTCGTGTCTACGAACCGTTCCTGCCGAAGCTCCTCCATCGCTTCGTCTACTGTGATCGGCTCCGTGCGCACATCCACATGCCGTGCACAGATGCTCATGAGTGCAAGCCGCTCGAACGCTGCTTCCTTGTCCCCCTCGACGGGTGACGTGGTCTCGTGCTGCTCGGGGTTTCTGACGTAGAGCACGATTCCTTCGAGAAGGTGGACGAGCCCGTAGTGCATGTTCCGCGTCGTCTCCGAGTCGAACTCGGTTAGGGGCAGACGTGGGATCGTGTCACGTTGACTCTCGCCTTCGGGTCGTCTACGCGCACCGTGGATCGCCTGCACCAACTTGAGTCCGTCGAGGTTCGTTCCGAGCCGCTCCCGCAGGCGGTCGCGAATCACTGTCCATGCATCGACGACCGCACGATGGTAATCGCCCTCGTCCCAGGCCTGGCGAGCGGCCCGCTGGATTAGCGGGTGCAGTTCGTCAAAGTGAAGACGATTCTCGGGCTCGTCGACACCCGGGCTGTCGTCGTAGTAGTCGTCGTCGTGCTCGTAGAGGTCGTCCGCCACGCCGCTGAGACTAACGCTGTCGAGGCGCTGAGGCCAGGCTGTGAGTGGCTGTCCGCTGGACGGTGCCACCAGACTGCTGGCCTCGTTCCGACACTGGGCGGTCGTGCGAGATTCGTGCGAGGTAGCGGTGGCTAGCGACATCGAACGCGCCCACGCTCAGCGAGCTTGATTCGGCTCAACCGAGTTGATTCAGCGGCAGGTGGCGGCTCACGGCGAACGCCGCGCTAGATTCACACGCGGGAGGTCGCTGGTTCGGGAGTCCAACGCGCCCGGCCCGCACGATGTTGCGTCGCAGCTTGCGGGAACTGCGACACGAGGCCGGGGCAAGCGCGGGGAAGCGCCCGAGCGCGCCGGAAGTTCGACCCCGCGTCCCGGCCCATCGGAGATTGCCCGCGATGGCCGCGCTGCCGATAATCTCGGCAATGGCTGAAGACCACGACACCCACACGCCTCACCTTGGCGCGTTATCGGTCGAGGAGTTGCTGCGGCTCAGCCGTGACGCGGTTAGCGAGCTGCGGAAGCGGGGCGTCGTCCGGACGGGGAACGCGCCCGCGGGGGACTACGCCGAGTGGCTCGTCATGAACGTGATGGGTGGCGAGCTGGCTGCGAACTCGACCAAGAGCCATGACGTGGTGATGGGCGAGGAACGGCTCCAGGTGAAGTGCCGGGTGGTGACGAATCCGGCGAAGCGAAGCGAGCGCCAGCTCTCGCCTTTTCGCTCCTGGGATTGCGAGGCGGTCGTCATTGTGCTCTTCGACGAGCGGTTGCAGGCGTCCGCCGGATGACGCGGCTCCCGACCGAGGTCGTCAAGGCCGCGGCACGCTGGCAGGAGCACGTGCGCGGCTGGATCGTCTTCGCCACTGACGAGCTGCTCGCGAACGACGCCGCCGTTCAAGTGATGCCATGACCGGTTCGCCGCGCCCCTTACCACCAGGGACGGCTCCAGCTCCGCCGGTACTATCGGCCCTCGGGAAACGGCGAGGAGGCTGCCAGTGGCGATCCGAGACGGGAGACAGGGCACCTGAGCTCGACCTCGACGTCGAGCGCGGCGCTCGCGTGCGCCTGTCCGACTTCCGCGGCCGCTCGAACGTCCTGCTCGTCTTCCACCCCTGGGCCTTCACGCCGGTCTGCGAAGAGGAGGCGCGCGACCTCCAGGCGAACCTCAGTCATTCCAAGCCGCCGAGATCGAGGTCGTCTTCGTCTCCTGCGACCCGCCGGCGGCGCGGCGGGCCTGGAAGGAGCAGATCGGCGCGGAGTACGTCTTCGCCTCGGACTTCTGGCCGCACGGCGCCGCTGCGAGGGCCTACGGCGTCTTCGACGAGGAGCGCGGCTGCCCAACGCGCGGCACGTTCCTGATCGGGAAGGACGGCATCGTGCTCTGGTCGCTCGCGAACGATGCGGACACGCGGCGGGCGGAGCTCGTCTCGGGGCCGCTCGGAGGCCGTCTGATTCTTCACGTCCACCGGTTCGGGCAGGAGGGCGGTCGGCGGCTCGTCTGCCTGCACGGCGTCACAGAGCTGGGGCGGCCACTTCCGCGAGCTCGCCGAGTGCCTCCCGGGCTGGGAGGTGCTGGCGCCCGACCTGCTCGGCCACGGCTCCTCGCGGCGGGAGCCGCCGTGGAGCGTCGAGGACCAGGTCGAGGCGGTGCTCGCGACCTGCGGCGAGGCGCCCGCCGCGTGGCTCGGCCACTCCTACGGCGGCCGTGTCGCCTTCGAGGTCGCCGTGCGGGCGCCGGAGGCCGTCGAGCGGCTCGTCCTGCTCGACCCGGCGATCCAGCTCCTCCCGCACGTCGGGCTGTACGCGGCCGAACAGGCACGCCTCGACCGCTCGTACGCGTCATTCGAGGAGGGGATCGAGCGCCGCTACGAGGAGAGCCGGCTCCGGCACGCGCCCCGCGAGCTCGTCGCCGAGGAGCTGCGCGACCACCTCGTCCCGGACGGGGATGCACTATGGCGCTACCGCTACACGCAGGCCGCCGTCGTTGCGTCGTACTCCGAGATGACGCGCGAGCCACCGCCGTTCGAGTCCGTGCGCGTGCCGACACTGCTCGTGCTCGGGAAGGACTCCTACCTTCCATACGAGCACCTGCTGGATGCCCACCGCGAGGCACTCGGCGACCTGCTGGAGGTCGTCGAGGTCCCCGGCGGGCACACGGTGCTGTGGGACGCGCTCGACGAGACCGCCACGGCCGTCGCGCGCTTCCTCGTCCTAGAGCGTGTCCGAGTAGTACTCGTCCGCGATCGCGAGCACGTCGTCGAGGATCGCCGAGGCCCTCGTCGAGCTCCTCGCGCGTGATCGTCAGCGGCGGGCAGACCATGACGACGTTCCAGTGCGACGAAGAGGTAGAGCCCGCGCTCCATCGCCGCCTTCGCCAGCCGCGCGATCGGCGCGGCGGCCTCGCCGCCGGCGTTGAACGGGACGAGCGGCTCGCGCGTCTCGCGGTTGCGCACGAGCTCGAGCCCCCAGAAGAGGCCGAGGCCGCGCACCTCGCCGATCGACGGATGCCGCTCGGCGAGGCCGGCGAGCGCGCCTCGGCAAGTACGTCGCCCATGCTCGGCCGCGTTCTCGACGATCCCCTCCTCGCGGAACGCCTCGATCGACGCGACGGCGACGGCGCACGCGAGCGGATGGCCGCGAGTAGGTGAGGCCGCCGGCGAAGAACCTGTCCTTGATCGCGTCGTAGACGTGGCTCGCGCACGGTCATCGCGCCGAGCGGGACGTAGCCGGAGTTGATGCCCTTCGCCGTCGTGATGATGTCGGGGACGACGTCCCAGTGCTCGCAGGCGAACCACTTGCCGGTGCGGCCGAAGCCGGCCATCACCTCGTCGGCGATCAGCAGGATCCCGTGGCGGTCGCAGACCTCGCGGATCGACTGCAGGTAGCCGTCGGGCGGGACGATGATCCCGTTCGTGCCCGTCACCGTCTCGAGGATCACGGCGGCGACGGTGTGCGCGCCCTCGTACTGGAGGATCTCCTCGAGGTGCGGGCCGCCGGAGCAGACCGGGCACGGATCGGGGTGGCCGGCCGGGCAGCGGTACGTGTACGGGTCGAACATGCGCACGACGCCCGGCATGCCCGGCTCGGCGAACCAGCGGCGCGGGTCGCCGGTGAGCGTGATCGCGCCGGCCGTCGCGCCGTGGTAGGAGCGGTAGCGCGCGATGATCTTGTGCCGGCCGGTGCACCCAGCGCGCGAGCTTGATCGCGTTCTCGTTCGCCTCCGCGCCGCCGTTCGTGAAGAACGTGCGGTCGAGGTCGCCGGGCATCACCTCGGCGATCAGGCGCGCGAGCTCCGAGCGCTTGTCGTTCGCCATCGGCGGGCCGATCGTGCAGAGCTGTCGGCCTGCTCCTTGATCGCGGCGACGAGCTTCGGGTGCTGGTGGCCGATCGAGACGTTGACGAGCTGCGAGGCGAAGTCGAGGTAGCGCTTGCCCTCGTAGTCCCAGAAGTAGCGGCCCTCCGCGCCCGCGACCGGGCAGCGGCGTGATGCGCCGACTGCACCGACCAGGAGTGGATGAGGTACTCGCGGTCCTCGGCGACGACGCTGCTCGCCCTCGGCCTGCGGTTCGTCTCGACCACCGCCATCGGCGCGATCGTAACGCGCTACCCTCCGTGACAACGAGGAGGCGCAGATGACCGAGATCGCAGAGGCGCCCGCCGGGCGAGGCGCGGGCATCGCGCGGATCAGCCACTGGATCGGCGGGCGACCGTCCCCGGCGAGTCGGGCCGCAGCGGCCCGGTCTACAACCCGGCGACCGGCGAGCAGACCGGCGCGGTCGACTTCGCGACGGTCGAGGAGGTCGACCGCGCGGTGCAGGCCGCGAAGGCGGCGTTCCCGGCCTGGCGCGCGGTCTCGCTCTCGCGGCGCGCGGAGCTCTTCTTCCGCATCCGCGAGCTCGTCGACGAGCACCGCGAGGACATCGCGCGGCTCCTCACGCGCCGAGCACGGCAAGGTGCTCTCCGACGCGCTGGGCGAGGTCGCGCGCGGGCTCGAGGTGATCGAGTACTGCCTGCGGCATCCCGACGCTGCTCAAGGGCGAGTTCTCCGAGCAGGCCTCGACCGGGATCGACGTCTACTCGATCCGCCAGCCGCTCGGCGTCGTCGCCGGCATCACGCCGTTCAACTTCCCGGCGATGGTGCCCATGTGGATGTGGGCGCCGGCGATCGCGTGCGGCAACACGTTCGTGCTGAAGCCGTCCGAGAAGGATCCGTCGGCGTCGCTCTCGACGGCCGAGCTGCTGAAGGAGGCCGGCGTCCCGGACGGCGTCTTCAACGTCGTGCAGGGCGACAAGGTCGCGGTCGACGCGCTGCTCGAGCATCCGGACGTCGCCGCGGTCAGCTTCGTCGGCTCGACGCCGATCGCGCGCTACGTCTACGAGACCGGCGACGACAGCACGGCAAGCGCGTGCCAGGCGCTCGGCGGCGCGAAGAACCACATGATCGTGCTGCCCGACGCCGACATCGACATGGCCGCCGACGCGGCCGTCTCGCGCCGCGTACGGCTCGGCCGGCGAGCGCTGCATGGCGATCTCGGTCGTCGTCGCCGTCGGCGAGGTCGCCGACCCGCTCATCGACGCGATCAAGGAGCGGATCCCGAAGGTCAAGGTCGGCGACGGCATCGGACCCGACGTCGGAGATGGGGCCGCTGATCACGCGCGAGCACCGCGACAGGGTCGCCTCGTACATCGAGAACGGGCGCCGAGCAGGGCGCGACGGTCGTCGTCGACGGCCGCGAGGCGGCGCCCGACGGCGACGGCTTCTTCCTCGGCGTCGTCGCTGCTCGACGACGTGACGCCCGGAGATGGACTGCTACCGGGACGAGATCTTCGGGCCGGTGCTCGGCGTCGTCGCGCGTCGAGACGTACGACGAGGCGCGTGAGGCTCGTGAACGAGAACCCGTACGGGAACGGCGACGGCGATCTTCACGCGCGACGGCGGCGTCGCCCGGCAGTTCCAGTTCGACGTGCAGGCCGGGATGGTCGGGATCAACGTGCCGATCCCGGTGCCGGTCGCGTACTACTCGTTCGGCGGCTGGAAGGCGTCGCTCTTCGGCGACCTGCACATCTACGGGCCGGAGGGGATCAACTTCTACACGCGCGGCAAGGTCGTCACGCTCGCGCTGGCCGGACCCGGCGACGAGCAAGGTCGACCTGGGCTTCCCGCAGACGCGCTAGCCGTGCCTCTCCAGCCGAACCGCACGGTCGCGGAGCTGCGGGAGCTGCCGCAGCTCACCGGCGACGAGAACGGCGCCCAGCGCGTCGCCTGGACCGACACGTGGGGACGGCGCGCGAGTGGCTGCGCGGCAAGCTCGCGGCGACCTGCCGCTCGAGGAGGAGATCGACGAGGCGGGCAACCAGTGGTTCACGCTCCGCGGCGGCTCCGAGCGCGCCCTCCTGATCGGCGGCCACATCGACTCGGTGCCGAACGGCGGCTGGCTCGACGGCTGCCTGAACGTGCTGGCCGGGGTGGAGGTGCTGCGGCGGATCGCCGCGGAGGGCGAGCCGCCGGTCACCGTGCGGCTCGTCAACTGGGCCGACGAGGAGGGCGCGCGCTTCGGCCGCTCGCTCTTCGGCTCGTCGGCGGCGGCGGGCTCGATGCGCGACCAGGACGAGCTGCGCGAGCTGACGGACCGCGACGGGATCGCGCTGCCGGACGCGCTCGCGCGAGCACGGCGTCGACCTCGACCGCGCGCTCGAGGCGCGGCGCAGCTCGAGAACGCCGCCGCCTATCTCGAGCTGCACATCGAGCAGGGGCCGGTGCTCGAGTCGCTGGAGCTCCCGCTCGGCGTCGTGCTCGGCACCTTCGGCGTCGAGCGCCACCGGATCACGTGGCGCGGCCAGGCCGCCCACGCCGGCTCGACGCCGATGGACAAGCGGCGCGACGCGCTCGCCGGCGCGGCGAAGCTCGCGCTCGAGATCCGCGCCGATCGCGCGCGAGGTCGGCGACGGCGCGGTCTGCACGTCGGGCGGGGTCGTCTGCAAGCCGGGGATCGTCACCTCCGTCGTCGAGACGGCCGAGCAGCTGCTCGACCAGCGCCACCTCGACGCGGACGAAGCTCGCCGCGACTGCTCGCCGCGGCGAAGGAGGCGAGCGAGCGCTTCGCCGCCGAGGAGAACATCGAGGTCGCGTGGGAGCGGATCTGGAACATCGAGCCGATCCTGTTCGACCCCGAGCTGATCGAGCTCTGCGACGAGGCGATCCGCGAGGTCGCGGCGCGTCGCACCGGCTGCCGAGCGGCCCGCTGCACGATGCGGCCGAGGTCGCGCGCGCGGGCGTGCCGACCGTGATGCTGTTCGTGCAGAGCCTGCGCGGGCTCTCGCACACGAAGCTCGAGGACACGAAGGAGGAGCACCTGGAGCTGTCGGTGCGCGGCGCTCGACCGGCTGCCGACGAAGACGATCGCCTGGCGTCAGCGATCCGTAGCCCTGCGACGATCGCCGGCGGCATAGTGCTCGGCGCGAGCGTGACGTGGAGCATCTCGAACGTCGGCGCGGTCGCCGGCCTGATGCGGCGATCGAGCTACGGCGTGAGCCTGACGACGATCGGGCTCCTGACGACGGCGCTCGTCGCGCACGCATTTCGCCGTCGCAGCATCCCGGGCGGGCGGCCGACCGACCGCTTCGGCGCGCGAGCAGTGGGCTCGCCGCGCTCGCGGCGATCGTCCCGGCGGCCAACGCGGTCTCGCTGACCGCGCCGTCGCTGGGCTCGCACTCGGAGCGCGTGCGGTACGTCGGCGTCGGTAGCCGGCTTCGGGCTTCATCAGCGGCCTCGACCTGCGTCCGCGCGACCGCGGGCGGCACCGCTCTGCAGGGCGTGTACGGCGGCGCCTCGGTCGCGGGCGGCGGTATCGCCGTGGCGGTCGTGCCGCTGCTCGACGAGCACGCTCGGCTGGCGGGCGCCGTATCTGGCAGCGCTCTCGCTCGCCGCGTCTGCGGCGGTGCTGCTCGTGCTCCGCCGGCGCAACCGGGTCGCCGCGACGGCGGCGCGAGCCGCTTCGGGCGGGCTGTCTTCGCGCGATCCCCGTCTGTATCCACTCGCCGCGATCCACACGATGTCGTTCGGCTTCAGCGTCATCGTCGGCAACTGGGTCGTGACGCTGCTCGAGCACCACGGGCACACGAAGAGCGCGCGGCCGGACTCGTCGGCTCCCTCGTCCTGTGCCGGCTTCTTCACGCGGCCGCCGGCGGCTGCGCTGCTCGCGCCCGCAGCAGACGCCGCGCGCTGGGTCGCGGCGAGCCTCGTCGTCAGCGGGTCTCGGGGCGATCGTGCTCGCGGCCGTGCCGCTCGCCGTCTCGGGATCTCGCGCGCCGCGCGTCGTCGGGCTCGCCGCCGGGCGTACCGTTCGCGCAATGGCCTTCACCGGCCGCCGCGCGCGCCGGCCAGACGCGCCCGGCGCCGCGGTCGGCTTCGTCAACGGCCTGCGCCGTGCTCGTGATCGTCGTCGGCACGCCGCTCGTCGGGCTCGACCTTCGGCGCTGCCGGGCGACGGCCGGATCGGCTTCGTCGCGCTCGGGCGTCCTCGCGGCTCTGCTCGCCCTCCGGCAGGCGGCTACGCTGAGCGCGCGCTAGACTGCTTTGGACGGATAATCGTCCTTCCGACGACGAAGGAGTCTCCAGGATGCTCAGCTTCGGCGTCACCGTCCTGCCCGACCCGCCCTACAGGCGCTTCGTCGAGCTGCTCGCGCTCGCCGAGTCGCACGGCTTCGAGTACGGGTGGACGTACGACTCTCACGTCCTCTGGCAGGAGTCGTTCCCGCTGCTGACGCTGGCGGCGCAGGCGACGACGACGATGAAGCTCGGGCACTGCGTCACCAACCCCGGCACGCGCGAGCCGACGGTGCTCGCGAGCGCCTACGCGACGCTGCACGACATCTCCGACGGGCGGATGGCGATGGGGATCGGGCGCGGCGACTCGGCGCGTGCGCTACATCGGCGAGGCAGCCGGTGAAGGTGGCCGAGTTCGAGCGCCGCTGCGCGATGATCAAGGAGTTCATGAACGGCCGCGCCGGTGCAGTGGAACGAGAAGGAGCTGCAGCTCAAGTGGGTGCGGCCGGAGCTGCCGGAGATCCCGATGTGGGTCGCGGGCTACGGGCCGAAGGCGCTCGCCGTCGCGGGCCGCGTCGGCGACGGCGTCATCATTCAGCTCGCCGACCCGGCGATCATCACGTGGATCATGGACACCGCCCGCAAGGCCGCCGAGGAGGCCGGGCGCGACCCGGCGGCGCTCAAGTGCATCGTCTCCGCGCCGAGCCACGTCTCCGGCGACATCGCCGACGCGCGCGAGCAGGTGCGCTGGTTCCCGGCGATGGTCTCGAACCACGTCATGGACCTGATCGAGCGCTACGGCGACACCGGCGACTCCGTCCCGACCGCGCTCACCGACTACGTCAAGGCGCGAAAGTTCTACGACTACAACGACCACTCCCGCGTCGGGGCCGCTCACGGCGAGTTCGTCACCGACGAGATCTGCGACCGCTTCTGCGTCCTCGGCACGCCCGAGCAGGCGGCGGCGAAGCTGCGGGAGCTGGAGGCGATCGGCGTCGACCAGCTCAACGTCTACCTGATGACGCACGGGCAGGAGGAGACGCTCGCGACCTACGGCAGCGAGATCATCCCGCAGTTCTCAGGCGCGGCCGCCTAGAGAATTCGGGCGCCGAGGGCGCTCGCGACCAGCTCGACGGCGAGCCGAGCCGTCTCGTTCTCGCGGTCGAGGATCGGGTTCACCTCGACCACCTCCAGCGAGCCGGCGAGGCCGGACTCGGCGATGAGCTCGAGTGCGAGGTGCGCCTCGCGGTAGGTGAGCCCGCCCCGCACCGGCGTGCCGACGCCGGGCGCAACGTCGGGGTCGAGCGCGTCCATGTCGAGCGAGACGTGCACGAAGCCCGGGCCGGAGACGTGCTCGAGCGCCTCGCGCAGCGCGTTCTCGATGCCGACGCGGTCGAGGTCGCTCATGGTGAACACCAGCACCTGCGACTCGCGCAGCCACGCCTGCTCGCCCGCGTCGAGCGAGCGGGCGCCGACGATCGCGACGCGACTCGGGTCGACAGCGGGAAGCGGCCAGGCGTCGCTCTCGAACAGCGGGCCGGCGCGCCCGATCGCCGCGGCGAGCGGCATGCCGTGGACGTTGCCGGTCGGGCTCGTCTCCGGCGTGTTGAGATCGCCGTGGGCGTCGATCCAGAGCACGCCCCCCGGTCCGTGCACCTTCGCCAGGCCCCCGAGGGTGCCGAGCGCGACGGAGTGGTCGCCCCCGAGAACGAGCGGGACCGCACCCTGCTCGACCGCGAGCCCGACCAGCCGCGCGACCCGGGCGCAGGCCGACTTGATCTCCGGCAGGTAGCGGGCTCGCTCGTCCTGCAGCTCGGTCGCCTCGAGGACGGCCGTCTCGACGTTGCCCCAGTCGAGCACGCGGTAGCCCAGCCGCGTCAGCCGCTCGTCGAGACCCGCGTAGCGGATGGCCGAGGGGCCCATGTCCACCCCGCGCCGCCCCTGGCCGAGGTCGAGCGCGGCGCCGATGACCGCGATCGTCTCCCTGTCGTGCCCGCTCACGGCCGCAAGGCTACAGCCCTGAGCGCGGAAGCCCCGGCGGAGCCGGGGCTTCCTGCTGCATGGCGAGGGCCGGACTTGAACCGGCGACACCACGGTTTTCAGCCGTGTGCTCTACCAGCTGAGCTACCTCGCCGGGAGCGCGAGAAGGATAGCCGACCGGTGACGCCCGGGCCGCGTTTCGAAGTCAGGGTTTGGGGTTCCCCTGAGCATCGAAGGACGACGCATGAGCGACATGGCCGGAAGAGTCCGGGCCCCTTGGCTGGAGCGCCGTTTTCGCTTCGCCGACAACGGCACGACCCTGGGCCGCGACACGATGGGCACGCTCGTGGGCGTCGGCAAGACGGCGGGCTACCTGAACGAGACGGGCGAGCTGCCGGAGATCCGCAAGCCGCTGCTCGTGGACTCGCTCGCCGCGATCGCGGGTGGCGTGGCCTCGACCTCCTCGGCTGATGATCACGGCCCTGACCGAGGCCGAGGACGTGGCGAAGGGCCGCGGCGGGCGCAAGCTCGCGGGCATTGACTTCTCCGACCTCGCGGTCGGCCTGCCGGCGGCGCTGATCATCATGCTGATGCCGTTCTCCTACTCGATCACGAACGGCATCGGCTTCGGCTTCATCGCCTACTCGCTGATCCTCGTCTCGCGCGGGCAGGCGAAGAAGATCCACCCGTTCGTGTGGCTCGCAACGCTGGCGTTCGTCCTCAATTCCCTCGTGCCGCTGTTGCAGGACCACCTGAGCTGGGTCTAGCCGGCGCCTGCTACGGTCGCCGGGTGGAGCTCGCGTTCCTCCCGGCGACCGAGCAGGCCTCGCTCGTGCGCTCCGGCGAGGTCTCACCGCTGGAGCTCGTCGAGACCTACCTCGAGCGGATCGATCGGATCGACCCGGAGCTCGGCACGTACGTCACGGTCCGGGGCGAGGAGGCGCTAGCCGAGGCGCGCGCCTGGACGGGCAACGCGACGTTCGGGGGCGTGCCGATCGCGCTCAAGGATCTCGAATCGACCGCGGGCACGCGCACGACCTTCGGCTCGCGCGCCTTCGCCGCCCACGTCCCGCCATTCGACATGGCCCATGTGCGGCGACTGAAGATGGCGGGCTTCATCGTGCTCGGCAAGACCGCGACACCCGAGTTCGGCACGACCGCCTTCACCGAGTCGGAGCTGACCGGGGCGACGCGGAACCCCTGGGACACGACGCGCACCGCCGGAGGCTCGAGCGGCGGCGCGGCGGCGGCGCTCGCCGCCGGCCTGACCCCGATCGCGCAGGGCTCCGACGGCGGCGGCTCGATCCGCATCCCGGCCTCGTGCTGCGGCGTCTTCGGGCTCAAGCCGTCGCGGGGACGGATCTCGAACGCGCCGTTCGGTCCCGGCATCGGCCTCGCGACGACCGGCCCGCTCGCGCGCACGGTCGCCGACGCGGCCGCCTACCTCGACGCCGTCGCGGGCTACGAGTGGGGCGACCCGTGGTCGCTACCGCCGCCCGAGCGGCCCTTCGCGACGGAGGTCGGCGTCGATCCCGGCCGGCTGCGGGTCGCCTTCACGACCGAGCCGCCGAGCGAGGCCGAGGTCGATCCCAGCTGCCGCGCGGCGGCCGAGGACGCCGCCGCCCTGCTCGCCTCGCTCGGGCACGAGGTCGAAGAGGCCGCCCCGGACTGGGGCGGCCCGGGGCTGATGGACGACTTCACGCCGCTCTGGCAGGTGGCGCCGACGCTGTACGACGTCGAGGACGTCTCGCTGCTCACACCGTTCAACCGGGCGCTCGCCGAAAGGGCGGGCGAAACGTCGAGCGTCGAGTACGTCGCCGCGCTCGTTCGCCTGCAGATGCGCGCCCGCCGCGTCGTCTCGTTCTGGGAGCGCCACGACCTGTTGCTCACGCCGACGCTCGCGCTGCCGCCGGTGCCGATCGGCTGGGCGGCCGAGGCCGAGGATCCGTGGGAGGAGTACGCCCGCGCAGCGCGCTTCACGCCGTTCACCCCGCTCTTCAACGTCACCGGCCAGCCGGCCGCGTCGCTGCCGCTCCACTGGAACGGGGACGGTCTGCCGATCGGCGTTCAACTCGTCGGGCCGCCGGCGGGCGAGGCGCTGCTCCTGCGCGTGTGCGCCCAGCTCGAGGCCGCGCAGCCGTGGGCCGGCCGCCGCCCACCAGCCTCCTGACTACGGGGTGGCGACGTTGATCGTCACCCGCTCACCCGCTTCGACCCGGAGCGTCTCCGCCGCGTTGCCGCCGCTGACCGCGACCGACATGTTTCCGTAGCTGTCCTCGAAGAGAATGAGGTCGCCGGGGCGCGCATCGGCGAACGTCCGCACCGCGACCGCGTAGAAGCGCTCGCCGCCGCGCTCCAGCTCGACGCGCGTTCCCGGCACGATCCCGACCCGCTCCGCGAGCTCGCGCGTCACGTTGAGCGCGAGGTTGCCGAAGCTGTCCGCGGAGAGAATCGTCGCGCCGAGGTGCGCTTCGCCGATCTCCGGCTCGGGCAGGTCGAGCCGGACGAGCGCCTCCGGATCGAGGGACGGCCCGAGCTCGAAGAGCGGGACCCCGAGCGCGAGGTGCGCCGCGGCCGGGGCGAAGAGGTCGCGACCGTGAAACGTCCGCGAGATCGAGGGGAGCGCGTACTCCGGGTTGACCAGCTCGTGCGCCGAGACGATCCCGGCCCGCTCGGCGGCCGGCACGAGCAGGCCGTTGTCGGGTCCCACGTAGAGCCGACCGCTCTCGTCCCGGAGCCCAAGCGGCCGCCGCACGCCGCCGACGCCGGGGTCGACCACGGCAAGGTGGACGCCGACCGGCATGTACGGGATCGCGTTCGCGAGCACGAGCGCGCCCTGGAGCACGGCCTGCGGCGCGATGCCGTGCGTGATGTCGATCACCTGCACATCGGGAGCGATCCGCTTGATCACTCCGTGGCAGGTGCCGACGAAATCGTCGCGGAGACCGAAGTCCGTCAGGAACGTGATGAAGCGACAGCCGCTCACGGCGCCAATTCTCGCGCAGCCGCGATCAGCTCGCCGGCAACGGCCTCCGGATCGCTCCCGCTGGCGCGGCGGATCCAGCGGCCGCCCGGGTCGGCGGCGAGCGCCGTCAGCACGGCGCCGTCGTGGTAGGCCCCCACCGGAACGGCGACGCCGGCCGCGACGAGCGCGGCGCAACGGGTCTCCGCTTCGACCCGCCGGCGCGTCTCGGCGTCGTCAGCCCCCGCGACACGCCCTTCCTCTCCCGCCCGCACCTGGAGCGCGAGCGCCCCCTGCCCGGCGGCGGGCAGCAGCTCCTCGGGCTCGAAGCGCCTGCCGGCCTCGTGCGCGAGCCCCAGGAGATCGAGGTCGCACGACGAGAGCACGACCGCGTCGAGCCCGCGCTCGCCCCGCTTGCGCAGGCGCGCATCCACCGTCCCGCGCAGCGGCTCGACCGAGAGCCCCGGCTCGAGCGCGAGCAGCTGCGCCCGGCGGAGCCAGGAGGCGGTGCCGATCCGCAGGCCGGGCCGGAGCGCCGAGACGCCGCAGAGCGCGTCGCGGTGGTCGTGCCTCGGCGGGTACGCCCCGACGGCGAGACCCGCTGTGTCTCTCGAGGCCAGATCCTTGACGGAGTGCACGGCGACGTCGATCCGGCCGGCGAGCAGCGCCTCCTCCAGCTCTCCGACGAAGGCGCCGCGCTCGCCGGCTCGCTCGCCGGGAAGGGTCCTGTCGAGATCGCCCGCGGTCGTGATTGGCACGAGCGCGATCCCAACCCCCGGCCGCCGCAGCGCGTCGGCGACGCGCTCGGCCCGGGTCAGCGCGAGGCGGCTACCGCGCGAGCCGACGCGTACGAGCACGGCAGCGGCGGCTCGCGCCGGGCTTCGTCTCTCCGCACGCGCGGCCGCCGCGCGGGCGGATGCGGACGAAGGCGGTCGGTGCCTGGAGCGGCAGAGGGCGGCCGGCGGAGAGCGGCCGCGTCACGGCCGGATCTCCACTTCCCCGAGACCGAACAGGCTGCCCACGCGGTCAGCATAGACCACTCCACCGGCCGGACCCTCCACTCAACCGCCGTCGCGGCGCCCGCGGGCACGGTCGGACAGCTCACCGACCTCCCGCTCGAGGCGGGTCAGCTTCGCCGCGATGATCACCACCCACAGCAGCACGACGACGAAGATCACGCCGTAGGCGGCCGCGACGTACTTCTCGCCGGAGCTCATGCCCGCGCCTCCCGCAGCTCGCGCAGGTGCTGGTCGAGCACCTTCCCCGCCAGCTCGACGCGGTAGAGCACGTACGCGAGCACGGTGATCGCACCCCACGCGACGCAGAACGTCGCGAACATCGTCCCGGACATCTGCGGCCCCTCACGGTTGAAGACGGTCGGATGGATGAAATCACTCGCCAGCCGGATCGCGAAGAAGCTGACCGGGACGAGCACGACGCCGAAGAGCGCGTACACGGCGGAGAGCGACGCCCGCCGTGGTCCCTCCTCGACCGAGAAGCGGAGCATGAAGTAGGCGCAGTAGAAGAGGAAGAGGACGAGGAAGAGCACGAGCTGATTTGAGCTCCACGTCCACCAGACGCCCCAGGAGGCCTTTGCCCAGATCGATCCTGTGAGCAGCGTCAGCGTGCCGAAGACGGTGCCGAGATGGATGCCGACGTAGCTCTGCAGGTCGTACCGCTCGTCCTTGCGCCAGAGGTAGAGCAGCGCCTTCAGCGCACCCCAGCCGAAGCACGCGTACGCGGTCAGGGCGATCGGGACGTGGAAGTAGAAGATCTTCTGCGAGATCCCCTGGTCTGCGTCCTCGGGAGCGACGAAGAAGACGAGCGCCAGGGAGAGCCCGACGAGCGCGGCGGCCAGCGCTGCGAGCGCCGGGACGCGGCTATTCCGTGACGACGTACTCAAAAGAGGCCCAGCAGATGATCGCAAAGACCGCGTCGTAGAGGGCGAGGAAGAGGAGGTAGCGGCCGGGCTCGGGCGAGATCGCCGAACCGACGCCCCCGACGACGAGCGGGATCGCGAGCGGCAGGAAGAGCAGCGGCAGGATCAGCTCGCGCGTCCGGCTCGCGGCCGCCATAGCCGCGAGCAGCGTGCCGACAGCGCAGATACCGACGTTCGCGAGCGCGACGCCGGCTACCGCAGCGACGTCCAGCGGCTCGAAGAAGAGCGCGAACGCGGGCAGCGCCACGACCTCGATCGCGACGAGGAAGACGAGCACGGCGGCGGCCTTGCCGAGCCAGATCGCGCTGCGGTCGCACGGCGCCAGGACGAGCCCGTCGAACACGCCGCCCTCGCGCTCGGGCGCCCAACTCCGCGCGAGCCCGAGGAGCGCGGTGAACACGAGCGCGACCCAGAGGAGCCCGTGCGCGGCGGTCTCGCCCGAGCCCTGCGGCAGCGCGAAATGGAAGACGACGAACGTCGAGAGGACGAAGAGGAGCATCGCCGGCAGCGTGTCGCGGGCCCGCAGCTCGAGCCGGAGGTCCTTGCGCGCAAGCGTCGCGACGTCACCGAGGTAGTTCAAGACGCTCCCAGCACGAGCCGGCCGCTCGCGAGCGGCGCGAGCCGATGCGGGTCGTGGGTCGAGACGAGGAAGGTGCGCTCGCCGGCAAGCGACGCGAGCTCGCGGTCGAGCAGCGCGGCCCCTTCGTCGTCGAGCGCCGTGAACGGCTCGTCGAGCACGAGCAGGTCGGGGTCGTGCAGGAAGGCGCGGCAGAGCGCGAGCCGCTGCGCCATCCCGCGCGAGAAGGCGCCAACGCGCTCGTTGCGCGCGTCCCAGAGGCCGAAGCGCCCGAGCAGCATCCCGATCCGCTCGCGCCGTTCCGGCACCCGGTAGAGGCGGCCGTAGAGGTCGAGGTTCTCGAGCGCGGTCAGGTCGCGGTAGAGGAGCCCCTCGTGGCCGAGAAAGCCGACACGAGCCCGGTCGGGGGCGATCTCGAGCGTGCCGCCGGAGGGCAGCGCGAGACCGGCGCAGAGGCGGAGCAGCGTCGTCTTCCCGGAGCCGTTCGGCCCGGTCACGACGAGGAACCCGCCGGGGGCGAGGTCGAGATCCACGCCGCGGAGGACGCGCTTGCGCCCGTATCGCTTCTCGAGCCCGCGCGCCCGGATCACGCCCGTCCCCCCACATGCCCCCAAGGGATCCCCAGGATCCCTGAAGACACGGTAGCGAGGACTTCCGCACGCGTGGGAGACGGCATCGTGCCGAGAGTGTGACGGCGCAGCGCGGCCGCGGCCAGCTTCAGCACAGGCCGGAGGGCTCAGCCGGCCCGGTCGAGCAGGACGAAGCCGAGGAAGACGGCGCTGATCACGCCGTTGACGGTGAAGAACGCGGCATCGAGGCGCCGCAGGTCGCCGGGCCTGATCAGCGAGTGCTCGTAGGTCAGCAGGCTCGCGACCGCCGCGAGCCCGAGCCAGTACCAGACGCCGGCGCCGAGGCCCGCTCCCACGGCCGCGAGCAGTCCGAGCGTGCCCAGATGGAAAAGCCGAGCGCCCGCGAAGACGCCGCGGGCGCCCCACCGCACCGCCCACGACCGCAGGCCCTCGTCTCGGTCGTGCTCGAGGTCGTAGAGCGAGTAGAAGAGGTCGAAACCGGCAACCCACAGCCCCACCGCCCCGCCGAGCGCCCAGGCCTGCCACGGCAGCTCACCCGTGACCGCGACCCACGCCCCGACCGGCGCGAGCCCGAGACAGGCGCCGAGCCAGAGGTGGCAGAGCCACGTGACCCGCTTCAGATGGGGGTAGACGACGAAGAGCACGACGGGGATCGGCCAGAGCCACCGCACGAGCGGGTCGAGCCGGTAGACGGCGACGACGTAGAGCGCAAGCGCCGCGCCGCAGAGAGCGAGCACCTGCGACACCGTCAGGAGGCCCGCGGGCAGCTCCCGGCCCGCGGTGCGCGGGTTGCGCGCGTCCACGCCGGCGTCGATCAGCCGGTTGAGCGCCATCGCCAGCGTGCGCGCCCCGACCATCGCGACCGTGACCCACAGCAGATCGCGCGCGCGCGGCACGTCGCCCCATGCGAGCAGCGCGCCGACGTAGGCGAACGGGAGCGCGAAGACGGTGTGCTCCAGCTTGACGAGTCGCGCGAGCAGGCGCGGCGTGCGCGGGACGCGCTCGCTCACGTCTGCCGGTGGGTGGGGTCGCGCTCGCCGGCGAGCAGCTCGAGCGCGTGTATGAGCGCCGGGCGCAGCACGTCGAAGCCGTCGCGACAGCCGCCGGGCGAGCCGGGCAGGTTGACGACGAGCGTGCTGCCGGAGATGCCCGCGACGCCCCGCGAGAGCAGCGCGTGAGGGGTGCGCGCCAGCGCGTCGGCGCGGATCGCCTCGGCGATGCCGGGCGCCTCGCGATCGATCACGGAGCGGGTCGCCTCCGGCGTCACGTCGCGCGGCGTGAACCCCGTGCCGCCCGTCGTGAGCACGAGCTGCGCCTCTCCGGCGAGCTCGCGGATCGCCGCCGCGATCAGCGGAGCCTCGTCGGCGACGACACGTCGTGCGACCTCGAAGCCCTCTTCGGCGAGCAGCCCCGCGAGCGTGTCGCCGCTCCGGTCCTCGCGCGTTCCCTCGTGCACGCCGTCTGAGACGGTGAGCACGGCCGCCTTCACACAGCTTCCTTCGTCTTCTCGACGAGAACGACGTCGGTGATCGACATGCCCTTGTCCACGGCCTTCGCCATGTCGTAGACGGTCAGTGCCGCCACCGAGGCGGCGACGAGCGCCTCCATCTCGACCCCGGTCTGGGCCGTCGTCTCGGCTGCGGCGGTGATCGAGACCTCCGCCTCGCCAACGGCGAGCGAGACCTGCACGACCGTCAGCGGCAGGGGATGACAGAGCGGGATCAGGTCGGCCGTCCGCTTCGCAGCCATGATCCCGGCCGTCTGGGCGGTCACGAGCGCGTCGCCCTTCGGCAGCTCCCGCAGCCGCCGTGCGGTCTCCGGCGCCATCCGCACCGTCGCCCGCGCCACGGCGCGCCGGCGCGAGAGCACCTTGTCGCCGACGTCCACCATCCGGACCGTTCCCGACTCGTCCATGTGCGAGAGATCGCTCATCGTCGCCGCAGCGCCCGCCGCGCGAGCACGAGCAGGCCGTCGCGGTTCCGCCACGCGGCCGCCGCCTTCTTTCCGAGCCCGTCTGCGTAGAGCGCCTCGAGCGTCCCGCGGAAGCCATCCACGGCGCGCTCGTCGTACGGGTACCACCACGGCGGACGCAGCCGTCCCGCGTCGGTGTCGGAGAACCCGATCTGGGAGAGGTCGTAGAGCCCGTGCTTCGAGTGCGTGCGCCCGTAGCCCGACTCCTTGCGCCCGCCCCACGGCGCCTGGCAGGCGCCGAACGAGTAGAGCGCGTCGTTCATCCAGACCGTCCCCGCCTCGAGCCGGTCGGAGACGCGACGCGCCCGGGCACGGTCCCGCGTCCAGACACTCGCACCGAGGCCGAAGCGGGAGTCGTTCGCGAGCCGGATCGCCTCGTCGTCGTTGTCCATACTAGCAACGGTGACGACCGGCCCGAAGATCTCCTCGGTCTGGATGCGGCGCCCGGGCCCCACTCCGGTGAGCACGGTCGGCTCGAAGAACCAGCCCGGCAGGCCGGTTTGCGGCCGCCTGCCGCCGGTGACGGCTTCGGCGCCGTGCTCGAGGGCGTCGGCCACGAGGCTCTCCACCTTCGCGCGCTGCTCCTCGGAGATCAGCGGCCCGAGCTCGACGTCGGGATCCTCGCCGCGGCCGATCCGCAGCGCCGCGGCCCGCTCGGCGAGCCGGGAGAGGAACGCGTCGTGGAGCGAGCGCGCGACGTAGATCCGCTCGACGCCCGCGCAGACCTGCCCGCAGTTCGAGAAGGCGCCCCAGAGCGCCCCTTCAACCGCCCGCTCGAGATCGGCGTCGTCGAGGACGAGCATCGGGTCCTTGCCACCGAGCTCGAGCGTCACCGGGCACAGCCGCTCGGCCGCGCGCGTCGCGACGATCCGGCCCACCTCGCCGGAGCCAGTGAAGAGGAGCTTGCCGATCCCGCGCGAGCGCGCCAGCGCGTCGCCGACCGTCTCGCCGACCCCCTGGACGACACGCACGAGACCGTCGGGCGCGCCGGCGCGGCGGAAGATCTCCTCGACCCAGGCCCCCGAGAGAGGGGTCTGCTCGGCCGGCTTGACCACGACTGAGTTGCCGGCCGCGAGCGCTGTAGCCGCCTGCGTGAATGGGATGCTGAAGGGGAAGTTCCAGGGTGCGATCACGCCAACGACGCCGTAGGGCTCGTAGCGGAGACGGCCGCGCTTGTGCTTGAGATGGAGCTGGGGGTTGCGAACGCGCTCGGGCCGCAGAATGCGCTCCAGGTTGCGCTCGAGCCAGATCAGGTGGTCGAGCCCGACGAACACCTCGGTCGTGAAGGACTCGAGCCGCGGCTTGCCCGTCTCGGCGGTGATCGTCGCGGCGATGTCGTCCTTCGCCGCCAGCAGCTCCCGCGCGGCCGCCGCCAGCAGGCGCCGCCGCCCGGCGAGGCCCTCGCGGACCCAGCGCTCCTGTGCGGCCCGCGCTCCGGCAACGGCATCGCCGACCTCCGTCGGCGTGGTGACGAGCACCGAGCCGACCGGCTCCAGCGTCGCCGGATTGACCGAGCACAGCTCCTCGCCGAGTGCCTGCGACGTCGCCGTCATGCGCGCATCGTAGCCCGGTCGGGCTCGGCGAGCGGCTACGCCGGAAGCAGCTTGACGAAGCGGAGCCGGGAGCCGCCCCGCTCGTCGCGCGAGCCAATCTCGAGCTCGTCCGCGAGAGCGCGCACGATCGTGAGCCCGAGACCGCTCTCACCAGCTTCGCCGGGTCGTCCCGGCTCGGGTGCGAAGCCCATCCCTTGATCGGCGACCTCGAAGGCGATGCGGTCGGCCGAGAGCTCGAAGACGACGTCGATCGTTCCCGCCGCCGCCTCGTAGGCATGGTTGACGGAGTTGGCGCAGGCCTCCGTCAGCGCGAGCTTGAGGTCGGCCAGTGTCTCGGGCGTGAGCCCGCGCAGCCGCGCCAGGCCTTCGAGCGTGTGCCGCGCCACGCAGACGAACTCCGGCCGGGCCGGAATCGCAAGTCGCACCGTGCGCTCAATTGCCGGCACCATCGAGCGCGAATGATGCCAGAAACCGGTTAGGGCGCGGGGTCGGCCCGGCGCTCGGCGAACGTCACGTTGACGCGAGCGCGCGTCGTTCCACCGCGAAGAACTGTGAAGACGACGGTCTGGCCGGGCAGGTGCCGCTCGGCGACGAGACGAACGAGATCGTCGGCACTGCCCACCGGGACGCCGCCGATCGCGACGACGAGATCGCCGCCGACGGTGACGGCGAGACCGTTGAAGAGGACGCGCCGGCTGCCGCCGCGCAGGCCTGCCGCCTCCGCGGGCCCGCCCGGCCGCACCTCGGAGATGAGTGCCCCTCGCTCGGCGGCGAAGCCGAAGCGGCGGGCAAGCGCGGGAGTCACGTCCTCGGTGCTGACGCCCATGTAGGCGTAGGCGACGCGGCCGGTCGAGACGAGCTGCTCGAGCGAGCGCCTCGCCGAGTTGATCGGCACGGCGAAGCCGACACCCTCGGCCTCGCCCGAGGTGGAGTTGATCTGAGCATTGATGCCGATCACGCGCCCGCGCGTGTCGAGCAGCGGCCCGCCCGAGTTCCCGTGATTGATCGGCGCGTCGATCTGGATCGCGTCCGCGATCGCATAGCGCGACGCGAGCGAGGGGATCGAGCGCCCGGTCGCCGAGACGACCCCGACGGCGAGGGAGTTCTGGTTGCCGAAGGGGCTGCCGATCGCCGCCACCGGCTCCCCGACCGCGACCCGCGCCGAGTCGCCGAGCGGCAGCGGCGCGAGCGCGTGCGTCTTCGGATCGATCCGGACCACGCCCACGTCGTTGTAGAGGTCCCAGCCGACGATCTCGGCGGGCACGCGGTCGAGGTCATGGAACTCGACGTAGAGGCGCCGCGCGCCTCGCACCGGGTCGACGCCGCCGTCGCCGGCGTTCGTGATCACGTGCGCGTTCGTGAGAACGTGGCCGTCATCGGAGACGACGAAGCCCGAGCCCTGCGTCGAGCCGCGCGTGTCCCCGTCGGCGCCGAAGAACGCATAGATCGTGACGACGCCGGGGGAGCGTTCCTCGTAGACGGCGGCGGGATCGAATCCGCCGCTTGCCGCCCCCACGCCGGCCTGGGTCGTCTCACCCGCCTGGATCGAAACGACCTTCGTCGTCGTGACGGTGCGCAGGGACTCGCCGGGCCCGATCCAGCCGGCGGCGGCCCCGATCCCGAGCGCCGCCGCAGCACCGCATGCGCCGGCGACCGCAACCGCGAGGAGTGAGCGTCCCATGCTCTCACTCTAGACGGGCGGCGAAGCCGCCCGTCTCGTTTCCACGTGGAAACGCTACGGCTCGGCGGGCGCCGGGCCGGCCTGGCCGGCCGGCGGCGAGGCGGCGAGCACGAGCCGGAACACTGTCCTGCCCGGCCGGGTCTCGAGCTCCATCTTCCCGCCCATCAGGTCCGCGAGCTCGCGGGCGATCGCGAGCCCGAGCCCGCTGCCGGAGGCACGGTCGCCCTCGATCCGGTAGAAGCGGTCGAAAACGTGCGGGGCGTGCTCCGGCGGGACGCCCGGACCCTCGTCCTCGACGGCGAGGAATGAGAAGCCGTCCCGGTGTCCGACGCGCACCGTCACCGGCGTCCCGGCGGGAGTGTGGACGAGCGCGTTGCCGAGCAGAGACCTGCCGACCTGGAGGACACGCAACTCGTCGCCGAGCCCGATCGACTCGGGCTCGAGCAGCTCACGCAGCGGGTGCTCGCGGCGCTCGGCGAGCGGCCGCATCTCGTCGAGCAGGTCGCGAGCGACAGCGCCGAGATCGACGGTTTCCTGCTCGAGGTGGAGCCGGCCGGCGTCCACGCGCGACAGGTCGAGCAGGTCCGTCGCGAGCTTCGTGAGCCGGTCCACCTGCTCCCGCATCGTCGTCAGGAACTCGGTGCGGGTCTCCTCGTCGAGGTCCTCGTCCGTCATCAGCTCGAGGAAGCCGCCGAGCGAGAAGAGGGGGGTGCGCAGCTCGTGCGAAGCGTTGGCGATGAACTCCTTGCGCGCCGTGTCGAGCTGCGCGAGCCGCTCGCGCATGCGGTCGAACGCCGACGCAAGCTCACCGAGCTCGTCGGAGCCGCCGTCCACGACCGGCTCGTCGAAGCTGCCGGCGGCGATCCGCTCGGCCGCCCGCTCGAGCCGGCGGATGCGATTCGCATGAAACGAGGCGCCGAGATAGCCGAGCACGAGGGCGACGAGCAGCGCGAGGCCGCCCGCGCCGAGCAGCCTCCGCTCGACGAGGCGCACGGTGGCGAGCGAGTCGGAGAGCGGGGAGATGAAGAGCACGACCGGCCCGGCGGGATCGAGCGCGATCGCGACCTCGGCGACGCGCTTGTCGTCGCGGCGAGTCGTGCCCCTCTGCGTGCGTCCGGTCGAGGCGGCGATCTGTGCGGTGATGTCCCGCTCGACGTCGCGCGAGTTGCCGGTGCGCGAATCGGCTGCGACGGTGAGAGCCGGCGGCTCGGCGGTCAGCAGGTCGTAGACGACGATGCGCGCGTTGACGAGGAACTCCGTCTGCTCGACGTACTCCTGCCAGAAGACCCGGTCCGGCAGATTGACGGCGACCGGGATGGCGTCGCGCTGGAGCTGGTCGAGCTTCGCCTTGACGAGCCGGTTCTCGAGCGACGGCACGACCGTCGCCCACGCGACGACGAGAGCGCCTGCGACGACGGCCAGCAGCGCGACGGCCAGCCGCGTACGGATCCCGCGGATCATCGCTCGCGGAAGCGGTAGCCGGCACCGCGAACCGTGAGGATCAGCTCCGGCTCGCGCGGGTCGCGCTCGATCTTCTCGCGCAGGTGGCGAACGTGGACGTCGATCGTGCGCGGCTCGCGGTAGTCGGCGCTGCCGCGAAGCCGCTCGAGCAGCGCCCGGCGCGAGAACACCCGTCCGGGGCTGCCGGCCAGCACGGACAGCAGCTCGAACTCGACGTACGTGAGCTGGACCGGCACGCCACGCACAGCGGTCGTCCGCCGGCCGCGGTCGACGAGCAGGTCGACGTCCTCGATCCGCTCATCCTCCGGGCGGGGGACGGCGTGCGGCGTGGCCGCGCGGCGCAGCAGAGCACGCACCCGGCTGCGGAACTCCCGGATCGAGAACGGCTTCGTGATGTAGTCGTCGGCGCCCAGCTCGAGCCCGAGCACCTTGTCGAGCTCGTCGTCGCGGGCGGTGAGCATGATGATCGGGACGGTGCTCACCGCCCGCAGGCGCTTGCAGACCTCGAGACCGTCGACAAGCGGCAGCATCACGTCCAGGACGACGAGGTCGATCCGGGCGCCCTCCTCCTCGAAACGGCGCAGCGCCTCCTCGCCGTCGCGCGCCTGGATGACCCGGAAGCCGTCGCGCTCGAGCGGGTACGTCAACAGCTTCTGAATCGAGTCCTCGTCGTCTACGAGGAGGATGGTCGCGGTGTCCGGCATCGGGGGAGGCCTGGGAGACGCGTCGGACGGCCCGACTTCTCGCCTACTATAGCCCGGCGATGGCGCCGCCCCGGGCCCGATCTCCCCGTCGGCGTGCGCGCCGAGGCTCGTCCGAGCGCCCCGTCAACGCGCGGCTCGTTCGCGGCGCCTGGCTTCTCGTCGCGCTGCCGCTCCTCGTTGCCGCCTTCACGGTCGCGCGGCCTGCCGCGTTGCCGAAGCCGCCACTGCCGCCCGCCTTCGACACGCCGACGGCGCTCCGGCTCGCGCGCGTCCTCGCGCAGGAGTATCCGGATCGCTCGCCGGGCTCGGCGGGTGCCCTGGGCGCGGCGGAGTGGTTCGCCTCCCAGATGAAGCTGTACGGCTTCGCGACGCAGGAGGACCGCTTCACGGCCCGCGTGGTGGGTCGGGGAGAGGTAGGGCTGCGAAACGTCCTCGCCGTGGTCGAAGGCGCCTCACCGCAGGCGATCGTCGTCCTGGCGCATCGCGACTCGACCGGGATCGGTCCCGGCGCCAACGACAACGCCTCCGGCACCGCAGCGCTGATCGAGCTCGCGCGTGGCTACTCGACGGTGGGCGCAGACAGCACGCTGCGCGCGAGCCCGGCGCACACGCTCATCTTCCTCTCCACCGACGGCGGCGCCTTCGGCGGGCTCGGAGCCGAGCGGTTTGCCTCCGCGTCGCCGTACCGGGGGGGTGTCGTCGCGGTCGTCAACCTCGAGGCGATTGCCGGCGGCGGGCTCCCACGGCTCGAGCTGGCGGGAGACCAGCCACGCTCGCCCGCCGCCGCGCTCGTGCGCACCGTGGCGGCACGCGTGCTCGAGGAGACCGGCACGGAGCCGCGCGGACCGGCGGCCCTCTGGCAGCTGGCCGACCTCGGCTTCCCGCTCGCGCCCGGCGAGCAGGGCCCGTTCGTCGCCGGCGGCATCCCGGCCGTCACGCTGACGACCTTGCCGGAAGGACGCGCCGATGCATTCGCGGATACGGGCGAGCGCCTGCGACAAGCGCGGTTCGGCGAGCTCGGGCGCGCGACACAGAGCCTCCTCGCCTCGCTCGACGCGGGAGTCGAGCGGGCGCAGGGCACGTCGAGCTACCTCTATCTCGGCCGCCGGATCGTGCGCGGCTGGGCGGTCGAGCTCGTCCTCCTCGGCGCGCTGCTCCCCTTCCTCGTGGGCACAGTGGATCTCTTCGCGTTCTGCCGCCGCAGACGGATCCGGCTTGCCCCCGCGCTGCGCGCCCTGCGCAGCCGAGTCGCATTCTGGGCGTGGGCGGGCCTGCTCCTCTGGCTCGGGACGGTTGTCGGGCTATTCCGCGACGGCCCCGCCCGCCCCGTCGCACCGGGCACGCCCGCGGCCGCGAGCTGGCCCATCGCCGGGCTGGCCGTGCTCGCGCTTCCGCTCGCCGCAGGCTGGCTGCTCTCGCGCGAGCGGCTCCTCCCTCGGCGGCCGGTCACGCTCGAGGAGCGAGTTGCGGGCTACACCGTCGCGCTCGTCGCGCTCGCCGTCGTCACCCTGGTCGTCGTGGCGACGAACCCCTTCGCGCTCGTCTTCTACCTGCCATCGCTGTACGCGTGGCTCTGGCTGCCGCAGCAGCATGGTCGCGCCCCGTGGCGGCGGGGAGGGCTCTTCGCGCTCGGGCTCGCCGGGCCGCTGCTGCCGCTCGCCTCGCTGGCGGTACGTTACGGCCTCGGTCTCGACGCTCCCGCCTACCTCCTCAACCTCGTCACGACCGGCTACGTCCCGTGGCTCTCGCTCGCCGTCGCGCTGGGCTGGGCTGGGACCGCCGGCCAGGTCGGCGCGCTCGCGGCGGGAAGGTACGCGCCGTACCCGGACGCGAGCGAGCGTCCACCGCGGGGCCCCTTCCGCAAGGTCGTCCGCCTCAGCGTGCTCGCAACCCGGCGGCGGCGCGGCGAGACCGAGCGCGACGCTGCCGCCGGCGGCTGAACGTCAGGCCAGGCGGAGGAAGCGCACCTGCGCCCCCTCTGCGAGCTCGCCCTCGCCACGCGGAACCAGCACGAGCGCGTCCGCTGCGGCGGCGCGGGCGATCATGTGCGACTCCTGGCCGGAAATGGGATCGAGCGCGATCCCGTCCTCACCCGGGCGCGAGCGGGCGCGCACGAGCTCGTCGCGCTGCGGACTGCGTCGCAACGCCCGCGCCAAACGTCCGGACTCGTAGCGCGGGCCGGGGTGGGCGGCGCCCTGGAGCGCGAGCAGCGCCGGCCTGACGAACAGCTCGAAGCCGACGAGGGACGAGACCGGGTTCCCGGGCAGGCCGAACACGAGCGTTGGGCCGCGCACGCCGAAGAAGACCGGCTTGCCGGGCTTCACCGCGACGCCCCAGAAGACCTCCTCGACCCCCAGCTCACGCCCGATCTCGCGCACGAGATCGTGCGGGCCGACGGAGACCCCGCCCGATGTGACGAGCACATCGTGCTCCAGCCCGCGCGCGAGCGCGGCGCGGTGGGCGCCGGGATCGTCCTCGACGGACGTGAGGCGCTCGACCTCTGCACCCGCGGAGGCGAGCGCGGCCCCGAGCAGCGTGCCGTTCGACTCGTAGATCTGACCCGGTCCGAGCGGCTCCCCGGGGGCACGGAGCTCGCTGCCGGTGGTGAGCACCGCAGCCCGAGGCCGCCGGGCGCAGAGCACTTCGGAGACGCCGGCAGCAGCCAGACCACCGAGCTGCGCCGGTCCGAGCAGGCTGCCGGACTCGACGACGACGTCGCCGGCGCAGACGTCGCCGCCGCGCGGCCGCACGTGCTCGCCCGCGCGAGACACAGCAGCGATCTCCACCACGTTGTCATGTTCGACAACATACTCGAGGGGAACGACAGCATCGGCGCCGTCGGGCACAACACCGCCGGTCGCGATCGCCATCGCCTCGCCGAGACCGAGCGCGCGAGGCGCAGGGTTCCCCGCGGCGATCCGGTGGCCCACGAGCAGCGTGCCGGGCGTGTCGGCGGCGCGCACCGCGAACCCGTCCATCGCCGAGCTCCGAAACGGCGGCAGGTCGACCAGGGCGCGGGCAGGCTCACCGAGCACACGGCCTGCTGCAACCGGGACCGCGACCGGCTCCGCCGGCAACGAGTCGGCCCGCGCGAGCACGAGCGCGAGCGCCTCGGAGATGGAGATCGGCTCTGCCATCGCGTCGGCGCATACGCTACCCGGGGACTCTGCGGCGGGGTGCGGCGGCGGCTAGATGGGCACTGCCTGCGGCAGCAGGTACGCGCAGAGGCCGAGCGCGACGAGTCGCGCCGTGCGGTCCTCCTCGGCGGCGGCGAGCGGGACGGCCCAGGCGACGTACCACGCTGCAAGCCACGGCGTTCCCAGCAGCAGCGCGCAGGCCGTCAGCCCCAGGCGCGCTCGGCCGCGCAGCGCCTGCCGGGCGAGGAGCGCGAGAGCGACGGCAAGTCCTCCCAGCGCGAGCCCGAGGGCCACGCCGTGGGGTAACCCGAGCTGCTCGAGCCGGTGAGGGAGCGCGTAGCTCGTCTCCGTCCCTGCGTTGCGGGCAAGAGGACCGAACGCGCGCAGCCAGTCGAGCCCGTAGCGCCACACCGCGAGGGCCGCCATGGCGGCAGCGGTGGCGGCGAGGCCTGCGTGCCCGACCCGCCTGCGGGTTCCGCGCGCCTCGAGAGCGCGCATCGCGAGCAGCACGGCCGGCACCCATTTGACTCCGATCGCCGCTGCCCAGGCGACGCCCGCGAGTTGGCGCCGGCCCGCAGCCCCGAGCGCGAGCGCGGCGAGAACGAGCGCCACAAGCCACGCGTCGTTGTGACCGCCGCCGGCCATGTGCACCGCAAGCAAGGGGTTCCAGCCGACGAAGGCCGCCGCGAGCGCTTTCCGCCGGGCGCGCCGGGCGGCCAGAGCGGTCGCCGCCAGCATCGCAACGGCCGCGGCGGCCTTGTAGATCCAGGCCGCTGCGTCCTCCGAGCGACCGGACGCAAGGGCTATCGGCTCCGAAGCAAGCGTGAAGAGCGGCCCGTAGACCGACGTCGTGTCCCGCCAGGTGGCTCCTGCGTGAGGGAACGCCGGGTTGCCGGGAAACTCCCGCGGCTCGTCGCGATACGGATTTCCACCCTCGACCGCCGCGATCCGGCCGTACTCCCAGTATGTCCAGGCGTCGGTGGAGAGCAGCAGCGGTCCCGCGAGCGGGGCCAGCTGGATCGCCGCCGCCACGAGCGCGACTGCGGCGAGCCGCGTTCCACCCCGGCGCAGCAGCCAGAGCCCCGCGACGTAGGCGACAAAGGCGGCCGCGAGGCTGGCGAGGAACCAGCGGGCGAGCGTCGGATCGCCGGCGGCACGGCCCGCGTCGGCCGGAGAGAGCGGCGCGCCGTCTGCCCACGCGAGCGCGGTGCACGCGATGACCAGCGCGAGCGTGGCGGCTCCCGCGGCGAGAGGCAGCCTACGGCTCAGGGCGGAGGCTCGGTGGGCGGAGGCTCGCTGGGCGGGGGAGCCGTGGTCACGGGTACGGTCGGCGACGGCGGAGGCGGCGGCGGCGGGGCGGTCGTCGGCGGAGGCGGCTCGGCCGTGAACACGGGCGCCGAGGTCGCCGGCGGAACCCTTGGCTCCGGCTCAGCGGGCAGGGAGACGTCCTCGATCGTCGTAGCCTCGACCGGCGCGGGCGTCGGGGCCGCCGGCGCCCAGGCGAGAGCGTACTGGCCGCGAGTGAACGGCTTCCACTCGGGCCACAGCTTCGGCTCCCGGAAGTCGGAGGGTGGAAGGCGGGCGAGCGCGACCTCCATGAACAGACGCCAGATCGTCGCCGGGAAGGTTCCGCCGGCGACAGAGATCCCGTGCACGCTCCGCATCGGGATCTCACCCTGCGGATAGCCCACCCACACCGTCGTCGCGAGCGTCGGCGTGTACCCGATGAACCACGCGTCGGCGTGCTCGTCGGTCGTCCCCGTCTTGCCGGCGGCCGGCCGGTCAAGCCTGGCACCGGAGCCCGTCCCGTACTGGATGTTCTTCTCGAGGATCCGTGTGACCGTATAGGCGACGCCGTCGGAGATCACCCGCGTGCGCCGGGGCTTCCCCCAGCCGGCGTCGGTGTCGGCCCCGCCTGCGGCGAGCACGACGCGGCGGATCGCCATCGGCTCCGAGTAGACCCCGCCCGCGGCGAGCGTCGCGTAGGCGGAGGCCATGTCGAGGGGCGACACCGCGAGCGAGCCCAGGCCGAGCGACGGCACGTAGGCGCCGTCCACGTCGAGCGGCGTCCGAACGCCGAGCTTCGTCGCCGTCGCGGCCACTCGCTCCGGGCCGACATCGAGGGTGAGCTGGGCGAAGACGGTGTTGTCCGAGGCGATCGTCGCTCGTTCGACGGTCGTCCAGCCGGCGTAGCTGTGGCCGTACGTCGCGACGTCCCAGGCCGGCGTCAGCGGATCCGGCTGGTAGCGGAAGGGCGCCGAGACGTACGAGGTGGTCGCGGGGTTGACCCCCAGCTCGACCGCGGCCGTGAGGACGAAGGTCTTGAACGTCGAGCCGGATTGCCGGCGTGCCTGCGAGGCGAGGTTGAACTGGTTGACCTTGCTTCCCGGCGTGACCGCGGTCATGGCGCGGATGGCACCGTTGGCCGGGTTGATCGAGACGATGGCGGCCGCGGGGTCGTCGCTTCGGTCGAGTGTCCTACGGATCGCGGCTTGAGCCGCCCTCTGCAGCCGCGGGTCGATCGTCGTGTAGACCTTGAGCCCGCCCGAGCGAACCGTTGCGGCGCCGTACTCCGCGATCAGCTGGTCGCGGACGAAGCTGAAGAAGTAGGGCTCGCGGATGCGCGTGTAGAGCTTGCCGGGCGTCAAGCTTACGGGCTTGGACACCGCCGCGTCGCGTTCCGCCCTCGTGATGTCGCGGCTCTCGACGAGGGCGTCGAGCACCTGCGCGCGCCGCGCGGTCGCCTTCTCGGAGGCGTTGAAGGGATCATACTCGGACGGGGCCTGCGGCAGCCCTGCGAGCAGCGCGGCCTCGGCGAGCGTCAGCTCCTTCGCGTGCTTCGAGAAGTAGGTCTGCGCCGCCGCCTCGATCCCGTAGGCGAGATTCCCGTAGTAGACCTGGTTCATGTACGCGGAGAGGATCCTGTCCTTCGACCACGCGCGGTTCAGCTTGACCGCGAGGCAGACCTCCTTGAGCTTTCGCTGCACCGTCCGCTCGCGCGAGATGTAGAGGTTGCGGACGAGCTGCTGCGTGATCGTCGAGCCGCCCTGGACGACCTTGCCCGCCTTCAGATCGGCCCACAGCGCGCGGGCGATGCCCTCGGCGTCGACACCGCCGTGGGCGTAGAAGCGCCGGTCCTCGATCGCGACGGTCGCCTTGGCCATCCACGGACTGACCTCGCCGAGCTCCACCGGCTGCCGGTTGCGCTCCGCCGGAATGGCGCCGAGCAGCGAGCCGTCGGCCGCGTAGACGAACGAGTTCTCGCCGATCGCAACCTCCTGCAGCGCCGTGAGGTCGCACGAGGCGCTGAACGCGACACCACCCGTGACGGCTGCCGCGACGGCGCCGCAGACGAGCGCAACGGCGAGCGAGCCCGAGACGAGCGCGCTGCGACGGTGCCGGCCGCGTCCGCGACGGCGCTTGCGGCGCAGTCGGAAGACGGGATCGTCGTCGATATGGGCGGGCCGGCGGGGCGGAGTCATGCCAGAGCCTCGGGAACGAGCGTCCTCTCTCCTTCGATGCTAGCCCAGGCCCTCACGACGAGCGTCTTTCGACGGGCGGGCGGCCGTTCCTCAATAACGGCCGGGGAATCCTCGGGGCTATGATCGGGCTCTCGTGACGGCCGGTCAATCGTCGGGGGTGGGACCGCGGCGAGCGATCGAGTGGGCCATCCTCGTGCTCGCGCTCGCGGCGATCGGCTACGCGAGCCGACTCTTCGGCGGCGAGCCGGACGAGGACATCGTGTTCCGGTACGCCTTCGGCTTCTCGGCGCTGATCCAGTACGGACTGATCGGCGGCCTCATGCTCGTGATCGCGAGACGCTCGCCCAAGCGCGAGCTCTTCGCACTCAGGTCGCCCACCCGGATCCGGCGCGCAGCCGGACTGGCAGCAGCGGTCTTCGTCGCGATCTTCGTCGTCGCGGGCGTGCTCGATCGGTTTCTCCACGCCGGGGAAGAGCAGGGGCTGACGCCGAGCGGCTGGGACTCGGCGCGGGCAGGCGCCTTCGCGTTCAGCTTCGTGGCCGTGGCCGTGCTCGCACCCGTGACCGAGGAGCTGCTTTACCGGGGACTCGGCTACTCCCTGCTCGAGCGGTTCGGCGCCGTCGCCTCGATCGGCCTCACGGGCCTCGTCTTCGCGGCCGCACACGGGCTCCTGGCCGGACTTCCGATCCTCTGGTTCTTCGGCTCCGCGCTTGCATGGCTCCGTGCTCGCACGGACAGCGTCTATCCGGGGATCGCCGTGCACGCGCTCTTCAACGGCATCGCCCTGGCCACGGCCGTCGCCGTCTAGAGACGCCGGTATTCTCGGGCCGTGCAGCGCGGACCCATCCTCGTCGTGGCGCTCCTGCTCGCCCCGGCGGCGCGGGCGAGCGGTCCGGCGGTGACCGCAACCGCGCTACCGCCATGGGGAGCCGCGCCGTTACGTGTCACGCTGACCGCGAGCGGCGATGCGACGTCGTACCGCTGGGACTTCGGCGACGGGCGCAGCGCCGAGGGGGCGGCGGCCACGCATGTCTACCCCGCCGGAAACTTCACTGCAACGGTGACTGCCACGTCGGCAGACGGTGAGAGCGCGCAGGCTCAGGTGGCGGTGCGCGTCGAGCCGCGCACACTCGCTCTCGCGGCGCCGCGAGAGGCCGCGTACGGCACGCCGGCGACACTCGAGGGAGCCCTGCGGCCGCCCCTCGCCCACGCACGAATCGGGATCTACCGCGGGAGCACGTATGTCGCGACGGCCCGCACGAACGGGCGCGGCGCGTTCCGCGTGCGTGTCCTCGCCCGCACGCCCGCGTCCTTCCACGCGCGATTTGGCGGGGCCAGCTCGCCCGAGGCGGCCCTCGCTGTCAGGCCGCGGCTCACGGCGTCGCTCTCGCCGGCGGGAGCGCTCGGCTCCCGGCTCGCCCTCACGGCACGGGTCGAGCCGCCTGGGGCGGGCCGGCTCGCCGTCCGCATCCTCCGTGGTGGGAGAGAAGTGCTCGAGAGCGGCGTCGCGGGCGGAGCCGCGCGTATCGCGCTGCCGACCGACCGCGCGGGGAAGCTGAGCGCCGTCGTCAGCCTCGATCCGGCGCCGGGCTTCGCGGCCGTCGAGCAACGGCTCGAGACGGTGGTTGTGCTGCCGTTGCTCGACATGGGCGCGAGGGGCTCGAGCGTCCGCACGCTGGAGGCCCTGCTCGCGGCCCGGAGCTACGCGCTGCGCGGAGTGAACGACGCATACGGCGACGACACCCGCGATGCCGTGCTCGCCTTCCAGAAGGTGCACGGGCTCACGCGCACCGGACGCGTCGGCCCGGCGCTGTGGCGGGCCCTGCTCGGCTCGAGCACACCCGCGCCGCGCTTCCCGTCCGGGAGTCACTTCGAGGTGGACAAGACGCGCCAGGTACTGCTCGACGTCGTCGGCGGCAAGGTCGTGCGCGTCGTGCACGTCTCGACCGGCGCGACCGGCAACACGCCTGTCGGCACGTGGCGCGTCTACAGCCGGGTGGCGGGCTGGAGCTGGGTTCTCTGGTACCCGCTCTACTTCCTGCGCGGCTTCGCCGTCCACGGCTATCCGTCGGTCCCTCCGTATCCCGCCTCCCACGGCTGCGTCCGCGTGCCGATGTGGATCGCGCCGGAGCTGTACGCCGACCACCCGACCGGCACGACGGTCATCGTCTACACGTAGCTCCGCCCGCAGGCTAGGCTCACGTCTCCGCCGGCGCCGACCGACAAGGACACCCGTGAACCAGGAGAACGACCCTCTCATCAGCCAGCTCCGGGAGCAGATCTCGGACAGCGACCGCAAGCTGGTCGAGACCGTCAACCAGCGCCTCAAGCTCGTGGCGCGGATCAAGAGCGTCAAGGCGGAACGGGGCATGGAGTTCGTCGATCCCGATCGCGAGGCGTGGCTGCTCCAGCACCTCGTGCGGGCGAACCGCGGCCCCCTCTCCGACGAGGGCTTGCGCGAGCTCTATCAGACCGTGCTCGACCTTACGAAGCGCGAGGTCGCGCGCGGCGAGACCGGCGCGGCGGGCTAGCTCTCCTCGTCTTCTTCGGGCTCGCCGGCGGCGGCGAAGTCCTCGGGGGTGACGGTGTCGAGGAACTTCCGGAACTCGGCCGGATCGAGGTCGGAGAGCGGAGGGCGGCGGATCAGCAGCTGCTCCTCGTCCACCTCGTCGCCTTCGAACTCGATCGCCGAGTCCGCGATCACATCGTCGGCAGCGTAGATCTTCGCTTCGGCGCGAACCGCGAGCGCGATCGCATCCGACGGTCGCGAGTCGATCTCGATCTCGGAACCGTCGAGACGCAGCGTGATCAGCGCGTAGAACGTGTTCTCGCGCAGCTCGGTGACCGTCACCTTGACGACCTCGGCGTCAAGGTGCTCGAGCATGTCGGTGACCAGGTCGTGGGTCATGGGGCGCGGAGGTGCGGCACCCTGCAGCTTCATCAGGATCGCGGCCGCCTCGGGATGACCGATCCAGATCGGCAGGAACTGGTTGCCGTCGGCGGTCTTCAGGAGCACGATCGGCTGCTTGCCGACCATGTCGAAGCTGACCCCGTAGATGACCATCTCGCGCATCAGGCGCCGTCCATGACTCATCTTAGCCCCGGTCACGCCGGAAGCGACACCCCGGCCGGATCAGGCCGCCGGCGGGGGCGGCGCGGCGGGGACGACCTCGGCGAGGGGCGCGCGGGCGCGTTCCCCGGTGACCGGGTCCTCGAGGTGGGCGTGCCGTTCGGGCACGCTCATCGGCTCGAGCCCGCGAAGGACCCACGTCCTGCCGTTCCAGGTGACTTGATCGCCGATTTCCATTGCCGTAGCGCGCGACGCCGCACGTCGCGCCTTTCAGGGATCGGCGCTCGGCGCCTGAAGCGCGATCCCTGGGTCGGGCGACCCCGCCTTCGCTAGAGTTCGGCGCCGCCGGGGCGATTAGCTCAGTTGGTTAGAGCGCCGCTCTGATAAGGCGGAGGTCCGTGGTTCGAATCCACGATCGCCCATCTCGCGTCCCTGGCCGACGAGCGCTCCGCCGGGCGGAGCCCGTTCAGAGCGCCTCCAGCGCCTCGGCGAGCTCCTCGAGCTGGGTCTCGCTCTCGAACGGGATCTCCAGCTTCCCGGCCCCGACGCGGGCGGGCAGTCCCGTCAGCCGCTCGGCGGCGACGCGGACGCGCTCGGCGAGCGCGGGGTTCACCGGCGAGGCCTGCGTCCTCGGGCGGCGGGCGGCGCCGCCGTCCTGGGCCGCCTTCTCCGCGGCCCGGACGCTCAGCCCGTCCCGGGCGATCCGCCGCGCCAGCCGCCGGCGTGCGTCGTGATCCGGCAGCGCGAGCACAGCGCGGGCGTGACCCTCGGTCAGCTCGCCGCGCACGAGCATCCACAGCACCTCTTCCGGAAGCTCGAGCAGGCGGAGCCGGTTCGAGACGGACGGCTTCGAGCGGCCGACGCGCTCCGCCACGTCGGCGAGCGAGAGCTCGAACTCGTCGAGCAGGACGGCGTAGGCGCGCGCCTCCTCGACCGCGGAGAGCTGCTCGCGGGCGACGTTCTCGACGAGCGCGAGCACGAGCGACTCGCGGTCTCCGGCCTCGCGCACGAGGGCGGGGACGGTCGCGACGCCCGCCTCGCGCGCGGCACGCCAGCGACGCTCGCCCGCGATCAGCTCGTAGCCGCCGGCGGCGCGGGGCCTGACGACGACGGGGACGAGAACACCCTCCCGGCGGATCGAGTCGGCGAGGCCCGCGCCGGCCTCCGGCTCGAAGCGGCGGCGCGGCTGGCGCGGGTTGGGGTGGATCGCCTCGACGGGGAGGTGCAGCAGCGCGGGTGCGCCGTCGCCGCCGCCGACCAGCACCTCGAGGCCGCGGCCGAGGCCGCGGCGGCCGGGATCAGGAGCGCTCGACAAGTTCCATCGCCACCTTCCAGTAGGCCTCCGCGCCGGGCGAGCGGCGGTCGTAGGCGATCGCAGGGAGCCCGTGGCTCGGCGCCTCGGCGAGGCGCACGGCACGGGGCACGGACGTGGCGAAGACGAGCTCGCCGAAGTGCTCGCGCACCTCGGTCTCGACCTGGGCGGCGAGCCGCGTCCTCCCGTCCACCATCGTCAGGAGGATGCCCGCGATTCCGAGCCGGGGGTTGAGCCGCGTCTTCACCAGCTCGATCGAGCCGAGCAGCTGGGAGAGGCCCTCGAGCGCGTAGTACTCGGCCTGGACCGGCACGATCACGCGGTCGGCCGCCGCCAGCGCGTTCACGGTCAGCGGGCCGAACGAGGGCGGGCAGTCGAGGAAGACGAACGACCAGCGCTCGGTGGCCTCCGCGAGGGCGTCGGCGAGATACCGCTCGCCGCCGGCGAGCGCCGAGAGCTCGACCGATGCCGCGGCGAGCTCGGGCCTCGCCGGCACGAGGTCGAGGTTGGCGAAGCGCGTCGGCCTCGCCAGCGTCCCCAGAGGCGCGCCGTCGAGCAGGTCGAGCGTCGAGACGCCGTTCGCACGCTCGCCGAGCCCCGACGTCGCGTTCGCCTGCGGGTCGAGATCGATCACGAGCGAACGCTCTCCCGCCTCCGCAAGGCAGGCGGCGAGGTTGATCGCGGTCGTCGTCTTGCCGACGCCGCCCTTCTGGTTCGCGAGCGCGTAGATCCGGGCGGGCACGCTCCGAGTCTAGGGTTCGCGCCGGTCGGGATCGGTTAGGCCAGCGGGCGCTTGCGGGCAACGCCGGCGCGCCGGGGGAAGCCGGGTGGCGTCGGGCCGAGCTTGCGCAGGACGAGGAAGCCCGGCGGGCTGTCGACGAGCTCGCCTGCGAGCTTCCGGGCCACCTCCGCGACGCGTTGGGCATCGGCGCTCGGTCCGATCCAGAGCACGACCGCGCCGCCGGCCCGGACGAGCGGCAGGCACCACTCCGCGGCCACCGGCGGCGGGGCGAGGGCTTTCGCGACGGCGACGCCGTACGTCTCGATCTCCTGCTCCTCGGCGCGCCCCCGGATGACCCGCAGGTTTGGCACCTCCTCCTCCAGCGGCGCAGGAAGTCGCACTTGCGGCCCGTCGCCTCGAGCAGCGTCACGTCGCGGTCCGGCAGCGCGACGGCGAGCGGGATCCCCGGCGAGCCGCCGCCCGAGCCTACGTCCACGACCGGGCCCTCGAAGCCGCGCACGAGCTCGGCGCCGGCTAGAGGGTCATCGAGGAGGACGCGGCGCGCCTCCGCGGGGTCGCGCAGCGACGTGAGCCCGGGCGTCGCCACGACGGCCTCGAGCCACCGCTCGAGCCGAGCGTCCCTAGACAACGCGGCGCGGGAAGATGACGACGCAGCGGTTGGGCTCGCTGCCCTCGCTCGCCGTCTCGACTTCGGGGTCCTCCTTGAGGTACTCGTGGACGACCTTTCGCTCGACGGCGGACATCGGCTCGAGCTCGACACGCTCGCCGGTGGCCGACGCGCGCTCGGCGCTGCGCTGGGCGATCGCCTCGAGGGACGCGCGTCGCCGTGCGCGGTACCCGGAGGCGTCCACGACGATCGGCTTCCGCTCGTCCCGCCCGCGGAAGACGATCGCGTTCAGGAGGTACTGGATCGCGTCGATCGTCTGCCCGTGATGGCCGATCAGGACGGCGACCTCGCGGCCGGTGCAGACGGCGAGCAGCTCGTCGTCGCTCTCCGTGATCTGCACCGAGCAGCGGGCACCGATCTCGCCGGTGATCCGCTCGAGCAGCTCGCGGACGTGCGCCGCCTCGGGACTCTCGTCTGCGGCCGGAGCTGCGGCGCGCGGCCCTGCAGGTTCCCCCAGCGCAGCGGCAAGCACCCGCGCCGGCACGTAGCCGACGCCGAGCAGCCCACGCTCACCCTCCGAGATCACCTCGAAGCGAACGGTGCTCTTGTCGAGGCCCGGAAGCAGCCGGTCGAGCTCGCGCAGGGCCGCCCACTTCGCCTCGCCGACGGTCTCCCCGGTCGCCTCGACGGAAACCTCGTCGCTCATCGGCGCTGGCCGCCCTTCTTCTTCCGCTTCACCTTGCGCACCGGAGCGCCGGGCGCGGCCCGTTTCGGCGCGGCCGCGGCGTCGCGCTCCTCCGGCGCCTCGATCTCGGCCCGCGGCGGCGTCCGGGAGCTGCGCTTCGGCTGTACGACGCCCTTCTTCTTGGGTACCAGGCGACGGGTGATCAGGCCCTGGCCGACCGTCCACAGGTTCGTCGTCATCCAGTAGAGGACGAGCCCGGCGGGGAAGTTCGCGATCACCGCCAGGAAGACGAGCGGCATGATCAGCAGGATCATCCGCTGTGTCTTGTCCATCGTCGCGGACATGAAGATCGTCGACGCCGTCTGGCTCGCCGCATAGATCACGAGCAGCACGTAGCCCGACCAGTGCGTGATCGCCCCGGCCGTGATGTCCGGCACGACGCCCAGCCAGCCGAGGTCGGCGGCCGGGTAGTGCGGGAGAATCTCCTTCTCGAAGTCGCGCAGCACGAAGTAGAGGGCGAAGAAGACCGGCATCTGCGCGAGCATCGGCAGGCACGACGCCGCGGGGTTGATCTGGTTCTCCTTGTAGAACGCCATCAACTCCTCGTTCATCTTCTGGCGGTCGCCCTTGTTGCGCTGCTGGATCGCCTTCATCTCCGGCGCGTGCGCCTGGAGGTTCTGCATCGAGTGGATCTGCCGGACGGTCAGCGGCACGAGCAGCATCCGCACCATCACGGTGAGGATCACGATCGCCCACGCCCACGGAACGCCGGCGGTGCCGTGGATCCACTTCAGCACCTCGGCGAGGACGTCCTCGATCGGGCTGAGGATGCTGAAGACGATCACGCGTGCCCCCTCCGCGCGCGTGGGGCGAAGAGCGTCTGCTCCTCGGCCCGGTCCACGCCGCCGTGGCTCCACGGGTTGCAGCGCAGGAGGCGCCACCCGGTGAGCACGGTGCCCCGGAGCAGGCCGTGGGCACGGAGCGCGTCGAGGGCGTACTGCGTGCAGCTCGGGTGGTACTTGCAGGTGCCGGACGGCGTCAGCAACCCGAAGCTGTAGCGCCAAGCGTAGACGAGCGCGACCCCAACGTATCTCACGCCGCCGCCTTCCCGAGCACGTCGAGCACCTGCTCGCGCAGCCAGTCGTGCCCGCGCGTGTCGGCCGGCTCGGCGAGGCCCGGCCGCGCGACGAGGACGTAGTCGTGACCGGCCTGAACGCGCTCTGCGAGCTCCCGCCACGTCTCCCGGAGCTGACGCTTCACGCGGTTGCGGGCGACCGCATTGCCGACCGACTTCGGAACGGCGAGTCCGAGCCGGGGCTCGGCGTCGTCGCCCACCTCGCGGGGGAACCAGTAGAGGACGAAGTAGCGCGTGGACACTGAGCGACCGTGGCGATAGACGGCGTCGAAGTCCCGGGAGCGGGAGAGACGGTGCCGGCGCTCCACAGGGCGGCGGTCAGGCGGAGAGCCGCTTGCGGCCCCGGGCGCGCCGGCGCTTGAGGATCGCCTGGCCGGCGCGGGTCGCCATCCGCGCGCGGAAGCCGTGCTTGCGCTTCCGGCGGCGTACGTTCGGCTGATAGGTGCGTTTCACGGTGGAGGCTCGCAGAGGGTGGCCGCCGGGACGGCGGCAACGAGCGGGGAGTATAGATGAGGGTGCCGCAACGAGTTATCCACAGGCGCAGATGGGGCCGTGGCGGGAGTCGAACCGCCCCCTTTGCACGCCGAATGCGTCGCGCACCTCCGGGCCGCCCACACTTTCCACACCTGTGGAGAGTCATGTGGAAGCCCCCTGTTTCCCCTGCAAAACAGCCTCTTTTCGGTCGTTCGTAACCTGCATTCAGCCGCGTTGAGCGGTTGCTCCCGCATTGGTATGCTCGCCCTCCTGCGAGCGCGAGAGGAGTTGCGAGCCCGAGTGGATCCCACAAGCGAGCCGACTGCCGCAAGCCTCTGGGACGAGGTGTCGAGTCGGCTCCGGGGAGCCCTCAACGAGACGACCTTCCGCACGTGGTTCTCCGGCGCGCGCGGCCTCTCTCTCGCCGACGACGCCTTCACGATCGCCGTCCCGAACGACTTCACGCGCGCGTGGATCGAGGGGCGGTACCTCGGCCTCATCCAGGCGGGCGTCCGCGACGCGATCGGCCACGACGCCAACGTGCGGCTGGCCGTCGTCGACGTCGAACTACCGGACGACGCGGGAGTCGTGGGATTCCCGGAGCCTCCCGAGGCCGAGCCCGTGCCGGCCGAGACGGAGCCGACGGGGATGAACCCGAAGTACACGTTCGACCGCTTCGTGATCGGCTCGTCGAACCGGTTCGCACATGCCGCCGCGCTCGCCGTCGCCGAGTCGCCGGCGCAGGCCTACAACCCGCTGTTCATCTACGGCGGCACCGGCCTCGGGAAGACCCACCTACTGCAGGCGGTCGGCCAGTACGTGCGCGAGCAGCATCGCGGCCTGACCGCGCGCTACGTCACGAGCGAGTCGTTCATGAACGACTTCATCAACTCGCTCCGGGACCGCCGCATCGAGGGCTTCAAGCAGCGCTACCGCACGTACGACGTCCTGCTCGTCGACGACATCCAGTTCTTCGAGGGCAAGGAGCGCATTCAAGAGGAGTTCTTCCACACCTTCAACAGCCTCTACGAGGCCGGCCGGCAGATCGTGATCTCGTCCGACCGGCCGCCACGCGAGATATCCACGCTCGAGGAGCGGCTTCGCTCCCGCTTCGAGTGGGGGCTGCTCACAGACATCCAGCCACCGGACCTCGAGACGCGGATCGCGATCCTGCGCAAGAAGGTGGCGGCCGACAACATCCACGTCGGCGACCCCCTCGTGCTGGAGTTCGTCGCCGGCCGTGTCTCGTCGAACATCCGCGAGCTCGAGGGTGCGCTCACGCGCGTCGTCGCGTTCTCCTCACTGACGGACCGGACGATGACCGCCGAGCTCGCCGAGGAGGTCCTTCGTGACGTGTACCCACAAGGGGACGCGGCGGAGGTGTCGATCCCCCGGATCCAGGAGCTCGTCTCGGAGCGGTTCGGGCTGACCGTGTCGGAGCTCTGCAGCGCGCGGAGATCGCAGGCGATCGCGTATCCCCGCCAGGTCGCGATGTATCTCTCACGCGAGCTCACCGACTCCTCGCTTCCGAAGATCGGCAAGCAGTTCGGCAACCGCGACCACACCACGGTGATTCATGCGACGTCCAAGATATCGAGGCTCATCCGTGAGGATCGCTCTGTGTACAACCTGGTGCAAGAGTTGACCGCGCGCATCAAGCAGGTTCGGTGAGATCGGTGGATTCCACTCAAGACCCCCATCTCTCTGTTGGACCTGTGGAGTACAGGCCTTCGTGGACCCACCGTGCAACCTTCGTCGTGGAGCCGATGAATGGCATCTTCCCCATCGTCCACACTCCCTAGTACTACTGTTGAAGGGATATCTAGAAGATGGAAACAGAGATAGTGGCCGCAACGTCGATGAAGATCATCTGTTCTCGCGACGAGCTCGTGTCGAAGCTCGGCATCGTCTCCCGGGCGGTCTCGACCCGCGGGGCTGTTCAGGTCCTCTCCGGTGTGCTTCTGCGGGCGGAAGGCGGGTTGCTTGAGCTTGCCGCGACCGACATGGAGATCTCGCTGCGCGCGAGCCTGACGGCGGAGGTCGAGGGCGACGGCGCGGTCGTCGTTCCCGGCAAGCTCTTCTCCGACTTGGCGCGGCTACTCCCCGAGTCTGAAGTCGTGATCGAGTATCGGCCGGAGGAAGGTGTCGTGCAGATCGTGTCCGGGTCCTACAGCTCACGCCTGAACACGTACAGCGCCGAGGACTTCCCCCGGCTGCCGACGGTCGAGGCCCAGCTGCACGCGATCGACCGCGTCGCGCTGCTGGAGACCGTGGACCGCGTCGCGCGGTCCGCCTCCCGCGACGAGTCGCGTCCGGTGCTCACCGGCATCCTCGTCCGGTTCGAGGGCGGCAAGCTCGTGATGGCGGCCACCGACTCCTACCGGCTCGCCGTGAAGGAGACCGAGCTCGGCCAGGGCGGCCCCGAGCTGGAGGCGATCATCCCTGCCCGGGCGCTCCAGGAGCTCGCCCGGCTGGGAGCGGGCGACACGATCGAGCTCGGCGTACACGAGAACCACGTCATCTTCGGCGCCGGCGAGGCGTGGCTGACGACCCGCCGCATCGACGGACAATTCCCGAACTACAAGCAGCTCGTTCCCGAGTCGTTCGAGCTCGAGCTGCCGCTGCCGCGCGCCGAGCTGCTCGACGTTGTCCGGCGCATCGCCGTGCTGGCACAGCGGAACTCGCCGCTGCGACTCCGCTTCGCCGAGGGCGAGCTGACCATCTCGGCCCAGACCCAGGACATCGGCGAGGCGCGGGAGACGATTCCCGCCTCGTACACGGGCGAGCCGCTCGAGATCGGCTTCAATGCGGAGTTCCTGCGCGACGGCGTCGAGTCCATCCCGTCGGACGAGGTGACGCTGAAGCTCATCAACCCGCTGCGGCCGGGGCTGCTGACCGGCGAGAGCGACGACTACTGGTACCTGATCATGCCGATCCGGCTCGCCGGCTGATCGTCGGCGAGGTCACGCTCCGCGACTTCCGCTCGTACGCGCGGCTCGAGCTCGCGCTGCGGCCGGGGCTCGTGCTCGTCACCGGGGAGAATGGGGCGGGCAAGACGAACCTTCTGGAGTCGCTGCACGTCGGGACGCAGGGCTTCTCGCCGCGTACGCGGGCGGACGCCCAGCTCGTCCGCCTCGGCGCGCAGGCTGCCCGGATCGCGCTGTCGGGCCGCCGCGGCGAGTCGCCGCTCGCCCTGGAGGTGACCCTGCGCTCGCACGAGGGCAAGCAGGCCAAGCTGAACGGAGCGCCCCTTCGCTCCACAGAACAGCTCCGCGCGGAGGTCGTCACCCTCGTCTTCACACCCGATCGGCTGACCGTCGTCAAGGGCGGCCCGGCAGTACGCCGTGCGTACTTCGACCGCGTGCTCGGGAGGCTCTCGCCCGCCCGAGCGGCGCTGCCTCTGGACTACGGCGCCGCCGTCGGGCAGAGGAACGCCTGCCTGCGGCGGATCGCAGCCGGCATCGGAAGCAGAGATGCGCTGGCTCCATGGACCGCCAAGGTCGCGGAGCTCGGATCGCTGCTCGTCGCGGCGCGGCTCGAGGCGATCGGGCTGCTCGAGCCGGCCTTCGCCGAGCGCGCCGGCGAGCTCGGTCTCCCGGGGGCGGCTCTCGAGTACGGCGGCGACCCGCCGACGGAGGCCGCGCTCGAAGCCCGCCTCCAGCGCGACCTCGAGCGTTGCGTCACCGGCCTCGGTCCCCACCTCGACGATGTCGCCGTCCGGTCGGGCGAGCGGGATCTGCGCAGCTTCGGCTCCCAGGGTGAGCAGCGCATCGCCGTGCTCGCGCTGCTGCTGGCCGAGGCCGAGCTGATCACCGAGCGCCGCGGGGTCCCGCCGCTCCTGCTCCTCGACGACGTTCTCTCTGAGCTCGACGCGTCCAGGCGGCGCGCGCTCGTCGACCGGATCGCTCATGCCGGGCAGACCGTCGTGACGGCAACCGGCGCGGACGCGCTGCCGCTCGAGCCGGCCCAGCTGCTCCGCGTGACGCCCGGCGAGGTGCGGGCGGCCTGATGGACCGTCTGGACGGAGCGGTCGATCGCGAGCTGCGCCGGTTCGGGCCTGCGGGCGATGCCCCGGGAATGGCGGCGATCGTCCGCGTGTGGCCGGCGGCGGTTGGGGACACCGTGTGCCGCAACGCCTGGCCGTCCCGGCTCGCACGCGATGGGACGCTGCACGTCGCGGCCTCCTCGTCGACCTGGGCGTTCGAGCTCGGCCGGCTGGCAGGGGACATCCTCGCGCAGCTGCGCAAGGCGCTGGGGGAAGGAGCGCCGGCGGCCCTGAAGTTCGCGCCCGGCCTTCTGCCGGAGCCCTCCGCGGACCCGGCCGGGCCCGGGCACGAGCCGGTGCGGCCGACGCCGGAGGAGGCCGAGCTCGCCGCCGCGCTGACGGCGGAGATCGGTGACGACGAGCTGCGCGCGCTGGTCGCGCGGGCGGTCTCGGCGAGTCTCGCCCGGAGTCGCTCCAGGGCGCCGGCCGACCGCGATTTCTGATAGACTCGTCTGTGCCCGCAATATGCTTATTTGCAGGGCTTTTTTGATGGCCAAGAGCACCTACACCGCCAAAGACATCACCGTCCTCGAGGGCCTCGAGCCGGTCCGGCTCAGGCCGGGCATGTACATCGGCTCGACGGGTGCGCGGGGCCTCCACCATCTCGTCTACGAGGTCGTGGACAACTCCGTGGACGAGGCCCTCGCCGGTCGCAACGATCGCATCGAGGTGACGATCCACCCGGACGATTCCGTGACCGTGAAGGACTACGGCTCGGGCATCCCGGTGGACGTGATGCCCGACCAGGGCCTACCCGCCCTCACGGTCGTGCTGACGAAGCTGCACGCCGGAGGCAAGTTCGGCGGCGAGGGCTACAAGGTCTCCGGCGGCCTGCACGGCGTCGGCGTCTCGGTGGTCAACGCCCTCTCGGAGTCGCTCGTCGCCGAGGTTCGCCGCGACGGCACCGTCTACCGGCAGGAGTTCGCCCGCGGGGTCCCGCAGGGCGAGATGGAGACTGTCGGCACGGCCAGCGACACCGGCACGACGATTCACTTCGAGCCGGACCCCGAGATCTTCGAGGAGATCGAGTGGTCGGTCCAGGTGCTCTCCCAGCGGCTCCGCGAAACCGCCTTCCTAACGCGGGCGCTCACGATCGTCCTCACGGACGAGCGCGCCGGCGGCTCCTCGCAGACCTTCCACTACGAGGGCGGGATCAGGGACTTCGTCTCGTACGTCAACGAGTCGAAGGAGCCGATCCACAAGTCGATCGCCTACTTCGAGACCGAGAGCGACCAGGGCGCCGTCGAAGTGGCGATGCAGTGGAACACGTCGTACGTCGAATCGGTCTTCTCGTTTGCGAACAACATCAACACGACCGAGGGCGGCGCGCACCTCTCCGGCTTCAAGGCCGCGCTCACCGGCACGCTGAACAGATACGCCCGCGACAAGGGGCTGCTGAAGGAGAACGAGGACAACCTCGAGGGCGAGGACGTGCGCGAAGGGCTCGCGGCGGTCCTGTCGGTGAAGCTGCGCGACCCGCAGTTCGAGGGTCAGACGAAGACGAAGCTCGGCAACCCGTGGATAAGGGGTCTCGTCGAGCAGACCGTCAACGCGAAGCTCGCCGAGTTCCTCGAGGAGAACCCGACCGACGGGCGCCAGATCATCATGAAAGCCGTCTCCGCCGCGCGGGCCCGCCAGGCCGCGCGCAAGGCGCGCGAGCTGACCCGGCGCAAGAGCGCGCTCGAGCACTCCGCGCTGCCTGGCAAGCTCGCCGACTGCTCGATCAAGGACCCGGAGGCGGCCGAGCTCTACATCGTCGAGGGCGACTCCGCCGGCGGCTCCGCGAAGCAGGCGCGCGACCGCACCTACCAGGCGATCCTGCCGCTGCGGGGCAAGATCATCAACGCGGAGAAGAACCGCATCAACAAGGTGCTCTCCAACACGGAGATCCAGGCCATGATCACCGCGATCGGCACCGGCTTCGGCGACGAGTTCGACGTCGCCAACCTCCGCTACCACCGGATCATCGTGATGACGGACGCCGACGTGGACGGCTCGCACATCCGCACGTTGATCCTCACGTTCCTCTACCGGAACATGGGCGAGCTGATCGAGCGTGGCCATGTCTACATCGCCGTGCCGCCGCTCTACCTCGTGCGTTTCGCCAACCAGGAGATGTACTTCGAGAAGGACGCGCAGCTCGAGGACTTGCTCGTGCGTGAGCGCATGAAGGACATCGAGGTCACCGACCGCGCGGGCGAGTCGCTCTCGCTCACCGAGGCGCGCTACGCCCGCTTCGCCCGCGAGCTGAACGGCCTGGAGGGATGGTCCGCGAAGCTGCGGGACGAGTTCCCGGCGGCGGCGGCCGACTTCGTGATCGCGCACCGCTTCGTCGAGCAGGAGTTGACGACGGCCGCGGAAATCGAGCGCGCGATCGGGCGCGAGGCCGTGAACGGCTGGGAGATGTCGGTCGTCGAGCGGCTCGAGGAGGTCTTGCGCGTCCGCGTCGTCGAGACGGCGACGAGCGCAGCGACGGACATCGACCTGCCGGTGGCCCTACTCGGCTCGAGCACGTATGCGAACGTCCGCCGCGCCTATGCGAAGGCGACCGAAGTCGTCGGCCGCCCGCCCTTCGCTCTGACGCACGGGAAGAAGAAGCTGACGGCGGAGACGTTCGAGCAGCTCCGGGCCGGCTTGCTCGAGCTCGCGAAGGAGGGGATCCAGATCAGCCGCTTCAAGGGCCTCGGCGAGATGAACCCCGAGCAGCTCTGGCAGACGACGATGGACCCGGCGCGCCGGCTGCTGATCCAGGTCGGCGTCGAGGACGCCGCCGCCGCCGACGGGACCTTCTCGATGCTGATGGGCGACCAGGTCGAGCCGCGGCGGGCCTTCATCGAGGCCAATGCGCGCGCGGTGAGGTTCCTCGACGTCTAGATGGCCAGTGGAGACGATGTGAGCACCGCCGGCGAGCCTCTCGGGCGCGGCCGGGTCGAGCCGCGCGAGCTCGAGCAGGAGATGCGCACGAGCTTCCTCGACTACGCGATGAGCGTGATCGTCAGCCGCGCGCTGCCCGATGTCCGCGATGGGCTCAAGCCGGTGCACCGGCGTGTCCTCTTCGGCATGCACGAGTCGGGGATGCAACCCAACCGGCCCTACAAGAAGTCGGCCCGCGTGGTCGGCGAGGTGATGGGCTCGTACCACCCGCACGGCGACCAGGCGATCTACGACACGCTCGTCCGGCTCGCCCAGCCGTTCTCGATGCGCTACCCGCTCGTGGACGGCCAGGGCAACTTCGGCTCGCTCGACGACGATCCGGCCGCCGCGATGCGCTACACCGAATGCCGGCTGACGAAGCTCGCCACCGAGATGCTGCGGGACATCGACATGGACACGGTCGATTTCGTGCCGAACTACGACGAGTCGCGCCGCGAGCCCACGGTTCTTCCTGCCCGCTTCCCGAACCTGCTCGTCAACGGCTCGGCGGGGATCGCCGTGGGGATGGCGACGAACATCCCGCCGCACAACCTGAGCGAGGTCGTGGACGCGGTCGTCGCGATGATCGACGACCCGGCGGTCAGCGTCGAGGGGCTCACCAAGCATGTCAAGGGCCCGGACTTCCCGACCGGCGCGATCGTCGTCGGCCGCTCGGGCATCCGGGACGCCTACCGCTCGGGCCGCGGCCGCATCGTCGTCCGGGCGCGCGCCCACATCGAGGAGCTCCGCGGCGGCCGCAACGCGATCATCGTCACCGAGCTGCCCTACGGCGTGAAGAAGGGCGGCGACTCGGGCGTGATCAAGAAGATCGCCGACCTCGTGCACGAGAAGGTCCTCCCCGAGATCTCCGACCTCGCCGACCACTCCGACAAGACCGGCATGCGCGTCCAGATCGAGCTGAAGCGCGAGGCCGTGCCGATGGTCGTGCTCAACAAGCTGTTCAAGCACACCGCGCTCCAGACCACGTTCGGGTACAACGCTGTCGCGCTCGTGGACGGCGTGCCGAAGACGCTGTCGCTGCTCGAGCTGATCCGTCACTACCTCGACTACCAGCGCCAGGTCGTCATCCGGCGCTCGAAGTACGAGCTGGGGAAATGCGAGGACCGGGCGCACGTGCTCGAGGGCTACCTCGTCGCCCTCGACAACCTCGACGCGGTGATCGACCTGATCCGCAAGTCGGACGACACGGACGAGGCGCGCGCCGGCCTGATGGCGGCGTTCTCGTTCTCCGAGGTGCAGGCACAGGCGATCCTCGACCTTCGCCTCGCGCGCCTGACGGGCCTCGCGCGCAAGGAGGTCGAGAGCGAGTACGCCGACCTCCGCGAGCGGATTGCCGAGCTACGGGCGATCCTCGGCGACCCGGCGCGGGTCGACGGCGTCATCCGCGAGGAGCTGCTCGAGGTGAAGGAGATCTACGCCAGGCACGACGACCGGCGCACCGAGATCGCGGTCGGTGAGGACTCGCTCGAGCTCGAGGACATGATCGCCGAGGAGGACATGGTGATCGCGATCACGCGGTCGGGGTACATCAAGCGCCTGCCGGTGACGGCCTACCGCGAGCAGCGCCGCGGCGGCATCGGGGTCATGGGCATGGACATGAAGGACGAGGACTACATCGAGCACCTCTTCGTCGCCTCGACCCACGACTACATTCTCTTCTTCACGTCCGTCGGCAAGGTCTACCGGTTGAAGGTGCACGAGCTGCCGCTCGGCTCGCGGCAGTCGAAGGGGCGCGCGATCGTCAACCTGCTGCCCTTCCGCCAGGACGAGAACGTCTGCGCCGTGATCGCGACGCGCGACTTCAAGGAGACGAAGTACCTGCTCTTCGCGACGAAGAGGGGTGTCGTCAAGAAGACCGAGTTCCTCGACTACAACACGCCGCTGAAGGCCGACGGGATCATCGCGATCAGGCTGCGCGAAGGGGATGAGCTCGTCGGCGTCCGTCTCTCCGACGGCAACGACGACGTGCTGATGGTCTCCCGCGCCGGCCAGGCGATCCGCTTCCACGAGAAGGATGTGCGCTCGATGGGCCGGCCCGCCTCCGGGGTGCAGGGCATGCGGCTGCGCGCCGGCGACGAGGTGATCGTCGTGGAGATCGCAGAGGACGATGCGTACCTGCTCGTCGTGACCGAGAACGGCTATGGCAAGCGCACACGCATCTCCGAGTACCCGGCCAAGGGCCGCGGCGGGCTCGGAGTCAAGACCGTTCAGCTCACCGAGGCGAAGGGGAAGCTCGCCGGCTCGCGCGTCGTTCGCGACGGCTACCAGGTGATGCTGATCTCGACCGGCGGCACGATGATCAAGATGTCGGCCGACGACATCAAGCGCTCGGGGCGCGCGACTCAGGGCGTGATCGTGATGCGCCTGCGCGGCGACGAGAGGGTCTCGAGCCTCGCGCCCGTCGTCGAGTCCGACCGCAAGGACGAGGACGACCTGGAGCCCGGCGATCCGTCTGTGGAGCACGTCACCGGCGACGCCGAGCCGGACGAGGACGAGCTCGAGCTCGAGCCGGACGCCGGCGGCGAGCAGCAGGATTAGGCTTCCGTCTCAGCTGCGCGCGATTTCGCCCCCGGGGCTTCCAATCCGCGAACGGGGACGATATACCTCTCGAATCAGATGGCACCATCCCTTTCCTAAAGAGGGGCGATATGGCTTACGGCAATCAGGTAGACCTGCTTGAACCGGTAAACCTCGCTGAGCACCTCGACAAGATCGAGCTCTACCTGGGGCAGGTGTGCCAGATCGCGGGCATCTCGAAGATGCAGCTCGACTACTGGACGAACAAGGCGCAGATTCCGACCAAGGGCCGCAAGCAGCGGATCTACGACATCGACGCGCTCGAGATGGTGATGCTGATCAAGCAGGCCAAGGACAAGGGCCTGAACCTCGGCGCCGCGATCGACGCGGCCAGGCGGTTCCGCGAGCTGCACGGCCGCGCCGCGCTCGCCGGCTCCCGGACGGGCCCCTAGAGCGCGTTCCGGCGGCCTACGAGCCCCCGCCTTGCGCCTTGGCCATGAAGGCGGTCAGCATGTCGATCGGTGCGGGGAAGACGATCGTCGTCGCGTTCGTCGCTCCTATCTCGAGCAGCGTCTGGAGATAGCGGAGCTGGAGGGCCATCGGCGACTTCGCCATCACGTCGGCCGCGTCGGCGAGCCGCTGCGAGGCCTGGAACTCTCCCTCAGCGGCGATCACCTTCGCGCGCCGCTCGCGCTCCGCCTCGGCCTGCCGCGCCATCGCGCGCTGCATGCCGGAGGGGATCTCGACGTCCTTCACCTCGACGATCGAGACCTTGATCCCCCACGGCGAGGTCGCCTCGTCGATGATCGCCTGCAGGATCGCGTTGATCTTGTCGCGCTCGGCGAGCAGCTCGTCGAGCATGTGCTGGCCGAGCACCGAGCGCAGCGTCGTCTGCGCGATCTGCGAGGTGGCGACCATGAAGTTCTCGATCTGGACGATCGCGTTCTTCGGCTCGACGATCCGGAAGTAGGCCACCGCGTTGACGCGCACGGGCACGTTGTCCTTGGTGATGACCTCCTGCGGCGGCACGTTGAGTGTGATCGTGCGCAGGTCGACCCGCACCATCCGGTCGACCACCGGAATCAGGATGAAGAGCCCTGGGCCCTTCGGCTCCGGGAGCAGGCGGCCGAGCCGGAAGATGACGCCGCGCTCGTACTCGCGCGCGACCTTGATCGCGGCGAAGAGGAAGAGCAGCACGATGACGACGGCTGCTGCCAGGACGATGAGAGCGGTCACGAGTCGTGTCCTTTCATGGGGTGACTGGATCCTACGACGAGCTCGAGCCCGTCCGCTTCGACGGCCTCGACCTTCACCTCGGCGCCGAGGACGAGTGGGTGGCCGTCGCGGGAGCGCGCGCGCCAGAGCTCGCCGTTGACGAACACCAGGCCGCCGCGCCGCACCTCGCCGTGCGCGCCGACGAGCAACTGCGCGCCGACCTCCACGGGCCTTCGGCGGGCCTGGACGGCCTTCGTCAGGGCGAAGCCCATCAGCAGTGCGAGCACGGCCGCGATCGAGACCGCCGTCGTGAGCGAGACCTGATAGGCGGGGCCGGCGGGGTCGAACAGCATCAGCGAGCCGATCACGAAGGTGACGGCGCCGGCCGCCGTGAGCGCGCCGTGGCTCGGCAGGAAGAGGTCCATCGTGAAAAAGGCGGCGGCGAGCAGCATCAGCAGGAGCCCGGCTGCGGAGACCGGCAGCACCTGCAGCCCGTAGAGACCCACGATCAGGGAGATCGCACCGACGGTGCCGGGGAGGATCAACCCCGGGTTCCAGAGCTCGACGACGATCCCGATCAGCCCGATCGAGAGCATCAGCGCGATCACGTTCGGGTCGATCAGCAGGTCGAGGACGCGCTTCCACCCGGACATGTGGACCTCCTCGACCTGCGCCCCGGCGGTGTGCAGGACGAGCCCTTTCGGCGTCGTCCGGTAGCCGTCGAGCCGCTCGAGCAGAGCCGGCAGGTCGGGCGCGACGAGGTCCACGACGTTCGCCGCGAGCGCCTTGCGGGCGCCGAGGTTGGAGGCCTCGCGCACCATCCGCTCGGCCTCGGCGACGTTGCGGCCGTGCTCGCGCGCGAGCTCGCCGATGTAGGCGGCCGCGTCGTTGACGATCTTCCGGCGCAGGTCCTTCGAGATGTCCTCGCCGCCGATCGAGATCGGGGTCGAAGAGCCGATGTTCGTCTGTGGCGCCATCGCGGCGACGTCCGCGGCCATCGCGATCACGGCCCCGGCGGAGTCGGCGCTCGAGCCGCCCGGGGCGACGTAGACGACGACGGGCACCTTCGCCGCGAGGATCGCCTTGACGATCTTGCGCATCGACGAGCCGAGCCCGCCCGGGGTGTCCATCACGATCACGACCGCGGCGGCGCCTTCGCGCTCGCCGCGCGCGATCGCGTCCGTGATGAAGTCCTGCGTGACGGGGTTGACGTCGTTCTCGAACTGGACGGCGAGGACGCGCGCCGAGGACGCGGCCGCGCTGCCGGCGAGCGCGAGGGCCGCGAGCGTCGCGAGCGAGGACCAGAGACCACGCAGGAGGCGCGCATTCACAGCCGTGTGGATTCTACTCAGGAAGGGGCCCGCGTCCTTGTGCCAGAAGAGGACGGGTCCGCCACTCTGGTAAGCAGCCCGCCCGCATGAGGATTCTCCGCATCGCCCTGCTCTGCCTGCTCGCCTTTCCCGCGCTCGCGCGGGCCGAGGCGGCGACGATCACCTCGCGTGAGGTGCCGCTGCACGGCGAGCGGGCCCTGGCGGCCGCGACGCCGTCACGGTTCGACCTCGTCGGCCTGCACTGGCAGGGGCCCGGCAGCGTCGCGTTCCGCACGCGCTCGCTCGGCGGTCGCTGGAGCGCGTGGCGGCAGGCGGCGCCAGAGGCCGAGGACCTGCCCGATGCGCGCAGCCCGGAGGCGTCCCGCCGCCGCGGTTGGCGGCTCGGCAACCCGTGGTGGACAGGGCCGGCGAATGCCATCCAGTATCGCCTGACCGGGGACGTCACGCGGCTGAAGGCGTGGTTCGTCTCGAGCCCCGCGCTGAGGGTCCCCGCGCGCGTTCTCTCGCTCGCAGGCTCGCCCCCACTCGTCCCGCGCACCGGCTGGAGCGCCGACGAGACGATCCGCCGTGGCAGCCCCTCGTACGCCGATGCGATCCGGTTCGCAGTCGTCCACCACACCGCCGGCGCGAGCGACTACACACAAGCCGAGGCGGGCGCGATCGTCCGCGGAATTCAGCTCTACCACGTGCAGGGGAACGGCTGGAACGATGTCGGCTACAACTTCCTCGTCGACAAGTACGGCACCGTGTACGAGGGCCGCTACGGCGGCGCCGAGCGCAACGTCGTCGGCGCTCACGCCGAGGGGTTCAACACCGGGTCGGTCGGGATCGCCCTGCTCGGCAACTACGAGAAGACCGCGACACCGAAGGCCGCGGAGGACGCGGTCGCTTCACTGCTTGCGTGGAGGCTCGACGTCGCCCACCTCGACCCGCTCTCGACCCTCTCGGCGATCTCGGGCGGCAACCAGCGCTTCCCCTCGGGCCTGCCGGTCTTCCTGCGTGCCGTCTCGGGCCATCGCGACACCGGCTTCACGGCGTGCCCGGGGGACACGCTCTACGCGCGGCTGAACGCGATTGCCGCGGCTGCCGGGGCGCTAGGGCTGCCGAAGCTCTACGAGCCGAAGGTCGAGGGCGCCGCCGGGGGCCTCGTCCGCTTCGGGGCCCGCCTCTCGGGCGAGCTGCCGTGGACCGTGGCCGTCACCGACGCCGCCGGTGTGACGGTCGCCACTGGCGCCGGGACGGGCGCGAGCGTGGACTGGACCTGGGACGCGAGCGCCGTCACGCGCGTTCCGTATGCCTGGACGATCTCGGCCGGCACGACGGTGCGCGCCGCCGCCGGCGTGATCGGCGGCACGGCGCTGCCCGTCGCGATCACCGGCCTCGCCGCCGATCCGGAGACGATCAGCCCAAACTACGACGGCCAGGCGGACGAGTCCACGATCACGTACACGCTCACGAGGCCGGCGACCGTGGCGATCCAGGCGCTCGACCTGATCGGCGAGCCTGTGGCGCTGTTGCAGCGGCCGCGCAGGCAGGGAGCGGGCGGGCATTCCTTCCGCTTCACGGCGAGCGAGCTCCAGGACGCGTCCTACCAGCTTCGGATCGCCGCTGCAGGCGACGACGGCAAGGAGGCGGTCGGCCTCGTCAACGTCGCGGTGACGCGGACGCTCGGCGGGCTCGACGTCGAGCCCGCGGTCTTCTCGCCGAACCGGGACGGTCGACTCGACCGCGTGACGTTCTCCTTCGAGCTGGCCGCGCCCGCCGCCGTGCGGGTGCGGGTCCTTCGCGACGGCATGTGGGTGGCGACGCCCTTCGCAGGCGCGCTCCCGCTCGGCTTTCAGCGAATTGAGTGGGACGGCGCGAAGCGCCTCGGCCGGCTGCGCGACGGGACCTACGAGGTGCGTGTCGAGGCGAGCGACGCCGTCGCGACCGCCTCGGTCGGCGCCGTGTTCGACGCCGACTCGACGCCGCCCAGAGTCAGCATCCTGCCCGGTACGCCGCTGCGCTTCCAGGTCAGCGAGCCGGCCTTGCTGACGCTGCTCGTGAACGGGCAGAGCCTCAAGCACGCGGCCTCGGAGGCCGGCGAGGTGACGATCCCCTGGGACGGCAGGGCGCGCCGGGTCCGGGTCGTCGCCTGGGACGCGTCGGGCAACAAGAGCGCGCCGGTCCGCCGCCCGCCCGGCAAATGACGGGCTGCCGCTCGGGCTGAAGGCGCTGGACGGCCGGGAGTGGCGTCTAGACTGACCGTGTGCAACCACCTCTCCGCTCCGGTCGTCCAATCTCCCGCGAGCTGCGCCCGGGGGCGCCGCTGGTCTACGAGAGGCTGAGCGATCCGATCTTGGTTAGGCGGGCAAAGGACGGCGACCGGAAGGCGCTCGCCGCGCTCTGCGAACGGCATGCGCCGCGTGTGGAGCGGCTGGCGCGCCATCTCCTGCGCGACCCCGAAGACGCCCGCGATGCCGCTCAGGATGCGCTCGCGCGTCTCTGCACGCGTGTCGGCCAGTTCCGCGGCGAGGCCGCGTTCGCAACGTGGCTGCACCGGCTGACGGTGAACGCGTGCCGGGACGTCGCGCAGCGGCAGCTCGCCCGGCGGTGGGAGCCGCTGGGCGAGGACTCGCGCGCCGCCGCCGCCGATCCCGCCCGTGCGGCGCTGCTCTCCGAGCTCCGCCGCGAGCTGCGGGCGGAGCTGGGCAAGCTCCCGGCCGAGCAGGCGCGGGTCGTCGTGCTCAAGGACGCGCTCGGCTTCTCGTTCCCCGAGATCTCGGCCGCGTCGGGGATGCCCGTCGGGACGGCGAAGTGCTACGCGCACCGCGCCCGCGCCGGCCTGCGCGGGCTGCTCGATCGGGAAGACTCCGCGGTCGCATGACCATGATCAGCGCGCCGTTCGGGCGGGCGGGGATCGAGCAGATCATCCCGCACCGTGAGCCCTTCCTCCTCCTGGACGAGGTGCTCGAGCTCGAGCCGCGCCGCCGTGTCGTCGCGCGCCGCGAGATGCGAGCCGACGGACCCGTGGTTCGCCGGGCACTTCCCAGGCCGGCCGGTGACCCCCGGCGTCGTGATCGTCGAGGCGATGGCGCAGGCGGGAGCGGTGGCCGTGCTCGTCGAGGAGGAGTTCCGCGGCAAGATCGCCTTCTTCGCCGGGATCGACGACTGCCGGTTCAAGCGCGTCGTGGTGCCGGGCGAGGTGCTCACTCTGACGTGCGAGATCGAGCAGATCCGGGGGCCTATCGGTCGCGGCAAGGCGACGGCGTACGTCGGCGACGAGCTGGCGGCCCGGGCGACGCTGACCTTCGCGGTGGAGCGCTGACGTGATCGGCCGGGCGAACGGGGTTAGGATCGGCATCACCGGGCTCGGTGTGCACGTGCCTGCGCGCGTCGTCACGAACGACGACCTCGCGCAGTACGTGGAGACCTCCGACGCGTGGATCCAGGAGCGCACCGGCATCCGCGAGCGCCGCATGGCGAGCAGGGAGGAGGCGCTCAGCGACATCGCGCTTCCCGCCGCGCGGGCGGCATTGGAGGATGCGGGAATCAGCGGCAGCGATCTCGACCTTGTCATCGTCGCGACTGTGACGCCCGACATGGCGTTTCCGGCGTGCTCGGCTCTCATCGCCGACGCGGTCGGCGCCGGCCAGGCCGGTGCCTACGATCTGTCGGCGGGCTGCACAGGCTTCATGTACGCGGTCGCGCAGGCCTACGGCATGCTCGCGACGGGGCTCGCGCGCCGGGCGCTCGTCATCGGCGGCGACGTGCTCTCGAAGATCCTCGACTGGGAGGACCGATCGACGCTCATTCTGTTCGGCGACGGTGCGGGCGCGGTCGTGATGGAGCCCGTCTCCCGGGGCGGCTTCCTCGGCTTCGAGCTCGGCGCGGACGGGGCCGGCGGCGTCCACCTCTGGCTGCCGGGCAGCGGCTCGCGCGCTTTTGACGACCCCGACGCGCACGTGAAGATGAACGGGCGCGAGGTGTACAAGTTCGCTACGCGGATCATGGTCTACTCGGCGGAGAAGATCCTCGCCGAGTGCGGGCGCAGTGTGGACGAGGTGGACGTCTACGTCCCGCACCAGGCGAACAAGCGGATCATCGACCACGCCGCGCACAAGCTCGGCATCCCGCCGGAGAAGGTCGTCGTCAACGTCGACCGCTACGGCAACACGTCGTCGGGGTCGATCCCGCTTGCGCTCGCGGATGCACGTGTCGAGGGGCGTCTGCGCGAGGGCGAGCTCGTCCTGATGACCGGCATGGGAGCGGGCCTCACGTGGGGCTCGGCATTGATGGAGTGGACGGAGAGGAGAGCGCATGAGCAAGGTCGCCTTCTGCTTCCCGGGCCAAGGCTCGCTGGAGGCCGGGAATGGGACGCGACATCGCCGGGGCAGTGCCCGAGGCGATGGAGGTCTTCCGGGTCGGTAGCGAGGCCTCCGGCCTCGATCTCGTCCGGCTCTGTTTCGAGGCCGAGCTCGACGAGCTCGTCGAGACCGAGGTGCAACAGCCCGCGCTCGTGGCGACGAGCCTCGCTATTCTCGCGGCGCTGCGCCTGCGCGGGATCGAGCCCGACGTCGTCGTCGGCCATTCGGTCGGCGAGTTCGCGGCTCTCGCGTCCGTCGGCGCGTTCTCGACCGCGGAGGCGATCGGCCTCGTGCGCGAGCGCGGCCTCGCGATGGCCGAGGCGGCGCGGCAGCGGCCCGGCGTGATGGCCGCGATCCTCGGGCTCGAGGACGAAGAGGTCGAGAACCTCTGCCGCAAGATCGTCGGCGTGTGGCCGGCCAACTACAACTGCCCGGGCCAGATCGTGATCTCGGGCGAGAACGAGGCGGTCGAGGAGTGTTGCGTCGAGGCCGAGAGCCTCGGCGCTCGACGAGCGATCCGGCTGAAGGTGTCGGGAGCCTTTCACAGCCCGCTCGTGGCCCGCGCGGCCGACCGCCTGCGGCCCGCGGTCGAGCGGATCAAGTTCTCCGGAGCCGATCGCGCCCTTCATGTCCACGGTGACCGCCCGCATCGAGCCCGCAACGCGGCTCGGGACGCTCCTCATCGACCAGCTCACCGCGCCTGTGAAGTTCACGCAGTCGGCGCGCGAGCTGATCAAGCAGGGCGTCTCGACGTTCGTCGAGGTCGGCCCGGGCAACGTCCTCTCGGGCCTGCTGAAGCGGATCGACCGCAGCGTCAAGGCGGTCTCGGTCAACAGCCTCGAGAGCCTCGAGAAGATCGAGGAGGCACTCTCCGCTGCCTGAGTTCTGCTCGCTCGAAGGGCGGACGGCGCTCGTCACAGGCGCCTCGCGGGGGATCGGCCGGGCGATCGCGCTGGAGCTGGGCCGCGCAGGAGCCTCGGTCGTCGTGGGCTACCGCTCCGGCGCCGAAGAGGCGGCGGCGGTCGCGGCGAGTGCGGCGGCCGCCCCGTCCAGGCCGACGTCTCCGACCCGGCCTCGGCGAAGGCGCTCGTCGAGGCGGCGGGCAACCTCGACATCCTCGTCAACAACGCCGGCCTGACGCGCGATGGGCTGCTGCTGCGCATGTCCGACGACGACTGGCGCGCGGTGATCGAGACGAACCTCTCCTCGGTCTTCTACACCTGCCGCGCCGCCGCTCGCGGGATGATGAGGAGGCGCGCCGGGGCGATCGTCAACGTCTCCTCGATCGTCGGTATCCACGGCAACCCGGGCCAGACGAACTACTCGGCGTCGAAGGCGGGGATCATCGGCTTCACGAAGTCGCTCGCCCGCGAGCTCGGCAGCCGTAACGTGCGTGCGAACGTCGTCGCTCCGGGCTACGTGAAGACGCAGCTGACCGACGTGCTGCCGGAGGAGGCGACGAGCGCGATGCTCGCCGCGACGCCGCTCGAGCGGCTGGGCGATCCGGAGGACGTGGCCGGGGCGGTACGCTTCCTCTGCTCCGACGAGGCCGCGTTCATCACGGGCGCCGTGCTCCTCGTCGACGGCGGCCTCGGAATGTGACGGACACCTTGAGCTCCCCCAACGGCAGACGCCGGGTGGTGATCACCGGCCTCGGCGCGGTGACGCCGCTCGGCAACGACGTCGAGTCCAGCTGGGCCGCACTGATCGCGGGCGCGTCCGGCGCCGGGCCGATCACGCGGTTCGACACCAAGGGCTTCGCGGTGGACTTCGCCTGCGAGGTGAAGGACTTCGACCCCGTGCAGTACGTGGACTACAAGGACGCGCGCCGGATGGACCGCTTCACGCACCTCGTCCTAGGCGCAGCCCGCCAGGCGGAAGCCGACGCGGGGCTCGACATCGCCTCGGAGGCCGAGCGCGTCGGCGCCGCGGTCGGCACGGGCATCGGCGGCCTCCAGTCGTTCCAGGACTGCACCGACACGTTGCGCGAGCGCGGGCCCGATCGCGTCAACCCGTTCGCGATCCCGGCGATCATCCCGAACCTGGGTGCGGGCTGGGTGTCGATGGAACTCGGCACGAAGGGCCCGCTCTCGGCCCAGTGCACCGCGTGTGCCGCCTCGAACATGGCGATCGGGGAGAGCGCCGACGCGATCCGGCTCGGCCGCGCGGACGTGATGCTCGCAGGCGGCGCCGAGGCGCCGATCACGCAGGTCGGCATCGCCGGCTTCGCTGCGATGCGGGCGCTCTCGCGCCGGACCGACGATCCCGCGCGCGCCTCCCGGCCGTTCGACGCCGATCGGGACGGCTTCGTGATGGGTGAGGCCGCCGCGATCCTCGTGCTCGAGGAGCTCGAGCACGCCCTCGCACGCGGGGCGAAGGTCTACTGCGAGCTGCTCGGCTACGGGGTCTCGTCGGACGCAAACCACATCACCGAGCCCGACCCGACCGGTGTCAGCCCGGCGCGGGCGATGACGATGGCCTTCGGCGACGCGGGCATCGACCCGGCGCAGATCGGCTATATCAACGCGCACGGCACCGCGACCCCGGTCGGCGACACCGCCGAAACGCGCGTGATCAAGCTCGCCCTTGGCGAGGAGCTTGCCTACACGGTTCCGATCTCCTCGACGAAGGGCGCGACCGGCCACTGCCTCGGCGCGGGGGGCGCGGTGGAGGCGATCTTCACCGTGCTCGCCGTGCAGCGCGGCGTGCTGCCGCCGACGATCAACTACGAGACGCCGGACCCGACGTGCGACCTCGACGTGATTCCGAACGAGCGCGCGCGAGGCCGAGATCGAGATCGGTGTCTCGAACTCGTTCGGCTTCGGCGGCCACAACGCCTCGATCGTCGTCGGCCGCTACTCCGGCTAGGATCGCTCAGCTTGTGATGGTGACCGGCACGCCGGGGCCGATGCGCTGTTCCAGCCAGCGGAGCGCATCGGTGTCCAGGCGCACGCAGCCGCTGGAGACGGCCGTGCCGAGCATGCCGCCGATGTTCGCCAGTCCGTGCAGGGCGGTCTGGCCGGGTCCGCCGGCGAACTCCTGGAAGACGGTGGAGCGGGAGCTCAAGGCGAACGCGAACGGCGCGCCCACCGCGTCGGCGGGAAGCTGGACGACCTCTTCGACGAAGGACTCGCCTCGCGGAGTGGGTGTCGAAGGCTTGCCCACGATCGCCTTGAAGACTCTCACCAGGCGACCGTTGCGGTAGACGAGCACCTGCCGCTCGGAGATGGTGACGACGACGTGCCAGCTCGTCACCGCGGGCCTCGTCGCGCCCTTGCTGATCCAGCCCGTGAGCCCGTTCGGCCGCCCGGGGAGCCTGACGCGCAGCCACTCGAGCCCGCCGGGGCCGATCTTGTGGTCGATGACGGGCAGGACGGTCCGCTCGCCCGTGATCGGCCGTTCCGCGGGCACCACTGCCACCCGCGCCGAGCGGGGGTAGGGCGCCTCCCGTGCCAGGTGAGATCCGAGCAGAACCGCCAACTCCTGGGTCGGCTTCACGACGACCGGGCCACGGCCGCCCGGCGCCGCCGTCGCCGAGCCCGTCGATACCGCAACGAGCACCGTCAGGGCGGCGGCGAGTACGGGACAAGGTCGAGGCGGGGGCGGACGGCATTGCCGCCCGCCCCCGGTGCGCCAGCGGTCGCATGGCGCTCGGCGCCGCCTAGCCGGTAAACCCGACCTGACGGCGGGCCGGCCTGGCGAAGCCGCGGCTGGTCGCCGCTGCCCTCGCCGCCGCGACCTTTGCGGCCTTGACCTTTGCGGCCTTGACCTTTGCGGCCTTGACCTTCGCGGCCGGGGCAGTCGGCGTGGTGGCGGTCGGCGTGGGTCGCGGTCGGCGTGGTCGCGGTCGGCGTCGGGGTGGTCGCGGTCGGCGCCGGCGTGGTCGCAGTCGTTGCCGCGGTGGTGGTCGTTGCCGCGCAGGTCGGCTTGGTGATCGTGTCGGTGTCGAGCGTGACGGCGCCGTTTCGGGCGAGCACGCGCCCGTCGACCGTGACGCCGGTGGTGACGTGATGCTCGTCAGGGCGAGAATCGTGCCGCGGAAGGTGGAGCCGGTGCCGAGCGTCGCGGAGCTGCCGACCTGCCAGAAGACGTTGCAGGACTGGGCGCCGTTGATCAGGTTGATCTGGCTGGCCGATGCCGTGGTGAGCGTGGAGCCCGCCTGGAAGACGAAGACGGCGTTCGGGTTGCCGCCGCCGTTGAGCGTGAGCGTCCCGGTGAGTCCGATCGAGGAGGCGGAGTTGTAGACCCCCGGCGTCAGGGTTTGTCCGCCGAGGTCGGCGGCGATCGGGGAGGTCGGGCCCTCGCCGGCCGCGGTGTTGTAGGCGGTGACGAGGTCGGTCTTGGCCTCCTGCGTGACGGCGTCGCCGCCGTGATTCGTCCCGGTCACGGTGATCGACGCCGTGCCGGTGATCGTCGTGGTCGGGTAGGTGCCGAGGTCGCCGTTGACGGTTGTCGGGCCGGTGTTGGTGATGCCGGAGCCGGCCAGGACCGCGAAGCTGTCTGCGGTTCCGAGCGGCACGGGCGTCGCCGCCGCGGTGGCGCCGCCGGCGAGCGCTACCAGCATTCCGAGAGCGAACAGCGCGAACAGGGCCGCCCACCCCGTGGCGCGGGAGCGTCTCGCGCCCGGCCTGCGCTTGAAGATGGAAAGCGTCATGTTCGGTCTCCCTCGATGTAGGCGTCATGGCCGCCGAAGACGTGGCGTCGGCCGGCTTGCTCCGACCTACTCTGCTGAGGGCGGACACATCGCGGTGGCCGATGACTATGGCCACCGCTGCTGAATCGCCGCGCCAATCAATGAGGCGCCACAGTACGAACGGTAGCACGGGAGAGTCCGCTCCGACGGATGGCTGACCCGTCCTCGATCGTGGCATCAAGCATCTAGAGTGCAGGGCGATGTCCGGCGCGAGATGGGCGACGTTCGACTGCTACGGCACGCTGGTCGACTGGAACGGCGGCATCGGCGGCCAGCTCGAGCGGCTCTTCGGCGTCGAGTCGGCACCCCGGCTGCTCGCGCGCTACCACGAGCTCGAGCCCGCCGTGCAGGCGGAGGCCTACCGCAGCTACCGCGAGGTACTGACGGAAACGCTGCTCCGGCTCGCCTCCGAGCAGGGGCTCGCCGTCCCGGAGGGCGAGGAGGCCGCGCTCGCCGATTCGCTGCCGTACTGGCCCTCGTTCCCCGAGGTCCCCGCCGCGCTCGAGGAGCTGCGGGCCCGTGGCTGGCGGCTGGCCATCCTCTCCAACACCGACCGCGACCTCATCGCGGCCTCGGAGCGGCGCCTCGGCGTTCCCTTCGACGTGGTCGTGGTTGCACAGGACAGCGGCTCCTACAAGCCCGCGCACGGGCACTGGCGGGCGTTCGCCGAGCGCGCCGTCGTGGCGCCCACGCGGCACGTCCACGTCGCCGCAAGCCTCTTCCACGACATCGTGCCGGCCACTGAGCTCGGCCTCACGTCCGTGTGGATCAACCGGCTCGGCGAGAGCGCGGACTCCGGCGCGGCTCCGACCCGGGAGATGCCCGACCTGCGCGATCTGCCCGCCACGCTGGACCAGCTCGTCCCGGCGTGAACGTTCGGCGCCCGGGCAAGGAGGGATTTCGACGAAGTGCTGGCAGCTCTGCGCGCGCCTCGGACGTCGCCGTCTACGGCGATTCCGACTGTTGACGGAGGCCGAGTTGCGCGAGGAGTGGCGCAGAAGCTCGACGAGACATCTGGGTCGTCGGGCTCGACGGGCGCATCGCGGGCTACGCGAGCTACGAGGACGAGCGACCGCGGGCGGCTCGTCTTCGACGGCTACGTCGCACCCGGAGCTGCGGGGCAGCGGCGTCGGGTCGCGGCTCGTAGATCTCGCCGAGGATCGGGCCGCGGGCGCGCCGGCTGGCTCGACTCTCGAGACCGGTGTCGCTGCTGGGTGACGGCTCTGCGAACGCGCTCCTCTCAGCAGCGTGGCTACGACGCGGGGCGCCACTACTTCCGCATGGTCATCGACCTGGACGCCGAGCCGCGGCCGCCCGAGTGCCCGAAGGGGGTCGTGATCGCGCCCCTGCGACCCCGCCGACGCCCTCGCCGTCCACGAGGCGCTGCAGGAATCGTTCGCAGACGAGTGGGGCTTCCGCCCGTGGAGCTTCGAGGAGTGGTCGCGAGAGAAGCGGCTGAACGCCCCGCTTCGACCAGACGCTCTGGTACCTGGTGGAAAAGGACGGGGACGAGGTCGCGGGCTTCGCCCTCTGCGACTGGAAGCGCTACGGCGACTGGGGCTGGGTGGGCTCGCTCGGCGTGCGGCCGGCTGGCGCCGGCGGGGCCTCGGCGAGGCGCTGCTCCTGCGGCGGCCTTCGCCGCGTTTCACCGCCGCGGCGAGCGCCCGTCGCGCTCGGCGTCGACGTGCGAGAACCGGACCGGCGCCGTGCGCCTGTACGAGCGAGCCGGCATGCGCGTCTACTGAGAAGCGATCGTCTACCGGAAGGAGCTGTGATGTCCCGCCTGCGCGCCAGCTGCCCCGACTGCCGCACGCTCACCGCCGTCGCGGTCGGCTCCCGCTACGAGTGCCACGTCCTGCGGCCGTGTGTACGCGGCCGGGCTCGTGCGCGTGCCGCGCGCCTGGGGCGCCGGCGGAGAGGCGATGGCCGAGGCGGCGGGCCTCGAGCTGCCCTACCCGGAGACGGGGGTCGATCGAGGAGGAGACGCTCGCCGCGCAGTCGCTCGCGCTCGCCGCGGCATTGCCCGAGCGGCCGCTCGTGCTCGGCGGCTGCTGCTGCGCCCACGTCGGCGCGGTCGAGGGGCTCGCCGCGCGCGCGCGCGGCCCGCTCGCGGTGGTCTGGCTCGACGCGCACGGCGATCTGAACACGCCGGCCACGTCCCCGTCGGGGAACCCCTGGGGAATGCCGCTGCGGATGCTGCTCGACGGCGGCGCGGTCGCGGCCGGGACGTCGCCCTCGTCGGTGCGCGCAACCTCGACCCGCCCGAGGAGGAGTACATCGCCGCGAGCGGGCTGCGCAGGGCGTCGAGGGCGTGACCGCCGCGCTCGACGGCGTGGAGCGCGTCTACGTCGCGCTCGACTGCGACGTGCTCGATCCGGCGCAGGTCGCGTGCTTCATGCCCGAGCCGGGCGGGCTCTCGCTCGAGGAGGCCGAGCGCGTGCTGCGCGAGGTCGCCGCGCGCGCGACGCGTCGTCGGCGCCGGCGTCAGCGGCCTCGCGCCCGAGCCCGCAAACGTCGAGCCGAGCGCTCACGCGGCTCCTCGCAGCGCTCGGCCTGTAACCGCCGCGGCGAGAGGCCGGTCTAAGATCGCGTAATGTCCAGCAGCCGGATCGACGTCTCGATCGAGCACAAGACGCGCCGGCCCCACCGGACGGGAAGGCTCATCCGAACACGTGCCCGGGCTGCGGCTCGCACTACCGCGACGACGAGCTCGAGGCCTCGCTCCGCGTCTGCCCGCAGTGCGGCCACCATTTCCCCGTCCACGCCCGGGAGCGGATCGCGCAGCTCGCCGACGAGGGCAGCTTCGCCGAGGAGGCGGCGGAGCTGCGCTCGGCCGACCCGCTCGACTTCTTCGACCTGCGGCCCTACGCCGAGCGGCTGGCCGAGGCGGAGGTGGCGACCGGGCTCGGCGACGCGATGGTGATCGGCCGCGCAGCGATCGAGGGGCTGCCGTGCGAGCTCGCCGTCATGGACTTCGCCTTCATGGGCGGCTCGATGGGAAGCGTGACGGGCGAGAAGTTCGCGCGGGCGTGCGAGAGCGCCGCCGAGCCGGGCTGCCTGTCGTCTCCGTCTCGGCCTCGGGCGGGGCGCGCATGCAGGAGGGGATTCTCGCGCTGATGCAGCTGCCGAAGACGGTGTGCGCCGTCGAGGACCTGCGCGACGCCGGCTGCGCGCTGATCAGCGTGATGACGCACCCCACGACGGGCGGCCTGCTCGCGAGCTTCGCGAGCCTCGGCGACGTCCTGATCGCCGAGCCGGGCGCGCTGATGTCGTTCGCCGGCCCGCGGGTCGTGGCGCAGACGACGCGCGAGAAGCTGCCGGACGATTTCGGCCGCGCCGAGCAGAACCTCCGCTTCGGCCACCTCGACGCGGTCGTTCCGCGACCCGAGCTGCGGGCGACCCTCGGCCGCCTGCTCCGGCTCTTCGCGAAGGCTTGATGGCGCGCGACGCCGAGATCCGCCTGCGGGAGAAGCTCGCCAAGCTCGGCGGTGTCAGCCTGCTGCGGGGCACGAAGGTCTCCGGCGAGGTCGAGCGGCTGCAGCGGCAGCTCGAGCGGCTGCGGGCGGAGACGACCGACGAGGACATCTGGCGCTCGGTCGAGCTGGCCCGTCACGAGGACCGGCCGTACACGCCCGACTACGTGGAGCGGATCCTCGAGGACTGGTTCGAGCTGCACGGCGACCGCGGCCGCGCCGACGACGCGGCGCTCGTCGACCGGGCTCGGCAAGCTCGCCGGCCGGACGATCGCGCTGATCGGCCACCAGAAGGGACGGGACATCAAGGAGCGCACCGAGCGCAACTTCGGCATGGCCTATCCCGAGGGCTACCGCAAGGCGATGCGCGTGATGGAGCTCGCCGACCGGCACGGCTTCCCCGTCGTGACGCTCGTGGACACGCCGGGCGCGTATCCGGGCGTGGCCGCCGAGCAGCACGGCCAGGGCGGTGCGATCGCGCGCTCGCAGGCCGTGATGGCGCGACTCGGCGTGCCGACCGTGGCCTGCATCATCGGCGAGGGCGGGTCGGGAGGCGCCGTCGCCATCGCGCTCGCCGACCGCGTGCTGATGCAGGAGAACGCGATCTACTCGGTGATCTCTCCCGAGGGCTGCGCGGCGATCCTCTGGCGCGACGCCTCGCAGGCGCGCAAGGCCGCCGCCGCCTTCAAGCCCGACGCCGTCCACTGCCTCGAGCTGGGCGTGATCGACGGCATCGTGCCCGAGCCCCCCGGCGGGGCCCAGTCCGACCCGGACGGGGCCGCCCGTCTGCTCGGCGAGGCGCTCGCGCTCACGCTCGACGACGTGGCAGGGATCCCTCCCGACGAGCTGCGCCGCCGCCGCCGGGCGAAGTTCCGGGCCATGGGCGTTCTCGCCTGATCCACAGTATCCACAGGCTTATCCCCCACTAGTTTCAGTTGCGAGCAGGGCTTTCTCGCCGCCGTACGGTCCGCATCGGGGAGAACACGTAGCCGCCGAGCCCCTGCGGCGACCGGCACGAGCACGACCCGGTGCACAAGTGACAAGGAGGTGCGTCCTCCTCAGCGAATGACCCAGGCACATGACCGGCTTCAGCCTGCAAGGCCCGGTGCGGCGCCTCGCGCTCGCGACCACTGCGATGGTCGTGCTGTTCGTGCTCGCCGTCGGCGTCACCGTCTGGCGCTACGAAGCCGCTGACCGCTCGTACGCTTCCGCCGCGAACAAGCTCGAGGACGCAATCAGGGCGGACGACGCCAGCATCGCGATCTGGCGTGCCCGCTCGGCCGCGCTCGAGTACGCCCTCACCGCGGAGCCGGGAGAGCTCGAGGAATTCGCAGAGCACCAGAAGGAGTTCACCGAGACTCTCGCGGGCTTCACCGCAGACGAGGAAGAGGAAGTTGCGGCGCTCGCCGCCGTGCTGAAGGCCAACAAGGTCTTCGTCGCCCAGTTCGGTCGTGCGCGGGGGAAGAACCTCGCCGACGTGCTCGACGACGACGCTCTGCGTGGGGTCGTCGAGCCGATGGACGCGCTCGAGGAGCACACGCTGGCAGAGGCGCAGGTGGCGACGAGCGACGCGAAGGCCGCGAGCAACCAGGCGCTGCTTGCCGGCGCGGTCGCCGGCGGCCTCGGCCTGATCCTGTCCGTCTTGATCGGGCTGTACGCGGTCAGGCTCGTCTCGCGGCTGATCGAGCGTATCCGGGAGGCTGCTCTCGTTCTGGGCCCGACTGCGTTGGAGTTGCGTGCGGCGGCGAGGGAGGCTGCTGCGGCGACCGCTGAGCAGTCGTCGGCGGTGGCGGAGACGTCGGCGACGATCGAGGAGATGGCGGTGACGGCCTCTTCGATCGCCGACAATGCGCGCGCGGTCGCCTCGGCGGCCGAGCAGACCGGCGACACGATGGCCGACATGCAGGAGAAGGTGGAGGCGATCGCCGAGCGGTCGCTCTCGCTGGGGGAGCGCTCGCAGAAGATCGGCGAGATCCTCGAGCTGATCAACGAGATCGCCGAGCAGACGAACCTGCTCGCCCTGAACGCCGCGATCGAGGCCGCCCGCGCCGGTGATGCCGGTAGGGGCTTCGCCGTCGTCGCCGCGGAGGTGCGCAAGCTGGCCGAGCGCTCGCTCCGCTCGACCGAGTCGATCCGCGAGATCATCGAGGGTGTTCAGGACGAGACGAACGCGACGATCATGGCGACCGAGCAGGGCACCAAGCAGGCCCGCGAGGTGGGCGAGCTGATGACGCAGACGGCCTCGATGCTGGAGGAGTCGATCCTCGCCACCCAGCAGCAGAAGTCGGCTGCCGACCAGGTTGCGACCGCGATGGCGCAGATCCGCGAGGCCGCCGACCAACTCGCCGCCGAGCAGGAGCAGCGCTCCGCCACCGCCGAGCGGGTCGAGGAGCTCGTCGGCGAGCTCGAGCAGACACTGCGCGCGTACGGCATCGGGACGGAGCTCGCGACATGAGCGGTCTGTTCCACGGTGCCGCCGGCCGTGCGGCCGTCGCGGGTGCGGCGATCGTCGTCTTGCTCGGTGTGGCCGTCGGCTTGACGATCTGGCGCTACGAAGCGGCCGCAAACGACTACGGTGGGGCGCTGCGGCAGCGCGGGCACGACCAGCAGATCGAGCACGCGGCAGGCGCCTTCTGGCATGAGGAGTGGGCGATCACCGCCTATGCGTTCACAGGCGATCCTGACGAGCTGGACGAGTTCAACGCCGAGCGCGCAGACTTCGAGCGCACGCTGGAGACCTTCCCGGCGGACTCCGAAAGCGAGCGGGCGCTGGTCGCGAGGGCCGTCGCTGGCAACCGTGCTCTGGTCGCGCTCTTCGAGCGGGAGATCAAGCCGTTGGGTGGCACCGGCAAGATTCCCGAGAGCGTGATTGCGCGCCAGGAAGACGCAAAAGATGCAGTCTACGCGCCGCTCGAGGAACTCCAGTCCCTTTTGCGAGAGGAAGCGCAGGCTACCGAGAGCCAGGCGCAGAGCTCCCGCGACTCCGCGCTCGTTGCCGGAATCGTCGCCGGCCTGTTCGGACTGCTCGCGGTCGTCTTCTTCACGGCCTTCGCTATCCGCCTGATCCGTCGCCTCGCCGCGCGGGAGGTGCAGCTCCAGCAGGCCTTCGACAGCCTCTCCGACCGTGAGAGCGCACTGCGGGAGCTGATCGAGCGTATCCGGGAGGCTGCTCTCGTTCTGGGCCCGACTGCGTTGGAGTTGCGTGCGGCGGCGAGGGAGGCTGCTGCGGCGACCGCTGAGCAGTCGTCGGCGGTGGCGGAGACGTCGGCGACGATCGAGGAGATGGCGGTGACGGCCTCTTCGATCGCCGACAATGCGCGCGCGGTCGCCTCGGCGGCCGAGCAGACCGGCGACACGATGGCCGACATGCAGGAGAAGGTGGAGGCGATCGCCGAGCGGTCGCTCTCGCTGGGGGAGCGCTCGCAGAAGATCGGCGAGATCCTCGAGCTGATCAACGAGATCGCCGAGCAGACGAACCTGCTCGCCCTGAACGCCGCGATCGAGGCCGCCCGCGCCGGTGATGCCGGTAGGGGCTTCGCCGTCGTCGCCGCGGAGGTGCGCAAGCTGGCCGAGCGCTCGCTCCGCTCGACCGAGTCGATCCGCGAGATCATCGAGGGTGTTCAGGACGAGACGAACGCGACGATCATGGCGACCGAGCAGGGCACCAAGCAGGCCCGCGAGGTGGGCGAGCTGATGACGCAGACGGCCTCGATGCTGGAGGAGTCGATCCTCGCCACCCAGCAGCAGAAGTCGGCTGCCGACCAGGTTGCGACCGCGATGGCGCAGATCCGCGAGGCCGCCGACCAACTCGCCGCCGAGCAGGAGCAGCGCTCCGCCACCGCCGAGCGGGTCGAGGAGCTCGTCGGCGAGCTCGAGCAGACACTGCGCGCGTACGGCGCGTCGTCGGACGACAACGGGGAGAGCTGAGCCGTGCACGTGCGCTTGCGTGTCGGCGCCGAGGCGTACGCGCTGCCCGTGGAGAACGTGCTCGAGGTCGCGCAGCTCGGCCAGATAGCCCCCGTGCCGGGCTCGGGCCCCTACGTGCTCGGCGTCTACAACCTGCGCGGCGAGGTGCTGCCCGTCTTCGACCTCGCGAAGCTCTTCGGCATCGAGCGGGAGGGGGAGCCCGACCGCCTGCTCGTGACCGAGCACGCGGGTCGCAAGGCCGGCTTCGCGGTCAGCGAGGTGAGCGACGTCGGTGAGCTCCCCGACGCCGCGCAGGAGACCGAGTCCGACTTCCTCTCCGGCGCTTCCCTCTTCGAGGGGGAGCTGATCGGCATCATTGACGTGCCGCGCGTCTTCGACGCGCTCGAGCGAGGAGGAGCAGCGGGATGACGGAGCCGGACGCCGAGTTCCTCGTCATCTTCAGGGACGAGGCCAACGAGCGCCTCGACAACATCGTGGACACGCTGCTCGCGCTCGAGGCGGGCCGCGCGGCCGCGGATGCGATCGACGGCCTCTTCCGCGACGCGCACACGATCAAGGGCGCCGCCGGCATGCTCGGTCTCGACGAGGTGAGGGCGCTCGCGCACTCGATGGAGGACGTGCTGGCGAGCGCCCGCGAGTCGGGGTCGTTCCCGACCGAGCTGGTGGAGCCGTTGCTGCGTGCCGCCGACGCGCTGCGCAGTCACGTCGCGGGCTCGGGGGCGCCGTCGGCCGACCTGCTCGACGAGCTCGCCTCGCGACGCGCCCAGCTCCTGGGAGGCGGGGAGCCGCCCGAGAGCCCGGAGGCGGGCGAGCACGAGGAGGAGGCGCCGGCCGGGCCTACGCCCGCCGCCGGCCAGGAGCGTCGCACGATCCGGGTCGCAGCCGAGAAGCTCGACCGCCTGCTCGACCTCGTGGGCGAGACGGTGCTGCACCGCCGTCGCCTCGAGCACCAGCTCGGCAGTGCGCGTGCACGAGGACGAGGGGATCTCCGACGAGCTGGGGCTCGGCGACCGGCTGCTCGACGATCTCAAGGGCGCCGCGATCCAGATGCGCACGCTGCCGCTCGAGTCGATCACCGGCTCGTTTCCGCGCGCGGTGCGCGACATCGCCGCCGACGTGGGCAGGGAAGTCGACCTCGTGATCACGGGCGCCGACACCGAGCTCGACCGCGTCATCCTGGCGAGCATGTCCGAGCCGCTCGTGCATCTCCTCCGCAACGCGATCGGGCACGGCATCGAGCCGCCCGACGAGCGGGAGACCGCGGGCAAGCCGCGGATCGGCACCGTCGAGCTGCGCGCCGAGCAGCGCGGCGGCACCGTCGAGATCACCGTCGCCGACGACGGCCGTGGCGTGCCGCCGGAGACGCTCGAGCGCGTTGCTCGCGAGGGGACGACGCTCGCGGAGGCCCTCGCCCGGGCGGGCTTCTCGACCGCGGGCGAGGTGACGGAGCTCTCCGGACGCGGCGTCGGCCTCGACGCCGTCAAGACCCAGGTCGAGATGTTCGGCGGCAGCGTCGAGGTCCACAGCGAGCCGGGACAGGGCACGTCGGTCGTCCTGCGGCTCCCACTCGCGCTCGCGCTGCTCGAGGTGCTGCTCGTCGAGCGCGGCGGCCAGGTCTACGGCGTGCCGCTCGGGAGCATCGAGGAGGCCGTCTCCGTGGACGGGACGCTGACGCTCTCCGGCCTGCCCGCGCTCGAGCTGCGTGGTCGCTCGGTGCCGGTCGCCGACCTCGCGGCGCTTGCGGGAGCGGATGCGGCGCCGCCGGGGAGCGACGCGCCGGCGCTCGTGATCGCCGCCGGTGGGCGCCGCGTCGCCGCGGTCTGCGACACGCTGATCGGGCAGGAGGAGGTCGTCGTCAAGCCGCTCGGCCCGCTGCTTCAGACCGTCTCCGGCTACCTCGGCGCCGCCATCCTCGGCGACGGGCGGATCGCGCTCCTGCTCGACCCGGGCGCGCTCGTGCGCGAGCCGGGCAAGTCCACGGCCCGCTGGGGCGCCGAGGCCGTCTCCTCCCCCAGCGAGGGGAAAGCGCAGGCGCCGAAGGTCCTGGTCGTGGAAGACTCGTTCACAGTGCGCGAGCTGCAGCGAAGCATCCTCGAGGCGGCGGGCTACCGGGTCGAGACGGCCCGGGACGGCCGCGACGCCCTCGACCGCCTCAACCGCGACCCCGGGATCGACATCGTCGTCACCGACATCGAGATGCCCGAGATGGACGGCATCGAGCTGACGGAGGCGATCAGGGCCGATCCGCAGCGTTCCTCGCTGCCCGTCGTGATCGTCACGTCGCGGGGGGGCGACGAGGACCGGCAGCGCGGCCTCGAGGCGGGAGCGGACGCCTACATGGCCAAGCGGAGCTTCGACCAGCGCGCACTCCTGGAGACGGTCGAGCAGCTCGTCGGCCGGTGACCTCCGTGCGGCCTCGCACGCGCGTCCTGATCTGCGAGGACTCACGGACCTACGCCGCCGCGCTCCAGCGCGCGCTCTCCTACGACCCGGAGATCGAGGTCGTCGGGGTCTTCACCACGGCCGAGCGTGCGATCGAAGCGCTACCGAAGCTGAAGCCGCACCTCGTGACGATGGACATCGAGCTGCCGGGCATCTCGGGGCTCGAGGCGGTCGAGCGGATCATGAGCTCCTCGCCGCTGCCGATCCTCGTGCTCTCGTCGTACGTCGGACCGAGCACGACGACCGCCGCCGCCGCGCTCGCGGCCGGTGCGCTCGAGGCGATCGGAAAGGACGACATCGACCTTGTCGACGCGCGCGGTCCCTCGGCGCACGCGTTGCGTCACCGCGTGAAGCTGCTCGCGGGAGTTCGGGTGATCCGCCACCCGCGGCACAGGCTCGTCGGGCGCAAGCCGAAGCCCCCACCGGAGACGATTCGAGCCGAAGTGGTCGGGATCTGCGCCTCGACGGGCGGACCGCAGGCGTTGCAGGCGCTCCTCGCGCGCTTGCCGGCCGACTATCCGGTCCCGGTGCTCGTCGTCCAGCACATGTCGGCCGGCTTCACCGAGGGCCTCGCGCGCTGGCTCGACGGCGCGGTCAAGCCACCCGTCCGGCTCGCCCGTGACGGCGAGATCGCCTCGCCGGGCGTGTGGATCGCGCCCGAGGGCGCGCACCTCGTGTTGAGGGCGCCGCGCAAGCTCGCCTTCGATCGAACCACGGTCCACGGCCTGCACAAGCCGTCGGCGGACGTCCTGCTCGCGAGCATCGCGAAGGTTGCGGGCTCGGAAGGGGTCGGCGTCGTTCTCACCGGCATGGGCCGCGACGGCGCCGTCGGTCTGCAGACGCTGCGCGCGGCGGGCGGCCTGACGATCGCCCAGGACGCTGAGACCTCCGTCGTCTACGGCATGCCCAAGGCCGCCGCCGAGCTCGGCGCCCAGCACATCCTCTCGCTCGACGCGATCGGGGAAGCGCTGCTCGCCGTCGTCGCGGGCGGACGCGCCCGCTCGTGACCGAGTCGTTGCTGCGCGAGGTTGCCGGGCTCCTGCGCGCCGAGTCCGGCATCTCGCTCAAGGTCAGCCAGGAGGCGGCCCTGCGCACGGCGCTCCGGCGCGTCCAGCCCGGTCTCGACCCGCTCGGCTTCCTCCGGCTCGCCGCCGACCCGCTCGGCGGCCCGGAGATCGTCCAGCGGCTGATCGACGAGGTGACCGTCAAGGAGACCTCGTTCCTGCGCGACAACCGCCAGCTCGAGACGATCTCGTGGCGGCTGCTGCTCGAGGGCGCGCACGCCGCCGGGCGCCACACGATCCGGGTGTGGTCGGCCGCCTGCGCGACCGGCGAGGAGGTGTACAGCCTCGCGCTGCTCGCCACTGAGGCGTTCAACGCCCCGTCTCCGCCGGTCGACATCCTCGGCACCGACATCTCCGGCGCGGCGCTCGCCGCCGCGCTCGAGGGCCGCTACCGCGCCCGCTCCGTCGGGCCGTTGCCCACGGCCGTGCGGCAGCGGTACTTCTCCGACGAGAACGGCCTGCTGTCCGTCGGGGCCGCGCTGCGCGGGCTCGTGCGCTTCCAGCGGCACAATCTCGTGCGCGATCCCGTGCCGCCGCTCGGCGAGGAGCCGTTCGACCTCGTGCTCTGCCGCAACGTCCTCATCTACTTCGACGGCGACACCGTCGAGGGAGTGATCGATTCGCTGGAGCGGGCCTTGACGCCCGCGGGAACGCTCATCCTCGGCGCAGCCGACGCGCTCTGCGGCACGGCCCAGCGACTGACGCGCACTCCCGACGCGGGGCCGCTCGACCGCCGCCGCGCGCCGCGCCTGGGCCGACCCATGCGCCGCCCGCTCGGCCGGGTCGAGGTCGTGAGCCTGCCCGAGCTGCTCGCAGACGCCCGTGCGGCCGCCGGCGAGGGCCGCCACGCCGACGCGCTCGCCGAGGCCGGCGAGGTGCTCCGGCGCGAGCCGCTGAACGCCGATGCCTACTTCCTGCGCGGGCTCGTCCTGCTCGAGTCAGGTGACCCGGCGGCCGCTCTCGTCGCGCTCCGGCGCGCGCTGTACGTCGATCCGGCGTTCGGCCTCGCCGCGTTCACGGCGGGGCGGGCGCACGATGCGCTCGGCGACGCACCGGCCGCTCTGCGGGCCTACGAGCAGGCGTTGCGCACGCTCGAGCCCGACGACGACCGGCACGAAGAGCTGCTCGACCAGGTGGATCTCGCCGACGTCGCCGCGGCCTGCTCGGCGCGGATCGCCGCGCTTCGCTAGTACGCCGCGAAGTAGTTGTAGTCGCCGCAGCGCAGGAGGCGGACCGCAGTGACCGTCGTCAGCGTCGCGAACACAGTCGCCCCGGCTGTGATCCCGGCTGCGGCCCACCAGTATTCGACGGCGACGGCGAGCACGATCGAGACCGTCCCGCCGACCGCGAGCGCGGCCACGAATGCCCGCACGACGAGCCACGGCCGCTGGAACGAGCCGATGTAGACGCCGTTCAGGAGGCCGAGGGCGAGCAGCCCGTAGCCGGCGACCGCCAGGTGGTGCACGTCGTAGGTGACCGGGCTCTCGAAGAAGTCGCGGATCTCGCTCACGTCGGGGTAGGCGTCCCGGAGCCACAGTCCGAAGTACCACATGCCGAGCGTGCCGATCACGAGGGCTGCGGCCAGCATGCCCGCGTGGCGCAGGTAGAGCCGGAGCAGCGAGCGGTTCAGCCCCGGTAGGTCGAAGCCCGAGGCTCGCTCGTGCGCCGGCACGAGCTCGTGCGAGAAGCGGTTGATCGCGTACTCGAGCAGCGCGATCGCGGGGAGGAACGAGGCGAGCGCCCAGTCGAGGCCGAGCTCGTACGGCGTGCGGAACCAGACGGCGTAGCCCTCTGGCTTGCCGGCGGCCGCCGTCCAGGCGACGAGCCGGTCGAAGAAGAGCAGGGCGTAGTACAGGACGCCGTAGGCGAAGTACGGCGCGAGCGCCCAGAGGATGAGCCCGCGTCTCGGCATCCGCGCGGCCCGCAACTCCTCCGCCGTGGCCGCCGCGCGCCGCGCCAGCACCCACGTTCCCCAGGCGAGGGCCGCCGCGGCGACGAATCCGATCGCCGCCAGGTGGGCGAGGTGCCGGTTCGTGCCCACGACGTCGGTGAGCAGGTAGATGACTCCGAGGCCGCCCGTTGACGTCAGGACGATCGCGACGCGCCTCTTGGTCACGTAGAGGATCGCCAGCGCGAGCCAGAGCCACATCAGGAGGACGAAGTACGCACCTCCGAGTGCGGCCTTGCGCAGCGGAAAGAGGCCGAACACCTCGGAGGCGGGGAGCCAGAGCGCGACCGCAGCGAGCGAGACGACCGCGCCTCCGGCGAGGACCCGCCGCAGCGCGCGCTGCGCGAGCAGGTGCTTGCCCTGGTCGCCGTAGATCGAGCCGAGGCGCCCGATCGCGGCGATGAAGCCGTCGCTCAGGACGAAGCTGGCGATCGACGCGCACGCGATCACGGTGAACTCGGCGGTCGTGAAGTCGAGCGAGAGCCAGAGGCCGAAGCCGAGTCCGAACAGGAAGACGAGCTGGATCGTCATCGGGATGAGGAAGAACGAGCCGCGGGCGAGCCAGCCGAGCACGAGCCGCGCCCGCTTGCGCAGCGGCTCCCGCTCCGGGAGCTTCCGTGGCGGCGGGGCGGCGGCGAGCCGGGCACGGCTCCGGGTGAACACCTCGTCGGCGAGAGAGAACACATCGGCGTGGCCGTGCCGCTCGCGTGCGTCCACGTCGCGGACACCCCAGCTCTCCAGCGTTGCGGCGACGGCGTAGCGATCGATCGGGATCTCCGTCTTCTCGAGCAGCTCGTCCACGAGCCGCTCGAGCTCCTCTCCTGCGGCGGGCGCCGGCGGCGGAGGCATCAACGGGGCCTCACGGGGGGCAGGGCGGCGAGCCGCCCGTAGAGCTCGCGGTACGACGCCATCGCCTGGTCGACGCGGTAGTGGGCCAGCACCTGCTCGCGCCCGCGCCTGCCGAGCTCGAGGCGCAGCTCGTCGTCGGAGAGCAGCTGCACGACCGCCTCTCCGAACGCCTGCGGGTCGCGCGGCGGCACGACGATGCCGAAGCCCTCGAGCGCCTCCCTGACTCCGCCGACGTCGGTGCCGACGACGGGCCGCTGGCAGCTCATGGACTCGAGCACCGTGTACGGGAAGGCCTCGGAGATGCTCGAGAGCGCGCTGATGTCGCCCTCGCTGAAGATCTCGGGCGGGTTCGCATGGTGGCCCGCGAGGGTGAACGTGCCTTCCAGAGAGAGCTCGGCGATCAGGCTCTGCAGGTGCTCGGTGTACGGCGGGTCGGCCTCGAGCGAGCCGTAGACGAGGTACTGGACGTCCGGGATCCGCTCGCGGGCGACGACGGCGGAGCGGATCATCGTCTCGATGTCCTTGAGCGGGAAGATGCGGGCAGCGGCGACCACGGTCGGGCGTCCGGCCGTCGAGGGAGGCTTTGGCCGGGGCACGAACACGCTCGGGTCGACCGCGTTCGTAATCGTCTCGATCCGGTGCGGCTCGACCCCCCAGGGGATCTCCCAGCGGCGGTTGAAGTTCGTCACGGGGGAGACGACGTCGGCGTGCGCGTAGACGAGCCGCGAGACGAGGCTCGAGAAGCCGAGCAGGAAGCGGCGGCCGAACGGCGTCAGCTCGTCCGAGCCCGAGAGGGCGATGTAGCGCTCGCGCACCCAGACGCCGTGGTCGGTGGCGAGGAACGCGGTCCCGTGCTCGTGCTTGGCGACCACGCCCGGCAGGCCCGCGAAGGCGGCGATCGTCGTGTGCACGATGTCGGCCCGCGGCAGCGGCGCCGCCAGCTCCAGCAGGTAGTTCGAAAGCCAGCGCAGCGCGGTCGTGAGGTCGTACGCGCTCGGCTCCTCGGCGGGGAGGAAGTCGCCGGGCCGCTCGCGGTAGGGACGGAGCGCCTCCTCCAGAAACGCGTCCCAGGCGGGGCGGGAGCGCCACGTGCGACGCCAGTCGTAGTGCTGGAAGTAGCGCCAGAGCCCGTGCACGACGCGCCCCTGTGCCCGTGGGTGGGAGTGCTCGGGCTCGAAGCCGCGGACGAGCTCGCGCAGGAGGGGCACGAAGCGGCGCTCGATCACGTCGTCGGTCGTCTCGCGCCGCCGCGAGGCGAGGGTGCGGACCGATACGCCCGGGTGCGCGTACTCGTTCGCGTCCTCGGCTCCCCACAGGGGCAGGTGGACGACTCCGCGCACGTTGTCCGGCGGCGAGTAGCGGTACGTCACCTCCGGGTTGCCGGTGATCGCATACACCGTGAAGTCCACCTCGTCGAGCTCGCGGCAGAGGATGTCGCACCACGTGCTGACGCCGCCCCCGACGAAGGGGTAGGTGCCCTCGGTGCAGAGCAGGACGGAGAGAGCGGCCACGCTGCTCTCCAGGTTCGACTTCGAGCCGCTCTCCCCTAGGTGGACTGACTACACCTAGGCGGCCGCCGCCCGCTCGTACAGCTCGCGGTAAGCGGCGAGCAGCCGCTCCGGCGCGTGCAGTGCGAGCGCACGCTCCCGGCCCGTCGCGCCGAGCCGCCGCCGCAGCTCCGGGTCGGCGAGCGCGAGCAGCGCGCGCGCTGTGGCGCGAGGGTCGCGCGGGGCCGTCAGGAGCCCCGCCCCGCGCACGAGCTCCGGGCAGCCGCCGACGGCGGTCGCGACGACGGGCAGGCCGTGCGCCATCGCCTCGAGCAGGGCGAGCGGCTGAGCCTCGCTGATGCTCGTCAGAACGACCGTGTCGAGCGTGCGGTACCACGGCTCCGGGTCGGTCTCGCCCGTGAACGCGACCTCGAGGCGAAGCGACGCGGCGAGCTCGAGACAGGACGCCGCGTACTCGCGGTCCTGGTCGAGCGGGCCGATCACGGCGAACTCGGCGTCGCGGTCCGCGTCGGCGACGAGCCGGCAGGCGCGGAGGAAGGTGTGGACGTCCTTGATCGGCACGACGCGGCCGACGAAGCCGATCCGGCGCGGCGCGCCGGGTCCCGGCGAGACGGCCTCGGCGGCAGGGACGGCGTTCGGGACCACCCGCTGCAGCGCCCGCGGGGCGCCCTGCGTCCGCTGCAGGCGCGCGTTCTCGGAGCAGACAGTGGTGATCGCCACCGCCTGCGCGTACGTCTCGCGAGCCTGCTCCAGCACCCGGCTGGAGTAGCGCTCGACGACCTCGCGCCGGTCGGCGCCGCGCGGGACGGCCGGGCCGGAGCTCTTGATGCACTTCGGGCTTCCCAGCGGAGCCTCGCGCCAGGCGAGCCCGTGCTCGGTCAGCAGGAGCTTCCGGCCGCGATCGCGAGCGATCCCGGCGGCGAGCGAGCCGGCCGGCCCGGTCAGGAGCGCGTGGTAGACGGCGGCTTCGGGGACGGCGCCGGCCGGTGCGCTTTCTCGCTCCGGGTCGAACGGCACCTCGACGAGCGAGACGACGTTGTCGGGCAGGGCATAGGCAGGGCGCGCCGCCGGGGCATCCCCGTCACGCACGTGCGCGACGGCGAACTCGACGTCGGGCAGGCCCGCGACGAGATCGCGCACCCAGGCGGAGACGCCGCCCGTGACGTAGGGGTAGCTTCCTTCGAGAATCAGGCAGACATCGGTCACGGTCGGCTCCTTGGTGGCTGGGTCCCTGGTGATCGGTACTTGGTCAGGCGGAGTTGAGTCCCTCCTTCGGGCGCCGCGCTCGCGGCGACCTCGTCCGTCACTTCCCGCATCAGATGGACACCATAGCCCCCGCTTCGGGGGGTGTTCAAGGGCGCGGGCTCGTAGGCGGCCGGGTCGAACGGCGCCCCCGAGTCGGTTATTGTCACCGTCGTGCGACTCGGGCTCACATGGAGCTCGAGGTCGATCCGCTGCGTCGGGTCCCCACCGTAGGCGTGGTGGACGACGTTCGCGAGCGCTTCGGTGAGCGCGAGCTCGAGCGCCCAGACGTCGCCGTCGCCGTACCCGGCCGCCCTCATGTGCGCGGCCAGCCAAAGCCGCGCGCCGTCGATCTCCTCGACGCGGCTCGCGAGCGAGAACGAGTCGGTGCGGGAACCCGGCACGGCTCGTCACGCGGCGAGCGCCGCCAGCCCCTCCTCGACGGTCGGGAAGATGCGGAGCAGCCGATTCGTTCGGGTCAGCTCGAACACCCGGCCGACCGGGCCCGGAGGGGCGGCAAGGACGATCGCCGCGCCGCGCGCATCGGCGAGCCGATGGGCGGTGACGAGGATGCCCACGCCGGAGCTGTCGATCAGCGACACGGCGGCGAGGTCGAGTAGCACCTTCGCGCCCGGCTCGAGCACCGTGCCGAGCAGGTCGCGCAGCTCGAGCGCGGCGGCAACGTCCAGCGCGCCCTCAAGCCGGACGACTTTCGCGCCGCCCCGTTCTTCCGTGCTCACGTTCACCCTTTGCCCTCCTCCGTGGTCGTGTAGAGCGGCAGCCCAGGCAGAGCCTGCATGGTCGCGGCGGCCACTCGCGGGTCGAGCTGGCTGCCGCTGCGCGCCTCGAGCTCGGTGGCGATCCGGTCGCGCGGCATCGGCCCGCGCACGGCGTCGCCGGTCGCGAGCTCGACGAGCAGCTCGGCCGCGGCCAGCACCCTGCCGCCGAGCGGGATCTCCTCGCCCTTCAGCCCTTGCGGAAAGCCCCAGCCGTCGAACCACTCATGGTGGGTTCCGACGGCGGACGACACCCACGGGTGGAGCGGCAGGTGCTCGACGAGCGAGGCGCCGACCATGGGGTGCTCGACGTCGGCGATGTAGGCCTCCGCCTCGACGACGCCGGCGAGGCCGACGTCGTGGACGAGCGCGGCCGTCCGGATCGCGTCGACCTCTTCCTCCGGCAGCGCGAGCGCGCGCGCGATCCCCTCGGCGACGTCCGCCATTCGCTCGTGGTGGCCGCGCGTGAGCGCCCGCCGCGCGTCGAGCGAGCGCGCGAGGCTCTTGATCGTCTGGAGGTACTCGCCGGTGAAGTCCTCGAACAGGCGCGCGTTGCGGAGCATCAGCTTGATCTGCCCGGCGTACGTCTCGAGCAGCTCGAGGCTTCCCGCCTCGAACGTGCTCGCCCGGCCGAAGTTGACGAGCGCGAACACGCCGAGCGGCCGGTCGCCGTCGGCGAGCGGTACTGCCAGCAGGGAGCGGATGCCGAGGCGGGCGGCCGTCTCGAGGTCATGCAGGACGAGCGCCCCGCCCTCGCCCGCCGGCGCCCAGTCGAAGAAGCCCGCCTCGGGCGAGAGGTCGAGCTGCTCGGCCACCCCTTCCGGGAACCCGCGCTGCGAGCGGATCGCGAGCGGCCCACCGTGCGGGTCAACGGTCGCGACGAAGCCGGCCTCGGTCCCCGTGGAGCGCAGCGCCAGCTCGAGCAGGAGGCTGACGAAGCGGTCGAGGTCGAGCGCGGAGCCCTCGAGCCGCCGCGCGACGTCCATCCGCGCGAGCGCCGAGTCGAGCCGTTGCCGCAGCGCATGCTCGTCGCGGGCGCGGTGGAGCGCGAGCGCGAGCGGGAACCGGATCGGCTCGAGCGCCTGCCGCGCTCGGCGAGGCAGGTCGTCGTTCACGGGCCCGAGCTGGAGCAGGCCGATGAGGTCGCCGTCGATGCCGAGCGGCACCGAGCGCAGCCGCCCGGCGGGGGTGTCCACCGTGCGCTCGCTCTCGTCGGCCGCCGTGCGGGAGAACTCGAGCGGCGGCCCGGGCGCCACGGAGCCCGCACCGCCCTCGGGCGCTCCGCCCGTCTCGACGCCGTGGACGCCGACGGGCAGGCGGCTGCGCTGCAGGTGGAACCGGCGCGCGCCCTCGTCGAGCAGGTAGACGTGGGCCGAGGGGAGGTCGCACGCTTCACTGACGAGCTCGAGCAGCATGTCGAGCCGCCTGTCGTACTCGCTCTCGCGGGCCAGGACGCCCAGGATCTCGCGCCAGCGCTCCTCGCTGCCGGTGTCCGCGCGCCGGATCACGGCTCTCCGAGCAGTTCGCGCACGAGGGCCCGGAGCTGTGACGGGCTGAACGGCTTCGTCAGGAACTCGTCCACGCCCGCTGCCTCGGCGCGCTCGCGGTCGGCCTCCTGGCCCCCGGCGGTGAGCATGATGAGGTGCGGCTGCGGGTCGAGCGAGGCATCGTCGCGCACGGCGCGGGCGAGCTCGTAGCCGGTCATGCGCGGCATCTCGGCGTCCACGAACGCGAGCCGTGGCCGGACCGAGCGAATCAGCTCGAGCCCCTCCTCGCCGTCGTCGGCCGTCTCCACCTCGTACCCCTCCTGCCGGAGCGCGAGCGCGAGCACGTGCTGCGCCGTCCGCGAGTCGTCCACGACCACGATCGGTCTCATGCGGCCCCCTCGCAGCGAAGGATGACGAGCGTCACGTCGTCCTGCTGGGGCACGTCTCCGGTGTGTGAGCGCACGGCCGCGTAGACATCGTCGGCCAGCGCCTCCGGCCCGTGAGCGGCCCCGCTGAGGAGGTGTGCGAGGCGCTCCTCTCCGAAGGGCTCTCCGCCCAGCGCCCGTGCCTCCACGACCCCGTCGGTGTAGAGGAGGACGATCTCGCCGGGCACCAGAGTCGTCCGTCGCTCCTCGAAGGCCACGTCGGGCAGGATCCCGAGCGCCGCGCCGTCGGTGTCGAGCTCCTCGAGCGTGTCGTCAGCGCGGCGCAGCAGCGGCAGGTTGTGGCCCGCGTTCGCGTACGCGAGCTCCCGCGTCGCAGGGTCGTAACGCGCGCAGAACGCCGTGATGAAGAGGGCGGAGTTGACCAGGTCCTCGAAGAGCGTGACGTTCGCGGCGGCCAGCACCTCGGCCGGACGCTTGCCCTCCCCGATCTCACGGCGGAAGATGGAGCGGGCCATCGCCATCATGAGCGCCGCGCCGATGCTGTGCCCCGAGACGTCGGCGACGAGCAGCGACACGCCGCCGTGGCCGGCGAGGAAGTCGTAGTAGTCCCCGCCGACGTTCGCGGCCGGCGCGCACCGGCCGGCGAGCGCGATCCCCGGCACAGCGGGCGGGGCCGCGGGGAGCAGGCTGCGCTGGATCGTCGCCGCCAGGTCGACCTCGCGCTGGACGCGCTCGGCCTCGCGCAGCTCCTCGACGTAGCGCGTCTTCTGGATCGCGGCGGCGAGCTGGGCCGCGACGGCGGTCGCGAGCTTGGCGTCGCCGGCGTTGAAGCGCTTTCCGGCCGGCTTGCCGATCAGCGTCAGCGCTCCGAGGGCGCCTTCCAGAGCGGCCTCCTCCGAGGTGGCGAGCGGTACCGAGAGCACGGCCTCGAACGTGCCGCCAGCGGCCGCCCCGTCGCCGTGAGCCTCATCGGGGTGGACGAGCAGCCTGCGGCCCGTTACCGCCACCTGTGCGGTGATTCCGCGGCCGCTGGGAATCGTCTCGCCCGGCTGGGGCCGGTGTTGGTTGAGAATCGCGGCGACCCGGAGCTCGCCGCCGTCGGCGAGCACGACGAAGCCGCGCCGCGCCCCGAGCGTCTGCAGCGCCTGCTCGAGGGCGACCTCGCAGAGGCGCGGAATCTCGACGATCGAGCCGAGCGCCTCGGAGAGCGCGTAGAGGATGGTCACCTCCTCGTAGCGCCCGAGCAGCTCCGCGGCCAGCTCCTCCACGTCGGCCGACCGCTGCGCCGCCTCTGCCACGACCGCTGCGATCGAGGCCGCCGCGCGGCCCGCGGTCACCCAGCCGATGGTCTCGCCGGAGACGACGACCGGCGCCCGCTCGCCACTCCCGCCCTCGTCCGTGAGCTCGGTGCCGTCCGCGTCCTCGAGGGTGAGACCGCCGCCGGCGATCTGAGAGAGCGCCTCGACGAGTCGGCGCCGCTCGGCCCGGGAGAGTGAACCGCTCAGCGTGCGGGAGCTCATCTCAGAGGAGTCTACGGCGCCGCCGTGGGCCGACGGTATCGGCAGAATGCCCGCATGGCCGACGCCGGCACCCGCGTCCTGCTCGTGGACGACAGCGAGACCGACCGTGCCCTGATCTCCGAGCGGTTGCGGCGGGGCGGCTACGACGTCGTCACCGCGAGCAACGGGCGCGAGGGCTTGCGCGCGCTCTACGCGTCGCACCCCGCCCTCGTCCTGCTCGACGTCGAGATGCCCGAGCTGGACGGCTGGAAGACGCTCGAGCTGATACGCGAGGTGAGCGACGTGCCGGTGATCATGCTGACCGCCCACGACACCGAGATCGAGCGCGTCCGCGGGCTGCGCGGCGGCGCGGACGACTACGTCGGCAAGCCGTTCGCGGCGGCGGAGCTCGAGGCGCGCATCGAGGCGGTGCTGCGCCGGGCGGGCGGGCAGGCCGAACCGCGCGAGCTCTTCGACGACGGCGTCGTGCGGATCGACTTCGGCCGGCGCGAGGTGTCGGCCTACGGAGAGCCGGTGACGTTGACGCCGCTCGAGTTCAGGCTGCTCGCGGCGCTGACCGAGCACGCGGGGCAGGTGCTCTCGCGCGAGCAGCTGCTCGAGCTCGTCTGGGCGATCCACCACGAGACCGGCGGCGATCAGGTGAAGCTGTACATCCGCTACCTGCGGCGCAAAGTCGAGCGCGACCCCGCGAACCCGGAGCTGATCGAGACCGTGCGCGGCTTCGGGTACCGCTACCGCAAACAGCGGTAGCCCGATCGATCGCTAGAGGTCGCGGCGGGCGAAGGCCCAGACGGCGAGCCCGAGGACGCCGGCGAGGTACGCGACCGTCCAGAGCGGAAGCCAGGTGCCGCCGAGCTCTGCGCCGCCGAACGGGCCGAGCCGGAGCGCCCATTCGGTGAACCCCGTCGTGTCGAGCGTGATCCGGTTCAGGGCGTCCTGGTAGAGCGCCTCGAAGGGAAGCGCCCATGACGTGATGCGGGCGATCGTGTGCAGCGTGTGCGAGTTGAGCGCGTCGCCGATCTGGCCGAGCAGCCCGGCGAGGAGCCCGGCGCCGAAGAGCATGAGGACGGCGATCCCGTTCGCCGTCGCTGAGAGCACGACCGAGCCCAGCAGCGAGAGGGCGGCGAGGATCACGACGCCGAGCGCCAGCTCGAGCGCCGGGACCCGCGATCCGGTCCGGCCACCAGCCGCCGGCAAGCGCAGTCAGTCACCATCGCGGAGAGAAAGACGACGACGACGTACGACGGCCCCGACGGCCGACGCTCCGAGGAAGCGGGCGAGCAGGAACGTCGGGCCGGCCGACGGGCCGCACGACGAGCGGCTGCAGCAGGCCGCGCTCAGCGTCGCCGCGGACCGCGCCGAGCGTCAGGAAGACGGCGAGCACGGTGCCGAGGAACAGCGTCCCGAACATCGCGAGCCCGAACAGGGTCGCTCCGACCAGCTCGTCGCGCCGAGATCCCGGCGGGGGGCTCGAGGCCCTCCGTGGACTGGAAGAGCTTGTAGGCGCCGAACGCGTAGAGACCGAGGAAGACGAGCGTGAGCAGGGCGACGACGAGCGAAGACGCGCCGGCGCAGCGCTCTCGCGCAGCGCGTAGCGCGGCGATCGTCACCACCGCCTTCACGAGCCCTGCTCCCCGACGGCGTCGAGGTAGGCGTCCTCGAGCGTGGAGCGGAGCACCCGGACGCCGTAGATCCGCTCGCCCGCCGCGGCGAGCTCGGCGACAGGCGCGGCACGTCGTCGCGCGTCGCGCTTCGAACACGCGCGTTCCGGCGGCCGTCTCGACCTCGACGCCGCGCGGCCGCGCGAGCTCGTCCGGCGCGCCCTGCCGCGACGACCCTGCCGTCGAGCAGGATGACGACGCGGTCGCAGACGAGCTCGACCTCGCTGAGCAGGTGGGAGTTGAGGAGCACCGAGACGCCGCGCCGGCGCAGCTCCTCGAGCAGCTCGCGCACGATGCGGCGGCCGACCGGGTCGAGCGCGCTCGTCGGCTCGTCGAGCAGGAGCAGGCGCGGCGCGCCGACCAGCGCCTGCGCGATCCCGAGCCGCTGCTGCATGCCCTTCGACATCTCATCGACCCGGCGCGCCGCGCGCGTCCGCCGAGCCCGACGAGCTCGAGCAGCTCGGCGCGCTCGGCGCGCGCCGCCGGCCGAGCCGGTCAGCCGCTGGTGCAGGGCGAGCACCTCGTCGGCGGTGCACCAGCCGGGGAAGCGGAAGAGCTCGGCGAGGTAGCCGAGCGCGGCGCGCGCGCCTCGCGCGAGCCGGCGCGGCGCGCCGCAGACCTGCGCCGAGCCCGGCGCTCGGGCGCACGAGCCCGCAGGCGATCTTGACGAGCGTCGACTTGCCGGCGCCGTTCGGGCCGAGCAGGCCGACGAGCTCGCCGTCGCCGAGGTCGAGGTCGACGCCGCGCGAGCGCTGCGATCGAGCCGTAGCGCTTGGCGAGGCCCTGGATCGCGAGCGCCGCGGCGGCCACGGGATGCTCCTATGTCAAGGCCGGCGTGAGCGCGGCCTGGTTCGGTGGCTTCATCTTCGCTTCCGTGGGTGCGGTCAGTGTCCGGTAGACCGTGCGGGCGAGGTGTCGTTTCAGGCAGCGCAAGGCCTCTTTGCGGCTTTTGCCTTCTGCCTGTTTGCGGGCGAGGTATGCGCGGGCGGGCGGGTAGTGCCGGCCCTGCGTGACGGCGATCCGGTGCAAGGCGCAGTTGAGCTGCCGGTTGCCGGAGCGGTTGAGCCGGTGGCGGTTGCTGTTGCCGCTCGAGGCCGGTAGCGGCGCCGCGCCGGCGTGCATCGCCAGCTGCGCGTCGCCGGCGAAGCGGGCGACGCCTGCGGTCTCGCCGACGAGCTTGGCTGCGGTCAGGACTCCGCAGCCGGGCAGCTCGAGCAGCGCCGGCGTCTGCGCACGCACGCGCGCGGCCAGCTCCCGCTCCAGCTCGCGGCAGCGGGCGCTCAGCTCGCGGCAGCGGACTACGAGCTCGCGTGCGATCCGTACCTGCGCTGTCTGCTCGCCGCGGGCGAGGCGGCGGCCAACGCGGTCGAGCCAGCAGTGGCGGTCGAGGCAGCCCGCCGGCAGCTCCAGCTCGGGATCGAGCTCGTGCAGGTGCCAGCGCAGCCGCTGTTGGATCCGTGTCCGCTCGCCTACGAGATCCTCGCGGTGATCGAGCAGCAAGCGGATTTCGCGCTCCGGCCCCTCCAGGCGCGCGGCCGGCAGCGACGGCTCGCGCAGGCAGGCGCGGGCGACAGCGAGCGCGTCGATCGCGTCCGACTTGCCCCGCTCACGCGCGGAGCGTCGGGCGCCTGCCATCAGCTTCGGCGGCACCCGCACGACCCGCTCGCCGCTCGCGAGCAGAAACCGCTCCAGCGAGATCGAGACGTGGCGGCAATCCTCGAGCGCCCACAGCCGCTCCTCGCCATAGCCGCGCGCCCACGCCAACAGCTGCTCCTGCCCGACCCGGCGCGCCTTCACCGTCCGCTCGCCCAAGAGCTCGCCCGCGGCCGCGTCGACCGCGGCCGCGGTGTGCGTCTGCTTATGCGGGTCAACTCCGATTACAATCACTCCCGGTCCCCTTTCGCTGAGGTGGCCACGACGGACGGACCGCCAGCGGACAGGCCTCAGTGGGGGCGTCTTGCCACGCTCCTATCAGGTCACGCTGGCGCTCCTCGGAACGGCGGCGGGCGACAGATCGCATGCAGGTCAGGCCGACAAGGCCGACACCGAGCCTAAGGGTCAGCCCGCCGCCGACTCCGAGCCTAACCGGCACAGCGGTCACGAGCCGGTCCGTGAGAACCAGGATGACACTGAGCCGAGTCTACTCGGGCCCCTCTCGGCCCATTCTCCGATGCTCGCTCCCGGTGTGCCCTGTGGCCAGCCCGCGACCGCATGTTCAACTTGACAATGTCTTATTTCTGCCATTAGAATCTCAAATCTACAGTAAGCCAGTAGAGAAGATCGAAAGAGGCTCTCAGCGCTGATGCGCCGTCTCGCAATCGCTTTGCTCGTGGTACTCGCCACCGGCATCGCCGTCTCCGCCGCGTCCGCGCGGAGGGCCGATACGAGGCTCGGGCTCGTCGGCTACGCCGTCCCCCGCGAAGCACTCGGGGCGATCATCAAGGAATGGCAGAAGACGCCCGAGGGCAGAGGACGTCAGCTTCTCCCAGTCGTACGGGGCATCGGGCGACCAGGCCCGCGCCGTCGCCAACGGCCTTAGGACGGACATCGTGCAGCTATCGCTCGGGCCTCGACGTCGACTACCTCGTCAAAGCCGGGCTCGTCGACCCGAAGTGGAACCGGCAGTCGTACAACGGCATCGTCACGAACTCGCTCGTCGTCTTCGCGCGTTCGCCCGGCGGCAACCCCAAGAAGATCAAGAGCTGGGACGACCTGCTCAAGCCCGGAGTCGAGGTGATCACGCCGAACCCGTTCACCTCGGGCGGCGCGCGAAGTGGAACATCCTCGCCGCCTACGGCGCTTAGCGGAAGCTGGGCAAGACGGACAAGCAGGCGCAGGACTACGTGCTGAAGCTCTTCAGGAACGTCGTCCGTGCAGGCGAAGAGCGCGCCGTGACGCGACTGAACACGTTCCTCTCCGGCAAGGGCGACGTGCTGCTCGCCTACGAGAACGAGGCGCTTCTGTCCCGCAAGAACGGCCAGGACATCCAGTTCTACATCCCGCGAGCGACCATGCTGATCGAGACGCCAATCGCGGTGATCAAGGACAGCGAGAACAAGGACAAGGCGAACCGTTCATGCGCTTCCGCGGACGGCCTCCGCGCAGCGGATCTGGGCCGAGTACGGGTACCGCCCGGTGGACAAGCAGCGTGCGCCAAGGAGTCAAGTCCACGTCCGCCCGGGCCGTCCACGATCGACCAGCTCCGGCCGATCTGCGGCTGGGAGCTGGCTGCGGCCGACGCGAAGTGGTTCGACCCGAACGAGCAGGATCATGGTGAGCATCGAGAAGGCGATCGGAGGCCCCACTGGCTGAGATCGCCGCCGCGCCGGCGGCACCCCGCAGGATCCCGGCTCGAGGGAGCGGGCGTCGACCGCCCTCTCCCTCGGCATCGTCACGCCTATCTCTCGCTGATCGTCGATGCTCCCGATCGCCGCGCTCGTCTGGTGAGTCGACGAGCGAGGGTCGTGAGGCCTTCTGGGACGCGGTGACGAGCCCGCAGGCCGTCGCCGCGTTGAAGCTGACGCTCGGCGGCCTCGTTCGTCGTCGCACTGCGTGAACGCCGTGCTCGGGACGCGTGACCGCCTGGGTGCTCGTCCGCGACGACTTCCGCGGCAAGTCGCGTCGATCAACGCGATCATCGATCTGCCCTTCGCGCTCCCGACGATCGTCGCCGGCCTGACGCTGCTGGCGCTGTACGGCCCGCGGTCGCCGATCGGGATCAACATCGCGTCACACGGCTCGCGATCGTCGCTCGCGCTGCTGTTCGTGACGCTCCCGTTCGTCGTGCGCACCGTCCAGCCCGTGCTGCAGCGAGCTCGACCGCGAGATGGAGGAGGCTGCCGCGTCCCTCGGAGCGTCGGAGCTGACGACCTTCCGCCGCGTCGTCTTCCCGAACATCCTGCCCGGGATCCTCTCGGGCTTCGCCCTCGCCTTCGCCAAGGCGGTCGGCGAGTTCGGCTCGCTCGTGATCATCTCGGGCAACCTGCCATACAAGACCGAGGTCTCGTCGGTCTTCATCCTCGGCCAGATCGAGAGCGGCAACCCTGCAGGGGCGGCGGCCGTGGCGGTCGTCCTGCTCGTGATCTCGTTCGCGCATCCTCCTGATCGTCGGCGCGATCCGCCATTTCACGACGAGGCACGACCGTGCGTAGGTACGGCCTCCGCTTCGTCGCGCTGTTCTACCTGGCCGCGATCCTCGTCGGGCCGCTCGGCATCGTCTTCTACCGCACGTTCGAGGAGGGGCTTCGGCCGGCGTGGGAGGCGCTCTCCACGCCCGAGACGATCCATGCGTTCAAGCTGACGCTGATCATCGCGGCGATCGCGGTGCCGGCTGAACACCGTCTTCGGCGATCGTCTGCGCCCTCGCGATCGTGCGCAAGCGCTTTCCCGGCAAGGGGTTGCTGAACGCGTTCATCGACCTGCCGCTCGCGCTCTCGCCCGTCGTCGTCGGGCTCTCGCTGTTCCTGCTGTACGGCCGCACCGGCTGGTTCGGCGGCTTCTTCGAGCGTCATGACATCCAGGTCCTGTTCGCTCTTCCCGCGATGGTCGTGGCGACGATCTTCGTCTCCCTGCCGTTCGTGGCCCGCGAGGTCGTGCCGATGCTGCGCGAGATCGGCGACGAGCAGGAGCAGGCGGCGAAGACGCTCGGCGCGAATGGCTGGCAGACCTTCCGGCGGATCACGCTGCCGTCGATCCGCTGGGCCGTGATCTACGGCGTCATCCTCACGACGGCGCGCTGCCTCGGCGAGTACGGTGCGGTCGCGGTCGTCTCCGGCCGCATCCAGGGCGAGACGGAGACAGCCACCCTGCGGGTCGAGGAGCGCTACGACAGCTTCGACCTTGCCGGGGCGTATGCGATCTCGATCGTGCTGGCGCTCATCGCGATCGCCGTCCTCCTCGCCATGACCATGCTCAAGCCACGGGAGGAAACCGCCTAGCCATGTCCATTCTCGTTCGTAACGTCTCCAAGCGCTTCGGCGACTTCACGGCGCTCGACGACGTCTCGCTCGAGGTGGAGGGCGGCTCGCTCACCGCGCTGCTCGGGCCGAGCGGATCGGGGAAGTCGACGCTGCTTCGCGTCATCGCCGGGCTCGAGATCCCGGACACCGGCGAGATCCTGATCTCCGGAGAGGACGCAACCGACCTGAAGCCGCAGAAGCGCAATGTCGGCTTCGTCTTCCAGCACTACGCGGCCTTCAAGCACATGACCGTGCGCGACAACATCGGGTTCGGCCTCTCGGTGCGCAAACGCCCGAAGAGCGAGATTCGCGCCCGCGTCGACGAGCTGCTGCGGCTGGTGCAGCTCGAGCCGTTCGGGCATCGCTACCCCGCTCAGCTCTCCGGCGGGCAACGGCAGCGGATGGCTCTGGCGCGCGCGCTCGCGCCGAAGCCGGAGGTGCTGCTCCTCGACGAGCCGTTCGGTGCGCTCGACGCCCGCGTGCGCGGCGAGCTGCGTGAGTGGCTGCGCCGGCTGCACGAGGAGGTACACGTGACGACCATCTTCGTCACGCACGACCAGGCCGAGGCGATGGACGTCGCGAGCCAGATCGCGGTCATGAACAACGGCCGCATCGAACAGGTCGGAAGCCCGACGACGCTCTACGACGAGCCGGCCGACCGAGTTCGTGATGCAGTTCGTCGGCGAGGCGAACAGGATCGGCGACCGATTCGTCCGGCCACACGACCTCGAGATCTCGCTCGACCCGGTTCCGGGCGGCGTGGAGACGATGGTGGACAGGATCATCCAGTTCGGCTTCGACGTCCGCGTCGAGCTGACGCCCGCCGACGGCGACGAGCTGCTCGTGCAGGTGACCCGGGACCGTCTCGACGAGCTCGAGCTCGAGCGGGGCCAGATCGTCTGGGTGACGCCGGCCAACGAGCACACCTTCACGTCCCGAGGTGTCGCCGTCCGGGCCGGCTAGCCTCGCTCGAGGATGTCCGCGAGGGAAGTCTCTTCGAGAACCCCGCGCATCGCTGCGCGCAGGTCGATCCAGACCTCGCGCAACGGAGTAGCACGGCCCGCGGTACGAGACGTCCTCGGGCCGCACGCCGCGCACCGTGGCGATCGGGCCCTCGACTGCACGGATCACGTCGGCCAGGCTGATCTCGCCGGCCGCTCGCGCAAGGGTGTAGCCGCCTTCGGCGCCGCGCTGGCTCGAGACGAGGCCTGCGTGGCGTAGGTCGAGGAGGATGTTCTCGAGAAACTTCTGGGGGATCTCCTGCGCCGACGCGATCCGCTCGCTCTTGAGCGGCCCGGGCGGCGCCGCAGCGAGCTCGGTCATGGCACGCAGTGCGTAGTCGACCTTCGCGGAGACGCGCATCGCGTCATTCTCGCCGCTCCGGCGAGACCTCTGCCAGCCGCCGCTCGAGGAAGACGCGGTCGGCGGCGTTCATCTCGAGCGCGAGCGCGGCGCGGTAGGCGGCGGCCGCCTCCTCCCGGCGACCGAGCCGGCGCAGGAGATCGGCCCGCGCGGAGTGGAAGAGGTGGTAGCCGTCGAGGCCCTCGACCGCGTCCAGGAGCTCGAGGCCGCGCTCCGGGCCCTCGGCCATCGCGACGGCCACCGCGCGGTTCAGCTCGACCACCGGCGAGGGCTCGAGCCGCGCGAGCTCGCCGTAGAGGAGCGCGATCTGGGGCCAGTCGGTGTCCTCGGGCCGCGGCGCCTCGGCGTGGCAGCGCGGCGATTGCCGCCTGGAGCTGATACGAGCCCGGCCGGCGGCGGGAGAGCGCGCGGGCGAGCACGCGCAACCCCTCGGCGATCCGCGCCCGGTCCCAGCGCGAGCGGTCCTGGTCCTCGAGCAGCACCAACCCGCCTCCGCGCCCGAAGCGGGCCTCGCGCCGGGAGTCCTGCAACAGCATGAGCGCGAGCAGCCCCAGAGCTTCCGGCTCGTCCGGCATCAGGACGGCGAGCAGCTTCGCGAGCCGGATCGCCTCGTCGCACAGCTCGCGCCGCAGCGGCTCCCCGCCGCCCGTCGCCGAATAGCCCTCGTTGAAGACGAGGTAGAGCACCGCGAGCACCGAGCCGAGACGCTCCGGGAGGAGGTGGTCGGGCGGGACGCGGAACGGGATGCCGGCCTCGCGGATCTTCCGCTTCGCCCGCACGAGCCGCTGCGCCATCGCCGGCTCGGCAACGAGGAAGGCGCGGGCGATCTCGGGGGTCGCCAGGCCGCCGACCTCACGCAGCGTCAGCGCGACGCGGGCCTCGGCGGCGAGCGCCGGGTGGCAGCAGGTGAAGACGAGCGCCAGGCGGTCGTCGGGGATCGCGCTCACGTCGTCCTCCTCGTCGTGGGTGGGCAGGCGCTCGAGCGCGGCGACGAGCTGCTCGCGCTTGCGCGCGAGCGTGCGCTCGCGCCGGATGCGGTCGATCGCCCGGTTGCGCGCCGTCGCGACGATCCAGGCGCCCGGGTTGCGGGGCGTGCCGTCGCGCGGCCAGCGCTCGGCCGCGGTGGCGAAGGCATCCTGCACCGCGTCCTCGGCGAGCTCGAAGTCGCCGAGGACGCGGATGAGGATCGAGACTGCACGTCCCCACTCCTCGCGGAAGACGCGGGCGACCTCGCTCAATGCTCGACGATCGGCCTGACCTCGATCGAGCCGTACTCGGCGGCCGGGACCAGCGCTGCGAGCCGGATCGCCTCGTCGAGATCCGGGGCATCGAGGATGAAGATGCCGCCGATCAGCTCCTTCGTCTCGGCGAAGGGGCCGTCCGTGACGAGCCGCTCGCCGTTTCGGACGCGCACCGTGCGCGCTTCGGCCGCCGCCTCGAGCTCGCTGCCGTCCACCCCCGGGTCGACCTTCGCCAGCTCCTCGAAGAGGGCGATCCATTTCGGCATCGAGGCCTCGCGCGCGGCGAGCGCCTCCTCCTCGCTCATGCCGAGCCAGGCGGACTGGTCGCTGTAGACCATCAGTGCGTACTTCACGACCCTGCCTCCTCGTCGACGTGGACCGCCCGCACCTCGACCGCGCCGTGCGCGGCGCCCGGGATCTTCGCGGCCCAGTCGACCGCCTCGTCGAACGTGGCGCACTCGAGCAGGAAGTAGCCGCCGAGGTGCTCCTTCGCCTCGGCGTACGGCCCGTCGGTGACGAGTGCCTCGCCGTCCCGGACGCGCACGGTGGTCGCGCTTGCGACGGGTGCGAGCTCGTTGCCGCCGAGGTTGACGCCCGCGGCGCGGGCGTCCTGCGCGAACGCCATGTACTTCTCCAGCACGGCCGCCTCGGTGCCCCGGTCGTCGGAGTAGATCAACGCCATGTACTTCACGGAGACCTCCTGTTGCGTGATTGCAGGATGACGACGAACGACCGCGCGCGAAATCGACAGCCCGCTGCTCTAGGGAGCGAGACCAGCACGTAGCGCCGATGCGACTCGAAGGCGTTCTCCGTCGCCACCGGCCGGCGGCTGCCAGGGGGACATGCCCCAAACGCAACCTGGCAGCACAGTGTCGTCTTCATATCGAGGCACAACGTGCAAGTGGAAATGAAAGACGTCCTGCCCGGCGCGACTCCCCGAATTCTGGCGCAGATTCACGGCGACCGCGCCAAGGTCGTCCCGCATCACGCGCGCGAGGCGCTGAGCCACACGCATAGTGGCGACAGCGTCATCAGGCTCGACCGTCCAGATGTCTCGCAGGTGGGCGCGAGTAACGACCAACGTGTGGCCCCATGTCGCAGGGGGCTCACAGAGGAACGCCACAACCTCGTCGTCGGCGTAGACGACCTCCTGTGCCCGACGACCCGCCACGATCTCGCAGAACGGACAGGACTCCATCGCGCGAGAACTCTACGCCGGCCTCAGGTGGTCAGGAGGCGCTGGAGGAGGAGCAGCGCGCCTCCCTTGTCGAGCGGCTCGTTCAGGTTGCCGCACTTCGGGCTCTGCACGCACGACGGACAGCCGCGCTCGCACGAACAGCCTTCCAGCAGCCGTGCCGTGTCGGCGGCCCAGCCCTCGAAGCGCTCGAAGCCGCGCTCGGCGATGCCGACACCGCCGGAGTGTCCGTCGTAGACGAAGATCGTCGGCCTGCCGGTCTGGAAGTGGAGGTTGGTCGAGAGGCCGCCGATGTCCCAGCGGTCGCACATCGCCCAGAGCGGCAGCAGCGCGATCAGCGAGTGCTCCGCCGCGTGCAGCGAGCCGAGCAGCTTCGGCATCTCCTCCAGCCCCTCGAGCATCCAGTCCTCCGGAGAGAACCAGACGGCCTCGGTGTCGAACGTCGTCTCCGGCATCAGCAGCGGCACCGTCTCGAGCGTCTCGCCGCCGGCGACTGACTTCCGCTGGTAGGCGACGACCTGCTCGGTGACGCTGACGCGCCCGAACGTGAGATCGAGCCCGCAGCGGCGCTCGGCGCGCAGCGGCTCCTCGATCGCCGTCTGCGTCTCCCGCTTCGCCTGCGTGTACCAGTCGGCGGCGAACGGGGTCACGACCGCCGCCCGCGCTTCGAAGTCGAGCGCGTGCACGAGGTACTGCTCGCCGAGGTGGAGGTAGACGGCGCCCTCGTGGACGGTCGAATACGCCCGCTCGCGCTCGACGAGCCCGAGCACGTCGCCCGTCTCTCCCTGCACGATCGTGAAGGCGTCGGGGTCGCCCGACCGGAGCGAGACGCGCGCCGCCGGGTAGTCGCGCCCCGACCAGACGAAGCCGGCCGGGGTGGCCTCGAGCTCCGGCAGCGCGGCGGCGCGAACGAGCGCCTCGGGGCCGAGAATCGCCGCGTCGTCCTCGGTCAGCGGCCCCTCGAAGGCGGCCGCGTAGACGTGAGGGTCGAGGATGCGCGGGTTCGCGTGGTCGAGGATCGCGGCCTCGACGGTGCGGGTGAGGAGGGCTTCGGGCTCGCGCATGAAGAACTGGTCGAGGGCGTCGTCGCTCGCGATCAGGGCGGCCAGCCCGTGCCCGCGGCGGCCGGCGCGTCCCCACTGCTGCCGGAGCGAGGCGACCGTGCCGGGGAAGCCGACCGAGATCGCCGCGTCGAGGAGCCCGATGTCGATTCCCAGCTCGAGCGCGTCGGTCGCGGAGACCCCCAGCAGCTCGCCCTCGACGAGCCGCCGCTCGAGCTCGCGCCGCTGCTGCGGCGTGTAGCCGGCGCGGTACGGAGCGAGTCGCGCCGCCGTCTCGCGGTCGACGCGCTCGGCGGTGAAGCGGTGGACGAGCTCGGCCGCTCGCCGGCTCTTGGCGAAGCAGATCGTTCGCAGCCCGCGGGTGACGAGCCCGGCCATGAGCCGCGATGCCTCGCCGAGCGCGCTCGCGCGCAGGCCGAGCTCGGGGTCGAGCAGCGGCGGGTTCCAGAGCGCCACCGTGCGCTCGGCCTTCGGCGCGCCGTCGTCTGCGACCACCGTCGCTGGAACGCCGAGCAGTGCCTCCGCCAGCTCGCCGGGGTTCGCGATCGTCGCCGACGCGAGCAGGAACTGGGGGTCGGCGCCGTAGGCGCGGGCGAGCCGCCGCAGACGCCGCAGGACGTTGCCGACGTGCGAGCCGAAGACGCCGCGGTAGACGTGCGCCTCGTCCACGACGACGTAGCGGAGGTTGCAGAGCACGTCGCCCCAGCGGTCGTGGTGGGGCAGGACGCCGACGTGGAGCATGTCGGGGTTGGTCAGGATCGCGTTCGACCATTTGCGGATCCGCCACCGGCGCTCCGCCTCGGTGTCGCCGTCGTAGATCGCCGGTCGCAGCGCCTTGAGCCGGAAGGCGGCGAGCGCGCGGGCCTGATCCTGGGCGAGCGCCTTCGTCGGGTAGAGGTAGAGCACGCGGCGCTTCGGGTCGATCGAGAGCGCGTCGAGCACGGGCAGGTTGAACGCGAGGCTCTTGCCGCTCGCCGTCCCGGTCGTGACGATCACGTGCTCGCCGCGCGCGGTGGCCTCCCAGGCCTCGGCCTGGTGGGCGTAGAGGGAGGTGATTCCCTGGGCGACGAGGGCGGAGGCGACACGCGGGTCGAGATCCCCGGGGAACGGCTCGGAGCGCGCGGCGCGCGCCGGCTCGGTCGTCAGGTAGGCGAGCTCCTCGCCCTCGAGCAGCCCGTCCCAGAGGGCGGCGGTCATCTAGCGGTCGACGACGAGCTCGAGCGTGCTCGGCTCGAAGCTCTCGAGCACCTCGTGCAGCCTGACGACGCGCTCGTGGAAGCCGGGCTGGTGACGCCAGCGCCGGATCGTGTCGAGGCTCTCCCACGGCCCGAAGCTGACGTACTTGGAGGGGTCCTCCACGTCTCGCAGCAGCTTGGCCGCGGCGGCGAGACCCTGCAACGCCGTCCAGTCGGCGAACTCCGTCCAGCGGCGCACGAACTCCTCCTCCTGGCCGGGTTTCACCCGCCAGACCGAGTAGGTGTACGGCTGCCCCATCGCTACTCCGCCGGGCGGTGGCCGGAACAGACGAGGTTGAGGATCGTGATCTTCCCCTCGGGCGCGTGCAGGTAGCCGGTCTGCTCGACGAGCGTCAGGCCCTCATCGGGGTCGTAGCCTTTCACCAGGTAGCGGATCCGGACCCGGTCCGAGACGGGCTCGAGCTCGGACTCGATCAGCTCGAGCTCCCTGGTTTCGCCGAACCAGAAGCGGAGGCGCCCGGCGATCGCGCCGGCACCCTCTTCCTCCCGGAGCGCCGAGGGAACGAGCCCGCGCAGGCGCGCGTCCGGTGCGAAGCACTCCTGCGCCGCGGCGAAGTCCTGGGCCGCGATCGCGTCGATCAGCCGGGCGCCCACGGCAACCGCTGCGTTCGTCGTCGTGTCCATGCCTGCAAGATACAACCGGTGGACGTCCTGCATGTAACGCGCTGTCTGACGATCGCGGGCTCCGACTCCGGGGGCGGAGCCGGAATCCAGGCCGACCTGAAGGCGTTCGCCCGCGCGGGCTGCCACGGGATGAGCGCGATCGTCGCGCTGACGGCGCAGAACACCGTGGGCGTGACGGCGGTGCACGAGGTGCCGCCCGAGTTCGTGCGAGCGCAGCTCGACGCCGTCTTCTCGGACATCGGCGTGGACGCGGCGAAGACCGGGATGCTCTTCTCCGCCCGCGTGATCGAGGCGGTCGCGGACTTCCTCGCGGAGCATCCGGTGCCGCTCGTCGTCGACCCGGTGCTGCTCGCAAGCTCGGGGGCGAGCCTGCTGCGCGACGACGCCGTCGCGACGCTCGTCGGCCGGCTCTTCCCGCTCGCGACGGTGGTCACGCCGAATCTGCCCGAGGCAATGGCGCTGGCCGGGGGCGGCGGAACGCGGCGCGAGCTCACGGAGCGGCTGGTCGAGCTGGGCGCGCGGGCCGCGGTCGTGACGGGCGGCCACGGCGACGAGCCGGTCGACCACCTCTTCGACGGCACCCGGCACGTCGAGATTCCCGTGCCGCGGCACGCGCGCCGCTCCACACACGGTGCCGGCTGTACGCACTCGGCCACGCTCACCGCCGCCCTCGCGCGCGGGCTCGACCTCGAGGCGGCCGCCCGCGAGGCCGCCCGCGTCGCCGCCCAGGCCGTCGCGCACGGGCTCGAGGGGCTCGGTGCCGGCGACGGCCCCGTCGACGTCTTCGGTCTCGATGCGGCTCGCTGACCTCGGCGAGCGCGGGCTGCTGGCCGAGCTCGAGCGGCTCGGGCTGGTTACCGGCATCGAGCACGACGCGGCGCAGCTCGCCGGCGGCGTCGTCGTGACGCAAGACGCGCTCGTCGAGGGCGTCCACTTCCGCTTCGACTGGATCTCCTGGCGCGACCTCGGCTACAAGGCCGCCGCCGTCAACCTCAGCGACCTCGCCGCCTCGGCCGCCGAGCCGGAGGCCTTGATCGTCAGCCTCGGCCTGCATCCGGACACCGAAGTGGCGCAGGTGCTCGAGCTCTACGAGGGCATCGCCGAGGCCGGCGTGCCGGTGCGGGGCGGCGACCTGACCGCGGCCGACCGGGCGTACCTCAGCGTGACGGCGATCGGCCGCTCCGAGCGCGTGCCCGGCCGCTCGGGCGCCCGGCCGGGCGACCGGGTCGTCGTCACCGGCCCGCTCGGGGCCTCGGCGGCGGGCTGGCGCTGCCTGCGGGACGGAGTCGGGAGCCCGCTCGTCGCCGCGCACCTGCGCCCGCCCATTCGCCTGGCGGAGGGCCGCCGCCTCGGGGCGGTCGCGACGGCTCTCCTGGACGTCTCCGACGGCCTCGCCGCCGACGCCGCCCGGATCGCCGAGCGCTCGGGCTGCCGGCTCGTGCTCGAGCTCGAGCACGTGCCGGTTGCTCCCGGCGTCGCAGAGGTCGCGGAGCGGGCGGGCGTGAGCGTGTGGGAGCTCGCCGCCGGCTTCGGCGAGGACTACGAGCTGCTCGCGACGGTGCCGGAGCCGGTCGAGGGCTGCATCGAGATCGGCCGCTGCGAGGCTGGCGAAGGCGCCGTGCTCCTGCTCGCGGGCCGGCCGGTCGCGCTGCGCGGCCACGACCACTTTCGCTGACGCGCAAACCGTGTGTCTGAGGTCGGCGTAGTGCTCGGCACGCGGCCTTGCCCGTGCGGCCGGAGTGCGTCAGGCTGGGGAGAGGGTGCTCGGATACATCGTCAGGCGGATGGGGTGGGCGGTTGTGCTCTTCCTCGTCGTGACGATGTACACGTACATCCTCTTCTTCCTGATGCCGTACGAGGCGTTCCAGATCGGCGCGCGGCAGCGGGATCACGGGCGAGGCCTCGACGGTGCGGGATTCCGTGGGCATCCGCGGGTCGTTCTTCGAGGAATACGGAACGTTCGTCTGGCGGATCGTCCACGGCGACCTGGGGCGGTCGTTCGCCACGCGCCAGGACGTGACCGAGATCATCGCTCAGGCGGCGCCGGTGACGGCCTCGCTCATCCTCGGCGCCGGGGTGGTCTGGCTGCTGATCGCCCTTCCGATCGGGATCCTCTCCGCCTACCGTCCGCGCTCGCTGCTCGACCGGACCTCGATGGCGTTCGTGCTCGCCGGCGTCTCGCTGCACCCGCTCTGGGTCGGCTACATGCTCTCCTGGTACTTCGGGTTCAAGCTCCGCTGGGTGCCGGTCAACGGCTACTGCGACGTCTTCAACACGATCACGGCCTGCGGCGGCCCGGTGCAGTGGGCCTATCACCTGCTGCTGCCCTGGCTCACCTTCTCGCTCGGCTTCGCGGCGCTCTACGCCCGGATGGTTCGCGCCAGCGTGCTCGAGACGCTGCACGAGGACTACGTCCGCACGGCGCGCGCGAAGGGCCTCGGCGAGTGGTTCGTCCTCCGCTCGCACGTGCTCCGGAACGCGATGCTGCCGGTCGTGACGATGATGGGCATGGACCTCAGCCTCGCCTTCGCCGGGGCCGTCTTCGTCGAGCGCGTGTACGGCTTGCCCGGCATCGGCTACCTGCTCTTCAACGCGCTGGGGCGCCGTGACATGCCGGTGATCCTCGGCGTCGTCGTGCTGGTGACGACGGCGATCCTGATCGCCAACCTCGTCGTAGACCTGCTGTACGCGGTGCTCGACCCGCGCGTGCGCCTCCACGAGCGCTCGCCGCGGGAGATGCGGACGCGACAGCAGGTCCAGGCCGAGACGACCCGCGCACCGGCGGTCGCCTCTCCGTAAGCCGTCAGGAAAGCCAGGCCGCGAACGCCCGCTCGTAGCGGGCCCGCGGGTGGGCGCCCGCGACGGTCGCCCGGGGCTCGCCGTCGGCGAAGAGGATCACCGTCGGCAACGCAAGCACGTCGTACCGCGACGGCACGCCGACGTGCTCGTCGATGTTGAGGCGAACGAGGCCGACGCGCCCGTCGCTCGCGGCGGCGATCGCCTCGAGCGCCGGCTCGATCGCCTCACACGGCCGGCACCAGGGAGCCCAGAAGTCCACGATCACAGGCCGGTCGGCGCGGAGGACAGCCTGCTCGAACGTCGCGTCCGTCACCTCAATCATCGAGCCCCTCCCGGTAGCGGCGCTCGGCCCGGCGGCGGCGAACCGCTCCGCGCACCAGCAGGGACAGCGGGAAGATCGCGACCAGGGCGAGCACGCCGAGCGGGACGAACAGCCACCTCGCATCGAGCTTGCCCTTGGTGTACGGGCTCTCCGGGACGGCCGTCAGCGTGACTGCCGGCTTCGGCGTCGTGGACGTTCCGCCCGACGTCAGCGTCGTCTGCGGGAACCACGTGTCGATCAGCCACCGCCGCGACGTGCCTGCCCCGTAGGCCGTCAACTCGACGCCGTACACGAGCGTGCGCTGGGCGACGTCGGGCTTCGGCAGCACCATCACGTCGATCACGACCGTGCGGTCGAAGGTGTAGCGCAGTCGCCAGTCCTCGACCCGAAACGCCTCCTGGGGGAACGGGAACACCGGCAGGTCGCCGGCGTTCCAGCGCTCGCGGCTGACGGTCGCGCGCAGCTTCGGCGACGCAAGCGCCCAGGCCTCGTCGAGGTCCTCCCGCAGGACCGCGCTGTGAACGAAGCGCTCGACCACGACGTCGATCTCGCGCCGGACCGCCGGTGTGACCTTCAGCGGCTTTGCGGACGTCGTCTCCGTCCCGGCGCCGGCCGGGCGGAGCGCGCCCTCGGGTAGCCGTTCCCCCCGGGGGAGAAGCACGGCGAGAACCGCCACGACCGTGGCGGTGCCGAGCGCGCCGAGGCCCCAGGCGAGACGCCGGCGGCGGCGCGGCGAGGCGAGCAGGGTCATGCCCTCATCGTGCCTTCGGCCGCAGAGGGGGACGCCGCAGCCGCATTACCGGTACGCGCCAGACCGCCTCGAGCACGATCCGGCGCGACATCTTCGAGCCGCCCGCTCTCCGGTCGGTGAAGAGGATCGGCACCTCCACGACGCGGAAGCCGGCACGCAGTGCCCGGTACGTCGTCTCGATCTGGAAGGCATAGCCGTGTGTCGTGATCGACTCCAGCCCGATCCGCTCGAGCACGTGGCGCCGGAAGCACTTGAAGCCGCCGGTGAGATCGCGCACGCCGACGCCCAGCAGCGTGCGCGCATACCACGAGCCCCCGGCGGAGACCGCGCGCCTGAGCGGGCCCCAGTTCTCGGTCCCGCCGCCGGGGACGTAGCGCGAGCCGAGCGCGAGGTCGGCCTCGGCGCACGCCGCGACGAGGCGGGGCACGTCGGCCGGGTCGTGGGAGAAGTCGCAGTCGATCTCGACGACGAGCTCTGCGCCGCCTGCGAGCGCGCGCCGAAAGCCCGCGAGGTAGGCCTGCCCGAGCCCTTCCTTGCGCTCACGGTGGAGCACTTCGACCCACGCAAGCTCGCCGGCCAGGCTGTCCGCCAGAGCGCCGGTGCCGTCCGGCGAGTTGTCGTCGATCACCAGCACCCGGTCGCGCTGGGTGTCGAGCACCTCGCCGAGCGCGCGCACCATCGGCTCGAGGTTCTCGCGCTCGTCGTACGTCGGCAGGCAGACCCAGACGCCCATCGCCGTATCATCGCGGGGTGGCGAAGGCGCTGCCGCGGAACGCCGACGTGGCCGACCAGCTCGACCTGCTGGCCGACCTCTCCGAGCTGCTCAGCGACGAGGGCTTTCGCGTGCTGGCCTACCGTCGTGCGGCGACCCGCGTGCGGGAGACCCCCGCCTCGATCGCCGAGCTCGCGCTCGCGGGCGACGCGAAGGGCCTGCCCGGGATCGGGAAGACGATCGAAGGAAAGATCGTGGAGATCGTCGAGACCGGGGAGATGGCGGCGCTCACGAGGCGGAGGGAGCTCGTCCCGCCGGAGGTCGTCGCGTTCCTCCGCCTCCCGGGGCTCGGTCCGAAGACGGCGGCGCGCATCTGGCGGGAACTGGGCGTGACCACCCTCGCGGAGCTGCGGGAGGCGGCCGAGTCTGAGCGCCTGCGGACGCTCTCGGGGTTGGGCGCCCGCAGCGAGGAGAAGATCCTGAAGGCCCTGGCCGCGGGTTTCGGAGCCGAGGAGGAGCAGCGAGGCCTGCTCGGGACCGGCCTGCCGGCGCTGCTCGCGGTGGTGGCGGAGCTGCGCGCCCATCCGGCGGCGGTCGAGGTCTCGGAGGCCGGGAGCGCTCGCCGGCGCAAGGAGACCTTCCGCGACCTCGACGTGATCGCCACGGCGACCGACCCGGCCGGGCTGACCGAGGCCTTCACGCGCCTCCCGCTCGTCGCGGAGATCGTCGCTCACGGCGACACGAAGGCGACGGTGATCTCCCACGACGGCCTCCGCTTCGACCTTCGCGTCGTTCCGCCGGAGTGCTTCGGCAACCTCCTGCAGCACTTCACCGGCTCGAAGGAGCACAACGTCGCCATGCGCGAGGAGGGCCAGCGTCGCGGGCTCTCGATCTCCGAGTACGGCGTCACGACCGTCGAGACCGGCGAGGTCGTCACCGCCCGCACAGAGGAGGAGCTGTACGCCTACCTCGGCTACGCGTTCATCCCGCCCGAGCTGCGCGAGAACGCCGGGGAGCTCGAGGCGGCCCGCGTGCACGCTCTGCCCGAGCTCGTCGAGCCCGGCGACCTGCGCGGCGACCTGCACACGCACAGCACGTGGTCGGACGGGAGGGCGACGATCGCGGAGATGGCCGCGGCGGCGCGCGCGCGCGGCTACGCCTACCTCGCGGTGTGCGACCACTCCCAGCGCCTGCGCGACGGACGGCTGCAGGCTCAGTGGGAGGAGATCGACGCGCTGAACGAGCGGCTGAAGCCCTTCCGGCTCCTGAAGGGCGTCGAGGTCAACATCCGCGCCGACGGCTCGCTCGACCTCGCCGACGAGGAGCTCGGCGCCCTCGACTGGGTGATGGCCTCCGTCCACTCCTCCTTCGACCGCGACCCGACCGGCCGCGTGCTCGCGGCGCTGGAGAGCCCGCACGTGGACTGCATCGGCCATCTGACGGGGCGCAAGATCGGCAAGCGGCTGCCGGCCGACGTGGATCTCGAGCGCGTCGTCGGGAAGGCGCTGGAGACCGGGACCTTCCTCGAGCTCAACTCGCAGCCGGATCGGCTCGACCTGCGGGACGTGCACGCGCGCCTCGCCGCGGAGGCCGGGGTCCCGCTCGTCGTCTCGAGCGACGGCCACCGCCCGCACGAGCTCGCCTTCGTCGAGTACGGCATCGCTCAGGCGCGGCGAGCCTGGCTGACGAAGGCGCAGGTCGTCAACACGCGCCCCTGGCGGGAGATAGAGAGAATGCGCAAGTGACCTTCCGCGAGGACGGCGCCGAGGCGCTCGAGTGGGCCGCCCGCTACCTCGAGCGGGTCGGCGAGCTGCCCGTGCTCTCCCAGGTGCGACCGGGTGATATCAGGGCCGGGCTGCCCGCGTCGCCTCCGGAGACGGGAGAGCCGTTCTCGGCTGTTCTGCGCGATCTCGACGAGGTCCTGCTGCCGGGGATCACGCACTGGAACCACCCGCGCTTCTTCGGCTACTTCGCGATCACCGGCTCGGAGCCGGGGATCCTCGCCGAGCTCCTGATCGCGACGCTCAACGTCAACGCGATGGTGTGGTCCGCCTCGCCCGCGGCGACCGAGCTCGAGCAGCACGTGCTCGACTGGCTCGCGCAGCTGCTCGGCCTCCCGTCGGACTGGCACGGACACATCGAGGACACCGCCTCGACCGCGACGGTGGCCGCCCTCGCCGCGGCGCGCGGCCTGCGCCCGGGCGGCGTCGTCTACGCCTCCGAGCAGGCCAACTTCTCCATCGAGAAGGCGGCGCGTCTCGTGGGGCTCGAGTACAGGAAGGTGCCGGTGGACGCGGAGTTCCGGATGCGCACCGACGGTCTCGACCTCACCGGCGCGACCGCCGTCGTCGCCACGGTCGGCACGACCTCGACGACGTCCGTGGACCCCGTGCCGGCGCTCGCGGACATGTGCGCGGAGGCAGGCGCCTGGCTGCACGTGGACGCCGCCTACGCGGGAGCCGCCGCCGTCTGCCCGGAGCTCCGCTGGGCGCTCGAAGGTTGCGATCGCGCCGACTCGGTCGTCGTCAACCCGCACAAGTGGCTGTTCACCCCGATCGACTGCTCCGTGCTCTACACCCGCCGGGCGGAGGCGCTGCACGCCGCCTTTGCGCTCGTTCCCGAATACATGCCGGAGTCCGAATCGGCGCTCGATCTCAAGGACTACGGCCCCGCCCTCGGCCGCCGATTCCGGGCGCTCAAGCTCTGGGCCGTGATCCGTTGCCACGGGCGCGAGGGGCTGCAGGCGGTGATTCGCGAGCACGTGCGGCTCGCCGAGCTGTTCGAGGGCTGGGTGCGCGCCGAGCCGGGCTGGGAGCTCTGTGCCCCGCGGCCGTTCTCCGTCGTCTGCTTCAGGTGCGAGGGCTCGGACGAGGAGAACGAGGCGCTGCTTCAGCGCGTCAACGCGTCCGGCGAGGCCTTCCTCAGCCCCACGAAGCTGAACGGTCGCTACGTCATCCGGCTCGCGATCGGCAACGTGCGGACGACCGAGGACGACGTGCGCCGGGCCTGGGACGTCCTCCGTCGCGAGGCGGCGGCGTGATCGGCCTGCTCGACGAAATCGCCTCGAACGCATGGCCGGCGCCGGTCGTCCAGGTCGTGGACGGCTGGCAGCTCCGCTACGGCTGGGGTGTGACGAGCCGTGCGAACTCCGTTCTACCGAGCGGGGCCGGCGAGCTGCCGCTCGAGGAGCGGCTCGCGCTCGCCGAGGGGTTCTACGCACGGCGCGGCGCGCTCGCGCGGTTTCAGCTCTCGCCCGCGTGCAGGCCGGCCGACCTCGACGCTGTCCTCGCCGCCCGCGGCTATGTCGTCGCCACGCCGACGCTCGTGCACGTCGCCGCACTTGAGCCCCCGCCCGGTTCGCCTGCCGCTTTCGTTCGCCTGGCGGAGGCTCCCGACCCGACCTGGCTCGACGTCTGGGGCCGGGGAGAGGGCCGTGCGCTCACGCTCGACGTCGTCGAGCCGATCCTGGCGCGTATCGGCCCGGAGGCGGCCTACGCACTCGCTGAGCTCGACGGCCGTCCGGCGGCGGCCGGTCGCGGCGTGCTCGAGCGGGGCTGGCTCGGTATCTTCGGTATGGCGACGCTGCCCGACGCGCGCCGCAGGGGGCTCGCCCGCGCGCTCCTCGCCGCGCTCGCCGCCTGGGGCGTTGTGCGAGGCGCCACACGCGCCTACCTCATGGTCGAGGAGGGCAACGCGCCGGCGCGCTCTCTCTACGAGCAGGCAGGCTTCGAGCCGCTCTACGGCTACCACTACCGCGTCCAGGAGAAGACCCCGTGCTGATCGCCACCACCAACGACCTCCCCGGCCACGTGATTGAGGAGGTGTTCGGCGAGGTCTTCGGTCTCACCGTCCGCTCGCGCAACATCGGCTCGCAGATCGGGGCAGGTCTCAAGTCGATCCTCGGTGGCGAGCTCGCCGGGATGACGAAGTCCCTCCAGGAGAGTCGCGAGCAGGTGATCGAGCGGATGGTCAAGGAGGCCGAGGCGAAGGGCGCCAACGCGATCGTCGCCATGCGCTTCGACACGTCCGAGATGGGCACCACCTGGACCGAGATCTGCGCCTACGGGACGGCGGTGCGGGCCCGGCGCGCGTAGGGCTACTTGCCGTAGGGCAGCAGCTTGCCGCCGGCGACGAGCACGACGGTGCGGCTGGTGCGCAGGTCCACGGCGCCGTCGAGCGAAAGGGGGCCGTATGCATGCAGGTCGCCCTTGCTGAAGCAGTAGCCGGTCAGGAGAATCCTGTCCAGGACCGGCCCGAGCTCAGCGACGACCGGGCGGGATTGTCGGCGGCAGTCGCGACGTTGACGGCTGTATCGTCGCAGGCCTTACCGCGTGAAAGGAACCGTGTAGATGGTCGTCGCTTCCAGGCTGAAGTGGGCCGGGCTCGCTCTCCTGAGCGTCGTCCAGTTCATGGTCGTGCTCGACGTCGCGATCGTGAACGTGGCCCTGCCGTCGATCCAGGTGGATCTCGGCTTCTCGCAGGAGAACCTGCAGTGGATCATCAGCGCCTACGCGCTCGTCTTCGGCGGCTTCCTGCTGCTCGGCGGGCGCACGGCCGACCTGCTCGGCCGCCGGCGCGTCTTCCTCGTCGGCCTCGTCGTCTTCTCCGCCGCCTCGCTGCTCGCGGGCCTCGCCTGGTCCGAGGGCTCGCTGATCGGCGCCCGCGCCCTGCAGGGGCTCGGCGCGGCGATCATCTCGCCGGCGGCGCTCTCGATCCTGATGACGACGTTCACCGAGGGGCGTGAGCGAAACATCGCGCTCGGCGTGTGGGGCGCGGTCGGCGGCTTCGGCGCCGCCGCAGGCGTCCTGTTCGGCGGGATCCTCACCGACGGTCTCTCGTGGCCGTGGATCTTCTACGTCAACGTGCCCGTGGGTCTGGCCGCGGCGATCATCACGCCGGTCCTGCTCCGCGAGAGCCGCGACGCCCGCGCGAAGCGCTTCGACGCGCTCGGCGCGGTGCTCGTCACCGCCGGTCTCTCCCTGCTCGTGTTCGGCACAACGCAGGCGAACGGCTACGGCTGGGGCTCGGGCAAGACGATCGGCATCTTCGCCGCCGCCGCCGCGCTGCTCGCGACCTTCGCCGTGTGGGAGACGCGGGTGAGCGACCCGCTGATGCGGTTCTCGATCTTCCGCCTGCGCACGCTCACGGGCGCCAACGTGGCCGGGTTCATCCTCGGCACGGCGCTCTTCGCGATGTTCCTGATGCTGACGCTGTACATGCAGCAGGTGCTCGGCTTCTCGCCGCTCAAGACGGGCCTCGGCTACCTCGCCGTCGCCGGAACGTCGATCGTGTGGGCGAACGTCGCCGCGCAGCTCGTCACGCGCGTCGGCGTGAAGCCTGTGCTGACGGCCGGCATGGTCTTCCTCACCGCCGGCCTCGTCTACTTCGCGCACGTGTCGCCCGACGGCTCCTACGTCGGCGACCTGCTGCCGGGCTTCCTGCTGATCGGGATCGGGATGGGCTTCTCGTTCGTTCCGATCTCGATCGCCGCTCTCGCGGGCGTGCGGCCGTCGGAAGCAGGTCTCGCCTCCGGCCTCCTCAACACGTCGCAGCAGATCGGCGGAGCTCTCGGGGTCGCCGTGCTCTCGGCGCTCGCGACGGGGCGCACCGAGGACGCCGTCGCCGCCGGGACGGCGCTGCCGTACGCGCTCACCGACGGCTTCCAGCTGGCCTTCTGGGGCGGCGCGGGCGCCGCCGTCCTCGGGGTGGTCGCCTCGCTCGTCCTCATCCGCGGCTCCGACTTCGGCCCGGCCCCCGCGCCGGTGGCCGCCCCGGCCCTCGAGGCCGCCTAGCCGGTGCATCGGGCGAGCCGGAGCCCCGCCTACGATACGGCGGGTGCTCCGGCTCGTCCTCATCGGTCTCGCCGCGGGGCTCTTCTCCGCGCTCTTCGGAGTCGGCGGCGGGATCCTGCTCGTGCCGCTCCTGATCCTCGCCGCGGGCTTCCTCGAGCGGTCGGCGGCCGCGACCTCGCTCGCCGCGGTCGGGATCACGGCGCTCGCCGGCACGATCACCTACGCCTTCCACGGGCACGTGGACGTCGGGTACGCCGCGCTCCTCGGCTTGCCCGCCGCCGCCGGAGCGATCGTGGGCTCGGCGCTCCAGCAGCGGATCCACGCGCGCGTCCTCTCCTTCGGCTTCTCGGCGCTCCTCGTGGGCGTCGCGGTCTGGCTGCTCGCCGGGTGAGCGTGGCCACGATCAGCGTGGCGATCGCTCTGGGCTTCGCCGCCGGGATGCTCGCCGGCCTCTTCGGCGTCGGCGGCGGGATCCTCTTCGTGCCGACGCTGCTCGGGCTCGGGCTCGGCCAGCTCGACGCGGAGGCGACCTCCCTGCTTGCGATCCTGCCGACGGTGGCCGCCGGCGTGTGGCGCCAGTCCGGCTACGGGCACGTGCGCTGGCGACCGGCGCTGTGGCTCGGTCTCTCCTCGATCGCGGGGGTCCAGCTCGGAGTCGTGGTCGCGACGTCGCTGTCCGAGGACATGCTGCGACGCCTGTTCGGCGTGCTCGTCCTCGCCGCCGCCGCGCAGCTCGCGCTCCGGGGGTTCCGTCCTAGCGTCCCGCCGCCAGGCTGATCAGGAGCACGGCTCCGAAGCCCGCGAGCGTCAGGCCGACCCGCTTCGCCGAGGGGTGCTCGTGCGCGTGCGGCAGGAGATCGGTCGCGCCCATGAAAAGGAAGAAGCCGGCGTACACGGCGAGCACCCCGCCGAGCGTGTGCTCGGAGACCGACAGCGACGTGCCGACGATCGCGCCGACCAGGGGGGCGATGGCGTCGATCGAGAGCCAGCGCAGCGCGGCCCTGCGGTCACCCGACTGGCGGAGGATGAAGCTGACCGTATTCAGACCGTCGGCGAAGTCGTGCGAGACGACCGCGAAGAAGACGAGCAGCCCGGTCTCGGTCGAAATGTCGAAGGCGAGCCCGATGCCGAGGCCGTCGATGAAGCTGTGCAGCGAGAGGCCGGCCGCGCCGAGCGCGCCGACCCGCGCGTGCGCGTGCACGTGCACCGCGTCGTCGCGATGGTGGAGGACGAGCAGCCGCTCGGCGAGGAAGAAGAAGACGAAGCCGGCGCCGACGAGCAGGCCGACGTCGCGCGGGTCGCCGAGGGCCTCGATCGCCTCCGGCAGCACCTCGAAGAGCGCGACCGCGACGACGACTCCGCCCGTGAGGGCGATCGCGGTCGCGAGCTCGCGCGCGATGCGCATCGCGACGAAGCCGCCGGCGAGGGTGGACAGGACCGTGAGCCCCGCGAGTGGAATGGCCCAGCTCACGGGCTAACCCTAGACGAGCGCCCCGGCGTTGCCGGGACCGTCGGGCTGTACCCCGATACTCCAGGTGACGATGACCGACAGATTCGCCCGCGCGCGACTGCTCGCCCTCGCAGCGGCCGCAGCGGCCGCGGCGGCAATCGCCGTTCAGGGGCCCGCGCTCGCCCCCGCTCATCTCGCCGTGCCCGCTCTGCCCGCCGCCCGCGACCTGCCCGGAGAGCGGCCGACGCGGCCGGATGGCCCCGTGCGGCGGCTCCCACGCGGTTCGAGCGCCGCGCTCACACCCGGTGGCCGCTCGTTCCCCGTCGCCGGCGGGGCGTCCTTCGGGGGCACGTTCGGAGCGGACCGTGCAGGCGTCGGCTGGCACCACGGCGAGGACCTCTTCGCTCCGCGGGGGGCAGCGGTGCTCGCCGTGGCCGACGGCGCCGTCTTCTCAGCGGGCTGGAACGATCGCGGCGGCTATCGCGTCTGGCTTCGAGACGGCGACGGCACGGAGTACTACTACGCCCACCTGTCGGCGTTCTCCCCGCTTGCGGTGAACAGCGGCTTCGTGCACGCCGGCGACGTGCTCGGCTTCGTCGGCAGGAGCGGCGACGCGGAGGGAACCCCACCGCACCTCCACTTCGAGATCCACCCAGCCGGCCTGCGTGCCCTCGGCTACGACGGCGTCGTGAATCCCGAGCCGTTCCTCTCCGCCTGGAAGCGGCGCGCCGACGTCCCGCTCCTCCTGGCAGCGCCGGCGCGCTCGCTTGCGTCCAAGCGTCCCGGGTTAGATGAGTGATTCCCGATCACCGCACCCCCAGTGGGGGCCTGGGCACGGCGCATCGCGGCCGCCTCGCCCGGCACCAAGGCCACCAGCCTTGGCACCGGTCGAGTCGACCACGCTGCTTGGCCCATGCCCTCCCTGAGGGCCCGCCGATCAGGAATCAATCATCTAGGCCTCGCCGGCGGTCGCCGGCTGCTCGTCCTCGCCGCCCGCGACGAGATCGAGCAGCCACTTGCGCGTGCCCGGCCCCGTCAGCGGGTTGAAGAGCACGCCCGCCGCGATCCCGGCGAGCAGCAGCATGCGGTTGCGGGCGGCATGCGACTCCCTGCCCTGCAGCCGGTCGGCCGCGTGGCGCAGCTCGTCGATCGCCTTCCGCAGGTTCTCCTGGACCTCCTTGTCGGAGACGACCTTCGAGGCCACCTTGCCGACCCCGTTGCCGGCGGTGAGGTCGCCGTAGATCTCGCGCGCGGCGGCGTACGCCTCGCGCAGGCTGTCGCGCAGCTCCTCGTCGTGGAGCGCACGGTCGACGTACGGCCTCACGGTGTCCACGCCGTCGAAGAGCTTGTCCTTTCCCTTGGCCATAAGGCCCGTCCTTTCGCTCGCTTTCCATCCTGAGTTGTACCGCGCATAGAGTGTTCGTGTGCGGATCGTCAAGCGCGCGCTCAAGATCCTCGCCGCGGCGCTCGCGCTCGGCGTCTACGTTTGGGTTGCCGCGGTGCGCAGCGTGCCGGCCGTGAAACGGCGGAAAGCCGCGCGCCGGGGCGGGTAGGCGTGCTCGCTCCTTCCGTGATCCGCGGCGGGCGCACCGTCCGCGCGGCGAGCCTCGTCTTCGGCCTCTTCCTCTTCGCGCTCGGGATCGTGCTGCTGCTCGAGTCGGAGCTCGGGCTCGCGCCCTGGGACGTGCTCAACCAGGGGCTCGCCGAGCGGACGCCGCTCACCTTCGGTACCGCCAACATCGCAATCGGCCTGACGGTGCTCGTGCTCGCCTGGCGCCTCGGGGCGCGGATCGGCGCCGGCACCGTCGCGAACGCCGTCCTGATCGGTCTCTTCATCGAGGGGCTCGTGCACGTCGAGGCCCTGGCCGACCTCACCGGGTCGTCGCTCGCGACGCGGGTCGCTCTCATGCTCGGAGGGATCCTCGTGATCGGGCTCGGCTCGGGCTTCTACATCGGTGCTGCGATGGAAGCAGGTCCCCGCGACTCGCTCATGCTCGTGCTGTCACACCGGACGGGCGTCCGGATCGGCGCGGCCCGCACCGTGCTCGAGATCGGCGCGACCGCCGCCGGCTGGGCGCTCGGCGGAACCGTGGGCGTCGGCACCCTCGCCTTCGCCCTCCTCGTCGGTCCCTCGGTCGAGCTCGCCTTCTTCGGGCTCCTGCGCTCGCGGCTCACGGCGGCGGAAGTACCATCCCCCGCATGAGCGTCAAGGGCTTGATCTGCGCGGGCGGCGAGGCGACCCGGCTTGCCGAGCTGACGCGCGTCACGAACAAGCACCTGCTGCCGGTCGGGCGCTGGCCGATGGTCTACTACCCGCTCCAGCTCCTGCAGGCAGCCGGGGTGCGCGAGGTGCTGATCGTCACCGGCCAGGGCCATGCGGGCGACTTCATCGACCTGCTCGGCGACGGGAAGGTGCAGGAGCGGTCGGGCGACGGGCTCCTCTTCGACCTCGATCTGACCTACAAGGTGCAGACCGCTCCGGGCGGGATCGCGCAGGTGGTCGGCATGGCGGAGAGCTTCGCTGCCGGCGAGAAGCTCGTCGTCTGTCTCGGCGACAACCTGTTCGAGGTCGCCGAGGTGTCGGCCATCCGGGAGTGGGCCGACGGGGACGGCGGCGCGCTGATCTTCGTCAAGGAGGTGCCCGATCCCGAGCGGTTCGGCGTCGTCGTCTACGGCGACGGCGACCGGGTCGTGGACGTCGTCGAGAAGGCGGGCCTCGTGGACATGCGGTACGCGGCGCCGCCGACGAGCGACGCCGTCGTGGGGCTCTACTGCTACGACGCCGGAGTGTTCGACGTGATCCGCGACCTGGAGCCGTCCGCCCGCGGCGAGCTCGAGATCACCGACGTGAACCGCGCCTACGCGGAGCGCGGGCGGCTGCAGGCGAGGCGCGTGAGCGGCTGGTGGCGCGACGCCGGCACGCACGAGGCGCTCGCCGAGATCGGCGCGCTCGTCGGCCGGACCGGAGCGAACCGGCCCGCGTGATCGGCGGCGTCCAGCTCATCCCGCTGCGGCGCTTCGAGGACGAGCGCGGCTGGTTCGTCGAGCTGCGCCGCGACTCGCTCCTGCCGAAGCGGATGACGCAGACCAACGTCTCGTTCTCGCGCCAGGGCGTGATCCGAGGCCTTCACTACCACGAGCGAGGGCAGGACGATCTCTTCGCCTGCCTCCAGGGGAGCGCCCGCGTCGTCGTGCTCGATCGTGAGAGCGGCGAGGCGATGACCGTGGACATCGGTGAGGACAACCCGGTCGCCGTGTACATCCCCGGCCGTCACGCGCACGGTTTCGAGGCGCTGACCGACGTGCTCTTCCTGTACCACGTCACCGAGGAGTACGACCCGGCCGACCCCGACGAGCACACGATCGCGTGGAACGACCCGCGCGTCAGGCACCTGTGGACGATCACCGAGCCGATCCTCTCCGAGCGGGACGCCGCCGCGTCCTGATCACCGGCGCCGGCGGCCAGCTCGGCCGCGCGCTGGCCGAGGCGTTCGCGGGCGACGACGTGCTCGCGCTGGACCGCACCGGCTGGGACGTGACGCACCCGGCGCCCGCGGGCCTGCTCGTGCCCGACCTCGTGCTGCACGCCGCCGCCTGGACGGACGTGGACGGCGCCGAAGACGACCCGCAGGGCGCTGCGGCGGTCAACGTCGGCGGGACGGCGCACGCGGCCGGGCTCGGCGCGCCGCTCGTCACCTTCTCCACGGACTACGTCTTCGACGGGCGCAAGGCCACGCCGTACGTCGAGTCGGATGCGCCGGGCCCGCTCGGTGCGTACGGCCGGACGAAGCTGCACGGCGAGGCTGCCGCCGGCGAGAGGGCGTGGATCGTGCGCAGCTCGTGGCTCTTCGCGCCCACGGGGCGCAACTTCGTGCGCACGTTGCTCCGGCTCGGCGCCGAGCGGGACGAGGTGGCCGTCGTGGCCGACCAGGTCGGCTGCCCGACCTACGCCGGCCACCTGGCGGAGGCGACGCGGGCGCTCGTCGGGCTGCCCTTCGGCATCTGGCACCTCGCCGCGGCCGGCGAGTGCTCGTGGGCCGAGTTCGCCGAGGCGATCTTCGCGGAGGCCGGGCTCGACTGCCGCGTGCGGCGGATCACGGCGGCGGAGTACGGCGCGAGGGCGCCGCGACCGGCCTACTCCGTCCTGCGCAGCGAGCGCCCCGAAGCGCCGCGCCTGCCGCACTGGCGCGAAGGCCTGCGGGAGTGCCTGGCCGCGATCCGGGCCGGCTGAGGCTGCCGCTACCCTTCGCCCGATGCGCGTGCTCGTCACCGGCGGCGCCGGCTTCATCGGCTCGCACTTCGTCAAGCGCCTGCTCGCGCGCGGCGACGAGGTCGTCGTGCTCGACGCCCTGCGTTACTCGAGCAACCTTGCGAACCTCCCGGCTGGGATCGACAACCTACCCGCCGACATCGCCAACGCCGAGGCCGTTCGCGGCGCTGCGGATGGCTGCGACGCGATCGTCAACTTCGCCGCCGAGACGCACGTCGACCGCTCGATCCTGATTGCCGCCGAGTTCGCGAAGACCGAGATCGACGGGACGCGGACGCTGCTGGAGGTCGTTCGGGAGCTTGGCATCCGCCTCGTCCAGGTCTCGACGGACGAGGTGTACGGCGACCTCGCCGCAGGCGGCTCCTCCGTCGAGACCGACCCGGTCGCCCCGTCGAGCCCGTACAGCTGGGCGAAGGCGGCGAGCGACCTGATGATTCCCGCGTGGGTGCGCACGTACGGGGTCGACGCGCTGCTCACGCGCGGCTCGAACACGTACGGGCCGAACCAGTACCCGGAGAAGCTGATCCCGCTTTTCATAACGAACGCGCTCGACGGTGAGCCGCTGCCGCTCTACGGCGACGGGCGACAGGTGCGCGACTGGCTCTGGGTCGAGGACCACTGCGCCGGGATCGAGCTCGTGCTCGATGGGGGTGTCGCGGGCGAGGCCTACAACGTCGGGGCGGGAGACGAGCGGCAGAACGTCGAGATCGCGGACCGCATCGTCGGGCTCACGGGAGCCGATGCCAGCTCTCATCCGCCACGTCTCGGACCGGCCCGGGCACGACCGGCGCTACTCGCTCGACAGCGGCAAGCTCCGCAGCGAGCTCAGCTGGGCGCCAGCGAAGAGCTTCGAGGAAGGGCTCGCCGAGACGGTCGCCTGGTACCGCGACAACCGCGCGTGGTGGGAGCCGATCAAGTCCGGCGAGCACTACAGCGACCTACTACGAGCGGCAGTACGCGGCACGCCTCAGGGGCTGAGGCGGATTTGAGGGTTCCGTAAAGAACCCAGGTCTTTGTGAGGACGTCAGCTAGCCTCAGTCCGGGGTCTGCAATGCGGCGCACGCTCGTCTCCCTCATCACGCTCGGCTCGACGCTTCTTCTCGCCGCGTCTGCTTCGCCGCAGGCCGAGCAGCCGAAGCCCGTCGTCGCGACGACCTTCCTGATCAGCGGCAAGGGCTGGGGGCACGGCGCCGGGATGGCCCAGTGGGGCGCTCGCGGATTCGCCGAGCAGGAGGGATTCACCTTCGAGCAGATCCTCGGCCACTACTACCCCGGCACGGAGCTGACGCGGGCAGACGTGACGCAGGTGCGGGTCCTGCTCGCAGACGGGGTAAAGCGACTCGCGATCTCCTCGGAGGCGCCGTTCCGCGTCCGCGACGCCGCCGCGACGACCTACGACCTTCCCGCGGGCGAGCTCGCGCTCGGCCCGGATCTGACCCTGCCTCTGAACGGGGAGCTATCCCAGCTCCAGGGGCCGCTCGTCTTCCAGCCGGGCAGGGGAGCATTCCTCGCGCTCGGCGGCAAGCCCTATCGCGGAGAGCTCCAGGTCACCTCGACCGGCAACGCCCTGACCGCGATCGACTACGTGGGCCTGGAGCAGTACCTCTGGAGCGTCGTCCCGGGCGAGATGCCGGGCGATTGGCCGCCGGAGGCGCTGAAGGCGCAGGCGGTCGCCGCCCGCACCTATGCGCTCTCGTCGCTGCTGAAGGGCAGAAGCTTCGACCTCTACCCGGACGTCCGCAGTCAGGTCTACCTCGGCCTGCCGGGCGAGGACACGCGGACGACAGCGGCCGTGAAGGCGACCGCGGGCCGAGCGCTCTTCTTCGGCGGGAAGCCCGCGATCGCCCTCTTCAGCTCGAGTTCGGGCGGCCGGACGGCCGACGGGGCGGAGGTGCTGAACGGGCCACAGCCGTACCTCGTCTCCGTGCCCGATCCGTACGACACGCTTTCGCCCTGGCATCGCTGGGGCCCGGTCGTCGTCAGCGCGGCGAAGGTGCGCAAGGCGCTGAAGCTCGTCGCGCCCGTGGTCGACCTGAAGACGGTGCTCGGCCCGTCGGGCCGCGTGCGGGCGGTCAACGTGACGACCGCAGCAAGCGGGGCGACGGTCTCGGGCAGCGGCCTGCGGTTCGCGCTCGGACTCCGCTCGACCTGGATCTCGATCGCCGCGCTGACCCTGCAGCGGCCCGGCGGCCCGGTCGTCTACGGATCGAGGACCACCCTGAGCGGATCGGTCAGGGGCGTCAAGACCGTCTCGCTCGAGGCCCGAGGGCTCGGCGCCCAGCCCTGGGCGCCGGCCGCCGAGATCGCGCCGGCTGCCGACGGGACGTTCTCGCTCGTCGTCAAGCCGGCTGCGACGACGATCTACCGTCTGGTCGCCGCCGGCGGCGGCCAGACGGTGCTGAAGGTGCCCGTCGCGCCGCGCGTTCGCCTTTCCCGGGTGCAGGAGCCGGGCGCGCTCAGCGGTACCACGCGGCCGCTGCTCCCCGGCGCGCTCGTCGAGATCCAGAGGCTCGAGGGAGATCAGTGGCTCCTCGCGGCGGAGGCGGTCGTCGGTGAGCGGAGCGCATTCCGTGCCGAGTTCGGCGCCGCTCCCGGCACGTACCGGGCTCGGTTCGCTCCGGCTCAGGGGTTCGCCGAGGGGATCTCGCCGGAGCTGGAGGTCGGCGCGCCGTGATCCGCACTGGCCTCGCCGTGCTCGTGCTCGCGCTCGTGGCCGTCTCGACGGCCGCGGGCGAGCGCTCCAGGTCCGCGTTCGCTCCCAACGACCCGCTCCACGCCCGCCAGTGGTACGCGACCCAGAACCGGGCCTTCGACTTCTGGGCGGACTTGGCGGAGCTCCCGCTGCTGCCGCCCGTGCGCGTGGCGGTGATCGACTCCGGAATCGACGCCGGCCATCCCGAGTTCGCCGGCAAGATCGTGGCGGCCAAGAGCTTCGTCGGCGGCTCGGCGCTCCGGGACGAGCAGGGCCACGGGACGTTCGTCGCCGGGCTGATCGCCGCCGCCGTGAACAACGCCGAGGGGATCGCCGGGCTCGCGCCGTCTGCCGAGCTGCTCGTTGCGAAGGTCGTGACGGCCGATCGCAACATCTCGGTGGAGGCCGAGGCGAAGGCGATCCGCTGGGCGGTCGAGAACGGCGCCGACGTCATCAACATGAGCCTCGGCGGCGTGCGCGACCCGCTCGACCCGGGTCGCGACACGTTCTCTCCGCTCGAGTCGGCCGCGATCGCCTATGCGGTGAGCAAGGGCGTCGTCGTCGTCGCGGCTGTCGGCAACTCGGACCAGGCGCCGGAGATCCCCTGGCGCTACGCGAGCTACCCCGCCGCCCTGCCGCACGTGCTCGGCGTGAGCGCGCTCGCCAAGGACGGCTCGGCACCCATCTTCTCCAACCGCGACGCGATCTACAACGACGTCGCAGCGCCCGGCGAGGAGATCCTCTCGACGCTACCCCGAGCGTTGACCGCGGAGAGCCCGGCGTGCCCCGAGCAGGGCTACTCGCCGTGCGGCCCCGACGAGTACCGCGAGGCCGAGGGCACGTCCTTCGCGGCGCCGCAGGTGAGCGCCGCCGCCGCCGTCCTGCTCGCCGTGCGGCCCTCGCTCCGACCCGAGCAGGTGACGGCGATCCTCGAGCGCAGTGCCGTCGACTCCACCCCGGGGAACGGCTGCCACCGCTGCCTCTACCTGCGCGACTCGTTCACCGGCTGGGGCCGCCTCGACGTCACGGCCGCGCTCGAGGCGCTCGCGCATGAGCTGCCTCCCGCCGACTCTTACGAGACCAACGACGACGCGGGCGAGCGTTCCTACCGGCTCTTCTTTCGCGGCGCCTCGCGCCGCCTAGCGGCGACGCTCGACTACTGGGACGATCAGAGCGACGTCTACGCCGTCCGGCTCGGCAGGGGACAGGCGATCTACGCCGGCCTCAAGGGCGACGCCGCGCTCGACCTGAGCCTCGCCGTCTGGAGCCCGGCCACGGAGAGCGTCGACGACCTGCGCCACCAGGAGCTGCGCGTACGCGAGTCGTCCCGCCCCGGCCCGCGGGAGTACCTGGCCTACCGTGCGCCCGCCGCCGGCTGGTACTTCCTCGAGGTGAAGGTCGCCGCCCCCGGCGGCGGCAGCTATCGGCTCACGCTCGTAAAGGCGTAGATGGCTAGAGCAGCTCGTCGTCGGCGACGTCGCGCAGCACGCGGGCGGGGTTTCCGACGACGACGACGCGCGGCGGAACGTCCTTCGTCACGACGGCGCCCGCGCCCACGAAGGCCTCCTCGCCGACCTCGATCCCGGGGCAGAGGATCGCGCCACCGCCGATGCGGGCGCCGCGGCGGATCGTCGGCCCCTTGACCAGCCCGTGGCGCCGCTCCGTGCGGCCCATGAAGTTGTCGTTCGTCGTCACGACGCAGGGCGCGATGAAGACGTGCTCCTCGAGCGTCGAGTAGGCGGTGATGTACGCGTCCGCCTGGATCTTCGTCAGCGCGCCGACGGTCGTGTCGTTCTCGACGAGCGAGCCGCGGCCGATGACGACGTCGTCGCCGATCGCGCAGCGCTCGCGGATGCAGGCCTGGTCGCCCACGATCACGCGCGCGCCGATGGTCGTCCCGGCGAAGACGATCGCGCCCGTGGAGACGATCGCGCCCGGCCCGAGCTCGGCCGGGGGCAGCGGCTCCCGCTTCGCGGTCGAGCGCGGCGAGAGCACGGGCTGCTTGCCGACGACGGCGCCCTCGAGCACCCTCACGCCCTCGCCGAGCACCGTCCCTGGGTACACGATCGCGCTCGGATGCACCTCATGCACGGAGCGACTCCGTCAGCCGCTCGAGCGCGCGCACGACGACCCCTCCGTCGGCGGCCACCTGCCCGCGGTCCCCGTCGCCGGCGATGAGGCGCAGGAACGCCTGGCACTCGAGCTTGAGGGGCTCGTCGTTGGAGATCTTCGGGCAGAAGATGTCGCCGGTGCGGGTCACCCACTCGCCGTAGCTCTCGGCCTCCTGTAGCGGCGCCTTGTCGTAGACCGTGATCTTGCGCTCGAGCTCCATGTCGTCGAAGACGGCCATCTTCTCGCGCCCGACGACGGTCATCTTCCGCATCTTGTGCGGGTCGAGCCACGACAGGTGCATGTGTGCGATCTTCCCGGAGGGGAAGCGGAGGTAGCAGAAGACGACGTCCTCGACGCCCGGCGTGAGAAAGCTGTTGCCGTGGGCGACCGCCTCGACCGGCTCCTCGCCGACGAGGTAGAGGATGACCGAGAGGTCGTGCACGCCGAGTGACCAGAGCGCGTTCTCGTTCGTGCGCACGATCCCCAGGTTCTGGCGGTTGCCGTAGACGCAGAGCACGTCGCCGAGCGCGCCGGCGTCGATCAGCTCCTTCAGCTTCAGCACGCCCGGGTGGTAGAGCAGGAGATGGCCCGGCATGAGCACGAGGTCGCGCTCCGCGGCGAGCGCGACGAGCTCCTCCATCTCGGCGCCGTGCATCGCCGGCGGCTTCTCGACGAGCACGTGCTTGCCCGCCTCGAGCGCCCGTTTCGCGAGCTCGTAGTGGGTCGGCACCGGCGTCGCGATCACGACCGCGTCGAGGGCCGGGTCGGCGAGCACCTCGTCGAAGTCGCCCGTCGCCCGCGCCCGCGGGTGCCGCGCGGCGAAGCGCTCGTGCTTACCCGGATCGAGGTCGCAGAGCCAGGTGAGCTCCGCGATGTCGTCGAAGTTCCGCGCCAGGTTCGGCCCCCAGTAGCCGAGCCCCGCGACGGCGACGCGCGTCACAGCTTCCAGACCTTGCCGTTGCGCGTGCCGTTGCGGCCGGTCGCGTTGCGGAAGTCCACGACCACTTTCGCCCGCTCGACGAGCGCGTCGTAGTCGATCCCCGAGTGGGCCGTGACGATGACGACGCAGTCGTGCGCGCCGGGGTCGAGCGGCACCGAGCGCAGCTCCAGCCCGTGCTCGCGCAGCTCGGGCACGTACGGATCGTGGTAGGCGACGGCGGCGCCCGCGTTCGCGAGCAGCTCGATGAGCTTCAGCGCCGGCGACTCGCGCATGTCGCCGATGTCGGCCTTGTAGGCGACGCCGAGCACGAGCACCTTCGAGTCCTTCAGCGAGAGCCCGGCACCGTGGTTCAGCGCCTGCGAGACGAGCGAGCGGCAGTGGTACGGCATGTTGTTGTTGACCTCGCCCGCCAGCTCGATGAAGCGCGTCGTGAAGTCGAACTCGCGCGCCTTCCACGTCAGGTAGAAGGGGTCGATCGGGATGCAGTGGCCGCCGAGGCCCGGCCCCGGCTTGAAGCTCATGAAGCCGAACGGCTTGGTGGCCGCCGCGTCCACGACCTCCCAGACGTCGATCTTCATCCGCTCGCAGAGCATCGCCAGCTCGTTGACGAGCGCGATGTTCACCGAGCGGAAGATGTTCTCGAGCAGCTTCGTCAGCTCGGCGACCTCGGGCGAGGAGACGCGGTGCACGGTGTCGAGCGCGGCGCCGTACAGCTCCGCGGCACGCTCGGTGCAGGCGTCGGTGATCCCGCCGACGACCTTCGGCACGTTCCTCGTCGTGAAGTCGGTGCGGCCGGGGTCCACGCGCTCCGGCGAGAACGCGAGGTGGAAGTCGGTGCCGACCTTCAGGCCGGTGCGCTCGAGGATCGGCAGCAACTCCTCCCGTGTCGTGCCGGGGTAGGTCGTCGACTCGAGCACGACGAGGTGGCCCTTGCGCAGCCGCTTGGCGATCTCCTCGGTCGCGCCGAGCACGATCGAGAGGTCGGGCTCCCGCTGCCGCGAGAGCGGCGTCGGGAGCGCGATCAGGATCGCGTCCGCCTCGCGCAGGGCGTCGTACTCGGTCGTCGCCGTGAGGCCGCTCTCGACCAGCCGCTTCAGCGTCTCGGAGGGAACGTCCTCGATGTAGCTCTCGCCGCGGTTCAGGCGCTCGACGCGGCTCGCGTCCACGTCCACGAGCAGGACGGAGCGGCCCGCCTCGGCGAAGACCTGGGCGAGGGGCACGCCGACGTAGCCGGCGCCGACGATGGCGACGTCGTGGCTCATCGGGGGGGAAGCGTACCGCGGAGGGTGGCCGCGACCCGCTCCGACGCGTGCCCGTCGCCGTAGAGCGGCGGCCGGTGATCCGGCATCCGGGCGCCCGCGACGGCTGCGACGAGCGCGGCCGGATCGTCGTCCACGAGCGTGTTCGCGCCCAGCTCGACGGTGTCCGCCCACTCCGTCGAGGGCCGCAGCGTCACGCAGGGGACGCCGTGCCAGTAGGCCTCCTTCTGCAGGCCGCCGGAGTCGGTGAGAACCGCTCGGGCCCGCCGGCAGAGCAGGCTGAAGTCGAGGTAGCCCAGGGGTTCGCAGAGGTTGACGTGCGGCCCGAGCGCGAGGCCCTCGCGCTCGAGCGCCGCGCGCGTCCGCGGGTGGGCGGGGAAGACGACGGGCTCGGCGAGCCTGTTCAGTCCCTCGACGATGCGGCCGAGCCGCGGCTGCGCGACGTTCGCCTCGCGGTGCACAGTGCAGACGAGGTAGCCGCCGGGCTCGACGCCGAAGCGCTCGAGCGCGTGCGATCTCCGCGCCGCGAGCGGCGCGAGCGTGAAGCAGGCGTCCGCCATCACGTCACCGACGACCTCGATCCGGCCGGCGACTCCCTCCGCGCGCAGCGTCCCGGCGGAGCGCTCGTCGGGGCAGAGCAGGAGCTCGGCGAGCCGGTCGACCTCGATCCGGTTGCGCTCCTCCGGCATGCCGAAGTCGCCGCTGCGCAGGCCCGCCTCGACGTGCGCGACCGGCACGCCCGCCTCGACTCCCGCACGTCCTCCCGCGGCGGTCGAGTTCGTGTCCCCGTAGACGAGGACCCAGTCCGGCGCCTCGGCGCCGACCGCGGCGAGGATCGCCGGCTGCATCGCCCGGGCGTCCGCCGTGCGGAGGTCGAGCCGGTAGGCCGGCTCGGCGAGAGCGAGCTCCTCGAAGAAGACGCGCGACAGCTCGTCGTCCCAGTGCTGCCCGGTGTGGACGACGACCTCCTCGATGCCGGCCGCGCGCAGCGCAACGGACAGGGGCCCCGACTTGACGAACTGCGGCCGGTTGCCGACGACGGAGAGCACCTTCACGCCGCGGAGCCTAGAGAGAGTACATGGGCCGTGAAGGATTCGAACCTTCGACCTGCCACAAGGATCGCGGTGGCGATCCCGCTGCGGTGGAGCGACTCCTAGGCGCCGAGCGCGGTGTATACGAGCTCGTAGGCGCGCACCGCGTCCTTGCGGGACTGCGCCTCACGGAGCGCGGCGTCGTCGATCTTTGCGGCCACGCCGTCGATGAAGCGCCACTGCAAGACGCTCCGCCGCACGGCCTCGACAGCATCCTCGGTGTACGGGTAGAGGTCGAAGCCGAGCCGCTCGCCGTTGTCGCCGTAGCCGCAGCGGCGGAACTCGACCGCGAGCTCGAGCGTCTCCATGAACGCGGTCGCGCCGACCATGTTGTCGTCGTCGAAGGTGCCCCAGCCCGAGTTCGCGTGCTGATGCCCGAGCAGCCCTTCCGCCGCAAGCAGCGCCGCGTACTCGGCGAGGTTCTCGCCGTTCATGATCAGGTGCTGCCAGTCCATGTTCACCTTCACGTTCGTCGAGCCCGCGGTCGCCGAGCTTGTGGATCACGTGGAGAGTCATCCCGATGTTCCGCATCATGATCTTCATCGCCGGCTCCGAGTTCTTGTGCTCGAGCCACAGCGGCTGGCCGTGCTCGGCCAGCTTCCCCGCGATCGCCGCCATGCCGTCGATGAACCAGGCCCAGGTGTCCTCGTACGGCGTCTGGAACGGATAGTTGTAGCCCTCGATCCCGGGCCAGACGATCATCGGCACGCCGATCTCGCCCGGCGAGCTCGGCGCCGGCGACCGCGATCCGGACCGCCTCCGCGCGAAGCTCGGGGTCGGGGTTGACAGCCCGCCGCGCCCGAAGCGGGGGTCGAGATGGAGCCCGCCGGCAAGGCAATAGATGTCGTGGTCGGGGCCGAGTGCCTCGCGGATCTCGTCCAGGTTCTCGCTCGTTCAGCTCGGCCGGATAGTGGAACTCGTACCCGTCGATCAGGTCGCCGAGCCCGTCGACGGCCCGCCTGACCCGCTCCACGGTCGTCTCGCCGGCGTGGTCCGGCTGGTACCCGCCCGGGACAAACCGGGTGACCATCGACCCGAACGCCCAGATGCCGAGACTGGTCTTCATGGTTTCTCTCCTTTTTCCGAGGTTCACCGAGCCTGAAGGGGCGAGCCGAACTCGGCGACGAAATCCAGCAGCTGCCGTTCCGCATGGCTCGTCGGAACCTGCGAGTGATCGGCGTACGGCAGGACGACGATCTCCTTCGCGGCTGTGATCGCGTTGTAGGCGGCGAAGACGGTCGACGGCGGCGTGATCGTGTCGCGCAGCGCCGACCGAGACGAGCGTCCGCGCCTGGATGCGGGTCGCCAGCAGGGCGTTGTCGACGTAGCGCAGCGTCAGCCGGGCGCGCTCTTCGAGCTCAGGGTGCATGCGCCAGGTACGTGACGAGCTCCGTGTACGGCGGGTCGAACGCCACGTCCATGCCGCGCTCGATGTCGCAGAGGAACGGGACGTCGGCGTGGCAGAGCCGGACGAGCTCCGGGCAGAGCGCGGCGGCGGCGAGGGCGAGCGCGCCGCCCTGGCTCGCGCCGGCGACGCCGATGCGCGCCGGGATCGACGCCGGGGAGCTCGCCGCGGTCTCGACCGCGCGGACGGCGTCGACGTAGAGGCGACGGTAGTAGTAGGTCTCCGGGCTCGCGATTCCGCGCGTCATGACGCCGGGATGCTCGGGCCCGGATGACCCTGCGCCCGGGTCGGCGGTGTCGCCGCGCGACCAGGTCCCGCCCTGCGCCCGCGTGTCCATGACGAACGTCGCGTAGCCGCATGCCGGATAGAGGGCGTGGGCCGCCGGAAGGTCGCGGCCGCCGCCGTAGCCGATGAACGTGACGCGGCAGGGAAGCTCCGCGTCGCCGGCCTCCGCCGGCCGGAGGTACCAGGCCTTCACCGGGTCGCCGTCGGCGCCGCTGAACGTGACGTCGTAGGCCGCGAGGCGCCCGTAGACCGGCTCGCCGATAGGGCTCGACGTCGACCTCGGCGGCCGCGCTGCGCGCCGACGCGAGCGCGCGCTGCCCAGAACTCGTCGAGGCCCGGCGGCTCCGCCGCCGCGGTGCGGTACGAGCGCAGCTCGCGCGAGCGGCAGGTCGAAGAGCGGCATGCCTACGACGCGGTCGAGCGCGCGACCGCCGGCGGCGCGGCGCGGCGCCGGCGCCGAACGGCCGACGTCGATCACGTCGCCGGTCTCGCGGTCGAAGAAGTGCAGGCCGTCGACGTGCACCGCGAGGTCGACGTCGCTTCCGGGCGCGACCGGGAAGCCGGCTGTCGACGCGCGCGGTGAACTCGGCGCGCTCGTCGTCGGCGAACAGCGTCTCTCCTCGTCCGTCGCGCGTGTCCGCGGCCGCGCGGACCGCCTCGGCCGTCACCCGCGGCGCGTCGATCCGGAAGATCACGTGCGACTCGGCGCCGAGCTCCTCGACGATGTCGGGCCGGACGCGAATCCGCGGGAGCGCTCGGATCGGCGCTCGCCGGCGTGCTCGAAGTCCGTCGGCCGGATGCCGACGATCAGCACGGCCCTCGCGGGACGTCGCGCCCGTCCGGCAGCGGCGATCGTGTAGCCGCCGAAGCGGATCGTCGCCGTCGTCGACGTCGGCTCTCGACCAGGTTCATGGACGGCGAGCCGATGAACGCGGCGACGAACAGGTTCGCCGGCGCGTTGAAGAGCGTCCTGCGGCGTGTCGACCTGCTGGAGCCGCCCGTCCCGGAGCACGGCGACGCGCTGCCCCAGGGTCATCGCCTCGACCTGGTCGTGCGTGACGTAGACCGTCGTGACGCCGAGCCGCTCGTGGAGGCGCGCGAGCGCCGAGCGCATCGAGACCCGCAGCTTGGCGTCGAGGTTCGAGAGCGGCTCGTCCATCAGGAAGGCAATCGGCTCGCGCACCATCGCCCGGCCGATCGCGACGCGCTGGCGCTGGCCGCCCGAGAGCGCGGCCGGCTTGCGGTCGAGGAGCTCGTCGAGCCCGAGCGTCTTCGCGCGCCTCGCAGCACGCGCCGCGCCCGCTCCTTCTTCGGGACCTTGCGCCGCTTCAGCCCGAACCGAGGTTCTCGTCGACGGTCATGTGCGGGTAGAGCGCGTAGTTCTGGAAGACCATCGCGATGTCGCGGTCGCGCGGCGAGCGTGTCGGTGACGTCCTCGCCGCCGATGATGATCGAGCCGCTCGACAGCCTGCTCCAGACCCGCGATCATCCGCAGGAGCGTCGACTTCCCGCAGCCGGAGGGGCCGACGAGCACCATGAACTCGCCGTCGCCGATCTCGAGGCTGACGTCGTCGACCGCCTTGACGTCGCCGGCGAAGACCTTCGTGACGTGTCGAGCCTGACGCCCGACGACCGCCCGCCGCGCTGCCGCTCTGTCGCGACGTGCATCTGGATCCGTCGACTCTCGTTCGCCTCAGCCGACCGAGACCGATCCGTCGAAGGCCTTCTGCGGATGCGGTCCCGGACGGGTCCTCGACGACGGTCACCGAGCCCGCCTCGACGACGTCCGCGGAGGATCGGCCGACGAAGACCTCGATCGCGCCCGGCTCGACGACGTACGAGAGCCCGCGGTCGTAGAAGCCGAGCTGCGCGACCGGGACGTGGAACGTGATCGCCTTCGACTCGCCCGGCGTCGAGCTCCACGCGCACGAAGCTCTTGAGCTCGAGCACGGGCCGGGTGACGCTCGCCTGCGGGTCGCGGACGTAGAGCTGCACGACCTCGTCGCCCGCGCCGGTCGCCCGTGTTGGTGACCGACGACGTCGACGACGATCTCGCCGTTCCAGCCGCACCGTCTGCTCCCGGACGCGCGCACTCGGACAGCTCGAACGTCGTGTAGCTGAGCCCGTGACCGAACGGGTACAGCGGGCTCGCCGACAGGTCGACGTAGTCGCCCGTCCGGCTGGGACCGGCCGCCCGAGACCTTGTGCGCGTAGAAGACCGGGCACCTGGCCGACCGACGCGCGGGTACGAGATCGGGAGCTTGCCGCCGGGGTTGACGTCGCCGCTGAGGACGTCGGCGATCGCGCCGGCGCCCTCCTCGCCCGGGAGCCAGGCCAGCGACCACGGCTGCGCAGTGCTCGTGCAGCCACGCGCTCGCCGACGGGCCGTCCCGGCGACGAGCACGAGCACGACGGGCGTGCCCGTCGCGATCACCGCGCGCACGAGCTCCTCCTGGACGCCCGGAAGGTCGAGCGAGGCGCGGTCGCGGAACTCGCCGCTCGTGCAGTCGTCGGTGAGCCCGGCCTTGTCGCCCATCACCATGACCGCGACGTCGGACGGCCGCGGGCCAGCTCGACGCGCCTCGGCGAAGCCGCTCGCGCGAGCTCCTGTTCACGTCGCAGCCGCGGGCGAACGCGACGCTCGCGCCGAAGCGCTGCGCGCAGCGCGTCGAGGACCGAGGGCGCGTCGAGCCTCGGCCGGCTCGACCTCCGCCAGCGACTCGAACCGGCGATCGAGAGGGTGCTCCCGCCGCTCGTCGAGCACCTCGCGCAGCGACTCGACGTGGGCCGGGTAGCAGTAGTCGCCGAACAGGTTGCGGGCCGTGTCGGCGTTCGGGCCGATCACCGCGATCGACGCCGAGGTCGGAGGCGAGCGGGAGGACGCCGTCGTTCTTCAGGAGCACGATGCTCTTGCGGGCGATCGTCCGCGCGAGCTCGCGGTGGGCCGGCGTGCCGGCCGCGCCGGCGACGCCCGGCTCGACGTCGACGTACGGCTCGTCGAACAGCCCGAGGTCGAACTTCGCGCGCAGCACGCGCCGCACCGCCTCGTCGAGCGTCTGCTCGCTCGACGAGGCCCGACGTCGAGCGCCTCGAGCAGCGGCTGCGCCGTAGCAGTCGGTGGCCGGCAGCTCGACGTCGAGCCCGGCGCTCGAGCGCCATCGCCGCGGCGTCTCTCGCCGTCCGCGGCGAGCCGGTGGTACGTCGGCGAGCTGCCGGATCGAGAAGTAGTCGGAGACGACGTAGCCGTCGAACCCCCACTCGTCGCGCAGGATCGCGGTGAGCAGCTCGCGGTCGGCCGCGCAGAGGACGCCGTCGATCTCGTTGTACGCGTTCATCACGGAGCCGAGCGCCGCCGATCGCGAACGGCTGCCTCGAACGGATGCAGGTAGACCTCGCGCAGCTCGCGCGGCGGGATGCCGGCCGGCGCCCAGTTCATCCCGCCGTCCGACGCGCCGTAGCCGACGAAGTGCTTCGCCGTCGCGACCACGCCGTCGCGCAGCGACGTCGCCCTGGAGCCCGCGCACGAACGCGACGCCCATCCGCGCGACGAGGTACGGATCCTCGCCGAACGTCTCCTCGGTGCGGCCCCAGCGCGGATCGCGGCAGACGTCGAGCACGGGCGCGAGGCCCTGGTGCGCGCCGACGGCCCGCATCTGGACGCGGATCGCGTCGGCCAGCGCCGCGGCGAGGCTCGGGCTCCCACGTGCTCGCGAGGCCGATCGCCTGCGGGAAGACGGTCGCCTCCCGCGCCATCAGGCCGGAGCAGATCTCCTCGTGGACGATCGCCGGGATGCCGAGGCGGGTCTCCTCGACGAGGTGCTGCTGGATCGCGTTGGCGAGCTCGCGCCGCGTCCTCGGCATCGCAGCGAGCTCGCCCCCGAGATCCGCGTGACGTGACCCGAGGCCGTTGCGCGAGCAGCTCGGCCGCGTGCTCGGGCGAGAGCTCGCGCGCCCTCCGCGAGCTGGAACACCCAGGCGCTGCCGAGCTGGGCGACCTTCTCCTCGCAGCGTCATCCGGCCGAGGAGATCCTCGACGCGCTCGTCGCGCGGTCGCGACGGCGTCGCGGTACAGCGGCTCGACGCTGTCGATCCGCGTGACGGTCATGCGTCCGTCCTCGACCGCCCGGCACGAGCCGCGGACGACGAGCCTCGTGGGCAGCATCGTGTGCGTCGGCGCGACGGGCTCGCTCCTCGATCAGGCGGATCAGGAGCTCGGCGGCCTCGAAGCCCATCTGCTGGATCGGCTGCTCGATCGTCGTCAGCGGCGGCTCGCTGAGCGCCGACTCCGGGACGTTGTCGAACCCGATCACCGACAGGTCGTCCGGCACCGCGAGCCCGAGCGAGCGGGCGACCGAGATCGTCGCGAGCGCCGAGACGTCGTTCGCGGCGAAGATCGCGCGTCGGGCGGTCGTCCGGCTCGAGCAGCTGCCGCGCGGCCTCCTCGGCCGAGTCCGACCTGGTAGCCGCCGACGCGGATCAGCGCCGGGTCGATCGCGATGCCCGCCGTGCTCGAGCGCGTGCGCGATAGCCGCGCTCGCGCAGCCGCGCCGACTCGAGGTCGGGGCGCCCGGCGAGGAAGCCGATCCGGCGGTGCCCGAGCGCCGAGCAGGTACTCGGTCGCGGTGACCGCGCCGTTGAGGTTGTCGGAGTCGACGCTCGGGAGGCTCGAGGAGCCGGCGTTGTGGTCGACGGCGACGACGGGCGCCCCGAACGTGACGTCGACGCTGCTCGGGGTGACGAGGAGCGCGCCGTCGCAGAGCGTCCCGCTGACCCTCGAGAGGTAGCGGCGCTCCCAGCCGACCTGGTCGTCGGCGCGGCCGCAGCCGGAGAAGACGACGAGCTCGTAGCCGGTGCCGTGGATCGCCCGCGCGACGCCCTTGAGCAGCTCGGCGCTGAACGGCTCGATGTCGACGACGAGCACGCCGATCACGTTCGTGCGGCGGCTCCGCAGGCTCTGGGCGACGAGGCTCGAGTGGTAGCCGAGCTCCTCGATCACCGCCCGCACCCGCGCCGACGTGTCCTCGGCCACGCCCCAGCGGTCGTTGATCACCTTCGAAACGGTCGCGACCGAGACGCCGGCCTCGGCGGCGACGTCGCCGATCGTCACTCTGCGCTCGCGTCACGGGCGAGATACTAACCCATATCGAAAACGTTATCGATAACGGTTGACTGACCTTCGGCATCGTGTGCAAGACTCGCGCCGCGATGAGGCACACGGTCACCGTGGGCGCCGTCGACGGGGACCGCGCACGACCTGCGGAGGGAGGAGTTGACGTCATGAAACGCTGGAAGCTACTCGCGCTCGCCGGGGTCGTCGGCGGTGGGCGCGGCGGTTCTCGTTGCGAGCTCGGCCGGCCTCGCGGCGCCGAGCGCAAGGCCAGCAGCAAGGCCGTGACGCTCGTCTGGTGGCACAACGCCAACCAGGGTGCCGGGAAGGCGCTCTGGGCACAGGTGGCGAAGGAGTTCCACGCCGCCCATCCGGACGTGACGATCAAGGTCGTCCCGTTCCAGAACGAGCAGTTCACAGACGAAGATCCCGATCGCGCTCGCAGTCGAACAACCCGCCCGACGTCTTCCAGAACTGGGGCGGCGGCGGGCTCGTCGACCAGGTGAAGGCGAAGCAAGGTCGCCGACGTGACCAAGTACGTCAAGCCGTGGATCAAGAGCGATCGGCGGCTCGGCCGCCGGCTGGCAGGTCAACGGCAAGCAGTACGCGATCCCGTACAGCCTCGGCGTGGTCGGGTTCTGGTACAACAAGGAGCTCTTCGCGAAGGCCGGGATCACGTCGCCGCCGACGACCTGGCCGCAGTTCCTCGCCGACGATCAAGAAGCTGAAGGCGGCGGACATCACGCCGATCGCGATCGGCAGCAAGGACCGGTGGCCCGACGCCTTCTACTGGGACTACCTCGCGACGAAGCTGTGCAGCAAGACGACGATGCAGCAGTCGGCGGTCACGTACAACTTCAGCGACCCGTGCTGGATCAAGGCGGGCGAGTACACGCAGCAGCTGCTCGACGCGCAAGCCGTTCCAGGACGGCTTCCTCGCCACGCCGGCACAGCAGGGCGCGACGAGCTCGGCCGGCCTGGTCGCGAACGGCAAGGCCGCGATGGAGCTCCAGGGTCACTGGAACCCGGGCGTGATGCAGCCGCTCACGCCGGACAACAAGATCCCGAGCTTCCTCGGCTGGTTCCCGTTCCCGAACGTTCCCGGCAGCAAGGCCACTCCCGGGCTCGCTGCTCGGCGGCGGTGACGGCTTCGCGTGCTCGTGGAAGGCGCCGCAGCCGGCGTGCGCCCAGTTCCTCGCGTACATCGACAGCCCGAGCGTGCAGAAGCGCATCGGCTCGACCGAACTTCGGCCTGCCGGTGCGGAAGGGCTCCGAGAGCTCGGTGACGGACCCGAACCTGAAGACGGTCCTCGAAGTTCCGGTCGAGCTCGCCGTTCATCCAGCTCTACCTCGACATCGCGTACTCGACGGCGATCGGGCAGGCGCTCGACGACGCGATCGCCGACCAGTTCGCCGGCAAGGCGACGCCGCAGCAGGTCGTCGGCGCAAGATCGCGGCGGCGGCAAAGAAGAAGTAACCAGCAGTACGGAGACGAGACGTAGCCACCAGTGCGGAAACGCTGACGGCCGGCCGCTCGAGAGCGCGGCCGGCCGTCCGCCGTCTGGGCCGGAAGTGGCTCCAGATCGGCCTGTACATCGGGCCGGCGGTCGCGCTCTACGTCGTCTTCATCATCGTCCCGGTCGTCCAGGCCGTTCACTACAGCTTCTACTCCTGGAACGGGCTCGGGCCGCTGACCGACTTCATCGGGCTCCACAACTACCGCGAGGCGTTCGGCGACCCCGCCTTCCGCCAGGCGATGGAGCACAACGCGATCCTCGTCGCGCTCTCGCTCGGCCTCCAGCTCCCGCTCGCGCTCGGGGTCGCGCTGCTGCTCAACCGGCCGTTGCGCGGCCGCAGCGTCCTGCGCCTCGTCTTCTTCGCGCCGTACGTGCTCTCGGAGGCGATCACGGCGATCGTCTTCCTCCAGATCCTGCAGCCGGACGGGCTCGTCGACGCGGCGCTGCGGGCGGTCGGCCTCGGCGGGCTCGTCCAGCTCTGGCTCGCCGACCTCGGGCTCGTCTTCTACACGCTCTTCGTCGTGATCACCTGGAAGTACATCGGCTTCGCGATCATCCTCTTCCTCGCCGGGCCTGCAGGGGATCCCGCAGCGAGCTGCACGAGGCGGCGGCGATCGACGGCGCCAGCGAGCTGGACGACGCTGCGCTACATCACGCTGCCCGCTGCTCGGGCCGACGATCCGCATCTGGGCGTTCCTCGCGATCATCGGGTCGATCCAGCTCTTCGACCTCGTCTGGATCATGACCCTCGGAGGGCCGGCCGGCGCGTCCTCGACGATGGCGACCTACATGGTCGACCAGGGCGTCAACAGCTACCGGATCGGCTACGCGACGTCGGTCGCCGTGATCCTCTTCTTCATCTGCTTCGTCTTCTCGATCCTGTACCAGATCTTCGTCCTGCGCCGCGACATGGCCGGCGGGACGACGAGGATGGCCGGCTGATGGCAGCGGCGCAGCCCGAAGCGCGCGGAGCCTGGCGCCGTTCTCGAACGCGCCGGTGTACGTGGTCGCGCTCGCGCTCGGCGGCGGTCGTGATCGTCCCGATCGCCTACGTCGTGCTCGGCGGCTTCCGCACGACCGGCCAGCTCGCGTTCGACCCGGTCGGCCTGCCGCATCCGTGGGTGACGCACAACTACACCAAGGTGATCACCTCGGGCGCCTTCTGGCGCCAGGTCGGCAACAGCACGATCATCGCCGCGATCGCGACCGTGCTCGTCGTCGGCGTCAGCGCGCTCGCGGCGTATCCGCTCTCGCGCTTCCAGTTCCGCGGCCGCGAGGCGATCTACACCTTCTTCACCTTCGGGCTGCTCTTCCCGATCGCGGTCGCCGCGCTGCCGCTCTACCTCCTGCTGCGCCAGCTCGCACCTCGACGACACGCTGCTCGGCGTCGCGCTGCCGGAGGCGGCGTTCGGGATCCCGATCACGATCATCATCCTGCGCCCGTTCATGCGGAGCGTCCCGGCCGAGCTCGAGGACGCGGCGGCGATCGACGGCTGCACGAGGTTCGGGTTCTTCCTGGCGGATCCTGCTCCCGCTCTCCCGCCCCGCGCTGATGACCGTGATCATCCTGTCCGTGATCACGAGCTGGAACAACTTCATCCTGCCGCTGCTCGTGCTGACCGACCCGAACCACTGGACGCTCCCGCTCGGCGCCGCCAACTACTCGACCGAGCACAGCGCGGACACGGCCGGCGTCCTCGCCTTCACCACGCTCTCGATGATCCCGGCGCTCGTGTTCTTCCTGTTCGCCGAGCGGCGCATCGTCGGCGGTCTCTCCGGCGCGGTCAAGGGCTGAGCCCCCTCCCGGTGGAGTTCGAGAATCCGGTCCTGCCCGGGATGTACCCCGACCCGAGCGTCTGCCGGGTCGGCCGCGATTTCTACCTCGCGTGCAGCAGCTTCGAGTACTTCCCGGGCGTCCCGATCTTCCACAGCCGCGATCTGGTCGAACTGGCGTCCGATCGGCCACGCGCTCACCCGCAGGAGCCAGCTCGATCTGGCCGGCGTCCGCAGCTCCGGCGGCATCTACGCGTCGACGCTGCGCCACCACGACGGGACGTTCTACCTCGTGACCACGCACGTCGAGCGCGGCAACTTCCTCGTCACCGCGCAGCATCCGCGAGGCCCGTGGTCGGATCCGTGCTGGCTCGACTCGGAGGGGATCGACCCGTCGCTCGCGTTCCTCGACGACCGCGTCTACTACACGCGGAACGGCCCGGCGCCGACGCCGATCACCCGTTCATCTACCAATCCGAGCTCGCCTGGTCGGAGGGAGCGGCAGTCAGTCGCGCGAAAGCCGCGCGTGATCTGGAAGGGGACCGGCGGATCTGGCCCGAAGCGCCGCACCTGTATCGCCGCGGCCGCTGGTACTACCTGCTCGACGGCCGAGGGCGGGACGAGCTACGGCCACTCGGTCGTCGTGGCGAGGAGCACCCGCCCGTACGGCCCGTTCGCGCTCTCGCCCCACGGGCCGCTCCTGACGCACCGGGATCGTCCCCGCCACCCGATCCAGGCAACCGGCCATGCCGACCTGGTCGAGCTGGATGACGGGAGCACGTGGGCGGTGCTCCTCGGGATCCGGCCGATGGCGGGGCGCCACCACCACCACCTGGGCCGCGAGACGTTCCTGGCGCCGGTCACGTGGGGCGCGGACGGCTGGCCACGCATGCCGCCGCTCGAGCTGCACATGGAGGGGCCGGCGCTTCGACGCTCGCCACAGGCCGCGTTGGCCCAACGCGACGACTTCGCGGCCCGCACGCTCTCCCGCAGCTGGCTCTTCGTCCGCAACCCCTCCAGCCGGAACTGGTCTCTGCGGGAGCGGCCCGGCTGCCTGCGGCTCTGGGGCTCGCCCGTGTCTCTCGGCGACGTCGCATCCCCCGCTCTCGTCTGCCGGCGCCAGCAGCACTTCGAGGTGACGGCCAGCACGCTGGTGGAGTTCGAGCCGCGCCACGCCAACGAGCAGGGCGGGCTCTGTGTGAGAGCGAACGAAGAGTTTCACGCCGCGTTGCTGGTCGGGCTCGGCGAGAGCGGACGTGAGCTCAGTCTCGTCCGGACGCTACACGGGCAGACGCGGACGCTCGGGCGGGCCAAGCTGGCCCGAGGACCGGTGACGCTGTCCGTGGAGGCAACGGCGCGTGAGTACACGTTCCGGGGCGGTGCCGGCAGTTCTCTCGAGGTGCTCGGCCGCGTGCCGACGAGGGCGCTCTCGGCGGAGACGATCCTGAGGAGAACCGGCACGCATCACTTCGCGGGCGCGACGATCGGCCTGCTCGCAACGGGTGCCGGCCGCAGGTCGACTGCGCCGGCGGACTTCCACTGGTTCGAGTACGTCCCGAACCCGGTCGAGGGCTCTAGTGCATGGGCCGTGAAGGATTCGAACCTTCGACCTTGGGATTAAGAGTCCCCTGCTCTACCAACTGAGCTAACGGCCCGCGGGCGGCCGGAAGTGTAGCCCGTTCCCGGCTCCGGGGAGCCCGGTCCCTTGCTCCAGATTGCTCGTGCACCGTCGTGTAGGCTCGCACCCGGTGCGCAGGGGCTCGATTTTCCGCATGGTGGCGATCGGCATCGTCGCCGGCGTCGTGGCCGCTCTCGTGGCGGTCCTCATTCCGTGGCTGCCCACGTCGGCTTCCGAGGAGATGGACCGGATCGAGTTCGTCTACTGGTTCGTGACCGTGATCTCGATCGTGATCTTCGCGCTGGTCACGGCAGTGCTGCTCTACATGGTCGTGAAGTTCCGCGCCGTCCCGGGCGACGACGCGGACGGGCCGCCGATCCACGGCCACACCGGCCTTGAGATCGTCTGGACGGCGGTCCCGGCGGTGCTCGTGACCGCGATCGCCATCGTCTCCGCGATCGCCCTCGCTCGGAACGGCGACGCCGGTACGAACCCCCTGCAGGTGCACGTCGTCGCGCAGCAGTTCGCGTGGAAGTTCGAGTACCCCGGCTCCGGCGTCACGAGCGGCCGGCTCGTCCTGCCGGTCGGCCGCTCGGCCCAACTCGAGCTCGACGCCCTGGACGTGATCCACTCCTTCTGGGTGCCCGAGTTCGGGCAGAAGTCGGACGCCGTGCCGGGGATCCAGACGCATCTCGTGATCACGCCGACGCGGCTCGGCACGTTCCCGGTCATCTGCACGGAGCTGTGCGGGCTCGGCCACGCGACGATGCGCTCCGAGGCGGAGGTGCTGAGCCAGGAGGACTTCGGCGCCTGGCTCGCCGGGCAGAAGGAAGGCGCGACTGCGGGCGGAGGCGCCGCCCTCTTCACGGCGCAGGGCTGCGGCGCCTGCCACGCCCTCGCGGCGGCCGGGACCGACGCCCAGGTAGGCCCGTCGCTCGACGACGTGGCGAAGGCCGCCGAGGCCGCCGGCCTGCCGGTCGAGGAGTACGTGCGGGAGTCGATCGTCGAGCCCGACAAGGTGATCGCGTCCGGCTACGCGAAGGGCGTCATGCCCTCGGCGTTCTCCGGGTTGCCGCAGGACCAGCTCGACGCCCTCGTCCAGTACGTCGTCGGCGGGAAGGGGAGCTAGAACGTGAAGGGCTTGCGCCTCCTCACGGCCCCGGGCTTCCTCCGGGCCGCCTGGCTGACGCCGCTCTTCTTCGGGATCGGCCTCTGCATCGTCACGTTCTTCCGCTGGCTCGCCGGCTGGGATCCCGTCTACGACTGGACGGTCATCCTCGCCGTCGGCGCGCTCACCACCGCGCCGATCGGCTTCCTCACCGGCATCGGCGCCTTCGACTACTGGCTCTACTACATCAGCGGCCGCTCGAGCCGTCCCGAGGACCACTCGGGCCACGGCGCGCGGCGCTGGCAGGACTACTTCCGGGTCAACACGGACCACAAGGTGATCGGCGTCCAGTACCTCGTGACGACGTTCTTCTTCTTCATCGTCGGCGGCCTACTGGCGGAGCTCTTCCGCGCCGAGCTGGCGCGCCCGGGCCTCCAGTACGTCGACTCGCAGACCTACAACGGGCTCGTCTCCGCCCACGCCGTGCTGATGATCTTCCTCTTCATCATCCCGGCGTTCGCGGGTCTCGCCAACTACGTCGTGCCGCTGATGCTGGGAGCGCCGGACATGGCCTTCCCGCGTCTGAACGCGCTCTCGTTCTGGCTGCTGCCGATCGCCGGCGTGATGTTCCTGGCGAGCTTCGTCACCCCCGGCGGCGCCTTTGCGACGGGCTGGACGGGTTACCCGTCGCTTGCCTCCGGACAGCCGCTCGGCCAGACGTTCTTCAACCTGGGCGTCCAGTGGGCCGGAGCCTCGTCGATCATGACCGCGCTCAACTTCCTGGTCACGATCATTACCATGCGCGCGCCGGGGATGACCTTCTGGCGCATGCCTCTGCTCGTCTGGGCGAACTTCACGACCTCGCTGCTCGTCGTGATCGCGACGCCGTTCATCGCCGGCTCGCAGTTCTTCGTGCTGTTCGACCGGGTGCTGCACACGAACTTCTTCAACCCGTCCGAGGGCGGCTACGTGCTCGGCTACCAGCACATCTTCTGGTTCTACAGCCACCCGGCCGTCTACATCATGATCCTGCCCGGCTTCGGGATCATCTCCGAGGTGATCTCGACGTTCTCGCGCAAGCCGGTGTTCGGCTACCGGCTGATGGCGCTCTCGCTGATGGGCATCCTCGTGCTCGGCTTCTCGGTGTGGGCGCACCACATGTTCGTCGCGGGCATGGCGCCCTGGCTGCGCGTGCCGATGATGGTCTCGACGCTGCTGATCGCCGTGCCGACCGGGGTCAAGGTCTTCTCCTGGTTAGCGACGATGTGGGAGGGGAAGCTCCGTTTCACGACCCCCATGTTGTGGGCGCTCGGCTTCCTCTCGATGTTCGTGCTCGGCGGGCTGTCGGGCATCTACCTCGGCTCCGTGCCGATCGACATCCACGCCTCCGACACGTACTTCATCGTCGCCCACATTCACTACGTGCTCTTCAGCGGCTCGGTGTTCACGATCTTCGCCGGGATCTACTTCTGGTTCCCGAAGATGACCGGCCGGATGTACAACGAGCGACTCGGCAAGCTGCACTTCTGGGTGACGTTCGTCAGCTTCAACATCACGTTCTTCCCGATGCACGTACTCGGCCTGCAGGGGATGCCGCGGCGGGTGTTCGACTACGCCGACCGCTTCGCCGGCTGGAACATGGTGATCTCGATTGCGTCGTTCGCGCTCGGCGCGGCAACGATCGTCTTCCTCTACAACATGATCGTCAGTTGGGCGCGCGGCCCGGTCGCGGTCGGGAACCCGTGGCGGGCGATGACGCTCGAGTGGCTCGTCAGCTCGCCGCCGCCGATCTTCAACTTCGACGAGATCCCGCAGGTCGTCGGCGGGCCGTATGAGTACGGCGTGCCGGGCGCGCGGCACGCGGTCCTGACCGGTGGCGCCGCCGGCGCGCTGCAGGAGACCCGCGCGTGAGCGGCGAGACCCGCGTTCTCGTCGTCGCGAACGAGACCCTCGCGAGCGAGGCGCTCGCCGAGGCCGTGCGCCGGCGCGCGGAGGCGGGCCCGATCCGGGTCGCTGTCGTCGCGCCGGTCAATCCGCCGCGCCAGGGGTACGTGGTGTACGAGCACACGCGCCGCGCCGCCGCCGACCGCCGTCTCGAGCGGGCGCTCGAGGCGCTCCGGGCGGCGGGGATTCCCGCGCACGGTGGCGTCGTGGACGCGGATCCGGTGGCGGCTGTCAAGGACGTGCTCGCGCAGGAGGCCTACGACGAGCTGATCGTCTCGACGCATCCCGAGGCGAAGTCGGGCTGGCTGCGACGAGACCTGATCGACGAGATCCGCAGGGCGGCCGGCGCTCGCCCGGTGGAGCACGTGGTTGCGGGCGACGCCGTCGGAAGCGGGCCGGCGAACGTGCTCGTCGTCGCCAACGAGACCGTGCTCGGGGCGCCGCTGCTCGACGCGATTCGCGCTCGCGCCGCGGCTTCTCCGGCGGCCTTTCTCATCGTTTGCCCGCAGAGCGACCCCGCTCAGGAGCCGCACCCGGAGGCCGAGCGCCGGCTGCGCGAGGCGCTTGCCGAGCTCCGAGCGGACGGGATCGACGCCCACGGGCAGGTCGCCCACCCGGATCCGTACGCGGCGGCGATGAACGTCGTCGGGGACGAGCGCGTGGACGAGATCATCGTCTCGACCTTCCCGGGCGAGCGCTCGGGCTGGCTGCGCCGCGACGTGGTCGGGCGGTTGCGGGACGACGCCGGCGCCCCCGTGCAGCACGTCGTCGGCGTCGTCGAAGCGGAGGTGCCCGCATGAGCGCCCACGTGGAAGCCGCCGAGCACCACCACGGGCCGCCCGTCGCGAACCAGAGCTCGCGCGTCAGCTCGACGGTGCTCGGCATGTTCCTGTTCATCGCGTCGGAGGCGATGCTCTTCGGCTCGTTCTTCGCGGCCTACTTCTTCGTCCGCGTCGTCAATCCGAGCGCCGAGCCGTGGCCGCCGGAGCCCTTCCACCTGCCGGTCTTCGTCGCAGGCGTGAACACGGCGATCCTGCTCACGTCGAGCTTCACGATGCACTGGGCGCTGCAGTCGATCAAGCGTGGCAACCGCGCGGGGATGAGGGCGGGGCTCGTGCTCACGTTCGCGATGGGCCTCGCGTTCCTGTTGACGCAGATGATCGAGTACGCCCACGTCGGCTTCAACACGGGCGATCACGCCTTCGCCTCGGTCTTCTTCGGCCTCACGGGCCTGCACGGCGCTCACGTCTTCATCGGGCTGACGCTGCTGGGGATGGCGACGGTGCGCGCGTTCCGGGGCCATTTCACAGCGGAGCACCACCACGGCGTCGAGCTCCCGGGCATCTACTGGCACTTCGTCGACATCATGTGGATCGTCGTCTACGCGACGATCTACCTCCTCTGAGGGGCTGATCGTGCGCAATCCATTCCGCAGCGAGGCAGAGGCGTACCGCTTTCTCCTGTTGACGGTGGGAGCGTTCACACTGATCGTCGCCGGCGCGTTCGTGAACCGGTGGCTCGGCGTCGCGGTCTGGCTCGTGGTCAGCGCCGCCGCAGTGCAGTTCTACTTCCGCCAGCGCGGCGAGCCGTCGCCGCGGGCGCATGTCGAGCACGTCGGGCCCGAGGACGAGCGCCGGATTCTCGTGATCGCGGACGAGACGCTGGGCGGCGAGTCGTTGCAGGCGCTCATCCGGGAGCGCGCCGAGGGCGTGCGCGAGCAGGTGCTCGTCGTCTGCCCCGCGCTGAACTCGCCCGTGCGCCACTGGGCCTCAGACGAGGACGCCGCCAGAGAGGACGCGCAGGCCCGGCTCGACGCTTGCCTTGCGACGCTCGCGGCCGCGGGCGTGCAGGCACGTGGTGAGGTCGGGGACGCCGACCCGTTGCAGGCGATCGAGGACGCGCTGCGAACGTTCGGCGCGGACGAGATCGTGATCGCCACGCATCCGGAGGGCCACTCCCACTGGCTCGAGCGCGGGGTCGTCTCCCACGCGCGCGAGCGCTTCGACGCCCCGATCACACACGTGATCGTCGAGTCCGGCGACTAGCGCCGCCCACCGCCGCCCGCAGTTCCTCGACGACCACCGCCCCTTGCCGACAGTTCCAGACACCTGGGCATGTCCTGGCAGGACGTGGGCGGCGGAGCCGAGGGTTACTGGCCCGCGACCGCCGCGACGTAGGCCGCGACGTCGTTCGCGTCCTGACCCGTCACGATGTCGGCGGGCATGCCGGGCGAGCCGGTGACGGGCTCCGTGACCGGATAGGCGATCTGGCCGCGCACGACCTGGCGCACGGTCGCCTCCGTCATCCCGTCTTCACGGGCGCGGCGGAACGCGTCGTCGAGGTTCGGGCCGACCTTGCCCCCCGTGCCGGCGTCGGCGAGCGTATGGCAGGAGCCGCACTTCTGCGCGAACAGCTCCTTGCCGTTGCCGCGGTCGCCGCCCGCCTTCGTATAGCCGACGGAGCCGCAGCCCGCCACGACGAGCGTGGCCGCGCCGAGGGCCAGCAGCCCCGCGAGCCTTCGCACGCTAGTCCCCCGATCCGACGGCGCCGAGGGCCTCGTCGCGCCCGGCGTAGATCGCGAGCACGCGGTCGAGCCCGGTGATCTCGAAGATCTTGCGGATGCTGCGGTCGCTGCAGACGATCGACAGCTTGCCGTCGCGCTCGCGCAGCCGGCGAACGGCGCCGACGAGGACGCCGAGCGTCGCCGAGTCGATGAAGGTCGTCCGCGTCAGGTCGACGACGATCTGCGTGACGCCGCCCTCGATCGCCTCGAGCAGCTCCTGCTTCAGCTCGGGCGCGGTGTACAGGTCGAGCTCGCCCACCGGTGAGATCACCGCTTGTGCGTCGCTCAGCCGCTCTGTCGTGACGTCGAAGTCCATGGCTTCCCGGAGTCCGGTAAGTCTAACCCGACGAGGCGGCCTTGAGCTGCTTGACCTGCTGCCTCACGATCGGCGCGCTCGGGTCGTCGGGAGCGAGCTCGAGGAACCGCTCGTAGGCGGCGATCGCACCCTTCGTGTCTCCGGTCTGCTCGGCGACCTGCGCCAGCTCGATCTGGATGTTCGCGTCGTCGGGCGCTGCCTTGGCGAGCCGGTCGTACGTTCCCTTCGCGCTGGCGAACGCCTCCTGCACCGCGGTGTACACCTTCGTGAGCTCCGCGGTGGCGATCGCCTCGACGGCCTGCCGGATCTCGTCCTTGCCGAGCGACTGGCCGTCGCCGAGCTTCAGCGGCTCGCCGAACGTCGAGCCGCCGGTGAGGTACTGGGCGCGGATCTGGGCGATCTGGGCCTGCTGCTGGAGCTGGCTCGCTTGCGCGAGGTAGAGGCCCGCGAGCTCGCGCAGCGCGTCGGTGTCCTTCGGCTTCAGGGCCGTGTACTGCTCGAGCGGCTCGATCGACTCGTCGCCCTTGCCGTCGGCCTGGAGCGCCGTGGCGAGATCGCGGTAGGCCTGCGCGTTCTGCTTGTTGGCGGCGATCTTCGCGCGGGCCTCCTTCACGGACGGCGTGTCGGAGCCGCCCGCGCCGCCGCCGCCGCGGAAGACGTCGCCGACGCCGATGCCGCCGGCCCCGACGCCGAAGATGACGAAGCCGAGCCCGAAGACGAGCGCGAGCAGCACGAACATCCACTTCGCGTGCCGCCGGAGCTTGGGGAAGAACATGGTGTCTTCGATCGACGGCGTGCCGCCCTTGCGGCTGCTGCCGCCGCCCGCGCGACTTACGGGAGCAGGTGCTTTCGCGCGCTGCGAGCGGCGTCTGTCAGCTCGTGCCATGCCATCCCTCCTCTCTCGTATCGGGTCTCGCCAGCTACGAGCGTAGCGAGGACGCGCGCGGGAGAGCCGCCGAACACGACGGCGACGGCCGGATCCTCCCACGGCAGGAACGGCGATGCGGCGAGCGAGACGACCGCCACGTCCGCCTGCTTGCCGGGGACGAGGGAGCCGATCTCGGCCGCCAGGCCGAGCGCCTGCGCCGAGCCGAGCGTCGCCAGCTCGAGCGCGGCGGCCGCGGCGAGTGCGTCCGGGCGCCGCTCGCGGGCGCGCGCGGCGAAGACGGCGGCACGCAGCTCGTCGAACATGTCGAACGACGGTGTCGAGGCCGGGCTGTCGGTGCCGAGCCCGACGCGGAGGCCGGCCTCGCGCAGCGCGGCCACCGGAGCGATCCCGCAACCGAGGTACGCGTTCGAGCGCGGGCAGTGAGCGACCGCGACGTCGTGCGCTGCGAGCAGCGCGATCTCTGCGGCGTCCACCGTGACGCAGTGCGCGGCGACCATGCGGGAGTCGAGCAGCCCGTGCTCGGCGAGCAGCCGGATCCCGCTCGTGCCCGGCGGCGGCGGCAGCGTCTCGCGGAACTGTTCCCACGGGCCCGTGCCCGCCGTCAGCCACTCGTGCTCGTCGCCGCTCTCGGCGAGGTGCGTGGCGACCGGCAGGCCGAGCCCGAGGCAGGCGGCGTACAGCTCGACCCCGCAGCTGTAGGGCGCGTGCGGCGACACGCCGAGCCGCACGCGGTCGGAGAGAGACCCCCGGATCCGCTCGAGGTTCGTCTCGAAGCGCGTGGAGAGCTGCTCGGCCGTCTCCCCGAAGACCTCGAGGTGGACGATCGCGCGCAGGCCGAGCTCGGCGCACGCCGGCACGGCCGCGCCGCTGAAGCTCGCGTCGGCGACGGTCGTGATCCCGGAGCGGAGGCATTCGGCGGCTCCGAGGCGTGCGATCGCCTCCATCTCCGGCAGGCCGATCCGCGCCTTGCGCTCGATGTGCATGAGCAGCCACGGCGCGAACGGGAGCCCGTCGCCGAAGCCGGCATAGACCGCGTACTCGAGGTGCGAGTGAGCGTTGACGAAGCCCGGGAGGATCACCGCCTCCTCGAAGTGGCGGCCCCGGCCGAGCTCGGCGATCGTGCCGACGGCGGCGATCCGGCCGTGCTCGATCGCGACCGCTCCCTGCTCGATCGGCGGTCCCTCGACCGGCAGCACCCAGTCCGCCGAGAGCAGGTCCACTACGGCTGCTCGGCCCAGAGGCCTTCGCCGGCTCGTTCCCAGCGCCGCTCCATCAGCACGGCGAGCCAGATCGAGGCTTCGAACAGGACGAGGAGCGGCAGCGTCTCGAAGAGCAGCGAGACGGGGTCCACCGTCGGCAGCAGGATCGCGAGCACGACGACGAGCACGAAGCCGATGCGACGGTTCCGCCGCAGCTTGTCGGCGGTCAGCACGCGCAGGCGCACGAGCGCGAGGATCCAGATCGGCAGCTCGAAGACCATCCCCATCGCGAACAGCACGAGCGCGGCGAACGAGTAGTAGTAGCTCGCCCGCACCTGGATGTCGTAGAGGTTCTCGTCGTACGTCGTCAGGAACTCGACCGCCCGGGGCAGCGCGAGGTAGTACGAGAAGGCGACGCCGCCCGCGAAGAGGGCGGTCGCGATCGCGACGAAGCACCGCGACCACGCGTTGCGTCTTCTCCTCGAACGCCGGCGCGAGGAAGCTCCAGACCTGGTAGAGGAGCACCGGCAGGGCGACCGCGAGCGCCGCGTAGAAGCTCACCTTGACCGACGTGAAGAAGGGCTCGGTGACCCCGAATGTGACGAGCCGCTTGTCGTCGGGGAGCGGCGCGCTGAGCCACTCGATCAGCCGCCCGTGGAACGCGAAGGCGACGATGAAGCGACGGGAGGAGCGCGAAGATGCAGATGAGGAGCCGCGTGCGCAGCTCGCCCAGGTGCTCGACGAGCGTCGCCTCTTCGCCGTGGCGAAGACGCCGCGGCAGCAGGCTTCGCCGCATGACCCGGAGGAGCTAGCCGACCGTGTCGCGCTCGCGCGACTCGGCCGTGGCGGAATCGCCCGACTGCGCGGGCGGCAGCTCGGAGGCCTGGGTCGCTGTGGACGGGCTCGTCGTCCTTGCCCGAGATCGAGTCCTTGAACTCGCGCATGCCCTTGCCGAGCGAGCGGCCCATCTCCGGCAGCCGCTTCGGGCCGAAGACGAGCAGCAGGACGAGTAGCAGGATGAGCAGCTCCCAGACACCGATCCCGAAGGGCATGGCGCGAGGATACCACCACCTTCGAGCGTGCTGTTCCCGCTCTGATCCGAATTGACTAGCCGCCTCGCCGTATCGGCTACCATGAGTCACATGCGGGCCCCCGGGTTCCGGTACTGGCGAGGAATTGAGGCGCACGAAGTGGCACTGCTCGAGATCAAGAACCTGCACGTCGCGCTCGAGGACGGCACCGAGATCGTCAAGGGCGTCGACCTCTCCGTCGGCCTGAACGAGAAGCACGCGATCATGGGGCCGAACGGCTCGGGCAAGTCCACGCTCGCCTACGCGCTGATGGGCCACCCGGCGTACGTGATCACCGAGGGCGAGATCTCGCTCGACGGCGTGGACGTCGTCGAGCTGGGCGCCGACGAGCGCGCCCAGCGCGGCCTCTTCCTCGCCTTCCAGTACCCGCACGCCGTCCCCGGCGTGACCGTCACGAGCTTCCTGCGCAGCGCGATCAACGCGATCCGCAAGGCGCGCGCGGGCGGCACCGACGACCCGATCCCGATCCCGGAGTTCCGCAAGGAGCTGCTCGGCGCGATGGAGCGGCTGAAGGTGCCGCGCGAGCTCGCGTCGCGGTACCTGAACGACGGCTTCTCCGGCGGCGAGAAGAAGCGGGTCGAGATCCTGCAGATGGCGCTCCTGAAGCCGCGCATCGCCGTCCTCGACGAGACCGACTCGGGCCTCGACATCGACGCGCTGAAGATCGTCGCCGGCGGCGTCAACGACCTCGTCGGGCCGGAGATGGGCGCGCTCCTGATCACGCACTACCAGCGCATTCTCGAGTACATGAAGCCCGACTTCGTGCACGTCTTCGTGGACGGCCGCATCGTCGAGGAGGGCGGCCCCGAGCTTGCGCACAGGCTCGAGGCCGAGGGCTACGAGGCGTTCACGCCGGCAGGAGGCCGTGATGAGCACCCAGCACGAGACCGACACCGTCAAGGAGATCCGCAGCGAGTACAAGTACGGCTTCTCGAACCCGGACGAGGCGAAGGACTACTTCTTCAAGTCCGGGCGCGGGCTCTCGCCCGAGCTCGTCGCGGCGATCTCGGCGCACAAGAACGAGCCCGAGTGGATGCTCAAGTTCCGGCTCAAGTCGCTCGACTACTTCAACGCGCGCCCGCTCCCGACGTGGGGCGGCAACGTCGCCGAGATCGACTTCGACAACATCTTCTACTACATCAAGCCGACCGAGAAGCAGGTCGACAAGTGGGAGGACCTGCCCGCCGACATCCTCGACACGTGGGACAAGCTGGGCATCCCGGAGGCGGAGAAGAAGTACCTCGCCGGCGTCGGCGCCCAGTACGAGTCGGAGGTCGTCTACCACAAGCTCCAGGCCGATCTCGAGGCGAAGGGCGTCATCTTCCTCGACATGGACTCGGCCCTGCGCGACCACGAGGACATCGTCAAGCAGCACATCGGGCACGATCATCCCGCAGAACGACAACAAGTTCGCGGCGCTCAACTCGGCCGTCTGGTCGGGCGGCTCGTTCATCTACGTGCCGCCGGGCGTGCGCGATCGAGATGCCGCTCCAGGCCTACTTCCGCATCAACGCCGAGAACATGGGCCAGTTCGAGCGGACGCTGATCATCGTCGACGAGGACGCCTACGTGCACTACGTGGAGGGCTGCCATCTCGGCGGGCATCGATGGTGCGCGTGCGCGAGCGGCGAGAAGCCGATCGAGAGCAATCGAGATCGGCGACGAGGTCGTCACGCACGAGGGCCGGTTCCGACGCGTTCGAGACGCGATGCAGCGCCGCTTCGAAGGTCCCGATCTTCCGCATGACGTTCGCCGGTGAGCGGGTATCGCTCGCTTGCGGTCACACCGCGGCACCCGTTCCTCGTCGCGACGCGAGATCGCCCGCGCGCCCACAACCGCACCTTCTCGGCGGAGTGGAAGGAGGCTTGGGAGCTCCGGGTCGGGGACTATCTCGCCGTGCCGGCGGCGATCGACGTCGAGCGCGACGCACGACCGTTCACCGCGAGGAGGTTCTCGTCGGCGCAGGGCGCCACGCTCCCGCGGCCGAGCAGGTCGAGCGTCGAGCTCTCTCCCGATGTTTGCCGCGTGATGGGTCTCTATGTTGCGGAAGGCTCGGTGAGCGCCGAACACGCTCGTACCGTCGCGTTCGACAGCGTCGACGCACGAGGAGCATCTGCGCGAGCTCGTCGAGGACGTGATCGAGGGATCGTTCGGGCTGGAGCCCTGGACGTACGAGTACGCCGAGCCAGCGCGAAGGGCGCTCAGGTGCGGTTACTCGTCGCGTCCGTGCAGCCCGCTTCTTCGCACAGACCTTCGGGCGCACGCACGCCGAGAAGCTGCCGAGTACCCGATCATGGATGCTTCGGGCTCGGAGACGTCGAAGGCGGAGCTGCTTCGTCAGACGGGTCTGTACGACGGAGAGGGAAGCTACTACCGCGAGCTCGATCTGTACCGGATCAATCAGACGAACCAGGACGTCGCCCAGCGCCTCCGCGAGCTCTTGCTCTCGCTCGGCATCCGCGCTATCGCTGAGCCGATCGTCGCGGCACGGCGCCTCGGCGGGATATCTGGCAGCTCGCGATCTGCAAGCTGGACAACGTGGTGTTCGAGCGCACCGTGCTCGGCGCGACTCAGACCGAACCGCGACACCAGAAGGCCGACGTCGTGATCGCGGACGGGTACTGCTGGATGCCGATCCGGTCGATCGAGGACGATCCAGGCCAACTGCACCGTCTACAACCTGAGCGTCGAGGAGGACGAAAGCTACGTCTGCGAAGGTGTGGTCTCGCACAACTGCACGGCGCCGATCTACTCCTCCGACTCGCTCCACTCGGCGGTCGTCGAGATCATCGTCAAGCCGCGCGGGCGGTGCCGCTACACGACGATCCAGAACTGGTCGAACAACGTCTACAACCTCGTCACCAAGCGCGCCGTCGCATATCAGGACGCGACAATGGAGTGGGTGGACGGCAATCTCGGCTCGAAGCTGACGATGAAGTATCCGGCGATCTGGCTGATGGGCGACCGCGCCCACGGCGAGGTGCTCTCGATCGCCTTCGCGGGCAAGGGCCAGCACCAGGACGCGGGCGGCAAGTGCGTCCACGTCGCGCCGAACACGACCAGCGTGATCACCTCGAAGTCGATCTCGAAGGACGGCGGCCGCGCCGGCTACCGCGGGCTGCTCGAGGTGGCGAAGGGCGCGCACGGCGCGCGCTCGAAGGTCGTCTGCGACGCGCTGATCCTCGACGAGGAGTCGCGCTCCGACACCTATCCGTACATCCGGATCGACGAGAGCGACGTCACGATCGGCCACGAGGCGACCGTCTCGAAGATCGGCGAGGAGCAGCTCTTCTACCTGATGAGCCGCGGCCTCTCGGAGGCAGAGGCGAGCGCGATGATCGTCTCCGGCTTCGTCGAGCCGATCACGAAGGAGCTGCCGCTCGAGTACGCCGTCGAGATGAACCGGCTGATCCTGCTGCAGATGGAGGGCTCGGTTGGATAGAGCCGCTGCGGCGGCTCGCTACCAGGAGCTTCCGGTACCGGAAACGACCGAGGAGTCCTGGCGCTTCACCGATCTCAAGGGCTTCGACCCGGAGTCCTTCTCGGCGAACGGGGCGACGACGGTCGCGGACGCGCCCGCGCTGCTCGAGCTCGACGCCGCCGGCGTCGCGCACGTCTCCGAGGGCGGGCTCGAGATCGTCTCGGCGCCCGAGGGCGTCCGCTTCGAGGCGCTGACCGACCACCCGCTGCTCGGCGAGCTCGTCGGCACGGGCGAGAAGTTCGCCGCCCACAACGCGGCCCGCTGGGTGAACGGGCTGCTCGTGCACGTGCCCAAGGGCGTCGTGCTGGAGAAGCCCCTCTACGTCCGCGTCGCGAACGCGGTGGAGGGCGGCTCGCTCTTCTGGCGGCTGCTGATCGTCGCCGAGCCGCAGAGCCGCTTCACGCGTGATCGAGGAGTACGCCTCGGCCGACCCCGCGCTCGCCGGCTACTCGAACGCGGCGGTCGAGATCTTCGTCGAGGGAGGCGCGAAGGTCGAGTACGTCTCGCGTGCAGAGCCTCTCGCGCGAGACGTGGCACTTCGCGTCGCACCACGCGCGCGTCGGCCGCGACGCCGAGCTCGACTGGGTCGCGGGCGGCTTCGGCTCGAAGAAGGGGAAGATCCGGATCCAGAACGACCTCGCCGGCCCCGGCGCCACCTCGCGCGTCACCGGCGCGTACTTCGCCGACGGGACGCAGCACCTCGACTACGACACCTTCCAGGAGCACATCGCTCCGAACACGACCTCCGACTTCGCCTTCAAGGGCGCGCTTCGCGACGACTCGAGCGCCGTCTGGCGCGGGATGATCCGCGTCGAGAAGGACGCGCAGAAGACGAACGCGTACCAGGAGAACCGCAGCCTGCTGCTCTCGAAGACCGCCCACGCCGACTCGATCCCGGGCCTCGAGATCCTGGCCAACGACGTGCGCTGCACCCACGGTGCGACGCTCGGCCAGGTCGACCGCGAGCAGCTCTTCTACCTGATGGCGCGCGGCCTGCCGCGCAGCGAGGCCGAGCGCCTGATCGTCCGCGGCTTCTTCCAGGACGTGCTCGACCGGATCGAGCTGGTGCCGGTGCGCGAAGCGCTCGGCGCCGCGCTCGAAGCGCGCATTCCGCAGGCAAGCTAAGAGCGGCGGTTTCGCGGCTCGTCGCTGACGACGCGGTCGACGCGGCCGCGTCGGAGGAAGAGCCGGCTCACGCCGAGCGTGATCCCGGAGACCACCCACAGCGGCAGCGCGAGCACCAGGGGCAGGAACATCGAGGCGATCACGTCGGTCGGCAGGCGCAGGAGCGGCTCTTCGCCATCGTCCCGAAGTAGGCGCCGACGACGAGGAGCGGCACGCCGATGGCGAGGGCGACCCTGCGCGCGGGCCACTCCGCCCGGAGCGCGTCCGACAGCGCCTCCCACTGCCACGCGACGAGCGCCGTTCCCGCCGTGAGCACGGCGAGCACCGCGACGTACGGCGCCCAGCGGACACCGACCCGGAGCGCGAGTGGCTTCAGGAACTTCAGCCGCGCCGCCTCGAGGGAGCGCAGGTAGTACGGCGAGCGCTCCGGGTCCCCGATAGCGTCTCGAAGACGGCCGAACGCCCAACGCGAGGCGCCGGGCGCGAGCGCGTTTTGCTGCAAGGCGCCGATGCCATCGGCGTGCTCCACCTCGAACGCTGTCAGCTTGTAGCCGTCCAGCATCAGCGAGTGCGCCTCGATCTCGCTGAAGCTGTCGAGATCGGTCCGGACGTGCGCCAGCGCCTCCTGCACCGCGAGCGCGACGCCGAAGGCGACGCAGTCGACCGCGGGTGGGTCGGCCGGATACGGGGACGCGTCGGAGACGGGGACGCCTTTGCGCCGCAGCGGCTTCTCGACCACGTTCTCGAGCCCCTTGCGCAGGTGCATCAGCGCCGTCGAGCGGGCGCACGACGCGGACGAGCTGTTCGTCGCGGATCCGGTCGCCGTAGATCGAGCTCGAGCGCAGACCGACGGCGGGGATGCGCGTCGGGGGCTTCTCGAGGTCAGGCATCTGCCCCGAGGCGTCGCTCACGAGCGCGTGCGAGCAGTCGGTGTCGAAGAGCGCCTGCACGCCCTGGTTGTCGTGGACGCCGCCGTCGACGAGCTCGACGACGATCCCGTCGTAGAGGTCGTGGATCGCGAGCGGGTGGAACAGCATCGGGACGCACGCGGACGCGGCGACGGCGAGCCCGAGCGGGAAGTCCCGCTGACGCTCGACGATCGCCTCGTGATCGGGCTGCGGGCCGAAGTACCCTGCTCGAGGCGGCGGTTCTTGTCCACGTCGACGCAGCACCTGACGCGCATGCAGGCTCGCCGGCAGCGGCTCGCCCATCCGCACCGCCTCAAAGCGCCAGTTGTGGCCGGTGTTGAGCGTGGTCGCGTTGACGATCAGGATCGGCACCTTGGCGCAGCGGGAGCCGTTGCCCTCGTCGGGCCGGAAGCCGTCGCCGTCGCCGGCGGGCTTGATCAGCAGCTCGCGCAGCTCCACCTGTCTCTTGACGCCGAACCGCTTGCGCGGGCGCTCGTACTGCGCCTCGACGCAGCCGTCGGCATCGCGCTCCCAAGCAGGCTGGTAGAGCAGGCGGTCGTACAGGTCGCCGATCCGGTCGCTGCGCGAGTAGGCGGGGCCGGCCATCCGGACGTTCTTGAAGAGGTTCGCGAACGCGCGCGCGCGCACGTTCTTGCGCGTTGCCGCGAAGAAGTCGCGCTCGAGCCGCGGACGATCTCGACGTAGTCCGCGTTCGTGATTTCCGCGTCCGTCTTCCGCTCCAAGAGCTTCTTGACGTGGATGTAGTAGAGCGCACCGACGATCGAGCCGCCCGAGACGGTGGAGATCACCTCGACGCGCGGCAGGATGCCGGTCTCGGCGAGCCGCGCGAGGACGCCAATGTGGAAGAAGGACGCGCGAAAGCCGCCGCCGGAGAGGGCGAGGCCGACCTTTGGCTCGGGGACTGCTGCGGACTCGCTCACGGAAACCTCCGTCTGAGGCGCGGGCCGCAGAGCCGACGCGGGAACGGCGACATCGTCGCCGACGGCTCAGCGAATTACAAGCGCCTCAGTCGCGCCAGCGGCGCCGCCTCGGCCGCGTCTCCGCGCCCTCGCCGAGCGAGCCGCCTCGGGGATGATCCGCGTCGAGAAGGACGCGCAGAAGACGAACGCCTACCAGGAGAACCGCAGCCTGCTGCTCTCGAAGACCGCCCACGCCGACTCGATCCCGGGCCTCGAGATCCTGGCCAACGACGTCCGCTGCACCCACGGCGCGACGCTCGGCCAGGTCGACCGCGAGCAGCTCTTCTACCTGATGGCGCGCGGCCTGCCGCGCAGCGAGGCCGAGCGCCTGATCGTGCGCGGCTTCTTCCAGGACGTGCTCGACCGGATCGAGCTGGTGCCGGTGCGGGAAGCGCTCGGCGCCGCGCTCGAAGCGCGCATTCCGCAGGCGTAGCCGCCTACGCCTGCGGGCGGAGCCCGACGAGTGCCGCGACGGCCTCCTCGAGCTCGGTGCAGACCTCGTCCGCGACGTACACCGTCCACGGGTGCGGCGGTGTGCCGCCCGTGTAGGCGACGACGAGCTTCCCGCGCTCGTGCGCGTACCAGGCCTCCATCGCCGTCCCCTCGTCCGGCGCGGTGAACGACGCGAGCACGGCGTCGCAGGAGTCGATCTCGACGAGGTCGGCCTCGACGATCTCGGCCTCGTGGCCCACCGTCTGGCCGCGGAAGTCCCGCCGCATCGGGTCGACGGGCTCCAGTCCGCTCTCCCGGAGCAGCGCCTCGCGCCGGCGGTACTCGTCGGCGTAGGGCGGCCCGGCGAGGTAGACGCGCCTCATGAGGGCGTACAGTACGGCTAGAGCAAGGAGCCGCCGGAGTTCGTCGCGCTCGGCCACGCCGGCTCGGAGCACTACGCCGGGCTGGAGACGTTCCCCAACCCGGGTGTCGTGCACGTGGAGATGACGAGCGACGAGCTCGCGGCGATCTGCCCGGTCACCGGCCAGCCGGACCTCTACGTCGCGACGATCGAGTACGAGCCGCAGGATCTCTGCCTCGAGTCGAAGTCGCTGAAGCTGTACCTGGCCACGTTCCGGAACGACGGGCACTTCTGCGAGGCGCTCGCCGTCAGGATCCGCGACGACGTCGCCGCGGCGCTCGGGCTGGGGCCGGAGCGGTCAGCGTGGACGCTCGAGCAGAAGGCCCGCGGCGGGATCACGATCGTCGCCACGGCGTAGCCTCCGGTACGACGTATGGTATGATGTATGGCATGGTCAAGACGACCGTGTATCTCCCGGAAGAGCTGAAGGCGCGAGTCGAGCGCGCGGCGGCGGCTCAGGGGACGTCGGAGGCCGAGGTGATCCGCTCCGCGATCGAGCAGTTCACGGCGCCCGCCAGCATCCCCGGCCTCGCCTTCCGCTCTTCGACACCCTTGGGGATCCCGGCCTCTCCGAGCGCGTCGATGAAGCTCTGGCAGAGGGCTTCGGCCGGGATTGACGCTCGTCCTCGACACGAGCGGGCTGTGCAGCATTGACCTTCGATGAACCTGCGCATGCTGCGGCGCGCGATGCCCTCGCGTCGGCGCCGGGGCCGCTGCTCCTTCGCCCTTCGTGCTCGCCGAGCTCGACTACCTGCTGCTCACGTCCCACCGCGGCGTGACCGCAGAGTCGAGTTTCTCGAGGAGGTCGCCGGCGGCAGCTACGAGCTTGCGACGTTCTCGGCGGCGATGTCGCTGCCGCCCGCGGTGTCGTCGACAGCTACCGCGATCTCGGCATCGGCCTCGCGGACGCCTCGATCGTCGTCCTCGCCGAGCGATACGGCACGCGCCGGATTCTGACGCTCGACGAGCGGCACTTCCGCGCGCTGCGCGCTTCCGACGGGAGCGCCTTCGTCCTGCTCCCGGCCGACGCGTAGACGTTACGCGCGCACGAGCGGCTTGTACCTGATCCGATGGGGCTCCAGGGCCTCCGGGCCCCGGGTCTCCTTCACCCACTCGGCGTACTCCGCATACGACCCCTCGAACCACGTCGCCTGCGAGTCGCCCTCGAAGGCGAGCATGTGGGTCGCGATCCGGTCGAGGAACCAGCGGTCGTGTGAGATCACGACGGCGCAGCCGGCGAAGTCGAGCAGCCCGTCCTCGAGCGCGCGCAGCGTGTCCACGTCGAGGTCGTTCGTCGGCTCGTCGAGCAGCAGCAGGTTGCCGCCGCTCCGCAGCACCTTCGCGAGGTGGACGCGGTTGCGCTCGCCGCCGGAGAGATCCTTGACGCGCTTCTGCTGGTCGGGGCCGCGGAAGTTGAACCAGGAGACGTACTGGCGCGAGTTGAGCTCCCGCTGGCCGAGCTCGATCGTGTCGAGGCCGCCGGAGATCTCCTTCCAGACGGTGCTCGCGGGGTCGAGCGACTCGCGGCTCTGGTCGACGTAGGCGAGCTGGACGGTGTCGCCGACGCGGAGCACGCCTGCGTCGGGCTGCTCCTCGCCCGCGATCAGGCGGAAGAGGGTCGTCTTGCCGGCGCCGTTCGCGCCGATCACGCCGATGATCCCGTTCGGCGGCAGCGAGAACGTCAGGTCCTCGAACAGAAGGCGGTCGCCGAAGCCCTTCGCGAGGCCCTCGGCCTCGACCACGACGTCGCCGAGCCGCGGGCCGGGCGGGATGTGGAGCTCGACCTTGTCGAGCCTCACGTTGGCCTCTGCGGCCAGCATGCGCTCGTAGGCGCCGAGCCGGGCCTTCGATTTGTCGTGGCGGGCCTTCGGGCTCATCCGCACCCACTCGAGCTCGCGCGCGAGCGTGCGCCGGTGCGCCGACTCCTGCTTCTCCTCGACTGCGAGCCGGGCCTGCTTCTGCTCGAGCCACGACGAGTAGTTGCCCTGGTACGGGATCCCCTTGCCGCGGTCGAGCTCGAGGATCCAGCCGGCGACGTTGTCGAGGAAGTAGCGGTCGTGCGTGACGGCGACGACGGTGCCCTTGTACGCCTCGAGGAAGCGCTCGAGCCAGGCGACCGACTCCGCGTCGAGGTGGTTCGTCGGCTCGTCGAGCAGGAGCAGGTCGGGGGAGGAGAGGAGCTGCCGGCAGAGCGCGACGCGCCGCCGCTCGCCGCCCGAGAGCGTCGTCACGTCCCGGTCGCCGTCGGGGACGCGCAGGGCGTCCATCGCCCGGTCGAGGGTCGCGTCGAGGCTCCAGGCGTCGTGCCGGTCGATCTGCTCCTGCACCTTGCCCTGCTCGGCGAGGAGCGCGTCGAAGTCGGCGTCGGGCTCGGCGAACGCGGTGGAGATCGCGTTGAAGCGGTCGAGCAGGTCGCGCAGCGGCCGCACGCCGTCCTCGACGTTGCCGCGCACGTCCTTGCCGGGGTCGAGCTCGGGCTCCTGCGGCAGGAAGCCGACCGACGCGCCGGGGGCGAGCTCGGCGATCCCGCTCGAGGGCTCCTCGAGCCCGGCCATGATCCGCAGCAGCGTCGACTTGCCGGCGCCGTTCGGCCCGAGCACGCCGATCTTCGCGCCCGGCAGGAACGAGAGCGAGATGTTCGCGAGCACCTGCCGGTCCGAGCCGTAGAACTTGTCGGCCCGGTACATCGTGAACACGTAGTCGCTCACGCGCGGGCCGAGGAGGTCGATACAGGGCGTCTCACGGCCCCGACGATAGCGGCGGGCTTGACCCCGCGGCCGGACGGTGCGACCGTGGCGGGCGATGGGTAACTGCTGCGCCCGGCACGGGCAGGACGAGTTCTTCAGTGACCGCTTCGCGCGGCGGACCGCGCGGCGGTATCGGCGCAAGGGGCTCGACAAGACATCCACGCTGCTCGTCGAGCGCGCGTCGGCGGGCGGCCTCGACGGGGCGACAGTGGTCGAGATCGGCGGCGGCATCGGTCAGGTCATGCTCGAGCTGCTGAAGGCGGGCGCGGCGCGGGGTGAGGTGGTCGAGCTGCTTCCCTCCTACGAAAAGCACGCCCGCGCGCTGGCCGAGGAGGCCGGCGTCGCCGAGCGGGCGTCCTTTCGCACCGCCGACCTCGTCGCCGACCCCGCCGCCGGCGGGCCCGCCGATGTCGTCGTCCTCAACCGGGTCGTCTGCTGCACCCCCGACGGCGTCGAGCTGGCGGGGATCGCCGCCTCGCTCGCCCGTCGCACGCTCGTCCTCAGCTTCCCTCGGGACGCTCCCTGGGTGCGCGCCGTCTTCGCTTTCCTCAACGTCTTCCTGAAGCTGCGCCGCCGCCGCTTCCGCGTCTTCGTGCACCAGCCGGAAGCGTTCCGCCGGGCCGCGGAGGAGCATGGCCTGCGCCTCGCCTTCGAGCACCGCGGCCGCATCTGGCAGGTCGCGGCCTTCGAGCGGGCGTAACCTTCCAGCGTGAGCGAGCTTGGGCTCTTCCCTCTGGGGATCGTGCTGCTGCCGACCGAGCAGGTGCCGCTGCACGTCTTCGAGCCTCGCTACAAGGAGCTCGTCGGCGAATGCCTGGCCGAGGGGCGCGAGCTCGGCATCGTGCTCGCCGACGACGACGGCCTGCGCGCGGTCGGCACGCGCGCGGCCGTGACCGAGGTGCTGCACACGTTCGAGGACGGCCGCCTGAACGTCGTGGTCGAGGGGCGCGAGCGCTTCCGGCTCGTCTCGCTTACGGAAGGGCGCTCGTTCCAGACGGGCGAGGTCGAGCCGGTCGCCGACGAGCCGGACCCCGCGGCGGCAGCCGACGTCGAGCGGGCGCTCGATCTCTTCCGCCAGCTCGCGGAGCTGACAGAGACCGAGATCGACGACCCGGCGCCGGGCTCGGAGCAGCTCTCGTTCGAGCTGGCGGCACGCGTCGCGCTGGCGCCGGATCTGAAGCAGGAGCTGCTCGAGGGGATCTCCGAGCGTGCTCGCCTGAAGCGGCTGTGCGAGCTCCTCGGGCGGGCCGCCGATGCCGTGCAGCTCGAGCGTGCCGTCGCGGAGCGCGCTTCGAGCAACGGCAAGGTCGACCCCCGCAGCGCGTGAGCCGCCCTGTGTCAACCTCCTCGGCCCGCGCGTTCCTCGGGCGCTGCTCGCGGTGCCGGGCCGGAGGGGACAGTACGGGGAGTACGGACCCGGAGAGACCGGTGCCGCGAGCGGCGTCAGGCGGTGGCGGAGCCGGGCTCCGCCCGGCGGGAGCCGGCGCCGGCGAGGGGCGCGCGTGAGCGCGCGTCCGGGGCTGAGCGAGGCCGAGGCCGCCCGCCGGCTCGAGGCGCGTGGCCCCGTCGAGCCGCCCGCGTCGAGCCGCTCGACCGGCTCGATCGTCCGCGCGAACGTCTTCACAGTCTTCAACGTCATCCTGCTCGCACTCGGCGGGCTGACGCTCGCGTTCGGCGACTGGCGCGACGCGCTCTTCCTCGGCATCGTCGTCTCGAACGCCGGGATCGGGATCACGCAGGAGCTGCGCGCGAAGCGGGCGCTCGACCGGCTGGCGGCCCTCGTCGCGCCGCATGGGCGCGTCGTCCGGGACGGCAAGGAGCGGCTGCTCCACGTCGAGGAGCTCGTGCCCGGCGATCTCATCCGGCTGCAGCCCGGTGATCAGATCGTCGCCGACGGCCCGCTCGTCTCGGCGACGGCGCTGGCGCTCGACGAGTCCATCCTCACCGGCGAGTCGCGGGCGGTCGTGCGCGGGGAGGGCGAGGAGGTACGGTCGGGCTCGTTCGCGGTCGAGGGCGACGGGCTGTACGAGGTCGCGGCGGTCGGCGCCGACAGCTACGCCGAGAAGGTCGCGGGCGAGGCGCGCGAGTTCCGGCATCCGCGCTCGCCGCTCGAGCGGGCGCTGAACCGGCTTCTCTTCGTCCTCGTCGGCGTGATGGTGCCGCTCGGCGGCGTGCTCGTCTTCGCCCTCTGGGAGCGCGACGAGGGCGTGCGGGAGTCGGTCACGACCGCCGTCGCCGGCATCGTCACGCTCGTCCCGGAGGGCCTGATCCTGCTCGCTTCGCTCACGTATGCGGCGGCCGCGCTGCAGCTGGCGCGCCGCGGCGCGCTCGCCCAGCAACTGAACGCGATCGAGTCGCTCGCCTCGGTGGACGTCCTCTGTCTCGACAAGACGGGCACGCTCACCGACGCGAGCCTGCGCGTGCTCTCGCTCGTGCCAGCTGATGGAGCGTCGCCCGACGAGCTTGCAGCCGCCCTCGGCCGTTACGCAGCGAGCGCGCCGAGCCGGAACCTGACGCTCGAGGCGCTCGCCGACGCGTATCCCGCGGCCGCGGAGGAGCCCGTCGAAACCGTTCCCTTCTCCTCGCGCACGCGCTGGAGCGCGCTCCGGCTCGGCGATGCGGGCTACGTGCTCGGTGCGCCCGAGCTCTTCCCGCTCGGCCCGCTCGTCGCGCGGGCTCAGACCGAGCAGCGCGCCGGCCGCCGGGTGCTCGCTCTCGGCACGACGACCCAGGCATTCGACCGCGGGACCGATGGGAGGCCGCCGCCCACCGTCCCGCTCGGGCTGGCCGTGCTCGCCGAGGAGCTGCGGCCGGAGGCGCGCGAGACGGTCGCGTTCTTCCTCGCCGAAGGCGTCGAGCTCAAGGTCCTGTCCGGCGACTCGCCGGAGACCGTCGCCTCGATCGCGGCGGACGCCGGGATCCCGCTCGTGGGCCAGGTGCTCGACGGCCGCGAGCTGCCCGAGGACCCCGGCGAGCTGCGCCGCCTCGTGCTCGGGGCGAGCGTGATCGGGCGGATCGCGCCCGAGGACAAGCGTCGGGTCGTCGAGGCGCTCCGCGACGCCGGCCGTTACGTCGCCATGGTCGGCGACGGCGTCAACGACGTGCCGGCGCTGAAAGCGGCGCGCCTCGCGATCGCCCTGGGCACGGGCGCGCAGATGGCGAAGTCCGTCGCCGACGTCGTCCTCGTCAACGGCGAGTTCGGCTCGGTGCCGAAGATGGTCGCCGAGGGTCGCAAGATCCTGCGCAACATCCAGCGCGTGGCGAAGCTCTTCGTGACGAAGTCGGTCTTCGCCGTCTTCCTCATCCTCTCGATCGGCGTGACGCCGCAGGATTATCCGCTGCTGCCGCGCCACCTGACCCTCGCCGCCTCGCTCGCGATCGGGATCCCCGCCTTCTTCCTCGCGCTCGCGCCGAGCGACGGGCCCTGGAAGACGGAGCGCTTCCTGCGCGAGATGGCGCGGTTCGCCGTCCCCGCAGGCGTCGCGGCCGGGCTCGGCGTGCTCGCGGCCTACCTGCTCGCGCTCAACGTCTTCGACCTCGGTCTCGTGGAGGCGCGCACGGTCGCGACGACGGTGCTGATCGCCGTCGGGCTCTGGCTGATCCTCGCACTCGAGGCGACCGGCAGGAAGCGTAGCGCCGGCGTGGGGATCCTCTGCGGCGCCCTGCTCGCGGTCTACGGTGTCGTGCTCGCGCTTCCGGGGCTGCGCGGCTTCTTCGAGCTCGCCGTCCCCGGCCTCGGCGCCGTCGCGATAGCGCTGTTTGGGACGGGGCTCTCAGTCGGCTTCCTCTGGCTGACGGACGACCGCTTCGTGCCGGGGCGGGCCTTGCGGCGCTAGACGCGAGGCCGCCGCGCGCCTCACGGCGGCTACGATGAGCGCGTGGCCGTCACCACCGGGCAGACGCTCGACGCGCCCGCCCTGCGGGCCGACTTCGCCGTCTTCGAGGAGCTCGTGAAGGGCAAGCCGCTCGCCTACCTCGACTCGGCCTCCTCGACGCAGAAGCCGCGCCAGGTGCTCGACGCGATGCGTGAGTTCTACGAGCACTCCTACGCGAACGTCCACCGCGGCGTCTACCGACTCTCCGAGCGCGCGACGGAGGGCTACGAGGGCGCACGCGAGAAGGTGCGCGCCTTCGTCAACGCCTCCTCGACGCGCGAGATCGTCTTCACGCGCAGCACCACCGAGGCGCTCAACCTCGTCGCCTATGCCTGGGGGCTCGACAACCTCGGCCCGGGCGATCTCGTCGTCGTCACCGAGCTCGAGCACCACTCGAACTTCGTCCCCTGGCAGTACATCGCGCAGCGGCAGGGGGCCGGCTTCCGACACATCCCGATCGACGACAGCGGCGAGCTCCAACTCGACGCGCTCGAGCGGATCGCCGCGGAGGGCCGTATCAAGGTCGTCGCCAACAACCTCGTCTCCAACTCGCTCGGCACGATCAACCCGGTCGAGAAGCTGGCCGCGTGGGCCCACGAGCAGGGCGCGATCATGGTCGTCGACGCCGCGCAGGCGGCGCCGCACCGGCCGATCGACGTGCAGGCGCTCGGCTGTGACTTTCTCGCGTTCTCCTCGCACAAGCTCTGCGGCCCGACCGGCGCCGGTGCGCTCTGGGGCCGCCGCGAGCTGCTGGAGCAGATGTCGCCGTTCAACCTCGGCGGCGAGATGATCCGCTCGGTCGCGCTCGACCGGACGAGCTGGAACGAGCTGCCGTACAAGTTCGAGGCCGGCACGCCCGCGATCGCGGAGGCGTACGGCTTCGGCATCGCAGTCGACTACGTCAGCGCCGTCGGGCTCGAGGCGATCGAGGCGCACGAGCACGAGCTGACCACGTACGCCCTCGGCCGCCTGGCGGAGCTCCCGTGGGTGCAGACGTACGGGCCGCCGGCCGAGCGCCGCGCCGGCATCGTCTCCTTCAACATCGATGGTGTCCACCCGCACGACGTCGCCCAGGTGCTCGACTGGGAGGGCGTCGCCGTCCGGGCCGGGCACCACTGCACACAGCCGCTGATGACCCGCCTCGGCGTCTCCGCGACGACGCGCGCGAGCTTCTACCTCTACACGATCCCCGACGACGTCGACCGGCTCGTGGACGGGCTGCACAAGGTGCGCAAGAGCTTCTCGTGAGCGGCGAGTTCGAGCAGCTCTACCGAGAGGTCATCCTGGACCATTACAAGAGCCCGCGCTCGCACGGGCTCCTGGAGCCGCACGACGCGTTCGCCGAGGGCCAGAACCCGCTCTGCGGCGACGAGATCGCGATGTCGCTCACACTCGACGGCGATACGGTCTCCGACGTCGGCTTCGAGGGGCGGGGCTGCGCGATCAGCCAGGCGGCCACGTCGATGCTGACGGAGATGATTCGCGGCCGCTCCGTCCACGAGCTCGCCGCGATGCCGAAGGAGGAGCTGCTCGAGGAGATCGGGATTCCGCTGTCGCCGGTACGGCTGAAGTGCGCGATTCTCGGCCTCGGCGTGCTGAAGGTGGCGCTGCACAAGGCGAAGGGCACGCCGCTTCCGGAGGAGTGGGCCCTCGGCGACGACCTGACCATCTCGTGACGGAGATCGAGGTCTGCCGGCTCGAGGAGCTGCCGCCCGGCTCGATGCGGCTGGTTCCGGCCGGTCTGCTCCAGGTCGGCGTCTACAACTGCGGCGGCACGCTGTACGCGCTCGAGGATCGCTGCTCCCACGACGACGGGCCGCTCTGCGAGGGCGACTGGGAGCCGGACGAGTGCGTCGTCACGTGCCCCCGCCACGGAGCGCGGTTCGACCTCACGAGCGGCCGCCCGCTGACGCTGCCCGCGTTCGAGCCGGTGGAGACGTATCCCGTACGGGTCGAGGACGGGGTCGTCAAGCTGACCGTCTGATGCTCGACGATCGCGTCCGCAGCGTGCTCGACCGCCTCTACGAGGAGGACGCCGCCGAGCGCGCCCAGGGCGTCCCGTCCGAACAGCGCGCGCGTCAGGTCCCGCGGACGACGGGGCGGCTCCTGTTCGCCATCGTCGCGGGCAACGCCGGCTGCGAGGTGCTCGAGATCGGCGGCTCGCGCGGCGGCTCGACGATCTGGCTCGCGGCGGGCGCGCGTATCCTCGGTGGCCGCGTCGTCTCGCTCGAGCTCGACTCGGCCAAGTGCGAGGCCTGGCGCCGCAACGTCGCCGAGGCCGGGCTCGACGAGTGGGCCGAGCTGATCGAGGGCGACGCGCACGAGATCCTGGCGCGGCTCGACGAGCCCTTCGACGTGGTCTTCCTCGATGCCGAGAAGGACGACTACGAGATTTACTTCGGGCTCGCCCGCCGCCTGCTCGAGCCGGGTGCGGTCGTGATCGCCGACAACGTCCTCTCGCATGCAGGGACGCTGGGCGCATACTCGGCCGCTCGGCAGGCCGACCCCACGCTCGTCAGCGTCACGGTTCCCCTCGATCGCGGTCTCGAGTTGAGTGCCGTCCTGCGCGACGTTCTATAGTTCGCGTACCGCGGAAAGGGGGTGGTCCGGCTGATGGAATCTTCGTGTACGGGCAGTGGAGGTACCAGCGGGTAGAGGTGTGTCCCCGGGACCTACGGGGAATCGCCATAGCCACGCGTAGGGGACTCGCGTTTTCGCGCCGCCGGCCACCTCGGCAGGCAGGAAACGCCTCTGCCAATCCACGCTGGTTACCGGGACTCGAGGGCCGCTCACGCGGCCCTCGGTCTTTTCTCGTCAGGCAGCCGTCGCGCGGCGCAGCTGCTCGTCGAGCGGCACGAGTGGCAGGCCGAAGACCTCGCGCGCGCTCGGGTCGGTGACGACGTTGTCGCCGGCGGCGAGCATCTTCAGTTGGTCGCGCGTCACGGGCGGGTGCGGGAGCAGCTCGAGCAGGCGGGCCTGCTGCCGCAGCAGCCAGAACGGCACGTGCACGGACGGGCGCCGCTTGCCGAGTGCCCGCTTCGCGCGCGCCCAGAACTCGTTCCAGTCGACGACGTCGGGGCCGCCGAGCTCGAACGTGCGGCCGGCCGCGGCGTGGAGATCGACCGCGGCGGCGAAGTGGGCCGCGACGTCGTCCACCCAGATCGGTTGCAGGCGCTGCGTGCCCGGCCCGACGATCGGCGTCACCGGCGCCAGCCGGGCGATGCGCAGGAACTGCTGCAGCGCGCCGCCGTCGGCCCCGAAGACGAAGCTCGGCCGGAAGATCGTGTAGGGGATGCCCGAGCCCTCGACCGTTCGCTCCATCGCCCACTTGGCGCGGTAGTACGGGACGAGGTCCTTCGTCTGCTCGCTCGTCCCGAGCGCGCTCATCAGCACGAAGCGGCGTACGCCGCTGGCGGCAGCCGCTCCGGCGAGCTCCGCCGTTCCCTCGGTCATCACGCGCTCGAAGTCGCCGGGCCGCCCGGTGATGATCGCGACCAGATGGACGACCGCATCGCAGCCGTCCGTCGCCCGGCGGAGGCTCTCCGGGTCGGTCATGTCGCCCTCGGCCGGCTCGCAGCCGAGCGCCGCGCCGCGAGCCGGGTTGCGGACGAGCGCGCGCACGTCGTGGCCCGCCTCGCGCAGCGCTCGGACGACCTTCGGGCCGACGAAGCCCGTGCCGCCGGTGACGAGAACTTTTCCGCCGCGCGGAAAAGTTCTATCAAGAGCAGAAGTCATTGCTTCCTCGGCTCTATCAGTCCGATTCTTCCTTAGAATTTTCCGGCGCCGCCGGAAAATTCTGCCAGTAGCGGCTGGGGGTCGGGCCCCGCTGGCCCTGGTACTTCGACCCCAGCCCACCCGAGCCGTACGGGCGCTCGGCGGGCTCGGTCAGCTGGACGAACGAGAATCTGGCCGATCTTCATGCCCGGGTAGATCGTGATCGGCAGGTTCGCGACGTTCGACAGCTCGAGCGTGACGTGGCCGTCCCAGCCGGGGTCGATGAAGCCGGCGGTCGAGTGGATCAACAGCCCGAGCCGCCCGAGCGAGCTCTTCCCCTCGAGTCGTGCGACGAGGTCGTCCGGCAGCGTCACGCGCTCGAGCGTCGAGCCGAGCACGAACTCGCCGGGGTGGAGGATGAACGGCTCGTCGCCCGTCACCTCGACGAGCTCGGTGAGGCCCTCCTGCTCGGTCTTGACGTCGATGTACGGGTAGCGCGAGTTGCGGAAGACGCGAAAGAGGCGGTCCACCCGCACGTCGAGGCTCGACGGCTGCATCAGCGACTCGTCGTAGGGGTCGATCCCGATGCGGCCCTCGGCAAGGAGGCGGCGGATGGTGCGATCGGAGAGGACCACGGGCGGATCGTACGCCTCCGAGCCCGAACGAGTGACGCAGTTCGAGTGACGCTGCATCGAGGAATGTCCGGCCGCCGCGGCGTCGCCGATGGAAGCCCATGCCGCTTCTCGCCCGTCTCCGCCGAGACGAGCAAGGCTTTGCCCTGGTTCTTGCACTCGGCGCCACGATCACCCTCGGGATCTCGGCTGCGAGCGTCGCGCTCTACACGGCCGAGAACTCCGCGACGACCTCACGCTCGCTCGCCGACCAGCAGGCGTTCGCGCTCGCCGAGGCGGCGGTCAACAACGCGAGGGCGGTGCTCTTCGCCTCGGCGAACCCGCTCAGCGACGCGGCCGTGCCCCAGCAGACCGTCACCTACGAGATGGGCACCGCCACGCACGTCGGGACCCTGGCGAGCTCGACGTGGACGCTCCGCGGCACCGGCACCGTGCGGAATCCGACCGGCGGCTCGCCGGTCGTCCGCACCGCCTCGGGCCGCGTCGCCGTCTCGAGCGGCCGGCAGTCGAGCCCGAACAACGCCGTCTGGAACTACATGTACTCGGATGCTCCGCCGGGCTCGCCCTGCATGCAGCTCGTGAACAGCGCCACGATCGACATCCCGCTCTACGTCCGCGGCGACCTCTGCATGGCGAACAGCGCCCGGGTGACCGGCCAGTACGTCCAGGTCGGCGGCACGCTCACGCTCGTCAACAGCGCGTCGGTCGGCTCGCCGGGGACGCCGATCACCGACGCGGAGATCGGCGGCGGCTGCCGGCTGAACGGCGGCGCCCCCCAGAGCCCGTGCTCGGCCGCGCAGCGCGTCTACGCGAGGACGACCGGGACGATGCCGTCCGGCCTCGTGAAGCCGCCCGTCGACCTCGCCGGCTGGTATGCGAACGCCCAGCCCGGGCCGCTCCATCCCTGTACGAGCGGCAGCTTCCCCGGCGGTTTCGACAACGACGGCGTCAGGAACACCAGCCGCGGCACGATCGATCTCACGCCGGCGAGCCCGTACGACTGTCGCGTCACCGACCACGTGACCGGCGCGCTCGTCGGTCGCATCACCTGGACGCCCGGCGTGGGCACGAGCCCGGGAACGCTCCTCGTCGCCGGCACGATCTTCTTCGACGGGAACCTGATGATGGTGAACAACGCCAACGCCGTCTACCAGGGCCGCGCGACGATCTACGCCTCCGGCACGATCCTGCTCGCCAACAACGCCAGGCTCTGCGGCGTGGCTGCGTGCGACGCGACGTGGGACGCGACCACCAACCTGCTCGCCCTCGTCGCCGGCAGCTCGACGAGCCACAACGGCTTCACGATCGTGAACGACGCGAAGTTCCAGGGAGCCGTCTACGCGGTGAACGACTACCTGGAGGCGAACAACGCCACCGTCTGGGGGCCGGTGATCGCCCGCCAGCTCACGATCGTGAACAGCGGCCTCAACCACTACGTGCCGCTCGGCACGCTCCTGCCCGGGATGCCGGCCGACTACCAGCAGGTGACGGTGTTGCAGAACGTGCCCGGCGGCTTCGGCGAGTAGCCTGGATTTGCTTGCGTAACAGGGGTTTTCCACATACCGTGTGCGCCCCATGTCCATGCTCTTCGAGCAGCCGGACCCTACCGAGCGATTCAGGGAGCGCAGGGCGGCGGCCAGGCGGCGGCGGCGGCGGCACAAGGCGGCGCTCGCGCTGCTTGTCCTCGGCGCGGTTGCAGCGCTCGCACTCGGCGCTCAGCGCTTCCAGGGTGGCTCGCTGACGGCGCCCGCGGCGAAGCAGGGCCAGACGCCGCAGGCGCAGAAGTGGGCGGTCCCGACCCCCCGGGGGCTGCCCGCCGAGGTGCGCGGCGTCCACGTGACGATGGCGCTCGCCTCCGTGCGCGGCAAGCTCGACGAATACCTGACCCTCATGACCGAGGGCCTGAACACGATCGAGCTGGACGTCAAGGATGAGAACGGCGAAATCGGGTTCGTCCCCTCGGCCGTGCCGCTCGCGATCAAGATCGGCGCCGCGAGGCCGTACTACCGGCCGCGCGAGGTCGTGGCGGCGGTGCACGCGGCCGGCGCGTACCTGATCGGCCGGGTCGTCGTCTTCGAGGATCCGAAGCTCGCGCGCGCGCGGCCCGACCTCGCGATCCAGCGCCCCGACGGCTCGGTCTGGGCGACCAGCGGGGGCCTCGGCTGGACGAACCCGTACGACAAGCGGGTCTGGGAGTACAACGTCTCGGTCGCCGAGGTGGCAGCGAGGATGGGCTTCGACGAGATCCAGTTCGACTACGTTCGCTTCCCGAGCGACGGAACGCTTTCCGACACGGTGTATCCGGGCAAGACGGACGCCGCTCCCGGCTGGGTGATCGCGCAATTCGTCCAGTACGCGGCGAAGCGGCTGCAGCCGCTCGGCGTCCGGGTCTCGGTGGACGTGTTCGGCCTCTCGGCGACGCGTGACCTCGGCATCGGCCAGGTGCCGCGCCGGCTCGCCCGCTACGTGGACGCGATCTACCCGATGACGTACCCGTCGCACTACGGCTCCGGCGAGTACGGGATCGACAACCCGAACGCCGCGCCGGGCGAGACGGTGTTCATGTCGCTTGTGCACTTCCGCCGCGAGCTGCGCGGCCGGGACGCCAAGCTCATCCCGTGGCTGCAGGACTTCTCGCTCGGCCGTCCCTACACGCTCGCCGAGGTGAAGGCCCAGATCGAGTCGGCGCGCCTGCACGACGTCAAGGGCTACCTGCTCTGGAACCCGCTCGGCGTGTACACGCCGGGCTCGCTGGCACCGCAGGGCTGATCAGCTAAGGCGCGAGCCGTTCGCGCCGCCAGCCGGTGCCCTCGCGCGTGTAGCGGACGCGGTCGTGGAGCCGGTTATCACGGTGTTCCCACAGCTCGACGGTCTCGGGCACGACGCGGTAGCCGCCCCAGTGCGGCGGCAGCGGGATCTCGTCGCCCGGGAAGCGCGCCGCCGCCTGCGCAAAGCGGCGTTCGAGGTCCGTCCTGCTCGCGACCGGCTCGCTCTGCGGCGAGGCCCAGGCCGAGAGCCGGCTCGCACGCGGGCGCGTGCCGAAGTACTCCTCCGACTCGTGCGTCTCGACGGGCTCTACGCGTCCCTCGACCCGAACCTGGCGGCCGAGCTCGCGCCAGTAGAGGACGAGCGCCGCGCGCGGGTTCTCGTCGAGCTCGCCTCCCTTGCGGCTGCCGGTGTTCGTGAAGAAGACGAAACCCCGGCCGTCGGCACCCTTCAGCAGCACCATCCGCGCCGACGGCGATCCGTCCGCGCTCGCCGTCGCGAGGGCCGTCGTCTCGGGGAAGACGACGCCTGCGGCCTTCGCCTCGGCGAACCAGGCCTCGAACTGGCGGAGCGGATCGGGATCGACCGTGCGCTCGTCGAGCATCGCGCCTAGCTTACGGCCAGAGGCCGTGAGCACCCCCGATACGGTCATTCGGTGCCGCCGCCGCGTCGGCTAGGCTGGAGACGTGGCGATGACCCGCACGATCGACCTGCGCACCGAGGTCCCCGGCCCGCGCTCGAAGGAGATCCTCGCTCGGAAGGAGCGTGTCGTCGCCGACCCGGTCGCCGTCTACCTGCCGGTCGTTGCCTGGGAGGGCCACGGCGCCGCTCTCACCGACGTGGACGGCAACACGTTCATCGACTTCATTGGCGGCGTCGGCTGCCTCAACGTCGGACACTCGCACCCGCGGGTCGTCGAGGCCGCACACGAGCAGCTCTCCCGCTTCACCCACACCGACTTCACGGTCGTCCCGTACGAGGGGTACATCGCCCTCGCCGAGCGGCTGACGGCGCTCGCGCCTTTCAGCGGCCCGACGAAGGCGGCATTCTTCAACGCCGGCACCGAGGCCGTGGAGAACGCGGTCAAGTTCGCGCGCCTCCACACGCGGCGTCCGGCGGTGATCGGCTTCGAGGGCGCGTTCCACGGTCGCACGCTGCTCTCGATGACACTGACGTCCAAGCCGCACCCGTACAAGGCAGGCATGGGGCCATACGCGCCCGAGGTCTACCGCGCGCCGTACGCCCAGGACTACCGGGGTCCGGATGCCGAGACGGCGCTCTCCAGCTGCGGCACCTGTTCGCGACGCAGGTCGCCGCCGAGCAGGTGGCGGCGATCGTCGTCGAGCCGGTGCAGGGGGAGGGCGGCTTCCTCCCGGCGCCGCCGGCGTTCCTGCGTGGGCTGCGCGGGATCTGCGACGAGCACGGGATCGTCCTCGTCGTGGACGAGGTGCAGACAGGCTTCGGGCGCACCGGGAAGCTTTTCGCAACCGAGCACTACGGCATCGAGCCCGACCTGATGACGGTCGCGAAGTCGATCGCCGCCGGGCTGCCGCTCTCCGGCGTCATCGGCAAGGCGCACATCATGGATGCCGGCCACGAAGGGGCGATCGGCGGCACCTTCGTCGGGAATCCCGTGGCGCTCGCCGCCGCGCTCGCCGTGCTCGACGTGATCGAGGAGGAGGGGCTGGTCGAGCGCGCCGGGTCGCATCGGCGAGGTCATGCGCGCGCGCATGCTCGGCTGGCAGGAGCGGTTCGCCGCGATCGGGGACGTCCGCGGCCTCGGCGCGATGCTCGCGCTCGAGCTCGTGAGCGACCGGGCGACGAAGGCGCCGGCGGGCGACCTCGCGAGCGCCGTGGTGGAGGAGGCGGCGCAACGCGGTCTGCTGCTGCTGAAGGCAGGCCTCTACTCGAACTGCCTCCGGGTCCTCTGCCCGCTCGTCATCTCGGACGGCGAGCTGGACGAGGCGCTCACGGTCTGGGAGGAGTCCCTGGCCGCCGTGCTCGCGTAGCCCCCCGCCGCTCGTCACAATGGGGCCGATGGACGTCTGTCCCGCGTGCGGTGTCACGCTCCCAGAGGGCGCTCGCTTCTGCCCGGCCTGCGGCGCTCCGCTCGGCGAGGGTTCGCCGCCGCCCGGCGAGGAGCGCAAGCTCGCCACCGTCCTCTTCGCCGACCTCGTCGGCTCGACCGCGCTCGGCGAGCGCTCCGATCCCGAGCGGACGCGTGCCCTGCTCGAGCGCTTCTACGACGCCATGGCGGCGGAGATCGAGCTCGCGGGCGGTACCGTCGAGAAGTTCGCCGGCGACGCCGTGATGGCCGCCTTCGGCGCTCCCGCCGCGCTCGAGGACCACGCCGAGCGGGCCCTCCACTCCGCCCTCGCCATGCAGCGCCGGCTCGCCGAGCTCTTCGGCTCGGAGCTCCAGCTGCGAATCGGCGTCAACACCGGGGAGGTCGTCGTTGGACGGCCGCGCGAGGGCTGCTCGTTCGTCACCGGCGACGCGGTCAACGTCGCCGCGCGCCTGGAGCAGGCCGCAGCTCCGGGGGAGATCGTCGCCGGCGAGCGCACCGCAGCCGCCGTCGCGGGGCGCCTTCGAGCTCTCGGAGCCGTTGCCCGTGGAGGCGAAGGGGAAGCCGGAAGGCGTGACCGGACGGCGGGTCGTCAGGGCGCTGACCTTGATGCGTCCGCGCGGCGTCGGCGGCCTGCGGTCGGCCTTCGTCGGCCGCGAGAGCGAGCTCGAGCTGCTGCAGGCGACCTACCGGCGCGCGGTCGAGCAGGGCGAGCCCCACCTCGTCACGCTCATGGGCGACGCGGGCGTCGGGAAGACCCGCCTCGTCCGCGAGCTCTGGCGCTGGCTCGCCGAGCAGTCGCCCCAGCCGCTCCAGCGCACGGGCCGCTGCCTCCCGTACGGCACGGCGCCGCCTACTGGGCCCTCGGCGAGGTGCTCAAGGAGCACCTCGGCATCCTCGAGAGCGATACACCCGAGACCGCCCTGCGACCGCCTCGGGACCGCGCGAGATCCTCGGGCTCGCGCTCGGCCTCGACGTCGCCGGCGACCTCCACCCGCTCGCGGCGCGCGAGCGGCTGCACGAGGCGTGGGTCGAGTTCCTCTCCGAGCTCGTCGCCGAGCAGCCGGCCGTCGTCCTGCTCGAGGATCTTCACTGGGCCGAGGAGCCGCTGCTCGACCTGCTCGAGCGCGTCCTGCGCGAGGTCCGACGGGCCGCTGCTGCTGCTCGGCACGGCGCGGCCCGAGCTGCTCGACCGCCGGCCGGCCTGGGGCGGCGGCGCCGCAACGCCTCGCTCGTCTGGCTCGAGCCGCTGTCGGAGGACGACGCCGCGCGCATGCTCGACGAGCTGCTCGCCGCCGAGCTGCCGGCGCGGCTGCGCGACGTGATCGTGGAGCGGGCCGAGGGCAACCCGTTCTTCGTCGAGGAGCTCATCGGCGCGCTGATCGACCAGGGCGTGCTCGAGCGCGGCGAACGGCGGCTGGCACGCGAACGAGCTGCCGGCCGGGTTCACGGTGCCCGACTCCGTCCAGTCGATCCTCGCCGCCCGGATCGACCTGCTCGGCGCGCACGAGAAGGCGGGGCTGCAGGCCGCTTCGGTGATCGGCCGCACCTTCTGGAAGGGGCCCGTCTGCGTCGCTGCTCGACGGAGCCGAGCCCGACTGCGCGATTCTCGAGGACCGCGACTTCATCCGCGCCGGCGCAGCGGATCGTCGTTCGCCGGCGAGCGAGAGTACGCGTTCAAGCACGCGCTCACACGCGAGGTGGCCTACGCGAGCCTGCCGAAGGCGCGCCGGGCGCGGCTGCACGCCGCCTTCGCCGAGTGGCTCGAGCACGCCGGCGAGGGGCGGGACGAGCACGCCCGCTGCTCGCCCACCACTACGCCGAGGCCGTGCGCCCCGAGGACGCGGATCTCGCGTGGCCCGGCGAGGGCGAGGAGCTGGACCGGCTGCGCGGCAAGGCGGTCGAGTGGCTGAGGCGTGCCGCGGACGCGGCCGTCCGCCGCTACGACATCGATGACGGGCTCGCCCTGCTCCACCGCGCCCTCGAGCTGGAGGAGGGGCAGCCCGAGCGGTCGCGCCTCTGGCGCGAGATCGGCTACGCGAACGCGCTCAAGTACGACGGCGAGGCGTTCTGGACGGCGATGGAGCGGTCGCTGGAGATCTGTGAGGACCGCGCGACGTGCGGCGAGACGTATGCCGAGCTTGCCTACCAGACGGCGGGCCGCGCGGGCATGTGGAAGACGGCGCCCGACCGCGAGCTGGTCGCCGGCTGGATCGAGCAGGCGCGGACGCTCGCGGCGCCGGAGTCCGAGGCGCAGGCGAAGGCCCTCCTCGCCGGGATGAGTTGGGCCGGCGAGCCCGAGCACGAGGCACTGCTCGAGGTGAGCGCGCTCGCCGAGCGGCTCGGCAAGCCGGAGCTGCGCTGCGATGTGCTCTGGCTGCGTGGCGACGAAGCGTACCGTGGCGGCAGGTTCGAGGAGGCTCTCTCCTGGTGTCAGCGCCTGCTCGACGTCCTTCCGGAGGTGGCCGATCCCGGCTTCGTCGCAGACTCCCTGATTGCGCCCATCCCGGCGTGCGTGATGCTCGGCCGCTTCGACGAGGCCCGCCGCCATGCGGCTGCCGCCGACGCCGCTCTTGCCCGGCTCACCCCGCACCATCGCGTGCATGGGGTCTCGGCGGTGGTCGAGCTCGAGGCGCTGCTCGCAGGCTGGAGCGCATCGACGGGTTGGCGCCTGTCGTGGAGGAGGCTGTCGCGGGCAATCTCGACACGCCGTGCGTCTTGAACCCACGGCTGCTGCTCGCCGCGGCGCTTGCCCGGCTCGCGCTCGGCGACGCCGACGAGGCGGAGCGTCTCGAGCGGGAGGCCGACGCCCTCGGCATGGAGGGCTTCCCCTTCCTGCTCGATCCGCTCCGGATCCGGCTGGCGCTCGAGCGCGGCGACAGGAAGCGGCTCGGCGACCTGTTGCGTGAGCACGTGCCCGGGCGGTCGATCGTCTGGCGCTCGTCGTACGTGACTGCCCGCCTCGACGGGCTAGCCGCGCTGAGCGAGCGTGACCGCGTCGAGGCCGAGGCGGTGCCCGAGCTGCGACCCGGCACGTACCTCGAGCCGTTCGCGCTGCGGGCGCTCGGCCGCGTGCGCGAAGACGAGGAGCTCGTGTGGCAGGCGCTCGCGCGGTTCGAGGCGCTCGGGCTCGACTGGCAGGCCGCGAAGACGCGCGCGCTGCTCTAGTACTCGAGCTGCGAGCGGCGGTCGTGCCGCTCCAGGGCGAGCTCGATCAGGCGGTCGAGCAGCTCCGCGTACGGGACGCCGCTCGCCGCGAAGAGCTTCGCGTAGACCGACGTCGCCGTGAAGCCGGGGATGGTGTTGAGCTCGTTCACGACCACTTCGCCGTCCTCGCGCACGAAGAAGTCCACCCGGGCCATGCCCTCGCACTCGGTGGCGACGAACGACTCGACCGCAAGCTCCTGCACGCGGCGGTTCGTCTCGTCAGGGAGCCGCGCGGGAACGATCAGATCCATGCCACCCTCGTCGTACTTCGCCGAATAGTCGTACCAGTCGGCCTCGGGCAGCACGATCTCGCCGGGGAGCGAGGCGATCGGGAGTGGCCGCAGGTTGCCGAGCACGCCGCACTCGACCTCGACGCCGGCGACGAACTCCTCGACCAGCACCTTGTCGTCGTGGCGGCGGGCGAGCGCGACGGCCGCCTCCAGCTCCTCCGGCGTGCGCGCCTTCGAGATCCCGACCGACGAGCCGAGCCGCGCCGGCTTGACGAAAACCGGGTAGCCGAAGGGGTTCGAGACCGCGTCGCCGGAGCGCAGCGTCACGTTGCGCGCGACCGGGACGCCGCGGTCGCGCAGCACCGCCTTGAAGAGGTCCTTGTCCATGCAGAGAGCCGAGGCGGCGACGCCGGCGCCGACGTAGGGCACGCCGGCCAGCTCGAGCAGCCCCTGCACGGTGCCGTCCTCGCCGAAGGGGCCGTGCAGGATCGGCAGCACGACGTCCACGGCGCCCAGCGTCGCCGGCGCCGAGGCGGAGAGCATGGGCAGCGTCTCGACGATCGAGCCGGCGTCGCCGCTCGCGGCGGGGAGCGCCCAGCGGCCGTCCCTGCCGATCTCCAGCGCGACCGCGTCGTAGCGCGCCGGGTCGAGCGCGGCGAGCACGGAGCGGGCCGACGCCAGGGAGATCTCGTGCTCGCTCGAGCGCCCGCCGGCGAGGACGGCGACCCGGAGGCGCCGGCTCACGGCACCGTCTCGACCGGCGGGGGGGTCGTGCCGGAGACGAAGCGCCCGACGAAGATCGTCACCCTCGCCCCCGGCCGCACGACCCAGCCGCCCGGCGGGTCCTGGGAGACGACGACCCCATCGAGTGCCGGATCGGTTGTGTCCTGCGAGACGACGACCACCTTCAAGTCCGAGGACTCGAGCGTGTCGGACGCGCTCTCCACGTCGAGGTTCGTCACGTCTGGGACGGCCGTCGTGGACGGCCCCTTCGAGACCTGGAGCGTGACCGTCGAGGCCCTCGGAGCGGTCTCGGTGCCGCCCGGACTCTGGGCGATGACGGTGCCGGGCGCGCTGCCGTCCTCGACCTCGTTTCTGACGACGACGAAGCCGGCTCCTTGCAGGATCGCTGCCGCCGGGTCGTAGGACAGCCCGACGATGCTCGGGACCGACACCAGCCTCGGCCCCTTCGAGACGTTGATCCGCACGACCGCGCCCTCCTCGACGGACTCGCCTGCGGGCGGCTCCTGGGCGGTCACGGTCCCCTCCTCCTTGTCGGAGTTGACCTCGACCACCCTCCACTTGAGCCCGGCGTCGGCGAGCGCCTGCACCGCGTCGGCGAGACCCTTGCCGCGGACGTCCGGGATGCGTGTCTTCCGCTTGCCCTGCGAGACGATCAGCGTGACCGCGTTGCCCTTGTCGATGCGCTCACCCGCCTTGGGGTCCTGCTCGATCACGAGACCCTCCAGGACCGTGTTGTGCGTGACGCGGCGCACCGCGGGGACGAGCCCCTGCGCGACGATCTGTTCGATCGCCTTCGAGTCCCGCAGGCCCTCGACGTCGGGCACGGCGACGGGCCTGGCCGAAGCCAGCTCGGCGGAGATGCGGTCGAAGGCGTAGTAGCCGCCCGCGCCCAGGGCGGCCATCAGACCGAGCAGCAGCAGCAACCGCGGCCAGCGCGCCCGCCGCCGTGGTGTCGGCTCGTACGGGCGGCCCGAGGGCGTGCGAGCGGGCGGCTGGACGGTGGTCGGCTCGTCGAGGCCGGACGGGCGCGAGAGCACCGACGTGGCTGCCTCCGCGGTCTCGGCGCTGACGACGCTGCCGCGCGCGATCCGGTCGAGGTCGGCGTCCATCTCCTCGGCGTTGCGGTAGCGCTCCGCGGGATCCTTCGCGAGCGCGCGCAGGACGACGAAGTCGAGGTCGCGCGGCACGTCGGGCCGCTTCGCCGACGGCGGCTCCGGTGTCTGCGAGAGGTGCTTCATCGCGATCTCGACCGGCGTGTCGCCCGTGAACGGGGTCGTGCCGGTGAGGAGCTCGTAGAGGACGATCCCCGTCGAGTAGATGTCGGAGGTCTGGTCCACGGGAGCGCCGCGGGCCTGCTCCGGCGAGAGGTACTGCGCGGTGCCGATGATCGAGCCGGTCTCCGTCATCTGGCTCGCCCCGGCGCGGGCGATGCCGAAGTCCATCACCCGGACGTGGCCCTCGGCGTCCACGATCACGTTGTGCGGCTTGATGTCGCGGTGGATGATCCCGTTGCGGTGCGCGAAGCGGAGCGCCGACAGGATCTGGCGCGTGTACTCGATCGCGATCCGGATCGGCGACGGCCCCCGGGTGACGATCAGCTCCTTGAGCGTCCGCCCCTCGACGTACTCCATCGCGATGTAGTACGTCCCTTCGGCCTCGCCGCGGTCGTAGATCGAGACGATGTTCCGGTGCGAGAGCCCGGCTGCGTTCTGCGCCTCGCGCCGGAAGCGGTCGATGAACTGCTGGTCGCCCGCATGGCGGTCGTTGAGGATCTTGATCGCGACGCGGCGCCCGAGCTCCTGGTCCTCGGCGAGGTACACGTTCGCCATCCCGCCCGCGCCGAGCTTGCCGACGATCCGGTAGCGATGGTCGAAGAGGGTGTCGATGAGGGGGTCGGGGACGGCCATGCGTGAATAGAGGTTAGGCGTTAGCAGGTGGCGGAAGGAGGGACTGCAGCACGGCGCGCGCGATGGGGGCCGCCGTCGCGCCGCCGGTTCCCCGCTGCTCCTCGAGCACGACGGCGACGGCGACCGCCGGGCGCTCGCGGCCCGCGAACGCGATGAACCACGCCGTGTTGAGGCCGGGCACGCCCGTCTCGGCGGTGCCGGTCTTGCCCCCGACGGTGAGCCCGGAGATGCGCGCGCCGCCGCCCGTGCCGCTCGTGACGACCGTCTCCATCATGTGCGCGAGCGTCGCGGCCGTCTCCGGCGAGATCGCGCTGCGGAGCTTGTCGGGCTTCGAACGGGTGACGATCGAGCCGTCCGGGGACAGGATCCGATCCACGAGGTACGGCTTCATGACGATCCCGTCGTTGGCGATCGCCGCCGTCACCATCGCCATCTGCAGTGGGGTCACTCCCAGGCGCTCCTGCCCAAACGCGAGCCGGCCGGGGTCCACTTCCGAGTCAGGGTCCTTCGGGTCGAAGAGCTCGCCCCTGCTGTAAAGCCCGCTCGGGCGCCGCTCGGCGGCCGGCGTGTCGAGCGGCGGCGTCGAGTAGAAGCCGAAGCGCTTCGCGTAGGCGAGCACGACGCCTGCCCCGAGCTCCTTGCCGACCTCGCAGAAGACCGAGTTGATCGAGTGCGTGAGCGCGTAGGCGAAATCCACCTTGCCGAAGACTTCGGGGCCGCTCTGGTCGGCGAAGTTGGAGACCTTCTTGCCGTATTCGATGCAGTACCCCTTGTCCACGAACGTCGACTCCGGGGTATAGCGGCCGCTGTCGAGCGCGGCCGCGGCGGTCAGCACCTTGAACGCCGAGCCCGGGACGTAGAGACCCGCCGTCGCCCGGTTGACGAGCGGCGAGGGGCGCGTGCAGTCGGCCTCGATCCGCGAGATCAGCCCGAACTTGCCCTCGACGAGGTTTGGGTTGTACGTCGGGGCGGAGGCGAGCACGAGCACCTTGCCGGTCGCAGGCTCGAGCGCGACGACCGACCCGCAGCGGCTGCCGAGCGCCTCGAGGGCGACCTTCTGCGCCGTCGCGTTCAGCGTGAGGACGACGTCGTTCCCCTGCACCGTCCTCCCCTGCAGCCGGTCGAGCGTGCGTTCGACGACCGTCGAGAGGTTCGCGTTCGAGGCGGTCAGGTAGACGTTCAGGGAGCGCTCGAGCCCGGCCCGCGCCCGCGACTGCGTCGAGTACCCGACCGCGTGCGCGGCGAGGCCGCCCAGCGGGTAGCGGCGGAACCAGAGCGTTCGCCCGCCGACCTCCCGGGGCACGCTGCGGGCGAGCACCGTCTGCCCGTCGCTCGCGAGGAACTCTCCGCGCTCGATCGCGAATTGCGCGACGCGCTGGATCGCGTTGTCCTGCCTGTCCGCGAGCCCGCCGGTCGCCCAGGCCTGCCAGTACGTCGTCGCCACGACGAGCGCGGCGAGGAGCGCGAGCGAGACGAAGGCAAGGCGCGCGATCTGGCGGTTCATCGCTTCAGCACGGTGCGGTTCGAGATCAACAGGAGGCCGGCGAGGAGGACGAAGTTGGCGACGACGCTCGAGCCGCCGTAGGAGACGAACGGGAGCGTGATCCCGGTCACCGGGATCACGCGCAGCACGCCGCCGACGATGATGAACGTCTGCAGGGCGAAGCCGAACGTGAGCCCGGCGGCGAGCAGCTTCGAGAAGCCGTCGGCGGCGTGCAGCGCGACGCGCATCCCGCGCACGACGAAGACCATGTAGACGAGCAGCAGCCCGGCGGCGCCGACCAGGCCGAGCTCCTGCGCGAGCGCGGAGTAGATGAAGTCCGTGTTGAGGTACGGGATCAGCTGATCGCCCGTCGTCGAGGTGAACGTCCCCCGGCCGAGCCCGGTGCCGCCGAAGCCCCCGTTGCCGATCGAGTAGAGGCTCTTGACGAGCTGCAGGCTCCCGCAGTCCTGGCGCAGCATCTGCTCGCCGTTGAGCGCGCAGTAGACCTTGTCGTCCGTCCAGGGGTGGAGCCAGATCGTGACCCGCTCGTGCACGTGCGAGACGGCCTGGTAGACGACGGCGGAGCCGGCCAGGAAGAGCGCTGCTCCGGCCGCGACGAAGGCGGCGCGCCCGGTCGCCGCATAGAGCATCGCGAGGAAGATCCCGAACTGGAGGAGGGCGCTGCCGAGATCGTTCGTCTGCACGAGGACGAGCATCGCCGCGCCCCAGATCGCGAACAGTGGCCCGAAGTCCTTCAGCCGCCCCAGCGCGAGAGACTCGCGCTTCTCGCGCAGGTACCCGGCGAGGAAGACGATCAGCATCACCTTTGCCAGCTCCCCCGGCTGGAAGCTGAACGAGCCGACCTGCACCCAGAGGCGCGCGCCGTTGACGGTGTGCCCGACCCCGGGGAGGGCCGGCAGGGCGAGCAGGCAGACGGAGCCGAGCCCGAAGAGGTACTTGTAGTCCTCGAGCACCCGGTAGTCGCGGCGCAGGGCGACGAGGGTCACCGCGAAGAGCGCGACCCCGATCCCGACCCAGAGGCCCTGCCGCGAGGCGTCGCCCGGGTCGAGCCGGTAGATCTCGATCACGCCGAACGCCGTCAGCAGCGCCGCCAGCGGCAGCAGGTACGGGTCGGCGTGGGGCACCGTCCGCCGCGCGACTACGTGCGCGGCGAGGTAGAGGGCGAGGAAGATCGCCCCGTACGTGAGCGAGCCGCTCGAGATCTCCTCCTGCCGGGCGATGTAGACGCTGGCGAAGCCGATCGCCGTCAGCGCTCCAACGGCGAGTAGGTTGACGAGCTCGCGGTTCCGTGCGGTCAGCGCTTCAGCCCCCAGACGAGCAGCAGCGCGGCGAGGCCGGTGCCGGCGATCGCCGCGAAGGCGCCGAGCCGGCCGCCTGGCATCGCGCCGTGGCGGCTCATCTCGACGGTCTGCTCCTCGGGCGCGGGCGTGGGCTCGATCCCGGCCGCGGCCGGCTCTTCGGCTGGAGCCTCCCCCTCCTCGAGCTCGAAGGCGACGATGGTGACGTTGTCCTCGCCGCCGGCGGCGTTGGCCGCGTCCACGAGCGCCCGGGCGACGGACTCGAGGTCGGCGCGCTCGCCGGCGGCGAGGCCGAGGATCTCCTCGTCGGGCACCATCGTCGTCAGGCCGTCGGAGCAGAGCAGGAAGAGATCGCCGGGCAGCGCCTCGACGGTGAAGAGGTCCACGTCCACGTCCGCCTCGGTGCCGAGTGCCCGGGTGATCACCGAGCGCTGTGGGTGCGTCTCGGCCTCCTCGGGCGAGAGCCTGCCGCGCCGGACGAGCTCGGCGACGAGCGAGTGGTCCTCGGTGAGCTGCTCCAGGGCCCCGTCCCGGATCCGGTAGGCGCGTGAGTCGCCGACGTGGCCGATCGCGATGGTGCCCCCGGCGAGATCGGCGAGCGCGACGGTGATCGTCGTTCCCATGCCGGAGTGCGACACGTCCTCCAGCGAGCGCTGCCAGACGCGCCGGTTCGCCTCGGTGACGAGCGCGGCGACGACGGCCTCGCCTGAGCTGCCCCGCGCCCGTTCGCTGACCGCTGCCGCCGCGAGCCGGGAGGCGACCTCACCGGCCTGCGCGCCGCCCATCCCGTCCGCGACCGCGAAGAGCGGCGCGCGGCAGACGAAGGCGTCCTCGTTGCGCCGGCGCTTGCGCCCGGTGTCGGTCAGTCCGGCCGCCGCCGCGATCCTCACAGCTGCACCTCGAGCTCGGTCTCGCCCAGGCGGACGACGTCGCCGCGCTCGAGCCGCTGAGGGGCGTCCACGCGCTCGCCGTTGACGAAGGTGCCGTTCGTGGAGCCCGTGTCCACGACCCAGAGCCCGTCGTCGCGCACCTCGAAGCGTGCGTGGTGCCCCGACACGAACGTGTCCTGCTCCAGCCGGATCTCGTTTCCGGCCGCGCGTCCGAACGACACCGGCGCGGAGTCGACCGCGATCACGCGTCCCTCGGCGAGCACGGAGCTCGAGCGGACGACGAGCCGGGGCCGGGGCTGCCCGCGTCGGAGCTCGGCGATGTCGGCCGGCGAGAGGATCACGCTCTCCTGCGCGCCCCCGGCGGGCTGCCCCGCGCGCAGGTCGCGCCCGGCGCTCGCCACGATCCGCCAGATGAAGACGTAGAGGAGGGCGAGGAAGGCGAGCTTGAGGACGAGCAGCGCCTCGTCCACCGCGATCGAGCCCGTCACGGCAGCGCCCGGCGGAAGACGGCCACCGTCTCGCCGACGGTGATCCGATCTCCGTCGGAGAGCCGCGCGCGGTCGACCCGCTCGCCGTTGACGAGCGTCCCGTTTGTCGAGCCGAGATCCACGAGCCAGTAGGTTGCGTCCTCCTGGCGCACCTCGGCGTGGCGGCGCGAGACGTTCGGGTCGGCGAGCCGGACCTCGCACTCCTGCGAGCGGCCGAGCACGACGTGACGTTGCGTGATCGCGATCTCGCGGCCCTCGACCTCGAGTATCACGACCTCCCGCTCCACGGCCGGCGGCGCCTCGGGCACGTCCTCCGGCTCGGGCTCCCGCGCTTTGTAGATCATCGTCGCGGACGCTTCCAGCTCGAGCGCGGGTGGAGCGGCCGCGCGAGGCTGTGGGGCGGGCCCCCCTTCGGGCTGCACCATCCGGGTGGCGATCCCGAACTCTCCCACCGAGAGGTCGTCGTCGGTCTTCAGGAGGACGCGTGGCGGCGAGAGGACGGCATAGCCCTCGCGGCGGCTGTGCTCGGCGAGGTAGTCCTGGAGCTCGTCGAGCAGCGAGCCCTCGTAGCTCGCGAACTGGCTGCGGTCGGCGCTGCTGAGAAAGACCGTGTACTCGTTCGGGACGTAGATCCGCGAGACCGAGACGGTGCGATGGTCGTCCATCTCCTTCGCCAGCTTGCGCGCCAGCTCGACCGGCTGCACGTGCGTGCGGAACGCGCGGCCGAAGACCCCCTCGAAGAGGCCCTCGATCTTCTGCTCGATCGTCCGGAGAACGCTCATGGGCGGGGCGAGATCCCGGCCCGAGTCTAGCGCCCTGCCTGCCAGGCGAGGCAGGCGCAGAGGGCCCACGTGCCGAGCACGACGGGCAGCGCTGCGACGGCGGGGGCGGCCAGCAGCACGAACGCGATCAACCCGGAGCCGAGGAGCGCGATCCCCCACGGCCCGCGACTGCGGGCGAGCGGGAGAGCGGCGGCGGCGGCGGCGAAGGCGCCCGCCGCGACGAGCAGGCCGGGCTGGGCGGCCAGCGCGCCCCAGAGTGCATGGGCGGTCGCGCCGGGGCTCTCGCTCCCGGTGAGGCCGAGGTCGGCAGGAGCAGGTGCGTCGAGCAGGGGCAGGTCCGCTCCCCGCAGTCCTGCCCAGAGGGCCGCGACCAGCAGGGCGGCGCCGGCGTGGGCCGCGCGCCGGGGGGCGCCGCGGGCCGCCTGCGCGGCGAGCGGCACGAGCGCGAGCAGCGACAGCGGCGCGAGGACGGGGCCGGCTGCGAAGGCGAGCCCGCCGCGGGCGTCGCGCCAGCACAGCGCGAGCCAGCCGAGGGCGACGGCCCCGTAGAGCAGCGCCGGCCCGAGCCCGAGGTTGCCGAGCGGGAAGAGGGGCACGAAGAGGGCGACCGCGAGGCCGGCGCGGGGGCTCAGAAGGGCTGCGACGGCGGCCGCGAGCGCAAGAGCGACGGCGAGCGCGGGCGGCCAGAATGGGAGCGCGGCGGCCCCGGCCGCCGCGGCGATTCCCGCCGTGAGCGCCGGCAGCACGCGTGCGCCGACCGCTGTTGCCGACGGCTTCGCGACCCGAATCGACGGCGCCTTGGCCCGCTTGCCCTGCTCGGGCCTGCGCCGAAGCGTCGAGCGGAGCTCCTCGGCCAGCTCGGCGGCCGAAGGCCGTTTGGACGCCAGCGGGTCGAGCGCCCGCTCGACGGCGGCGAGCAGCCGCTTGGGCAGGTCGGGCCGGAGCTCGGTGAGCGGCGGCGCGCCCGCGCCGATCGCCGCGGGCAGCTCGTGCAGCGGCGAGCCCCAGAACGGGTGTGCGCCCGCGAGCCCCTCCCAAAGCAGGACGCCGACGCCCCAGACGTCGCTCGCGGGGGTCGCCTCCTCGCCGTGCAGCCTCTCGGGCGCGATGTACGCCAGCGTGCCGGGGACGTCGCCGACCGCGGTGAGCGTGTCGCCGTCCTCGAACTGGGCGAGCCCGAAGTCGCAGATCCGCACGTTCAGCTGCGGGCCGTCGGCGAGCAGCACGTTCGCCGGCTTCACGTCGCGGTGGACTATCCCGCGTGCGTGCGCGTGCGCGAGTCCGTCGAGGATCTGCGCCGCCGCCTCGACCGTGTCGCGGTCGCGCAGCGAGCCGGACCGCATCGCGTCGCGCAGCGTCCGCCCGCGGACGTACTCGTACGCGATGTAGACATGGCCCGCGTCGCTGCCGAAGCCGTACGCGCGCAGGCAGCGCTCGTGGCGAAGGCGCGCCGCCGCCTCCGCCTCGCGCTCGGCGCGCGAGCCCGCCTTGCCCTCGCGGGGGACGATCTTGAGCGCGATCTCCATGCCGGTGTGCTCGTCGCGCGCGAGCCAGACGGAGCCCGAGCCGCCGCTCCCGAGAGGCCGCAGCGGGCGGTACCGATCGAGAACGAGCTCGGTCGAGGTTACGGCAGCGGCGGACGACACGGCTGCATGGACTTTGGACGGGGCGGGAGAAACTCCTTCGCGGGCCGAACGAACCGGTTACAGTTGCGCTGTCCGACGAGGCACCACCGTGACCGAGCGCGACGACGACAACATCGAGTTCGACTTCTTCGAAGAGCCGGAGACTCGTGAGGCTGCCGCGCAGGAGCGCGCGGAGCGCCGTGCGCCGCGCGGCCGTCCCTCGGGGGCTCCGCTGCGCCCCGCCGGGGGGCTGACCCCGCTCCTCCGCCTCGTCGGGCTGATCGCGTTCGCGATCCTCGTCGTCGTCCTGCTCGTCCTCTGGGTGCAGGGCTGCCAGGACGACAAGAAGCGCAACTCCTACAAGGACTATCTCGGCGACGTCGCCGCGGTCGCCAAGGACTCCGTGACGGTCGGGCGCGGGCTGAACGACCTGCTGACGACGCCCGGCCTCAAGCAGTCCGAGCTGGAGACGAAGCTGAACGGGCTCGTCGAGCAGCAGCAGCTCGGCGTCGCCCAGGCACAGAAGCTCGATCCGCCCGGGCCTCTCCGCCCGGCGCACCGCAGCCTCGTCGAGGCGCTCCAGTTCCGCGTCAGCGGCCTGCAGGGGCTCGCGCGCGCGTTCGAGCAGACGAAGGGCTCGAGTGACGCGAACGCCGCGGGCGCGCTGCTCGTGGCGCAGGCGCAACGGCTCGTGGCGGGCGACGTCATCTGGGACGACCTCTTCAAGGAGAACGCGGTCGCCGAGCTGAAACGGCAGAAGATCAGCGGCATCGAGGTGCCCGACTCGAACTTCGTCCAGACCATCGATCTCGCCTCGAACCGCTCGATGGTGCCGATCTGGCAGCGGATCCGCGGCGCCTCGACGGGCGGCACGCCGACCGGACTGCACGGCTCGAGCGTCGCCTACGTCCAGGTGCTGCCCGCCGGCGTGCAGCTCTCGACGACGGCGGAGAACACCGTCGAGGCCTCCACCGATCTCACGTTCGTCGTCGGCGTGCAGGACACGGGCGACAACCAAGAGGTCAAGCTCGTCGTCACGCTGACGATCAAGCAGAGCCCGACGCCGATCGTCAAGAAGGCGACGATCGACCTCATCAACCCGGGCGAGACGAAGACCGTGTCGTTCGCGGAGTTCCCGCAGGTGCAGTTGGGCGAGAAGCTCTCCCTGCTCGTCGCGGTGGATCCGGTGCCCGGCGAGAAGAACACGTCGAACAACTCGGCCGAGTATCCGGTCATCTTCTCGCTCGGCTAGATGGCCGCTGAGCTCGCGCTCGGGATCGCGGCTGCGGCCGCAGCCTGCGTCGCGCTCGCGCTCTTCTCCTGGGTTTGGCTGAAGTTGACGCGGCTCCGGGCTGCGCAGCGCGTGCTCCTGAGTGGCGGGAAGTCCGACCTCGTGGACTTCGCCGTCTCCCTGCAGGGCCGGATCGACGACCTGCACGGTGCCGTGGACGAGCTCGCCGCGGCGCTGTCGCGCGTCGACCGGCGCGTGGACGGCGCGGTCTCGAACACTGCCGTCGTCCGCTACGACGCGATCGAGGGTGCCGGCGGCCACCAGTCGGCGTCGATCGCCTTCCTTGACGCGAACCGGACGGGGACGGTCGTGACGGCGATTCAGGGCCGCGACTACGCAAGGATCTACGTCAAGGACCTCGACCGCGGCCGCTCCTCGACGGCGCTCTCGCCCGAGGAGCTCGAGGCCGTCGAGCGCGCGATGAGCCGCTGACGGACGTCGCCTGGGGAGGCACCGGGGCCGCTGGTACGCTTGCCCGCAAGATGCAGCAGGTTCTCGTCCTCAACGCGAGCTACGAGCCGCTCAACGTGTGCACGGTGCGCCGCGCGCACGTGCTCGTCTGGAAGGGGAAGGCGGAGGTGATCGAGGAGCTCCCGCGCCGTCTCCACGCCGCGAGCGACACGTACCCCTGGCCGCACGTGATCCGGCTCGTCCACTACGTCCGCGTTCCGCGCGCCCTCAAGCGCACGATCTCGCGCCGCGTCCTCTTCGCCCGCGACGGCTGGCAGTGCGTCTACTGCGGCACGGCGGGCGGACGGCTCACGCTCGACCACGTCGTCCCGCGCTCGCGCGGCGGCGAGTCGTCCTGGGAGAACGTCGTCACCTCGTGCGCGCCCTGCAACCTGCGCAAGGGCGACCGGCTGCTCGAGGAGGCGGCGATGACGCTGCCGGTGCCGCCGCGGCCGCCGGCGCCGGTGCTCTTCATCCGGCTGGCGGCGCCAGAGATCCCGCAGCGCTGGCTGTCCTACCTCGGGCTCGAGCCGGCCGCGACCTTCGCGGCGTAGGCGATGGGCGTGGTCTCCGCGGGGTAGGAGCCGAAGAGCTTCAGCTCTCGCGTCAGCGCGCGCACCTCGGCGAGGGTCTCGGCGACGATCGGGTCGAGCGGGTGGCCGCCGAGGACGGCGTCGAAGCGGTAGCGCCACGGCGTCTGGGGGATCGGGCGCGAGACGAGCTGGACGAGGTCGATCCTGTGGCGCGCGAACGGCTCGATCGCGCGCACGAGCGCGCCGGGGGCGTGGTCGGTGACGAACGAGAAGGCGGTGCGCCAGGGCGCGCCGCCGTTCGTGTCGAGGCGCGTGTACGTCGCGACCGAGACGAAGCGCGTGTAAGCCTCGGGATGGTCGCCGACGTTGTCCGCGAGCACCGTGAGCCCGTAGAGCCGCGCGGCCCGCTCGCTGGCGATCGCCGCGACCGAGGGGTCGGCGAGCTCGGCCACCGTGGCAGCCGCGTCGGCGGTCGTGCCGGCCGCGATCGCCGTCGCCCAGCGCATCGAGGCGAGCAGGGCCCGGCACTGGTCGAGCGCGACCGGATGGGAATGCACCTCGCGCACCTCCTCGACCGGCACGAGCGCGGGGCCCACGAGGCAGTGCCGGATCGGCAGCACCGTCTCGCCGACGATCGAGAGCGACGAGGAGGTGTAGAGCAGGTCGTGCGTCTCCGCGACGGGGCCGACGAGCGAACTCTCGATCGGCAGCACCCCGAAGTCCACGACCCCGGCGGCGGCCGCCTCGACGACGTCGGCGAAGCTCGGCAGCGCGACGAGCTCCCCGGCGTTGGGAAAGAGGCGGTCGCACGCCGCGGCGCTGTGGGCGCCCTCGCGCCCCGGATAGGCGACCCTGACCGTCACGCGTTGCGCTTGGCCAGGGTCAGCGGGACGGGCTTGCCGCAGCGGCCGCACCAGGTCTCCGAGATGCCCTTGTGGAGCCCGCGCTCGCGGAGGACGGGGCTCTCGCACGCACACGTGTCGCCGGCGTGGGCCGGCCTCGGGCTCTCGGTCAGCTGGGAACGGGTGGGCATCGCGTGCTCCTCTCTGGGAACGGGGAACGGGAACTCCGCCGAGTTGGGTGTCAGCTAGCCGGCGAGGGCGGAAGAGGGAAGACGCCGGCTAGCGCGCAAAGGAGCGCGCAAAGACCGCGAAGAAGAGAATCTGCTCGACGTTCTCGCGGTTGCGCAGCATCAGGCTCTACACGGTAGGCGAAGTGGCGAGCCCGCGCAAGACCGCGTCCCCGAACTGGGCTGTCGTGGCAGCGCCTCCGAGGTCCGGCGTGGGCGCGGAGGCGAGAGCGGCATCGACCGCCGCCTCGAGCGCCGCTGCCTCGGCGGGGCGGCCGAGCCCGTGGGCGAGCATGAGGGCGACGGAGCGCAGCATCGCCGCCGGGTTGGCGATCCCCCTGCCGGCGAGCGCGGGCGCCGAGCCGTGAACCGGCTCGAAGATGCCGGGTCCGCCGTCGCCGAGGCTCGCGGACGCCGCGAGTCCGAGCCCGCCCGTCACCGCCGCGGCGACGTCCGAGAGGATGTCGCCGAAAGTGTTCTCGGTGACGACGACGTCGATCGTCTCGGGCGCCTGCACGATCGTCATCGCAAACGAGTCCACGAGCGCGTGGTCGAGCGGGACGTCGGTGTAGTCGGCCGACACCGCGAGCACGACATCGCGCCAGAGGCGGGACGTGGCGAGCACGTTCACCTTGTCGACCGAGGTCAGGCGCCCGCGCCGCGCCCGCGCGATCTCGAAAGCGCGCCGGGCGATCCGCTCGACCTGCTCCGGTGTGTACTCGCAGGTGTCGAAGACCGTGCCGTCGGCCCGGGTGCCGCGCTCGCCGTAGTAGAGGCCGCCGACGAGCTCGCGGACGATGATCAGATCCACGTTGCCCTGCCGCGCCGGGCGGAGGTTCGCATACACGTCGAGCTCCTTGCGCAGACCGATCAGCCCCTGCTCGGGCCGGACCGGCAGGCCCTCCAGCTCCGGCAGCCCGACGGCGCCGAGGAGGACGGCGTCCGCCGCCCGGCACGCCTGCAGCGTCTGAGCGGGGAGCGGCATGCCGAGCGCCTTGATCGCCGCGCCGCCGAAGGGGTGCTCCTCGTGCGCGATCCCGTAATGGTCGAGCACGCGCACGGCCTGGGCCAGCACCTCCGGCCCGATGCCGTCGCCCGGCAGGCACGCGACGGTCACAGTGCCCCGGTGTCGAGCGGAGGCGGGTGCGCCGTCTCGTACGCCGCGATCTCGTCCTCGTGCTCGAGCGTGAGGTCGATGTCGTCGAGCCCGTGCAGCAGCCGGAAGCGCGTGGACTCGTCGAACTCGAAGCCGATCACGCGACCGTCCGGCGCCGTGACCGTGCACGCCTCGAGGTCGACGGTGAGGTCGGAGCCGCGGTCGAGGTCCACCGACTCCATCAGAGCCTTGACCTCGTCGTCTCGCAGGACGATCGCAACGAGCCCGGTCTTCCCCGCGTTCGTGCGGAAGATGTCGCCGAACGAGGGCGCGATCACGACGTCGAAGCCGTAGTCCGTGGAGCGCCCAGGCGGCGTGCTCGCGCGAGGAGCCGCAGCCGAAGTTGCGCCCCGCGAGCAGCACCTTCGCGCCGGCGAAGGCGGGGTCGTTGAGCGCGAAGCCCTGCCGCGGCCGCCCCTGCTCGTCGTAGCGCCAGTCGAAGAAGAGGACGTCGCCGTAGCCCGTGCGCTCGATCCGCTTGAGAAACTGCTTCGGGACGATCTGGTCCGTGTCCACGTCGGGCCGGTCGAGGATCGCGACCCGCCCCGTGACGGTGCGGACGGCCTTCATACGTCCAGCTCCCGGACGTCCACGAAGCGCCCTGCGAGCGCGGCCGCGGCCGCCATCGCCGGGCTCACGAGGTGCGTGCGCCCGCCCGCGCCCTGGCGGCCCTCGAAGTTGCGGTTCGAGGTCGAGGCGCAGCGCTCGCCCGGGGCGAGCACGTCCGGGTTCATGCCGAGGCACATCGAGCAGCCCGCGTTCCGCCACTCGAAGCCGGCCTCGGTGAACAGCCGGTCGAGCCCGTCGGCCTCCGCGTGCGCCTTCACCTGCGCCGAGCCGGGGACGACGAGCGCCCTCACGCCCGGGGCGACCTTCTTCCCGGCGACGATCGCCGCCGCGATCCGCAGGTCCTCGATGCGCGCGTTCGTGCAGGAGCCGATGAAGACGCGGTCGACCTGGATCTCCTGGATCAGCGTTCCCGGCCGCAGGCCCATGTAGGCGAGCGCCCGCTCGGCTGCCGCGCGGTCGTCGGGGTCCGCGCACTCGGCCGGGTCGGGCACGCGCCCCGTGACCGGGACGACCATGCCGGGGTTCGTCCCCCAGGTGACCTGGGGCGCAAGCGAGGCGACGTCGATCTCCACCTCGCTGTCGTACACGGCATCGGGGTCGGAGGGGAGGGCGCGCCAGCGGTCGAGCGCCCGCTCCCAGGCCGCGCCCGACGGGGAGCCGGGGCGGCCCTCGAGATAGGCGAAGGTCGTCTCGTCAGGCGCGATCAGGCCCGCGCGGGCGCCCGCCTCGATCGACATGTTGCAGATCGTCATCCGGCTCTCCAGCGAGAAGCCGCGGATCGCCGCGCCGGCGTACTCGAGCACGTGGCCGACTCCGCCGGCGACGCCGAGCTGCCCGATCGCGCCGAGGATGAGGTCCTTGGCGGTCACGCCCGGGGCCGCGGTGCCATCGAAGCGGACGAGCATCGTCCGCGGCCGCCGCTGGCCGAGGGTCTGCGTCGCGAGCACGTGCTCGACCTCGGAGGTGCCGATGCCGAACGCGAGCGCGCCGAAGGCGCCGTGCGTCGAGGTGTGGGAGTCGCCGCAGACGATCGTCAGGCCCGGCTGGGTCAGCCCCAGCTCGGGCCCGATCACGTGCACGATCCCCTCGCGGCCCGAGCCGGTGGCATAGAGCGGGACGCCGAACTCGTCGCAGTTGGAGCGCAGCGCGTCGAGCTGCGCGCGGGCGAGCGGGTCGGTGACGGGCCCGGGCAGCGTCGGGACGTTGTGGTCCATCGTCGCGAGCGTCAGGTCCGGGCGGCGCACACGGCGGCCGGCGAGCCGAAGCCCTTCGAAGGCCTGCGGCGAGGTGACCTCGTGCACGAGGTGGAGGTCGACCTAGAGCAGCGCGGGCTCGCCGGGAGGCTCGCGCACGACGTGCGCCTCCCAGATCTTCTGGAAGAGCGTCTTTCCCATCGTTCAGGCGACCGCCAGGCGGTCGAGGAGGGCGTCCGCGTCGGCCTCGATCGCGATCGGTCTGAACGTGTGGGCGACCGCCCCCGGGGTCTTCAGACCGTCGCCGGTAACGAGGAGCACGACGCGCTCCTGCGGCTCGATCGCGCCGCGGCGGACGGCTTCGCGCAGCGCGCCGAGCGTGACGCCGGCGGCCGTCTCGCCGAAGACGCCCGTCGTCTCCGCGAGGAGGGCCATGTTCTCGCCGATCTTCTCCTCGGGAACGCTGTAGATCGCGCCGCCCGTCTCCCGCGCGGTCGCCACGGCGTCGTCGCCGTCGGCCGGGTTGCCGATCGCGAGCGAGCGCGCGATCGTGTCCGGGCGCACCGGCGCCACACGCGTGCCCTCGCGGAAGGCGGCCTCGACCGGTGAGCAGCCGGCGGCCTGGCCGCCGTGCAGGCGCGGGACGGCACCCTCGACGAGCCCTAGCACGCGCAGGTCCTCGAAGCCCCGGCCGACCTTGTGGAAGAGCGAGCCCGAGGCGATCGGGAGCGACGACGGCGTCGGGGAACTCCCAGCCGAGCTGCTCGGCGATCTCATAGGCGAGCGTCTTCGACCCCTCGGCGTAGTACGTGCGCAGGTTGACGTTGACGAAGCCCCACCGCAGCTCGAACGAGAGCTCGACGCAGAGTCGCGCACAGTGGTCGTAGTTGCCGTCCACGGCGTAGATCGTCGGCCCGTAGACGGCGGCGGCGGCGAGCTTCTCCGGTTCGAGGTCGGCCGGGCAGAAGACCACGGCCTCGAGTCCCTCGGCGGCAGCGCGGGCGGCGACCGCGCCGGCGAGGTTGCCGGTCGACGAGCAGGCGAGTGTGGTCAAGCCCAGCTCCTGCGCCTTCGCCGCGGCGATCGCGACGACGCGGTCCTTGAAGGAGTGGGTTGGGTTGGCCGTGTCGAGCTTGAGCCACAGCTCGCCGATGCCGAGCGCTTCGGCGAGGCGAGGCGCGGCGACGAGCGGCGTGAAGCCGGGCGCGAGCCGCTGCTCGGCCGGCGGGGCGACGGGGAGCAGCGCAGCGTAGCGCCAGAGCGAGCGAGGTCCCGCCTCGATCTCCTCGCGGGTCAACGACGTCACGGAATACACGGGCTCCAGCGGCCCGAAGCAGCGGGGGCACGATCCGACCGCCACGGCCGGGTGCTCGGCGCCGCAGGCGCGGCAGCGAAGGGTGTGGACGGGCACTACGTTGCTCCTTTCGTCTCGCTCGACATCCGTCCGGGTTTGGCACCACGCCCGTCTGGGCAGGTTGTCGAGGCTTCACAGGGCCGGTCCCTCAGCCTCTCTCGATGTGGAGCGGGACGGTGCCCGCTTCCGGATCCGACTGTACCGAAGGAAGTCATGCTCCGCCAGGGCGCGTGACGGCGCCCTCCGACGCGGGCAGCACGTCCGCCGCGTACTTCGCGAAGACGCCCGTCGTGTAGCGCGGCTGCGGGCTGCCGCCAGTCGGCGAGGCGGGCGGCGAGCTCGTCGTCGAGGAGCTCGACGCGCAGCTCGCGCGCCGTCGACGTCGATGACGACCGTGTCGCCGTCCGCGCAGCGCGGCGATCGGGCCGCCCTGGAACGCCTCCGGGCAGACGTGGCCGACCATGAAGCCGTGCGTCGCGCCCGAGAAGCGGCCGTCGGTGACGAGCGCGACCGAGTCGGAGAGGCCCTCGCCGACGATCGCCGCGGTGACCTGCAGCATCTCGCGCATCCCCGGCCCGCCGGCGGGGCCCTCGTAGCGGATGACGACGACGTCGCCCGCGCCGATCTTGCCCGCCTTGACCGCGGCGAAGCAGTCCTCCTCGCAGTCGAACACGCGCGCCGGGCCGCGGTGGAGCGTGCGGTCGTGGCCGGAGAGCTTGACGACGCAGCCGTCGGGGGCGAGGTTGCCGCGCAGGATCCGCGATCCCGCCGCGCGGCTTGAGCGGCCGCTCGATCGGGCGGACGACCTCCTGCCCCGCGGTCTCCTGCGCGGCGCGTCGGCGATCTCGCCGAGCGTGCGCCCGTCGACCGTCGGCGCGTCGCCGTGGATCAGACCCTGCTTCGCCAGCTCGCGCGCGACGAGCGCCGACGCCGCCGGCCCGGTAGACGTCGGTGGCGTGGAAGCGGCCCCACGGCTTCATGTCGGCGAGCACCGGCGTCCGCGCCGAGATCGCGTCGAAGTCGTCGATCGTGAACGGGATGCCCGAACTCGCGCGCGATCGCGAGCAGGTGGAGGACGCCGTTCGTCGAGCCGCCCATGGCGGCGACCGAGGCGGCGGCGTTCTCGATCGCCTCGCGCGTGACGATCTGCGAGGGCCGGACGTCGCGGCGGACGAGGTCCATCACGAGCCGGCCGCACTCGCTCGGCGGCCTCGTCCTTGTGCTTCGAGAGCGCCGGGATGCCGTTCAGACCCGCCGGGCTGAGGCCGAGGAACTCGAGCATCGTCGACATCGTGTTGGCCGTGAACTGGCCGCCGCAGGCGCCTGCGGCCGGGCAGGCGACCGACTCGAGCTCGTGCAGCTCCTCGGCGCGTCATGCTTCCCGGCCGCGTAGGCGCCGATCCCCTCGTAGACGTCGGCGACCGTCACGTCCCGGCCGCGGAAGACGCCCGGGCGCGATCGAGCCCGTGTAGAAGCACGAGGCCCGGGATGTCGAGCCGCGCGAGCGCCATCACCGCGGCCGGGTTCGTCTTGTCGCAGGCGACGAGGCAGACGAGCCCGTCGAGCAGGTGGCCGCGCGCGACGAGCTCGATCGAGTCGGCGATCACCTCGCGCGAGACGAGCGAGGCGCGCATGCCCTCGGTGCCCATCGAGACGCCGTCCGAGACCGCGATCGTGTTGAACTCCATCGGCGTGCCGCCGGCCTCGCGGATGCCGCGCTTGACGTCCTGCGCGAGCTCGCGCTGGTTCAGGTTGCACGGCATCGTCTCGATCCACGTCGTGGCGACGCCGATCAGCGGGCTTGGCGAGGTCCTCGTCGGTGAAGCCGACGGCCTTCAGCATCGAGCGCGCGCCGGCGCGGTCGGGGCCGTCGGTGAGGGCGGCGCTGTGCCGCTTGGCGGGATCGGATGGGCGGTCGTACGGGTTGGTGCGTCACGGTCATCGCCTTTCTCGACGGGGAGGCCGCCGGCGAGACCACTCGCTCCAGGAGCCGGGGTAGAGGCGCGCGTCGTCGCGGCCGGCCCGGACGAGCTGCGTGCAGCGGCGACGCAGGCGGATGACGCCCGAGCCGCAGTAGACGACGAGCTCCTCGGCCTCGAGCGCCTCCGCCGGGAGCGGCTCGCGCGTGGAAGGCGTTGCGGGCGCCGGGGATGCGGCCGGCGACGGGGTCGAGCGGCTCCGCGCTCGCCGCGGCAGCGCTCCGGCGCGCGCGCGTCGAAGAGCACGAGGCGCGGGTCGCCGAGGCGCTCGAGGAGCTCCTCGGCCGCGATCGTGTCGTCGCCGCGCGGGCGCGGGGCGAAGGCGGCGGGCTCGAGCCGCTCCTCCCCGGCCGCGAGCGGGCCGCGCCAGGCCTCGAACGGCCGATCGTCGCGCGGCGCCGTCGTGACCGAAGTGGCGCAGCAGCCACCAGAGCCGGGCGGCCCCGCCGCATGCCCTCGTCGTAGGCGACGACGAGCGTGCCCGGGCCGATCCCGCGCCGCGGAGGCCCACGCGGCGAACGCCTCTGCGGACGGCAGCGGGTGACGCCCGCCGACCTCGCCGGCGACCGGTCGAGGTCGCGCTCGAGGTCGACGTAGGCGGCGCCCGGGATGTGCGCCTCGAGGTAGGCCTCGCGGCCCCGCTCCGGGTCGGCCGGTCGTAGCGGCAGTCGACGAAGCGGACGCTCACAGCGCCGCCCCGCGGCGCAATCCGCGAGCTGCAGCACTCGCTCCGTCCGGGAAGCGGCGCGCGAGCGCGGTCGCGCAGTCGCCGGCCAGCTCGGGGCGCGCCCAGACGATCACCGTCGGGCCGGAGCCGGAGAGCGTCGACGCCGATAGCGCCCGCGGGCAGCTCCGCGCGGACACGGCCGAGCAGCGGCGCCGCGGCGGCGCGGTACGGCTCGTGCAGCCGGTCGTCGAGCGCGGCTGCGAGCAGCGTCGAGCCGGCCGGAGGCGAGGCCGGCGCCGAGCAGCGCGGCGCGGACGGCGGTGAACGCGGCGTCCGCGTGCGAGAACGTGCTCCGGCAGCGCTGCCCGCGAGCCGCCCGCGTCGAGACCGGCCCGTCCGGCACGACCGCGATCGGCGACGACCGGCAGCGTCTCCGCGACCTGCGCGATCCGCCCGTCCCAGGTCAGGCAGGCGCCGCCGACGAGCGCGGCGGCGAGGTTGTCGGCGTGCCCCTCGAGCGAGGCCGCCGAGCTGGAGCAGCCGCTCGGCTCGGGCTCGCCGGCGCGCCGCCGCGGCGAGGCCGAGCGCGATCGCGGCGGCGCACGAGCCGAGCCCGCGCTCGAGCGGGATCCGGTTGCGTGAAGCGGAAGCGCTTGCCCTCGGCGGCGTCGCGAGGAGCGCGAAGGCCTGAACCGCGAGGTTCGACCAGTCCTCGGGCAGCTCGCCCGCACCCTCGCCCTCGACGGCGACGCCGTCGCCGTCGATCGACCTCGAGCTCGTTCCAGAGGTCGAGCGCGACGGCGGCGCAGTCGAAGCCCGGACCGAGGTTTGCCGTCGTTGCCGGCGCGCGCGTACGATCACCGCGGCTGCCTCCGCGATCGGCGTCCGCGTCGGCGGTCGACGACGATCGGCGGCGGCGCGTAGGCCGTCGGCGGCGTCGGGATCCTTGAGCCCGTGGCCCGTGATCGTGACGCACGACGCGGGCTCCGCGGCGGCGGGTCGGCGCTCGAGCGCGGCGAGCCCTGCCGCCGACGACGGCTCGCAGAAGAGCCCCTCCTCGCGCGCGAGCTGACCGCCAGGCGGCGACGATCTGCTCGTCGCTCACGGTCGCCACGTCGGCGCCCGCGCGCGGCGACGGCCGCGGCGTGGGCGGGCTCGCCGATCCGGATCGCGCTCGCGAGCGTGTGCGGCGCGGTCGGCGGCCTCGAGCGAGACGAGCGGCGCCGAGACGCCCAGCTCCGCGAGCCCCTGCGCGTACGCGGCGGTGTTGCCGCCGCCGCCGTACGGGAGGTAGAAGGCGTCCGGAGCGCCGCCGAGCTCCTCGACGATCTCGAAGACGGCCGTCTTCTGGCCCTCGCGCCGGTACGGGTTGAGCGAGTTGACGAGCGTGTGCGTGCCGCGCTCGCCAGCTCGCGCGCCGCGGCGAGCGCCTGGTCGAAGCTGCCGTCGCACCTCGAGCACGCGCGCCCCGAGCGCGCGCGCCTGGGCGAGCTTGCCGCCGGCCACGGCGCCGCGCGGCTGCAGCACGACGGCCGTGATGCCGGCGCGGGCCGCGTAGGCCGCGGCCGAGGCGGCCGTGTTCCCGGTCGAGGCGCAGATCACGGCGCGGGCGCCCTCCTCGAGCGCCTTCGAGACGGCGACCGTCATGCCGCGGTCCTTGTAGCTGCCCGGTCGGGTTCGACGCCCTCCCACTTGAGCCAGAGCTCGACAGCCGAGCCGCGCGGAGAGCCGCGGCGCGCGCGAGGAGCGGCGTCGAGCCCTCGCCGAGCGAGACGACAGGCGTCGCCGTCGCCGACGGGCAGGCGCTCGCGGTAGCGCTCGATCAGCGATACGTGCGTAGCCATGTCTGGGATCGTACGACGGACGCTACGCCCAGCCGAGCCCGGCGACGCCCCGGTCGGAGATCACCGGCAGCGCCGTCGGCTTGCCGCGGGTCTCGGGCAGCCCCTCGATGTCGGCGAGCGCGGCCTGGACGTGGCCGCTTGCGGCCTCGTGCGTCACGACGTGGAGCGAGGCGCCGTCGCCCGGTCGGGTGCTGGACGAGCCGGGCGACCGAGACGCCGTGCGCCGGCGAGGCGCAGCGCGATGTTGGCGAGCACGCCGGCGCGGTCCTCGACCTCGACATGCAGGTAGAAGGGCGAGCGCAGGTCGCCGGCGGGCAGCCGCTCGAGCTCGCGCCAGCAGGCGTCGTTCTGGAGGAAGCCGGTGCCCGTCGTGCCGATGATGCTGACCATGTCGGCCACGACGGCGGAGGCCGTCTCGCTACCGCCGGCGCCCGGGCCCTCGAGCGTGATCTCGCGGATCGCGTCGCCCTGGAGCATGACCGCGTTGAACGGGCCCTCGACCGCGGCGAGCGGGTGGTGGCGGTCGACGAGGGCCGGGCTGACGCGAACGTCGTAGCTGCCGTCGACGAGCGTGGCCTGCGCCGATCAGCTTCACCGCCATCCCCATGCGCCGCGCGCGGCCGGCACGTGCTCCTGCGTGATCCCCTCGATCCCCTCCACCTCGACGTCGTCGAGCGTGACGCGCGAGCCGAACGCGACGGTGGCGAGGATCGCCATCTTCGCCTGCCGCGTCGTACCCCGCGACGTCATCGGTCGGGTCGGCCTCGGCGTAGCCGAGCCGTTGGGCCTCGGCGAGCGCCTCGGCGTAGCTCGCGCCCGCCTCCATCTCGCTGAGGATGAAGTTCGTCGTGCCGTTGACGATCCCGAGCACGCGGTGGACGTTCGTGACGACGAGCGCCTCGCGCAGCACCTTGATCACCGGGATCGCGGCGCAGACGGAGGCCTCGAAGCGCAGCTGGACGCCCGCGCCGGACGCCGCCGCGAAGAGCTCGTCGCCGCGGCGCGCCACGAGCTGCTTGTTCGCCGTGACGACGGGCTTGCCGGCCCGGAGGAGGTCGAGCACGTGCTCGCCGGCCGGGTCGAGCCCGCCCATCACCTCGGCCACGACCGCGATCGAGGGGTCGTCGCGGATCGTCTGCGAAGTCCGTCGTCAGCACGCCGGGCTCCGGCGTGAAGCCGCGCTCCTTGCCGACGTCGCGGACGAGCGCCCGCACGACGCGCAGCCGGTGTCCCGTGGCGCGCTCGATCTCGTCGGCCTGCTCGACGAGCAGGCGGTTGACGGCGGAGCCGACGGTGCCGTAGCCGAGCAGCGCTACCGGGACGTCAACCGACCCGGCATTCACAGGGTTTCGACTGCGCGCTGCGTTGCAGACACTGATTTGCTCATGAGCCCGCGAAGCTCCTTGCCGACCGCCTCGATCCGCTCCCCGGCCGCCCGGGCGCGCAGCTCGCCGAGCCGCGGCTCGCCTGCGTCCATGTCGGCGATCCACTCCTTCGCGAACGTGCCGTCCTGGATCTCGCGCAGCAGCGTGCGCATCGTCTCGCGCACGTGCTCGTCGATCACGCGCGGGCCGCGCGTGAGGTCGCCGAACTCGGCGGTGTCCGAGACGGAATAGCGCATGCCCGGCGAGGCCGCCCTCCCAGATCAGGTCGACGATCAGCTTCAGCTCGTGCAGGCACTCGTAGTAGGCCACCTCGGGCTGGTAGCCGGCCTCGACGAGCGTCTCGAAGCCCGCGCGGATCAGCTCGGCGGTGCCGCCGCAGAGGACGGCCTGCTCGCCGAAGAGGTCGGTCTCGGTCTCCTCCTGGAAGGTCGTCTCGATCATCCCCGCCCGGCCGGCGCCGATTCCGGCGCCGTAGGCGAGGGCGAGGTCGAAGGCTTCGCCGCTCGCGTCCCGGTGGACGGCGACGAGCGCAGGCGTGCCGAGCCCCTGCTCGTAGAGGCGGCGGACGATGTGCCCCGGGCCCTTCGGCGCGACCATGATCACGTCGTGGCTCGCCTCCGGCGCGATGCGTCCGTAGTGGACGTTGAAGCCGTGAGCGAACAGGAGCGCGGCGCCGGGCTCGAGGTTCGGCGCGACCTCGGCCGCGTAGACGGCCGGCTGGGCCTGGTCGGGGAGGAGGATCGAGACGAGCTGCGCGCCCCGCACCGCCTCGGCGACCGGGCGCACCGCGAGGCCGGCCGCCTCGGCGGCCTCGCGCGAGGCGCTCTCGGGGCGCAGGCCGACCTCGACGTCGACGCCGGAGTCCGCGAGGTTGAGCGCGTGGGCGTGTCCCTGGCTGCCGTAGCCGAGGACCGCGACCTTGCCGGAGAGGAGATCGAGGTTGCCCTCGCGGTGGATGGTTGCCATAGCGACGCTGTCCCTTCCTAGTTGATGGCTGAGAGCCGGCGGGGCGCGGGCCGGCCGGAGGCGCGGCCGATCCCGACCCGGCCGGTCCGAACGAGCTCCTTGATCCCGTGCGGCCGGCAGAGCTCCTGGAACGACTCGAGCTCCTCCGGCGTCCCGACGACCTCGAAGACGACGGCGTCGGGGCCGAGATCGACGGCACGCGCCCGGAACACCTGCGCGAGGCTCATCAACTCGGCGCGTCGGTCCGGCGGGACCGCGACCTTGATCAGCAGCAGCTCGCGCTCGAGCGCCTCGCCCGGCGCGAGCTCGGTGACGCGGAGGACGTTGACGAGCTTGTGCATCTGCTTCTCGACCTGCTCGAGCGAGTGCTGCTCGCAGTCCACGCGCAGGGTGATGCGGGAAACGCCGGGACGCTCGGTCGGGCCCACTGCGAGGCTCTCGATGTTGAAGCCGCGGCGCGCGAACATCGTCGAGATGCGCGCGAGCGCGCCCGGCTTGTCCTCGACGTGGACGGAGACGGTGTGCTTCATCCGGTGATCGCCTCCGACTTCTCGCCCGGCCACTCGACGAGCTCGAGCGCTGCGGCGCCGGACGGGATCATCGGGTAGCAGTGCTCGCGCGGGTCGACGCGGCAGTCCACGACCGCGGTGCGCCCGAGCGAGAGCGCCTCGGCGAGCACTCCCTCGAGTGTCCTCCTCGGCGTCCACCGTGTAGCCCTTCGCGCCGTAGGCCTCGGCGAGCATGGCGTAGTCCGGCACCTGATGGGTGAGGTGGACGTGCGAGAAGCGCTCCTCGAAGAACATGTCCTGCCACTGGCGAACCATGCCGAGGTAGCCGTTGTTCACGAGCACGACGACGATCGGCAGGTCGCTCGAGGACGGCGGTGACGATCTCCTGCCCGGTCATCTGGAAGCAGCCGTCGCCGTCCACGCAGACGACGGTCGCCTCGGGCCGGGCCGCCTTGGCGCCGATCGCGGCGGGAATGCCGAAGCCCATCGTGCCGAGGCCGCCCGAGGTGATGAAGCTGCGTGGCCGGTCGCAGAGGAGGTACTGCATCGCCCACATCTGGTGCTGGCCGACGCCGGTCGTGAAGACGACGTCGTCGCGTCCGGCGGTGAGGGCCTGCAGCGTCTCGAGCACCTGTCTGCGGCTTCAGCATCTCGCCGTCTGTCCCGTAGCGGAGCGGGAACTCGTCCCGCCAGTCGGCGAGCTGGCGCAGCCAGCCCTCCGGCACGGGGGCACCGTCGGCGCGCAGCCGCGAGACCTCGCGTGCCAGCTCGGCGAGCACCGGCCTTCAGCGGCCCGACGACGGGGATGTCGGCATGCCGGAGCTTGCCGATCTCGGCCGAGTCGACGTCGAGGTGGACGACGGTGGCGCCGGGCGCGAACGCCGACAGCTTGCCCGTCACGCGGTCGTCGAAACGGGCGCCGACGGCGACGAGCACGTCGGACTTGTTCATGCCGAGGTTCGACCACTTCGGCCCGTGCATCCCGGGCCAGCCGAAGTGCAGCTCGTGCGTCTCGGGGAAGGCGCTCTTCGCCATCAGCGTCGTGATCACCGGCAGCCGGCCGCCCTCGGCGAGCGCGAGCACCTCGGCGCAGGCGTCGCCGTTGAGCGTGCCGCCGCCGACGTAGAGCACCGGCCGCTCGGCCTGCGCGATCGCGCGGGCGGCCTCGTGCACCTGCCGCTTGTTCACCTTCGTCGGCGGCCTCCAGCCGGGCAGGTCGACCTCGTCCGGCCAGTGGAAGTCGATCGCGGCCTCCTGCAGGTCGCGCGGGATGTCCACGAGCACCGGACCGCAGCGGCCGGTGCGTGCGACGTGGAAGGCGGCCTTGAGTCGCGTGCGGGATCTCCTCGACGTCCTGGATCAGCCAGGAGTGCTTGACGATCGGGAGCGTGATGCCCGTGATGTCGATCTCCTGGAAGGCGTCGGTGCCGATCAGGCTCGTGCGCACCTGGCCGGTGACGCAGACGAGCGGCGTCGAGTCCATCCAGGCGTCGGCGATCGGGGTGACGAGGTTCGTCGCGCCGGGGCCGGAGGTGGCGAGCGCGACGCCGACGCGGCCGGAGGCGCGGGCGTAGCCCTGGGCCATGTGGCCGGCGCCCTGCTCGTGGCGGGCGAGCACGTGGCGGACGGTCGTGCCGCGCGCGATCGCGTCGTAGGTCGGCAGGACCGCCCCGCCGGGGATCCCGAACATCACCTCGACGCCCTCTGCCTCGAGCGAGCGCAGGATCGCGTCGGAGCCGAGCATCCTCGTCACGCGACGGGCTCCGGAGCGAGCTCGGTGTCGGTGCGCACGCTCGGGAGGAGCCCGAGCACGACGTCCACGAATTCCCGCGTCGTCGCCGCCACGCCCGCGCCCGCGACGTCGGCGGTCCGCTTCGAGCCGCCGAGCGCGCCCACGATCCCGCTCTCGAGAGTCTGAGCGGCCGAGCGGCGGCCGAGGCCCTCGCCGAGCATGAGTGAGGCCGCGAGGAGCATCTCGCTCGGATTCGCGACACCCTGTCCGGCGATGTCGTGCGCCGGGCCGTGCGTCGGGCCGAAGACTCCCGGCCCGTTCGGCGAGAGCGCGCCGGCGGCGGCGATGCGTGTTCCGCCGGGGTGAGCCTGCGGCACCTCGGCGAGCGCGTCCGCGAGCACGCCCTCGGTGACGAGCACGTCGATCCGCGACGGGTGAACCGAGAGCACGGGCAGCGCCTCGGCGAGGGTGAGGTGGCGGACGGTGACGCCCTCGTGTGCTCCGGCCGCGGCCGCGACCCGCTCCCGCCACTCGGGGGTCGCGCCGACGGACGTCAGCCGGCCGTGGCGCGCGCGCGCCGCCGCGAAGGCCCGCTCGATCGCCCACTCGGCGGCGTCCTCGACGAGCGGCGCGAAGACGGTCAGCTCGCCGCCCGGGCGGAGCCGCACCGACGTGACCGAGGCGGCCAGGTCGAGCTGGGCCTTGACGCCCGCGAGTGCCGGCTCGCGCATCGCGGCGACGAGGATCGCGTCGGCGCGGCTCGTGGCGGCGCGCGTACCGGCGGGCAGAGGGTGCCCGCCCGAGGCGACCGCCTCGTCGCCGAAGGGGGCGTGAACCTCCTCGATCTCGAAGCCGTGCAGGTGCGAGACCTCGGCGAGCGCGCGGCTCGCCTCGGCCATGAGCTCGGGGCCGACGCCGCGGCCGGCCAGGCAGGCGATCGTGTAGCGCCGCCGCCGGCTCATGGCGTCGAGGTCGTGTCGAAGTTCGTGATTCTGCGGGCCTGCACTGCTCCTCCTTCGTTGCTGCGATCCTGCACGCGGACGTACCGGTGGTGTGATTCGGTCGGCGTGTGCGCCATATGCGGCGCGTGGTCTCGTTCTCCCCCTAGTGGGGGAGAATGAGGAGCACGATGCCGAGGCTGGATCGGCCGCCGCGCAGAGAGCGCGATGTGGAGGCGGTCGTACATGTGGTGGCGAGGCTCGAGCATCGGAGCCTCGAGTGTGCGGACACTCCGCTGGCTGTCAAGTGGCCTCGACCGATCGATAGCGGCCGCGCCTGTCAACCTCCGACTTGACCGTTGGCCTCGCTGTCCCATACACTTGCCGGCTCGTCATGGCCGCCTGCGGACAACACGACGTCGAAGCGACGGCTCGTTCCGGCCGCCTCGCGCGGCCGCTAGCGGCTAGCCGGCGTCTCCGCTCCTCCGCCTCCGCCGGCTAGCTCACACCACGAGGCAGGATCCTCGACTCTCCGCCGACCCGACCCGAGGAAGGCAGCCTTGAACGAGCACCCCGACAGCCTCGACCCTCCACGACCCCACCGTCGAGCGCGACGCCTGCGGCATCGGCTTCGTCGCGGACGTCGCACGGCCGCGCGTCGCGCGACGATCCTCGACGCTCATCCTCGAGGGGCTCGCGCGCGTGTCGCCACCGCGGCGCGATCGCCGCCGACGGCAAGACGGGCGACGGCGCGGGCGTGCTCCTGCCGCTCCCCGCGGCGCTGCTGCCGGAGCCCGGGATGCGGCCTCGGCGATGGTCTTCCTGCGCGACGAGACCGCCCGCGCGGCGATCGAGGAGGCGTGCCGGCCGAAGGGCTCGAGCCCGCTCGCTGGCGGGAGGTGCCGGTCGACGTCGACGCCCTCGGGAGCTCGAGGCGCCGCGACAGCATGCCGCGCATCGAGCAGCTCGCTGCTCGGCCGCGCCGCGGGCTCTCCGCGGACGAGGCCGAGTGGCGCGCCTACCGCGCGCGCCGGCGGGCGGAGCGCTCGCGGTGGCGCGTACATCGCCTCGCTCTCCTTCCGCACCGTCACCTACAAGGCGCTCTGCGCCGCCGACGAGCTCGGCGCCTTCTACCTCGACCTCCGACCCGGCGACTCGAGGTCCCGTTCGGCGCTCTTCCACCAGCGCTTCTCGACGAACACGACGCCGACCTGGGAGCGCGCCCAGCCGTTCCGCTTCCTGTGCCACAACGGCGAGATCAACACGATCGCACGGCAACGTCAACTGGATGCGGGCCCGCGAGGGCAACTTCGGCTCGACCGACGACGGCTCTACCACCCGGTGCTCGACGAGTCCGGCTCCGACTCGGCGATGCTCGACAACGCGCTCGAGCTTCCTCGTCCACGGCGGCCGCGACGTGCGCCACGCGCTGTCGATGCTGATCCCGCCGGCCTGGGAGGGGAACGACGGAGCTCGACCACAGGAGGTCCGCGACTTCCACCGCTACCACGCCGGGCTCGATCGAGCCGTGGGACGGCCCGGCCGGGCTCGTCTTCACGGACGGGCACATCGTCGGCGCGGCCCTCGACCGCAACGGCCTGCGCCCGCTCCGCTACGCCGTCTGCGAGGACGGGCTCGTCGTCTGCTCGTCGGAGGCGGGCGCGATCCCGCTGTCGAGGGCGACGGACAGGTGCGGCGCGGACAAGCTCGGGCCCGGCCAGATGATCGCCGTCGACCCGGAGCGCGGATTCGAGGGACGACGTCGAGATCAAGCGGCGGCTTGCGGCCGCGCAGCGCCGTACGGGCGTGGCTCGAGCGAGGGCTCGTCGCAGGGCTCGCCGGCGCGCCGCTCGCCCGCCCGGACGCCGATCTGACCGCCGCGCCAGGCGCTCTTCGGCTACACCCGCGAGGAGCTGAACGTGCTTCCTGCGCCCGATCGCGTCGCACGCGCACGACCCGACCTACTCGATGGGCGACGACACGGCGCTCGCCGCCGCTCGCCGGCCGCGCCACGTCCGCTCTACCACTACTTCAAGCAGCGCTTCGCGCAGGTCACGAACCCGCCGATCGACCACCTGCGCGAGCGGTACGTGATGTCGCTGCGCACGGTGCTCGGCGGCCGCGCCCCGCTCCTCGCCGACGGGCCCGGAGGTCGCGGCCGGGCATCGAGCTCGAGAGCTTCTTCCTCTTCCCGGACGCGCTCGAGCGAGCTCGGCCTCGAGCTCGCGACTCGACGCGACGTTCGCGCCCGAGGAGGGCACTCGAGCAGGCCTGCGACCGGCTCGCCGACGAGGCGGAGGCGGCCGTGCGCGCGGGCGCCGGGATGCTCCTCGTCTCCGACACGGCCGCCCGGCCGGGTCCCCGATCCCCGCGCTGCTCGCCGACCGGCGTCGTGCACCAGCGCCTCGTCGGCGCACGGCTTGCGCACCAGGTGCGACGCTCGTCGTCGAGAGCGACGAGCCGCGGGAGGTGCACCACTTCGCTGCCTCCTCGGCTACGGCGCCGAGGCGATCTGCCCCGCCTCGCGCTCGAGACGCTCGCGGCCATGGCCGCCGCCGACAAGATCGGCGGCGACCGCCCGTCGCCCGACGAGGCGCAGGTCCGCTTCCGCGAGGCGATCGAGGACGGCGTGCTCAAGGTGATGTCCAAGATCGGCATCTCCGACGTCGCGAGCTACTGCGGCGCCCAGACTCTTCGAGGCGATCGGCCTCGCCCAGGAGGTCGTCGACCGCGCCTTCGCCGGGCACGCCCTGCCCCGATCGGCGGGCATCGGCCTCGCCGAGCTCGAGCGCGAGATCGCTCGAGCGCCACGCGGCGCCGCGGGCGGCGCGAAGCCGCACGCTCGAGAACCCCGGCTACATCAAGTGGCGCAAGGGCGGCGAGCCGCACGAGACGAGCGCCCGACGTGGTCGAGGCGCTCCACGAGATGACGCCGCGCACGCGCTGCAGGGGCGGCGATCCGGACGCTCGAGGGGCGAGCGCTGTACGACCGGTTCGCCTCGCTCGTCAACGGCCGCGACGCCGATGGAGCCCCGCGACCTGCTCGAGCTCATTCGCGGCCGGCGCCGCCGCGTGCCGCTCGACGAGGTCGAGCCGGTCGAGGAGATCCTGCGGCGCTTCTCGGGCGGCGCGATGTCGCACGGCGCGCTGTCGGCCGAGGCGCACGAGACGATCGCGATCGCGCTCAACCGGCTCGGCGCGCCGGGCGAACTCGCGGCGAGGGCGGCGAGGATCCCGCCCGCTTCCGCGACGAGCGCAACTGCGAAGATCAAGCAGATCGCGTCGGGGCGCTTCGGCGTCACGCCCGAGTACGCCGCCTGCGCGGAGGAGCTGCAGATCAAGATCGCGCAGGGCTCGAAGCCCGGCGAGGGCGGCCAGCATCCCGGCCACAAGGTGACGGAGGAGATCGCGCGCCTGCGCCACACGCAGCCGGGCGTGGCGCTCATCTCGCCGCCGCCCCACCACGACATCTACTCGATCGAGGATCTCGCGCAGCTGATCTTCGACCTCAGCCAGGTGAACCCCGAGGCGGCGATCTCGGTCAAGCTCGTCTCCGAGACCGGTGTCGGGCTCGTCGCGGCCGGCGTGCGTGAAGGCGCTCGCCGACGTGGTCCACGTCGCCGGCGCGACGGCGGCACCGGCGCGAGCCCGCTCACCTCGATCAAGAACGCGGGCGCGCCCGTGGGAGCTCGGCCTCGCCGAGACCCAGCAGGCGCTCGTCGCGAACGGCCTGCGCGGGCGCGTTCGGCTGCGGGTCGACGGCGGCTTCAAGACGGGCCGCGACGTCGTCGTCGCCGCGCTGCTCGGCGCCGACGAGGTCACCTTCGGCACGGCCCTGCTGCTCGCCGAGGGCTGCCTGATGGTGCGCTCCTGCCACTCGACACCTGCCCGGTCGGGATCGCGACGCAGCGGCCGGAGCTGCGGGCGAAGTTCGCCGGCACGCCGGAGCAGGTCGATGGCCTACCTCCTGCTACGTCGCCGAGGAGGTGCGGCGGCTGCTCGCCTCGCTCGGCCTCCGCTCGCTCGACGAGGCGGTCGGCCGCGTCGACCTGCTCCGCCAGCGCGCGCACCGGCGACCCGCGCGCCGACGCGCTCGACCTCGCGCCCCTGCTCGGCTCGGCCGGCGACGGGCCCGCCGCGCTACGTCGGGCGAGCCCGTGCCCGTCGACCGCCGGCTGGGAGCTCGGCGAGCGCGCTCGCCGAGGATGCGTGCGCCGGCGCTCCGACGAGAGCGCGGCTCGTCGAGCTCGCCTACGCGATCACGAACGACGGACCGCGCCGTCGGCGCGCGCGCTCGGCGGCGTGATCGGCCAGCGGACTTCGGCTCGCAGCCGCCGCCCGGGCGCATCCGCGCCGCGCTTCGAGGGCGTCGGCCGGTCAGAGCTTCGGCGCCTTTCTCGCCGCCGGCGTCGAGCTCGACCTCGCCGGCGAGGCGAACGACTACGTCGGGAAAGGCATGGGCGGCGGCCGCATCGTGATCGCGCCGCCGCCGCGGCGACGCCGGCGATCCGGTGCTCGCTCGGCAACACCGTCCTCTACGGCGCGACCGGCGGCGAGCTCTACTGCGCCGGCGCGCCGGCGAGCGCTTCTGCCGTCCGCAACTCGGGCGCGGTCGCCGTCGTCGAGGGCGCCGGCGACCACGCCTGCGAGTACATGACGCAGGGCACCGTGGTCGTGCTCGGCCGTCGGCCGCAACCTCGGCGCGGGCATGACGGGCGGCGAGGCCTACGTGCTCGACCCCGAGGAGCGGCTCGAGCGCACCTCAATCCGCAGCTCGTCGCCGCCGACCCGGTCGCCCGGGCCGACGCGGAGCGCTTGCGGACGCTGGTCGAGCGCCATCTGCGCTACACAGGCTCGCGGCGCGCGCGGGAGCTGCTCGATGACTGGGCGGGTGCGCTCGCCGTCTTCCGCCGCGTCTCCCCGCATGCCGACGTCGCCCGTCTCCAGCGCTCCTGCGAGGGCAGCAGGCAGAAGTCCGCATAAAGTTCTGATTCATGCATACTATGCCTACCGTGGCCATACACCACCATCGTCGGAGCGTCGGGATACGCCGGTCAGGAGACCCTCGACCGCGTGCTCGCGCACCCGGAGCTCGAGCTCTACGCGATCGGCTCTGACTCGCTCGCCGGCAAGGACGCCGTGGCGCTCGACCCGCGCCTGAACCGCAACGGCGGCAAGCGCGTGCCGAAGTTCATCACGAACGAGGCCGCGCTCGCGAGCGGCGGCGACCTCGTCTTCCTCTGCCTCTCGCACGAGCAGGCCGCGGCGATCGAGCCCCCGAAGAAGGGCGTCGTGATCGACCTCTCCGGCGGACACCGCTTCACCGACCCCGGCCTCTACGAGCAGTGGTACGGCTTCACTCACCCGCGGCCCGGCGAGCTCGGCGACTGGAGCTACGGCCTGCCCGAGCTGGCGGCACCCGAAGGGCGGCTGATCGCGAACCCCGGCTGCTACGCGACCGCGGCGCTGCTCGCGCTCGCCCCGCTGGCCGGCCTGATCGACCCGGAGGGCGTCGTCGTGGACGCGAAGTCCGGCGTCTCCGGCGCCGGCCGCTCGCTCAAGGAGAGCTCGCACGCGGGCTTCGTGCTCGAGAACCTCGCGCCGTACAAAGTCGGCGAGCACCAGCACGCGCCGGAGATCGCGCAGGCGCTCGGCTTCCCGGTCACGTTCGTGCCGCACCTGCTGCCCGTCAGGCGCGGGCTGATCGCCACCTGCTACGTCCGCCCGACGGACGGCGACCTGCGCGCGCGGCTCGAGGAGCACTACGCGGCGAGCCACGTCGTCACGGTCCTGCCGGAGGGCGTCGCGCCGGATCTCTCGCGCGTCCAGAACACCGACATCGCCGAGATCGGCGTCTTCTCGGACCGCTCGACCGGCGCCGCGATCGTCATCTGCGCGCTCGACAACCTCGGCAAGGGAGCCGCGGGTCAGGCGGTGCAGAACGCGAACCTCGCCGTTCGGCTTCCGCGAGACGGACGGGCTGCGGCTCTCAGGGGTCCTCGTGTGAGACACCCTCTGTCAACCCCCAACGCCGGCGAGGGACGCGCGTGAGCGTCACGGCGCCTCTCGGCTTCGTGGCGAGTGGCGTGCTGGCCGGGATCAGGAAGTCGGCCCCCGACCTCGCGCTCCTCCGCTCGACCGTGCCCGCGGTCGGCGCCGGTATGTTCACCCTCAACCGCGTCCAGGCGGCGCCGGTCGTCGTCTCGAAGGAGCACCTCGCCGCCGCCGAGCCGCAGGCGGTCGTCGTCAACTCCGGCTCGGCGAACGCCGCCACCGGCGCGCAGGGGCTCGCCGACGCGAGGGAGACGGCCGCGAAGGCCGCCGCCCTGCTCGGCCTCCAACCGGAGCAGGTGCTCGTCCTCTCGACCGGCGTGATCGGCGCGCTGATACCGATGGAGAAGCTGCTTGCCGGGCTCGAGGAGGCCGCCGGAGCGCTCTCGCCCGCCGGCGGCGCGGCCGCGGCCGGCGCGATCCTGACGACGGACACGAAGCCGAAGACCGCCGCCGTCTCGCGCGACGGGTTCACCGTCGGCGGGATGGCGAAGGGCGCCGGGATGATCCATCCGGTGCTCGCGACGATGCTCGCCGTCGTCACGACCGACTACCCGCTCGGCTCCGGCGAGGCGATCGCCTTCCTGCGCCCGGCCGTCGAGACGAGCTTCAACCGGATCACCGTGGACGGCGAGTGCTCGACGAACGACGCCGTCGTCCTGCTCGCGAACGGGCAGAGCGGCCTGCGGAGGGACGCGACTCTCGATGCGAGCTTCGGGTCGGCGCTCGGCGAGGTGTGCGCAGACCTCGCGAGACAGATCGTCGAAGACGGGGAGGGAGCCACCGTGCTCCTCGAGGTGGTGGTCTCCGGCGCGGCCGGGAACGAGGAGGCCCAAGCGATCGCCGCGCGGATCGCCACCTCGCCGCTGGTGAAGACCGCCGCCTTCGGCCGCGATGCGAACTGGGGGCGTGTGCTCGCCGCAGCCGGGTCGGCAACGTGGAACGGCGGCTTCGCCCACCTCGATCCCGACCTCCTCACTCTCTCTTTCGACGGCACCGCCGTCTTCGCCGCCGGCGCCCCGACCGGCGCCGAGCCCCAGCTGCACGGCACTGTCTGCCGGATCGAGCTCGAGCTCGGCCTCGGCGCCGGGGCCGCCCAATACCTCTCCTCCGACCTCTCCTACGAGTACGTGCGCGTCAACGCGGAGTACCGGACGTGATGCCGACATGAGCCGCATCGTGCTCAAGGTCGGCGGCCGCGTGGCGACCGAGGCCGCGACTGACGCGCTCGCGCTCGCCGCCGCGGGCCACGAGGTCGTCGTCGTCCACGGTGCCGGCCCCCAGATCTCCGCCGAGATGGTGCGGCGGGGGATCGAGGTTCGCTTCGTGAACGGGCGCCGGGTGACGACCGCCGCTGCGCTCGAGGTCGTCCGCGAGTCGCTCGCCGCCGTCAACGCACGAGCTCTGCGCGACGATCGGCCCGCTCGCCCGCCCGCTCCTGGGCGACGAGATCGGCCTCGTGGCGGTGCACGTGCCGGCGCTCGGGCTCGTCGGCGACGCCGTGCCGAGCCGGCCGGCCGCCGTCGAGGCGGCGCTCGCCTCCGGCCTGATCCCCGTCGTCGCGCCGCTCGCCCAGGGACCGCTGAACGTGAACGCCGACGAGGCCGCGGCCGCGCTCGCGGTCGGCCTCGGCGCCGACCGCATCGTCTTCGTCTCCGACGTTCCCGGCGTCTTCGTCGGCGGCGGCGTCGTGCCCTCGCTCGCGGCCGCGGACGCCGACCGGATGCTGGGCGAGGGCGCCTTCGAAGGCGGCATCGTGCCGAAGCTTCTGGCCGCAGTCCGCGCGGCGCGCGAGGGCGTGGCGGCCGAGATCGGCGAGACGCGGGTCACGGCATGACCGCGCCGAGTGACAGCCTGTCACTCGGCGCGTCGGTGCTGCCGACGTATGCGCGCGCCGACGTCACGTTCGTCCGCGGCGACGGGTGCCGGCTCTGGGACGACGGACGGTCGCGAGTACCTCGACTTCGTCGGCGGGATCGCCGTCGTCGGGCTCGGCCACGGCCACCCGGCGCCACTCGCGGCCGCGCACGCCCAGCTCGACCGGCTGTGGCACGTCTCGAACCTCTACTGGAGCGAGCCGATGCTCGAGCTCGCGGCCAGGCTCTCCGCCCGCTTCGGGGGCGCGCAGGCCTTCTTCTGCAACTCGGGCGCGGAGGCGGTCGAGGCGGCGCTCAAGTACGCGCGCAAGGCGACCGGCAAGCCCGGCGTCGTCGCGCTCGACGGCTCCTTCCACGGCCGCACGACCGGCGCGCTGGCGGCCACGGGGCAACCCGGGAAGCGCGCCGCGTTCGAGCCGCTCGTTCCGGGGGTCACGTTCGCCGCGCCCAACGACCCCGAGTCGCTGGCCCGCGCCGCGGGCGTCGGCACCGGCCTGATCCTGCTCGAGCCCGTGCTGGGCGAGGGCGGCATCAGGCCCCTCGAGCCGGGTTCCTCGCCGCCGCCCGGGGGCTCGCGGACGAGCCGGCGCGCTGCTCGCCTTCGACGAGGTCCAGACCGGCGATCGGCCGCACGGGCACGTTCTTCGCATTCGAGCAGACCGGTGTCGAGCCGGACCTCGTCACGCTCGCCAAGGGGCTCGCCAACGGCCTGCCGATCGGCTGCCTGCTCGTCGGCCGACTCGGCGCCGCGGGGCTTCGAGCCCGGGGATCATGCATCGACCTTCGGTGGCAACCCGTCGCCTGCGCCGCGGCCTGTGCGGTCGTGGACGCGGTGGACGAGGAGCTGCTGGCGAACGTCCGGGCAGCCGGCTCGAGGCTTGCCGCGGCCTCGCCGGCCTGCCCGGCGTGACCGAGGTGCGGGGCCGCGGCCTCCTGCTCGGCGCCGACGCTCGACCGGCCCGTCGCCCCGGTCGTGGACGCCTGCCGTGCCGCGGGCCTGCTCGTGCTCTCGGCGGGGGAGACGGTGCTGCGGCTGACGCCGCCGCTGACGGTCGCGCCCGCTGAGCTCGAAAGTGCGCTCGCCAGTGCTCGCCGACGTGCTGTCGCTCTGCATAATCCCGATTCTTCATGCATACTATGCCAATGCACGGCAAGCGCGAGCGCCACGGCGCCATCCTCCGCCTCGTCCGCGAGCAGGCCCTCTCGACCCAGAGCGAGGTGGCCACCGCGCTGCGCGACGCAGGGCTACGACGTCGTCCAGACGACCGTCTCGCGCGACATCGCCGAGCTCGGGCTCGTCAAGGTGCGCGCCCCGAGCGGCCGGCTCGTCTACGCGCCGCCCGGCACGGGGGATGCCGACCGGATGCGCGCTCTCGCAACGGCTGTACGCCGCTACGCCCTCGACTTCGAGGTCGGGGCCGGGCATCGTGATCGTGACGACCCCGCCCGGCTACGCGAGCCCGCTCGCGCAGGCAATCGACGAGGCGGCCCACCCGCACGTCGCCGGCACGATCGCCGGCGAGAACACGATCTTCATCGCCGCGCGGGACGGCGTCCCCGCCGCCCGGCTGCGAGACGAGCTGAGCCAGCACCTCGTGGAAGGAGCCGCAGTGAGCCGGACGGCCGTCGTCGCCTTCTCCGGAGGCCTCGATACGAGCTGTGCGATCGCGTGGCTGAAGGAGGACTGGTACGGCTTCGACGAGGTCGTCGCCGTGATGGTGGACGTCGGCCAGGTGTACGACGTCGAGGAGTCGCTCGTGCGCGGCAGGGCTGCCGGCGCCGACGACATCATCCTGCTCGACCGCAAGGATGCCTTCGCCGACGACCAGTGCGCGAAGGCGATCAGGACGAACGCGCTCTACGAGGGCAAGTACCCGCTCGTCTCGGCTCTCTCGCGCCCGGTGATCGCCCAGGGGGTTGCCGAGATCGCGGTCGAGCTGGGTGCCGAGGCCGTCGTCCACGGCTGCACCGGCAAGGGCAACGACCAGCTCCGCTTCGAGCTCGCCTTCAAGGCGCACTACCCCGGCGTGCGCGTGATCGCGCCGCTGCGCGACCGCATCTGGACGCGCGACGAGGAGATCGAGTACGCGCTCGGCAAGGGCATTCCGGTCGTCGCGACGCAGGCCTCGCCGTTCTCGATCGACGAGAATCTCTTCGGGCGGGCGATCGAGGCGGGCGTGCTCGAGGATCCCTGGAACGCGCCGCCCGAGGAGCCGTACGCGATGACGCAGGACCCCGCGACGGCTCCCGCGCCGAGCGAGGTCGTGCTCGGCTTCCGAGCAGGGTGTGCCCGTCTCCCTCGACGGCGACGTGCTCCCGCTCGCCGAGCTGATCGCACAGCTCAACCACCTCGCCGGCGCCTACGGGATCGGCCGGCTCGACATGATCGAGAACCGCGCCGTCGGCATCAAGAGCCGCGAGGTGTACGAGGCCCCGGCGGCGCTGACGCTCATCCTCGCGCACTCGGCACTCGAGGACGTGATCCTGACGAAGGACGAGGCGCGCCTCAAGCGCGGCCTCGAGCAGCGCTGGACGGAGCTCGTCTACGAGGGTCTCTGGTTCAGCCCGGCCCGCGAGGCGATCGACGCCTTCGTGGACAAGACGCAGGAGTCGTGACCGGCGAGGTGCGCGTCGAGCTGCGGCCGAACGCCGCCGTCGTCACCGGCCGTCGCTCCGAGTTCATGCTCTACGCGGAGCAGCTCGCGTCCTACGGCACCGGCGAGACGTTCCCGCACGAGGCGGCCGAGGGCTTCATCCGCATCTCCGCGCTCGAGACGGAGCTCGCGGCCGCGCGCTCTCGGGCACAATCCCGGGCATGAGTCTCTGGGCCGGGCGGGTCGAGGGCCGCTCGACCCCGCAGTGTGGGAGTTTCTCCGCGCCGGCGACGCGGAGCTGCTCCCGTACGACTGCGAGGCGACGTGCCGAGCACGCACGACGCCTGTTCGAGGCGGGCATCCTCTCAGCCGAGGAGCTCGCCGAGGTCGAGTCGAAGCTCAGCCAGATAGCGCAGGATCGCGACGCGATCCTGCGCGAGGACGAGGACGTGCACTCGGCGATCGAGCGGCTGCTCGGGGAGATCGGCCGCAAGATCCATGCCGGCCGGTCGCGCAACGACCAGGTCGCCGCGGCATTCCGGCTCTACGTGCTCGACGCCTGCGCCGAGGCGCGGGACGAGATCGATGCGCTGGCGCTCGTCGTCCTCTCCTTCGCCGAGGCGGAAGCCGACACGCTGATGCCCGGCTACACGCATCTCCAGCGCGGCCAGCCGGTGACGCTCGGCCACCACCTGCTCGCCTGGGTGGAGATGCTCGACCGCGACCGCACAGCGCTTCGCGGCCGCCGCCGAGGCCGCCTCCGAGAGCCCGCTCGGCGCGGGCGCCCTCGCCGGCTCGACGCTCGAGCTGCCGCCGCCCCCGCGCCAGCTCCGCAACTCGATCGACGCCGTCGCCGACCGCGACTTCGCGCTCGACTACCTCTACGCGCGCCGCCGTCCTCTTCACGCACCTCTCGCGGATCGGCGAGGAGATCGTGCTCTGGGCGACCAGGGAGTTCGGCTTCGTCAAGCTGCCGGAGTCGGCTGCGACCGGCTCCTCGATGATGCCGCAGAAGCTGAACCCCGACGTCGCCGAGCTGGTGCGCGGCAAGGCGGGGACGATGATCGGCCGGCTGACGGGGCTGCTCGCGACCGTGAAGGGCCTCCCGCTCGCCTACGACCGCGACCTGCAGGAGGACAAGGTGCCGGTGTTCGCGACGCGGCGCGAGCGTCCACCTCGCGATGCAGGCGCTGACCGTGCTCGTCTCGGCGCCTGGACGTCGACCGCGAGCGCATGGCCGAGGCCGCCTCCGACCCGCTCGTGCTCTCGACCGACGCCGCCGAGGCGCTCGTCCTGAAGGGCATGCCTTTCCGCGACGCCCACGAGCAGGTCGCCGAGCAGGTGCGCAAGGGGAAGTTCAAGCCCTCGTCCACGCCGGCTGAGTCCGTGGCTGCGCGGGGCGCGCCGGGCCCGGGCGGGGTCGAGGCGGCCCTCGCCGAGGCGCGCGAGCGCTTCAGCGGCGATCGCCTCTGATCTCCCGCCGCTCCCGGCCAAGTAAAACAGTGTTACTTGGCCGGGAGCGGCGTGACGTCGCCCGCGCCGGCGGCGTATCTCAGGCGAGACAACGAGGTCCAAGGAGGAAGAGATGAAGCGTTCCCGCATCGCCGCCGTCGCGGCGGCCGCCATGGTGCTCGCCGCGGTGACGGCGGCCTTCGCCACGCAGGGCGCCCAGGGCGTCGCCGGCGAGGAGGCCAACTCGATCGTCGTGCAGGGGTCGGCGTCGGTCAGCGCCGTGCCCGACAAGCTGCAGCTCTCGTTCGGCGTCGAAAGCCAGGCCTCGACCGCGAAGGCGGCCCTCGCCACGAACTCGGCCGAGATGCGCAAGGTGATCGCCGCGATCAAGGCCGCCGGCGCGACCGAGGTGAAGACGCTGTCTGTCTCGCTCTCACCGCGCTATCGCGAGGACGGTGACATTCAGGCGTACTCGGCGTCGAACTCGGTCTCCGCGACCGTGGCCACTGCCGGGAGGGCCGGCGCCGTCATCGACGAGGCGGTCGAGGCCGGGGCGAACCAGGTCTACGGGCCCTCGGGCTCGGTGACCGCGCAGGCGGCGCTCTACCGGCAGGCGCTGAAAGGCGCCGTCGCCGAGGCGCGCGCAAGCGCGCAGGCGCTCGCCGAGGCGGCCGGGGTGACGCTCGGACGCGTCACGAACGTCGTCGAAGCCGGCGGCGGCCCGGTCTACGCTCTCGCCGAGCGCTCCAAGGTCGCCGGCGACGCGACGCCGATCGAGGCCGGCACGCAGGACGTGAGCGCGACCGTGACCGTCACCTTCGCGCTCTCCTGACGCGAGCCGGAGCCCGCCGCCGCGCCTTCGGCGGCGGGCTCCGGCAGCCTCCTCCTAGCCGGAGGTCGGCTCCAGCAGCGCGGATGCGGTCGGGGTCGCTCCCGCGGGGCCGGCATGCGTGGCGTGGGTGACGCGGAGGTGACCGTGCGACTCGGTGCCGTAGCCGCCGGGCACCGGGATGTAGAACTCGGGGTAGCCCCACATGCCGTGCTCGGAGACGTCGAGCCCGGCGGTTTCGACGTCCTCGTCGACCCGGATCCCGAAGGTGATCTTCATCAGCCACAGGGCGGAGAACGACATCGAGAACGTGAAGACGCCCACGGCGAGGAGGCCGAGGGCCTGCACGCCGATCTGGTGGAAGGAGCCCGTGTAGACGAGCCCGCCCCCGCCGGTGGCGAGGTTGGACGCGAGCGCCGGCACCGCGAAGATGCCGGTCGCGAGCGTGCCCCAGACACCGGCCATGCCGTGCACGGCGACGGCGCCGATCGGGTCGTCGATCCGCGCCCGCTCGACGAGCAGCACGCCGAGCACGGCGATCGAGCCGGCGACCGCGCCGATGACGATCGCCGCCCACGGGGCGACGAAGCCGCACGCGGCGGTGATCGCCACGAGCGCCGCGATCACGCCGTTCAGCATCATCGAGAGGTCGGGCTTCTTGATCACGAGCCACGCCGTCGTCACCGCGCCGAGCGCGCCCGCGGCGGCGGCGACGTTGGTCGTCAGCGCGACGTAGGCGAAGTAGCCGAGCCGGTCGCCCGAGATGACCCCGAGCGTCGAGCCGGGGTTGAAGCCGAACCAGCCGAACCAGAGGATGAGCACGCCGAGCGTCGTGTAGGCCATGTTGTGGCCCGGGATCGCGTTCGGCTTGCCGTCGTGGTCGAACTTGCCGATCCGCGGCCCGAGCAGCAGCGCCCCGGCGAGCGCCGCCAGCGCGCCCTGGTAGTGGACGACGGTCGAGCCGGCGAAATCCTGCATCCCCCTGGCGAAGAGCCAGCCGTCGGGGTGCCAGATCCAGTGCGAGACGACGGAGTAGATCAGCGTGAAGACGGCGCCGAACGCGAAGTAGACCCACAGCTTCGTGCGCTCGGCCATCGCGCCCCAGACGATCGCGAGCGAGACGGCCGCGAACACGACCTGGAACAGGTAGCCGGCGCTGGCCGGGATCGTGCCGAACCACGAGAAGGGCGCTGCTCCGATGGCGAGCAGGGTGTCGACGTCCGGGAGGAAGCCCGAGCCGCCGACCAGCCCGTTGCCGCCGTCGCCGAAGGCGATCCCGTAGCCGACGACGTAGTAGACGATCGAGGCGATCCCGAGGACGAGGACGTTCTTGGCCGCGATGTGGCCGACGTTCTTCATTCGCGTGAGGCCGGCCTCGAGAAAGGCGAAGCCCGCCTGCATGAACATGACGAGGATCGCCGCGAAGACGACCCAGACAGTGCTCGCCGCGACGACGAGATCCTTGTTGCTCATCCGACTTCCACCTCCTCCAGGCTCTTGCCTGTCCGGTTGTGCATGACTGTGCCGGCGGGTGTCGTCCAGACGATCCCGTCGCCCGACTCGTGGCCGGTTCGTGCGGCGTCGACGATCGCCGCGACGGCTGCGTTCGCCTTGTCGTCGTCGACGAGGAACACGAGCAGCGCTTTCGGCAGGAACCGCGACTCGAAGACCCGCCCGCGGTACTCGTGCGTGATCCCGCGCTGCCGGCCGTGGCCGACCGCCTCGATCACCGTGACGCCGACGTGCCCTGTTGCCTCTTCGACCGCGTCGATCACCGTCTCGACCCGCTCCCTGACGACGACTGCCTCGACCTTGACCACGAGCCCTCCTTTGCCGGACCAACGAAAAAAGCCCCAGGACTCCCGAGAGTCCTGAGGCTACGACGCCTCCGTCGTCCGCCTGCGCCGGCGGACGACTAGCGAGAAGATAGCGACTGCGTCGGTTGTGCGCAACCCGGTGCGTTTGCTACCTTCCGGACGCAATGCTCGCTCGTATCTAGGACATCCGTTGCCGCGGCCCGCCATGTGGGGCCGTTTTTCGCCTGCCGTCCTGGATCGCGTTTCGAAGGAGCATTGCCATGACCGACCTGCAAGCAGCACCCGTGACCGCCGCGCACGCACGCGCCGGCGTGCCCGCGGTCGAGGTGCGCGGCCTCCGCAAGGAGTTCCGCCGCCGCGACCGGCGCGCCGGCCTCTTCGCTCGCAAGCGCCGCGTCGTGCTCGACGGCGTCTCGCTCGAGATCGCCCGCGGCGAGTGCGTCGCCATCCTCGGCCAGAACGGCTCGGGCAAGTCAACGCTCGTCCGCCTGCTCTCGACGCTGCTGCTCCCCGACGGCGGGGAGGCCCGCGTCTTCGGCCACGACGTCTTCGCTCGAGCCTCGCCCAGTGCGCCGGCTGGTCAACCGCGTCTCGGTCGAGGCCTCGTTCTTCAAGAAGATGTCGCCGCAGGAGAACCTCGGGTACGCCGCGCGCTTCTACGGGATGACCGCGAAGCAGACCCGCGACCGCATCCCGGAGATCCTCGGGCGCGTCGGCTTCCCGGCCGACCGGCGGCACGAGCCGATGGAGGCGCTCTCGCGCGGCATGCAGCAGAAGGTCGCGCTCGCGCGCGCTCTTCTGACGAGCCCGGTGCTGCTGCTGCTCGACGAGCCGACGACGGGCCTCGACCCGCGCTCGAAGCTCGAGGTGCAGGAGTTCGTCCGCGAGGTGCGGACGGTGCACGACGCGACGATCCTGCTCTGCACCCACGATCTCGCCGAGGCCGAGTCGCTTGCCGACCGCGTCGGCATCCTCGACCGCGGCCGGCTGCTCTTCCTCGAGACGGTGCCCGAGATCCGGGAGCGCTTCGGCGTTGCCACCCTCGAGGAGGCGTTCTTCGCCGCGACCGGGCGCGAGTTCGAGGCCGAAAGCGACGACGACGAGGAGCGGGAGGTGTTCGCATGAAGGCACTCGCCACGACGTTGCGGGCCGAGCTGATCGGGCTCGGCGGGGTTGTCGAGCGCAACGTCTATCTCACGAAGCGCTACATCCTCTGGGACGTCGCCTTCTTCGTCTGGACGGTCGCGAACACCCTCACGATCGTCTTCATCGCCAAGGGGATCGACGCGACAGGCGGCTCGATCGACGTCAACCGGGTGACCAGCTCGCTGCTGATCGGGGCGGTCGTCTGGGCGTACCTCGGCATCCTCTTCGAGTTCCTCACCGAGACGGTCGCCTGGGAGCGCTGGGAGGGGACGATCGAGTACACGTTCATGGCGCCGCTCTCGCGCTCGATGCATCTCGCGGGGCAGGGCGTCTTCGCGGTCCTCTACGGGCTCGCGCGCGCCGTCCTGCTGTTCGTCGTCGTTGCGTTCTTCTTCGACCTCGCTCTGCCGGACGCGGACTTCCTCGCGGCGCTCGTGGTGCTCGTCGTCGCGTCGGTGTCGTTCATCGGCATCGGGACGATGACCGCGGTGCTGCCGCTCATCTCGCCCGAGAAGGGGATGCAGCTCGGCTTCGTCGCGCAGGGGATGCTGCTCGTCGTCTCGGGCGTCTACTACCCCGTCTCGGTGCTGCCGACCTGGATGGAGTGGCTCGCGAAGATCTCGCCCGCCACCTACGCCCTCGACGGCATCCGCGAGGCGATCCTCGAGGGGCAGGGGCTCTCGACGATGTGGGACGAGATCTGGCCGTTGCTCGTGATCGGCGCCGCCTCGATCCCGCTCGGGCTCTGGGTCTTCGGCCGCGGCGAGCAGTACGCGAAGCGGCACGGGAAGCTGAAGAGGTCGGGATGATCCGGGAGGCCGTCAGCGACGAGGACTTCGCGCTCTGCGCGCGGATCAAGAACGTGGTCCAGCCCCGCGAGCCCGTGACGACCGCGGAGCTGCGGGACGACCCGGGCGCGCGGCTCCTGCTCCACGCGGTGTCGGGCTACGCGGTCGTGAAGGAGTCGAGTCTCGTCGACTCCGCGTTCGCTCGTGAACGGCTCGCGTCGATCGCGGTGCACGGGCCGCTCGTCATGTCCGCGGTCGATGTGTAGACTCCCTTCGTCTTTGTGAGGCGACGTCGCCTCGGGTGCGGTTTCTCCGCGTCCGGGGTTTTTTCGTTTTCAGGGAAGGAGAATGCAAATGATGACAAGCAAGAACCGCGCCACCTCGACCGAGGAGTCGCGCAAGGCGGTGCTCAAGCGGGTGAGCGAGGAGAAGGTCGAGTCGGTGCTCCTCTGGTTCACGGACCTCGAAGGGCATCTGAAGAGCTTCGCGATCACGCTGACCGAGCTCGAGAACGCGCTCGACGACGGGATGGGCTTCGACGGCTCCTCGATCACGGGCTTCAACGCGATCGAGGAGTCCGACATGGTCGCGATCCCCGACCCGAGCAGCTTCCAGATCATGCCGTGGAAGCCCGGCGAGACGAAGGTCGCGCGCATGATCTGCGACGTCGTCACGCCCGACGGGCAGCCGTACGACGGCGACCCGCGTTACGTTCTCCGCAAGGCGCTCAACCGTATGAAGGCGATGGGCTTCGACACCTTCAACGTCGGGCCCGAGCTGGAGTACTTCCTCTTCAAGGACGCGAACGGGACCGAGACGCTCGACGAGGGCGGCTACTTCGCGATGACCGCGCTCGATGCGGCGACGGAGCTGCGCGACGAGACGATCAAGGCGCTCGAGTCGATGGGCATCCAGATCGAGTATCACCACCACGAGGTCGGGCCCTCACAGCACGAGATCGACATGCGCTACGCCCCGGCGCTCGAGATGGCCGACCACACGATCACCTACCGGTTGATCGTGAAGGAGATCGCGGCCAAGAACGGCGTCTACGCGACGTTCATGCCGAAGCCGCTCTTCGGCGAGAACGGCTCGGGCATGCACACGCACATGTCGCTCTTCACCGACGGCCGCAACGCATTCTTCGACCCCGAGGACCCGTACCACCTCTCGGCCGTGGGGAAGGCGTTCATCGCCGGACAGCTCCGGCACGCGCGCGAGCTGTCGGCCGTGTTCGCGCAGTGGGTCAACTCGTACAAGCGGCTCGTCCCGGGCTACGAGGCGCCGGTCTACGTCGCATGGTCGCAGCGGAACCGTTCGGCGCTGATCCGGATCCCGCTCTACAAGCCGGGCTCCGAGCAGGCGACCCGAGCCGAGATCCGCTGTCCCGACCCGGCGTGCAACCCGTACCTCACGTTCGCGTGCCTGCTCCACGCCGGGCTCGACGGGATCGAGAAGGGCTACGAGCTGCGCGACCCGATGGAGACGAACCTCTATCACCTCACCGCCGAGGAGCGAAAGGAGCTCGGGATCGTCTCCCTGCCCGAGACACTCGGCGAGGCGGTGGACGAGCTCGCCGGCTCGGAGCTCATGGCGAGAGCGCTCGGCGAGCACATCTTCCCGCGTTACATCGAGCTGAAGCGGAAGGAGTGGGACGACTACCGCGTGCAGCTCACGGCCTGGGAGATGAACCGCTATCTGAAGGCGCTCTAAGCAGCGCGGCCGTTCGTGGCACGCCCGAGGGCCTGTCCCTCGGGCGTGCCCTTTACTGCGCGGCGAAAGTGGCGCACACTAGCGCTGAGGCCGCGCCGCAAGGCGAGCGGTGCGCCTTTCCTGACGGCCGACTGCGGGCTCCTTCTGGGAGCCCGCAGTCGTTGGAATTCACGGACCACCCCCACTCGGCCGGGGCTGAATGGGGGTGCGGGGAGAGGAGCCTGCGCTACAGGAACTTGCGCAGCTGCTCGCGGAGCACTCTCAGGCCGATCACACCGCTCTGGCCGTCGATCTGCTCGATCGTCTCGGCGGGAACGAGGGCGCGGCGGCGCGAGAGGAAGCCCGAACGCACTGAGAGCGCGTCCGGCACGTCTGGCTTCGTCCCGTACATCGGGCACTCGACGCGCCCGACGATCTTGCCGCGGGCGTCCGCGACGAGGAAGCCCTTGAGGTTGCGCAGGTCGAGCTCGAGGGTGCTCATGAGACCGACTCTAAAAGCGCTCTGAAAGGAATTTCGTGCTCCTTCCGTAAGGGTTCTGTTAGAGCGACGGCTTCCACACCATCACGACGAGGATCGCGAGGATGAGTGCGCCGCTGCCGTAGTTGAGGGCCAGCGGCGTAGGGTCGCGCAGGCGCCGGTGGAGCTCGGGGCTCGGGCGGTCGCCGTCCTCGGCGAGCCGGACGGCGAGCTTCCGCGTCGCCTTGTCGTGCCGGCCGGCCACGCCCCCGAGCGCCGCCGAGAGCACGAAGAGACCGAGCGCGAGCGACACCCACCCCTCGCCCAGGCCGTACCCGACGTGCTCCGCGAGCCAGATTCCGAAGACGATCACGAGCACGGAGCCCGCCGCCACGAGCAGCACGCCCGCCCGGATCGCGCCGAGCAGCACGCGCGATCTCGCCCGGCCGCTCGCGCCGCATCGCCGCGAGCTGGAGCACCGCCGCCACGACCGCGCCTGAGACGAAGAGGAAGGCTCCGAGCAGGTGAAAGAAAGCAGCCACTCGTACGTGCCCACGAGGCAAGGCTACGAAGCCGTGCGGACGGCGCTCCGTACAATCGTCACGTGGACGCCACCGCCCGGCACCTCCGCCTGCTGACCGAGACGATCGCGGCGGTCAACTCGTCGCTCGACCTCGCAGGAGGTGCTCGAGCTCGTCGCGCACAAGGTCGCCGCCGCGCTCGAGACGGACGCCTGCTTCGTCTACCTCTACGACGAGCGGACCGACGAGCTCGTGCTGCGCGCCACGCACGGCACGCGCGTCGACGAGATGACGCGCGCGCCCGCGCATGCGCCCCGGCGAGGGCATCACCGGCGCGGCGGCGGCGGAGCGCGCGCCGGTGATGATCGCCGCGAAGGCGCACCTCGACCCGCGCTTCAAGGCGTTCCCGAACCTGCGCGAGGACGCAGTACGAGTCGATCCTCGCCGTGCCGATCCTCGCCGCGCGAGAAGCTCGAGGGCGCGCTCAACGTCCGCACGCGCGAGCCGCGCGCGTTCACGCGAGGCCGAGATCGAGCTGCTCGTCGCGATCGCCGCGCAGGTCGCGCAGTCGATCGAGCACGCGAAGCTCTACGCGCAGGCGCAGCGGCGCGTGCACGAGCTCGAGGCGCTGGCGCGGATCTCGGAGGCGGTCTCCGAGTCGCTCTACCTCGAGGAGTCGCTCGAGGCGATCGTGAAGACGACGGTGGAGTCGATGCACGCGACCGGCGCCGCGATCGTGCTCGAGGACGGGCGGATCGCCTGGCCGGAGGGGCGCGCCGGCGCGCACGCCGTGCGGCTGCCGCTGCGCTGGAAGCGGCCGCGCAGATCGGCGAGCTCGTCGTCGACCGCGACACGCCGTTCTCCGACGACGACCGGCAGCTGCTCGAGGCGATCGCGAACCAGGCGGCCGTCGCGCTCGAGCACGGGCGCATGGTGCTGCGCGGCGTGCTCGCCCAGGAGATCCACCACCGCGTCAAGAACAACCTCCAGACCGTCGCCTCGCTGCTGCGGCTGCAGGCGCGCGCGCCGACGAGCGTCGACCCGCGCAAGGCGCTCGAGCGACTCGGTCAACCGGATCCTCGCGATCGCCGCCGTGCACGAGGTGCTGACCGAGCAGCGCGAGGACGACGTCGAGCTCGGCGAGCTGATCGACCGGCTGCGCGCGATGCTCGTGCAGGGGCTCGTCGTCGGGCAAGACGGTCGAGGCGAAGCTCGAGCCCGTCTCGCTCGCCGGGCACGGGCGACGGCGCTCGCGCTCGTCTTCAGCGAGCTGTTCCGGAACGCGCTCGAGCACGGCGGCGCGGCGGTGCTCGATCGAGCTCGCGCAGCGCGACGGCGAGGCCGTGCTCGCGATCGCCGACGACGGCGACGGGCATGCACGGCGCGCGTCCGACGGCACCGGCCTCTCGATCGTGCGCGCGCTCGTCCGCGACGAGCTCGGCGGGACGAGCTCGACCTCGCCGACGAGCGGCGGCCTGCGTGCCGAGGTCAGGTTTCCGGCCCGGCACTGAGCGAAAGGCGACATGCGGATCCTGATCGCCGAAGACGAGACGATCATCCGGCTCGACCTGCGCGAGCTGCTCGAGGGCGCCGGCTTCGAGGTCGTGCGCCGAGGCGCGCGACGGCGAGGAGGCGGTCGCGCTCGCGCGCAGCGAGACGCCCGACCTCGCGCTGCTCGACGTGAAGATGCCGAAGCTCGACGGGATCGACGCGGCGCGGCGGATCCTCGACGAGCGGCCGATCCCGATCGTGATGGTGACGGCCTACGGCGAGGCAGGAGCTCGTCTCGCGCGCGGTCGAGGCCGGCGTCTTCGGCTACCTCGTGAAGCCGTTCCGCGAGACCGACCTGCTGCCCGCGATCGCGACGGCGCGGGCGCGGCACGAGGAGCTCGCCGCGCTCCGCGAGGAGGCCGACTCGCTCGCCGAGGCGCTCGCGGCGCGCAAGGCGATCGAGCGGGCGAAGGGCCTGCTGATGGAGCGGGAGGGGCTGACCGAGCAGGAGGCGTTCGCGCGGCTGCGCAAGGCGAGCCAGATCTCGGGGCGCCCGCTCAAGGTCGTCGCCGAGGCGCTGATCGCGACGCTCGACGTGACGGCGACGTAGCCGTGACGCCGCTCGCGACCGCAGGCTCGGCGGCGGCGGCGGCGGGGCCGTCGACTGCCGGACGACGAGGCGGGTGGCGAGCTCGACGCGGAGCGTCTCGACGCTCTGGCCGTCGATCAGCCGGGTGAGCAGGCTGACCGCCATGCGACCCATCTCCTCGAGCGGCTGCCGGACGGTGGTGAGCGCCGGCGTGACGACCCGGGCGAGCTCGGAGTCGTCGAACCCGACGACGGAGAGATCGCTCGGGCACGCGGAGGTCCGCGCTCGGCCGCGGCGCGGAGCGCGCCGACCGCCATGTTGTCGTTCGAGGCGAAGATCGCGGTCGGGGGCTCGTCGAGCGCGAGCAAGCCGGTGCGCGGCCTCGTAGCCGTCCGGCGATCTCGAAGTTGCCTCGCATCACGAGCGCCGGCGAGTGCGAGCACGCCGGCGCCCGCGAGCGCCGCCTGATAGCCGTTCACGCGCTCCTCGCGTCGCGACCCAGCCCTTCCGCCCGGCGATGATCGCGATGCGGCGGTGGCCGAGCCCGAGGAGGTGGTCGGTCGCGGCGCGCGCGCCTGCCCAGTGGGTGGCGGAGACGGCCGGGATGCGCGTCGTCGAGCGGCATCGGCGGGTCGATCACGACGAACGGGAAGCCCGAGCGTCTCGAGCTCGCCGCAGCTCCGCGGCGGACTCGGACGGCAGGACGAGGATCGCGCCGTCGGTCGTGCCGCGGAGCAGCCGCTCGACGAGCGCTGCCTCACGGTCGTGCTCGTGGCGGGTCGGGCAGAGCACAGCCCGCATCTCCTGCTCGTGCAGCGCCTCGGTCGCCCCCGAGAGGATCCAGGAGTAGTAGTCGCCGAGGACGAACGGGATCGTGAAGCCGATCAGGCCGGTCTTTCCCTTCGAGAGCGCCGCGCGCGATGCGGTTCGTCGTGAAGCTCAGCGCGCGGACGTGCTGCATCACGGCCTCGCGCGTCTCCGGGGAGACGTCGGGGCGGTCGTTGACGACGCGGGAGACGGTGGCGACGGAGACGCCGGCGAGGCGCGCGACGTCGCGGATCGTCGCGCGGCCCCGGCTCGCGTCTGCCGGGAGCTGTCGTGGTCGTCGGCTGGCTCATCTGCGCTCGTTCACCCCATTCGCGTAACCGTTTACGGTCGCCCGCGCACTCTACACGGTCCCGGTTCCATGGCGTCAATCGCGAAGAAAGACGCACATTTCGGTACACCGAGGTTGACCGTTCCGTGAAAACCTGTTAAATATTCCCGGAACATTCCGGTCAACAGAGCAGAGGCTCTGCCGCGTGAGGAGCGGACCGAGATGGACGGACAGCGCGTGAGTCGACGCAGGCTCGGGCACCAGCCGGTGTGCCACGCGCGGCGCGATCCGTCGCGGAAGGGCGTCGCACGGCCGTGACGCACGCGGCCTCTCCGCCTCGCTGCTGGCTCGGCGCGAACTTCTGGTCGCGCGCCGGCGGTCCGCGGATGTGGTCGCGCTACGACGGCGCCGTCGTCCGCGAGGAGCTCGCCGTGCTCGCCGACCACGGGCTCGACGTCACCCGCTCGTTCTGCTTCTGGCCGGACTTCGTGCCCGAGGCCGGGCGCCTCGACGAGGACGTCGCTCGACCGGTTCGCGCGACTTCCTCGACGCGCATGTCGAGGTCGGGCTCGGCACGATCCCGACGTTCATCGTCGGTCACATGTCCGGCGAGAACTGGGATCCCGTCGTGGCGTCAGGGCCGCGACCTCTACCGCGACGTCTGGCTCGTCGTCGCAGCAGGCCTGGTTCGCGGCGGAGATCGCCGCGCGCTTCGGGCCGCACCCTGCGGTCGTCGGGTGGCTCGTCTCGAACGAGATGCCGCTCTACGGCGGCCCGGCGACGAGCGACGAGATCACCGCCTGGGCGCGGATCGTCGTCCAGGCGGTCCGCTCGGCCGGCGCGACGCAGCCGATCTCGCTCGGCGACGGCGCCTGGGGAATCGAGGTCTCCGGCGCCGACAACGGCTACTCGCTGCGCGAGCTCGCCCCGCTCGTCGACTTCGTCGGCCCGCACGTCTACCCGATGCAGGACGACCAGGTCGCGGCAGGTCCTGACGGCGGCGTTCGCGTGCGAGCTCGTCGGGGAGCTTCGGCAAGCCGGTCGTGCTCGAGGAGTTCGGCGTCAGCTCGGACTTCGCCTCCGACGACCACGCGGCCGACTACTACCGGCAGGTTCTCCACACGACGCTGCTCGCGGGCGCGCGCGGGCTGGATCGCGTGGAACAACTGCGACTACGACGACCTGCGCGGCGAGGATCCGTACCGCCACCACCTGTTCGAGCTCCACTTCGGGCTCACCGACCGCGACGGGCCAGCCCGAAGCCGCAGCTCGCGCGTCGCTCGCCGAGTTCGCGCGCGCTCGTCGGCGACGCTCGGCGACGAGGGCTGGGAGCCCGTCAAGGGCGACGCGGCGATCGTCGTGCCCGAGCACTTCGAGCGGGTGCTGCCCGTTCACGACCCCGGCGTACCGGCAGGACATCCGGGACAACCTGTTCCAGTCCTACGTCGCCGCGCGCGAGGCCGACCTGCCGGTCGCGGCTCGTCCGCGAGCGCGACGGGATCCCGGCGACCGCGCGGCTCTACCTCGCGCCGTGCGCGAAGCTCCTCACCGCGCCCGGCCTCGACCGGCTGCGCGAGCTCGCGACGGGCGGCGCGACGGTCTACCTCTCCTACTTCGCCGGCAGCACGACGAACCAGCGCGGGCCGTGGCTCACGTGGCTCGACGAGATCTTCGGCGTCCGGCACACCCTCCGCTACGGGCTCGTCGACCCGATCGTGGACGACGAGGTCGTGCTCGAGCTCGTCGAGGGACTTCGGCGACCTCGCGGCGGGCACCGAGCTGCGCGTTCCGCGTCGGGGGCGAGCCGAGCGCGCGGGCGTTCCTCCCGGTCGAGCCGGCGGGCGCCGAGGTCGTCGCGGTCGACGGCCGACGGCCGTCCCGCGCTGCTCCGGCACGACGCTCGGCGCCGGGCGCACAGTGCTCTGCACCTACCCGCTCGAGCACATGGCCGCGCGGACGCCGCGGCGTGAACCCGGAGAGCACCTGGCGCCTCTACTCGGCGCTCGCCACGATCGCCGGAGTCGCGCGCCCGGTCAGGGTCGACGATCCGCGCGTGCTCGTCGGCCGGGTGCGGAGCGGCGGACGGCGGAGACCACGATCTTCGTCAACTGCTCGAGCGACACGATCGACGTCGAGCCGCTCGTCGCGGACGGCTCCGACTCGTCGGGCTATCCAGCCGTGCCGTTCACGATCGACCCGTTCGGTGTCGCCGTGGCTGCGGGTGAGGCCGCGGCCACTGGCGAGGGTGAGCCGGCGACGACCTTCGAGCACATCGTCCGCGATGCACAGCCGGCGATCGCCTCACACGAAGGGAGTGATGCGTTCGGGGCCCGATGAATGGAGGCAGCGGACCGTGGACCACAACCTTCGGGCGGTTTCGACGTCCGAGTTAACGAGTCGGAGAAACGACGTACCAACCAGGAGGAAGGGAAGACGCTCATGAAGATTCGTGCGAAGAGGACAACGATGACCGTGGGCGCGCTCGTGGCGATCGTCGCCGTCGGCGCGGTCCTCGCCGCGGGGACGGCGAATGCGAAGCAGTCTGCGCTGCCGCGCGAGACCACGCTGTACACGTCGGGCACGGCCTGGGGGCCGTTCACCAGCTTCAACCCGCTCCGCGAACGGGTACGCGACCGGCACGCTCGGGCTTCTCTACGAGACGCTGTTCCGGTACGACCCGCTCAAGGACAAGTACATCCCGTGGCTCGCGACCGACGGCAAGTGGGTCGGCAGGACGCTACGTCGTCGACGCTGCGCAAGGGCGTGAAGTGGAACGACGGCAAGCCGTTCACCGGCGCCGACGTGAAGTTCACGTTCGAGACCGGCAAGCTCGAGGGCTCGCGAGTACTCGACGATGTGGAAGACCGGCCTCAGAGCATCACGATCAAGGGCAACACCGTCAGCTTCAGCTTCAAGGGCAAGCCGAACTACCTCGACTGGGACACGAACATCTACTCGATCCCGATCGTGCCCGAAGCACATCTGGTCGAGCTACAGCGCAACCGAGATCACCACCGGAAACACCGACGACACCGCGAAGCATGGTCGGCACCGGGCCGTTCATGTACGGCGCCGGCAAGGGAACGTCCGGCGACGCTGCAGTGGAACCGGCGGACCGGCTGGTGGGCGACGAAGGCGCTCGGGATGAAGATGCCGATGCAGTACATCGTCGACATCCACAACACGCCAGAACACCGCGTCGCTGCAGAACTTCCTCAAGGACAACATCGACCTGAGCAACAACTTCTTCCCGGGGGTCGACAAGCAGATCGGCGGGAAGGTCTCGACGTACTACAAGAGCGCGCCGTACATGCTGTCGGCGAACACCGCCTGGCTCGTGCCGAACACGACGAAGGCGCCGCTCAACGACAAGGCGTTCCGCCGGGCGCTCGCGATGTCGATCAACGTCGACCAGATCGTGACGGCCGACTACGGCAACATCGTCGCGAAGGCGAACCCGACCGGTCTGCTGCCGACCTGGAACAAGTGGATCGACCAGGCCCAGGCTGAAGAAGCTCGGCTTCAAGTACAACATCGCGGCGGCGAAGGCGCTGCTCGCCGCCAACGGCTACAAGGACGACGAACGGCGACGGCTTCGTCGAGAACAAGGACGGGTCAGGGCGATCAACCTCCGGCTGATCGTCCCGAACGGCTGGTCGGACTGGATGACCGCGATCCAGATCATCGCCGCGAGCGCCAAGGACGCCGGGATCAAGATCACGCCGGCGTACCCCGACTACAACGGGCTCGTCGACGAGCGCAACTCGGGCAAGTTCGACCTCGTGATCAACAACGACAAGCAGCTCGGCCCGACGCCGTACACGTACTACGACTACCTCTTCCACCTGCCGGTCGCGGAGTCGCAGACGTTCGCCAACTACTCGCGGTTCACCGCGGCGGGGCCGAAGCCGTGGGCGCTGACGCTCGCGCTCAACAAGGTCACGCCCGGCGAACGTGGCGGCGGCGAAGGCGATCCACTCGAAGATCCAGAAGTTCATCCTCGAGGATCTGCCTGCGATCCCGCTTTGGTACAACGGGATGTGGGCGCAGTACAACACGACGTACTGGACGAACTTCCCGAACTCGCACGGGCAAGGGGCTGCAGAACACCCCGAGCGTGTGGAACGGGTACCTCAACATGACGGGCATCGACGCGCTCGCGAACCTGAAGAGCAAGTAAGGAGGAACGCTCAGCACCCGACCCGCTCGGGCCGCCGCCGCCCTCGAACGGGGGTGCGGCGGCCCGGCGGGCGTCTGCCCGCGCACGGCAGCCGGCTCGGCCGCTCGGAAGCCGTCACCACCAGGACGCATCGACGTGAACCGCTACCTCCTCCGCAAATCCCTCCTCTACCTGCTGACGTTCTTCGTCGCGGTCACGATCGACTGGGCGATCCCGCGGCTCATGCCGGGCAACCCGATCGACGGCCTGATCAGCCGGATCCAGGCGGACTCGACCGCGTCGCAGGAGCTCCACGGGTACTTCACCGAGTCGTTCGGGCTCGACCAGCCGCTCTGGCAGCAGTACCTGAACTTCTGGCGAGGGCTCGCTGCACGGCGACCTCGGGCCGAGCATCGCGTACGTCGGCTCGTCGGTCAGCGAGCTGATCTGGGCGGCGCTGCCCTACACGCTCGCCCTGCTCGTCCCCGCGATCCTGCTCAGCTACATCGCCGGGCAACCGCGTCGGCGCGATGGCTGCGCGGCGGAAGGTCCTCGACAACACCGTGCTTCCCGTCGCGTACGTGCTCACCGCGACGCCGTACGTGTGGCTCGCGCTCGTCCTCGCGTACTTCCTCGCGTTCCAGCTGGGGGTCTTCCCCGTCTCCGGCGCCTACGACTTCTCGCATGCAGCCCGCCTGGACGTGGGAGTTCGTGCGGAGCTTCCTCGACCACTGGTTCCTCCCGTTCCTGACGCTGTTCCTCGTCTCGTTCGGCGGCTGGGCGATCGGGATGCGGAACCTGATCATCTACGAGCTCGAGTCCGAGTACGCCAACTACCTCCAGGCCCTCGGCGCTCCGAGCAAGCTCGTCCGCAAGTACGCGTACGGCAACGCGGTGCTGCCGCAGATGTCGGGCCTCGCGCTCGCGCTCGGCGCGGTCGTCGGCGGCGCGCTCGTGACGGAGATCGTCTTCGGCTACCCGGGCATCGGCACGCTTGATCATCACCGCTCTGCAGAACCGCGACTACTTCCTGCTCCAGGGCCTGTTCCTGCTCATCATCATCGGCGTCCTGATCGCCAACTTCATCGTCGACATCGCCTACGTGATCGTCGACCCGCGCACGCGCGCCGGGATCCAGGGGTCGTAGGTGGAGCGGCGGATTCCCGCGCCGACCTGGTCGCCACCCCGGCTATCGCCGCGACCGGCGAAGGCGCCGGCGAGAGCTGACCTCGGGCCGCGCGGGCAGCGCTTCGAGACGCTGCACTTCGCGTTCCGCAACCGAAGCTCGTGATCGGGCTCACGGTCGTGCTGGCCTTCCTCGCTGCTCGCGATCGTCGGCCCGTGGCTCACCGACGCCGACCCCGTTCGAGTTCGGCTACCCGACCGGCCAGCCGCCGTCGACCGAGAACTGGCTCGGCACGACCGCGCCGGGCCAGGACGTGTACGCGCAGTTCGTCTACGGCCTCCGCTCGAGCTTCATCGTCGGCGCGCTCGCGGCGTGCGTGGCCGCCGCGCTCGGGATGGCGATCGGGTTCGTCGGCGGCTACCTCGGCGGCGTGATCGACGAGATCCTCAGCATGGTCACGAACATCGTGCTCGTGATCCCGACGCTCGCCGTCCTGATCATCGTCTCCGCCTACCTGAGCGTCGGCAGCCTCGACCTCGGAGGCGATCCTGATCGGCGCTCACCTCGTGGCCGTGGGCCGCGCGCGCGATCCGCGCGCAGACGTTCTCGCTCGCGTCCCGCGACTTCGTCAGCCTCGCGCGGCTCTCGGGGCAGGGGACGATCAAGGTGATCGTCACAGGAGATCGCGCCGAACATGAGCTCCTACCTCTTCCTGACGTTCATCCTCCTGTTCGGCGGCTCGGTCCTGACGGCCGCGACGCTCGACTTCCTCGGGCTCGGCCCGTCGCAGGTGATGTCGCTCGGGCTGATGATGAACAACGCCGTCTCGAACGCCGCGCTCCAGCTCGGCATGTGGTGGTGGTTCATCCCGCCGGGCATCGGGATCACCGCGATCGTCGGCGGGCTCTACGTGATGAACGTCGGGCTCGACGAGGTCTTCAACCCGAGGCTGCGGAGCACATGAGCCTCGCGGTCGACAACCTCCGCGTCTACTACCGCACCCTCCGCGGCGACGTCCGTGCGCTCGACGGCGTCACCTTCACGGTCGCCGACGGCGAGATCATGGGTCTCGCCGGCGAGTCGGGCTGCGGCAAGACGACGCTCGGCAAGAGCCTGATCCGGCTCGACGGGCGCATGCGCGTGCGTCGAGGGGACGGTCGCGCTCGACGGCGTCGAGCTGCCGCTCGCGCGACGACGGCGCGATGAACGCGTTCCGATTCCGCGAGGTGTCGATCGTCCCGCAGTACGCGATGAGCGCGCTCAACCCGATCCGGAAGATCGGGCGGATGATCTCCGAGCTGCTCGACTCGCGCGGCGTCTCCTACGACGAGACGCTGCCCGAGCTGAGCCGCCGCCTCGCGCTCGTCGGCCTCGACGACGACGTCCTCGACGCGCTACCCGATCGAGCTCTCGGGCGGGATGAAGCAGCGCGTGGTGATGGTGCTCTCGACGCTCCTGAACCCGTCGCTCCTGATCGCGGACGAGCTCACCTCGGCGCTCGACGTCTCGACCCAGAAGGCGGTCGCGGAGATGCTCGTCGAGTTCCGCGACCGCGGGTTCGTGAAGAGCACGATCGTGATCACGCCACGACCTGTCGATCCTCTACCAGATCGCCGACACGATCCTCGTCATGTACGCCGGCAAGCTCGTCGAGAAGGCGTCGGCGTCGGAGATCACCGAGGACCCGCGGCATCCGTACACGAAGCTCCTGCTCGCATCCCTGCCCGAGGTCGGCGTGCGGTTCGCCGAGAAGCGGCTTGACGGGCATTCCCGGCCGGCCTCCCTCGCTGCTCGAACCCGCCGACCGGCTGCCGGTTCCGCGCGCGCTGCCCGCTCGCGTTCGAGAAGTGCGCCGAGGAGCCGCCGTTCGTCGAGATCGAGCCGGGACGTTTCGCCGCCTGCTGGAAGGTGAGTGCCTGATGCTGGAGCTCGACGGCGTCACGAAGGTCTTCAAGACGGGCATGTTCGGGAGGGCCGAGCTGACCGCGGTCTCCGGCGTGAGCCTCGCCGTGCAGCCCGGCGAGGTCGTCTCGCTGATCGGCGAGAGCGGCAGCGGCAAGACGACGGTCGGGCGCATGATCCTGCGGCTGACGCAGGGCGACGGCGCGGCACGATCACGTTCGACGGCCGCGACGTGTCGAGCTTCGGCCGGCGCGAGCTCCGGCGCTACTACGCGCACGTGCAGGGGATCTTCCAGGACCCGTTCAGCTCGTACAACCCGGTCTTCAAGGTCGACCGCGTCCTCGGCATGATCCGGTCGAACTACCTCCCCGGGCTGAGCGCGAGCGAGTGGAAGACGCAGCTGCGCACCTCGCTCGAGGCGGTGTCGCTCGAGCCGGCGGACGTCCTCGGCAAGTACCCGCACCAGCTCAGCGGCGGGCAGCTCCAGCGCTTGCTGATCGCGCGCGCGCTGCTCCTCGACCTCAAGTTCCTCGTCGCCGACGAGATCATCAGCATGCTCGACGCGTCGACGCGGATCGACGTCCTCAACCTGCTCGGCGACCTGAAGGAGCGAGGCGTCGGGATCCTCTTCATCACGCACGACCTGTCGCTCGGCAACTACATCTCGGACAAGACGCTGATCCTGCGCCACGGTCGTGTCGCCGAGCTCGGTGCGACGACGAAGGTGTTCGGCAACCCGACGCATCCCTACACCCGTGCGCTGCTCGCGTCCGTGCCGCAGCTGCATCGCAAGTGGGGTGCCGGCGCCGACGACCTCGTCGCCGAGATGCCTGCGTTCGATCCGACGGCCGTCGAGACGCTCGTCCAGATCGACGACGACCACTTCGTCGCCCGGCCCGCGACGGCGGCATCGTGACCGACGTCCTTGGAGATCAGCGGCTTCCCCCCGGGCTTCGTCTGGGGAGCGGCCACCGCGTCGTACCAGATCGAGGGAGCGGCCGCGGAGGGCGGCCGCGGCGAGTCGATCTGGGACCGGTTCTGCGCCACCCCCGGCAAGGTGCGTGCGGGTGACGACGGTCGGATCGCGTGCGACTTCTACCACCGCTACGCCGCGGACATCGTACTGATGCAGGAGCTCGGAATCGACGCGTTCCGGTTCTCGGTCGCCTGGCCGCGCATCGTTCCAGAAGGGCGGGGGCGCGTGAACAGCGCGGGTCTCGATTTCTACGACCGGCTCGTCGAAGCGCTGCTCGCCGCCGGAATCGAGCCGGTCGCCACCCTCTATCACTGGGACCTGCCGCAGGCGCTCGAGGACGAGGGAGGCTGGACCAGTCGAGAGACCAGCGACGCCGTTCGTGACGTACGCCAGCCATGTCGTCGAACGGCTCGGAGACCGTGTCTCCCGCTGGATCACGCACAACGAGCCCTGGGTCGTCGCCTGGCTCGGCTACGGGTGGGGGATGCATGCTCCCGGACGCACGAGCGAACGTGACGCGCTCGCAGCCGCTCACCACCTGCTCGTCTCGCACGGGCTCGCCGTCGACGCGATTCGCGGCGCGTGCCCGTCCGCATCCGTGGGCATCAGCCTGAACCTGTCCCCGATCGACTCCGCATCCGACGAGGAGGCCGATCGCGACGCGGCTCGGCATGTCGACGGGTTCAACAACCGGTGGTTCCTCGACCCGCTCTACCGCGGCGCGTACCCGGAGGACATGATCTCGACGTTCGGGGACGCGATGCCCCGCGTGGAGGCCGGCGACATGGCAACGATCGCGACGCGGACGGACTTCCTCGGCGTCAACTACTACACGCGTCACGTCGTCGAGGCGACCGAGGCGCGACCGGCGGTCGTGCCGGTACCCGGCGCCGACCACACGGACATGGGCTGGGAGGTCTACCCCGAGGGCCTGCGGACGCTCCTCGGCCGGCTCCAGCGGGACTATGCGCCGCCGGAGCTCTTGATCACGGAGAACGGAGCTGCGTTCGCCGATGTCCGCAGGCACGACGGGCAGATCTGTGACCTCGAGCGTGTGTCGTACCTCGCCGGGCACATCGATGCGGTCGAGCGATCCATTGCAGACGGCGTGCCTGTCAAGGGGTACTTCGCGTGGTCGCTCCTCGACAACTTCGAGTGGGCCTTCGGATACTCGAAGCGGTTCGGCATCGTCTATGTCGACTATCCGACACTCGAGCGGATCCCCAAGTCGAGCTTCTCCTGGTACCGCGACCGGATCGCGGCCGCCCGTGCCCCGTCTGCAGGCGAGACCGCGAGCGCTGAGTCGTGACGCGGATCGCGCTGCAGCTCTACACCGTGCGGGAGGCGTGCGCGGCCGACCTCGGCGGGCGCCCTGGAAGCAGTCGCAGCACTCGGGTTCGACGGCGTCGAGCTCCACGACCTGCACGGCCACGACGCGGCAACGGTGCGGTCGCTCCTCGAGCTGCACAGCCTCGTGGCTTGTGGACGCCACGTTTCCCTCGACTCGATCGAGCAGGACGCTGCGGGCCTCCTCGCCGAGAACGAGGTGCTCGGAACCGACCGGCTGGTGGTCGGCTGGGTCGCCCCACCCCGTTCAGCGGTCGAGGCAGATGCGACGTGTGCCCGGATTCTCGCGGCGGCCGAGCGCGTGGCAGGGCTGGGGGCGCGGCTCGGGTTCCACAACCACGACGGCGAGCTCGCCCTGCTCGACGACGGTCGCTCGCTGCTCGACCGCCTGCTCGACGACATCGACTCGCCGCTCTGGCTCGAGCTCGATCTCGGGTGGGTGTGGTACGCCGGCGCGGACCCGGTTGCTCTGCTCGAGCGGGTTGGCGCGAGGGCGCCGCTGGTGCACGTCAAGGACATGCGCAGGGCGGACGGGCCGGTGCATGTTCCGCTCGGCCGCGGCGAGGTCGACTACCACGGGCTCGGCCCGGTCGCCGAGCGAGCCGGCGTCGAGTGGCTGATCGTGGAGCAGGACGAGATCGACGGGCCCGCGTTCGACGCGGTCGGCGCATCTATCGCCGCATTGCGAGAGATCCTCGGGGTGCGGGCATGAGCGCTCCCGCTCGCGTCGGCGTCGTCGGCTGCGGCGTGATCAGCCTCACGTACGCGGCGAATGCCGCCGCGTTCGACACCTTCGAGATCGTCGCCTGCGCAGATCTGGACGAGGGACGCCGTACGGCCCTCGCCGAAGCGCATGGGCTCGCGGCGATGGAGCCGGACGCGCTGCTCGCCGACCCCGAGCTGGACATCATCCTCAATCTCACCCCACCGGCCGCTCACCGCGACGTCACCCGGGCCGCGATCGAGCACGGCAAGCACGTCTATTCGGAGAAGCCCCTCGCGATGGCCTCCTCCGAAGCCGAGGAGCTCCTCGTACTCGCCGAGTCTCGAGGCGTTCGGATCGGTTGCGCGCCCGACATCTTCCTCGGCGGTGCCTACCAGGAAGCCCGAGCGCTCGTCGATCAGGGCGCGATCGGGACGCCACTCGCGGTCTCCGCGACCATGCTCGCGGGTGGTCAAGCGGCCTGGCATCCCGACCCGGACATCTTCTACAGGGACGGGGCCGGGCCGCTCCTGGACATGGGCCCGTACTACCTGTCGGCGATCGTCGCGCTCCTCGGCCCGGTTCAGCGCGTCGCAGGGCTCGCTTCCACGCTCGTCGCGGAACGTGCGATCGAGCTCGGCCCGCGGGCGGGCGAGCGCTTCGCCGCCGAGACCCCGACACACACGGCTGCGGTCATGGAGCTCGAGTCCGGCGCACTGGCGACCCTCGTCGCGAGCTTCGAGGCCCCCCGCCACTATGCGTCGACGATGCTGATCCTCGGCTCCGACGGGACGCTCGAGCTGCCCGACCCGAACTTCTTCGAGGGCTCGGTTCGGATGCGCCAGGGTCGCGGCGACTGGGCGGACGTACCGTACGCGTCGCGTGGTGCGCGGGAGGCGCGCGGGCTCGGCCTGCACGAACTGGCGGAAGCGGTCGCACACCGTCGGGCGCCACGGGCATCCGGTGCGCTTGCCCATCACGTCGTGGACGTCGCCCGGTCGATTCTGGCGGCGGCGGCCGGCGGCTCGACCGCCGTTGTCGCCTCGTCCGTCGAGCGTCCCGACCCGTTTCCCGTCGAGCACCCGGTGCCGGCCGCGGACAGCGGGTAGCGGCTCAATCATCTGAGGGCGAGCAGCAGCGAGGTCAGCGAGAAGCCGTCGAGCACGAGCCCGCCGGCGATGTGGCCTCGCACGTCCTCGACGCTCACCCACGCGACGCGCTCGGCCTCGTTCGTGTCGATCGGCTCGCCGACGTGCTCGGCGCCGCGCGCGCGGAACGCGTGGAACGCCTGGTCGCAGAGCCCGCTCGTCGGGTGCCACGTCCCCAGCGGCTCGAGCTCGCCGGTCGGGCGCCAGCCGGTCTCCTCGAGCGCCTCGCGCGCCGCCGCCGCGGCCGCCGGCTCGCCGGGATCGATGCGGCCGGCGGGCACCTCCCAGCCCCACGTGTCGGTGATGAAGCGGTGGCGCCAGAGCAGCAGGACGCCGCGCTCGGGATCCTCGATCACGCACGAGGCGGCGGAGCCCGGCACCCGCACGACGTGGTGCTCGAAGCGCTCGCCGTCCGGCAGCTCGACGTCCACGAGCCGCAGGCTCACCCACTCGCTCTCGTAGAGGGAGCGCTCTCCGTGGACGGTCCAGCGCATGGGCGCCGACTCTACTCGCTGCGGTTGAGCAGGCGCTCCTCGGCGCGGCGCCGGCGGACGGCGGCGAGCTTCCAGGCGCCGCCCGCGAGCAAGAGCAGCGGCCCGGCGACGGACAGGAAGATCAGAGCGGCGGAGGCCTCCCACGCGAGCGCGTCGAGCGCGCGGTCGAGCGCCCGCTCGAGGCGGCCCTGCTCCTGCAGGCGGGCGGTCTGCTCGGTGGTGAGCGAGACCGAGACCGTCGCCAGCGTGCCCTCCGTGCGGGTCTGCTCGAGCGCCGCGCGCATCTCCGCGAGCTCGCGGCGGGCCTGCGCGAGCTGCAGCTCGAGCTGGGCGCGCGCGTCGTCGGTCAGGTCGGGAGTCTCGAGCTGGCGGCGCAGCGAGGCGATCTCGCCCTGGAGGGCGGCGATCCGGTCGGCGAGGGTATCGGCCTGGCCTTGCAGGTCCTCGATTCCGATCCGCTGGCCGAGGATCGTGCCGAGCCCGGAGAGCTGGACGATCGCGCTCTGCACCCGGGCTGCGGGCACCCGCAGGACGAGCATGGCGCTGCCGGGGCCCGTCTCAGGCGCGTCGTACTGGGCCGAGGCGACGTAGCCGCCGAGCGAGCGGGCGATCCGCATCGCCTTCTGCGTCGCGGCGGAAAGCGCGGCGAGGTCGTCCACGCGCAGGCGCAGCTCGGCGTCGTAGCGCTGCAGGCGCCCCGCCGTCGGCGGCAGCGTCGCGGCCGCGTCGGAGCTCGCAGTGCTGGCCTGGCCCGCGATCGTCGGCGCGCCGCCCTTCTCGACGGCGGCGAGCGGCGGCGAGACGACCCGCTCGCCCTCGCCGGAGCGGGTGAGGCCGATCACGCCCGCGGCCCCGAGCGCGAGCGCGAGCGCCGCCGGGGCGGCGACGAGGACGGCGCGCCGCAGCGAGAAGCGGGCCGAGAAAGGAGGGCCGCCGGGGCTCGGGCGTGCGGGCTGCGAGCGCGCGCACGCGCTCCCGCAGCTCGGGCGAGGCGGCCGGCTTGGCGGCGCGAAGCTGGGTGATCGGGTCAGGCGAGGACATGGGTTCCTACCTTCTCCTCGAGTTTCTTGAGGGCCCGGGAGAGCCGGGTCGAGACGTTGGTGGGGGAGATGCCGAGCACGCGCGCGGCCTCGTCGCCGTCGAGGTCGAGGAGGACGCGCAGCGCGATCACCTCGCGCTCGCCGTGCGTGAGAGCGCGCAGTGCCGACTCGAGCTCGGGCGAGAGCCCCTCGCCGAAGACCGGGTCGGCGCGGTCCTCGCGCGCGGTGGCCCGCTCGCGCCGTCGCCGCCGCTCCTCGGCCCGGAACCAGTCGAGCGCGGTCGTGCGCGCGATCTGGCAGAGCCATGTCCGGGCGCTCGCGCGCCGCGGGTCGAAGCGGTGCCAGAGGCGGAGAGCCTTCTCGAAGGTGTCCGCGGTCAGATCCTCCGCGAGCACACGGTCGCGGGTGAGGTAGACGAGATACGCGTGCACGTCGTCGAGGTGCGCCTCGGCGACGCCGGCGAAGGAGGGGCGCTCGGCGCTTGTCGCCTGAGCTCGCGTGGACGGGATCGTCACGACGTGCACAGCCTATGTACGCCGCCGCCCCGCGTCACGTCTAGCGTCACCGCGGCGTCGAAGCTACGCCTGCTGACCCTGGAAGAGCTCCTCCCAGCGCGCCAGCAGCGATTGCAGCTCGTCTCGCGGCCGCGCGATGCGCGGTCAGCGTGTCCACGTTCGCCCAGTCCTCGGCGAGCTTCGCCTCGAGCGCGGCGATCTCGGCCTCGAGCGCCTGGATGCGCGCCTCGGTGCGCTCGAGCTCGCTCGCTGCTTGCGCGGCGCGGGACGCTCGGGCTTCGGCCTGCGCTCCTTCGCGGGCGGACGCTCGGGCGCGGTCGCCGCCTTCACCTCGGCGCGCCGCTGCACGAGGTCGGCCCAGCCGCCGTCGTAGGAGCACGACGCCGTGCTCCTCGATCGCCAGCGTGCGCTCGGCGACCGCGTCGAGCAGGGCGCGGTCGTGGGAGACGAGCAGCACCGTGCCGGGGAAGGCCTCGAGCGCCGCCTCGAGCGCCTCGCGGCTCTCGAGGTCGAGGTGGTTCGTCGGCTCGTCGAGGACGAGGAAGTTCGCCCCCGAGGCGACGACGATCGCGAGCGCCAGCCGCCGCCGCTCGCCGCCCGACAGCGCCGTCACCGGCTTCTCGTGCGCTTCCCAGCCCGAGAAGAGGAACTTGCCGAGCAGGGACTGCGCCTGCGGGCGCGGGAGCCCGGTCGCCCGCTGCGCGCAGTCGAGCACGCTGCCGCGCTCGTCGAGCTCTGTGCTGGGAGAAGTACGTGGGCTCGACGCCGTGCCCGAGCCGCACCGAGCCGGCGTCGGGCTCGCGCGCGCCGAAGAGCGTCTCGAGCAGCGTCGTCTTGCCTGAGCCGTTCGGGCCGACGAGCGCGACGTGCTCGCCGCGCTCGAGCGCGAACGAGACGCCCTCCAGGAGCTTCTTCGTGCCGGCGGCAGGGCGAGCCCCTCGGCCTCCATCACCGTGCGGCCGCTGCGCGCCGGCTTCAGGAACTCGAAGCCGAGGCTGCGCGAGCGCCGGTTGAGCAGCGCGAGCTCCCCGGTCGCCACCGAGCGCTCCTTCTGCAGCCGCCCGATCTGGGAGACCTTCGCCTGCGCCCGCTTCGCCAGGTTCTTCTTCGCCCGGAACCGCTCGACGAAGCGCTCGAGCCGCTCGATGTCGACCGCAAGCCGGTCGGCGGTCTTCGCCGCGGCGAGCGCGCGCGAGGCCTTCTCCCGCCGCCAGGCGTGCCACGGGCCCGGGAAGTAGATCGAGCGGCCGGCCTCGAGCTCGAGCGTCGCCGTCGTCACCGCCTCGAGGAACCAGCGATCGTGCGCGACGAGCATGATCGCCGCGTCGAGCGACGAGAGCTCGTCTCTCCAGCCACTCGAGCGAGGCGATGTCGAGGTGGTTCGTCGGCTCGTCGAGCAGGAGCAGGTCGGGATCCCCGGCGAGCGCGCGCGCGAGCGACGCGCGCGTCAGCTCGCCGCCGGAGAACGTGTCGAGCTTCCGGTCGAGGTCCGGCGTCGGAGAAGCCGAGCCCTCGCACGACCGAGGCCGCGTCGGTCGCGCCAGCCGTAGCCGCCGGCGTGCTCGAGCCTCGTCTGCGCCTCGCCGTAGCGGCGCACCGTCTCCGGGCCGTGATCGCCTGCCGCCATTGCCTCCTCGAGCCGCCGCAGCTCCTGCTCGAGCGCGACGAGGTCGGCGGCGCCCGAGAGCACGTACTCGCGCAGCGTCAGCCCCTGGCCGCGCGGCGGCCGCTGGTCGTGCAGCGCGATCCGCGTGCCCTTGTCGAGGGCGAGCTCGCCGCCCTGCAACGCGACCTCGCCGGTCAGGCAGCGGAGCAGCGTCGTCTTGCCGGAGCCGTTCGGCCCGGCGAGCGCGAGCCGGTCGCGCCGCTCGAGCTTGAAGGAGACGCCGTCGAACAGCGGGTCGCCGGAGAACTCCTTGCGCAGGTTGGAGGCGATAAGGACGGCCACGCCCGCAAGCGTAGTGGCGGACTGCGCGAAGGCGCCGGGGTGTGCAGAGTCCTTCAGCCGAGCCCGGCCGTGCCGTTCAGTGCGTGCGTGATCGCCTCGCACAGGTCGTCGAGCCCGAACGGCTTGGCGAGCGGGAGCACGGGGCCGAGCTCCGTCAGCGACGCGAGCCCAGCGGGATCGCTCGTCACTGCGATGACCGGGACACCCGGAGAGCCGGCCCGGAAGCGCACCACGAGCCGGCGGGCCCGCGGCAGCACCGGCTCGACGAGCATGAGATCGGCGCTCGGGGATGTCCGTGGCCGTCCGAGGGTCGAGTGGGAGTGGTTCGTGGCCGAGCCCGGCCACGATCGTTGCGATGAGCTCGCGAACCGCAGCCGACTGCTCGATGATGAGGACCCTCGCCATACGTTCCTCATCGGATCGTCCGGTGAGGCCGGCAGGTGTCTTTTGGCGAGAGAACGGTATGAGCCGCTAGGCTGCTCCCGGGTTCAGGTCCGAGGTCGCGCAACCCCTGGAGAGCGCCATATGGACGCCAAGCAGCTCGTCGAGGCACAGGCGCTGAAGTACGCGGAGGAGTTGCAGGCGCTCTACAGGGAGGAGCGAGCGCAGCGTGAGCGCTCCGAGAGTGCGCTCGCCGAGGTGCAGCGCTCGTACGCGGCCACCGTGCGGGCGCTCGCCGCGGCGCTCGAGCTGCGCGACGATCTGGCCGGCGGCCACGCCGCGCGCGTCACCGGCCTCGCGCTGCTCCTGACGCGTCGCGTCGCACGTGAGCTCGCCGCCCGGCCGGAGCTCGAGTACGGCTTCCTCTTGCACGACATCGGCAAGATCGGCATCCCCGATGCGATCCTCCTCAAGCCCGGAAAGCTGACCGACGAGGAGTTGGACGTCATGCGCAGCCATCCGGAGCTCGGCGAGGGGATCATCCGGGACGTGCCCCACCTCCAGGGGCTCCCCCGCGAGGTGATCCTCCACCACCACGAGCGTTGGGACGGGCGCGGCTATCCGTACCGGCTCGCCGGCGCGGAGATCCCGCTGTCGGCCCGCATCTTCGCGCTCGCTGACACGTGGGATGCGATGACGAACGACCGTCCCTACCACCTGGCCATGCCCGTGCAGGCGGCGGCGGCGGAAATCGGCGCCGGCGCCGGGACGCAGTTCGACCCGGCTCTCGTCGAGCCGTTCCTCGAGCTCGCTCTCTCCGGAGACGGCCCGTGAGCACGGACGGGCGCGAGCTTTCCGTCGTCCTCGTCGAGGACGACGCGATGGTGCGCGGGTGGGTGCGCCTGGCGCTCGAGGGCACGGAGTTCCGGCTCAACGGCGAGGCGGGCACCGCTGCGGAGGCGCTCGAGCTCCTGCCGCGGCGTGTTCCGAGCGTGCTGCTCGTGGACTACCGGCTCCCGGACGGCACCGGCACGGAGCTCGTGCGCGAGTTGCGCCAGCGCGGCGTCTCGTCGCCCGCCGTTCTCTTCACCGCGAGCCCGGAACGTGGCTTCAACGAGTTCGCGCGTGAGTCCGGCGCGCAGGGCACGATCCTCAAGACCGGCCGCAGCGACGAGCTGCTGAACGCGCTCCGCCTCGTCGCGGCGGGCGAGACGGCCTTCGACGGGCGCCATCCGCCGAGACCGGCCGGTCGCGGCCCGCTCTCTCCGCGCGAGCGCGAGGTGCTCAGGCTCGTCGCCGCCGGCAAGACGAACAAGGAGATCGCTGGCGAGCTCGACGTCGGCAGCGAGACCGTGAAGACCCTCCTCGCCCGCACCTTCGCCAAGCTCGGCGTCAAGCGCCGCGCGGAGGCGGTCGAGGTCGGCCACACCCTGGGGATTCTGTGACAGAGACCGACGAGCTCGTCTCGGTCGCGGCGCACGCTCTGAAGACGCCCCTGGCGGTGATCGCGGGCTACTCGGAGCTCCTCCAGGCGCGCGACGACCCCGCCGTCCGCGAGGAAGGGCTCGCGCACATCTCGGAGGCGGCGCAGCAGCTGCTGCGCGTGACCGACGACGTGCTCGCGCTCGTCTCGCTCGACGCGCCGTCCTTCCCCGAGCCGGTCGCCCTGGGCGAGCTGATGGAGGAGGCGGTCCAGCGCTTCGAGGAGCGTGCCGGCCGTCCGCTCGCAGCCGCTCCGGACAACCCCTGGCTCGTCGTCTTCGCCGACCGCGAGCACGTGCTGGCGCTCGTCGCCGCGCTCGGAGGCTCGTTCCCCGGGGACGGCGAGGCGGCGACGATCGCACTTCGTGAGGACGGCCACACGGCCCTGCTGACGCTCTCCTGCAGTTCGGTCGCACCGGCTCGGGACACGAACTACTTCGCCCGCTACGTCGCGCGCCGGCTGGCCGAGGCGAGTGGCGGCGCGCTCTCGATTGAGGGCGCCGTAGCCACTGTGAAGCTGCCGCTCGCGGGCGTGCCGCCGGGCGCCCTGCGGCTCCTGCTCGTGGACGACGACGACGCGGTCCGCAGCCTGCTCAGGATGACGCTGCCGCTCGGGGAGTTCGTGGTCGTCGAGGCGGCGGACGGCGAGGCGGCGCTCGCAGAGCTCGAGCGGGAGCGGCCGGACATCGTCCTGCTCGACTGGAAGCTCCCGGGCCGGTCGGGAGGCGAGGTGCTCGCCGCGCTGCGGCGCGAGCACCCGGGGCTGCCGGTGATCGTACTCACGGCGGACGTGACCGCGAAGACCCGGGAGGAGGCGACGGCCCTCGGCGCCGATACCTTCCTGACGAAGCCCTTCAGCCCGCGAGAGCTGCTCGGGGTCGTCGAGCGACTCGTCCCGGGGCGCAGGCGCTAGGAACCGAGCACGTCCGCGACGACCCGCACCAGCTCTCGCGGGCTGAAGGGCTTAGCGAGGAAGCGGTCCGCGCCGTCCGCGGCGGCGGCCTCGCGGTCGGCCGCCCGCGTGCGCGCGGTCAGCATCACGACCGGGGTCGCAGCCAGCTCGGGGTCGGCTTGCAACTCGCGCAGGACCTCGAGCCCGCTGCGGCCCGGCATCATCAGGTCGAGCACGATCAGGTCGGGTCGCGCGCTGCGCGCGAGCTCCAGTGCCTCGCCGCCGCCGGCGGCCTCGAGCACGTCGTAGCCTGCGCTCGAGAGCGTCGCCCGCACGAGCGCACGGATGGTGGCCTCGTCGTCGGCGACGAGGATGGTGTGCCGCATCCGGGCGATCATCTCTGCTCGACCCGGTCGAGGCAAGTCAGGTCGGTTCAGGCTGGCGCAAGAGCGGGCGCGAGCAGCGAGCCGAGCAGCGCCTTGAAGGCCTTCGGCGACATCGCTCCGGCCTCGTCGTTGCGGCCGGCCGGCTGCATCGAGTTGTCGGCGGTCTGCCAGTAGCTCCAGGCGAGGGTCGAGGCGAAGCGCTCGCAGCCCTGCGCGCCGTGCTCGCGGACGGCCGCGTTCTCGTAGCACCAGGCCGAGGTGCCGAGCGCGGCGGCGAGCTGGGCCTTCTTGCCGGCGTCGAGGAGGAGGAAGTCGACCTGGTGTGCGTACTCGTGCTGCACCGTCCCCCAGGAGAAGCGGCCCGCGTTCAGCAGGTCGCCGTCGAGGAAGACGTGGCCGGGAGTCGCGTAGGAGGTGCCGACCCGGGCGATGTGGATCGTCGCCGCGCCGGGGACGAGGCTCCAGTCGAAGGAGCTCGCGTTCAGCGCCTTCTTGACCTCGCGCTGCTGCTTGGCCGTGCCGCCGTCGAAGACGTAGGTGCCGCCTGCCGCGTGGGCCTGGCCGGCGAACGCGAAAGCGGCGAGGAGGGCGGCCGCTCCGGCGAAGATCTTCGTTGCCATGCCCTCTGCATCGGGCCGGCAACGCGGGGCTCAGTCCCCCGTTTTCCGCTCAACCTGGCTGTGTTGTCCCCCAAACGGCGGCCGCCGTGGGATCCCGCGGCGGTGGCACCCTTGGGTGCTCGCTACACCGTCGGCAGCTCGAACCAGAAGGTCGAGCCCACCCCCTCGACGCTCTCGAAGCCGATCCGTCCGCCCTGCGCAGCGACGATCTCCTGCGAGAGGGCGAGCCCGAGGCCCGTGCCGCCGATCTCGCGCGTGTCGGTCGAGTCCACGCGGAAGAACTTCTCGAAGACGCGGTGCTGCTGCTCGGCCGGGATGCCGAAGCCGCGGTCGGTGATCGAGACGCGCACGACGCCGGCGCCGGCGCGCATCGCGATCGTCACCGCGCCGCCGCCGGGCGAGTACTTGATCGAGTTCGAGAGCAGGTTGGCGACCACCTGCGCGGTGCGGTCGCGGTCGCCCCGGACCGGCGGCGTCGTGTCCTGTACGTCGAGCACCAGCGTGTGCAGGTCGCTCTGGCCGGCGAAGATGGCGACCTCGGCCTCCAGCACGTCGGCGAGCGGGAACGGATCGAGGGTGAGCGCGACTTTGCCCGCTTCGAAGCGCTGGACGTCGAGGAAGTCGTTGACGAGATCCGTGAGCCGCCGCGCCTCCTGGTGGATGGTCTCAAGGTAGTGCGTGCGCGTGGCCGCGTCCACGTCCCCGCTGACGAGCAGCTCGGAGAAGCCGAGGATGCCGGTCAGCGGCGTGCGCAGCTCGTGTGAGACGGTCGCCACCAGCTCGTCCTTGAACCGGTCCGCCTCCCGCTGGGCGGTGATGTCCCGGAGGACGATGATGCGACCCACAAGTGCGCCGCTCTCGTCCCGAACCGGCGCTGTGAACCGCTGGATCCACACGCCGGAGTCGGCGAACTGGTACTCGTCCGTCGCCTCGAGCTCGGGGTCGGCCCGCATTGCGGCGATCGCCGCGCGGAAAGCGTCCGGATCGGTCGTGCGCTCGGCGAGCGGGGCGATGCGCTCCCAGATCGTCCCCGTCGCGCCGAGACCGAGCAGCGGCCCGGCCATGCGCTGCATGGCAGCGTTCGTCACCACGGGGTTCCCCTCGAGATCGACCATGCGGATGCCGTCGCTCGTCGTGTCGAGTACGGCCTGGTTGATCGTCGCCAGCCGGCGTGCGGTGCGCAGCGCGAGCGCGTTCGCGAGCGCGACGGACGCCTGGTCGGCGAAGTGCTCGAGCGACTCCAGCTCCTCGGCCGAGAAGGGTCGGTCGCCTGCGCGGCCGAGCGTGAGCACGCCGACGGGGCTCTCGGCGTGGACGAGCGGCATGTGTAGCTCGAACCGGATCGGGACCTGCTGTGTCAGCCCGGGCAGCCACAGGCCGCTCGTCCCCCGCTCGTCGAGCAGCGTGCGCCGTTCCACGAGCGCACGGCCGGTGAGCCCTTCGCCGGGGCGAATTGCCGGTGCCAGCCCGGCCGGCTCTACGCCGCGCGACGCCGCAAGCGTATGGGCGTCGGGGCGCTCGGCATCGAGCACGTAGAGAGCGCCGGCGTCGGCGTAGGCGAAGTCGCCGGTCACCTCGAGCACAGTGCGCGCGAGCATCTCGACCTCGATCTCCGCGGCGAGGCGCTCGCCGGAGCGATAGAAGGACTCGAGCCGCTCCTTCTCGTCGGCCAGGCCGGCGAGCGCGCGCTCGAGCTCACCCTGCTGCGCCTGCAGCTCGTCGTTCGCGGCGGTGAGCTGGGCCTGGTTCTCCTCGAGCAGGACGGCCTGCGTCTCCAGCTCGGCGTTCTGGTGCTCCAGCTCGACCGAGCGCTGCTCGAGCTCGACGTTCAGGCGGGCGAGTTCCTCCTCCGCACGCTTGCGCTCGGTGATGTCGAGGATGGACGCAATCACGAGGAGGCCCTGCTCCATCTCAACCGGATTCAGGGCGATGTCCGCCGGGAACAGGCTCCCGTCCTTGCGGCGACCCTGAAGATCGAGGCCCGCCCTCATGGGCCGCTCGCGCGGAGCGGAGAAGTAGCTCGCAAGCTGGCCGGCGTGCGCGTCGCGGGCAGACTCAGGTAGCAGGATGTTGACGGACTCGTCGAGGAGCTCGTCCCGCGTGTAGCCGAACAGCTGCTCGGCGCGAACGTTGACGAGAGCGATCTTCCCGCTCTGGTCTATGATCACGGTCGCTTCGGGTGCGGCTTCCCAGACTAGCCGGAGCCTCGCGGCTTGCGCCTCGACCCGGGCGTTAAGGCGCGCGAGCTCCTCCTCGGCGCGCTTGCGCTCGGTGATGTCGTGCGCGACCGCGTAGATCAGCCCCCGCTCGGGAAGCGACGCCGAGCTCCAGAGCAGCCACCGGTAGGAGCCGTCCTTCCGGCGGTAGCGGTTCTCGAACGAAATGACGTCGTCGCCGGCCGCGGCTTCTCGACCTCGGCGAGGGTCGCCGCCCGGTCGTCGGGGTGGACGAAGTCGAGGAAGGGGCGCGAGAGCAGCTCGTCGGCCGTGTAGCCGAGGACGGGTTCCCAGGACGGATTGAGGCGCCTGAACGTGCCGTCGAGGCCTGCGATGCAGAAAAGGTCGAGCGAGAGCGTGAAGAAGCGGTCGAGCTCGTCCCGGCTCTCCTCGATGGCGGTCGCCATCGCGTTGAAGGAGTGCACGAGCTCGCCGACCTCGGCGACGCCCTGCTCGGGCACGCGCGCGGTCAGGTCGCCGGTGCCGAGCCGGCGCGCGGTGACCGCGAGGCTGCGGATGGGAGCAGTGGTCGTCCGGGTGAAGTAGACCACGAGGACGAGCATGAGGAGCGTGAATGCGGCGAGCTCACCGCCGCCGATCGCGACGGCGCGTGCGGCGAGCGCATTCGAGCGTTCGATGTGCGTGTCGGCCCGGGCGAGCGCGCCGGCCGCGAAGCGGGCGAACCGTGCCCGGATCGCGTCCGAACGCCGCTCGCCCTCGCCGCTTGCCACCTGCGAGCGTGCGCGCTCGAGGTCGCTGCGGGCGGCCTCGACCGCAGGCACCGCCCAGCTGTCGCGGTAGTCGTCTATCGCCTCGACGAGTGCCACCGCTGCGGCCGTCTGCGCCGGGTCGTCGCGCACGAGCGCGACGAGCGCCCGCTCGGCCGCCGGGATCTGCTCCCGCGCCCGCCGCCACGGCTCGAGGGCCTGCTCGTCGCCGGTGCTGACGAAGCCGCGCACTCCTAGTTCGAGGTCCACCGTGAGCCGCTCGAGATTCGTCGCAGCCGCGATCGCCTCGGCGTGAAGCTGAGAGGAGTCGGCGGCGTCTCTGAACTTTACGATCGTGAGCACGAGCAAGGCGAAGGCGCTGGAGACAAGGAGCAGGGTGAGAGCGGCGGCCGCGAACAGCCTCCCCCGCAGCCCGAACCTCACGACGGCCTCCGGTAGGCGTGCGGGGCGACGGTCTGGAGGCCGAGCGCCTCCGGGCGCGTCAGCCGCTCGCTGCGCCCGAGCAGGAGCACGCCTCCGGGGGCGAGCGCGCCGGCGAGCGTCTCGTGCAGCGCGTGCCGCGCGGACGGGGCGAGGTAGATGGCGAGGTTGCGGCAGAGGACGAGCCGCCAGGTACCGGGCGGGGCGCCGTCGCGGGTGAGGTCGCGCCGCTCCCAGCGGCAGCGGGCGCGCAGCTCCGGCGCGATCGCCACGCCCTCGAACGTGCCCCGCCGGGCCTCGGCGAGGTTCTCCTCGAGCAGGTCGGAGCCCAGCAGGTGGGCGCGCTCGAGCGCGCCGAGCCGCTGGAGGACGATCGCGAGGCTGTACAGCTCCGTCCCGTTCGCGCAGCCGGCCGACCAGACGGTGATCCGGCGGCCGCCCGCCAGCAGCGGCGGCAGGAGCGCCTGCTCGAGCAGGTCGAACTGGGCCGGGTCGCGGAAGAGCCCGGAGACGGAGACGGCGACCGACGTGCGGAAGCGTCGCCGCGCCTCGGCGTTGGCGGCGAGGAGGCGCGTGAGCTCGTTCACGCTCGCCGCGCGTTCCCGCTCGAGCGCGCGGCGCACGCGATCCTCGACGTGCTCGTGCCGGTAGGCCCGCAGGTCGATGCCCGCGGCGTCGGAGAGCGCGCGCGGGAAGACTGTGGCGGCGACGTCTATCAGGGCTCGGCGAGCATATCCTCGACGAGCGCCTTGAGCTGGAGCGGGCTGAACGGCTTCGTCAGGAAGCGGTCGGCGCCGGCCTCGGCTGCGGCCTCGCGGTCGGCGGCCTGCGTGCGGGCGGTGAGCATGACGACGCGAGTCTCGGCGAGCTCGGGGTCGGCGCGCAGCTCGGCGAGCACGTCGAGGCCGCTGCGACCCGGCATCATCATGTCGAGCAGGACGAGGTCGGGCTTCGTGTCGCGGGCCAGCGCGAGCGCCTCGTCGCCGTCGCGGGCCTCGATCAGGTCGTAGCCGTTGCCCCCGAGCGTGGCGCGAACGAGGTCGCGCAGGACGCCCTCGTTGTCGCAGACCAGGATTCTCGGTACGGCGGCGTCATCACCTCGCACACGGCGGACATCGTATTCGACAATAGGCGGCATCGCTCCACTGAGCTATCGGCAGCCTGACGCCGCACCTTGAGACGGATCGTGGACGCGCGCGGAGGTCGGTCTAGCCGAGGGCCGTGACCTCGAGCCGGTCCGCGGCGGCGAGCAGCTCCCCGCCGGGCAGCTCGCAGGTCGTGCGGCTCGCTGCGGCCGCGCACGCGTGCCACTCTCCCCCGGCGGCGAGCCGGATGCGCACGGTGCTCGCGCCGGCTGGGCGGAGCGTGAACGAGACGGCGTCGATGCGGGACGGGTCGGCGGCGCTGAGCGCGTAGTCCACGTCGGCGACCTCGTATCCGGAGACGGCTCCCGCGGCCGTGCCCCGGTGACCGGGCTGGTGAGCGCCGTGCCGGCCAGGCCGCCTGCGGCGGCGGCGAGGAGAAGCGTGATCAAGGTCGCGCGCATCTCTTCCATCGTCCCGGCGGGCCCGACCGCGCGTGTCCCCCGTTGGCAGGTCGTGAGGGTCGCCGCTCCGGCTTCTCCTGCATCCCCGATTCGGAGGAGGGCCGCGGGCTCGCGCTATCGAAGCGCCGGCCCGCTCGCGCTAGCCGCCGACCCGGGCGGTCTGCCCGGATATGGTTTGGCGCAGCCCGATCCTCGACACCTCTGACGGGAGCGCGGAACTGAGCACGGACGACGGCAGGCTGGCGATCGACACGATCCGCGCCCTGGCGATGGACGCCGTCCAGGCCGCGAACGCGGGGCATCCGGGTACGGCGATGGCGCTCGCGCCGGTCGCGTACCTGCTCTACCGCGACGTCATGCGCCACAACCCGGCCGACCCGGCCTGGCCGGACCGCGACCGCTTCATCCTCTCCGCCGGCCATGCGTCGATGCTCCAGTACGCCGCGCTCCACCTCTCTGGCTACGACCTGCCGCTCGACGAGCTGCGCCGCTTCCGCCAGTGGGGCTCCGCGACCCCGGGCCATCCGGAGCTCGGGCACGCGCCGGGAGTGGAGACGACGACGGGGCCGCTCGGCCAGGGCTTCGCCAACGGCGTCGGCCTCGCGCTCGCCGAGCGCTTCCTCGCCGAGCGCTGGAACCGGCCGCACCACGAGGTCGTCGGCCGGCGCGTCTACGCGCATCTGCTCCGACGGCGACCTGATGGAAGGGGTCGCGCAGGAGGCTGCGTCGATCGCCGGCCACCTCGGTCTCGGCAGGCTCGTCTACATCTACGACGACAACCGGATCACGATCGACGGCGCGACGACGCTCACCTACGACACCGAGGACAAGGGTGCGCGCTTCGCGGCCTACGGCTGGCACGTCCAGCACGTGGACGACTCCGAGGACCTCGACGCCCTGCGCGCGGCGCTCGCTGCCGCGCAAGCCGAAGACTCGCGGCCGAGCCTGATCGTGCTCCGCACCCACATCGCCTACCCCGCGCCGCACGCCGTGGACACTTCCAAGGCGCACGGCGCCCCGCTCGGGGAGGCCGAGGTGCGCGCGGCGAAGGAGGCGATGGGGCTCGACCCCGACCTCACCTTCCACGTCCCGGACGAGGTGTACGCGCACATGGGCGCGGCTCGGGCGCGGGGCGCGGCCGCGCAGGCCGAGTGGGCCGGGCGCTTCGCCGCCTGGTGCGAGGCCTTCCCGGAGTTGCGCGCCGACTGGGACGAGGCCCATGAGCGACGCCCGCGTGCGGGCTGGCTCGAGGCGCTGCCCTCGTTCCCGGCCGGCAAGGAGCTCGCGACGCGCGAGGCGGGCGGTGCGATCATGCAGGCGCTGAAGCCCTTCACGCCGACGATGGTCGGAGGCGCCGCCGACCTCGCCGAGTCCACGAAGACGGAGTTCGAGGGCGCCGGCGTCTTCTCCGCGACCCACGCCGGCCGCAACATCGCCTTCGGCATCCGCGAGCACGCGATGGGGGCGATCGTGAACGGGATCGCGCTCGAGCCGGCGATGCTGAAGCCGTACGGCTCGACCTTCCTCATCTTCTCCGACTACATGCGGCCGGCGGTGCGCCTCTCGGCGCTGATGGGGCTCGAGACGCTCTGGGTCTGGACGCACGACTCGGTCGCGCTCGGCGAGGACGGGCCGACCCACCAGCCGATCGAGCACCACGCGGCGCTGCGGGCGATCCCGAACCTCTGGTACGTGCGCCCGGCGGATGCGAACGAGACGGTGCTGGCGTGGCGGCTCGCACTCGAGCGGCGGGGCGGCCCGGTCGCGCTCGCGCTGACGCGGCAGAAAGTGCCGACCTTCGACCGGAGCGAGGTCGCCCCGGCCAAGGGCGCGCTGCGCGGCGGCTACACGCTCTGGCAAAGCGGCGAGGGCGAGCCGGACGTGATCCTGATCGCCACCGGCTCGGAGGTCGCGCTCGCGCTCGAGGCCGCCCGGCGGCTGGACGCGAACGCGCGCGTCGTCTCGCTCCCCTGCTGGGAGCTCTTCGCCGAGCAGGGCGACGAGTACCGGGACGAGGTGCTGCCGCCGGAGGTGCGCGCGCGGCTCTCGGTCGAGGCCGGGATCTCGCTCGGCTGGGAGCGGTGGGTCGGCGACGCGGGCGACTGCGTCTCGATCGAGCGCTTCGGCGCCTCGGCGCCCGGTCCGGCGATCCTCGCCGAGCTCGGCTTCACCGTCGAGGCCGTCGCCGCGCGGGCGGCGGCGCTGCTGGAGCGCGTCTCGTGAAGATCGCCGTCGCGTTCGACCACCGGGGCGTGAAGCTCCGCGAGCGCGTGCTCGAGGCGCTCACCGAGCTCGGGCACCAGGCCGTCGATCTCGGTGCGATCAACGACGACTTCAAGGTGGACTACCCCGACAAGGCGCGCGAGATCGGGGCGGCGATCCGCTCCGGCGAGGCCGAGCGCGGGATCCTCGTCTGCGGCTCGGGCGTCGGCGCGGCGGTCGCCGCCTGCAAGATCCACGGCATCCGCGCGGCGATCTGCCACGACGTCTACTCCGCCCATCAAGGCGTCGAGCACGACGACCTGAACGTGCTCTGCCTCGGCTCGGAGGTCGTCGGCGCCGAGCTGGCGGGCGATCTCGTGCGCGCGTTCCTCGGCGCCCGCTTCGACCCGCAGGAGCGGTACGTCCGGCGGCTGGAGAGAGTCGCCGAGATCGAGCGGGAAGGCCGATGAGCTCCCGCCTGCACCGGCTGTCGGCCGCGGGTGTCGGCGTCTGGGCCGACTCGCTCTCGCGGGAGATGCTCGAGACGGGCGAGCTGGCCCGGCTGATGGCCGAGGACGCCGTCGTCGGCGTCACGTCCAACCCGACGATCTTCCAGAAGGCGCTCGCCTCGGGCGAGCTCTATGACGCGCAGCTGCGCGAGCTCGCCGCCGCGGGCGTCGACGACCCGGCGGAGCTCTTCTGGGAGCTCGCCGTCAGCGACGTCCAGGCGGCGTGCGACCTGCTGCGCCCGGTGTGGGAGCAGACCGTAGGCGGCGACGGCTACGTCTCGCTCGAGGTGGACCCCAGGCTCGCCTACGACCGGGAGCGCACCTACGAGGAGGCAATGCGTCTGCACGGGCTCGTCGAGCGGCCCAACCTCCTTGTCAAGATCCCGGCGACGCGGCCGGGCCTCGGCGCGATCGAGGACTGCATCGCCAAGGGCCGCTCGATCAACGTCACGCTCATCTTCTCGCTCGAGCGCTACGCGGCCGTCGCCGAGGCCTACGTGCGCGGGCTCGAGCGGCTCGTAGCCGCAGGCGGCGACCCGGCGAAGGTGCACTCCGTCGCCAGCTTCTTCGTCTCGCGCGTGGACACCGAGGCCGACCGGCGGCTGGCGGAGCTCGGGAACACCGAGCTGCAGGGCCGCCTCGCCGTCGCCAACGCGAAGCTCGCCTACGCGCACTTCCAGGCCAACTTCGCCGGCGGGCGCTGGGACTACCTGGCGGGCAAGGGCGCCCGCCCGCAGCGCTGCCTCTGGGCCTCGACCTCGACGAAGAACCCGAGCTACCGCGACGTGATCTACGTCGAGGAGCTGATCGGCCCGCAGACTGTCAACACGATGCCGCTCGAGACGATCACGGCGTTCCAGGAGCACGGCGAGGTCGCCGAGACGCTGACGAAGGGCGTGGACGAGGCACGGGCGCTGCTCGGGGCGCTTGCCGCCGCCGGCGTGGATTACGACGACGTCGTCGAGACGCTCGAGGCCGAGGGCGTGCAGAAGTTCGCCGACTCCTTCGCCGAGCTGCTGGCCGGCATCGAAGCGCGGCGCGGCGTGCTCGCAACCATCTGATGGCGTCGCTCGCCGAGCGGCTCTGGGCTCGGGACGCCTCGCTCTGGACGTCCTCCGGCGAGGAGGGTTGGCTCGGCTGGCTCGACGCACCCGAGCGCATGCGCGAGCGGCTCGGCCCGATCGAGGCCTTCGCCGAGAGCGTGGACGCCGACGGCGTGCTCGACGTCGTCCTGCTCGGCATGGGCGGCTCGAGCCTCGCGGCCGAGGTGCTGCGGCGCGCCTTCGGAGCGGCCCGCTTCCATGTCCTCGACACGACACACCCCGCGCCGATCCGGCGCCTCGGCGACGCTCTCGATCCCGAGCGGACGCTCTTCCTCGTCGCCTCGAAGTCGGGGACGACGCTCGAGACGCGCTGCCAGCTCGAGTGGTTCTGGGAGCGGGCATCGGCGGGCCATCGCTTCGCGGCGATCACCGATCCGGGCTCCGAGTTGGAGGAGATCGCGCTCGAGCGCGGTTTCCGCGCCGTCTTTCACGGCGAGCCGGACGTCGGCGGCCGCTATTCGGCGCTGACGGCGTTCGGGCTCGTGCCCGCGGCGCTGATGGGGGCGCGGCTCGACGACTTCCTCAGCGGGGCGGCCGAGATGGCGGAGGAGTGCCGCGGGCCGGCGAGCGGGGGGCTCGAGCTCGGGCTGCGGCTTGGCGAGGGTTGGCGTGACGGCCTCGACAAGGTGGCGTTGCGCCCGAATGCGTTCGGCTTCGGGCTTTGGGCCGAGCAACTCCTCGCCGAGTCCACCGGCAAGCAAGGGAAGGGCCTCGTGCCGCTGCCGGGCGAGTCGCGGGACGCCTCCGACCGCCAAATCGGCGAGGTTCGGGTTGCCGACCCGTACGACCTGCCTGCCGAGTTTTTCCGCTGGGAGTTCGCAACCGCTGTCGCCGGTCACGTGCTCGGCGTCAATCCGTTCGACCAGCCCGACGTACAGGCTGCGAAGGGGCGCGCAGTGGACGTGCTCGAGTCGGCGGGCGAGCCGGACGTCGGGCCGGAGGGCTCGTTCGAGGAGCTGCTCGCGCAGGCCCGCCCCGGCGACTACGTCGCGATCCAGGCCTTCATCGACCCCGCGCGGGAGCTCGAGCTGGAGCCCCTCGCCGAGCGGGCGCGCGCCGCCGGCTGCGCCGTCACCGTGGGCCTCGGCCCCCGCTTCCTGCACTCGACGGGGCAGCTCCACAAGGGCGGGCCGAACACGGTGCTCGCACTTCAGGTCGTGGACGAGCCGGGCGACGAGCTGCCGGTGCCGGGCTGCGACTATGGCTTCCGCAAGCTGCTCCGCGCCCAGGCGGCCGGAGACTTTGCGGCGTTGAGAGAGCGCGGTCGCCGCGTCGCGCGTGTCCGCCTCGACGACAGCGCCGCGTAGTCAAGTGACACTGTGTTACTTGGCGAAGGCCCTGAGCGCTTCGTCGTGCAATAGCCCGTTCGAGGCGATCGCGTCGCCGCCGTCGGCCCGCCGCTCGCCGCGCCAGTCGGTGAAGCGGCCGCCCGCCTCCTCGACGATCACCTGCGGCGCCGCGAGGTCCCAGAGGCCGACCCCCGTCTCCGCGGACACGTCGGCCGCGCCCTCGGCGATCAGCATGTACTGCCAGAAATCCCCGTAGCCGCGGGCGACCCAGGCTGCGCCGGCGAGCCGGTCGAAGGCGGCTTCGGCGCCGGCCTCGCCGAACGAGCGGTGGCTCGTGTAGGCGAAGACCGCATCCTCGATCCGCCGCACGCCGGAGACGTGGATCGGGTCGCCGTCGGCGAAGGCGCCGCCGCCGCGGTTGGCCCACCAGCGCTTGTGAAGCGCAGGGGCGGTGACGACGCCGAGCACGAGCTCGCCCTCGCGCTCGAGCGCGATCAGCGTCGCGAACACGGGGATCCCGCGCACGTAGTTCCGCGTCGCGTCGATCGGATCGACGATCCAGCGCACAGGGCCGCCATCATCGCCGTACTCCTCGCCGAAGACGGACTCGCCGGGCCGCTCGGCGGCGACGCGGGCCCGGATCGCCTGCTCGACTGCCGTGTCGGCCTCCGACACGGGCGTCATGTCCGGCTTCGTCTCTACGCGCAGGTCGCGCGCGCGAAAGCGGCCGAGCGTGAGCGCGTCGGCATCGTCGGCGAGCGAGAGCGCGAAGGCGAGATCGGGGCTCACGGGGCGGACCCTACCGCGGCGCTCCTTCTAGAGGGTGAAGCGGAAGGAGCGCGCAGCGGCGGCGAAGAGCCCTGCGCTCGCAGCCCTGGCTGCGGGCGAGCTCGTGAACGTCAGCGAGTACGTCGCGTTCCGGTGCCGGAGGAAGTACAGCACCGCCGCCTCGTTGCTTCCGCCCTGAGCCCTCACCGTGAGCGCGCATCGCACCCCGGCTCCGGCGGGCAGCGAAACCTGGGCACACGCCACGGGGCCGACGCGATTCTTGAGCCCGTTCGCCTCTCCGATCGCTCTCTTGACCCAGGCGCTGTGCGCGTAGGCTCCCCGGTCGGCCGACGCCTGCACGGAGAGGGTGGTCGAGATCGACGCCCCGCTGGAGTCGGAGGCGACGAACCGCAGCGCCGAGGTGCCCGAGGCGAGGTCCTTCAGCTTCGCTCCGAGGCGGGCGGCCAGCCTGGGCTTGCTCTTGAGCGCGACGCCCGCCGTGCTGCGGGAGACGCCCTCCCAAGAGGAGGGCACGCTGATCGAGAAGCCCCCGGCCGGGACCCGGAACGCCTTCGTTCCAGCGGAGGTGGCGTCTCGGACGATCGAGAACGTCGGCTTGGTGGCGACGATCGCTTGCGGATCCGACCACGACATGGCCTGTGCTCCGGTCGGCAACGAGTAGTCGTAGCCCCGCACGCGGTAGTGCCACGTGCCGGGCTCGAGCGGGAGGATCGCCGACGTGTTGAGCGTCATCATCCCGAGCGCGCCCGTCGCGGGATCGGTCTCGGGGACGAACGGCCGACGCGTCTTGCTCCACTGCACCGCGTAGGCCTCGGCGCCGAGGGCGGTCGTCCAGGCGACGAGGGGTGAGCCGTAGAAGGTCGCCCTGTCGCTCGCAGACGCAAGCTCTCCCTCCGGCGAGAGGCCGGACGCGAAGAGCTCTCCGCCGGCCGTCAATGCGGGCTCGCTCTCCTTGCCGAAGCGCTGGACGCGCCCGCCCGCGCAGGCGTCCTGGGCGAGCTCCAGGTCGGTGTACTGGATGTTCCCGCTTGTGCGCGTGACCGGCTCGCCCGCGCCGTGCCCGAGCTTGAGCGGAGCGCCGACTCCGATCGTGTTGCCGCTGACGGATGTGATCGTCGCGGTCTCGACGTTGCCGGGATTGCCGATCGAGATCGTGTCGCCGGAGGCGAATCCGGTGGCGTTCGAGACGGGAAGAGTGGCCGCGGCGGCCGCGGCGCCCGCGCCCGCCACGCTCGTCGAGAGCGGGCTCGGGACGTTCGCGCTCACCGGCACTACCGTCCAGTAGTAGCCGCCCCCGTTCGACCAGTCGGTATCCCAGAGGTCGACCGGGGGGCCGGTCGTGCCGCTCGGCTGGAGGAGCGTGATGAGGCTGCTGCCGGACGTCGGGGCGGCCGGCTTGGCCTCGCTCGGCGGCGTCCCTGCCGCGGGAGGAGCTGCGGGCGCGGACCCGCTCGCCCCGGCCGGTAGGCCGACCGTGGGCGCCACCGGCGGGAGCGACTCGTTGCCGGTCACCTTCTCGCGATCGAACGTGAAGCTCGACCCTTCGTCGCCGTCGGGGAGGTAGGAGGAGCGCGCCGTCGAGATCGCCGATGTGGACTGCGGCAGCGCCAGCGGGCCGGAGCTGCGCGGCGCGTAGGCGGGGCTGCCGACGATCGCGCTCGCGAACACCCGGTTCAGGCAGCCGCGGTCCGTGAAGACGTAGACGTGGTAGAGCTCCGCGCCCGCTCCGGCGAACGACTGGTTGCCCCCGAAGACGAAGCCCGGCATCAGGCGGTGGGCCGGCGACGAGCGGGTCCCGGTCGATTCGACGTCGGACACCGTCGCGAGGGGCTTCAGCGGCCCGACCGCGAACGGCGGGTTGACGGAGCTGTAGACCGGGCTCCACGGGCCATGCGTGACGGCCGGCAGGCCGTTCGCCCGCGCGTTGAAGTCGCTGCGGATCGCCCGGACCCGCCAGCGCACCTGGGCGAGCCACGAGGCCGCCTGGTGGAAGGTGTAGAACTCGCGCTCGTCCGCGACATTCGTGGCGACGAAGACGAACTTCGGGATGTCGACGAACCAGACCTGGTAGCCGGAGGCGCCGTCGACCGGCGTCCACCGCAGCAGTCCGGGGTAGCTCGGGAGTGGCGCGGGCGCCGCGGGCGGCTGCATGTCGAAGCCGAACGAGTCGCTCCACGGCGTCGTCGTGTCGAGAAGCACCGCCCGGACGCGGGCGTAGAGGGAGTGCGGCGCGCCGGTGATCCAGGGCAGGGTCAGCGCCGGCGCGGCCACCGGGCTCGTCAGGCTCGTGTCCGAGAAGACGATGCCGCTGTCCCGGAACGCGCTGCTCGTAGAGAGCTGGAACTCGTAGCGGACCGCCCCGGGCACCGGGTTCCAGGCGAACGAGGGAGTGCGCGAGAAGACGTCGCTGGACGGCTCGTCGACGCGGAGCAGGAACGGATGCAGCCCGGTCGGCGCGCTCGCGGCGGCCGCCCGCGTCGCGCCGTGCGCGGCGGAGGAGAGCGCGAGAAGCGCGAGGAGGAGGAAGAGGAGGCGGGCGGCGCGCGTCGTCATGGGGCTCCTAGTGGCGGGCCGCGGCGGTCCGTGGCTTGGGCGGAGTGGCGAGGACGAGCTTCCGTGCCACCTTCGCCCCGACCGTCCCGTTGCTGGAGAGGCTCGTCAGCGTCAGCAGCGAGGTCGACGCGCGGACTGCGGCCGTACTGCGCAGCGAGTTGAGCGCGGCGCGCGGCAGGCGGAAGCGGAGCGCGTTGTTGCCGGGCCGGAGGGTGGTGGTGCCGAGCACCGTGTCTCCGACCGCCGCGCGCACCAGCCCGGGGCCGCTCGAGAAGACGATCACGCGCACCAGACGGTCGGCCGCCGCGACGCGCACGATCTGTGCTCCGTAGACGTAGATGGAAGGCGCGACGTAGTCGGCCGGGCTCGCGACGGTCGGGCCGGTGAAGAGGGGCGCCGGCGGGGGCGTTGCCGTCGCGGGCGTGCTCGTGTCCACGCTCAGCGAGCCGCTGACCGTGAAGACCTGCGAGTTCGACGCGAGGCTCGGGTTCGGCAGCGAGAGGTAGCCGTCGGCGCCGCCCGTGCACGTGTCCCACGGGACGGTGAGCGAGGCGGTGTTCCCGTTGATCGTGAGCGGGACGGCTGCGCTGCCCACGGAGGACGAGTAGACGAACGGCCTCGCCCCGAGCCCGGCTGGAAGCGCCACAGTCAGCGAGAGCGTCGCCGCGTAGCACGGCCCGGTGCCGGCTCCACCGCGTGTGAGCTTGAGGTAGCGCGCGGCAAGGTGGTTCACGGCCACGCGCTGGACGGGAAGCGCGCCGGTTGCCGCACCCGTCGGGATCGTCGCGTACGTCGCCGGCGGCAGCCCCTTCAGGGCAGTAACCTGGTAGTTCCCGGCCAGATAGGCGACCGTGTAGTCGGTGAACACGTCGCCGAGGGTCGCCGCCTTCGCCGTGAGCACGTTCGTGACGTGCTGCGTCGAGGCCGGCGCCGGCAGGCCGACCGAGGCGCCGTTGTCGAAGATCTGCTTGACGATGTCGGGCCCGTAGCGCTCGCTCAGGTACTCCATGAACGACCAGCCGGGATCGCCGGCACGGTCGTAGCCGTTCTTGCCGCACTCGCCGCCGACGCAGTCGCCGGAGCGGTCGGGCTCGGCGATCGAGTCGGACGTCGGCGTGGCGAAGTCCTCGAAGCGATATGCGGCCCACTCGGCCGCCGCCTGCTCCAGCCAGAGGTCGGCTGGCTGCCAGATCGCGAACTCGAAGAGGTTGAAGAGCACGTGCGCGACCTCGTGCTGGTTCAGGCCGGTGGCCGCGTTGAGCTCGATGTAGCCCGACGACTGGGCGGCGGCCGGGCTGTTCGGGGTGGCGCCGGCGTCGAACAGGCTCTTGGGGTAGGGAAACGTGGAGAAGTCCATCACGGTGATGTCGATCAGCCCATCGCCGTCGTTGACCGGCGCCGGGTAGCCCCAGCTACGGTAGAGGGCGTACGCGCGCTCCGCCCAGCCGCCGATGTCGCCCGCCTTTTGCTGTTGGATGTATGCGGAGTTGGCCGGATCGCCCGAGTAGTGGATCAGGAAGTGATCAGTCTGGAGCGTTGTGGCGCCGACCGGGAACGGCTCGACCGCAGAGGCGCGCGGCACCGCGACCGCGAGTGCGGCGGCGAAGGCCGCGCAAGCGCCGAGCACGGCGAGAGCGGCAGGGAAGCGACGGCTGAACATGCCTTTGAGGCGCATCGGCCGGACCGCGCCAAAGCTTTAGTTCAGCAGCGGTGGGCGGGGAACACGTCTTGACTCGACTCCCGCGCTGTCGTAGCGTGCCCCATTCGTCTCACGCGCCACAAGGGAGGGTGAACGTGAACACGTACGTCATTCTGCGCCGCAGCGGCTGGAGCTCGCCCGACGAGCTGCAGGAGGCCGCCGCCCGCTCGAGCAAGGTCGGCGACGAGGAGATGTCCGACGACATCCGCTGGATCCGCTCGTACGTCATGGCCGAGGAGGGCGGCGCGCTCGGCACCGTCTGCATCTACCAGGCCTCGAGCCCGGAGGCGATCCGCGAGCACGCGTCGCGCGCGTTCCTGCCGGTGGATGAGATCGTCCAGGTCGCCGACACGGTCGTGGTCCGTCCCGACCCGCAGGCGGTCGCCACCTAGTCGAGCTGGAGGTAGAGCAGCGCGACTGCGACGGTGCCGGCGAAGAGCAGCGCGAAGACCCCGAAGAGGGCCCAGCCGAAGAGCATGTTCCTGCGCTTGAGCTCCGGAGAGATGTCCATCTAGAGCACCAGGGGGTTGACTGCCGCGGCCGCGAAGAGCAGCGCCAGGTAGGCGAGGGAGTAGTGGAAGAGGGCCTTCGCGCGGGGCCGGGTCGGCTCGCGCCGCAGCTGCCAGGCGAGTGCAAGGAAGATCGCACCCAGGACGAGGGCCGCGCCGAGGTACACGAGGCCGAAGGAGAAGGCGACGGCGAGCGTGAAGACGACCAGCACGAGCGAGTAGCGCAGGATCTGGCGTGCCGTCTCCTCGTCGCCGCGCACCACCGGCAGCATCGGCACCTTCGCGGCCGCGTAGCTCTCCTTGATCATCAGCGCGAGCGCCCAGAAATGGGGCGGCGTCCAGAGGAAGACGATCAGGAAGAGCCAGAGCGCAGGCAGCGCCAGGCTTCCCGAGGTCGCCGCGTAGCCGACGAGCGGCGGCACCGCACCCGCCGCGCCGCCGATGACGATGTTCTGCGGCGTCGAGCGCTTCAGCCAGCGCGTGTAGACGAGGACGTAGAAGAGGTTGCCGACGAGCGCGAGCAGCGCGGTCAGGACGTTGACTGTGGAGGCGAGCAGGACGAACGAGAGCGCCGAGAGGGCGAGCCCGAACTCGAGCGCGCGCGCGACCGGCACGCGGCCCGACGCGACCGGGCGCGCCCGCGTGCGCGGGCCCATCAACCGGTCGATGTCGGCGTCGAGGACGTGGTTGAGCGCGCTGGCGCCGCCGCAGGCGAGAGCGAGGCCGACCATCGCGGCGGCGAATGTCGGCAGCGGCGGCCACCCGTCCGCGCCGACGAAGGCGCCGGCCGCGCCGGTGATCAGCAGGAGCGACATGATCGTGGGCTTGGTCAGCGTCACGTAGTCGCGCCACGGGCCCGCCGGGACGGAGGCGCCGCGGAAGCTCTGCGCCGCCGCGAAGAGGGACGCGGTGAGCGCCGCCGCCGCGCCCGCGACGTGGAGCGCGACCGCCCAGGCGGCCTCGTTCGCCAGCCCGACCACGCCTCCGAGCGCGATCGCGGCGAGCAGGAGGACGAGCGCGGCGCCCGCGGCCGGCAGCAGCGGGCGGTACGACAGATACGCGGCGGCCGCGACCGCGACGAGCGGTGGCAGGGCCGCGAGCGCGAAGCCCCAGTGCGCCTGCCCGAGCTCGAGCGACGCGCTAGCAACGACGAGCGCCGTCGCCCCGGCGCCCGCCAGCGCGGACAGCCGCAGCCACGGCCCGGGTGCGGCGCTAGACCGCATCGGACTCTTTCAACCGCCGCCGCAGGTCGTAGAGCGGCCGCGGGCTCGCCACGTAGGGCACCGAGTCGAAGTTGTGGTCGGGCGGCGGCGAGGTCGTGTACCACTCGAGCGTGTTCGCCTGCCATGGGTCGTTGCCCGCCCGCCGGCCGGTACGCGAGGTCTCGGCCATGTTGACCAGGATCAAAAGCACGCCGAGCCCCATCACGTACGAGCCGATCGTCGAGGCCATGTTGTAGCCCTGCCAGAGCCCGCCCTCGCCGTAGGTGTAGATCCGGCGCGGCATGCCCAGGAGGCCGAGGAAGTGCTGCGGCAGGAACGTGAGGTGGAAGCCGGCGAACATCAGCCAGAACGACGCCTTGCCGAGCCGCTCGTCGAGCAGGCGGCCGAAGAGCTTCGGCCACCAGTAGTGGAGGCCGGCGAGCAGCCCGAAGACGACGCCGCCGAAGATCGTGTAGTGGAAGTGGGCGACGACGAAGTAGCTGTCGTGCAGCTGCCAGTCCACCGGGAACGCGGCGAGGAAGATGCCCGTCAGCCCGCCCATCGTGAAGATCGAGAGGAAGCCGAGCGCGTACAGCATCGGCGTGTCGAAGTGGAGGTTGCCGCGCCACAGCGTCGCCAGCCAGTTGAAGATCTTCATCCCGGTCGGGACGGCGATGATCATCGAGGCGATCATGAAGTAGACGTTCAGCACGTTCGGCAGGCCGACCGTGAACATGTGGTGCGCCCACACGAGCATGGAGAAGAAGGCGATCCCGACCGAGGAGAAGGCGACCGCCTTGTAGCCGAAGATCGGCTTGCGGGCGAAGACGGGAAGCACCTCGGAGATGATCCCCATCGCCGGCAGGATGAGGACGTAGACCTCGGGGTGTCCGAAGAACCAGAACGCGTGCTGCCAGAGGAGCGGCGAGCCTCCGCCGGTCGGGTCGAAGAAGTGCGTGCCCGCCTGGCGGTCGAGCAGCAGCAGCGTCAGCCCGGCCGAGAGCGTCGGCAGGACGGCGAGCAGCAGCCACGCGAACACGTCCATCGACCAGACGAAGAGCGGCATCCGCGTCCAGGTCATCCCGGGGGCGCGCAGGTTGTGGATCGTGACGATGAAGTTGATCGCGCCGAGCAGCGACGAGACGCCGATCAGGTGCAGCGAGAGGATCCATAGGTCCATGCCGTTGCCGGCCTGCTGGCTCGAGAGCGGCGGGTAGGCCGTCCAGCCCGCCTGGGCCGTCCCGCCCTCGGCGAGGAAGCTCAGCATCATCACGACGCCGGCGAAGAGGTAGAGCCAGAGCGAGAGCGCGTTCAGGCGCGGGAAGGCCATGTCCCGCGCGCCGATCATCAGCGGCACGAGGTAGTTGCCGAGGCCGGCGATCAGCGGCATCGCAAAGAGGAAGACCATTGCCGAGCCGTGGACTGTCAGCAGCTCGTTGTAGCTCTCGCGCGTGACCACGTCGGCGTTCGCGGTCGCGAGCTGCGTCCGCATCAGCAGCGCCATCACGCCCGCGGCGGCGAAGAAGACGCCGCTCGAGACGATGTAGACGAGCCCGATCCGCTTGTGGTCGGTCGTGACGAGCCAGCTCGCGACCTTGCCGCGCTGCCAGGCCGGGACCGCCGGGGTGCTCTCCGCTCTAGCCGCCACTGCCGAAGCGCTCCTTCACGTAGCCGGTGAGAGCCTCGAGCTGCGAGTCCGACCAGGCGGCGCCGACGGCGGGCATCGCGTTCCGTCCCTCGCGCACGACTCTCTCGATCCCGGCCGGGTCGGAGGCGACCGCCGAGCCGTCGAGCTTCGGTCCGATGTCGCCCTCGCCTGCGAGCCCGTGGCACTTGGCGCACGCGCCGGCGTAGGTCTGCTCGCCGAGCTTCGACGTGCCCGCCTGCTGCGCTGCGGCCTCGCGCTCGAGCCAGGCGTCGAACTCCGGCTTCGGAACCGCCTCGACCCAGGCGAGCATCTCCGCGTGCAGGAGGCCGCAGAGCTCGGCGCACCGTCCCTTGTAGACGCCGGCCCGGTCGGCCGTGAACCACGTGGAGGTCGTCTGGCCGGGGATCGCGTCGATCTTGCCCCCGAGCGCCGGGATCCACCACGAGTGGATGACGTCGTCGTCCGGCGCGGTCAGCGTCAGCTTCACCGGCTGCCCGACCGGGGCGCGCAGCGTGTCCACGGCGACGACGCCGTTTCCGTACTCGAACTGCCAGTAGTAGCGATGGGCGGTGACCGTGACGTCGAGGCGGCCGGCGGCGGCGTCGGCGCTCGGGACGTTGCGGATCCCCGGCAGCTTGACGAAGACGAAGGCGACGATCGCGAACAGGATCAGGACCGGGACCGCCGTCCAGAGCACCTCGAGGCTGGACTTGCCGTGCAGCTGGGCGCCGTCCTCGAAGCGCTCCCGGCGGCCGCGGCGGAAGCGGATGACGAACGTGACGAGCAGTCCCTCGACGAGCGCGAAGATCGCGAGCACGACCACGAGGATCAGCCAGTAGCTGTCGCGGATCCCGTCGGCGTTCGGCGAGCGGGGCTCGACCGGGCCGATCCCGCCATTCCCCGCCAGCGCGGCGCCCGCCGTGGCCAGCGCGAGCGCTGCGAGGACGCAGGCGGTGAGAAGCGGCGTACGGCGCACGGGGTGTGCATTCTATGAGGGTGCCCCTGACGGTGCCTAATCGGACCCGGGTTTCCGTGCCGCCCGACGTCGTGCGGCCGTTCGAGGTGTTCGTCAACGGCGTCGCGCAGCGGGAGGGCGCGGACTACCGCGTCGAGGGCCGGACGCTCGTCTTCGGGCGCGAGCTGAAGCGCGAGGGGCAGCTCGGCTTCTGGCGCTGGGCGTCGAACTTCCTCGGGATCGCCGGCACCTACCGGCAGAACGACTCCGTGGACGTCGTCTACGAGGTGGACGGCCGGCGGGTGGTGGCGAGCGGCCTGCCGCTCGAGCCCGTGTTAGATGATTAACCCGGCCGGAAGCCCGCAGGCTGGATCCGGGTCTTCCCCGATGGCCCGCCCCGGAGCGCGGCGGCACACTGGGCCGGAAAGGAGGTGCCTCGATGGAGGACGCTCCTCGCGAGATGCACTGGGGCCGCCGGCTCGGGATCCTGATCGGCGGCGGGCTCGTCTCCGCCGTGATCGCGGCGGCCGTGCGCAAGGCGCGGCATCACCACCGCCGGTGGGAGCGGCTCGCCCGCTTCGTGCCGCAGCGCTTCCACCTGCCGCCGCTCGCGCGTCACTGAGCCTCGCTCGCCCGGGGCGGCCGTTCATGTGGCGTCCGCCCCGGTAGGCCTGCGCCCCGCCGGTAGTGTCTTCGGCCGTGGCGCGCGAGAACAGCATCGAGGCCCAGCAGCTCGTTCGGGTGTTCAAGAAGGGGCCGCGCGCGGTGGACGGGATCGATCTCTACGTCGAGCCGGGCGAGGTCTACGGCTTCCTCGGCCCGAACGGTGCCGGCAAGTCCACGACGGTGCTGATGCTGACGACGCTGCTGCCGCCCACGTCGGGCACGGCGCGCGTCGGCGGCTATGACGTCGTCCGCGAGGGGCCGAAGGTGCGCGCCGCGATCGGCGCGGCGCTCCAGGAGGCGGCCCTCGACCCGCTTCTCACGGGCCGCGACCACCTGCGCCTCCAGATGATGCTGCACGGTGTCGCCCGTCACGAGCGGCGCCCGCGGGCGGAGGAGCTGCTCGAGCGCGTCGGCCTCACCGAGGCGGCGGACCGCAAGGTGAAGGGCTACTCGGGCGGGATGAAGCGGCGGCTCGATCTCGCCTTGGCCCTCGTGCACCGGCCGAGCATCCTCTTCCTCGACGAGCCGACGACGGGGCTCGACCCGCAGAGCCGGAAGGCGCTCTGGGCCGAGGTCGCCCGGCTCGCGCACGAGGACGCCGTCACCGTCTTCCTCACGACCCAGTACCTCGAGGAAGCCGACGTCCTCGCCGATCGCGTCGGCATCATCGACCACGGGCGGATCGTCGCCGAGGGCACGCCGGCCGCGCTCAAGGCGGAGATCGGGCGCCCGACGGTCGAGGCCGAGCCGGCCGACCCGGCCGACCGGGAGCGGATCGCCGGAGCCCTGGACGTCTTCGGCGAGCGTGTCTCGCGCTCTCCGCGCTCGGTCTCCGTGCGTCTGCGCGACGGCGGAAGCGGCCTCGCCGACGTCGTGCGCGCGCTCGACGCCGCAAGCCTGCCCGTCGAGAACCTGACCCTGCACGCGCCGTCGCTCGACGACGTCTTCCTCGCCAAGACGGGCCGCTCGCTCGAGGGCGCGGCAGAGGAGGAAGAGACCGAGTCGTGACCGCCCTCGTGACGCAGGTCGGGGCGATCGCCATGCGCTCGATCGCCCGCACGGTGCGCCAGCCGGCGACCTTCATCCCGCCGCTCGTCTTCCCGACAGTGCTCCTGGCCGTGAACTCGGGCGGGCTCGCCTCGGCGACGGGGCTCGAGGGCTTCCCGACCGACTCGTTCCTCGCGTTCGCGCTGGCCGTGCCGTTCATCCAGGGCGCGCTCTTCTCGACGATGAACGCGGGCACCGACCTCGCGCGCGACATCCAGACCGGCTTCCTCAGCCGTCTCTCGCTGACGCCTCTGCGCGGCTCGGCCCTGCTCGCCGGCACGCTCGGCGGCGTCGTCGCGCTCGGGCAGGTGCAGACGGCGTTCTACGTCCTCGTGGGCCTCGCCGCCGGCGTCGACTTCCACGCCGGCCTGCTCGGCATCGTCGTCCTCTTCGCCTTCGCGTCGATCGTCTCGCTCGGCTTCGGCGCGCTCGGCTCGTTCATGGCGCTGCGCACCGGCTCGGGCGAAGCGATCCAGGGGCTCTTCCCGCTCCTGTTCGTCTTCCTCTTCATCTCCTCGATGAACATGCCGCGGAACCTGATCGAGATCGGCTGGTTCCGTGCGGCCGCCACGGCGAACCCGGTCTCGTACCTGCTCGAGTGCGTGCGCAGCCTCATCATCACGGGTTGGGACGGTGAGGCGCTCGCGCTCGGCTTCGGGGTCGCCGGGGCGCTCGCGGTCGTCGCGATCGGTCTCGCCGCCCTCGCGCTCAAGGAGAGGCTGGCCCGGACGTGAGGATCTGGCCGGTCGCCTCGGGGGTCGCCTGGCGGACGCTGAAGAACATCTTCACGAACCCGTCGCTCCTCGTTCCCTCGATCATCTTCCCGCTCTTCTTCTTCACGGCGTTCGCGGGTGGGCTCTCGCGTGTCGCGGAGGTGCCCGGGTTCGACTTCCCGTCCGGGTACACGGCGTTCCAGTTCGTCTTCGTGCTGCTCCAGTCGGCTGCGTTAGGCGGCGTCTTCACCGGCTTCGGGATCGCGCGCGACTTCGAGAGCGGGTTCGCGCGGCGGCTCCTGCTCGCCTCGCCGAACCGGAGCGGGATCGTGCTCGGCTACGCGCTGGCTGCGGCGGGACGGTGGCTCGTCACCGCGCTCGTGCTGACCGTGGTGGCGCTCGTCGCCGGAATGCAGGTGGGCGGAGGCGCGGTGGACCTGGTCGGCCTCTTCACGCTCGCGCTGCTCCTCAACGTGTCGGGGATCCTCTGGGCGGGCGGTGTGGCGATGCGGCTGCGCACGATGCAGGCGGGGCCGGTGATGCAGATGCCGGTCTTCCTGACGCTCTTCTTCGCGCCGGTGTACGTGCCGCTCGACCTGCTCAAGGGCTGGATCGAGGTGGCGGCCACCGTCAACCCGGTGACTCGGTTGCTCGAGACGGGACGGGGGCTGCTCGCCGGCTCGCCGCCGAACGTGCTGCTCGCCTACGGGCTCGCGGTCGGTCTCGCGGCGGCGTTCCTCGTCTGGGCCATGCGCGGCCTGCGCAGCGCGGAGGCAGCCGGCTAGCAGGGGCGCGGGCAGGAGCGGGCTAAAAACCGGCGAAGGCATCCTGTTGTGATCGCGGCGATTCCGACGCTGCCGTTCGACGAGGAGCTGCTGCGGCTCTCCCTCGCCGCGCTCCTCGGGGGGGCGATCGGCATCGAGCGGGAGATGCGCGAGCACGAGGCCGGCCTGCGCACGCACCTGATCGTCGCGGTCGGCGCCTGCCTGTTCACGCTCGTCTCGGCCTACGGCTTCCGGGACCTCCTCGTGGACGGAGATGGCACGGTTAGCGCCGACCCGACGCGCATCGCCGCCCAGATCGTCACGGGCGTCGGCTTCCTCGGCGCGGGGACGATCCTGCGGCAGGGGATGTCGATCCGCGGCCTGACGACGGCGGCCACCCTCTGGGCAGTCGCTGCCATTGGGCTCACCTCGGGCGCCGGCTACTACAGCGCCGCACTCGTCACGACGGCGATCGTCCTCATTTCACTGTGGCCGCTGCGTGTCGTCACGCAACGCCTCGTCGGCCACCACCGTGACAAGCGGCTCTCGGTTGGGCTGGGGGCGGAGGCGAACACCGCAGGCGTGGTCGAGACGCTCGAGCAGCTCGGCGTCAAGGTGTCGTCGTTCGCGGTCGAGCAGTTCGACGGCGGGCGCGGCCTCCGGTGCGTCACCGAGCTGCCCCGCGGCGTGGAGCCCCAGCTCGTGATCCGCCGGCTGATGCTGCTGGACGAGGTTCGGGCCGCGGCCTGGGAGTAGCTACGTGTCCTACCCACAGACGTTGTGAACGCGGCTGCTTGGGGGCCGGTCTCCGATTGAGCTGTGCGGCCTGCGCTGGTTGTAGTGCTGGAGCCAGTGTGGCAGCGCGTCGGCGCGGTGGTGTGAGGAGCGGTAGCGGAGGCCGTAGGCCCACTCGCGGGCCATCGTTTGGTGGAAGCGTTCGACCTTGCCGTTGGTGCGTGGCCGGTAGGGCTGGGTGGTGAGGTGGCGGATGCTGTGGGCGGTGAGCAGCTCGCGCAGCGAGCGGTTTTTGACGTAGCTGAAGGCATTGTCGGTCATCAGCCGTTTGGCGGTGATGCCCTGCTCGGCGTAGAAGGCGAGCGCCCGCTCGAGGAAGCCGGTCACGGTCTCGGCCCGCTCGTCTGGGTGGAGCTCGACGTAGGCCAGCCGCGAGTGGTCGTCGACGATCGCGTGCGCGTAGTCGTAGCCGACGCGGGTCTCGGGGCGCATCCAGTGGCGCGAGCGCTGGGAGCGATCACCGGTGACGGCGTGGCCGGGCCGCTCGAAGCGCGCATAGCGGCTGACGTCCATGTGCAGCAGGTCGCCAGGGCAGGGCCACTCGTAGCGGTTGGCCGGCTCCCTCCGCGCACGCTCGGGACGAGAGAGCTCTGCACGGTGGAGCACCTTCCAGACCGTTGAGTGGGCGAAGCCGGTTGCCGCCGCGACCAGGCGCGGACCCCAACCGGTCTGGCGCCGGCAAGCGCAGATCGCCTCCTGCAGTGCCGCCGGCAACTCGCGCGGACTGCGCCGCGGCCGGCTCGAGCGATCACACAAGCAGGCCAGCGTCGTCCGCAGCTCCTCGCCCGCCTCGCACCAGCGATGCCACCAACGGTGCGCTGTCGCCGGTGAGACATTGAAGCGCCTGGCGGTGCCCCTGATCGAGCAGCCACCTTCAATCGCCTGACAGAGCGCGAAACGAGCAGCCAATCCGAGCTTGGCGTTAGCGTGCAGATACATCCGGACCCTCCTTCGAGCCGTGGTCTTCGCGGACTCACAGCCTCGAAGGAGGGCCGGATAGACCTCTCAGCCGTTCACAACCTGTGTAGGCAGGACAGCTACGGGGCGAGCACGCGCAGGCAGACCTCGACCACGCGCGGGTCGAACTGCGTCCCCGCGCCCGCTTCGAGACGGCGCAACGCTTCCTCGACCGGCAGGCGCAGACGGTACGGGCGGTCGGTCGTCATTGCGTGGAACGCGTCGCAGGCGAAGATGATGCGTGCCTCGAGCGGGATCTCCTCGCCCGTCCGTCCGTCCGGGTAGCCGCTGCCGTCCCAGCGCTCGTGGCAGGCGCGCACGATCGGGCGCACCTCCTGCAGCTGCTCGATCGGCGCGAGGATCCGCTCGCCGAGGGCCGGGTGCGTCTCGACGATCTCCCACTCGCCGGGCGTGAGCGGGCCGGGCTTGCCGAGGATCGCCGATGGGATGCCGAGCTTGCCGATGTCGTGCAGGAGAGCGCCGAGCTGGAGCCGCTTGAGCGCGCGTGCGTCAAGGCCGAGCTCGACACCGACGCGGATCGCCGTGTCGGTGATCCAGCGGGCGTGGGTGGAGGTGTACTGGTCGTTCGCCTCGAGCGCGTTCGCGAGCGCCTCGACGGTCGCGATGAACGTGCGCTCGAGTCCGGCGAAGCTCGACGCGTTCGCCACGGCCAGCTTGGCCTGATGGGCGAGTCCGCCGAGCAGGTGCAGCTCTCGCTCGCCGAGACCCTCCTCGCTCGCCACGGCGGCGGCGATCGCCCCCCATCGTCCCTCCACCTGGAGCGGCGCGACCGCGAAGCGGCCGGTGCCCGTCCGCGGTGGCCCGACCATCTCCGCGTAGTCCTCCGGCTCGACGAGGTACGGAGCCGTCCGCTCGCGGAAGTTCTCGAGCACCGCGGCGGGGATCGAGCTCCGAAAGAGGTGTGCGCGGTCGCCGGCGTCGTAGCCCCAGGCGGCGTGGGCGCGCAGGTCGCCGTCGGGAGCGTGCTGGAGCCAGAACGACGTGTGCGTCGAGCCGAGCAGCCGCGCGGAGCTCTCGACGATCCGCTCCAGCACGGCCTCGAGGCCCTCGGCCTCCGCGAGCTCGCGGCTGAACTCGAGCAGCGCGGTCGCCGTCTCGGCCTCGCGGCGCTGCGACTCGTAGAGGCGCGCGTTCTCGAGCGCGACGGCGGCGTGGCCCGCGAGCACCTCGAGCAGGCGGAGGTCGTCAGCGTCGAACTGGTTCGTGCCGAGCTTTGAGACGACGATCACCCCGATCGTGCGCGCGCCGTAGTCGAGCGGCACCGCAAGCAGCGACTCCTCGATCTCCGTCGTGCCGGGGACGAAGATCGCGTATTCGCACTGTGCCGCGTCGGGGATGAGGAGCGGCTCTCCAGTCTCGGCCACGCGCCCGGTGATCCCGTCGCCGACCTTGCAGGCGAGGATCTCCATCGCGGTTTCCGGCGTCGCGGTCAGCTCGCCTCGGAAGGCGATCGGGCGCAGGTCGTCGCCGTGGCGGAGGAAGACGCGGCAGTTGTGGTAGTCGATCAGCCCTCGCAGCTCGTTTGCGATCGTCAGCCCGATCTCGCTCACGGAGCTGAGGCGGTTGAGCTTGCCGGCGAGGCTCTGCAGCAGCTTCAGGTGGGCGACCTGGCGCACCTCCTCGCGACGCACGTGCGCGTGCGCGACGGGCCGCTCGGTGGTGGTGCCGTCCTCGAAGAGCACGACCCGGTTCTTGCCGCGCGCCTTCGCGGTCATCATCGCCGCCTCGGCGCAGGCGACGAGCTCGCGGGGGTTCGCGGCGTGCTCCGGGCCGTGGGCGATCCCGATCGAGACGGCGATCGTTCCGGCCAGCTCGAACTCGACGGCCTCGAGCCGCTCGGCGAGCCGGTGGGCGAGCGCCAGCGCGTGCGCCGGCTCGGCATGCGGGACGATCACGGCGAACTCCTCGCCACCGATCCGGCAGACGACATCGCTCGCGCGCACGGTCGCGCGCAGGATGTCGGCCAGCTCGGCGAGGATCGTGTCGCCGACGCCGTGGCCGTAGACGTCGTTGACCTTCTTGAAGTCGTCGATGTCGAGCATGACCACGGCGACCGAGGAGTGCTCCGCGGAGGCGCGCGTCAGCTCCGAGCGCAGGCGGTCGTGGAAGGTGCGGTGGTTGAAGAGGCCGGTGAGTGAGTCCGTCTGCGCCTGGTGCTCGAGCCGAGCCCGGCTGTGCGCGTTGTCGAGCGCGAGCGCGGCGGCGTCGCCGAACCGCTTGGCGAGCTCGAACTCCTCGTTCGTGAAGAGCGCGTCCTCGCCGATCCGGTAGATGTTGAGCGTCCCCATCAGGCGCCCGCGCGCGATCAGCGGCACTGCCACCAGCGCCTCGGGCTCGACCGGCGTCCCGGGCACGAAGTGGACACGCGGGTCGAGGTGCGCCTGGTTCGCGAGCACGGGCTCCCGGTGCTCGACGGCCCAGCCGGTGATGCCCTGCCCGTACGGGAAGCGCTCCTCGAGGATCTCCTCCGCCCACTCGCTGCGCACGAGCGTGGGGATGAGCTCGTGGCCGGCGTCGTCGGCCTCGTAGATGTGGAGCGCCTCGTACGGGACGAGCTCGGCGAGCGTGTCGGCGATCCGCTCGAGCAGCGCGTCGAGAGTCTGCTCGGAGAGGACGTCGTGGAAGACGTCGGCCAGGCGCTGGTAGGACCCGACGAGTCCCTCGTGCCCGGCGAGAACGAGTGCCTCGTCGCCGTCCACGAGCCGCATGCGCCGCAGCTCGGCGGCTGCCGCGGACGGCTCGATGCGGGCGGGATCTTCCAAGACGCGGGTGCTGGCGGACGGAAGCGCACGGTTGCGCGCTTCCGTGAGTGCATCGGACAAAGAAGGTGTCCACCTATCCCTCGAACGGGGGAGCCCGGAGGCGCGCTTCTGTTAGCGCATCGGGGAAGGCTGATCGGCGGCTCGGGCAACGACCGCGTGATCGGGGGCCCCGGCACCGACGTCATCGTCACCGGCCCGGGCGCCGACACGGTCGAGGCCGCTGACGGCGAGCGGGACACGATCCGCTGCGGCCCGGGCCGCGACCGGGTGACGGCGGATCGCAAGGACGTCGTCGCGAAGGATTGCGAGAAGGTCAGCCGCCGCTGAGGACCCAATGCGCCGTCTCCGGCGGTTCAGCTCTGTCCGGGCGGCGCCGCGTCAGCTCGGGAGCTGCCGACAGCGCTGCGGCGGCGGGCCCGTCCTGGTCTCCGTGCCCTCGAACGTCGCCGTGCACTTCCATGCCGACGTCGTGATCGTGACGGTGACCGTGCCGGCGTGCTCCGAGCCGGCGTGGCTGCAGCCGTCGGTGTCCGCGTGGTGCCAGACCGCGCGCCCTGGCGAGCCGGGCACCGGCGCGAAGCGGTTGCAGCCCGGGTCGTCCGCCGGCGGCGTCAGGTGCCACGCGTACGTCGGCTCTCCCTGCCGCCTCGCGCTCACGGCGACCGAGTAGAAGGTGGCCCGCTGCCCTTCGTCGAAGACGGCCTCGACGGCCGAGACCTCTGGCGCAGGCGGCGGAGCCGGCGTCGGGACGCTCGCCTGCGTGGTGGTCGCGGGTGGAGGCGGAGGCGAGGTGGACACGGCGGCCGGCTCCTCCGAGCCGCCGCTCGTCGCGACGGCGATGGCGATCCCCGCCGCCGCGACGACTGCCAGAGCCGCCGCCACGAGCCAGCGGGTGCGACCGTGGCCCCGGCTGCGGGGCCGGGGGCCGTGCTGCGGCCCTCCGGGCACGATCGCGCCCAGCAGCCCGCTCAGATCGAGCAGCAACGTCAGGCGGGCGGCCTCGGCTCCTGCCCCGAGCCGCGGGTCGAGGCGGCCTTCGAGCGCCTGGAGCTTCTCCACGGTCGCAAGCGCGCGCGAGACCGCCTGCAGGTGCGGCAGCAGCGCGGCGAGCGCCCGCCTCGTCCGCTCGATCCGCTCCCGCTTCTCGCGCACCTCCTCCGTCAGCGCTTCGAGCTCCGCGCGGCGGGCCGTCAGCCACTCCGGCGGAGCGTCGCCGGCCGCGGCGAGCACGGCCCGCAGCTCGCCGAGGTCGCGCTCGAGCTGGAGGCGCGCCTGCGCGAGGACCTGCTCCAGCCTCCCCTCCTCGACCGCGCGCGCCGCTCCCTGGACGTGCTCGACGGCGGTGTGTACCGACGCGGCGAGCGACGCCGCATCCGAGACCGCTGCCAGGCCCTCGGCGGCGGTGAGCTCGGCCGTCGCCTCGAGCGCCCGCAGGAGGTCCTTTCCGGCGGGTCCGGCTTCGCCTCCGTCGATCGTGGCCAGCCCCGGCAGCCGGCGGGCGAGCGGCGCGAGCGCGGTCAGCGCCGCCACGGGCGCGGGGCCGATCAGCTGCTCGATGCGCGAGCGGACGCCCCCGGCGTCGACGACGGCTCTCAGCAGCTCGCGGTCGGTCCGCTTCGGTGCCGCCCGGAGGACCTCGCCGGCGTGCGAGACGAGGCGGGGTGGCGCGTCGCCGCCCTCCGCGAGCCCCGCGTAGAGGTCCGTGAGCTCGTCGTCCACCGCAACGGTCGCCGGGGCGAGCCCGGGCAGCCGTCGCGAGACGTCCAGCACGAGGGCCGCGTGCCGGTGCCCCGTCCTCGCCGCGTCGAGAACCTCGGCGATCCCAATACCAGCGCAGTAGGCGTCGAGCGCCGTGAGCGCGGCGGAGCACTCGCGCGCGAAGGCGCCGAGCTCCCCGCGGAACGCCGCGAGCAGCTCCTGCTGGTGCGCGTGCTCCTGCGCCAGTGCCTCCGCCCACGCCCTCTCGTGGCCGCCTTGCACAGGGGCCTTGTCTCAGATCGCCGGCCGCCCGTCAAGGGCCGGGGCCGCTTGCGCTGCGCGCTACCCGCGGGTCGCGCGCACGATCACGAACGAGCCCGGCCAGGCGCCGTACGGCCTCGTCGTGACGCCGTAGCGCGTCGAGCCGGTGTAGCTGCTCCGTCCTGCGCGCACCTCGATCGTCACGGTGCCGCCGCGGGCGAAGGCGATCCGCCCGGTGTGGACGGCGGCCGTGCAGATCGACGAGTCGTCGGTGTAGACGTTGGTGCCCCACACCACCTTGGGCGTCCCGCCGGCCGGGCAGCCGAACGTGAAGCGGCTGCCGACCGACGCGCGGAACTTCCGCGTGTCAACCGTCCAGCCGGAGCCGGCGAGTGTCGTGCCCGTACCGCCCGACCCGGTGCTCGGGGACTTAGCCCCCACGACGACGAACGAGCCGCCCCAGGAGCCGTACGATCTCGTCGTGACGCCGTTGCGGGTCGACGCGGTGTACGAGGGCCTTCCCGCCGCGATCTCGACCGTCACCTTGCCGCCGCCCGACGTGGTGATCACGCCCGCGTGGACGCCGGCCGTGCAGACGGACGAGTCGTCGGTGTAGACGTCGCTCCCCCACACGGTGAGCGGCGCTCCGCCCGCCGGGCAGGTGAACGTGTAGCGCTTGCCGTCGTTGCCGCGCAGCGGCTTCGCGTCCGCGTTCCACGTGCTGCCGCCGAGCCCGGCGCCCCCGCCCGCCGATCCGCCGGCGAGGACGAACGAGCCGCCCCAGCTCCCGTACGCCTTCGTGGACACGCCGTTCCGCGTCGAGCCGGCATAGGAGCTCTGCCCGGCCCTGATCTCGATGCTGACCGTGCCGCCGCCGGCGAACGTGATCACGCCGGCGTGCACTGCGGCGCTGCACACGGACGAGTCGTCGGTGTAGACGTCCGTCCCCCAGACGGTGAACGCCCCCCCGTTTGCGGGGCAGGTGAAGCTGAACCGCTCGCCGTTGCGTCCGCGGAGATCCTTCGCGGTCGCGTCCCAGCCCGTGTCGGCCGGGGCGGACGGGACGAGCGCGAGGCCTCCCGCGAGGGCGGCCATCACAACCGGAACCAGGAGACGGTGCCTGCGCATGGTTGTTCCTCCTCGACTGTCTTCGATCCGGACGCTAGTCGCCGCCCCGGGCGCCGGCATCCGTGGAATCCCGCGGCGGCAGAGATTGCGGCGATCGAATCTGCACGTGACGGGGATCGCCTGACCGACGTGAGCTCCTGAGCTCGGTCCGCCTGCCAGTGCCCCGGGCCGGACTCGAACGCACGCACGCGATCTGGGAAGCAGCGCCGGCGCGCCACCGGAGCCCGCCATCAGCGGCGAACGACGGCCCGCGACCCGGAGAGAAGGATGTTGTATACATGGGCCTATGGCGGCTCCCGGCCAGGTCGCGCCCAGCGCGGGGCAGATCGGCGGCACCGAGGCGACGCCCTTCCGCGCCCGCGCTGCGCGCGCAGTCGAGCTCGTTCTCCCGGCGGTCTCCGTCGTCGCCGCGCTCGCGCTGTGGGAGGTGGTGTCGCGTGCCGGGCTGATCTCGCAGAACGAGCTGCCGTCGATGAGCACGACGTTCCGGGAGCTCTGGTCGATGATGCAGACAGGCGATTTCTGGAAGAACTTCGGCTACACCGTGCGCGGCTGGGGCCTGGGCCTCGCGATCGCAACGGTGCTGGCCGTCCCGCTCGGGATCGTGCTCGGCTCGAGCGAGTTCGCGAGCCGCGCGTTCCGCGTGCCGATCGAGTTCCTGCGTCCGATCCCGTCCGCCGTGCTCATCCCGCTGCTCTTCCTGACGCTCGGGACGACACTGAAGAGCGAGCTCTTCCTCGCGGCATTCGGCGCGTTCTGGCCGCTGCTCGTGCAGACCATGTACGGCGTGCGCGACGTCGACCCGCTGACGATCGACACGGGCCGCTCGTTCGGCGTCGGGCGGCTCGAGCGCCTCTACCGCATGAAGCTGCCGAGCGCGCTGCCGTACATCGCGACAGGGCTGCGGATCTCGTCCACGGTGTCGCTGATCCTCGCGTTCACGGCCGAGCTCTTCATGGGCATCCCGGGACTCGGTCAGGCGATGAACTTCGCGCAGGCGTACGGGCTGAACAACGAGCTGTACGCGCTCGCGCTCGCGACCGGCTTCCTCGGGCTCGCGGTGCATTTCGTGATGACGGCGCTCGAGCGCCGCGCACTTCGCTGGCACGCCTCGCAGAGGGACGTCTTCGCGTGAGCAGGCGGGCCTACCACTCACTCGCTCTCGCGGCCGAGATTGCGGTGCCGGTGGCGATCCTCGTCGCGTGGCAGGTGTGGACAGTCCATGCCAAGAGCGTTCAAGTTCCCCAGGCTGACGACCATCCTCATCGAGTTCCAGGAGCTCTGGCTCTTCTCGCAGTTCACGTCGCAGGTCGTCCCGAGCCTCGAGCGGATCGGCCTCGGGTTCGGGATCGCCGTCGTCGTCGGTGTCGCGCTCGGGGTCCCGCTCGGGCTGTCGCGGTGGACGCGCAACCTGGCGATGCCGCACATCGAGTACTGGCGGGCGATGCCGCCGCCCGCGCTCCTGCCGATCTCGATCCTCCTGCTCAGGGACATCGGCAACAGGCAGAAGGTCGTGTTCATCGCCTTCTTCTGCCCTGTTCCCGGTTCTGCTGAACACGATCGACGGCGTCCGCGCGATCGACCCGACGCTCGTGGACACGGTGCGCTCCTACCGGATCCCGCGGCACGAGCGGATCCGGCGGCTCGTCCTTCCCGCGGCGCTCCCGCAGATCGTCGCGGGCATGCGGACGAGCCTCTCGCTCAGCCGTGATCATGATGGTGCTCGCGGAGTACTTCTCGAGCACGAGCGGGGTCGGGTACATACTGCTGATCTCGAAGAACACCTTCCAGATGCGCGCCGATGTGGGCTGCGATCCTGCTGATCGGGCTGCTCGGCTACATCCTCAACGTCCTCTTCCTGCTCGTCGAGCGGCGTGCCCTGGCGTGGCATCGCGGCTGGCGCGCGGCCACACCCCAGTAACGAAAGGCGACCTTCCCGGTGCTCGAGATCAAGTCCCTCGGTAAGACCTACGGCGCCGGAGTGAAGGCGACGCACGCGATCGGCGACCTCACGTTCACCGTCGAGGACCGGGAGTTTCGTGTGCGTCGTCGGACCCTCCGGCTGCGGGAAGACGACCCTCCTCAAGTGCGTCGCCGGCCTGCTGCGCCCGAGCCACGGCGAGGTCGTGCTGCATGGGCGGCGCGTCACCGCGCCGCCGGCGGAGATGGCGCTCGTCTTCCAGGAGTACGGGCGCTCGCTGATGCCGTGGACGTCGGTGCGTAACAACGTGCTCCTGCCGCTCCGCCACAAGAAGCTCTCGCGCAGCGAGCGCATGCGGCTCGTGGAGGAGGCGCTCGCGGCGGTCGGGCTGATGCGCTTCGCCGACCACTACCCGTGGCAGCTCTCCGGCGGCATGCAGCAGCGTGTGGCGATCGCCCGCGCGCTCGCGTACCAGCCGTCGATCCTGCTCATGGACGAGCCGTTCGCATCCGTCGACGCCCAGACGCGCGGCGATCTCGAGGACCTCGTCCTCAGGGTGCGCGACGAGTTCGACATCACGATCCTCTTCGTCACGCACGACATCGACGAGTCCGTCTACCTGTCCGACCGGATCGTCGTCCTGACGCACGCGCCAACGGAGGTCAAGGAGGTCATCCGGGTCGACCTGCCCCATCCGCGCGACCAGATCGAGACGAAGGAGCTGCCCGAGTTCGCGCACCTGCGCGCGCATGTCTACCGCCTGATCAAGCGCGAGCAGGAGTCCCGGAGGCCGTGGAGGCGCCCGTAGGGCCGGCTCGGAGGTCTGAGCGGCGCCCGGCAGGACCTCCCGCCGGTTGACATTGAGCAGTGCTGGTTAAGATTGCGCATTCATCAGGGACGAGAGCGAGCTTCATGGGGGAGCCGCGGCTGTCGTCGATCGCAAACGAGGGGAACGGAACGATGCCAATCACGAATCGCCGCCGACGCCCGAGGCTCCTAGAGATCTCGGTCGTCGGCGTGCTTGCGGCGCTCGTCGTGTTCGGCGGCACCGCGGCCGGCGCGCCGGTCAAGGCGCACAAGACAGCTGTAGACACGGTCACGGTCGACGACGCTCCCGATCGCGAACGCGCTACCGTTCGATCTCGGCATCGCGAAGGGCTTCTTCTCGTCGCAGCGGGCTCGAGATCAAGAAGTCGGTGCTCCAGAGCGGCAACGACATCGTGCTCGCGCTGGGCGGCAAGTCCTACGACATCGGCTACGTCGGCTACGTGCCGGCGATGATCGCCCGCACGTCAGGGCATCCCGTTGACGGTCATCGCGGCGAGCGAGGTGGAAGGCACGTCGGACGCGGACAACTGGCAGAACATCCTCGTCAAGGGATCGAGCTCGATCCGGACGCCTGCCGACCTCGTGGGCAAGACGATCGCCGTCAACGCGCTCAAGGGCGTCGGCGAGGTCACGATCAAGGCCGCGCTGAAGAAGCGCGGCGTCGATCCGAACGCCGTCAAGCTCCTCGCGCTGCCGTTCCCGGCGATGCGTGCGGCGCTGACCAACGGCCAGGTCGACGCGATCTGGACGCCCGAGCCGTTCATGTCCCAGGCGCTCACGATCGACGGCGCTCGCATCGTGCTGGCTCCGGGGCCGATGCTCGGCAACTACTTCCCGAACGGCGGCTACGTCGCGCTGACCGAGTGGACGACGAACAACCCGGACCTCGCGAAGAGGCTCCGTCGCGGCGATCAACGAGTCGCTCGTGTACGCGCAGACGCACCCGGACGAGATCCGCGCGTTGCTGTCGGCGGCCAACCAGAACATCCGCCTACCCATCTGGAGCCCGCTGATCGACCGTCCGCAGCTGCTCCAGCTCGCGAAGTACGCGCTGGAGTTCGGCGTCATCACGACGCTGCCGAACATGACCCAGCTCGCTCCGAGCAGCATCCGCAGCGGGATAGCGACGGGCTTGCTGGAGGCGACGGTCGGGCCCACCAAGAAGATCACGGTGCTGCAGGCCGGCGTGGCGGCGAAGCGGCTCGATCCAGGCAAGTACCTGGTCGTCGTCAAGGACAAGTCGAAGTCGCTCAACTTCCACCTCGTCGGCCCCGGCGTCAACAAGGCGTCCGGCGTCGGCGCGACGGGCACCTTCAGGTGGAACGTGACGCTCGCGACAGGCACCTACAAGTACTCCAGCGACAAGGGGTCGGTGCGGGGGTCGTTCCGCGTTAGCTGACGAATCGCTCGTGACCCGCACGGAGGCAGGCAGCCTCCGTGCGGGTCACGGTGCGAACGTCGTCGTCGGCGCGATCACGACATCGAGGAGGAGGGGCTCCTCGCGTGACGCGAGCGTCGGGATCACCGCGTCGAGCGCCTCGACGAGCTCGTCGTACGTCGAGATCCGGCGCGCGGGGCAGCCGAAGCCGCGTGCCAGCGCCGAGATCTCGATGTCTCCGAAGCCCGGCCACGGCCCGTCCTCGCCGTGCCGCTCGGCGAGGCGATCCATGATCGCGTAGCCGCCGTTCGAGAGGATCACGAACAGGACGCCGACGCGGTAGTGGGCCGCGCTCCACAGGCCCTGGATCGCGTACAGCGACGCGCCGTCCCCGACGACGGCGACGACGGGGCGGTCGGGCAGTGCCATCCGCAAGCCTGTCGCGCCGGGAAGGGCAAAGCCGAGGCCTCCCATCGCGGCGCTGAGGTAGCCCAGGGGCTCACGCGCGAGCAGCCGGTCGTGTATCTCAGGCCTGTCGACCGGGGCCTCCTCCACGACGACCGCGTCGCGCGGCAGGCGCTCGGCGAGCGCCGCGAGCACGTGGCTCGCCGTGAGCGGCTCGCCGGGGCCCGGCGGCTCGGGCGCGGCCGGTGGCCGGAATTGCTGCGGCGGCTCGGCGTCCCGCGCCGGGATGCGCTGGGCGAGCTCGCGGCACACGGCCGCCGGCGGCGCGAGCACCGCGAGCTCCACGGGGCTGCGGTGCACCTCCGCCGGGTCGTCGCTCACGAGCGCGAGGCGCGTGCCGGGAGCGGTGAATCGCCCGGGCGACCACGGCGCTTGCCGGAACGCGGGTGCGCCGACCACCAGGACGGCGTCGTAGGGCTCGAGCAGCTCGCGCAGGCGCGGCCGGTCGGCGGGGAGAACGCCCGCGAACAGCCGGTGGTCCTGCGGAAAGCCTGCGCGGGCGGCGAACGATTCCTGGAAGACGGGGGCGACGAGGCGCTCCGCGAGCTCGACGAGCGCCGCCCACGTCGCGGGGTCGTCGGCGCCGGCGCCGGAGACGATGGCGGGCTTCTTCGCCCCAGCGAGGAACGCCGCGAGCTCGTCGGCCGCGCGAGCGTCGGCACCCGCCGCGCGCAGCACGCGCTCTGGCGCCGCGTCCTCCCGCTCCTCGTCGGCCTCCTGCAGCCAGTCGTCCATCGGCACGATCACGAGCGCCGGCCCACGCGCCGTCGCGGCCTCGTGGTACGCGCGCTCGATCGCGCCGGGCACGTCCTGTGGCCGCACGGGCTGGTCGACCCAGACCGGATACTCGCCGGCGAGCCCGTGCAGGCGCCCGGCGAGGAAGGGCTCGAACACGAGATGCCTGCGGTCTTGCTGGCCGACGACGATCACGAGCGGGGCGCGGTTCACGCGTGCGGTCGCGATCGCGCCGACGGCGTTCCCGAGGCCGGCGGTCGTGTGCAGGAGCGCGAGCGCGGGCTCACCGCGTCCGATCGCGTACCCGGTCGCGAGGCCGATGACCGAGCCTTCGTGCAGCCCGAGCACGAAGCGCAGGTCGTCGGGGAGCCCTGTGAGGAACGGTACCTCCGTCGAGCCCGGGTTCGCGAACAGCGTCGTCAGGCCGTGCCGGCGGAAGACGTCGAAGGTGGCGTCGCGGATCGTGCGGCTCACGTTCGTCCCCTAATCATCTAGCCCCACACGTCTTCCGCGACCTCGACGACCAGCCGCAGCTTCGCCCACTGCTCATCCTCGGTCACCGTGTTCCCCTCGACGGTCGAGGAAAAGCCGCATTGCGGCGAGAGACAGAGCTGCTCGAGCGGTGCGTACTGCGCGGCATCCTCGATCTGTCGCTTCAGCGCGTCCTTCGACTCGAGCTCGCCGCGCTTCGTCGTGACGAGCCCGAGCACGACCTGCTTGTCGCCCTTCGGCAGGAAGCGGAGCGGTGCGAACCCGCCCGAACGCTCGTCGTCCCACTCCATGAAGTAGCCGTCGACCTCGAGGTCGTTCAGGAGCGCCTCGGCGACGAAGTCGTAGCTCCCCTCCGCCGCCCAGGACGAGCGGAAGTTGCCGCGGCACATGTGAGTCGTCACGGTCATCCCCGCCGGCCTGTCGCGGAGCGCCTCGTTGATGTGGCGGATGTACTCGACGTGCTGCCGCTCCGCATCGCCGCCGATCGACGCGATGTACTCGCGCTGGTGCGGGTCGTTCATGTACGCGAGGCTCGTGTCGTCGAGCTGCAGGTACGTGCAGTCGAGCTCGGCGAGCCGGCGCACCTGCTCGCGATAGGCGGCCGTGAGATCCGACCAGAACGCGTCCAGGTCCGAGTACACGCTCGGATCGATCGCCGCTTTGCCGGCGCGGTAGTGGACCATGCTCGGGGAGGGGATCGTCAGCTTCGGGACGCTCTTGGTCACGGTCTGCTGCACGAACGAGAAGTCGTCGCCGAAGATCGTCTTCGAGACGCCGAGCTTCCCGGTGATGTGAAGCGCGGCAGGGGTGAACTCGATGTCGCCGGCCTCATTGTGGAACGTGATGGCGATATTGCCGGCCTCCCGCGTGATGCCGTCCAACTGGTAGATGAAATCCATGTGCCACGAGGCGCGCCGGAACTCGCCGTCCGTCACCGACCGGAGCCCCACGTCCTCTTGCTTGCGGACGATGTCGCGGATCGCGTCGTCCTCGATCCGGCGCAGCTCGCCGGCGTCGAGGCGGCCCGCGGCGAAGTCGTCGCGCGCCTGGAGGAGGCTCTGCGGGCGGAGCAGGCTGCCGACATGGTCGGCGCGGAACGGTGGTGTCGTGCGTGCGCTCAGAGCTGTGCCTCCCCGGTCGGATCAGACGAAGAATACGGTGGCGCGCTCGCCCTGTGCAGGGACGTCGAAACGGTATCCGCCCCGCTCTCGGCGCGGGCCGTCCTGCACGCGCGGTTTCCCTTGCGCCTACTTGAGCAGGCCCGTCCGCTTGAGTGCGGCGACGACCAGGCGCGCCTGGATCTGGTGCCCCGCGGCGTCCGCGTGCAGCGTGCCGGCCTTGGCGGCGCCGAGCCCCTTCCAGAAGAGGCCCTGCCGCAGGAACGACGTCGTCAGCGGGACGATCCAGGAGTCGGTCGAGCAGTACCCGTGCCGGCGGAAGAGCTGCTGGGCGCCGGCGACGAGGCTCCAGCCGTGCCGCTTCGCCGCGGCGGCCACGGCGGCGTTCAGCGGGACGAGGACGGCGTCGTAGGCCCAGTCGGCCTCGGATTGCGAGAAGCTTCCGTGCCCGACGACGTTGAGCAGCGGGTCGCAGACCTTTCCGCTCGAGTTGCGGGTCGAGTCGGGATACTCGGTGAGGTAGATGTTCTTCGGGGGGATGCCGAGCTTGTCGAGGCGCGCGGCGACCGCCGCGTAGCGGCCCGGCAACGCCGCGATCCGGTCGCCGATGACCTCGTCCAGGTCCTTCTTGGGCGCCGCGCGGTCGAACCCCTTGCGCGCGAAGCAGCCGTTCTGCTCGATGCAGAAGGCGACCAGCGGGCCGAAGCCGAGGTCGTTGATCCCGATGCTGACGATCACCGCGTCGGGCTTCCGCTTCCCGATCAGCTCGTCCATCTTCGCGACCTGCGCGGGGAGCGCCACCCCGCCGGGGTCGTTGATCCCCCGGTAGTGAGCGAGCAGCCCCTGGTTGATCGACGCCCCCGAGCAGGCGAGATGGACGAACGTGACCGAGGAGCGGTCGCTCGCCTTCTCGATCGCCGACGCGGCGCGAGCCTGGTACGACTGGGCGGAGCGGTGGCAGCGGAAGTCTTCCCAGACGGGCCTCGCGACTCCGGGGATGTCCGGGTTGCCCTCGCCCGAGCCGTTCGAGTCGCCGAGCCCGACGATGAGGAAGTCCTGGAGCTTCACCCAGATCTCCCCGATCGACTTCTGGTCGCCGCTCGTCGCGGTCACCGTCACCCGGTAGTCCCCGAGCTTCGGGAAACGACGGAACGCGAAGACGCAGTTCCCGAGCGACTCGAACGCGTTCGCGTAGCTCCCGATCTTCCACGCGTAGGTTGCGCCCGGGTCGCACGTCGCTCCGCCCGGACGGCGAACCGTGATCAGCGCCGTCCAGAGCTTCGGGTCGATCTGCGCGCTCGTGGTGTAGTAGTCGATGAGCCCGTTCTTGTTCTCATCGAGGCCGTATCGCCGAGGGATCTCGTAGCCGAGGACGAGCTTGGTCCAGCCCGGCGGCGGCGGCGTCGTCGTCGGCGGCGTCGGCTTCGCCGGCTTCGATGCCACCAGCTTGAGCGCGCCGGTGGACGAGCAGGCGCTGCCGAGACAGGCAAGATTGAGCGCGCCCGCCGCGCTGCGTGTGACCGTGACCGTCTTTGGGCCCTCGTACGTGTTCTCACACTTCACGCCCTCCTGGCCCTGAGTGGTCGTGGCCCAGACAACGATCCACGTCAGGTCATAGCTCGACCCGCCCTTCGGCACGTAGCGGAAGAGCACATCGCCCGCGTTGATCGGGCAGCCGATGACTTTCCAAGATGAGGCGGCGCTGATTGTGAAGCCGCCCTCCAGCGTGCCCGTGACCTGGAGCTGATGGCCGCCGCCGCTCCAGGTACCGGCGATCGGCGGCGCGAGCGGCGCCCCGGAGAGCGTGTCGGCGGTGAGCAGCCCGAGCAGGCCGACCACGACGACCGAGAAGAGCGCCAGCGCCGCCTTCATGGAACAGCCCCCTTTGCCGATGCGGGAACCCAGTATCGGGCCGCCGTCCCCGGCTGCGAGTCCGCGGGCCCGCGGACTCGCGATCAGTGGTTTCCCGTACGGGCGTCCCTCCCCCGGTAGGCTTCCGTTTGACGCGGAGGAGGACGGTGACATGGACACCCGCAGGATGACGGGCGGTGGCGCTGAGGCCGCCGTACTCGAGGATCCGAGCGGGCGCCGCGCCCTCTGGATGCACCGGGCGGGCCGCGTCGTGTTCGTGGTCTTTCTCGCCTGGTTGATCGCGATCGTGCTCGGCGGCCTCGGCCTGGCGCCGGTGCCCGGGATCCCGTTCGCGCACGTCCTGCGGCCCTCGACGGGGCCGCCGCCGCTCGTCCGGCTCCCCCGCCCGAGGCAGCCCTCGCCTGCCGATCTCCTCCCGGCGTTGCCCGACGCCGGGCTCGCACCGCAGGTCTCGCCCGCGGCGCAGCCGAAGCAGCCGAAGCCTGCGCCGGCCCCCGGTCGGAGCGGGCTTGCGCCGGGCCGGACGAAGACGACGGGGCCGGCCACGGGTCGCGGGCGCAGCGGCACGGCGCCCGGCCGGACGAAGACGTCTCCGTCGCTCACGACGGCCCGCGGGCGCAGCGCGACGGCGCCGGGAAAGACCAAAACCAGCCCATCTGGCTCCCCACCGGCCACGCCCCCCGGTCAGCTCCGCACGTCGACCTCCCCGCGTAAGCCGTAATGCGCGGCAAGGCCGCACTCCGGCGGCTGCAGCCACCGGCGCACTGGCGCCTGCTCTCCTTCTGCTTCGTCGTCGCCGCCGTCGCGATCCTGTTCGAGGGCATCGCCACGCACACGGTCGGGGTGAGCGGGACGCCCCTCGAGCAGCTCGGCGGGCCGGCGCCGCTTGCGAGCACTCGGCCGGTGCTGGCCGCTCGCGGGCAGCATCTCGTCTCCACGCAGCCGCCACCCGGCCGTCGCGTCGCCCTCACCTTCGACGACGGGCCCGATCCGCGCTGGACGCCGGAAATCGCCGCCGTGCTGCGCCGTGAGCGCGTGCCGGCCACGTTCTTCGTCGTCGGCAGTGAGGCCGCCCGCCATCCAGACCTCGTCCGCATGCTCGCGCGCGACGGCCACGAGCTCGGCAACCACACCTTCACCCATGTCGCGCTCTCGAGCGGCCCACGCTGGGAGCGCCGGCTCCAGCTCGACCTGACCGAGGCGGTGATCGCCGGGATCACCGGTCGCTACACGAGGCTCGTGCGGCCGCCCTACTCGGCGACCCCCGACGCCGTGACGCCGGGCGACGAGCGCGCCCTCGCCGCGCTCGCCGGGAAGCGTTACCTCATCGTCCTGGCCGACTACGACTCCGAGGACTGGCGCCGGCGAGGCGTGGCGGCGACCGTGCGCCACGCGAGCCCGCCCGGGACCGCGGGCGGGATCGTGATGTTCCACGACGGCGGCGGTGACCGGAGCCAGACCGTCGCGGCGCTCGCGGGCCTGATCCCGCGCCTGCGGGAGCGCGGGTTCCGGTTCGTCACCGTCTCCGAGCTCGCGGGCCTGGACCCGAGCGCGGTCGCGCCGGCGGCTCCCGCGTGGGAGCGCCGCCGCGGCGTGGTCTTTGCTGCGGCCGTCCGCTTCGGGTTCGCGCTCGTCGGTGTGCTCCAGCTCGTCGTCGGCCTCGTCGCGCTCCTCTTCGCCGCCCGCGTCGTGCTCGTGTTCGGTCTCGCCGTGCACCAGCTTCGCTCGAAGCGGCGGCGGCCATTGGCTTCCCCGTACCTGCCGCCGGTCGCGGTCGTCGTTCCGGCGTACAACGAGGCGGTCGGGATCGAGCGTGCCGTCCGCTCGCTCGCGGCGAGCGACTACCCGGACTTCGAGGTCGTCGTCGTGGACGACGGCTCGACCGACGGCACGGCCGAGATCGCCGAGGGGCTCGCGCTCGAGCGGGTCCGCGTGCTGCGCAAGGAGAACGGTGGCAAGGCCTCGGCCCTCAACGCGGGGATCGCGGCGACCGGGGCTCCGATCGTCGTGATGGTCGACGGCGACACGGTCTTCGAGCCGGAGGCGCTGCGGCGGCTCGTCCAGCCGCTCGGCGATCCCTCGGTCGGCGCCGTCTCGGGGAACACGAAGGTCGGGAACCGGCGTCGGTCTGCTCGGCCGCTGGCAGCACATCGAGTACGTGACGGGCTTCAACCTCGACCGGCGCATGTACGAGGTGCTCCAGTGCACGCCGACCGTGCCCGGCGCGATCGGCGCCTTCCGCCGCGACGCGCTCGAGGAGGTCGGCGGCGTCTCGGGCGCGACGCTCGCCGAGGACACGGACCTCACCCTCGCGATCGGCCGCACCGGCCGCCGCGTCGTCTACGCCGAGGACGCGCGCGCGTGGACGGAGGCCCCTTCGACCTTCGGCGACCTGTGGCGCCAGCGGTACCGCTGGTCGTACGGGACGATGCAGGCCGTCTGGAAGCACAAGCGGGCGCTGCTCACCCGCGACCCGCGCCAGCGCCGGATCGGCAGGCTCGCGCTCCCGTACATGGTCCTGTTCCAGATCGCGCTGCCGATCGCGGCGCCGCTGATCGACCTGTTTGCCCTCTACGGGCTCGTGTTCATGAACCCGGAGCCGATCCTCGCCTTCTGGCTGGGCTTTAACGCGCTCCAGCTCGCGCTTGCGGCGTTCGCCTTCAGGATCGACCGTGAGCCGCTCGGCCCGCTCTGGGCGCTGCCGCTACAGCAGTTCGTCTACCGGCAGTTGATGTACCTCGTCATCATCGAGTCGACGCTCAGCGCGCTCGCCGGCGCGCGCGCCCACTGGCGCCACCTGACCCGCACCGGCGACGTCGAGGTCAAGACGGCCTGAGCCGGACGGTGCCTGCGCCGCGGAGCTCTTGCCATCCGAATGGGCGGGAGACCTCGGCTTCGCGAATCGAGTGCCCCCGGCCGGAATCGAACCAGCGCACGCGGTTTAGGAAACCGCTGCTCTATCCACTGAGCTACGGGGGCTTGCCTTCAGCGTAACGCGACCGGCGGCAGGTCGGCCGCGAGTCTGCGTCGTGGGCGGAGCCGGGCCTCGCCCGGCGAGAGCAGAGCTCTGCCGGGACGCGAGAGGCGGCGGAGGAGGGGGCTCGCGGGGGAACCATGGGTTCCCCCGCGCTGGGGTTCGCTGCTCTATCCACTGAGCTACGGGGGCTCAACGGCAGTGTAGGAGCCGGACTAGCGGTCGCGGGGCTCCCAGCGGAACCGCCGCGCGGCGACCAGCACTCCCGCCAGGCCCCACGCGAGCACGACGGCGATCGCGCCCGGCTCCGACCAGATGTGCTCCCCGTCGAGGTACACCGCCTTGACGATCTCGATGAAGTACTTCAGCGGCAGCACGTCGCCGATCGCCTGCAGGAAATCGGGGTAGCGGCGCGTCGGCCCGAACGAGCCGGAGAGGAACGCCATCGGGAGCAGGATCACGTTCACGACCGCCGAGGAGCCCTCGGCCGAGCGGATCAAGGCCGCGGTCGCGAGCCCGAGGCCCGAGAAGCCGGCGGCGCCGATCAGAACGACGAGCACGAGCGAGCCGACCTGGCTCGGCACGTGCGAGCCGTAGGCCGCCCGCCCGAGCGCGAACAGCACGACCGTCTGCAGCACGAACACGACGAGCGTCGAGGCGAGCACGGCCGAGAGGTACGTCGCCGCGGGCAGCGGCGTAGAGCGAAGCCGCTTAAGAATGCCCGCCTCGCGCCGGATCACGACCTGGATCGCGATCCCGGCGAAGGCCGTGTTCGCGGCGCCGTAGCCGAGCATGCCGGCGAGCAGCACGTCAGCGGCCGGATGGCCTTCGATCTTCCCGCTGTAGACCGCGCCGAGCAGCATGAACAGCATCAGAGGGAAGACAAAGATGAAGATCGCCGCCTCGCGGTTGCGCCAGAAGACACGCTGCTCGGCCTTGAGCTGGTGCCAGAACAATCTCACGCCTCCGCCTCCGCCTCGACGAGCTCGAGGTAGACGTCCTCGAGCGTCGCGCGGCGCACCTCGAGGCCCTCGAGCTCGACCCCGGCGGCGACGGCCTCGGCGGTCAGCTCGTGCAGGACGCGGGTCGGCTCCTCCGTCTGGACGACGACGTCCTCGCCGCCGCGCCGGTAACGGATCTCGACGCCGAGCGAGCCCCCGATCAGCTCGGCCGGCGTGCCCATCCGCACGATCCGGCCCTCGCGGAGGACGGCGACGCGGTCGGCGAGCTGCTGGGCCTCGTCGAGGTAGTGCGTCGTCAGCACGATCGTCTTCCCGAGCGCCTTCAGCGAGCGGATCGTCTCCCAGGCGCTCCGGCGCGCCGCCGGGTCGAAGCCGGTCGTCGGCTCGTCGAGGAAGAGCAGCTCCGGGTCGCCGACGAGCGCGACGCCGAGGTCGAGCCGCCGCTTCTGGCCGCCCGAGAGCGTCTTGACGCGCGCGCCGGCCTTCTCGGCGAGGCCGACGAGCTCGACCACCTCGTCCACGTCGCGCGGTCGCTCGTAGTAGCCGGCGAAGATCGCGTGCACCTCGCGCACGGTCAGGTTGGGCCACAGCTCCGAGTGCTGGAGGACGACGCCGATCCGCTCGCGGAACGCGCGCTCGGCGCGGGCCGGGTCGTGCCCGAGCACGGTGACCTCGCCGCCGCTCGCGCCGGCGGTAGCCCTCGAGGATCTCGACCGTCGTCGTCTTGCCGGCGCCGTTCGGGCCGAGGAATCGCGAAGACCTCGCCCGGCTCGACCGTGAAGCTGATCCCGCGCACGGCCTCGAGCCCGTCGTACGACTTGTGCAGATCGTGGACAACGATCGCGCTCACGCGGGCAGCTCCAGCGCGGCCATCCCGCCGGGCGGGAAGCCGGGGTCGGGAGCACCGGCTGCGACCGCGATCTCGGAGCAGTCGGGCTGGTGGCCGACGGCGACTACCGGCTCCGGTGCGCCCGCGACCGCCTCGGCGAGCGTCGCCAGCGTCGCGCCGGGGGCGAGCCGCTCGTCCATCCGCAACTCCGCGCCGGTCGCCTTCGCAATCGCGGCGGCGGTCTCCCGCGCGCGCACGAGCGGGCTCGTCAGAACGAGCGCGGGCCGTGGCTCGAGCGCCGCGAGCCGCTCGCCGAGCGCTCGGGCCTGCTCGCGGCCGGCCTCGGTGAGGTGGCGCAGCTCGTCGGGCACGCCGCCGACGGCCTGGGCGTGGCGGACGAGGTAGACGCGCACCCTGTCAGGATAAGGGCAGAAGACCGCGATCCCGTGCTCGAGGAATCCGGTCCCAAGAGCTCATGCGTACAAACTGAGGCGACGGTGGCGCACGGGGCGCTGCCGCAGACCCAAGGGGGCTGAGAGTGAACGACCGTCTGGTCGGGCGCGCCGCGTTCCTCGGGATCGTGGGGGCCGGCGTGGCCGGGATCTTCTTCGGCAAGGATGCCGTGCGCGCCCTCCGCAGCGTCGTGCCGAACACGGTCGAGGCGCTCGTGCCGACCGCGGGCTGGCGCATCTACACGGTCGGCGACCGGATGCCTGCGATCGACCCGGCGGCGTGGCGGCTCCGGGTCGACGGCCTCGTCGAGAGGCCGCTCGCGCTCTCGCTCGACGATGTGAAGGGCCTGGCGCGGGCCGAGCAGGTGTCCGACTTCCACTGCGTCACCGGCTGGTCGGTGAACGGGGTGCGCTGGGCGGGAGTCAGGCTCCTCGCGCTGCTCGCGGGCGCGAAGCCTCTGCCCGCCGCGGGCGCGCTTCGCTTCGTCTCCGACGAGGTGCCCTACGAGGACTCGCTCACGCTCGACCAGGCGCTCCTGCCCGACGTGCTGCTCGCCTACGAGATGGACGGCGCGCCGCTGTCGCGCCCGCACGGCGCCCCGGCGCGCCTCGTCATACCGCGCATGTACGGCTACAAGAGCGTCAAGTGGGTGACGCGGATCGAGCTCGTCCCACGGGCTGAGCCCGGCTACTGGGAGCAGCGCGGCTACGACGCCAACGCCTGGGTCGGGAGGTCGAACGGGCTTGGCCCGAGCGCCTAGACCTGGCTACCTCCGGCGCTTCACGCTCACGGAGCGGCTCGTCCACTGGACGCACGCGTCGGCGTTCTTCGCGCTGCTCGCGACGGGTCTCGTCCTCTACGTGCCGGTCTTTTCCACGTGGATCAACCGCAGGAACACGGTCAAGAACGTGCACCTGCTGACGGCGATCGTCTGGGCCGTGGCGCTCGTGCTGCTCGTCGTCCTCGGCAACCGGGCGGCGCTGCTGCGCACCTGGCGGGAGATCGAGACGATCGATGCCGACGACCGCCGCTGGTTGCGCGGGCGGCGCGCGCCGCAGGGCCGCTTCAACGCCGGCCAGAAGGTGAACGCGCTCCTGACGGCCGCGTTCGCCCTTCTCTTCATGCTCTCCGGCGTCCTCCTCTGGCTCGGCGAGCGCGACACACGCTTCCGGCTCGACGGCACCATCGTCGTCCACGACGCGCTGACGTACGTCTCGCTCGTCCTCCTCACCGGGCACCTGTATCTCGCGGTGATCCACCCGCAGACGCGGCACGCGCTGCGGGGGATGACGGTCGGCGACGTGCGCGAGGACTGGGCGGCGGAGCACTATCCCAGGTGGGTCGAGGAGGAGCGCCGCCGTTAGGGGCCAGCCGCAGACCTACCTCAGGCCTAGAGGAACGCGACGGTGTCGTGCAGCTTCAGCCCCTTGCTCGGCTTGCCAGTCGGTGTGAGCGGTTCGAGACGGGTGATCACAGCCTGCGGCGGGTCAGCATCCTCCATGCCCTTGACCGCCCAGCGGTAGTGCCTCTCGACCCAGGCATCGCCTCGCGGGTAGTCCGTGTTCAGCAGCTCCTCGAAAGTCATCTTCTGCCCCGAGTACGTCTCACGCAGGTGACGCTGCAACATTGGATGCGGGCGCTCCTCCGAAACCTCAAGTTCGAGTTGATCCGGGTTCTTGAGCGTGACGGGCCAGAAGGTCATATCGCCCGACTTCTTGACCATCGCCTCCTTCATCTCGCGCATGCCGAGGTCGCTGTTCGTGAGGTGCACGAGGTAGTAGAGGATCGTCTTCTTCTCGTCCTCGTAGACGCGGAACGGCGTCGCATGCTTCGCCACGCCGTTGAGGATCACTTGTCGGAACTTGAGCATCAGGCACTCCGGGCGGCTAGGCGCGTCGATGCAGTCTCGCCACGACCCGCCGCCGTAGAGGGCCATCATCGGCTCCTCATAGTTCTCTTCCATCAAGAACCGGCTGGGGTCGCGGACCATGAACGTGAGCAGAATCTTGAGGCGGTTGATTTTGAGGAGTCTCGCGAGGAGCTCGAGCGGAACCCCCCGCACGCCGAACGGATCGACGAAGACGAAGATGGGTGGCGGCGACGGCTGCTTCTCGGCCCACTTCGCCAGCCGCGTGCCGATGTCGATAAACGTCTCCTGCGTTGGCCCGATTTTCACGGCCTCGTGCTTCAGCTCCGCACAGACCTCGCTAAGGTGCCCGAAGTTTATGGCGTCCGGTTCAGCGCACCGGATCAACACGCTCTTGGCGTGGCCGTCTTCAACAACCTGCACCGCGCGATCGAACATGATCCTCGGCGAACCCGACTCCCCGTCTCTATAGCGACCGCGACCGGCGAAGCCGTCTACGAGGATGAGTTTGTTCCAGCGGCGATCGCCCTTGCCGTGGCCAAGGATCGCGAGCCAGGCGCCTAGGTAGCGGTGGAGAATCGCGTGCTTGGCCGCCGAGTGGACACTAAGCACCCACTTTTCGTCTGAGCCGTCCGGAACGTCCCGCTGCCGTGTCACCATTACTCCTGTTGGTGTGTCCGTTAGCAGAGTAGGCGACTTTGGGCATTCCGTTCCATTCTCGGCCGTCCAACAGCCTGCCGCCTGACTTCGCGCGTATGCCGCCCCACTGCTTGAAGAAGAACGCCACGCCTTCCCCGTCGCACTGATCGCGGAGATCGCGGATCCAGTCGGCATCCATCGGACGGTGGCCCGGTCCGGATTCGCCGCCAGCGATGAGCCAGTCGATCCCGCCGAGGTCGAGACCCGTCAAGCGGGCCGAGCAGCGGCTCGGCCGAGATGAAACGCACGGCTGCGGGCACTTCACGGAGGTGGTCGGCCCGCGGCACCCAGCGCTTGTTCTCGATCGTCACGCCCATCCAGACGTTGCGAGGCCAGTCGAGCAGCGGCGCGAGCTCCGACAGGCGCTCATGGCGCTTCGTCAGGACCTGAAAGGTGTGGTGGCTCGCCTCGTCCATGACACGTCGAAGACGCGCTGCGATGTACTCGAACGGAATGTCCTCGTGGAAGAGGTCGCTCATCGAGTTCACGAAGATCATCCGCGGGCGCTTCCACTGCAGCGGGTAGTCCAGGCGGCTCGGCCACAGGCGCAGGTCGAAGCCCTGTTCATACGGATGCCCCTCCAATCCCCGCCAGCGTTCGGCGAAAGTCTTGGCGTAACAGTGGGCGCACCCCGGCGACACCTCTGAGCATCCCGTCACGGGGTTCCATGTGGACTCGGTCCACTCGATCGCAGTCTCGGCAGGCATTCCCAAGCTCTCAGTAGTAGTACGCGAACATATGTTCGCCTCCGCATCGGACGGTGCCCCGATGTAAACCGTGTCGGTGAGGCTATACACCACCGGTCCTCGAACTCTCGCATTTAACGGGATTTCTGCAGCGGGGGCGACCAACCAGGCGCGGAAGCGCTAGGAGATCGCGAATCCCGCGCGTACGAGCGTGTCATAGGGCGCAACCGGCCCGATCCGTTCCACGCGCCCTCATGGCGGTGGATGCAGAGGAAGGCGCTCCACAGGCGCTGCGGGTCGAGGTGCTCGCGACCCCGCTGACCAAGAGCAGAGCCACGAGGAACCTCGCGAGGAACGCGGCGGCTAGAGTCGGCCTCGTGGCCGCGTACCGCTACGTCGTCGCCGACGTCTTCACCGACACGCCGTTGCAGGGCAACCAGCTCGCCGTCTTCACCGACGCGCGCCGGATTTCCGAGGAGCTGCTCCAGCCGCTCGCGAAGGAGATGGCCTTCTCGGAGACGGTCTTCGTCTACCCGCCCGAGCAGGGCGGCCACGTTCGGATCCGGATCTTCACGCCCGCCGCCGAGCTGCCGTTCGCCGGGCACCCGATCCTCGGGACGGCGTTCGTGCTCGCCGCGCCCATGCAGCTCGGCGTGATCGCGCTCGAGACCGGCAAAGGGATCGTGCCGGTCGAGCTCGAGCGCGACGAGTCGGGCCGGATCGTCTTCGGGCGGATGACGCAGCCGCGTGCCTACGGTGGAGCCGTTCGCGCGGGCGGACGAGCTGCTCGCCGCGCTCGGCGTCGAGCGCTCGGAGCTGCCGGTCGAGGTGTACGACAACGGCGTCAAGCACGTCTACGTCGCGCTCGCCTCCGAAGACGCCGTCGCCGCGCTCGCGCCCGACATGGAAGTGCTCTCCCGGCTCGGCGTTCTCGGCGTGAACTGCTTCGCGGGCGCGGGGACGCGCTGGAAGACACGGATGTTCGCGCCGGCCGACGGCGTCGCAGAGGATCCGGCGACCGGCTCGGCTGCGGGCCCGCTCGCCTGCCACCTCGCCCGCCACGGCCGGATCGCGTGGGGCGAGCAGATCGAGATCTCGCAGGGGGCCGAGATGGGCCGCCCCTCGACGCTCTTCGCGACCGCCCACGGCGGCGACGGCCTGATCGACCGCGTCGAGGTCGGGGGCTCCGCGGTCGTCGTCGCCCGCGGCGAGTTCAGGCTCTAGATGATCAGCCCGCGAACGTCTTCCAGAGCAGGAAGACGTTCAGGAAGACGATCACGCTCGCGACGACGACGGCGAGGGCGGTCGTGGCACCCCGGTTGACGAGCGAGCCCATCAGCCCTCGGTCGCGGCAGAAGAGGAGCAGCGGGATCAGCGCGAAGGGGATGCCGAACGAGAGCACGACCTGGCTGAGCACGAGCGAGCGCGACGGGTCGAGCCCGACGGCGAGCACGACGAGGGCGGGCAGCATCGTCACCGCGCGCCGCAGGAAGATCGGGATCTGGCGGTGGATGAATCCCTGCATAACGACCTGACCGGCGAGCGTGCCGACGCTCGAGGAGGAAAGGCCGGAGGCGAGCAGGCCGATCCCGAAGAGGAGTGTCCGCCTGGCCGCCGACGTGCGTGCCGAGGGCGTCGAAGACGTCGCGCAGGTCGTCTCCGACCTCGAGTAGGCCGCGGTTGTGGAAGGCGCCGGCGGCGGTCAGGAGCATCGCCGCGTTGATCGCTCCCGCGAAGCCCATGGCGATCACGACGTCGATCTGCTCGAAGCGGAAGATCCGCCGCCGCGCTTCCTCGTCGGCGCCGACGATCCGGTTCTGCGTGAGCGCCGAGTGGAGGTAGATCACGTGCGGCATCACCGTCGCGCCGAGGATGCCGACCGCGAGCAGGACGCTCTCCGAGCCGGAGAAGCCGGGGACGAGCCCGTGCAGCGCGCCGGTCGGCGACGGGTCGGCGATGAAGACCTGGGCCCCGAACGAGAGCATGATCACCCCGACGAAGCCGGCGATCACCGCTTCGAGGCGGCGGAAGCCGCGGGCCTGGAGGGCGAGGATCGCGAAGGCGGCGGCTCCGGCGACCAGGCCGGCGGCGAAGAGCGGGAGGTCGAACAGCAGGTAGATCCCGAGCGCCGCGCCGAGAACTCGGCGAGGTCGGTCGCCATCGCGATCACCTCGGCCTGGATCCAGAGGGCCCACGTGACGGGGCGGGGAAACGGTCGCGGCAGACCTCCGGGAAGGTTCTGGCCGGTCGCGATGCCGAGCTTGGCCACATGGACTGGACGACCATCGCCATCAGGTTCGCCGTGAGGATCACCCAGAGCAGGAGGTAGCCGAACTTCGCGCCGCCGGCCATGTTGGTGGCGAAGTTGCCGGGGTCGACATAGGCGACGGCCGCGATGAAGGCCGGGCCTAGGAAGGGCCAGAGCGCGCGCGGCCCGCGGCGCTGGCGCGCCGGCGCAGCGAGCGCTGCGCGGCCGGCGCCTCGGGCACGCGCGCCTCGGCGCGCGTGCTCCGGGCGGCGACCGTGAGGCTCACGCGCGGGACCTCGTCGACGCGCATCGCGCTCGGCCAGGCGGCCGCCGAGCACGTGCACCTCGCCGCTCGAAGCGTGAGCGAACAGCGGGCCGCCGAACGGGTGCGCGCTCGACGACCTCGAACGCGCCGCCGGGGACGAGCCCGCGCTCGCCGAGGTAGCGGAGCATCGCCGGGTCGGCGTCGGAGAGCCGGCACGAACGTGCCGCTCGCGCCGGCTCCAGATCGCAGGATCGGGCGAGCTCGGCGGTCTCCTCGATCACGAGGTCGCGCGTCGGGGATCGGGTCCCCGTGCGGGTCGTGCGTGGGGTCGCCGAGCTTCGCGGCGATCAGCGCCTCGAGCTCCTCGGAGAGGACGTGCTCGAGCACCTCCGCCTCGGCGTGCACGCGGTCCCAGCGGCACCCCGAGCGTCCTCCGCCAGGTAGAGCTCGAGCAGCCGGTGGTGGCGGATCACCTCGAGCGCGACGCGGCGGCCCGTTTCGCAGAGCTCGACGCCCCGGTACGGCTCGCGCGAGACGAGGCCCAGCTCGCCGAGGCGCTTCGCCATCCCGGTCGCCGAGGCGGCGTCGACGCCCATGCGCTCCGCGATGGCGGTCGTCGTACGTGCCGTCGCCGACGGCCTCGAGCGCGTAGATCGCCTTCGCGTAGTCCTCGACGGCGCTCTAGAACTCTGGCGGGGGTGTGCCCATGGCGTGATTTAGATTACACCCCTGACTGAGATTAGATAGTCCTAAATCACGGCTCACCCGCCGGCGCGCCGGGCTCGCGCACGGGAGCGACCCCTAGGTCCACGTGACGGCCTCGATCTCGGGCAGCTCGAGCGCGAGGCCTGCCAGAAGCGGCCGCCGTCGCGCGAGAGGTAGAGCCGGTTGCGGGCGGCGAAGAGCACGACGTCGGGATCATCCGGGGCGATCGCGACCCACGGCCGGCGGGAGCCCGCCGCCCGCCTCGCGCCACGTGCGTCCGGCGTCGTTCGAGACCACGAGCGGCGGCCGGCGGCCCGACGACCGCGACGACGTCGAGCCCGGGGCGTGCCGCGGCGACTGGAGCAGCGGCAGCGACAGCGCGGGCGTCGGCCGCGAGCGGCGAGGCTCGCGCCGCCGTCGGGCCGACGCACCTCCTCGGTCTCGAGGTCGACGAGGAACACGCCGCGGGCGGTCGACACCGCGGCGATCACGCCGCCCTCCCGTGAGCAGCCGGCGACGAGCGCCGTTCGCCCGCCGGGCGGCCGACGCGGGCGCCTGGCCTGCGCCGCGCGCCGAGACATAGGCGGCGGCGAAGGCGTCGCCGGCGCCGGTGGGGTCGACGATCGCGCAGGGCCGGCCGGGACAAGCTCGCGCCGTCCGCCGGCGAACGACGAGCGACGCCGCGCGGGCCGAGCGTGACGACGATCTCGGGCACGCCGAGGGCGCGCAGCTCGTCCTCGAAGTCCTCGCCGCCGAGCACGCCGGGCCTCCTCCTCGGCGAGCTTGAGGACGGGACGTGCGCGAGCCGGCCGGGTCGAAGGCCGCGTCGAGCGTCGAGCGGCGCCGGTGCGCGCCGGGCGGACGAGGCCCTGGCCGTCGAGCGAGACGCCGGCGCCCTCGGGCGAGCTCGGCGAGCGTCGTCGCCGGGAAGTCCGAGCGCGCGAGCGGCGCCGACGTGCACCCAGCGGGCTCCGCCGAGCGCCGCGGGCAGGCGCTCGGGCGCGTCCTCCGGCGTCCACGGGTCGCCGAGTCGTCCACCACCATCGTTCGCCGGTCGCCGCGTAGGAGAAGGAGAAGCGGCGTCCGCTCCGCCGAGCGCCAGGTGACGGGCACGCCCAGCGCGATGAGCGGCGTCACGAGCGCCGGGCGGTCGTCCGCCGCTGCACCGCGCCACGAGGCGCGACGGCAGCCCGAGCTCGCGCAGCGCCGGGCCGAGTAGAAGGGCGCCCCGCCGACGCGCGGCCGCCCACCGTCGACGACGTCGCAGCGAGAGGTTGCCGACCACGGCGAGCGGACCACGCGCGAGACTGTAATCGGGTCGAGCTAGCCGCGGCGCGCCGCGGCGCTGACGACGCCCGCGAGCGCGAACGACGACGACGAAGCTCGGAACGGTCGCGCCGATGCCCCACGACGGGCGGGTCGAGGCTGGTCGACGACGTCGACCCACCAGGTCGGGCCGGTGCGGGTAGAGCCACTGGTAGAGCGCGAAGCCGGCGAGCCAGGCGGCGATCAGCCCGGGCCGCCACGCCGGCGCGCGCGAAGATGTCGTCCTCGCCGTAGCGCGCGCGCCGGCGAGCAGCCAGTCGGCGAGCAGCACGCCGAACAGCGGCACGAAGAACGAGCCGAGCAGGAGCAGGAAGGTCTGGTAGGTGACCAGGTCGATCGCGAGCGCGCCGATGCCGCCGAGCGCCGTCGTCGGCGTGACGAGGAGCCGCTGCGGCACGCGCGGGAAGAGGTTCTGCAGCGAGACGGCGCGCCGAGTAGACGTTCGCGAACGCCTCGTCGGTCTCGTCGACGGTCAGCGCGAGCAGCGCGAGCACGCGGCCGACGCCGCCGGCCGCGACCGCCGCCGGCAGCGCCGCCGCGTCGGTGAGGTCGCGCGAGAGCACGAGCATCGCGCCGAGCGCGAAGCAGGCAGAGCGTCGGCAGCAGGTAGCCGAGCCCGGCGCCCCCAGAAGCGCGGCGCGGCGGCCGCGGGAGAACCGCGTGTAGTCGGCGGCGAGCGGGATCCACGAGACGGTGATCGCGACGACGAGGTCGGCGCCCTGCCAGACCGAGAGGCCGCCCTCGCCGGGCCGGTGCCAGAGCGCCGAAGTGCGGCGTCGTCGAGCGTCCACCAGTCGAGGTAGGCGAGCGCGAGCGGCACCGCCCAGATCGCGACGCTTGCGCACGAACCGGCGGACGAAGCCGATCGGCCCGAGCAGGCCGAGCGCGAGCGCGACGCCGCCGAAGACGAGCGTCCAGAGCCACTGCGCCGCGAAGCCGAAGCAGCTCGTCGGAGAGCGCGGCCGCCGCGGTGGCGATCACGAGCAGCTCGAAGATCGTCCAGCCGAGGCACTGGAGCGACGTTGAGCGCGGTCGGCAGGTACGAGCCGCGCCGGCCGAGCGGCGCGCGCATGCAGCACCATCGCCGGCACGCGCGCGTCTGCGCGCCGATCAGCCGCCGCGAGCGCGAGCATCGCGTTGCCGATCAGGCCGCCGACGAGGATCGCGAGCAGCGCGTCCGGGAGCGAGAGCGCGGGCACGAGGCACGTCGCCGGCGACGATCACGAGCAGCGAGACGCCGAGGTTGCCCCAGAGCAGGCCGGTGTCGAGCAAGCCGAGCACCCGCAGCCGCTCCGGAACGGGCTCGATGCCCCAGGTCGGCGTCGTCGTCGTAGCCGATCGCTCGGTCTCGCGCTTCGTCATCTCGCGTCCTCCCTTCGCCGGCATGACCCGGATCAGGTTCGACGGGTGTGATCTCAGCCCCGCGCGGGGCACCCCGGTGGCGGAACTCTAGCGTCCTCGACGGCGCCGCCGCGCGTCATTCCGTGCAGAGCCGGCACACACGCGTGCGGGTGTCAGACACCGTCACGTGTGTGTCACGAACCGTGCCGAGTGTCACGAGCGTGTCCGCTATTCCGCGAGCGGCGAACGCCGCTCGAAGCTCGCCTCGACGACGTCACGGCGAGCAGCCGGCGCAGGACGTACGGGAGGATGCCGCCGTGGCGGAGGTACTCGCGCTCGCGCGGCGTGTCGAGGCGCACGCGGGCGCGGAACTCGGTGCCGTCGGCGCGCACCGTCACCTCGCGCGCCTCGCCGTTCTCGACGCCCGTCGATCGAGAACTCCTCGCGGCCGGTCAGCCCGAGCGACTCGCGGCTCTCGCCGCGGCAGGAACTGGAGCGGCAGGATGCCCATCATCAGCAGGTTCGAGCGGTGGATCCGCTCGTAGCTCTCCGCGATCACCGCCTCTCACGCCGAGCAGGTTCGGGCCCTTGGCCGCCCAGTCGCGCGACGAGCCGGAGCCGTACTCCTTGCCCGCGAGCACGATCAGCGGCACGCCCTCGGCGAGGTAGCGCTGCGCGGCCTCGAAGATCGTCGTCTCCTCGCCCGACGGGCAGGTGCACCGTCCACGTCCCCTCGGAGCCGGGCACGAGCAGGTTGCGCAGCCGCACGTTCGCGAACGTGCCGCGCACCATCACCTCGTGGTTGCCGCGCCGCGAGCCGTAGGAGTTGAAGTCCGCGCGCTCGACGCCGTGCTCGACGAGGTACTCGCCGGCCGGGCGAGTCGGGCTTGATCGAGCCCGCCGGCGAGATGTGGTCGGTCGTGACCGAGTCGCCGATCGCGACGAGGCAGCGCGCGCCGTGCGATGTCGTCCGACGCGTGCCCGGCTCGGCGGACATGCCGTCGAAGTAGGGCGGCCGCCGGACGTAGGTCGAGTCCGTCGCTCCCACGCGTAGAGATCGCCCGGCGGGAACCGGCAGCTCGCGCCACGCGGGGTCGCCCGTGAAGACGTCGGCGTAGGTCGTCGCGGAACATCTCCTCGCCCGAGCGCGCCCGCGATCGTCTCCTCCACCTCGGCCGGTGAGGGCCAGATGTCGGCGAGGAAGACGTCGCTCGCCGTCGGGTCCTGGCCGAGCGGCTCGGTCGCGAGGTCGATGTCCATCCGTCCGGCGAGCGCGTAGGCGACGACGAGCGGCGGCGAGGCGAGGTAGTTCGCCTTCACCTCGGCGTGGATGCGCGCCTCGAAGTTGCGGTTGCCGGAGAGGACCGCGCAGGCGACGAGGCCGCCCTCCGTCGATCGCGGCGCGAGACCGCCGGCGGGCAGCGGGCCGGAGTTGCCGATGCAGGTCGTGCAGCCGTAGCCGACGGTGTGGAAGCCGAGCGCCTCGAGGTACGGCGTCAGCCCGGCCTTGTCGTAGTACTCGGTGACGACCTTCGAGCCCGGCGCGAGGCACGACTTCACCCACGGCCGGCGCGTGCAGGCCGCGCTCGACCGCCTTCTTCGCGAGCAGGCCGGCGGCGACCATCACCGCCGGGTTCGAGGTGTTCGTGCAGGAGGTGATCGCCGCGATCACGACCGCGCCGTGGTCGAGCTCGAACGTCTCGCCGTCGAGCTCGACCGTGCACCGTCCCGGGCGTGCGGCGACCGCGACGGCCGGGACGTCCACGCCGTCCCGCCGCGGCGCCGTGCCCGGGCGAGCGCTCGGCCGCCGGGTCGCTCGCCGGGAACGACTCGGCGACCGCCTTGTCGTGCCGTTGCCGTAGTCGACGCCGAAGGTCGGCAGCGCCTCGAGGAACGACCGCTTGCGCGTCCGCGCAGCGGCACCCGGTCCTGCGGGCGGCGCGGGCCGGCGAGCGACGGCTCGACGGTCGAGAGGTCGAGCTCGACGACCTGCGAGTACGTCGGGCTGCTCGCCGGCGTCGTGCCAGAGGCCGTTCTCCTTGCAGTACGCCTCGACGAGCGCGAGCCGCTCCTCGCTGCGCCCGGTCAGGCGCAGGTAGCGGAGCGTCTCGTCGTCGACCGGGAAGAAGCCGCACGTCGCGCCGTACTCCGGCGACATGTTCCCGATCGTCGCGCGGTCGGCGAGCGGCAGGCCGGCGAGGCCGTGCGCCGAAGTACTCGACGAACTTCCCGACGACGCCGGTCTGCGCGCAGGATCTGCGTCACGGTGAGGACGAGGTCGGTCGCGGTCGCGCCCTCCGGCAGCGCGCCGTCAGCTGGAAGCCGACGACCTGCGGCACGAGCATCGAGATCGGCTCGCCGAGCATCGCCGCCTCGGCCTCGATCCCGCCGACGCCCCAGCCGAGCACGCCGAGCCCGTTGACCATCGTCGTGTGCGAGTCGGTGCCGACGAGCGTGTCCGGGAACGCCTGCGCCGTCGCGGTCCTCGACGACCCGCGCGAGGTACTCGAGGTTGACCTGGTGGACGATGCCCGTGTTCGGCGGCACGACCTTGAAGTTGCGCGAACGCGCTCTGGCCCCAGCGCAGGAAGGCGTAGCGCTCGCGGTTGCGCTGGAACTCGAGCTCGGCGTTGCGCGAGATCGCGAGCCGGGTCGCGAACGTCGTCCACCTGCACCGAGTGGTCGATCACGAGCTCGGCCGGGAGCAGCGGGTTGATCCTCGCCGGGTCGCCGCCGAGGTCGCGCATCGCGTCGCGCATCGCGGCGAGGTCGACGACGGCGGGCACGCCGGTGAAGTCCTGGAGCAGGACGCGCGCGGGCGTGAAGGTGATCTCCGCGCGACGGCTCGGCCTGCGCGTCCCAGCGCGCCACCGCCTCGACGTCGCGCGTCACGGTGCGCCGTCCTCGCGGCGGAGCACGTTCTCGAGCAGGATCCGCAGCGTGTAGGGCAGCCGCGAGACGTCGTACGCGGCCTGGAGCGCGTCGAGCCGAGAAGATCTCGTAGGCCCGGCCGCCGACCCGGAGCGCCGAACGGGCGGAGAAGCTGTCGGCTGCGGCCATCGCCCTCGATTGAATCAGAACCGATCTAGCTCGACGATGAACCAGCGCTTCGGGGCACGACGAACGCGGGGCCGACGTTGCCGGCGCGATCGATCGCTGCGATCTCGACCCGCTTGCCGACGAGCTTCTTGCGCGAGAGGACGATCGAGGTCTTCGCGGGCCGCGCCAGCACGCGCTTGTTCGCGGTGATCCGGTACCCCTTGAGGCCGCCCGGGTCCGGGGCGACGGCCCAGCGCATCCGTACGACATCGCCCCGCCACGACACTTCCGCGCGAGGGATCGGCCCGGGCGGCACCGTGTCGCGCACGAGCTTTCCAGCCGCGTCCACGATTCCGAGCCCGACGGTGAAGCGGATCGTCGCCGGCGGCCCGAGGTGGCCGACGGCGTCGGCGGCCCGCACCGAGTACTCGTAGGTCGCGGTCGGCTGCGCCGCGCCGTCGGTCGCCGAGAGCGTCGTCAACTCGCGCTGGACGAGCGTGCCGTCGCGGTAGGCGCGGTACGTGACGGCGCCCGAGTCGTCGCTCGCCGCCACCCAGCGCAGGGTCACCACCGACCCGCTGCTCGTCGCGGTCAGCCCCGCGACCTGGCTCGGCGCCGCCCTGTCGGGAGAGTCGAGGCGCTCCAGGAAGAGCGAGTCCTGCACGTCCCACCACGAGCTGCCGTGACCGTAGTAGTCGTCGCGGCCGATGTCGAGGTGCTTCTCGGCCAGGCGGCCGCTCTCGTAGGTGTTAGAGCCCGTGAGGGCGTCGGCCCCCGAGTCGCACGCGTGCGCGTCGTCCCCTGGGCAGGCATGCGGCGGGCCGCCGGAGGGGAGCGCGTTCAGCGCGTGCAGCAGCTCGTGTACCGCGACGAAGGCGCGGAAGGCGTCGTCGGCCTCCATGTTGCAGGTGCGGACGTAGACGACGGCGTAGCTCTCGGCGCCGCCCTCGGTATAGCCGCGCCGGCCCTGCCCGCACGTCTGCGCGTCGCCGCCCTGGTCGTGCGGGCCGTCGAAGTAGACGAGGTACTTCTTGTCGGGGCTCGCGAAGCCGAAGGGCGCCAGCGGCAGGGCGCCGATGATCCGCGAGAAGACGGTGGCGAAGGGCATGAGCTGCGCCGCGGTCTCCTGGAGCTGGACGCGCGAGACGTCGAGCTGCCCGAACGTCGAGGCGCACGGGAAGGCGGCGAGGTCGAAGCGGAGCGCCCGGCCGGGATCCTCCGCCCGCCACCACGCGTCGATCTCCGCCACGTCGCCCGCGATGCGCGGCGCCCACTCCGCGAAGCGGTCGCCCCCGTCGGCCGGGAACGCGTAGACGACGTGGACCGCGAAGCCGGGTGTGGCGTCGGGCAGCCGGTCGGCGGCCACGGCGTCCGGGCCGCACCACGGCACCGGCCCGGCCGCACGGGCCGTCGCGGGCGCGGCGAAGACGGCGGCGAGGACCGCGGCACAGGCGAGGCGGCGTCCTACCGTCGGAGCCTCCGCGCCAGGCGGCGCAGGCCGCGCTCGGTCAGGGACGTGCGGCTCGGGTCGAAGTGCCCCGTCACCGCGTCGGCGTAGGGGCCCGAGACGCGTCGCGCGTACGCGCCGAAGCCCTCCGAGCGCAGCGGCGTCCAGTCCTCGCGGTACGGCGCGACCAGGTGCTCACGGCCGACGCGCTTCGCGGAGAGCAGGAAGGCGAGCCCCATCCCCGAGGAGACCTCGAGCACGCTCCGGCCTTCCTGCGCCGCCGCCCGGCGCAGTCTCGTAACGCGCGAGAGCTCGGGGGGCCTCCTCTCCCTTGGCCCTCTGTCCCCCCCCTCGTCCACGCCGCCCACGAGCTCGACAGCGATCCGCAGCATGTTCTTCGCCGTCGCCTCGTAGAAGCGCGGGCGGCGTACGAAGCGGGGGAGGACGAGCTGCGCGGCCTCGGTCACCGCGCCGCCGAGCGCGGCCGCGACCGAGCGCGCGAGCCGTTCGGGGAGGGAGACGAGGAACCCGGGCCGCATCGCGGCAATCGTACGGCCCGCCGCCCCGCGCCGGGGCCGGGGCTAGCATGGCTGCGTGGCGGGCGAGTTGCTCGGGCACGCTTACACGCGTCCTTCCCGGAAGCGGCGGAGATCGCCGTCGTGGACCGCACCGGCGGCGGCGACCACTTCCACGTGACCGTCGTCAGCCCGCGCTTCGGCGGCCTGCCGCTGCTCGAGCAGCACCGGCTGGTCAACGAGGCCCTCACCGGGCTGCTGCACGATGGCACAATCCACGAACTGCGAATCACGACGAAGGGAACGGCATGAGCGAGCTGCGCGATCAGATCCAGGCGGTCATCGAGTCGGCTCCGGTGGCCGTGTTCATCAAGGGCACGCCGGAAGCCCCGAGCTGCGGCAACTCCGACCGGGCGTTGCAGGTGCTGTACGCGCTCGGCGCGCCGGTCACCGCCGTCGACGTCCTCCCCGACCCGGCGATCCGCGAGGAGCTGTCGGCGCTCTCGGGCTGGCCGACGATCCCGCAGGTGTTCCTCAAGGGCGAGCTGCTCGGGGGCGCCGACATCGTCGAGGAGCTGTACGCGAGCGGCGAGCTCAAGTGGAAGCTCGAGAATGCGCTCGGCGACGCCGCGCACGCCGGCACCGTCGAGGTCGCGGTCGTCGCCTAGAACGGCCCGCGCCGGAGCGTGAAGAGCACGGCGCCGCACGCGAGCGCCGCCGAGAGCAGGACGGCCGCCGCTCCGGCGCTCGCCAGTGTGCCCGAGCGTAGGAGCGGGCCGAGCGCGAGCGCCTCGATCCCCACCGCGAACACGGCGGCCTCGGCGAGCCAGAGCCGCCGGGGGTAGAGCCACGCCTGCTTCGGCCTCGGCCCCGGCGGCCACCAGTGCCAGGCCGAGAGCGCGAGCAGCTTGCCGAGATGGCCGAGCGTCACCCCGGCGGCGAAGCCGACGAGGAGCAGGACGACATAGGCCGGCCCGGCCCGCCATGGGTCAACGACGTCCGCGAGGGCGAGCGCGCCCAGCACCGCGGCCTGCGCGAGGAACAGGGCACCTGCGAGGAAGTGGACGAGCGGCCCCTCGACGCCCTGGGTGCGGAGCTCCCGCCCGACGCGGGCGAGCAGCGCGACGAAGCGGGCGAGCACGGCGGCCACGACGGCGGCGCCGGCGAGCATCAACGGGACGAGGCCGGCGGCAAGCCCTGCCGAGTAGAAGCCAGAGTCCGGCCGTCAGCGCGAGCTCGTCGAGCGGGAGGCGGCGGGGTGGCTCGGCGGGAGCGAGCGCCAGCATCGGCCCGAGCGTCCTCCCGACCGTCACGATCAGGAGCACGAGCCAGCCCAGCACGGCCAGGTGCAGGTGTATGAGCAGGGCCCGCGGGAAGGCGACTCCGAGCAGATCGGGGTTGCCGAAGAGCGCCGCGCCGGCGGCGAGCGCCAGCGCCGCGTGCATCGCCGAGAGGGCGACGCCGGTCCGGCTTGCGAGCAGCGTGCGTCCGCGCGGGGCGCGAACGACGAGCCAGCCGATCTGGACGAGCACCAGCAGGAGCCCCGCCGAGAGGAGACCGGTGCCTGCCCGGAAGAGCGCCCCGGCCCCGCCGTAGGCGAGCTCGGTGGCGACGAGCGGGCCGCCGGCGGCAAGCAGCGGCAGCGCGGCCAGGTGGAGCCGGCCCGGGGGCAGGCTGGTGCGGAGGAGGATCGGCAGGATGTGGAGCGCGGCGCCGGTGACGGCGACCGGCAAGAAGCCGAGGGCGACGAGGTGCGTCGCGAGCACGACGTCTCCGGAGAGCGGGGAGCCGCCGCCGAGATCGCGCGCGGCCGCGAGCCCGGCGACCGCGGCGGCCAGCCAGCCCGCCGAGGCGACGGCGAGGTAGGCGGCGACCACAGCCCAACGGGCGGGGCTGCCGACCCGCCGTCCGTCCGTCCGCTGCGTGCGCTTCTCGCCCGTGGCTGAGGATTCTCGCAGCCCGATCCGCGGACGCCACGATGCGACGGCCCGCGCGAGTTGCGTCGGGAACGGACATCCTCATCGGCTAGCCCTCCCGCCGATGGCCCGGGCAGCGCTCATCCCCCTTGCGCCGCCCCGGCGTTCTCCATTCCGCGCAACGGTCGCTTAACGCGTCCTAACCCGGCCCTAACCCGGCCGGATCTATAACGAGTGGCGTGAAGGGCACGAGCACTCTCGGTCGTAGCGTCGGCCTCGTCGCCGCAGCCCTCCTCGGCGGCGCGGTCGCGATCTCGGGAGCAGCCCTCCTCGGCGACCTCGGCGGCGGCACGACGACCGTGATCCGCGAGTCGTCGTCGCCGCCCGCCGGCGCAACGACGACCTCGGTGAGCGAGAGCGATGCCCTCTCGATCAACGAGATCTATCGCCGCTCGGCGCCCGGCGTCGTCCAGATCACCTCGACGACCAAGGCGGGCACCGAGGTGGACCCCTTCTTCGGCACGCCGTTCTCGACCGGTCCGCAGCAGGCGCTCGGCTCGGGGTTCGTGATCGACAGGGCCGGCCACATCGTCACGAACTACCACGTGGTCGAGGGCGCCGACGACATCGAGGTCTCGTTCTCCAGCAGGGACACGCTGAAGGCGCGCGTCGTCGGCTCCGACCCGTCCACCGACCTGGCCGTCCTCCAGGTGGATACGAGTGCCCGCGCGCTCACGCCGCTGTCCCTCGGCGACTCCGACAAGGTCCAGGTCGGTGACGACGTGGTTGCGATCGGCAACCCGTTCGGCCTCGACCGCACCGCCACGGCGGGCATCGTGAGCGCCCTGCAACGAGATGTCACGGCGCCGAACGGCTACACGATCGACCACGTCATCCAGACGGACGCCCAGATCAACTCGGGCAACTCGGGCGGCCCGCTGCTGAGTGCGCGCGGTGACGTGATCGGCGTCAACTCGCAGATCGCGACGGCCCAGGGATCGACGGGCAACGTGGGCATCGGCTTCGCGATTCCCTCGAACACCGTCAAGAGCGTCGCCGCGCAGCTGATCAGGAGCGGCAAGGTCGAGCGTGCCTTTCTCGGTGTCGGCGTGAGCCCGATCGGGTCGGAGCTTGCGCGGACGTTTCGGCTGCCGGTGGACGCCGGGCTCCTCGTCGAGAACGTCGTGGCCGGGAGCGGCGCTGCGAAGGCCGGGCTGAAGGGTGGCGACACGAAGGTCGTCGTCGCCGGCGAGAGCTACACGCTGGGCGGCGACGTGATCGTCGCGGCGGACGGAGAGCAGATGGCGACGCTCGAGGAGCTGCGCGGCTTCCTCGCGACGCGCAAGCCGGGTGACGAGATCACGCTCGACATCTACCGCGGCGAGAAGCAGCTGACCCTCCACGTCGAGCTCGGGCGGCAGCCGGCCTCTCCCGAGCGCTAGGCCCTCGCTTCCCTGGCCGTGGCCCCTCCCGGCCGGCGGAGCCGGCCTCCGGGGCCGCTCGCGCCCCTCGCGCCGCTCCAGTCGGGGGCCCGTGCTTCTCGCACTGTTCCCCCTCCCTACGCGACGCGAGAGGCGCGCCAGGAAACCGAGGGCGGCCGCTGGCTACGAAGCGAGCGGCTCGGCGAGGCCTTCGGCGCGGAGGACCGCGTCGGTGAGCTCGTAGCCGCGCTCGATCAGCGACCGCTTCGCCTCGTCGGTCCACGGGCGCTGGTTGCGGAAGCTCGGCTCCAGGCTCTCCGCACCCGCCGTCGCGCGGACCGTGATCCGCGGCAGCTCGCGGTCGTGACGGAACGGGAAGCGGGCCGCCGCGAAACGCTGCTCGACCGCGCCTGCGGCGGCCCGGCGGCGGGCTGGGCGTGCGTATTCGCGGACGAGGTCGAGTACGTCGGCGCGGAGCGCGGCGAGCTCGCGCACCGACGCGTCGCGTAGGTCGGCGGAGCGCTCCTCCAGCTCGGTGTTGCGCTGGATCGAGACCCGCATCAGGCGCACGAGCATGTCCACGAGGTGCATCGGCTCACCGCGGGCCGCGCGCTCCTCCGCCTCGCGCAGCTCCGCGACGAAGGCACGGACGGGCGGCACTGCGCGCATCCGCTGCAGTCGCTCCCGGAGCCGGGCGAGCGGCTCGGCGCCGAGCCGGCGGTACTCCGGCACATAGCGGAACGCGACGATCGTGCCGACTCCCGGGTGGTCGTACGCGTGTCCGAGCGGGTAGTTGCGCACCCACCCGCCGTCGGTCGCGATCCGGTCGCCCACGCGGAGCGGGAAGACGAGCGCGCTGATCGCCGCAGAGGCGAGCACCGCCTGGCCCATGACCTCCGGCGGCGTCGTCCGCGACGAGTAGGTCAGCTCGTACCCGTGCTCGCCAGGCCCGTCGTCGGTGACGTCGGTCGCGCAGACCACGAGCTCGACGGGGGAGCGCTCCAGGTCACGGGCGAGCTCCGTCGGGTCGCCGAGGCGCTCCGCGATCGTCTGGGGCAGCGTGTAGTCGTTGAGGCCGAGCAGCGGCGTCCGCCAGAGCCGCTGCGGCCTGAACGTGTCCTCCGGCCGGAGGGAGAAGAGAAAGCGCTCGAGCTCGTCGAGCCGGTCGAGCGCGGCGCTCGTCCCCGTCACCGCGCCGGCGGAGGTGCCGAAGATGCACCCGATCCGGGGCCAGAGCGGGCTCTCGCGCAGGCGCTTGAGAAACCCCAGCTCGAGCAGCACGCCGTTGATGCCGCCGCCGGAAAGGACGACTGCGAGGTCTCGCCTCGTGTCCACGCTCTCATTGTGCAGGGCGGGCCACCCGGCGGCCCTCCCCCGGCGTGAGCATGCGGTTGCGGCGCGGGTCGGAGCTACGGCTACGCTTTGCCTCCTATGGAGAGCGGCGAGGGGCTGCGGCCCGGACGCGCGACCCTCGAGTTCGAGGACGCGCTCGAGCTGGAGGACGAGGAGCTGTGGACGGGGGACGGCTCCGGCCACCACTCGGGCTGGCACTGCGTCCGCACCGACCCGTTCCCGTGCCCCGGCGGGGGCTGCCCGTTCGTGGCCGACTTCATGACTGCGGCCCATCTCGTCCTCGTCTGGGAGCAGCGGGACGACCCGAACCTCCTGTGGCATGCGCAGCGCGCGAAGGAGGTGGGCCGGAACCCACGCATCGTCGCCTACGAGTCGGGCTTCGGCCCGAGCGCCTCGTACTACGCCTGGGAGGCCGCCGGGCGGCCGGTGCACGGCGTCCGGCGTTGAGCTAGATGACGCTGCACACCGAGACGATCCAGGTCACCGGCATCCGGTGCGAGCGGTGCGTCAATCGGCTCGGCGTCGCCCTCCAGGGGCAGGACGGGCTGGAGAGCGCGAACGCCAACCTCATGGGCCAGGTGCAGCTTGCCTGGGACGACGCGCTGACGTCGAGGGATGCCCTGCTCGCCGCGATGGCCGGCGCCGGCTTCCGCGAAATCGCACTGAGCTAGGGGAATAGGGCCGTCCCGGCGCGCGTTGCATACGTCTGCAGGACGTTGCTACGGTAGGCCGGTGGGTGAGGCCGAGGCAGAAGCGGGGCGTCGCGCCGCCACCGAGGCACGCGACCGGCTCCGCTTCGAGGAGGACGCACTCGAGTTCGCCGATCAGGTCTACCGCGTCGCCCGCCGGCTCGTCAGCTCGCGGGAGGAGGCCGAGGATCTGGTGCAGGACACCTATGCGAGGGCATTTCGAAGCTGGCGCTCCTTCACCGCGGGGACGAACATGCGCGCCTGGCTGCTGCGGATCCTCACGAACCTCAATCTCGACCGCGGGCGGAAGGTGCAGCGCACGCCCGATCTGGAGCCGCTCGAGGAAGGGGACTACTACCTCGCCAACAAGCTCGCCGCGAGCGACGGCGAGCAGGTGCTCGAGCACGACCGCGTCGTCGAGCGGCTGTCCCAGGACGGGATCGTGAGCGCGCTCTCGGAGCTGCCCCACGACTTCCGCGACGTCGTGGTGCTCGTGGACATCGGCGAGTTCAGCTATGCCGATGCGGCGCAGATCCTCGACGTGCCGATCGGCACCGTGATGTCGCGGCTGCACCGCGGACGGCGTCTCCTCAAGCACAAGCTGGCCGACGAGAGCCTGTCGTGAGCGCAGTCGATCCGTGCGAGAAGTGCGAGCAGATGCTCCAGCCGTTCCTCGATCGCGAGCTGAGCCCGGTGGAGGTCGTCGAGGCCGAGGAGCACCTGAACGCGTGCGCGTACTGCCGCCGCCGCTATCGCTTCGAGGAGTCGCTGCGCCGCTACGTTCGGCTCACGGCGAGCGAGAGCATGCCGCCGGGCCTGCTCGCCAAGATCAACCAGCTGCGCGGTTAGATGATTAGCCGGGCCCGCGCTGCGGGCCGACGATCACGACGAGGCGCTTCGCGTTCGAGCCGCCGGGCAGGGGCTGCGTGACGACGCCGAGCTGACGTGCGAGACGGATGGCGATCAGCCTGCCGCCCTGCTCGTAGAAGACCGCCGTCCGCGGGTAGTCGAACCGGTTAGCCTTGCCGACGCGCTTGATCGTGTAGGCGAGCGACTGGATCTCGCTTGCCACCTGCCGGGTCCGGTTGATGTCGCCGGCGCCGTTCAGGACGTCGACGGAGATCTCCCACGGCTCCGGCAACGCCGCGGCCTCGACGAGCACGGGATCCTGCTTCGCCGCCGGTCCGGTGACGGCGGGCACGAGGACGAACGCGGCGATCGCGGTCAGGAGCGCGGAGAGCGCCGCTACGACGACGAGCCGGGCGGCCGGGTTGACCCCGGGCGGCCGGGGCGGCACGGGCAGGCCGGCGAGCTCGCGCGCCTCGCGGCCGTCCACGCCGAGAGCGCTCGCGAGCAGCAGGGTGGCGCAGAGGGCGTCGTCGGGCGACGGGAAGCGGTAGACGCGGCCCTCCTCGAGCCACGTCACCTGCTCCGAGGCGAGCCCGGCGCGGCGCGCGGCCTCCTCGACGGTGAGCCGGCGTCTGATGCGCGCGGAGGCGAGCGGCGAGTGGTCCCGGATCGGGACGATCGGGCGAGCGAGCTCCATACGAGCTATCTCGGTTCGCCGCCGCGATTCCTGAACCTCTGCGGCAGATCCTCGGGACGATCCACGTCTCCAGGCGCCCCGAGGTCGTCGCAAGGCACGAGCACGGGGTCGCGTGCTCGCATGCCCTCGTCCGGGACGTCGCCCCACGCGCTGCGCGCGAGCAGGAACGGATGGCCGCGCACGCCTCCGTACGAGGCGGCGAGGAGTGTGCCCGAACCGCCGCGCCACGCGGCGACGAGCCGCTCGACGGCCTCCGGGGCGAGGTCGGGGCCGTCGGCGAGCGCGACGACCGCCGCCTCCGCCTCGGCCGGCAGCGCAGCGAGGCCGCAGCGCAACGACGCGCCGGGCCCGCGCTCCCAGTCGGTGCAGAGCACGTCGCGGGCGTCCGTCGTCACGTCGTGAGCTCCGAGGACGACGACGATCTCGCCGACGGACGGCGCCGCACGCAGGCGCGCCACGACCTCCTCGGCCAGCAGGCGCTGCTTCGGCGCGCCGAAGCGCGTCGAGGCCCCGGCGGCGAGGACGACGGCGGCGACCACCGCGGCTACGACTCGCCGACCGTGACCTTCTCGATCACGACCGGCTGGAGCGGGCGCTCGGTCGCGGGGTCGCCGAGCTCGCCGATCGCCGTCACGACGTCGAGGCCGGCAGTCACGGTGCCGACGATCGCGTAATCGGGGGGCAGCCCGACGTCCCCGCCGGTGACGACGAAGAACTGGCTGCCCGATGTGCCGGGCGGCTCCGCCCCCGTCTTCGCCATCGCGACGACGCCCTTGACGTAGCGCGCATCCGACGGCGGCGCGTCCACCGTCTTGTAACCGGGGCCGCCCTCGCCGGTCTGCGTCGGGTCGCCGCCCTGGATGACGAAGCCGGGGACGATCCGGTGGAAGACCGTGCCGTCGTAGAAGCCGGCGCGGGCCAGCCCGACGAGCGAGGCGGCCGTCTTGGGGGCGAGCTTCGGGTCGAGCGTGACGGTGAAGCTGCCGCAGCTCGTGGCGAGGGTGAGGTTGTGCGTCTTGGCCGGGTCGAGCTCGCCCGTCGGTGCCTCCAGCTCTCCGTCCGGCCTTGCCGCGGGCTGCTCGACGGTCGCGCAGCCGCCGGCCGAGGCGGTCGGCTCTGTCGTCGCCGCCGGTGCCGCGCTCTTGCCCCCGCCGCAGCCGGCGACGACGAGCACGACCAGGGCGAGCGGCGCGATCCTCGCTACGCACATCCGACCAGCCTCCTCCATTCGGCGGTGACGTTGGCGACGTAGGCAACCGTCTCGTCGTTGGGCGCGGCGCCCTTCTTCTCGACGGCGGTCGGCCCCGCGTTGTAGGCCGCGAGCGCGAGCTCGGCCGACTGGAAGCGGTCGAGCATCTGGCGCAGGTAGCGCGCTCCCGCGAGCACGTTCTCGCGCACCTCGTACGTGTCGAGGTCGAGTTCTGCGGCCGTCGAGGGGAGCACCTGCAGGAGCCCGTGCGCCCCTGACGGCGAGCGTGCGTCCGAGTTCAGGTGGGACTCGACCTGCGCCACCGCGACGAGCATCGCGAGCGGGACGCCGGCGTCGTTGGCGGCGTCGCGGAAGGTGGCGGCGAAGCGCCGCGGGATCGGACATGGCTTCGAGGGCGCGACCCTCGATGAGGCCGCGACCGGCGTCGAGGCCGGCTTGCCGGCCCGCGCGCCGCCCGCGAAGGTCACCACGGTGCCGCTTGTGGCCGCCACGAGCAGGAGGGCGAGGATCCGAAGCCTCATCGGATGCGGATCGTACCCCCCGCTACGTGACTGCATCGAGCGCACGGCGGACGAGCGCCTGCGCGAGCCCGACCTTGTACGCCGTCCCGGGTAGGGGCGTCGCGGCGGTGAGCGCCTCCGGCCCCTCGAGCTCCCAGGGCACCGGTGCGACGCCGGCGAGCGCGAGCCGGACGCCTTCCGGGAAGCGCGCCGCGGCGACGCCGACGATCGCGAACGCGAAGCGCTGCCGGTCCATCGCCTTCAGGTAGGTCGAGGCGTCGGGCTGCGGCACCTCGAGCTCGAGCAGCAACTCGCCCGGCTCGAGCGTCGTCAGCCGCCGGTCCCCGTCGCTCGGCAGGCGGTAGAGCTCGGCGACGGGAAGCCGGCGCCGGTCGGTGACGACGGTCGCCCCGAGCGCGAGCAGGGCCGCCGCCGGGTCGGAGGGGTGCGCCGAGGCGCAGACGTCGTTGCCGAGGATCCCGTGCTCGCCGTGCTCGCCGTCGCGGGCGTGGCAGCGGTCGCCGCCGTGCAGAGCGCACGGGAACTTCAGGCGCCAGTACCAGCAGCGCGTCGCCTGCAGGAGGTTGCCGCCGATCGTCCCCGCGGCGCGGATCTGGGGCGAGCCCGCGAGCCGGCAGGCCTCCCGCAGCGCCTCCGGCACCGCCGCGCTCGCCTCGAGCTCGGCCAGCGTTGCGCCCGCGCCGATCCGGCCCGCCTCCACGCCGCGCGGCACGGCGTCGCGGATCCAGACGAGCGTATCCGCCGTCGCGAGGCCGTCGCGCAGGAGCGGCACGAGCTCGGTGCCGCCGGCGAGCGCCACCCCCCCGTCGCCGAGCGCCGCGACGGCCGCCTCGACTGACTCAGGCCGTCGGAGTTGCAACCCTCTCCCGCTCTCGTTCCCGCGCCTCGGCGAGGGCGCGCAGCAGCTCCGCGCGCGAGATCGGCAACGAGTGGAGCTCGGCGCCCGTCGCGTCGCGGATGGCGCCGGCGATCGCCGCCGAGGTCGGGATGATCGGTGGCTCGCCGAGCCCTTTGGAGCCGAGGTTCGTGAGGTGCTCGTCGGGCATGTCCACGAACTCGCAGACGATCTCGGGCACGTCGGCGATCGTCGGGAGCCGGTACGCGTCGAGCGTCTGGGTCAGCACGGTCCCGGTCTCGCCGTCGAGCAGCCGCTCCTCGCAGAACGTGTGCCCGAGGGCCTGCACAACCCCGCCCTCGACCTGGCTGCGCGCTCCGAGCGGGTTCACGATCCGGCCGACGTCGTGAATCGCGGCGATCCGCTCGACGCGCACCTCGCCCGTCTCGATGTCCACCGCCACCTCGGCGACCTGGACGCCGAACGTGAGCACGCGCATTCCCGCAGGGTTCGGACCCCGCGCGCCCCTGCCGAGGATCTGCTGGTCGCCGAGTAGGCCCGTCAGCTCCTCGAGCGGCCAGGAGCGGCCGTCGGCGTGGACGATCGAGCCGCCCGCGAGCGAGAGAGCGTCCTCCTCGACGCCGAAGCGCTGCGCCGCGATCTCGCAGAGCTGGCGGCGGGTGTCTGCGGCCGCGGCCCGCACCGCCGGGCCCATCGAGGGCAGCGTCGAGGAGCCGGCCGAGATCGAGGCGAACGGCCCCTTCGCTGAGTCGCCGAGCTCGACCCGGACGCGCTCGAGCGGCAGCCCGAGCTCCTCGGCGGCGATCTGCGCCATCGCCGTGCGCGAGCCGGTGCCGATGTCCTGCATCGCCGTGACGACGACTGCGCGCGCGTCGGAGCCGAGTCGCAGCCACGCGTACGAGGGCGGGCCGCCGCCGCCGTACCAAATCTGGCTGGCCAGGCCGACGCCGCGCTTCCACGGCCCCTCCGAGCGGGCCCGCACTTCGTCGCGGCGGGCCCAGTGGCGCTCCGCCAGCTCGTAGCACTCGCGGAGGCGCTTCGAGGAGAAGGGAATGCCGCTCAGCAGGTCGGCCTCGGCGTGGTTGCGTCGCCGCAGCTCGAGCGGGTCGATCTCCAGCTTGCGCGCGAGGTCGTTCAGCAGGCTCTCGAGCCCGAACGTGCCCTCGGCGAACCCGGGCGCGCGGAAGGCAGCCATCGGCGCGGTGTTCGTCTTCGCTCCGTGCTCGACCGTCCTCACGTTCTCGCAGGCGTAGAGCATCTGCATCGGCCCCGCGGTCGGGGAGAGCCAGCCGTCCCAGCCGACCGTGTTGACGAACTCACCCTCGAGCGCGACGAGCGTGCCGTCGGCACGCGCCGCCGCGCGCACGCGCTGAATCGTCGCGTTGCGGTTGCCGGTGGCGAGCAGCTCCTCGCGCCGGGTCAGCTCGCAGCGGACGGGGCGGCCGGCGCGGCGGGCGAGCTCGGCGGCGACGTACGTATGCACGCCGGCACCGTTCTTCGAGCCGAAGCCGCCGCCCATGTACTCGCAGATCACGCGCACCCGGTCGGGCGGCAGCCCGAGCTTCTTCGCGATCTCGGCGCGGACGCCCCAGATGTACTGCGTCGAGGTGTGGACGACGAGCGTCTCCCCCTCCCAGTGGCAGACCGACTGGTGTGTCTCCATCGAGCTGTGCAGCACAGTCTGCGTCCGGTACTCGGCCTCGACGACGACGTCGGCGGCCGCGAAGGCGGCGTCCACGTCGCCCCGCTCGTAGCGGCGAGGCCCGCCGACGAGCCGGCCGTTCCGCACTGCCTCCTCCGGGTCGAGCACCGGCTCGAGCACCTCCCACTCGACCTCGATCGCCGCGAGCGCCGCGGCGGCCTGCCCGTAGCGGTCCGCGGCGACGGCCGCGACGGGCGCGCCGTGGTAGCCGGGCTCGCCGGAGAGCGCATCCAGCTCCTCGAACGAGAGCGCCGCACGCACGCCGGGCAGCGCGAGCGCCGGCGCGAGGTCGATCCTCTGCACGCGCGCGTAGGCGTAGGGGCTTCGCAGCACGGCCGCGTGCAGCATCCCGGGCAGGCGCACGTCGGCGGTGTAGGTCGCTTCCCCGCGCGCGCGCTCGAGCCCGTCCACCTTCGCCGCGGGCCGCCCGACGACCGAGAGCGGCCCGGCGGGCCACTGCTCGAGCGGATCCTCCTCGACGACGACCCAGACGTCCTCGTAGCGACCCTCGACCTCCTTCTCGGTGCGGATCAGCCTCGCCAGGTCCGGATCGCCTCCTCGATTCTCGGGTACGCGCCGCAGCGGCAGAGGTTGCCCGCCATGGCGTGCCGGATCTCCTCGGTCGTCGGCTCGGGAGTGCGGGCGACGAGTGCCGCGGCCGAGACGATCTGGCCGGGCGTGCAGAAGCCGCATTGGAGTGCGTCGGCACGCACGAACGACGCGACGAGCGGGTGGTCGCGCAGGCCCTCGATCGTCGTCACCTCGCCCTCGACCGTGTGCACGAGCGTGATGCACGAGAGCACGGGCACGCCGTCGAGGGAGACGGTGCACGCGCCGCAGTGGCCCTCTCCGCAGGCCTGCTTCGTGCCCGTGAGGCCGAGGTCGTTCCGCAGGACGGCGAGCAGCGACCGGCCGACGGGAGCGTCCACGTCGTAGGCCTGCCCGTTCACGCGCAGGCTAGGCAGGCGTCGTCACCGCCAGGATGTCGGCGAGCTGGACGAGCCGGATTGCCGTGCGCGCCGCGGCGATCCGCTCGCGCTCGTCCTCGATCCCGGGCATGGCCTTCCAGACCTCGCGCCCCCGCTCGAGCAGCTCGCGGATCTGCTCCGTCTCGTCGCGATGGCCGTCGCGCTCGTAGGTCGCGTTGAGGGCGAGGCCGAGCGCGCCCCACGCGTCGGGCTGGCGCAGCCACAGGAGCGGCGTCGCCATCGAGAGGTACTGGTGGATGCGGGCGAACGTCAAGGGCAGCGTCAGCGTGTCCCCGCCGACGGTGCCGGAGAGAGGCAGAGGCGGCTCGCCCGCGGCGATGCGACGAGCGCTCTCGCTGAGCACCGCGCGCAGCTGCGCGTCGCTCAGGCCGGCGAGCTTCGCCGTGCGCAGCGCGAGCAGGAGCGAGCCCGGCTGGCGGCCGTACGGGTAGTCGGAGGCGTAGACGACCTGCTCGGGGGACACCTGCCGGAAGAGGTCGAGCAGGTCGAGCGGGCTCCAGACAGACGAGTCGAAGAAGACCCCGGCGACGCCGCCGAAGTGGCCAGCGAGTGCGGCCATGTCGGCGATTCCGGCGTGGGCGACGATCAGCGTGACGCCCGCGTAGCGCTCGACGAGCGCGCTCAGGGAGTCGGCGATCGGCGGCAGCCCGCGGCCGCCGTGGACGAGGACCGGCACGCCGCGGTCGCGCGCGAGCTCGAACACCGGCGCCAGCCTGACGTCGTCGAACAGGAATCCCTGCGCGCGGGGGTGCAGCTTGATCCCGCGCGCACCGAGATCGAGGCAGCGTACGGCCTCCTCCAGGGGGCTCTCCGCGAGGTCGAGCCGGACGAAGGGAATCAGGGCGCCCTCGGAGCGGTGCGCGAACGCGAGCGTGCGGTCGTTGGCGGCGCGGAAGGCGGGGTGGCGGTCGCGCTCGTCGAGGCAGAACATGAACGAGCCGGTGATCCCGAAGCGGCTCTGGATCGCGAGCAGCTCGTCCGGCGCGCCGACCATGCCGTCGATGTCGTGGCCGAGGTGGACGTGCGCGTCGAACAGCTCGACGCCGCGCGGGAGCTCCGCCGCCACGGCGGCAGCGTACGACTCGACGAGCTCCTGGGCTCGTTGGAGGCCCTCCACGCCCGCCAGTCTAGCCCCGCGGGCTCTCCGTCTTCGCGCGCAGGTAGGACAGGTACGGCTGGGGGTCGAGCTCCTGCGTCCCGATCGCGCGGTCGAGCGTCTCCTTCGGCGTGAACTTGCGCCCGTGCCGGTAGAGCCGCTCGCGCAGCCACTCGCCGAGCCCGCGCAGCTCGCCCGCCTCGAGCTGCGCGTCGAGGTCAGGCAGCTCGCGGCGCACGTGCTCCCAGATCTGGAGCGAGATGACGTTGCCGAGCGCGTAGGTCGGGAAGTAGCCGATGCCGCCGGCCGACCAGTGGACGTCCTGGAGCACGCCGTCGGCGTTGCCGGGCACGTCGACCCCCAGGAACTCGCGCATCCGCTCGTTCCACGCTTCCGGCAGGTCCTCGGGAGCGAGCGTGCCGGCGACGAGCTCCTGCTCGAGCTCGAAGCGGAGGATGATGTGGAGGCTATAGGTCGTCTCGTCGGCGTCCACGCGGATCAGGCCCGGCTCTGCACGGTTGATCGCGCGCCAGAAGGCGTCCAGCTCGACGCCGCCGAGCTGTGCAGGGAACTGCTCCTGTAGCCGCGGGTAGAAGCAGCGCCAGAACGGCAGGCTACGGCCGACGAGGTTCTCCCACGTGCGGCTCTGCGACTCGTTCATCCCGAGCGAGGGCGCGTGGGCGAGCGGGCTGCGCTGGAGGGAGGCTGCGATCCCGTGCGCGTAGAGCCCGTGCCCCGCCTCGTGCAGGGTCGACCAGACCGACTCGAGGTCGTCGCCGCGGTAGCGGGTCGTCATGCGCACGTCGCGGTTCCCGAAGGAGGCGCAGAACGGGTGGTGCGTCGGGTCGAGCCGCCACGAATCGTCCTCGAAGCCGAGCCGGGCGACGACCTCGCGTGCGAACGCCTCCTGCCGCTCGATGGGGAAGTCGCCGTGGAGAAACGACGCGTCGATCGCCGGGGCCGAGGCGACGATCTCGGTCAGCGCGGGGCGCAGCACGGCGAAGACCTCGCGCACCTCGGCGGTCTTCATGCCGGGCTCGTAGTCGTCGAGCAGGACGTCGTAGGGCGCCTCGGCCGGCTCGAAGCACTCGATGTAGCGCCGCTTCAGCTCGAGGTTCGCCTTCAGGTAGGGGAGGAAGGCGGCGAAGTCGTTCGCGGCGCGCGCCGCGACCCACGCGGCCTGGCCGCGCGAGCTCGCCCGCGTCAGCTCCGCGGCGAGCTCGCTCGGCACGCGGCGGTCCTTCTCCCAGTCGCGGCGCGCGACGCGGATCAGGCTCGCCGCGTCGGAGTCGTAGCCGTGACTCTCCTCGTACGGGCGGAGCTGCTCCAGCAGGCTGCCGACGTCGTCGGAGACGAAGCGCTCGTGGGCGAGCCGGCTGACGGTGGCGAGCGCCTCGGCGCGGGCCTCGCCGCCCTGCGGGGGCATCATCGTGCGCTGGTCCCAGCCGAGCACTCCGGCGGCGCGGCCGAGGTCGGCGATCTCGGCGAGGCGCTCCTGCAGCTCGCGGAAGGCGGTGTCCATGCGCCGGAACCTACCCGTTAGGATCGTGATCCCGTGACGGACGTCCTCATCATCGGCGACTCGATCCGCTCGCCCGACATGCGGCACGCCGTGCCGGTCGCGATCGGCGATCCCTTCCTCTACGCCGAGCGCAACGGCCGAGCCTCCGTCGTCGTCGTCTCCTTCGAGTGCGAGCGTGTCGAGGCGCTCGCCATGGGCCTCGACGTGCGCACGCTCGAGGACGCCGGAGTGGACGAGCTGCTCACGCGGGGGCTCTCGAGAGAGGAGGTCGGGCGGGAGCTGTGGCTGAACGCCTGCCGGCTCCTCGGGATCGAGCGCGCGGTCGTCCCGCGCAGGTTCCCGCTCGGCGACGCGGATCACCTGCGGGCGAACGGGGTCGAGCTGACGGTGGATCAGGACTTCTTCGACGCGCGGAGGCGCAGGAAGAATTCGGCCGAGCTGGCCGGGATTCGACGAGCGCAACGCGCGGCGGAGGCGGGGACGGCGGCCGGGCTCGACCTTCTGCGCCGCGCGGTGCCCGCGAATGGAGGGTTCGCGGTGGACGGCGATCCACTCACCTGCGAGCTGCTCAAGCTGCATGTCGAGCGCGCGTTCGGCGAGCACGGCGCGACGGCTGACGAGTTCATCGTCTCCCACGGCGCGCAGACGGCGGTCGGCCACGACATGGGCTCGGGCCGGATCGTGTCGCACGAGCCCGTCCTCTTCGACCTCTTCCCGCGCGACCGCGAGTCCGGCTGCTACGCGGACATGACGCGCACGTTTGCGCTCGGCGAGCCCTCGGACGAGATCCGGGAGTACCACCGGCTGAGCCGGGAGGCGCTCGCACTCGCGACCGATGCCGTGCGGCCGGGCGTGGACGGCAAGGACGTCCACCGGCTTGTCTGCGACTTCTTCCACGAGCACGGCCACCCGACGCAGCTGCACAAGGCGGATGGCGAGGTGCTCGAGGACGGCATGTACCACGCGACCGGGCACGGGGTAGGGCTCGACGTGCACGAGGAGCCGGGGCTCGGCCGGATCGGCGGCGTGTTCGTCGCCGGCGACGTGATCGCGCTCGAGCCGGGCCTCTACCGGCACGGCTCTGGCGGCGTGCGGCTCGAGGACATCGTGCTCGTGACCGAGGACGGCTGCCAGGTCCTGACCGACTTCCCCTACGACCTGGAGCCGTAGGCGTGGACGAGCGGACGATCGAGAACCTGTTCCTGGAGGAGCGGCGCTACCCGCCGCCCGCGGGGTTCGCCGCGCAGGCGAACGCGCAGGCCGACGTCTACGACCGCGACTTCGAGGAGCTCTGGGAGACCGCGGGCCGTGAGCGCGTGACGTGGTTCGAGCCGTTCACGACGCTGCTGGAGTGGGACCCGCCGTATGCCAAGTGGTACCTCGGGGGCAGGCTCAACGTCTGCTTCAACTGCGTGGACCGCCACGTCGACGCGGGGCTCGGCGACAAGGTCGCCTACCACTGGGAGGGCGAGCCGGTCGACGATCGCCGGACGATCACCTTCGCCGGCCTCCAGCGCGAGGTCGTGGAGCTCGCCAACGGCCTGAAGAAGCTCGGGGTGGGGAAGGGGACGCCCGTCGGGATCTACATGGGCATGGTCCCGGAGATCGCCGTCGCGATGCTCGCCTGCACACGGCTCGGCGCGCCGCACACCGTCGTCTTCGGCGGCTTCTCCGCCGAGGCGCTCTCCGATCGCCTGCACGACATGGAGTGCGAAGTGCTGATCACCCAGGACGAGGGCTGGCGCCGCGGCGCGCGGGTGCCGCTGAAGCGGAATGCGGACGCCGCGCTCGAGGCCTCGCCGACCGTCAGGCACTCCGTCGTCCTCCGCCGCACCGGCGGCGAGGTCGCCTGGGCGGAGGGCCGCGACCGCTGGTGGCACGAGCTCGTCGAGGGCGAGAGCGACGACCCCGCGTCCTGCCCGTGCGAGCCGATGGACGCCGAAGACCTGCTCTACCTCCTCTACACGAGCGGCACCACCGCGAAGCCGAAGGGGATCGCGCACACGACCGCCGGCTACCTGGTCGGCGTCGCCGAGACCCACCGCCTGATCTTCGACGTCAAGCCCGACACCGTCTTCTGGTGCGCGGCCGATGTCGGCTGGGTGACCGGGCACAGCTACATCGTCTACGGGCCGCTCTGCAACGCCACCACCGGCGTCATCTACGAGGGCACGCCCGACTTCCCGGACAAGGACCGCTGGTGGGAGATCGTCGAGCGCTACCGCGTGGACACGCTCTACACGGCGCCGACGGCGATCCGGGCGCACATGAAGTGGGGGCCCGAGCACGCGGCGAAGCACGACCTCTCCTCGCTGCGCCTGCTCGGCTCGGTCGGCGAGCCGATCAACCCCGAGGCCTGGATGTGGTACCGGGAGCACATCGGCGGCGACCGCTGTCCTGTCGTGGACACGTGGTGGCAGACCGAGACGGGGATGATCCTGATCACCCCGCTGCCCGGAGTGACGACGCTGAAGCCAGGCTCGGCGACGAAGCCTTTCCCCGGCGTGGACGCCGCGGTCGTGGACGACCGCGGCAACGAGGTAGGCCCCGGCGGGGGCGGCTACCTCGTGCTCGATCGCCCGTGGCCGGCGATGCTGCGCGGCATCTTCAAGGACCCCGATCGCTACGTGCAGACGTACTGGTCGCGCTTCCCGGGGCGCTACTTCGCCGGCGACGGCGCGCGCATTGACGAGGACGGCGACTTCTGGCTGCTCGGCCGCGTGGACGACGTGATGAACGTCTCCGGCCACCGCATCTCGACGATCGAGGTCGAGAGCGCGCTCGTCGACCACCCGAAAGTGGCCGAGGCCGCCGTTTGCGGCCGCTCCGACCAGGTCACGGGCCAGGCGATCGTCGCCTACGTCACGCTCAAGGGCTCCGACGAGGGCTCCGTCGAGATGCTCGAGGAGCTGCGCGAGCACGTGGCGCGGAAGATCGGCGCGATCGCCAAGCCGGCGAACATCGTCTTCACGCCCGAGCTGCCGAAGACGCGCAGCGGCAAGATCATGCGCCGGCTGCTGCGCGACGTGGCCGAGAACCGCGCGCTCGGCGACACGACCACCCTCGCCGACCCGACCGTCGTGAGCGAGATCGCCGACCGCGCCGCGGCGGACGCTACTGGCGATTAGCGGTCGATCGAGCGGTACCTCCGCACCGCGAGCGGCGCGAAGACGACGAGCAACGCGGTCGTCCAGAGGAGCGAGAGCAGGAACGGGTGGTCGCCGGGGAAGCCTGACGGGAACGGGTTCGGGTTGCCGAACAGCTCGCGGATCGCCGCGGTCAGCGCGCTGAACGGGTTCCAGTTCGCCACCGGTTGCAGCCAGTCCGGCAGCGTCTCGGTTGGGACGAACGCGTTCGAGACGAAGGTGAGCGGGAAGACGATCAGGAAGCCGAGCTGCTGCCCGACCTCGACGGACGGTACGAGCAGGCCGATCAGCACCCCGATCCACGCCATCGCGAAGGTGAAGAAGAGCATCAGCGCGACGGCGAGGAGGAAGTCGCGGACGCTCCCGTGCACGCGCCAACCGACGACGAGGCCCGACAGCATCAGCACGACGAGGATGCCGGCGTTGTAGATCACGTCCGAGACCGTGCGGCCGCTCAACACGGCCGAACGAGCCATCGGCAGCGAGCGGAAGCGGTCGATCAGGCCCTTCGCCATGTCGTCGGTGACCGCGATTGCGGTCGTGATCGAGGCGAAGCCGAGCGTCTGGATGAAGATGCCGGGCATCAGGTACTCGCGGTAGGAGCCGCCGCCCGGAAGCGGGATCGCGCCGCCGAAGACGTACGCGAACAGCAGCACGAACATGATCGACTGGAGGATCGCGAAGATCGCGAGCTCGGGGATCCGAGGAACGCGCTTCAGGTTGCGCCAGGTCATGATCAGGCCGTCGTTCACGGCTGCGCTCAGCTCGGTCACGTCGCTTCCTCTTCCGCCGGCAGCTCCTGCGCCGCGTGACCCGTGAGCGCGAGGAAGACGTCGTCCAGCGTTGGCCGGCGTAACGCGATGTCGTCGACCTTGATCGCAGCCTCGCCGAGGCGACGTACCACGTCGATGAGCTGCGCCGCGCCACCGTCCGCCGCGATCGTGAGTCGGCGCATGTGCTCCTCGGTGGTGCCGCTCCCGTCCGGCGCGAGCAGCTGCGCCGCGCGCCGCAGGTCGGACGGCGCGTGCACGACGGCCTCGATCCGCTCGCCGCCGACCTGCGACTTGAGCTGGTCGGCGGTGCCGCGGGCGATGATCCGGCCGTGATCGACGACCGCGATCTGGCTCGCGAGCTCGTCGGCCTCCTCGAGGTACTGGGTGGTGAGGAGCAGCGTTGCGCCCTCGCGCACCTGCGTCCGGATCACGTCCCACATTCCGAGTCGACCGCGAGGGTCGAGGCCGGTCGTCGGCTCGTCGAGGAAGAGCACGCGCGGCCGGCCGATCAGCGCAGCCGCGAGGTCGAGGCGCCGGCGCATCCCGCCGGAATACGTCTTCGCGACGCGCCCGGCGGCCTCCTCGAGGTGGAAGCGCTCGAGCAGCTCGTCGGCGCGCGTGCGCGCCTCGGCGCTCGAGAGGCGGTAGAGGCGTCCGAACATCCAGAGGTTCTCGCGCCCGGTCAGGTTCTCGTCGATCGCGGCGTACTGGCCGGAGAGGCCGATCGTCTTGCGCACTGACTGAGCGTCCCGCCGAACATCGAAGCCCGCGACGCGCGCGCTGCCGGCATCCGGCTTCAGGAGCGTCGCGAGGATGCGGACGGTCGTTGTCTTGCCGGCGCCGTTCGGGCCGAGGAGGCCGAGCACCGTCCCCTCCTGCACCTCGAGGTCGACGCCGTCTAGCGCTCGCACCTCATTCTTGCGAGACCGGTAGACCTTGACGAGCGCTTCTGCTTCGACCGCCGCCATCGAGCTCAGCCTACGTGCTCGACTTCGACCCGCGAAGCGGTGGGCTCCAGCACGTTCGTGACGCCTGCGAAGAGCGTCGCCTCGAGCGTCACGACATCCTTCTTGGCGGCGAAGGGGTGCCACCTGCCACGTCTCCGACCACCTCAGCTCGACGTGCGGGACGTCGCCGAGAACCGCACGCTCGGCGCACGACGACGCTCGCCGACCCCCCGGTTGTCGAGGAGATCAAGCACCGCGCTGTCGCCGAGCCGGCCGACGAGTAGCGAGCTCCTCAATCGAGACGCGTCCCGGCCGATGACCTCGCCATGACGCTCGACCCGCTGCGCGCCTTCGCCGAGGCGACGACCGACGCCTTCTTCGTCAAGGATCGAGAGGGCCGCTACGCGTACGCGAACCCGGCGTGGCTCTCCGGGTTTGGGTTCACGCTCGAGGGCGTCCTCGGCCGGACCGACCTCGATCTCTTCCCGCCCGAGGTAGCCGTGCCGCGGATGGAGCGAGACCGCCTCGTGCTGGAACGGGGCGAGACAGTCGTCAACGAGGCGGTGCAGACGACGCTCGAAGGCGCGCACTGGTACATCTCGCGCAAGGACCCCTGGCGCGGTGAGTCGGGAGAGATCATCGGAGTCGTCGGCAACGCGCGCGATATCACCGAGCGCCGGGAGGCCGAGGAGGAGCGCGACCGGGTGCGGGCCGAGATGGACATCGTCTTCGCCGGCGCGCCGGTCGGTCTCGCGTTCCTCGACCACGGCGCCCGCTACGTGCGCCTGAACTCCTGGCTCGCCCGATTCATCGGCATCGCGCCGGAGGAGCTCCTGGGGCGGACCCCGGCCGAACTTGTCCCCGGTGCCGAGCCGTCAGCGGAGGCGATCGTGCGCGGCGTGCTCGAGACCGGCGAGCCGGCGATCGACATCGAGCGCAGCGGCGAGCTGCTCGGGCGTCCCGGCGAGTTGCTGCACTGGGTTTCCAGCTACTACCCCCTGTGCGACGCGGCGGGCGACGTGGTCGGCGTCGGCCTCGTCGTGCGCGACGTGACGGAGCAACGTCACCTCGAGGAGCGCGCCCGCAGCCGGCAGCGGCTCGAGGCGCTCGGGGGGCTCGCGGGCGGGATCGCCCACGACTTCAACAACCTCCTGACCGCGATCACCGGCTACGCCGAGATCGCGCTGAGTGGGCTCGGGCCGGAAGAACCGGCTCGAAACGACATCGAGGAGATCCGGCACGCCGCCGGCCGGGCTGCCGCCCTGACGTCCCAGCTACTCGCGTTCGGCCGCAGGCAGGTGCTCCGGCCCGAGACCGTGGACCTCAACGACGTCGTGCTCGCCGTGGATCCGCTCTTGCGGCGCCTGCTCGGCGCGGACGTCGAGCTCGTAACGCTGCTCGGCGAAGGGCTTGCCCCGGTCTCGGCGGATCGCGGCCAGCTCGAGCAGGTGCTCGTCAACCTCGCGGTCAACGCGCGGGACGCCATGCCGGCCGGCGGCACGTTGGCAATCGCGACGACGGACGTAACCCTCGCCGATGGCGAGCTGCCGCCTGGCGATTACGTTCGTCTGAGCGTCGCAGACACCGGCATCGGGATTCCCTCGGGCCTGCGCGACCGCATCTTCGAGCCGTTCTTCACGACCAAGGAGGCCGGCGAGGGCAGCGGCCTTGGCCTGGCGACCGTCTACGGTATCGTCAGCCAGAGTAGCGGCGCGATCGGGGTCGAGTCGAAGCCGGGCCGCACGGTCTTCACCGTCCATCTCCCGCGCGCCGAGGGCGCAGCGAGGCCGTCGGCGACATCAGCCCCGGATTCGCGGGCGCTCGGGGGGAATGAGACGATCCTGCTGGTCGATGACGAGGACGTGGTCCGCGGACTCGTCCGCCGCGTGCTCGCGGAGCGCGGCTACACCGTGCTCGAGGCGCGCAACGGCAGCGAGGCGCTGTCGGTCGCCGAGCGGGCGAACGGATCGATCGACCTCGTGGTCACGGACGTCGTGATGCCGCACCTGGGCGGGCCTGAAATGGTCGAGCGGCTCGTGCAGGTGCGGCCCGACCTCAAGGTGCTGTTCATCTCCGGCTACACCGGGCAGGCGACCTCCTTCTACGGCGTCCAGCCGAGTCGCGCCTTCCTCCAGAAGCCGTTCACACCCCAGGCGCTCGCCGAGGCCGTCCGCTCGGCGCTCGACGGCGTCTGACCGCTACGGCTGGCGGCGGACGAAGAGGTCGGGGTTTCCCCGCTAGGCGAGCAGGCGCTCGAACCGGTCCGGGTCGTCGAACGGCCCGATCAGAGCCAGGCGGAGCCGCCCGCCGAGCACGTCCACCGCGACGCGCTGGGCGTCCTCGACCGTCACCGCGTCGAGGCCGGCGAGCACGTCCTCCGGCTCCTCGGCGGCGCCGAGGAGCACCTCGCGACGGAGGCCGAACATCGTCGTGCCGTGCGGGCTCTCGAGCTGGAGCACGAAGCGACCCTTCGCGAAGCTGCGCGCCTTCTCGAGCTCGTCGGCCGGAACGGGCTCGCCGGCGATCGTGCGCAGCTCGGCGACGATCGTCGACACCGCGTCGTCGATGCGGGCGATGTCCACGCCGGCCTGTGCGTAGAGCGAGCCGGCGTCGGTGTAGCCCTGGTTCGTGCCGAAGACGTAGTAGGCGAGGCCGCGCCGCTCGCGCACCTCCGTGAAGAGGCGCGAGGACATGCCGCCGCCGAGGACGGTGGCCACGAGCTGGAGCACGTAGCGGTCGGGATGGCCGAGCGGGTAGCTGCGCGCTCCGACGATCAGGTGCGCCTGGTCGGAGGCCTTCGTGTGCACCTTGACGGCCGCGGCGTCGTCGAGGGCGACCGGCGCCGCCGTACCGGTCTCGGCGGGCTCGAGGTCACCGAGCAGCTCTTCCAGGCGGGGCAGGAGGTCGTCCCCGAAACGGCCGCCGACGCCGACGACCATCCGCTCGGGGCGATACCAGCTGCCGAGGTAGTCGAGGAACGTCTCGCGCGTCGCGGCCCGCACGGTCTCCTTGCTGCCGATGATGTCCCGGCCGAGCGGCTGGTCGCCGTAGAGGAGCGACTCGTAGACGCCGCCGATGAAGTCGCGCGGCGTGTCGTAGTACATGTTCATCTCCTCGACGATCACGCCCTTCTCGCGCTCGATCTCGTCCGGGTCGAGCTTCGAGCGGCGCAGCATGTCCACGAGCACGTCGAGTGCGAGGTCGCGCGACTCGGCCGCGCACCTGACGTAGTAGCCGGTCACCTCCTTGCCGGTGAACGCGTTGAACTCGCCGCCGATCGCGTCGATTACGCCCGCGAGGTCGCGCGCGGTCGGGCGCTTGGCGGTGCCCTTGAAGAGCATGTGCTCGGTGAAGTGGGCGATCCCGCTCGTCTCGCTGGACTCGTAGCGCGAGCCGGCCGCGAGCATGACGACGCAGGAGACGGACTGCGCGTGGGGCATCGGGGCCGTCAGGACGCGCACGCCGCTGCCGAGGTGGTGGCGCTCGAAGACTCCCACGGCGCCATGCTATCCGCGTTGCTCTTGCCTTTCGGCGCGGGATAGTGCGATTGTGGCACCAGTGACGGCGGCGGCCCTGCGGCGGTCCTCCATCTCGCGGGCGCTCGCCCGGCGCTTGCGCCGTCGTCCTCGTCTCTCTCGCCGGTTACGTCCTCGCGGCCTTCCTGCTCGCCGCCTTCGACCGGCTGCCCGAGTGGTCGTTCCACGTCGGGACGATCGCCGGCATCGGCCTGATCGCGGCCGCCATCCACTTCGCCGGCGTAGGAGCTCGGCCTCGCGCCCGGGTGCCAGGCCGACGCCGTCCACCCTCGCCGCCTGCGCCAGCGTGTCGCGCACCGTGTCCGCGAGCGGCCGGAACGTGAGCCCGGCGGCGAGCGCGCGCGAGACGTCGGCTTCGAGGAAGCGCTCCCAGCCCGGTTTGGGCGCCACCCACAGCGGCAGCTCCATCCATTCACCGACCTCGTGCTCGGCGAGGAAGGCCTCGTCCACGTACGTGAAGGTCGCGTCGCTCCCGCTCGCCGCGCGGCACGCCTCCGCGAGGGCACCCATTGTCAGCGCCGGTACCGGCCCCGTGGCGGTGACAGGTCCGCCCGGCCCCCGTTCGGCCACGAGCAAGAGGAATCCGGCGAGGTCGCGGACGTCGACGAACTGGACGGGGCGGTCCGGGTGGCCCGGGACGAGCACCTCGCCGCCGCGGGCGATCCGGTGCGGCCAGTAGGTGAAGCGGCCGGTCGGGTCGTGCGGGCCGACGATCAGCCCCGCGCGGACGGACGTCGCGCGGTCGCCGTAGACGTCCTCGACCGCTCGCTCGCAGAGCGCCTTGAGGGCGCCGTAGTGCTCCTGCACGTCCTCCGTCGTCTCGTCCTCGACCGCAGCGAGCGGGCTCGTCTCCGTGACCGGCTCCGAGAATCCGGCGTAGACCGAGATGCTCGAGACGAAGACGTAGCGCTCGACGGCGCCGGCAAGCAGCTCGGCGGACTCGCGCACGAGCCGCGGCACGTAGCCGGACGTGTCCACGACCGCGTCCCAGCTCCGGCCGGCGAGGGCGCCCAGGCCGCCGTCGCGGTCGCCGCTGCAGCCGCTCGACGTCCGGGAACTCCGCCGGATTCGTCTGCCCGCGGTTGAAGAGCGTGAGCTCGTGCCCACCTGCGAGCGCCGCCTCGATCACCGCCCGGCCGAGGTACTTCGGCCCGCCGAGCAGGAGGACCTTCACAGCTCGCCCAGAGCCGCGAGCAGCCGGTCGACCTCCTCGGCCGTGTTGTAGTGGACGATCCCGGCGCGGACGGCGCCCTGCCACGGGTCGAGCCCGAGGCGCTTCATCGTCTCGACCGCGTAGTAGTTGCCCCACCACACGGCGACGTCGCGGGAGGCGAGGTACGTCGCCACCTGCTCCGGCGTGTGCCCGGGCAGGTTGAAGCAGAACGTCGGCACACGGCCCTCCATCGTGGGCAGGCCGAAGAGCTCGGCGCCGTCGGGCAGGCCCGCGAGGAAGCGCTCGCCCAGCGAGCGCTCGTGCGCCGCGGATCGCGTCCCAGCCGAGCGAGTCGACGTAGTCGACCGTGGCGACGAAGCCCGCGAGCAGCTCGTGTTGGCAGGTGCCGAGCTCGAAGCGGTGGCCGACCGGCTCGTTCGCGGCTGGGCGCACCTTGTACGGCCGCCAGCTCTCGAGCAGCTCCTGCTTGCCGAACGCGAGGCCCATGTGCGGGCCGAAGAACTTGTACGGCGAGCAGATCAGCACGTCCACGTCCCAGGCGGCGACGTCGATCGGCCCGTGCGGCCCGTAGTGCACCGCGTCCGCCCAGGCGAGCGCACCCGCGCCGTGCGCGAGCTCGACGATCCGGCGCACGTCCGGCGCGGTGCCCACCGAGTTGGCCGCGACCGGGAACGCCACGACCCGCGTCCGCTCGGAGAGCTGCCGCTCGAGGTCCGCGTAGTCGAGCGAGAGGTCGTCGTGGACCTCGACGAAGCGGACGACGATGCCGAGGTCGTGGGCGAGCTCGAGCCAGGGCGAGACGTTCGCGTCGTGGTCGAGCTTCGTCACGAGCACCTCGTCGCCCGCGCGCAGCGTCCGCGCGAGGGCGCGCGTGAGGAGGAAGTTGAGCGCCGTCATGCTCGGGCCGAACGCGACCTCCTCGTCCGAGCAGCCGAGGAAGTCCCCCGCCCGCCGGCGCGCGTGCGCGACGAGCTCGTCGGTGCGGCGCGACGTCTCGTACGGCGCGCCGACGTTGGCATTCGACTCGCGCAGGTAGCCGGCGATCGCGTCGATCACCTCGTCCGGGCACTGCGTGCCGCCGGGGCCGTCGAAGAAGGCGAGCGGGCGCTGGAGCGCCGAGTAGCGGGCGCGGACGGCCGCAACGTCGAGCAGCGTCGTGCTCATGCGGGTTCGATCTCCTCGCCGTTGACGGTCCAGCGGTAGCGGGGCTTCGCGGTCAGCGAGGCGCCGACGAAGCAGCCGCGCTCGGTGCGCGCGAGCAGCGTGCGCAGCTCGTCGTCGGGCGGTCGGGGCGTCGAGCTCGACGTCGAGCGTTACGTCCACCTCGACGAACGCGAAGCGGCCGTCCTCCTCGCGGCGGGTGACGACGCCCGAGGCGCCGGCCCGGGCGCTGCCCGTCGAGGCCGGCGCGGTCGAGCGAGTACTCGAGGCTCGTCAGCGCGCAGCGCGCAGCGGCGGCGAGGACGAGGTGCTCGGGCGTCCACGCCGGATCGTAGGCGAGCGACGGCCCGCCCCGGTCGCTCGCGGCGACCCAGTCGCGGTCGAGCGAGACCGCGAACTCGAGCCGCTTCGCCTTCGCGTCCGCCACGCGGCGAACCGTACCGTTTGACGCAGGAGCCTCGGCGGCGGGATGATCGAGCCGCGTGACCCCCCGGCCGCTGCTGGCAGTTCTCGGCCCGACCGGGTACACCGGCCGGCTCGTCGTCGCCGAGGCGCGCCGGGCTGGCCTGCCGTTGCGGCTCGTCGGGCGGCGGCGGGACGCGCTGGAGGCGGTCGCCGACGCGGGCGACGAGATCGCCGTGGCCGACGCGCGCGACGAGGCGGCGCTGCGCGGCGCCTTCGACGGCTCCTTCGCCGTCGTCTCCTGCGCTGGGCCGTTCCTCGAGCTCGGGCCGGCGCCTGTCGCGGCGGCGCTCGCCGCGGGCGCGCATTACCTCGACTCGAGCGGCGAGCAGGCCTGGGTGCTCCTGCTGCAGGAGCACTTCGGCGAGCCGGCGCGGGAGCGCGGCGTGGCCGTCTGCCCGTGCTTCGGGTTCGACTACGTGCCCGGCGACCTCGCGGCGCGGCTCGCGGCGGAGGGGCTGGAACCTCTCGACGAGCTGATGGTCGGCTACGCGGTGACGGACGCCTCCGGCAGCCGGGGCACGAAGCGCACGGCGGCCCGCATCCTCGCGCAGCCGCTCGTCGCCTTCGTGGACGGCAGCGCTCGTCCCGACCCGGTTCGGCGCCACGACCCGCACGATGCGCTTCCCGTTCGGCGACAGGACGGTGGCGGAGTGGTGCGGCGCCGAGCCGCTGACCGTGCCGCGGCACACGCGCGTCGAGACGGTGCGCTCGTTCGTGCGTGCGCCCGCGGCGGCACGGCGTCTCGGGCGGCTGCTGCCGCGGGCAGCGCCGCTCGTGCGGCTCGCCGCGCGGCTCTCCCGCTTCGGGCCGCCGGAGGCGGAGCGGGCAGGGGCGCGCTTCGCCGTCGTCGCCGAGGCGCGCGGCCCCGCCGGAGGCCGCCGCGTGACGGTGACCGGCTCCGACATGTACCTCCTGACGGCGCGGGCGCTCGTCGCGGGTGCCGGGCTGCTGCTGGCAGGCGAGGGTCGGGCGAGCGGCGTCGTCGCCCCGGCCGAGGTCTTCGACGCCCGTCTGCTGCTCGAGCGTCTAGGCCCGCTCTGCCGGCTCGAATCCACCGAATCGCTCAGCTGAGCCGGTCGCGCCGTCCGGTCCGGCTCCTAGTCTGCGTCCGTGCGACGCCTACGGACGTTGAGCGAGGCAGAGTGCTACGCCCGGTGCTACGGGTGGCGCGGCGAGGAGTCGGGGCGGGTCGTGGTGATCGCGCCGCGCCGGCCGGGCTACGAGCCGTCACACGTCTCGGGCGAGATCCTGCGTGCGCTCTTCGAAGAGAAGCTCGACACGAGAGAGCCTGAAGCGGCTGAGATTGATGGAAACGGCCCGATCAATCGTCTACAGAGAAAGCTGCTGCGGGCAAACCTCACGTCGCTCGGGCGCTCTTGCGCCCGCGCTTCCCTTGGATGATTGGCGATTCATCGCACAACCACCGGACGTCCCGGACGTCCTGGCGCCCGGCCTGCAGGCGATCTTCGTCGGGATCAATCCCGGCCGTGTCTCGGCCGCCGCGCACGCCCACTTCGCCAACCCGCGCAACGACTTCTGGCGGTTGCTGCACGACGCCGGCCTCACGCCGCGCCTGCTCGACCCGGGCGAGCAGCACGAGCTGCTCGCGTTCGGCCACGGGCTGACGAACGCCGCCTACCGCACGACTCCGGGCTCGAGCGACCTGCGCAGGGCCGACTTCGCGGGGTCGGCCGAGCGCCTCGCACGGATCGCCTTCGACCTGCGCCCGCGCGCGCTCGCCTTCGTCGGCAAGGAGGCCTACCGCGGCCCGTTCGGCGGGCGGCCGGAGCACGGGCTCCAGGCGCGAGGGCTCGCCGAGACGGCGCTCTTCGTTCTCCCCTCGACATCGCCCGCGAATGCCGCCGTGCCCTACACCGAGCGGCTGCGGCGGTTCCGGGAGCTGAAGGAGCTGCTCGACCGCGGCGGCCTGCGCCTGCGCCCGGCGACCCGGGCGCTCGTGCTCGATCCCGCGGGCCGCGTGTTGCTCGTGCGCTTCCGCTTCCCGCACGGGCCGGTCTGGGCGCCGCCGGGCGGCGGCATCCATCCCGGCGAGACGCCCGAGCAGGCGATCCGGCGCGAGCTGCGCGAGGAGACGGGCCACGAGCCCGCCGAGCTCGGCCCGTGGCTCTGGACGCGGACGCACGTCTTCCCGGACATGGCCGGCTGGGACGGGCAGGCCGAGCGCTGCGTCCTCGTGCGGGCGCCGGCGTTCGAGCTCGCGCCGCACTTCTCGGCGGCGGAGCTGCTCGAGGAGAACGTGACCGGTTTGCGCTGGTGGACGCCGGAGGAGCTGCGCGCTTCGCGCGAGACGTTCGCACCGCGGCGCCTGCCCGCGCTCGTGGCGGCGCTCCTGCGCGACGGAGCGCCGCCCGAGCCCGTGGACGTCGGCGTCTGATCTAGCCCGCGGCCTCGACGAAGCGACCGAGCACCGTCTCCCAGCCGGCGTCGTAGCCCGCCCTCGCCTTCTCGGCAAGCTCGCCGAGCCGCTCCCAGCCGCGGTGCTCGAGCTCGACGCGCGTGCCCGCGCCGTCCTCGTACGCCGAGAAGCGCACCTCCACCTCGGTCGCCGGCACCTCGGGGTTCACCTTCCAGGCGAGCACGAACCGGTGCGGCGGCTCCCAGGCCAGGATGTCGGCCCAGTGCGCCCGCGCTCCGTCCTCGGCGATCTCATACACCTCGCCGCCTGCGCGCGGCTCCCACACGATCTCCTTCACCTTGCCTGCCGCGATCGCATGGCTCTCCGTCGGCCACCACGAGCCGATCTCCTCCGTGAAGAGCCGGAACGCGTCCGCGACGGGGAGATCCACCCCGACGGAGCGTCGCACCGGCTCGATCGTCGTCTGCGTGCTCATCTCTGCCTCCGTTGTCGTTTCTCGGCCTCGTCCGCGAACGCGGCGACGGCGTCCTTCCAGAACGTGTCGAACCAGTCGCGGAGCCCGCCGAGGCCGCCCGGATCGACCTGGTAGAGCCGCCGCGTGCCCGCCTGCCGGCCGGTCACGAGACCTGCCTCTCTGAGGACGCGCAGGTGCTGCGAGACCGCGGGCCGGCTCACGGGGAACCCGTTCGCCAGCTCGCCGACCGAAAGCGGCCCACCCCGCAGCCGCTCGAAGATCGCCCGCCGGGTCGGGTCGCCGAGCGCGTCCATCGGGTGAGCGTAAGTTACCACTTACCGTAAGTCTAAGCTTACGGAGATTCCCGTGTCAAGCTCAGTCGCGCCAGCGGTTCGTGATCGGCGTGCGGCGGTCGCGGCCGAAGGCCTTCGGGCGCAGCTTCACGCCCGGCGGGGCCTGGCGGCGCTTGTACTCGGCGCGGTCGATCAGGGCGAGCGCGCGCTCGACGACGTCGCGGTCGAACTCGGCGAGCAGCTCCTCGCGCGAGCGGTCTCCCTCGACGTAGGCCTGGAGCACCGGGTCGAGGGCGGCGTACGGCGGCAGCGAGTCCTCGTCGAGCTGGTCGGGCCGCAACTCGGCGCTCGGCGCGCGCTCGATCGTCGTCGTTGGGATCAGCTCGCGGCCGGCGCGCTCGTTCAGGTGGCGGGCGAGCCGGAACACGTCCGTCTTGAAGACGTCTTTCAGCAGCGAGAAGCCCCCCACCATGTCGCCGTAGAGCGTCGAGTAGCCGACCGCCAGCTCCGACTTGTTCCCGGTCGAGACGACGAGCCAGCCGTGCGTGTTCGAGAGCGCCATCAGCAGCGTGCCCCGGATCCGTGCCTGCAGGTTCTCGGCGGCGAGGCCCTCCGGCCCGTCGAGGACGCCGTCGAACGCCGCGACCGCCGGCTCGATCGGCAGCTCGCGGAATTCGCAGCCCAGGCTCTCGGCGATGCGGCGCGCATCCGCCCGCGTCCCCTCCGAGGAGTAGCGGGACGGCATCGAGACGCAGTGGACGCGGTCCGGCCCGAGGGCGTCGGCGCAGAGCGCCGCGGTCAGCGCCGAGTCGATCCCGCCCGAGACGCCGACGACGGCCTCGCCGAAGCCGTTCTTGCCCACGTAGTCGCGCAGGCCGAGCACGAGCGCCCGCCGCATCTGCTCGAGCTCCGGCTCGAAGGGCGCGACCGTGCCGCGCAGCTCCTCGGCCTGCTCCTGCGCCGGCCCGAGCTCGACGGTCTCCGCCTGCACGGTCTCCTCGCGCTCGCGCTCGAGCGCCCGCCGGCGCGCGTCGCGCAGCCGCCGCCCGATCACCGCGGTGGGATCGACGTCGACGACGAGCAGCGCCTCCTCGAAGCCGGGCGCCCGCGCGAGCACCTCGCCCTCGTCGTCGAGCACGACCGAGTGCCCGTCGAAGACGAGCTCGTCCTGGCCGCCGACGAGGTTGCAGAAGGCGAGGAAGCACGAGTTGTCCCGGGCGCGCGTGACGAGCATCTCCTCGCGCTCCTCGGCCTTGCCGACGTGGAACGGCGAGGCGGAGACGTTGACGAGCAGCTCGGCGCCGGCGAGCGCGAGGTCGGTCGCCGGCGGGCCGGGCTGCCAGACGTCCTCGCAGATAGTCGGGCCGACGAGCGTCTCGCCGACCCGCAGCAGCAGGAGGTCGCGGCCGGTCGCGAAGTAGCGGTGCTCGTCGAAGACGCCGTAGTTGGGCAGGAAGCGCTTGCGGTAGACCGCGCGCACCTCGCCGCCCGCGCAGACGGCGCAGGCGTTGAAGAGGTCGCGGTCGAACCAGGGCGCGCCGACGAGCGCGGCGATCCCGGTGCACGCGCGGGCGATCTCCTCGAGCGAGGCGCGCGCCGCGCGCACGAACCCGGGGCGCAGCAGCAGGTCCTCGGGCGGGTAGCCGGTGACGGCAAGCTCGGGGAAGAGGACGAGGTCGGCGCCCGCCGAACGCGCCTCGTCGAGGCTTCCGAGGATGCGGGAGCGGTTGCCGTCGAGGTCGCCGACTACCGTATTGATCTGCGCGAGCGCGAGCCGCATGCGCCTCCAAGGTTTGCGACTGACAGGCAAAAACGACTCTACACGACCGGACGGCTGCTGATCGTGCTGCTCATTCCCGCCGGCGGTCGCTGCAACGTCTACCGTCCCGCCCCATGAGTAGGACGGTCGTCATCCGCCGCCGCTACCGCGGCCCGGCGGAGTCGGGGAACGGCGGCTACGTCTGCGGCCGCCTCGCGCAGCACGCGGGCGGCGAGGCCGAGGTGACGCTGCGCCTGCCGCCGCCGCTCGAACGACCGCTCGCCGTCGAGCGCGACGGCGAGCGCTTCCTGCTGCTCGACGGCGACGCGCTCGTCGCCGAGGCCGTCCCTGCCCGCGTCGATCTCGCCCCGCCGGCCCCCGTCTCGTGGGACGAGGCGCTCGACGCGACGACGCGCTACCTCGGCTTTCACGAGCACCCGTTTCCCGAGTGCTTCACGTGCGGGCCCGGCCGCCCCGAGCGCGACAACCTGCGCATCTTTCCCGGCTCGGTCGCCGGCCGCCCGGATGCGGTCGCAGCGCCGTGGATCGCGCACGAAGTCGACCCCGCGGTCGTCTGGGCTGCGATCGACTGCCCGGGCGCGTTCGCCGTCGGCGTCATCGGCCGGGGCGAGACGGTGCTCGGCCGGATGGCGGCGCGGATCGAGCGGCTCCCCGCGGAGGGCGAGCGCTGCGTCGCCGCCGGCTTCGCGCTCGGCGAGGACGGGCGCAAGCTCCACGCGGGGACGGCGCTCTTCGCCGAGACCGGCGAGCTGCTCGCGCTCGCCCGCCAGACCTGGATCGTGCCCCGCTAGACCACGCGCGCGATCTCGTCGAGCGACTCGGGGTTCTCGAGCGTCGAGAGATCGCCCGGGTCGGTGCCGAGCGCCCGCGCGCGCACCGCGCGCCGCACGACCTTCGCCGAGCGCGTCTTCGGCAGCGCCGAGACGAAGAGGATCCGCTCCGGCTTGAACGCCTTGCCGAGCTCGCCGGTGACCGCCGCCGCGATCTCCTCCTCCGCCGCCTCGCGCCCGGGCTTGAGCACGCAGAACATCCAGACGGCCTCGCCCTTCACCGCGTGGGGGACACCGATCGCCGCCGCCTCGGCGACGGCGGGGCAGTTGAGGGCCGCCGACTCGAGCTCGGCCGGCCCGATCCGCTTGCCGGCGATGTTCAGCGTGTCGTCGGAGCGGCCGTGCAGGTACCAGTAGCCGTCCTCGTCCACCGAGGCCCAGTCGCCGTGCACCCAGACACCCGGGAAGCGGCTCCAGTAGGTCTCGATGTAGCGCTGCGGGTCGCCCCACACGCCGCGCGTCATGCCCGGCCACGGCCGCGTGCAGACGAGCTCGCCGACCTCGCCACGCACTGGCTTCCCCTCCGGGTCGAAGACGTCCATCGCCAGCCCGAGCGCCGGGAAGCCGAGCGAGACCGGCTTGGTCGGCAGCATCAGGCTGACGGAGAGGAAGCACGCGCCGACCTCGGTGCCGCCGGAGATGTTCGCGATCGGGATCCGCCCGCCGCTGCAGACGTGCTCGTTCAGCCAGTCGTACGGGCCGGCGTTCCACGGCTCGCCCGTCGTCGTCACGACGCGCAGCGAGGAGAGGTCGGCTCTCGGGTCGCCCTTCGGAATGAGCGAGCGGACGAGCGTCGGCGAGATCCCGAGCATCGTCACCTGCTCCTCCTCGACGAGCCGCCAGACGCGGTCGTCGGGCCAGTCCGGAGCGCCCTCCACGTAGATCACGGTCGCGCCGAGCGCCCCGGCTCCGACGACGGTCCAGGGACCCATGATCCACCCCATGTCGGTTGCGAAGAGGACGCGGTCGCCGGCCTTGATGTCGGCCTGGTAGGCGGTCTCGTGCGCGATCGAGATGAGGAAGCCGCCCTGCACGTGCAGCGCCCCCTTCGGCCTCCCGGTCGTTCCCGACGTGTAGGCGAGCAGGTACGGGGCCTCGCTCTCGACCTCGGTGGGGGGCAGGTCGCCCGAACGGCCCTCGACGAGGGCCTCCCACGAGTGGTCGCGGCCGGGCACGTCCGGCCACTCGAGCCCGAGCCGGCTCCACACGACCACGTGCTCGACGGTCGGCGCGGCGCGCAGGGCCTCGTCCGCGATCTCCTTCATCGGCACGACCTTGCCGCGCCGGAGGGAGCCGTCCGCGGTGATCAGGGCCTTCGCGCCCGCGTCGGCGAGGCGCGCGGCGATCGCCGGCGCGGCGAAACCAGAGAAGATCGGCACCTCCACCGCGCCGAGGTGCGCGCAGGCGTGTGAGGCGATCGCCGCCTGCGGCGACATCGGCAGGAAGATCCCGACGGCGTCGCCCTCGCCGATCCCGAGCCCGGCGAGAGCCTCGGCGAGCCGTGCCGTCTCGAGCGAGAGCTCGCGCCACGTGAGCGCCGAGCGCGAGCCGTCCTCGGCCCGGAAGACCGCGGCCTCGGCGTCCGCGAGGTCGCCGCGGGCCCACTTGTGCAGGCAGTTCCAGGCGAGGTTGAGCCGGCCGCCGTCGAACCACGTCGCCCACTCGACCCCGCGCGACTCGTCGAGCACCGTCTCCCAGGGCTGCGAGAACTCGATCCCGAGGTCCTCGATCACGGCGGGCCAGAAGACCTCGGGCCGCTCGACGGAGAGCCGGTGCAGGGCGTGGAAGTCGCCGTCGCAGCCGAGCGAACGCGTGAGGCGCGTCACGTTCGCCTGCTCGAGCTGTTCCGGGGTGGGGGTCCAGGCGTAGGTCATTTCGCTACCGTAGTGCTCACTAACTTAGGACGAAAGGCCATGGAATGAAGGCTCGGATCTTCGCAGAGGCAAACAGGAAATGGTGGACGCTGGCGGCGCTCTCGTTCTCGCTGTTCATGATCATGCTCGACAACACGATCGTGAACGTCGCGCTGCCGTCCATCCAGCGCGACCTCGAGATCGGCGTCTCGGAGCTCGAGTGGGTCGTCACCGGGTACGCGCTCAGCTTTGCCGTGCTGATGCTGACGGGCGGCAAGCTCGCCGACATGTACGGCCGGCGCCGCGTCTTCCTGCTCGGCCTCGCGGTCTTCGCCCTCTCCTCGCTCGCCTGCGGCCTCGCGGGAAGCGCCGACCTGCTGATCGGCGCCCGCGTCGTCCAGGGCGTGGGCGCCGCGTTCATGATGCCGGCGACGCTCTCGATCATCTCTGCCACGTTCCCGCCGCGCGAGCGCGGCGCGGCGCTCGGAACGTGGGCGGGCGTCTCGGCGGTCGCGCTCGCGATCGGGCCGCTCGTCGGCGGCCTGATCACCGAGCACATCTCGTGGCACTGGATCTTCTACGTCAACGTCCCCGTCGGCGTGCTCGCGATCGCCGCGACGCTCGTCATCGTCCCGGAGTCGCGCGACACCTCCCATGAGCAGCGGCTCGACGTGCCGGGGCTGCTCGTCTCGGGCGCCGGCCTGCTCGCGCTCGCCTACGCCCTGATCGAGGGAAACCACTCCGGCTGGAGCTCGCCGACGATCCTCTCGCTGTTCGCGATCGCCGCCATCGCGCTCGTCGCCTTCGTCCTGCTCGAGCTGCACCAGCGCCTGCCGATGATGGACCTCTCGCTCTTCCGCCAGGGCACCTTCGCCGGCGCCAACATCGTCGCGCTGCTCGTCTCGCTCGCGATGTTCGGCGTCTTCTTCTTCGTCTCGCTCTACATGCAGAACGTTCTCGGCTACTCGGCCGTCAAGGCCGGCGCCACGTTCCTGCCGATGACGGTGCTGATCATCCTCGTCGCGCCGATCGCCGGGAAGACTTCGGATCGGCTCGGCTCACGCTGGCTGATGGCGACGGGAATGAGCCTCGTCGGCGTCTCGCTCCTCCTCTACGCCCAGCTCGACGCCGGCTCGGGCTTCTGGAACCTCCTGCCGGCGATGCTCACGGGCGGCGTCGGGATGGCGATGTCGATGTCCCCGATGACCGCCGCCGCGCTGGGCGCCGTGCCGGTGGCCAAGGCCGGCGTCGGCTCGGGCATCCTCAACACGTTCCGTCAGGTCGGGGGCGCGCTCGGGATCGCGATCATGGGCGCGATCTTCGCCGACCGCAGCGCGGCGGCCCTCTCCGGCGGAGCCTCGCGCCAGGACGCCTTCATGGCGGGCTTCACGCGCTCGCTCTATGTCGCCGCCGCCTTCGCGTTCGGTGCGGCCGTGGTCGCGGCACTCCTCGTGCGCACGCACCACGCGCCCGCGCGCGTCCCGGCGGAGGAGCCGGCGGAGGCATGAGCCCGGCCGTCAGGCTCAGTGCCGCAGAGCGCCGCCAGGCCGTGCTCGAGACTGCGCTGCGCAGCTTCGCAGCCGGCAGCTACCGCAGCGTGACGACGGCGGAGATCGCGCGCGCGGCGGGCGTCAGCGAGCCCGTCCTCTACCGCCACTTCCCGTCGAAGCGCGATCTCTACCTCGCCTGCTTCGACGAGGCGTGGCGCGGCCTGCGGGAGAGCTGGGAGTCCGCGGTGGCCTCCACCGACGACCCGTCGCTGTGGATCTGGGCGATGCGCGGCGCTGCGCTCTCGATCAAGGACGACGTCGTGCTCCCCTCCACGCTGTGGATCCAGGCCCTCGCGGAGGCCGGGGACGACGACGTCATCCGCGACCACCTCCGCGCCCACATGAGCGCCGTGCACGCGTTCGTGCGCGACGTGATCGCCAGGTCGCAGGCGGCGGGCGGCATCGCCCGCGATCGCGATCCCGGCGCCGAGGCGTGGATCTTCCTCGCGGGCGGCCTGCTGCTGACCGTCGCCGCCCGGCTGGGCGGCCTGCTCGGCGAGGACGATCTCGCCGGCATCGGCGCGTCGCGCCTCCGCTGGCTGACGGGCCGAGACTGAGCCGGACCGTGGAGAGTCCCCGGCTGCGGCCCCGGGGACACTCCTGAGAAGGCAAGCAACCACTTCGGCGACACTCCGGATAGGTCGTGACTCTGCGGCCCAGTCACTTCCTCCGGCTGCGGCGGTCGCGTGCGGGTGGCGCGCCACAACTTGCACTGAGCCTTGGCGTCCGGCGGTGCAAGCCTGCAATGACTGTAGTGGCGATGTCCCGTTTAGTCAAGTAGCTCAGTCAAGTGATTTAGTATAGCTTCCGCTTCACCGATCGAGAGAGCGTGACTCCGTCCCTCATCCGAGGGAAATCGGTCACTTCTCTTGCCAAGACCGCGTTTCTCGCACTAACTGCGTCAACCGCCGCCGTGAACCAAACCGAGACTCACCGCTCTTCACCCGCGCCCGGCTCTCGCCTCGGCGAGCGCCTGCGCTCGCTGCGCGTCGCGGCCGGGCTGACGCAGACGGAGCTTGCCGGCGAGCGGTTCTCGAAGGAGTACGTCAGCCAGATCGAGCGCGGCAAGACGCGCCCGACCTCGGACACCGTGGCGTGGCTGGCGCAGCGGCTCGGCGTGGATCCCGCCTTCCTCGCGAGCGGCATCTCGACGGACCAGCGCGGCCGCGTCGAGGCGACGCTCGCCCGTGCAGAGGCGCTGACCGAAGCGCACCGCTACGACGAGGCCGCAGCGCTGTTCGAGGAGGCCCGGGGCGCGGTCGCCCCGACCGGCTCGAGCGAGCTGGAGGTGCGTGCGCTCACCGGCGAGGCGTGGGCGCGCCAGCAGCACGGCGACCCGCGCACGGGGATTGAGCTCCTGACCCGCGCCCGTTCGCTCGTCGAAGGGCCGCAGTTCTCCGACGTGGACCGGGCGGACGTGCTCTTCCGGCTCGGCGTCTGCCGCTACAAGCTCTCGAGCACCGCCATCGCGGTCGGCCTCCTCGACGAGGCGCTCGCGCTCGCGGAGCGCTCGGAGCTGCCGTGCGACCTCCTGCGGGCCGACATCCTCGGCTGGCGCTCGCGCTGCTACCGGCGCCAGCGCGACTTCGAGGCGGCGCGCGAGGACGTCGAGCGCGCGCTCGAGCTGGCCCGCTCGCTCGACGACCGCCGGACGATGGCGAACACGTACTACCAGGCCTCCCTCGTCGCGGAGCGGATGGGCCATTGGGTGCTCTCCCGCAACTACGCCGAGCAGGCTCGGGACCTCTACCGGGAGCTCGCCGACGAGCGCAACGTCGGCAAGCTGCTGACGAACCTCGGCGGCCTCAACCATCTCCTCGGTCATCCGGACGAGGCGATCGAGCACCTGAAGGCCTCCTACGCCGCCGCTCTCGAGGTGGACTCGGCCGAGGACGCCGCCCAGGCTGCCGGCTCGCTCGCGACGGTGCACCTGCACCTCGGACACTTCGACGAGGCCGACGAGCATGCGCGCCACTCGCTCAAGCTGCTCGACGGCCGCGAGGACTACCTGCACGAGATCGGTCCGACCCAGCTCGTGCTCGGGCGCTCGCTGCTCGAGCGCGGCAGGCTCGACGAGGCCGAGGAGTGGTTCCGCACGGCCGAGCAGACCTGCTCGCAGCTCGACTCGGTCAGCCACCGCGCGAGCGCCTGGGTGGCCCTCGGCGACCTCGCCGCCAAGCGCGGTGACGACGCCGAGGCGGCACGGCTCTACAGGCACGCAGCGGAAGCTCTGCAGGACGTCCGGTTCTGACCTACGCATGGAAGAGGAGGCACGTTTGATGAAGAAGGCACGGCTCATCGTCGTTCTCGTTCAGGCAGTGCTGCTCGCCGAGTTCCTCGCGCGCGCAGGCTTGCGCTCCTGGACTGACGGGCACTAGCCTCCGCTTCGCCTCCCGCGGGCGATCGCACCCGGACTAGACTCCGGCGCGAGTGCGCGCCTCGCTTCTTGCCGTCTTCGCCGCCGGAGGTCTCCTGGCGGGAGGCTGCGGCGGTGGTCCGGGGCTGGCGACGAGCACGCAGCCGGAGGCTCCTGCCGGAAGCCTCGAGGCGCTCTGGCGTGCGCCCGGCGAGGATGTCGCGGTCACTGCCGGAGCGCTGGATTTCGCGCCCGGGACGAACCGCTTCCCCTTCCTTGTCATCGACGGCCGCGCGCAGTCCGTCGAGCGCTCGACCGCGCGCGTCTGGGTCTCACGGGGCCTGAAGCAGACGCCGTTCGCGGAGGCGACAGCCCGGCTCGAGGACATCGGTGTGCCCGGCGGGTACGAGGCCGTCGTCGCGCGGATCTACGTCGTCGAGCTCGAGCTGCCGGCCGCCGGCCGCTACTGGGTGCTGGCCGAGCCGGTGGGTGGGCGGCGCATCCAGGCGATCGGCACCCTCGACGTGAAGCCGAAGCCGGAGGCGCCGGCGGTCGGCGACCGCGCGTACACGTCCCGGACGCCGACCCTCGCGAGCACCGGCGGGAACCTGAAGCTGCTGACGACCGACGCGACGCCGGAGCGGGAGCTCTACCGCTCCTCGGTGGCCGAGCTGCTCGCCGCGCACGCGCCCTTCGTCGTCGCCTTCGCGACGCCGAAGCTCTGTGCCAGCCGCACCTGCGGGCCGGTCGTGGACGTCCTGGACGACGTGCGCAGGCGGCTCGGCGAGTCGCCGGTGCGCTTCGTCCACGTCGAGATCTACGAGGACAACGACCCGGCCAAGGGGTTCAACCGCTGGGTGGGCGAATGGACGCTGCCGACGGAGCCGTGGGTCTTCCTCGTCGGGAGCGACGGCCTGATCAAGGCGCGCTTCGAGGGCGCGGTGTCGGTGCGCGAGCTGGAGGCGGCGGTGCGCGCGACGCTACTGCCATGAAGCCGGAGCAGGATGCCTACGGGCTGCTCGTGCTCGACCGCCTCGAAGGCCGTCCGCGGAGGAGATCGTCGAGCGGGCCGACGGGCTGATCAGCGCCAACCAAGGGCCGGAGACGCACTTCGCGCCGTTTTTCGGGTCCGCACTCGAAATACGGGAGGGTTCGCTCGAGGCGTTATGGAGTCTCGTCGCTGTCGGTTGTTGTCAAGCTCGGGAACCCCGACGGCCGGTTCGGACATATCGGTGCGACTGTGACTGACGACTCCCTGCTCTGGCAGCGTGTTCGCACCGGCGATGCGGAGGCGTACGGGCTGCTGTTCGAGCGGCACGCGGACGCGATCTACAACTACTGCTTCCGCCGGGTCGGAAACTGGGCGACAGCGGAGGATCTGCTCTCGATCGTCTTCCTCGAGGGCTGGCGCCGCCGCGACAAGCAGCTACCGCCGGGGAAGGTGCTCCCGTGGCTCTACGGGATCGCGGGAAACGTCGTTCGCAATCAGCGCCGTGCGCAGCGGCGCTACGCCGCGGCGCTGCGCCGCCTCCGCGAGACCGAGCCGGAAGCGTATGCCGTGGAGCGCGCGGACGAGCGCCTCGACGAGGAGCGCCAGATGAAGCGGGTGCTTGCGCTCGTCGGGCGGCTCCCGCGGCGCGAGCAGGAGGTGTTCACGCTCTGCGCCTGGTCGGAGGTCAGCTACGAGGACGCGGCGCTCGCGCTCGGCATCCCCGTCGGGACGGTGCGGTCGCGCCTCTCGCGTGCGCGGGAGCGGCTGCGGGAACTCGAGCCGGCCTTCGGACATGAAGAAGGTGTGGAAACGACCGCCGAGGAGGTGCGCGAACGATGAGCGCCGACTTCTCCCCACCGCAGCCGCGCCAGTTGCCGGCCGCACGCCTGGCGCAGCTCGAGCAGCACCTGCTGCACGAAATCGCTCCATCTGACCGGGGCTTGCGCGTACGGGCGATCGCGTCGCTCCGCCGCAGTCCGCTCCGGGTCGTGCTGGGCTCGGCTGCCGTTGCGGCGCTCCTCGCCGCGGTCGTCGTCACTGTCGTCGTTACGACCGCGGGCACCGAGACTGCGTCGGCGGCCGAGGTGGGCGCGAAGGTCGCCGCGGGCCTCGCGCTCGAGCAGACGGTGAGCGGCGAGTTCTCGGTGCGGACGCGGAAGCCGGAGCCGCGGCCGCGGCGCGGTCCTGGCTGCGTCAACTGCTTGCCGTTCGTGCCGCTGCCGTCGCGTTTCGTCGTCGGCGCGGACGGGAGCTACGTGAGCCTGACGCTTCCGCTCGCTGCGCCGGTCCGCGACGGCATCGCCTACGACGCGCGCAGCGGCGTCCTGACGGCCTTAGTCCTGACGGCCTACTTCTCCGGGGGCCGCCTCTACATACGGAGCAGGAACCTCGATCCGGCGGCCCCGAACGTTCACCCCTACGCACGGCTCGGCGCCTGGGTGCAGCGGGCACTCGCGAAGCGGAGCCCGCGGATCCGCGAGACGACGCTCGCCGGGCGGCCCGCCTGGAAGCTCACCGTCGACTTCAGGCGCGGCGAGAGCCTGTACGACACCTACGGCGCGCGCATCGAGGTCGTCGTCGACCGCGAGACGGGGCTCGTCCTCCAGCTCACCCAGTACGCAGACGATCCCGGCCGCTGGACGTCGATCGCCACCGTCCGCAACCTCCGGATCGGCGCGCCGACGACCGCCGAGACGTTCACCGTGCCGCGGCCTCCCGGCGTCCGTGTCGTCCCCCACGACTTCGGCTTCCATCGCGTCGCCGTCCCCGACGCCGCGGCGGTTGTCGGCTACAGCCCGCTCCTGCCGACGGAGACGGCCGGGCAGGCCCTGAGCGACTTCGCGGTCGCGAAGGCGACGAGGCCGCCTCTCGCACCACGCGACTTCCGGGGGACATACCGCGACGTCGTCAGCGCCCGCTACGGAGACTGGCCGGACGCGGTCGCCGTGACGACCCGGCGCGGCCCGGTCACCGATCTCCCCGAGGAGCTCTCTGGAGTCAGCGCCGAGACGGTGCACCTCACGCGCGGACCGCTCGCCGGCGACCAGGCGATGGTGAGCACTTCGCCGCTCGACCCCGGCCTGCTCGTCGCCTTCCACGACGGGCTGATCGTGCGCGTAGTCGCACCGTCCCCGGCGGACGCGATCGCCGTGGCGACCTCGCTTCGGTCGGATCCATGATCACTTCGGAAGACGGGGTCACGGCGGCGAGTGGTCGCACGTGCGCGTCTCCTCTTCCCTAGCTGATCGAGCGATTCATCGCTCGATCAGCTAGGCCTTGAAGCCCGGCTCGTTGCCGACGCGCTCGATCACGATCTCGGGCACCCGGGCGTGCTGGCTGAGGTGCAGCACGGTGCGCACGAGTTCGGCGCAGTCCTCCGGCTGGATCATCGTCTCGCCGGGGAGCCCGCTCCACTCGGCCATGCGCGTGTCGACGAAGTCGGGGCAGATCGCCGTCGCGCGGACGCCGTTGGCGGCCTCCTCGTGGTTGAGCGACTTGGTCAGGGCGATCAGCGCCGCCTTAGAGGCTCCATAGATGGAGAGGCCGGGCGCCGGCATCGTGCCGGCGATCGAGGCGATGTTGATCACGAAGCCGCGCGCGGCGCGCAGGTGCGGCAGCGCCTCGCGCGTGACGACGAACGCGCCGCGGACGTTGATGTCCATCTGCAGGTTGTAGCGTTTCGTCGAGAGCTCGCCGATCGACCCTGCGATGCCGATTCCCGCGGCGTTGACGAGCACGTCGAGGCCGCCGTGGCGCTCGGCGTGCGCGGCGACGAGCCGCTCGCAGTCCTCCTCGCGCGAGACGTCCGCAGCCACGGCGAGCGCGCCGAGCTCGTCGGCCGCCGCGCCCACTCGCTCCGGCGTGCGCGACGCGAGCGTCAGCGCATAGCCGTCCTCGCCGAGCATGCGCGCGATCGCGAAGCCGATCCCGGAGGAGCCGCCGGTGACGAGTGCCGACTTCACATGCGGTGTGTATCAGGAAGGGGCGGGTTCGCGCACGTCGAATCGAGCAGCGGGAAGGTGGCCTGTCTTGCATCTTCTCCTCTCCCCAGAGGCGGCGGCCGCTCTCCAGCGGCCGCCGCATTACAGTTCGGGCGTGGAGGCGGTGAAGCTCACCTCGCTCGCGCAGAGCGGCGGCTGCGCGGCGAAGTACTCGGCCGCGCGGCTCGAGACGCTGCTGAGGGGGTTCGTTCCCGTCGAGGCGGAGAACCTGCTGATCGGGCTCGACCCCGCCGACGACGCCGCCGTCTACCGGCTCGACGACGAGCGGGCGCTCGTCTTCACGCTCGACTTCTTTCCGCCGGTCGTGGACGACCCCGGGGACTTCGGCGCGATCGCGGCGGTGAATGCGCTCAACGACGTGTTCGCGATGGGCGGCGTGCCGCTGCTCGCGCTCTCGATCGCAGCCTTCCCGGAGGACCTGCCGACCGAGGTGCTCGGGGCCGTCTTCGCCGGAGCAGCCGAGCGCGTGCTCGCGGCGGGCGCCCTGCTCGCGGGCGGGCACACGATCCGCGACGTCGAGCCGAAGTACGGGCTCGCGGTGGTCGGCACCGTCCACCCCGACGCGATCTGGCCGAAGGCCGGCGCGCGCCCCGGCGACGCGCTGTACCTGACGAAGCCGCTCGGCACCGGCCTCGTCCTCCATGCGGCGCGCGAGGGGCGGGGCCGGGCGGAGTGGACGGAGGCGGCGATCCGGCTGATGAGGGAGCTGAACGGCGACGCCGCCGACGTGCTGCGGCCGTTCGCCCCGAACGCCGCCACGGACGTGACGGGCTTCGGCCTCCTCGGGCATGCGCACGAGATGGCCGACCGGAGCGGGGTCGCGCTGCGGCTCCACTCCGGCGCGTTTCCGGCGCTCGACGGCGCCCTCGAGCTCGCGGCAATCGGGGTGCGCACCGGCGGCGACGGGCGCAACCGCGAGTTCGCGGGGCCGCACGTGCACGCTCCCGGTCTCTCCGAGGAGCTCGCCGCGCTCGGCTACGACGCCCAGACGGCCGGCGGCCTGCTCGTCTCGTTGCCGGCGGAGAAGGGCGCGGTGCTCGAGGCGGCCTTCGCCGCGCGCGGCCTCTTCCTGCGCCGGATCGGCGCGGTCGAGGCTGGAACCGGCGTGCTCGTCGACTGACCGCGCGTACACTCGCGCCGTGGTCTCGCTGCTCGCGCGGGCGCGCGCTCGGGAGGTGAGCGCGGCGCGCTTCTTTCGGCTCGCGCTGCTGTCTCTGGCGGCGCTCTACCTCGTTGTCGTGACCGGCGCGGTCGTGCGCCTGACGGCGTCCGGGCTCGGCTGCGACAACTGGCCGCGCTGCGGCGACACGCCGTTCCCGGAGAAGGGCGGGCACGCCCTGATCGAGTTCTCGAACCGCGTCGTGGCCCTCGGAGCGATCGGCTGCGCGCTCGTCGCCTGGCTCGCTTCGCGGCGGGTCGCCGGGCTGCCGCGCTGGACGCGCAGAGTCGCGCTGGCGGTCTTCCTCGGCACGGTCGCCCAGATCCCCCTCGGCGGGCTGACGGTGATCTTCGATCTGCACCCGCTGCTCGTGCTGGCGCACTTCCTGCTCGCGCTCGTCGTCGTCGGCGCCGCGGTCGTCGTCGCGCTCGAGGCCTGGGGGCACGCCGTGGGCCGCGCCTCCGCGCCCCTCGCCCCACCGGTCTGGCGCTGGACGGCCGTCGTCCTCGCCGTCGCTTGCCTCGCGCTCGTCGTGACGGGCGCCGTCGTGACCGCGTCGGGGCCGCATCCGGGCGGCGAGGAGATCGAGCGGCTCGGCGTTCTCCTCGACGCCGTCTACGTCCACGTGCGCGCCACCGCCGTCTTCGGGATCTCGTTCCTCGCGCTCCTGTGGCCCGCCTGGAGGCTGCGCCGGCGCTCGCCGCTGCTGCTGCGTGCCGCGGGCGGGTTGCTGGCCCTGCTCGGAGCCCAGATGATCGTCGGGGAGGTGCAGTACCGCACCCACCTGCCGTGGTGGCTCGTGCTCGTGCACGTCGGCCTCGCTGCCGCCGTCTGGGCCTGGACGGTCGGCCTCGCATTCGTGTTCTGGCGCCCGCCGGCTCCCGTTGCCGGGGAGTAGAGTCCGGCCATGGAGAGCGACGAGCTGCGCCTCTCGGAGCGCCCGGCGCTCGAGCGCCCCGTCCTCATCGCGGCCTTCCGAGGGTGGAACGACGGCGGCCAGGGTGCGACGCTCGCCGGGGGCTACCTGGCGCGACTCTGGGACGCGCAGCGCTTCGGCGAGATCGATCCCGAGGGCTTCGTGGACTTCCAGGCCACACGGCCGCACGTCTCGCTCGACGAGGGGATGACGCGGCGGCTCGAGTGGCCCGAAAACGTGTTCTTCCACGCCTCCATCCCGGGGCTCGGGCGCGACGCGGTGTTGCTGCTCGGCGTGGAGCCGAACGTGCGCTGGAAGACCTTCGCGGGCCTCGTCGTCGGGCTCGCGAAGGAGCTCGGAGTCGAGCTCGTGGTCACGCTCGGCTCGTTGCTCGCCGACGTTCCGCACACCCGGCCCGCGCCCGTGACCGGGGCGGCGAGCGATCCGAAGCTCGTCGAGGAGCTCGGGCTCGAGCATTCGCGCTACGAGGGGCCGACCGGCATCGTGGGCGTCCTGCTCGACGCCTGCCGGCGGGAGGGGCTGCCGGGGGTGAGCCTGTGGTCGGCGGTGCCCCACTACGTCTCGCTCGCGCCGAGCCCGCGTGCGGCGCGAGCGCTCGTCGAGCGGCTGAGCGTGCTGCTGGGCTGCGCGATCGACACCGAGGAGCTGGTCGCCGCCGAGGAGGCGTACGCCGACCAGGTGAGCGAAGCGGTTGCCTCCGACGCCGAGACGACGGCCTACGTCGAGGAGCTCGAGCGCCGCGCCGACATGGTCGAGGAGCTGAGCGAGCCGGACGACCTCCCGTCGGGCGAGTCGCTCGCTGCCGAGCTGACGCGCTTCCTGCGCGAGCGCGACGAGCGCGGCGACGACCCGAAGGCCTAGATGATTGATTCCTGATCACCGCACCCCCAGTGGGGGCCTGGGCACGGCGCTTCGCGGCCGCCTCGCCCGGCACCAAGGCCCACCGGCCTTGGTGCCGGGCGAGTCGACCACGCTGCTTGGCCCATGCCCTCCCTGAGGGCACGCTGATCAGGAATCAATCATCTAGCCGCCGGGCGACGGCTAGGACCCGGGCTTACTCATCGAGGTCGCCGAACTCTGGCGTTCAGAAAACACGCTCCTCTGGGCCAGTCGAGCTCGATGTCGGGCCCGCGACCTACCGGCTGGCGAAGCGCCAGGAAGCGACGTGGAACGTGCCGATGATGGGGCGTATCGCGACGCACCCCGGCTGGCGGAAGGTCACGCTTCGGGCGTCGGGCGAGCGCGGAGACGCTTTCTACGTCGCGCGCTTCCGCGTCAGGCCGTGACGCCGGCCGCTTAGCTCGTCGCTTCCTCTTCCGAGACGTGCGCCTCGAACGGAAGCACGCGTCCTTCCCGCTCCCCGCGGATCTCGTCGCCGCCGAGGAGCAGGCGCGCGTCGGCGGCCGCGATCAGGTCGGGGTCGTGCCCCGCGGCGATCACGGTCGCGCCGGTCTCGCGGACGGCCTCCTGAAGCAGCCGGATCACGATTCGCCCGGAAAGACGATCGAGATGCGCGGTCGGCTCGTCGGCGAGGAGGATGCGTGGTGCGGGGGCGAGCGCACGGGCGAGCGCGACGCGCCGCTGCTCGCCGCCGGAGAGTCGATCGGCCCGGCGCGAGACGAGCTTTTTGAGGCCGACCCAGTCGAGCCAGCGCTCGGCGAGCGGAGCCGCTTCGGACGAGGAGAACCCGCGCAGCGCGAGCGCGAGCTCCACGTTCTCGCGCGCGTTCAGGAAACCGACGAGCGTGGAGTGCTGGCTGAGGTAACCGACCGTCCGCTGACGCCAGCGCGCGGCCTCGTCGGCGCTGAGCCCGTCGATGCGCTCGCCACCGACCCAGACACCGCCCGCGTCGGGCCGCTCGAGGGCGGCGAGGAGGTTCAGGAGGGTCGTCTTGCCGCTTCCTGACGGGCCGGCGAGGACATGGAGACGCTCGGCGTCGAACGTCCACGACAGCTGCTCGACCACCGGCTCTGTCTGGGCGGCGTAGCGCTTGGTGACGCGGTCGAACGCGGCCTCGGTTGCGTAGCGCTTCTCTGCGGCCGCGCGATCGTGCGCGACCGCTCGCTCGAGCGCAACGTCTTGTCGCGGAAGCGGGTCTTCGGCAACGAGCTCGATCCGCCCCCAACTCGCCCGTGCGCGCACGCGCTCGCGCACGCCGGCCTGGTCGCGCAGCCGACGCGGCAGTCGCAGCCAGCCCTGCTCGTCGACGACCAGAGACGGGTCTGCGGCTCCCTCGGCGCTCAGCCGCCCGTCGCGAATGTGGATCGTGCGATCACTGCGCGCCGACACCTCGGGGTCGTGCGTCACGATCATCGCGGCGCCGCCGACGTCCCGGACGAGCTGAATCAGGAGCTCGATCACGATCTCGGAGTTGCGCAGGTCGAGCTCGCCGGTCGGCTCGTCCGCGAGGAGCAGCTGGGGCTGCTTCGCGAGCGCGGCGCAGACCGCTGCGCGCTGCTGCTCGCCGCCGGAGAGCTCAGCCGGGAGAGCGTCCGCTCGATGACTCAGGCCTGCTGCGTTCAGGAGCGAGGCGACACGAGCCCGCTCCGCCCGCCCCCAGCGCTTCAACAGTCGGAGTGGAAGGGCCACGATCTCTTCCACGGTCAGCTCGCGTGGAAGCGTGCGATCGTAGTGCTGGCGCACGATTCCGAGCGAGTGTCGCCGCAGGCGCTCGAGTTCGCGTCGCGATGCTTCCCCGATCTCAACCCCGAGCACCGACAGCTCACCGCTAGAGGGGCGGTCTGCGCCCGTGCAGAGGGCGAGCAAGGTGGACTTGCCCGCTCCGCTCGGGCCCAGCACGGACACGACCTCCCCCGCTTCGATCCCAAGAGTGAGACCGCGGAGCGCAGCCACGTCCCCGTGCGGAGCGCGGTAGAGGTAGAAGACGTCTTTCGCCTGCACGGCGCTCATGCTCGAAGCCTCGCCCCGGTGGACTGTCTGAAGGAGCGCGCTGCAAGCCGCGAGGCCGCAGCGACGGAGAGGGCCGCGACCGCAGCGAGGATCAAGACCCCGGGCGCCCAGGCGATCACCGGCTCGATGGGCGGCAGCGGCCTGGTAGCGCTGCCGGTGACGGCGACAAACGCGGAAGTAAGGCGAACGGCGAGGGCGGCGCCGAGGATGCTGGCGAGCAGTCCGAGTACGCAGAGGCTCACGAGCCGGTACTGAACGCTACGGGCGAGCGTCGAGGGAGGCACGCCCAGCGCTTCGTACTCGGCAAAGAGCTGCCGCTCGGCGAGCAGGTCGGAGCGCACAGCGAGGACGAGCCCGAGCACGGCAAGCACTGCTCCGGCCAGTCCCGCTAGAAGCAGCAGGTCGGCCGTGCCGGCCGCGAGCGGATCGCTGCGTCGGCGCTGCTCCAGACGCTCGGCGCTGACGGCGCGCTCCAGCCTGAAGGGTGGCTGTGAAAGCCTGCTCGCGAAGTCAGCGGTCTGGGGGCCGAAGAACCACGCCTCCGATGGCGACGCGACTCCGGGCTGCTCGAGGTTGAGCGCGGCAAAAAGGGTCTCGTAGTCGAGCACGGCGAACCGGGCCGGCGTGTCGATGACGGTCGGAAACAGCGATGTCCGGCCGATCTCCCGAACTCTGATCCTGCGTCCAAGCAGATCGAGGGTGACGACTCCGTCAACGGCGAGCGCCGCGACACGCGGGCTGAGGAGCGCCGGAAGATGCTGCGCCAAGGCCGACTTCGGCCGCATGAACGCAGCTCCGCCGCCGTTGAGCTCCAGGCGTACGGCTTGCGCGACCGGCGCGTCGCGAGGCTGCGTCGCGTAGAGGAAGCTGCGGCGCCCCGGCGTCGTCGTCGTCGTCCAGTCGTCGAAACGGGCCAAATCGAGCCAGCTCGCGCCGCGCCGTACTTGCAGCGTACCGAGGGTGATGTTTCCCTCGTCGAACGTCCCGCCGCCCGCAGCGCCTTCGTCCGGCGGGAAGCGGATGCCGACGATCCGGGCGCCCGCGAGCGAGCTGGGAAGGCTGGCATGGATCAGCTGCCAGCTCTTCTCGAGTCGCCCAAGCGGGAAGCGCTCGAAGCGCTGGCCGGGCAGAAGGAGGGACAGCTCGACCGTGCGCGGTATGGCGGTTCTCCCCTGCGCCCAGACCCGAATGGCGGTGGTGCCGGACAAGAGGATCGGTCCGCGAAGCGACGCTCGGCGGCCGGAGAGCCGCTCGGCGATCTCGATCGGTGAAAGGGCCGAGAACGAGCTTCGCCAGCCGCGGATCTGCGGGATCGCAGACGTAGGAACGGCGAGGACGGTCAGCTCACTCTCGGCCAATCGGCCCGTCTCCCGCGGGATCGCGCGCAGGCGTAGCACCGGCGTCGGCGCCTCGCCGCTCACTGCGGCGAAGCGGGTCAGCGGAGAGACGTTCGTGGCGCCGAAGTCGCCGCGTTCGATGACTCGCCAGGAGCCGCCCGCCTCGAAGCTGGCGGCGTCGACCGCTTGTTGCTCGAGCGTCGCTCGATAGTTGAACGAGAAGAGCGCGCTTCCGAGGGCCACGGCGAGGAACGTCGTCGCGGCCGACGCCTGCACTGGATTGCGGGCCGCTCCGAGCAGCGCCAGCCGGATCCCGAACGGCGCACCGCGCGCAAACCGCTCTGCGACCCGGAAGCCGAGCGGAAGCAAACGGAGGAGGAGCACGCCGGCTGCGAAGACGCCGAGGGCGGGGACGAGCAGCAGCACAGGCCCGCCGCCCTCGCCACGGGCGATCGCATCCGGGTCGAGGGCGCTGGTCGCCGTCGTCTGCCACGCAATCAAAGCCAGCGCCGTTAGGGCGGCGATCTCGAGTGCGCCGATCCCCAACCTTGTCCGACGCTGCGGCGCGAGCATGGCGAAGAGCAGGGCCGCGCCGATCGCAGCCAGCGCGAGGACGGCAACCATGTCGTCGCGGGCATCGCCTCGGATACAAAGGCGCTCGGCAGCGACCTCCGCCGGGCGATCGCCTCGAGCGAGAGCCGGAGAGCCCCCAAGGCGACTGCCACGCCGAGCACCGCCGGAACGATCGCCTCGGTCGCGCGAGCGGTGAGGAACTGCGCGCGCGACGCGCCGAGCGTGTAGAGCTGATCCCGTAGAGCGAGCACGTCCCGCCTGCGAGCCGTGGCGGCGAAAGCGGCGAAGGCGAGAATCAACGCGGCGCCCTGACCGGCGACCAGCAGCAAGCGCTCGCGGGCGACGGCGCCGCTGCGCGCAAGCCGGTCGAGCGGTGCGAGCGGCGCGGTGACGGAAAGCCGGCGATCCGCGCGCTCGAGCCGGACGGCGACCTGGCGAAGCCGCTCGCGCAGACTATCGAGCGAGTAGCTGTGGACAGCGCGCGGGTCGAGCGTCGCTGTCGCCAGGACCAGGCTGCCGCTCTCCGCGAGCTCGAGGCGGATCGGAGCGAGATCTCGCTGCACTACGAGCGCCCGTACCCCCACGTCCATGCTGGGCGGCACCACTGCCGCGGCCAGCAGGCCGCGCCCGACGATCCGAACCCGCGCTCCGTCGGGCAGCGCAAGCTCATCGCCGAGGTCGAGGGAGAGACGATCGAGGGAGATCGCCTCACAGACGACTCCCTGGCAACCTCGCGGCAGCCGTCCGGCGACGAGAGAGACTGTCTGGGCAAGGTCATCGACCTCAATGAAACGCGTGCCGCGCTCGTCTGCGGGCGCGATCCGGTCCCAGAAGCGGGCGCGTCGCCGGTCGCCGACGACATCATCGAACTCATCCAGCGCTGCCTCGGCGACTCCGTCGAGCGACCCTCCCCGCCGCAGCCCCGGCTCGGTGCGATACTGCACCTGGAGCGACCTGGCCGCCGGCGGAAGCTCGGACAGCCGGACGCGGATGTTCTCGTCCTGCGAGAGGGAGGCGACGATGCTGCTCGCGCCGAGTACGCACCCCGCGCCGGCTAGGGCGAGCGCAAGCAAGGCCGTCAGCCCCCTCCTCCGCGAGAGCCGGCGAAAGGCGAGGAACACCGCTACGCGCACAAACCGCTCGCGTCAGGATCGCTAACTTCCGGCATAGCCCTGTCGTTCTCTAGCAGGCCGCCTAGACTTGCTGGGGACGCCTGAGCGCAGCTCGAATGCAGAGAAACTCGCCCAAGATGGACACGACGCATCTGAGGAGAACTCTACCGCTGCTTGCCGGAGCGATCCTTGTCCTCGCAGGGTGCAGCCTGGAGGTGGCGGTGACGAGTCCGCCGAACGCGAGCTGACGATCATCTCGGACCTGCCCGTCAAGGATCAGTACAACGGGCCGCGGTCGAGAACGATGGTGGCCGCCATCAGGGCGACCATCGAGGCCCGCGATCGCCGCGCCGGCCCGTTTCGGATCCGCTACATCGAGTCCGACTTCCCGGTCTTCGAGACCGAGGAGGCGTGCACGGGGCGCGCGAAGGACTACGCCAAGGACGCGAAGATCGTCGCCGTTATCGGACCCGGCGACGCGGCCTGCGCGCGGTTCCTGATTCCCGCGCTCAACCAGGCCGGCATCGCTGCGATCACGCCGCGCGTCGACTATCTGCCAGGGCTGACGCACGAACTACCGGGGAGGCGGAACAACGACAGCTGCTTTGAATGCTCGCCCGGTGCTTTCTATCCGACCGGCACCCGCAACTTTCTCCGCCTGCTCCCGACGACGGACAACGAAGGCCGGGCGGCAGCCGTGCTCCTCGAGCGGTTGGGAGCGAGACGCGTCTACGTGCTCTCCTACTCCGCCGTTGAACCAATCCGGCTCGGCTTCCTCGCCGAGGCTGAAGACCGGGCGCTCACGATCGTCGGGCAGCGCGAATACAAGTTCGAGTCCCCGTCGTACGCGCCGGAAGCGCGCAGGATCGTCGCTGCGCGGCCGGACGCTCTCTTCCTGCTAGCGCCCAGCTACGTCGACGGCGCGAAGGTCCTCAACGCAATTCGCAAACGTGGCTACAACGGACCGATTGTGAGCTCATTACACGTCGTTGACGAAGCGATGCTCAACGCCGCGCGCGCCGCGGCCGAAGGCGTCTACTTCACCTCCACTCGGCCTCCACTTGCGGCGCTCGCGACGAACGCGCGCAACTTCGTCGCTTCGATCGGCGCGCAGGAGCATGCACTCGACGCCGTCTACGCAGCCGAGGCGACAAGTGCCTTACTTGACGCGATCACAGCGTCCGACGGGACCCGGCCAGGGGTCAGAGACGCGCTCTTCAAGGTCTCGCGCGACGGGCTCCTCGGGCGCATCGCGTTCGACGGAAACGGCGACGTCGTTCCTCAGCGGATCGCCATCTTCCGCACACAGGGCGGCGAGCTCACGTACCGCGAAACGATCACCCTTCGGCCCGGCGCGTAGCGCCCAAGACGACTCGCCGTCAGCGCTCCGCCGCGTTATTGAGCGATTCGAAGTGGCGAGAGCAGCAGACGAGACGCAGATGCATCCTTCCAATGCTGATCCATTCTTGGCTCGAACCAAGTCTGACGAGCCGCCAGTGACTCGATGGGCTCAGACCGGGGGTGCGGGCGGCTCGGCGGAGGGGCTGCCGGACCCGCTCGTCGAGGCCGGACGCCGCCTGCGTCGCTTCGGGCGCGCGGCCGCCGCGGGGCCTGCGCCGTCCGTCGTCGCGGCGGGAACGACGGGCTCGCCTTCGGCCTGCGGCTGCCTCTCGGCGCCGTTCGCCTGCGCCTCGCCGTTCCCCTTCCGCTTCTTCTTCCGGCGCCGCGACTTGCGTGTCGTCGTCTTCGGCGTCGGCAGGTTCTCGGCGAGCGCGTTCCCGATCTCGTCGATCGGGCCGAGCTCCTCCCGCGCCTGGTCGAGCGTGGAGTTCGCACGCGGCGTATAGCCCTCCGCCGAGGCGAGCAGGGCGGCGCCGACGTCGAGCGGCAGCGCGTTCGCCACCTGCACGAGCCGGCCGATGTTCTCCTCGTGCCGGTTCCCCCGCGAGTTGGCGACGGCGCCGAGCAGGCGCTTCGCCTCGGGGAACTCCGCGCTCGCGCGCCGGTCCTGGAGCTTTCGCGTTGCCTTGGCCAGCTTCCACGTCCAGCGCGCGAGGATCTGGTCGGGTGCGTTCGCCTTCCGCTCGCCGATCGCGCGCAGCAGGATCCGAACGCCGGCGGCGCGATCCTTCTCCCACGGCGGAGCCTGGGTTACGAGCGTGACGAGATCGTCGAAGTCGGCGCGCTCGACGGTCATCGAGACCCTGTCGGCGAGCGCTGTCATGCGCAACCGCCGGTTCGGGTTCTCGGCCGCGCAGGCGGCGAGGAACGTCTCGAGCGCGCCCCGGCCCGCGCGCCCGTCGGCGAACTTCTTCGCGAACTCGGCGCGCTGGTCGAAGCGGATCTGCCGGCCGGCGATCGTTGCCCAGTAGCCCTGCTCGTCGTCGTCGAGGTACTTCGGGTCGATCCGCTGCCACTCGCGCTGGATCACGGCGAGGCGGCGGCGCACGTCGGGCGTGACGGGGACGAGCCACGTCGCCGGCGAGAGATGGCGGCGGGCGCGGCGCTGGACGCGGCGGCGCGGCGCGGGCGTGACGCGGGCGCCTTCGCGGTAGAAGTCGGCGTCGAGCAGCGAGTGGAGCGAGATCACACGGTCCGAGTGCGTCGCCGCCTTCGGCGTGAAGTCCACGACGATCCCTGCCTCCTTGCGCGGGTGCGTGCGCATGATCCGGCCGATGCGCTGCTGGTAGACACGGCGCGACGCGGTGGGCGCGAGGTGGAAGCAGACGGTCGCGCGGGGCGAGTTCCACCCCTCGGCGAGCAGCATCGCGTTGATGAGGACGTTGATCTCGCCGCGCTCGTAGGCGGCGAGCGTCTCCGCGAGCTTCACGGGCGGCGTCTTGCCCGAGACGGCCTCGGCCGCGAGGCCGGCGGCGCGGAACTCCTGCGCCAGGTGGTAGGCGTGGTCGACGCCGGCCGCATAGACGATCCCGGGCGTAGAGCCGAAGCGCTCCCGATAGAGGCTTGCCGCCGCCTGATTCAGTGCCTCGTGGTCGAGCACGCGGGCCAGCTCACGTTCGTCGAAGTCGCCGCCGACGATCGGCACCGAGTTGATCGCCGCCGCAGGCGGCACGCGGAGGCTGCGCAGCGGCGCGATCAGCCCGCGACGGGCCGCGTCGGCGAGAGGCAGGTCGTCCACCGACGCCGGGAAGACGTCGGAGACCTGCTTTGCGATCAGCTGCTCCGTCGCCGTCATGCCGATGAAGAGGGGCTCCGGGAAGCTCCGGATCGCGGCGCTCGTCTTCTCGCCGAGCGCGGTGTGGGCCTCGTCGCAGATGACGAGCTGGTAGGCGTCGCGGTTGATCGAGCCGACGTGGCGTGCGAACCACGCGTAGGTCTGGATCGTGATCGGGTTCGGGATGCGCGGTGTCTGGTCGGTCAGGATCGCGTCGGTGAAACGGTCGAGGTAGCCCTCGGTCGTCAGGTCGCGCTGGAACTGGGAGACGAGCAGGCGCCGGTGCGTGAGAATGAGGACGCCGAGCTTGGCGGCGGCCTCGACGAAACCGGCGGCTGCGATCGTCTTGCCCGAGGCGGTCGGGTGGCGGAAGCGGTAACGGCGCGCCGCGCCGGGGTCGGGGCCGGTGAACCCCTCCGGGTCGTCGTCCTCGGCGGCGGGTGGCTCCAGATCGTCCTCCTCGTCCTCCTCGCCCTCGCCATCGGCCTCGGCGACCGCCTCGTAGCCGTTGCCGTTCGCCTCCTCCTCGGCCGCGCGCTGGTTCGCCGCGATCAACTCGGTCAGCATGCCGGCGAGAGCGTCGATCTGGTGGCGGCGCAGCTCGGTCCCGGCGAGCGTCGCCGGCGGCTTGGCGGAGAGGACGCGCTCGAGGCCGAGCAGCAGGCCGTAGCGCACCTTCCAGCGCAGCGACGGAGACGGCCGGCCGGCGGCCAGCTCCGCGAGCGCGTCGTCGAGCCCGTTCCGGCGCGCGGTGCCCGGCGCCAGGACGGTCGCGGGCTCCTCGTCGTCGCGAAGGAACGGCTCGCCGGTGAAGGCCTGCACGCGGAGCGCAAAGGCCTTCAACTCGTCCGCCGCCTCCGACGTGACTGTCGGGTTCAGTGTGGCTTCGTGCATGTGCGCAGCACGTCTATGCCGTGCTGCTTCCTCAATGGGGATTGCGCGCCCGCGCGATCTGCATAGCGGCGAGCGACGCTTACACGAGCATAGCTCATTCAGCCGGATGCGAGGAATGACGCCTCCTGCGGTCGAACGTTCCCGTATGAGACGGCTCGCGTTCACGGGGACCTGCCTCGGCATCCTCGCGGCGGCTGCTTTCCTGGCCGTGCGCGGCGGGGAGCCGTATGCCGCAGGGCCGCCCGCGGTCACGCGCGCGGTGCCGCTGCGGGTCGACTCGCAGTTGCCCGCGTGGCTCGCGCCGGGTGCACCGTTGAGGGTGCGCGGCTTCGTCGGCGGGAATGCGGTCGTGACGCTGCTCGTGGACGGCCGCCGGGCCGCGCGGACGGGCTCGGGGCGGCTCGGCGCCTTCAACCTCGTGGGACGGGCTCCGGAGCCGGGCCGGCACGCGGTCGCGGTCGAGTCGGGCGGTCGGCGCGTGCGGGTCGGGACGCTCCGCGTGCGGCCGGTCGTGCTGGCTGCCGCGGGCGATGTCACGTTCGGCGCCGGAGCGATGGCGCGCGGACCGGTCTTCCCGTGGACCGGCGTCGGCGCGACGCTGCGCAAGGCCGACATCGCGACCGCGAACCTCGAGGGCGCGATCTCGACCCGCGGGGTGGCGGTGGCGGACAAGCAGTACACGTTCCGCGGCCCGCCGGAGGCGGCGCGGGCGACGGCCCGCGTGGGCGGCATCGACGTCCTCACGCTCGCGAACAACCACACGGTCGACTTCGGGCGCGAGGCGCTGCTCGACACGATCGCGTACGTGCGCGCCGCCGGGATCGCCACCGTCGGCGCTGGCCGCGGCCCGGCGGCGGCCCGGCGGCCGGCCGTGCTCGAGCGGGGCGGTCTCCGCATCGCCTTCCTGGGCTACTCGCAGGTGCCGCCGGCGAGCTTCTTCGCCGCGGAGGGCAGGCCGGGGACCGCTCCGGCGGGCGAGGCGCAGATCGCCGCCGACGTCGACGCGGCCCGGCGGCGCGCCGATCTCGTCGTCGTCTGGTTCCACTGGGGGCTCGAGCTCCAGGCCGAGCCGACCGGTGTGCAGCGCCGGCTCGCCGAGACCGCGCTGAACGCCGGCGCGTCCGTCGTGCTCGGCGCTCATCCGCACGTGCTCGGCCCGGTGACGGAGCCCCTGCCCCGCCGTCTCGTTGCCTGGACGCTCGGCAACTTCGTCTTTCCGTCCCGCCGGGCCGAGACCGTGCGGACGGCGATCCTCACCGTGCGCCTCGACGCGCGCGGCGTACGCGGCTGGGACCTGCACGCGGCCCGGATCGAGGGCTTCCGGCCGGTCACCCGGTCGTAAGATCCAGCCGTGGGCGATTGGCCGGACCACCTCGCGCGAGCGGGGGAGCGGTACGCCGACGGGCTCGGGCGGCTGCCGGACGACCCCACGGAGCGCCAGCGTCAGCTGACGCGGACCGGGAACGCGGCCGGGGCCGCCGCGCTGTCGTTGCTCATGCTCGGGCGCCGCGAGGAGTCGGGCGAGTGGTTCCGGCGCGCCGCCGAGCGCTACCGGGAGAGCTGGGAGGGCGCGCCACCGGGCAGCTGGGGCCGGCCGATCGGGGCGATCAAGTCGCGGCTGCTCGCGGGGGACGGAGCCGGAGCGGAGGCGGACGCCCGCTGGGCGCTCGACGCGGGTGCGGCCGACGCCGAGAGCCCGATCGGGGGCTACGCCGCGGCGCTCGCGCTGCTCGTGCTCGGCCGAGACGGGGAGGCGGCGAAGCAGGCCGAGCGGATCCGGAGGGCCGAGGGCTTCCCTCCAGACGTCGGCGACGCGCTGCTCGCACTCGCTGAGGGCGATGCGGCAGGCTACGAGGCCGCTGCGCGGAGCGTGCTGGCCTCTTTCGAGACGCGCACCGAGTACCTCGAGGACATCAGGGTCGCCGACACCGTGCTCGTCCTCCAGGAGCTCGCCAGGGCCCGCGGGATCGCCGCCGAGCTGGCCTCGCCGTTGCTCCCTTAGCTCGTAGCTAGAGGTCGCCGTCGGCGAGCTGTTGCGACCGCGTCATCGCCGCCTGGATCGCATTCAGGAAGGCGGCACGCACGCCGCCGATCTCGAGCTCGCGGATGGCGGCGATCGTCGTCCCGCCGGGCGACGTGACCATCTCCCGCAACTCGACGGGGTGCATCTTCTCGTCGCGGAGCTGCTTGGCGGTGCCGAGCATCGTCTGCACGACGAGCTGGGTCGAGATCTCCCGCGAGAGGCCGAGCAGGATGCCCGACTCGATCATCGCCTCGGCGAGCAGAGCGAAGTAGGCCGGGCCCGAGCCGGAGACCGCGGTGACGGCGTCCATGTGGCGCTCGGCGACGCGCACGACGGCGCCCAGGTGGCGGAGCGCGTCCTCGGCAAGCGTCAGGTGCTCGTCGCCGGCGTGGGCACCGGGGCAGAGGCCCGCCATCCCCTCGTGGACGACGGAGGGCAGGTTCGGCATCGCGCGCACGACGGGGACGTCGGGAGCGAGGCGGCGCTCGATCGACGCGGTCGGGATGGCGGCTGCGATCGAGAGGACCGTTTGGTCGGCCTTGACGAGGCCGCCGATCTCGCCCAGCAGTATTTCGAGGTCCTGCGGCTTGACGGCGATGACGACGAGCGCGGCGCCCTGGACGGCTTCCGGGTTCGACGTGGTGGCGGCGACGCCGAAGCGCTCCTTCAGCTCGGCGACGCGGTCGGGCCGCCGTGACGTAGCCGCGATCTCGCCCGGCTCGCGCCAGCCGGAGGAGAGCAGGCCGGAGATCAGCGCCTCGCCGATCTTGCCTGCGCCGAGAACGGCGATCTTCCGGGGATCGAAGGCCATCCCGGAAGTCTAGGCGGCGCGCCCCGCTCGGGCGCGCGCGGGCCGCCAGGCGTCGGCGCTCGCGCCCGGGACGAGCCCCCGCTCCCAGCCCGCCATGAGGTAGACGCCGGCCAGCCCCTGCCACTCGCCGTACGGCGCGAGCAGCTCCGCCGTCTCGGACGGCTCGACCCAGCGGCCGCGTAGCGACGAGCAGAGCTTGATCAGGCCGAGGTCGCCGACGAGGCCGTGGTCGTAGCGGCCGAGCCCTTCCATGACGACGACGCCGGACGACCACGGCCCGACGCCGAGCTCGCGCTCGAGGCGCGCCCGCACGGCCTCGGTCGGCAGGTCGTGCAGCCGCTCCGGGTCGAGGCTGCGGCAGAGGCGGACGAGCGTCGCCGCCCGCTGGGCCGAGAGCCCGAGCCGGCACAGCGCGGCGGGGGCGAGCCGTCCCAGTGCCTCGGCGCTCGGTGGCTCGCGGAGCCGCGTGCCCGGCACCTCGGCCGTGCAGGCGCGCAGGACCGCCCGCACGATCGAGTGGGCCCGCCGCGACTCGATCAGCTGCCCGGCGATCGCCTTCAGGAGGGCATGCGTGACCGTCGCCGTGCGCAGCGGTCGCAGCCCCTGCAGCGCGCGCGTCGAGGGCCCGAGCAGCGGGTCTCTGGCGAAACGGCGCAGGAACTCCGTGTGGTCGGCGTCGAGCGCGAGCACGAAGCGCAGCCGCTCGAGCCCCGCCTCGGTCGCCGCGCGCAGGACGACGACCCCGTCCGGCCGCTGCCACGCGTGCCCGGCCTCGGGCCCCGGCAGCGCCACCGTGACCTGTCCGGTGTGGGACGAGAGGCGGAGCGAGTAGGGGCCGCGGGGCCTGAACGACGCCTCGAGCATGGGTCCAGCCACCTTACTCCAGCGCACGGCTGCCTCGCGCCCCTGGCCGCGGCCCCTCCCGGCCGGCGGAGCCGGCCTCCGGGACCGCTCGCGCCGCTGGACTGCAGGATGCCGCCCGCGCGCCGCTTGGCCGTACTCGGGGTACTGTCCGGCGCGGCGCGCGGGTGTCCTCCTTTGCCAGCGACGCGCCAGGAACGCGAGGAGTCCCGGAACCGGGTACTTTCGCCACATGACGCTCGCCGACCGGATCTCGCTCCGCTCGCGGCGGCGCAAGCTTGCCCTCTTCCTCGAGACGGTGCAGCCGGGGCCGGAGACGAGCGTGCTCGACGTCGGCGTGGACGAGCTCTCCTTCGGGGAGGGGGGCGGCTGCGCGACGCACAACTTCTTCGAGGAGCTGTACCCGTGGCCCGAGCGGATCACCGCGGTCGGCCTCCACGACGGGCGGGCCTTCTCGCAGCGCTACCCGGCTATCCCGTACGTCCGGTCCGACGCCTGTGCGCTGCCCTTTCCGGACAAGGCCTTCGACGCGTACTTCGCGAACGCCGTGATCGAGCACGTCGGCGGTCGCGAGCGCCAGCGGGCCTTCGTCGAGGAGGCGTTGCGCGTCGCCCGCCGCGTCTTCGTCACGACTCCGAACCGCTGGTTCCCGGTCGAGGTGCACACGCGGCTGCCGCTCGTCCACTGGCTGCCCGAGCGCGCGGCCCATCGAGCGTACGACCTCGCCCGCAAGCCGTGGGCGAAGGAGATCCACCTGCTCGGCCCGGGCGACCTCGCCGCGCTCTTCCCCGGCGAGGTGCGAATCGTCAACCTTGGCCTGACCCTGGTGGCCGTCGTTGCCTAGGCGGATCGCGCTCGCCGCTCTCGGCGCGCTGGCCGTCGGGCTGCCGCTGCACAACTTCGCGATGGCGGAGCTGTGGGCCGCCGGCCTGCGCGGGAATGCGCTCGACGCCGTCTCGGCCTGGAAAGAGGTCGCGCTCGCCGCCGGTCTCGTCGCTCTCGCCTTCGACCTTCGCGCGCGGATCAGGCTGGCTCGGGTCGATCTGCTCGCGCTCGCGTACGCGGCGGTCGTCCTCGTCTGGGCCGTCCTGCCGCAGGACTGGCTCGGCGGGGAGGCGCACGCGAAGGGGATCCTCTACGCCGTCCGTCACGACCTGACGCCGGTGGCGGCGTACTTCCTCGGGCGCGGCCTCGCTCTGTCGGGCCGCGAGGTCAAGCGCCTGGCGCTGCTCGTCGGGGTCTCCGCCGCCGCCGTCGCGGCGTGGGGGCTCGTCGACGTCTACGCCGTCTCGCTCGACTGGTGGCGCGGCTCCGGCGCGCCGGGCTGGTTCGAGGAGCAGCTCGGACTCGATTACAAGATCAGCCTCTCGGGCCTGCCCGAGAACTTCGTCTACAACCCGGGGAACGAGGAGCCGGTCCGGCGCCTCGTCTCCACGTTCCTCAGCCCGCTCGCGACGGCGTACATGCTGGTCGTCGCGCTGCTCGCCGTGGCGGCCTGGCCGCGCGCGCGCCGGCTCGTCCTGCTCGCGCCGCTGCTCGCGGCGGGGCTCCTCTTCACGGACTCGCGGTCGGCGATCGCCGCGCTGGCCGTCGGGCTCGTCGCGCTCGCGATCGCGCAGCGACGGCGCTGGCCGGTGGCCGCGGCCGTCCTCGTCCTCGCCGGCGGCGCCGCGTTCGTCAAGGCATACGAGCACATCGGCCCGCAGACGAGCTTCACGCCGTCCGAGCTCGTCTACCAGCGCGAGAACGCGGCGCGGAACCCAGGCGCGACCGGCGACCCGCTGAGCGCGAGCGAGTCCTCGGCGTCGAGCCATCTGCGCAACCTCCGCGATGGGATCGAGACGGTCCTCCGCCATCCCCAGGGCTACGGGCCCGGCAACGCCGGCGTGACGGCCTTTCGCACGGGGATCGTGCCGAAGGCGGGCGAGTCCACGTACACCGAGCTCGGGGTCGAGGTGGGCCTGCTCGGTGCCCTGCTCTTCGTCGCGTGGAGCCTCGCTCTGTTCCGGGGCGTCCTTGAGCGCGAGCCCTGGATCGGCGCCTCGCTCGCCGCCGTGCTCGCGCTCGGTCTCCAGACCGACGTGATCGGCGTCCACTGGCTCGCGTTCGTCCTCTGGGCGCTGGCGGGGTCTACGCTTCCGGCATGGCGATCGACCCCCGCGTCGACATCGGCCACGTCCACCTGAAGGTGGCCGACCTCGAGCGCGAGGCGGGCGATGGGTAAGGGCTACGCCGAAGGTCCCGCCGCCGAGGAGGCCGCCCGCCTGGCCGAGGAGGCCGAGCGCGGGCCGGTCGAGGAAGCGCCGCCGGAGCGGCCCGCCGTCTTCGGCTGCACTGAGGAGAACCCGGAGCGCCACTTCCTCGGCTGGCGCGACGAGCTGGATCCCGACAAGCTGTTCGCCTCGGGCAAGGCCTGGGGGATCGTGGTGCGGCGGCGCGCCGCCTGACGAAAGGAGAGATCGTGAGCTCGGTCTACACGCACGGCCGCTGGGTCGTGAAGCCCGGCAAGGAGCACGAGTTCGTCGACGCGTGGCGTGAGCTGGCCGACTGGGCGATGACGGATGTCCCCGGCGCGATGGGGGCGACGCTGCTGCGCGATCACGAGCAGTCGAACGTCTTCATCAGCTTCGGCCCCTGGCATGATCTGGAGGCGGCGGAGGCGTTCCGCTCGGCTCTGGGCTTCCGCGAGCGCTTCGAGCGGCTACGCCTGCTCGCCGAGACCATCCAGCTGGAGACCCTCGACCGCGTCGCCTCGGTCAGCTGAGCGCACAGGGGTGACACGCCCCGCGGCGAAAGAGCTACAACTAGGTCAATGGCCAAGGCGAAGTCAGTCGAGCAGCTCGACCGTGTGATCATCCGCTTCGCCGGCGACTCCGGCGACGGCATGCAGCTGACCGGCGACCGCTTCACGAGCGAGACGGCCGTCTTCGGCAGCGACTTCGCGACCTTCCCGGACTTCCCGGCCGAGATCCGCGCGCCCGCCGGCTCGTTGCCCGGCGTCTCGGGCTTCCAGGTCCACCTCGCCGACCACGACATCCTCACGCCCGGCGACCAGCCGAACGTGCTTGTGGCGATGAACCCGGCCGCCCTCAGGGCGAATCTCGGCGACGTGCCGAAGGGCGCCACGATCATCGTCAACAAGGACGCGTTCAACGACCGCAACCTGCAGAAGGCCGGCTACGAGTCGGACCCGCTCGCCGACGGCTCGCTCTCCGCCTTCCACGTGCACGAGGTCGCGCTCACGTCGATGACGGTCGAGGGGCTGAAGGGGATCGAGGGGATCACCTCGCGCGAGGCGGAGCGCTCGAAGAACTTCTTCGCACTCGGCCTGATGTGCTGGCTCTACCACCGCCCGACCGAGGGCACGCTCGCGTTCATCGGCGAGAAGTTCGGCAAGCGCCCCGAGATCGCCGCGGCCAACGCCGCCGCCTTCAGGGCCGGCTACGCGTACGGGGAGACCTCCGAGGACTTCGCCGTCTCGTACGAGATCGCGCCAGCGCACCTCGAGCCGGGCACCTACCGCCAGATCACGGGCAACACGGCGCTCGCCTACGGACTCATCGCCGCCGCTCGCCAGAGCCGCCTGCCGCTCTTCCTCGGCGCCTATCCGATCACGCCGGCGTCGAGCATCCTCGAGGAGCTCGCCGGCTTCAAGCACTTCGGCGTCCGCACCTTCCAGGCCGAGGACGAGATCGCAGCGGCGGGCGCGGCGCTCGGCGCGGCCTTCGGCGGCGCGCTCGGTGTCACCGTCTCGGCCGGACCGGGGATCGTGCTCAAGAGCGAGACGATCGGGCTCGGGGTGATGCTGGAGCTGCCGTTGCTCGTGCTCAACATCCAGCGCGCGGGCCCCTCGACGGGGATGCCGACGAAGCCGGAGCAGGCCGACCTGCTGATGGTGCTGTTCGGGCGCAACTCGGAGAGCCCGATTCCTGTGCTCGCCGCCTCGAGCCCGTCACAGTGCTTCCACGCCGCGATCGAGGCGGCGCGGATCGCGCTCAAGTACCGCACGCCGGTCTTCCTCCTCTCCGACGCCTCCCTGGCGAACGGCTCCGAGCCGTGGCTGATCCCGGACGTCGAGTCGCTGCCCGACATCTCGACCGAGTTTGCGACGCAGCCGAACGACCCCGCCGGCTTCCTGCCCTACAAGCGCGATCCCCAGACGCTCGCGCGTCCGTGGGCCGTTCCCGGCACGCCAGGCCTCGAGCACCGGGTCGGCGGCCTCGAGAAGGCCGACGGCACAGGCAGCATCTCCTACGACCCCGACAACCACGACCTGATGGTGCGGCTGCGCGCGGCCAAGATCGCCGGCATCGCGGCCGACATCCCCGAGCTCGCCGTGGACGACCCGGGCGGCGCCGACACGCTCGTGCTCGGCTGGGGCTCGACGTACGGCCCGATCACCGCCGCCGTCCGGCGCGTGCGCCGCGAGGGCTTGAAGGTCGCCCAGGCGCACCTCCACTACCTCAACCCGTTCCCGCGCAACCTCGGCGACGTGCTGCGGGGCTACGACAAGGTCCTCGTCCCCGAGATGAACCTCGGCCAGCTCCTGCAGCTGATCCGCGCCGAGTACCTCGTCGATGCGCACGGATACAACAAGGTGCGCGGGCGGCCGTTCCAGTCGGCCGAACTCGCCGAGGCCCTCACGGCCCTCATCACGTCATGATAGACGGCAACGGCAGCCTGAGCGTCAAGGACTTCAAGTCCGACCAGGAGGTCCGCTGGTGCCCGGGCTGCGGCGACTACGCGATCCTCGCCGCCGTGCAGAGCTTCATGCCGGAGCTCGGCATCCCGCGGGAGAAGATCGTCTTCATCAGCGGCATCGGCTGCGCGGCCCGCTTCCCCTACTACATGGACACCTACGGGATGCACTCGATCCACGGCCGCGCGCCGGCGATTGCGACCGGGCTCTCCGTCTCGCGGCCCGACCTCTCGGTGTGGGTCGTGACCGGCGACGGCGACGCGCTCTCTATCGGCGGCAACCACCTGATCCACGCGCTGCGCCGCAACGTCAACCTCAAGATCCTGCTCTTCAACAACCAGATCTACGGGCTGACGAAGGGGCAGTACTCGCCGACCTCCGAGCTCGGGAAGATCACGAAGTCGACGCCGATGGGCTCGCTCGACCACCCCTTCAACCCGCTCAGCGTCGCGATCGGCACCGAGGCGACCTTCGTCGCGCGGGCGATCGACACCGACAAGAAGGAGCTGACCGAGGTGCTGCGCGCGGCCGCCGCGCACACGGGGTCGGCGTTCGTCGAGATCTTCCAGAACTGCAACATCTACAACGACGGCGCATTCGACTTCGTGCGCGAGCACAAGGAGAACCGGATCTACCTCGAGCACGGCAAGCCGATCCGCTTCGGCGCCGAGGGCGAGAAGGGCATCGTCCAGGACCGCGACGGCTCCGCCGCCGTCGTGGACGTCGCCGCCGTCGGCGAGGATGCGCTGATGGTGCACGACGCACATCACGCCGAGCCGAGCCAGGCGTTCGCCCTCTCGCGGCTGACGGCCGGGACGGTCGGTGTCGCCCCGTTCGGTGTCTTCCGGGACGTCCAGCGCGAGGTCTACGACGAGCTGATGGCCGCGCAGCTCGCGACGGCGGTCGAGCAACGGGGCGAGGGAGACCTCGCCGAGCTGCTCCACGCCGGCGACACGTGGACGATCGAGTAGAGAGTAGTTCGCTTCGGCTCGTCGCGCCTGCTATCGACCCCATGGCGCGTTAAGCAGACGCTGATCTCCTAGTTCGCGGTCGGGCCAGCTAAGGGTCGCCCGGTGCGCCGCACACCCCAGGCGACGGTGATCTCCTCAGGCTCGCCATCGCGTTCGAGCACGACCTTCGCTAGGGGAGCGGGTCCAGCGACAGTCTCGCCGGTTGCGTGCGCCGACACGATGGTGTACCCGGCGAGGCGTTCTAGGTCTGGGTGACTTCCCCAACCCCGGACGCTTGAGAATCGCACGAGTAATTCCTGGAGTTTCCCCACGCTGGACGCGGACAAAGCAAGTACTCGTGCTCGTTTGACGATCCCTCGAGACAGAAGCGTGGTGCTTGCGAAGGCAACGGCGCTTTCAGGCCATGCGGCCTCAAGTCCCATGCCCTGCGCTTCGTCTTCGGTGAGCGGCGGAAGGTAGAAGTAACTCGGCAAGCCATTCTTGGCGATCAGGCCCCATGGGCCCTGCGGCCACATCGCTCGGCTCACGAGCGGCGCCGCGATGACACGCGAATCGTCTGGGTCGGCATAGTCGAGTTCGCAGTTCTGGTGAACGACCATTGCTAGTCCGGTCCAGACTCGGAGTACTCGGCTGACCTCGGTGGCGCTCTCGGGCCGTGTGACGGCGAGCGGGTAGTCACGATGAGGCCCGAGGTAAGGGAGATCTTCGTTCGCCGCCGTATCCAGCCCTGGACCGGCGGGTTCGCCGCCGGCCGCGCGAAGCTGGTGGAACTCGCAGAGAGCGATGTCTCCCTGGTGAATTGCCTTTCTTGAGAACTGCGCGTAGAAGGACTCGAAAGCCATGTCAATCGTCGGTCGCGTCCGCCTCGATACCGGTGGCCTCCCTCGGGCGCCAACCTGCCCTTGGCTGTGGAGCTCGGGCAGGAGGCGATGCAAAAGCCAGAAGAGCAGCGCGCCGAGCAGCCGGCGTCTGTGCGTCGTCTTCGTACGGGGAAGGGTGTATGACTGCCTCGGCTGGCACGAGTGGCTGAAGTTCCTTGCGCACACCCGCTTTGAGGCGGACCCATTTCTCGGCCGACGCTAGATCAGCGGGATTCGGGTCCCCTCTAGCGAGCCAAGCTCTAATCAGTAGCGGGTCATGCGTTCTTGCTAGAGGCTCGAGGATCGCATGGAGCTGAAGGATTCGCTCTTCGGCGGATCTCCCTATGGCCCCGTCGGCAAGCCAGTTGTAGATCGTCCTCCGCCTGGCTCCCACAAGCGGTGCCAACTCAGCCGGCGACAGGCGTGTCCACCCAAGGAGCTCTCCCAGCCGTTCGCGCACGCTCGAGTGTTTCGGCGGAACGTCCAGCACAGGCGATGTGCCGAGTGACCGCTCTAGATCCTCTTCTGCGAGTACAAAACGACGAGGGTCGCCGAGAACGTCTTTCGTGTCGAACACATCTCGCAGGAATTCAAAGGTGTTGCCGGGATGAGCTGCGAGCAGAAGATCGATGGCTGTCCACGTTGCCGGCGTGACGGTACGAACCCCGCGCGGGCTGAACGCTGGGATTGTCTCAACTTGCTGTGTGGCGTCGGGGCGTCCGAGCGTTGACCATGCGGCGATCCAGTCATGCGGAGATACCCGGTGGTACGTGATCGGGGTCCAGGGATACCTTAGAAGGTCTTCAGACGTAGCCGTTGCTCGCGTGAGCCCCTGAAGCGCGATGTCGCGATTAGGCGTTTGCGCAAGTGTCGTTTCAGGCACGCAGCTCCTCCTCAACGGTGAGGTGAGCGCGCATCTCGTCGGTAATGCTCATCTCAAAGAGATCCTTAAGGCGTTGGTGATACGCATCTACCAGGCTCAACACTCCCGCTCGATCGAGCCGGTCGGGCTTAGGATCGAAGAAGTCGATGTCAACAAGGTAATGCGCGCCATCATCTCCTGCGGCCTCATCGCTCAAGTACCCGTGATTGATGACCACGGTCGCATCTGGCTCCAGCAGCCGAATCTGCTGGACTGCTTGCACGACGTCGTCGCCAAGCTCAGGGCCACCAACCACGCCAAGGAGCTCTGCGCGCACGAAGGGGCGCCAATCGCTTGCGTTTCGGGCCTGAGGATGACTCAGTTGGTTGATGTATCGGAGGCCGATCCGCTCTCGAACCTGAACGCCGATCTGGTCCAGTACGTCGAGCATCTCAGCGAGCCGCTCGTGGAGGTCCTCGAAGCGACGGTAGGTCTGTGTTTCGAGCGCCATGAAGTCGCGGCCGAGTGCGACAGTCCACGGGCCGCCGAGTTCTTGGAATCGCCAGATTGACGCCTGCTGCGTTTGAGCGATTCCCTGGGGGCCGATCGCCATTCCGACCTGCTGCTCTTGTCCGACGCGCGGGTACCGCGCGGCGAGGCCGGCCTGGACGGGGCCCAGGAAGCCGGCCTGCTCGAAGTCAGCAAGAAGTGGAAAGCGCAACTGACAGACGACGAGTTTGATGGGGTTCTCCGCGTAGAGCCGACGAGGCTGACGGGCTAGTGCAAGTGGCACGGATGATCCTCCTGGCGTGAGCGGTTGCATCATCTTAGCACTCTTAGTATCGGACGGACGGCCCAAGTGCATGAGTAGTGCATGCATCTTCTGTAAAGTGCTGTAAACCGCGCACGACGCGGAGTTCGAAGAAGGAGGAGGTCATGGCTGGCAAGACCCGCAAGACGTCGGCTCAGGCTGCGAAGTCTGCTTCGCAGGTGCTCCGCAGCCCGAGCTCGAGCAAGGCAGCGAAGACGGCTGCTGGGAGCGCGCTCTCCCAGAGGGCCCCGAAGCGGGGGCGGTAGCGAGTCCGACGGACGCTCTGGGGCTGCCTTTCCCAGGGAGCCCCAGAAGTCCACGGCCTGGGCGCTGTCGTCTACCCGGCTACGCGACGTGCCCCTGTGTCTTCGGCGACCGCCGGGAGCCAGCCAACTCGCGCCGCCGTCTCTCGACCGGAACAGGAACCGCATCCGCGGCGCCGTGCCCTGGTAGACGTCGCCGGCGTACACCGTCTGCGCGCACTTCGGGTCTCAGCGAATCACTGATACGCGCGCGAGCGTTTGCGCGGTAGCCCACTGCGGCCTGGTACGCGGCCTAGCCCGGCAGCACGACGCGCACGCTCGTAGCGCGGAAGCCGATCGGGCCGCTGCGCGAGGTTTCGAACTGGCCGCTCGCGATCGCCTCCAGCCCGGGCCCCTGTGCGGCGACGAGCGAACGGAGCGCCGGGCCGCAGAGAAGCGGCGAGACGACCCCCTGCCTGTCGGTCCGGCAGCGCGTGCGCCGGTCGAGTCGGAGCGTCACGGGCTTGCCGGCGATGACGGGCAGGCCCGAGAGCTGCCTGACGATCGTCGCGCGGTAGGCGCTCGGCCCGCTCCAGGCCTGGAGCGAGAGCTCGAGCTTCCACTGCGGCGCCTGGCCTGCCACGGCGAGCGGCGCGAGCACGAGCACGAATGCGAGCGCGAGAAGGCGGCGCATGGCCCCACGGTAGTGCGCCCGCGTTAGGGAACTGTGTATTGCGGCTCGACACGCTTGTAGGCTTCGTGCGTGCAGCTGCGCCGCCTCGGCAGGACGGGCTTCCAGGTCTCCGAGATCGGGTTCGGGGCGTGGGCGATCGGCGGCTCCTGGGGATCCACCGACGACGCTACCTCGCTCGCGGCGATGCACGCGGCGGTGGACGCCGGCGTCACGTTCTTCGACACGGCCGACGTCTATGGAGACGGGCGCTCCGAGCGGCTGGTCGGGCAGCTCCTCCGCGAGCGCGACGAGCCACTCGTCGTCGCGACGAAGTTCGGCCGCCGAGTACCGCTCGACCTCTCCCTCTACACGTACGACAACTTCCGCGCCTGGCTCGAGCGCAGCCGCGAGAACCTCGGCGTCGAGACGATCGACCTCGTCCAGCTCCACTCGCTGCCGTGGGAGACCTACTACATGCCGTCGGTCTTCGAGGCCTGCGACCGGCTCGTCGAGGAGGGACTCGTCCGCGCCTACGGCGTGAGCGTCGAGAAGGTCGAGGAGGCGCTGAAGGCGATCGAGCACCCCGGCGTCTCCACTGTCCAGATCATCTTCAACGTCTTCCGCCAGCGGCCCGCGGGGCTCTTCTTCGAGCAGGCGCGCGTCCGCGACGTCGGCGTGATCGCCCGCGTTCCGCTGGCCTCCGGCCTGCTGACCGGCAAGCTCACGCGCGAGTCCACCTTCGCGCCCGACGACCACCGTACGTTCAACCGCCACGGCGAGGCCTTCGACCAGGGCGAGACCTTCGCCGGCGTCGACTTCGAGACTGGGCTGGACGCCGTCGAGGCGCTGCGCCCGCTCGTCCCCGACGGCGCGACGCTTGCGCAGCTCGCGTTGCGCTGGATCCTCATGTTCGACGCGGTCTCGACCGTGATCCCCGGTGCGAAGACACCCGAGCAGGCGCGCGCGAACGCGGCCGCGGCCGGCGTGGCGCCGCTTCCCCGGGAGACGATGGAGCGGATCGACGCGCTCTACCGCGAGCGGATCGCTCCGCTCGTCCACCAGCGCTGGTGAGCCGGCCGCGGGCGGATCGTTCACACTGCCGCCCATGGATCGCCCGTGGCGTGTCGCCATCTTCTCGACCGTCGGGCCGGCGGTGCTCGTCTTCGACGCGATCCTGCGCGCCGCCGGGCACGAGCCGGTTGCCGTGCTGACGCCGCGCTTGCCCGCGGACGCCGACCCGCGCCGGCGCGAGTTCTACAACGCCATGGTCGAGAGCGCTCCGGCCGGCCTCGACCTCTGCCTCGTCCCCTCGAAGGACCGGTTGCCGCGGCTCGTCGCCGCCTACGAGCCCGATCTCGGACTCTGCATGGGCTACCCGTGGAAGCTTCCACGGGAGGTACTCGAGCTCCCGCGCCTCGGTGTCCTCAACGGGCACCCCTCGCTGCTGCCGCGGCACCGCGGCCCGATTCCGATGGCGTGGGCCTTCCGCGAAGGCGATACGGAGCTCGGCCTGACGTACCACCTGATGGACGAGGAGTTCGACACCGGGCCGATCCTCGCCCAGGGCTCGCGGCCGCTGCCGCCCGACGCATGGTTCGAGGACCTGCGGGCGCTCTTCCCCGAGCTGACCCAGGAGGTGCTGCCGAAGGCGCTCGCCCGGCTTGCGGCGGGCGACCGCGGCGACCCGCAGCCGGCGGAGGGTGCGACCTACGCGGGCCTGTTCGAGGCGGAGTACGTGCACGTGGACTGGTCAAGGCCGGCGCTCGAGATCCACACGCAGGCGCGGTCGTGGTCGGTCGCCTTCGCGTACCGCGCGGGCGAGCGGGGCCCGATCGCCGAGCTGGACGGGGAGCGCGTCCGGCTTCTGCGAACGAGTCTCACGGGGGTCGAGGGCGCGCGCCGCGTCGAGTGCGGAAACGGCCCGCTCTGGCTCGTGGAGACCGAGCCGGCTTAGACAGAACTCGTTTCTAAATGACGGCTCGTCGACGGGGCGTGGCCCGGCGGCACCGCGCTTCATTCTGAAACGAGTTCTTAGTGCTCGGTCCGGAGCACGTCCACCGAGACGATCGCTCCGGGGCGCAGCAAGCGCCCCTCGAGCTCGGGCCACTCGCCGCTGTCCTCGGCGGCGGCGATCCGCCGCACGACCTCGCGCCCGAGCGCGAGCGCCTCGTCGCGGCTTCCCGTCTGTCCCAGCTCGACGTCCTCGCTGCCGATCAGCCGGACGACGACGCGGCGCGGGCCGGCGTCGGCGTCCTCGACCGCCCATTCCTCCGCCGGCGCCGGGTCGGGTGCAGGATCAGGATCCGGCTGCACGGGCAGCTCGACCACGGTGGGCCGGGCCCCGAGCGCCGTCGGGCTGAGGGGCGGCTCAGACATGAGCCCGTTCGGCATCGCGCCCAGCGCGGGGCCTGTCTCGGCTCGTAGTGCAGACGACATGCTTCTTCCTCCCGTACTTTGTCGAACGGACTTCGTCAAACGCCGCAGTAGCGTTCGTATCGGCGCCCGCACGAGTCGGCTCATCCCCCCTCGTGGGGGATTTCAGGCGGCCGGGACCAGCTTCAGCAGACCGCGCAGCCGCGTCGCGGCGAGTGCGGACATGGCGAGCCCGGTCGCGCCGCCGACGAGGAAGGAGAGCTCGGTACCGCCGACGTCGGTGAGCCAGCCGGCGAGCAGGCCGCCGATCGGGGCGAGCCCGGCGAACGCGAAGAGGTAGAGGCCGACGACGCGCCCGCGCAGGTGGTCGGGCACGCCCAGCTGGAGGATCGCGTTCGCGTTCGACGTCCAGAGCGTGAAGGACACACCCACGGCGAAGAGCAGCGCCGCGCAGGCCCAGACGGCGGTCAAGGGGGCGAGCGCCAGCATAGAAACGCTGAAACCGGCGGTGCCGGCGACGAGGAGCTTCCAGCTCGCGCGCCCGAACCCGGCCGAGAGCAGCGCGCCGGCGAGCGCACCGGCGCCGAAGCACGCCGACAGGATCCCGAAGACCTCGGGCCCGGTCTTCAGCGTCTCCGACGCGAGCAGCGGCAGCACGACGTGGAAGTTGAAGCCGACCGTGCTGATCACGGTCACGATCGCGAGCACGAGCCGCACCTCGGGCGAGTGCCACGCGTAGACGATCCCCTCGCGCGTGCCGCGCAGGATCTCCGGCCGCTCCGCCGCCTGCTCGACGCGGAAGAGGTCGGCCGCCCGCATCGCGAGCAGCGAGGCGAGCACGGCGAGGAAGCTGACGGTGTTGACCAGGAAGCAGGCGCCGACGCCGACCCAGGCGATCAGGACGCCGGCGACCGCCGGGCCGATGACGCGGGAAGCGTTGAACAGGCTCGCGTTGAGCGCGACCGCGTTCGCGAGCTCGTCGCGCCCGACCATCTGGAAGGTGAGCGCGTGCCGGCCGGGCGCGTCGAAGACGAGCGCGGTGCCGAGAAGGCCTGCGAGCACGTAGACGACCGGCAGGCTCGCCCAGTTGCCGAACACGAGCACGGTCAGCAGCGCCGAGACGGCCATCGAGGCGGCCTGGGTCGCGATCACGAGCCGGCGGTAGTCGAGTCGGTCCGCGATCACGCCCGCAAAGAGCCCGAGCACGGTGAAGGGGAGGAAGCGGGCGAAGGCGAGGCCGCCGACCGCGACCGGCGAGTGCGTCAGTTCGATCACGAGCCAGGCGAGGCCGATGTTCTGCATCCAGCTGCCCGTGACCGAGATCACCTGGCCGGCGAAGAAGAGGCGGTAGTTGCGGTGGCGGCGGAGGCTGGCGAACGTGCGCCGGTTGAGCCGGAGAATCGCTGCGGTCACAGCAGCGCCGCCAGCGGCTCGAGCGCGCTCTCGATCGCGCCGCGCTGCTCGGGCGAGAGCGCCTCCAGGCGCTCGGCGAGCCATGCGGTGCGGCGCCTGCGCACCTGCTCCAGCACGCGCAGCCCCCTCGGCGTCGCCTCGAGCCCGATCCGGCGCCGGTCCGTCTCCGAGCGCGTGCGGCGCACGAGCCCAGCCCGCTCGAGCCGGTCCACGTGCGCCGAGGCGGCGGCGCCGGAGATCCGCTCTCGCTCCGCGAGCTCCCGCTGGCTCAGACCCGGGTTCTTCTTGATCCCGATCAGGAGCGTCACCTGGCCGCCGGTGACGCCGAGCGAGTGCACCTCGTGCCTCAGCTCTCGCGCGAGCGAGAGCAACACCGGGCGGAGCCTGTTCGCAAGCTCAACCTCATTAACAGTTAACACGGTTAACGATTCTATCAGCTACCGCGTGACGAACCGCGCGATCCGGGCGCCGACCTCCTCGCCTGCGTCCTCCTGCAGGAAGTGGCCCGCGCCCGCGACCAGCTCGGGGCCGATCGCGCCGGGAATCCGCTCGACGAAGTTCTCCGCGACGCGCGGCGAGAAGATCGGGTCGGAGTCGCCGAAGAGGACGAGCGCCGGCTTCTTCCAACGCGTCAGCGCTTCCTTCACCTCGAGCATCTTCGCCGTGGACGGGTTATCCATGCTCGGTCGGCACGTGCTCGGGGAAGGCAAGCACGCCGGCTTTCGACTCCGGGACGGGCCACGGGGCGTCGTAGGCGTCGGCGATCGCGTCCTCGAGTCCGCCCGGGCACGTGATCCGGATGAGTTGCCCGGGGATCAGATCCGTGCCGACGCGACGGACGAACTCGCGGAAGCGCAGCCACTCGGGCGAGGGAGCCCGGCCGGCGCCGATGCCGGTGTTCATGATCACGAGGCGGTCGACGCGCTCGGGGTGCTCGACGGCGAGGCGGAGGCCGATCGGCCCGCCCCAGTCCTGGACGACGATGGTCAGATGGTCGGAGGTCGAGCTGCTCGACGAGCCGCTCGATCGAGCCGTAATGGAAGTCGTACGAGTAGTCCTCGATCCGCAGCGGCTTGTCCGAGCGGCCGAAGCCGAAGTAGTCGGGCGCGACGGCGCGCGCGACGGCGGCGACGGGCGGGATCACCTTGCGGTAGAGGTAGGACCAGGTCGGCTCGCCATGGAGCAGGAGGACGGGGTCGCCCTCGCCCTCGTCGAGGTAGTGCAGGCGCAGGCCGTCCTGCTCGACGTAGTGCGGCGCGAACGGATAGCCGGGCAGGCCCTCGAAGCGCTCGTCGGGGGTGCGGTAGGCGTCCATGTCACGCCTCGCCGGAGAGAACGAAGGAGAGCAGGAAGCCGGCCGCGGTCGCGAGCGCCACGAACGGGCCGCCGTGCCTGTACGCCTCGGGCATGAGCGTGTCGGCGAGGGCGGCCAGCACGGCGCCGCCGGCGAAGGCGAGCAGCAGCGAGATGGTCGCGTCGGAGGCCCCGCCGAGGAGCACGTGCCCTATCAGCACGGCTGGTACGAGCAGGATCGCCGCGCCCGTCCAGACGAGCAGCGTCGTCCTGCGGCCGTGGCCCTCGGCGCGCATCGAGGCGCTGCCGGCGAGCGCTTCGGGCACGTTGGCGAGCGCGATCGCGACGAGCAGGGCGACACTCGGGCCCTCGACGAGCTTCACGCCGAGCGCGGCGTTCTCGGGCAGGCCGTCCATCGTCACCGTGGCGACCAGCGCGAGCCCGACGGCGCCCGTCTTCCCGGTGCCGAGGACGAGGGCCTGGTCGATGAGCACGAACGCCGTGGCGCCCGCGAGCAGGCCGGCGCTCGCGCGCGTGAGCCCGCCCAGCGCCTCCGCGTCGACGAAGAGCTCGAGCGTGAGCGCTCCGAGCAGCGCGCCGCTTGCGAACGCGAGCGCGACGGCGAGCACGTGCTCGGGCACGCGCAGGAGGGCTCCGGCGCCCGCGCCTGCGACGAGCGCAGCGGACGTGACGAGACCGAAGAGAAGCGCCTGCAGCAGACCCCGATCTCATCACGCTGCGCGCTCGTCTTCAAGGGGACGAACACCGCCTCGAATGGGTGCCGTCCTCCGGGCGGTTCACACTCACCGTCGTGCTGCTCCTCAAGGTCTGCGCGTGGTGCGGGGTCACCCAGCCGCTCGATCGATCCGACGAGGAGCTCGCCCGGATCCATGAGCGGTGGGCGGGCCCCGACGACCAGGGGCCGCTCGTCACGCACACGATCTGCAAGAGCTGTGCTGCTGAGCTGCTCCGCCCCGCAGCCTGAGCGTCTCTGGCCGCGAACGGCGAAGGGCCCCGCGGCCTGCGGAGCCCTCCGCCCTGGTGAGGAGAAGCTCTACGCGCTCTCGTCGGCAGACGAGGCGGTGACGGTGATCACGCGCTCGCAGGAGACGAGCTGGACCTCCTCGCCGGCGCGCACGACGGCGACGTCCTTACCCTCGCCGCAGTCGAGCACGTCGAGCGCCTTGTCGGCCGCGAGCGCGTGCAGCTTGTCGTTGCCGTCGCCGCCGTAGAGTGAGTCGGCGCCTGCGCCGCCCCAGAGGCGGTCGTTGCCGGCGTCGCCCGAGCCGATGTCGTCGCCCTTGCCGCCGTGGACGGCGTCGTTGCCGTCGTTGCCCGAGATGGTGTCGTTGCCCTCGCCGCCGCGGATGCGGTCGTTGCCGGCATCGGCGGTGACGACGTCGTCGCCGGCCAGCGCCAGGATCACGTCGTGGCCGGCCGTGCCGGCGATCGTGTCGTTGCCGGGGGTGCCCTTGATTACGTCTGCCGCCACTGCCGCCGTCGCGAGCACGAGGACTGCTCCACACAGCGAGACGATCAGCTTGGTCTTCATGGTCGCTCTCCTTTACCGGGGGACTCTGGGCTCATTGACGGTCCGACCCGTGAAGAGCCCGTGGCGGTTGTGTCAGCGAACGCGAAGGGTTCCGTAAGGCCTGTGTGAGCCCGCATCCCTCGGATCAGGGACGGACCGGATGCGCGGGCGGCCGCGCCGCGCTTCCATCGGGGTCAGAAGGAGGCTCGCATGCGCTGTTACGAGTGTGCCAAGGAGGGACGGTCCGCCCATTCCGTCGCCGTCTGCCTCAGCTGCGGTGCCGGGCTGTGCGCGCGCCATCTGGGCGACGCCGGCGGGGGCTCACATGTGACGTGCCGCCACGCCACCGTCGAGGTCTCGCGCGAGCGCGCGGACCTGCTCGCCGAGCGAGGCGCGCCGCTGCCCCGCTAGACCGGCTGCTTGGGAACGGCTTCGAGCTTGTAGCCGACGCCGTAGCGCGTCTGGATGAACGTGTGCCGCGGCGCCCGCGGTCGACCTTCTCGCGCAGCTTGCGCACGAACACGTCCACCGTCCGGTCGCGGTGCGTGGCCCGCCGGCCCCAGACCCGCTGGAGCAGCTCGTCGCGCGTGACGACGCGGCCCGCTCCGAGCGCGAGCGCGTAGAGCAGCCGGAACTCGGTCGGCGTCAGTCCGGCGCTCTGCCCGTCCACGTACGCCTGCACGTTTCGCGGGTCGATCCGCAGCTCCTCGATCTCGATCGCGCTCGCCCGACGGGGCTCCTGCGGCCTGCACGCCGCGCCGGGCCGCGGCGCGCGACGCGCGCCACGAGCTCCTTCATCGAGAACGGCTTCACGAGGTAGTCGTCGGCGCCGATCTCGAGCGCGTGCACGCGGTCGTGCTCGGTGCCGCGCGCGGAGACGACGACGATCGGCGTGCCGATCCCCTCGCCGCGCGCCGTCTCGATCAACTGCCAGCCGTCGAGGCCCGGGAAGCATCAGGTCGAGCACGCAGACGTCCGGTCGCTCGAAGCGGAGCCGCGCGAGCCCCGCCTCGCCGTTCGCGACCCACGACGGGCTCGAACCCCGCCGCCTGCAGGTGGCGGGCCATGCCCTGGGCGATGACCTCGTCGTCCTCGACGATGAGCACCTTCGCCATCCTGCCGACATCATGCATCCGGCACGGTGAGCGCGGGCCGCCAGGCGGTTACCGCTCGGTGAAGAGGTGGTGAAGGGGCTCACGCTCGGGCGCGAGGCGTCTGTGAGAACCTGTCACCCGTGAGCGAAGCCGAGATCGAGCGGCCCGCGGCCGCGCTCTGTCGAGGAGAGCCGCGAGATCGTCGTCGTCCTCGACGAGGACGGGCGTCGTCGTCGCCGCGAGCCGGCGGGCGCGCGAGGCGCTCGAGGGCGTCGAGGAGGGCGAGCCGCTGCCCGACGAGCTCCTGCAGCGGCGAGCGCGGCGTGTCGCCGTTCGCCGTCCCCTACGACGTCGGCCGGCCGGCGGGAGACGCTCCTCTACCTGACCGCGGCCGGGCGAGCTCGCCGCCTACGAGGAGCTGCGCGCCGGCTTCACCGCGGCCGTCTCGCACGAGCTGCGGACGCCGCTCGCGCGGCTGCTCGCGCTGCTCGAGACCGCGCACGCTCCCCGGCGAGGACGCGCAGGCGCTCGTCGAGCAGGCCGCGGCGAGGTCGAGCAGATGCGCGAGCTGATCGACGACGTGCTCTTCCTCAGCGAGCTCGAGACGGGCGCGCGAGGTCGTCGCGCTCGGCTCGACACCGCGTGCTGCCCGTGCTCGAGGAGGTCGTCGACGAGCTCGAGGAGCGGGCGGCGCGCGCGGGCGTGCGGTTGCAGCGTCGAGGGCGACCCCGACGTCGAGCGTGCCGCTGCGGCCGCGCATGCTCCAGGTGATCGCCGAGAACCTCGCCGAGAACGCGCTGCGCTACGCGGGCCCCGGGGCGACGTTCGACGCTCACGATCGCCGCGAACGGCCGACGGTGTCGTCCTCAGCGGCCGCGACGACGGCGTCGGCGTGGACGAGGCGGACCTGCCGCGCCTCTTCGAGCGCTTCTACCGCGCCGACCGGGCGCGCGCCTCGCGCGGCACCGGGCTCGGGCTCGCGATCGTCAAGCACATCGTCACGTCGGCCGGCGGGACGGTCGAGGCGCACGGCGCGCCGCGGCGACGGGCTCGACGATGCGCTGCGTGTTCCCGGCGCCGTAGAGCGGCTCGTTCACCACCTCTTCACCAGATCGTCTACCAGGTCGTCGCCCACGTGCTCCCGCGCGGTCGCCGGAACGACTCGATGCGCATGAAAGGAGACGATGCACTTCGCGGAAGCACGTCCTGCTCTCGCGCTCGCTGACCGTCCTGCTCGCGGTCCTCGCGGCCGGCTGCGGACGGGAGCGAGCGGCAGACGACGAGGCGCCGGCGACCGAGGCCGCCGCCACCGGCGGCGAGCGAGCTCTCCGGCCGATCGAGGCCGACGGCTCGAGCACGGTCGGCCCGCTCACGACCGCGGCCGCCGAGGCTTCCAGCGACGAGAACCCCGACGTCCAGGTCACCGTCGGCATCTCCGGCACCGGCGGCGGCTTCGAGCGGTTCTGCGCCGGCGAGACCGACATCTCCGACGCCTCGCGCCCGATCAAGGACGAGGAGGCGGCGATCTGCGAGGAGAACGGCATCGAGTACGTCGAGTTCCAGGTCGCGAACGACGCGCTCACCGTCGTCGTCAACCCGGAGAACGACTGGGCGACGTGCCTCACGGTCGACCAGCTGAAGACGATCTGGGAGCCCGGACTCGAAGGTCGACGAACTGGAACGAGGTCGACCCGAGCTTCCCGGACGAGCAGCTCACGCTCTTCGGCCCCGGCACCGACTCGGGCACGTTCGACTACTTCACCGACGCGATCAACGGCGAGGAGGGCGCGAGCCGCACCGACTACACGGCGACCGAGGACGACAACGTCACCGTCCAGGGCGTCGCGGGCGACAAGGGCGGCCTCGGCTACTTCGGCTTCTCCTACTACGAGCAGAACCAGGACAAGCTGAAGGCGGTCGAGATCGACGGCGGCGACGGCTGCGTCGCCCCGAGCGCCGAGACGGCGCAGGACGGCACCTACACGCCGCTCTCGCGGCCGCTCTTCATCTACGCGAAGAAGGAGTCGCTCGAGCGGCCCGAGGTCGCAGGCGTTCGTCGAGTACTACCTCGACAACGACGACGCAGATCGCCGAGGCCGCGCTCAGTTCGTCCCGCTCGACCGACGAGCAGCGCGCAGAAGGCGCAGGCCGACGTTCGAGGCGGCGCTCGCTGGAGGCTCAGGCGGCTCAGGTGGCCACACGCGACGTCACCGCCGCAGGCGCGCAGCCGGCTCCCCGGCTGCGCGCCCGGCGGCGGCGGTGCGGCGAGGACGTCGTCAAGGGCGTCCTCGTCCGTCTGCGCCGCTGATCTCGGTCGCGACGACGGTCGGGATCGTCATCTCGCTGCTCGAGCCCGCGATCGAGTTCTTCCGCGAGGTCAGCTTCGTCGACTTCCTCACCGGGACGACGCTGGGCGCCGCTCTTCGAGCCGGCGCGACTTCGGCGTCCTGCCGCTCGCTCGCCGGCACGCTCTCGATCACGTTCTGGGCCGCGCTCGTCGCGATCCCGTTCGGGCTCGGCGCCGCGATCTACCTGAGCGAGTACGCGCGGCCCGCGCGTGCGCGGGCGTGCTCAAGCCGGTGCTCGAGATCCTCGCCGGCATCCCGACCGTCGTCTTCGGCTACTTCGCGCTGACGTTCGTCACGCCGCTCCTGCGCGACATCGGCATCGACGTCGAGATCTTCAACGCGCTCTCGCGCCGGCCTCGTCGATCGGCGTCATGCTGATCCCGACCGTCGCCTCGCTCTCCGAGGACGCGATGTCCGCCGTGCCGCGCGACCTCCGCGACGGCGCCTACGCGCTCGGCGCGACCCGGCTGCAGGTCGCGACGCGGGTCGTCGTCCCGGCCGCGATCTCCGGCATCATCGCGTCGCTTCGTGCTCGCGCATCTCGCGCGCGGTCGGCGAGACGATGATCGTGCTGATCGCCGCCGGCCAGCAGCCGAGCCTGACCCTCGACCCGCGCGCAGCCGATCGAGACGATGACGGCGTTCATCGGCGCGACCGGGCAGCGGCGACGTGCCGACCGGCTCGATCGAGTACAAGACGATCTTCGCCGTCGGCCTGACGCTGTTCGTCGATCACGCTCGTCATGAACGTCGATCTCGATCCGGCTCGTGCGCAAGTACCGGGAGGTCTACGAGTGAGCGCGCTCGCGCAGACGCTCGATCGACGCTCGCAGGCGCGACGTTCGCGGGCGCGCTCTTCCGCGTGCTCCTCGTCGTCTCGTCGGCCGTCGGCTTCGTGACGCTCGGCGCGCTGCTCGTCGACGTCGCTCATCGACGGGCGTCGGCTGGCTCGACGACGACGCTGCTCACCGACCCGCCGTCGGTCGACCCGACGAAGGCGGGCGCGCGGCCGGCGATCCTCGCCACGCTCTACCTCGGCGATCCTGCTCCTCGCTCTTCGCGGTCCCGCTCGGCGTCGGCACGGCGGTCTACCTCGAGGAGTACGCGCGCAAGGAGCGCTGGTACAACCGGCTGCTCGAGGTCAACATCCAGAACCTCGCCGCCGTGCCCGTCGATCGTCTACGGCATCCTCGGGCTCGCGTTCATCGTCCGCGGCGCTCGGCCTCGGGCGCGTGCTCCTCGCCGGCGCGATGATCCTCACGCTGCTCGTGCTGCCGACGGTGATCATCGCCTCGCGCGAGGCGATCCGCGCCGTGCCCGACTCGATCCGCCAGGGCGCGCTACGCGCTCGGCGCGACGCAGTGGCAGGTCGTCTGGCGCCAGGTGCTCCCGGCGGCGATCCCCGGGATCGCGACCGGCTCGATCCTCGCGCTCTCGCGCGCGATCGGCGAGACGGCGCCGCTGCTCCTGATCGGCGCGCTCACCTACGTCGCCGTTCAACCCGACGCTCCTCGGCCCGTTCACCGCGCTGCCGATCCAGATCTTCCAGTGGATCGGCCGGCCGCAGGAGGAGTTCAAGTTCCTCGCCGCGGCGGCGATCATCGTCCTGCTCGCTGATGCTCCTGACCTGAACGCGTTCGCGATCTGGCTCCGCAACCGCTACCAGAGGAAGTGGTGACCATGCCCGACGACCGACACGCGACCTGTCACGATCGGCGAGATGGACGTCGACGCAGGCTGCCGACGAGCACCGACGCGGCCTCGCGAGCCGCGAGGCCGTCTTCGACGTCGAGGACCTGCGCGGTCGCCTACAGCGGCAACGCTCGCGCTCAAGGACGTCTCGCTCGACGTCTACAGGAACTTCGATCACGGCGTTCATCGGCCCGTCGGGCTGCGGCAAGAGCACGTTCATCCGCTGCTTCAACCGGATGAACGACCTCATCCCGAGCGCGACGGTCGAGGGCGACGATCCTCTACCACGGCCAGGACCTCTACGCGCCCGAGGTCGACCCGGTCGAGGTGCGCAAGCGGATCGGCATGGTCTTCCAGAAGCCGAACCCGTTCCCGAAGTCGATCTACGACAACGTCGCCTTCGGCCCGCGCGTGCTCGGGCTGAAGGACGACCTCGACGAGCGCGTCGAGCGCGCGCTCCAGCAGGCGGCGCTGTGGGACGAGGTGAAGGACCGGCTGAAGGAGAGCGCGCTACGGCCTCTCCGGCGGCCAGCAGCAGCGGCTCTGCATCGCCCGCTGCCTCGCCGTCGAGCCCGACGTGATCCTGATGGACGAGCCGTGCCTCGGCGCTCGACCCGATCTCGACGACGCGCGATCGAGGACCTGATGCACGAGCTGAAGCGCGACTACACGATCGTCATCGTCACGCACAACATGCAGCAGGCCGCGCGCGTCGCCGACATGACCGCGTTCTTCAGCGTCGAGGTCGCACGACGACGGGCGAGCGAACGGGCATCCTCGTCGAGTACGACGAGACGGCGAAGATCTTCACGACAGCCGGCCGACAAGCGCACGGAGGACTACGTGACGGGGCGGTTCGGATGACATGAGGATCGCGTTCCAGGAAGAGCTCGACGAGCTCGAGGCGCGCCTCCAGGAGGAGGGCGAGCTCGTGCCTCGCGCTCGCTCCGCGGCGCCCTCAACGCGCTCATGCACGCAGGACGTCGAGCTCGCGGACGAGGTGATCGCCTTCGACGACGAGATCGACGAGCGCTACCTCGACGGATCGAGCAGGACGTCGAGCTGCTGCTCGCGCGCCAGACGCCGGTCGCGAGCGACCTCCGGCTCGTGCTCGCGATGCTGCACATCAACCTCCACCTCGAGCGGATGGGCGACCACTGCGTGACGATCGCGAAGCTCGACGAAGCTCGCGCACGGCCTCGCAGCCGCGACCGCGGCGCTCGTCGAGGGCTTCGAGGAGATGGGCGCGCGGGCCGAGGAGATGATCGCGCGTCGCGCTCGACTCCTTCGCGGAGCGCGACCTGCGAGCGCGCCGAGTCGCTCGTCGACCTCGACGAGCTGATCGACCGCGCGAACCGGCGCGTCGTCGCGCAGGTGCTCGAGCTCGGCGGCGACGAGGCGACAGCGGGAGTGGGGCCTGCGGATGATCGTCGTCTCGCGCTGCCTCGAGCGGATCGGCGACCACGCCGTCGACATCGGCGAGCAGACCGCGTACCTCGTCACCGGCGAGTTCCGCGAGTTCACCGACGCCTCGCACTAGCCGCGCACGCAGAGGCTGAAGGAGCGGCCGCCGCCTGGACCGTCGACCGCGATCGTTCACCGACTTCAACACCATACCTTCACCGTCCTTCAGCCGCACGCGGCTTCCGCACGGCTCGACAATCACTCCCGAAATGCGGAAAGCGAGAACAATGCGAGTCAGACGCAAGCATCGGTCATTGCTGGCTGGCGGTCGCAGTCGGGCGCCGTCGTCGCTCGCCGGCATCGGTCGACGGCGGCGGTCAAGCGCGCTCGAGCGGCACGATCACCGCCGACGGCTCGAGCACCTCGGCCCGTACACGACCGCCGCGGCCGAAGCGCTTCCAGAAGAAGAACAAGGGCGTCCGCGTGACGGTCGGCATCTCCGGCACCGGCGGCGGCTTCGAGCGCTTCTGCAGGGCGAGACCGACCTCTCGGACGCGTCGCGCCCGATGAAGAGCTCCGAGGCCGTCAAGTGCCGCGACGAACGGCGTCAAGTGCATCGCCTTCACGGTCGCGAACGACGGCCTCTCGATCGTCGTCAACCAGCAGAACACGTGGGCGAACTGCCTGACGACGGCCGAGCTGAAGAAGATCTGGGACACCGGCTCGAAGGTCGACAACTGGAAGGACGTCCGCGCCGGCTTCCCCGACGAGCCGCTGAAGCTCTTCGGCCCGGGCACCGACTCGGGCACGTTCGACTACTTCACCGAGGTGATCAACGGCAAGGCCAAGGCAGCCGCTCCGACTACCTGGCATCCGAGGACGACAACATCTCGTCCAGGGCGTCGCGGGCGAGAAGGGTGGCCTCGGCTACTTCGGCTTCTCCTACTACGAGGAGAACCAGGACAAGCTGAAGCTCGTCAAGGTCGGACGAGCGGCAAGGGCTGCGTCACGCCGAGCGTCGAACGACGGTCCAGAAGGGCCAGTACAAGCCGCTCGCACGGCCGCTCTTCATCTACGCGAAGCTGCCCGAGCTTCAAGCGGGCCGAGGTGCGGCCTTCATCGGCTACATCTTCAACAACGAGCAGGCGATCGCGAAGCGGGCCGGCTTCGTCTCGCTGACCGACCGGCAGCTGAAGAAGGCGCGCTACCAGTACTCGCAGGCGCTGAAGAAGGCCTTCGGCTAGGGCACGGCTGCAGCGGGGCGCCCGCCGGGCGCCCCGCTGCGTTCTAGGCCGCCGCGGGCGCCAGCCGCCGCGTCTCGCGGCGGCGCGCCCCGAAGGCGGCGGCGGCGATCAGCCCGGCGAGCACGAACACGATCGCGTCGCCGGCGGGCAGGCGCGTCACCAGCTCCATCGCCGCGCCGACGAGACCGGCGCTGGGCAGCGTGATCATCCAGGCGACGAGGATGTTGCCGGCGACGCCCCAGCGCACCGCCGAGAGGCGGCGGCTGGCGCCCGCGCCGAGCACCGAGCCGGAGATCGTGTGCGTCGTCGAGACGGGGAAGCCGAAGTGCGCCGTGCCCCAGAGGATCGCCGCGCACGCGGTCTGGGCGGCGAAGCCCTGCGGCGGGTCGAGCTTGGCGATCCGCTGGCCGAGCGTCTTGATGATCCGCCAGCCTCCGGCGTAGGTACCGGCCGCCATGGCGGTCGCGGCACTGACGATCACCCAGAGCGGCACCTCGAACTCCTCGCTGGAGAGGTGGCCGGAGGCCACGAGCGCGAGCGTGATGATCCCCATCGTCTTCTGCGCGTCGTTCGTGCCGTGGGCGAAGGCGACGAAGCCGCCGGAGACGAGCTGGAGGCGGCGGAAGACGCGGTTGACGGTGCCCGGTGCCCGGTGCCGGATCAGCCACGTGAGCCCCAGCATGAGCACCGCGGCGATTGCGACCCCGAGGAACGGGGCGATCAGCGAGGGGATGAGCACCTTCTCCTTCAGCCCCGACCACTGGATCACGTGGAAGCCGCCTGCCCCGATCGCCGACCCGGCGACGCCGCCGATCAGGGCGTGGCTCGAGCTGGAGGGAAGGCCGAGATACCAGGTGATCAGGTTCCACGTGATCGCGCCGACGAGCCCGGCGAGGACGATGTCGAGCGTGATCACGCCGGGGTCGACGATTCCTTTGGCGACGGTCGCCGCCACCTTGATCGAGACGAAGGCGCCGGCGAAGTTGAGCACGGCGGCTGTCAGCACGGCGGCGCGCGGCGAGAGCGCGCGTGTCGAGACGCTCGTGGCGATCGAGTTCGCGGTGTCGTGGAAGCCGTTCGTGAAGTCGAAGAAGAGCGCGACCGCAACGACCGCGACGAGCGTCAGCTCGTCCACGCCTAGGCGTTCTTGACGACGATGTTCGTCAGCACGTGCGCGGCCGACTCGCAGGCGTCGAGAGCCTTCTCGAGCGCCTCGTAGATGTCCTTCCAGCGGATCACGATCAGCGGGTCGATCCGGTCGTCGCGGAAGAGCGCGGCGATCGCGTCGCGCGCGATCCGGTCGCCGTCGCCCTCGAGCTGCTTCAGGTCGATCAGGTGCTGCTCGACGCCGCGCATCCCCTTCAGGCTGCCGAGCGCGGCGGCGAGGTGCTCGACCGCGCCGACGATGATCCCGCACTGCTCGACGGCGAAGCGGGTGGTGGACTCGATCCCGTACAGCTCGAGCAGGTCGGTCGCCTCCTCGATGTAGTCCACGACGTCGTCGATCTCGGTCGCGAGCTCGTAGATGTCCTCCCGGTCGAACGGGGTGATGTACTGCGTGTTGAGGAGCAGGATGAGGTCGCGCGTGATCGTGTCCCCGGCGGTCTCGATCGCCTTGACGTCGGCCTGCGTGACTGGCGAGTTCGGGTAGTCGCGGAAACGCACCTGCGCTACCCGCGCCGCCTCGAGCGCGTTGACCCCCGCGCGGGCGAACAGGTCGTAGAACTCGTTCGTCCGCGGGACAAGGCTGATCTTCACCGTCGCGGACGTTAACCGAACGGCGCTCGCTGGGGTGCGCGAACCGGCGCCCGCGAGCGCGGCGCCGTCCACCGCTGCGCGTGTTATCGTCGATCGACGATGACCGATCAGTGCTTCTGCGGCGACCCCGAGCCTGCGACCGCGCCCGACGACGAGGAGCTCGAGCTGGCGCGCCTCGCGAAGGCGCTCGCCCACCCCGTCCGCATTCGGATCCTGCGGATCCTGCTCGCGCGCGAGGGCTGCTACTGCGGCCAGCTCGTCGACGAGCTGCCGCTCGCCCAGGCGACCGTCTCCCAGCACCTCAAGATCCTGAAGGACGCGGGCCTCGTCTACGGCGAGATCGACGGGCCGCGCGTCTGCTACTGCGCGAACGGGGAGCGCGTGGCACGGCTCGCGGAGCTCGCGCGCGGGATCGGCGCACCGGGGCTCGCGGGGGTGGGGCGTTGAGCGGAGACGCCGGGGTCGTCTCGCGCCTCTCGACGCTCGACCGGTTCCTGCCGCTCTGGATCGCCCTGGCGATGGCGGCCGGGCTGGGGCTCGGCTCGCTCGTCTCCGGCCTGAACGACGCCCTCGACCGGCTGCGCATCGGGACGGTGTCGCTGCCGATCGCGCTCGGGCTGCTGCTGATGATGTACCCGGTTCTCGCGAAGGTGCGCTACGAGGAGCTCGGGCGGCGGCGCGACGACGGCGTCAGCGACCGCTCGCTCTTCGGCGTGTCGCTCTTCCTCTCGTGGGTCGTCGGACCGGCGTTCATGTTCGCCCTTGCGTGGCTCTTCCTGGCCGACCAGCCGGCGTACCGCACCGGCGTGATCATCGTCGGGCTCGCGCGCTGCATCGCGATGGTGCTCGTCTGGAACGACATCGCGCAGGGCGACCGCGACCGAGCGGCGGTGCTCGTCGTCTTCAACGCCCTCTTCCAGGTCGCCGCCTACTCGCTGCTCGGCTACTTCTATCTCACGCTTCTGCCGGGCTGGCTCGGCCTCGACACGCAGGGCTTCGAGGTCGGCATCTGGGAGGTCGCCCGCACCGTCCTCATCTTCCTCGGGATCCCGCTGGCGGCCGGCTTCCTGACGCGGCGGATCGGGCTCGAGCGGCGCGGGCGCGACTGGTACGAGCAGCGCTTCATCCCGCGCATAGCGCCGCTCACGCTCTACGGGCTGCTCTTCACGATCGTGCTCCTGTTCGCGATCCAGGGCGACAGGATCACGGCGTCGCCGCTGGAGGTCGCGCGGATCGCGCTGCCGCTGCTCGTCTACTTCGCGGGCATGTGGGTCGCCGGCTTCGCGATCGGGAAGGCGCTGGGGTTCCCGTACGCGCAGACGGCGACGCTCGCGCTCACCGTCGCGAGCAACGACTTCGAGCTGGCGATCGCCGTCGCGGTCGGCGTCTTCGGCGCCGAGTCGGGCCAAGCGCTCGCGGGCGTCGTCGGGCCGCTGATCGAGGTGCCCGTTCTCGTCGCCCTCGTCTACGTCGCGCTCTGGCTCTCGAGGCGGCTCGTCTGGCCGTCGATCCGCGCCGTCGCGGCCCCCGACTGACTGCCCGTCAGCCGGCGAGCGCCTCGACGAGCAGGCCCTGGAAGTGGACGAGCAGGCGCTCGGCGTCTCCGAGCAGGCGGCCGTGCTCGACGAGGCCCGAGCGGAGGCCCTTCTGCACGCGCTCGACGAGGGCGACATCCTCGATTCCGACCTGGTCGTCGAAGGCGAGCAGGTCGGCGACCCACGCCTCGTCGGCGTCCGGGGCGACGAAGTAGTCGAGGAAGCGCTCGGTTCGCTCGGCCCCGGCGGGCAGTACGGTGCCGATCGAGAGGTTGGCGTGCCCGGGCATGATGTTGACGACGGTGTTCGGGAAGAGGAAGTGGAACTGGCCGCGCGCGACCTCCCCGGTCGGGTCGAAGTCGCCCGACCAGCGATCCCGTACCGGCCCGTACTGGCTCGAATAGAGGCGGCCGAGCTCGAGCCGGTACGCGTCGGGACTGACGTCCACGACCTTCGAGAAGCCGGGGTGGGCGACGGCGCAGTGGTAGCACTCGAGGTAGTTCTCGGTGCAGACCTTCCAGTTCGCCGCGAGCGCCGACTCGCTGCGGTGGAGGAAGCGCAGGGCGTCCACGTCGAGGACGCCGGCGACGAGGGCCGGCACCTCGCCGAGCGCCTCCGCCAGGGCCGGAGCCCCGGCGTCCGGGTTGACGAAGACGAACGGCCCCCAGACGTCCACCTGCACCGGCAGCAGCGGGAAGTCGGCCGTGTCGAAGCCGGGCTCGGCCTCGGAGCGCGGCGCCGCGCGCAGCGTGCCGTCGAGGTCGTAGGTCCACGCGTGGTACGGGCACTGCAGCGTCTCGCGTCTGCCGTCGCCCTCGCAGACGAGCGAGCCGCGGTGGCGGCAGACGTTGACGAAGCCGTTGAGCGCGCCGTCGCGGCCGCGGACGACGACGACCGGCACGTCGCCCGCGCGGCCGGTGAAGTACTGCCCGGGCTCGGCGACCTGAGCGGCCCGGCCCGCGTACTGCCAGTGGCGGCGGAAGACGCGGTCCTGCTCGAGCCGGAGCACGGCTGGGTCCGTGTACCAGTCGTACGGAAGCGTGCGTCCGTCCGCGAGCGTCGCCATCCCAGGAATCTATCGCGGGGCTCGTCTAGGCTCCGCACGTGAAGATCATCGTCGTCGGTGCGGGGCAGGTCGGCTCGACGATCGTCGAGGCCCTCCACGGCGAGCACGAGCTGGTCGTGATCGACCCCGACGGCTCGCGCCTCGGCCCACTCGCGCACGGCTTCGACGTGATCACGATGCAGGCGAACGGTGCGAGCCGCGCCGTGCTGCAGGAAGCCGGCGTGAAGGGCGCCGACCTGCTGATCGCGTGCACCTCGCGCGACGAGATCAACATCATCTCGGCGATGCTCTCGAAGTCGATCTCGCCGGAGACGAAGACGATCGTCCGCACGTCGAACCCGGAGTACCTCGAGGCGTGGCAGGAGCGCCACCTCGAGGTGGACTTCACGGTGTCGTCGGAGCAGGAGACGGCCTACGCCGTCTCGCGGAGCATCGGCGTCCCCGCCGCGATCCAGACCGACGTCTTCGCCGACGGCCAGGTGCAGATCGTCGAGTTCGACGTCCACCAGGAGATGCGACCGGGCCTGGTCGGCGTCCCTCTGCGCGAGGCTCGCATCCCCGCCGACTCGAAGATCGCCGGGATCATCCGCGGCGACCAGGCGATGCTGCCGCTGGGCGGCCACCAGGTCCTCCACGGCGACCGGATCGTCGTGATCGGCTCACCTCAGGCCGCGCGCGAGTGGAGCGCGCTGATGGCGCCGACGCGCGCCCGCGTCGAGGGCGTCGTCATCTACGGCGGCGGTCGCATCGGCGTCGCCGTCGCCCGCGTCCTGCTCGAGCAGGACATGGACGTGCGCATCGTCGAGTCGAGCCTCGAGCGGGCCCGTGAGATCTCGGAGCTCGTACCGCGGGCACGCGTCTTCCACGCGACCGGGCTCGACGCCGACTTCCTCGAGCGGGAGCGGATCGGGGGCGCGCAGGCCGCCGTGTTCGCGATGCGCGAGGACGCGAAGAACCTCTACGCAGCGGTGCTCGCGAAGCTGCACGGCGCCAGCTTCACGATCGCGATCGTGCACGACGCGATCTCGATCGAGGTGTTCAAGCGCGCGGGCATCGACGTGGCTGTCAATCCGCGGCTCCTGACCGCCGAGGAGATCGTCCGCTTCGCGCACGACCCGCGCACGCAGCAGGTGGCGATGTTCGAGGGCGACCGCTTCGAGGTGCTCGACATCACGTGCCGGCCCGACTCCGAGTACGTGGACAAGCGGTTCAAGGAGATGCCGATTCACGGCGCCCTGATCGGGGCGATCGTGCGCGAGGGCGCGGCGATCTTCCCGCACGGCGAGACCGTGCTGCGGGCGGGCGACCGCGTGATCGTGTTCACCGAGGCCGCGCGGGCCCGTCAGGTCGAGCAGGCTCTTTGAGGAGACGGCGCGGCCACCGGAGCGCTCCGCGGACGCTGGGCGTCAATCTCAGCGGCGCGCTCAACCTCTGCGGCACGCTCGTCACCTATCTCAGCTTCGCCTTCGTCCTCCCGGTCGTCTTCGCCCTCGCATACTCCGAGTCCGTCTGGCCGTTCGTCGCTGCGTGGGCGATAGCGCTCGCCTTCGGGCTCGGGCTGCAGCGCGTGACCTCGGGCGGCGGGACGATCGGGGCCCGCGAGGGCTTCTTCGTCGTCTCGGTCACCTGGCTTCTTGCCGCCGCGGTCGGCGCGCTGCCGTACCTGTTCTCGGGCGATACGCAGTTCGCCGCTCCGGTGGACGCCTATTTCGAGGCGATGTCCGGCTTCACGACCACCGGCGCGAGCATCCTGGCCGACCTCGAGCGGCTCAACCACTCGCTCGAGATGTGGCGCCAGTTCACGCAGTGGCTCGGCGGGATGGGGATCATCGTGCTGGCCCTTGCCGTGCTGCCGCGGCTGCGGGTCGGAGGCCGGCAGCTGCTCGTCTCGGAGATGCCGGGACCCGAGGTCGAGCCGCTGGCGGCGCGGATCCGCGACGTCGCCCGGCAGCTGTGGCTCCTCTACGTTGGCCTGACGGTGGCGATGGTGGCGGCGCTCTCGGTCGGACACTGGGCCGGGCTCGATGACAAGATGACGCCGTACCAGGCGCTCGCGCACGCCTTCTCGACGCTGCCGACGGGCGGCTTCTCGACCCAGGGCCGCTCGATCGAGGCGTTCTCCGGGACGTCGCAGTGGGTGATCGTCCTCTTCATGGTCCTGGCGGGCGCGAACTTCGCGCTCATGCACCGCGCTCTGCTGCGGCGGAAGCCGATGCTGATGGCCCGCGACGAGGAGTTCCGCCTCTACCTCCTCGTGCTCGCGGTCGCCTCGGCGATCGTGACGATCGAGCTCTGGACGGAGGGGTTCCAGGAGGGCGGGGCGGCGGTCCGGCACGGCGCCTTCCAGGTCGTCTCGATGATGACGACGACGGGCTACGCGAGCACCGACTTCGCGACCTGGTCGCTGCTCGCCGCGATCGTGCTCGTCGCCGTCATGTTCGTCGGCGGCTCCGCCGGCTCGACGGGCGGGTCGATCAAGGTCGTGCGGCACCTGCTCGTGGGGAAGCTGCTGCGGCGCGAGCTGCGGCAGACCGTGCACCCCGAGCTCGTCGCGAGCGTCCACTACAACCGGCAGGTCGTGGACGAGCGGACGCTGCGCGCGATCCTCGCCTTCACGATGCTCTACGTGGGGATCTTCGCTGTCGGCACGCTGCTCCTGATCCTCGACGCGGCGCGCGTCGATCTCGACCTCAGCCTGCTCGACGCGGTCGCGACGACCGCGACGACGCTCGGGAACGTGGGGCCCGCCTTCGGCATCGCGGGCCCGATGGGCTCGTTCGCCGACTTCAGCGACTGGTCGAAGGGGCTGCTGATCGGGCTGATGTGGCTCGGGCGGCTCGAGCTCATCCCGATCGTCGTCCTCTTCACCCGCAACTACTGGCGCGCGTGAGCGGCGGTGTCTCGCTGCGGCCGTTCCGGGCCGATGACTTCGACGCGATGTGGGCGGCCCGCGGCGAGGGCTCGGCGCCCGATCGGTCACGGGACGAGGAGGTCGGCAAGCGCCGCATGCGGGCGCGGGTCGAGCGTTCCGGCCGTTTCATCGAGGGCCGCATCGACTTCGCGATCGAGCTGGACGGCCGCCTCGTCGGCGGCATCGAGGCACGCCAGCCACGGGAGGGCCTGCCGCGGGGGGCCTACGAGCTCGGCATCTCGCTCTTCACGGAGGCGGACCGTGGGCGCGGGGTCGGCACGCGCGCAGTCGAGCTGATGACGGACCGGCTCTTCGAGGACCCCGAGACCGCCCGCGTCCAGGCCTCCACGTGGGTCGAGAACCAGGCGATGCGCCGGGCCCTCGAGAAGCTCGGCTTCGCGTTCGAGGGCGTGATGCGGAGCTTCATGCCGCGCCGCGACGGCGGCCGCGACGACTACGCCCTCTATGCGGTCACGCGCGAGGACTGGGAGGCGAGGCAGTGAGGGTCGAGCGCGAGCTCCAGATCCGCTGGCGCGATCTCGACGCCATGCAGCACGTCAACAACGCGGTCTACCTGACCTACCTCGAGTCTGCGCGGGAGTCGTGGTTCGAGGGCGTGCTGGCCGGCACGGGCGTCGAGTCGATGCAGTTCGCGATCAGGCGGCTGGAGCTGGACTTCCTCTCCCAGCTCACCGTCGCGGACGATCCCGCCCGCGTCGAGGTCGAGCTGGACCGCGTCGGCACGTCGAGCTTGACGACGCGCGAGCGGATCCTCGCCGGCTCGGACGGCCGCGTCGCCCTGGAGGCGGTCTGCGTGATCGTCCATCTCGACGCGACGAAGCTCCGTTCGGCGCCGCTGCCCGAGGCCGTGCGCGTGCGGCTGTCGTAACCTTCCTCCGTGACAACGCCGCCGGGAACCCCTGCCGACTCTCCGCTGACGATGGACGAGGCGCTCGCATCGCCTCTTTACAGGGATCTCTCGACGCCGAAGCTGGCCTCGGGCGATCTCGCCTTCGACTTCGAGCTGGCTCCACTCGGAGGCGGGAAGCCGGTGCGGCTGTCGAGCTTCGCGGGCCTGCGCGCCGTCGCGCTCGTGTTCGGCTCGTACACCTGACCGCCCTTCCGCGCCCAGGTGGGCGCGCTCGAGGCGCTGCACGACCGCTACGCCGGCGACGTCGCGTTCTTCGTCGTCTACATCAGGGAGGCGCACCCCGAGGACGGCTGGGTGCTGACCTCGAACCGGGCCGGCGGCATCGCCGTGCACGACCCCGCGAGCGGCGAGGAGCGGACGGACGTCGCGCAAGCCTGCGCCGTGGGCCTCCAGATTTCTCTGCCCGTGCTCGTGGACGGGATGGACGACGCGGTCGCCTCGGCGTACGGCGGCTGGCCCGACCGGCTCTATCTGATCGGCCGGGACGGCCGCGTCGCGTTCCAGGGCGAGGAGGGGCCGTTCGGCTTCCGGCCCGAGCAGCTCGAAGCGGCGATCGAGGCGGAGCTCGCCCTGTAGATGATTAGCGTCCGCCGCCGCTGAGCTCGGCGTGACGGAAGCAGGCGACCACGTGGTCGTTGACGAGCTCGGTCGCCTGCATGAAGGCGTAGCAGACCGTCGGGCCGACGAAGCGGAAGCCGCGCCCCTTGAGCTCCTTGCTCAGCGCGCGCGACTCCTCGGTCTGGGCCGGGATCTCGCGGAGCGACGTCCAGCGGTTCACCGTCGGCTCGCCGCCGGCGAAGTCCCAGAGATAGGCGGCGAGCGAGCCGCGCTCCCGCTGCACGGCGAGCGTCGCGTGCGCGTTGGCGATCGCGGACTCGACCTTCAGCCGGTTGCGGACGATCCCGGTGTCTCCGAGCAGCCGCTCGACGTCGTCGGCCCCGAAGCGCGCGACCGCGGCCGGGTCGAAGCCGGCGAACGCGCGCCGGTAGCCCTCGCGCTTGTGCAGGATCGTCGCCCAGGAGAGCCCTGCCTGCGCCCCCTCGAGCACCAGCAGCTCGAAGAGGTGCCGGTCGTCGCGCGACGGGACGCCCCACTCCTCGTCGTGGTAGGCCAGGTAGAGGGGGTCGCTCTCGGGAGCCCACTCGCAGCGTCGCATCCCGCCGCAAGTCTGCCCGAGAGCGACCCCAGACGGAGCTAGTCCTGGTTCTTGACGACGCCGACGACGTGGCCCTCGGGGTCGGCGAGGAGGGCGAACGTGACCATGTCGGGGATCACCGTCACCGGCATGACCGTCTTCCCGCCGAGGCTCTCTGCCTTGTCGAGGTACGCCTGCACGTCGTCCACGGCGATGTAGAAGGTGACGGCGCCGGGGCTGCCCTGTGCGGCGCCGATGCCGCCGCCGATGCCACCCTCCTCCTTCTCGACGATGCCGTAGTCCATCTCGGGCATGTTCTTGATCTTCCAGCCGAAGAGATCTCCGTAGAACTGCTGGAGGGCGCCGGAGTCGGCGCCTGTGATCTCGAAGTGAACGACGGGATTGCCCATCTGCGTCTCCTTCTGTGGGGGTTGTCTCTCTCTACGACGAACGGCCGGGCTCGTTGTCGACACCTCAGCGACGGACGAGATTGCGCAGGAAGAAGCCGAGGTTGGCTGGGCGCTCGGCGAGCCGGCGCATCAGGTATGGGTACCATTCGGGGCCGAAGGGCGTCGCGACGAGCACGGTGTGCCCCTGCCGCACGAGGTCGAGCTGGAGCTGCGGGCGCACGCCGTAGAGCAGCTGCAGCTCGAAGCGGTCTCCAGTGACCCCGAGCCCGAGCACGTGGCGGAGCGCGCGCTCGTCGTGGGTCGCGACGGCCGTGTAGCCCTCGCCGGCGAGCGAGCGCTCGACCAGCCGCCGGAAGGCCGCGTCCACGTCGCCTTTCTGCGGGAAGGCGACCTCCGGCGGCTCGAGGTAGGCGCCCTTGACGAGCCGGAGGTTCGGCGCGAGTGGCAGCAGGGCGTCGAGATCGGCCTCGCTGCGGTAGAGGTACGCCTGGAGGACGGTGCCGACGTTGTCGTGGCCGTCCGCCCGCAGCCGCCGGTAGGTGTCCAGCGTGGCGTCGACGTGGCGCGACTCCTCCATGTCGATCCGGACGAAGTTGCCGAGCCCCGCCGCATGGGCGACGAGGCGCGCGACGTTCGCGTATGCGAGCTCGGGGTCGAGCAGGAGGCCGAGGTGCGTCAGCTTGAGCGCGACGTTCACCCGCAGGCGCTCGGCGCCGAGACGGTCGAGGATGCGTTCATACTCCTCGACCACGGCCAGCGTCTCCGCGCGGTCTGCGACGTGCTCGCCGAGGAGGGTCGTGTTCGCCTTCAGGCCCTGCTCGTTCAGGCCGCGCAGGACGCGTACCGCTTCGTCGAGCGTCTCGCCGGCGACGAAGCGGGCCGCGCCGAGCCGCATCCCGTGGCGCCGAACGAGCCGGCGGACGCGCGGGCTGTCGGCCGCGGCGAGGATCGCCTTGCGCGCGACGGCATTGGCGGCGGCTGCGAGGGCCATCGCGGCGATCTTCTCAGGCCGGCCGCGTTCCCGTACGGTTGCCTTGGCACGAGCCCACACCTCGGAGGAAGGAGCCACCGATGCCGCTGATCGAGGTCAAGCTGTTCGACTTCCGCGTCAACGAGGAGACGAGCCGCAAGCTGATAGCCGGGCTCACAGACGCTCTCTGTGCCGCCACGCACGAGGGCCTGCGCGACCACACGTGGGTGATCGTCGAGGGCCACGACCCGAAGAACTGGGGCCTCGCCGGCAAGCCGTGGCCGGTGGAGCAGATGCCGCCCGCGTCCTAGCTCAAAGCGCGCCTCTTCCCGGCGTCCGCACGGGCGCGCTCGGCATTACGGCTACCGTGGGTCGGTGCCCACCCGCGAGGACATCCGCAACGTCGCCATCGTCGCGCACGTGGACCACGGCAAGACGACGCTCGTGGACGCGATGCTGTGGCAGTCCGGCTCGTTCCGCGAGAACCAGGACGTCGCCGAGCGCGTCATGGACTCGATGGACCTCGAGCGCGAGAAGGGCATCACGATCCTCGCCAAGAACACGGCCGTCCGCTACGGGCCCGTGAAGATCAACATCGTCGACACGCCCGGCCACGCCGACTTCGGCGGCGAGGTCGAGCGCGGCCTCCGGATGGTGGACGGCGTGCTGCTGCTGGTGGACGCGAGCGAGGGCCCGCTGCCCCAGACGCGCTTCGTCCTCCGCAAGGCGCTCGAAGCGCACCTGCCGGTGATCCTCGTCGTCAACAAGGTCGACCGCCCGGACGCGCGCATCGAGGAGGTCGTGAACGAGGTCTACGAGCTCTTCCTCGACCTCGACGCGGACGAGAGCCAGATCGAGTTCCCGATCGTCTACTGCAACGCGAAGGCCGGGCGCGCCGGGCTGGCGCCCGACGCGCTCGCAGCCGACCTGCAGCCGCTGTTCGACCTGCTCCTGCAGGCGATCCCCGCGCCCTCATACGAGGAAGGGCACCCGCTGCAGGCGCTCGTCACGAACCTCGACGCCTCCCCGTACGTCGGCCGGCTCGCGCTCTGCCGCGTGCGGAACGGGACGATCCGCAAGGGCCAGCAGGTCGCGTGGTGCCGGGCCGACGGGAGCATCGTGCCCGCGAAGGTGACCGAGCTGTACGTGAGCGAGGCGCTCGAGCGCGTTGAGGCCGACGAGGCGGGCCCGGGGGAGATCGTCGGCGTCGCCGGGATCGCCGAGATCACGATCGGCGAGACGCTCGCGGACCCGGCCGACCCGCGCCCGCTCCCGGTCGAGGAGGTGGACGAGCCGAGCCTGTCGATGACGATCGGCATCAACTCGTCGCCGCTCGCCGGGCAGGACGGCAGCAAGCTGACCGGGCCGATGCTCAAGACCCGGCTCGACCAGGAGCTCGTCGGCAACGTCTCGCTGCGCGTCCTCCCGACCGAGCGCGCCGACACGTGGGAGGTGCAGGGCCGCGGCGAGCTCCAGCTCGCCGTGCTCGTCGAGCTGATGCGGCGGGAGGGCTTCGAGCTGACCGTCGGCAAGCCGCGCAGGTCGTGACGCGAGATCGGCGGCAAGATCCACGAGCCGGTCGAGCGCGTCGCGATCGACGCGCCCGAGGAGTACATCGGCGTGCTCACCCAGCTGCTTGCCCTGCGCAAGGGACGGATGGAGGAGATGGTCAACCACGGCACCGGCTGGGTGCGGCTCGAGTACCTCGTGCCCGCGCGCGGGCTGATCGGCTTCCGCACGGAGTTCCTCACCGAGACGCGCGGCACGGGGATCCTCCACCACGTCTTCGACGGCTACGAGCCCTGGCACGGCGAGCTGCGCACGCGGCCGACCGGGCAGCCTCGTCGCCGACCGGCGCGGCCCGACGACGGCGTTCGCGCTCTTCAACCTCCAGGAGCGCGGCGGGCTCTTCGTCGGCGCCCGGCGTCGAGGTCTACGAGGGGATGATCGTCGGCGAGAACGCGCGCGCCGACGACCTCGACGTGAACGCGACGAAGGAGAAGAAGCTGACGAACATGCGCTCGTCCACCTCCGACGAGCTCGTCCGCCTGATCCCGCCGCGCCCGCTCTCGCTCGAGCAGGCGCTCGAGTTCATCCGCGAGGACGAGTCCGTCGAGGTCACGCCGGCGAGCATCCGGCTGCGCAAGGCGGAGCTGTCGGGGACGAAGCGCCAGCAGGCGGCGAGCCGCAAGGCCCGCGGCCTCAGCGACTGACGGGCAGCTCCGCTGCCTGGGCCAGACCGATGACGGCGCCGTCATCTCCGATCTCGACCCCGGCCTGCGGGGACGACGCGCACGTGCCGGTGCTCGGCGGGCGTACGGGAGAGGGACGCCGCTGCACGACTGTCCGAGACGGAGCTAACCGGACAGCTTCACAACCCCTCGGTTCGGTTGAGGAATCTTTTCGAGTTCAGCGAGGCGGCGGGGGGATTCCGAGCTGGCGACAGATCGCGCGGGCAGTTCCGAAAGGGATCTCACGATGGCGCGGCACCGTAACGGGCCGCTCCGCGGCAGGGCTACGCCAGACATCGTGGCGTGAGCCGTGTCGGACGCGTTCGCAGCCGTTGGCGATCAAGTGCCGCTCAAGCTCGCGGAGCGCCGTCATTGGCCGAGTATCGTCGGCAGGGCGGCGACACGACGACCGGGTAGTACCCTATGACCATGGATTTGCATGTCGTCTTCGAGCCCGACGAACAGGGATGGGTACGTGCGACCATCGAGGAGCTGCCTGGCGTGATCACCTGCGCCCCCACGCACGACGAGGCACGCGAACTCGTCCGCGACGCACTCGACGAGTGGCTCCAGGCGCTGACCTCCACCGAGCGAGCCGCCATCGGCTCGCAGGCGACACGCGAGACGCTCACGCTGAGCATCGCCTAACGCGGGCCCGGCCGGGACGCTGAGGTGGCAACCCTGCCTCGCCGATGATCCTGCGCTGCACCGCGAAGATCCTCACCCTCCTCGGCGTCAGGGCAACGTCTCTCGGGGATGTGCCGCCGTCCGACGACGACGTGTACCTGAACCTGCTGTGGATCGAGCGTCGGAAGTGCCTCCTGCTTACCCACACCGGCACGCTCTTCCCCGTCTTCGTCGCCGACGTCCGGAAGGCGGACATCACGCCGATCGGTCCGTACGTCGTGGGCCTTGTCGAGGAGCACCTCCGCTCCGAAGGACTCGCGCCCGACACGCTCGGACAGCTCGATCCCACCGATGTCCAGCTCGCCAAGACTGCGAGCCGCAGCGTCCTCGGCATCATGAACGACACCGCTTCCCATGCCCGCTACCGGATCGAAGCGATGGGCGGGATCGACCGCTGCGACTCCGTCTTCCTCAACCATTTCCTCCGACGGGCACTCCACAGCCGAGCCGGCGACTACGCCACCCCGCTCGACCTCGTCGCGCAGCGACTCCGGTTTGAGTAAGCAACGTTTGCTCCTCGAGCGACCGGACATCCAAACGTTCCGCTGAGCAGCAGCTTCGTTGTGATTAGAACAACGAATGGAACTAACCGGACAGCTCTCAAAGCCTTTCGGACCCGCTTCGAGAACTACTGACCGCGAGTTGAGCCGCGGCGGTTGCGGCCTCATACGGTTCCAGAGGCTGTCGCCGGCGCGCGGCTTGATCTAGACGGTTACGACGACCTTGCCGCGGGCGTGTCCGGCTTCGAGATAGCGGAGCGCCTCGGGTGCCTCGTTCAGCGGGTACGCGCGGTCGATGACGGGCGTGACCTTGCCGGCTTCGATCAGCTCCTTCAGAACGACCAGGTCCTCCGTGCGGATCTTTGCGAGGAACATGAGCAGCCGTTGGCCCACGAACCGGGACAGCACGAGCACTCCCAGCGGTCCAACGACGAGTTTCAGCGATTCGACGAGGAGCCCGAGCCGTCCGCCGGCTTCCCGGCCGACCCCTCCTCCGGCGAGTACGAGAGTCCCCTTGGGCGTGAGTGCGCGCCTCAGGTCCGATACCGAACGGTTCCCGGCGACGTTGACTATCAGGTCGTACCGCCGCCCGCTCCGGGTGAAATCCTCGACGGTGTAGTCGACGACGTGGTCGGCCCCGATCGATCGAACCAGGTCGACGTTTCGCGTGCTGCACACGCCGGTCACGTCGCCACCGAGAGCCTTCGCGATCTGCACGGCGAACGTGCCCACGCCTCCCGCGGCACCGTTGATGAGGACGCTCTGCCCCGGCTGAAGCTGTCCGTGGTCGCGGAGCGCCTGGAGGGCGGTGCATCCGGCGACGGGTACTGCCGCGGCCTGCTCGAAGGTGAGCCCGGCCGGCTTCGGCGCGAAGTCCTCTTCTCCGCCGCACACGTACTGGGCGAAGGCGCCGCCGGGCCCGCCGAACACCTCATCGCCCGGGCGAAACTGCCTCACGTTCGCGCCGACCTCCTCGACGTGACCCGCCACGTCGACGCCCGGAACACTCCTCTTGGGTCTTCGCAGCCCAAACATCATCAGGCGAACGACGTACGGCTCGCCTCTCATGCGGTGCCAGTCAACGGGGTTGACGGAAGCCGCTCGGACGCGTACGAGCACGCCGTCATCGCCGACCGGCGGCTTCTCGATCTCTCGGAGCTTCAGGTCGTCGGGCGAGCCGTACTCGCTGTTGACGATCGCTTGCATCGTGCGCTCCTTCTCCGTCGAGGACTCACGTTTAGCGGGATACAGTGTAAGATTACGGCGTAAGCCTAGACGTACGCCGTAAGTTAGTCAAGGCCCAAGTCCTTGACACTCAACGCACGGAGGTCGATGGCTCCGCACGCCGACTCGAGCTCACGCCCGCGTCCCCCTCAGCAGGGAACGCGTGCTGCACGCTGCCATCCGCCTTGCGGATCAAGGCGGGATCGAGTCGCTCACGATGCGCAAGCTCGCCCAGGCGCTCGGTGTCGAGGCCATGTCCTTGTACAACCACGTCGCCAACAAGGGCGACCTCGTGGACGGCATCGCCGATCTCGTCGTCAGCGAGATCGAGCTGCCCTCCACCGCAGACGACTGGGACGGAGCGATTCGCACGTGCGCGATCTCGGCCCACGACGCATTCCTCCGCCACCCCTGGGCGTGCAGCCTCGTGATGTCGCCTTCCAGCACCCGCACCGCGCCTACGCGGCGACTCCGGTACATGGAATGGCTGCTCAGACGACTGCGCGGAGCCGGTTTCTCGCCCGAGCTGACGTATTCCGCGTACCACGCCCTGGACAGCCACATCCTGGGATTCACACTGTGGCAGCTCGGTCATGCGGCCGCCGCGAAGGACCTCGGCGGCGCGAAGGACCTCGCAGACTTCGCAGCCGCCTTCCTCCGGGAGCTGCAGGCCGGCGACTACCCGCATCTCGCCGAGCACGTCGAGCAGCACCTCACTGCGCCCAGCGACGACGGCGAGCGCGAGTTCGAGTTCGGGCTCGATCTGATCCTTGACGGCCTCAAGAGGGCCCGCGGAATCGCCTGACTCGCCCACCCGACTCGCTGATCCGCAGCCCTTGCGGCGATGGGCGGTGCAGGGCTCGAACCTGCGACCTCCTGCGTGTAAAGCAGGCGCTCTGACCAGCTGAGCTAACCGCCCGAGGTTTCTCGGTTTCCAGGGCATAGCCTACGGGCACCGTTCCGCGCGGCAGAAGGCGAGTGGGGTGACGACCGGGGGCGCGGAGCGGCCGTTCGGCCAGGCCAGTCTGATGCGCGTCGCCGCCACGTTGTCGCCGTAGCTGGACTCGCGGAGCGTGCCGTCGCCGTTCACGCGGTTCAGCAGCGTGTAGATGCCGGCGGGCAACCCGGTGAGGTCGAGCTCCTGGCCGTCGAGCTCGGCCGAGTACGGGTCGGCCCACCCCACCGAGATGCCCACGGTCAGGCGGAGAGCGTCCCGGATGCCCCGGCCGCACGGGCCCGTGAAGCGCGCCGGACCGTGCGCAGTGCCCACCGGCGCCCGGTCGCCGAGGCAGAAGCCCGCCTTGGTGTCCCTCGCGACCGCGCCGTTTGCCGCGTTGCGCAGCTCGTAGCGCTCGAAGCGGGCCAGGTGGAAGTGGTTATGGCCCGGCCGGGAGAAGTACCGAACCGACACCGTGATCGGGTAGGACCGAGTAGAGCCGTTCGAGAGGCCGACGACCTGAGAGGCCGCGAACGGTGCGGCGCTCGACGGCCGGACGAGCCGGACGACGAGCGGCCCTGCGCCCATGTTCACCGCCGTCGACGTGAAGCGAAGCTCGTACCGGGTTTCGCCCGCCACGACGACCGCCCGCACTCGAAGCTGGGTCGGCGGGAGCTCAACGAGGTTGGGAAGCAGCTCCCGCGGCGAGCCAGCGAGCGCGGGGACAGCCGGCACCCCGAGCAGGAGTGTGATCGCCCCCACGGCGGCCGCGGCGCCGGTCGTCATCACGCGCCCAGTCTAGGAGCAGGAGATTGACTTTGACCGCCACCTCCCCGAGCCGGGCTCGCTGGAGCCCGAGCACCACTTCGGTCGGGGGGTTCGCTGATCCCGGATCGGGGCGCTTCCCGATGTGGGTTGCCGGTGGTTGCCCGAGGGTGTCAGGATCGCTCGAGGAGTGATCCGATGGTCGGCGTTCGCAGGTTCCTGCCGCACGTGGTGGCCGTGATGAGCCTGGCCGGCCTGGGAGTGGCGGCCTGCGGGGAGACCCGCGGACGGCACGCGGAGGCCACTCGTGCCCTGAGCGCCCCGACGACGGTCGCGGGCCGCGCGGCGTCCACGAGCGAGACGGCGGCTCGCCTGCTGTTCGCCGGCGACGTGATGCTCGGGCGAGGCGTAGCCAAGATTGCGGCGGCCGACGCCGACGGGCTCTTCGCCGAGATCCGGTTCGAGGTGGCCTCGGCGGACATTGCCGTCGCGAACCTCGAGTCGCCCCTCACCTCGCGGCCGCACGACCCCGCCTTCGGGCCGAATGCGCTCGAGGCGCCGCCGGCCTCGCCCGGCTGCTCGCCGCGGCGGGGTTCGACGCTCTGGGCATCGCGAACAACCATGCGGGCGATGCCGGTCCGCGTACCGTGACCGACACGATGCGGGCGCTGTCGGCGACCAGGATCGCCGCCGTCGGCGCGGGGACGTCGGCCGCCCGGGCCTTCGAGCCGCGGATCGTCAAGGCCGGCGGCATCCGCGTGGCGCTCCTCGCGTTCGACGTCACGGGACAGGGGCCCCGGGCGGGCCCGGGAAGCCCGGCGTCGCCTCGTGGGACGAGGCCCTGGCGCGCGCTGCGGTGACCCGCGCGCGGTCGTCCGCGGACGTCGTGGCCGTCGGGATCCACGGGGGCGCCGAGTACGTTCCGACGACGGATCCGCACCTCATGCGTCTTGGACGGCTGCTCGCCTCCTGGGGCGCGGACGTGGTGTGGGGACATGGCCCCCACGTCGTCCAACCGATCCACGTGATCGACCCGGACCGCGACGGCCGCCCCACCGTGGTGGCGACGAGCCTCGGCAACCTCCTGTTCGACCAGCACGCGCCCGGCACGCGGCGAGGAGCGATCGTCGAGGTGCTCGCCGGGCCCGACGGCGTGCGGGCGTTCCGCATCGGTTCCGCCGAGCACGTCGCGGGGCCGCCGCAGTTCCGCGGGTGGCGGCCTCCGCGCGCGAGTGCGGTCGCGCTCGGCGGTGCGTGGTGGACGCTCGCACGACCGGTCACTCCGGTCGCAGAAGAGCGCCCGCGCACGCTCGCGGGGTTCGAGGGCGACGTCGTGGACGCGGCGCTCGGCGACCCGGACGGCGACGGCCGCCCCGATCTGGTCGTCGCTTTCCGCCGTCCGTTCTCGCCAACGCACGTCAATGCCCTTCTGCCGTGGGGGCGTCTCGTCGACGCAGGCGGCCGCACCGCCCACCTCGGCCTCTACCGACCGCGAGACCTGCGGCCGCGCTGGGTGGCGGGAACGCTGCTCCGCCCGGTGGTCGCGGTCGCGGCCTGCGAGCGGGCGCTCGCGGTCGCCTACTCGACCCTCGACGATCCAACAGTTGTCGGCACAGGCGCGTGGCGGTGGGGCGGGTTCGGCTTCACGCCGCTGGCCGACCTGCCGGGCCCCGGCGCCCCGGCGTGCGCCGACATCGACGGCGACGGCAGGCTCGACCCGGTCGTCCTCGAAAGGAGTCCACGATGATGAGGCGCTCGCTCGCGCTCGGGTTCCTGCTCGTCCTCGGGTCCCTGATCTCTCTCGCGGTGGCCGGATGCGATTCCGGCGACCGACGCGAGACGGGCCCCTCCACCTCCACGACGGGGCCGGGGGCGCCCGCCGCGCTCACACTGGCCGCAGCGCCGGTGCGATTCGCCACGTTTGCGACGGCTCCGCTGCTTCGCCCCGACGCCCCACCGTATGCGGGGCCGCCGGCGCCGCACTCCCTCGAGGGTGTGCAGGTGGCAGCCGCGGTGCGTGAGGCGCTCGGCCGGCCGCGTGTGTCGGAGGCGCTCGAGCAGCAGGGCTTCGTCGTCGTCCCGGGCGACTTCCGTCTGTTCCAGTTCGCGTACCAGGGCAACGTCTACGAGGGGTGGCCGGTGTTCGTGACCACCGACGTCGCCTACCACGAGTGGCACCTCCTCTTTGACAAGCTCCTGCGCAGCCTCGAGCAGGAGGTCCTGCTCCCGAAGCTCGAGACGCTCGTCGCCGGCCTCGTGCAGGCCGCCCACGCGCAGACCGCCGAGGTCGCCGGGCAACCGGTGGAGGAGGCGGCCTCGCACGTCGAGCAGCTCTTCCAGGTGGCCGCGGCCGAGCTCGGCCTTCCGGTCACGCTCGGCCCGCTCGCCCAGAAGGAGAAGGACCTCATCGACGCGCACAGCGCCGCGGACGAGCGCTCGCCGATCAGCGGCGGGAAGCTCGACTACTCGCTCTTCACGCCCCGCGGCCACT
>CAWIUX010000006.1:0-37113 GCA_963839425.1 uncultured Actinomycetes bacterium
GGTCACGGCACGCCGCAGCCGCGCTTCGCGCTCGAGTGCCACCTCGACAAGGTGGCCGAGGACCTCGGCCTCGATCCCGTCGAGCTGCGCCTGCGTAACGCGATCGAGCCCTTCTCGCAGACGGTCAACCACCTCCAGATCACGAGCTGCGGCCTCCACGAGTGCATCGACAAGGTCGTGGAGGCGTCCGGGTTCCGGGACAAGCACGGCAAGCTCCCCCACGGTCGGGGCATCGGCTTCGCCGTCAGCGCGTACATGAGCGGTGCGGGGGTGCCCATCTACTTCAACGACATGCCCCAGTCGGAGGTGCAGATCAAGGTCGACCGCGGCGGCGGCGTCACCGTCTACTCGATGGCCGCCGACATCGGCCAGGGCTCCACCTCGGTGCTCGCCTACCTCGTGGCAGAGGTGCTGGGCATCCGGCCCGAGGACATCTCCGTCGTGACGGCGGACACCGACCTGACGCCGATCGACCTGGGCAGCTACTCGAGCCGCGTCACCTTCATGGCCGGTAACGCCGCCGTCCAGGCGGCCGAGCGGATGCGGGCGCTCGTCCTCGAAGCCGTAGCCGAGCGTCTGGAGACGGATGTCGAGCGGCTCGCCATCGGCGGCGGCCGCGTCTACGACCGCGCCGACCCGGACTCGGGGCTCGAATGGGAGGAGGCGGTGCAGACTGCCTCGGCGCTGCGTGCACCGCTGATCACCGCCGGCAGCTACCGGGCGCCCGAGGTCGCGGGCCGCTACCGCGGCGCCGGCATCGGGCCCTCGCCCGCGTACAGCTACACGGCGGCCGTCGTCGAGCTGGAGTGCGACCCGGAGACCGGGATCGTCGTCGTCGACCAGGTCTGGATCGCGCACGACATCGGTCGGGCGATCAACCCCCTGCTCGCGATCGGCCAGGCCGAGGGCAGCGTCTACATGGCCCTCGGCGAGGCCCTCTACGAGCAGCACACGTTTCGCGACGGCCTGCTCGATTCGACGTCCGTCCTCGACTACAAGACCCCGACGACGCTCGAGATGCCCGAGGTGCACACGTTCCTCGTCGAGACGATCGACCCCAACGGGCCGTTCGGGGCCAAGGAGGCGGGCCAGGGCCCGCTGCTGCCCGTGGTGCCCGCCGTGGCCAACGCCCTGCACGACGCGATCGGAGCCCGGATCGACGAGGTTCCCATCACACCCGACAAGGTGCTGAGGGCGCTCGACCTGGTGGCGAAAGGGAAGCTCGCACGGGTCGGGCCGAGGGTGATGCCCGAGTTCGACTTCCCCGAGCCCTATCGTGTGGAGCCTCCGGCGAAGGCGGCGCCATGATGCGGTTGCCCGCATTCACGTACCTGCGCCCGCGGGAGCTCGGCGAGGCCTGCGCCATGCTGGCCGAGCATGGCGAGGACGCGGCCCTCGTGGCGGGCGGCACCGACCTCTTCCCGAAGCTCAAGCGCCGCCAGATCGAGCCGACCGTGCTCGTCGGGCTGCAAGGGGTCGAGGAGCTGCGCGGGATCCACGCCAACGGCGGGATCACGATCGGTGCCGGCGCCAGGATCGGCGAGCTCGTCGGGCACCCGGCGCTCGCCGGCCCGTACTCGGCGCTCGCCCGCGCCGCCGGGCTGATCGCAAGCCCGCAGATCCGGAACGCGGGGACGGTGGGCGGCAACCTCTGCCTCGATGTCCGGTGCGATTTCTACGACCGCCCGCCGGGGTGGCGGGACGCGCTCGGCTTCTGCCTCAAGGCGGGCGGAGCCGATGTCTGCCGGCTCGCCTCGGGCGGCAGCCGCTGCTGGGCGATCTCCACCTCCGACCTCGCTCCGGTCGCCCTCGCGCTCGAGGGCTCCGTGCGCCTCGTCAGCGCAGCGGGCGAGCGCCGCGTGCCCGTCGCCGACCTGTACCGCGACGACGGCCTGGCGCACCTGACCATGGCTCCCGACGAGATCGTCGCCGAGCTGAGCCTGCCACCGGCGGACGGCTCCGGGCGACCTACCTCAAGCTCCGGCGCCGGGGGAGCATCGACTTCGCGCTGGTCGGGGTGGCGGCAGCGGTTCGGGTCGACGAGGGCGGCACCTGCACGGACGCGCGAATCGCGCTCGGGGCGGTTGCCTCGCTGCCGTTGCGCGTGGCGGCCGCCGAGCAGCTTCTCGTCGGTCGCACACTCGACCGGGAGGCGATCACGGAAGCGGCCGAGGCGGCTGCGGCCGTGGCCAAGCCCATGAACAACACCGACCTCACCCCCGGGTACCGAAAGCGAATGGTGCGGGTGTACGTCACCCGGGCGCTCAGCGAGCTCGCCGAGCCCGGAGCCTAGAGGAGAATCGTGCAGGCCACGCCGACAGCACGCGTGCCAGAGGGGCACGCCCTCCTCGACGAGCAACACTCGGCGAGGCAGCTGCAGCTCATCCGCAGCACCTACCGCCTGATCGGCGAGCGAGGCGTCGATCGGGCCTCGCTGCGCGAGATAGCCCAGACAGCCGGCATGAGCAAGGGCCTGATCCCCTACTACTTCAAGACGAAGGAGAACCTCATCCTGGCGACGATGCGGTGGGCGCTGTCGGAGACGGCCGACCGGATCAGGTGCGCGATGGCGGCTGCTCGGACCCCCGAGGAGAAGGTCATCGCGATGGTGAACGCGATCTTCGTCGAGCCGGAGGCGAACCGGCGCTTCCACGTCGCGTACCTCGACCTCGTCGGGTATGCCGCACGCAGGCGGACGTACATGGAGCTGCGGGCCACGTTCGACGGGATCGTCAACTCCCTGAACGCCGACGTGATTCGCTCGGGGGTGGCCCAGGGTGCTTTCGCCGTCGACCACGTGGATGAGGCTGCGATGGGCCTGCGGGCGCTCGTGGACGGGCTGTTCCTCCAGTGGCTGCAGGAGGACGACTGGCGGGGCGAGCATGCTCGTTACCGGGACGTCTGCAAGCGCGAGGCCCTGCAGCTCCTCGGTGCGAGGACAGACGCCACTCCAATCGCCGCTTCCGATGCCTCCGGCCGACGGCTCCGGCCGCGCTCCGTCGCGATCATGATCGCGGATCGGGAACGATCGCATGATGCGGCTGCCGTGCTCGGCGCGCGACAGGCTCGTCCGGATCGAGGCCAGGCGATGCCCGTGGCGGCTCCGATGAACGCTGCCGAGTACCTGCTCGCAGGAGGCGCGGACGGCAAGGTCGCGATCGAGTCCTGGGACGAGCGCGTCACCTACGGAGAGCTGCGCGAGGCGGTCGCGCGCGCGGCGGCCGTCTGGCACGCGCAGGGGCTCGAGCCGGGGGAGCGGGTGCTCGTCTTCGCGCCGGACTCGATCGACTGGGTGATCGCCTACCTGGGGGCGATCTGGGCCGGCGGCGTCGCCGTCGGCCTCAATCCGCGGCTGTACGCGCGCGAGCTCTCCGTCGTCCTCGACGAGGCCGAGGCGCGGTTCGTCTACTGCGATCAGGCGTCCGTCCCCCGGCTCGAAGAGATCCTGGAGCAGCTCTCGCCGCGGCCCGTGCTCGTCACGAGCGCGGAGCTGTCCGCCGGGTCGGCGGACCAGGCCGATGCCGGCGGTCGAGCGCAGCGGCGGCGACGCTGCGCTCTGGATCTACACGTCGGGGACGACCGGCAAGCCGAAGGCCGTGATCCATACGCAGAGGATGGTTCGAGGCGCCGCAGAGTTCGCCGCGGAGGTGGTCGGGGCGGGCTCGGAGGCGAAGGTCTACGCGACGTCGAAGCTGTTCTTCGCCTACGCGCTCGGCAACGGCCTGTGCGCGGGGCTCGGTCTCGGCGGGACGGTCGTGCTCGACAGCGAATGGCCGACCGCGGAGCGGGTCGCGGCGGTCGTGGCACACCACTCGCCGACCATCCTCTTCAGCGTGCCGACGCTCTACCTGAAGATGCTGCAGGCCGGTGTCGCGCCGAAGCTCGGCAGCGTGCGGCACTTCGTCTCGGCGGGCGAGGCGCTGCCGCCGAGGGTCGCGAGCGCCTGGCAGGATGCGGCCGGGGACGATGCCCGTGAACGCCTACGGAGCGAGCGAGACGCTCGTCCTGATGTTGTACTGCGCCGGGCTCGAGCTGCCTGCTGACGCCCTCTCCGCACGTCGAGGTACACCTTCCCGACCCTCTACCCGAGCCCGGCGCCCCTCATCGGCTCTGGCTGCGTCACCCGTCGATCGCGGCCGGCTACTGGAAGCGCCCCGAGGCCGAGAGCGACGCGTTCTCGGACGGCTGGTTCTCGCCGGGCGATCTCTTCCGGCAGCACCCCGGCGGGCGCTGGGAGTTCTGCGGACGCGGCGACGACCTCGTGAAGATCTCGGGCCAGTGGGTCAGCACCGTCGACATCGAGCAGGCACTCGCCGCGCCTGCGGCGAGTCCGTGGCGGAGATCGCCGGGGTCACCTTCCGAAATGATGACGGACTGGCCTCGATCGCCGTGTTCGCCGTCCCGGCGCCGGGACGAGCGGGCTGCGGCCGTCCGGCTCCAGGCCGGGATCGAGGCGCTGCCGAAGCTGAGGCAGCCGCGCGAGATCGGTGGCTGGCGGAGCTCCCTCGGACCGATACCGGCAAGCTGCAGCGGAATGTGCTGCGCGAGCAGTACCTCGAGGCGACGCAGTGCGCGCTCTCGGCCGAGGCCGTGCCGGAGCAGTCCGAGCCCGCTGCCGGTCGGGAGCCCGCCCGTGACGGCTCCGCGCGTGAGGTGAGCTCGCCCGGGCGGATGCTATCCGGGTGGCGCTGTCGGCGGTCGAGGACCCGGAGCTCGGGATCGACGTCGTCTCGCTCGGCCTCGTCTACGAGATCGACGTCGTCGGTGGCCGGGCCCGGGTCACCTACACGCTCACCACGATGGGTTGCCCGATCGGCCCGGTGATCGAGCACGACATCGCCACGGCGGCTCTGGAGGTCGACGGCGTCGAGCGCGTCGACATGGAGCTCGTCTTCGATCCGCCGTGGTCTCCGGACCGGATGAGCGACGACGCCAAATTCGTGCTCGGCTACCGGGCGTGACCCCGAGATACCCATAGAGGACGAGGAGGAATGGTGCGATGAGGGCGTACATGCTCGAAGAGTTCGGCGAGAGCTGTGCGAGCGGGAGCTGGACGAACCCCAGCCGACCGGCAAGGAGGTCCTCGTCAGGGTGCTCTCGTGCGGGCTCTGTCACTCGGATCTCCATTTCCAGGACGGCTTCTTCGACCTGGGCGGGGGCCATCGCCTCAACATCGTCGACGTGGGCTTCAGCCTGCCGGCCGCGCTCGGGCACGAGGTCTACGGCGAGATCGAGGACTTCGGGCCGGAGTCCGGCCTCGACGCCGGCGACCGAGACCGGCGCGTGATCGTCTTCCCTGGATCGGCTGCGGGGAGTGCGAGTTCTGCACGTCCGGCCGCGACAACATGTGCCCGGAGCCCCAGCAGATCGGCGTCCAGAGGCCGGGCGGGTACGCCGAGAAGGTGATCGTCCCGGAGGCGAGGTTCCTGATCGACGCCGAGGGGATCGATCCGGTGCTGGCGGGCTCTATGCCTGCTCCGGGTTGACGGCGTACTCCGCTCTCAAGAAGCTCGGACCGATCCAGGACCAGTGGATCGCCATCATCGGCCTCGGCGGCGTGGGGCTGATGGCGCTGGCGATCGCCAAGGGCATCGGGTTCGAGAAGGTGGTCGCGATCGACATCGACGACGAGAAGCTGAAGACGGCGAGCGACGACTACGGCGCCGACAAGGACTTCAACGGGGGAGTCGACGACGTCGCCGAGGCGATCATGTCGGAGGTCGGTCGTCTCGCGGGCGTCGTCGACTTCGTCGGCTCGACCGAGAGCGTGTCCCAGGCCGCCGGGCTGCTGAAGGGAGGAGGCGTCTCCGTGACGGTGGGCCTCTTCGGCGGGGAGCTGCGCTTCCCGCTGCCCGCCCTGGCGGTGCAGCAGCTGCAGTTCCGCGGCTCGTTCACCGGCACGCTGACCGAGCTCGAGGAGCTGATCGGGTTCGTACGGCAGGGGCGGATCAAGCCGATTCCCGCCCGGCCGGTCCCGATCGCGTCCGTCAACGACAGCATGCAGCAGCTACGCGACGGACACGTCAGCGGCCGCCTCGTGCTCACCCACCGATGATCCAGGGAGGGTTAAAGGACTGGTCGTACCCGGTGATCGCATGAGGGACGAGTTCGACGTCGTCGTCGTCGGATCGGGCGCCGGGGGCGGCGTCGTCGCGGGCGAGCTCGCACAGTGCGGCCGCGACGTGCTGCTGCTCGAGGCCGGGCCGCACCGGACCGCCGACGACTTCACCCGCTGGGAAGCGAAGGCGACGCACGACCTGTTCTGGCCGTTGCGGGTCGCCCCGCTGGCGGACGGCGACGTGCTCGCGTTCCTCGCCGGCCGCTGCGTCGGCGGCACGACGACGATCAACACGAAGGTCGCGCTGCGCGCACACGAGCGCGACGTCGCCAAGTGGCATCCCGCGACGGGCCTCACCAACGATCGGAACGAGCCCTTTGCGGCCGCGGATCTCGACCCGTACTACGACCGGGTGGAGGAGCTGCTCGGAGTGCGCGAGCGACGCGACTGGACGAAGAGCGTCTTCACCATGGAGGAAGGCTTCCGCGCACTCGGGGCCGAGCTGGAGCCGGTTCGCTCGTACACCGATGCCAACTGCATGAGCTACGGGTCCTGCCTGCAAGGGTGCCCCACGGACGGCGGCAAGTCGACGATGAACACGTACATCCACGCTGCGTTGGCGCGCGGCCTGCTCGAGCTGCGAGCGGAGGCGACCGTCGAGCGGGTGCTGATCGAGGACTCCGCCGATGGGCCGGAGGCGACCGGCGTCGAGTACGTCGACGACGCGGGCGGGCGTCGGACCGCGCGGGCGAAGGTGGTGGTCGTAGCCAGCGGGGCGCTCAACACGCCGCAGCTCTTGATCCGCTCGGGCCTCAGACGGGCTTCGATCGGGCGGCACCTCGGTCTGCACCCGGCTCGCCTCGTCTACGGCCTGTTCGACGAGCCGCAGGACGCGCACATGGTCTACCCGATCACGGCGCACTGCATGGACCACCAGCACGACGAGGATGGGGGCTTCGTGATCGAAGCGACGACGATCCAGGATCCGATCTCGTTCGCGACGACACTCTGCGACGAGCGCGGACCGCTCTGGGGGCCCCGGCTCGTCGAGGCGGTGAGCGCGTTCCGGCACTGGTCCGGCGTGCTCGCCTTGGTGAACGACGACAACAACGCCGCCGTGATCGTCGACGATGACGGCTGCGAGCGGTTCGAGGTCGACTTCCAGCCGAACGAGCTCGAGCGGATAGACGCCGCCTTCCGCTTCAGCCGGGAGGTGCTCGAGGCCGCCGGTGCGACGAAGGTCTGCTGGACCGGGCTGAGCTCGACGCACGTCCAGGGCAGCTGCCGGATGGGAGACGATCCGGCGCGGTCGGCCGTCGACCGGAACGGCGAGTCGCACGACGTGAAGCGACTCTTCGTCGGCGACGCGTCGCTCGTTCCACGCACGCTCTCGGTGAACCCGTCGCTGACCATCATGGCGCTCGCGACCAGGCTCGCCGAGCATCTGGAGTCCGACCAGAGCGGATATCTCGGCTCCTGAGCGTCCCGCGTCGGGAGACGGGCCGCTCGGCGCCGAGCCGGGCTAAGCGCGCGGCTCAGCGAGTCGCGGCGTACCGGCAGCGGTCCTGGATCGAGCAGAAGTCGCAGTTCGTCAGCCCCTCGGAGCCCATCTCTCGGCTGCCCGCGCCGAAGATGAGCGAGAGGGACTTGATCGGCGACATCATGTCCGACGGCCCGAGCTCGATTCCGACCTGCGTGGCGTCCAGGAGCTTGAAGATGATGCGCTGCTCCCGCATCGGCCAGGTCGACTCGCCCGGAGAGAGCGGGCTGCTGGTGCGCCAGCCATGTCCCGCCAGCTGCGCCTGGATGCTCTCGTAGAGCTGCTGGCGCACCTGGTCGACCGCCCACGAGCCGATCTCGTCGAGCATCAGCATCTCGAAGTGCCGCCCCGTCGCCTGGTACTCGCGGACGCGCTCGTCGAGCGCCGGGCCGATCGTGCAGAGCGCGACGTAGAGCTCTTCGGCTCCGGCCACCACGGACGCGACCGGTCCGGAGCCTATGCGGGTACCCCCCGCGAGCTCCAACCGTTCGTGTAAGACACGCTCGACGGCGTACGCCCGGTAGCAGGCGGCGGGCGCGGAGAGCGCCCCGGCCTCGTCGAGCAGGCGGGCCAGCCTCGACCGGAGCACCGGGCGCTCGAGCCCCGGCCCGTGGAGCTTCAGGAAGGCATCCTCGTCAAAGGCCAGCTGGAAGTCGCTCGTGACGGTCGGCTCGCTCACGCGCGCCCCTCGCCGGCGACGGCTCCCGCCGGGCGCAGCCCGGCTCCGCCACCGCCTGACGCCGCTCGCGGCACCGGTCTCTCCGGGTCCGTACTCCCCGTACTGTCCCCTCCGGCCCGGCACCGCGAGCAGCGCCCGAGGAACGCGCGGGCCGAGGAGGTTGACACAGGGCGTCTCATGTCGCCGATCCCTGCGCCTGCTCGAGCAGGCAGCTCCGGGCATAGAGGCGCGAGAAGTTCGGATAGCGCGCAAGCTCGATGTAGTCGACGCGGCGGCAGAGCTCGCGGGCCTCCGCGCGGACGGCGGACGAGATCAGCGCGAGCTTCGCGCCCATGCCGGCGGCGTTCCCCACCTGCTTGAAGCGCTCGAGCGGGAGCCGCGGGAACATCCCGATCGCGATCGCGTTCTCAAGGTCGATGTAGCTCCCGAATGCGCCTGCCACGACGATCAACTCTATGTCGTCGGACGCCACACCGCTGCTCGCGAGCAGCACGTCGATGCCGCTCTGGACGGCAGCCTTGGCGAGGAGGATCTCCCGCAGGTCGTCCTGCGTGACCGAGATCGCGCCGCGCCCGTCCGTTGCATCCTCGCCGGCCAGGACGAACTCGCGCTGACCGCCCTCCTCGCGGACGCCGGGGTGGGAGCCGAGCTGGATCCGCCCGTTCGGGCTCAGCACGCCGGCCAGATGAAGCTGGCCAAGGGCGTCGACGATGCCGGAGCCGCAGATGCCGATGGGTGGAGCCGCACCGATCGTCTGGAGGTGGACGGCGTCCGCCGTGATCTGGATCCGCTCGATCGCTCCCACCGTCGCGCGCGTCCCGTGCTTCACGTGGTAGCCCTCGAAGGCCGGCCCGGACGGGCACGAGAGCGAGCGGATGCTCCCGTCGGTCGTTACGAGCGAGATCTCGGTGTTCGTGCCGATGTCGAGCGCGATCGCGTTCCTGCCGCGCCATTCGTCGGCGGTCGCCAGCAGCATGGCGACATGGTCGGCGCCGACGAAGGCGGCGATGTTCGGCGGCAGGTAGAGGTAGGAGCCGCGGGCGAGCTCGAGGCCGATGTCCCGTGCCTTGATCGTGAGCTCGTCGCTGACCGCGGGCACGAACGGTGCCAGAGCGAGCTGCTCCGTGGGAAGGCCGAGCAGCAGGTGGTGCATCGCCGTGTTGCCGACGACGACGGCCTCCACGACGTCTGCCGGAGTCAGGCCTACCTCGGCGCAGAGCTCCTCCGCGAGCCGGTTGAGGCCTGCGACCGCGACCTCCTGCAGCCTCCGCCGCGACTCGGGCGAGGCCCTGGCGTAGACGATGCGGCTGACGACGTCCTCGCCGAACGGGATCTGCGGGTTCGTCGTGCCTCTGGTGGCGAGGACCCGGCCCTCCTCGAGCTCGACGAGGTAGCCGGCGACGCCGGTGGTGCCGAGGTCGACGGCGAGACCGACCGGCTTCGACCCGGGCGCCGCGACGTCGACCACCTCCGGGCCGCGCACGTGCGCCGCGCAGCGCCACTCCCAGGCGCGGAGATGCGGCGACAGGTGGCGCAGGACCTCGATGTCGAGCCTGTCCACGGCCAGGCCCGCCTCCCGCACGCTTGCGAGCACTGTTTCACCGTCTGCGAGGGGGTGCTCGAGGGACGGTCGCCGGAGCGCGAGCTCGACGGTCTGCACGAGCGGCTGAACCAAGATGCCCGTCTCCAGGCTCTCGACTTGACTGCGCATCGGGATGCTCATCGACTCCCGGGGCACTCCGAGCGTGCAGTCGCTGCGCGGATGGGCCATGCACGCCAGCCGGTAGCCGTCGCCGATCTCGTGGGTAGTGAGGCGCTCTCGCTCGAGCGCGGTCAGCTCGGTCGTCGCCCCCGAGACGACCTGGACCTTGCAGCGGCCGCAGTGGCCGTGCCCACCGCAGATGCTGATGAGGTCGACACCCAGGTCGTGGGCGAGCCCCAGGAAGGACTGCTCCGGGGCGCAGGCACCCCGGCGGCCAAGCGGCTCGAAGTCGACCTGGTAGCCGTTCGTCATGTGCTCCTCAGCAGGCACGGGCGCGGGCGAACGGTCGGCGGCAGCAGCCGGCCGCACATCGGGGGAGTTTCCGGATCCCGTCTCCATGGTTCTCCGATTGTCGCGCACGCGCGTCCGGCCCGCCGCCGCGTCGTGTCCGGATGCGGGTTTTCCGCACCGATGCGTGGCACATCCCGGATGGAACTCGCTCTGGTTTTCTGGAAGGCTGCGGCCTACGCCGTACGAAACTGGCGAGTAGAGGCTACGAACAAGGAGGCGAAACGATGATGGAGCGAGGATCTTGTCGACGCCCTGGCCGAGCTGAGGGAGGACGAGGCCCTGGCGATCGTCCGGGAGAGGCTCGAGGCGGGCGCCGACCCGTTGAGCATCTTCGACGACGCCAAGCGGGCCATGGAGATCGTCGGCCAGCGATTCTCGGATTCGGAGTACTTCATCCCCGAGCTGGTCTACGCCGGCGAGATCCTCAAGGAGATCGCCGCTCTCGTGAAGCCGAAGATGTCCGCCGGGACCGAGATGGCCCGGCTGGGCACCGTGATCGTCGGCACCGTTGCCGGTGACATTCACGATATCGGCAAAGACATCGTGGTCTTCATGCTCGACGTCAACGGCTTCGACGTGCTCGACCTCGGCGTGGACGTCCCGGTGCAGCGGTTCGTGGACTCGATCCAGGAGAGCGGAAGCTCGGTCGTCGGGTTGAGCGGGTTCCTGACGCTGGCGTTCCAGTCGATGAAGGACACGATCGAGGCGATCGACGAAGCAGGGTTGAGGGACCGCGTGAAGATCATGATCGGAGGCGGCCCGATCGACGAGCAGGTGAGGAGCTTCACGGGCGCCGACGCGTACGGCAAGGACGCGATGGCGGCTGTCGATCTGGCCAAGGCCTGGATTGGAGCATAGGACGATGACCGAGAACTGGGCAGAGATGTCGGCCGACGAACGGCGAGACGCACGGATCGCAGAATGGCGCGCGGCGGAGGGCGTTCCGTTCGAGAGCCCGGAAGCCGAGGCAACCTACCGGGCCGGCGTGGATCGGTTTCGCGACGTGCTCGCGGTGACGAAGGAGCCCGACAGGGTTCCGATCATGCTGAACGCGACGTTCATGCCGGCGAACCTCTACGGCGTGTCGCCGCACACGATGATGTACGAGCCGGAGGTCCTGACGTCGACCTTCGGGCGGTTCCTCGCCGATTACCGGCCCGACTACTACTTCACACCGGCGATCATCGGGTCGGGACAGGTGCTCGAGATCCTCGACTACAAGCAGTACGCCTGGCCCGGCCACGGCGTCTCGGAGGAGTCGGGCTACCAGTACGTCGAGAGCGAGTACATGCTCGACCGAGGAGTACCAGGCGCTGATCGACGATCCGTCGGATTTCTGGCTGCGGATGTATCTCCCGCGCATGTGCGGCGCCTTGGAGCCGTTCTCGAGGATTTCCCCGCTCACGGATCTGTGGGAGATCGTCCTCGTGATGGGCCACATGATCCCGTTCGGCGCTCCTGACGTGCAGGAGGCGCTGCGGGCGCTGATGGAGGCGGGACGTACGGCCTTCGAGTGGATCCAGCACGTCGGGGCGTTCGAGATGACGATCAGGGCGAAGGGCTTGGTGAGCGGCGCCGGCGGATTGTCCAAGGCGCCGTTCGACATCCTGGCGGACACGCTGAGAGGCACGCGGGCGACGATGATCGACATGCATCGCCGGCCCGAGCTGGTGCTGAAGGCGGTCGAGCGCCTGACGCCGCTGGCGATCAAGCAGGGACTCAACGGGGCGAACCAGCAGAAGAACCCGATCGTCTTCATGCCTCTGCACAAGGGAGCCGACGGCTTCATGTCCGACGAGCAGTTCAGGCAGTTCTACTGGCCCTCGCTCAAGGAGGTCGTCGTCGGGCTCGCGAACGAAGGGTGCATTCCCTTCCTGTTCTGCGAAGGCGGCTACAACTCGAGGCTCGAGTACCTGGCGGAGATTCCGAAGGGGACGAGCCTCTGCATGTTCGACCGCACGGACATGCACGAGGCGAAGAAGGTGCTCGGCGGCCGCGTCTGCATCGCCGGGAACGTGCCGTCCGGGCTCATCCTGACGGGTACGGCCGACGAGGTGAGGGCGTACTGCAAGGAGCTGATCGACGACGTCGGCAAGGGCGGCGGGTACATGATGAGCTTCGGAACCGCGATGGACGAGGGCAAGCCCGACACGGTGCACGCCATGATCGACTTCACGAGGGAGTATGGCGTTTACCGTTAGCGAGTCGCCGCCCGACACCTCGCAGATGCCCCGGTACCTCGGACGCGACCACCGGGGGCGAGAGGAGGGGGAGTCATGACGGATGCCGAGCGCGGATTCGTCGTCATCGGCGAGAACATCCACACGACGCGCATCGTGCGTCGCTCGAGCCCGAGCGTGGAGCCGGACGAGCAGGGGCGCGAGGCGATCTCCTTCGTCGACACCGCAGGCGCCAAGCGCAGCCTGCCGGTCTCCGAGGCCGAGCGCGGGAGCGCCGGCTACTCCGAGGGACGAATCAAGCACGTCCGGCTCGCCGTGCTAACGGCGATGAGCGGGGACGAGCCGGATGCCTCGACCGCGCTCGCCTACCTCGAGGCGATGGTGGCAAGCCAGATCGCGGCAGGCGCCCACTATCTCGATCTCAACGTCGACGAGGTCTCGCTCGACCTCTCCGAGCAGATCGCAGCCATGCGCTGGCTCGTGCGGACGATCGAGCCCTGGACGACCGTGCCGCTCGCGATCGACTCCCCGAACCCCGCGATCATCGAGGCCGGGCTGGACGAGGCTGCCGGTGGAGCGTCGGGCCTGCCGATGCTCAACTCGGTTTCGCTCGATCGCATCGATGTCCTCGAGCTGGCCGTGCGGAACGGCGGCCCCGTGGTGCTCACTGCCGCCGGAGAGTCCGGGATCCCGGGCGATGCAGACGGCCGGGTCGAGAACGCCGCACGCATCGTCGAGCTCGCGCGGGCCCGTGGCATCCCGCTCGAGCGGATCTTCTTCGACCCACTCGTCTTCCCGATCTCGGTCGACAACGCCTCGGGGGAACACTGCCTCGCCGCCTTCCGCCGCCTGCGTGAGCGCTTCGGACCGGAGATCCACCTCACCGGAGGGATGAGCAACGTCAGCTTCGGACTGCCGAACAGGCGCTTGGTGAACGATGCGTTCCTCCTGCTCGCGATCGAGGCGGGAGCCGACAGCGGCATCCTCGATCCGGTCGCGAGCAGGCTCGAGCGCGTCCTCGCGACCGATCGCGACACTCGGCCGTTCCAGCTCGCCGCCGACGTCCTCACAGGTGCGGATCCGAACTGCCGGGCGTACATCAAAGCCCACCGCGCGGGCGAGCTCGAGCTTCCCGGGGCGGCTGCCGGCTAGACCTGATCACCGGCTCTGCGGGGCCCCCTCCTCGCTCTCCCGGGTCCTCAGAGGCTCGGCCAGGAGGCTCTCGCCTCAGCCTTCGCGCGGCGCCGGCCGTCCTCGAACGCCAGGCGGTCGGCGGGCGCCGGCTCGTCCGGGATCGCCGCGAGAGCTTCGTCGAAGAGCTCGCGCAGCTCGTCGGCGAACTCGGGGTGGGTGAAGATGTGGAAGTCGTTCCGCCGGATCGCGCGCAGCACCTTCTCGCCGACCTCCTCGGGTGCCATGCCCGCCTCGTGGACCTGCGGCAGGATGCTCATGAGCTCCTGATCGGCGGGTGTCGTATCCGTGGACAGGTGCGCGGGCCGGATCTTGTCGCTCTCGAAGATCTGGCTCTTGACCAGACCGGGGCAGAGCACCGAGACGCCGATCCCGTGCGGCACGAGGCTCCAGCGCAGCGCCTCCGACAGACCCCGTACCGCGAACTTCGACGCCGTGTAGATGCCGGCGCCCGGGCCGGAGACGAACGAGGCCATCGAGGCAGTGTTGATGACGTGCCCGCCCTCGCCGTGCGCCTTGATCCGGGGAACGAAGGTGACGACCCCGTTGACGACGCCGCCGAGGTTGACGCCCAGCACCCAGTCCCAGTCCTGGTACGTCGCCGAGCCGATGTCGTTGAAGAGGTTGATCCCGGCGTTGTTGCAGACGACGTGGACCTTGCCGAACACGCGCTCTGCCTCGTCGGCGGCCTCCGCCACGGCGTCCCGGTCGGTGACGTCCAGGCGGATCGGATGAGCGTCACCGGGCGCGAGCTGCGTCATCGCCTCGTCCAGGTGATCCTGGCGGATGTCGGCGATCACCACCTTCATGCCGGCCGCGGAAAACGCCTTGGCCATCCCGAGGCCGATGCCGCTCGCACCGCCGGTGATGAACGCGACCTTTCCCGCCACTTCTCGCATGACCGGCGTACTCTAACCCGGATCATTCAGCAACATGGTGAGCGGCATCTCCGAGGGGATCTGGAGGGCCGAGGGAGGAGGCCGGTCCGCCCGGTGGGCTCAGCGCCAGGCGTCGATCGAGACCGTCGGCCCTGGCGAGCTCCGGAACTTCGCGCGCATCGGGGAGCCCATGAAGATGCTGAACTGGCCGTTCGTGGAGCCGCCGACCACGACGACGTTGATCCGATCGACCTCGAAGACCGGGATCAGCTCGTCCGGGGGCGCCTTCCGGTAGCTCGCGAAGGGCTCGATCCCCGCCTCGACGACCTCGCGGATCATGTTCAGCATGATGTGGTCCCAGAAGCGGCGGGCCGGGATCTTCGCGTTCTCGTGCACCCACTCGGCGAGTTGGGCCTTGGTCTCGAGGCCGCGGTCGACGAACTCGCGGGCGACGATCGGGTCGAGCACGAGCGTCACGCCCATCGACGGCTCGAGCCCGGAGAGCATCGCGACGAGCTTCTCCTGCCAGTAGGTGCGCAGGTGCTCGGCCCAGACGTTGCCCCAGGTGTAGAAGACGGTGACCGTGCTCTCGCCGGGCTCGAAGCCGTACTGGACGTGGTAGGCCTCCCAGGGGCTCGCCTCCTCGTTCTCGGCGAAGGTGCAGCTGTTATAGGAGAAGTTGCACCCCTGCGAGCCGCCGTAGGAGAGGCCCGGCACCGAGCCGCCCTGCAGGTTCTGCGAGAGCAGCCCGAACGCGCGGCCGATCGCCGCGTTGGCATGGTTGTACGGGCCGAGCGCGCCGACACCGCTGTTCATCCCGATCTCGTTCCGGATCGGGCCGTTCACGACGACCATGTTCCCCATCGAGGACATGCTCGACTCGGCGAGCGGTGTCCCCACTCGAGGCGAGCGCCAAGATGACCGGGAAATGCTCCGGCTCGGCGCCGGCCATCACCGCGTTCACCGCCACCTTCTCGACCGTCGACTCCCAGAACTCCATACCGATCGTCGGACGCATCTTCCCAACCACCTCGCCGGGCGCACGGCTCGTCCCGGCCAGCATCCACTCGACCCGCTCCTCGGTCGGCAAAACGATCGGCAAAAAGTCGGTCCAGCTGCTCTCCCGGAACAACCGCTGCAAGCTCTCCTCGCTATCCGGCTCGAGCAGCCGCGGCGTCGAACGGTCGAAGCCGGCGCCCTGAAGGTCCTCGTCGTCCAGCGGCCGCGTCAACAGATGAAACACCTGCTCCATGAACGGCCGCCCATGCACCGGATCGTCGCCCTCGATGTAGCCGCGCAACACAGCAGGCGGCTGGTTGAAGACCGGCGTCGGAATGAACGCCTGCCTCGCCCGCGGCATCCCATTCACCTTCACCACCGAACCGACGATCCGCTCGAACACATTCACATGCACCGCCACCGTCGGCACCCCATACCTCGTCTCCAACTCGATCATGTGGCCGGAGACCTCCGGCGCACAACCAGGTCAGGTACCAACCCCAACGATCGCCGCATCCCCCTCAGCCCTGATCCGCTCACACAGCTCCGGGTCCGGCTGATGCTGATCACGCCAACGCACGACCCGCGTCTCGACCCCCGGCTCATGCTCGGCAAACCACCCCTCCAGCTGCCCAATGAAGGCATCCGAGTTCTCGAAGCCGATGTCCACCAAAAACACCGTCTTCCCCTCCAACCGCTCCAACCCAGGCGCCATCCCCCGCGCCGTCACCTTCGGCGGATACCCCCGCGGATCGAGAACCGTCAGCTTCCCCGACACCCCAAACCCCCTCCCCAGACCAGACAGACCGGCCACGACCGATCGGCCGGACAGTAACACGTCGCGTTCCGGGGCAGGTCGGCAAGATCGTCGTCACCGTGTAGCCCCGCCGGCTCGAGCGCGCGATCTCTCCGTCAAGCGCCGATCATGGCCGCGACCGGGCGACCGGCTCGGTCAGGCAGTGCGGTCGGCGCCGTCCCCGGCCGGGGCGGCTGTGGCCCCCTCGCCGAGGTAGCTGGAGACGAGCAGCTGGCGGTCGGCGCGGAGCTCGTCGGCGCGCTCGTGGAGGACGAGCTCGCCGTGCGAGAGCACGTAGCCGCGGTCGGCGACCTCGAGCGCGAGGTGGACGTGCTGCTCGACGAGCAGCACGCGCGCAGCCGGTGTCCTGGGCGTACTGGCGCACGACCGGCAGCAGCCGCTCGACGATGACCGGCGCCAGGCCGAGGCTGAGCTCGTCGAGCAGCAGCAGGCGCGGCTCGCGCGCGAGCGCGCGCGCCGAGGGCGAGCATCTGCTGCTCGCCGCCCGAGAGCAGGCCGGCGCGCCGCGAGCGCAGCTCGCCGAGCGCCGGGAAGTACTCGTAGGCCAGCTCCTCGTCGAGCGTCTCGCCGCGGTGGCCGAGCCGGAAGTGCTCCGCGACGGTGAGGCCGAAGAAGAGGCCGCGGCCCTCGGGGACGTGGGCGATGCCCGAGCCGCGCGCGCGCGCTCGGAGAGACGCGCGCGAGATCGTCGCCCGGCGAAGACGACGCGGCCCTGCATCGGCTGGACGAGGCCGGAGATCGCCCGCAGCGTCGTCGTCTTGCCGGCGCCGTTGGCGCCGAGCAGGGCGACCACCTCGCCCGCGCCGACGGTCAGGTCGAGGTCGCGGATGACCGCCGCCCGGTCGTAGCCGGCGGTCAGGCCCTCGATGCGCGAGGACGGTGCTCGCTCATCGACGCCTCCGTGGGCGCAGGCGCGTCTCCACGACGCTCGGGCGGCCGGCGCTGCCCGAGGTAGGCGGCGATCACCTGCGGGTCGCGCCGCACGATCGTCGGGCGTGCCGCTGCGCGATCACCTTGCCGAACTCGAGCACGACGACGTAGTCGGAGATCGCGAGCACGAGGCCCATGTCGTGGTCGACGAGGAGCATCGACGTGCCCCGCGTCGACCACCTGGCGCAGGCGGCGGCCGAGCTCCTCGCTCTCGTGCGTGTCGAGGCCCGCGGCCGGCTCGTCCAGGCAGACGAGCGCGCGGTCCGGCGGCCAGCGCCCGCGCGACGCCGACGAGCTTGCGCTGGCCCTGGGAGAGCTCGGACGGCATCGCCTCGGCGCACGGGCTCGAGGCCGAGCAGCTCGAGCGCCTCGTCGACGCCGCCGTCGGTGGTGCGACGGGCGCGAGACAGCACCTCCTGGACGGTGGCAGAGACCGCGACGGGCGGTACGGCGGCGACGGCGAGGTTCTCGCGCACGGTCAGGTCGTCGAACAGCTCGATCGACTGCCACGTCCGCGCCAGGCCCCGCCGGGCGCGCGTCGTGCGGCGGCAGCGCGGAGAGCTCGCGGCCGTCGAGCTGCGACGCGGCCCGCGGCAGGGCACGAAGCCGGTGATCGCGTCGATGAAGGTCGTCTTGCCCGCGCCGTTGGGCCCGATCAGCCCGACCAGCTGGCCCTCCGCGACGTCGAGGTCGACGTCGACGAGCGCGTGCACGCCGCCGAAGGTGACGGAGACGCCGCTCGCGCTGAGGACGGCGGTCACGGCTCGGCGCCCGGGTCGTGGCTGCCCGACGCACCCTCGAGCAGGAGCACCGCCAGCGGGTTGGGCGGCATCGGGCTCGCCGGCCGCCTTTCGTCTCAGCTTCTGCTGCTTCTTCTTGTACCCGGCGCCGGCGACGCCTTCGGGGTAGAGGACCAGGTTGAAGATCAGCGCCAATCCCGCCGACGAGCAGCGTGTAGGTGCCCCGAGACGCCGAGCCACTTCTCGAAGACGTGCGGGAACAGCGCGCCTCGGTCGAGATCAGCCCGGCGAAGATCGCGCCCGAGACCATCGTGATGCCGCCGACGTAGGCGAAGGCGATCAGGCCGAGCGCGGTCAGCGCGCTGAAGCGCATCGCGCTGACCGAGCCGAAGTTGTAGCGCGTACAGCGCCCCGGCGACGCCGGCGATGAACGACGCAGATCGCCGAAGGCGGCGAGCTTGACGTTGCGCACGTTGATGCCGGCGGCGGCGGCGGCGCGCTCGTTCGAGCGCACGGCGAGCATGCGCTGGCCCGAGGCTGCGATCGGCGCAGGTTGGCGACGAGCAGGCAGAGCGCGACGGTGACCGCGAGCACGAAGAAGCCGAAGATCGGGCTCGGCAGATTGCTGTCGAGCCGGAGTGCCGGAGGCCACGCCGCGGAAGAAGGACGCGTTCGACCCGAGGTCGACGCCGAACAGCCTCAGCTCGGGCACGGGAGAACCGCTGAAGCCCCCGCCCCCCAGGTCGAGTTGGCGAAGCCGAACTGCTCGATCGCGACCGCAGCTGCAAGCGTGACCACGGCCAGGCTGACCCCGCGCACCCGCAGCGCGGAGACCGCCGATCAGCAGGCCCGAGCAGCGTGGCGGCCGACCGCCGCCGATGAGCGGCGCGAACGGGAAGCCGATCCCGGCGTCGGTCGCGAGGTGGGAGATGCATGAAGCCGGCGACGCCGGCGAGCGCGAGCTGGACGATCGAGATCTGGCCGACGAAGCCGGTGATGACGACGAGCGAGAGGCAGATGACGGCGCCGAGCAGCGAGTTGATCAGCGCCTGGCGGAAGTCGAACGGGAACACGATCAGCGCGACCGTGCAGGCGGCCGTTCCGATCAGCGGCGGAGCGGAGGAGCCGCTCGGGCCGCGGCACGTGCGGGCAGCCGCTGCTCGACGAGCTCGCCGCGCGCCGGGCAGGCTCGCTCCCCGCCAGAACATGGCGATGACGATGATCACGAAGACGAGCAGCTGCTGCATGCCCGGCAGCGGGTGAATCCTTGATCGTGCGGGAACCAGAAGCTCTGCGTCGAGCGAGATGTAGACGATCAGCTGCTGCGCGACTCCCGATCCAGGAGCCCGGCCAGCGCAGGCGATGCCGAACGAGGTGAAGCGCGCGAACAGCGCCGCGCCCAGCGCGGGGACGACCTGCAGCGGCAGCGTCGTCGCGTCGAGCGAGGTGAGGGACGCGGCCAGCACCCCGAGCGCGCCCGCGACGAGGCAGGCGAGCAGCGTGTTGGCCATCGACAGCGTGTTCGGCGAGAGCCCGGCCAGCATCGCCGACTACCTCGTTCTCCGAGGCCGCCCTCGTCGCGAGGCCGAACCGGCTCCAGCGGTAGAGCGCCGCGAGGCGACGGCGAGCGCGAACACGACGATCCCGGCCAGGATGAACCGGTCGATCGGAATCGTCGACGCCGAGAACGCTGGACCGTGCCGCTCGGCAGGACGGTCGGGCGGCGACTTCGGAGTCGGTGCCGAAGCCGAGGAGGACGGCGGCCTGCGCCACGAGCAGGATGCCGAGCGACGACGACGAGCTTGGCGAGCGGCGAGGCGGTTCGCAGCGGCCGGAAGGCCAGCAGCTCCATCAGCACGCCCGTGGCGATGATCACGAGGAAGGTGACGACGAGGGCGGGAGCGGTCGAGAGCTGGAAGTGGAGGATGCCGTTCTTCAGCGCCCAGTACGAGTAGCCCGCGACCATGGCGACCGCGCCCGTCGCCAGGTTGATGATCCCCGAGCCGCGGTAGGTGAGGACGACGCCGAGCGCGATCCCGGAGATGAGCGCACCACCTCCGAGGCCGAGCAACGCGAAGAGAAGAAGCTGGTTCCAGTCCATTCGTCAGTCCCCGAGGCGCCGGGGCGGACCCGGCCGTGTGGCCGGGTCCGCCTTCCAAGCGCGACTCACGTCGTTACTGCCGGCCGTCTCACTTCGGAGGCTTGAGCCAGCCGGTGACACCCTTCCATTTGCCGTTCCCGAGATACTGATCGAACCGTGTCTGGTTGTTGCAGACCGCGGGTGCGGCCGGGTCGAAGCCGCAGTTGATGCTCGGCGGCCCCATCACGATCGGGCCCTTGTACGCCTTGATCGCGGCGCCGATCGTTGCCGACGAGAGCTTGCCCGCGGGGATCGTGTTCATGATCTTGGCGAGCGTGAAGATCTCGCTCCACGCGAGAGCCGCAAAGGCGTTGGGGACGTCCTTCGCGGCGAGCCCGTACTGCACCGCCGTCTTCGCGTAGGCGGCGACGTCGGGCAGGTCAGTCCTCGCGGTGTTCGACTGCGCGGCCCCGATGACCCACTTCGGGAAGTCGCCGCCCGGGTACGCGACCGGCGGGATGAACGTGCAGAGCGGGTTCGAGACGACCGGAGCCTTCGCCCCGATCTGCAGCAGCGCCTTCGCCAGGCTGACGCAGTAACCGAACCCGACCATCGGCACGATCATGTCGGTGGTCGCGACGCCGGCGGCCGTGAGCGGCCCCAGCAGGTCGGTCAGGCTCGGGTCGAAGCCCACCGACGTCACCTTGACGCCCGCGGCCTCGAGTCCCTTCTTCGTCGCCGCCGCCGCCGGGATCGAGCCGGCCTGGTTGTCGTAGATGATCGAGGCCGTCTTCGCGTGCAGGACGGTCTTCGCGTACGTGCCCCACGGCCCCAGCACGTGCGGCTGGTCGCCGTTGAGGCTGTAGACGTTCTTCTGGCTGCCGTCGACCGGGGACGCCGAGACGCCGATGATGATCGGCTTCTTCCCCTGAATCGTCGCGTAGATCGACTGGTTGCCCGTGACGACGGCGCCGAAGGCGATCACCTGGACGTTCGCGTCGTTCGCAAGCGTGAGACCGCACTTCTTGCCCTCTTCCTCGGCCTGCGCGATGAAGCACGTGTGCAGCTTCAGCGGGCGACCGCGGACGCCGTTGAGCTTGGCGTTGATGTACTTCTCAGCCGCGGCGGCGGCCGATGTCGCGGCCGCGAAGCTGACGGGCCCGCCCTGCGCGTTGACCCAGCCGATGACGATGGGCTTTCCGCTCGCTATCGACTTCTTGCCGCCGATGTAGTTCAGGTAATCCGTGATCGGGGCGGCCTTGGGCGGCGTGGCCGCGAGCCCGATCCCGACCGGGACGGCAATGCTGAACGCGACAGCCGCGGCGAGAACGACAATCCCACGTCGTCCCCGTGCGGCGCGCACGACGGTTGCTACGCGCATGAACCCCTCCTTCTCCTTTTGATCAGCAGCACACGCTATGTCTCGCATAGGGGGAAAGTCAATGACGGGGGGTTGGGGGAGCCAGGCTCAGTCCCGCGCTCCCCGGAACGGACCGCCCCGCGCGCGTCCTCGGTGACGGGCGCGTAGGGACCCGGCGGGTCGCGACGGCCGGCGCCCCTTCTGACGCGAGCTCCGCTGTAGAGTGCGCAGGCACGGCGCCGGTCTCGAAGGACGACGAGCAGGCGATGGTGGACCCGACCGCGTGGAGGCCGAACATGGAAGAGGTGGCGGGAAGAGCTGCCTTCATCACCGGCGGGGCGAGCGGTGTCGGTCTCGGCATGGCCAAGGCGTTCGTCGCGGCCGGCATGAACGTGGTGATCGCGGACATCCGGCAGGATCACCTCGACGAGGCCGTGGCGGAGCTCTCCCAGGGGCCCAGCCGGGTTCATCCGATCCGCCTCGACGTCACGGATCGCGAGGCGATGGCGAGCGCCGCCGACGAGGCAGAGAGCGTGTTCGGCAACATCCACCTGGTCTGCAACAACGCCGGCATCAACCTCTTCAACGACATGGCCGCCGCGACCTACGACGACTGGGACTGGGTGCTGGGCGTCAACCTCGGCGGGGTCGTCAACGGGGTCGTGACCTTCGTGCCCCGGCTCCAGGCGCACGGCGAGGGCGGGCACATCGTCAACACCGCCTCGATGGGCTCGTTCATCTCCGGCCCGGGCGCGGGCATCTACACGGCGTCGAAGTTCGCGGTGCGCGGGCTGTCCGAGGCCCTGCGCTGGAGCCTCATGCCGCACGGGATCGGCGTCTCGGTGCTCTGCCCGGGCCTCGTGAACAGCAACATCCACGAGAGCGACAAGATCCGGCCCGCACATCTCTCCACGCACATGACTCCAGCGGACGAGGAGTTCATGCGCCTCCTGCCGGAGATCCACCAGGCCGGCATGTCGCCTGAGGAGGTCGGCGAGAAGGTCCTGCGCGGCGTCCGCCGCGGCGACTTCTACATCTTCACCCACCCCGAGTTCAGGGACGAGCTGCGCGAGATCTTCGACGAGGCGCTGGCGGCGATCCCGGACGAGCCGGCGCCCGCCGACCGCGTCGCCTTCGAAGAGGGCCGGCGCGCCGCGAAGGCCCAGGCCAGAGCCACCTGACGGAGCGAGCGAGGACACCGATGGAAGAGGTTGCGGGAAAGGTCGCGTTCGTCACCGGCGGGGCGAGCGGAATCGGCCTCGGCATCGCCCAGGCGTTCGTGGGCGCCGGCATGAAGGTCGCGCTCGCCGACATCCGCCGGGATCACCTCGACGAGGCGGCTGCCTCGTTCGCCGAGAGCGGGCAGAGCGACAGCGTCCATGCGATCCAGCTCGACGTGACCGACCGCGAGGCCTTCGCACGTGCCGCCGACGAGGCCGAGCGCGTCTTCGGCAAGGTCCACGTCCTCGTCAACAACGCCGGCGTCGGCGTGCTCGGCCCCGTCAAGCTCGCGCGCTACGACGACTGGGACTGGGTGCTGGAGGTCAACCTCCGCGGCGTCGTCAACGGGATCCAGACCTTCCTGCCGCGCATCCTGGCGCACGGCGAGGGCGGGCACATCGTCAACACCTCGTCGATGGCCGCCGTCGTTCCGATCCCCGGCGCGTCGATCTACATCACCGCCAAAGCCGCGATTCTCGGCCTGTCGGAGGCGATCAGGAGCGAGCTCGCTCCGGACGGCATCGGTGTCTCCGCCTTCTGCCCCGGACCGGTGCAGACGAACATCAGGGAGAGCGGCAAGACACGCCCCGAGCGCTATCGGCGCGACACCGGCTACGCCGAGCTCGAGCGAGATCTCGAGCAGCGGCCGAACTCCCCGCTCTGGATGGATCTGGTCGAGTGCGGCGAGCGGGTCCTGCGCGGGGTTCGCCGCAACGACCTCTACATCTTCACGCACCGCGAGTTCAGGGAGGGCGCCGACGAGCGCTTCCGCGCGATGCTCGCGTCGTTCCCCGACGAGCCGCTGAACGCCGAGCGGGCCGACGAGATCCGCTTCCTGCTCAGCAACGAGATCTTCCGCGAGGAGCTGGACAAGTCGAGCTAGGAGCCTGGGTCAGTAACGGGGTCCATCCACTCGACGCCCCTGGCTCGGCGGAGCATACGACACCGCCTGCTAGCGCCGGGCTGCTTCTTCCGAGGACGCCGCGCGCCAGGAGCCGCCGGCCAGGTAGCTGTGCGCCGCGAGGGCGGCGGTCGCTCCGTCGCCTGCGGCCGCGACGGCCTGCGCCGCGGACTCGCTGCGAACGTCTCCGGCGGCGAGCAGACCCGGCAGCTCCGTCCGCATCCAGCCGTCGGTCGGGACCCGTCCGTGGTCGTCGAGGGGCAGCAGGTCGCGGAGGAGCTCTGTCCGCGGGACGGTCCCGATGTAGACGAACAGCCCGGCCAGCTCGACGTCCGCGATTCCTCCGGTCGCGAGGTCCTGGGCCCGCACGCCTGCGACCGCCTCCTCGCCGAGGATCTCCTCGACGACGGTCTGGTAGCGGATCGTGATCCGCGACGACTCGAGGACGCGCTGCCGGTACGTCTCCTGAGCCGAGAACGCCGTCCCCCGGTGGAAGACGATCACCTCCCCGACGTGCTCGGCCAGCTCGAGCGCCTCTTGAAGCGCCGAGTCGCCGCCGCCGACGATGCCGACCACGCGATCGCGGTAGAGCGGCCCGTCGCAGCTTGCGCAGTGCGAGATCCCGTGGCCGGTGAGGCGCTCCTCGCCGGGAACGCCGAGCTCCCGAGGCGTCGAGCCGGTCGCGACGATGACGGCTCCCGCGCGCAGCTCGCCCGCCCCGGTCGCGAGCGACCAGCCGCCGTCGGCCGACTCGAGGCCCTCGAGCTCCGCCATCTCGAAGACGGCGCCCGCGGCCAAGGCCTGGTCCTGGACGAGTGGCACGAGCTCGTAGCCTGCGACCCCGTCCGGGAAGCCCGGGAAGTCCTCGATCCTCGTCACGCTGAGCAGCGGCCCGCCGGGAACGCTGCTCAGCACGACCGTGGAGCGCCCGCAGCGGGCCGCGAAGAGAGCAGCCGTCAGCCCGGCCAGCCCGCCGCCCGCGACCGCGACCTCGTACTCAGCCACGCTTCAGCGCCAGGCGTCGACCGACGTCGTCACCGGAGCCGTCGGGTCGGCGCGGAAGTGGGGGGCCATGGGCGTTCCCATGAAGATGCTGAACTGGCCGTTCGTGGAGCCGCCGACGACGACGACGTTCATCGCTCCTCGTCTCGAAGATCGGGATCAGGTCGTCCGGGGCTGCCTTCCAGTAGCTCGCGAAGGGCTCGATCCCCGCCTCGACGACCTCGTGGATCATGTTCAGCATGATGTGGTCCCAGAAGCGGCGGGCCGGGATCTTCGCGTTCTCGTGCACCCACTCGGCGAGCTTCTGCCTCGAGTCGAGTCCGCGCTCGCAGAACTCCCGGGCGACGATCGGGTCGAGCACGAGCGTCACGCCCATCGAGGGCTCGAGCCCGGAGAGCATCGCGACGAGCTTCTCCTGCCAGTAGGTGCGCAGGTGCTCGGACCAGACGTTGCCCCAGGTGTAGAAGACGGTGACCGTGCTCTCGCCGGGCTCGAAGCCGTACTGGACGTGGTAGGGCTCCCAGGGGCTCGCCTCCTCGTTCTCGGCGAAGGTGCAGCTGTTATAGGAGAAGTTGTTCCCCTGCGAGCCGCCGTAGGAGAGACCCGGCACCGAGCCGCCCTGCAGGTTCTGCGAAAGCAGCCCAAAAGCGCGGCCGATCGCCGAGTTGGCATGGTTGTACGGGCCCATCGCGCCGACACCGCTGTTCATCCCGATCTCGTTCCGGATCGGGCCGTTGACGACGACCATGTTCCCCATCGAGGACATGCTCGACTGGCGAGCGGTGTCCCCACTCGAGGCGAGCGCCAAGATGACCGGGAAATGCTCCGGCTCGGCGCCGGCCATCACCGCGTTCACCGCCACCTTCTCGACCGTCGACTCCCAGAACTCCATACCGATCGTCGGACGCATCTTCCCGACCATCTCGCCGGGCGCGCGACTCGTCCCGGCCAGCATCCACTCGACCCGCTCCTCAGTCGGCAAAACGATCGGCAAAAAGTCGGTCCAGCTGCTCTCCCGGAACAACTCGCTGCAAGCTCTCCTCGCTATCCGGCTCGAGCAGCCGCGGCGTCGAACGGTCGAAGCCGGCGCCCGTGCAGGTCCTCGTCGTCCAACGGCCGCGTCAACAGATGAAACACCTGCTCCATGAACGGCCGCCCATGCACAGGATCGTCGCCCTCGATATAGCCGCGCAACACAGCAGGCGGCTGGTTGAAGACCGGCGTCGGAATGAACGCCTGCCTCGCCCGCGGCATCCCATTCACCTTCACCACCGAACCGACGATCCGCTCGAACACATTCACGTGCACCGCCACCGTCGGGACCCGATACCTCGTCTCCAGCTCGATCATGTGGCCGGAGACCTCCGGCGCGCAACCAGGTCAGGTACCAACCCCAACGATCGCCGCATCCCCCTCAGCCCTGATCCGCTCACACAACTCCGGGTCCGGGCTGATGCTGATCACGCCAACGCACGACCTCCGTCTTGATCCCCGGCTCATGGTCGGCAAGCCACCCCTCCAGCTGCCCGATGAAGGTATCCGAGTTCTCAAAGCCGATGTCCACCAAGAACACCGTCTTCCCCTCCAACCCCTCCAACCCAGGCGCCATCCCCCGCGCCATCACCCTCGGCGCATACCCCCGCGGATCGAGAACCATCACCTTCCCCGACACCCCAAACCCCCTCCCCAAACCAGACAGACCGGCACGACCCTAACCCCGTCACCGGCGGAGCGTCAAGAGCGATCAGGGCCGGCGCTCGGGGAGTCAGTCGGCGACCGCGAGCACGATCTTCCCTAGGGGCCCGTCCGCGCCAGCCCGAGCACGCCTGCCATCGAGGCCGTGTTGATGACCGAGCCGGAGCGCTGCTCGACCATCCCGGGCAGGACGTGGCGGAGACCGAGGAACGCGGCGGGCTGTCACGTGAACGCGGCAAGCGCCGCGACGACGCGGTCGAGATCGGCGTCGCCGAGGCGCGTGTGGAACGGCAGCGCGAGCGCCCGCTCGAAGGCGGCGTCGGCGCCGGGAAAGCGCCCCGGTCGCGGTACGCGGAGAGCCGGTGCAGCGCGTACGTGCCGATCTGCGCCTCGATCCCCTGCGCGCGCAGCGCCGGCGAGCGCCTCGTCGCGCCGGTCGAGCGGGACGACGTAGGCCTGCCAGCCGTGGCGGTCGCCCTCGTCGGCGCGCGGCGTGTCGACGAGGCCGCGCGAGCCGCTCGGTGTAGCCGGCCGCGACGCGGGTGCGCGCGGCGAGCAGCTCCTCGAGCCGGCGGAGCTGCGGGATGCCGACCGCGCAGAGGAGGTCGGAGAGGCGGTAGTTGAGCCCGGCGCCGGCATGTCGGAGTCGCCGCGCGGCGCCATGCCGTGGTGGCGAAGCCGCGCGAACCGTGTCGGCGAGCTCCGCGTCGTCCGTCGTCACCGCACCGCCCTCGCCCGTCGTCACGATCTTGCGCGGGTGGAAGGAGAGGCAGCCGAGCACGCCGAGCGAGCCGCACGGGCGGCCGCGGTCGGCGGCGCCGAGCGCGCCGGCGGCGTCCTCGACGAGCGGCAGCGTCCGGCACGAGCGCCGCGAGCCGTCCCAGTCGAGCGGCCGGCCGAAGAGGTGGACGGCGAGCACCGCCTTCGTCCGCGGCGAGAGCGCCGCGGCAGCTGCGCGGGGTCGAGGTTGAACGTCCCCGGGTCGACGTCGACGAGCACCGGCCTTCGCGCCGCAGAGCGCGACGACGTTGGCCGTCGCCGGGAACGTGTAGGCGGGAACGAGCACCTCGTCGCCCGGGCCCGATCCCGAGCGCGAGCACGGCGAGATGGAGCGCCGCGGTGCCGGAGGAGACGGCGACCGCGTGCGCGACGCCGCAGGCCCCGGCGACAGCTCCTCGAGCTCGGCGCACCTTCGACCCCATCGTCAGCATGCCGCTCTCGAGCACCTCCGCGACGGCGGCGAGCTCCTCGGCGCCGACGTCGGGCCAGGCGAGACGGATCCGGTCACGCCTCGTGCTGCTCGCGGTACCACGCGATCGTGCGCTCGAGGCCCTCGTCGAGGTCGACCTTCGCCTCCCAGCCGAGCAGCTCGCGCGCCTTCTCGACGTTCGGGATGCGCAGCTCGACGTCGGCGTAGTCGAGCGGCTTGAAGACGATCTCGCCCGGGCAGCCGGCGAGCCGCTTGATCGCGCTGCGCGAGGTCGTAGATCGTGACGGTCGAGCGCGGCGTTGCCGATGTTGAAGCTCTGGCCGACCGCCTCCGGCCGCTCGAGGCAGAGCAGCAGCGCCTCGACCATGTCGTCGACGTAGCACCAGGCGCGGATCTGCGAGCCGTCGCCGTGGATCGTCAGGTCGCGCCCGGCGAGCGCCGCCTCGATGAACGCGCGGATCGCGCCGCCGCCGATCTGGCCGGGCCCGTAGACGTTGAACGGGCGGACGGTCACCGTCGGCAGGCCGAGCTCGTCGTGGTAGGCGTGCGCCATGTGCTCGCCCGCGAGCTTCGAGACGGCGTACGTCCAGCGCGCCTCGCCGACCGAGCCGATCGTCGTGACGTGGCCCTCGCTCGACGTTGTAGGCGTGCGTGCCGAAGACCTCGCTCGTCGAGAAGTCGATGAAGCGCTCGAGCGTGTCCAGCGTCGCGAGCGCCGCCTCGAGCACGTTGTACGTGCCGATCACGTTGACGCGCATCGTCCGGACCGGGCTCTCAGCACGGTGTCCACGCCCGCGATCGCCGCCGCAGTGGACGATGTGCGTCGCCCCGCGCGGCGAGCTCGCGCACGCGCGTCGGCGTCGAGGACGTCGGCCGCGTGGAAGGTGAAGTTCGGGTGCGTCGGCGAGCTCGGTGCCGCTGAGCGCGTCGCGGTGGAGGTTGTCGAGCGCGACGACCTCGTTCGCGTCGACGAGCCGCCGCGCGAGCGTCGTGCCGATGAAGCCGGCGCCGCCGGTGATGAAGATGCGCTTGCCGCTCAGGGACACGCGGCGAGTCTAGCGGCGCCCGCCCCGTCGTCAGCCGGAGGGGGGCGCGGAGGCCGCGGCGGGCTCCGTCCCGGAAGCGGGTTGCCTCATCGCCTCGACGGTTGCCGTCACCGTGAGCGCAAGCAGGATGAGCAGCGGAGCGCCGAGAGCCTCATGCCTCTCCATCGGCCGCGCGGCGCCGGAGTCTGACGGGATTCCCTCGTTCTGAGGATGCGCGCGGATAGCATCGGGCGCGGTGAAGACCGTCCTCTTCGTCGGCGCGGGGCGCCACCAGCGGCGCGCGATCGCCCAGGCCCGCGCGCGCGGCTGCGGGTCGTGCGGTCGACCGCAACGCCGAGCGCGCCCGGGCTGCAGGAGGCGGACGTCGCGGAGGTGGTCGACTTCGCCGACGTCGCGCGCGGTGATCGAGGCCGGCCGGCGCCACGCCGTCGACGGCGTGCTCACGGTCTCGGCCGACCGCGCCGTCCCGGTCGTCGCGGCGGTGGCCGAGGCGCTCGGCCTGCCCGGGATCGGCACCGAGACGGCGCACCTGATGACGCACAAGGTCGCGATGCGCCGCGCGCTCGCCGACGCCGGCGTGCCGCAGCCGCGCTTCGCCGCGGTGCGCGACCTCCGCGAGGGCCGCGCCGCGCTCGAGACGGTCGGGCTTCCCGGCCGTGCTCAAGCCCGCCGACTCGGGCGGCCAGCGCGGCGTCTTCCGGCTCGAGTCGGGCGGACGACCTCGAGCGCACCTGCACGCTGCGCTCGCCGAGTCGCCGACGCAGGAGGCGATCGTCGAGGAGTCTTCGAGGCGGCCTCGAGATGAACGGGATCGTCGATCGCGCGCGGCGGCGAGCCGCTCGCGCTCACGCTCTCCGACCGGCTGCGCCCGCCCGGCATCGGCTTCGGCGTCGGCTGGATCCACGTCTACCCGGCACGATCTACGGCGACCCGCTTGACGGGGCGGAGCGGGTCGCCGCGCACGCCGTGCGCGCGCTCGGCCTGCGCGACGGCATCGCCTTCCCGCAGCTGATCGTCGCGCACGGACGGCGGGGTCGTCGTCGTCGAGGTGGCGGCGCGGATCCCCGGCGGGCAGATGGCCGACCTCGTCCGCCACGCCGTCGGCGTCGATCTCGTCGAGGTCGCGCTGCGGCAGGCGCTCGGCGAGGACGTGCCGGACGACGTCGCGCTGCCCGCAGTTCGTGCAGCCGCTCGCGATCCGCTTCCTCACCGCGCAGCCGGGCCCGCTGCCGACCGGGAAGGGCGTGCGCGTCGGCGCGCTCGAGCGGTCTCGCGTTGCCGGGCGTGGTCCAGGCCGAGATCTACCTTCAGGTCGGCGAGACGATCCGGCCGGTGCGGCTCGACGGCGACCGGCGCGGCTACGTGATCGCGTACGCGCGACACGAACTCGAGGCGCTCGAGCGCGCCGAGGCGGCCGCGCAGCTGCTCGACGTCGGACGGTGGAGCCGGCCGGATGACGCTGTCGCCTTCGACCTCGCGCACTACGCGAGCTGCTCGACGCGCGCGAAGCGCGGCGCGGCTACCGCTTCGCGGCCTTCGAGCGAGCGGCGCCGCTGAGGCCGCGGCGACCTGCTCCTGCGCCACGACGTCGACCTCTCGCTCGACGCGGCGCTGCGGCTGGCCGAGCTCGAGGCGGAGGCCGGCGCGACGGCGACGTACTTCCTGATGACGCGAGTCGTCTTCTACAACCTCGCCTCGGCGGAGGGCGTGCGCGCGATCGCGCGCCTGCGCGAGCTCGGCCACCGCGTCGGCCTGCACGCCGTCTGGCCGAACGCGACGCTCGACGACCGCTTCGACCCCGTGCTCGCCTGGCACAACCCCGATCCCGAGTACATGACGCGCGCCGGTCGAGGGCGCGCTCAACGTCATGGCGCGCGCCGTGGTTCGACCCGGCGACACTACCGCTCCGACTCGAACCAGCACTGGCGCCACGGCTGCCCCCACGAGGAGCTCGCGCGCGGGCGCCTTCCCGTGGCTGCAGCTGCTCGTCCACCCCGAGATCTGGGCCTACCCGGGCGAGACGATGGGCGAGACGATGCGCGCGATGCTGGACGCCGAGCGCGAGAGGCGCCTCGAGCTGCTCGCCGAGGACCGGATCGACCTCTCGTGAGACGACCTCACCGTCCTCGTCTCCGCCTCGGGGGCGCCGGGCACCGCCGCGCTCCTGCGCGGGCTGCGCGAGAACGGCGAGCGGCGCGTGCGGCTCGTCGGCACGGACATGTCCGAGCGCTCGATCGGGCGGCAGCTCTGCGACGCGTTCCACCTCGTCCGGCCGGCTCCGACCCCGGCTTCGCCGACGCGATCCTCGCGATCTGCGAGCGCGAGGGCGTGGACGCCGTGCTGCCGCAGTCGTCGTTCGACCTCGAGGGGCTCGCCGCGCACCGCGACCGCTTCGGCGACGTCACGGTGCTCGTCTCCTCGCCCGGAGACGATCCGGCGCTCGAACGACAAGGCGGAGATGCTACGCGCTCCTCGCACGAGCTCGGCGTGCCCGGCGCCGGCGTTCCGCCGCGTGACCGGGGCGCGCCGGGGTCGAGGCCGCGGCCGCGCGAGCTCGGCTATCCCGGAGCGCCCGGTGTGCTTCAAGCCGGTCTTCTCGTCGGGCTCGCGCGGCTTCCGCATCCTCGACCCGACGCGTCGACCGCGCGCACCAGCTGCTGTACGAGCGGCCCGGGCTCGGTGGCGATGCGGCTGGAGGAGGCTGCTCGAGCTGCTGCCCGCGAGGACGGCGCCGACCTGCTGGTGATGGAGCTCGCGACCGGCGGCGAGCGGACGATCGACGGCATCGCCGACGGGCGACGAATCGTGCTCGGCCACCCGAAGACGCGCGAGGCGATGCGCGCCGGGCTCGCGATGTACTTCGTCACGCTCGACGACCCGGGGCTGATGGACGCTCGCAGGGAGGATCGTCGCCGAGCTCGGGATCGAGCACTTCTTCAACATCCAGCTCGTCGGCGACAACGTGATCGAGATCAACCCGCGGATCTCGACGGTCGTCTACCAGGAGGACCTGAACCTCCCGTACCTCGGCGTCAAGCGGGCGCTCGGCGAGATCTCGGACGAGGAGCTGGCCGCCGCTGCGCGGCGCGCGTGCGGCCGGGGCGGACGGCGCTGCGCTACTTCGACCAGGTCGAGTGGGACGCGCTGAGCCGCCGACACGCTCTCCGGCGTCGCCTCCATCCCAAACCCCCACCCACCCACGGGGATGCGCATCGGTAGGCGGAAGCCGTCACGTGTGTGTGATGACGCGGTCGTGCCAATAGGGCAATTCCTGATGCACAGGCACTCTGAGCGGCCACTCCGCGTCGTCCACTGCCCGGTCAACACGCCGGGCGTTCCGTGGACGAACGTGCAGGCGCTGCGGCGGCGCGGGGTCGATGCCCGCCTCGTCGTCTTCAACCGCGTACACGCTGCACCCCGAGGCCGACTGGTCGCTCGACCGGCCCGAGGGCTTTCTGCGCGGCCAGATCGTCCAGTGGCGCGCGCTCGCGCGGCTGCTCCCGCGCACCGACGTCTTCCACTTCTACTTCGGGCTCACGCTCGTGCCCGAAGTCGCTCCAGTTCCCGATCCTGCGCGCGTTCGGCAAGAAGTCGGTCTTCCACTACCTCGGCTCCGACATCCGCGGCAAGACGCCCGAGCAGCTCGCGTTCGGCAAGCGCGGCCGACGCCGAGGTCGTCGGCTAGCTACGACGCGATCCGCTGGGTGCCGGAGGCCGAGGTGATCCCGCCCGGCTTCGACCTGCGCCCGTCGCGCCCGCGCCGCCGTCCGACCGCGTGCGGCCGCTCGTCGTCCACGCGCCCTCGCACCGCGGCCGCAAGGGCACCGAGCACGTGATCGCGGCGTGCGCGGGGCTCGACGTCGACCTCGAGCTCGTCGAGGGCTCCACCACGACGAGGCCTTCGAGCGCTACCGCGCGCGCCGACATCGTCGTCGACCAGCTGAACGCCGGCTGGTACGGCCTCTTCGCCATCGAGTGCGATGGCGCTCGGCAAGCCGGTCGTCACGTTCCTCCACGACGAGGCGGTCTCGGCGCACGCGAGGAGGCCTTCGGCGTCCGCGTGCCGCTCGTGCACGCGACGACGGAGACGCTGCGCGACCGCCTGGCCGAGCTCGCTGCCGTCGAAGCCCGGCGCAGCGGCGCCGGATCGGAGCCGAGAGCCGCGCCTACGTCGAGGCGGTCCACGACATCGAGCCGATCGCCGACCGCCTGCTCGACCTCTACTCTCGGCTCCAGTCGTACAGCAACCATCTAGATGGCGCTCGGCGCCGCAGATCGGACGGCTCGGCAAGCACTCGGCGATCTACGGACTCGGCGGGCTCGTCTCGCGGATCCTCGCCGTCCTCCTGCTGCCGCTCTACACGCGCTACCTCTCGACGTCCGACTACGGCAAGGTCGAGACCCTCGTCGCCGCGACGACGGTGCTCGCGATCGTCCTCCGCGGCGGGATCTCGAGCGCCTTCTTCCGCTTCACGTTCGACTCCCAGGACCCCGAACGGCGCCGCGCGGTCCTGCGCACGTCGTTCTGGTTCACGATGACGATGGCGACGCGCGGGCCTCGCCGGCGGGCTCGTGCTCAGCGGATCGATCGCCCGCGCGCTCTCGGCGCGCGAGTCGGCGACTGGAAGCTCGTCGCCGCCGCCTTCGTCGGGCTCTGGGCGCAGATGAACTACGAGCAGCTGACCGCGGTCTTCCGGGTCGAGGAGCGCTCGGTCGCGCTTCGTCTGCGCAAGCCTCGCCAACATCCTGATCACGATCGGCGTGACGATCGCGCTCGTCGTCGCGTTCGACCAGGGCCCGCTCGGCGTGATCGTCGGCAACTTCACCGGCACGCTCGCCGTCTACCTCGCCCTGCTCGGCTACCGGCGCGAGCAGCTCGGGCTCACGTTCGACCGCGGGCTGCTGCGCGAGATGAACCGCTTCGGGATGCCGCTCGTGCCGTCCGCGCTCTTCCTCTGGACGACGAACTTCAGCGACCGCTTCTTCCTCGTCAAGCTCGACGGCGCGGACGAGGTCGGGCTCTACTCGGTCGGGGTGCGGATCGCATCCGCGATGGTGCTGCTGCTGACGGCGTTCCGCATGGCCTGGCCGGCGTTCGCCTACTCGATCGAGAGCGACGCCGAGGCCAAGCGCACCTACGGGTTCGTGCTCACGTACCTGCTCTTCGTCTCCTCGTGGGTCGCCGCCGCGCTCGGCCTCCTCGCGCCGTGGCTCGTCGAGTGGCTGACCGCACCGGAGTTCCACGAGGCCTCGCGGGTCGTCTCCCCACTCGCCTTCGCCGCCGTCGCGTCTCGGCGGCTACATCGTGATCTCGATCGGCGTCGGCCGCGCCAAGCGGACGCAGTTCAACTGGGTGGTCACCGGCGCGGCGGCGGTCGCTGAACGTCGCTCTCAATCTCGCGCTGATCCCGCCCTACGGGATGATGGGCGCGGCGATCGCGACGGTCGCCGCCTACACGCTCATGTTCGCGGGCATGGCCTGGTGGTCGCAGCGCGTCTACCCGGTGCCCTACCAGTGGCGGCGCGCGGCGACGGCGGTCGGCGCGGCCGGCGCCCTCGTCGTCGCGGGCAAGCTGCTCGACGCGGGCCTCCCGCTCGCGCTCGGCCTCTCCGCGGTGTACCCGCTCACGCTGCTGCCGCTCGGCTTCTACCTGCCCGCCGAGCGGGCCAGGCTGCGGCGGCTCGTGACGCGCCGCGCCTGACCCGGCTTGAAGTTCCTAGTCGAGGCAGACGTCGGCGACCCGCGCCTTCGCCAGAGCCAGCAGTCCCTTCGTCTCGACGCGCAGCGACAGCTCGTGCGAGCCCGCCTCGAGCACGACCGATTCGCGCCCGGCCAGCCGCGAATCCACGACCACCGTGTCCGTCCGCCCGCCGAAGGGCGGCACAGCGCCGAGCTCGAACTCGGGGTAGTCGCGCTGGAGCTCGTCCTCGGTCGCGAGGCGGATCTCCTTGCCGCCCTCGAGCGCTTCGCGCAGCTTGCGCATGTCGATCCGCTCCGATGCGGGTAGCACAGCCCGCGCGTAGCCGTCGGGCGTCTTCACGACGAGCGTCTTCGCCACCTCTCCGGTGCGGACGCCGATTGCCGCGGCCTCCTCCAGCGCCGACTCGGTGCGCGAGTGCGGGATCACGTCGTAGCCCACACCCTCGCGGTCGAGCACCTGCGCGAGGGTGGGAAGCACGGTCGGATTCATCGTGCCCTCCTTGGTCGTCGGTCCTGACACAAGGATTGCGCCACCGAGGCGCCTGCGCAATCGGTGGAAGCCCTGATCCGCCGTGCGTATAGTCGGCTCGTGGCCGCCGGAGCGCCGCGCGTGCTCGTCACCTGCCACTTTCCCGACCGGATCCGGCAGGAGCTGCGGCGTGGGTTCGAGCTCGACGAGCACGATTCGGACGAGCCGCTGCGGCGCGCCGAGCTGCTCGCCCGAGCCGGCGGCGTGCGCGGTCTGGCGGCGACGCCGGGCGACCGGATCGACGCAGAGCTCTTCGACGCGGCCGGGCCGGGACTCGAGATCGTCGCGACGTTCTCGGTCGGCACCGACCACGTCGACCTCGAGGCGGCGACCGCGCGCGGCGTGCTCGTCGCCAACACGCCCGGCGCGACGACCGCGCCCACCGCAGAGCTCACGATCGCCGTCATGCTCGGCCTCCTGCGCCGCATCGTCGAAGGCGACCGGCTCGTCCGTACCGGGCGGCCCTGGCGGCTCTCTCCGACCTTCATGCTCGGCCGCGGGCTGGCCGGCCTGACGCTCGGCCTCGTCGGCTTCGGGCAGATCGGCCGGGAGGTCGGCCGTCTCGCGGAGGCGTTCGGGATGCGCGTCGTCCACCACACGCGCAGCGGCGTGGGAGAGCCGGGCTGGGTTCCGCTCGACGAGCTGCTCGCGACCGCGGACGTGATCAGCCTCCATTGCCCGCTCACCGACGAGACGCGACACCTGATCAACGCCGCAGCGCTCGCGCGCACGAAGCCGACCGCGGTGCTCGTCAACGCCTCGCGCGGCCCCGTCGTCGATGAGGCAGCGCTCGTCGAGGCGCTGCGCGCAGGGACGATCGCGGGCGCGGCGCTCGACGTGTACGAGCGAGAGCCCGAGGTGCACCCCGGGCTGCTCGAGCTCGAGAACGTCGTCCTCGTCCCGCACCTCGGCAGCGCGACCGCGCAGGCCCGGGACGAGATGGGCGCCTACTGCGTCGCGGCGCTCCGCGGCGTGCTGCTCGAAGCGCACCTCCCGGAGAACGTCCTCAACCCGCAGGTGGACCGGCGCGGGCTCGCGCGCTGAGTCAGGATCTGTCACGGACACCAAGTGCAGTTGGCGAACACCAACTACGGGTGGTTGTCGCCAACTTGTGTTTGCGATATTGCTACACTACCATCGTGGATCTGCGACGGCCGCTGCGCGTTGTCACACCGACACTCGACGGCGATGTGCTGGCGGTACTCGCCCGCGCCGACAAGGCTTTCAGCAACGGCGAGATTGCGAGCGCGATCCGGGACGTCACGAAGGAAGGGGTCAGGAAGGCGCTCAGGCGTCTCGTGGAGCAGGGGATCGTCGAGAGCACGCGCGCTGGAAACGCACTCATGTATCGCCTGAACCGTGACCACCTTGCGGCACCCGCCATCGAGGCGCTCTCGAACATTCGTCTACAACTGATCGAGCGGCTCCGAGAGACGATCGGCAACTGGACTATCGCGCCGGTGGCAGCCGCCGTGTTCGGCTCGGCTGCACGCGGCGACGGAGACGTGAGTAGTGATCTCGATGTCCTCGTCATCCGTCCCGAGTCCGTGGATGCCGAAGATGAGAAGTGGCGCGAGCAGCTCGCTTCCCTCGAACAGGTTGCGACCCGCTGGACTGGAAACGACGCACGAGTTCTGGAGTATGGCGAGGACGACCTGTCGAGAAGGCGCCGCCGGGAGCCCGTCGTCGCGGCGGCGCTGGACGAAGGCATCGAGCTGGCAGGCTCGCTCCGCTCGCTGCGGCGCCAGATGGCGGGGAGCAAGAGATGACGAAGACGAAGCCGTGCGATCGCGCACACGCTGCTGCTCGCCTCGCCATCGCGGAGAACTTCATCGAAGCCGCCGAGCTGCCCGAGATGCTGGCGGAGGGCAAGAACATCTACCGCGCGAACGCGCGGGTGGCGAACTACGTTCAGGCAGGCATCGCCGCCGCGGATGCGATTTGCTGCATCGAGCTACAGGAGCAACCGTGGGGCGACAACCACGCGACGGCGATCACTCTGATCAAGAAGGTCGCGCATGACGGCGCCGAACTGGCGAAGGCGCTCGGGACGCTCCTGGCACTGAAGACGGATGCGTCGTATGGATCAGGGCCGATCAAAGCCGACAAAGCCACACGCGCGCAGCGAGCGGCCGAGAAACTTGTGCAGGCAGCTCGTGACCGCCTCGCCTCGTGATGCGCGGCAGTCCCAACCCGATGTCACGGCCGTCGCAGAAGCGAGCCAGCATCAGCAGAGGGCTTGCGACCCTATTTCAGGGCTTTTCGTCATCGCTGCCCAAACTCCGGGCGCCCTATCCCGCTCC
>CAWIUX010000007.1:0-38000 GCA_963839425.1 uncultured Actinomycetes bacterium
AACCTTTAGGGGGTCTCTTCACCGTCGCGCTCGCGGAGCCCCATCACTCGTACTCCTGGTCTACCAGGCGGCGCATCGGCTCCGGGAGACGGTAGAGCTCGTACACGAGCTCGTCTGCCTCGGCCTCCGCGGCAGCGAGGTCGGTCAGCAACGAGAGAAGGTGGCCGCGCTCGCGCGGTGCTCCTGCTCGATCAGCTCGCGGATCCTCGCTCCCGCGGATCGACGGCGAGCCGTGCCGGCCGCGGGCGAGAGCGCGACGACCTCGCCGCCGTCAGCGCTCGTAGCCGCCGAGCTCGCGGCGGCCGGGCAGCCTCTCGCGCGGGGCCGCCACGGTCGAGGCGAGCCAGCCGAGAAAGCCCCGCGCTCGCGAGCCGCACGCGAGGCGAGGTCGTGGAGGCGGGGGCCGAGTGCGTCCAGCTCGGGTCGCCCCCGCCGGTCCGGCAGACGAATCGGGAGCCCGGCGATGAACTGCTTGTTGGCCGCGAAGTAGTCGTTCGCGTGGTCGGCGGCGCCACGGCGGAAGATCCAGTCGAGCAGACGGCAGTTGAGCAGGACGAGGAGAGACCGTAAGCGAGATGCCGTCCTCCGAGCCGAGGATGCCGTTTACCCGGACGTTGTGGAAATAGAGCCGCCCTCGAGATCGCGGCGATCTCGAGGCGACGAACGGTCGCGGCGACACCGAGCTTCGTGTCGTCGTGGGCACCGAGGCTCTGGGTTCGACCGAACGCGTACCACCCATCGTGATCCATCCGCCCGCTCTCGCGGGCGCGCAGCTGCGCCTCGTGCTCGTCGAGGTACGCGGGCGTCAGCGGAAACGCCGTCGAACTCGTCCCGGCAGCAGCCGCATCTCGTCGTCCTCGCGAACATAGGGAAAAAGGAGAAGGCTGTCGAGGCGACTGGAAGGCGTAGCGCTCGACGTCAGCCGCCGCTCGCGAGCGGATGCAGACAGGTCGGGCTCGAGCTCGAGCTCGCGCTCCGAAGCGTCTGACCAAACGATTCGGCGGCCGCCGCGTTCACCCCGGTAATCGAGATACGTAGACGTCGTCGGCACTCGTAATCAGGCCCTGGAAGATCTGGCTCGGATCAGTCGTCGAGCCGCTCCGCGCCTCCGACCGCCGCGTGCAATCACCGCCGCTTCCTCCGGCGGCACGAGCACCCACGGCTCGGCTCCGAGCGCACGCGTCGCGAAACCGCTGCGAGGGACGAGCTCTGGACGCGGCGAGCTCTCCCAGCACCTCGTCGCGCGTTCCCTGGATGCGGCGGTAGGAGAGCTCCGGCGACCCGACCGGTCGAGCACGAGGATGCACGTGTAGTTCGTCGCCCCGGCGAAGAGCTGGCTCGCGCCGAAGTCGATGACCTCCTCGACGAGCTCCTGCCGCGAAGACAGCGGCTACGAAGGCGCTCGCCGTAGTCGAGCTTGAAGAGCTTGTTCGGGACGATGAAGCCAAGCCGGCCGTGCGGCGAGAGAGGCTGAGCCCGCGTTCGAGGAAGACGACGTAGGCGTCGAAGCTGCCGTGGGCGCCCTCGAAGCGCGCGCGGCAGTAGTCGGCGAGCGTCCCGCCCGATCTCCTGAACGCGGATGTAGGGCGGGTTGCCGATGACCGCGTCGAAGCCGCCGCCTTCGCAGGGGCTCGCCGCGCTCGTCGACGAACACCTCGGGGAACTCGAGCGGCCAGTGGAGCCGGGGCCGATCCGCGGGAGGCTCGAAGCGCTCGATCGCCTGCTCGGCGAACACCTCGAGCGGCAGACGAAGCCCCTCGATCCGATCGGCGAGGCGCTTCTTCTCGCGGGCGTCGGCGCCCGTGTGCGTCGCCCGGCCGCTGGAGCTCGCCGATCTCCCGCAGCAGCTCGCCCGCACGTGCCGCGATGTGGGCCTCGAAGTCCCGTCTCGCGGTCGAGCAGCGTCTCGGTGTCGGCGCCGACGAGCGAGTCGCCGACGCGGAGGTTCCCGAGGAACGTCAGCGGCTCCCCCTCGCGAGCGGTCACGAGCCAGAGCGAGAGGCGGGCCAGCTCGACCGCGAGCGGGTTCAGGTCGACCCCGTAGAGACACCGCTCCGCGACGAGCCGGCGGAGGTCGGCGAGCGAGAGGTCGCCGTCGTAGGACGGGTCGGTGGCGATCGCCTGCGCGAGGAACTCGGCGGCCCCGACGAGGAAGTGGCCGCTCCCCATCGCCGGGTCGAGGACGCGGAGGCGGAGCAGCGCGTCGAGCGCCTCTTCCCCGCTAAGGCCCTGCTGCCGACCTCCGCCGAGCGCCGGTGACAGATCGGGTCGAGCGTCCGCTCGACGATCGCGTCGACGATCGGCTCGGGCGTGAAGTAGGAGCCGAGCTCGTGGCGGCGCGGCGACTCGGCGAGCAGGAGCTCGCCGTCGTCCTCGACGAGCTCCCACGCGAGCAGCCGCTCGTAGACCGTGCCGAGCGTGCGAACGGAGAGGTCGCGGTAGTCGACGAGCTCGCCACCGACGCGGTAGAGCGCCGTCGAGCGCCGGCGCGAGCAAGGCATCCGGCACCGACCGCCCTTCGAGCCAGGGGTGCTGCTCGGGGTCGAAAAGCCCGCCGTCGTACTCGGTCACACCGAGCGCCGGCTCGCCCCGGTCGATCATCCGGAAGAGCGCGCGAAGCTCGGCGAATAGGCCGTCGTTCGTCGTCGGAGAGCAGGCCGTGCTGGTCGAGGAGCCGCGCGACTTCGAGCGCGGTGCTGCGCGATCGAGTAGCGCCGGTAGTCGGCGTCGAGACGGGAGCAGTCCCGCGCCTCCGCGATACAGACAGAAGAGAGCGCGGTAGAGGAAGACGAGGGCGTTCGCGAAGGCATCTCGAGCATCTCACGCTCGGCGCGTCGCTCTCCGAGGAGACCCTCCGCGATCGGCGGCACGGCGGCGAAGACCGCCCGCTCGAGCGCGTCCGAGATCTCGACCGCATGGAGGGCGCTGTCGTCGAGCGCCCGCTCGAGGAACGAGCGTCCGTCGGGGCCCGGGACGGAAAGCCTCGGACACCGAAGAAGGCGACGAAGTACCGGAGTCGTCCGGTCGACCCTCCTCCAGAAGCGTGACGAGGTCGATCTCGTGACAGGCCCGCTCGACGAGCGCCGAGTCCCGCGCGTAGAGGCGCCAGACCGTCCGTTCGTCAGGATCCCGAACGGGCGTCCGCGAGAGGAGGACGTAGTCTCGGATCTGCGCAACGGGGTCGCCCTCCGCGGTCCGCCGGTCGAGCGGGAGGTCGAACCGCTTGGCGTCGCCGACCGCGACGCACGCTCGATCTTCGCCGCCGCGCCGGCCTGCTCGGCGGCGTCGCGCTCGGCGTCGCCGGCGTAGAGGAAGTAGTCGGGGTCTTCCCCGCACCGGGGATCTCGGCGAAAGGCTAAAGAATGCCGCAGCAGGCCGAGGACCGGGCGGATGAAGCGATCCTCGGTCTGCCCTTCGTTCGCGCCGGCCTCAAGCCCGGCGCGCTCGGCGTTCCAGAGTGCCAGAAGCTCCGCTCGCAGGGCCGCGTACTCAAAGCGTGCCTGAACTCGTCCCACTCCGGAAGGCGCTCGGCGAGGAAGTGCTCCGAGAAGAGCCAGCGGGCGGAAGAAGAGCCGACCCCGGGAGGAAGCGGCGGGCTCGGTCAGACGGCAAAGAGCGGGGCCGCTCGACCGGCGCCGCGCTCTCCAACGTCGTGCTCTTCGTAGATCACGATGTACAAGTGCCGTCGGCCGACGAAGCTCGCGATCTGCTTCTCCTGGTCGTAGGTCTTCCACCGTGCGTCCGGGAAAGCGGCCGGCCATCGCCCGCAGGATCACCTCGCGCTGCTCGTCGTCCGGAGGAGTGCGCTCGACCGGAAGAAGCGCATGGACCGCGCGTCCGTAGCGAGGTCACGCAGGATCACGGTGAGCGTCGCCTGCTCACCGAGCCGCCACGGGCGGTCGGGCGTATCCACCTCGTAGGCGGCGAGCCAGTCCATGCGCCGAGTGTACGGCTCGCGTCGGATGCATTCGCCGCGGGTGTGTAACGGGATCGCGCCGATTGGAGCGAAGCCGTTGTCGGCCGCCGCGCCTCGATGGCCGAGTTTACGCGGGCGGCGCGGCGGCGAGGTCGGCCAGGCCCTCCACGAGCAGCGCGGGGCGAAGCCGAGCTCGGCCCGCGCCTTCGCATCCGAAGCCCAGAGGGTGACGCCGTGGGAGGCACGGATCGCTTCCCGGAGGTTCGACGGCATGCCGAAAGGGGAGAGCAGCGGCCCGAGGGGGACCGCGAGCCGGACGAGCGCGGCCGGCACGGACCGCGGCGGGCGCCGGCCCACGCGGCCGCGGCGGCCGCGAACAGCCCGCCGAGGGTCGTCCGCTCGCCGGCGAGCAGGTACGCCTCGCCCGTCCTGCCGCGCTCGCACGCGAGCAGGAGTCCTCCCACGACGTCGTCCACGTGCACGGCACAGATGCCGAGCTCGGCGAAGCTGATCGCCGGCAACCGCCCTCGCATCGCCTTCGGCAGCAGCACGCCGAGCTGCGTGCCGTCGGCCGGGCCGTAGACGACTGCGGGCAGCGCGAGCACGACCGGCGCGCCCGCGGCGGCCCGCTCGACCGCGGCGAGGTGCGCGGCGTGCTTCGTCTCGTCGTAGAGCGAGAGGAAGTCGCTGCGGGGGCCGACGGCCGTCTCGTCGAGCACCCGCCCGCGCGTGTCGCCGAGCACGGCCACCGAGGAGACGTGCACGATCCGCTGGGCGCCGGCGGCCACGGCGGCGGCGAGCACACGCTCCGTGCCCCGGACGTTGCTCTCCCACATCCGCTCCCGCCAGCGCGGCGGCACTCCGGTCCGGTTGAGCGCGGCGACGTGGAAGACCGCGTCGCAGCCGGCGATCGTCTCGGGCCGCACGGAGGCGAGGTCGCCCTCGACCACCGCGCAGCCGAGGTCACGGAGCGCCGCGGCGCCCGGCGCCGAGCGGGCGAGCGCGACCACCTCGTCACCGCGGCCGCGCAGGGCGCGCACCAGAGCGCCGCCGATAAAGCCGGTGCCGCCGGTGACGAACGCCCGCACGGCCGTGACCGTACCGTGCCGAGGTCAGCCGCGCGCGAGCTCGGCGACGAGCTGCGCGGCTTCCGTGGGCGTCGTGCCCACGCGGATGCCCGCGCCTCGAGTGCCGCCTTCTTGCCCTGAGCCGTCCCCGAGGAGCCGGAGATGATCGCGCCCGCGTGGCCCATCGTCTTGCCGGGCGGCGCCGTGAAGCCGGCGATGTAGGCGACGACCGGCTTCGTCATCTGCTGCTCGATGTAGGCGGCCGCCTTCTCCTCCTCGTCGCCGCCGATCTCGCCGACCATGACGACGTACTCCGTCTCGGGGTCGGCCTCGAACTTCGCGAGGATGTCGATGAAGGAGGAGCCGACGATCGGGTCGCCGCCGATGCCGACGATCGTCGAGTTGCCGAGCCCGAGCTGGGTCAGCTCGTGGCCGATCTGGTAGGTCAGCGTGCCCGACCGGGAGACGAGCCCGATCGAGCCCTCGCGGAAGATCTCGGCGGGGATGATGCCGACGTTCGCCTTGCCGGGCGAGAGCGCACCCGGGCAGTTCGGGCCGATCATCGTCACGCCGTGCGGGCGGATGTAGTTGTAGACCCGCAGCATCTCGTGCGCGGGCAGCCCCTCGGCGATGCAGACGACGGTGGCGATGCCGGCGGCCACGGCCTCGTAGATCGCGTCGGTCGCGAAGCGCGCCGGCACGAACACCATCGAGGCGTTCGCGCCGGTCTGGGCGACCGCCTCCTCGACCGTGTCGAAGACCGGGATCCCCTCGACGTCCTGGCCGCCCTTGCCGGGCGTGACACCTGCGACAACCTGCGTGCCGTAGCCCCTGTTGCGAAGGCCGTGGAAGGAGCCCTCGCTGCCGGTGAGGCCCTGCACGACGAGCCTCGTCGAGGCGTCGACGATGATCGCCACTAGCTCACCGCTTCTGTAGCGCAAGGAGCGAAGCTCATTGCGCCAGCTCCACCGCGCGGCGTGCCGCCTCGAGCATCGTCGGCTCGACGTGGAGGTTCGCCGGCGCGGCCTCGGCCAGGATCCTCCGCCCCTCCTCCGCGTTCGTGCCGTCGAGGCGGACGACGATCGGGTGGGAGATCGTCAGCTCGGAGAGCGCCTGCAGGATCCCGCGTGCAACCTCGTCGCAGCGTGTGATCCCGCCGAAGATGTTGAAGAAGATCGCCTTCACCTGCGGGTCGTTTCCGATCACGCCGAGCGCATCCACGACACCCTCCGCGTCGCCCCCGCCGCCGAGGTCGCAGAAGTTGGCCGGGCGGCCGCCCGCGAGCGCGATCACGTCGAGCGTGGACATTACGAGCCCGGCGCCGTTGCCGAGGATCCCGACCTCGCCGTCGAGCTTGACGTACGTGACGCCCTTCTGGCGCGCGGCACGCTCCTCGACCGGCACGGCCTCCGGGTCGCGCATCGCGGCGATGTCGGGGTGCTTGTAAAGCGCGTTGTCGTCCACCGTGAACTTCGCGTCGAGCGCGCGCACCTCGCCCGCCGGCGTGACGATCAGCGGGTTGATCTCGCAGAGCAGCGCGTCGCAGCCGATGAAGGCGTCGTACAGGCGCCCGACGATCGCGGCGATCTGCTTCTGCTCGCCGGGATCGGAGACGCCGGCCCCGTAGACGAGCCGCCGCGCCTGGTAGGGCTGAAAGCCCTCGAACGGGTCGACGTGGAACTTCACGAGCGCCTCGGAGCTCTCCTCGGCGACCTGCTCGATGTCCATCCCGCCCTGTGTCGTGAACATGAAGAGCGGCTTCTTGGCGCCCCGGTCGAAGGTCAGCGAGAGGTAGTACTCCCTCGCGATCTCCGACGCCTGCTCGATCCAGAGCTTGTGCACGACGTGGCCGCGGATGTCGAGGCCGAGGATCTCGCGAGCTCGCTGCTCGGCTTCCACCGGCGTTTCGGCGACTTTGATGCCGCCGGCCTTGCCGCGACCGCCGGTCAGCACCTGCGCCTTGACGACAACGGGGCAACCGAGCTCGACGGCCGACTGGCGAGCCTCCGCCGGGCTCGTTGCAAGGCGACCCTCGGAGACGGGGATCCCGTACCTCGCGAACAGCTCCTTGCCCTGGTACTCGTAGAGATCCACGCCGGCCGCCGAGTCTACCCATGATTGATTCCCAATCGGCGTGCCCTCAGGGAGGGCATGGGCCAAGCATCGCGGTCGACTCGACCGTGCCAAGGCTGGTGGCCTTGGTGCCGGGCGAGGCGGCCGCGAAGCACCGCGCCCAGGCCCCCACTCGGGGGTGCGGTGATTAGGAATCAATCATCTGACAGCCGTGTGCGAGCATGCCGGTTCATGGGCAGGCACGTCATCGGGCTCTTCCTCGCCGGTCTCACGCTCGCCCTCGCAGGCTGCGGGGGTGGCGGCGAGCTGGCGCTCCCGCCCGCCGAGCCGGCCGGGCCGGAGGTGGCGCCGCTCGGCTGGGTCGAGACCTACGGCCCCGCCGGCAACCAGCTCGTCTTCCGCGTCGAACGGCTCGAGGTACGCGACGAGGGCTGGGCGGCGACCGTCTCCGTCACGAACCGGACCGGCATCCCGTTCGACATCGGCGGGCCTGAGCGCCCGCTCGACCGCGCCTTCGGCGTGATGGTCTTCTCGACCGGTGACCTGCGCGAGCTCGAGCAGCGCAACCGCGCCGACGAGCTGCCGCCGGTGCGCGAGGCCTCGAGCTTCGAGCCGGCGCTACCCGGCGTGCTTGCGCCCGGCGCTACCTGGAGCGGCGAGATCTCGGCGCGGGGCTCACTGCCGACGCGGGCCTGGGTGCGCGTCTCGTTCGGCGCCTTCGTCGCCGTCGGCGATCCGCCGGAGGGCGTGGAGCCGAGGGTCGTGTGGATCACAGACCACGCGTATCCCCTCTAGAGCTCTACAGCAAGGACTGGAACGCGGGATCGTCGCACAGCGACGCGAAGTCGCTGCCCCCCGCGCGAGGGGTCGGCGGCTACTCAACCGTCACGATGCAGATCACCTGGCCGGTCGTGACCGCATTTCCCGGTGTGACCGTGAGACCGGTGACGACGCCGTCGCGATGCGCGGCGATCTCGTTCTCCATCTTCATCGCCTCGACGACGCAGAGCACCTGACCTGCCTCGACCGTGTCGCCCTCGGCGACCTCGACCGCGAGCACCGTGCCCTGCATCGGGCTGACGACCGCCTCCTCGCTCCCGTCCGCGCCGCCGGTCCGGGCACGGCCCTTCCGCCGGCGGGCGACCTCGGCCCACGGCGGCTCGGGCGAGAGCAGGCGCACGTCGAAGCGCCGCCCGTCCAGCTCGACCGGCACGTGCAGCTCGCGTGTCCGAGCCCCCGCGGCCGGCACGACCCCGTCGGCGGAGACCAGGGGGCCGGCCCGCGTGAACGCCTCGGCCTGCTCGGCCAGCTCGGAGGACTCCGTGACGCCGTGGCACGTCTCGCCCGCGATGAAGCACGGGTGCGAGAGCAGCGCGCGGTGGAAGCCGACGAGGGTCGGCGGCCCCTCGATCGCAAACTCGCCGAGTGCCCGCAGCATCCGCAGCCGTGCGTGCTCGCGGTCCACGCCGTGCACGATCAGCTTCGCGATCATCGGGTCGTAGAGGCCTGAGATCTCCGAGCCGGCGACGACGCCCGAGTCCACGCGCACGCCGGGGCCGGCCGGCTCGCGGTACGCCGTGATCACGCCCGGCGCGGGCAGGAAGCCTTGGCCAACGTCCTCGGCGTTGATCCGGCACTCGATCGCGTGGCCGCGCAGCCGCACGTCCTCCTGCCGGAGCGACAGCGGCTCGCCGGCGGCGATGAGGACCTGCTCGCGCACGAGGTCGAGGCCGGTCACCAGCTCGGTGACCGTGTGCTCGACCTGGATGCGCGTGTTCATCTCCATGAAGAAGTAGTCGCCCTCCGGGGTGAGCAGGCCCTCGACGGTCCCCGCCGAGCGGTAGCCCGCGGCGCGCGCCGCGTTGACGGCGATCGCGCCGATGCGGGAGCGCAGCGCGTCGTCGACGGCCGGCGAGGGCGTCTCCTCGATCAGCTTCTGGTGACGGCGCTGGATCGTGCAGTCGCGCTCGCCGAGGTGGATGACGTTGCCGTGCGCGTCTGCGAGCACCTGCACCTCGACGTGGCGGGGGTCCTCGAGGAAGCGCTCGACGTAGACGGCCGCATCGGCGAAGTACTTCTCCCCTTCGCGGCGGGCGGACTCGAAGGCCCGCTCCGCCTCGGCCGCGTCGTAGACGAGCTTCATCCCCTTGCCGCCGCCGCCGGCGGCCGCCTTGATGATCAGCGGGTAGCCGATCGTCTCGCCCAGGAGCACGACCTCCTCGGCCGACCCGACGGGCTCGGTCGTTCCCGGGATGATCGGCACGCCTGCGGCTGCCATCGCCGTCCGGGCCTCGGTCTTGTGCCCCATCAAGTCGATCGCCGCCGGCGGCGGGCCGATCCAGACGAGCCCCGAGCCCTCGACGAGCCGGGCGAAGGCGGCGTTCTCGGCGAGGAAGCCGTAGCCCGGGTGGATCGCCTCCGCCCCCGCGCGCCGCGCCGTCTCGACGAGCCGCTCGCCGACGAGATAGCTCTCGGCGGCCGGCCCAGGCCCGATGAGAAAGGCCTCGTCGGCCATCCGCACGTGCAGCGCGCTCCGGTCGGCCTCGGAGTAGACGGCGACGGAGCCGATCCCCAGCTCCCGCAGCGTCCGGAAGATGCGGACGGCGATCTCGCCACGATTCGCGACCAGGACTTTCGAGAAGGGGGCCATCCGAGGCGTATTCTCTCCCAGCGGTGACTCTTCCGGATCAGTTGACCGTCGGGCGCGCGGCCTCGGTGCCGCTCGTCGTGCTCCTCTTCGTGTGGGACTTCCCGCACAACGAGTGGTGGGCGACGAGCCTCTTCGGCGTCGCGATGGCGACCGACCAGCTCGACGGCTGGCTCGCGCGGCGCCGCAACCTCACCTCCGCGCTCGGCTCGCTGCTCGACCCGATCGCCGACAAGGTACTCGTACTCGCCGTGCTCGTCGTGCTCGTCGAGAAGGGCGTGGCGCCCGCGTGGATGGTGGCGGCGATCGTCGCGCGGGAGATCGCGATCTCGGGCCTGCGCCTGGCGGCGCTGGAGCGCGGAGTCGTGCTCGCCGCCCGCGACCTCGGCAAGCTGAAGACCTGGGCGCAGGCGGTGGCTGCGGGGCTCGGTGGCTTTGCCGCCGCCGGCGCCTGGTCGAGCGACGTCGGCTGGTGGGCCCTCCTCGTGGCAACCGTCTTGACGTGGCTCTCGGGTCTGGACTACGCCCGCGTGGCGCCGGGCGTGCTGCGCGGGCGGGCCGCAGGCTGAGGCGCCCCGCCGTCGTCGGCTTCCACGGTCGCCTCGTCGAGGCCCGCGTCGCGCCAGGCGCGCCCGTGACCCGAGCCGGCGCCTGCCCGCTCGAGCGCGGTCAGGATCGCCTCTCGCTCCAACTCGTCCGCCTGCGGCGTGATCTCGGCCTCCACGGGACGGAGCCTACCGCGATGGCCCGTTCGAGGGATTCAGCGCCGGCCGGGAGAGATCCCTCGACGGGGTGATATGACGCCGATCCGAGGCGCGCGAGAATCCTCCTCGAGGCTGGCGTCCGGCAGGGAGGATCAGATGCTTCAGTGGAAGAGTCCCAGGTTGATCGTGCTTCTCACCACGCTCGCGCTGCTCGCCGCGTGGGTCGGTGGGACCCGCCCGCCGCAGTGGGGCTGGTAGCAGCCGGGTAGTGTGAGCGCGGGGGCGACCATGCCCCCGCGGCTCGCAGCCGTCGTCGCGCCCGTCTGCATGGCGGGTTTCGCCGTAGCGGCTGCGGCCGCGGTCACGTTTTCGACGACACCGCGGGGCGCAGCGACGCTCGGCGGTGTTGCCGCGCTCTTCGTCGCTTCCGCGCTCGCCGAGCGCTACCCGGTGCCGCTCGAGGGGATCGACACCGGCGGCGTGTCGCTCTCGTTCGTCTTCTGCGTCGCGAGCATCGTCCTCTTCGGGTGGGCGCCCGGCGTGCTCGTCAGCATCGTCGCTCCGACGATCATGCAGCTCGTCGAGCACCGGCCGCCGGTCCGCGTCGCGTACAACGCCGCGGTCTTCGCGCTCTCCGCCGGCGCGGCCGGGCTCGCGGCCTCGCTGATCGCGGGGCACTCCGCGGCTCACGTGCTGGCGCTCGTCGCCCTCGTGGCGTTCGTCCACTACGCGGTCAACATGGTGCTGATCAGCCTCGTCGTCGGGATCAACTCGCGCAAGCCGGTGATCGGGATGATCCGCTCGAGCCTGATCGTCACCTTCCTCCCCTTCGCGCTGATGGCCTCGGCGGTGCTGATGCTCGTCGTGCTCTGGCAGCGCTCTCCCTTGTTCTCGGGAGCGCTCGTCGGGCCGCTGCTCGCGATCGCCCTCTACCAGCGTTCGACGTACCGCGAGCTGCGCGCGATGCGGCTCGCGCTCACCGATCCGCTCACCGGCCTCGGCAACCACCGCCACTTCCACGACCGGCTCGAGCGTGATCTCGCCGACGCCGCCGCCCAGGTCTTTCCGCTCAGCCTGTGCCTCGTCGACATCGACGACTTCAAGCGCGTCAACGACCGCTTCGGGCACCCGGCCGGCGACAAGGTGCTCGCCCAGCTCGCGACGAAGATGCGTCAGAGCGGAGAGGCGTTCCGGCTCGGCGGCGACGAGTTCGCCATCCTCCTGTCCGGGTGGGACGAGGAGAGCGCGAGTCTCGTGGCCGCGGCGATCCGCGAGCGGATCGCCGCGCTCGAGCTCGACCACGCCGGCACGGTGACGATCAGCGCCGGAATCGCCACGCTGCCGAAGGAGGGGATCGCGCACGACGAGCTCGTCCGCCGCGCCGACAGCGCCCTCTACTGGGCCAAGGAGTACGGCAAGAACCAGGTCCGGGCATACCGGCCCGAGGTCGTCGAGATCGCCGAGCTCAAGCGGCTCGCGGCCGGCCCCGACCGCGCGGCCCGCTACCGAGCGGCCGCGAGTCTCGCGAAGGCCGTGGACGCGCGCGACGCCTACACGGGCAGCCACTCCGAGCGCGTCGCCGAGCTGGCAGCCCGGATCGCGACGCGGATGGCTGTGGACGTCGAGCTGATCGAGCTGACCCGGCTCGCCGGCAGTCTGCACGATCTCGGCAAGCTCACCGTCCCCGAGGAGATCCTGCGCAAGCCCGCGGCGCTCTCCGACTCGGAGCGGCTCGTGATCGAGCGTCATCCCCAGATCGGCTTCCGGATGCTCGAGAGCCTCGGCGTCGACCCGGTCGGCCAGTGGGTGCTCCACCACCACGAGCGCTGGGACGGAGACGGCTATCCGGACGGGCTCGGCGGCGACGAGATCCCACTCGGCGCGCGCATCCTCTTCGTCGCGGACGCGTTCGACGCGATGACGACCGAGCGCGTGTACCGCCTGCACCCGCTGTCGCAGGCGGAGGCGATCGAAGAGCTCGAGCGCTGCGCCGGCTCGCAGTTCGACCCGTTCGTCGTCGCGGCGCTCGTCGAGGAGCTCGGCGTCGTTCCGAAGCCGTCGGCGATCGTGCACCTCGTGCCGGAACCGGCAGCCGAGATCGCGTCCTAGTCGAGAGGGACCAGGCGGGTTCCGGTTGCCTTGAACGAGGCGACGACAATGTCCCCTTCGACGAGCCCGAGACGTTCTGCGGAGGCGGCGGTGATCTCGGCAGTGACGGGGCCGACCCGGACGCGGACGCGGGTGCCGAGCGAGACGAGCGACGCGATCGGCGCGCGCACGTGGTTGAGCATCGAATCGGAAGGCGCCTCGCGTGCGAGCGCGATCTCGGTGCACGGCACGACGGCGCCGACCCGCCCTTCGACGGCGTCGGTGGAGTAGACGAGGCTGCCGTCGTCGAGCGTCACCTCGGTCAGGCCACCCGCGCTCGGTCGCGCCCGGCCCGGCACGAGGTTGCCGCCCGTGAAGGCGGCGACGAACGGGTCCGCCGGGGCGGCGACCAGCTCGGCCGGAGTGCCCAGCTGGACGATCCGCCCCGCGACGAGCGCGCCGACGCGGTCGGCGAGTGCGGCAGCATCCTCGAAGTCGTGCGTGACGAGCAGCACCGGCAGCCCCAGGTCGCGCAGCAGCCCGCGCAGCTCTCCCCGCACGTCGGCCCGGGTATGAGCGTCGAGCGCGGCGGTCGGCTCGTCGAGCAGCAGCACGTCGGGATTGCGGGCGAGGGCGCGCGCGAGGGCGACGCGCTGCTTCTCGCCCCCCGAGAGCTCGCCGGGGCGTGCCCCGGCGAGGTGGGCGATCCCGAAGCGGTCGAGCAGTTCGTCGACCGCGCCCGGCGCGGCGAAGCTCACGTTCCGCTCGACGGTCATGTGCGGGAACAGCGCGTAGTCCTGGAACACGTAGCCGACCGAGCGCCGCTCGGGCGGGACGTCGACCCGGCAGCCGGTGTCCAGCCACGTGCGCGCGCCGAGCGCGATCCGTCCGCGGGCGCGGCGCTCCAGCCCCGCCACCGCTCGCAGCAGCGTCGTCTTGCCCGCGCCGGACGGCCCCGCGAGCGCGAGGGTCTCGGCGCCGACCTCGAGCGCTAGCTCGAGGTCGAACGAGCGGAGGGGAACGGTGAGATCGAGGGTGAGCGTGTCCATGACGGGATCAGCTTGCTGGCGATCAAGATCGCGGCGCTGACGACGACGAGCAGCGCGCCGAGCGCGAGCGCGACGTCGAAGCTCTGGTCGAGCTGGTCGTAGATGGCGAGGGGTGCGGTCTGGGTGCGGCCCTGGAAGCTGCCGGCGAACATGATCGTCGCGCCGAACTCGCCGAGCCCGCGGGCGAACGCGAGCGTCGAGCCGGCGCCGAGACCGCCGGCCGCGAGCGGCAGGGCGACACGTGCGAACGTCCGGGCCGGGCCGGAGCCGAGCGTGCGGGAGGCGTCGAGCAGCCGCGGGTCGACTGCCTCGAACGAGGCGATCGCCTGCCGCAGGTAGAACGGGCTGGCGACGAAGATCACGGCGAGGATCACGGCCGCCTGCGTGAACGGCAGCGAGATCCCGAGCGGCGTGCAGCTCCTCGCCGAGCAGGCCGCGCCGGCCGAAGGCTGCGAGCAGCGCGATCCCCGCCACGGCCGGAGGGAGCACGAGGGGCAGCTCGAGCAGGGTGACGAGCACCGTCCGGCCCCGGAAGCGCCGCGTCGCGAGCAGGTACGCGGCGGGCGTGCCGACGGCGAGGATGACCGCGTGCGCGATCAGGCTCGTCTTCAGGCTGACGAGCAGCGCATCCGCGGCCGCCCGGCTCCCGAGCTGCGCCAAGAGCTCGGCCGGAGAGACGCGCAGGAAGAGTGCGAGCAGCGGCAGCAGGAGAAAGGCCAGCGCGACCGTGAGCGCGGCGACGAGAGCAGCGGTCGAAGAGAGCTCTCACGACGGCGGCAGGAAGCCGGCTCGGCGGAGGGCGGCCCGGCCGCTGGGCCCGACGAGCTGCTCGAGGTACGACCGCGCCCGCTCGTGCCGGGGCGTGCCGGTCACGATCGCGGCGAAGTAGCGGATCTGCGGCTGCACACGCGGACGGCACGTGGAGCGCGGCGACGTCTGCGCCCGCAGCGGTCGCGTCGGTCGCGTAGACGATGCCGGCATCCGCCTCGCCGAGCGCGACTTTCGCAAGGACGCCCTTCGACGTCGTCCTCGAGGCTGACGACGTTGCCGAGCGCGTCGCGCAAACCGGCCCGGGCGAGCGCTTCGCGGGCGTAGTCGCCGATCGGAACGCCCTTGGCGCCGAGGACGAGCTTCACGCCGGGCCGGCGCGAGATCGCCGAGCGAGCGGATGCCCGCCGGGTTCGCCCTCGGGAAGGACGACGACGAGCCGGTTCGAGGCGAACGCCACCGGCGTCTCGACGAGCCCGTCGCCGTAGAGCGCCTGCGTCACGTCGGGGCTCGCCGACGCGAAGAGATCGGCCTGCGCGCCGTCCCTGATCTGAGCGGCGAGCCGGTCGGAGCCTCCGAACTGGTACTCCGGCGTCGGGTCGAGCGCGGGCAGAGCCTCCCGCAGCGAGGACGCGGCGAAGACGGCGAGCCGCGCCGTCGCCGCTGCCGCCACAGCCGGCCGAGCCGAGAGCGACGGAGGCCACCGCCAGGAGCGCGGCCGCAACCCTCACAGCTCGACCATCACCGAGGTCGCCTTGACGACCCCGGCGGCGCTCATCCCCGGCTTGAGCCCGAGCCGCTCCGCCGAGTCGCGCGTGATCAGCGCGACGACGCGCGCCGGCTCGGTGACGTCGATCTCTACCTGCGCGAGCAGCCCGTCGAACCGCACCTCGCGCACGACGCCGCGGAAGCGATTGCGCGCCGAGATCGTCTCGTCGCCGGCGGCGCCGCGCAGCCGCTCGACCTCGGCAGCGGGCACGATGCGCCGGTTGGCCTCGTCGCGCTCGACGCGGATCTTTCCGGCGCGGTCCCAGCGCCGGAGCGTGTCGATCGAGATGCCGAGAGAGCGAGCGGCCTCGGCGGCGGTGTAGTGCTGCATAGGCATTACCTAGACAGCCTAGACTGTGCCGGTGGAGGTTGTCCAGCTCTTCGACCCGGCCGACTTCCTCGCGCGCGCGGAGCCGTTGCTGCTCGCCGACGAGGCGCGGCACAACCTGATCCTCGGGCTCGCGGGAACGCTCCGCGACCACCCGCACGTCTATCCCGAGTCCGCGCTCTGGCTTGTCGAGCGGGCCGGCACGGTCGTGGGCGCGGCGCTCCGCACGCCGCCGCACAACCTCGTCGTCGCGCGCGGGTCCGACGACGCCGTCGACGCGCTTGCACGCGCAATCGAAGGGCCGCTGCCGGGCGTCGTCGGAGCCGTGCCCGAGATGGATCGCTTCGTCGCCGCGTGGGGCGTGCGGGCGGAGCCACGCGCGCACCAGGGGATCTACGAGCTGTCCGCCGTCGTCCCGCCGTCGCGACCGGCTCCTGGGCGCCCACACGCCGCGACGCGCACGGACCAGGCTCTCCTGCTCGAGTGGTGGCGGGCGTTCGCGGTCGAGGCGCTCGACGAGCCGGCACCGGACGAGGACGGGATCGCGCGGAACGTCGACCACAGGCTCGCCGAGCCGGCCGGCGGGATCGCGCTCTGGGAGGACGGGGGCTGGCCGGTCTCGGCGGTCGGCTTCGGCAGCCCGACCCCGACCGGCATCCGCATCGGGCCCGTCTACACACCCCCGAGCTCCGCGGCCGCGGGTACGCGAGCGCCCTCACGGCCCACGTCTCTGCGCAGCAACTCGCCGCCGGGCGCCGCTTCTGCTTCCTCTACACCAACCTCGCCAACCCGACCTCGAACAAGATCTACGTCGACATCGGCTACGAACGGGTCTGCGACTCGGTCGAATACGCGTTCGTCTAGAGCGGGATGTTGCCGTGCTTGCGCTTGGGCTTCGGCTCCCGCTTGCCGAGCGCCGTCTCGAGCGCCGAGATCAACACCGGGCGCGTGCGGCGCGGCTCGATCACCTCGTCCACGTAGCCGCGCTCGGCGGCGGTGTAGGGGTTCGCGAACCGCTCCTTGTAGTCGGCGATCAGCTCTGCGCGCTTCGCGTCCGGATCCTTCGCCTCCGCGAGCTCGTCTCGGAAGATGATGTTGACGGCGCCCTCCGGCCCCATCACGGCGACCTCTGCGGTCGGCCACGCGACGTTGAAGTCGGCGCGGATGTGCTTGGAGCTCATGACGTCGTAGGCCCCGCCGTACGCCTTCCGGGTGATCACGGTCAGCTTCGGCACGGTCGCCTCCGCGTAGGCGTAGAGCAGCTTCGCGCCGTGGCGGATGATCCCGCCCCACTCCTGCGCCGTCCCCGGCAGGAAGCCCGGCACGTCCACGAAGGTGACGAGCGGGACGTTGAAGGCGTCGCAGGTGCGGACGAAGCGCGCTGCTTTGACCGAGGCGTCGATGTCGAGCACGCCGGCGAGCGCGCTGCGGCTGGTTGCCGACGACGCCGACCGCGTGGCCGCCGAGTCGGGCGAAGCCGCAGACGATGTTCTCGGCGTGGCGCTCGGCCACCTCGAGGAACTCGCCGTCGTCCACTACCGCCCGGATCACCTGGTGCATGTCGTACGGCTTGTTCGCGGCGTCGGGAACGAGCGTGTCGAGCGAGGCCTCCTCGCGCTCCACCGGGTCGCTGGGCGCGGCGTACGGCGGCGACTCGAGGTTGTTCTGCGGCAGGAACGAGAGCAGGTAGCGCGCGTCCTCGAGGCACGCCTCCTCGTCGGCCGACGTGAAGTGCGCGACGCCGGACTTCGTCGCGTGCGCGGCCGCGCCGCCCAGGTCCTCGAAGCTCACGTCCTCGCCGGTCACCGTCCTCACGACGTCGGGACCGGTGATGAACATGTACGACGAGCCCTCGACCATCAGCACGAAGTCGGTGATCGCCGGCGAGTAGACGGCGCCTCCTGCGCAGGGGCCCATCACAAGCGAGATCTGCGGGACGACGCCCGAGGCCTGGACGTTGCGCCAGAAGATGTCCGCGTAGCCCGCGAGCGAGACGACGCCCTCCTGGATCCGCGCGCCGCCGGAGTCGTTGATGCCGATCACCGGGCAGCCGTACTTGACGGCCATGTCCATCACCTTGCAGATCTTCTCGGCGAAGACCTCCGAGAGGCTGCCGCCGAAGATCGTGAAGTCCTGCGAGAAGACGAAGACCTTGCGCCCGAAGATGGTCCCGTAGCCGGTGACGACCGCGTCGCCCCACGGCCGGTGCTCCCGCATCTCGAACTCGACCTCGCGGTGGCGGACGTAGCGGTCGAGCTCGACGAACGAGCCGGGGTCGAGCAGCTTCTCGACCCGCTCGCGTGCGAGCAGCTTGCCGCGCTCGCGCTGGCGCGCGACGGACTTCTCGCTCGCCTGGTGGAGGGATTCCTCGCGCAGGGCCAGGAGCCGCTCGAGCTTGCCCTTCGTCGTGTCCGCCATTCGGGCTGAGCCTATACAGTCACCGGGCGTGAAGCCTGAGACCCGGGCCGCCCATTCCGCGACCGCCCTCGAGCGGGCGACGGTGTTCGCATACGTGGACGGCGAGACAGGCCCGTTCGCCTACCAGCGCCACGGCCACCCGGCCGGTAGCGAGGCCGAGCGCGTGCTCGGCGAGCTGGACGGCGGGCCTGCGCTCCTCTTCGCCTCGGGCTCGGGGGCAACGACCGCCGTCGTGCTCGCGCTCCTGGAGCCCGGCGACACTGTCGCGCTGCCGCGGGGCGCCTACTACGGCACCGGGGTCACGCTCCGGATGCTCGAGCGGTGGGGCCTGCAGGCGGTCGAGTTCGACCAGACCGGCTCCGCGCCGGACGGCGCCGCGCTCGTCTGGCTCGAAGCGCCTGCCAACCCCTTCCTGACCTTCCCGGACCTCGCCGCCCACGCCGAGGCGGCGCACGCGGCGGGCGCGCGACTGCTCGTGGACGCGACCGCCTCGACGCCGGTGCTGCTGCGGCCGCTCGAGCACGGCGCCGACCTCGTCCTGCACAGCGCCACGAAGTACCTCGCCGGCCACTCCGACGCCCTGCTCGGCGCCGTGACCTGCCGCGACGAGGCGGACCGCGACCGCCTGCTCGCCTTTCGCTCGGCGAGCGGGATCGTCGCGGCGCCCGACCCGGCGTGGCTCCTCCTACGCGGCCTGAAGACACTCCACCTGCGCGTCCGCCGCCAGTCGGAGACCGCGCTCGAGCTCGCCCGCCGCCTCCAGGCCCATCCCGCCGTCTCGACCGTCCGCTACCCGGGCCTCGGCGACCCCGTTGCCGCGCGCTACCTCGAGGGCGGGTTCGGCGGCCTGCTCTCATTCGACGTCGCCGGCGGAGACGCCGCGCGCACGGTCGAGACCTCGCTGCGCCTGATCGCGAACCAGACCTCGCTCGGCGGCGTCGAGTCGAGCCTCGAGTCCCGCCACCGCTGGGAGGGCGACCGCGTCCCGGAAGGGCTGCTCCGCCTCTCCGTCGGCGTCGAGGACGTCGAGGACCTCTGGGCCGACCTCGACCAGGCGCTCGCGCGCGCCTGACTATTGCCCGGCGGTGACGCCGCCGCCCGACTCGCTCGAGAGCCGCTGGGCGAGGTAGACCGGGATCATCGAGAGCAGGATGATGAAGACGGCGACGACGTTCACGATCGGCAGCTGATTCGGGCGCGAGAGGTTGTTGAGGATCCAGATCGGAAGCGTCTCGTCCGGGCCGGCGGTGAACGTCGTCACGATCACCTCGTCGAACGAGAGCGCGAAGGCGAGCAGCGCTCCCGCCAACACGGCGGTGCGGAGCTGCGGGAAGGTGACGTAGCGGAACGTCTGCCACGTGTCGGCGCCGAGATCGGCCGAGGCCTCGTCGAGCGAGCGCGCCGTTCGGCGGAGCCGCGCGATCACGTTGTTGTAGACGACCACGATGCAGAACGTGGCGTGGCCGACGATGATCGTGAAGAGGCCGAACCCGACGCCGAACGGCTCGAGCACGGTCCGGAAGGTGGCGTTCAGCGCCATGCCGGTGACGATCCCCGGCAGCGCGATCGGTAGGATGACGAGGAACGAGATCGTCTCCCGCCCGAAGAAGCGATAGCGGGCGACCGCGAGCGAGGCCAGCGTGCCGAGGACGAGCGCGATCACGGTCGCGCCGAGCCCCGCCTTGAGCGAGACGGTGAGCGCCTCGCGGGCGCCCTCGTTGTGGATCGCCTTGCCGAACCACTTCAGCGTCAGCCCCTTGATCGGCCACGACTGGATCCGGCTCTCGTTGAAGGCGTAGAGGCCGATCACGAGCAACGGCACGTAGATGAAGGCGAGCGTCACGGCGGACGCCCCCCGCAGCAGCCACTTCGCCGGGCGGGACTCGACCATCAGAGGCTCTCGAAGGCGCCCGCGCGCCGGGCGCCGAGCAGGTAGAGGATCATCACGGCGACCGGCACGGTCGCGAACGCGGCCGCGAGCGGCAGGTTGTTCGCCACGCCCACATTCGTGTAGACGACGTTGCCGATGAACTGCGTGCTCGAGACGAGCTGCGGCGTGATGTAGTCGCCGAGCGTGAGCGAGAACGTGAAGATCGAGCCGGCGACGACGGCCGGGAAGGCGATCGGCAGGACGACCCTGAGGAAGGTGCGAGGGGCCTTGCCGCCGAGGTCCGCCGACGCCTCGAGCAGCGAGCTCGGGATCCGCTCGAGCCCCGCGTACACCGGCAGGATCATGTACGGCAGCCACAGGTAGGAGAAGACGATCCACGTGGCGACGTTGCCGAAGCCGGGCCCGTCGAGCCCGAACGGATCGAGCAGCCAGTTCAGCGGCCCCGACTCCTGCAGGATGATCCGCCAGGCGTAGACCTTGACGAGGTAGCTCGCCCAGAGCGGCATCAGCACGGCGATCAGGAGCAGGGCGCGCGTCCGCGGCGAGGCGACCTTGGCCATGTAAAAGGCGATCGGGAAGGCGAGCAGCGCGTCGGTGACGGTGACCGCGGCGGCGATGCCGACCGTGCGCTGCGTGATCGCGCGGTAGACGTCGTTCTCCCAGAGCGTCCGGAAGTTCCCGAACGAGTAGTCGTGGATGATCTCGGCCGTGAACGGGTCGAGCCGCCAGAACGCGGCCACGAACAGCACGGCCAGCGAGCCGAGGTAGGCGAGCACGAGCCAGCCGAGCGGCCCGGCCAGCAGCAGCGAGAGCTGCAGCTTCGGGCGGCGGTGCAGGAAAGACGCGAGGCGCCGCCCCGGGCCAACCCGGGGCGGCGCCTGCGCTGCGTCAGGAACCGAGCTCAACTACCCCTTGATCTCGGTCCAGGCCTGGACCCACTCGGAGTAGTCCTTGCAGACCTCACCCCGGTCGTCACCGCAGTCGGCCTGCGGCGTCGTCCAGTAGTGAACCTGCTCGAAGTACGCCTCGTCCGCTGCGTGGAACGTGTCGCAGTGGGTCTTGTCGGCGGTGAAGTCGCACGCCTTCGCGTTCGAGGGCGCCTCGCCGAACCACTCGGACACCGCGGCGTTCGCCTCGGGCGAGATGATGTGGTCCATCCAGAGGTACATGCAGTTCGGGTGGGCGGCCTTGGACGAGATCATCCACGTGTCGGACCACCCGGTCGAGCCCTCCTTCGGCAGCGTCGTCTCGACCGCCACCTTCTCGCCGACGAGCAGGTTGGCGATGATCTGCCAGGTCGTGCCGACCGCGCTCTCGCCCGACGTGAAGGCGGCCATCGACTTCGTGTAGTCGGACCAGTACTCGCCGATGATCGTGCGCTGCTTCTTCAGCAGCTCGACTGCGGCGGCGAACTGCGCGTCGTCCAGCTCGTACGGGTTCGTGATCCCGAGATCGGGCTGGGTCGCCATCAGGTAGACGGCCGCGTCCGCGATGTAGATCGGGCTGTCGTACGCGGTCACGCTGCCCTTGTACGGCGAGTCCGCGTCCCAGACGACGCTCCAGCTATCGGGGGCCGGATCGATCTTGTCGGTCCGCCACATCAGCAGGTTCGCGCCGCGGCCGTGAGGCACGCCGTACATCACGCCGTCCACCGAGTTGTGCGGCTGGTTCTTCAGCCCCTCGTAGACGTCGGCGTAGTTGGGGATGAGATCCGTGTTCACCGGCGCGACGTCGCCGGCGGCGATCAGGCGCAGAGTCGCATCGCCCGACGCCGAGACGCCGTCATAGTCGCCGGTGCGCATCAGCGTCACCATCTCGTCCGAGGTGTTGCCGGTCTTGACGTTCACCTGGCAGCCGGTCTCTTCCTCGAACGACGTGACCCAGTCGACCTTCGGGTCGGTCGAGCCGTCCTCGACGTAGCCGGCCCAGGCGATCAGGTTGACCTCGCCCTCTCCGGCGCCTAGCTCTGTGAGCGCGCCCTCCGGCGTGCCCCCGTCGTCGCCCCCACCGCAGCCCGCGGCGAGAAACGAGAGAACGCCGACGAGCAGCGTGAGTACCGCCCAGAAGCGGAACCGCTTGGTGCGTCCCGTCATTAAGTGCTCCTCCCCATCTCGATTGTGAACGTGTGCTCCGGCCGCCACTGCAGCCGCACACGCCGTCCCTGTTGCGCCAGCGCCTCGGTGGACGTGACCTCGAGGTTCTGGCTCACCACCATCAGCTCGCCGCCCGCGTCGAGTGCGACGTGATAGCGAGTGATCATGCCGACGTAGACGACGCTCGCTATGCGGCCGTCCTCCACGTGCACGCCCCGATCGGGCGTCTCGTCGTCGGCGAGCATGTGCACCTTCTCCGGACGCACGGTGAACCGCCGCCCGTCGCGCTCGAGCACGTTCGAGACGCCGACGAAGCCGGCGATGAACTCGCTCGCCGGATGCTCGTACACCTCGGCCGGGCTGCCGACCTGCTCGATCCGGCCCCGGTTGAAGACCGCGAGGCGGTCGCTCATCGTGAGCGCCTCCTCCTGGTCGTGGGTCACGTAGACGAACGTGATCCCGACCTCCCGCTGGATCCGCTTCAGCTCGATCTGCATCTCCTGGCGGAGCTTGAGATCGAGCGCGCCGAGGGGCTCGTCGAGCAGAAGCACCTGCGGCCGGTTGACGATCGCGCGCGCGAGCGCGACGCGCTGGCGCTGGCCGCCCGAGAGCTGCGACGGCTTCCGCGCACCGTACTCGGCGAGCCGGACCATCTCGAGCGCCTGCTCCGCCCGGAGTCGGCGATCGACTCTGCCGACCCTCTTCACACGCAGGCCGTACTCCACGTTCTCCTGCACGGTCATGTGCGGGAAGAGCGCATAGTCCTGGAAGACCGTGTTCACGTCGCGCTCGTAGGGCGGGAGCGCCGAGACGTCGCGGCCGGCGAGCTCGATCGTGCCGCCGTCGGGGCGCTCGAAGCCGGCGATCAGGCGCAGAGTCGTCGTCTTCCCCGACCCTGACGGGCCGAGCATCGTGAAGAACTCGCCGCGGGCGACCTCGAGATTCACGCCGTCCACGGCGGGAACGTCCCCGAAGTGCTTGCGCAGGCCCGTGACCCGGATGTCGGGCGGCCCGGCGGCGGCCTCCGGCGCGAGCACGGCGCTAGGCTGCGGCAGCGTCTGCAAGCGCCTCCTCCAGGATCGCGAACCCCTGCTCGAGCTCCTGGTCGGAGACGGTCAGCGGGCAGAGCAGCCTGATCACGTTGCCGTAGAGCCCGCACGAGAGGAGCAGCAGCCCGCGGTCGAACGCCGCCGCGACGACGCGGCCCGCGAGGTCGGGGCTCTGCTCGACGAGCTCGAACGCGAGCATCGGGCCGAGCCCGCGCACCTCGCCGAGCTCGGGCCGGCGGGAGGCGAGCGCCGCGAGGCGCGCGCGCATCGTCTCTCCGAGCTCGTGCGAGGCCGCGCGAAACGCCGGATCAGCGACGGTGTCGAGCACGACCGCGGCCGCGGCGCACGAGACGGGGTTACCCCCGAACGTGCCCCCGAGCCCGCCCGGGCCGGGGGCGTCCATCAGCTCCATCCGGCCGGTCACGGCGGCGAGCGGCAGGCCGCCGCCCAGAGACTTGCCCGAGACGAGCAGGTCGGGCCTCACGCCGTCGTAGTGCTCGATCGCCCACACGGGGCCGGTGCGTCCGACGCCGGACTGCACCTCGTCGTCCACGTAGAGGATCCCGTGCTGCGCGCAGAGCTCGGCCAGGCGCGCGGGGAAGTCCGGCGGCATCACGACGAAGCCGCCCTCCCCCTGCACCGGCTCGAGCACGACGCAGGCGACCGACTCGGGGTCCACGTCGCCCTTGAAGAGGTGTTTCAGGGCTGCGAGCGCGTCGTCCGAGGAGATCCCGCGATAGGGATAGGGCGCGGGGGTCCGGTAGACCTCCGGCGCGAACGGGCCGAAGCCGTGCTTGTACGGCCGCACCTTGCTCGTCATCGTCATCGTCAGCAGCGTGCGGCCGTGGAACGCGTTGTCGAAGACCACGACGGCGGGCCGGCCGGTCGCGACGCGTGCGATCTTGACCGCGTTCTCGACCGCCTCGGCGCCGGAGTTGACAAGGATGCTCTTCTGGTCTCGCCCCGCACACGGCGACAGCTCGGCGAGCCGGCGGCAGACCTCGACGTAGGGCTCGTAGGTACCGACCATGAAGCACTGGTGCAGGTAGCGGTCGACCTGCTCGTGGACGGCCGCGACGACGGGGCCGAAGCCGTGGCCGGTGTTCTGGCAGCCGATCCCGCCCGCGAAGTCCAGGTAGCTGCGGCCGTCCACGTCCTCGATGCGGGCGCCGCTCGCGCGCGCGACGACGAGCCGGGGAGTCGAGACCCCTCTGGCTACGTAGCGCTCGCGCGCCGCCGTGACGCGGCCCACGCCGCTCTGTTCCCGCACGGACACCCAGCGATTATGGGTCCCGGCGGCCCTGCGATGCAATGCGCGGCGTGTTGCGCAGGCGGGCCGCCGCCCGCGTCGCCCTCCGCGCGGGCGGCGGTCGCAGAGCCGGAGGCGGGACTCGAACCCACGACCCACGGTTTACAAAACCGTTGCTCTACCAGCTGAGCTACTCCGGCGCCGACCTCATGGTAGGCGAGCCGGCCGCCGTTAGCTCAGGACTTCGCGCGACTTCTGGTGCATGACGATCTTGCGCTTGACGCGCTGGAGCGCGTTGTCGATCGTCTTCGTGTCGCAGCCGAGCTCCTCCGCCATCTGCTCGTACGAGAAGCCCTCGAGGTAGCAGCGCAGCGCGTCCGACTCGAGCGACGAGAGGCCCGTGCCGAGCGTGAAGACGAGGCTCTGCAGCTCTTCGGTCGAGATCACGCAGATGGCCGGGTCGTTGACCCCCGGGCCCGGAAGGGCGTCGCCGAGTGTGCACTCGCCGTCGGAGTCCTGGCCGGCAGGCGTGTGGCTGAACGAGACGTAGGTGTTGAGCGGGGAGTGCTTGAAGCGGGTCGCGGTCTTGATCGCCGTGATGATCTGCCGCGTCACGCAGAGCTCCGCGAAGCTGCGGAACGACGTCTCCTTGTCGGTCCGGAAATCGCGCACCGCCTTGTAGAGCCCGATCATCCCCTCCTGAATCAGGTCGTCGGACTCGCCGCCGGCGAGGAAGTACGAGCTCGCCTTCAACCGGACGAAGCCGGCGTAGCGGCGCATCAGCGCGTCGAGGGAGACCTGGCTGCCGTTCCGTGCCTTCAGCACGAGCTGCATGTCCTCGAGCTCTCGCTGCTGCCTCTGAACCTGCTTGGCGGCCAGCTGCTCCGCGGTGGCGTTGCGAACGGTCATGTGGGTGGGCTCCCCGTGTCTCGTGGGCCAGTCCGGGGCGGCCGCTTCGTTCGACCGCTCAAGCCTCACCCTTAAGTTGAGGGAGAACATAGCAGCCTAGTCCTCTAGTTACAAGCCCTTTGCAATAATCTCATTGTGCTAAGAACATACGTTCGCCCTACTCCCCGCGCCGCAGGCGCTCGAGTCGCTCGCGGGTCTCGGGATCGAGGCGGTCGCGGAGCTGCGAGCGCGTCTCCTCGCTGTGCTGGACGGCTCCGAGCTCGTCGCGCACGAAGGTCGGCGACGAGATCTTCTGCACCTCGATCCCGGAGGTGCCGCGCACGGCGGTGTCGGAGGAGACGAGGCAGACGCGCTCACTCGCGCGGTGCTCGGCCGCGAGGCGCTCGAGCAGCGTGTCGGCGTCCGGCGCGTAGCGCACGGAGAGCCCGCCGAGCTCGCGCTCGTCGCCGGCCCCGTCGAAGACGACGATCCCGCGCGCGCCGCGCGTCGCGACGAAGCTCGCGAGGGTGTCACTCAGCTCCCGCACGTCCGCGAAGCCGCCCGCGTGCAGGAGGTTGTAGCCGTCGAAGAGGTAGAGGGTCGGATCGGCCATCCGCCTACTCCCGCTGCCGCCTGGCCTCGTACAACAGCAACGCGGCAGCCACGCTGACGTTGAGCGACTCGACCCGCCCTGCCAGCGGGATCGAGACGGCGCCGTCGCACATGCGGCGGACGAGCGGACGCACTCCCTTTCCCTCGGCCCCGAAGACGAGGGCGAGCCCGCCGGAGAGGTCGGCCTGCCACATCGTCTGCGGCGCGTCGGCGGCCGTCGCGTACACCCAGAGGTCGGCGCCCTTGATCTCCTGCAGGTAGCGGGCGAGGTTCGGGACGACCGCGACGGGCAGGTGCTCGACCGCGCCCGCGGAGGCGCGGCAGACGGCGGCGGTCACGCGCGCGGAGCCGTGCGCCGGCACGATCACGCCCGTGGCGCCCGCCCCTTCGGCGCTGCGGCAGACGGCACCGAGGTTGTGCGGGTCGGTCACCTGATCGAGGCAGACGAGCAGCGGCCGCTCGGCGGCAGCGAGCTCCCAGGCATCTGCATACGGGTACGGCTCGCACCACGCGAGCACTCCCTGGTGGTCGCGCGTCTCCGCCGCCTCGCCGATCTCGCGTTCAGGCTTGACCTGAGGTCGAGGCTTCAGATCGCGCAGCCACGGCTCGGCCTCGAGCGCCCGCTGGCTCGCCCAGAGCTCGAGCACGGCGCGCCGGCCGCGCAGCGCCTCGCGCACCGCCCGCCGCCCGTAGACCTGCTCGCGACTCATCGCCTCGGCACGAGCCGATAGCCGCCGGGCTCGTCCCGCACTTCCCACCCGGCCGCCTCGATCTCGGCCCTGAGGCGATCGGCCTCGGCGTAGTCACCGGCTGCGCGCGCCTCCAGCCGCCGGCGGGCAAGGTGCTTGACAGCCAGGGGAGCTTCGCTGACCGCGATCGCGAGACCAAAGAGCTGCAGAGCGTCCCCGAGCAGGTCGAGATTCCGTACTCGCCGCCACTCGTGCATCACCGCGAGCGCGGCGGGCGTGTTGAAGTCGTCTTCGAGCACCGCGACGAACTCGTCCCAGCTAGGGCCGTCGTGCGTGCGCTCGGCGGCGTGGATGGTCGCGTCCAGGAACGTCGTCCACTGCGCCTTCGCCTGCGCCATCGTCTCCGCGGAGAAGTCGAGCGGCTTGCGCCAGTGGCCGGTCAGGAAGAAGAGCAGCAGCGTCTCCCGCCCCCACTCCTCGACGGCGTCGCGCAGCGTGACGATGTTGCCGACCGACTTGGACATCTTCTCGCCGGTGAACTCGAGCATCCCGTTGTGCATCCAGATGCGCGCAAACTCGCGGCCGGCGGCACGGGACTGGGCGATCTCGTTCTCGTGGTGCGGGAAGACGAGGTCGAGCCCGCCCATGTGGATGTCGAAGCTCGGGCCGAGGTACTTCTCGGCCATCGCCGAGCACTCGATGTGCCAGCCCGGGCGGCCGCGGCCCCAGGGTGAATCCCACGCTGTGTCCTCGCCCGGCTTGTTCGCCTTCCAGAGCGCGAAGTCGCGCGGGTCCTCCTTGCGCGGGTTCGGCTCCTCGTCCCGCATCTGGTCGGGTTTCTGGCCGGAGAGGCCGCCGTACTCGGGGAAGCGGGCGACGCGGAAGTAGACGTCCCCGTCGACCGCGTAGGCGTGCCCTCTCGCGACGAGCTCCGCGATCAGCGCGACGATCTCGGGGATCGTCTCGGTCGCCTTCGGCTCGACGTCGGGGCGGCCCAGCCCGAGCAGGCTCGTGTCCTCGACGTACCAGTCGCTCGCGGCGGCGGCCAGGCGCGCGCTGTCGCCCGGCGCGGCGTCGTAGATCTTGTCGTTGACGTCGGTGATGTTCTCGACGAGCAGCACGTCGTAGCCGCGCTCGACGAGCCAGCGCCTGAGCCACATCGAGAGCACGAACGGGATCGCGTTGCCGACGTGGATGCGCTGGTAGACGGTCGGGCCGCAGGCGTAGATGCCGACGCGGTGGGGCGGCGGCGGCAGCTCGACGAGCTTCCGGTGCCAGGTGCTATAGAGCCGCACGGGCCCTCCGCAGCGCCTCGTCGCGGGAGAGTGCTGCGACCACTGTCCACAGCTCCGGCCCGCGGTCGGCGCCGGTGAGCGCGAGGCGCAGCACCCTCAGGTCCCCACCGACGGCCTTCAGCTCGCGCACGATCTCCCGCGCGCGCGGCTCGTCGAGGCTGCCGTTCGCGCGCTCCCGCAGCTCGGCGAAGCGCTCGAGCGTCGGCCGCGCCTCCTCGGGCAGCGTCACCGGCCCCGGCTCGAGGATCGAGCGGGCCATGGCACGCGCCTCGCTCAGGTCGCGGGCGCCCCGGAGCGCGCGGGCGAGCTCCCGGGGAGCGCCGGCGCGCTCGGCGAGATCCGCGTCGGACAGGGACGCGATCGCCTCGATCGCGAGCCGGCGGAGCCGTGCGAGATCGAGGTGGACGTCATGCTGCGGCAGTCCCAGCTCGTCGAGGTAGGCGCGCACCGCCTCGGCGGGGATCCCCTGCTCGCGCAGGTCCTCGACGGAGGCGGCGCCGTGCCGCTTCGAGAGCTTCTTGCCGTCCGGCCCGAGGATCAGCCCGTGGTGCACGTACTCGGGCGCCCGCGTCCCGAGCGCCTCGTGCAGCCGGCGGTGCAGAGCCTCGTTCGGCCGGTGGTCGGAGCCGCGGACGACGAGCGTGATGCCGAAGTCGGCGTCGTCCACCACGCTCGCAAGGTGGTACGTGGGCGTACCGTCCTCGCGGACGAGCGTCACGCCGTCGAAGCGCTCGCCGAGCCGCTCGGCCGCCTCGAGATGGCGCGCGGCGCGCGAGCTCTGGCGCACCGGCCCCTCGTCCCAGCCGATGCCGAGCCATGCGAGGTCGGCGACGATCGCCTCCTCCCCGCCCTCGACGTTCCGCGCCGGGTCGGTGTCGTCGATCCGCAGCAGCAGCCAGTCACCGGCGCGGCGGCTCGCCGCCGCCGAGAGGGCGCTGCCGAGATGGAGCGAGCCGGTCGGGCTCGGCGCAAAGCGGACGCGGACGGCCACCCCGTCAGTCTACGGCCGGTCCCCCGTCAGGCCGCGAGGGGCGGCACGGGCACGCCGAGGGCGGCCTGCAGCTCTCCGCCTGCGGCAAGCAGATCCCAGTCGGCTCCGGCGCGGCCGACGAGCGACACGCCGACCGGCAGGCCGCTGCGCGAGCCGAGCCCGGCGGGAAACGCCACAACCGGGGAGCCCGTCCAGTCCCAGTAGTGGGTCAGGGAGATCAGCTCGGCGTCGCTCCCCGCATGGTCGTAGCCGTCGCCGCGGCGTGGGGCGACGACCGGCACGGTGGGCTCGGCGATCGCGTCGATCCGCTCGCGCACGAGCCAGCTCTCCCACGACGCGGCCAGCTCGCGGCGGCGCGCCTGGGCGGCCGCGTAGTCCTCCGGCGAGAGCGCGCGCGGCCCGGCCAACTCGACCCACTCGCGCAGGGACGGGCGGTAGAGCTCGCGCCGGTCGTCGAAGCGGCGGTGGAAGGCGAGGAGCTCGGAGCAGATGACGTCGAGGAAGTCGTCGTCGACGTCGAGCGCGACCGCCGGCGGAAGCGGCTCGACCAGCGTCGCGCCGAGCCTGACGCAGAGGTCGAGCACCGACTCGAAGCCCTCGCCGACGTCGGGGTCGAGGCTCACGGCGGCGACGCGCGGGGAGACCGCGATTCGCGCTCCCGCCAGGGGCCTTGCCGGCGCGCGCCCAGCATCAAGCCCCGCCATGGCGGTGAGCAAGACGGCGCAGTCGGCGAGAGTGCGGGCCATCGGCCCCGCGTGATCGAGGCTCGTGCCGAGCGGGACGACGCCCTCGAGCGAGACGAGCCCGCGCGTCGGCTTGATCGTCGACGTCCCGCAGAGAGCAGACGGGATGCGCAGTGAGCCGGCCGTGTCCGTCCCCGTCGCCGCGGGCACCATGCGCGCCGCGAGCGCCGCCGCTGAGCCACCGCTGGACCCACCCGCCGAACGGTCGAGTGCCCACGGGTTGCCGACCTGGTCGGTCGTGCCGCCGATGGCGAACTCGTGCGTGTGCAGGTGGCCGAGGAGCACCATCCCCGCGGCCGAGAGCGCGGCCCAGACGTCGCAGTCGCGCTCCGGGAGCTCGTGCAGCAGCCGGCTCGAGGCGGTCAGCGGCTTGCCGGCGACGGCGTAGAGGTCTTTCAGCCCAATCGGGATCCCGCACAGGGCCGGGGCCGGGCCGTCGCGCCGGACTGCGGCGGCGCTCAGCCGCGCGTCGGCGAGCGCCGCGGCGGTCAGCGCGTCCTCCTCGTAGACACGCACCCACGCGTTGACCGAGCCGGGGTCGCCGTCGTGGCTGTGCGTGCCGTCTCGGGTGCGGATCCGGGCGAGGCAGGCCGCGGCGAGCTCGCTCGCCGCCAGCTCGCGCCGGGCGAGCAGCGACGACGCCTCGACGACGCCCAGATCGGCGGGATCGCTCATCCGCGCGGCATTATCGCCCTCCGGCCTCGACCGTGCTCCGCGCGCCTGCCGACGAATGTCTTCACCCTCAATCCGTTTCTGCCGATAGGAGTGAAGAAGGGAGAAGACGCCCGTGCGCTCCTGAGCCTCGTTCTCCCTTCCCTGGGTATGAGACTCCTCGCTCCCCTCATCGCTCTGCTCACCCTGGCGCTGCTCGGCGCCGGCGGGGCCGCGGCGAGTGAGCTCATCGACCGCAACGTCGTCGGCCCGACGCTCAAGGTCAACACCAAGGGGGAGGCCTTGGTCGGCTACAAGGCGGCCGGCAAGCGCAAGCAGGTGCTCGCCTGGGGCGCCGTCAACGCGATCGCCCCGACGAGTGGGGGTGCACAGGTCAAGTTCAAGATCGACTACGCCGGCGGCTGGGGCAAGTACCGCAAGGTCGGCTACGCGACGACGTTCAAGAACGCCTGCCGCCCCTACGACGGGCCTGAGCTCGCCTGGGCCGTCACCGCCTGCAAGGCTCCGGACGGCTCCTACTGGGCGCTCCAGCGCTGGCAGCGGGCGCTGCCGAACCTCGGCCTCACCCCCTGGAAGGCGGCCCAGAGCGTCTGGGAGCTGCACCTCTCGCACTGGACGGGGCCGCTGCCGGTGATCGACGCCTACACCGACTGGATCTACTCCAAGCGCTTCCATCACATCTTCGGCCGCCTCAGCTATCTGGGAGCGCCCGTGCACGGCTTCAAGTCGACCTCCACGGGGGTGCCACTCGACAGCTTCGGCCGCAACGTCTTCCTGGACACGTTCAACTCGGCCTACGGTGCCGGCTGGAAGCGCGAGAACTCATTCCTCGCCCAGAACCCGTCGGGTGCCTTCTGCTACGGCTTCTATGCGCATCAGCCCTACGCCGGCTATCCCGCCGGCGAGCGCCCGATGGGCCACGGCGAGCGCTATCGGATCTCGGCGATCGGACCGGGCGTGACACCGACCGTGTACTGGGAAGGCGCCGGCTTGCCGGCCTTCGACAAGGACAGCCCCGAGCACGCGGAGCGCGAGCTCGAGCTGAACACGCTCCAGCGCGAGCTCGCCGGCCCCGGCGGCAAGTGCGTCCTCAACTAGGCTCGTTCGGCCGGCACTCGACAGGGGAGCACGAGCGCTCGTTGGCACGGGCCGCTCGCGCGGCCTGAACGACGGTCCTGCCGTCTTTTCCCTGCCTCTAGGCTTACACCCGTGGAATCCCTCCTGCTGGGTTGGTGCAGACGCTCCGCGAGAGACCTTCCGTGGAGGAAGACGAGGGATCCGTACGCAATCCTCGTCTCCGAGGTGATGCTCCAGCAGACGCAGGTCGAGCGCGTGCTGCCGCGCTACTTCGCCTGGCTCGAGCGCTGGCCGACCCCTGCGGCGCTCGCCGTCGCCGAGAGGGCGCTGCCGACGAGGAGCGCGCCGGTCGGGCTCGGCGCGAAGCGGACGCGGGTTGTCACGAGGTCAATCTACCGTCGCCGCGGACGTGGAGTCCGGCACGGACAGTTCAGCCGAGATCAGTTCGAGCCGAGCGCGCCGAGGGCAACCTGAGCCTGCTCGGAATGACAGGCATCGCAACAGAAGCTCGCATCCGAGATGTGGCGCCGCTCGCTGAAGACCCACTCGAGGAACCGTCGTGCAAGTGAGCCCTTCCGTGGCGGCTCCTCGCCGACCAGGTAGCTGAGCAGTCCGACGCGGAAGCACTTCCGGTCAACAACGAGTTCGTTGATGGCGTCGATGCGTCGTAATTTCCGCTCTAGACTCTTTCGCGCCTGCTCTGGATCCGGCACGGATTCGGCCGTCTTTGCGGCCATGAAATCGAGCAGGTCCCGCTCGGAACCGCCCTCGCTCAGCAGGACGGCGAGCGCGGGCTTCCCGTCGCGTCCGGCGCGTCCAAACTCCTGGAGGTATTCCTCGACCGAGGCAGGGTGCTGCCAGTTGATCACCAGCCGCACGTCTGGCACATCGATCCCCATCCCGAACGCATTCGTGCAGATGACCGCGCGAAGAGGTGGATTGAGTCTGCCGGTGAAGCGACCCACGATCGTGTCCCGTTCATTCGGCGTGCCGCCCTTTGCCGAGTAGAAAGGGAGGTCGATACCTTCGGCCGCGATCGCCTGCTTGAGCGCGTCGCCGATCCGAACGGTCGGAACGAAGATCATCGCCTTTCCGTCCGGGAGGATCTGGACAAGCCGTGCAATCAGTCTCGCGCGCGACTTGACCTGCTCCGGCTCGCGAACGTCTCCCGGCAAGATGTGGCGCACGAGTGCGATGTTCGGTCGGTCTGCGCCCGTGACGAACCGCTTCGCATCGGGGATTCCAAGTGAGTCGAGGATGCGTTGTTGCGCTTCGACTCCAGCCGTCGCTGTGAAGGCCAGCACGGGTGGACTCCCGAGGCGTTCGCGGATCTCACCGATCCGGGCGTAGTCCGGGCGGAAGTCGTCTCCCCACCGATCGACGCAGTGCGCCTCGTCGACGACGAGAAAGGAAGGTTTCTGCCTCGAGAGTCGCTCGACCTCGGCCGGTCGGACGCGATTTTCGTTGAACCGCTCCGGCGTGCAGTAGAGAAACTTCAAGGCTCCGCACTCGAGCAGCTGGTAGCGAGCTTCCTTCTCGTCGGGGCCGAGATCGCCGTTGACGAAGGTCGCCGGAACCTTGAGCCGCTGGAGCTCGGCGGCCTGTTCTTTCATCAGCGCTTTGAGCGGCGATAGGACGAAGGTCGTGCCCGCGCTCAGCAACGCCGGGAGCTGAAAGCAGAGGGTCTTTCCGGCACCGGTCGGCCGGACGACGAGCATCGAGTCGCGGCGAAGGGCCGCCAGGATCGCTTCGAGCTGCCCTTCTCGAAGCCGCTCCTTACCGAGCAGGCGCAACGCAAACGAGAGAGCCGCGAGCTCGTCTGGAAACTCGTGCCGGCGGTCGAGCAAGCGTACTAGACGAGGAGCGTCGAACGCTCGATTGCGCGTCGCGCCAGCGACACTTGGAGGTTCGGATGCCGGGCGGCGTGGCAGCTAGCGCAGAGCGCGATCAGGTTCGATGGCTCGTCGCTACCGCCGGCGGCACGCGGAACGAGATGGTGCACGTGGCGGGCGCGTTCAACTTCGCCTGGGGGACAATCCTGGCAGCGATACCCGTCACGAGATAGGACGATCGCGCGAGAATTTGCCCAGCCCATGTCGCCCGCAAGCGCAGCAGACCCCATCTCCCCACTATCGGCAGGTGTCTCCTCGTTCGTAAGCGTTCCGTCGAGGACATCCTGGTGCGAACTCGAGCGGGTCTCGTAGAGTCATGCCGTGGAAGCTGCGCTCCTAGCTTGGTTCCAGGCTTTTGGCCGCGATCTGCCGTGGCGCCGGACGCGCGACCCGTACGCGATCTTCGTCAGCGAGGTGATGCTGCAGCAGACCCAGGTCGACCGCGTGGTCCCGCGGTACGTCGCCTGGCTCGAGCGCTGGCCGACGGCTGCGGCGCTCGCCGCTGCCCCTGCCGCCGACGTGATCCGCGCCTGGCAGGGGCTCGGCTACAACCGCCGCGGGCTCAACCTCCACCGCGCCGCCCGCCTTGTCGCCGAGCGCGGCTGGCCGGCCGACCTGACCGAGCTGCCCGGCGTCGGGCCGTACACCGCCGCCGCGGTCCGCAACTTCGCCTTCGGCGAGCCCGTGCTGCCGGTGGACGTCAACGTGGCACGCGTGCAGGAGCGGACGGGTCACGCCTTCGGCCCCGAGGCCGCGCAGGCGCTGATGGACCTCGGCGCGACGATCTGCCTCGCCCGTATCCCGCGCTGCGGCGCCTGCCCGCTCGCCCACGCGTGCCCGTCGCGTGGCGGCCGCTACGAGCCGCTGCGCAAGCAGGGCCCGTTCGAGGGCTCGTTCCGCCAGCGGCGCGCCGCGACGCTCCGCCTCGTCGCCGCCGAGCCGCGCCCGCTCGCCGACCTCGACGCCGAGGCCGTCGCGGCGCTCGCCCGCGACGGCCTCGTATGCGTACAGGACGGACTGGCGGCCCTGCCCGCCTAGACCCGACGCAGCAGCGCGATCGCCTGGGCGGCGAGGCCCTCGCCGCGGCCCGTGAAGCCGAGGCCGTCGGTCGTCGTCGCGCGCACGTTCACGGCGTCCGGCTCGACGCCCATCGCTTCGGCGAGCCGCCGCCGCATCTCCTCGCGGTGCGGCGCGATCTTCGGCGCCTCGCCGATCAGCATGCAGTCGGCGTTCACGAGCTCGAAGCCGGCGGCGCGCACACGCGCGTAGGCCTCGCGCAGCAGGTCGAGCGAGACTGCGCCCCGCCAGCGCTCGTCGCCGGAGGGGAAGAGCGAGCCGATGTCGCCGAGGCCCGCGGCGCCCAGCACGGCGTCCACGAGCGCGTGCGCGAGCACGTCGCCGTCCGAGTGGCCGGCGAGCCCCTGTGGGAAGTCGATCCGCACGCCGCCGAGCACGAGCGGCACACCCTCCACGAGCGCGTGCGCGTCCACACCGAGGCCGATGCGGAGCTCGCTCACAGCCCCAGAGCCTCCGGCAGCTCGGCCAACGAGTCAACCCGGACGTCGGCGGCTGCGAGTCCTGGAGGTACCCCCACGGCCCGCGGCGGACATGGACGGCGATCATCCCGGCGGCCTTTGCGGGAAGCACGTCGTTGTCCACGCGGTCGCCGACGTACGCGATTTCGGAGGCGTCACAATCGCACTCGGCGACGATGCGCGAGAAAAACTCCGGCTGCGGCTTGCGCACACCCCAGCGCGCCGACGAGGCGACGACGTCGACGGGCAGCTCCTGCGCCCGCGCCCACTCCTCGAGCGCCGCGGTCTGGTTGCCCGCGATGCCGACGAAGTAGCCCCGCTCGCGCAGCGCCTCGAGACACGGAAGCGCGTCGGGATAGAGGTCGGAGCGGTCGTAGAGCAGCACGTCGAGGAGCTCCGGAGGCTCCATCCCGAGGTGCCTCCACAGATCCGTGTGCTCCTCACCGCGCGCGATCGTGACGCCGAGGGCGGTCCAGAGAACGTGGGGCTCGAGTCCGAGCCGGCGCGCGAGCTCGTTCCAGTAGCGCAGCTCGTTGATCAGCGTCTCGCCGACGTCGAAGAAGACCGCCTTCAGAGCCACGATTCGACGAGCTCCAGGTCGGCCTGCGTCGTGATCTTGAGCAGCGGGAATCGCCCTCGACGGCCTTCACGCGCCCGCCGCGCGCCTCGACGAGCGAGGAGCAGTCGGTCGCGCCCGCGAGGTCGCCCGCGTAGGCCTCACGCAGCACGCGCGTGAGAAAGGCCTGCGGCGTCTGCACCGTGACGAGCTCGTCACGCGCCAGGGTCTCGACGACCTGCTCGGCGCGCACCCGCTTGACCGTGTCAGCGAGCCGGAGCGCCGGCACGGCGCCGTCCCAGCCCTCCGCCAGCGGCGCGAGCACGCGCCCGATGACGTCGTCGGAGACGAGCGGCCGGGCGGCGTCGTGCACGAGCACCGCGACCGCGTCCTCCGGCACCTCGGCGAGTGCCTCGCGCACCGACTCGGCGCGAGTGGCTCCGCCGGTCACGCAAGCCGCCACCTTCGACGCGGCCAGCTCCTCCGCGAGCAGGATCACCGGCTCCTCCCACCCGGCGGGCGCGGCGACCACGACCGCGTCGACCCAGCCCGAGGCCTCGAAGCGCTCCAGGCTCTCGGCGAGCAGCGGCCGGTCGCGCAGCTTGACGAATGCCTTCGGACGCTCGCCGCCGAGACGCTCCCCGGCCCCCGCCGCGACCAGGAGCGCCCAGACGCTCATCTCGTAGCGGCCGGCCCCGTCAGGCGCTGGCCGCTGCGACCTTGGCCTTGGCCTTGGTCTTCTGCTTCGCGCCGCCGACGCCGACGAGAACGCCCTCGAGCCACTCGGCCGCCTCGTCCTCCGACATCTCCTTCGCGTACATCAGCTCGGAGGCGAGAATCTTCTTCGCCTTCACGAACATCTGCTTCTCGCCGGTCGAGAGGCCCTTCTCGTGGTCGCGCAGGGAGAGGTTCTTCACGACCTCGGCGAGCTCGAAGATGTCGCCCGTCTTCATCTTGTCGCGGTTGTGCTTGAAGCGGCGGTTCCAGTTCTTCGGCATCTCGGTCGAGCTGCCCGTCAGCGCCTTGAGCACGGTGCCGACGAGATCCTCTTCGATCACGCGCCGGAGGCCGACCTTCTCGGCGTTCTCGCACGGCACGTTGACGACCATGTCGTTGTGCAGGATCTGGATCGTCAGGTAGTCGCGGATCTGCCCGAGCACCTCGCGCTACTCCTTCTTGACCACCGTTCCCGCCCCATGGTGCGGATACACGACCTTGTCGCCGACGTCGAACAAGCCAGCCTCCCTTAGGAACGATACCGTGTGAGCTTCATGCAAAGTGCCGGCTCGATCTTTCCGGCCGGCGACGAGACAAGTATAGCGGAAATCCCTGGAAAATGCCACATTTCCCGACCCTGCGATTTGCAGGGATTTCTGCAAGGCCGCGCTAGGCGCTAATCGCGCTCGGCCGCGGAGGCCAGGCCCGCCCCGATCGCCAGCCGCAACGTCTCGGCCTCCTCGACGGGGATCGAGCCCGGCGCCTCGTTCCGGTGGGGGCGACCGCGACCGCGACGCCGAGCTTGGCGCACTCCTCGAGCCGGCGCTCGGACTGGGCGGCGGGCCGGAGGCGGCCCGTGAGACCGATCTCGCCGAACGCCGCGAGGCCCTCCCGCACGGCTGCCCCTCGCCGCCGAGGCGATCGCGAGCGCGATCGGCAGGTCGGCGCCGGGCTCGTCGATGCGGACACCGCCGGCGACGTTGACGAAGACGTCCGCGCCGCCCAGCGCGAGCCCCGCGTGCCGGGAGAGACGGCGACGATCATGGCGAGCCGCTTCGGGTCCACGCCGGTCGCGACGCGGCGGGGCATGGCGAGGTCGGTGGGCGAGACGAGCGCCTGGATCTCGAGCAGCAACGGCCGCGTGCCCTCGAGCGCGCATGCGACGGCGGCGCCGATCTCCCCTGCCTGCGTTCGCCCGAAGAGCTCCGAGGGATCGGGCACGCCGACGAGCCCGGCGCCGGTCATCTCGAAGACGCCGATCTCGTTCGTCGAGCCGAAGCGGTTCTTGGCCGCGCGCAGGATGCGATGGGCGTGATAGCGGTCGCCCTCGAACTGGAGCACGCAGTCCACGAGGTGTTCGAGCACGCGCGGGCCGGCGACGGCGCCGTCCTTCGTCACGTGACCGACGAGGACCGTCGCGACGCCCGACTCCTTCGCGACGCGCAGGAGCCGGCCGGCGGCCTCGCGCACCTGCGCGACGGAGCCGGGCGCGGATCCGAGCTCGGCGGAGTAGAGCGTCTGTACCGAGTCGATCACGCAGACGTCCGGCCGCTCCTGCTCAAGGGTCGCGCAGACCGCGTCGAGCTCGGTCTCCGCAAGGATCTCCACGCCCTCTGCGCCCCCGAGGCGAGCTGCGCGGAGCTTCACCTGGGCGACTGACTCCTCGCCCGTGACGAGCAGCGCGCGGCGGCCGTCGCGGGCAATCGCACCGAGCGCGCTCAGGAGCAGCGTCGACTTGCCCACACCCGGCTCGCCGCCGACGAGGACGAGCGACGCCGGAACGAGCCCGCCGCCGAGCACGCGGTCGAGCTCGGCGACCCCGGTCGGGATCCGCGTGGCCTCGCCCGCCTGCACGTCGCCGAGGCGAACCGGCGCCCGCGCGGCCGAGGCCGGCTTCTCGCTCTCGCGCCCCTGCAACTCCTCGACGAGCGTCCCGAAGGAGCCGCAGCCGGGGCACCGCCCCAGCCAGCGCCCGGCCGCCGTCCCGCACTCCGAGCAGACGAACTGGACGACGACCCTGGCCAAGAGCCAGTCTAGGGAGCGGTCCCGACGGGGACCGTGCCGAGATCGTGCCGAGATCCACACGGCCACGGCCCTCCGGCGCACACTTCGAGATCGAGCTTGACCGCGAGATCGAGGCGATTGTCGCCGTCCGCATCCGCGTGCACGCGCGCGCTCGTGGACGCCGTCTGGAGCTACGTCGCGTAGCCCGGACTACTGCTCCG
>CAWIUX010000008.1:0-30354 GCA_963839425.1 uncultured Actinomycetes bacterium
TAGGCAGCGACCGCTGCCTACACTGCCGGCCATGCGCTTCGATGTCCGGTGGACGCTGACGATCGCCGCCGGTGCAGCTCTGGCGCTCGCCCTCGGGGCGGGCGCCGCTGCGCCGGCGAGCGGCGTGAGCGCCGCGTCGCCGTGTGTCCCCGAGACGTCGCCCGGCGGCCACCGGCGCCCCGCTCGTGACGTACCCGTCGCCCGCCGTCGCCTCGGTGAGCCAGGCCTCGGCGACGCTGCTCGGCGCGGTCGACGGGCTCGGCGCCGCAGGCGAGGTGGCATTCGAGTACGGCGCCACGACGGCGTACGGCTCCTGCACGCCGCCGGCCCCGTTCCCCGCGCAGATCGGTGCCCAGGCCGTGTCGGCGACGATCGCGGGCCTCGCCCCGGGCGTCACCTACCACTTCCGGCTCGTCGCGGTGACGGACGCCGGGCAGACGCTCGGTGAGGACCGGTCGTTTGCGACGCCCGTCCAGCGCCTCGCCCCGGGCAAGACGATCCTCGGCGTCGTCGTCGGCCGGCTGACGCCGAACGCGGCGCTGAGGAAGGTACGGGCGGCGTTCAACCGGCCGCTTCGCTTCGACTATCGCGGCAAGCGTTGGCGGGCGACACCGCGCCAGCTCGGGGCCCAGGCCGACGTGTCCGGTGCGGTCGAGGAGGCGCTCGCCTCGGCCGCCAGGAACGTCCCGGTGCGCGTGGCGGTCGACAGGGCAAGGGTCGGGCGCTACGTCGCCTACGTCGGCGGGCTGCTCGACAGGCCGCAGCGCCGGGGAAGCGTCGCGCTCGTCGGCAGGAGAGCGGTGGTGGTGCCGTCACGGCCCGGGATCACGGTCCGCCGCGCACTCCTCGCCTCCGCGATCGCCGGGGAGCTGAGGACGGGCTCGCGGGCGCCGCTGGCCGTCCCGGTCACCGAGACGCCGCCGCCGACGACCGGTGCGCTCGCGATCGTGGTCAGGCTCCAGGCGCAGTCGCTCACCCTCTACAGGGACGGCAACGTCGTGCTGAAGACTCCCGTCACGACCGGCCGGCCCGCGCTGCCGACTCCCGTGGGCAGCTACGACGTCGCCTGGCGGCGCAGCCCGTACACGTTCTACTCGCCGTGGCCGAAGGGCAGCCCGTACTACTACCCGCCGGCGCACGTCGCGTGGGCGATGTTCTTCTACGACAACGACTTCCTGCACGACGACGGGGCCGAGCCCGCGAGCGCCTTCGGCCCCGGCTCGAACCTCGGCCCCTACGCGAGCCACGGCTGCGTGCACGTCCCCACCGACGTGATGCGCACCCTCTACACCACCGTGCCCGATCACACTCCGGTGATCGTCGCGGACGCGTAACTGGCATCTGCCCTGCCGAGATGAGAAGATCGCCCGCCGGTGCGCGTCTCGGGCGGCGGGACGCGCGCCTACTTCTGGTCCCAGCCGGCCGGCAGGCGGGGAGCGGGCCAGGCGGGATCAGGGCGCCAGTCCTCCCAGCCGGTGGGCCACGGCGGGTCGGCGAGCACGCGCTTCGCCTCGGCCCAGACGGCGTCGGCGTCGAGCAGCCCGAGCGCCGCCGCCTGCTCCAGCTCGTCCTCGTCCTTCCAGCGGTAGCGCCCGTCGGGCTCGACGATCAGGTCGAGCTTCCAGTCGGCGTAGTCGAACCCCGGCGCACTCCGCCGCATCGGCTCTTCGAAGTTGACGTACCAGCACTCGAGGTCGTAGTCGTCGGTGAAGAAGAGCCAGACCGAGTGGGCGACTCCCGGCCGGACCAGCGTGAGCGACTCCCGCCGGACGACGTTCTCGACGAGCCGCCACTCGGGCATGCGGGATGCGCGGGACGTTGCCGTCCGGGTCGACGGGCACCCGCGACTCCGCGCCGCCCGGCACCCAGAGCACCGAGACGCCGTCGCGCTCCTCGATCAGCCGTGCGGCGGTCGCGCGCCAGATCTTCCCGAACCAGATGTCGCGCAGGGCGATGTCGGACATCGGGTGAGGGTATCGCCGGAGCGCGCGCCGTCAAACTTAGACCGGTCTTACGAGGCTTCTGTAAGTTGTCGGTTCGGAAATGGCGCAGGCAGACGTCCTTTCGGCACGCGACCAGGCCGACGCGGCCCGGGGCGTGCCCCGCATCTCCGTCGTCGTCACCGTCTACAACGAGGCGGCGACGATCGAGGAGCTCTACCGCCGCACCGTCGGCGGCGCTCGCGCGGCGAGGCCTACGAGCTGATCTTCGTCGACGACGGCTCGACGGACGGCGGCTTCGCCGTGCTCGAGCGCCTGCACGAGGCCGACCCGCGCGTGCGCGCCGTCCGCTTCAAGCGCAACTTCGGCCAGCACCCCGCGATGCACGCCGGGCTCGCGCGCGCGCGCGGCGAGATCGTCGTGACGATGGACGGCGACCTCCAGAACGCGCCGGAGGACATCCCGCGCCTCGTCGCGGCGGTCGAGGCCGGCTCGGACGTCGCGAGCGGCCGCCGCGCCGCCCGGCGCGACTCGTGGGGCCGCACGCTGCCCTCGCGCCTGATCAACGGGATGCTGCGCCGCTTCACGAAGGTGCGACATCTCCGACTTCGGCTGCGCGTTCAACGCCTACCGCCGCGACGTCGTCGTGCCGATGCTCGGCGCGATCGGCCGGCAGAAGTTCACGAAGGCGCTCGATCCTCTCCGGCGGCGCGAGCGTGGTCGAGGTGGACGTCGCCCACGCGCCGCGCGACGACGCCTCCCGCTACTCGCCGTTCCGGCTCGTCGCGGCTCGCGCTCCACGTCGTCGCCGGCTTCTGGCCGCAGCCGATCCAGTGGGTCGGCGTCACGCTCGGGCTCGTCTGCACGCTGCTCGCGACCGGGCTCGGGGTCTACGGCGTCGTCTACTGGATCGGCCGAGTCGAACTTCCCCGGGCCGCTCTTCGGCGGCGTCGCGCTGCTCTTCGTGCTCGGGATCCAGGGCTTCATCCTCGCCCTGGTCGGCGAGTATCTGGGCAGAATCCAGCGCGACGTCGAAGGCAGGCCGCTGTACACGATCGAGAGGGAGCTGGTGTCGACGCAAGCGCGTGCTCGTCACCGGCGGGGCCGGGTTCATCTCGTCCAACGTTCGTCCGCCACCTGCTCGCGCGACACCGAGTACGAGGTGGTCATCGCTCGACGCGCTCACCTACGCGGGCAACCTCGAGAACCTCGCCGACGTGATGCCCACCCGCGGCTCTCGTTCGTCCAGGGCGACATCCGCGACGCCGCGCTCGTGCGCGAGGTCGTCGAGGAGGTGGACGTGATCGTCAACGCGGCCGCCGAGTCGCACGTCGAGAAGTCGATCGAGGAGGGCGCCTCGGAGTTCGTGACCACGAACGTCGAGGGGACGCAGATCCTGCTCGACGCGATCCGCCGCAGCCCCGTCGAGCGCTTCATCCTCATCTCGTCGAGCGAGGTGTACGGCACCGCCGAGTCCGATCCGATGGACGAGGAGCACCCGCTCAACCCGCGCAGCCCGTACGCGGCGACGAAGGCGGGCGCCGACCGGCTCGCGTACTCCTACTTCGTCACCTACGGGCTGCCGATCGTGATCGTGCGCCCGTTCAACAACTACGGGCCGCGCCAGCACCCCGAGAAGGTGGTCCCGCGCTTCATCACGCAGGCGCTCTCCGACGAGCCGCTCACGATCCACGGCGACGGCCACGCGAGCCGCGACTGGCTCTACGTCGACGACGACGCCGAGGCGATCGAGGCGATCATCGCGGCGCCGCTCGAGCCGCTCGCCGGCGAGGTGCTGAACGTCGCCACCGGCGTCGACATCTCGGTTCGCGAGATCGCCGGCCTGGTGCTCGAGCTGCTCGGCAAGCCGGCCGAGCTGCAGGCGCACGTGGCCGAGCGGCCCGGCCAGGTCGACCGTCACATCGGCTCGACCGAGAAGGTCGAGCGGCTCACCGGCTGGCGCGCGCGCACGTCGTTCGAGGAGGGACTGGAGCGCACCGTCGCGTGGTATCGCGACAATGAGGCGTGGTGGCGGGGGATTCTCCAGCAGACGAGCGCCACAAGCGCCTCCTCGTCCTAGGGGCGGGGCCGGCGCAGCTCGGCCTGCTCGAGGCCGCGCGCGGGCGCGGGCTCGAGGTGATCGCGCTCGACCGCGATCCCGCGGCGCCCGGCTTCCGGCTCGCCGACAAGCGGGCGCTCGTCTCGGTCGAGGACGAGCCGGCGATCGAGCGGCTCGCCCTCGCCGAGCGGGTCGACGGCGTGATCGCGCCCGGGATCGACTGGCCGGTCGGGATCGCCGCGCGCCTGGCGCGAGCGGCTCGGCCTCCCGCATCCGATCTCGCCCGAGACCGCGGTGCTCGCGACCTCGAAGCTGCGCCAGCGCGAGCGCTTCGCCGAGGCGGGCGTGCCGCAGCCGCGCTCGCGGGTCTGCCGGGACCTCGCCGAGGCGACGGCGGCGGTCGAGGAGCTCGGCTACCCCTGCGTCGTGAAGGCGCCCGACCGGCAGGGCCAGAAGGGGCTCGCGCTCGTCCGGCGCGCCGGAGGAGCTTCCCGCCGCCGTCGAGCTCGCGCTCGCGGCCGCACGCAGCGCGGTCTGCCTCGTCGAGGAGGCCGTGCCCGGGCCGGAGGTGACGGTGATCGCGTTCTCCGTCGGCGCGGCCGCTTCGTGCCGCTCGTCGTCACCGACCGCCTCGTCGCCGAGCCGCCCGCGTTCGGCGTCGCGCTCGCGCACGTCTTCCCGAGCGAGCCGCCCGACGGAGGCCGCGATCGCCGCCGCGCGCGGCCGCCGCCGAGGCGCTCGGGATCGAGGAGGGGCCGACGTACACGCAGGTGCTGCATGTCGCCCGACGGGCCGCGAGGTCGGCGAGCTCGCGGCGCGGCTCGGCGGCGGCCACGACGCCGAGCTCTGCCGTGCCGCGGTCGGCGTCGACCTCAACGGGCTCGCGCTCGCGGCCGCGCTCGGCGAGCCGGTCGACGCGCCCGAGCCGATGCCGCAGGTGGGCGGCGCCGTGACGCGCTTCCTCGTCGCGCCCGAGGGGCGGCTCGAGGAGGTGCAGGGGCTCGACGGAGGCCGAGGCGCTCGAGGGCGTCGTGTCGGTGCGCTCCTACCGCGCGCCCGGGTTCGTGTTCGGGCCGCTCCGCCGCGGCGCCGACCGCGCCGGCGCGGTGCTCGCGGTCGGCGCGAGCCGCGAGGAGGCGCTCGAGCGGGCAGATCGCGCGGCCGAGCGCATACGCTTCGTCACCGCCGATGCAGAAGCTCTCGTCCCCTAAGACGCGTACCGTCGGCTTCCAGCCTCCCGCGGTCGGCGAGGAGGAGGTCGCCGCGGTCGCCGACACGCTCCGCTCGGGCTGGCTCACGACGGGCCCGCGCGCCGCCGAGCTCGAGCGCCGGATGGCCGACTACCTCGAGGCGCGCCACGTGCTCGCCGTCTCGTCGGGCACCGCGGCGATGCACCTCTCGCTGCTGGCGCTCGGCGATCGGCCCCGGCGACGAGGTGATCACGAGCCCGATCACGTGGCCCGCGACCGCGAACGTGATCGTCCACTCCGGCGCGACGCCGGTGTTCGCCGACGTCCGCGCCGGCGACCTGAACATCGACCCGGAGCACGTGTCGCGCGCTGGTCACCGCCGCGGACGAAGGCGATCCTGCCCGTCGACCTCGCCGGCGAGCCCGCCGACCTCGACCCGCTGCTCGAGCTCGGCCTGCCCGTGCTCGAGGACGCCGCCCACGCCGCCGAGACCCGCTACCGCGGCCGCAAGGTCGGCTCGATCGCCGACGCGACCGCCTTCTCGCTCTACGCGACGAAGAACATCGCCGCCGGCGAGGGCGGCCTGATCGCGACGAACCGCGACGACGTCGCGCGACGCGGTCGCGCGAGCTGCGGCTGATGCGGCGCGGCGACGGCTCGGTCTACGACGTCGACCGTGCCCGGCTACAAGGCGAACCTCTCCGACCTGCTCGCCGCGATCGCGCTCTGCCAGCTCGACAAGGTCGGACGAGCACGCCGCGATCCGCGCGCGGCAGTTCGCGCTCTACGACGAGGGGCTGGCCGAGCTCGACGGGATCGCGCCGCTCGAGCGCGACCCGCGCAACACCCATGCGCGCCACCTCTACGTCGTCCGGATCGACGCGGAGCGGGCCGGCGCCGACCGGGACGCCTACCAGGCGGCGCTCGCCGGCGAGGGGATCTCGACCTCGATCCACTTCCTGCCGGTGCACCGGTTGACCTGGTACCGCGAGCGGTTCCCGGAGCAGCCGCCGCTGCCCGTCGCCGAGCGCGCGGGCGCCGAGGTGCTCTCGCTGCCGCTCTCGCCCGCGCATGCGGATGAGGACATCGCGTACGTGGTCGCGGCGCTGCGGCGGCTGCACGCGTCCTTCACCGCATGAACGAGACCGCCACACCGCAGGTTCACGCGCCGCCGCGTGCTGAGGCTCTCCGGCTCGCTCGTCGTGACCGGGCTCGCGGTCGCCTACCTGGTCTGGAAGATCGACCTCGGCCAGACCGTGCACATCCTCGCGAACGCGAAGCTCGGCTTCTTCTTCGCCTCGCTCGCGATCATGTTCGTCTCGGTCTGGCCGATGGCGTGGCGCTGGCAGCGGCTGCTCGCGCGCGCGCGGCGTGCACGAGAAGGCTCGCTGGCTCACGCGCGCCTACTTCGTCGGCTACATGGTCGGCCAGGTGCTGCCGACCTCGGTCGGCGGCGACGCCTCGCGCATCTTCGAGACGTCCCGGCGCCACCCGGGCCGGGGCGGGCTCGCCGCCGGGACGGTGCTGCTCGAGCGGGCGCTCGGCGGAGCGGCGACGCTCATGCTCGCCGCGGTCGGCTTCGTGCTCGCGATCGGGCAGTACGACCTCGGCGCCTACCTCTGGATCGAGGGGCTCTTCGTCGTGCTGACGGTCGATCCTCGCGTTCGCGATGTTCTCGCGCCGCGTGCGCCGGCCGCTCGCGTGGACGGTGCCGTACCTGCGGCAGGCTGCGCGTGGAGAAGCCGCTGCGCTCCGTCTACGAGGCGATCCACAGCTACCGCGACCACGCCTGGCTGCTCGTCGGGATGTTCGCGCTCACGATCGTCGTCCAGGCCTTCCGCGTGCTCGCGATCTGGCTCTCCGGCAAGGCCGTCGGCGTCAACCTCTCGCCGCGCCCTACTACGTGATGGGGCCGATGCTCTTCCTCGTGATCCTGATTCCGTTCACGATCAACGGGCTCGCGGTGCGCGAGTCGTTCTTCGTCAGCTTCCTCGGCGGGCTGGGCGTGAGCGCCGACGCCGCCTTCGCGACGGGCTTCCTCTTCTTCCTCGTCACGCTGCTCCTGTCGCTGCCCGGCGCGGCGATCATGGCCTGGGAGAGCGTGCGCGGAGTCGCGCGCCCGAGCCCCGCATGGCTGAACCCCGGGTTCCGCGCCGCCGCGTGCGAGGCCGAGCGTGTCGGAGAGGATCGTGCGCGTGTAGGCTACGCGAGCGGCTCGCCGCGGAGGGCCGCCGGCGCAGGTGACGTCGCGGCGGTCGTCGTCACGTACAACGCGATGCCCTGGCTCGAGCGCTGCCTCGAGAGCCTCGCGGGCGTCGAGCGCGTCGTCGTCGACCACGGCTCGAGCGACGGCTCGGTCGAGGCGCGCGAGCGGCCGGCGCGACGGTGATCGAGCAGGGGAACCTCGGCCTCGCGGCCGGCTGGAACCGCGGCCTGCGCGAGACCGAGAGCCGCTACGTCCTGATCCTCAACGCCGACGCCTGGCTGGTCGGCGACGCGCTCGAGCGGCTCGTCGCCTTCGCGGACGCGCATCCGCGCGCGGCGGTCGTCGGGCCGCGGCTCCGGAACCCCGACGGGACGCTGCAGCGGTCGGTGCGCGGCTTCCCGACGCTCTGGCGGCTCGCGACCGAGTACTTCTTCCTGCGCAAGCTCGCGCCGCACTCGCAGGCGCTGAACGGGTTCTACGCGGGCGGCTTCGACCACGAGAGCGTGACCGAGGCGGAGTTCGTGATGGGCGCGGCGATGCTCGTCCGCCGCGAGGCGGTCGCCGAGGTCGGGCCGCTCGACGAGTCGTTCTTCCTCTTCAGCGAGGAGGTCGACTGGTGCTACCGCTTCGAGCAGGCGGGCTGGCAGGTGTTCTTCACGCCCGAGGCGGAGGTCGTCCACGTCGGCGGCGCCTCGCACGGCGGGCGCCTGTTCGACCAGCAGGTGCTCGGCCACATCCGCTTTCTCGCCAAGCACCGCGGCCTCGCCTACGCCGAGCGCGCACGGAAGCTGCTCGTCGTCTCGCTGCGGCTGCGCGGGCTGCTCTACCGCGGCGAGCGCGGAGAGATGTACCGGCGAGGGCGCGCGCTTCCTCGCCTCCGGCAGCGCCGAGGCGCTCCTCGCGATGAGGGCGCGGCTCGGCACCGTCGTCGGCGCGCTCGTCCTGCTCGCGCTCGCCCGCCTGCTGCCCGCCTCGGGGATCGGGCTCTACCTGCGGCTCGCGGCGGCGACGGGCGTGGTGCTGCTGCCGGGCCGGCTGCTCGTGGGCGCAGGCATGTCCGCGACGCTCGGCTGGAGCGTGGGCGCGGTCGCGGCGGCGATCGCGCGTCGCCTTCGCTCGTGCACGGGTCGCTCACGCTCGTGCTCGTCCTGCTCGGCGCGCTCACGCTCGCTCTCGTCGTCTGGAGCCCTCGGCCGGCGGAGCTGCCGGGGAAGACGCCGGCGCTCGTGCTCGTCGCCGGGGTGATCTTCGGGATCGCGCTCTGGCACGTGCTGGGGCCGGTGCAGGGCGACGCGCTCTTCCACCTCGGGCGGGTGCGGAAGCTCGTGGATTTCGGCGGCCTCTCGCTGCGCAGCGTCGACGAGTTCAGGGACGGCGGCCTCCACCCGGGCTACGCGTTCCCGCTCTGGCACGGCGTGCTCGCGCTCGTCTCGCGGCTCGCGGGCGTCGACCCGGCTCTGGTCGTGCGCTACGAGGCGAGCGTGCTCTGCCCGATCGCGTTCGTCGTCGGCTTCGAGGCGGGGAAGGCGCTGTTCCGCGACAGCTGGCTCGCCGTGACGGCCCTGGCCGGCTCGCTCGGCCTGATCGTGCTCGCGCCCGGGATCGCGGCGGCGCGCTGAAGTCGCTCGCGCTGCCGGCGACCGTCGCGCTGCTACGTGCTTCGTGCCCGCGGTGCTCGCGCTCTTCTTCTCGCCGCCGTCGCGCCTCGGCTACGCGACGCTCGCCGTCCTCTCGCTCGACCTCGCGCTGATCCACCCGAGCTACGCGCCGTTCCTGCTCGTGCCGCTCGCCGGCTACCTGGTCGCGCGGGCGCTGCTCGGCGGGCGGGCGGACGTGCCCGCGATCGCCGGGCTCGCTCGCCGCGGTCGCGATCCCGACCGCCGCGGATGCTCGCTCTGGCTGCTGCCGATCGTGCGCGAGACCGCGTCCTCCGACCTCTCCGGCTCGAGCGCGACGGGCAGCCGCCACGGGATCGCCCGCTACGCGGACCAGCTCGAACGTGCTCTCGGCGTCGAGCTACCGGCTGAGGCCGGAGGTGATCGACCGGCGCGGGGCGGTCGCGATCGCCGCGCTCGTGCTCGTGCCGCTCGCCGCGGTCGCCTGGCGCCGCCGCTGGGCCGCGTTCGTGCTCGGCGGCACGCTCGCCGTGCTGGCGATCCTGCTGGTGCCGTTCGTCTTCCCGCACTTCGCGGGAGCCGTCTCGCTCTCGCAGGCCCGCCGCCTCGCCGCCTTCCTCCCGCTGCCGTTCGCCTTCGCGGGCGGCGCCTGGGTGCTCGCCAGGCTGCTGCGGTTCTGGGTGCTGCCGCTCGCGCTCGTCGACGGGGATCTGGCTCCAGCTCGCCTGGCCGGGCGACTTCAACTACACGCTCGTGCACGGAGGGCCGGCGCTCGCCACGTGGATCGCGGCCTTCGGCGGGCTCGCCGCGCTCGTCGCCGCGGCCGCGATCCGGCGCACCGACCTGCGCGGAGGCTCGACCGGCTCGCGGCGCTCGCGGCCGGCCTCTTCCTCCTGCCGGTCGCGGTGCACGGGCTCTCGCACTGGGCCCGGCCGACGCCCCAGAGCTCGCTCGAGCTGACCCCGGGCCTCGTCCACGCGCTCCGCGCCCAGGTGCCGCGCCGGGCCGTCGTCTTCTCCGACCTCGAGACGAGCTACCGCATCGCCGCGTTCGCGCCGGTGTACGTCGCCGCCGCGCCGCCGCCGCACGTCGCGGACACGACGCCGAACCACCCCTACAGGCGCGCCGCCGACGTGCGCGCCTTCTTCCGACATCCGTCGCTCGCGATCCCGCGCCGCTACGGCGCCGGCTGGCTCGTCGTCGACCGCCGCCACTTCCCGGTGCGCCTGCCGCTGCGGCCGGTGTACCAGGACGCGCGCTTCTCGTTGTACAGGCTCAGCGCTTCCTAGCGACCGCGAGGAAGTTCGGCACGAGCGAGTTCTTGGCCCGCGGGGGCAGGATCCGGTCGACCCCCTCGCCGAGCGTGTTCACGACGGCGATCAGCGGCCTCGTCAGCCACGAGGCGTGGAACGCCTTGCCGGCCTCCCGGAGCGACGAGCTCGCGAGGACGGCCATCGTCGAGCCGGCGCCGCCGTGCGGGACGAGCTCGAGCAGCTCGAGCGCCGGTGTGTCCTCGAACAGCGCCTCGAACCCCTGCTGCGTCCAGCGCCAGTAGTCGTACGGGTCGGGGTGGAACGGGTAGACGCCGTGGGTGGTCAGGAAGAGGTGGCCGCCCGGCGCGAGCACGCGGCCCATCTCCTCGAGCGCGCGCAGCGGGTGGCGGACGTGCTCGAGCACCTGGGTGCAGAGCACGAGGTCGAAGGACTCGTCCGGGATGTCCAGCGCCTCGACCGGCGAGACGTAGCGGATGCCCTCGCGCGCCTCGATGTCGTTCCGCGCGAAGTCGCCGGCGACCGAGGCGAAGAGCGGGTAGTACGGGCTGATCCCGCCGCCGACGTCGAGCACCCGCGCGCCCGGCTGGACGTAGCGGTCGCGCGCGGCCGAGAGGCTGTCCACGATCCCGCGCAGGATCAGGTATGCGGAGTTCCCCCGCGAAGGGTTGCGACGGTCCGCTCCGGGCCATTCCTCCACGCTCCGCACACTAAAGGGCGGCCCGGCGGACGCCGATACGCCGTGTATGAGCAAGGTCGTGGTCTTGACCACGTCGTATCCGCGGCATCCCGAGGACTTCGCCGGCCGATTCGTGGCCGACGCCGTCGCGGAGCTGCGCGGGCGAGGGCTCGAGGTCGAGGTGCTGACGCCGAGCACGTTCGCGCCCGTGGCTCGACTACGACGGCAGCGGCTTCGTCCGCAACCTGAAGCGCCGTCCCTGGCTCGTGCCGAAGCTCTTCGTCTCCGTCGTCCGCACGCTGCGCCGCTCGGCGCGCGACGCCGACCTCGTCCACGTCCACTGGCTCGCGGGCGCGCTCGTCGCGCGCTTCGCCGGCAAGCCGTTCGTCGTCACGCTGCACGGCACGCCGTCGGCCGGCCGCTTCGAGGATCTCAAGCTCGCCGAGCGCCATCCGCGCCTCGTCCGCCGGCTCCTGCGCCCCGCCCGCTCGGTGATCTGCGTCTCGGAGAAGCTCGCCGAGGCGATGCGCGGCTGCGGGGTCGAGGCCGCGCATTGCATCCCGAACGGCGTCCACGTCCAGGCGGCCGACACGGGCGAGGACGACGAGCCGTACGTCCTCTACGCCGGCCGGCTCGCCCCGGAGAAGGGGATCCACGAGCTGCTCGAGGCGACCGAGGGCATGAAGCTCGTCGCCGCCGGCGACGGCCCGCTGCGCGAGCTCGTCCCGTCCGCGCTCGGCTTCGTCCCCCACGACGAGCTCGTCCGGCTCTACGAGAAGGCCGCCGTCGTGGTCTGCTCGTCCTACGGCGAGGGGCTGCCGCTCTGCGTGATCGAGGCGATGGCCTACGGCCGGCCGGTCGTCGCGACGACGGTCGGCGGGATCCCGCAGCTCGTCCAGGACGGCCGCACCGGCTTCCTCGTCCCGCCCGGCGACGCGCAGGCTCTGCGCGACCGGATCCAGAGGCTGCTCGCCGACCCGAAGCTGCGGCGCCGCTTCGGCGAGGCGGGCCGCGAGCGGATCGCGCAAGCTCTGCTCCTGGGATCGGGTCACCGACCAGACCCTCGAGGCGTACGCCCTCGACCGCGTGGACCGCCCACGCTCCCGGCGGCTCTACCCGCCGCTTCGCCGCCGCATCGCGGCGTGACCAAGCTCCTCATCGGGCTCGTGCTCGTCGGCGTGCTGCTGTTCGTCGGCTGGCGCCACGAGCAGACGGTGTCGCTCGAGCATCGTCTCGGCGCCGTCGCATCGCAGGTCGCGCGCCGCCCCGTGAAGGTGCACTGCCAGGGCGAGACCGGCGCCCTGCTCGACGTCGGCCCCGAGCTCGGCACCGTCCAGTTCGACGCGGAGGGCCGTCCCGGCCGATCACACCGACCTCAAGCACCAGGTCTGCGGCTGGCTCGCCAAGCTCCCGGGCGGCAGCGTCGCGCACGCGGCGACCGCCGTGGAGGTGCTCGCGCACGAGTCGTACCACCTCGCCGGCTACATCGGACGAGGCGACCGCCGAGTGCTACGCGCTGCAGACGATGCCCTTCGTCGCCCAGCAGTTCGGCGCGACCCCGCAGCAGACCCGCACCTGGGTCGCCTACTCGTTCGCGCGCTACCCGTCGCTGCCGGAGGAGTACGTCTCGCCCGACTGCGTCCCGGGCGGCAGGCTCGACCTCCGCTCGTCGGCGAGCATCTGGCCCTCGCGCGCCCAGACGACGAGCCCGTCCGACCAGTAGGGCACGAGCGCGTTCACCTGCGCGAGCACGACGCGCACCGCGTTCTGGGCGTGCGTGACGGTGCGCTGCCGCGCGGTGCCCGTGACCTTGCGCCGGCGTCGGGTTGTGGTAGTAGGCGATCCGCTCGACCTCCCAGTCGGCGCGCTCGAGGAGGGTGCGGAGCGTGCTCGGGCTCTGCCAGGAGGTGTGGTCGGGGTGGATCAGCTCCGAGCCGGAGATCGGCGCGAGGAAGTTGAGCAGCCGGTAGGCGTTCGGCGTCGTCAGCACGAGGTTGGGCGCCGCCTCGTGCATCGCGCGCAGGAACGGCCCCGGCGCGTCGAGGTGCTCGATGATCTCGCCCGCGATCACGACGTCCGCCGGCGCGAGGCCGAGCGCGCGCACCGCCTCGGCCGACTGCGCGTCGACGACGTAGGCCTCGTAGCCCTCCGCGCGCGCGGCCGCGACGCCCTCCTCGGACGAGTCCAGCCCGACGAGCGAGGAGGCGACCGCGGCGAGGCGCGCGTGCAGCCACACCTCCTGGGCGATCTTCGAGGCCATCAGCTCGTCCACGAACCCGACGTGGACGACGCGGCGCCCGCGCGCCGCCTCGATCAGCGCCTCGTGCCGCTCGACGGGGCGCCCGCGCGGCAGCCGGTGCCACCAGCGGATCCGCTCCTCGCGCTCGGTGCCGATCGAGCTCATGATCGTCGAGTATGGCCACGGCCCGGGGACCTGCGTCGCCGGCAACGGCCGCCACGTACGATCGCCCGCAGTGAAGGTGCTGCTCGTGTCGCTCTACTTCCCCCCGGCGGGAGGCGGCGGCGTGCAGCGGCCGCTGAAGTTCGCGACGCACCTGCCCGCGCTCGGGATCGAGACGCACGTGCTCGCCCCGGACGACCCGAAGTGGATCCACAGCGACGCCGGGCTGCCGCTGCCGACGCAGGCCTGGGTGCACCGCGCCCGCTACGTCGGCCCCAAGGGCCGCCTGCCGGCGGAGGAGCTGCACGGCGCGACCGGGGTCGACCTCGCCGTGCGCCAGGCGCGAAGCTGCTCGGGCGCCGGCTTGCTCGTCCCCGACGAGAACGTGAGCTGGAACCTCACCGCGATCCCCGCCGCGATCAAGCTCGTGCGCAGCGAGGGGATCGACGTCGTGATCACGACCTCGCCGCCGGGCTCGGTGCACCTCGTCGGCGCCGCGGCGAAGCGGGCGACCGGGGTGCGCTGGGTCGCCGACCTGCGCGACTCGCTCGTCGCGCACCCGCACCGGCGCGCCGAGAGCCTCGCCGTGCGCACGAAGGAGCGGACCGACCGCGCGGTCGCCCAGCTCGTCGCGCGCTCGGCCGACGCGATCGTCGACCGTCTCCGAGGCGATCACGGAGGAGACGCGGGGGCTCGCGCCGCGCGGCCGGGTCGTCACGATCGCGAACGGCTCCGACTTCGACGACTTCGCCGGGCTCGAGTACCACCGCGAGCGAGCGCTTCCGCATCACCCACACCGGCAGCTTCTTCGGCAAGCGCGACCCGCGCCCGTTCCTGCGGGCGCTCGCCGGCCCCGGGCTGGAGGACGTCGTCGCGCGGTTCGTCGGCGACTTCCGCTCGACCGACCGCGAGTGGGCCGCGCCGCTCGCGCTCGGCGACAGGCTCGAGCTGATCCCCTACGTGCCGCGCAGCCGCTCGCTCGAGCTGCAGCGCGAACTCCGACGCGCTGCTGCTGCTGATCCCCGAGGCCGGCGGCCGCGGGCAGGGCGTCCTCTCCGGGAAGGTGTTCGAGTACCTCGCGGCCGAGCGGCCGATCCTCGCCGCGGTGCCGCCGGACGGGGCCGCGGCCGACGCTGATCCGCGAGACGGGCGCCGGCGTCGTCGCGCCCGCCGACGACGCGGACGCGCTGTACGCGGCGCTCACCGGGCTCGTCGAGCGCTGGCGCGCCGGCACGCTCGACGGGAGCCCGCTCTCGGAGGAGTGGCGCGACCGGCTCTCCCGCCGCGCGCGCGTCGAGGAGCTCGCGCAGCTGCTCGGGGAGGTGGTCGCGTGACGTTCAGCCGCGTCACGGCTGGCTCTTCCTGGCGACGCTCTTCTCGGTCACGTTCGAGAAGGTGCACTGGTCGGTCGCCGGCGCAGGTCGCGCTCGCCGACCTGCTCACGATCGCGTTCCTCGTCTCGCTTCCTGCTCGACGCGTGGCACGTCCGCAGCTGGCCGCGCACGGTCGGCGTCGTCCTGCTCTTCCTCGCGGCGTTCCTGGTCGTCTACTTCGTCGGCTACTTCGACATCGACACGCAGCAGGCGCTGAACCAGTTCGGCAAGGGGCTCGCCAAGTTCGTGATCCACTTCCTCTTCCTCGCCGCGGCGGTCGCGTACCTGGCGCGCGCGGCGCGGGCGACGTACTGGCGCGCGCTCGCCGCCTTCGTCGCTCGGGATGACCGCGAACGCCGCCTACGGCGTCGTCCAGCTGCTCGTCGCGCGCGCCGGCGGCAACCTCGACTCGCTGGTGCTCTCGCCGCTCACCGGCGGCGCGAGCGCGATCAACATCTACGGGGCGGTCGAACGGCGCCGACGTCTTCCGGCCGAACGCGCTCACCGGCGACCCGAACCACCTCGGGATCATGCTCGTCGTGCCGCTGCTCGTCCTGATCGCCGATCTACCTGCGGCTCGAGAAGGGGCACCGGCTGCGCTGGCCGCTCGCGGGGCCTGCTCGCGTTCCTGCTCCTCGTCGAGGTGGCGACGCTGTCGCGCAGCGGCCTGCTCGGGCTCGATCGCCGGCGGGCTCGTGCTGGCGGTGCCGTACCGGCGCAAGCTCTTCTCGCGGGCGCTGCTCGCGCCGGTCGCGGCGGTCGTGCTCGTCCTGGGCGCGATCGTCTACACGCGCCTGCACTACTTCGAGGTCGTGTTCCGCTCGCGCGCCACGGCGAGCGGCAGCTCGACCCACTTCGCCGTCTACGGCCTCGTGCCGGACGTGCTCCACCTGCACCCGCTGTTCGGGCTCGGGCTGAACAACTTCTCGGTCTACTACGAGCTGGTCACGGGGAAGACGAACTGGGGGCCGCACTCGTTCTACGTCGCGCTGGTGGTCGAGACGGGGATCGTCGGGACGGCGCTCTTCGCCGCGTTCCTCTACTACCTGTTCCGCCGCCTCGCCGCCGCCCGGCGGCTCGGCCGCGCGCTCGACGGCGGCGCGCGACCCGCTCGCGGCGCGCGTGCGCCCGCTCGCGTGGGGCCTCACCGCGGCCCTCGTCGGCACGATGGCCGCGAACATCTTCTACCTGACGATGAGCTTCTACTACTTCTACGCGTTCGTGGCGCTCGCGCTCGCGCTGCCGCTCGTCTTCCGCCGGAGCCCGCCGCCGGTGACGTAGCGAAGAAGCCACTCGACGACAGCGGAGGTGTGCGACAGGCTCGAGAGGACTGCCGCTAGTGTTGCCTCTCGTCGTCCTCGGGGAGAATCGTCCATGGCTCGTCTCGCGCGTCTCGCTCTCGTCCTCGGCGCCATCGCACTGCTCCTTCCGGCTTCTGCCGCAGCGGCGCCGCGCCTGTGGGTCGGCCTTCAGGACGATCCGAGCTTCGGCGGGAGCAGTGACCGCGCGCACGAGCTCGACTCCGCGTGCGGGCGAACGCCACGGTAATCCGTGCGCTCGTGGAGTGGTCGGCGGTGGCGCCCACGCGACCGGCGCACGCAAGCGATTCGTTCGACCCCGCGTACAGGTTCGGCGGTCTGGACGAGCTCGTCCACAACGCGCAGGTCCGCGGCGCCGAGGTGATGCTGGCGATCTGGGGAACCCCGTCCTGGGCCAACGGAGGAGCGGGCCCGAACCACGTGCCGACGCGGCTCGCGGACCTAACCGCCTTCGCCCACGCGCTCGCTTCGCGCTACTCCGGCACCAGGCTGGGCCATCCCTTCGTGCGCTTCTACTCGGTCTGGTCCGAGCCGAACCGCAAGCAGTTCCTCGCCCCGCAACAGAACGCTGCCGGCCTCTACGCCGGCCTCTACAGGGCCGCGTACGCCGGGATCAAGAGCGGCAGCCCGAGCGCTCAGGTCGCGATCGGCGAGACCTCGGCGTGGGGCGACACCGACCCGGCCCGCTTCGCCGAGCTGCTCGCGCGCTCTCGCCCACGACTGCGCTTCGACGCCTGGGCGCTGCACCCGAATCCGCGGGATCCGGCCGCACCGCCGGGCAAGGCGGTGCCGTGGCCCACGGTGACGCTGAGCCAGCTGCCGCGCTTCGAGAAGTCGCTCGACCGCTGGTTCGGACGCAAGGGCATTCCGATCTGGATCACCGAGTTCTTCTACGAGACTTCGCCCGAGAAGTCCTACGGCGTCTCGTACCCGACGCAGGCGGCCTACATACGGCAGGCATTCGCGATCGCGCGCAAGGACCCCCGGGTGCAGATGTTCGTCTGGTCGATCCTGCGTGACGACCCGGCCAGCGTCCTGAGCAGCGGGCTGGTCAAGCGGGACGGCACCGAGAAGCCCGCCTACGCCGCCTTCGCGGCGGCGGCGGCGCCGCTCGATCCCAGGAACGCCATCGTCCCTGTGCAAGCCGGGGTGCCGAATCCCGTCATCCGCGTCTCGGCGCTCCCCATCGCAGCGAACGCTCTGGCCGGCGCCACGATCGGCATCAGGATGTCGGTCTTCGACGGCACGAAGCCGCTCGGCACCCAGCTCCCGGTCGCATCGCTCGGAGTCGACGGCTGGTTAAGCGTCACCGTGCAGCTCGTCCCGCGGGTCGGACACCGCTATCGCGTGCTCGTCGACGCCTCGGACATCAACGGAAACCGCGTCGTCCGGACGATCGAGCTCCAGGCTTTCCGCTAGCCGAACGCGGAGGAGAGCTTGATGTCCGGAGGCACCTTGAGCGAGAACGGCTCGCTCGCAGCCCGCCCGGCGACAGCGCGGACGGGCCCGCCCGTTCGGTTCGCCAAGCGCGCCGAGAAGATGCCGCTCGAGTTGCTGCGAAGCGTCCCCAGCGAGAGCCAGCCGGAGCCCGATGCCTGCTGCACGGTCACCGTCCTGCGTACTCCTCCGGGCGTCCTGCCCCAGACGAAGATGCCGCCCGTCTGCTTGTAGGCGACCAGCGGGAAGCGGAACGCGCCGAGCGCGAGCTTCGGACGATCGCCCGCGAGGCTCGAGGCACGGTAGTAGAGGCCCGACTTGAAGAGGCCGGAGGGCGGCTCGTCGCGGAGCTCGAACCAGGTCACGAGACTGACGCCGGACTGCCACATCCGGTAGAGGGCCTCGGAGGTCCAGCGGGCGAGCAACCCGCTCGGGACCGCCGTCGGCACCGGAGGGTCGGACGCCCAGCTGAACTCCGTCACCCAGAGCCGGAGCGCGCCGTTCGGAACGACGTGGTGCGCGGCGACCGCAGCGTTCAGAAAGCGGCGGACGGCGGGCAGATCGCCGAGCGAGACGTCACCCGCGTTGAGAGCCTTGTGCGTCGGCCCGCCCGCCGTGTACGGGTGCGTCGACCAGACGTCGAAGTGGACCGCGAGGCGGCAGGTCGGCCTGGGCGAGGGCCCGCCCGACATGCAGAAGAGCTCGCGCATGAACTGGAACGGGCTCATGAAGGTCTGGCCGTTCCCGTAGGGCGAGAGCCCGCCGGCGATGACGACGTTCGTGCGATTCACGCCGTGAACCGCAGCGGCGAACGCGTTGACCATGCTCCGGTACCAGGCGGGAGCGAACGGTTGCTTCGCCAGGAACTGGGGGCTCAGGAACTTGAAGAAGTTCGGCTCGTTCCAGGCCTGCCAGTACCGCACCCGCGGTAGGCCCTGGAAGCTGCCGCTGTAGCGCCTGGCGGCTGCCTGTGCGAACTGCGCGAAGGCGGCCGGGCTGGGCTCGACCGTGCTCGGCGGGCGCAGCCAGGAGGCCACGGGCACGCTCTGGCCCTCGGCCCACGCCGGTGCGTCGGAGATGCTGAGGATGGGCTCGAGCTTGTTGGCGACGGCGAGCCGCACCTGCCTGTCGATCGCGCCCCATCGATAGGCCGGGTCGGCCGGGTTGGTTGCTTGAAGCCGGCCCGTCTTGTCGTGGGAGCGACGTTGCGCCAGCTCAGGCTCAGCCTCACCGCGGTCGCACCGGCGTCGTGGATACGGCGGAACGCGAGCGGCGCGTCGGGGGTCGCGAGCGTCTCAGGGTCGAAGACCGCGGTCTGCAACGGTGTCGCAGCGGCTGCGGTGCCGGCACACAGAGCCAGCAAGGAGACGACGATGGGGACGGCCCTACGCAGGGTCCCAGGCTAGCGGCTCTCGTGAGAGCCTGCGTAAGTCAACCTCCGCCGCGATGGTCTCAACTGTTGTCAGCACGCCCGTCGTGGGAGTACGAATACTCTGTCCACGAACTCGATCGATGTCAGCGCCGGCCTACCACGCAACCAACCTGCCGCTCCGGGACCGCGTGACCTACCAGGCCCGGATCCTGGGGTGCTCTCGCGCACGGAGTTCAAGCTCAAGTACGCGGGCTCGGTGCTCGGCTACGTCTGGTCGCTGGCGAAGCCGCTGATGCTACTTCACGGTGCTCTGGGTCGTCTTCGGCAGCATCTTCAAGTCGGGGCATCGACCACTACCCGCTCTAGCTGCTGATCGGGATCGTGCTCTACACGTTCGTCGTCGACGCGGTCTCCGCGACGCTTCCTTCGATCGTGTCCAGCGCGGCGCGATTCGCTCCGCCGCATCTCGTTTCCGCCGCTCGTCATCCCGGTCGCGCCACGATCACGGCGGCGATGACGTTCTCGATCAACTGCTCGTCGTCGTCGTGTTCCTCGTCGGCGGTCGATGTCGAGCCGGATGGAACTGGCTGCTGCTCGTGCCGCTCCTCCTCGAGCTCTACCTGTTCGTCACTCGGATCGCCCTGATCGCCTCGACGCTGTACGTGCGCTTCCGCGACGTCGGCCAGATCTGGGAGGTCGCGGCGCCGATCCTGTTCTTCTCCGCGCCGATCATGTACCCGATGGCCATCCTCCCGCTCTGGGCCAGCACTCGTCGTGCTCAACCCGTTCGTCCAGGTGCTCCAGGACATCCGCGCGCATCATGCTCGGCCCCGATCGACACGCCGTACGGCTGATCGGCATTCCGACGGAAACCACGCTGATCCCGATCGCGATCGACGATCGCGCTTGCTGGTCTGTGCTCTGCTGGCTCTACCGGCGTGACTCGCCACGCTTCGCGGAGCTCGCATAGTGGCGCAGCCTGCGATCGAGGTCAGCGAGGTCTCAAAGCAGTTCCTGATCCCGCACGAGAAACGGACGCGTCTCAAGGAGTACTTCGCGCACCCGCTCCAGCGGACGACGTACGAGCAACCAGCGCGCTCAAGGACGTCTCGTTCGCGGTCGCGAGCGGCGAGTTCTTCGGGATCATCGGGCCGAACGGCAGCGGCAAGAGCACGCTGCTCAAGATCCTCGCCGGCATCTACCGCGCGGACGCGCGGCACGGTGCGGGTCGACGGCGGCTCTCGCCGTTCATCGAGCTCGGCGTCGGCTTCAACCCCGAGCTGACCGCCCGCGACAACATCGGGATCAACGGCACGCTGCTCGGGCTGTCGCCGCGCGAGCTCAGCGCGACGGTTCGACGACGATCCTCGAGTTCGCCGAGCTCGAGCGGTTCGTCGACCAGAAGCTGAAGAACTTCTCTCGGGGATGCAGGTCCGGCTCGCCTACTCGATCGCGATCCAGGTGCCTTCGACATCCTGCTGCTCGACGAGGTGCTCGCGGTCGGCGACGCGAGCTTCCAGGAGAAGTGCTTCCAGACGTTCGAGACGATGCGCGCCGAGGGCAAGACGATCGTCCTCGTCAGCCACGACCTCGACTCGGTCGTGCCGGTTCTGCGACCGGGCGCTGCTCCTCGGCCGACGGCGAGATTCGTGCATCGGCGAGCCGAACGACGTCGTCGATGCGTACCGCGAGCGCGAGGTAGCGCCGGCCCACGAACGTCGACGTGACCCCGCTCGTCTCTGCGATCGTCGTCGCGTTCGGCAAGGAGGCGCAGCTCGGGCGGTGCCTCGGCTCGCTCGACGCCGCGCTCGCCGCGGTCGACGGTGAGACCGAAGCGATCGTCGTCGTCAATCGCGCCTCGGACGATACGCGCCGTACGATCGGCGGGACGCGGATCGTCGTCGATCCCGGTCGCAACCTGGGGTTCCCCGGCGGTGTGGCGGCCGGGCTCGCCGGGCCCGGGGCGAGTGGATCGCCGTCGTCAACGACGACTGCGTCGTGGACGAACGCGCCGTCGTCGAGCTGCTCGCTGCGGGCGACGGACGCGCCGACGTCGGTTCGGTCGCCGCGCAGGTCCGCTTCGCCGGCCGGCCGGACACGATCAACTCGGCCGGCATCGAGATCGACGAGCTCGGGGTCGCCTACGAGCGCCTGCTCGGGGCGCCGGTGAGCGCAGCGACCGGTGTCCGAGGAGGTCTTCGGCGCCTGCGCAGGTGGGGCGCTCTACCGCCGGGCGATGCTCGACGCGGTCGGAGGCTTCGACACCTCGTTCTTCGCCTACCTCGAGGACGCCGATCTCGCCTGGCGTGCCCGCATGGGCGGCTGGCGGTCCGTGTACGCGCCCGCCGCGGTGATGCTGCACGATCACTCGGCGACGCTCGGCCATCGCTCGCGACAGAAGTACTTGCTCGTGGGCCGCAACCGCGTGCGGATGCTCGCGAAGAACGCGACGCGGCAGCGCAGCTCCTCCGGCGCGGCGTCCGCGATGGTGGCCTACGACCTCGCGTACGTGCTCTACGTCGGCGGTGCGCAGAGGGACGCTCGCGCCGCTGTCGGGCCGCGTGCGCGGGCCTCAGGGAGTGGCGTGCGTACCGCAACGCCGGCGCGCCCAAACAGACGGGCTGCCGCACTGGCCCAGCCGCGGGGGCTTCGTGCAGCGCTCCGGCGCGACCGGGCATACGGCTAGCGTTCTTCGGCCGCGCGTTGCTGCCATGCGCGCTTGCGGCCGAAAAGGGACAGGTACCCGACCGCGGTTCGCCTCGTGTTCATCTTGCTCCGGCCGGCGCGGCGACGACGTGTCGAGCACCATCGGCACCTCCGAGATCGACATTGAGATACATCATCTTCATCAGCACCTCGACCTCGACTCGAAGCCGTCCCGCTCGACGATGCGCTGGCCGTAGCACTCCTGCAGGTCGCGCAAGCGACCCCCGCGGTACAGGCTGAAGAACGAGCGACGGTCAGGAGGCCGTGCATCCCGAGCACCTTCTTGACGAAGGCGTTGGCGCCGTGGCTGAGGATGACCCGAGTCGCGACGAGGTGTGCACGAAGCCGCCGCCGTAGATGTACGGGCTCGCGAGGACCGCGTCGAAACCCTCCTCGGCACGGCGCAGCATCGCGCCGAGCAGCTCGACCCGAGAGGTGTTGTCGCCTTCGATGCGTCACCACCATGTCGTCCGACGGAGCGCGGCGCGAGATGGGCGAAGGCGGTGCCGAAGGCGAACCCCGGCCCGCGGTTCGCCTCGTGGGTCAGCACCGCCAGGTCGATCTCCCGCGCGACGCTTCTCCGCCAGATCGCGCGTCCCGTCCGTGCTGCCGTCGTCGACGAGCACGGCGGAGACGTCGAACCCGCGAGCGTGATGAGCGCCGCCCGCAGCCAGTCCAACAGGCGCGCGAGGTTGGCCGCCTCGTTGAGCACCGGGATGACGATGGAGAGCGGGCGCGCTCGCGGCCGACTGCTTGCGGTCATCGGCGTCACGCTGACGGACGACCGCGCGCTCCACCTGCCAGCGAATGGTCTGCGCAGGCCGGTCTCGAGGTCGACTTCGGCGCGAAGCCGAGCAGCTCCCTCGCCCGGCTCATGTCCGGCACGCGGCGGACGACGTCCTCGTAGCTGCCGAAGGGCTCGTACGGGAGCGTCTCGATCTGCACGGCGACCCTTCGCCCCGCACCAGCCGCCAGACAGCTCGGCGAGCTCCCCGATGCTGATCTCGCCTTTGCCGCCGAGGTTGACGACCCGGTTGTCCGCCGCGTCGCGCTCGACCGCGGCGACGAACCCGGCGACGTGGTCCTGACGTAGGTGAAGGTGCGGGTCTGGCGCCCGTCGCCGTGCAGCCGGAAGCCTCGTCGTCGAGCGCGCAGTTGATGAACACCGACTGCGGTCCGCCCCACCAGGTCAGGTTCTGGTTCGGCCCGTAACCGCCGAACAGCCGCAGCACCACGACCTGGATGCCGTGGCGCTCGTGGTAGGCGAAGACCAACTGCTCCTCGAACATCTTCGAGATGGCGTAGGACCAGCGCTTGACCTGCGGGTTGCCGATGACCGAGTCCGAGTCCTCGGAGAACGGCACCTCGGGGTTCTTGCCGTAGACATCCGAGGTCGAGGCGATGACCAGCTTGGCCCGGTTCGCGCGCGCCGTCTGCGCCACGATCTCCGAGCCGAGACCGTTGACCATCAGCGTGTCGAGCGCATCGCTGTAGCGCGGGATCTTGAGCGCGGCGAGGTGGACGATGACGTCGCATCCGTCTGCCGCATCGAGCATCGCCGACTCGTCGCGAATGTCCGCTTCGCGGAAGTCGAACAGCGGCTGGTCTGCGACTTCGGCGAGATTCAGGCGCGAGCTCTGGGAAAGGTTGTCGATACCGACGACGGCATGTCCGCGGCGAAGGAGTTCGGCGACCAGATTCGAGCCGATGAACCCCGCGGCGCCGGTCACGAGGATCTTCATCCGAGCGCCTGCCATGTCGTACGGTGCTCGGGCTGGGCAGTCGGGGCGACGTCGCCTTGGAGCATCACGTCGGGGACACTACAGCCGGCCTTTGACGTTTGTGCGTCAAGCGGCATCAGTCGCAGCGGACATCGGAGTACCCTGTTCCGGGAATCCGCAGAACCACCAAATCGGAGGCGGGGAGCTCGGTCGTCGGCAACGTCGCAAGAGCATCGGGCTTCTTCAACCTCGCAACCGGTATTGAAATGTTTCGCGTGACCGGATAGACCAGTTGTGCCTCGACGCTGCCGTCGTGAAGAGCCTGGTGTTCCTTTACGAGCACTTCGATCTCCGAGGCGGTGCGCGCTCCGAAGATCCAATATTCGACATCTCCGTCGAGCCACAATGGCGTCGGGGTGCCGAGCGGCGAAAAGGAAACTACTTGACGCCCGTCCGCGTGGAGCACGGCAGCCCGAACGCTGCATTTCGCGAATCAGACTGGATAGGCACTGACTGATCCCCGGCTGATGCGTCCCGCCTGCTCTTCGCGGTCGGGGGCGTCTTGAAGGATCCACAGGTGCCGGAGGGCGGCGGGAGTGAGGTAGCTCTCCTTCGAAGCGGGATAACTGTAGTAACGCATGATCAGGCCACGGGCATTCCGCAAGCCGAACTCCCAAAGCGAATACTCGGATGGGTGCGATGGAAAAGCGAGCACGAAGGCTTGTGGGTCGTCGGCGCGGACATTGTCTGCGAGGACGGGGACGCCTAGGCTGAGCACCGCGGCGCGATCGCGGCCATTAGCGATCCGCATGACACCTTCAACGCGGAACAGTGCCAAACTAGCGACGAGCAGCACAGTTGCAATGCTGACGAGCAAGCGAATCGGCCACGCGCGAATCCTTGAGGAGCCATGATGCTGTCAGTGCAAAACCGAGCAGAACGAACGGGAGAACATATGCAAGACCCTTGAACTGCGTGTATTCGAACGACTTGTCCGAGGAGAAGTTCGGCGCACAAGATCACAATCAGAGCTATCGGAAATATCCGACACAAACGGCCTTCTTCGAGGCCCGTCGCCTCAAAAGGGGGGCAGTTGCGCCAACAGCTGCGGACTGCGCGCTCGTTCCGCCTCCAACTCTGGAAACCGACGTAGACAAACCCTAGAGCCAATAGCACGCCGCCGAGCCGCCAAGAACCACGCAACAGGGTTCTTCGAGGGATCGGATGTTGCATAAGGTGGAAGCATCTGTAGTGAGAATCCACCGAATAGCGTGTCGAGCCATGCGAGGATCGTACGAACGGGGCTGCCGAGGTAGAGGAGATCGCGCGCAAAGTTTATTCCAGTGTTGCCCACGAGGAACCTCGTCATCATGGTCGAGATATCGGCGGCTTCTGCGATGTAGAGGCCGACGACGTTCGTCACGAGATACGCGCCACCGAGAACTACGAGAATTGGTTCGCAATAGCCCAACGTGAGGCCAGTCGAACCGTAGCGCGCGTCTAGTGAGTGATAAGCATGATCCAGCAAGAAGAACGACAGGGATCAGTGTGGCGGGGAGTAGCGGGTAATAGGCTATGCCGACGAACGCTATGCACAGAGCCGTTACTGCGAATCTGACGCTAAGCGGTAGAGCGGCAGATCCGGGGAGGGCCACGAGAAGGACGGTGGCCGCCAGGAGTGCGGACGCCAGAAGCTCCGGGAGGTAGTGGTTGTAGCCGATCGCAGCTAGGCCGTGAGATGCAACCAGAATGAGCAGTGCGATGAGACCGGCCAAGCGTCCGTAACCGAAGACGGACCACCGTTGCAGGCTCAATACCAAGACCGACCAGAGCACCGCCAAGACGGCGAGATATCGCAGCTCCAGAGGGCCCCAGGAGGCCTGAAACAATACGTGCTGGAGCGAGTACCAGCCGGGGTTGCGCGCTCCCCAACGCAGCTCGACGATACGGTCCAAGCTCCAACCCGGGCTCGGTGGGTCGGCGTTTGGAGAGAGTTGCTCTCCGCCGCCGACACGGATAAACGGCCGGGTGCAAGCGAAAGGGGCCAATTGCCCGTGAGGAGATCGTCCAGAGAGGCTTGTCGCCGAGTTTGGGCCGGAAGGCCGGCGTAGATGGTGAAGTCGCCACCAGCCTCGGTGAACAGGCCCGTGTCCTTCCCGAGCATGCCGGGCATCCAAAACAAGACGGCTACAGCCGCGAGTGTGACGGCGTGTCGCGCGCACAGCGCGAGACGTGAAACAACCTGGCTACCCTCTCTGCGGATGAGACGCAACCACAGAAGGAAGATGCAGGCACAAACAATGCCGAATACCCAGGACGGTGCGATCCAGACAACAAGTACTGTGACGAGCGGGTAGACAAGGAGGAAACCCAGGCCGACTGTTCCATAGCTCAATTGCCGCTGGCGGGTCTCACTCAGAACGCCCGCACCAAAAAGAGCCAAGATAAGTCCGTAGAATGCCGTTAGCCCAAACAGCGTGACGGCAAACTCAAGCTTCAAAGCTTCTCCGTTCTTGGGCCTACGGCCTCGTTATTGTGGCGTTACTGCGTTACTGGTCGACATGCGGCGCGGCTATTGCGTGCTGCTTCGCGGGAACGGCAGGAGCGCGAGCTCGATTGACCTGATGCTGCCGGGATGTTGACAGACGATGCAGTCGGACGTAGAGCGGAGCACGATGTCGAGCATGACGGGTCGAGCGCGAGCGCATGGCCGACGAAGCTGACGCGCCCGGCGCCGCACGCGAGTGGAGGGATGTGTGGCCGTGTTACGGTTCCCGCGTGGCGCCGTCACCTATCCGCCGACCGCGCGTGCTGCGAGGCGGCGCGGGCGGCCCTTGTCCGGCAGGCGCCGTCGCTTGAACGACTAGGTTCCGCGACCGTGCTCGCCGTTCTGCTGACTCTCGCATTGTTCCTCGTCTGGTGTCTGTTGGCCTGGCGGCGCTGGTCGCCGTGCGCGCGGATGTCAGCGAGCTGCGAGTCGCTCTCACCGCCCCGATACTCGGGACAGCCCTCACTGTGCTGCCTCTGTTCATGCTCAGCAACGCGGCGTGCCGATGGACTCGGGTGCGCCGCCGGTATGGGGCGGTCTGCTCGGTGCATCGCTAATTGTTCTCGCATTGCGCCGACCGCTCTTTCTCTTGCCGTCGTTCCTGTGGTCGTGCTCTGCTCGTCGATCTGGCGCTTGTCGGGCGTCCGATGTTTCGATTCGGCTTTGACTGGATCGCAAATGCGAACGGGGACATGGGGTACTACGTGCTTTCCGCCACGCATCTCATGGGCCATGGTCTTCAGAGTGCGGTCGACTTTCACGCGTTGGCCAACAATCGGGACTATGCCACTTCGGCGCAGACCCTCAATCTGGCCGGGCTTCGGCCCGGAACTCAGGTCGCCCTTGCCGGTTTGGCGGCGGTTACCGGGCGATTGCCCGTGGCTCTCTATATGCCGATGTCTATCGCAATCGCCATGGGCGGGATTTGCGCAACGGGCGCTCTGGCGATGCAAGCATCTCGCCGCTGGTGGGCGGCGACCGTTGCGGCCGCACTGCTTGTTGTGTCACCCATGGCGGCATACGGCGTCTTGCAGCAGTTGACGCCCCAGGTCTGGGGCCTCGGTCTGGCGGCCGCATTGTTCGCGTGGCTCATGCGTCCCGAGATCTATCGGACGCCGGGCCCGCGTCTGCCGGACCTCTTTGCGATCAGCGTCTTGGCCGTCGCACTCTTCGTCGTGGCTTACGAGGTGGCAGCATCGCTCGCCCTTGCGTACGGCCTCTACGTCGTGTTCATCGTCGCGCGGCGCCAGGTCTCTCTTCGCGCCTTGGGCGTCCTCTGGGGTGTTCCGCTCGTCGACCCTAATTGTGTTCAACACGTTCCTGCCTCGCGCGCTTGGCTATTTCCACCATTACGTACTGCACTTCGGCACCTCTGAAGGTTTTCAGGGACTGTCGCAGTTCGGATATGCGGTCGTGCCCACCGCGCTTCCGGGAGCTGCCGGGTTACGGTCGTTGTTCGCTAGTCCGGGCGCCCCATATATGGGGTTGTTCATCTTCTGTCCGCCGCCGGGCTCTTCGTCTGTGCGTTGATCGCAGCTGCCATGACGGCGTACAAGGGAGCGGCGGCAGGGATAACTCTGCTGGGCGATCTCGCGCTCGGCATCATGCTCGCCAGGAACGGCAATGATTTCGGTCTCTTCAAGCTGTACATGTATCTGCAGCCGTTCCTCGCTGCCACGGTCGCCGTCTTCCTGTCCAGTTTGAGGAGTCGACTGGATCGACGGCATCGTCTCGGCGCTGTCGTGGCCGTGGCCGTGGTCCAACTGGTTACTCTGAACCGCTACGTCGAGCACAGTTTCGATCCGATCGATCTTCATAACGCTTCGCAGTCTGATCTACTCCCGAAGTTCCGCCGGCTCTTCTCGCGCGACGCGTCCGGTCGTGACTGTCACCGACAACTTCGCGCTCGAGGAGCTCGAAGCCGCCAGCGCCGGCGACAAGCCTCTGTTCTTCCTTGGTCGAAACATGTTCCAGTCGACCTGGAAAGAGCGCAAGTTCAGTGCCCCAACGACGAGTGGCGTCACGCACGTAGCCTTCGAAGAGAACACGGATGCCTCTCGAGTTCTGTCGGGACGGTCTTGCGTGGTGGCTCTTCCGACCGGGTCGCAGCTTGCCTTGAACCGTCGTTCCTTGCCGGAAGGCTCGCCGAACCTCGTGATGCTGCCGTGCGGTGACACGCGGAACGTCTTGACGTTCATCGTTTCGTCGGTGGGTCAGCCCGCCACGCTCCCGGAGAATCGCCAGGCGGTGAGTTTCTGGCAGCTCGAGCACGATCCTTCGTTTCCGGGGCGGACCTTCTCGGGGTTCGGGCGCTACGCGCTGCTGCAAGTCCTCGACCCAAGTCCGATTGTGCGAGTCGTCCTCGATTTCACCATTTCGCCGACACAACGCCAGCAGGGCGTCTACCCGCTCCCCCTGCTGCCATGGTCGGTGCCGAGCGCGTTCGGTTCCCCGTTGTCGGCAGCGGCTCCGCGCGCGTCGTGTCGCCTCCTGTTCGCCCCATGGTCATCGGTGGGCGTCCATACGTCCTGCTCGACATGGGAAGGAGCGGTAAAATGCCGCTTGTTCGCCGACCGGGCGTGACGGGCAGTTGGGGCAAGTCGGTGCCCTCGATCCACGGTCGCTGACGTCGTATGTGCGGGACGTCTCGCTCGTGACCCCTGCTCAGTACGGCCGCCTCCGGGCGCCGTCGGCGATTCGAAGTATTCCCGCCGATCTGGCGAATCTCAATCTGGAGTACTCGGGCATCTACGAGGATGGCTGGGTCGCGCGGACGTCCTACGCTCAGCTCGCCGGCGGGCCGCCGGGCCGCCTGGCGATCCGTGCCCTGGTCATGCCTCGCCGGCAGGGTCAGCACCTGCGGGTGTTCGTGAACGGGCGACTGGTCGAGTCTCGAAACGTGACGCCGGGTTCGCTGGCTGTCGACGTGCCTCTACCTGCGTCCCGCGGCCGGCGGAAGATCGAGCTTCGCTGGGCAGGAGTGACCCAACTCGGAGCGCGCGATCCGCGGAGTGCAGCCGCGCGCCTCACGTTCCTCGGCGTAGCCGGGCCGCCGTCGGCGCTGCCGTCGTTTCCCGCCGCGTTGACCGATCCAGGGCTTGCTCACTCCGGCGTCTTAAGGACGGCTGGTCGCAGAAGAACGCTCGTTTCGTGTTGGCGGGAGGTCGGGCCGGTCGGCTCGACCTCCGCGCGCAGGACGTTACGGGGGGCCAGCGGCTGGAGGTGCGCGTGAACGGGCGCCGCGTTGCCTCGCAGGCGGTCGAGCCGGGGCAGCTCGAGCTCCGAGTCCCCGATCCCGGCCTCCAGGTCCACCCGGACGGTCGAGCTGCGGTGGGCGAAGACGGCCCGGATCGCTCCCAACGACCCGCGTCAGGCTGCAGCACTGCTCCAATCGATTGCCGTCGTCGCCAGCGCGCGCTGACGGAAGAGATCACGCCCCTCGTGGAAGCGAGTGTCCTTCGAGCGTCGTGACCGGCTCGTGGTCGCCATTGTCGGGGCTGTCGAGCCCCGCGTCATTGCTGGGCAAGGTGGCCGGCATCGGTGACTTCTCGACAGGAAGCGTGCGAACGTAGACACGATGCACGGGAAGCCGGTCCGCGATTCGCTGTCGCGTGTGGACGACGATGTGTCGGCGGAAGATACGGCCGCAGCCGAGGGAGGACCTCGTCGATCGAGACCGGACGACCGTGAACGCGCTCTCGCAGGCGTGCCATCTCCTCGAGGCCAAGCGCATCGGCGGCGGAAGTCTTCTGCTCGGCGTGGATCCTGAAGGCGCCGAGGAACCGCGGCAGGCGCACCATCGTCGCCCCGGCGTCGCGGAAGCGCAGCAGCAGGTCCCAGTCCAGCGCGTAGCCGAAGCTCGGATCGACGTAGCCGCCTGCGGCGTCCCAGATGCGGCGTCGCCAGAAGAGCGTCTCCTGCGGGACGTAGTCCGCAAGCGTGAGGGCGAGATCGTCGTGGCCGGCAGGATCCATGCGCCGATCTGACCGTCGTTCTCATCGATCATCATCCGGTGCCCGTAGACGACGTCGACCTCCGGATGGGCGACGAAGTAGCCGAGCCACGTAAGCGAGCGAGCCCGGGAGCAGCAGGTCGTCCGAGTTCAGCCAGGCCATGATCTCGCCGCTCGTGCGATGGAAGCCCCGGTTGATCGCGTCTGCCTGCCCGCCGTCGGGCTCCGACGTCCAGCCGGTGAGGACCCCTCGAAGCGACGCAGAACGTCGACGGTCTCGTCCGTCGACCCTCCGTCCTGCACGAAGTACTCCAGTGCCGGATAGCCCTGGTCGACGACGCTGTGGACCGTTCGTTCGAGGAACCTCCCCTGCTCAAACGAGGGCGTCACGATCGAGATCGTCGGCGCGGGATCGGGAGGCACTGTTTGCGGGTACTTCGACGGCACGCGAAGCGGCTTCGGTGGGTAGTGTCGAAGGCTGGCCGATACGCGGCTTCGCCCACGACCGGGTGCGGCCAGCATCCGGCCGAGCCCGCCTTGCTCGTCGACCTTCAGCGCGGTTTA
>CAWIUX010000009.1:0-2441983 GCA_963839425.1 uncultured Actinomycetes bacterium
CGCGGAAGCGACGGAGCAGGAAGGCGTATTTCAGTTCTGCGGCCGGAACTGAAAGAGCCTGTAGGGTTCACAAACTCGGTCACCTGCTCAGATTCTGTGGATTTGCAGGGGATGGAATTGCGAACCGTACGGGCGGCCGCTCTCAACGCCGGCGCTGGTGCGGCTCGCCGCCTTCCAAACCGGGCCCGGTTGCTGGCAGAATCGTCGAGGAGGAGAGAGCAATGCGTGCTGTCGCTGTCACTGAGCCGGGCGGCCTGGAGGTGCTTCGGGTCGTCGATCGTCCCGCTCGGGAGGCGGGGCCGGGCGAGGTCCGTGTCGCCGTGAAGGCGGCTGCGGTCAACCCGGCCGACATCGGTCTGCGTCAGCGTGGCATCGAAGGGATAGAGGCGCCGTGGGTGCCGGGCATGGATGCCGCCGGGACGGTGGAGTCGCTCGGCGAGGGCGTCGAGCGACTCGGCGTCGGCGACCGGGTGATGGCCGCGGTAAGCCCGGGTCGGCCAGAGGGCGGCGCGCAGGCGGAGTTGATCGTCGTCCCTGCAGCCTCGGTGGTGCCGGTTCCCGATGGTGCGTCGTTTCAGCAGGCGGCGACGTTGCCGATGAACGGCCTCACCGCAATGCTCGGGCTCGAGCTGCTTGGGCTGGCGGCCGGCCAGACGCTCGCGGTCAGCGGCGGCGCCGGCCTTCTCGCCTCCTACGTGATCCCGCTTGCGAAGGTGCGCGACGTGCGTGTGATCGCCGACGCGAAGCCCGACGACGAGGCGCTCGTGCGCAGCTTCGGGGCCGACGTCGTCCTGCCGCGTGGCGAGGGCTTTCCGGCTGCGGTGCGCGAAGTGGCGCCCGAGGGCGTCGAGGGCTTCTTCGACACGGCGCTGCTCGTGCGCGGCGCCTTCCCGGCGATCCGCGACGGCGGCGCGATGGTCGTCGTGCGCGGCTGGGACGGCAGCGATTCCGAGCGCGGCATCCGGATCCACCCGGTCTGGGTCCTAACCGCTCTCGAGCGCACCGACTGGCTCCTGGAGCTGCGTGAGCTGGCCTCGCAGGGGCGCATCGCGTTGCGCGTCGCAGCCGAGTACCCGCCCGAGCAGGCGGCCGAGGCGCAGCGAGCGATGGAAGCGGGCGGGCTTCGTGGCCGCGCCGTCATCGTCTTCTAGCGCGCTCAGTGGGCGAAGGCGCGGAGGGCCTTTTTGCCGGACGTGAGCACGGGGTCGCCGTGCGCCAGCAGCAGCAGGTCGAAGTCGAGGTCGAGCAGGCGCCGGTAGGCGTCGCGCAGGCCTGTCTTGGTCGCTTCGGGGTCGTCCATGTATTCGTCGGGGACGAAGCTGAGCTCGTCCCGGCCGGGCCAGCGCACGACACCGTCCGCGCAGGCCAGCGCACGGTGCGCCGGGATGTAGAGCGCCGTCTCGTCGGGACAGATCGCATCGACCTCGCACGCGATCACACCGCCGGGCAACTCGTCGCCGAAGTCGAATGCTTCGACCGGCCCGCGTCCATCGAGCTCGTGCAGCCCGCTGCGGACGCAGTGCACCGTACAGCCGAAGGCGTCGCGCAGCCGCCACGCGTCGCGATCGTGGTGGCGGTTGGTGAGCAGCACGTGCTCCGGCAACCCGTGCTCGTCGAACCAAGACAGCCCCTCCGCCGGAACCATCGCGTCGATCAGCACACGCTCGGCGAGCAGGTAGTACGAGCTGACATCTATGTGGATCCGCTCGTGGCGTGTCGTCCAGTGCCACAGGCCGGGCGCGATCTCCTGCACGGCATCCAGCCTAGCGCAGTCAGGCCCTGAAGCTGCAATTGGAGTTGGCCCGGTTTCGTTACGGCCGGGCGAGCGGGTGCTGGACGGCACGGGTTGATCCACGGGCGCGCCGCCCGTAGGCTTGCGAGCGATGAGCGCGGAGCGGTCGACGGTCGTCCTCGTCCACGGAGCGTGGGGCGGGAGCTGGTGCTGGGAGCGCGTCGTGCCGCTGCTCGAGCAGCGCGGCGTGCAGGCGGTGACGGTCGACCTGCCGAGCGTCGGCGCCGAGCCCGACGACGAGTGCAGCCTCGCCGCCGACGCGGCCGCCGTCACGCGGGTGCTCGACGGGGGCGACGGCCCGTTCCTCGTCTGCGGCCACTCCTACGGGGGCATGGTCGTCACGCAGGCGACGGCGGGACGCTCGGACGTGGCCCGCCTCGTCTACCTGTGCGCGTTCATGCCGGACGCCGGCGACTCGCTGTTCACGATCACGGGCGGGGCGGCACCGTGGATCGACGTGCTCGACGACGGGCGCACGCTGCCCGATCTCGAACGCGCCGCCGCGGTCGGCTACGCCGACTGCGATGCCGAGACGCGGGCGAACGCGGTCGCGCGCCTGCGTCCCCAGGTGCCGGCACCGTTCCTCGACCCCGTGCCGGCGGCCGCCTGGCGCGAGATCCCGACGACGTACGTCGTGTGTACGGAGGACCAGTCACTGCCGGTCGAGCTCCAGCGCGACGTGTTCGCCCCGCGCGCCGGCGAGGTCGTGGAGCTCGCGTCGAGCCACTCGCCGTTCTTCTCGCAGCCGGAGCGGGTCGCCGACCTGCTGGCGGAACGCGCCGCCGCGCGCGCGTGAGCTCGCAGACGACCAGCTGACGCGTAGGCCACGCCCCTATGCCGATCGCCCGGCGAGCGTTCGTGGCGGTGCCGCTCGCTAGATGATTGATTCCTAATCGACGTGCCCTCAGGGAGGGCATGGGCCAAGCAGCGTGGTCGACTCGAACGGTGCCAAGGCCGGTGGGCCTTGGTGCCGGGCGAGGCGGCCGCGATGCGCCGTGCCCAGGCCCCCACTCGGGGGTGCGGTGATTAGGAATCAATCATCTAGATGCGGAGGCGGATCGCGTGCAGGTCGTCGCTCGCGAGCTCGTCGCGTCGAGCGAGCAGCGCGTCGAGGTCGTCCTCCGCGCGCAGGAAGCGCCCGGCCAGCTCGTCGTAGCGTCCCGTGCCGAGGCTGCGCACGATTCTGGGAGCGCACTCGGGCGCCGTCCACGGCGAGTCGTCCGGCATGTCGGCGGTCATAGACGTGCGGTTCAGGCCGGGATCGAGCGAGAAGACGGCGATGCCGTAGCGACGCAGCTGGAGCGCGAGGAGCTCCGAGAGGCGGTGCACCGCTGCCTTGCTCGACCCGTACGCGCTCGACGGATCGTCCCAGTCGATCGGCATCCACGCCATGCCGCTCGTGACGTTGACGATTCGCCCGCCGCCGCGCTCGGCCATCAGCCTGCCGACCGCGCGGCAGGCAAGGTAGGGGCCCCGGACGTTCACCTCGTAGACGCGCCACCACTCGTCCGGATCGTGCTCCCACGGCGGCGAGTCGGCGGTCTGGATCCCGGCGTTGTTGACGAGCAGCGCGATCGCTCCGAGCTGCGCCTCGGTTGCTTCGACGGCGGCTTCGATCGAGGCCGGTTCCACGACGTCCAGCTCGAGCGCGAGGCCGCCGATCTCGCTCGCGACCGTCTCCACCTGCGCCCGCGTGCGGGCGCCAACCGCGACTCGCATGCCGGCCGCGGCGAGCTCGCGCGCGATGTTCGCGCCGATCCCGCGACCGCCGCCGGTCACGAGCGCGACCCCTTCCAGCCGCTCGTCCATGGCACGGAGGATACGCAAGTCGCTCGGGCGGGCCGGCCGGTCCGGCGAAGCTGGTGCGGGCGAGGTAGAAATAGACGATGCGGTACGGCCACTTCGACGACGCCGCGCGCGAATACGTGATCGTCCGGCCCGACACGCCCCTGCCCTGGATCAACTACCTCGGCAGCGAGGACTACTTCGGGCTCATCTCGAACACGGCGGGCGGCTATTCGTTCTACCGCGACGCGCGGCTGCGGCGGCTGACCCGCTACCGCTACAACAGCGTGCCGTTCGACGCCGGCGGCCGCTACCTGTACCTCCGCGATGCAGCGAGCGGCGAGCTGTGGTCGCCTTCGTGGCAACCGACCCGCACCGACGTCGAGGACTATCGCTGCCGGCACGGCCTCGGCTACACGGCGATCGGCTCGCGGCACGCAGGAATCGCGGCAGAGACGCTCTACTTCGTGCCGCCAGGGGAGACGCTCGAGATCTGGCGGACGCGCATCACGAACCGCCGCGGCGAGCGCGCGCGGCTCTCGGTCTTCAGCGCGGTCGAGTTCTGCCTTTGGGACGCCTGGGAGGACGCGACGAACTTCCAGCGGAACTTCTCGACGGGCCAGGTCGAGGTCGTGGACGGCGTCATCTACCACAAGACGGAGTACCGCGAGCGCCGCAATCACTTCGCCTACTTCGCCTGCTCCGAGCAGCTCGCCGGCTTCGACACGCAGCGCGAGGCGTTCCTCGGCCCGTACCGCGGCTGGGAGCGCCCGCTCGCCGTCGAGCAAGGACAGTCCGGCGACTCGATCGCGCACGGCTGGGCGCCCTGCGGCTCGCACCACGTCGAGGTCGAGCTCGAGCCGGGCGAGACGCGGGAGCTCGTCTACCTGCTCGGCTACTGGGAGAATCCGACGGACTCGAAGTTCGACCCGCCGGGTTCGCAGACGATCGACAAGCGCCGCGTGCGGCCGGTGATCGAGCGCTACCTCGACGCCGCCGAGGTCGAGGCGGCGTTCCAGCGCCTGCGCGACCACTGGTCGGAGATCCTCGACGTGCTCCACGTGGAGACGCCGAGCGAGCACGTCGACCGCACGGTGAACGTCTGGAACCCGTATCAGTGCATGGTCACCTTCGCGCTGTCCCGCTCGGCGTCGTCGTTCGAGTCCGGCGTCGGGCGCGGAATGGGCTTCCGCGACTCGAACCAGGACCTGCTCGGATTCGTGCACATGGTCCCGGAGCGGGCGCGGGAGCGAATCCTCGACCTCGCCGCGACGCAGCTTCCTTCGGGCGGCGCATACCACCAGTACCAGCCGCTGACGAAGCGGGGAAACGACACGATCGGCTCCGGCTTCAACGACGACCCGCTCTGGCTCGTCCTCGCCGTCGCGGCCTACCTGAAGGAGACGGCGGATCTCGGAATCCTCGACGAGCCGGTCGCCTACGACGGCGCGCCGGGATCCGAGACGCCGCTCTACGAGCATCTGCAACGGGCGGTCGGCTACACGCTCGAGCGGCTCGGACCGCACGGGCTGCCCCTGATCGGACGGGCCGACTGGAACGACTGCCTCAACCTGAACTGCTTCTCCGAGACCCCGGGCGAGTCGTTCCAGACCACCGAGAACCGCAGCGGCGAGGTCGCCGAGTCGGTCTTCATCGCCGGCCTGTTCGTGCTGGCCGCGACGGAGCTGGCGGAGATCGCGGCACGTCGCGGTCTCGGCGACGACGCGAAGTCGTATCGTGCGGCGGCCGCGCGAATGGACGCGACCGTCTGCGAGCACGGCTGGGACGGCGACTGGTTCCGCCGCGCCTACGACCACTTCGGCAATCCAGTCGGATCCGCGCAGAACGACGAAGGCCGGATCTTCATCGAGCCGCAAGGGATGTGCCCGCTGGCGGGCATCGGCCTGGACGACGGCAAGGCGGAGCGTGCGCTCGAGTCGGTCGCCGAGCACCTCTCGACCCCGCACGGGCTCATGCTTCTCCAGCCGGCCTTCTCCGCCTACCGCCTCGAGCTCGGCGAGATCGGCTCGTATCCGCCGGGCTACAAGGAGAACGCGAGCGTCTTCTGCCATACGAACCCCTGGGTCGTGATCGCCGAGACACGCGTCGGGAACGGCAATCGCGCGTTCGAGCACTACCTCCGCATCAACCCGTCGGCGCGCGAGGAGCAGAGCGACGTGCACCGTTGTGAGCCGTACGTCTACGCCCAGATGATCGCGGGGAAGGACGCGCCGACGCCCGGCGAGGCGAAGAACTCGTGGCTCACCGGGACCGCGGCGTGGGCACTCGTCTCCGTGACGCAGTGGATCCTCGGCATCCGGGCCGAGCACGACGGGCTGCGCATCGAGCCTTGCCTCCCTTCGGATTGGACGGGGTTCACCGCGACGCGCCGCTTCCGCGGCGCGACCTATCGGATCGCCGTCCGCAGGGCGAGCGAGCCGCGGGGCGATGGCGTACAGCTCCTGCTCGACGGTCGACCGCTCGACGGAACGGTCGTCCCGGCGGCCGCGGCGGGGACGACGGTCAGCGTCGAGGCGGTGCTCTAGGCGATCGGCTGCAGAGCGGCGGCTTCAGGAGTCGGCGCGATCGACGCCGTCCCGGCCCCGGCGGCCAGGACGCTCCTCAGCTTCTCGATGAGCGCCTGCCCGGAGAACGGCTTCGCGAGGAACGCGACCCTCGGCGAGATCTCGTACTTTTCGAAGATCGACTCCTGCGCGTAGCCGGACATGCAGATGACGGCGATGTCCGGGCGCTCGCGGGCGACGGCCTCGATCAGCTCCTTGCCGTTCATGTTCGGCATCGTGAGGTCGGTCACCAACGCGTCGATCTCGTCGCCGTGGCGGCGGCAGAGCTCGAGGGCCTCGACGCCGTCGCCCGCCTCGATGACGTCGTAGCCGTGCGTCTCCAGCAGCGTTCGTATGAACCGGCGAACAGTTGCCTCGTCCTCGGCGAGCAGCACCGTCTCGGCGTGCGCGAGGGCGTCGTGCTGCGTCGGTTCGGATCGGGCTGCGACGTCGCCATCGGCCTCAGGCGCGGTCACCGCCGGCAGGTAGATCGTGAACGTCGAGCCGGCGCCGGGGGAGCTCTCGACTTCGATGTCGCCCCCGGCCTGCTTCAGGATTCCGTACGCGGTCGCGAGGCCGAGCCCGGTTCCCTCACCGACTTCCTTCGTCGTGAAGAACGGCTCGAAGAGGTGCGCGCGGACCTCGTCGGCCATACCGACACCGGTGTCGCAGACGACGAGCGTGGCGTAGTCGCCCGGCGGCAGCGCCGACGCGTCGGCCACGAAGCCGATCGAGACGGAGCCGGTCTCGATCGACAGGCTGCCGCCGGCCGGCATGGCGTCGCGCGCGTTCACCGCGAGGTTGATGATCACTTGCTCGAGCTGGCTCCGATCGACCTCGACGTGGACCGGGCTGTCGTCGAGACGCACGCCGAGTTCGATGTGGCTGCCGAGGACGCGTCCGAGCAGGGCGTGCGTCTCCCGCACTACGGCGTTCAGGTCGAGGACGACGGGCTGAATGATCTGGCGACGGCTATACGCGAGCAGCTGACGCGTCAGGGAGGCGGCGCGCTCGGCGGCGCTGCCGATCAGCTCGACGTTCCCGCGCAGCTCCGGGTCTGTGAGCGACGCGAGGAGCAGCTCGCTGCAGCCGATGATCGGCGTCAAGAGGTTGTTGAAGTCGTGAGCGATCCCGCCTGCGAGCTGGCCGATCGCCTCCATCCTCTGCGCCTGACGGAGCTGATCCTCGCTGCGGGTGAGCGCCGCCTCCGCCTCTTTGCGCACCCTGACGTTGCGCGCGCTTTCGAACGCAGCCTCGCTCTGCGAGACGATCGCGCCGCAGGAGCCGATGTCGTCGCTCGGGAATGCGATGAACCCGAATTCGTCGTGCAGGCGGAGCGGCATCACGATCAGCTGAAAGCTCCGGTCGTCGCCGACGAGCTCCCGCGGCGGGAACGTCCGTGTCCGGAAACGGGAAAGAGGCCGGTCTGGGTCGATCTGCACCTGGCTCCAGCCGACCGGATCGTCGCCATCGGCCTCGTAGACACCGAGGATGCAGCCGGTCATGCCGACCTGCGGCAGCATCTCGAGCAGGATCCGGCCGAGCTCGATCATGTCGAGCTGCGGCGTCGCGAGCAGCCGCGCGGCGAACGTGCTGACGGCGCGCGAGACCTCCGCCTGCTCGATCACCTGCTTCACGAGCGTCCGACGCTCCCGCTCGCCGGCCTCGCCGTCGTAGGCGGGCGCGCACCCGCACGACTCGCGCAGGACGAGCTCGGTAGGAACCGTCTGCAGCGGCGGCGGCTCGGCGCCCGCGTCGATCATCGCAACGAGCGTGTCGATCGCGGTCTCCGCCGAGCGCTCGACGGGGAAGTGGATGCAGGTCATCGCCGGGTCGGTCGCGAGCGCTTCGAGAAAGTCGTCGAACGCGACGAGCGCGACGTCGTCCGGTACGGAGAGGCCGAGCTCTTTCAGGCGGACGAGCGCGCCGCGCGCCGAGCCGCCGTTGCTCGCGAGCACCGCCGTGAACTCGACGCGGCTCTCGACGAGCTGGTCGATCGCGCGGCTGCCCGCGACCCGCTCGTGAGCGGCGTCGACGATCAGCGCCGGATCCGCGTCGAGCCCGAGCGTCCGGACCACTGCCTCATAGGCCGCGCGGCGATCGGGGCCGTCGCCCGTCTCGCACGAGAGGTAGGCGATGCGGCGATGGCCGTGCTCGGCCAGGTGTTCCAGCGCGCGCTCGATCCCGCCGCGGTTGTCGGGCACGATCATCGGGTCGTCGAGGCCGTGGCTGAGGAAGACGAGCGGGTGACCGTCCCGCTGGAAGCGGCGCACATCCTCGACCGTCTCCTCGGCCGGGAGCGGGTTGATCACGATCAGCCCGTCCGTGTTCCAGGGGCCGACCGGCGCGAACGTCCTGTTTGGACCCGCGGTCGGCCAGGCAGGCGCCGCGTTCCACTGGCTCGAGCTGACGGCGAAGCTCATCAGCAGGTTGCAGTCGCTCCGGCGCGCGGCGGCCGTGAGCCCCGCCACGAGCGCCTCCAGGTAGGTGTCTATGCCGCCGGTGTGGATCTGCCAGCCGTAGAGGACGCCGATCGTCGGCCGCTGCCCGCGCACCTTCGCGCGGGAGCTCTTCCGAGCCGTCACCGCGGCGATAGGTTTCGATCGAGCACTCATCCGCATCCGTCTTCTCTATCGGCCGTCCTCGGTCGAAATTGAGCGCCCGGATCGCCTTGTGCTCCAGGCACAGGAGCTCGACGAGCTCCTCGAACGCGGCCCGCGATCGGCGCGACGGCGGGAGTGCTCGTCTTCCACGCACTCTGAGTACGGCAACCCCGCGCCCGCCCGGCGGGGCACTACCGATGTGCGAGCGCGCGGGTCCCCTTACGGTCGTGCGGATGCCGCCCGAGAACCTGACTGCGCGGGCTGCCCGCTGGAGCGCCGGCCATCGGCGGGCGGCGGTGCTGGGATGGCTCGCGTTCGTGCTCGTCACGTTCGCGATCGGATCCGCGGTGGGCGTCGTGACGATGAGGTCCGAGGACTTCGGCAACGGCGACTCGCGCGCGGCCGACCGGGTGCTGGCGCGGGAGTTCCCGAACGAGCGGGCCGTCGAGCAGGTGCTGATCCAGAGCCGCAGCGGCCGGCTGGAGCGCGCCGAGCTCGCGGGCCGCGGTCGGCGACCTCGTCGCGCGCCTCTCGCGCGTGCCCGCGGTGGCGGCGATCACGTCGCCGCTGGATGCGGCCAACGCCGGCCAGATCTCGAAGGACGGGCGCTCGGCGCTGCTGACGTTCCAGATCAGCGGCGACCCGGACACTGCCCAGGATCGCGTCGACCCCGCGCTCGCCGCGACGGCCGCGGTGCAGCGGGCGCACCCGACGCTGCTCATCGGGGAGTTCGGCGACGGCAGCGCCAACAAAGCGGTCAGCAAGCGCATCGCCGACGACTTCCGCCGGGCCGAGTTCACGTCGCTGCCGGTGACGCTCGCGATCCTCGTACTCGCCTTCGGCGCGCTCGTCGCCGCCGGCATCCCGCTGCTGCTGGGCGTCACCGCAGTGGCGGCGGCGCTCGGTCTGACCGCGCTGTTCAGCCACCTGTTGCGCGTCGACGAGTCGATCAACTCGGTGATCCTGCTGATCGGCTTGGCCGTCGGCGTCGACTACTCGCTGTTCTACCTGCGCCGCGAGCGCGAGGAGCGCGCGCGCGGGCGCTCGCCCGCCGGCCGCGCTGCAGGTCGCGGCGGCCACGTCCGGCCGTGCGGTGCTCGTTTCCGGCCTGACGGTCATGACCGCGATGGCCGGCATGTTCCTGATGGGCTCGACGCATCGTTCGAGTCCTTCGGCGTGGGCACCGTGCTGGTCGTCGCGATCTCGATCGTCGGCTCGCTCACGGTGCTGCCGGCGGTGCTCTCGAAGCTCGGCGACCGCGTCGACCGGGGGCGCATCCCGCTCCTCGAGCCGCCTGGGCAGGCGCGCCGGCGGGTCGCGCTTGTGGCCGGCGATCGTCGGTGGTGTGCTCCGCCGGCCGCTGCTGTGGGGTGGGCTCGCGGCGGCGCCTCCTGATCGTCCTGGCGATCCCGGCGTTCCGCCTGCACACCGTGAACTCGGGCGTGCAGGGGCTCCCGCGCGACCTGCCGGTGATGCAGGTCTACGACCGCGCCGAGAAGGCGTTCCCGGGCGGGCCGCTTCCGGCCATCGTCGTCGTCAGCGCACCGGACGTAACCGCGCCGCAGGTCACGGCGGCGATCGCGGCGCTCGAAGCGCGCCGCGCTGGCCACCGGCCAGATGAGCGAGCCGATCGGCGTCGACGTCAGCGCATCGCGTCGGGCGGCCCGCGTGCGGATCGCGCTCGCGGGCAAGGGCACGGATGCGGCGTCCAACCGCGCGCTCGACGTGCTGCGCGGCACGGTGATCCCCTCCACGATCGGTCGCGTGCCCGGCGTGGAGGCGCACACCACGGGGCTGACAGCCCAGTCTCGCGGACTTCAACGACTCGATGAAGTCGCACGCTCCTCTCGTGTTCGCGTTCGTCCTCGGGCTCACGTTCGTCCTGCTGCTCGTCACGTTCCGCTCGATCGTGATCCCGCTCAAGGCGATCGTCCTCAACCTGCTCTCGGTCGGCGCCTCCTACGGCGTGCTCGTGCTCGTGTTCCAGGACGGCCGGCTCGAGTCGCTGCTCGGCTTCCAGTCGATCGGCGGCGTGACGTCCTGGCTGCCGCTATTCCTGTTCGTCGTCCTCTTCGGGCTCTCGATGGACTACCACGTGCTGATCCTGAGCCGCGTGCGCGAGGCCCATGACGCCGGCATGCCGACCGAGCAGGCCGTCGCGCACGGCATCACAGCCACAGCCGGAGTCGTCACCAGCGCCGCGATCGTGATGGTTGGCGTGTTCGCGATCTTCGCCACGCTGGGAATGATCGACTTCAAGATGATGGGCGTCGGCCTGGCCGTCGCCGTGCTCCTCGACGCCACGATCGTGCGCGCCGTGCTGCTGCCCGCCACCATGACGCTGCTGGGCGACTGGAACTGGTACCTGCCCCGCTGGCTGAAGTGGCTGCCGCACGTCACGCGCGAGGCGCCGGCCGCGGCGCCAACGCCCGAGCGGCCCACGCCGGTCGACATCTGACGCGAGCCGGAAGGCTGTCCGACGGGGTAGTGGATCTCTCGTGCCCGCACGCGGCACTTCCCGCGAGGGCCTGCGTGCGGTCGCCAGTCCCGGATTCGGCTTGACGAAGATGGCCCTCCGAGCAGCGTCTTTCCAGCCGACGTTCGCTTCGTGTTCGCACGCTTACCGAGGGGTTCATCCGGCCCGCACAAAAGCCCTGCAAATGAAGCCCTCTGACGGACTCGAACCGTCGACCCCCTCCTTACCATTCCGACCGGAGGGGGTCGGCGGCTGGGCGTTTTGGCTTGGTTGAGACAAAAACGGCTGTCGCGTGTTACCGCAAATCACCCCGTTTTGCGGACCCGTGCGGACCTGGTGCGGACCGCGGCTGACAAATCCGGGTCGCGAACCTAAGCGGACTGTTCTCAAACCCTCCGCAGCCGCTGCTCGACCTCCTTGGGAAGATCGGCGCACGATCGAAGTCAGGCTCAGTCCAGCTCAGGGCTCGGTATCGCGCCCGGCAGGATTCGAACCTGCGACCTCGCGCTCCGGAGGCGCGCGCTCTATCCCCTGAGCTACGGGCGCTCGGGAGGGCGAGTGTACTGGGCGCTCGAGCTCGGGCCAGCGGTCGTGGCGCGGAGGCCGACTTCGTCGGCCGCGAGCGCCAGGCGGCAGCGAGCGACCCGGGCGACATTGGAGCGCGCAGCACGAGACGTGGGACGACGAGCCGGCTCCAGGTTCGAATCCGCTGGCGACACACACTCACGGCGTCGCGTGGCTCTGCGGTCGTGCTCAACTCCCCTTTCTAGGGCCCAGCGCCCAGATACTCACCGTCCGCCCGTCCGAGGCGTTGTTCCATTCGACGGCCCTCGGATCGTCAGCGTCGAGCGAGTCGCCCGCTCGCAGCAGGTACGACTCGCTGTCCACGACGACCTCGAGCGCTCCAGCGTGTACGTAGACGAAGACGTCCTGTCCGTTCGCCGCGAGTGGGCTCCGCCCGGACTCGCCGGTGTCGCAGACCAGCGCCGCGATTCGGAGCTGCAGCTCCCCGTGGGACAACAACCGGACGCCGACCGTGTCCTCGTCTACGCGGGTGCTGCGGATTGCGGTCACACCGCCGAGATCGCGCAGCAGCTCGTGGAGCGGGAGGTTAAGGGCCACCGCGATGCGAGCAACGATCGGTAGCGAGGGGAGGCTGTTGCCGGTCTCGATCGAGGAGAGGTACGAGACCGAGACCTTGGCCGCGCGTGCGGTCTCCGCGAGTGTCCAGCCGAGATCCTTGCGCTGCTCGCGGATCCTCGCGCCGACTCGCCGGGCGAGCTGCGGCCCCGGCGCCGTCAGATCATCGCCGGCAGCACGAACCACAGGATCTCCGCAGGGTTGTGGGATACGACATCCGCGTAGTGCTCAGGGTGCGAGGTGTAGTGGACACAGTCTCCGGGGCCGAAGATCAGCTCCTGCCCGTCGATGTGCAGGCGCAGCTCGCCCTCGATCATGAATGCGAAGCGCTCGCCGAACTGGCTGTAGCGGCAGACCGAATCGCCGGGGAAGTAGCGCGACGTCAGCGCCGTGAACGCCGCACTCGACCCGCGCGCGAGGACGACGTACTCCTCGCGCGTGTTTGGTGCGATCCGCAGCTTGTCGGGGTCGCCTGCGCGCGACACGCGCACACCCGGCGAGGTCTCGGACGGGACGAGCGCGGCGATGGCCGCCCCGAGTGACTCGGAGATCGCGGCCAGAGCGACGAGTGACGGAACGGCCTCGCCCGTTTCGATCTGGGAGAGGTAACCGGTCGTATAGCCGGTGTCACGCGCAAGATCATCGAGTGTTTGCTTCCGGGCCGTCCGGAGCGCTCGAACGCGCTTGCCAACATTCGCGACGACCGCATCCACTCCCTCAACCATACCTGCGAGTCTGTCATATTCCGCTGGGGCCGACTAGATGTCTCCGAGATCGGAACATCGCTCGTTGGGCACGGTTGCTCCGCGAACGTGTCGATGCCCCACGGCAGATAGCTTGATCAGATCGGGGCAAGCGCGTGTTCGCTGCCGGAGAACGTCTAGACGAACTGCGCTCGGGTCATGTCAAGGTCTCTCTTCGGCCCGGGGCGCGATCCTGGCGCTGAGTCAGTCGATGATGGTCGCGTGCTCGAGCGTGGGCATCCTGAGAGTTAACGACTTTTGGCTAAAGAGGAAAATTAGGTTGCGGGAGAGCCTGGGATTCTGTTAGATAGTTCGATCCTCGTGACTCGATCAGACCCAGGAGGCCGCACACCAGCCAGGATCGAAGTGGGCCTCGCATGCGGCCCCGCGCTCGCTCTCGGCTTGCTGGGAGACCTATGACCACGATGGACGACGACGCTCTCAACGATGCGGCCAGCGCAGACGCTAGCGCCGGCGATTGCGTTGGCTCGTGCCTCGTGCTCATTCGAGGTGTGCACCGGGCCGACGGCGGAGGCGCGCCTATGAGGTGACCGCGCAGCGCGATGTTCCCCACCCAGTAGGAGGAGGAGAAATGAGCAGCATCACCCTGAAGATGACTGGAGTGCTCGGGCGCCGCGGGACAGCGGTCTTGATCGCCGCGCTCGTCATGCTCCTGGCCGGCGTCGCCACGCTCGGCGACGCACAGGCGGCAAAGCCCAAGCAGCTCAAGATCGCGATGCTCGTTGGTTCGGCATCGAACGCCTATCAGGCCGCGATCATCACCTCTGCGAAGAAGACTGCAACTCGGCTGAATGCCACGCTAACGATCTACGACAGCCAGTTCGATGCGGCGAAGACGATCTCGCAGCTCGAGGACGTTATGGCGCTCGGGAAGAGCCGCTTCGACGGCATCGCTCTCCTCCCGCTCGACAACCTCGCGCCTATGCCGGCGGTAAAGAAGGCGCTCGCAGCCGGCTGGGTGGTCGGCGTCGCCAACGGCGTAATCGGGCCGCGGCTCGACACCGGCGAACCTCAGGTCAAGGGGCTCGCCGTGCAGGCGACCGCCGTGTGGACGGCCAACGGCGTGAAGATGGGCAACCTGATCGTCCGGGCCTGCAAAGGCGTGAATCCGTGCAAGGTCGGCTGGGCAGGCGGCCTCAGCCAGTGGCCGGCGGAGAAGCTCATGCTCAACACGATCCTCGGGATCGTCAAGAAGAGCTCGAACGTCGACATGAGCGTCCGCGTCGGCGACACGGGCTACACGCGCGAGGGCGGCCTGAAAATCATCGGCACGATGGTCCAGTCCCATTCGGACCTCAACGTGATCGTTGCGGCCGACCAGGCTCTCCTCGGCGCCGAGACGGCGCTCAAGGATGCAGGGCTTCTCGGCAAGGTCAAGCTCATCGGCTGGGGCGGCTCGATCCAGTCCAAGCCACGCATCATGGACGGGCGCTGGTACGGGACGATCGCCGCGGCACCGGTTGCCGAGGGCAAGTACCTGATCGAGGGCGTTGTCGGGAAGATTCGCACCGGCAAGGGTCTCGGCTTCATCGACACGACCAACACGTTGCCGAACGGCGGCGTGATCACGAAGGACAACATCGCGAAGTTCACGCCGCAGTTCTCGGGCTAGAGAAGACAGGTTGACCGAAGTCCTGATCCAGGTCGAGGGACTCTCGAAGCGGTTCGGCGGAGTCCGGGCGCTCGACGACGTGGACCTCGCCGTCAGGCAGGGGTCGGTTCACGCGCTCGTGGGCGAGAACGGCGCCGGGAAGTCGACGCTGGGCAAGGTCATCGCCGGGGTCCACCACCCCGACGCGGGCAACCTCCTCGTCGAGGGGCGGCCGGTTCACTACCGGTCGCCCCACGACGCCCTCAAGGACGGCATCACGATGATCGCGCAGGAGCTCGCGCTGCTGCCGCATCGGACGGTCTCCGAGAACGTATTCCTCGGAATCGAGCACAACCGCCTCGGGGTCGTCGATCGCGGCAGTCTCCGGCGTAGGTACGGGGCTCTCGTCGCCGAGGTGGGCTTCGATGTCCCGGGCGGTGTTCCGGCCGGGAGCCTGAAGGTAGCCGACCAGCAAAAGGTCGAGATCCTCCGGGCGGTCGCGCGGGAGGCCCGCGTGATCGTGATGGACGAGCCGACTGCCGCGCTCGGCCGTGAGGAGACGGAGCGGCTGCTCGAACTCGTGCGGCTGCTCGTCACCCGCGGCACGACGATCGTCTTCGTTTCGCACTTCCTCGACGAGGCGCTCTCCGTCTCGGACGAAGTGACCGTCCTTCGCGACGGCCGCGTGGTGAAGAGCGCGGCGGCGGCGGCGGAGACGCCCGCGACCCTCATCACAGCGATGCTGGGCCGGTCGCTCGACATGACGTTCCCCGAGAAGCGCTACCCCGCGGTGGACGCGCCCGTCGTGCTCTCGGTCAAGGGCCTGCGTAGAGTGGGCTCCGCCGCCGAGGTGAGCTTCGACGTGCGTGCCGGCGAGATCGTCGGCATGGCTGGGCTGATCGGCAGCGGCCGCTCCGAGGTCGCCCGCGCCGTCTTCGGTGCCGACGCCCGGGACGCGGGTTCGATCGAGCTGGACGGGAAGCAGCTGCGGATCCGCTCGCCCCGCTCGGCGATCAAGGCGGGCATCGCCATGCTCCCCGAGAGCCGCAAGGAGCAGGGGCTCCAGATGAACCGCTCCGTGCTCGAGAACGTCACCCTGCCGCACGTGCGGACCGTGAGCCGCGCGGGCGTCGTCGCCCCGCTCGCCGAGCGCCGCGCCGTCAACGAGATGGCCACGCGCGTCGACGTGCGCATGGCCCGGCTCTCGGCGCCTGTTCGCACACTTTCCGGCGGTAATCAGCAGAAGACTCTCTTTGCGCGCTGGCTCCTGCGGACGCCGCGCATCATCATCGCCGACGAGCCCACGCGGGGCGTGGACGTCGGCGCGAAGCTCGCCATCTACGAGCTGGTCGTCTCTCTCGCCGCCGAGGGCTTGGCGGTGCTCATGATCTCGTCGGAGCTCGAGGAGATCCTCGGTCTCGCCCATCGCATTCTCGTCATGCGCGGCGGGGAGATCGTCTCCGAGTTCGACGGGCGGACGGCGACCGAGAGTGCGGTGATGGCCGCTGCCTTCGGCGCCGCCGCGCGAGGAGCGGCATGACCCGGGAAGCGCTCCCGTCATGAGCGAGGGGGTCTCGGCGCGTGTCAGTAGGCTCGCCCGACCCGGCGCGCTCCGCGAGTACGGGATCGTGCTCAGCTTCGTCGCCCTGTTCCTCATCCTGACGTTCTCGTCAGACGCGTTCTTCACGCAGCGGAACCTGCTGAACATCCTCAACCAACAGACGCCGACGCTGATCATCGCCGTCGCCGGGACGCTCGTGATCATCGCGGGCGGCTTCGACATCTCGGTCGGCGCGGTGTATGCGCTGGCAGGCGTCGTCGGGACGAAGGTCGGGCTTGAGGTCGACCCGTACGTCGGGATGGCCGCCGGCATCGCGATCGGCCTCGGCACGGGACTGCTGAACGGCATCGTGGCGACAGTGGGCCGGATCAACTCGCTGATCGCGACGCTCGCTTCGAGCTTCATCTTCCGCGGACTCGCGATCGTGATCACGGCGGGAACGGTGTTCCTGATCGACGACATGCGCTACGCGGGGCTCGGCCAGAACGACGTTTTCGGCGTCAAGATTGCGGTCTGGATCGCCGTGCTGTGGATCGCCGCGCTGTGGTTCATCCTGACCCGGACGGTCTTCGGGCGGTTCGTGTTCGCCGCGGGCGACAATCCTGAGGCGGCGCGGCTGGCGGGCGTGCGCGTGAACGTCGTCCGCACGATCACCTTCACCTTGAGCGGCCTCGCCGCCAGCCTCGCCGGGGTGATCGCCTCGTCACGCTTCCAGAGCGGCGCGGCGGACGTCGGCGTCGGGCTCGAGTTCACGGTGATCGCGGGCATCGTCGTCGGCGGCACGAGCATCCTCGGCGGCGAGGGCGCCGTCTGGCGCACGGTTCTCGGCGTGCTCTTCATCGCGCTGATTGGGAACGGCTTCACGCTGCTCGAGGTCGATCCGATCTACCAGCAGATCGTCCAGGGCGGCATCATCATCGTCGCCGTCGCCGTCGACGCCTGGTCGAGGTACCGCCGTGTCTGAGGCCCTGGGCATACCTATCGGCATCGACGAGATTGCGCTCGGCTACCTGCCGGCAACGCCACACGCATGCGCGTCAAGGCCGTCGGCGAGCTCGCGCTCGCGTAGGCGGAGAGTCAAAGAACCGAGAGGAGCGATTTCCAGACGATGGCGACAAGGCTTGGTGTAGACGTCGGAGGCACGTTCACCGACCTCATCTTCTACGACGACGAGTCCGGCGAGATCCACCTCGGCAAGGAGCAGACGACGCCGACGGCACCCGAGGAGGGCGTGCTCGCGGCGATCGCCGCCGCGGTGCCCGACGAGCGGCTGGGAGTCGCCCAGTACTTCCTGCATGGGACGACCGTCGGCCTCAACTCGCTCCTCACGCGGACCGGCGCAACCGTTGGGCTGCTTGCGACGCGCGGCTTCCGCGACATTCTCGAAATGGCGCGGGGGGACCGGGCCGAGCCGTACAACCTGTTCTGGCGGCAGCCGCCGCCGCTCGTGCCTCGGCGGCTGCGCCTGCCGGTAACCGAACGCATCCGCGCGGGCGGCGAGGTCTTAACGCCGTTCGAGGAAGAGGACGTGCGGGCGGCTGTCGAGGTCTTCCGCCTCGAGGGCGTCAACTCCGTCGCCGTCGCGTTCATGAACGCCTACGCCAACCCCGTTCACGAGTTCGCGGCCGAGCAGGCGCTGCGAAAGTTCGGCTTTGAGGGCGAGATCTCGCTTTCCCACCAGGTCTCGGGCGAGTACCGAGAGTACGAGCGGACGACGACCACGGTGATCGACGCCTACGTCCGGCCGCGGATGACCCACTACCTGCGCGCGCTCGAGGACCGGCTGCGGGGAGCGGGCTTCGCGGGCACCTGCATCGTCACCCGGTCCGGCGGCGGCGCGATGACCTTCGCCGAGGCGGAAGAGCGCCCATTCGAGACGATCATGTCCGGCCCGGTCGCCGGCGCGGAGGGCGCGGGCGAGCTGGCCCGGACCCTCGATCTCGGCGACGTCATCACCGCGGACGTCGGCGGGACGAGCTTCGATACCTGCCTCGTCAGCGACGGACGGGCCCAACTCATGTACGAGGGCGAGGTCGAGGGGATGCCCGTGCAGACCCCATGGGTCGACGTCCGTTCGATCGGCGCGGGCGGCGGCTCGCTCGCCACCGTCGATGTCGGCGGGCTGCTCACGGTGGGCCCGGGCAGCGCCGGCGCCGTGCCCGGTCCGGCGTGCTACGGACGCGGTGGCACACAGCCGGCAGTGACCGACGCCGCTCTCGTCCTCGGCATGCTCGGCGCGGGCGTCCTGGCAAGCGGGATCGTCCTCGACCGCGACAAGGCCGAGGCGGCGCTCGCGCCACTCGGCGAACGGCTCGGCTTCACGACGGACGAGGTCGCGCGCGGGGTCATGACGATCGCCGCCGCCAACATGGCAAACGCGATTCGAGAGATCACGATCGAGCGCGGCCGCGATCCCCGCGAGGCGAAGCTGATGCCGTTCGGCGGCGCGGGCCCGCTCTTCGCAACGCTGCTCGCGCGCGAGCTCGACATCCGGGAGATCATCGTGCCGCCGTATGCGGGAAACTTCTCCGCCTGGGGGCTGCTCGGCGCCGACCTCACGCAGACGGCAGCGCGGACGCGGATCATGCGCCTCCGTGACGACACGATCGCGGAGGCGAACGGCATCCTCGGCGAGCTCTTCGCAAGACTGGGAGAGGGCGCCGCCGATCGTGGCGGAGCCGTCCGGGAGATCGGCCTCGACATGCGCTACGTCGGCCAGGAGCACTCGCTGACCATCCCCGTGGCAGGCGACGGCAAGATCGAGGCAAGCGCCGACGAGATCCGCGAGGCGTTCGTTGCCGACTACGACCGGACATTCAGTCACACGATGGACGAGGAGATAGAGGTCGTCTCGCTGCGAGCGACGATCCGGACACCCCTTCCCCGACGTACGGCAGAGCACGGCGTCATCGCCTCCAAGAGCGCCCCCGCGAGTGTCACCGGCACGATTGAGGCTTGGTCGTTCGCGCGTGGCGAGAGGCTCTCGTTCCAGATCGTCGAGCGCTCAGCGGTGAGCGAGAAGGGCCTCGACGGGCCCGCGATCGTGCTCGAGGAGACCGCCACGACCTATCTCGACGCAGACTTCCACGCTCGTCTGGGCACCGGCGGGGTCCTCCACATCACCGACACGAAGGGAGCCTGACATGCGCTACGAGCCCGTCGTCACCCGGGCGGGACTCGCCGGCTCTCACAGCGCGGCCGACGCCGATCCGATCACGACCGAGGTGATCCGCCATGGCCTGAACTCCGCCGCCGAGGCGATCAAGCGGACGCTCGTGCGGACCGCGGTATCGACCACCATTCAGGAGGTCCTCGACTTCGCGGCGGTGCTCTACGACCGCGATATCCGCCTGCTCGCACAAGCGCCGAGCCTGCCCCTGTTCATGGGCACGATGAGCTTCTGTGTGGAGGCTGCGGTCGAGGAGGTTGGCGGCGAGGCGGGGCTTGAGCCCGGCGACATCATCCTCCTCAACAACCCGTACCAGACGGGGTCGCATCAGCAGGACGCGGCCGTGGTGATGCCGGTCTTTCTGCCCGAGGGCGAGCTGATCGGCTACGCGGCGATCAAGGCGCACTGGCTCGATATCGGCGCGAAGCAGATCTATGGCACCGACACGACCGACGTGTTCCAGGAAGGGACGATCTTCCCCGGGGTCAAGCTCTACAGCCGGGGCGAGCTGGTCAAGGACATCATGAAGATGGCGACCGCCAACTCACGCTTGCCGAAGAACAACATCGGCGACATCAACGCCGAGGTCGCGGGCGTCCGCGCGGGGGCGCGGGAGCTCGTGCGCCTCGTGCAGCGCTACGGCCTCGAGACGTTCGGCAACTGCGTCGAGCGGATGTACGACCACGGCGAGGCTGTCGTGCGCAGCTACATCGAGAAGCTGCCCGACGGCCGCTACGTCGGCCACGGCGTAATGGACAACGACGGTATCTCCGACGACGAGATCCCATTCGAGGTCGTGCTCGAGATCGACGGCCCAACGGCCCGGCTCGACTTCTCGAACTCCCCCGACGGTCAGGTCGGGCCCGTGAACTGCCCGATCGCCTCGACGGTCTCGGCGGCGCGCGTGATCATGACGATGCTCGCCGGTGGCGGTGAGGCACCGAACGAGGGGCACTTCCGCCCGATCGAGATCGTCACCCGTCCCGGCTCGATGTTCCACGCGATCTCGCCGCAGCCGTGCTTCCTCTACGGCTGGCCGGCGATGCAGGCGACCGAGGCGGTGCTGAACGCCGTCGCCGACGCGATACCCGAGCTCGTCTGCGCCTGCTCGAACGGCGATGTCCTGGCGGTGCTCTGGTACGGCGTGCGGGAGGAGACGGGCGAGTTCTGGGGCGACGGCTCCCCGCACCCCGGCGGGATGGGGGCAAGTATCCACGGCGACGGCCAGAGCTCCCGCCTCCACCACATCGAGGCGGCCACGCGGTTCGCCCCGCTCGAGGTGTGGGAGACGCGGAACCCGTGGATGATGGAGAGCTGCGAGCTCGTCCCCGACTCGGGCGGGCCGGGCCAGTTCCGCGGCGGGCTGGGGGCGGACATGGCGTTCCACCTGCTCGAGGACGCGTACCTGATCTCGACGATCGAGAGGACGAAGAACCCGGGCTGGGGCCTCGCCGGCGGTCTCTCCGGTCGCGCCAACGCAGGCGAGCTGCGCCTCCCCGACGGAACGGTCGAGGCGATCGCGAAGGTGACGGGCCGACCGCTCCCGAAGGGCTCGACGTTCGTGATCCACTGCGGCGGCGGCGGCGGCTACGGGCCGCCCTCCGCGCGCGACAAGGAGGCCGTGCTCACGGACGTGCGCGAGGGCTACATCACCGAGGCCGAGGCGCGGAGGCACTACCCGCACGCATTCGCGTGAGCCGCCTCGACCTTGTCACGTCCCGCGCCACGATCACCGACACGAAGGGAGCCTGACGTGAGAGCCGAGCCCGTCGTCTACCGCGCAGGTCTGACCGGCTCCGGCCGGGCGGCCGACGCCGACCCGATCACGACCGAGGTGATCCGCCACGGCCTGAACTCCGCGGCCGAGGCGATCAAGCGGACGCTGATCCGGACCTCGATGTCGCCCGTCATCTACGAGGTGCTCGACTTCGCGGCGGTGCTCTACGACCGCCAGATGCGACTGCTTGCGCAGGCGCCGAGCCTCCCGTTCTTCATGGGCACGATGAGCTTCTGCATCGAGTCCGCGGTCGAGGAGGTCGGCGGCGAGGCTGAGCTCGAGCCCGGCGACATCATCCTCCTCAACAACCCGTACCAGACCGGGTCGCACCCGCAGGACGCGGCGGTGGTGATGCCGATCTTCCTCCCCGAGGGCGAGCTGATCGGCTACTCGGCGATCAAGGCGCACTGGCTCGACATCGGCGCGAAGGAGATCTACTGCACCGACACGACCGACGTGTTCCAGGAGGGGACGATCTTCCCCGGGGTGAAGCTCTACAGCCGGGGCGAGCTGGTCAAGGACATCATGAAGATGGCGACCGCCAACTCGCGCCTGCCGAAGATGGTGGTCGGCGACATCAACGCCGAGGTCGCGGGCGTCCGCGCGGGTGCGGCGGGAGCTCGTGCGGCTCGTGCAGCGCTACGGCCTCGAGACGTTCGGCAACTGCGTCGAGCGGATGTACGACCACGGCGAGGCGGTCGTGCGCAGCTACTATCGAGCAGATCCCCGACGGCCGCTACGTCGGGCGCGGCGAGATGGACGACAACGGCATCACGAGCGACCCGATCCCGTTCGAGGTCGTGCTCGAGATCGACGGCTCGACGGCCCGGCTCGACTTCTCGAACTCTCCCGACGCGCAGCAGGGGCCGGTCAACTGCCCGATCGCCTCGACGGTCTCGGCGGCGCGGGTGGTCATGACGATGCTCGCCGGCGGCGGCGAGGCGCCGAACGAGGGGCATTTCCGCCCGATCGAGGTCGTCGCCCGGCCGGGAACGATGTTCCACGCCCTCTCGCCGTCGCCGTGCTTCCTCTACGGCTGGCCGGCGATGCAGGCGACCGAGGCGGTGCTGAGCGCCGTCGCCGACGCGATGCCGGAAGCGGTCTGCGCGTGCTCCGGCGGCGACCTCTGCGCGGCGCTCTGGTGGGGCGTGCGCGAGGAGACGGGCGAGTTCTGGGGCGACGGCTCGCCGCACCCGGTCGGGCAGGGCGCGTCGATCCACGGCGACGGCCAGAGCTCCCGCCTCCACCACATCGAGGCGGCCACCCGGTTCGCTCCGCTCGAGGTGTGGGAGACGCGGAACCCGTGGCTGATGGAGAGCTGCGAGCTCGTCGCCCGACTCGGGCGGCCCGGGCCAGTTCCGCGGCGGGCTCGGGGCGGACATGGCGTTCCACCTGCTCGAGGACGCGTACCTGCATCTCGACGATCGAGCGGACGAAGAACCCGCGCTGGGGGCTCGCCGGCGGTCTCTCCGGTCGCGCCAACGCAGGCGAGCTGCGCCTCCCCGACGGGACGGTCGAGGCGATCGCGAAGGCGACGGGCCTGCCGCTCCCGAAGGGCTCGACGTTCGTGATCCACTGCGGCGGCGGCGGCGGCTACGGGCCGCCCGTCCGCGCGCGACCCGGACGCGGTGCTCGCGGACGTGCGCGAGGGCTACATCACCGAGGCCGAGGCGCGGAGGCACTACCCGCACGCATTCGCGTGACTGAAGCCATCGTCACACGAGCGGGGGTCGTGCCGGCGTCGCGCATGATCGACGCCGGCCTCGTCGCGGCTCCAGCGGTCAGGGCGGCTTCGGCAGCGTCGCCGACCCGGAGGGCTGCGGTCACGTGATCGTCGATGCGCACAACGACCTGCTGCTCGAGCTCGCCTTCCGAGCAGAAGAGCAGAACCCGTTCGGACGGCACTGGCTGCCGAAGCTCCGTGCGGGCGGCGTCGGGTTGCAGGTCTGCCCGATCTACGTCGACCTCGGCGATTTGCCCGAGCTCGGGCTGCGCCGCGGGCTCGCACTGGCGATGGAGTTCCTACGTGCCGCACGCGAGAACGCGTCGGAGGTGTGCGTCGTGCGGTCGGCCGTGGATATCGAGGCGCTCGACGGCCGGATCGGGCTGATGCTGTCGCTCGAGGGCGCAGAGCCGTTCGGCTACGACCCGTCCCTGCTTGACGTCTTCTGGGAGCTCGGCGTCCGCATGGTCGCGCTCACCTACAACCGCCGCAACCCGTTCGCCGACGGCCTCGCTGAGCGGTCGGACGGTGGGCTCTCAAATCTCGGCCGCGCACTCGTCGACCGGCTCTCGGCGCACGGTGCGCTTGTCGATCTCTCCACGCCTCCGAGCGGACGTTCTGGGATGTGCTCGAGCATGCTCCTCCTAGCGCCACCGTGCTCGTCAGTCATGCCAACTGCCGTGCGGTCGTCGACACGCCGAGGAACCTCACGGATGACCAACTCCGCGCTGTCGCCGAGCGCGGGGGCGTACTGGGCATTCTCGCCCACCCGTACGTGGTCGCCTCCGGTGAGCCGACGATCGAGCGCCTGATCGACCACGTCGACCACGCGGTCGCGGTGATGGGGATCGCACACGTCGGCCTCGGGGGTGACTTCATCCGTCAGGTCATGCGTTCCGGGGCAGTGCGCGTGCCGTCAGATGCGCTTCTCCCCGAAGGAATGGCGCTCGACGCGACGATCGAGGGACTCGAGGGCCCCCAGGACTATCCGGCGCTCGTCGAGGGGCTGCGGGCACGAGGCTACGAGGGAGAGCGGCTCGAGGCGATCCTGCGCGGGAACTGGCTCGGGCTGTTCAGCCGGGCGCTTCCGTGAGGGTCGCGGTCGTCGGCGGGGGTATCGTCGGCCTTGCCTGCGCCTGGTATCTGCGCCGCGCGGGGGCGGATGTCGTCGTGTTCGAGCGCGACCGTTGCGGTGAGGCAGCGTCGCTTGGGAACGCGGGCTGGATCACGCCGGCGTTCTCCAACCCGATTCCCGCGCCCGGTGTGACGATCCAGGCGCTCCGCTGGGCGTTCGGGCGGAACAGCCCCTTCACGCTGCGCCCGCGGCTCGACCTCGAGCTCGCCGTCTGGTGCTGGCGCTTCTGGAGGAGTTGCTCCCGTGACCGCTACCTCGCCGGGACGCGGGCGCTCCTCTCGCTGAACACGCGTACCCTGGAGCTCTACGACGAGCTCGCCGGCTCGGGTGTCGCGTTCGAGATGCATCGCGACGGGCTGCTCTTTCTTTTCCGCACCGAGCGTGCGCTCGCGGCGGAGGCGGCCGTGCTTGACGAGTTGCGACGCGAGGGCTACCCCGGCGCGGTGAGCCGGATCTCTCTCTCGGAGGCGCAGGCGCTCGACCCTGCCGTCGGCGAGCAGATCGTGGGTGCGATCCACGTGCCGGCGGAGCGGCACGTCCGTCCCGAGTCGCTCACGCGTTCGCTCGCCGTGGCGCTCATCGCGGCCGGGGCGACGGTGCGGGAGCATGCGCCGGTCTCGTCGCTCGCGCGGAACGGCGCTGGCTGGCTCTTGCGCACCGGTGATGAGCAGGTTGAGGTTGAGAGCGTTGTCGTGGCCGCGGGCGCCTGGACGGGCAGGCTGCTCGGGCCCCTCGGAGTGCGGATTCGCCAGGAGGCGGCCAAGGGATACAGCATCACGGCGGCCGGCGAGGGGACGCGTCCCCGGCACGCGCTCTACCTGAGCGAGGCCAAGGTCGGCTGCAGCCCGTTCGACGGCGGAGTGCGGTTGGCCGGGACGCTCGAGCTCGCGGGCCTCGACCTTTCGCTGAACCGGCGGCGCGTACAGGCGGTCGCACGCACCGCGGGCGACTACCTGGCCGACTGGCGTCCCGAGCATCCCGAGCTCGAGTGGGCAGGGTTGCGGCCGCTTCCGCCGGACGGCCTGCCGCTGATCGGCAGCGTGCCGGGACAGCCGGGCCTGTACGTCGCTACCGGCCACGGAATGCTCGGTATCACGCTCGCTCCGGCGACCGGTGCCGCTCTCGCGCCACTTGTGCTCGAGGGGCGGTTGGCTCGCGAGCTCGAGCCATTCAGGATCTGCCGGTGAGCGCATCCTACGTCCTTCGCGGCGCCTTCGTGCTCGATGAGGGAGGCGGCTTCTCGGGCCCAGCCGACGTTCAGGTCACGGACGGAGTGATCGCCGCGGTCGGCCCGAACCTGAAGGCGCCCGACCCCTCGGTCGACGTCGCGGGCCTGTGGCTCATGCCCGGCGTGATCGACTGTCACGCTCACCTCGGCCTCTCGACGCGACCGAGCTTCTCGCCAAGCCGATCACGCGGTGGACGCTCGAGGCGGTTCGAAACGCGCACACGACCCTCGAGGCAGGCGTGACGTTCGTTCGCGACCCCGGCGGGACCGACGCAGGCATCCGGGACGCGATTGCTGCGGGCATCGCACTCGGCCCGACGCTCCAGGTGTCGATCGTCCTGATCACGCAGACGGGTGGTCACGGCGACGGTTGGCTCTCGGGTCCTGGGCTCGAATTCCCAGTCGGCTACCTCGTGCCCGACTACCCTGGGCGACCGCCGTATCGCGCGGACGGGCCGGACGCAGTGCGCGCGACCGTCAGGGCGGTGTTGCGCGCCGGCGCTGACTGGATCAAGCTCTGCACGACGGGTGGTGTCCTCTCGGAGCACGACGACCCGCGCGGGGCGGAGTTCACGCAGGAGGAGATCGAAGTCGCCGTCTTCGAGGCGGCGCGAAAGGGGAAGGGCGTCCTCGTCCACGCCAACGGCGGTGAGGGGATCGATAACGCCGTGCGCGCCGGCGTGCGCTCAGTCGAGCACGGAACGTTCCTGACCGAAGAGCAGGCCGTCGCCATGGCTCGTGCGGGCTGCTGGCTCGTCCCGACGTTGAGCGTGATGCGCGATATGGTCGACCTCGCCCTTGGCGGCAGGCTCCCCGACCGCGCTACGCGCAAGGCACTCGAACTCGAGCCGAGCTTTGGCGAGGCGCTACGCGTCGCGCGAGCCTGTGGAGTGCGGATCGCCCTTGGCACCGATGCGCTCTCCACCGCGATGCACGGACGCAACCTCCGAGAGATCTCGCTCATGCACGCGGCCGGAATGCCGCTCGAGGAGGCGCTGCTGACGGCGACGATCCGCGGCGCTGAGCTGTGCGGCGTGCAGGAGACGCGCGGTCGAATCGCCTCCGGTTACGTCTTCGACGCGATCGTGCTCGGGCGCGATCCGAGCAGCGCCACGGTTTTCGAAGACGCGGCAACCGTGCGTCAGGTGTTCAAGGGCGGCATCCCGGTCAAGAACGACCCGACGGGCCGCGTCGAGGCATGAGCGGCGGCGACCGCGTCTGATCGTCGCCCCAACCTGTCACCTCGATGCCGCCAGCTACGCGATCTGGTGTTGGCGGCTGGGCCGGGTCGAGTTGGAGTTGGAACTAAACGGGGCACGTTCGAACCCTCGACTTCAGGTTCAGCTCTCCCGGCTTATCGCGATTCACGAGCGGCTGCTCGCGCCGATGGTAGCCGGGGCCAGAGCTTGCGCCGCCATATTCGCTAACAAGCTGGAGCGTGTGCAAGGCGTCGCGCTCGCGGCCGCGACCCACCTGGCGGGGCGCGGCTTGCTACGGCTCCGATGCACGGATGAAGCCGAACGACGTCGTTCGGAGAATGGACGCAACCGAACACAAGTCGAACTGTTCGGCACGGCTTCTTGGAGATCGGCTCTCGATTTGAGGTCGCGGGAGTGAGCGGACTCGAACCCTCGTCGGACACCGCATCGAGATTCGCTCTTAACGGCGCTTCTGGTTCAGATTCGTAGCAACTCCTGGGCCTGGCGCAGTGTCCTAGTCGAGCGGAAGGTCGGGCCAGGACGAGGGATCGAGGACTTCCTCGCTGGGGGCCCTCAGAACCCGGGCATTCACGGCAGTGTGTGCACACCCGGCGCTCTCCGGGACGGAGCGGACGACCGCGGCGAGCTTCTGCTTCGGCGATGGTCTTTGGAAAGTGGACCCGGTAGCAGGAGGGGCCCTCGGGGCGCGGCGCGAGCGAGGTTTCCTCAGGCTCAGCGGGGCAGACAAGTCGCTGGCAGCGGGCGCCTTCGCACGACCGGTCCGGCACGTGGTCGCACCCGAAGTCTTCGGCGCCGCAGATCGAGCATCGACCCCAACTTGGGCCAGCCCTGCTGAACCGGAAGCGATTGTTGGGCAGCGCCAAGACCGGACACGGGTTGTCCCAGGCGCAGCGTCCTTCGTCGTGGCGCCAGAGCATCCAAAGGAATGCCCCAGTTTTCACTGACGCCGTGGGTTGCGTACAGTGGCCGGGTGCTTCACGGAACACTTGCGGCCACCGTGACGCCGCTACGCGGCGGCGCCATCGACGCCGATGCCATTGGGCCGCTACTCGACCGCTACGTGCATGCGGGGCTTGATGGCGTCCTAACCTTCGGCACGAACGGGGAGGGTGTTCTCTTCTCGGTCGAGGAACGGCGGCGTGGGGTTCGCCTCTTTCTAGAGGCTGCTGCCGGACGGCTGGACATCGCCGCTCATTGTGGTGCCCAGACCACCGCCGACACCGCCCTACTCGCGGCCGATGCGGCGGAGGCTGGTGCAGCGGCGGCGGCCGTCATCGGCCCCCCGTATTTCCCGCTTGACGATGCGTGTCAGCTCGAGCATTTCGCCGCTGCCGCTGCGGCATGTGCTCCACTTCCCTTCTATGTGTACGAGTTCGCAAAGACGAGCGGGTACGCCGTGTCGCTCGACGTCCTTGTGCGTCTGCGCGACCGCGCGGAGAACTTCGTCGGGATGAAGGTCTCGGATGCTCCCTGGGAAGCATTCGAGCCATACCTCGGGGTGGGCGTCGACGTTTTCGTAGGGCCTGAAGCACTCATATTCCGCGGGCGCCAGGCCGGTGCGGTAGGTGCCGTCTCAGCTCTCGCCGCCGCCTTTCCGGAAGATGTCGTAGCGGTCGTGCGCAACCCGACGGAAGACGGCGCAGCGCGGCTTGGGACGCTCCGTCGGGGGATCGAGCGCTTCCCGCGGCAGGCGGCGATGAAGCGCATCCTCGCGCTGCAGGGAGTCGCGGTGCTCTCCGAGGTTCGCCCCCCGCTGCGCGACCTCACGCGCGACGAAGCCGTCGAGCTCGTCCGCTGGTTCGAGCATCTGGTCTGACGCGTTCAAGCCGGGCGACCGATCCACCTCGAAGAAGCGATGACGCTCGACACGGCCAACCGGCCGGTCCAGTGGAGCACACCGCGCGCGCTTGACTCCGGATCCTAGGCGGTTGTACGCTCACGCGGAATCTGTATCCCGAGTCCATCTTGAGATACACCATCCTCGGTTCCAGGAGGGCAGCATGAGAAGGCACGCGATGTACCGTTCAGCCATCGCTGCGTTGAGCATCGTCGCCATCGCAGGGGCCGCGCTTGTCGCACCGACCGTCGGAGGCGCATCTTCGCAGGCGAAGAAGATCCGCATCGGTGTCTTCCTTGCGTCAGCGGCGAACACGTACTGGACAGCCGAGCTCGAGGGCGTCCGTGACGTGGCGAAGAAGTACGGCAACGTCGAGATCACGGTCTTCGACGCACAGTTCAACACGAACAAGCAAGTGAATCAGCTCCGTGACGCGCTCGTGTCGAAGCGGTTCGACGCATGGTTCATCGGCCCGAACGATGGTGCGCCGCTTACGCCGACGATCAAGAGGGCTATCTCGCAGGGCGTGAAGGTCGCATGCACCCTCGTGCCATGTGGGCCTGACATCCGGAACACGAAAGTGCAGATTCCTGGCTTGACGGCCCAGATCGGGCTCGGCTTCTTCGAGAACGGTCAGTTGCTCGGACGGCTGACGAAGGCCGCCTGCGAGGGTGTCAACCCCTGCAAGGTGTTCTGGATGCCGGGTCTGATCGAGCTACCGCTCGACAAGGCCCGCACCGACGGCTACTACTCGGTCGTGAAGAAGGAGCCGAACATCAAGATCGTGTCTGTGCAGAGCGGCGGGTATCTCGCGGCGCCTGCGCTCAAGGCAACGCAGAACGTTCTTCAGGCCAACCCCGACCTCAACGTGATCGCCTCCTCGGGTGATCAGATGATCAACGGAGCGCTCAAGGCGGCGAAGCTGGCCGGCGTCGCGGACGGAAAGATCAAGATGTTCGGCAACGGCTGCACTTTCGAAGCGAAGCGGGACATTCTCAACGGCAAGGTTGCCGGCTGCTCGGTGTACCTGCCCCGGACGGAAGCGCGCATCGCGACGGACCTGCTGATTCGCGCCGTCGGTGGAGAGAAGGTGCAGGGGCGGTCGACGGATCCGCTCACGTTCTCGCCCATCGGGCCGACGGGCACGAAGGCGAACATCGCTCGCTTCAAGCCCGAGTTCCACTCCTAGCCAGGAAGGTCGGCAGCACTCACTGACGGACGGGATGGGGCGTCTTGCCCCATCCCGTCGATTCCTCATGGCCGCCCCCTCTCCCAACGGCATGTTGCGCACGGCGATCCTCGCGGCGGCTGACAGCCCCGGCCTCCAGCGCTTCGTGCGCCGGTACGGGATGCGCCTCGGCGCTTCCCGTTTCGTCGCCGGGGAGACGCTCGACGAGGTGGTCGTCCTTCTCCGCGGTCTCAACGCAAAGGGCCTGCTGACGAACACGACCATTCTTGGGGAAAGCGTCTCCGACGAGGCGCAGACGATCGAGGTCGTCAAGCAGTACCGCCAGGTACTCGACCGCATCGCTACCGAGGATCTCCGCACGAACGTCGCGCTCAAGCTGACCCACCTCGGTCTCGTCCTCGACGAGGGCATTGCTCTCCGCAACGTTCGCGAACTCGTGACGCACGCCCGAGAACGCGGCATCTTCGTGCGCATGGACATGGAGGAGTCGGTGCTCGTCGACGCGACTCTGCGTATCTACCGCACGCTCCGCGGCGAAGGCCACGAGAATGTCGGGACGGTACTCCAGGCGTACCTCTACCGCTCAAAGGACGACCTCGAGTCGCTCGTCGACCTGCAGCCGAACCTACGCTTCGTTAAGGGTGCGTATCGCGAGGCGCCGGACGTGGCCTACCCGGACAAGGCTGACGTCGACGGCGCGTACGCGACACTCGTCGAACACTCGCTACGAGTCGGCGGATTCACTGCGATCGCCACGCACGACTCGCGCCTCATCGCGCGGGCCGCGACGTTTGCGGCAGACAATGCGATCCCGCGTTCGCGCTTCCAGTTCCAGATGCTCTACGGCGTTCGTCCGAAGCTCCAACTCGATCTCGTCGAGCAGGGATATGACGTGCTCGTTGCGACACCGTACGGCCCCGACTGGTACCGATACTTCATGCGACGGCTCGCCGAGCGTCCCGCAAACCTGGCCTTCTTCCTCAGAAGCCTCCTCCGCCGATGACGTCGATCACGATCGGTCGACGCATCGCCGACCTACCGCGTTCCGGCGTTCGCAGCGTGATGGAGCAGGCCGCCCGCCGCCCCGACGCGATCAGACTCGATATCGGCGACCCGGACTTTCCAACGCCTGCGCACATCGTCGAGGCGCTGTACGACGCGGCGCGCTCCGGGTTCACTCACTACGGTCCCGCGGCGGGGCTTCCGTCTCTGCGCGAAGCGATCGCCGGCCGGCTCGTCTCGCGCTTCGCGGTCGCCGCCGACCCGGCGGGTATCGTCGTCACCGTCGGCGGCTGTGGAGGTCTCTACGCGACGCTGATGACGCTCCTCGACCCCGGCGACGAGGTTTGCGTCCCTGATCCGGCCTGGTCGAACTACGTTCCGATCGCTCTCGGGCTCGGCCTCGTTCCTGTTTCGTACAGGCTGTCCCGCGAAGACGGGTTCCGCCCGGACTTCGACAGTCTGCGCTCGGTCGTGACGCCGCGCACCCGTGCGGTCATCATCAACTCACCAGCGAACCCGACCGGAGCGGTACTCGGTCGTGACGACCTGGGGACGCTGATCGAATGGACGGTTGAGCACGACCTCTTCGTGGTGTCTGACGAGTGCTACGACGAGATCCTCTTCGAGGGCGAGCACGTTACCGCACGCGCGCTGGCCGACTCCGACCACGTCGTCTCTGTCTTCTCGTTCTCGAAGACGTATGCAATGACCGGCTGGCGGCTCGGCTACGTCAGCGCGACGCCGCCCGTGGCGGCCCTCGTGACCAGGGCTCAAGAGGTGATGCTCTCCTGCCCTTCGACGCCGGTGCAACGCGCGGGGGAGGCCGCGCTCACCGGCCCGCCGGAGCCGGTTGCAGCCATGCGCGACGCCTACCGACGCCGTCGCGACGCCGTGTGTGCGGCGTTGGACAGGCACGGGATCGCCCATTTCCGTCCCGGAGGAGCGTTCTACGTCATGCCGGACATCTCGCCGTCGGGGCTCGGCTCGGCGGAGTTCGCCGACGTGCTCCTTCGAGAGCACGCCGTCGCGGTCATCCCGGGCATCGCATTCGGCCCCGGCGGTGAGGGTCTCGTGAGGGTCTCGCTCGCTGCTCGCGACGATGCCCTTGCCGATGGCATCGACCGGCTTGCCGCGTTGGTTCATGAACGGGAGGCCTGGTCGTGAAGCTCGACTCCCAGCACCGGAGCCTCACCGAGAGCGCGTACGAGCGGATCCGAGACGACATCCTCAACGGAAAGATCGCGGTTGCCAGCGCGCTCTCCGAGGTGGACATCGCGCGGCGCCTGGGGATCTCGCGCACTCCGGTGCGCCACGCGCTCGGTCGGCTCCGTCAGGAGGGGCTGCTCGAGATCGGGCCACGCCGTCAGTCGATTGTGCGCGGCTTCACCGCGGAGCATCGTGAGGAGTTGCTGATGATCCGTCAGGCGCTGGAGGGCGCAGCGCTTCGTAAGGCGTGCGCGATCGTCACACGTGACGACCTCGACCCGCTGCGTGTCACGCTCCTCCGGCAGCAGCGCGCCGCGGCCGAGGGGTGGGAAGAAGACTTCGTCCAGCTCGACGAGCGGTTCCACCTCGAAATTGCCCAGCTCGCTGGGATGCCGATCCTCTTCGACTTCCTCTCGCAGCTGCGCGGTTTCGTGCGGGTCATGCGTCTGGGCACGAAGCGTCCGCCCGAACACATGGCGCAGGTCGCCGCCGAGCACGAGGAGATCATCGAAGCGCTCGAACGGCGTGAAGCGCAGGCGGCGGTGGATGCGCTGATGCGGCACCTCGAACGTCACGACTACGCATCGTCGGAGGAATCGTGACCGTGTCTGGCGGTCGCTCGTTCGTCCTGCGTCAAGCCAACGTGCTCGACGAGACAGGCTCGTTCGACGGCCCGCACGACGTCCACGTCGAGAACGGTGTGATCGTCGCCGTCGGGCCTGACGTGCGAGCGCGCGACGAGCTCGAGGTCGACTTCTCGGATACGTGGCTCATGCCCGGGATGTTCGACTCTCACGACCACGTGTCGATGTCGTCGCTCGACCTCGGCGAGGCGCTACGGACGCCCGTATCGCTCTGGGCGCTCGAGAGCGCGCGCAACGCGCGAGTGACGCTCGAGGGCGGTGTCACGTTCGTGCGCGACCTGGGTGGCGCCGACGCCGGCATGCGTGCTGCCTTCGCACGCGGCGACGTCCCAGGGCCGACGCTCCAGATCGCGTGCGTCCTCATATCGCAGACGGGCGGACACGGCGACGGGTTCCTCCCGGGACTCGGGCTGGAGATCACGCCAGGCTACCTCACCCCTGACTACCCGGGGAAGCCCTCGTTCGTGGTTGACGGTGTCGACGAGATGCGTCGCGCTGTGCGCGAGGTGCTGCGTGCGGGCGGAGACTGGATAAAGATCGCCACGACGGGGGGCCTCGTCTCCGAGCACGACCACCCGCTCGTCGCCGACCTGTCCTACGAGGAGATCGAGGTCGCCGTGGCAGAGGCCCGCCGTCGTGGCAAGCACGTCGCCGTGCATGCTTACGGCGGGCCCGGCATCGACGACGCGGTGCGAGCCGGGGCACGCTCGATCGAACACGGAGGCTTCCTTACTGAGGATCAGGCGGCGGCGATGGCACGGGTTGGGTGCTGGCTCGTCCCGACACTTTCGGCGATGCGCGACTGCCTACGATGGGCGGAGGACGGCACGCTCGGCTCTACGCAGAGCCGCAAGATCCTCTCGATGGGTCTCGAGCTCGGCAGGTGTGTCCAGATCGCCCGCGAGTACGGCGTGCCGCTCGCATGCGGCACCGACTACATCAGTCGCACCCAGCACGGCGCGAACCTCGAAGAGGTCGCCCTCATGCGGCAGGCCGGGCTCACGCCGGAGGAGGCGCTCCTCGCCGCCACGATTGGCGGTGCACGGTTGTGCGGCGTCGACGACCGGTACGGGTCGATCGCCGTCGGAAGGGTGTTCGATGCGATCGTCTTCGACCGCGATCCGGGGGACCTCTCCCTCTTTCTCTCACCGGGCGCGGTCGCCGGCGTCTTCAAGGGGGGGCAGCCGGTCGTGGCTCACCCGCGGCTGGAGGGGGTGGTCCTGTGAGCCAACCGCAACCGCACTGTGAGCTGCGCCACATCACAAAGCGCTTCGGAGGCGTGCAGGCCTTGACGGACGTCAGCCTCTCGATCGAACGCGGCGAGATCCACGCGCTCGTCGGCGAGAACGGTGCGGGCAAGTCGACGCTGGGCAAGATCATCGCGGGCGCCCACCGGCCCGACAGCGGCGAGATGCTCGTCGACGCGCAGCCGGTCGCCTTCGCCGCGCCGCGAGATGCACTTCGGCACGGCGTGACGATCATCGCTCAGGAGCCGACGCTCGTTCCACGCCTGTCGGTCGTCGACAACGTCTTCCTGGGCATGGAGGGGGGCCGTGCCGGAGTACTCAGCCGCCGTGTTATGCGCAGGCGCTTCGACGAGCTCGTCGAGGGGGCCGAGATCTCGCTCCCGGCCTCGTCACTCGCCGGCTCGCTCAGTGTCGCAGACCAGCAAAAGCTCGAGATCCTTCGTGCGATCGCGCGCGGTGCCAGCCTGCTCGTGATGGACGAGCCCAGCTCGGCGCTCACAGCCGACGAGTCCGAGCGGCTGTTCCACGCCGTGCGCAGCCTCCGCGACCAGGGGACGACGATCGTCTACGTGTCGCACTTCCTCGAGGAGGTGCTCGCGCTCGCCGACACTGTCACGGTACTGCGCGACGGGCGTCTCGTGAAGACGGTGCCGGCACCGTCCGAGACCCCGCAGTCTCTGATCAACGCGATGCTGGGGCGCTCGCTCGAGACGACCTTCCCGCCGAAGCAGTATCCGGCGCCGGGGGCGCCGGTCGTGCTCTCCGTCCGGGAGCTCGCGAATCCGCCCATCGTCGAGGACGTCTCGTTCGAGCTGCGCGCAGGGGAGATCCTCGGCCTCGCGGGCCTCGTCGGCAGCGGCAGGTCAGAGGTGGCGCGCGCGATCTTCGGCGCCGACCGGCGCACGCACGGGGTGATCGAGGTCGCCGGCGTCGGTGTCTCGGTCCATACACCGCGCGATGCGATGCAGGTCGGCATCGCCCTTCTGCCCGAGGACAGGAAGGCGCAGGGCCTGTTCATGCTCCGCTCGGTCACCGACAATGTCACCGTCGCGAATCTGGGTGCGGTGGGCCACCTGGGAGCCATCTCGGCACGGCGGCAGCGCAGGGCGAGCCGGGATCTCGTGGAACGGGTCGACGTACGCTCTGCCGGTATCGGCGCGAAAGTCTCGACGCTGTCGGGTGGCAACCAGCAAAAAGTCCTGCTCGCGAAGTGGATGTTCCGCCAGCCGAGGATCCTCATCGCCGACGAGCCCACGCGGGGAGTCGACGTGGGGGCGAAGCGCGCGATCTACGAGTTGCTGCACGCTCTCGCGGCCGATGGGATGGCAATCCTGCTCATCTCGTCCGAGCACGAGGAGGTGCTCGGCCTGGCCCATCGAGTTCTCGTCATGCGCGAGGGGCGGATCGTCGCCGAACTGGAGGGCGAGGAGATGACAGAAGAGGCGGTTCTGCGTGCCGCTTTCGCCCAGGAAGACAACCTCGTGTCCAACAGGGGAGCTTGATCATGGTCAACAGCGGTGGAGCCGCAGCAGCCCAGTCGAGGGTGAGGAGGATCGACATCAGCGCGGTACGCGATTACGGCATCGTGGCGGCTTTCCTCGTCGTGTTCGTCATCCTTTCCTTCTCGAGCGACGCGTTCTTCACCCGTCAGAACCTGACCAACATCACGTTCCAGGCGGCACCGGTGGGGATCATGGCGGTCGGTGGAACGCTGGTCTTCATCGCCGGCGGATTCGATCTCTCGGTGGGTGCGATCTCGGGTTTCGCGGGCATCATCGCCGCGAAGCTGTTTCTCGGCAGCGGCCTGGGCCTGTGGCCGTCCCTTATCCTCGGCGCGCTCGTCGGGTTCGGGCTCGGAGCTGGGAACGGCGTCGTGACAACGCTTGGGCGAATCAATCCCTTCATTGCCACTCTGGCAACGTCGATCATCATCCGCGGCGTCGCAATCGCAGTGACGGGCGGCTTCCTCGTCTCGGTCGACGACGAGTCGTTTGGAACTCTCGGCCTCGGTCAGGGTTTTGGTCTCAACTACCCGATCTTCGTCTGGCTTGGCTTTGCGCTCATCGTTGGCTTCCTGCTCTCGCGGACGACATTCGGCCGGCACATCTATGCCGCGGGAGGCAACGCGGAGGCCGCACGCCTCTCCGGTGTTCGGGTCGGGCTCGTACGGGGAACGACGTTCGCGATCTCCGGTCTTTCCGCGGGCATCGCGGGCGTCATCCTTGCCTCTGAGGTAGGGACTGCGCAGGCGGACGCCAACCCGCTGATCGAATTCGACGCGATCACGGCGGTCGTGCTCGGCGGTGTCTCGATCCTCGGCGGCGAGGGTGCCGTCTGGCGCGCCGTGCTCGGTGCACTGTTCCTCCAGATGATCGGCAACGGCTTCAACCTGCTCAACGTGCAGCCCGTCTACCAGCAGGTGTCCAAAGGCGCGATCCTTCTCGTCGCCGTCGGTCTGGACGCCTGGGTTCGAAGGGCGCGCAGGTGATCGTGTCGGTACTGGGGCTGCGGGTACGGCCCGGGTGCGAGGACGAACTCGTGGAGGCGTTCGACCGACTCGAGGTGTTCGAGCACTCTCGACGCAGTGGCGGCTTCTGTCGCGGCCGGATATTGCGACCGCTCGTCGCGGGGGAGCCGTTCCTTGTCATCGCGGAATGGGAGACTCCAGCCGACTACCAGGGTTGGCTGGACAATCCGGTGCGGGAGCAGCTCTCGGGCGGGCTCGACGAGTTCCTTGACGCGCACCCGGAGGCCGGTCGCGTCTACGAGGTGGCTTCGTGAGGAAGCGTGCGCTCTGGCAGGGGGGCCCGGCCGTCGGCATGGTCGGGTACGGAACCTGGGGCCTGGCCGGGCCGTACGGAGCGGCGGCGGAACGCGAATCGGTGGACGCCATTCGGCGCGCGGTCGAGCTAGGCGCCACGCTCGTGGACACGGCTGACGAATACGGTCTCGGCCACTGCGAGCAACTCGTCTCGCGCGCTCTCGAGGGTGCGCGCGAGACGGCAGTCATCTCCACGAAAGTCGGCCTCGTCCATGACGAAAGCGGTGACCTCGCGGTCAACGGCGAACCGGCTTATCTCACGGAAGCCGTCCACGAAAGCCTCCGCCGGCTGCGAACGGATTACGTCGATCTGCTCTATCTCCATCGGGTTGATCCGACCGTTCCGATCGAGGAGAGCGTCGGGGCGCTCTCCGATCTGGTCGCGAGGGGCCACGTCGGCGCGATCGGGCTCTGCGAGGTGTCCGAGGCGCAGGTCCGCCGCGCGCTGGCCGTGTATCCCGTCTCCGTCGTGCAGAGCGAGTACTCCCTCCTGACCCGCGAGCCGGAGCAGGAGCTCCTTCCGTTCCTGCGTGCGCACGATATCGGCTTCGTCGCGTTCAGCCCCCTCAGCAGGGGGATCCTGGCCCACAAGGTCGGGCCCGCTCTCGAGGCAGGCGACTTCCGGCGCGACCTTCCCCGCTTCCAGCCCGGCAACCTCGACCACAACCTTCGTCTGAGCGCAGCGCTTGCTGCGTTCGCCGCCGAGCGTGAAGCGACCCCTGCGCTGGTCGCGTTGGCCTGGGTTGTGGCGAAGGGAGCGGTCCCGATCCCCGGGACGCGGCGGCGCGCGCGTGTCGACGAGAACTGCGCTGCAGCTGACCTTATCCTCGAAGACGACGACCTGTGCCTGCTCGACCGGATGTTTCCCCCGGGTGTGGCGGCGGGCGCGCGCTACGGCTCATCCACCGCTGTGCTGGTGGGGAGCAACTGACGTGTTCGTTCACATCGACTGCACGAGGAGCAAGCTGATGCGGCACGACCGGACTGGGGCGGACGCATGAGCCGCTACCGCGTGGCGATTGACATCGGAGGCACCTTCACCGACTTCGTCATCACTGATGTCGAGGCGCGTCGCACGTGGACGGGTAAGACCTCCACGACGCCTCAGAGCCCCGAGCAGGGCGTCCTCGTCGGCATCGAGGAGCTCGTGCCCGACCTCGCATCGATCGAGTTCCTCGTCCATGGGACGACGGTAGGCCTCAACGCGTTCCTCGAGCGCAAGGGCACCCGCGTGCTGCTCCTCATGACGGCAGGCGTGCGCGATGCCTACTCGATCGCGCGCCATGACCGGAAGGAGTTGTACGACGTTCGCTACCGCAAGCCGGAGCGGCTCGTTCCGCGCCGGGATGTGCACGAAGTGACTGAACGGCTGCGCTGGGACGGCTCCGTCGAGACGCCGCTCGACGAGGCACTCTCGGCCCCGTCATCGATGTGATCCAGCGGGAGGGCATCGAGGCGGTCGCCGTCTGCCTCCTCCACGCCTACATCAATCCGGCGCACGAGCTGCGGATCCGGGAGGTGCTCCAGGCTGCGTGCCCGGGGCTCTCCGTCGCCCTCTCCCACGAGATCGCGCGCGAATGGCGCGAGTACGAACGAGCCTCGTCCGCCGTGCTCAACGCGTACGTCGCGCCGCGCGTCGAGCGGTACCTGAGCAACCTCGAGGCGGAGCTGGCGCAACGCGCTGTCCCGGCGCAAAGCTCCACGTCATGCAGCGCAACGGCGGTATCACGACCGCTGCTCGCGCACGCGAGCAGCCGATTCAGACGCTTCTCTCCGGTCCGGTCGGCGGGACGATCGGCGGGAGCCGCTCGCTCGCGCCAGACCGGCCGACCCAACCTGCTCTGCGTCGACATGGGCGGCACGTCATTCGACCTCGCCTGATCGTCGACGGTCGGCCGAGCGTGTCCGCGGAGACCGAGCTCGAAGGATTGCCCATCCTGATGTCGCTGGTGGACATCCACACGATCGGCGCCGGCGGAGGATCGATCGCATGGCTCGAGGCGGGTGGCTGCGCGTTGGCCCGCAGAGCGCCGGCGCGCTGCCGGGCCCTGCCTGCTACGGACGCGGCGGGACGGAGCCGACGGTGACGGACGCCAACCTCTTCCTCGGTCGCCTCGACCCGGGCTACTTCCTCGGCGGGCGGATGACGCTCGACAGCCGCAGCCGCCGAGCGGTCGCTGCACGGCGGTTGCCAACCGCCTGGGCCTCGACGATACGCGCGTTCGCAGAGGGCGATGCTCGCGATCGTCAACGCCAACATGGCCGACGCCATGCGCACGATCACCGTGAAGCAGGGCATCGACCCGCGCGACTTCTCGCTCGTCGCGTTCGGCGGCGCCGGGCCGATGCACGCGGTCTGGCTCGCCGAGGAGCTCGAGATCCGCGAGGTGATCATCCCGTGGAGCCCCGGGACGTTCTCGGCGTGGGGAATGCTCCAGACCGACATCCGCACACGACGTCGCCCGGACGTTCTACCGTGCCGTAGCCGAGGTCGCAGCTGGCGACGTGATCGCGACGTTCCAGGAGCTCGAGGAGGAGGGGACGGCGCTGCTCGTCGAGCAGGGCATCGAGCTGCCGGCGATCTACTTCGTCCGCTCGGCCGACATGCGCTACGTCGGCCAGGAGTACACCGTCGACGTGCCGATCGTCGGCGCCGACGTCGACCTCGCAGCCCTCGAGCGAGACGTTCCACGAGGCCCACCACGCCCGCTACGGGCATGCGACTCCGGCAGCTCCGGCCGAGTTCGTCAACCTGCGCGTGGCCGCCATCGGGCGCATCGACGCGCGACGCTGATCGCCTACCGGCCACCCGAAGTCGACCGCCGACCCGAGTGCCGGCACGGAGAGATGTCGTCTTCGACGGGCAGCGCTCGCGACGCCGCGTGCTGCTGCGAAGCCGCCTGCAGCCGGGCGACAGCTTCGCAAGGGGCCGCTCGTCGTGGAGGAGGAGACGGCGACGACCGTCGTACCGCCCGGCTCCGTCACGAGCGTCGATGATTTCGGCAACCTGATCATCACGACCTCGTGAAGGTAGGAGCGCATGCACGCACCAGCTGACCCGATCACCACCGAGATCATCCGCAACGCGTTCATCTCGTGCGCGCAGGACATGAACGCCACCCTGATCCGCAGCTCCTACACGCCGATCATCTACGAGGGCAAGGACTGCTCGGTCGCGATCCTCGACGAGAACGGCGACGTGCTCGGCCAGTCGCTCGGCCTGCCGCTCTTCCTCGGCAACCTCGAGATCTGCGTGAAGCTCGCCGCGGAGCAGTACGGCTGGGACGTACTTCAAGCCCGGCGACGTCTTCTTCATGAACGACTCGTACATGACCGGCACGCACCTGAACGACGCCACCATCTTCGGCCCGATCTTCTGGCGCGACCGGCTGGTCGGCTTCTCCGCGACGCGCGCGCACTGGCTCGACGTCGGCGGCGAAGGACCCCGGCGGGCCGATGGACTCGCACGAGATCTACCAGGAGGGCATGCGCTGGGGGCCGACCAGGCTCTACGACGCGCGGCGAGCCGCGTGAGGACATGATCGACCTCCTCCGCCGCAACAGGCGCTTCGGCTACTCGCTCGATCGGCGACATGAACGCCCAGGTCGCCGCCTGCCGAACCGGCGAGACGCGCTTCCAGGCGATCCTCGACCGCTTCGGCTACGACACCTACATCGCGGCGCGCGACGAGATCTACCGCCAGTCGGAGCAGCTCGAGCGCGAGCGGTCGGCAGCGATCCCCGACGGCGTGTACACGGCGGAGGGCTGCCTCGACGACGACGGGCTCGGGACACGGGCCGGTGCCGGTGCACGCTTGCGATCGACGGTCGCAGGGCGATCGGATGACGATCGATCTCGACGGGCTCGTCGCCGCAGACGCGACGGGCCCGATCAACTGCGGCTTCGCCCAGGCGGTCTCGGCCTGCCGCGTCGCCTTCAAGCTGCTGATCAACCCGCGAGCGACCCGGTGGACGGCGGCACGTTCAAGACGCTGACGGTCAAGGCTCCGCCCGCGCTCGATCTTCGCCGCGCAGGAGCCGGCCGCGTGCCAGTGGTACTTCACGCCGCTCGGCCTGCTGATCGACCTCGTCGTCAAGGCGCTCGCGCCGGTGCTGCCCGAGGACGCCGCCGCCGCGCACTACGGCGACTCGATGGTCATGTACCTCGACCGGCATCGACCCGCGACGCGGCGACGCAGCCGTTCCTCGACGTGATGCCGCACCCCGGCGGCTGGGGCGGCTTCGAGGGCGGCGACGGGCAGGACGGCCTGATCAACAACGTCAACGGCGGCTTCAAGGACTACCCGGTCGAGGTGTTCGAGAGCGAAGTACCCGGCCGTGATCCGCGGCTACGGCTTCCGCCCCGACACCGGCGGCCCCGGCCGGTTCCGCGGGCGGCTGCGGCATCTACCGCACGTTCGAGGTCGGAGCACGACGCCACGCGCTCTATCTCTGGTTCGAGCGCTCGGTGACGCCGGCCTGGGGCCTGTTCGGCGGCCGGGACGCGGCGCGGCCCCGACGTCGTGGTCAACCCGGGCCGCGCCGGACGAGCGGCACATGCTGAAGGCGAACGCGCATCCCGCTCGCGCGCGGGCGGCGTCGTCGAGCTGCGCACGGGCGGCGGCGGCGGCTTCGGCGAGCCGCTCGAGCGCGACCCGGAGCGAGTCCGGCTCGACGTGCTCGACGGCTACGTGACGCGAAGGGGAGCCGAGGACGGGTACGGAGTCATCCTGGGCGACGACCTCACGATCGACGCCGAGCGGACGACCGCGCTACGGGCCACCACGAGCACGCAATGACCACCGATACGAACGTCGGAACGGAGCCAATCACATGAACGCGACCGCCTCTCCACCCATGCCGGTCAACGAGCCGCCGCTGACCTATGCGCCGGGTACGACGGAGCGGGCGGAGGTAGAGGTTGCGCTCGACCGCATCGCCGGCGAGCGGATTGCGATTCCGCTCGTCGTCGGTGGGCGTGACGTCTGGAAGGACGACACGTTCGCAGCGATCATGCCGCACCGACACGCGCACGTCCTCGCCGATGTGTCGAGGGCCGAGGCATCCGACGTCATGGCGGCGATTGACGCTGCTCTGGCGAGCGCCCCGGCCTGGGCGGCCACTCCCTGGGAGGAACGTGCCGCCGTCTTCCTGCGCGCCGCCGATCTGCTGGCGGGGCCCTCGCGCGCGACCGTGAACGCGGCGACGATGCTGAACCAGTCGAAGACGGTGTACCAGGCCGAGATCGACGCCGCCTGCGAGCTCGCCGACTTCCTCCGCTTCAACGTCGCGTACATGTCCCGCATCACGCAGAACAGCCGATCTCCTCAGCCGGGGTCTGGAACCGCATGGACTATCGCCCACTCGAAGGGTTCGTCTTCGCCGTGAGCCCGTTCAACTTCACGGCCATCGGCGGCAACCTCACCAGCGCCCCGGCGCTGATGGGCAACACGGTCGTCTGGAAGCCGGCGTCGACCGCCGCGCTCTCCGCGCACTACGTGATGCAGCTGTTCCGGGACGCCGGGCTGCCCGACGGCGTCATCAACATCGTCTACGGCAGCGGGTGGCCGTCGGCGAAATCGCCCTTCGCACCCCGCCCTCGCGGGGGTGCACTTCACGGGATCGACCCCTGTCTTCCAACACATGTGGTCGACGGTGGGGGCGAGAATCGCCTCCTATCGCACCTATCCCCGGCTCGTGGGCGAGACGGGCGGCAAGAATTTCGTTCTCGCGCACGCGTCCGCAGACGTGAATGTGCTCGCGACCGCGCTCATCCGCGGGGCTTTCGAGTACCAGGGTCAGAAGTGCTCGGCGGCCTCCCGCGCGTACGTCCCCGCGAGCCTCTGGCCCGCGCTGAGGGCACGCCTCGAGGAGGAGATCGGCGCGATCAAGGTGGGCGACGTGCGGGATTTCTCGAACTTCATGGGCGCGATGATCGACGCCGCCGCTTTCGCTACTCAGAAGGAGGCGGTCGACGAGGCTCGCGCGCAGGCGGAGGTCGTGATCGGGGGAGGCTATGACGACACGGAAGGGTGGTTCGTCGAGCCGACGGTCGTCCTCACAGCGGATCCCGCGTTTCGGCTTATGCGGGACGAGCTGTTCGGCCCCATTCTGACGGTCTTTCTCTACGAGGAGAAGCGCTGGGGCGACACTCTCCGCCTCGTCGACGAGTCGAGCGCGTACGCGCTGACCGGCTGCGTGATCGCGACAGATCGTCGGGCAATCCTCGACGCGCTCCATCGGTTGCGCCAGGCGGCCGGCAACTTCTACGTCAATGACAAGCCGACGGGCGCAGTCGTCGGGCAGCAGCCGTTTGGCGGAGCCCGCGCGTCGGGCACGAACGACAAGGCCGGGTCGATGTTGAACCTGCTGCGGTGGACCAGCCCACGCGTCGTGAAGGAGACGCTCGTGCCGGCAACCGACTTCCGCTATCCATTCATGGCGTGAGGCGGATCGGGCAGATAGCTCCGTGCTGAGATCAAAGCTCGATGACGTCCGGACCGCCTTGCAGGACGAGGGCCTCGACGGTTGGCTGTTATTCGACTTTCGCGGCAGGAACCCGCACGCGCGGCGCCTCGCTGGGCTTCCGGAGGGTGGCCTGCTCACGCGGCGCTGGTACGTGTGGATCCCGGTCACGGGGGAGCCGGAGGTGACCGTCCACGCCATCGAGGCCGGCTCGTTCCCGGAGACCGGCTGGCTGATGCGGAGCTACGGGTCTCGCGAGCAACTGGTGGAGTCCTTGAGTGCCTCACTCCGTGGCGCCCGGCGCGTGGCGATGGAGTTCTCACCCCAGGCGAACATCCCGTACGTGTCGCTCGTGGACGCGGGAACGGTTGACCTCGTCCGCGGGCTCGGCGTTGAGGTGGCGAGTTCCGCCGATCTACTCCAGCTCTTCCTGAGCTGGTCGGATGGACAGATTGCCGAGCATCGCCGCGCTGCAGCCGCGCTGGCCGACGTAAAGGACGGCGCGCTCGCTCTGGTACGCGAGCGGTGGGCGAGCCGCGCGCCGCTATCGGAGTACGACCTCCAAGCCGCAATGTGCGGGGAACTCGCCCGGCGGGGAATGGTCTTCGACCATGCGCCGATCGTCTGCTTCGGTACGGCATCGAACGATCCGCACTACTCGCCGCGCAGCGAGACTGCCCGCCCCCTGGCGCCCGGTGTGATCCTGATCGATCTCTTCTGTCGTGTAGACCGGCATGACGCGCCCTACGCCGACATCACGTGGATGGCCCACCTGGGAGAGCCGAGTGCCGACGTCCTTGACGCGTTCAACGCCGTGCGCGCGGCGCGCGTGGAGGGGGTTATGTTCCTCCGGCAACGCCTGGAGGTCGGCGAGGTCGTCCGTGGTTTCGAGGTCGACCGCGCCGTTCGGGGCGTCCTTATAGGTGCCGGCTACGAGCCGTATCTCCTGCACCGCACCGGCCACAGCCTCGGCTCGGCCGACGTGCATGGGGACGCGGCCCACTTCGATGGCATCGAGACGATGGACGACCGGCGCGTCCTGCCCAACATGGGCTTCACAATTGAGCCGGGGGTCTACCTGCCGGGTTTCGGTGTCCGATCCGAGATCAACATCGTGACCACCGACCACGGGCTCGAGGTGACAACCGTGCAGCAGCAAGCCCTCGATGTGCTGTGAGTGTGGTTCGGTGCGGGAGCCGCCGTGCATGACGGGCGGGACGGGAGCCGTGGCGTCGTGAGCGGCCCGGCGATTCGCGCGGCGACGGACGTGGGAGGAACGTTCACCGACCTCGTCTATTTCACGACCGATCCCGTGACCGGCGCCCAGCGCGTCCACACCGCAAAGGCCGAAACGACGCCGCCGGAGTTCGAGCGCGGTGTCGTCGACGTCGTTCACAAGGCCGGGCTCGTCCCCGCCGAGGTTGCGTTCATGGCTCACGGGACGACGGTCGTGATCAACGCGATCACTGAGCGCACGGGTGCTCGTACGGGCCTGATCACCACGGAGGGGTTCCGAGACTCGCTGGAGATCGCTCGCGGCAACCGGCCGGATTTCTTCAATCTCTTCTACCGCAAACCGCCTCCTTTGGTGCCGCGCCACCTGAGGCGAGAGTTGCCGGGCGCCTCACACACAAGGGCGAGGAACGAGCGCCCCTCGATCTTTCGGCGCTGCCCGCAGATCATCCACGATTTTCGGGAAGCCGGCGTCGAGGCGGTGGCCATCTGCCTCCTGCACGCCTACGCCGACCCCCGCGCACGAGCAGGCCGTCTTTGCCGCGGTCGCGCTCGTGGCCCGAGGTCTCGGTCGTCGCCTCGCACCAGATCACACGCGAGTGGCGCGAGTACGAACGTACGAGCACCACGGTGCTCTCGGCGTACGTGCAGCCACCGACGGAGCGCTACCTCACCGCCTTCCGATCGGCTGAGGGGCGAGGGCTTTGGCGGGCAGCTGTACATCATGCAGTCGAACTGCGGCGTCGACTCCGTCGAGCGCACGCGGCGCGTCCCCATCACCATGGTCGAGTCCGGCCCGGCAAGCGGCGTGTGGGGCGCCGCCGAGCTCGGCCGCCTGATCGGTGAGCCGAACGTCCTCGCCCTTGACATCGGCGGCACCACGGCGAAGTGCTCGCTCGTGCGAGACGGGAACGTCCGCGTGATGACCGACTACTGGATCGAGCGCGACCATCGTTCGGCCGGGTACCCGATCATGACTCCCGTCGTCGATCTCGTGGAGATCGGCCAGGGTGGTGGAGCATTGCCTGGGTCGACGAGTTCGGCAAGCTCCGCGTCGGCCCACGCTCGGCCGGGGCGCTGCCCGGCCCGGCCGCGTACGGGCGCGGCGGGACCACGCAACCACGACCGATGCGAACCTCGCACTCGGCCGCATCAACCCCGACTACTTCGTCGGAGGCGAGGTGACCGCCGACATGGACGCGGTCGAACGTGCCCTCGACGACGTGGGCTCGCGCCTGGGTGTGGCCCGGGTCGAAGCCGCTCGTGGCATCGTCCGCATAGCCGACCACAACATGGTGAACGCCCTCAAGCTCGTCTCGGTCAACCGCGGGCACGATCCGCGCGACTCCGTTCTCGTCGCGTTTGGCGGGGGAGGAGGAATGCATGCGTCGGCGCTCGCGGCCGAGCTCGGCATGAGGAAGGTCGTGATCCCGTACGCGGCTGACGTCTTCTCCGCATGGGGGATGCTGATGAGCGATCTTCGGCGCGACCTGTTCGTGACGCGGATCGCGCGCTTCGAGCCGGACGGAGCCGACTCGATCTCCGAGGCCGTCGCCGAGACCGAGCGGGGAGCGTCGTCGCAATTCGAGGAGGAAGGCATCGGCTCCGGCTCGGTGCGCTGCGTCCGGTTTGCAAAGCTCCGCTACGAGAACCAGGAGCACGCGGTCGAGGTGCCCCTGCCGGACGGGCGCCTCGGCGGTGACGCGATCGTGGCCACGATCGTCGCCTTCCACGAGAGCTACGAGCGTGAGTACACCTATCGGCTCGATGCGCCGATCGAGCTCGTCGGCATCCACGTCGTCGCGACGGCGACGGTGGGGAAGCTCCAGCCTTCCGAGCTCCCGGCCACAGGACGGAAGCTCGCGGACGCCGTGAAGGGTGTTCGAGAAGTCGACTACGCCCCGGAGGGAGTGCACAGCGCGACGGTCCTGGACGGCTCGCTGCTCGAGCCGGGAATGGAGGCGGCGGGCCCGGCAGTGATCGAGACGGCGGGGACGACGATCGTCGTGAGGCCGAGTGATCGCTTCGAGGTCGACGGCTTTGGGAACGTGCACCTGGCGATCGTCCCGCGGACGGGGGAAGCCCGGTGACAGAACGCACGCAGCCGGCTTTCGACCCGATCACGCTCGAGATCCTGCAGAGCTCGCTACAGGCGATCTCGGACGAGATGTTCGGCGCCATGCGGAAGACAGCGATGAGCGCGATCATCTACGAGGTGCTCGACATGGGCACCGGGATCACCGACGGGGATGGCAACCTCGCCTCGTCCGGCGCGGGAATCCCCGCCTTCATCGGCGTGCTCGACAAGGCGGTGCAGCGCATCCTGGAGTTGCATCCAACCGAGGGGATCCATCCCGGTGACGTCTTCATCACGAACGATCCCTTCTACGGCGGTGTCACGCATCTCAACGACGCGGTCCTAGCGATGCCCGTCTTCGCAGGCGGCGACATCGTGGCGTGGACGGCGAACATCGCCCACTGGAGCGATGTCGGCGGGCTCGTGCCGGGATCGATGTCGAACGACGCCCGCGAGATCTTCCAGGAGGGCCTCCGTCTGCCCGCGGTGAAGCTGATTGATGCCGGGACGCCTGCTCGGTCCGTGCTCGAGATCATGAAGGTGAACAGCCGCATGCCCGACTTCCTCGAGGGCGACATGTGGGCGGGCGTTGCCGCGGTGCGGCTCGGTGAGCGGCGGATCGGCGAGCTCGTCGATCGCTACGGCAAAGAGACGTTCCTCGCGGCGACGGCGCATTTCATGGAGTACGGAGAGCGGGTCTCCCGCAGCGCGCTACGGGAGTTGCCGAAGGGCCGCTTCACGCTCGAGGAGGAGCAGGACAGCGGTGTCGTCTACCGGGTCACGGTGGAGATCACCGACGACGAGTTCATCGTCGATCTCCGTGACAACCCCGACCAGGACACAGGCCCCAACAACGCTTGCCGGGACGGGGCGATGATCGTCGCGCAGATGATCTTTAAGAACGTCACCGACCCGGAAGGGGTTGCGAATGGGGGGACGTTCGCGCCGTTGCGCCTGCTCACACGTCACGGCAGCGTCTTCGACGCGAAAGCTCCTGCGGCGTTTGCGATCTACTACGAGGTCGAGATCCGCCTGTACGACCTCGTCTGGCGTTGCCTCGCCCCTCATCTGCAGGGACGGCTGCCCGCAGGCAGCTTCTCGTCGATCTGCGGCACCATCGTCTCCGGCACCCATCCCGATACCGGCAGGCACTTCACTATCATCGAGCCGCAGATCGGGGGCTGGGGCGGGTCCGCAGACGCGGATGGCAACAGCGCAATCTTCAGCGGCTTCCATGGCGAGACGTACAACTGCCCTGCGGAAGTCGCCGAATCGCGGTACGGGCTCTATGTCGATCGCCTCGCCCTCAACGACGAGCCGGGTGGCGAGGGATGCCAGCGGGGTGGAAAGGGGATCGTGCTCGAGTACCGCGTCCGCTCGGACAACACCCATCTCACCTGCTCGTACTCGCGGTTCAAGCACCCGCCCTGGGCGCTCGACGGCGGCGAGGATGGATCGCCCAATTACATCGAGATCGTCCGGAGTAACGGCGAGCGCGAGGTCCACGCGGTCGTCACCGCGCTGCGCCTCGACGAGGGCGATGTGATCCGCGTCGTCACCGGTAACGGCGGCGGGTGGGGAGATCCGCGACTGCGCCCGGCCGAGGCGGTCGCCGATGACCTCCTCAACGGCTACGTGACACCGGAACGTGCGCGCGCGATCTACGGCGAGTCGGTCGATCGCTGATCGGGACTGCGGTTAACGGTGTAACTGCAGTGTCCTGAGAGACCGGTCGTGCGGCCGGTGGAAGGGAGCTGTGGTGTCTGATGAGACGACGCTGGCGGGTGAGCCGGCTGGTGCGAGTATGGAGCTCGCGGAGGAGCTAGTGGCCCGCGCGCGAGCGGAGGTGTTGAGCTGGTCGGGCCCAGCGGGCTGCTCGCTGATCTGACGAAGACCGTCCTCGAGACTGCGCTCGAGGCGGAGATGGAGGATCACCTCGGCTACGCCAAGCACGCGCCGGAGGGCCGTGCTCCTTATCTGCTCGCTGCGCAATTGGCACCCCCTCAGCGACGAGCGGCACGCGTACTATCAAAACCGGTGCGAGTGGGCGTGGACCAGTGACGCGCTCGTTCTCCATGCAGTTGCCGACTGGGACGAGTAGGCCCCGATCACCGCTCGGGCGCCCTCCACGGGCTCGACGGCCGCGCCAGCGGTCGCGGTAATGCTCGCGGCTGGCGCCGCGAGCCGCTGCCCCGCCCAGCCGCCTAAATCCGGGAACTTCGTTCCGGATTTGCCCCGCACCCCGCCCGCCCAACATCATGGCGGCCGGGGTGCGGGGCCGGCGGCTGGGCGGGGCAGCGGGTCAAGGGACGGGAGGTGAGAGTCAGGAGAGACGAAGTCAAGACGTCAGTCCCAAGAACGGGGATTTACCTCTCTACTTTGTCCGAGCACGGAAGCCGAAGCTGTCTGCGTCCGGAGTCGCGAGTGCGAGACTAGTTGCGTGCCGTTGGAGCTTTCGCCCTTCGTCGTTCGGCGCGCGCTCGCCGAAGTTCGAGCCGAGGACGCAGAGGCCGCGGTGAACGTGGAGGGTGCGCTGGAATGGCTCGGCGGGCGCGAGAGCGAGGCGGAGCCGGTGGTTCTCAGCCTCTACGAGCTTCAGCGCTTCCTCTGGTACGAGCTTCCGCGCAAATGGCTTGTCCCGCTCGAGAGCAAGCTGGCGGTGGCCGACGCGCTCGCCGGTTTCCTCGACCGCGTCGGCGCCGCTCCGGCTTACGCCGAGCTCTGCCGTTCCGACGACACCCGCTCCCTGCTCGCCGCCTGGGAGGAGGGAGATCCCGATGTCCGCGCGCGACTGGAGGAGTTGCTCGAGCGCTCCGGTCTCGAGCCGCCCGATACGCCGCTGCTTGCGTGGGGCTCGGTCATGGGGCCCGTCGAGGCGCGGCTCCGAGACGAGGCGGCGCTCGCGCTCGAGACCGCCGTCGAAGCCGGGCGCCTACTTCCCGGCCGGACGGGCTTCGAGCGCGCCCAGCTTGCCTACGTCGAGGCGTTCCTTCACGACCCGCGCGCCGAGCTCGGCGGCCGGACTCCGTTGGCGGCGATTCACGAAGAGCGCATCGAGCGCTGGACGCGGCGAGGCGGCGGGAAGCGCCGGCAGATCGCCGGCCTCGTTGCGGCCGAGCTGAGCGAGCCGGGCCCGGCGATCGCGCACGCAGGGATCGAAGAAGCGCTCGAGCCGCTCGTCTGGCTCCTCGGACTCGCGACGGACGGACTCGAGCTCACCCAGACCGGCGCGCTCAGCCGGGCACTCGTCCGCATTGCTGTGGCGCGCTATCCGCACTGGTGGCACGACCTCGGCGACGCGCCGCACCGCGAGGACGAGGTGGCCGCGCTACGCGAGCACGACGAGCTCGCCCGCCGCATGCGTCTCCTCCGCCGCAAAGGCCGGAAGCTCTTCCTGACCGCGCGCGGCGCGACCCTCAGGAACGAGCCGCCGGCACTGCTCGAGGCGTGCGCGGAGAAGCTCCTTTCGACCAAACCCTTCGCCGCGGCGGTTCAGGAGCTGGCGGCCGCCCTCCTGCTCGCCGAGCCGGAGCTCGACTGGGAGGAGCTCGACACGCGCGTCCACGCGGCTGTCGTCGACGACGGCTGGACTGCCGCCGGGGAGTCGCCGGACCCGAACGACGTTGGCTGGGTCGTCGCCGAGCTGGTCGGTACCGCCCGGGCGCTCGGCCTCGTCCGCCTCAGCGGGCGTTACCCGGCACCGCGCCGGCTCGCCGCCACCGAGCCGGGCCGGCTGGCGCTCCACGTCGCGCTGCGCGCGCTCGCGACGCGGCCGGCCGAGTCGATCCTCTGAGCGGCGTCATCGCTCGAGCGCGCCGGCCATTCGCTCGATGTAGCTCGTGGCGAGCGTTGAGACCTGTGCCTCCGGAATGGCGAGGCGGAGCGCGCGCGTGGCCATGCGCACGCCTTCGCCGTTGCGGCGCCCGAACAGCTCGGCGAGGTAGGTGATCGCGGCCTCGGTCGCGGGCCCTGCGATCTCGTGGCGCCGAAGCTCGGCGAGCCGTTCCGCAATCTCGATGGGCGAGGTGGCCTGCATGAGCCGATAGACGTCGGCCGCGTCCTTGTCGTCGAGGCGGCCAGGACGCGATGAGCCGAGCCGGTCGTGGATCTTGTGCGCCTTGGCGACGAGCAGCGCGGCGGGTCCCGCGACCTCGACCTCGAATGAGCGCGCGTCTGCCACCTCGAGCGCGGCGACGGTCATCGACGAGTGATCGACGAGCGCGGCTTCGAGGCCGACGGCTCGACGCGCGGCGCGCCTGCCGTGCGGGCCGAGGCGGGCACCGCGGCGGCCGCCGCCGCTCGCCGCGCCTTCCGGAACGATCAGGTCAACCGGGATGATCAACTCTTCTCCATCGACGGTTACGCTCGCCAGCCAGATCCCCGGCTCGCGCAGGTCGGGTCGGAAGCGAGCCGCGCGCATCGCAGCCTCGAGCTGCGGCTCGTCGCGGAGCAGGGCCGGGTCGAGCGCGAGGTCGCCGTCGGTCGTGTAGGGAGCGATGCCGATCTCGCTCAGACCCGTGCGCAGGTAGACGGCCTGTGCCCCGGCGACGATCACTGCCCGCCCGTGGGGAGCGAGCGCTTCCAGAGCGTCGAGCAGCACGCGCCGCGCGGCGACGTACCGGGGATCCGCTTCACTTCGGCTGCGAGGCATCAGGCGACCCTGTTCCGCGTCACGTCGGTCAGGGAGTCGAGCCGCCACTCCTGCTCGTTCGCGAGCATCCATTCGAGCAGCGCCTCGCCCTCGGCAGGCATCCGCCCGTTGCCCGTAAGGCAGTCGATCGCCGCCTGAGACGGCGCGACGTAGCGGATGCCGTCCTGCCGATCGGTCCGCTGCCAGACGACCGGGTCGAAGGGGCGGAGGAGCGCGACGTTCGCGCCCTCGTCCGTCGGGATCAGGCCGAGCGGTTCGGCGAGCGCGTCGACGTTCTCGCAATAGATGCAGAGCAACGCCGGGCCGGCGACCGGCGCGCGCCGAACGGCGGCGAACGAGCCGGTGACCGCGGTCTGCGCTGCCTCCGGCAGGTCGGCGAGCAGCAGCAGCGCTTGCGCCGCCCCGCGCGCCGCCAGAAAGGTCGCGGCATCGTTTGAGCTGAAGACGTCGTAGCTCTCGGCCCAGCGCCGGAGGAGACCCGCGACGTCGACTGACTGGACGCGGCCGCGCTTGGAGCGTTCGGCGAGCGCGTCCTCGTCCAGCGCGTCGAGGAGCCGCGAGACATAGCCCGGCGCCAGTCCGGTCGCCTGTGCGAGCTCGCGCACCCCGTACGGCGGGCGCACGTCGACCAGCGTCCGGATCAGGCGCCCGGCTCTCGGACCGCGAACGCGAGCCTTCCCGCGCGGGGCTGGAGCGGGATCACGATCGGCCCCTCGCGTCTGGACGAAGAGCGCCGGAGTGTCGAGGTGGACGAGCGCGTTGCCGGTCAGGTCGACGTAGTTCACGCCTTCCGCGGCGAGAAGCTCCCGTGTGCGAGCGCTCAGCCAGGGTGCGACGACCAAGATCTGGATGTTCGGCGAGAGCGCACGAACCCTTCGGCCGAGGCTCCCGAAGAGGCGCTCGATATCGCGCGGGCCGAGCGAGCCACGCGCCTCGACGGCCAACGTGGCGTAAACGCCCGTGCCCCGAACCTCGATCGCAGCCTCCGGACGAACGTTGACCGCCCAGGCGGCGGGGACGCGCTCGCGCAGCCACGCAGCGGCCGCTTCGATGAGGTCGTTCTCTCTGAGAAGAGTGTTTGCTGTCATTGCAAACAGGAGCATAGCAGCACGCGTTGCCTATTACCGTCTGTTTGCTGTAACCGCAAACAGGGCCTCCGAGAAAACACCGACCAGGCCCGTAAGCCGGCTGTCAGGCTCGCGTCAGGGTCTCCGGCCATGATCCGCGCCACGAAGGACGTGAATCCCGCATCAGTCAACATCGATCGACGGCTGCTCACTGTGAGCGAGGTTGCCGAGGCGACCGGGCTCTCGCCCAATGCCATCTATCGCGCGATCGACGCGGGCGAGCTGCGGGCATCGAAGCTGCGTGGCCGGCTCCGCGTCCGCCTCGCCGATGTCGACGGCTGGATCGACTCGAACGTCGTCCGCGTCCGAACGCGGGTCGCGACACCCTCGATTCCGAGGCGTGGCCTTCGTGAGCTCCTCAACACCGACTAGCCGACTTCCGAGCGAGCGGGCAAACTCGACCCATGCTCACTCGCACTCGGAGAGGAGGTGATGAAAGAGTGATCGAGAAGCGCACGCTCAAGAACGGGCGCCGCGTCTATCGCGTCCGCTGGCGCGAGGCCGGCCGCGGCTCCCGGGAACACCTGCGGTCATTCGACCGGCGCGAGGATGCGGTCAGGTTCGAGACCGAGATGCGCCGCCGCAAGCAGCTCGGCGAGCTCGCCGGCTTCGAAGCGAGCAAGGTGACACTCGACGAGTTCGCCCGCGAGTGGTGGTGGCGGTACGCCTCCACCGAGCTCGCGCGGAGCACGCAGGAGCGGTACGCGTCGATGTCGGGACCTGCACGTCCTGCCACGGCTCGGCGACCTGCAGCTCCGGCAGCTGACTCCGGGTGTCGTCGACGAGTTCCAGTCGGAGCTCCGGGCGGCCGGCGTAGGGGAGCCGACGATCCGGAAGACGCTGGCCCTCCTCCAGGCGGTCTGCCGCGAGGCGGTGACCTGGGGGCGGTTGACGTCGAACCCGGTCAAGCCGGTCCGGAAGCGAGCGGTCGTCCGCCAGCGAGCGGTGCGTCCGCTCCTGCCGACGGCGGTCGAGCGGCTGCGGCGGCAACTGCCGACGGACCGCGACGCCGTGCTCGTGTCGATGCTCGCCTATGCCGGCCTGCGCCCGGGCGAGGCCCTCGGGCTTCGCTGGGGCGACATCGGCGAGCGCACGATCCTCGTCGAGCGGGCCGTCTCGTACGGCGAGGTAAAGAGCACGAAGACCCGGGCGACCCGCTCGGTGCGCATCCTCGCTCCGTTGAAGCAAGACCTCGCGGAGTTGCGGATGAAGAGCGGCCGACCGGGAGACGACGAGCTCGTCTTTCCGGCGCATGACGACAGGCCGTGGGACCGCGACGACTGGAAGAACTGGCGAAGTCGCGTGTTCGATCCTGCCGTCGATCGGGCCGACCTCGGTCACGTCCGTCCCTACGACCTGCGGCACTCGTTCGTTTCGCTGCTGATCGCGGAGGGACGGTCGATCGTCGACGTTGCTCGGCAGGCCGGGCATTCGGCGACGATGGCACTCGACACCTACGGGCACGTCTTCGACGAGCTCGACGGTGCCGGGCGGATCGTCCCTGAGGAGGCGATCCGGGAGGCGCGTGCGGACCTGGTGCGGACCGCACCGGCCCGCGTTGTCTCTGATAAGAACAAAACCCCGCGATTTGCGGGGTCTTTGTAAGCCCTCTGACGGACTCGAACCGTCGACCCCCTCCTTACCATGGAGGTGCTCTACCAACTGAGCTAAGAGGGCACGTGCGCCGGGGATTGTACCCCGCGGCGTTCTTAGCCCCGCCGCAGCTCGGCGACGACGCTGTGGTTGTACGTGCGGACGGTGACTCGGTCTCCGTGCAGCGCGATCGTCTCCTGGCTGGTCGGCACCGCGAGCCGGTCGAGCACGCGGCCCGTGCGGCGGTCGAGCAGGAAGAGGTAGTCCGGCTCGGCGGTGAAGCCGTAGCCGGTGACGAGGACGTCGCCCGCGAGGACGAACGTCCGCGCGTTGGCGACGAGCGCCGGGCTCTGCCAGAGCACCTTGCGCGTGCGCAGGTCGATCGCCGTGACGTAGGCGCTCCGGCCGCCGCTCGAGCGCGCGTAGGTCATGTGCGCGGTCTCGACGTAGAGGACGCCGTCCGCCTCGCGCGCCCAGACGAGCTGCTCGTAGACGAACTCGCGATCGCCGGGCACGATCTCCGGGGCGTAGGCGTAGTTGACGAAGTCGAAGGCGTAGCGGAGCCGTTCCGTCCGCGGGTCGGCGGCGACGAGGTAGCGGGCCGAGGCGAAGTCGGGCCCGTAGACGAGGAAGATCTTGCCCGCCTGCCGGATCGCCGTCAGGAGACGCTTGCCCTGGAAGGACTCCGGCGCCCACGCGGGCGCAGCCGGCCAGACGGGCCCCTGCCCCGGCTCTCGCGCGCGCGACGAGACGAGCGCGAGCCGGAGCGGCCCGGACGGGCGCACGTCCGCGACCGGGGGTGCGAACGGCGGCTTCGGCAGAACCGTCGGGCGGACCGGGGCCGTGCCCGCGGCGGCGCTGCCGGCGAGCACGAGGGCGAGAAGAAGGAGGCCGCGCCTCACGTAGTCACCCTAACGAAGCCGTCGCGCGAGCGAAGCGAAGCGCAAGCCGTAGCAACGAGACCCGCTCTCGCGCGGAGCGGGATTCACTCCCGCGCAGCGCACACCCCGGCTCGAACAACGAGACCCGCAGAAGAAGGGGGCTCATGGGGGAAACATGGTTTCCCCCATGCTTATGGGCGGAGGAGGATTCGAACCTCCGAAGGCTGAGCCAACGGGTTTACAGCCCGTCCCCTTTGGCCACTCGGGAATCCGCCCTGGCGGAGGGCGATTCTACCGGCGGCCCGGGCGCTAGTATCGCGGAGGTGGAGCGGTTCGACGTGCTCGTCGTGGGAGCGGGGCCGGCCGGCTCGACGGCGGCCCTGCGTCTCGCGCGCGCGGGCGCGCGCGTGCTGCTCTGCGATCGTGCCCGGTTCCCGCGCGACAAGCCCTGCGGCGGCGGGCTGACGGGCCGGGCGGTGCGCGAGCTGCCCTGCGACGTGGGCCCGGTCGTCGAGGACAGCGTTGCCGAGGTCGAGCTGCGGCTCGGCTACCGGAAGCGCTTCGAGCGGCGCGCCGCCGCCCCCGTTGTCCTGATGACGCAGCGGCGCCGCCTGGACGCCTTTCTCGTCGAGCAGGCCGCCGGGGCCGGGGTCGATGTCCGCGACGGGGTCAAGGTCGTAGGTCTATCCGCCGGACCGGACGGAGCCGAGGCGGCCGTCGGCGCGGACCGGGTGCGTGCGGAGATCGTGATCGGCGCCGATGGCGCGAACGGCACGAGCGCGAAGGCGTTCGGCCTCGCGGGCACCCCACACTACGGCGTGGCCTTCGAGGGGAACGTCTCCTACGAGGCGATTCCGGAGCGGCGCTACCGCGGCCGTGCGGTCGTCGAGCTGGGGGTCGTGCCGGGCGGCTACGGCTGGGTGTTCCCGAAGGGCGACCATGCGAACTTCGGCGTCGGCGGCTGGGAGAGCGAGGGGCCGCGCCTGCGCGAGCACCTGCGCCGGCTCTGCGCCGAGCACGGCGTTCCGGAGTCAGCCCTGCACGACGTGCGCGGGCATCGCCTGCCGATGCGGCGGCCGGACGGTCCGCTCGCCCGCGGGCGAGCCGTGCTCGTCGGCGACGCGGCCGCGCTCGTCGATCCTCTCTCCGGCGACGGCATGTACGAGGCACTCGTGTCCGCGCGGCTCGCGGCCGAGCACGCGCTCGCCTTCCTCGCCGGCGACGCCGGAGCGCTCGACCGCTACGCCCCGTCGCTGCAGCGGGCTCTGGGGCCGCACGCGTCGGCGTCGTGGGGCGCGAAGGTCGCGCTCGACCGCTTTCCTCGGACCGTCTTCGCGCTCGCGCGCGCTCCCGGCGTGTTCCGGATCGTCTCCGGCATCCTCGCGGGCGAGCTCGGCCATCCCCACGAGGCGCGTGGCTTCGTACGGGCGCCGCTCGGCCTGGTCGAGCGCCTCGCACGCGCAGCCGGCGATCCCGGCGCGGCCTACCGCCTGGCGACGCGAGGCGGCAGGCCGGGAGGAAGTTAGAGCCACGGCCTAAAGGCCGCGCGCGGCGGTGCCGATGCACGCGGTGCCGCCATGGATCTCAACACCCTGCTCGAACGCGCCGTCGAGCTCGGCGCCAGCGACGTCCACCTGAAGCTCGGGCAGCCGCCCGTGCTCCGGCGCGACGGCGAGTTGGCGCCGCTCGAGGGCTGGCCCGCGCTCGGCGAGGCCGACCTCGAGGTCGTGCTCGCGACCGTCACCGCTCACGTTCCGGGCCGCCGCATGGCGTTCGACGAGAGCGGCGACCTCGATCTTGCCTACACGGCCGAGGGCCTGCCGCGCTTCCGGGTCAACGGCTTCCGCCAGCGCAGTGCCACGTCGTTCGCGCTCCGCGTGATTCCCGACCGACGTGCCGAGCTTCGACCGGCTCAACCTGCCGCCGGGCGTCGAGCGCCTGGCCGGAGAGCACCGCGGGCTCGTCCTGGTCACGGGCGCCACCGGCTCCGGCAAGACGACGACGCTCGCCGCGATGCTCGACCACATCAACCGGACGCGGCGCCAGCACATCGTCACGATCGAGGACCCGATCGAGATCCTCCATTCCGACCGGAGCTGCATCGTCAACCAGCGCGAGGTCGGGCTCGACACCGAGTCCTTCCACCAGGCATTGCGGCGCGTGCTCCGCCAGGATCCCGACGTGATCCTGATCGGCGAGCTGCGTGACGCCGAGACGGCGCAGGTCGCGCTCCAGGCCGCCGAGTCGGGACACCTCGTCTTCTCGACGCTGCACACGATCGACGCCGCCGAGACGATCGCACGGATGATCGAGTTCTTCCCGCCCGTCAAGCAGCAGCAGATCCGCTCGGTGCTCGCCGGTGTCCTCCGCGGCGTCGTCAGCCAGCGCCTGCTGCCACGCGAGGGGGGCGGTCGCGTCGCCGCCGTCGAGGTGATGGTGACGAACGCCCGGATCGCAGACCTCATCCGCGAGGAGCGGGCCGAGGAGGTCGTGCGACGCGATCGCCGAGGGCTCCTTCTTCCAGATGCAGACCTTCTCGCAGGCGCTGATCGCCCTCGTCCTCTCCAGTCAGGTGGACCGCGAGACGGCGGCGAACGCATCCTCGAACAAGCACGACTTCCTCGTTCTGCTCGAGCGCGCGCTCAAGGCACAGGCTGCGGGCTCCGCCGGGAAGGTGGCGGCGGAGGACGCGGTCGGAGGGTCCGGCGCTCCGCGTCGCCTCCTCCGCCGAGAGATGAGACGCTCGCTCGCTGCGCTGGCGCTCGCGCTGGCACTCACCCTTGCCGGCGGCGCCGCTGCCGACACCTTCCTCCTCGTCCAGAGCGGCCCGCCCGCGCTGCCGAGCGCGGAGGAGTCCAACCTCGCCGCCTCGCTCCTACTGCCACCCGGCGTCTTCAACGGCCCGGCGGCGGCCCCGCAGCTCCTCGACGAGGAAGCTCTGCGCGATCTGTGGCAGCGCGCGGGCGCCGCCTACGGCATCCCGTGGGAGCTGCTCGCCTCGATCAACAAGATCGAGTCCAACTTCGGGCGCAACATGGGGCCGAGCTCTGCGGGCGCGGTCGGCTGGATGCAGTTCATGCCCGACACCTGGCTGCGCTGGGGGATGGACGGCTCGGGCGACGGCTTCGCCGATCCGTGGAACGCGGAGGACGCCGTCTACTCGGCCGCGCGCTACCTCGCAGCCGCCGGCGGGCGCTTCGACCTCCAGCGGGCGGTGTTCGCCTACAACCACGCGCAGTGGTACGTGGACCAGGTGCTCCAGCTCGCCGCCCTCTACGGGGGCGGCGGCGTCCAGGCCGCGTTCGCGCTCGACCGCCTACAGGTCAGCCTCGAGCAGGCCCAGGCAGACGTCATCGTCGCGCGGGACGCGCTCGCGCGTTGGGAACAGGCCGAAGCGGCGCTCCAGGCAGCCGTCGCAGAGCTCGACGGCGCGACGGGCGGCCTCGAGCTGCTGTCGGACCAGCTCGAGGCCGAGAAGAACGTCTTCCAGCTCGACTGGCGCCGCGCCGAGGCCTCGGCCGAGGTCGCGCGTCTGCGCGAGGAGCTGGCGCAGGCAGAGGCCACTCTCGATGCTGCGCGCACGGGCTCCATTCCCGCCGCCTTCGCCCCGGGCGCAGCCGCACTGCTCGGCGCGCCGCTCTCGGTCGAGAGCTACGTCTTCCCGGTCGGCGGCGGGCCGGCCGCCGTCTCCGTCGCGCGCGGGCACCACGACTACGCCGCCGCTGACATCGCGGCGCCGGAGGGCTCGCCCGTCTACGCCCTGGCCGCCGCGGTCGTGCTCGAGGCGTGGCCGAATCCCGTCGAGCGGTGCGGCATCGGCGTCAAGCTCCTGACCGCGGACGGCCTCGTCTGGAGCTACTGCCACCTCGCCTACCTCGATCCGGGCGCGGCCCCGGGCGCCGCGCTCCCCGCGGGCGCCTTCGTCGGTCTCGTCGGCTCGACCGGGAACTCGAGCGGTCCACACCTCCACCTCCAGCTCGATCCGCCGACCGCCTTCCCGCAGGACATCCTGTGGTTCCAGCAGGCCGGCGGGGTCGCGTTCCGCTGGCAGGAGGAGGACGGCGACGGGCTGGCGCCGATGTTCGGGCAGGCCGCGCCGGTGTTCGCGGTGCTGCCGCCGGAGCCTGTCGCGGCCGCGAGCGACGTCGTCGTCGAGTTCACCCTCCTCGGGGGTTAAGATGAGCGAGGGAACTGCCGACAACCGGGGCATGGCGGCACGACTCGTCGCGCGCGCGCCCTGGGTGACCGTGCTCGTCGCCGCGTTCGTGCTCGCCACGGCAGCGTGGACGGCCGCCGCTGCGCGGACCGCGCCAGCGGCACAAGGCGCGGTGCCGCAGGCCGAGCAGCCCATGGCGCTCGTCGTACCCGATGTGCGTCATCAGCCCTACGTCTTTGCCAAGGGAGCGCTCGAGCAGTCCGGCTTCGCGTGGCGGGTCGAGGGCAAGGTGCAGGGCTACGCCGCGAACCTCGTCGTCGGGCAGAGCCCCGCGGCGGGCGCGCGCGTTGTCGCCCACGGGAGGCCGCTCGTCCTGCTCGCGCTGTCCCTCAACCCCGCCTACAAGCAGGAGGGCAAGCCGGAGAACGCCTCGCCGTACGCCGGACGCCCCGCGCGGCTCGTCGCCGCTGCGCCGGTGGCCGTCACGGCACCGGCGGCGAAGCCGGTAGCGAAGCTCGCGGCCACGGCGCCCGCCGCCAAGCCGGCAGCGAAGCCCGCCGCTCGCCCGGCCGCGTTCGCCGCGCCCGGGGCACCGCGGGAGCCGCTCACCGAGATCCCGCTCGCACAGCGGGCGAAGGAGCTCGCCGCCTGGATCGAGCGGCACCCGTCTCCGACCGCGGCGAACGTCCGCCACTGGCTCTACCAGCACAGCTGGATCGTCATGGGCGCGCAGTTCGGGTGGTGGCGCGGAGCCGAGGCGCTGAAGACCCTGGTCGCGGTCGACCGCCGCGCGCAGCAGCTCTGGGGACTGGGTGGCAAGAGCGAGCAGGTCGCGCGCCTGGCGCTCGCGGAGGTCGAGGCGAGGGCGACGTGAGGCGCGTCCACGCGAGGCTGCGGCTGTCCGGCGAGGGCGGCTACTCGCTGGTCGAGCTGCTCACCGTCATGGGCATCCTCGGAATCGTCATGGGGGCGATCACCGCGCTGATGACCGCGGGCATCAACGCTGAGGCCGGCATGAACAAGCGCTTCCAGGCACAGACGGAGGCGCGGCTCGCCCTCGACAAGCTCCGCCGCGAGGTGCACTGCGCCGGGTCGGCGACGCCTCTCGGGGCGGCAGCCACAGTCACGCTCACGCTCAACTCGACCTGCCCGACAGCGGGAGGCAGCACCAGCATCACCTGGTGCACGGTCGCAAACGGCACCGGTCGCTACGGTCTCTGGCGGTACACCGGCTCGGCGTGCAGCGGCACCGGCGTCAAGGTCGCCGACTACCTCACGACTGCGAACGCGTTCAGCTACGTGACGAGCGCGGGCAGCCTCGCGAAGCTGGGCGTGACGCTCGCAGTGAACCTCACCCCGTCCGTCGCGGCTCGGGTCTACACCCTTCAGGACGACATCGTGCTGCGGAACAGCGTCAGGAGTTGACCGTGAACGTGCTGAAGAGGGTCCGTGACGAACGAGCTCTGGCGCTTCCGTTCGCTCTGATCGCCATGGTCTTGATGTCGATGACGGCCGTGGCGGCCGTCAATTTCTCGAGCTCGAGCGGTCGCACCGCAAATCTCGCCAGGGCGCGCGTGAGCGCCGAGGCTCTGGCCGAGGCGGGAATCAACAACGCCCTCGCCGTGCTGAACAACGCCGTCGATCCGAAGACCGCGACGCTCCTTCCGCCCACGACGGAGACGATGGAAGGCGGATCGGTGACGTACTCGGGCACCTACAACGCCACGACCTTCGTGTGGACGATCACCTCCACGGGCACGGTTGCAAACCCGACCGGCGGCGCCGCGACGACACGGACTCTGGGCCGCAGTGCCCAGATCTACGGCATCGGCGCCGGCAACACGACCGCCGGGTGGAGCCGCTTCTACCACGACAGCACCACGACCTGCCTGACGATCGACTCGGTTACGATCCCCTCCCCGGTCGCCAGCCGTGGCGCCCTCTGCCTCAAGGACGGAGGCAACATCTCGGGCGCCACGACAACCGTCGCGGTGGGCACAACGGTGACGGTCGACACCCCGCAGGTCACGGTCACCCGTCCTCCGAGCGCCGCGACGGGCTGGACGAGCTCTGCGAGCGTGTACGGCTGTTGCGGCGCCTACGCGACCGCGAGCATCGCCGCGAGCGGGACGAGCCCGAACCTGGACGCGACCAACTTCGGCTTCAACATCCCGAGCGGGAACGTGATCGACGGCATCACGGCAAGCGTCCTGCGCCATGAGGCTTCTGCCTCGGGCCCCGTCACGTTCGACGCCGCTTCGTCCACGACGAGCGCGACCGCGGGCACCACGCTCGCGTGGTCGCACACGGTCGCCAACCAGTCGAACCGCGTGCTCGTCGTCGGCGTCACCGCCGAGTACACCTCGAACCTGTGCCAGGCGACGGCGGTCACCTACGGCGCCCAGGCGCTGACGAAGATCACCCAGAACGTCGCCGGGACCGCCACGTATATGTGCGCGAGCCTCTGGTACCTCGTCGCGCCGAACGTCGGCACGAACACGATCACCGTCACCTACCAGTCGTCGATCACGAACAGGACGGCCGGCGCGGTCGGCCTCTGGAACGTCAAGCAGGCGGCGCCCGACGCGTCCAACTCGAGCTTCAACAACGCCGCCGCGACCTCGACGAGCGTCACCACCATCGCGGCGAACTCGTGGGTGGTCGACGTGTTCGGGAGCGGCCAGGCGTCTCGGCAACCTGGCGCCCAGCGCAGGCCAGACCGGGCGCTGGACGCGGGACTCGGGCGCCACCCAGTCGAGCGGCATGAGCACGAAGCCCGTCGTAGCCGCCGGCGCGACCAGCCTCGGCTGGACGCAGACCGGGATCAACCGGAGCGCCCAGGTCGTCGCCGCCTTCGCGCCGGCGATCGCCGGCGACCTCACCGATCAGGACGTCTACCTGCTCAAGGCCGGCTCGCCGGTCGGCTCGAACCACGCGAGCACGGCTGCCTGGAGCACGTCCGACGCAACCGAGAGCTACGGCAGCTCGAGCGATCTCTGGGGCACGACCTGGACACCCGCGCAGATCAACGCCTCCAACTTCGGCGTCCGCCTCAACGTTCGCAACACCTCTGCGACGGCGTCGAACACGGCCTACGTCGACTACATCGAGATCACGGTCAGGTACTCGCCCGACACGACGACGGGCATCGGCAGCTCCGGCGCGAACATCACCCGCGCCGACATCGGCGGCACGTGCACCTACAACGGCGGCACGCCGCACACGCCCTGCACGAGCGCCGATCGCGTGTACGCCGGGACGATCACGACTGCACCCGCGAACCTGGTCAAGCCGACCATCGACATGACCTGGTGGTGGCAGAACGCGAAGCCGGGGCCGAAGCACTACTGCACCGAGGCCGGGCAACTCGTTCCCCGGCGGCTTCGACAACGATGCCGGCTCCACGAGCGTCCCGAACAACAGCGTCCCAGGCCTGGCGGAGGTGACGCCGGCAGAGCTCGAGCTACACCTGCCAGGTGAAGGAGAACGGCGTGCTCGTGGGCGAGCTCTCGTGGAACCACGTAACGCACGTCCTCAAGATCTACGGGACGATCTACGTCGACGGCGACTTCCGCTTCGACGACGACGGGCAGCTCGTCAACTACCAGGGCCGCGGGATCATCTACGCCACCGACGACGTCGAGTTCGACGAGCGCGTCTGCGCCGGCGGAACCGGCACGACGGACTGCACCACCGCGATGTCCACCTGGGATGCCTCGCAGAACATGATCACGATCCTCGCCGGCGACGACCTCGAGCTCGACCACGCGGGCTCCGGCTCGGTGCCGGGCGCCTTCCAGGGGACGGTGTTCGCGGGGGACACCTGCACGATCCACGAGTTCTTCTACTTCAGCGGCCCGGCCGTCTGCAACAAGATCGTCATCAACGAGGGGACCGAGTCCATCTGGCCGACCTTCTACACCTGGACGCCGTCGGGCACCATGGTCGACGGGCAGATGTACTCGTCGCCGACGACCGCGGCCGACTACGAGGTCAAGGCGGGCGTGCAGACGGGCTGATGGGACGGGTGCCGGCACGGCTCGCCTCGTGATCTCAACAATCCTCGAGCGTGTGCCGATAGGGGCCTAGATGGACGTTGCGCTCGCAGCCTTCGCCTTCGCGCCCGCGCTCGCGATCGGGAGCTTCCTCAACGTCGTCGCGGCGCGCGTGCCGCTGCACCGCTCGGTCGCGACGGGGCGCTCGGCCTGCATGAGCTGCGGGCACGAGATCGCCTGGTACGACAACGTCCCCGTCGCCTCGTACCTCGTCCTGCGCGGCCGCTGCCGCGCGTGCCGAGCGCGGATCAGCCCTCTCTACCCGGCGGTCGAGCTCGCCACGGCGCTGCTCGTCGCCGCCTGCTTCCTCGTCTACGGCCTGTCGGGGAAGGCCGCCGTCGCGTCGTTCTTCTGCGCGACGCTCGTCGTGCTCTCGGCCTCCGATCTGCGCCACCGGCTCGTTCCGAACGTGATCGTGCTGCCGGCGGCCGCGGTCGTGCTCGTCTCGCCGCACGGCGCTCGACCCGAGCGTCGAGTGGGTGGCCGGCGCGCTCGGCGCCTCGCTCTTCCTCTTCCTGGCGGCGCTCGCCTACCCGAAGGGGATGGGGATGGGGGACGTCAAGCTCGCGCTCCTGCTCGGCGCGATGCTCGGCCGCACCGTCCCGGTCGCGCTCATGCTCGGCCTGCTCGCCGCGCTCGTGCCGAGCGTCGTCCTGTTCGCGCGCCACGGCGCCGCCGCCCGCAAGATGGCGATCCCGCTCGCGCCGTTCCTCTCGCTCGGGTCGGTTGTCGCGCTGTTCGCGGGCGACCGGATCCTCGACTGGTATCTGACGCTCCTGTAGGCGGGGGAGGTCAAGTGCGCCCAGCCGGGTGCCGATAACTCGTTCGAGGGATCGCTGTTGGACAACGACCGCCCACCCAACCTGCGCACCGTCGGCCCGGCCGCCGGTGAGACCGCGGCGCCCGGCGCGCCGTCTCTGCACGCCGCCTTCGGAGTCAACGAGACGGCCGAGCTCGTGGTCGACCTGCTCGCCGCTACCGGCCTGATCCCGACCGACAAGCTCGCGCTCGTGCGCAGCCGCGCCGGCCAGAGCGGCTCGCTCGCGCAGGCTATCGTGGACGAGGGCGTCGCCTCAGGCGACGGGATCGCACGCACGCTCGCCGTGCGCCACCAGGTGCCTCTGATCGACCTCGCGGCGACCGGCGTGTCGCCGGACGCGGCGCAGCAGATCCCGCTGCACGTCCTGGAGCGCGTCGCTGCGATTCCCTACGCGATCGAGAACGACGCGCTACGGATCGCCATCGCGGACCCGGGGAATCTGCACGGGATCGACGAGCTGCGCATCGCGACGCGCTTCCCGCTCGAGCTCGGGGTCGCCCCGCGCGAGGACATCTTCGCCGAGATCCGACGCCTCGCGCGCGCCTCGGAGGCCACCGGCGCCCGGGCCGCGCTCGAAGCCGTCGAGGTCGAGGAGGAGGAGGAGGCGACGATCTCGAGGCCGACGACGGCATCTCCGACGCACCGCTCGTGCGGCTCGTCAACTCGGTCATCTTCCAGGCGGCCGAGGACGGCTCCTCCGACGTGCACTTCGAGCCGCAGGAGGACGCGCTGGTCGTCCGCTTCCGGATCGACGGCGTGCTCCAGGAGGTGCAGCGGATCCCGAAGCGGATGGCCCCGGGTGTGACGACGCGCCTCAAGGTGCTCGCCAAGCTCGACATCGCCGAGCGGCGCAAGCCGCAGGACGGACGCATCTCCCTCAACGCCGCCGCCGCTGGGCGCACACTCGACATCCGCGTCGCCACGCTTCCGACCGTCGAGGGCGAGAAGATCGTCATGCGCCTGCTCGACAAGTCGAAGCGACCGCCGACGCTCGAGGAGCTCGGGCTCGCGGACGACATGCGCGTGAAGCTTCGCGGAGATCATCAAGCGGCCGACCGGCGCGCTGCTCGTGACGGGGCCGACGGGCTCCGGTAAGTCGACGACGCTGTACGCCGGCCTGTCACAGATCAACCGGCCCGAGATCAACATCATCACCGTCGAGGACCCGGTCGAGTACCGGCTGGCAGGCGTCAACCAGGTGCAGATCAACAACCGCGCCGGTCTCACGTTCGCCGCGGCGCTGCGCTCGATTCTCCGCTCCGACCCCGATGTCGTGATGGTCGGCGAGATCCGCGACGGCGAGACGGCGAAGATCTCGATCGAGGCCGCGCTCACTGGCCACTTCGTGCTCTCGACCCTGCATACGAACGACGCCCCCGGCGCGCTCACGCGCCTGAACGAGATGGGCGTCGAGCCGTTTCTCACGGGCGCGGCCGTCTCGGCGGTGCTCGCCCAGCGGCTCGCGCGCAAGCTCTGCTCGCACTGCTGCGAGATGTACCAGCCCTCGGTGGACGAGCTGCTGCAGGCCAGGGTCACGCCTGACGTCGCCCTTGCCTCCGACGGGATGGCCTTCTACCGCAAGCGCGGCTGTCCCCGCTGCGGGCAGTCCGGCTACCGCGGCCGGATCGGCGTCTTCCAGCTGCTCACGATGAACGAGGAGCTCGCCACGCTCGCGGTGCAGAAGGCCAGCCGCCAGGACATCGAGCGCGCAGCGATGGGCGCCGGCATGCGCTCGCTCTGGGACGACGGGATCGCCAAGGTCGCCGCCGGACTGACGTCGATCGAAGAGATCGCCCGCGTGCTCGTGATCTAGCCCCGCTTCCCTGGCCGGCGGGCTCCCGCCGGGCGGAGCCCGGCTCCGCCCACCTCGCGCCCCTCGCGGCGCTCCAGTCGGGGGCCCGTGCTACAGCACTGTGCCCCCTCCCTGCACACCGCGAGGGGCGCGCCAGGAAACCGGGGTCACCGCGGTGGCTCTGGCGACCCGAATCAGGTCGCCGCGCCGGCGCGAAGAGTTCTACTGAGCGTGGACGTCGCAGCCGAGGACCATCAGGGCCTCGACGGCCTCGGTCACGAAGCGCGTTGCCTGCGCGGCGTCGGCGAACGTGTACGGGCCCGGCTGCACGGGAGTGCCCTGGCCGGGCGGGAAGACCTCCGCCTCGACCACGCACGACTGGCCGTGATCCACGGCGCGCAGCACGGCGACGGAGCGTCCGTCCTTGCGGGCGTGCCGCAGGAAGAGCTCGCGGGGGCCGTGAACGGGAGGCTGGGGGAGCGGCTGGCTCATGACGCGGCGTTGGAGGCCGCCTGGGCGACCGTCTCCCGGTCGACGAAGCCGGCCATGCGGACGGCGACGACGCCGGGACGCGTGAACACGAGCACGCTCCGGTCCTCGAGAACGCCGAGCTTGGCGAGCAGCGGCCCGGCGGACTTCTCGTCGAGGACGTTGAGCGCGAGGAAGCCGACGCCCCCGAGCTCGGCTCCGGCACGGGCCTCCGCGGTCGCGAGCTCGTCCACGCGGGCGCCGGGCACATAGAGCGAGACGACGACGACCTCGTCCTGCGTGAGCGCCGTCTCGAGGGCCGGCGGCAGGTCGCTGTCGAGCTTCACGGCGGGCTGCGCGGGTGCGGGCACGGGTCCGGGCCTGGCGGCGGCGGGAGCGAGAGCGGGAGCAGGCTTCGCGACGGCCGCTGGCGCGGCCGGGGAGCTCTCCGACGGGCGCTGGGTGAAGGCGAAGAGCCCGGCGGCGACGGCGAGGATCCCGCCGAGGACCGCGAGGATGCGAATGGGCGGGCTGACGCTCAGGCTCACGTCCCCGTTATCGGCAGGAGCCGTGCCGCACTTGACCGCGGCAATGCGAAGGGCGCGGTCTCCCGCGCCCTTCGCGTCAGGCGGTGGTGTCTCTGCGGCTTACGCGCAGACTCCGGACACGTACGTGCCGGGCGTTGGCCGAATGGTGTGCCAGGTCTGGCTGCCCTGCACTTCCTGGAGGCAGTACGAGGTCGCGGTGAGCCACGCGCCGGCCGGGATTGTGAGCGAGGGCGAGATGCCCGCGTCGATCGCCGCCAGCAAGGCGGGCGTCATGGTGGCGTACGTGCCGTTGTCGGCGAAGTACGTCTCGGCCGACGGGATCGCGGCGCGGATGTTGGCCTTTGCGGCCGAGTCCTTGGCGCGTACCTGGAAGCCGAGGTACGACGGGACCGCGATCGCGAGCAGGATCCCGATGATGATGATGACGACGAGAAGCTCGATCAGGGTGAAGCCCTGCTCGGTGTTCCCGGCGAGGCGCTGCTTGATTCGTGCTGTCATGCCGGTGTTCTCCTTCCAGGGGAACGTGGAACTTGCGGTGGCCCGTCCGGTATCGCCCGCCGTGGGGGATGCCTTTAGCCCCAAACGGGTGATCGGCGGCCGAGCCGGGGTGACCGGCGCGCCGCATGTGTCCGACGCGCGCGCGAGGCCGGCGCCCGGACAGGCAAGGGTCAAGGAAGCGGCCGTGGGTGCCGATACGCAGGCCGTAACCCATGCCGCCGGTGCTCTCAATCGATGACCTGCTCGCGGAGACGGTCGCGCGCAACGCGTCCGATCTCCATCTCTCCGTGGGCACCTCCCCTGCCGTGAGGGTGCGCGGCGAGCTGGTGCGGCTCGAGCATCCGCCGCTCTCGGGCGAGGACACGCAGGGACTGCTCTACCGCATTCTCTCGACGGAGCAGCAGAAGCGGCTCGAGGTGGGACGCCAGATCGACCTCTCCTACGCCGTGCCCGGGCTCGCCCGCTTCCGCGTCAACGTCTACTTCCAGCGCGAGGCGCTCGGCGCCGCCTTCCGGCTCATCCCCGAGGAGCTGAAGACGCTCGAGGAGCTCGGCCTGCCGGTCTCGCTCGCCGACCTGGCGATGAAGCCCCGCGGACTCGTGCTCGTCACCGGGCCGACCGGCTCCGGCAAGTCCACGACGCTCGCCGCGATGATCGACGAGGTCAACCGCCGCCGCACCGACCACATCCTCACGATCGAGGACCCGATCGAGTTCGTGCACCGGCACAAGAGCTGCGTCGTCAACCAGCGCGAGATCGGCACCGACGCAGTCAGCTTCGGGGAGGCGCTGCGCGCGGCGCTGCGCCAGGACCCCGACGTGATCCTCGTCGGCGAGATGCGCGACCTCGAGACGATCTCGATCGCGCTGACCGCGGCCGAGACCGGACACCTCGTCCTGGGCACCCTGCACACGCAGAGCGCTCCGGGGACGATCGACCGCATGATCGACGTCTTCCCGGCCGAGCAGCAGGAGCAGATCCGGATCCAGATCTCGGGGACGCTCGAGGGCGTGATCACGCAGTCGCTCATCCCCACAGCCGACGGCCAGGGGCGCGTCGCTGCGCTTGAGATCCTCCTGCCCGACGACGCCGTCCGGAACCTCGTCCGGCAGGGAAAGGTCGAGCAGGTCTACTCGATCATGCAGACCGGCACCGGCCGCGGCATGCAGACGATGGAGCAGGCGCTGGCCGAGCTCGTCATCCGCCGCGTCATCACGCAGGAGGCGGCGCTCGAGCGCACGAGCCGGCCCGACCAGCTCCTCGGGCAGCTCGAGCGCGCCGGCTTTGCCGCCACCGAGCCGGGAGCGCCCGATCCGGCTCTGCGCGGCGGCCTGAGGGTTGCGGGGAGCTGACGATGGCGGACTGGATCGATCCGGGAAGCGGCGAGAAGACCTCTGGCTGGAAGAAGGAGATCTCCTTCAGGCGCAAGCCGAAGGAGGAGCAGCCCGTCGCCGCGCCCGCCGAGCAGCCGTCGGTTTGGAAGAAGGAGATCTCCTTCAGGCGCAGGCAGAAGGCGGAGCAGCCGGTCGCCGCGCCCGCCGAGCAGCCGTCGGTCTGGAAGAAGGAGATCCATCTCTTCGGCGGCCGGGCAAAGGCCGAGTCGGCCGCACCCGCGGCGCCCGTTGCCGCTGTCCCGGTTGCTCCCGCGCCCGAGCTGCCCGCGCCCGCCGCACCCGAGCCCGCTCTCGTGCCGGAGCCGCCGGCCGTCGCCGTGCCCGATTCTCGGCTCGCGCCCGCGGAGGAGCCCGAGCACCGCTGGCTGACCGCACCGCTCGACGAGATCTCGCTGCCGCCGGACGAGCCCGAGGCGGAAGAGGAGGCGGAGCCCGCCGCCGAGAGCGGGCCGGAGCTCCTCGCCGTCGCGGAGCCGGGCCCGGAGCCCGAAGCAGAGCCTGCGCCGGAGCCCGCGCCGTTTCTGCCGCCGCTGCCGGCGGCCACGCCGCCCGAGCCCGTACCCGTCGTCCCGCCCCCTACGCCTGTGCAGGCGGCGGTTCCCGCTCGCCCCGAGCCGGTCCCGGTGGAGCCGAAGGCCGAGAAGGTGCCGCTGCTGAAGCGCGAGCTCTCGCTCCGGCGCAAGCCCCGCGCGCCGAAGGAGCCGAAACCCGGCCGGAAGCAGCGCTCGGAGCGGAAGCGTAAGCCTGAGCCCGAGCAGAAGCGCGAGCCCGAGCGGCAGCCGAAGGAGAAGAAGCCGCCGCTGCTCAAGCGCGAGCTCTCCTTCAAGCGCAAGCCGCGTGCCGAGCGCGCGCCAGAGACCGTGCGCGTCGCCCGGCCGAAGCGGGAGCGCGGCGCGTCGAAGCAGAAGCGCCTCGTCGGCCTCAAGATCGGCGCCTCGCAGATCGCCGCCGCCCGCGTCGCCAACAACGGCTCGGTCGAGCTGCTGCAGGTCGTGCGCACACCGCTCGAGCCCGGCGTCATCGTCGGCGGGGAGCTGCGCGACCCCGAGGCGCTCGCCGCGGCCCTCCGCGACTTCTTCCGCCGGCACAAGCTCCCGAAGAAGGGCGTCCGGCTCGGCGTCGCCAACAACCGCATCGGTGTGCGCACGTTCGAGATCAGCGGCATCGACGACCCGAAGCAGCTGGAGAACGCGGTCCGGTACCGCGCCCAGGAGGTGTTGCCGATCCCGCTCGAGGAGGCGGTGCTCGACTACCAGATCCTGAGCGAGACGGTCGGCCCGGACGGGGTGACGACGCGCCGCATCCTCCTCGTCGTCGCCTACCGCGACCTGGTCGACCGTTACGTGGCGGCCTGCCGCAAGGCCGGCATCCACCTCGTGGGGATCGACCTCGAGGCCTTCGCCCTGCTACGCGCCCTCGCGCCGCCGCTCGACCCGGCCGCGACGGGCGGCGACCGGGCCGCCTTCGTCGCAGTGTCGGTCGGCTACGACCGCTCGACGTTCGCCGTCTCCGACGGGCGCGTCTGCGAGTTCACGCGCGTGCTCGAGTGGGGCGGCTACGCGCTCGACGTCGGGATCGCCCGCGCGCTCGACCTGACGCCGGTCGAGGCCGAGGAGATCAAGTACGCGCTGTCGCTCGCCGCGTTGAGCGAGGCGCCCGAGGGCCTCTCCGAGGAGCGGGCGGCCGCGGCGCGGGAGGCCGTGCAGCGGCAGCTCCAGACGTTCGCGCGCGAGCTCGTCTCCTCGCTCCAGTTCTACCAGTCGCAGCCCGGCTCGCTCCCGATCGGCGAGCTCGTCCTCACCGGCGGCACGGCCCAGCTCCCCGGGCTCGCCGCCGAGCTCGAGCGGCTGGTCGGCGTGCCGGTTCGGATCGGTGACCCATTCGGCCGCGTGAAGGTTTCGAAGAAGGTCAGGGAACGGGAGCAGACCGGCTCGTTCGCGGTCGCCATCGGCCTGGGGATCGAGGATTAAGTGGCCCGCCTCGCAACAGATAGTGCGCCTCTGACGCGCGATCTGCGGCGCGATGCCGCGTCCTCAGTCGTGTTCATGCACTCGTGCATGAACGCTCCCTGCGTCCTTGCCTCGCTTGCAGCTCGCGCGCCAGAGACGCGAATCCGTCACGAGGCGAGCCACTGATGCGCGCCGTCAACCTGCTTCCGCACGAAGAGCAGAGGGCCAGCTTCGGCGGCAGGAGCGCGCGCGTCGCTGTCGCAGGCACCGTCGGCTTCGTGCTCGTGTCGGCGCTGCTCGTGACGAGCATGCTGTCGGCGGGCGGCTCGGTCACCGAGAAGCGGAACACACTCGAGGGACTCCGCTCGTCGTTCGCCGCGTTGCCGCAGCCGAGCGAGGAAGACTCCACCGCCAGCGCCCAGCTCTCGAACGAGAAGTCCCAACGCATCGTGGCGCTGTCGGGAGCGCTCGGCGGACGCGTCGCCTGGGACCGCGTCCTGCGCGAGGTCTCGCTCGTGCTCCCCGACGACGTCTGGCTGACGAGCCTCTCGGCGACGTCTCCCGCGGCCGCCGCCGCTGCCTCCGCCGCCGCCGGCAGCGCCCCCGCCTCGGCTCTGGCGCCCACGAGCTTCTCTCTCTCCGGTGCGACCTATTCGCAGCCCGCGGTCGCGCGACTGCTCTCCCGTCTCTCCGTCGTTCCCGACCTATCGAACGTCACGCTCGAGTCCTCGGCGACGCAGCCGGTCGGGGAGAAGGAGGTCGTCCAGTTCACGATCCACGCGAGCGTCAAGGAGGAGGGAAGGGCGTCGTGAAACGCCCGCGGCTCTCCTCGATGGGACTCGGCGCCGCGATCGTCGGGGGCGTCCTCGTCTACGCCCTCGTCGGCTGGCTCGTGCTCGTCTCGCCGAAGCGCTCCGACGGGTCGAAGCTCGAGACGGAGATCGTCGCAATCGAGACGCAGATCGCCCAGGCGAGGGCCGCGATCCGTCCGGGCACGAAGCCGGCCCGGATCGAGGTCGCCGACCTCTTCCGGCTCAGCAAGGCGATGCCCGCGACCACGGACATGCCCGGCATCCTGCTGGAGCTGTCGCAGGTCGCGAGCGACTCCGGCATCGACTTCCAGTCGATCACGCCGCAGGCGGCGACGGCGACAGGTGGCTACCAGGTGCTCCCGATCAACCTCGTATTCGATGGGAACTACTACGAGCTGTCCGACTTCCTCTTCCGGTTGCGCAACCTCGTCGGCGTGCGCGACGGCCAGCTCGACGCCGTCGGCCGGCTCTTCACCGTCGACCGCCTCGACTTCACCGAGTCGCCGAAGAAGTTCCCGAGCATCCAGGCCGCTCTGACGGTCAGCGCTTTCGTCTACGGCGCCGCTCCCGTCGCGGGCGTGGAGCCGTCGGCGACCGCGCCGACCACGTCGACGGAAGGCGACCCGACGTTGCCCCCGCCGGACTCGAACCCGGCTGTGCCGGTGGCCCCGAGTCCCGGCGCGACCGCCCAGGGGGTGACGCGCTGATGGCGCGCCGCCCACCCGACCCGAAGGTGGCGAAGGCCCGCCGCCAGAAGAAGATCGTGATCGGCGCCTCGGTCGCGCTTGTGCTCCTGCTCGCCGTGCAGGTCCCGAAGACGCTGAAGATGTTGCATCCGAAGACGACGGCCGCGCCGCCGCCGGCGCTCACCGCGCCGAGCGCGACGACGCCGACGCCTGCTCCTTCCCCCGTACCCGCTGACGGCGGCGCGACCACTCCGGTCGCGTCGAGCACCGGCCTCGTCGACACCGGGACCGCGCCCGTGGCGGACCAGGGCCAGCTGATCGCGTTCGAGCGCTTCGCCGCCAAGGATCCGTTCTCCCAGCAGGTGTCGGTGCCGGGCGGCTCGACCGACCTCGACACGCTTCCCGCGACGCCGGGCGGCACGCAGGATGTCGCCCCGGCCGAGATCGGCGACACCGGTGGCGCCGGCACCACGACCGGCACGGACACAGAGACCGGCTTCACCCCGGACACGGACACGACGACGACCGAGGCGCCGATCGCGACCTCGACGACGATCTCGGTCAACGGCGAGGCGGAGGCGGTCGCCACGGGCGCCGACTTCCCCGCGGCCGGACCGTTCTTCACGCTCGCCAAGCTCGGCAAGGACGGCAAGTCGGTCGAGATCGGCGTCGCCGGCGGCAAGCTGGCGACCGGCGGCGCGACGGTGACGCTCACGCGCGGCAAGCCGCTGACGCTGATGAACACCGCCGACGGCACGCGCTACACACTCGTGCTGCTGACGGTTCAAGGCTTCTAGCTCGACCGCGTGCCAGACACAGCGTCAGGCAGACCGGTGTAGCCCGAGCCGGAGTCGTCCAGCGTCGTGGCTGGCATGCACTGGCGCCGGAGCGAGCGAGGTTGGGACGTGTCCAGGTGTCAGACACCTGGACACGTATTGGCGGAACGTGGCCGACGGGGACGCGACCCGTGCCGGGCGCTCGAGCGCTCGACGCGTTCAGCGGGCGGAGCCGGGTTCATTCCGGCGCAGCCCACGCGAGGGGCTGGAGCGGGAGAACCGTGAAGGAGGGGGTACGTGGGGGAACCACCGGTTCCCCCACGCTTTAGCCGGTCGACTGGTCGAACGTCGAGGAGATGCGCGCGAGCGCCTGCATCGTGCCGCCATCGCGGACGACGATCGTGATCTGCTTCAGCTGGCGAGCGCCCGCCGGCGTCGCGAGCGTGATGTACGAGTCCACCCGGTAGGAGCGGTGGTCGGGGCTCGTCCCGCTCGAGATCGCCCGACTCGGGTTGCACGAGTCCACGACGGGCGAGCAGGTAGCCGTCACCTGTGAGGCGCTGTAGGCCGAGTCGGCCTGGTACACGGAGTCGGTCGCGGCCACCGCGGTCGGGTCGAGGACGATCGCGTTGTACGTGATCGCGCGGTACAGCTCCATCTGCTTGTCGCCGAGTGCGGCCGCCGTCGAGATCTGAGAGGCGTGGCGCAGGGCGACAGCGCCGGAGTTGAACGCGGCCACGATCGCGAGGATGCCGATGTTGAGCACCGACAACGCCGCGAGGAGCTCGATCATGCCGAACCCCTTCTCTCCCCGTAGGCGCATGAACACGCTCTTCTCATCGGCACGCGCGCGCGAAACCTCAAGCGAGCAATCCCCCCTGCCGATATGCGACGCGAATGGCCGCCTACGCGTACAGCGCGATCAACGCCGTCGGGATCGAAGCCATCGGCGAGGTCCACGCGCCCGATCCCTCCGCCGCGCGCGAGCAGCTGCGCATCCGCGGGCTGCTCGCCCTCCACCTCCACGAGCTGCCCGCGAGCGGCGAGGAGACCACCCGCACCGCCTTCAAGAAGATCAAGCCGAAGTCGCTGCAGATCTTCTCCCGCCAGTTCGCGACGATGATCGAGGCGGGGCTGAACGTCGTCGGCGCGCTCGTCATCCTCGAGCAACAGACCGTCGACAGGTACCTCGCCGCCGTCATCCGGGAGATCCGCGCCGACGTCGAGGGCGGCTTGCTGCTCTCGCAGGCGATGGCCCGGCACCCGAGGGTCTTCAACGGCCTCTACGTGGCCATGGTCGAGGCTGGCGAGGCGGCCGGCATTCTCGACACCGTGCTCGACCGCGTCGCCTTCCAGATCGAGAAGGAGACGATGATCAAGCGCCGGGTCAAGGGCGCGATGATCTATCCGACGATGGTGCTGCTCTTCGCCACCCTCGTCCTGGTCGGGATGCTGATGTTCCTCGTCCCGGTCTTCGTCAAGATCTTCGCCGACCTCGGCGGCGAGCTGCCGGCACTGACGAAGGTAGTCGTTGCGATGTCGAATGTGATACGTGGCAACTGGTACATCATCATCCCGGGCTTCATCGGCCTGATCTTCGGCGTCCGCAAGGCGAAGAAGAGCGAGCAGGGTCGTCAGGTCTGGGACCGGATGAAGCTGCGCATCCCGATGAAGATCGGCGACGTCGTCCTCAAGGTGACGCTGGCGCGCTTCTCGCGCACGCTCTCGACGCTCGTTGCGGCCGGCGTGGACATCATCAAGGCGCTCGAGATCACGGGCACGACGGCGGGCAATTTCGTCATCGAGCAGGCGCTCGCCGATGTCCGCGTGCGGGTCGGCGAGGGCGTCCCGATCGCCCAGCCGCTGATCGAGAACCCCGTCTTCCCACCGATGGTGAGCCAGATGGTGAAGATCGGCGAGGAGACCGGAGAGCTCGAGAAGATGCTCGGCAAGATCGCTGACTTCTACGAAGACGAGGTGGACGCCTCGATCCAGACGCTCACCTCGATCATCGAGCCGGTGATGATGATGGGCGTCGGCCTGATGGTCGGCATCGTGATCATCAGCATGTACCTGCCGATGTTCAAGCTGCTCACGCTCGTCAAGTAGCGGGACGCCGTCCGGCGCCGGCTCCGCCGGCCGCACGGCCCGCTAGGGTTCACGGTCGGGGTCGAACGTTCTTCCGGGAGGTAGCGATGAAGGGTTCCGAGAAGCCGAAGAAGCTCGCGAAGAAGGCGCCGCAGAAGACGCTCAAGGAGCGCCGGAGCGAGAAGCGCGCGGCGGGCAAGAAGTACGGCGCCACCTAGGCGGCCGTTCGAGTCGATCAGCCGGCCAGCAGGCCGGTCGCGTACATGACCGCGATCCCGGCGAGGAAGCCGCCGACGGCGTGGCCTGACGTCAGCCCGCCGGGCGCGCGCCGGGCGACGAAGCGGCCGACCTCGACGACGACCTGCAGAGCCGCTCCGGCGGCGGCCGCGAAGAAGAGGACGCCCAGGACGTCGCTCGTGACGTAGCCGCCGATCCATGCGCCGAGAATCGCGGGCGCGCCGGCGACGAGCGCGAGCGCGGCCAGCCGGGCGAGTGTCGGCCGGCCGGTCCCCTCGGCGACAGGGGCGGCGATGCCGAGCCCTTCGGTGACGTTGTGGATCATGAAGCCGACGATCAGGAACGTCCCGAGCGTCAGCTCTCCGAACGCGAAGGAGCTGCCGATCGCGAGCCCTTCGCCGAGGTTGTGGACCCCGATCCCGATCGCGACGAGCAGCGCGAGCGTCATGCCGCCCATCTCCGAGCCGCGCTCCCGCAGCCGGGCGGAGACGAACGTCATGCCGAGATAGCTGACGGCGACGCCGAGCAGCACGAGTCCCGCCCCGCCGGTGCCGCCGGGCAGCGCCGCCTGCCGTCCGAAGGCCTCGAACAGCGCCTCCACCCCGAGGAAGGTGAGCAGCCCCGCCGTCAGCGCCATGAACGCAGCGAGCCACTGTGGAGTCGCCCGCCGCAGCGACGGCAGCCACAGGAGGCCGAGCGCGACCGGGACGACGCCGACGAGCAGCCCGATGATCCCGTAGCCGAGGAAGCCCTTCGCCGAGGCAGTCGGCGTCTCCACCGCCGCAGGGATCTCCTTCGTCACCTCGATTCCCGTCGAGCTCGTCACGCCGACGGCGAGCGGGTCGTCGGGCACCCAGTCGTACGGGACGACGATCGTGCTCGAGCGTAGCCGTTTCACCTCGCGCGGGCCGTCGAGGGTGAACCGGACGATCGCGTCGTCCACGGTGACCGAGGCGATCGTGATCGGGTCGGCCTGCGGGTTCGTGACGCGGATCCGGATCTCGCCCGTGCGGAGCTCCACGCGGCGGATGTCGAGCTCGTCGGCCGGCGGAGGGTTGCGCCCGATCAGGTCCACGAGGGAGGAGCCCGTGGAGACGAAGAGCCCGACGCAGGCGGCGAGCAGGAGCACCGGGCCGAGCGCCCAGAGCCGCCCGGCGAGCTCTCTCGACCGTGTGCCCGCGGGCGTCTCCATCAGTCCACGACGTCGAAGTAGCCCATCCAGCCGAGCTCGGCGAACTCCGACTGGTGCGCGTGGAACATGAACGTGCCGGTGTTCGAGAACTCGAGCTCGAGGATCCCGCGCTGGCCCTGGCACTGCATGACGGTGTCCGTGTACTCGAACCGGTCGCTCGACCCCGTCGGGTAGTAGCGGAAGAAGTCCGCGTGTAGGTGGAACGAGTTGACGAGGTCGAACTCGGTCAGGTTGGCGAGGTAGACGCGCACCGTCTGCGAGCGGCTCACGCGGATCGGGTACTTCGCGTAGTAGAAGCTACGGCCGTTGACGGTGTAGAAGTTGTTCGAGCCGTCGCCGTCGGTGTCGTAGCCGTTCATCACCATGACGAGCTCCTGCGCCGGCGGACGCGGCTCCTTCGGGTCGACGATGAACGCGCCGTAGAGACCCTTGTGGATGTGCTTCTTCAGCGGCGTCGCGTGGCAGTGGTAGAGGTGCATCCCGTAGGGCTTCGCGGGGAACTCGTAGGTGAGCTCCTCCCCGGGCGCGACGATCTCGAACACGCCGTCCATCCCCGCCGGGTGGATCCCGTGGAAGTGGATCGTGTGCGGATGGGAGCCGGCGTTCAGGAACCTCACACGCAGGAGGTCGCCCTCGGTCGCGCGGATCACGGGCCCCGGGACGGTGCCGTTGTACGTCCACGCGGGAAAGAAGACACCCGGCGCGATCTCGAGCTCGACGTCGCTCGCGACGAGCCGGTACTCGCGCACGCGGCCCGGCTCGTACGGCAGCGCGGGCGGGGGGTAGAGGAGCGCGTCGAGGTCGCGCGGCCCGCCGACGGCCGGGACGGCCTCGCCGATCATCGCCGCGTGGCCCAGAGCCGCGTGTCCGGCATGGTTCGCTCCCGCGGCTCCGGCGCCCTCGTCGAGAACGAAGCGCCCGACGAGCGGCGCGGCGGCCAGAGGCGCCGCGGCGGCGAGCAGGCGTCGCCGGGTGAGTCGTGATTTAGCCATAGCTAATTCCGATCAGCAGTGTAATCTAATTCACGTCGTGAGCGCACCCGTGCCCGAGTTCTCGAGCGCCGTCCAGGACTACCTCAAGGCGATCTACGCCCTCGAGTCCGCCGGCGAGCGCGCCGTCACGTCCGCCCTCGCGGCGCGGCTGCACGTGAGCGCTCCGTCGGCGACGCAGATGACGAAGCGCCTCGCGGAGCTGGGCCTCGTCGAGCGCAAGCCGTACCGCGGGGTCGTCCTCACGGAGACGGGCCGGCGCGGCGCGCTCGAGGTGCTGCGCCACCACCGCCTGCTCGAGCTCTACCTCGTGGACACGCTCGGGCTCCCACTCGACGAGGTGCACGCGGAGGCCGACCGGCTCGAGCACGTCCTCTCCGAGGAGCTGGAGGCGCGAATCGACGAAGCGCTCGGCTTCCCGACGCACGACCCGCACGGCGACCCGATCCCCGACCGGGAGCTGCGGCTCGAGCACCCGCCGGGCCGGACGATCGTGGATCTCGAGCCGGGCGAGCGGACGACGGTGACCCGCGTCCCGGACGGCGACCCGGAGCTGCTCCGCTACCTCGGCGAGTTGGCGCTCGTTCCGGGCGGCTCGGTCGAGCTTGCCTCGCTCGCCCCGTTCGACGGCCCGGCGACGGTCCGTTCGGCGAGCGGCGAGCACGCGATCTCGCGTCGGGTCGCAGCTGCGGTCGGCGTGGTCTAACTAACCACCGTTTCGCACGTCGTAGGTTACGCACGGCATCCGGCCCCCGACTGCGAAAGGCGAACAGATGCTCCACTACCTCATCCGCCGGGTGCTCTGGGCGGGCGTGCTGTTCCTGTGCATCACCGTCGTCACGTACGTCATCTTCTTCGTCATCCCCGCCAACCCGGCGCAGCTCGTCGCGGGCAAGTCCGCGACGACGGAGGACATCCAGCGTGCCGAGCGCTTCCTCGGCCTCGACCAACCGATCTACGTCCAGTACGGCAAGTTCGTCAAGCGCCTCGTCTGGGAGCAGTCGCTCGGCACGTCGTTCGCCACGCGCCAGAACGTCAACGACGTCGTGCTGCGCGCCGCGCCCGTGACCGCTTCGCTTGTCCTCGGAGGCGCCGTCCTCTGGCTCCTGATCTCGGTCCCGATCGGGATCCTCTCGGCACTGAAGCCGAAATCGCTGCTCGACCGGGGGGCAATGACGTTCGTCCTGATCGGCATCTCCTCGCACCCGGTCTGGATCGGCCTGATCCTCGCCTACACCGTGGGCTACAGACTCGGGCTGGCGCCGATCTCGGGCTACTGCGACATGATCAACCCGTCCACGGGCTGCGGCGGCCCGGCCGACTGGGCCTGGCACATGATGCTGCCGTGGCTGACGTTCGCCCTCCTCTTCGCGGCGTCGTACACGCGCTTCATCAGGGCGCAGGTGATGGAGACGCTGAACGAGGACTACGTGCGCACCGCGCGCGCGAAGGGGGCGGGGGAGTCCCGGGTCATGTTCTCGCACGTGCTCCGCAACGCGCTCCTGACCGTCGTCACGATTCTCGGCCTCGACATCGGGCTCGCGCTCGGCGGCGCGATCTTCACCGAGTCGGTCTTCGGACTGCCGGGCCTCGGCCGGGTCGCGCTCGAGTCGATCCAGGGGTACGACCTGCCGATCGTGCAGGGCGTGGTCGTCTTCGCCACCCTGGCGATCCTGACGGTCACGTTGATCGTGGACTGCCTCTACGCGTGGATCGACCCGAGGATCAGGCTGTCATGAGCTCGAGCGACGAGCTCTGGCAGGCGGAGCTGGACTTCGTCCGGCGCACCGCCGAGCTCGCCGCGGCGGACGACATGGGCTTCACCTAGGCGGCTGCGGCCGCGGCGGCGTCCGCGCCCGGCTCGTGGCAGTCGCGGCAGCGGGTCTCGTACTGCTCGGCGGCGCCGAGCAGTACGGTCGCCCCGGAGTACGGCGCCGGGCGGCCGTCCACGAGCCGCTGCGTCGTCGTCGCCGGCCCGCCGCAGCGGTGGCAGACGGCCTGCAGCTTGTCCACGAGCTCTGCGAGCGCGAGCAGCTCGGGCATCGGCCCGAAGGGCAGCCGGCGGAAGTCCTGGTCGAGCCCGGCGGCGACGACGCGCGCGCCGCGGTCAGCGAGCGAGAGGGCGGCGTTCACGACGGCTTGCTCGAAGAACTGCACCTCGTCGATTCCGACGACGTCGTAGCCGTCCGCGCGGCGGAGCAACTCGACGACGCTCTCGACCGGCACCGCGCGCATGCGCACCCCCGCGTGGGAGACGACGTCAGCGGCGTCGTAGCGGTCGTCCACCCTCGGCTTGAAGATGACGACCCGCTGGCCCGCGATCTCGGCGCGGCGCAGGCGCCGGATCATCTCCTCGCTCTTGCCGCTGAACATCGGGCCGCAGACGACCTCGATCCAGCCGCCGCGGTGTGGGGGAACACGAAGCACGATCGCGATCCTAGAGCGCGCACCGGCCGGATCGAATCGGGTACTCTGTGCCCGGCGGGCGGCGATCAGGCCCGGCGTAGCCCTGCTAGACTCTCCCGCGCGCGGCGGCGTAGCTCAGTTGGTTAGAGCAGCGGAATCATAATCCGCGTGTCGCAGGTTCGAGTCCTGCCGCCGCTACCTCTCGCGCCAACGACCAACAAAAGAGACTGAGAACATGGCAGCCGGAGTACGAGTCGCGATCACGCTCGCCTGCACGGAGTGCAAGCGCCGCAACTACCAGACGGAGAAGTCGAAGCGGAACTCGCCCGACCGGGTCGAGTTCAAGAAGTACTGCCGCTGGTGCGGTAGCCACACCCTGCACCGGGAGACGCGCTAGTGGCCAAGGAGACCCGCAGGCAGCGCCGCGACGCGCGCCGTGGTGAGTCCGGCCAGGGCGCGGTCCAGCGCGGCCGCTCCCGCTCCCAGCAGGTCCGCCCGTCGGCGCAGCCGGTGGCGCAGCAGACCGGCCGCCGCGGCCCGAAGGAGCGCGGCAAGTTCATCCGCGAGTCGTGGGGCGAGCTGAAGAAGGTCGAGTGGCCGGGCCAGCGTCAGGTGACCCAGGGCGTCGTCGTCGTGATCATCGCCTGCGCGATCGTCGGCACCTACCTCTACGCGGCCGACCAGGCCTTCCGCCCCCTCGTCCGCCAACTCTTCCTCGGGCAGTAAGGACTCTCTGAACGATGTTTCGCTGGTATGTCATCAACACGTACTCCGGGCACGAGAACAAGGTGAAGGCCAACCTCGAGCACCGGATCGTCTCCCTCGGCCAGCAGCCGCGCTTCCGTCGCGTCGTCGTCCCGACCGAGCAGGTGATCGAGACCAAGGATGGGCAGAAGGTGCAGATCGAGAAGCGCGTCCTGCCCGGGTACGTGCTCGTGAACATGGACCTGAACGACGACGCCTGGGCGGTCGTGAAGAACACGCCCGGGGTGACCGGCTTCGTCGGCGCAGGCGCGAAGCCCGTGCCCCTGTCACAGCCGGAGGTCGACAAGATCCTCCACACCGGTGCCGGAGCGGGCGGCCCCGCTGTGAAGGCGCAGGTTCAGTTCTTGCTCGGCGAGTCGGTGAAGGTAACGTCTGGCCCACTCTCCGACTTCGACGGCGAGATCGTGGACATCAACCCCGACCAGCAGAAGCTGAAGGTGCTGGTGGACATCTTCGAGCGGCAGGTCCCCGTCGAGCTCGGCTTCGAACAGGTGAAGAAGATCGACTGATGGCCAAGAAAGTCCTCACACTCATCAAGCTCCAGATCCCGGGCGGGCAGGCGAACCCCGCGCCGCCGGTCGGCCCTGCGCTCGGCCAGCACGGGGTTAACATCATGGAGTTCTGCAAGGCGTTCAACGCGCAGACCGCGCAGGAGGCGGGGCGCATCACACCGGTCGAGATCACGGTCTACGAGGACCGCTCCTTCACCTTCATCACGAAGACGCCGCCCGCCGCCGTCCTCATCAAGGAGGCGCTCGGGCTGGACAAGGGCTCGGCCGAGCCGCACCGGGAGAAGGTCGGCCGCCTGTCGAAGAGGCAGCTCCGCTCGATCGCCGAACTCAAGCTCGTCGACCTGAACGCGCGCGACGTCGACCACGCGATGCTCGTGATCGCCGGCACGGCGCGCTCGATGGGCGTCGAGGTGGAATCGTGAGACGCCCCGAGTCAACCTCCCACGCCCGCGCGTTCCTCGGGCGCTGCTCGCGGTGCCGGGCCGGAGGGGACAGTACGGGGAGTACGGACGTGGATCCCAACTCCACAGGAGAGCCGCGAGCGGCGTCAGGCGGCGGCGGAGCCGGGCTGGGCCCGGCGGGAGCCGGCGCCGGCGAGGGGCGCGCGTGAGTCCGGCCCACGGCAAGCGCTATGGGGCGGCCCGCGCGCTGGTCGACCGCGACCAGATCTACTCGCCGCTGGAGGCGATCCGGCTGCTCAAGGGCGCCGAGGGCGCGAAGTTCGACGAGACCGTCGAGGTGCACTTCCGCCTCGGTCTCAACGTCCGGCACGCCGAGCAGCAGCTGCGCGGCACCCTCATGCTGCCGCACGGCACCGGCAAGACGGTGCGCGTTGCCGTCTTCGCCGAGGGCGAGAAGGCGAAGGAGGCCGAGGAGGCCGGCGCCGACATCGTCGGCGCGGCTGACCTCGCGGCGAAGATCGAGGGCGGCTTCACGGACTTCGACGTCGCGATCGCGACGCCCGACCAGATGGGGAACGTCGGCAAGCTCGGACGCGTCCTCGGCCCGCGCGGGCTGATGCCGAACCCGAAGACGGGCACGGTCACGTTCGACGTCGGCAAGGCCGTCGCCGACGCCAAGGCCGGCAAGCTCGAGTACCGCACCGACCGAGGCGCCTGTGTGCACGTGTCGATCGGCAAGAAGAGCTTCGAGGAGCGCAGCCTGCTCGAGAACTACGCCGCGCTCGTCGAGGAGATCGTCCGCGCCAAACCGGCCGTGGCGAAGGGCCGCTACATCCAGCGGATCACGCTGGCGACGACGATGGGCCCGGGCATCCGGGTGGACCCGCAGAAGACGCGCGGCATCGTGGAGGATTCCGCTGACGCGGAATCCTCTAGAGAGGCTGCTACCGTCTAGCTCACCGACTAGTACCCGTCGCCGAAGACAACCGGCAGCCGTAAGGCAGAAGTCCGGTCGAGGTGGTCGAGAGCATGCGCCCCGGCGCACGTCTCCGGCCCGCCTCATGGCGGGCCTAGTCATTTCCGGAGGAAATGACCATGTTGAAGACCGACAAGGAGAAAGTGATCGCGGAGCTGACCGAGCGCCTGCGGGCCTCGGACACGCTGCTCGTGGCTGACTACCGCGGCCTGACGATGTCCGAGATCGACGGCCTGCGCGGCGAGCTGATCAAGCACGGGGCCCGCTTCTCGGTCGTCAAGAACACGCTCACGCGGCGCGCGGCTGAGGAGGCGGGCGTGCCGGCGCTGCTGGCCCTGCTCGACGGCCCGACGGCGATCGCGTTCATCGAGACCGGCGGGGACGTGGTCGCCGCCGCGAAGGCGCTCGACGCCACGGCCCGGGACACGAAGGTGCTGACGGTGCGCGGCGGCGTGCTCGACGGCGCTGCGATCGGGGTCGAGGACGTCAAGAGCCTCGCCACCCTGCCGCCGACCGGCGTGCTCCGCGCCCAGCTGCTCGGGGCGATCGCGGGGCCGCTCACGGCGATCGTCGGGCTGCTGGCCGCGCCGTTGCGCGACCTCGTCGGCCTGATCGACGCCCGTATGGAGCAGCTGGGCGATTCCGCTGTCGCGGAATCCCCTAGTGAACCCCTGGCACAGGCCGAGGCCGCGGCGGTTGAGCCCGTGGCCGAGGAGACCGAACCCACTGAAGATGCGAACGAAGGACAGGAGGAGAGCTAGATGGCAACCGACACCGCCAAGATTCTCGACACGCTCGGCAAGATGACCGTTCTCGAGCTCGTCGAGCTCAAGAAGGCGATCGAGGAGGAGTGGGGCGTCACCGCCGCCGCTCCGGTCGCCGTCGCCGCGATGCCGGGCGCAGGTGCTCCGGCGGCAGGCGAGGCCGCCGAGGAGAAGTCGACGTTCGACGTCGTCCTCACCGGTGCGGGCGACAAGAAGATCCAGGTGATCAAGGTCGTGCGCACGATCACCGGCCTCGGCCTCAAGGAGGCGAAGGACCTCGTGGACGGCGCCCCCCAGGCCGTCAAGGAGGGCGTCAACCAGGACGAGGCCGACTCGATCAAAGCCCAGCTCGAGGAGGCCGGCGCCGGCGTCGAGATCAAGTAGCCTCACGCCGAGGGCAACGACCGCTTAACAGATGGGCGCCCCTGGGGCGCCCATCTGTCGCTACACTGGTATCCCCGCGCGGTGACCGGCCGGCGGGCGCCCGTGCATGCTTGCGCGGGTCGCCTGCTGTTCGCTACTGTTCGGGGTTGCGCCGACGTCCCGCCGTTCGACCCTGCACGCCGTACAAGGGAGGCTGTAACACTTGAGCAGCACTGCTGTCGCGCCGCGCGCGCGCAAGAGCTTTTCACGCCTGAAGCACGTTCTCGACCTCCCCAACCTGATCGACATCCAGAAGGCCTCCTTCCGCTGGTTCCTGGAAGAGGGGCTGCGCGAGACGATCGACGACATCTCGCCGATCGAGGACTACACGGGCACGCTCGCGGTCGAGTTCGCCGAGTACGAGTTCGGCGACCCGCAGTTCTCGATCCAGGAGTGCCGCGAAAAGGACATGACGTACCAGGCGCCGCTCTCGATGACGGTCCGGTTCGTCAACAAGGAGACCGGGGAGATCCGGGAGCAGAAGGTCTTCATGGGCGACTTCCCGATGATGACGGAATGGGGCACGTTCATCATCAACGGCACCGAGCGCGTGATCGTGACGCAGCTCGTCCGGAGCCCGGGCGCCTACCTGATGGAGCCCAAGGACGCCACCAAGCAGGTCTTCACGGCGAACCTGATGCCGTCGCGCGGCTCGTGGCTCGAGCTCGAGATCGACAAGAAAGGGATCGTCTACGCCCGCATCGACCGCAAGCGCAAGCTTCCGATCACGACGCTCCTGCGCGCGCTCCCGGCCGAGGACCCGACGACGGGCTTCCAGCTCGACACTTCGACGAACGAGAAGATCCTCGACCTCTTCGGCAACTCGCCCTTCATCGCGATGACGCTCGACAAGGACACGACCACGCGCGAGGAAGAGGCCCTGATCGAGGTGTTCAAGAAGCAGCGTCCCGGCGAGCCGCCCACGCTCGACAACGCGCGCAACCTGCTGAAGGCGCTCTTCTTCGACTCGAAGCGCTACGACCTGACGAAGGTCGGCCGCTACAAGCTCAACCAGCGGCTCAACGTCGGCGTCCCCGAGGGCACCCGCGTGCTCACGACCGAGGACATCGTCGCGCTCGTCCGCCGGCTCGTGGACCTCCCGCTCAAGCTCGGGGTCGACCTCGAGGCGAAGGATCTCGCCGCCGAGGGCGCTTCGCTCCCGCGCGACACGATCCGCGGTGAGCTGGACGAGTACGAGAACTTCGGCAACAGGCGCCTGCGCACGACCGGCGAGCTGATCCAGGAGGCGTTCCGCGTCGGCCTCTACCGCATGGAGCGCGTCGTCCGCGAGCGGATGACCACCGAGGACGTGGACACGATCACGCCGCAGACGATCATCAACATCCGGCCCGTGGTCGCGGCCCTGAAGGAGTTCTTCGGCTCCTCGCAGCTGTCGCAGTTCATGGACCAGACGAACTCGCTCGCCGGCCTCACGCACCGGCGCCGCCTGTCGGCGCTCGGCGCCGGAGGCCTCACGCGCGAGCGCGCCCCGATCGAGGTGCGCGACGTCCACCCGACCCACTACGGGCGCATGTGCCCGATCGAGACGCCGGAAGGCCCGAACATCGGCCTCATCGGCGCGCTGGCCTCGTTCGCGACGGTCTCCGAGTTCGGCTTCATCCAGACGCCGTACAGGGTCGTCAAGGGCGGCAAGGTGACGGACGAGATCCTCTATCTCGACGCCGCCGAGGAGGCGCAGTTCACGATCGCGCAGGCCTCCGAGCGGGTGGACGGGAAGACCGGCAAGTTCCTGCACGACCAGGTGCTCTGCCGCTCCCGCGAGGGCGAGGCCGTGACGGCCGCTCCGAAGGAGATCCAGTACATGGACGTCGCGCCGGCGCAGATCGTCTCGGTCGCGACGGCGCTCATCCCGTTCCTCGAGCACAACGACGCGAACCGCGCGCTCATGGGCGCGAACATGCAGCGGCAGGCCGTGCCGCTGATGATCCCCCAGGCGCCGCTCGTCGGGACGGGGCTCGAGTTCCGCGCAGCCGTGGACACCGGCGACGTCGTGCTCTCCCGCACCGACGGCACGGTGATCGACGTGGACGCCGAGAAGATCGTCGTCGAGGGCAAGGGCTCCCGCGAGGAGTACGGCATGACGAAGTTCATGCGCTCGAACCAGGGCACGCTCATCCACCAGAAGCCGGTCGTCTCGCTCGGCGAGAAGGTCAAGAAGGGCCAGGTGCTCGCCGACGGCAGCTCGACCGACCGGGGCGAGCTCGCGCTCGGCGCCAACCTGCTCGTCGCCTTCATGCCGTGGGAGGGCTACAACTTCGAGGACGCGATCGTGATCTCGGAACGTCTCGTCAAGGACGACGTCCTCTCCTCGATCCACATCCACGAGTACGAGATCGACGCGCGCTCGACCAAGCTCGGCGACGAGGAGATCACGCGCGACATCCCGAACCGCTCGGAGGAGTCGCTCGCCAACCTCGACGAGCGCGGCGTCGTCCGCATCGGCGCCGAGGTCGGCTCCGGCGACCTGCTCGTCGGCAAGGTGACCCCCAAGGGCGAGACCGAGCTGACGGCGGAGGAGAAGCTCATCCGCGCGATCTTCAAGGAGAAGGCGCGCGAGGTGCGCGACACCTCGCTCAAGGTCCCCCACGGCGAGGGCGGCAAGGTGATCGGCGTCAAGCTGTTCTCGCGTGACGCCGGCGACGACCTCTCCCCGGGCGTGAACGAGCTGGTCCGCGTCTTCGTGGCGAAGAAGCGCAAGATCGCCGAGGGCGACAAGCTCGCAGGGCGGCACGGCAACAAGGGCGTGATCTCGAAGATCGTCCCCGACGAGGACATGCCGTTCCTCGAGGACGGACGCCCGGTGGACGTCGTGCTCAACCCGCTCGGCGTGCCGAGCCGGATGAACATCGGCCAGATCCTCGAGACGCACCTCGGCTGGGCGGCGGCGCACGGCGTCTTCTCCGAGGGAGGCGAGCCGAGCAGGCTCAACCTGCACGCGCCGATCAATGCCCCGAACCCGTACCCGGTCATGACCCCGGTCTTCGACGGCGCGACCGAAGCCGACGTGGACAACGCGCTCCTCGAGTGGGCCAAGCAGAACCCGACGTCCCCGATCAAGATGGACATCGACGCGTCGCAGCCGGAAGGACGCCGCTGCTCTGGCAAGCTGCGGCTCTTCGACGGCAAGTCGGGCCTCCCGTTCGAGCAGCTCGTGACGGTCGGCTACATGTACATCCTGAAGCTGCTCCACCTCGTGGACGACAAGATCCACGCGCGCTCGACCGGCCCGTACTCGCTCGTCACCCAGCAGCCGCTGGGCGGCAAGGCCCAGTTCGGCGGCCAGCGCTTCGGCGAGATGGAGGTCTGGGCGCTCGAGGCGTACGGCGCCGCCTACACGCTGCAGGAGATGCTGACCATCAAGTCCGACGACACGATGGGCCGCGTCAAGGCGTACGAGGCGATCGTCAAGGGCGAGAACATCGCCGAGCCGTCCATCCCCGAGTCGTTCAAGGTGCTGCTGAAGGAGATGCAGTCGCTCGCGCTCGACGTGCACGTGCTCTCCGACGAGGGCCGCGAGGTCGAGGTCCGCGAGGAGGACGACGAGCTGCTCCGCGCCGCCGAGGAGCTCGGGATCGACCTCTCGCCCGGCTCGCTGCGCGCGGCCGCGCGGCTGCCGGACGCGCAGGAGGTCGAGGAGGGCCAGGAGGGACTCGACGAGGCGGGGGAGCTGGCATTGCCCGCCGACGAGTCGCTCGAGGAGCTTGTGGGGCTGGAGCCCGAGGACGACGAGGAGAAGGCCGCCGAGCCGGCCCCGCTTGCCGACGAGATGGCAGATCTCGACCTCGAATGAGAAACCGGACGACCACCAGAGAACTGACGGAAAGAGGCGCTACGACTTGATCGACATCAACAATTTCGACGCGATCCGCATCGGCCTCGCGTCGTCGAAGCAGATCCGCGACTGGTCGTCCGGCGAGGTCACCAAGCCGGAGACGATCAACTACCGCACGCTCAAGCCGGAGCGCGACGGCCTCTTCTGCGAGCGCATCTTCGGTCCGACGAAGGACTGGGAGTGCTACTGCGGCAAGTACAAGCGCGTCCGCTACAAGGGCATCATCTGCGAGCGCTGCGGCGTCGAAGTGACGCGGCAGAAGGTCCGGCGCGAGCGCATGGGCCACATCGACCTGGCCGCGCCCGTCTCGCACATCTGGTTCTTCAAGGGCGTCCCCAGCCGCATCGGCTACCTCCTCGACATCGCCCCGCGCGAGCTCGAGAAGGTGCTCTACTTCGCCGCCTCGATCGTCACCGCGGTGGACGTCGAGAAGCGCGCGGCCGATGTCGCCGACCTCGAGGACAAGGTGCGGGGCGAGTCCGAGCGCATCTACGTGGACCGCGACGAGAGCCTCGCCGCGCTCGACGAGCGCCTCGCGCGCCGGCGCACGTACTTCGCAAACGGCAAGGAGAAGGACTTCGACGAGGACGACGACTTCTGGGGCCGCGGCCTCTCGAACTGGGCGGAGGAGGCCGGCCTGCCGACGCTCGCCGAGGCGCGCCCGCTCGCGGGCGGCGTGCTCGTCGAGCTGGCGGCGAAGATCGGCGCCGAGGACGCGAAGAAGGCGCGCGAGCTCGTCCGGGCGACCGCGACGCGCGAGGAGCGCAAGCTCACGCCGCGCGAGCTCGAGCTGGTCGCGACGGCGGCGCTGCAGATCCGGGAGGCGCTCGAGCCCTTGCGGGCCGAGTTGGAGAAGGCGTCCGGCTCGAAGAAGGGCGCGCTCACCAAGCACGTGAACAAGCTCACCGACGCACTCCTCACCGGCGGCGAGCTCTCGGCCGGGGACGCCGAGCTGGCGACGGCGGTCGATCAGAAGAACCTCGAGCGCGCGCGCGGTCTCGGCGACGGGCTTCTGCGCGACGTCGTCGAGCAGGCCCCGGCCGATGCCGATCCGAACGAGGTGCGCGAGCTGGCCCACGACCTCTGCCTGCGTCCCGGCAGCCGTAAGGAGGACCTCGACGCGGTCGCCCAGTGGCTCGGCAAGGTGCGCGAGATGGCGATCGACATCGAGGCCCGGCGCGCGGACACCCGCGAGGCCGCGGTGGATGCCGTCCGCCGGCTCGAGGAGACGTGGCTGCTGTTCAAGGAGCTCGAGCCGAAGAAGATCGTCAACGACGAGCAGCTCTTCCGCGAGCTGAAGGAGCGCTTCGGCTCGGCGTACGGCTTCGGCGTGTACTTCCGCGGGGGCATGGGCGCCGAGGCGATCCGGGACCTGCTCCGCGACCTCGACCTGGCCGCAGAGGCCGCCGCGCTGCGCGAGACGATCCGGACGGCGAAGGGTCAGAAGCAGCAGCGGGCGATCAAGCGGCTCAAGGTCGGCAGCGCGTTCATCACGTCGGAGAACAAGCCGGAGTGGATGATCCTCGAGGCCGTCCCGGTGATCCCGCCGGAGCTGCGGCCGATGGTGCAGCTCGACGGTGGCCGCTTCGCCACGAGCGACCTGAACGACCTCTACCGGCGCGTGATCAACCGGAACAACCGACTCAAGCGGCTGCTCGACCTCGGCGCGCCCGAGATCATCGTCAACAACGAGAAGCGGATGCTCCAGGAGGCCGTTGACGCCCTGTTCGACAACGGCCGCCGCGGCCGCGCCGTCACGGGCCCGGGCAACCGGCCGCTGAAGTCGCTCTCCGACATGCTCAAGGGCAAGCAGGGCCGGTTCCGCCAGAACCTGCTCGGCAAGCGCGTGGACTACTCGGGCCGCTCCGTGATCGTCGCCGGGCCGAACCTCCGGCTGCACCAGTGCGGGCTGCCGAAGCTGATGGCGCTCGAGCTGTTCAAGCCGTTCATCATGAGCCGGCTCGTCGAGCGCAAGGCCGTCCAGAACATCAAGGCGGCCAAGAAGATGGTCGAGTCCATGGTCCCGGAGGTCTGGGACGTGCTCGAAGAGGTGATCGCCGAGCACCCGGTGCTGCTCAACCGCGCGCCGACGCTGCACCGCCTCGGCATCCAGGCCTTCGAGCCGGTGCTCGTCGAGGGCAAGGCGATCCAGGTCCATCCGATGGTCTGCCACGCCTTCAACGCCGACTTCGACGGCGACCAGATGGCCGTTCACCTGCCGCTCTCGGCCGAGGCCCAGGCGGAGGCGCGGATCCTGATGCTGTCGTCGAACAACATCCTGTCGCCGGCGCATGGGCGCCCGCTCGCGACGCCGACGCAGGACATGGTGCTCGGCGCCTACTACCTCACCTACTGCAAGGACGATCTTCCGGCTACCACGTCGGAGGACGTCGCGAAGTCACTCGGGAAGAAGGGCCTGCCGCGCTTCCAGTCGGAGGAGGAGGTCGAGTTCGCCCTCGACTCCAAGCAGGTGAACCTGCAGCAGCCGATCGAGTACCGCTGGCAGGGCGAGCTCGTCCTGACGACGCCGGGCCGCGTGATCTTCAACTCCGAGGTCGACCGGGCGCTCGTGGCGGCTGTTCCCGGCGGCGACCTCGGCGACCACGAGTTCATCAACCGAACGCTGACCAAGCGAGAGCTCGACGCGATCATCGCCGAGCTCGTGGACCGCTACAGCGCGCACTCGATAGCGGCGGCGCTCGACACGATCAAGCACCTCGCGTTCACCTACGCGACGCGGGCCGGGATCACCGTCTCGAAGAACGACATCCAGGTGCCGCCGGCCAAGGAGGCGATCCTCGTCGAGTACGAGGCTCTCGTCTCCCAGGTCGAGAAGCAGTACGAGCGCGGCCTCATCACCGAGGGCGAGCGCCACGAGCGCATCGTCGCCGTGTGGACGGAAGCGACCGAGAAGGTCGCCCAGGCGATGCAGGACAACCTCGACGAGCTGAACCCGATCTTCATGATGGCCAACTCGGGCGCCCGCGGCTCGTTCAACCAGATCCGCCAGCTCGCCGGCATGCGCGGCCTGATGGCGAACCCGAAGGGTGAGATCATCGAGCGTCCGATCAAGGCCAACTTCATGGAGGGCTTGTCGGTGCTCGAGTACTTCATCTCGACCCACGGCGCCCGCAAGGGCCTCGCCGACACGGCGCTGCGCACGGCCGACTCCGGCTACCTGACGCGGCGCCTCGTGGACGTCTCGCAGGACGTGATCATCCGCGACGAGGACTGCGGCACCGAGGACTGCGTCGAGCTGCCGATCTACTCCGACGGCCAGCTCAACAAGAGCCTCACGGCTCGGATCGTCGCGCGCGACGTGCACAACCTGCGCAAGGACGGCAAGCCCGGCGCCACCGTGCTCGGCACGGCGGGCGAGGAGCTGACGATGCCGCGGCTGCGCGAGATCGTCGAGGGCCTCGGCGAGGCGGCGGACACGGGAACCCTGCCGGTGCGCTCGGTGCTGAAGTGCCGGAGCGAATTCGGGATCTGCCGGGCCTGCTACGGCACGTTTCTCGCCACGGGCGAGCTCTGCGAGATCGGCGACGCGGTCGGCATCATCGCCGCGCAGTCGATCGGCGAGCCGGGCACGCAGCTGACGATGCGCACGTTCCACACGGGCGGCGTCGCCGGCGCGGACATCACGCACGGCCTGCCGCGCGTCGTCGAGATCTTCGAGGCGCGCAACCCGAAGGGCGCCGCGACGCTCGCCGAGATCGGCGGCCGGATCGAGATCGACGAGACCGAGGGCCGCGGGCCGAAGATCACCGTCCATCCGGACGGCCTCGACGAGAGCGGCGAGCCGCTCGCCTCCCGCGAGTACCAGCTGCCGCGGCGCACGCGCCTGCTCGTTACCACCGGCCAGGTCGTGCAGCCCGGCGACGCCCTGAACGAGGGCTCCCGCTCGCCGGCGGAGCTTCTCGACCTGCACGCCAAGGCCGGCAAGGGGTCGACCGAGACCGAGCTGTACCTCGTCGGCGAGGTGCAGAAGGTCTACAAGTCGCAGGGCGTGGACATCCACGACAAGCACATCGAGCTGATCGTCCGGCAGATGCTGAAGAAGGTGCGCGTGGAGAACGCCGGCGACACCGACTTGCTGCCCGGCCAGCTCGCCGACAGGGTCGTCTTCGAGCGCGAGAACGTCAAGGTCAAGAAGGCGAAGGGGAAGGGGAAGGGGAAGGGCGAGCAGGCGACCTCCGAGCCGCTCATCCTGGGCATCACGAAGGCGTCGCTCGCGACGGAGTCGTTCCTCTCGGCCGCTTCCTTCCAGGAGACGACCAAGGTGCTCACCGACGCCGCCATCGAGGGCAAGGTGGACCGGTTGCTCGGCCTGAAGGAGAACGTGATCATCGGCAAGCTGATCCCGGCCGCGACCGGCCTGAAGAAGTACCGGGCGATCGAGATCGGCCCGTCCGAGGCGGTGCCGCTGTCGGCCTACGCCCGGCCCGAGACCGAGGCGGAGCTGCTCGCCGCGCTCGAGGAGATCGGGGGCGACGGCGAGGGCATCGACCTCTCCGCGCTCGGGCTCGACTTCGAGGCCGACGTCGAGCCGCCGGCGGCCGACGAGCCTGCCGGAGAGCCCGAGGATTAGCCACCGGCGGAGCGAGAGAAGCCGGCGACCGCGTGCCGGACACAGCGTCAGCACGGTGTTCCTACCTGCTCCGCGTGCTCCAGCGTCGTGTCGGGCACGCACCAGCGTTGGGACGAGAGGGGCGCCCTTGTTCTTATGAGCCGTGTGCCGACTGCGGCCATTCGGACCGCGGCTCGGCCTCGCCGGAGCCGACCGCCGTGCCCTTGCCCGCGTCCTTGGCGGGATAGAGCGCCTCGTCGGCCCGCTGGAAGAAGCTGACCCCGTCGTCCTCGGCCTTCAGCTCGGCGATCCCCGCCGAGAGCTTCAGGCGCCCCGCCTGGCCGATCGGGCGCGAGGAGACGGCGGCCTGAAGCCGCTTGTAGAGCTGGTCGGCGTCGGAGGCGGCGGACTCGGGCAGGATGACCGCGAACTCGTCGCCGCCGACACGGCAGGCGATGTCCGCCGAGCGGACGATGGCGCGGATCCGCTCTGCGGCCTCCGCGAGCACCGAGTCGCCTGCGAGGTGGCCGATCCGGTCGTTGATCGCCTTGAAGTCGTCCAGGTCGAAGACGATCAGCGCGAGGCTGCGCCGGTAGCGGTGGGCGCGAGCCACCTCCCGCGCGAGCGTCTCGTGGAAGTAGCGCCGGTTGTGGAGGTTCGTGAGCGCGTCCAGGTCGGCGAGCTGGCGCGCCTCGCGAAAGCTGCGCGCGTTGTCGATCGCGGGGCCCGCGCGCAACGCGAGCTCCGCGCTCCCGTACGGCGCCGCCGCCCAGCGGCTCGCCCTCCGCGCGCGAGTAGACGGCGAGGTAGCCGATCCGCTCGCCGGCGTGCCGGAGCGGCACCGCGAGCCCGCGGCGGAGCGGATCCGCCGGCCGCTGAGCCCTCGTCGTCCCCGTAGGTGTAGGAGAGCGCGATCGCCCGGGGCTTGCGACCGTCCGGCGGCCCGCTGATCGACTGGGTCTCCGCCTCCTCGATCGAGAGGCCGAGCGCCGCGACGACGGGGTCGCCGCCGCGCCCGCCCTCGATGGTGATCAGAGCGGAGTCGACGCCCGGCAGCGCACCGGCCGCCTCGAGCGTCCGCGTCAGCACTTCGTCGAGATCGATCGAGCCGCCCAGCTCCCCCAGCACGCGACTGCGCCGGCCCTCCTCGTGGGCGCGTTCGAGCGCGCCGGCCAGCTCGCCGGCGAGCGCTTCGATGCGCGCGTTCGCCTCGACCAGAGCGGCTGTCACGAGCGCGTCGGTCGAGCCGCGCGCACGGCGACCCACTGCGAGAGCGAGCAGCAGCAGGCCAGAGCGCCGGTAGTCGCGGCCGCAGCGATGATCGTCGTCGTCATTGGGTGCGTCGAGACGTGCTGCCGTCCGGAAACCCGGAGGCATATTCGCACTGTTCTCGCCGTCGCGGACAGTGGGTATGGTTTGCAACCAGTACGAAAGCGGAGCCGCTTCGGGTGCGCTGGGCCACGGTGTCTCTGCTACCATCTCACGGCTCGGTTGGCAGGGGCGCGAAGCCCCGCCGACCGTTGCTGTGTGGAAAGACACCGCTCCGCGACGCCAGGAAACGAGACAGTGCCGACAGTCAATCAGCTCGTCAGGAAGGGCCGGACGGCGCCGAAGTCGAAGACCAAGACTCCGGCTCTCCGCGGCGCGCCCCAGAAGCGCGGCGTCTGCACGCGCGTCTACACGACGACGCCGAAGAAGCCGAACTCCGCGCTGCGCAAGGTCGCTCGCGTCCGCCTGACGAACGGGATGGAAGTCGGTGTCTACATCCCGGGCGAGGGCCACAACCTGCAGGAGCACTCCGTCGTGCTCATCCGCGGCGGTCGCGTCAAGGATCTCCCGGGCTTCCGCTACAAGGTCATCCGCGGCGGGCTCGACACCTCCGGCGTCTCCGAGCGCCGCCAAGGCCGCTCGAAGTACGGCGCCAAGAGGAGCTCGTAAGTGGCTCTCCTGGCAACAGATAGAGCGCCTCTGGCGCGCGATCCGCGGCGCATTGCGTCGTCCTCGGCCGCGCCCGGGCCCGCCGGCCCGAACGCGGCCTGCGTCCTCGCACTGCTTGCGCCTCGCACCCCAGAGGCGCGAACCCGTCACCAGGAGAGCCACTAGTGCCCCGCCGCGCCGAGATCACACCCCGCACGCTCGACCCGGATCCGGTCTACGGCTCGCGCCTCGTCACGCAGGTCGTGAACCGCGTGATGTCGGAGGGCAAGAAGTCGATCGCCGAGAAGATCGTCTACGACGCTCTCGACCGGCTCGGCGAGAAGTCGGGGAAGCCCCCCGTCGAGGCGCTCGAGCAGGCGATCAAGACCGTGACGCCCGTGCTCGAGGTACGCTCGCGCCGCGTCGGCGGTGCCAACTACCAGGTCCCGATTGAGGTACCCGCCCGCCGGGCCCGCACGCTCGCCGTGCGCTGGCTCGTGCAGTACGCGAAGGAGCGCCGCGAGAAGGGGATGCCCGAGAAGCTCGCGGGCGAGTTGCTCGACGCGCTCAACCAGCAGGGCGGAGCGTTCAAGAAGAAGGACGATCAATACCGGATGGCGCAGGCCAACAAGGCCTTCGCGCACTACCGCTGGTAGGCCGAGATGAGCAACGTCCTGACAGCAGTCGCCCTCGATCGTGTGCGCAACATCGGCATCATGGCGCACATCGACGCCGGTAAGACGACGACGACCGAGCGGATCCTCTACTACACCGGCCGCACCCACAAGATGGGTGAGGTGCACGAGGGCGCCGCGACGATGGACTGGATGGCGCAGGAGCAGGAGCGCGGCATCACGATCACGTCGGCGGCGACGACCGCGTCGTGGCGCGACCATCGCATCAACATTATCGATACGCCCGGGCACGTGGACTTTACCGTCGAGGTCGAGCGCAGCCTGCGCGTGCTCGACGGCGCGATCGCCGTCTTCGACGCGGTCGCCGGCGTCCAGCCGCAGTCCGAGACCGTGTGGCGCCAGGCAGACCGCTACGCCGTCCCCCGTATTTCCTTCATCAACAAGATGGACCGCACGGGCGCGAACTTCTTCGCCGCCGTCCAGTCCATGGTCGACCGGCTCGGTGCGTCGACGGTGCCCGTCCAGATCCCACTCGGCCAGGAGGAGCACCACCGAGGCGTCATCGACCTCGTCGAGATGCGCTCCATCAGCTACTCGGACGATCTCGGCACGAAGATGGACATCGGCGAGATCCCGGCCGAGCTCGCCGAGCAGGCCCACGAGTACCACCACCAGCTGATCAACTCGGTCGCCGAGTTCGACGACGAGCTGATGGAGACGTACCTGCTCGACGAGGAGTCGGTGACGCCGGACATGATCCGGCGCGCGCTGCGCCGGGGGACGCTCGAGAGCAAGATCACGCCGGTGCTCTGCGGCTCCGCCTTCAAGAACAAAGGCGTGCAGCCGCTGCTCGACGCCGTGGTGGACTACCTGCCGAGCCCGCTCGACGTCCCGCCGGTGCAGGGCATCGAACCCAAGACCGAGGCCGAGGCTGACCCGCAAGCCGGCGCTGAACGAGCCCTTCTCGGCGCTCGCGTTCAAGGTCATGACCGACCCGTTCGTCGGCAAGCTGACCTACTTCCGCGTCTACTCGGGCACGCTCAAGGCCGGCGACCGCGTACTGAACACCACGACCGGCAAGACCGAGCGGATCGGCCGCATCCTGCAGATGCACGCGAACCATCGGGAGGAGCGCGAGGAGATCGGCGCGGGCGAGATCGCCGCCGCCGTCGGCCTCAAGTCCACCACGACGGGCGACACGCTCGCGGTCGAGTCGGCCCCGATCGTGCTCGAGCGGATGAACTTCCCCGACCCGGTCATCTCGGTCGCGATCGAGCCCAAGACGAAGGGCGATCAGGACAAGCTCGCGACTGCGCTGCAGCGGCTCGCCGAGGAGGACCCGACGTTCCGCGTCTCGTCCGACGAGGAGACCGGCCAGACGATCATCGCCGGCATGGGCGAGCTCCACCTCGAGATCATCGTCGACCGGCTGCTGCGCGAGTTCCGCGTGGACGCCAACGTCGGCCGCCCGCAGGTCGCGTACCGCGAGACGGTCTCGAAGCCGGCCGAGAAGGTGCGGCTGAAGTTCGTCCGCCAGACCGGCGGCTCCGGCCAGTACGCGGACGTCGTCATCAACCTGCTCCCGCAGGAGCCGGGCGCCGGCTACGAGTTCAAGGACACGATTGTCGGCGGCAAGATTCCGAAGGAGTTCATCCCCGCGGTCAACGCCGGCATCACGGAGGCCATGCACTCGGGCGTCCTCGCCGGCTACCCGGTCGTGGACGTGAGGATCGAGCTCGTGGACGGCTCCTACCACGAGGTCGACTCGAGCGAGCGCGCCTTCAAGATCGCCGGCTCGATGGCGTTCAAGGAGGCGATGAAGCGCGCGAAGCCGAAGCTGCTCGAGCCCGTGATGGCGGTCGAGGTCGTGACTCCGGAGGAGTACCTCGGCGACGTGATGGGCAACCTCAAATCCCGCCGCGGCCGCGTCGAGCACCTCGAGCCAAGCGGGAACGGCCAGGCGATCACGGCGAAGGTGCCGCTGGCCGAGATGTTCGGGTACGCGACCGACCTGCGCTCGATGTCCCAGGGGCGCGCGACGTTCACCATGCAGTTCGAGCGCTATGAGCCAGTTCCGGCGACAATCGCTGAAGCGCTTGTGTCTAATGAAAACCCCAAGACCGCAAAGCAAAACTAGTTCTCTCTAGTTTTTTACCGGAGGTAAAAAACAATGGCCAAGAAGAAGTTCGAGCGCACCAAGCCGCACCTCAACGTCGGCACCATCGGTCACATCGACCACGGCAAGACCACGCTGACGGCGGCCATCACGAAGGTGCTCGCCGAACAGGGAACGGGCACCGCCGTGCGCGACTTCGCGTCGATCGACAACGCACCCGAGGAGCGCCAGCGCGGTATCACGATCAACACGGCGCACGTCGAGTACGAGACGGCAAACCGCCACTACGCGCACGTGGACTGCCCCGGTCACGCCGACTACATCAAGAACATGATCACGGGCGCGGCCCAGATGGACGGCGCGATCCTCGTCGTCTCCGCCGCCGACGGCCCGATGCCGCAGACGCGCGAGCACATCCTGCTCGCCCGCCAGGTCGAGGTGCCGTTCATCGTCGTCGCCCTCAACAAGGCCGACATGGTGGACGACCCCGAGCTGCTCGAGCTCGTCGAGCTGGAGGTGCGCGAGCTGCTCACGAAGTACGAGTTCCCGGGCGACGACACGCCGGTGATCCCGGTCTCCGCGTTGAAGGCGCTCGAGGGCGACCCCGAGTGGACGCCGAAGATCATGGAGCTGATGGAGGCCGTGGACAGCTACATCCCGGAGCCGGTGCGCGACGTGGACAAGCCGTTCCTGATGCCGATCGAGGACGTCTTCACGATCACCGGCCGCGGCACCGTCGTCACCGGCCGCATCGAGCAGGGCCAGATCAAGGTCGGCGACGAGGTCGAGATCGTCGGCATCCACCCGAAGACGGAGAAGACGACCGTCACGGGCCTCGAGATGTTCCTGAAGCTCCTCGACATCGCCAAGGCCGGCGACAACGCCGGCGCGCTCCTCCGTGGCGTCAAGCGCGAGGACGTCGAGCGCGGCCAGGTGCTCGCCAAGCCCGGCTCGATCACCCCGCACACGCACTTCAAGGCCGAGGTCTTCGTGCTCTCGAAGGACGAAGGCGGCCGTCACACGCCGTTCTTCAACGGCTACCGGCCGCAGTTCTATTTCCGCACGACGGACGTCACGGGCTCGATCAAGCTCCCGGAGGGCCAGGAGATGGTCATGCCGGGCGACAACACGAACATGGAGATCGAGCTGATCCAGCCGATCGCCATGGACCAGGGCCTTCGCTTCGCGATCCGCGAGGGCGGTCGCACGGTCGGCGCAGGTGTCGTCACCGAGATCATCAAGTAGTCAGGAAACCACGTTGGCACAGCAGAAGATCCGCATCAGGCTCAAGTCCTACGACCATCAGGCGTTGGACAAGTCGGCCAGCCAGATCGTCGAGACGGTGCAGCGTTCCGGCGCGACGATCACCGGTCCCGTGCCCCTGCCCACCGAGAAGAACGTCTACTGCGTGATCCGGAGTCCGTTCAAGGACAAGGACTCGCGGGAGCACTTCGAGGTGCGCACGCACAAGCGGCTGATCGACATCCACAGCCCGACGCCGAAGACGGTGGACTCGTTGATGCGGCTCGACCTGCCGGCAGGCGTCGACATCGAGATCAAACTGTGATGAAGGGGATTCTCGGCAGAAAGCTGGGCATGACCCAGGTCTTCGATCCGGACAGCGGCGTCGTGACGTCGGTCACCGTGATCGAGGCCGGACCGTGCCCGGTCGTGCAGGTGCGAACGGTCGAGAAGGACGGCTACGAGGCCGTGCAGCTCGCGTTCGAGCCCGTCGCCGAGCGGAAGATCTCCAAGGGCGAGCGCGGCCACCTCGCGAAGACGGGCGTGGCCGCGCACCGCCATCTCGTGGAGTTCCGGGGCCCGACCGAGCTCCAGCCGGGCGAGACCGTCACCGTCGAGGCGTTCGCGCCCGGCGACGCGGTCAAGATCGCCGGCACCTCGATCGGCAAGGGCTTCGCCGGAACGATCAAGCGCCACAACTTCAAGCGGGGCCCGAAGACGCACGGCTCGCACAACATCCGCCAGCCCGGCTCGATCGGCGCCTCGGCGACGCCGTCGCGCGTCTTCAAGGGGATCCGCATGGCCGGCCGGATGGGTGGCAAGCGCATCACGCAGCTCGGTCTGGTCGTCCACGGCGTGGATCCCGAGCGCAACCTCATCCTCGTCAAGGGCTCCGTGCCCGGGCCGAAGAGCGGCATCATCGAGATCCGGGAGGCGTCGTAATGGCCGCGCTCACGGCGCCGCTCCTCGGCGGCAAGGCCGCCAAGGACGTCACCCTCGACGCCGGAGTGTTCGGCGCCGAGGTGAAGCCGCACCTCCTGCACGAGACGGTGCGCGCCGAGCTGAACGAGCGGCGGGCCGGCACGCGCGGCGCCAAGAGCCGCGGGCTCGTGGCCGGCGGCCGCGCGAAGCCGTGGCGTCAGAAGGGCACCGGCCGGGCCCGCGCGGGCACGACCCGCGCACCGCAGTTCACGGGCGGCGGCGTCGCCTTCCCGCCGATGATGCGGGGCTTCGAGGTCAAGGTCAACCGCAAGGTGGCCAGAGCCGCGCTGCGCGCGGCTCTTAGCAGCCACGTCTCGGCGGGGACATTCGCACTCGTCGACGGGTCCGCGATCGCCGAGCCCTCGACAAGAGCTGCAGCAAGCTTGCTTGCTGCATGGGGCAAGGAGCTGCCGCTGCTCGTCGTCGCCACCGAGGACGAGGAGACGCTCGTCAAGTCGTTCCGCAACCTCGAGCGCGTGCTCGTGACCGTGCCCGCGGAGCTCGAGGTCGCGGCGGTCCTGTGGGCGCGCTCGGTGCTCGTCTCCGAAGCGGCGCTGCCGCTCGTCCAGGGGAGGGCGACGTGAGCCTCCACCCGAATCAGATTTTGCTCGCTCCCGTCGTCTCGGAGAAGAGCTACTCGCTCCAGAGCGACCGCAAGTACACCTTCAAGGTGCACAAGGACGCGCACAAGACGCAGGTCCGGCAGGCCGTCGAGGAGCTGTTCGAGGTCAAGGTCGAGGCCGTGAACATCGTCAAGGTGCAGGCGAAGCCGAAGCGCCGCGGCGCGATCAAGGGCACGAAGGTCGGCTGGAAGAAGGCCATCGTGAAGCTGCGCGAGGGCGAGACCATCGACATCTTCGAGGGGGCTCAGGTTTAGTGGCTCTCCCGGCAACAGTTAGTGCGCCTCCGGCGCGCGATCCGCGGCGCATCGCCGCGTCCTCGGCCGCGTCCGGGCTCTCCAGCCCGAACACGGCCTGCGTCCTTGCGCTGCTTGCGTCTCCCACGCCGGAGACGCGAAACCGTCACCGGGAGAACCACTAGCCATGGCGATCAAGAAGTACAAGCCCACGTCGGCCGGCCGTCGCTTCATGTCCGTCTCCACCTTCGAGGAGATCACAAAGACCACGCCGGAGAAGAGCCTGACCGAGCCGGTCACGAAGAAGGGCGGGCGCAACAACAACGGGCGGATCACGACGCGCCACCAGGGCGGCGGCCACAAGCGCCGCTACCGCGTGGTCGACTTCAAGCGGCGCAAGGACGGCGTGCCGGCGACGGTGGCCGCGATCGAGTACGACCCGAATCGCTCGGCGCGGATCGCGCTCCTCCACTACGCCGACGGCGAGAAGGCGTACATTCTCGCGCCGGCCCGGCTCGAGGTGGGCGCGACCGTCGAGTCCGGCCCCGGCGCAGACATCAAGCCCGGCAACGCGCTGCCGCTCGAGAACATCCCGACCGGCACGCTCGTGCACAACATCGAGTTGAAGCCCGGCCAGGGTGCCAAGATGGCGCGCTCCGCAGGATCGGGCGTCCAGCTCGTCGCCAAGGACGACGGCTACGGCGTCCTGCGCCTGCCGTCGGGCGAGATGCGGCGCGTGCCGCTGACCTGTCGCGCCACGATCGGCCAGGTCGGGAACACCGACCACGAGAACCGCACGATCGGCAAGGCGGGCCGCAGCCGCTGGCTCGGCAAGCGCCCGACCGTGCGCGGCTCGGCGATGAACCCGGTCGACCACCCGCACGGCGGCGGCGAGGGCAAGTCGAAGGGCGGCCGGCATCCGGTCACCCCGTGGGGCGTCCCGACGCTCGGCAAGCGCACGCGTGCCAAGCACAAGGAGTCGAACAAGCTGATCGTGCGCGGCCGTCGCCGCGGGAAGGAGAAGCGGTGAGCAGGTCGTCACGCAAGGGGCCGTTCGTCGAGGAGCGGCTGCTCGCCCGAATCGAGGCCATGAACGCCACCGGTGAGAAGCGGATGATCCGCACCTGGTCGCGCACCTCCACTGTCTTCCCGGAGATGGTCGGCCACACGATCGCCGTCCACGACGGCCGCAAGCACGTGCCGGTCTTCGTCAGCGAGCAGATGGTCGGGCACAAGCTCGGCGAGTTCGCGCCCACGCGCACGTTCCGCGGCCATGCGGGCGACCGCCAGACCCAGGTGAAGAAGCGCTGATGGCGACCGCTCCCGACAAGATCACGGTGCGCGCCCAGGCGAAGTACGTGGGCATCTCCGCCCGCAAGGCGCGCGTGGTGCTCGAGCACGTCCGCGGGCGCACGGTGCCCGAGGCGCGCACGGTGCTCGCGTTCACGCAGCGCGCCGCCGCGCGCGACATCGAGAAGGTGCTGAGGAGCGCGGTCTCGAACGCCGAGGCGAACCACGGTCTGATCGGCGACGAGCTCGTCGTCCACGCCGCCTTCGCCGACGAGGGGCCGACGCTGAAGCGCTGGCGCGCCCGTGCCCGTGGCCGCGTCAACCGGATCCGCAAGCGCAGCTGCCACATAACGGTGATTCTCGAGCCTGCGGCTCGAGAATCACTAGCCGGACGCCGTCGTGTGCGCGCGGCGGAGGAGAAGACCGACAAACCGAACAGCGAAGCTAGCGCGTCGAAGCCGAAGGCTTCGAGGCGCAAGGAGGCGGCCGTCTAATGGGCCAGAAGGTGCATCCCGGCGGTCTCCGCGTGGGCGTCATCCACGACTGGAAGTCGAACTGGTACACGGGGAAGAAGGAGTTCGCCGCCTACATCCTCGAGGACATCAAGATCCGCGAGCACATCACGAAGAAGCTCTCGCACGCGGGCCTCAGCGACATCCTGATCCGCAAGGACAAGCAGCGGATCACGGTGGACATCCACACGGCCCGGCCCGGCATCGTGATCGGCAAGTCGGGTGTCGAGGTGGACGCGCTGCGGAAAGAGCTGCACGCGATGACGCAGAAGAACGTCCACGTCAACATCAACGAGATCAAGCGGCCCGAGCTGGACGCCAAGCTCGTCGCGCAGTCGATCGCGGAACAGCTCCAGAACCGCGTCAGCTTCCGCCGCGCGATGAAGCGCGCCCTCGCGTCGGGCATCCGGTCGGGCGCGCAGGGGATCAAGATCGTCTGCGGCGGCCGTCTCGGCGGCGGTGAGATGAGCCGGCGCGAGGCCTACTCCGAGGGCCGCGTGCCGCTCCACACGATCCGCGCCGACATCGACTACGGGTTCGCGGAGGCGAAGACGACCTACGGCCGCATCGGCGTCAAGGTCTGGATCAACAAGGGCGAGATCATGCCCGAAGGCTACGAGGGCGTGACCACCAAGGACACGCGCCTGGGCGACCAGGACCAGGCCCGCCGCCGCCGCGGCGGCGCGGCCGAGGGCCTCGGCGCCTCCCGCGAGAGCGCGCGCGGCCGCAGCCAGGATCGTGAGGGCCTCGGCCTCGTCACGAAGCGCAAGCGTGGCCCGGGTGGCCCTGGCGGGCCGGGTGGCCGTGGCCGCGGCCGCGGGCCGGGAAGGCCCGACGCTCCGCGCGCCGAGCAGACCGCCCCGGCGCCCGAGACGGCCGAGCCGGTCGTGCCAGAGGTCGTCGAGACGCCCGCGGCGCCGCCCACGGAGGGCGAGAGCTGATGTTGCTGCCGAAGAAGACCAAGTTCCGCAAGGTGCAGCGCGGTTCCCGCGCCGGCATCTCCACCGGGCAGACCGAGGTGCACTTCGGCGAGTACGGCATCAAGGCGCTCGACAACGGCTGGATCACGAACCGTCAGATCGAGGCCGCCCGGATCGCGATGACGCGCAAGATGAAGCGCGGCGGCAAGGTCTGGATCAACATCTTCCCGGACAAGCCGGTGACGCAGAAGCCGGCCGAGACACGCATGGGCTCGGGCAAAGGCTCGCCGGAGCACTGGGTGGCGGTGGTCAAGCCGGGCCGCGTGATGTTCGAGCTGGCCGGCGTGCCCGAGCCGCTCGCGCGCGAGGCGCTGCGGCTCGCGGCCCAGAAGCTGCCGATCAAGACGAAGTTCGTGAAGCGGGAGGCTGATCTCTTTGAGACCTAGGCACCTGCGCGAGCTGACCGACGAGGATCTGGAGCGGAAGCTGGCCGACACGCGGCAGGAGCTCTTCAACCTGCGCTTCCAGACCGCCACCGGCGCACTCGAAAACAGCGCTCGGCTGCGGCTGGCCAAGCGCGAGATCGCCCGCATCCTGACGATCCGCTACGAGCGGGAACGACTGGGGAACACGTAGATGGCTGAGAAGAAGACGACCAAGAAGAAGGCCGAGGAGGCCGTGCCGGTCGATGAGGCCGCCGTCGAGGCGGTCGCCGAGGAGACCGTGGTGGAGGAGCCGGCGGCTGTCGAGGCCGTCGAGCCCGAGGCTGCCGCCGAGGAGCCGGTCGCAGAGGCCGAGCCCGAGGCTGCCGCCGCCGAGCCCGAAGCCGAGCCGGAGATCCCCGCCGAGGAGCCGGTCGCAGAGGCCGAGGCTGCCGCCGAGGAGCCCCAGGCCGAGCCCGAGGCCCCCGCCGACGAGCCGGTCGCCGAGGCCGAGCCCGCCGAGGAGGCGTCCGCCCCCGAGGCAGCGGCGCCCGAGGCGCCCGCCGCCCCCACGCAGCTTCGAGGCCCGAAGCCGAAGGGCAAGCGGCTGCCGCGCACGCTTCGCCACACCCACAGCAAGCCGAAGCGGGAGCAGCCGGCCGAGCGCAGCCCGATCGTGCGCCTGCCGAAGCCGGAGGGCGAGCGCGGCCGTCGCCAGGAGCGGCGCGGCGTCGTCGTCTCCGACGCGGGCGACAAGACGATCGTCGTCAAGGTCGACACGATCAAGGCGCACCCGAAGTACAAGAAGGTCGTCCGCCGCTCAGCGAAGTTCCATGCGCACGACGAGCAGAACTCCGCCAAGGTCGGGGACGTCGTCCGCATCGTCGAGACGCGCCCGATCTCGAAGCAGAAGCACTGGCGGCTCGCCGAGATCGTCGAGGCGGCCAAGTAATGCCGGCGAACGCGATCTGCAAGGAGCGTGGCCGGTGATCCAGCAGGAGTCAAGACTGCGCGTGGCCGACAACACCGGCGCCCGCGAGCTCCTGTGCATCCGCGTGATGGGCGGGTCGCATCGCCGCTACGCGCGCGTCGGCGACGTGATCGTCGGTACAGTGAAGGCCGCGACCCCGCAGGGCACGGTCAAGAAGGGCGACGTCGTCAAGGCGGTCGTCGTCCGGACGAAGAAGCCCTTCGGTCGCGACGACGGCACGACGATCGCGTTCGACGAGAACGCGGCCGTCATCATCGACAACCAGAACAATCCGCGCGGGACGCGCATCTTCGGGCCGGTCGCCCGCGAGCTGCGCGAGAAGAACTTCATGAAGATCGTGAGCCTGGCGCCCGAGGTCCTCTAGAGAGATGACGCAGACGATGAGAGTGAAAAAGGGGGATCTCGTTCAGATCCTGTCCGGCAAGGACCGCGGCAAGCAGGGCCGCGTCGTCGACGCGCTCCCGAAGGTCCGGCGGGTGATCGTCGAGAACCTCAACGTCGTCAAGCGGCACGAGCGCCCGCGCCCGATCAAGGACTCGACGCGCATGGGCGGCTCGCAGGTCACTCCCGGTGGGATCATCGAGATGCCGGCGCCGGTGGCTGTCTCGACCGTGATGGTCGTCTGCCCGGTGTGCAAGGTGCCGACCCGCATCGGGATCAAGGTCAAGGAGATCAAGGGCGAGACGGTGCGCGTGCGCGTGTGCCGCCGCGACGGCTGCGGCCAGGAGATCGATCGCTGATGGCCACGAAGACCGCGAAGAAGGCGTCCGAGACCGTCGCCGCGCCGCGCCTGAAGACGGCGTACGAGGCGTTGCGTCCTCAGCTCAAGGAGCAGCTCGGCCTCGACTCGATCATGCAGGTGCCCCGGCTCCAGAAGATCACGCTCAACATGGGCGTCGGCGAGGCGAAGACCGACGCGAAGGTGCTCGACGCCGCGATGGACGAGCTCTCGACGATCGCCGGCCAGCGCGCGCAGCTGCGCCGCGCGACCAAGTCGATCGCGAGCTTCAAGCTGCGCGAGGGCATGCCCGTCGGCGCGCGCGTGACGCTGCGCGGCGCGCGCATGTGGGAGTTCCTCGACCGGCTCGTCTCGGTCGCGCTCCCGCGCATCCGGGACTTTCGGGGGCTCAACCCCGGCTCGTTCGACGGCCGCGGCAACTTCTCGCTCGGTATCCGCGAGCAGGTCATCTTCCCGGAGATCGACTACGACAGCGTCGCGTCGGTCCGAGGCCTCGACGTCACGATCACCACCACAGCGGCGACGGACGAGCAGGCGCACGCGCTTCTGCGCGGGCTCGGCCTGCCGTTCGCCACGGAGAGAAGGGACAGCTAGGGAATGGCGAAGAAGTCGCTCGTCGTCAAGCACGCCCGCGGGTCGAAGTTCAAGGTGCGGAACTACTCGCGCTGCAACCGGTGCGGCCGCCCGCGCGCCGTGTTCCGCAAGTTCGGTCTCTGCCGGATCTGCCTGCGCGATCTCGCGCACCAGGGCTCGATCCCGGGCATGACGAAGAGCAGCTGGTAGGAGGACACACAGTGCTGACTGACCCGATCGCCGACATGCTCACGCGGATCCGCAACGCCAACAAGGCGATGCACGACACCGCCCAGATGCCCTCCTCGCGGATGAAGGTAGAGATCGCCCGCATCCTCAAGGACGAGGGCTACATCAAGGACTACCGCGTCGTCTCGGGCACCCCCTTCGACACGCTCGTGGTCGAGCTCAAGTTCGGCCGCAGCCGCGAGCGGATCATCACGGGCTTGAAGCGCGTCTCGAAGCCCGGCCGCCGTGTCTACGCGCGCAAGGACCGCCTGCCGCGCGTCCTCGGCGGGCTCGGCATCGCCATCCTGTCCACCTCGACCGGGCTGATCACCGGCCGCCAGGCTGCCGAGCGCGGCCTCGGCGGCGAAGTAATTGCGTTTGTCTGGTGATCTCCGATCACCAGACAAACGCTAGAACAGCGAATTACGGAGCTGGAAGAGTGCAGATGAAGACTTCAACAGGGCTTTTCGTAGCGATTTCGACCCCGAAGGGGGCGAAATCGCCATGAGCCGGATCGGCCGCAAGCCCATCGAGGTTCCCGTCGGCGTCAGCGTCGAGATCGCGCCCGGCCGCGTCAGCGTGCGCGGGCCGCTCGGCGAGCTCGAGCAGCAGGTGCCGCTGCGGATGCAGATCGAGCAGGGCAACGGCGAGGTCCTCGTCACGCGCCCGACCGACCGCGGCGAGGACCGCGCGCTCCACGGGCTGACGCGGACACTGATCGCGAACATGGTCGAGGGAGTCACGAAGGGGTACGAGAAGCACCTCGAGATTCAGGGCGTCGGCTATCGCGCCGCGCTGCGCGGCGACGACCTCGAGCTTCAGGTCGGCTATTCGCACGCGAAGGTGCTCACGCCGCGGCCCGGGATCGTCTTCGAGGTGCCGCAGCCGACGGTCGTCGTCGTCAAGGGCATCGACAAGCAGCAGGTCGGCCAGACGGCCGCCGAGGTGCGCAAGGTGCGCCCGCCCGAGCCCTACAAGGGCAAGGGCATCCGCTACCGCGACGAGCACGTGCGCAGGAAGGTGGGGAAGCGGGCATGACCACGCTCACGACCCGCCAGGCGCGCGAGCGCCGCCACCGGCGCGTGCGCGGCAAGGTGTCCGGCACGGCCGAGCGGCCGCGCCTGTCGGTCTTCCGCTCGAACAGGGGGATCTTCGCCCAGCTCGTCGACGACGCATCGGGCAGGACGCTCGCCGCCGCCGGCTGGCTCGGCCTGAAGAAGGGATTCAAGGGCGACAAGACCGCGCAGGCGGCCGAAGTCGGCAAGCTGCTTGCCGCCGCCGCGGAGAAGGCCGGCATCGAGTCCGCCGTCTTCGACCGGGGCGGTTACCTCTACCACGGACGCGTGAAGGCGCTCGCCGAGGGCGCGCGCGAGGGAGGCCTCAAGTTTTGATGGCAGTCGAGATCGCAGAGACGAGGGAGCTCAAGGAGCGCGTGATCGAGATCAACCGCGTCGCCAAGGTGGTCAAGGGCGGACGGCGGTTCTCGTTCACGGCGCTGGTAGTGATCGGCGACGAGGTCGACCGCGTCGGCGTCGGCTACGGCAAGGCGCGCGAGGTGCCGCTCGCCATCTCGAAGGCCGTGGACGACGCGAAGAAGAACCTCTTCACCGTGCCGAAGCACGGCACGACGATCACGCACGAGATCCTCGGCCGCTCCGATGCCGCCAGGGTGTTCCTGCGGCCCGCGAGCGAGGGCACCGGCGTGATCGCCGGGGGCGGAGTCCGCGCCGTGCTGGAGCTCGCCGGCATCCGCGACGTGCTCGCGAAGTCGCTCGGCACGACGAACCCGATCAACATGGCGCGGGCGACGGTGAACGGCCTCCGCAGTCTGCGCCGCCCCGAGGACGTCGCGCGTGCCCGCGGCAAGACCATCTCCGAGGTGCTCCCGCTCAGCGCCGCCGCCATTGCCGCTGCGGCCGAGGCCAGGAAGGCTCCGGCGTGACCACGGTCAGAGATCACGCAGATCCGCAGCGCGATCGGTCACAGTCAGCGCCACCACGGCGCGCTGCGCGCGCTCGGGCTCGGCAAGATCGGCCGCACGGTCGAGCAGCAGGCGAGCCCGTCCCTCGACGGCACCCTCCGGCTCGTAGCCCATCTCGTCCGCGTCGAGGGGAAGGACTCGGCATGACCGAGCGGATCGACCTCTCGAACCTGAAGCCCGCACAACCCCGCGAAGAGCGCAAGCGCATCGGGCGCGGCCTCGGCTCGGGCAAGGGCCGCTACTCGGGCCGCGGCATCAAGGGCCAGAAGTCGCGCGCGGGCTCGCACAAGATGCCGGCCGGCTTCGAGGGCGGCCAGATGCCCATCGACATGCGGCTCGGCAAGCTGCGCGGCAACACCTCCGCCGACGCGCGCGCGATCGGGCCCTTCCGCACGTACTCCCAGCCCGTCAACCTCCGCGACCTCGAGAACCGCTTCGAAACCGGTGCCGAGGTGACGCCCGACTCGCTCGTTGCCGCGGGCCTGCTGAAGAACACGAAGACCGACATCAAGATTCTCGCGAGCGGCGACCTGACGAAGAAGCTCGTCGTCTCCGCCCACGGCTTCTCGAAGACGGCGCGCCAGAAGATCGAGGCCGCCGGTGGCTCCATCGTCTGGCTGAAGGGCGAGCCGGTCGAGAAGAAGGCCAAGAAGCGCAAGGCGAAGCCCGCCGCCGCGGAGCCCGAGGCGGAGGACGCTGTGGTCGCCGAGGCTGAGGCCGAGGTCGCCGAGGCGCCCGCCGAGGCTGAGGAGGGCTAGCGTTGTTCAGCTGGCTCGTGAACGCCTGGCGCGTCCCCGAGCTGCGCCGCCGCGTCCTCTTCACAGCCGGCGTGCTCGCCATCTACCGGCTCGGCTCGTGGATGCCCGCGCCCGGCGTGGACTCGGAGACGATCCAGAGCTACTTCGAGGGCAAGGGCGGCACGGTGCTCGGCCTGCTCAACCTCTTCTCGGGCGGCGCGCTCTCGCAGTTCTCGCTCTTCGCGCTCGGGATCATGCCGTACGTCACGGCCTCGATCATCGTCCAGCTGATGACGGTCGTCATCCCGCGGCTGGCGGAGCTGCAGCGGGAGGGCGAGGCGGGCTACACCAAGATCAACCAGTACACGCGCTACCTGACGGTCGCGCTCGCCGCGGCGCAGTCCCTGGGCTACGCGGTCCTCTTCCAGCGCCAGGGTGCGCTGGAAGCGAACGCCGGCCGGATGACCCTGATCGTGATCACCCTCGTCGCCGGCACGACGCTCCTGATGTGGCTCGGCGAGCTGATCACGAAGCGCGGCGTCGGCAACGGCATCTCGCTCCTGATCTTCGCCTCGATCCTGACGGGCGCCCCGCTCGGCATCCAGGCCTGGATCAGCGGCGGCCCGATGGAGAAGCTGTTCTTCCCCCTGCTCGCCATCCTCATCGTCACGGCAATCGTCTTCATCCAGGAGGGGCAGCGGAAAATCCCGATCCAGTACGCGAAGCGGATGGTGGGCCGCCGGATGACGACGGGCGGCTCGACGTACATGCCGCTGCGCGTGAACATGGCCGGCGTCATCCCGATCATCTTCGCGGCGGCGGTGATGGCGTTCCCGCCGACGATCGGGCAGTACTTCCCGCAGACCCAGGACTTCGTCAACAAGCACTTCACGCCGAGCGGCATCGGCTACATGCTGCTCCAGGGCGTGCTGATCGTCGTCTTCACGTACTTCTACACGGCGGTCCAGTTCAACCCGGTCGACCAGGCCGACAACCTGCGCAAGTACGGCGGCTACATCCCGGGCATCCGGCCGGGCCCGCCGACCGCCCAGTACCTCGACCGCGTGCTGACGCGGTTGACCATGCCCGGTGCGGTCTACCTCGCCGTCGTCGCGACGCTGCCGTCGATGTTCATCGCGTACGGCGGCTTCCAGCAGGCGAGCGCGAACGCTCTCGGCGGCACGTCGGTGCTGATCGCCGTCGGCGTCGCGCTGGACACGATGCGACAGATGGAGTCGCAGATGATGATGCGCTCCTACGAAGGCTTCCTGAAGTAGGGGGCCGCGCCGCGTGAACATCCTGATTCTCGGCCCGCAGGGGTCCGGCAAGGGCACCCAGGCCAAGAGGATCGCGGCCGAGTACGGCGTCGCACACGTTGCCACGGGCGACATGTTCCGGGCCGCGATCGCGGCCGGCACGCCGCTCGGCCTGCAGGTCCAGCCGCTCCTGGCGTCCGGTCGGCTCGTGCCCGACGACCTGACGATCGGGCTGATCGAGGCGCGCCTGCAGGAGTTCGACTCTCTCGGCGGGTTCGTCCTCGACGGCTTCCCGCGCACCATGGCCCAGGCCGAGGCGCTCGACACGATGCTCGCCGGGATCGGCCGAGGGCTCGACGTCGTGCTCGAGCTGCTGGTCGCCGAGGAGGTCTGCGTCGAGCGGATGCTGGCGCGCGCACACGAGGAGGGCCGCGGCGACGACACGCCCGACGTGATCGCCGCACGGCTCGAGGTCCACCGGCGCGAGACAGTGCCCGTGGTCGAGCACTACCGCACCACCGGCCGGCTGGTCGGGATCCGCGCCGAGCGCACGCCGGACGAGGTCTTCGCGGAAATCCAGGACACGCTCGAGCAGGTCGAGGAGCGCGCGTGATCATCCGCAAGTCCGCCGCCGAGATCGAGAAGATGGCCCGCACCGGCCTGCTCGTCGCCGAGTCGATCCGCCACGTGGGCGAGCACCTGCGGCCGGGAGTGACGACCGCCGAGCTCGACGCCGTCGCCGAGGAGTTCATCGTCGCCGGCGGCGGCGTGCCCACGTCCAAGGGCTACCGGGGCTATCCGGCGGCGCATCTGCATCTCGCCGAACGATCTCGTCGTGCACGGGATCCCCGGCCCCTACACCGTGCGCGAGGGCGACCTCGTTACGCTGGACATCGGCGTCACGCTCGACGGCTACATCGCGGACAGCGCGGTCACGTTCGCCGTCGGCGAGGTGGGCGCCGAGGCGCAGCGGCTGCTCGACGTCGGCCGCGAGGCGCTCGCCGCGGGAATCGCCCAGGCGGTGATCGGCAACCGCGTCGGGGACATCTCGCACGCGGTGCAGTTGGTGGTCGAGGCCGCCGGCTTCTCGGTCGTGCGCAGCCTCGTCGGCCACGGCGTGGGGCGCTCGTACCACGAGGACCCGCACATCCCCAACTTCGGCGAGCCGGGTCGCGGCCCGCAGCTCTCCGACGGGATGACCATCGCGATCGAGCCGATGATCACGGCGGGCGGCCCCGACGTGTACGTGCACGACGACGACTGGTCGATCTCGACGAGCGACGGCTCGCTCTCGTGCCACTTCGAGCACACCGTCGCGATCACGAAGGACGGGCCGCGAATCCTGACAACGATCGCCGACGCCGCGGACGGCGCGTCTCGCGTCCCTGAGCGGCGGGGGCGCGAGGGTTTGCTACGATGACCGGCCGCCGCGAAGCAGTGTGCTGCGCCGTGGCAACCAGTCCAGCCACCCGCGTGTTCGAGCGCGGTTTTTGCACGAGGAAAGGTGTCGGCCAAGGAAGAGAAGATCGAGGTTGAAGGCGAGATCGTCGAAGCGCTCCCCTCCACGATGTTCCGGGTGCAGCTCGACGGCGGTCACAGCGTGCTCGCCACGATCTCGGGGAAGATGCGCAAGCACTACATCCGCCTCAACCCCGGCGATCGCGTCAAGGTCGAGCTCTCGCCCTACGATCTGACCCGCGGCCGCATCACCTCCGACTCCGCTGAGGAGACCATGAAAGTTCGCCCGTCCGTCAAGCCAATGTGTGAGCGCTGCCGCGTCATCAAGCGGCATGGTCGCACCATGGTCATCTGCACAAATCCCCGGCACAAGCAGAGGCAGGGTTAGTGAGCCTCCCGGCAAATGGCACGCATCGCGGGAGTGAACCTGCCGAACCAGAAGCGTCTGGAGATCGGCCTGACCTACATCTACGGCATCGGCCAGCCGTCTGCGCAGCGGATCTGCGCCGCGCTCGGCATCTCCGCGGACACGAAGATCCGCGACCTCACCGACGAGGAGGTCACGAAGATCCGCGCGCACATCGACACCCTCCAGGTCGAGGGCGACCTGCGCCGTGAGCGCTCCCAGGCGATCAAGCGCCTCACCGAGATCGGCTGCTACCGCGGTGTCCGCCACCGCCGCGGCCTGCCGGTGAACGGGCAGCGGACGAAGACGAACGCGCGTACGCGCAAGGGCCCGAAGAAGACCGTCGGCCGCGGGAAGAAGGCGAAGTAGTGGCACCTCCTCGCAAGCCGGCGGCCAGGGGCCGCGTGCGCCGCCGCGTCAAGAAGAACATCGCGATCGGCCAGGCGCACATCAAGACGTCGTTCAACAACACGATCGTCGCCCTGACCGACAAGGAGGGCAACGTGATCGCGTGGGAGTCCGCCGGCTCCGCGGGCTTCAAAGGCTCGCGCAAGTCGACGCCGTTCGCCGCGCAGGTCACCGCCGACTCGTGCGCCCGCAAGGGCATGGAGCACGGCCTGCAGAAGGTCGAGGTCTTCGTCAAGGGCCCCGGCTCGGGCCGCGAGACGGCGATCCGGTCGCTCCAGGCGGCCGGCCTCGAGATCATCGGCGTCAAGGACGTCTCGCCGCAGGCCCACAACGGCGTGCGCCAGCGCAAGCGGAGACGTGTCTAGTGGCCAGAGATCTGGGTCCCAAGTGCCGCCTCTGCCGCCGCGAGGGCATGAAGCTCTTCCTCAAGGGCGAGCGCTGCCTGACGGAGAAGTGCGCGATCGAGCGCCGCAGCTACCCGCCGGGCGAGCACGGCCGCGGCCGCATCAAGCAGAGCGAGTACCTGCTGCAGCTGCGCGAGAAGCAGAAGGCGCGCCGCTTCTACGGCCTGCTCGAGAAGCAGTTCCGCAACACCTACGAGAAGGCGACCAAGGGCTCGGGCATCACGGGCGAGACGCTGCTGCGGATGCTCGAGACGAGGCTCGACAACGTCGTCTACCGGCTCGGCTTTGCGGGCTCTCGCGCCCAGGCGCGCCAGTTCGTCCGTCACGGTCACTTCCACGTCAACGGGCGCCGGGTCAACATCCCGAGCTACGGCGTGAAGCCCAACGACATCATCACCATGAAGCCGGGCAGCTCGGCCGAGCCCGCGATCCGGGATGCCACCGACCTCACGGCCTCGGTCGCTCCCTGGCTGCAGGCGGACCACGAGGGTCTCACCGGCAAGGTGCTGAAGTGGCCCGAGCGCGCGGAGATCGACACGCCCGTCCAGGAATCGCTCATCGTCGAGCTCTACTCGAAGTAACGAAAGGATCGGATTTGGCTACTCGCACGAGCTTGATGGACTTCCAGGTACCGAAGATCGTCCACGAGGACGTGACCGAGAACCGGGGCGTCTTCGCGATCGAGCCGCTCGACCGCGGCTTCGGCTACACGTTCGGAAACTCGCTGCGCCGCGTGCTGCTCTCGTCGCTCGAGGGCGCCGCCGTCACGGCCGTCAAGATCGAGGGCGTCGCGCACGAGTTCACCACGCTGCCGGGCGTCCGTGAGGACGTGACCGACATCATCCTCAACCTCAAGAACCTCATCTGCCGCCTGCACGGCGAGTCGCCCGAGGTCGAGGTGCACATCGCCAAGAAGGGGCCGGGCATGGTCACCGCCGCCGACATCGAGGCGCCGGCCGACCTCGAGCTCCTCAACCCGGAGCTCGAGCTCGCGCACCTGTCCGACAAGGGCAAGCTCGAGATGACGCTCACGATCGGGCGCGGGCGGGGCTACGTGCCGGCCGAGCTCAACCGGGGGCCGGAGACGACCATCGGTGTGATTCCGATCGACTCGATCTTCTCGCCGGTGCGGCGTGTCGCCTACGACGTCGAGGCCGCCCGCGTCGGGCAGCGCACCGACTACGACAAGCTCATCCTCGACGTGACGACCGACGGCTCGGTCGAGCCGCGCGACGCGATCGCCGAGGCCGCCGAGATCCTCATCCGGCAGCTCGCGATCTTCACCGACCTCGACAAGCTGGAGGGTTTCGGCGAGCAGGTCGGCGAGACCGCCGCCGGCGAGGCGCCGAGCGCGCACGGGATGGAGAACTTCCCGATCGAGGAGCTCGAGCTGGGCGTCCGCTCGTACAACTGCCTCAAGCGCGTCGGCATCGAGACGATCGGCGACCTGATCTCGAAGAGCGAGGACGAGCTGGCCTCGATCCCGAACTTCGGCAAGAAGTCGATCGAGGAAGTCAAGGAGACGCTCGCCACGCACGGCCTCACCCTTCGGGGCGAGGAATAGGAGGCAGGGCGACGTGCGGCACCAGCGCGCGGGCAAGAAGCTCGGCCGGGACTCGAGCCATCGCAAGGCGCTGTACTCGAACCTCGCAGGGGCGCTGATCACGCACGGGCGGATCGAGACGACCGAGGCGAAGGCCAAGGCCGTCAAGCCGTTCGCCGAGAAGATGATCACGCTCGGCAAGCGAGGCGACCTCGCTGCGCGCCGGCTGGCGCTCGCGGAGCTGCGCTCGCAGGACGTCGTCCACCAGCTCTTCGCCGACGTGGCGCCGCGCTTCGCGGAGCGGCCGGGGGGCTACACGCGGATCGTCAAGCTCGGCCCGCGCCAGGGCGATGCGGCCGACATGGTCTTCCTCGAGCTGGTGGACTACCAACCGTAGAGCCGCGGTCTAGGCTCTCGGCGTGAGCCTGCTGATCGCGATCCTGCTCGCCGTCTTCGTGCTCCCGTCGCCGTGGGGCCTCGTGGCGGTCGCCGCGGCGGGACTGCTCGAGACCGGCGAGACGTATCTCTTGCTCCGCTGGTCGCGGCGCCGGCGCGCCGCAGTCGGTGCCGAGGCGCTCGCCGGCAAGAAGGGCATCGCGGCGACCGACCTTCGGCCCGAGGGACACGTGAAGGTGGACGGCGAGCTCTGGCAGGCGCGCTGCGAGGGCGGGGCGGACGCCGGGACGCGCGTCGTCGTCATGGGGATCGAAGGGCTGACTCTGACGGTCGAGCCCGAGCAACTCTCGTGAAGCTGAAGCTGACGCTCGAGTACGACGGAGCCGGGTTCAAGGGGTGGGCGCGGCAGCCCGGCGAGCGGACGGTCGAGGGAGTTGTCCGCGAGGCGCTCGCGGCGACGTTCCCGTCGGTCGACGGGCTCGCCGTCGCCGGGCGCACCGATGCGGGCGTCCACGCGCGCGCGAACGTCGCGAGCGTGGACGTCGAGGGCGGGCCGCCGCCCGCGCGGTCGGCAGAGGCGCTCAACACGGCGCTGCCCGACGACGTCGCCGTCGTCGCGGCCGAGGAGGCCGGCGACGAGTTCCACGCTCGCTTCTCCGCCGTCTCGCGCTCGTATCGCTACCGCGTCTTCCGCCGCGGGACGCCGACCCCGTTCGAGGCGCGACGCTCGCTCTGGTGGCCGCGCCCGCTCGACGAGCAGGAGCTCGCAGCGTCTGCCGCCCTGCTCGTCGGGGAGCACGACTTCCGCGCCTTCACCCCGGCCGAGACGCACCACGCTGTCTTCGTCCGGAGCGTCGAGGCGGCGGCGTGGGAGCGGGTCGGCGACCACCTCGACTTCACGATCACCGCCGACAGCTTCCTCCGGCACATGGTGCGGACGCTCGTCGGCACGATGCTCGAACGGCGGGAGCTGTCGCCTCTCCTCGCAGGCTGCTCACGCAGCGAGGCCGGCCTGACGGCTCCTCCGTGGGGCCTTTACCTGGAACGGGTGAGCTACTGACCCCCGGATGGGTGGGATAGCGACCGCCGCGTCAAGATCTGCTCGGCCCGGCCGATGACCACGGTGCCGTGTCAACTCCGACAGCACAGAGAGCCCTGGCGCTCGTTCCGTGCGCGCTCTTCGCCGCTCTCGCCGCGGCGCTGATCGCGACGCACTACGTCGTCGAGCGAGGCTCGTTCACCCAGGCGCTCCTGTACCAGGCCGTCGGCTTCGCCGCGGTCGTCGCCGTCGTCGCAGGGACCTTGCTGTACCGACCCGAGCGGCAGGCCTATCTCTGGTGGCTCGCAGCGGGACTCGGCCTGTCCTTCGCGGGCGACGCCGTCTGGTTCTCCTACGACTTCGTGCTCCGGATCGAGCAGCCGTACCCGTCGGTCGCCGACTACGTCTACCTCGGCGGCTACGGTGCGTTCTTCGTCTCCTTCCTGCTGCTCGTGCGCAGCCGGCAGCGGCCGGGCCTGAGCGACCTCCTCGACGGAGCGATCGTGCTCGCGGGCTCGGCGCTCCTCTTCTGGTTCGTCCTGATCGAGCCGGTCGCCCGGGACGCCTCCGCGACCGTCGCGAGCCGGGTGGTCTCGGCCGCCTACCCGTCCGCCGACCTCCTCCTGGTCGTCGCGATCGCCCAGCTCGTGCTCAGCGCGGGCGCACGGAGCTTCGCCTTCCGAGCGCTCGCCCTCGGCGCCGTCGTGCTGCTCGCGACGGACACCGTCTACGGCCTGCAGATGCTCGAGGGCACATACGTTGACGGCGGCTGGCTCGACGCGGGCTGGATGCTGGAGACGACGCTCTGGGGCCTCGCCGTCCTGCACCCGTCGATCCGCTCGCTGCACACGCATGCACCCGCGCGGCACTCGCGTCTGACCTGGCACCGGCTCGCGCTGCTGGCAGCGGCATCGCTCGTGACGCCGTTCGTGATCGTCTTCCACGCGGACTTCGCCGACACGCTCGACCTCGGCTTCGTGGCGGCGGCCGCGACGGTGACGACGCTGCTCGTCTTCATCCGCATGGCGCTCCTCTTCTCCGAGCACGGGGCGGCGGTGGCGGCCGCCGCGCTGCGGGACGTCGAGGCGCGCAAGGAGGCCGCGGAGACCCTCCGCCTCTCGCACGAGCGCTTCCAGAGCGCCGCCCGCGCGCTCGACTGCGCGATGTACGAGTGGACGGCGGCGGACGAGAGCGTGCTCTGGACGGACGGCCTGCGGTCCGTGTTCGGGTACCCGCTCGAGGCGGTCGAGCCGACGCTCGCCTGGTGGCTCGACCGGGTCCATCCCGAGGACGCGGCCGAGGCCGAGCGCCTGGTCGCGGAGCGCCACGGCGCCGCCCCGACGACGGATGCCCACTACCGCTTCCGTCGCCAGGACGGCGTATACCGGCACGTCTGGGACCGCTGGGTCACGACGCGCGACGCCGACGGTCTCGTGCTTTCGTCCGTCGGCGGGATGACGGACGTGACGGACCAGATCGAGCTCGAGCAGCAGCTGCGACAGTCCCAGAAGATGGAAGCGGTCGGGCGCCTCGCCGGCGGGATCGCCCACGACTTCAACAACCTGCTGATGGCGATCTCGGGCAACGCGGAGCTGCTCGCCGGCCGGCCGTCGCTCGACGACGGCTCGCGTCGCGACGTCGCGGAGATCCGTCGCGCGGCAGACCGCGCAGCCGGGCTCACCCGGCAGCTCCTGACGTTCAGCCGGGCGGAGGCACCGCTGACGGAGGCGGTCGCGCTGAACGAGCTGGTCACCCGCACAGGGACGATGTTGCGGCGGCTGCTCGGGCCGAGGCGTCGAGATCGAGACGGCGCTCGAGCCGGACAGCGGCGCGGTGCTGTGCGACGCGGGCCAGCTCGAGCAGGTGCTCGTCAACCTCGCGGTCAACGCCCGCGACGCGATGCCCGACGGCGGCCGCCTGCGCATCGCGACGCGTCGTCTGGGCCCTGGCGAGGAGCCACCGGAGCTCGAGGGGCGCGCCTGCGCCGTTCTCAGCGTCGTGGACACCGGCACCGGGATCGATCCTGAGCTGGTCGGTCGCATCTTCGAGCCGTTCTTCACGACGAAGGACGTCGGCAAGGGGACAGGGCTCGGGCTCGCCACGGTCTACGGCATCGTCAGGAACGCCGGCGGGACGGTCGTCGCCTCGAGCGAGCGCGGGCGCGGGACGGCGTTCGACGTCTGCCTCCCCCTGGCCGACGGCGGCGCCGTCGAGAGGCCGGCGCCGGAGGCCGCCGCCGCCGCCGAAGGCGGCACCGAGGAGATCCTGCTGGTCGACGACGAGGACGCGGTCCGCGACATCGTCGCCACGATGCTCGAGCGCCAGGGCTACCGCGTGACGCAGGCGGAGGGTCCCTCGAGGCGCTGACGCTGCTCGAGACCGGCACGTGCTCGCCGGATCTCGTCGTGACCGACCTGCTGATGCCCAAGCTGACCGGTTGGAAGCTCGCCGAGCGCATTCTCGAGCTCCGGCCGGCGACGTCGTTCATCTTCATCTCGGGCTTCACCGGCGCATCGGAGCCGGGGGACGGCGAGCTCGACTGCGAGTGGCGGTTCGTGCAGAAGCCGTTCGCCGCGGATGACCTCGTGCGTGCCGCGCGCGAGCTGCTCGACGCCGCGCACCTCGCCGCGTAACGGCGCCGCTACGATCGGTCGTGTGCGCTTTCCCGTCGTCCTGTTCGACCTCGACGGCACGGTCGTCGATTCCGGGTGGATGATCCTGGCCTCGATGCGTCACGCCACGCGCACGGTGCTCGACCGCGAGGTCCCCGACGAGATCCTGATGGCGGCGGTCGGCGGCTCCGGGCTGCACGAGCAGATGCGACTGATCGACGAGAGCCGGGTCGAGGAGCTCGTCCACCACTACCGCGAGCACAACGGGCCGCTCCACGCCGGGCTGGCCGAGTGCCCGGGGATGCTGGACGTGCTTGCGGCCCTCAAGCGCGAGGGGTGCAAGGTCGGCGTCGTCACGGCGAAGCGCAAGGCGACGGTCCAGCTCGCGTTCGCCGCGATCCCGGAGCTCGAGTCGCACCTCGACGTCGTCGTCGGCGCCGACGACACCGAGTGCCACAAGCCCCACCCGGATCCGCTGCTCTTCGGGCTCGGCCTTCTCGGCGAGACCGCCGGCCGCGCCGCGTACGTCGGCGACTCGCCGTTTGACGTGCAGGCGGCGAAGGCAGGCGGCCTCTTCGCGGTCGCGGTCACGTGGGGCGGGATCCACCCGCGCGAACGGCTCGAGGCGGCCGGCCCGGACGCGATCGTCGACACGGCGGAGGAGCTCCTTGCCGTCCTCTGAGGTCGCCGCCCGCGCGGCCGAGCTGCGGGAGCTGCTCGCACACCACGACTACCGCTACTTCGTCCTCGACTCCCCGGAGATCTCCGACGCCGAGTACGACCGTCTCTTCGACGAGCTGAAGCGGATCGAGGAGGAGCACCCGGGGCTCGCGACACCCGACTCGCCGACCCAGCGGGTCGGCGCACCCGCCTCCGAGCGGTTCAGGAAGATCGAGCATGTCGCCCCGATGGGCTCGCTCGAGAAGGTGACCAGTGACGAGGCCGTCGTCAAGTTCGCCGAGGACGTGCGCAAGCGGCTCGACTCCGAGGAGCCGGTGGCCTTCGTGCTCGAGCCGAAGATCGACGGGTCGGCCGTCTCGCTCGTCTACGAGGACGGCGTCTTCGTCCGTGGCGCAACCCGCGGCGACGGCTCGCGCGGCGAAGACGTCACCGCCAACCTGCGGACGATCGAGGCGATCCCACTCCGCCTGCGGTTGCCGCCGGGCGAAGCCCCGCCGGCCCTGCTCGAGGCGCGCGGCGAGGTCTACCTGCCGCTCTCCGGCTTCCGCCGCTTCAACGAGCGCCTCGCGGCGGAGGGCAAGCCCGCCGCGCCGAATCCACGCAACGCCGCGGCCGGCTCGCTACGCCAGCTCGACCCGAGGATCACGGCCGAGCGGCCGCTCTCGATCTGGATCTACGGCTCGGGGCTGCGCGAGGGCATTCCGGCGGCGACGCACTTCGAGACGCTCGCCTGGCTGCGCGAGCGCGGCTTCCGCACCAATCCGCTCGTCGAGCGGCTGGAGACGATCGAGGAGGTCGCCGAGGCCTGCCGCGCCTGGGAGCGCCGCCGCGGCGAGCTCGACTACGAGATCGACGGCGTCGTGATCAAGGTGGACTCGCTCGACCAGCAGGCCCGCCTCGGCGCGCTGCACGAGCGCGCGCGCTGGGCGCGCGCCTACAAGTGGGCGCCGCTGACCGCGGAGACGACGCTGCGACAGATCGCGATCCGGGTCGGCCGCACCGGCGCGCTCAACCCCTGGGCGATTCTCGAGCCGGTCGAGGTCGGCGGCGTCACCGTCTCCCGCGCGACGCTGCACAACGAGGAGGACATCAACCGCAAGGGGATTCGCGAGGGCGACCGCGTCGTCGTGCAGCGCGCGGGCGACGTGATCCCGCAGGTCGTCGGCCCCGCCGGCGCGCACGCACCGGGGACGAAGGAGTTCCGGATGCCGGCGCAGTGCCCGCTCTGCGGCGCCGGCGTCGTCAAGCCCGAGGGCGAGGTCATGCACCGCTGCCCGAACCGCGCGTGTCCGTCGCGCGGGCTGGAGACGCTGATCAACTGGGTCAGCGCCGCGCTGGACATCGAAGGCGTCGGCGAGCAGTTCGTGCGCCGGCTCTGGGAGGAGGGGCTGCTGCGCTCCATGCCCGACCTCTACCGGCTGTCCGCCGAGCGGCTCGCGCAGCTCGAGGGCTACGGCGAGGTGTCGGCGGCGAAGGCGGTCGAGGCGATCGCGCAGTCGAAAGGCCAGCCGTTCGCACGCGTGCTCTTCGGGCTGAACATCCCCGACGTCGGCTGGGTCACCGCCCGCAACCTCGCGCGCCACTTCGGCTCCGTCGACCGCCTGCTGCAGGCGAGTCGCGACGAGATCGAGCAGGTCGAGGGGATCGGCCCCGACCGCGCCGAGTCGATCGCGGACTGGTTCGCCGACGAGGGCAACCGCGCCCTCGTCGGCGAGCTGCGCGAGCTCGGACTGCGGTTCGAGGCCGGCGACGAGGAGCGGCCCGTCGAGGGGCCGCTGTCCGGGCACGTCTACGTCATCACGGGGACGCTCGAGGGCTTCTCGCGGGAGGAGGCGAAGGCGGCGCTCGAGGGGCTCGGCGCGAAGGTTTCCGACTCGGTGTCGAAGAAGACGACGGGCGTGATCGTCGGCGAGAGTCCGGGCTCGAAGGCCGAGAAGGCGCAGAAGCTGGGCGTGCCCCTTCTGACCGAGGACGACCTGAAGGCGCTACTGGCGTCCGGCTAGCACCGCGGCGAACCGGTCCTGGACTGTGCGCGCCCACCAGGTCGCGACGGGACTGCCGTTCTGGAGCACCGCGAAGGCGTAGCGGCCGCCGGCGAAGCCCGCGAGCGCCGAGGCGACGTCCGTCGTGCCCGTCTTCGCGCGCACGCGCCCGCGCGCGGGGGGCTCGCGCATCCGCTCCTCGAGGGTTCCGCTGATGCCGGCTCGGGGGAGCGAGGCGACGAACGCCTCGCGCAGCTCGGGGTCGTCCCACGCGGCGCGCAGGAGCGCGACGAGCGCGTTCGCCGTCAGCCGGTCGTTGGAGGAGAGGCCCGAGCCGTCGGCCAGACGGACGCCCGCAAGCGGGACGCCGGCCCGCTCGAGGACGTCGCGCACGACGCCGGCCCCGGCGGCGGTCGTCCCGCGCCCGGCCGTGAGCACGCCCAGCTCCTTGAGCAGCAGCTCGGCGACGAAGTTGTCGCTCTCGGTCTCCATCTCGGCGACGATTCCCGCGAGCGGACGGGAGATGTCGTACGCGAGCGGGAGGGCGTTCTCGCCCGCGCGTCCGATGCGGGAGCGCTTCGCCACGGTCACCCCCGCCTCCGCGAGCGCGTGCCGGAAGAGCGACGCCGCCGCGAGCGCCGGGTTGAGCGAGGTCTTCCCCCGGTAGAGCGCCCGCTCCGCGACGAGCGCGGAGAGGGGCGGCGACTCGAGCACGTAGAACGAGCTCTTCCAGCCGGGTCCCGTGCGAACGCCGTCGAACCACGACTCGTCCCCGAGCACGGCGCCGGTGACCCGCGTGAGCCCCCAGCCTGCGACCTGTCGGGCGAGCTCGGTGAGGTCATCCGCGCCCAGGGTCGGGTCGCCGTGGCCGCCAAGGACGAGGTCGCCGCGCCAGACCGTGCCGTCGAGCGTGCCGACCCCGCGCACGTCGGTGTGGAAGCGGAAGCCGGGCCCGAGCAGCGCGAGTGCAGCGAAGCCGACCGCGAGCTTCGCGGTCGAGGCGGGCAGCAGCGGCAGCTCGGGGTTGCGGGCGAAGACGACGGCGCCCGTGCGCAGGTCGACGGCGACGGCGGCCGACCGCGCCGCGTCCAGATTGGGTGCCTCGAGCGCGCGCGCGAGCCGGCGCGCCAGCGTCGTATCGCTGCCGGGCCGCCCGGCGGCGGTGCCGGCGACGACGAGCGCGACGAACGCTGCGAGGAGCGGCGCGAGCCGTGTCCCGCTCATGCCGCGGCCGTCAGTGGATCGTGATCGTGACGGTCCGCCGGCCCCACGCGAGCGCCTGCTCCGTCGTCGGGAACCAGAGGTCGATGATCGCGCCCCTGACCGCGCTGCCGGTGTCGGCGGCAACTCCCTCGCCATAGCCGGGGATCGACATCCTCGTGCCGAGCGGGATGACCGAGGGATCGACCGCGACGATCCCCCAGCCGACAGGGAGGCCGGTCGCGGTCGTGCCGGGCAGCGCGTAGCCGGTCGTGGCGACGGTGAGCTGCGAGCCGCCCGCCGAGGCGACCGATGTCAGTGGCGCGAGCTCGTCGCCGAGCGACGGCGGAGGCGACGGAGCGGTTGCGACGAGCCCTGCGGAGACGGCTTCGGCGGCCCGAGCGCGGGCTTCGAGCGAGGCGATCTGCCGCGTGTTCAGCTGCCGCTCCTGGGCGAGGGAGGCGACGTAGCCCGTCCGCTCGGAACGAGCGGACGTGAGGGCGGCCTCCGCCGTCTCCGCCCGCTCGGTGAGGCGCACGAGCTCGGCACGCTGGCGCGCGAGCCGCTCGTTCAGCCGCCGCAGCCTTGCGCGCGTGCTGCTGGCCTGGGAGACGATGTGGCGACTCTGGTCGGCGGCACGCTGGATCCCGTCGATCCCGCTCAGCGCCTCGTCGAGCGATTCTGCTCCGAGCAGGACGGCCAGCAGGTCGGGCTCGCCCAGCTCGTAGAGGGCGCGCACGAGGCTGGAGAGCTCCGTCTGCGCCGACGCGACCGCCCGCTCGGTGATCGCGATCTGGCGGCGGGCCTGCTCCTGCTCGGACGCGAGCGCTTCGCGGCGCGCGTACAGCCGCCCGAGCGTCGCCCGCGTCCGTCCGAGCTTCGACTCGAGCACATAGAGCTGGAGCAGTGCCTCGTGCGAGCGCGCGACGAGCTGGGCGTCGCGCGAGTGCAGCGCCTGGGCCCGCTCGCGCAGGACCGGAGCCGAGTCGGCGCCGCCCGCCGCCGGGAGCAGGGTGGCCGCGAGCACGCCCGTCAGCACGGCAGCCAGACGCGCCGCACGCATCGTCTTTCCTCTCCGCACGAGGCGTGGACCGTAGCACAGCACCGGGGTTTGTGCGTGGCCGGAACGGGCAATTTGGAGGGCTTTTTGGCTTCGTTGACGGTTGCGGGCATCCGGAAGGGCTGGTAGGGTCCTGAGCCTTGTGACGGACCGGGCGCTACCGGTGCGCCTGCCGTATCCGCGCCCAGCGCGCGGGTCCCGCTTGAGGAAGCGGCAGTCGCCGGCATTCCTGATCGTGCTCGCGGCGATTCTCATCGGCGTGGGCTCCGCGTCCGCGGACCCATCGATCGACGGCAAGCGCGCGCAGGCACAGCGCGTGCTCGAGGAGGTGCGCGCGCTCGACTCCAAGCTCGCGAAGGCGGCCGAGGCTTACAACCTCGCCAACATCCAGCTCGACCGGATCAAGGCCGAGCAGACCGCGAACGCGCGTCACCTCGTGATCGCGACGTCGAGCCTGCGCAACGCGGAGAGCCATCTCGCGCAGCGGCTGATCGCCCTCTACGTCAACGGCCAGGAGTCCACCGCGCTCGAGATCCTGCTCGGATCGGACTCGATCGACGACCTGATGGACCGGCTCGACACCGCCGAGCGCGTCTCGCAGCTGGACGCGCAGGTGCTCACCGAGGTGCGGGCGTTCAAGGCCGAGGTGAAGACGCGCAAGGTCCGGCTCGAGCGCGCCCGCACCGAGCAGGCGAAGGTCGTCGCCGAGCGCGAGTCGCAGCAGCGCTGGATCGAGGGGCAGCTCGTCGAGCGGCAGCGGCTGCTCGCATCGGTCAAGGACGAGATCGCCAAGCTCGAGGCGGCGGAACGCCGCCGCGACGCGCTGCTCGCTGCGCAGGCGCGCGCGCGGCTCGCCGCCGGGTCCGATGCCGGCGGGTCGTCGGCGCCCCCCTTCTCCTCCGGGTTCGAGGACGACTTCGTCCCCGTGGATCTGCCGCCGGCGCGCTACGGCGGCGCCGTCGGGATCGCGATGCAGTACCTCGGCATTCCGTACGTCTGGGGCGGCGCGAGCCCGTCCGGCTTCGACTGCTCGGGATTCATCATGTACGTCTACAGCCAGCTCGGCGTCTCGCTACCGCACAACGCCGCCATGCAGTACGGCTACGGCACGCCCGTGCCGCGCTCCGCGCTCGAGCCCGGCGACCTCGTCTTCTTCGACGGGCTCGGCCACAACGGCATGTACATCGGCGGCGGCCAGTTCATCCACTCGCCGCACACGGGGGACTGTCGTCAAGGTCTCGAGCCTCTACGACTCGTGGTACGCCTCGACCTGGGTCGGCGCCCGCCGGCTCTAGGCCGACTCGCCGGCGTACAGCTCGTCGAGCTCGCTCGCGAAGTGCTGGGCGCAGACGCGGCGTTTCAGCTTCAACGTCGGCGTGATCTCGCCCTCCTCCATCGAGAAGTCGCGGGGCAGGAGGAAGAACCGCTTCACCTGCTCGTAGCGGGAGCGGTCGGCGTTGACCGTGTCGACGACGCCCTGGATCAGCGCGCGCACTTGCTCGTCGTGTGCCAGCGCGGCCGGCGTGGCGTCGATCCCGCGCTCGCGCGCCCACTTGCCGGTCTCCTCGGCGTCGAGGGTGATCAGTGCGGCGACGTACGGCTTGCGGTCGCCGACGACGAGCGCCTGGGAGATGAACCTCGATGCCTTGAGGTCGTTCTCGATGTTCTGCGGCGAGACGTTCTTGCCGCCCGCCGTGACGATGATGTCCTTCTTGCGGTCGGTGATCTTGACGAAGCCGTTGGCGTCGATCTCGGCGATGTCGCCCGTGTACAGCCACCCGTCTTCCGAGAGCACGGCGGCCGTGGCCTCGGGATCCTTGTAGTAGCCCTGGAAGACGGTGGGGCTGCGCATGACGAGCTCGCCGTCCTCGGCCAGGCGCATCTCGACGTGCGGTAGCGGGGGGCCGACGGTGCCGAAGCGGTAGCGGGAGAGCTGGTTCGTCGTCGCGGCAGTCGTGCACTCGGTCAGGCCGTAGCCCTCCATGATGCAGATGCCGAGGGTGTCGAAGAACTCCGCGATCTCGAGCGAGAGCGGCGCGCCACCCGAGATCGGTAGGCGCAGCCGACCGCCGAGCCGTGCCTTCACCTTCTTGAAGACGAGCGCGGCTGCGAGCCGGTGCTGCAGTGCCAGCAGCGGCGGCAGCGGCTTGCCCTCACGGCGGAGCAGGCTCTCGCGCCTCCCGACCCCGAGCGCCCAGTCGATCAGCCTGCGCCTCGGGCCGTGCGCCTCGTCGAACTTCGCGACGACCGCGGTGTGGATCTTCTCGTAGACGCGCGGCACGCTCGGGAAGACGGTCGGCCGCACCTGCAGCAGCGCCGCGGGCGCCTGCATCGGGTCCGGGAGAAATGCGATCGTGAACCCGCAGTACGGCCCCGAGAGGTGCATCAGGCGGCCGAAGTTGTGGGCGAGCGGCAGGTAGAGGAGCATGACGTCGCCCTCCTCCGTGAACTCGTCCAGGTCGTCGGCGACGGCCGTCATGCAGTAGTAGTTGCGGTGGCTGATCATGCAGCCCTTCGGCGGTCCGGTCGTGCCTGACGTGTAGATGTAGGTGAAGAGGTCCTCCTCGCCGATCGCCGCCTCGGCCGCCGCCAGCGCGCCCGGATTGCGCGCTGCGAAGTCCACGCCCTGGGCCTCGACGCCGGGCAGCCCCTCGTAGGTGAGCACGTGCCGGAAGCCCGGCAGGCCGTCGCGCACCTCCTCCACCTTGGCGAGCTGCGCCGCGTCCTCGCAGAGAACGCCCACGGCCTCCGAGTGCTCGAGGACGTAGCCCGCGTCCTTCGCCGAGCTGTTCGCGTAGATCGGCACCGAGATAGCGCCGACGCAGCCGAGCGCGAAGTCGAAGAGCGCCCACTCGAGCGTCGTCTGGGCGAGGATGCAGAACGCGTCGCCCTTGCGGACGCCCAGGGCGAGCAGCCCGTTCGCGAGCCGCCGGACGCGCTCGGCCGCCTCCTCCCACGTGATCGCGTGCCAGTGGTCCCCGTGCTGGACGAGATACGCGGCGCCCTCGCGCCGCGCCGCGACCGCGTCGTTCCAGAGGCGCGGGATCGTCCGCCCGCCCTCTGTCGTCGCCGGCGTGCCCGCGGGTGCGTGCGCCGTCTCGGTCATCGCGCAGAGCTTACTCATGCGGGCGGGAGGGATCCGCCACGCGGGCGAGAATCGGAGTAGTCCGTCTTGACTACACTCTGACCGGACTCACATGCGTACGACCTGGAACGGCTCACTCAGCTTCGGACTCGTCTCGATTCCTGTCGGGCTCGCACCGGCGACGAAGCCGGCTGCGCGGGCCTCGGACGTCTCCTTCCGGCTCCTGCACCGCGAGTGCAAGACGCCGATCCGCCAGAAGCGCTGGTGCCCGAAGCACGAGCGCGATGTCGAGCCCGACGAGCTCGTCAAGGGCTGGGAGGTCGCAAAGGGGCAGTTCGTGCTCGTCGAGGAGTCCGACCTCGAGGCGCTCGAGGGCGCCGACGACTCGCGGGCGATCGAGATCACGCGCTTCGTCCCGCTCGCCGACGTGGATCCGGTCTACTTCGACCGCGCGTACCTCCTCGTGCCCGCCTCGGCGCCCGCCGCTCGGCGACCCTACGCGCTCCTGCTCGCGGCGATGCGGGAGTCCGGGACCGCCGCGCTCGGTCGCTTCGTGCGCGCGGGCAAGGAGTCGCTCTGCCTCGTGCGCGCGAAGGGCGACGCGCTCGCGCTCGAGACGCTCTTCCTCGCCGAGGACATCTACTCGCAGGCCGAGATCGGAGAGGCCGTCGAGGGCGTCGCGGTCAAGGAGGCGGAGCTCGAGCTGGCGCGCCAGGTGATCGCGAGCCTCGCGGGGGAGTTCGAACCGGCCTCGCTCGTCAGCGAGTACCGGCGCGATCTGCGGGCGCTGCTCGAGGCGAAGCTCCGCGGCGAGGAGATCGTCACGCCCGAGCCGGTGGCCGAGGTGCCCGTGCTCGACCTGATGGAGGCGCTGCGGCGCTCGGTGGCGGCCGCGAAAGAGCCGGCGGAGAAGCCGAAGGCTGCCGCGAAGCCGCGCGCCCGGGCGAAGTCCGCCTGATCATCTGGAAGGCCTCGAGCGGCTCGCGCCGCTCGAGGAAGAACGTCTCACCCGTGCTCGGGCTAGCTGGCCTTGGCCACGCTCCCGATCGCCTCGAGCTGCGCCTGGAAGAGCGTCTTGTCGATCTTGCCCTGGTAGATCGGCACGCCTTCCTGGATGCAGAGCCGGATGACCTCCTGCCGGTCGATTCCGAGCTCCTTCGAGAGCTCTTCCGGGGTGAGATGGTTCGGCATGTGCTCCTCCGTTTCGTGAGACGAAAAAGCCCGCCGGCGCGAGTGCGCTCAGACGGGCTCGATCATCCCCTCGTTTGTCGTTCCCGGAATCAACGGGCCGGGATCCCCAAAGTCCTCATCGACTCCAACCATACTCCGGCGAGCAGACACTGGCAACTGGGCTTCGAGGAGCTCCTCGCGCGCCCGCTCAGACGGGGTTCTCGACCTCGATGTACTCCCAGTCGAGACCGAAGCGCTCGGCCAGCCGCGCCGAGAGCGCCTGCACGCCGAGCCGCTCGGTCGCGTGGTGGCCGGCGGCGACGAGGTGAATGCCGAGCTCGCGCGCGGTGTGCAGGCTCGGCTCCTCGGGCTCGCCGGTGAGGAAGAGGTCGTAGCCCTCGTGCGCGGCCTGGGCGAGCTCGTAGCCCGAGGCGCCGGTCGCGAGCGCGACGCGCTCGATCCGCTCGGGCCCGTGCGGGAAGACGAGCGGGTCGCGCTCGGGAACGGCGCCGCGGAGGCGGACGAGGAAGTCGTCGAGCCCGCACGGCTCGGTGAGGCGCCCGCCGAGCCCGACGCCGGCGAACGGCCCCTCGGGCTCGACCCCGAGCGCGCGGGCGAGCTGCGCGTTGTTGCCGACCTCCGGGTGCGCGTCGAGGGCCAGGTGGTAGGCGAGCAGCGTCAGGTCGGCGCGGAAGAGCGCCTCCAACCGGCCGCGCAGACGGCGATCGACGACGAGCGGCTCGTTCCGCCAGAAGAGGCCGTGGTGGACGACGAGCAGCTGCGCTCCCGCCGCCGCGGCCCGCTCGAACAGCTCGAGCGAGCAGGACACGCCGCAGGCGATCTTCGTCACCTCGTCGGCGCCGGCGACCTGCAGCCCGGGCATGCCGAACTCGGGGTAGCGCTCGATCTCGAGCAGCTCGTTCGCGAAGGCGACGATCTCGTCCCGGCGGGCCATCGGCCGCGATTCTACGGCCGCTTGACAAGGAGTGTCCGTTGCTCCGTCTGAACCTCCGCTACCAAGCCGGCGCGAGCGCTAGGCGCGGGTACCACAGCCGGTGGCGCGATTCAGAGCCACGCAGACCGCGTGCATCCGCGGCGCCGAGAGCATGCAGATCCGGGTGACGAACCGTGCCTTGCGGAGGAGCTGGACGTTGTCGAGGCTCAGGACGAACTCCGCCGGCATGCCGTCCTCGCGGCCGAGCGGCACCTCGGTCGGAAGTCCCCGGATCGTCCGCGTGGCCGGAACCGCGAGCAGCCGCGTCAGCAGCGGGATCGCCGGGTCACGGGTGAGCACGAGGTACGGGCGTCGGCCGGATCCCGGGACATCGGCCCACCACATCTCACCACGCTTCATATCCGACCTCCCGCTCCTCCTCGTCGAGCGCACGGGCAGTGTCGATCGCCGCCCAGTCGCTCCACGGGTGGTCTTCCTGCGGAATCCGTGTGTACCCGTCGACGATCTGCCGGTCGATCTCGGCCTCGCGATCGGCCGCCGTAAACCGCTCCACGGCCTCCCTGATGACCTGCGACCGTGAGACGCGGCGTCGCTCCGCCTGTCGGTCGAGCAGGGCAAGCAGGTCGTCGGACAGCTGCACGAGCACTTGGCGTCTCGGCACAACCATATTATGCCATATGGTTCACTCGCCGGGCGGGCTCAGGAACTCGACGCTCGCGGCGACCACCTCGATCGCGCTGCGCTTCTTCCCGTCCTCCTCCCACGAGCGCGAGCGCAGCCGGCCGTCCACGGCGACGCGCTTGCCCTTGGTCAGGAACCGGTTGCAGGCGTCGGCCTGCTTGTTCCAGGCGGCGATGCGGACGAAGTCGGCCTGCTCCGAACCGGGGCGGTCGACGGCGAGCGTGAAGCTCGCGACGCGCTTGTCCTCGCCCACCTCCTTGACCTCGACGTCGGTCGCGAGGTTTCCGATCAGCATGACGTTGTTCACGGCTCCTCCTGTTGTCGGTAGAGCCAACGTAGCGGAGAGCCTGTGACGACACTGTGCCGAGTCGCTAACCTTCCTCCGCCCGGGGTGTGGCGCAGCCTGGTAGCGCGCTCCGTTCGGGTCGGAGAGGTCCCCAGTTCGAATCTGGGCACCCCGATAGGCGGCGGGGCCCCGAGAGGGGCCCCGCGTGCTACTGGATGGTGCGGATCTGCCTGTTGCCGAGGGCGGCCGCGAACATGAGCACGCCGAGAACGCCGCCGCCCGCCAGGAGAGCCTGCGGCGAGGCGAGGGCCGAGGCGGCGCCCGCGAGCACGAGCCCGACCGGCATCAGCCCGAGCGAGCCGAAGTAGTCCACGCTGATCACGCGCGAGAGCAGGTGCCCCGGGACGAGCTCCATCAGCATCGTCTCCCAGACCGCGATGCCGAACCCGACGGCCGCCCCGCGCAGGGCGGCACTCGCGGCGGCGAGCTCGTACCAGGGCGCGAGCGCCAGCACGACCACCAGCGCGGAGTTCACGGTCCAGAGCAGGTAGCTGAGCAGACCCCTGCGCCGCCGCGGGTCGAGTTGGCCGAAGAGGATCGTGCCCACCACCATCCCGGTTCCCTGAAACGTCATCAGCAGGCCGTAGGAGCCGACGCCGCGCCCGAAGTGATCCTCGATGATCGAGGGCATCAGCACCTGGTACGGCGCGAGCACGACCATCAGGAAGACCGAGAAGAGCGCGATCGTGATCCAGAGCCAGGGGTCGCTCGCCACGTAGCGGATCCCGGCGCCGATCTCGCGCAGCGCTCCCTCGCGCTCGGCCGGCTCGATGGGACGCGGCCGCGCCAGCCAGACGAGCGCGGCCGAGAAGACGAACGAGCCGGCGTCGAAGGCGAAGACGGTCGCCGAGCCGGTGGCGCCGTAGACGAGGCCCGCGAACGCGGGCCCGATGATCAGAGAGAACTGGCGTGAGATCCCGATCAGCGCGTTCGCAGACGCAAGCTGCGGCTGCTCGACCACCAGCGGCACGATGCCGCCGAAGGCGGGCATGAAGAAGCCGCCCGCGAGACCCTGGAGCAGCGCGACCGTCCCCAGCAGCTCGATCGAGAGGCCGCCGCCGAAGTCGACCCCGGCGAGGACGGCGACGAGGGCCGCCCGGGCGAGGTCGGAGCCGATCATCAGCGCCCGCCGCGGGTAGCGGTCCGCGAGCGCGCCGCCAACGAGCAGCGTCGCCAGCATCCCGACTGCCTGCAGCATCAGGACGACGCCGAGCGCGCCCGAGCCCTCGAGCTTGAACGTCGTCCAGCCGAGCGCGACGAAGAACGCGGCGTCGCCGATCATCGAGACGGTCTGGCCCGACCAGAGGAGGCGGAAGTCCCGGCTCGCGAAGGCGTGCAGCACGGGCAGCCGGATCGCCACTCGGGCAGACGCTATCCTCTGCCCGTGCTCCGGGCCGTGCTCTTCGACGTGGACTTCACCATCTCCCGGCCGGGCCCGGAGCTGCACGGCGGCGACGGCTACCGCCGCGCCGGCGAGCGGTACGGGCTCGCGCTCGACGCCGCGCGCTACGAGGCGGCACGCGACGCGGCGATCCTCGCTCTCAAGCGCCATCCCGACCTCGACCACGACGACGAGTTGTGGGTCGGGTTCACCGAGTTGATCGTCAACGGCATGGGCGGGGAGGGAGACGCCGCCTACGCCTGCGCCGCGGAGCTCGTGCGGTCGTGGGAGCGCCACGAGAACTTCGACCTCTACGACGACGCGCTGCCGGTGCTCGCCGAGCTGCGCGGCCGGGCCTCCTGCTCGGCCTCGTCTCGAACACGGCGCGCGACCTGGAGGCGTTCGTCGCCCACCACGGGATCGCGGTGGACGCCGTCGTGGGCTCACGGGAGCACGGGAAGACGAAGCCGCATCCCTCGATCTTCGAGTCCGCCCTCGGCCTGCTCGGTGTCGGGCCGGCCGAGGCGGTGATGGTCGGCGACTCGATCGAGGACGACATCGAAGGCGCCCGGGCGCTCGGCATGCGCGCCGTCCTGCTCGACCGCGACGGCCTCCACCCGGAGGTCGAAGACAGGATCGATAGCCTGGCCGCGCTGCCGGCGGCCCTGGCTCTCGCCTAGCAGCGCTCCGAGCCCGGGCAGGTGCGGAGCACGTCCACCCGCGGCCTCCCGTCCGCCCACGTCAGGCGGATCCGAAGCGACGCCGCGTCGTTTCCGTAGTCGAGCTCCTCCAGCAGCTCCTCCGGGTTCGCCCGGTGCACGAGCACGTACACGCCGGCCGGGACGCCGTCCAACTCGAGGCTTTGGCCGTGGAAGAGCGGCGGGTAGAGGTCGGTGTAGCCGATCGACGTGCCCTGCTCGACGCGGAGGGCAGCCGGCTCGTCCTGGCCGCAGCTGCCGAGGAAGGCCGGTGGGCCGAAGCCCTCGACGCGGCGCTCGGCGAGGCCCCAGTGGTCGGCGAGGCAGAAGCCCATCTTGCGGTCGCGCACCACGAGCGAGAAGTCGTCGGCGCGGCGCAGCTCGTAGCGCTGGAAGTCGATCAGGTGCCAGTGCGAGTGCGTGCCGGCGTGGTCGAAGCGGAGCCGGCCGGCGCTCGGGTAGGAGCGCACGCCGCCGCCCTCGAGGCGGACGAGCTGGACCGCCTCCATCGGGCCGGCCGCCGCCGCGCGGGTGCCGCGGATCCAGATCGGGCCCTCGCCGACGTTGTCGGTGGCCGAGGCGAAGGCAAGCTGCGTCCCGAGCACGAGCAGGCGGAACGGCGCCCTCTGGTCGAAGTCGGGCAGCAGCTCGCGCGGGCCGATCGACATGGTCCCGCCGTCCCTCGGCTTCTCCTCCCACGAGCCGCCCGGCTCCAGGCGCTGGACGTGGAGCACGCCGGCTGAGTCCCACGCGGGGGCGATCTCGTCGCCGGGCCCACCCACGGCGCGGCGCGAGTCCCCGCCGCGGGCGCCCACGACGAAGACGTCGAAGCTGCCGCCGGCGACCGGGGAGGAGGCGTAGGCGATCCGCAGGCCGTCGGGCGACCAGGCGGGCATCACGTCCACCGTCTCGCGCCCGCCCGTCAGGCGCGCGAGCCCGCCTCCGTCGCGGCGCACGACCCAGATCGAGGAGCCCCTGCCGCCCGGGTCCCGCCGCGAGAAGGCGACCCGGCGGCCGTCCGGCGACCAGTCGGGCCAGGAATCCGCCGCCGGCCCCGCCGTCAGCTGCCGCGCGCCCAGCCAGAGATCGCCGTCGCGAGAGACGACCGCGGCCTGCTTCGCTCCCGCCGGGAGGGCGGCGAGCAGCAGCGCGGCCAGCGCGATGCCTAGGTGAGCCCGAGCTCGCCGCGCCATGCCTGTGTGTGTTCGCCGAGACCGGGAGCCGCACCTGCGCTCGGCTCCCCGAAGTGCGCCGCCGCCTCCGCCAGCGTCGCCACGGGGCCGGCGCAGACGTCCTCGCCCTCGAAGAGGTCGAGCCAGTCGGCGAGCGGCGCTGCCGCGAAGGCCGCCGCCAGCTCGGCGGCGAGCGCCTCCTGGCCGTCCGGGTCGAACTGGCGCTCCGCGAGCTCCGGGCGCCCGACCAGCTCGCAGAGCCGGGCGAAGAACTTCGGCTCGAGCGCGCCGACGGTGAGGTGGCGGCCGTCGGCCGTCGCGTAGATCCGGTAGCAGGCGAGGCCGCCCGTGAGGAAGCGCGGGAGCGGGTCGCCGCCGAGCCGGTGCGAGACGAGCCGGTGGGAGCCGTGGGTCATCGAGACGACGACGTGGGCGCCGCGGCCCGTGCGCTCGCGCTCGAGCAGCGCGGCGAGCACCTCGACCGCGGCCTGCAGCGCGCCCGCGGCGAAGTCGGCCGGCTGCACGGGAGGCAGGGCGGGCGCGCGTGTCGGCGAGCACGCCGGCCCAGCCGAGGTAGTTGAGGTCGTGGCCGGCGCGGGCGGCGTGCGGGCCCTCCTCGCCGAAGCCGGTGATCGAGCAGTAGACGACCCGTCTCCGGAAGGTCGGCGGGGCCGAGCCCGAGCCGCTCGGCGACGCCGGGGCGGAAGCCCTCGAGCACGACGTCGGCGCGCGCGCAGAGCGCTTGCGCGAGCGGCGGGATCGGCCTTGAGCGTCGCAGACGACCGACTCCTTGCCGGCCCCGAGCGCGGCGTCCCAGGCCGGGGCGACGTGCCGCATCGGATCGCCGTCGGGCGCCTCGACGCGCACGACGCGGGCGCCGAGCCGCAGCAGCTCCCTGCCCGCGTAGGCGCCGGGGAGGTAGCGGGTCAGCTCTGCGACGAGCATGCCCGGCGAGCGGTTGCACGGCGAATGACGGTATCACTACGATGAGCGCGCGTTGACTGACCGTTCAATCGCCGCAGGAGGAGAAACGCCGCATCATCCTCGACGCGGCGGTGCGCGTCTTCGCGCGCAGGGGCTACCACGGCAGCCCGCGTCGGCGACATCGCCGAGGAGGCCGGTATCGCGCACGGGCTCCTCTACCACTACTTCGCCTCGAAGGAGGAGGTGCTGGCGACGGTCTTCCGCGAGAACTGGGGCCGGCTGCTCGAAGCCTTCCACCAGGTCGAGACGTCGGACGAGCCGGCGCTCGAGCAGCTCCGCGGCGTCGCCAAGATCCTCCTCCGCTCGTGGCGCGACGACCCCGATCTCGTGCGCGTGATGGTGCGCGAGGTCGCCCGCAGCCCGCACCTCCACCTGCAGGTGGACGAGATCCGCGAGGCGCTTCCTCGTCATCCAGCGGATCGTCGAGCGCGGGCAGGCCGACGGGCGACTTCCGCTGCGAGCTCGAGCCACGCCTGGTCAGCTGGATCTTCTACGGTGCCCTCGAAGAGCTGCTGACGGGCTGGGTGCTGGGGCAGCTCCCGGACGGGGACGAGGAGGTCGCGCGTGCCGAGCGAACCATCATCGCCGTCGTTCGCGACGGGCTCGCCGCCGGTCGCGCGGCGGCGCCGGCGTAGCGCGGGCGGAGATCACGCGCCGGGCGATCTGGTCGCTCGGGCTGGGCGCGTTCGGGCTCGCGTTCTCCCTGACGACGACGGCGGCCTACCTGCCGCCGCTGCTCGGGAACTACACGTCCTCGACGACGCTGATCGCCGCCGTGCTCGCGGCGGAGGGCGTGTTCGCGATCGCCCTGCCGCTCGTGATCGGGCCGTGGAGCGACACGTTCCACACGCCGCTCGGGCGGCGGCGGCCCTTCATGCTCGCGGCACTCGGGCCGCTCGGCTTCTGCCTCGCGCTGCTTGCGTTCATGCCGAGCCTGTGGACGACGGCGTTGCTCGTCTTCGCCTTCTTCTTCGCCTATTACGTCTATGAGCCGCCCTACCGCGGGCTCTACCCCGATCTCCTGCCGGGCGACGTGTTCGGCCGGGCGCAGGGCATCCAGCACCTCCTGCGGGGGATCGCGCTGGGTACCGCGCTGATCGGCGGCGGCGCGCTCTTCCACGTCTGGGAGGCGTCGCCGTTCCTCGTCGCCGCCGTGGTCGTGACCCTCGCGTGTCTCCGCGCCGATCGTGCTCCTGCGCGAGGACGGGGGCCACGGCCGGGTGTTCGAGGGCGTGCGCGTGTACGTGCGCCACAGCTGGCGCGTGTTCCGCCGTGAGCCCGACGTGCGCAAGTTCCTGATCGCGAACTCTGCCTGGGAGGGAACGTTCTCGGCCGCCCGGACGTTCGTCGTCCTCTACATCACCGTCGGGCTCGGCCAGCCGCTCGGGATCACGACCGCGGTGCTCGCGGCCGTGGCGGGCGGCTACATCGTCTCGGCGCTCGTCGCGGGACGGCTCGGCGACCGCTTCGGGCTCGCGCGCGTGATCTTTCTGTGCTCCTTCGTCTACGGCGCGGGGCTGCTGCTCGGCGGGCTCGCCGTGCAGTGGCATTCCTGGTACCTACCCCTGATCTTCCTCGCCTCGATCGCCGGCGGCTCGGTGATGACGCTCGCCTGGGGTCTCCTGTTCACGCTCATGCCGGCGGCCGACCGTGGCGCGATCGCCGGGCTCGCGACGACGACGAAGGGGTTCGGACTGCTGATCGGGCCGCTGCTCGCCGGTGGCGCGATCGACGTGCTGGAGCGGTACTTCCCGGAGACCCGCGGCTACCAGGTGCTGTGGCCGATCTGCGCGCTCCCGATTCTGCTCGCGATCCCGCTCGTCGCGAGCCTGATGGTGCACGCCGAGCGCGGGGCAGCTGACTAGCGGCAGGCGGGCTCGCTCTTCCGGCGCAGCAGGAAGCCGAAGAGCTGCTCGTCCACGACGACGAACGCCGTCACCGTGGCACTCCGGGGCAGCTCGAGCAGGTAGTAGGAGCCGCATTCGCGCCGCGTCAGGGGGCCGTAGACCGACGTGACGCGCGCGACGCTCTCGCCGAGCACGAGTCCCTTCGTCGTGCGCCAGCCTGCCGGTTGCCAGAGCGTGAAGAGTGCAACGGCGCGCCCGTTGCGGAACGAGACACCCGCGCCCTTCGACTGGAAGGCGTAGTAGTTGAAGTACCACGTCTCGGCGTCGCAGCCGCGGCAACGGCCGTAGGCCCGCCCCCAGGCCGCCTCGACCTGCGCCTTCGTCGCGCCGAGCCGGAGGCCGCCCAGGCTGGTTCCCGTCGCGACGACCCCGGCGCCCGGCGGCGCGGCCGCGACGGGCCCCGCGACGGCGAGTGCGAGCCCGGCCGCCAGGACGGCCGCGACCCGGGCACGCCGAGCGTGCGGGACGTCCGCAACGGCTCTGTGGAATCTCCCGACGCCGTGGCGGTGGCGGGGCCGTACGCTCGGGCAATGCGCCATCTCTTCATTCTCAACGACCCGCCCTACGGCACGGAGCGCTCCTACAACGCCCTGCGCCTCGCCTACGCGCTCGTCAAGCGCGAGGGCGAGGAGGTGCGCGTCTACCTGACGGGCGACGCGGTCGGCTGCGCGGTCGCGGGCCAGCAGACGCCCGACGGCTACTACAACCTCGAGCGGATGCTGAAGGCCCTCGCCGCCCGTGGCGGCGACGTCGGCTGCTGCGGCACGTGTCTCAAGGCACGCGGGATCCGCGACGAGCTGCTCGCCGAGGGCGCGCGCCACTCGTCGCTCGAGGAGCTGGCCGACTGGACGCTCTGGGCGGAGCGCGTACTCGTCTTCTGAGCCGTTCGCGTAGGCGATAGCCGGCATGGGGGCTAGACCGACGGCCCCCGATCTCGTAGTCTCCGGCGCAGGGAGGTGGTCGGATGGCTGTGAACGTCGACATCGACGTCGGGCTGCTGAAGTCCGAGATCAAGAAGACGTACGCGTCGGTCTCGCAGGAGCCCGAGAAGGACTTCGTCTTCCCGACGGGGCGCGCCTGGGCCGAGGATCTCGGCTACCCACCGGCGCTCCTCGCGCGGGTGCCCGAGGCGGCCGCGGAGTCGTTCGCGGGCGTTGCGAACCCGTTCTCGCTCGGGTCGCTGCAGGCGGGCGAGCGCGTGCTCGACATCGGCTGCGGCGCGGGGATGGACTCGCTCGTCGCGGCGCAGATGGTCGGCCCCGAGGGCTCCGTGACAGGCATCGACATGACGCCGGAGATGCTCGCGAAGGCCCGCCGGGCCGCCGGGGCGCTCGGTGCCGGCAACGTCACCTACCTCGAGTGCGAGGCCGAGCGAATGCCGTTCGCCGACGGCAGCTTCGACGTCGTGATCTCGAACGGCGTCATCGACCTGATCCCCGACAAGGACGCCGTCTTCTCCGAGATCCACCGCGTGCTCGTCCCCGGCGGCCGCATCCAGGTCGCCGACGTGACGATCCAGCAGCCGGTGTCGGAGGAGGGCCGCCGCAACATCGATCTCTGGACAGGCTGAATTGCCGGCGCTCTGCTGGAGGCAGAGTACGCAGGAGTCCTGGAGCGGCACGGCTTCGAGCGGATCGAGAGCGGCAACCTCGTCGCCACGTACGCCAACTCGAAGTTCGAGGACACGCGCCGCAAGGCGATCAAGTTCGGCGCCCACGGCACCGCCGTGAAGGCCTACAAGAAACGGGAGGCAACATGACCGCAAGCGGGAAAGCGCTCGTCAACCTGACGACGGGGATGGAGGACGCGGAGAAGGTCACCGTCGCCTTCCTCGTCGCCACGGCCGCCGTCGACCAGGGCAAGCAGGTCGTGATGTGGCTGACGAAGGACGCCGTCAAGCTCGGCCTGCCGGGCGTCGCGCAGGGTGAGCACTGCGACGGCTGCCCGCCGCTCGAGCGGCTGTTCCAGCAGTTCGCCGACGGCGGAGGCGAGCTCTGGCTCTGCCCGATCTGCGTCAAGTCGCGCTCCCTCGACGAGACCGCGATCGTCGCCAACGCGAAGATCGCCGGCGCCACGCCGCTCTGGGAGTGGATCGGAGACGGCGCGACGGTGTTCAGCTACTGATGGCGAAGGCCGGCGACGCGTACGAGCTCGAGCTCGCGGTGATCGCGAACCCCGTGGCCGGAGCTGCCGCCGGGCGAGAAGTCCTGGCCCTAGCTCGCCGCTAGCGCCTTGCGCAGGCGTTCCAGTGCGCGCTCGCGGTGCACGTCCTGGAGCGCGACGGCGCGCTCCGCGTCGCGAGATGCCACCGCGTCGAGGATCGCACAGTGCGCGCGATCGGCCTCCGCGGCCTCGCCGGGGAGCGCGTAGTAGAGGGCGCGATAGGCCTCGGTCGAGTCCCAGAGCAGGTCGATCAGCCGCGAGAGCGGGCGGCTGCCGGCGAGCTCGTGCAGGAGGCCGTGGAAGCGACGGTTCGCGGCAAGCCGGCCCGCGCCGTCGGCCGCGTCGCGCCACGTCTCGGCTGCGGCCTCGAGCGCCGCGACGTCCGCGGCGGTCGCGCCGGGAACGCCGCGCCGCAGCGCCTCGCTCTCGAGCAGGCGCCGGAGCGCGTACACCTCCTCCAGCTCGTGGATGTCGAGCTCGGTGACGACGTAGCCGCGCCGGCGGCGGTAGGTGACGAGGCCCTCGCCGGTGAGCGCGCGCAGCGCTTCGCGGACCGGGATCAGGCTGACCCCGACCCGGGCCGCCCACGCCTCCTGGTTCACCCGCTGGCCGGGACGCAGCGTGCCCTCGAGGATCGCGGCGCGCAGCGCGGCGGCGGCACGGTCGTGCGCCGTCGGCGTCCGGGCTGCGACCGGTGCGGCGGTCATCGCGGCCTAGCGGAACGCGTTCTCGCCGGTGAGGGCGTGGCCGACGACGAGCGTGTGAACCTCGTGCGTTCCCTCGTACGTGAGCACCGACTCGAGGTTCACCATGTGGCGGATCACCGGGTACTCGAGCGTGATGCCGTTCCCGCCGAGGATCGTCCGGGCCGAGCGGGCAACCTCCATCGCACCGCGTACGTTGCCCATCTTGCCCAGGCTCACGTGCTCGGGCCGGAGCGTCCCGGCGTCCTTCATGCGCCCGATGTGCAGGGCGACGAGCGCGGCGCGGTTCAGCTCGAGGGCCATCTCCGCGAGCTTCTGCTGCGTGAGCTGGTAGGCCGAGATCGGCTTGCCGAAGACGATGCGCCCCTTCGCGTAGTCGAGGGCGGCCTCGAAGCAGGCGCGCCCCGCGCCGACGGCGCCCCAGACGATGCCGTAGCGGGCCTCGCTCAGGCACGAGAGCGGCCCGCGCAGGCTCGACGCCCCGGGGAGCATGCTCTCTCCGGGAACGCGGACGTCGTCGAGCACGAGCTCGGAGGTCACCGACGCGCGCAGCGAGAGCTTCTTGTGGATCTCCGGCGCGCTGAAGCCGGGCGTCCCCTTCTCGACGATGAAGCCCCTGATCTCGCCGCCGTCGGTCCGTGCCCAGACGATCGCGATGTCGGCGATCGACCCGTTCGTGATCCACATCTTGGTGCCGTTCAGGACCCAGTCCGAGCCGTCGAGCCGGGCGTGCGTGCGCATCGCGCCCGGATCGGAGCCGGCGTCCGGCTCGGTGAGGCCGAAGCAGCCGATCACCTCGCCCGCGGCCATCCGCGGCAGCCAGCGCTCCTTCTGCTCCTCCGAGCCCCAGCGCCAGATCGCGTACATCGCCAGCGAGCCCTGCACCGATACGGCGCTGCGCACGCCCGTGTCGCCGGCTTCGAGCTCCAGGCACGTGAGGCCGTAGGCGACGGCGCTCGCGCCCGCGCAGCCGTAGCCCTCGAGGTGCATCCCGAACAGGCCGAGCCTCGCGAGCTCGGCGAGCAGCTCGCGCGGCAGGACGCCTCGTTCGAACCAGTCGCCGATCTCCGGCAGCACCTGCTCGCGGACGAACTGCCGCACGGTGTCACGGATCGCGCGCTCCTCGCCGTCGAGCAGCGCGTCGAGCGCGAGGAAGTCGAGCGGGTCGAGCGCAGGGAGCTCGGTCGTCACGGCCACGGCGGAAACCTCCGGTGTCGATGAGGCGGGGTGCGAAATCCTATAGAAAAAATCGTCGACCGTGCAGGCGCGGGCCGCCTTGACGGCCCGTGGGGGGCCGCCCTATCATCATTGACTGACTAGTCAATCGAACCTCTGGAGCGGAATATGGCCACGATCGAGCACGGGGTGGCGAGTGGCGTCTCGTTTGCCCTCACCGACGAGCAGCGCTCCCTGCGCGAGCTCGCGCGCGAGTTCGCAGCGAAGGAGATCCGGCCCAAGTCGGCCGAGTACGACGAGCACCAGACGCACCCGGCTGACGTGATCGCGAAGGCGCACGAGCTCGGGCTGATGAACCTCCACATTCCGGAGTCGCTCGGCGGCGCAGGCCTGTCCGCCTTCGACGGCCTGCTGATCAGCGAGGAGCTGAACTGGGGCTGCTCGGGCATCGGCACCTCGATCGGCGCGAACGGCCTCGGCATGGCGCCGGTGCTGATCGCCGGCACCGACGAGCAGAAGCGGCACTGGCTGCCGCCCCTGCTCGAGGAGCCGATCCTCTGCTGCTTCGCGCTCACCGAGCCGGACGCCGGCTCCGACGTCGCGCGCGTCAAGACGACCGCGGAGCGGCGCGGCGACGAGTACGTCCTCAACGGCTCGAAGATGTTCATCACGAACGCGGGCTACGCGGCGTGGTCGATCGTCTTCGCGAAGACGGACATGAACGCCGGCCACAAGGGTCTCACCGCGTTCGTCGTCCCGCTCGACGCGCCCGGCGTCACGCGCGAGAAGCACCTCGACAAGATGGGCCAGCGCGCGACCGACACCTCCGCGTTCGCGCTGACCGACGTCGTCGTGCCCGTCGCGAACCGCCTCGGAGAGGAGGGCGAGGGCTTCAAGATCGCGATGCAGACGCTCGACTTCACCCGGCCGGGCACCGCGATCGGGGCCGTCGGCGTCGCCCAGGCGGCGTACGAGCACGCGGTCGAGTACGCGAAGGAGCGCCAGTCGTTCGGCGTGCCGATCGCGATGCACCAGGGGATCAGCTTCCTGATCGCCGACATGGCCTGCGAGATCGAGGCGGCGCGCCTGCTCACCTGGCAGGCCTGCTGGATGATCGACCAGGGCTACGGCCGCAAGTCCACCCTCTACTCGTCGTTCGCCAAGCGCTTCGCGGCCGACACGGCGATGAAGGTGACGACCGACGCCGTCCAGGTCCTCGGCGGCTACGGCTACATCAAGGAGTACCCGGTCGAGAAGCTGATGCGCGACGCGAAGCTGTTCCAGATCTACGAGGGCAGCTCGCAGATCCAGCGGCTCGTGATCGCCAAGGAGATCTTTCTCCCGCACGGCGACTAGCGTCGCCACGCGGGAGGAGAAAGGCGGGTAGATGGCACTCGAGATCGATCTGTCAGGTCGTGTTGCGCTCGTCACCGGCGGCTCCCGCGGCCTCGGGCGCGCCGACGCGCTGACGCTGGCGCGCGCCGGCGCCGACGTCGTGATCGCCGACATCCAGGTCGAGTCGGACGAGTCGTCCGAGACGGCCGAGCGCTACGGCGTGCTCGCGCAGGTGGCGAAGGCACAGGGACTCGTCTTCACCGAGCAGACCGCGGCCGAGATCCAGGGCATGGGCCGCCGCTCGGCGGCGATCAAGTGCGACGTCACCGAACGCGAGCAGGTGGAGGCCACCGTGGCCCGCGTCGTCGAGGAGTTCGGCGCGGTGGACATCCTGATCAACAACGCCGCCACGCTCGATCACGTCGGCCAGATCGCGGACCAGAACCCCGACCTCTGGGAGCGCGACCTGCGCGTCAACCTCACAGGCGCGTTCAACTGCGCGCAGGCCGTCTGGCCGCACATGAAGGAGCGGAAGTGGGGCCGGATCGTGAACATGGCCTCCGTCGCCGGCACCCTCGGCGGCTTCGGCCAGGCGAGCTACTCGACGACCAAGTCGGGGATCCTCGGGCTGACGAAGACGCTCGCGATGGAGGGCGGCAAGCACGGGATCACCGCGAACGCGATCGTGCCGGGGATCATCGGCACGGAGGCGTTCCACTTCGCCAACCCGGCGATGAATGAGCGGATCGCGGCCCGTACGGTCTTCAAGCGGCCGGGCGAGCCGCAGGACATCGCCAACGCGATCGCGTTCCTCTGCTCCGACCTCGCCGGCTACATCACCGGCGTCGAGCTGAACGTCAGCGGCGGCATCGAGCTGTTCGTCTTCTAGTGGAGGCAACCGTCTAGATGGCCGAGACGCGCACCGCCGCCGGGATCGGCTTCACGCTCACCGAGGAGCAGCGCGAGCTGCAGGCGCTCGCGCACGAGTTCGCCGAGCGCGAGCTGCGGCCGATCGCGCTCGAGTGGGACGAGCGGGAGGACTTCCCGCGCGAGCTCGTCGGGAAGGCGGCGCGGCTCGGCCTGACGAGCCACGCGATCCCGGCCGAGTACGGCGGCGGCGGCGTTCCCGCGGTCACCTCGTCGCTGATCGCGGAGGAGCTCTCGTGGGGCTGCGCCGGCCTCTCGGCGCCGATCGGGGCGACGATGTTCCTCGTCCGGCCGCTGCTCTACGCCGCCACGGAGGAGCAACGGCAGCGCTACATGACCCGGCTCGCCTCGGAGGAGGGCTGCCTCGCGGCGATCGCCTTCACCGAGCCCAGCGCGGGCTCGGACTTCGCCGCGATCCAGGCCACGGCGCGCCGCGAGGGCGGCGAGTACGTCCTGAACGGTGAGAAGTGCTACGTCACCAACGGCGGCATCGCGGAGCTGACGCTCGTCTTCGCCAAGGTGGACGGTGGGATCACGGCGTTCATGCTCGAGGCCGGCGACCCGGGGGTCTCGACGGGCCGCAAGGAGCTGAAGCTCGGCCTGCGGGCGTCGCACACGGGCTCGATCCTCCTCGAGGACGCCCGCATCCCCGCCGGCCGGCTGATCGGCGAGGAGGGGCAGGGCTTCCTGATCGCGATGGACTTCTTCGAGCACTCGCGGCCGCAGGTCGCCGCCGGCGCCGTCGGGATCGCGCGCGCGGCGTTCGAGTACGCGACCGAGTACGCGCGCGAGCGACACGCCTTCGGCAAGCCGCTGATCTCGAAGCAGGGCGTCTCCTTCAAGCTCGCCGAGATGGCGATGCAGATCGAGGCCTCGCGCCTCCTCGTGTGGCGCGCTGCCTCGGCGGTGGACGAAGGGCGCGACGCCGGCCTGCTCGGCTCCTACGCCAAGGCGTTCGCCGCCGACGCCGCGATGCGCGCGGCAACCGACGCCGTGCAGATCCTCGGCGGCGCCGGGATCATGCGCGACCACCCGGTCGAGAAGTGGCTGCGCGACGCCAAGGTGCTGCAGATCGTCGAGGGCACCTCGGAGATCCAGCGCCAGATCGTCGCCACCTACCTGGCCCAGGGCTGGAGCGAGCGCCCGCGCTAGACCTCGCTGCTCGTTCTATCGGTCACAATGAGTGGGTGCGCGGAACGGAGCCGATGCTCGTCTGCCGGATGATCTTCATCCGGCCACCCGTGAGCCCGTGAGCAGGGGCCCGCTGCGGGTCGTCATCGTCGACGACAACCCGGACGACCGCACGCTCGCCCGACGCGAGCTGGCGCGTCAGTGGCCCGACGTCGAGGTCGTCGAGGCGGGCGACGCCGAGGCGCTCGACCGTGCGCTCGACGGTGCGCCGGAGCTCGTGATCACCGACCGCTCGTTGCGCTTCACGGACGGGCTCGCGGTCCTGCGCTCGGTCAAGGAGCGGCTGCCTCGCTGCCCGGTGATCATGCTCACGGGCACGGGCACCGAGGAGACCCCGGTCGAGGCGATGAGGGCCGGTCTCGACGACTACGTGCTCAAGCAGCACCTGACGCGGCTCGTGCCCGCGGTGCGCGCGGCGCTCGAGCGGGCGGTGGAGGGCCGCGCGGTGGACCTCGCGGAGAGGCGTTACCGGGAGCTGTTCGAGAACGTCCCGATCGGGATCTTCCGCGTCACGCCCGACGGACGCGTGCTGGACGCGAACCCGGCCGTGCTCGCCCTGTTCGGCGTCTCGACCGCGGCAGAGCTGGAGGCGGGACACGGGTTCTCCTTCGCCGATCCGGAGGCCCGCGCGCACTGGCGCGCGCTCGCCGACGAGGGCGCGCTTCGAGGGTACGAGTACGAGGTGCGCAGGGCCGATGGGACGGCGATGTGGCTCCGGCTCAGCGGATCCGCCGTGCGCGACCCCGACGGGAGTGTCGCGTGCTACCAGGCGATGATCGAGGACGTGACGGGGAAGTACGAGGCCGCCTCGGAGATGCGCCTGCTGCAACACGCGGTCGAAGCCGCGGCCGACGCGTTCATCATCACAGACCGCCAGGTGCCCGAGCGCCCGATCGTCTACGTGAACCCGGCCTTCGAGCGCATCACGGGCTACGCCCTCGACGAGGTCTCCGGGCGCCCCGTCGGGTTCCTCTACGGGCCGGAGACGGACCCGGCGACGGTCGAGGAGATCGACGGCGCGGCCGCTGAAGGCCGCGACGTCACCGCCACACTGCTCGAGTACCGGAAGGACGGCTCGACGTTCTGGAACGAGGTCAGGCTCGCCTACGTTCGCGACGAGAGCGGCGCGGTCACGCACGTCGTCGGGGTCAACACCGACGTCAGCGACGAATGGCGGGCGATCGCCGCGCTCGTCGAGAGCGAGGAGCGCTTCCGCACGCTGGCCGACAGCGCGCCGGTCATGATCTGGCTCACGGACGGTGAGGGCCGCTTCACGTTCGTGAACAGAACGGCGCTCGAGCTGACCGGGCGGGAGCTCGAGGACCCGCTGGGGGTCGGCTGGCTCGACGACGTCCATCCGGACGACCGCGACCGCGTGCGAGCGGCCTGGGAGCAGAGTCTTGCGGCGCGCAGGGTCTTCGAGAACGAGCACCGCCTGCGGCTCGCGGACGGGAGCTTCCGCTGGGTCCTGGCCCGCGCCGTGCCGCGGCACGCGCCGGACGGGTCCTTCTTCGGCTACATCGGCATCGGCGTGGACATCCACGGCCGCAAGCTGGCCGAGAGCCGGCTCGAGGAGACGGTGAGCCTGCTCGACGGGCTGCTCGAGAGCGCGCCGGTCGGCATCGCCTTCCTCGACACCGAGCTGCGCTACGTGCGCGTCAACCCGACGCTCGCTCGCATCCTTGGGCGCGCGCTGGACGAGTACCCAGGTAAGACGACGTCCGAGCTCGCGCCCGGGGTCGGCGAGTTCGCGATGCGGAATCAGAGGCAGGTGCTCGAGACCGGCGAGGCGCTCGTGGGCGTCGAAGTCGTCGGGGAGCTCCCCTCGCGGCCCGGCGAGACGAGCCACCTCCTGACGAGCTACTACCCGGTCTTCGGCGCGTCGGGGGAGATACGCGGCGTCGGTCTCGTCACCCTCGACATGACCGAGCGCACGCGGCTGGAGGAGCAGTTCCTGCAGGCGCAGAAGATGGAGGCGGTCGGGCAGCTCGCGGGCGGGATCGCGCACGACTTCAACAACCTGCTGACGGCGATCAACGGCTACGCCGAGCTGCTGCTGCAGCAGCTCGGGGCCGACCACGAGCTGCGCACGGAGGTCGAGGAGATCCGCGCCGCCGGCGAGCGGGCGGCCGCGCTGACCCGGCAGCTGCTCGCCTTCGGCCGCCGCCAGGTCTTCAGCCCGCGCGTCCTCGACCTGAACGAGCTCGTCGGCAGCCTCGAGCACATGCTCCGGCGCGTGATAGGCGAAGACGTCGAGCTGGCCGTCGTCCCGTCCGCCGCGCCCGCGCTCGTCACGGCCGATCCCGGTCAGCTCGAGCAGGTCGTCGTCAACCTCGTCGTCAACGCGCGCGACGCCATGCCCGCAGGGGGACGGGTCGAGCTCGCGATCCGTGTCCTCCCCGGTACGCACGAGGTCGAGCTGTCGGTTACCGATACCGGCGCCGGTATCGACGAGGTCACGCGGGCGCGCATGTTCGAGCCCTTCTTCACGACGAAGGAGGTTGGCAAGGGAACGGGGCTCGGGCTCTCGACGGTGCTCGGCATCGTCGAGCAGAGCGGCGGCCGCGTCAGCGTCGAGAGCGAGCCGGGCCATGGCGCGTCGTTCCGCGTCGCGCTGCCGCGGGTCTCGGTCGACGCGCGTGCGGAGACCGGGCACGCCGCGGCGCGGGCAGGCGCGCGTGGCATGGAGACCGTCCTGCTCGTCGAGGACGACCCGGCCGTGCGCGAGCTCGTCCGCACCGTGCTCGCCGACCGCGGCTACACGGTGCTCGAGACGGCCGGCGCGCAGGAGGCGATCGGCGCGTGCGCCGGTCACCACGCCGCGATCGACGTGCTCCTGACCGATATCGTCATGCCAGGCATGAGAGGTCCCGAGCTCGCGGAGAAGATCCGGTTGCGTTGCCCACGCGTTCGCGTGGTGTACATGTCCGGTTACGCGGACGACGTCCTCGCCGGGGGCGGCAACCAGGACTTCCTGCAGAAGCCGTTCTCACCGCAGGACCTGGCGGCGATGGTGCGCGAGGTGCTGGACCGGTGAGCGTCGTCCGCGTCGAGCGCTTCCCGGACGAGCGGATCGCCGTCGTCACGCTCGACCGGCCGCCTCTGAACGCGATCGACGAAGGGCTCGCCACCGACCTGCTCGCCGCGATCGAGGAGCTCGAGGGCGCGGCTCCGGCCGACGTGGCGGCGGCCCTTGTCGAGAGCGCGTGCGAGGGCGTCTTCATGGTCGGTGCCGACCTCGAGGCCGTGCAGACGGTGCGGCCCGAGGACGTGGACCGCGTGGGCCAGGTCCAGGACGTGATGAGCCGCTTCGCGGAGCTGCCGATGCCGACGGTGGCGGCGATCAACGGCCACGCGCTCGGCGGCGGCCTCGAGCTCGCGCTCGCGTGCGACTTCCGCTTCCTGGCCAAGGGGCCCGGGCTCGTCGGCCTGCCGGAGGTGCGGCTCGGCCTCCTGCCCGGCGCCGGCGGGACCCAGCGGCTGACCAGGCTCGTGGGCGCCGGACGGGCGACGATGCTGATGCTGAAGGGCCTCCAGCTGACGCCCGAGCAGGCGCTCGAGGACGGGATCGTGCACGAGCTGGTCGAGCCGGAGGAGCTGGCGGCGCGCGCCCGCGACTTCACGGTGCGGCTCGCGGCCCAGGCGCCGCTCGCGCTGCGGGCGATCAAGCGCTCGATTGCTGCCGCGTACCGGCCCGACGGGCTCGAGGTCGAGAAGCAGGGCTTCCGCGAGTTGCTGCTCTCGGAAGACGCGAAGACCGGCGTCGCCGCGTTCTTCGCTGGCGACAAGCCCCAGTTCAGCGGCCGCTAGACTTCCTCGCTTGGCCGTCAACTCCTCGACCGCCGGTGTCGCCGTGCGCCCGATCAGGGTCGCCGCGCGCTGGACCGTCGCCGGCCTCGCCGCAGCCTTCGTGCTGGCGGCGCTCGTCGGCCAGGTCTTCGCCGGCTCGACGTCGCGGCTCGCCGAGGGCGTCACGATCGCCGGCGTGGACGTCGGGGGGCTCCCCGTCGACGAGGCGCTCGCCCGGCTCGAGGCCCGAGCGGCAGCCGTCACGCACGAGCCGGTCGCCTTCACCGCGGCGGGGCAGCGTTTCGAGATCGACGCCGCGACGCTGGGCGTGCGCGCCGACTGGGCCGGCGCCGTCGAGAGCGCCCAGCGCGACGGAGATGGCTTCGGCCCCGTGCGCGGCTTCAAGCGCGTCGCCATCCGCGTCTTCGGCTCGGAGGTGACTCCGCCCGTGACCGCGTACGCAGGCGCGCTCGACTACAAGCTCGCGGAGCTCGCAGCCGCGCTCGACCGCGACCACGTCGAGGCCCGGCTCGACCTGAAGGGTCTCGAGATCGTCGCCGTGCCCGGGCAGAGCGGCCGGAAGCTCGACGAGGAGGCAGCAGGCCGGACGATCGTGCGCTCGCTCGCCTCGCTCGAGCGGGTCGGGCCGGTCGCGCTGCCCGTCGGGCTGGATCCCGTCGAGGTCACCGCCGCCGACCTCGCCCCCGCCGCGGCGCAGGCGCGGATTACCGTCTCGGAGCCCGTCCGCCTCGCGTACGGCAAGACGCGCTGGAGGCTGCCGCGCTCACGGATCGCTTCGCTGCTCTCGCTGCCGAAGGACGGGGCCACGCGGATCGCGGTCGCGGGGCCCGGCGCGGAGACGTACTTCGAGCAGCTTCGCAAGACGGTGGAGCGGGACCCGGTGGACGCCGGCTTCGCGCTCGGCAAGGCCAACCTGCCCAGGGTCGTCCCGGCGAAGGACGGGATCATCCTCGACGTGCCGGCGACCGCGCAGGCGCTGCTCGCCACGGCGACGTCCCCCACCGGGCGCATCGCCCAGCTGGCGGTTCGGCCGGTCGCCGCCGAGCGGACGACCGCGGAGGCGGCCGCGATGGGCATCACCGGCGTCGTCGGCACGTATTCGACGACGTACGGCGGCATCCCGAACCGGCTGTACAACGTCGCCCTCGTCGCGAAGCTGATCGACGACAAGCTGATCGCCCCCGGCGACACCTTCTCCTTCAACGGCACGACCGGCGAGCGGAACGCCTCCACCGGCTTCCGCGAGGCGCCGGTGATCATCAACGGCGAGCTGCAGACAGGGATCGGCGGCGGCGTCTGCCAGGTCTCGACCACGACCTTCAACGCCGCCTACGAGGCGGGGTTGCAGATCGACGAGCGCTGGAACCACGCGCTCTACATCTCGCACTACCCGCTGGCCCGCGACGCGACGGTGAACTACCCCGACCAGGATCTGAAGTTCACGAACGACACGGGCAAGTGGCTGTGGCTGCGGACGTTCGTTGGCTCGGGCTCGCTCACCGTCACGCTCTACGGCTCGCCCCAGAGCCGGAAGGTCGAGTCCACGTCGTCTCCGCTCTCCTACGCCGCCGCCCCGAGGGTGAGGAAGATCAAGGACCCGACGCTTCCGAAGGGAAAGACCGTCGTCGAGAGCACGGGTACGCCGGCCCGCTACGCGAGCGCGCATCGCCTCGTCTACGACGCCGACGGCAAGCTGCTGCACGACGACACCTGGCGCTCGTCGTACGTCTCCGAGCCGAAGGTCGTCCGGGTCGGCACCAAGAAGCCCCAGACCGACAAAGAGAAGCTCGCGGCGCTGCTCGCCGCTGCGGCCGCCGCCGGCGCTACGACTCAGCCCTAGCGACCGCCTCGGCGAACGAGGCCGGGACGCGCGTCGGCCGGTGCGTCGCAGCGTCCACGGTGGCGTGCCCCGTCCAGCCGTCGGCGACGAGCTCGCCGTCGCGCTCGAAGGCGTACTCGTAGCGGAAGCGGGCGCCCCTGACGTCGCGGCAACGCGTCCAGATGCGCAACCGGTCGTCGAAGCGGGCGGCCTGGAGGTAGCGGACGTGCACCTCGGTCGTCAGCGCCTCGATCCCCTGGGCCTGGATGGCGAGGTAGCCGCCCGCGTACTCGGCGAGGTAGGCGATGCGGGCGACCTCGCACCACACCACGAACGAGGCGTGGTGGGCAATCCCCTGCGCGTCGGTCTCGGCGAAGCGCACGCTCACGTCGGTCGAGAAGTTGAAGCCGTCCACCGGCGCAACCCTAGTCGCCCGGCGGTCCGCGGTGGCGTGCTACTCGCGGCTCCAGCGCCCGATCGCGGCGAGCATGCGCCCCAGAGCGAGCCCGGCATCCGTGAGCGTGTACTCGACGCGAGGCGGGATCTCCGAAAACTGCGCGCGGGAGACGATTCCGGCGTGCTCGAGCTCCGCGAGCCGCCGGCTCAGGACGGTGTCGCCGAGGCCGGGAACCTCCGCGCGCAGCTCCGAGAAGCGGCGGGGGCCCGACCGGAGCGCGGCGACGATCTCCGGCGCCCATTTGCGGCCGAGCAAGTCGCTGCGGCGGCCGGGGCCGGGCTCGTTCAGAGGATCGGGCATCGGCGCCTCCGGCCTCTCTCCCGGCGCCGCTCCAGTGTCCACGGCGCCGGGAGAGACCTGGTCGGTGCTCAGCTCACGCGCAGGGCGGCGAACTGGCCCGCCCTGTAGTGGCCGAGCAGGTTGCAGAGCAGCACGTACTTGCCGCGTTTCAGGCTCAGCGTAAGGCTGCGGTTCTGGCCCGGGACGATCTTCACGATCTCACCCTTGAGACCCGTCTCCACCGCTTCGCCTCCCTTGACCGCGAGGGTGTGGTGGTGCGCGTCGGTGCGCAGCACGACGAACTCGTGAGCGAGCGCGCCGTCGTTCTTGACCTGGAAGGTCACCTTCCCGGCCGTGACCCGCGCCGAAGACGGAATGAGGCTCCACTCCTTTAGGACGACGCTGACTTTCGCGGGTGCCTGGACGCTGCCGGGTGCGGCAGCTGCCGCTCCGAGGCCGATGGTGAGCACAGCCGCGAACGCCAGGGCGGTAACGGAGTTTCTCCAGCGATTCATGGTTAGCAGTCCACGACGAGCAGCTCGGCGCGGTGGGCCGGCTGGTGCGTGATGCAGATGATCGAGAAGATGCCCGTCTCCGGCACCTTGAAGACCGAGGTGGCCATCTGGCCCCGGAAGACGGTGAAGTCCTTGTCGAAGTCCGGAACCGTGATGTGGTGCTCCTTCGCGTTCACGCCGAAGATCTTGAGCACGACGCGCTCGCCCTTGCAGGCGACGACGACGCCGGTGTCGAAGCGGTAGGTCTCGACCGCCCAGGTCCCGGCGGGCTGGCCCGCGAGCTCCGCGTGGCCGGGCGGGAACGACTCGTAGCCGCCGCCCTTCGGCAGGGCCGCCGTCGGGTACGCCTCCTTCGAGACGTTGCTCGAGCCCTTCCACTCGACGGCGCTCATGTAGATCATGCGCGTCTTCGCGGTGGCCTTCGCGTCGCCGTCCGAGACGGCTACGGACGCCACTCCGACGGCGACGACCCCCACGGCGATCGCCGCGAGTACCCAGAGCTTCTTGCCCATTCCGATCTCCTTTCGAAGTCCGGGCGGGGCATGACCCCTTCTGCCCGGCGAGTAACTTCCGCTTGCGAAAGCAGCCTCCCGGCGTGGAGGCCCGCCCGCAACCCCGAGAACACGCGGTATTGCAGGGGAAACGGGTGGTCTTTCGCGGCGCCGAGCCCACCAGAATGGGTGGGTACGGGCCTACCCGCTTATTGCGGGGCGGGCGCTTCGTCGTCCGAGACGGTCACAAGCCCGCTGCGGATCGCGTACGCGACGGCCTGCGCGCGGTTCTTCAGATGAAGCTTGGCGAGGATGTGCTTCATGTGGAAGCCGACGGTGTTCTCCGAGATGAAGAGCGCCGCCGCGATCTCCCGGTTCGTGGCTCCCGTGACCACCAGCTCGAGCACCTCGCGCTCCCGCGGCGTCAGCCCGTCCGACTCGGCCTCCTTGGCGGCGCCGTCGCGCGAGAGGCGGGCGAACTCGTCGAGGATCTTGGCCGCCAGACCAGGCGAGAGGGCCGGCTCGCCGGTGGCGATGGCCGTCAGGGTCCGGCCGAGCTCCTCCTCGGACATGTCCTTCAGCAGGTAGCCCTCGGCGCCGCTCTTGATCGCCTCGAACAGGTCCTCGTCGTCGTCCGAGACGGTGACGATCACGATCCTCGTCTCCGGCAGCTCGGCCTTGATCAGCCGCGTCGCCTCGAGGCCGTTGCAGGGCGACATCCCGATGTCCATGAGGACGAGGTCGGGGCGGAGCGCCCGCGCCTGCTCGAGCGCTTCGAGCCCGTTGCTCGCCTGCCCGACCGTCTCCATGTCCCATGCCTTGAGGAGACTGGCGATGCCGGCCCGGAAGAGGGCGTGGTCATCCGCGAGCAGCACGCGCATACGCCACCTCCTTCCGGGACGTCACCGGTACGGAAACGACGATGCTCGTCCCCGTTCCGGGGCTCGAGCGCAGGTCGAACGTCCCTCCGAGCGCATGCGCTCGCTCTCGCATCGTCTGGAGCCCGAAGCGGGGCCAGCCCGTGCGGGCGGGGCTGTCCGGGTCGAAGCCGCGGCCGTCGTCTTTCACCTCGAGGCGCAACTCGTCCCCCGCGAGCTCGAGGCTGACGGTCGCGCTGCCGGCGCCGGCATGCTTGCGGACGTTGCTGAGCGCCTCCTGGATGATCCGCAGCAGCTGGATCTCGGTCGCGCCGGGCAGCCGTAGCGCCGCGGCCGCGTCGGTGACCCGCACGTCCGAGGCGACGCCGGTCATGCGGCCGTAGCCGGAGAGGTACTCGCGCAGGCTGGGAACGAGACCTTCCCGGGCGGCCCGCAGGCCCATGATCTCCTCGCGGATGTCGCCGTAGACGTGCCGCGCCGCCTCCTCCATCGTCCCCACCAGCTCGCGCGCCTCCTCCTGGCGCCCCGAGGCCAGGTGCTTCTTGATCGCCAGCGCCTGCGTGTTGATGTAGCCGAGCACCTGGGCCAGGCCGTCGTGCAGGTCGCGCGCGATCCGCTCGCGCTCCTCGAGCACGGCGCGGTCGAGCACGCGGTTCAGGAGCCGGGCGTTCTCGATCGCCACGGCGATCTGCTCGCCGATCCCTTCGAGCAGCCGGAGCTCCGCCTCGTCCGCGAACGCCTTCCGGTCGCGGGCCGCGACGCGCGAGCACGCCGACGATCTCGCCGCGGTGCCGGAGCGGCAGTGCGCAGAACGTCTCGCAGGCCGAGCTCGGCGATCTCCCGGCTGACGAACCGGGGATCGGACGCCGGGTCGTGGACGAGGACGGCCGACGCCCTGCTGGACCGCGAGGCCGGGCAGCCCTTCGCCCGGCGCCAGGCGGTCCCTCGCGCGCGGCCGTCGACGCCGATGCCGCGCTGGCGCTCGAGCGCGAGCGCGCCGTCGTCGGTCGTCAGCCAGATCTCCGCCATCTCGGCCGGAGTCACGGCGAGGATCGCGTCGAGCGCCTTGTCGAGCATCTCGGTCAGCTCGACGGCCGAGGCTGCTTCCTGGCCGACGGCCAGGAGGGCCGCCAGCTCATCGTTGCGCTGGAAGACCCGCCGCTCGACCCGGCCGATGGCGCCGAAGATCGCGAAGGAGAAGACCGTGACGCCTACGGCGAGGATGCAGACGAGGACGAGTATTCCCGGGAACTCGTGCAGGAAGTCGTGAAACGGGGAACGCAGCAGGATTGCGAACGCGACGAGGAGCGCCACCGGCACGACGATGGAAAGCCATCTCAGACGGGCGAGGCTCACTGCGTCCTTTCTCGGGGGTCCAGTAGGGTCGCGTTTCGCGAGGTCCCGGGCAGCCGCGTTGGTTGCGGGCCAAACGTACGGGAAACTCGTGCTCCGCGCCGTAGAATCGTATGCGTGAGCGCCGCTCGCCTGGCCGTTCTGATCCGCGAGCGGCAGCCGTGTGTCGTGCTGACCGGCGCCGGCATCAGCACGGAGTCCGGGATCCCCGACTTCCGCTCGCCGGGTGGCCTCTGGTCGGAGTTCGACCCGATACGACTACGCTTCGCTCGACTCGTTCCGGCGCGATCCGGCCCGGAGCTGGGTGTTCTACGGGCAGCGCCTGCGCATTCTCGCCGGCGCCGAGCCGAACGACGGGCACAGAGCGCTCGCCGAGCTCGAGCGGCGCGGGCTCGTACAGGCTGTCGTCACCCAGAACATCGACACGCTGCACGAGCGGGCAGGCAGCCGCGACGTGATCGAGGTGCACGGCTCGATCCGGCGCGCCGTCTGCCTGCGCTGCGGCGCGCAGGAACTGCTCGCGCAGCTTGTGGCTCAGCTCGACGACGGGCGGCCCGCGCCTCTCTGCCCCGCCTGCGGCGACGTGCTCAAGCCCGACGTCGTCATGTTCGGGGAGCTGCTGCCGGAGCGAGCGATCGGCCGGGCCTCCGAGCTGGCGCGCGCGGCCGGGCTGCTGCTCGTCGTCGGCTCCTCGCTCGAGGTGTTCCCGGTCGCCGGGCTGCCGGCCGAGACGCTCGAGGCGGGCGGCGCGCTCGCGATCGTCAACCTCGGCCCGACGCCGTACGACGAGCGCGCGACCCTGAAGCTCGACGGCGCCGCCGGGGAGGTACTGTCGCGCGTGGTGGCTGAGCTTGCCCCTTGAGTACGACGTCGTCGTCGTCGGCAGCGGCTTCGGCGGCTCCGTCGCGGCGCTGCCGCGCGACCGAGAAGGGCTACCGGGTCGCGGTGCTCGAGGCGGGCCGCCGCTTCGGACCGCGAGGACTTCCCGCGCACGAACTGGAGACCTGCGCACGCTTCCTCTGGCTGCCGCGGCTCGGCTGCTGCGGCATCCAGCGCCTGACGCTGCTGCGCGACGTGCTCGTCCTCTCCGGGGCGGGCGTCGGCGGCGGCTCGCTCGTCTACGCGAACACGCTCTACGAGCCGCTCGGCGCGTTCTGGGACGACCCGCAGTGGGCGGGGATCGCCGACTGGCGCGACGAGCTGGCGCCGCACTACGCGACCGCGCGGCGGATGCTCGGCGCGGCGCCGGTGCCGTTCGAGACCCCGGCCGACCGGGTGCTGCAGCAGGTCGCCGAGCGGCTGGGCGTCGCCGAGACGTACCGGCCGACCGACGTCGCCGTCTACTTCGGCGAGCCGGGGGTCAAGGTGCCGGACCCGTACTTCGGCGGCGCGGGCCCGCCGCGCAGCGGCTGCATCCGCTGCGGCGGCTGCATGGTCGGCTGCCGCCACGGCGCCAAGAACACGCTCGACCGCAACTACCTCTGGCTCGCCGAGCGGCGGCGGCGCGGAGATCTTCCCCGAGCGCGAGGTCGTGGACGCTCGTGCCGCTGGCGGACGGCGGCTGGGAGGTCGTCGACCCGGCGGCCGGGCCGCGGTACGCAGCCGGAGGAGCGCTTCCGCGCGGAGCAGGTCGTGCTCGCCGCGGGCGTGCTCGGCACGCTGCGGCTGCTCTTCGGCGCGCGCGAGCGGGCGCGCCTGCCGGGGATCTCGCCGCGGCTCGGCGAGGCCGTGCGCACGAACTCGGAGGCGATCGTCGGCGCGACCTGCGCGGCGCGGCGACGTGGACTACTCGACCGGCATCGCGATCGGCTCGTCGATCTTCCCGAACGAGCACACGCACATCGAGCCGGTCCGCTACCCGAAGGGCTCGAACGTGATGGGGCTGCTCGGCACGCTGCTCGTCGACGGCGGCGGCCGCCTGCCGCGTCAGCTGCGCTTCCTCGCGGACGACCGCGCGCCACCCGCTCCTCTTGCTGCGCAGCCTCTCGGTTCGGCGCTGGTCGGAGCGGACGGTGATCCTGCTCGTGATGCAGGCGCGCGCGAACAGCCTGCGGGTGCGCTGGCGCCGGCGGGCGGCTCACGTCCGAGCGGGGCGACGGCGAGCCGAGCCCGACGTACATCCCGGAGGCGAACGAGGCGGCGCGGATCGTCGCGGAGCTGATCGACGGCCATCGCCGGCAGCTCGGTCAACGAGGTGCTGCTCGACGTGCCGACGACGGCGCACATCCTCGGCGGCGCTGCGTCGGCGAGACGCCCGAGCGCGGCGTCGTGGACCACGTGGCTGCGCGTGTACGGCTGCCCGGGGCTGCACGTCGTCGACGGCTCGGCGGTCGAGCGCGAACCTCGGCGTCAACCCGTCGCTGACGATCACGGCGCAGGCCGAGCGCGCGCTCTCGTTCTGGCCGCACCGCGGCGAGGAGGACCCGCGGCCTCCGCTCGGCGCACCCTACGAACGTGTCGAGCCGGTCGCCGCGCGCGACCCGGCGGTGGTATGACTTCTCCAACGACGACGACGACGAAGGGAGCAGAGATGGCGCGTGCACCGCAGAAGGACCTGCTCTCGCGGCTCGCCGACGCCGGCGAGGAGGCGATTCAGAAGCTCGCCGACATGCCCGGCGCCCAGCGCGCGGTCGACGCGGCCGGGGGCCTGCGCGACCGGCTGGACGAGCTGCAGAAGCGCGTCCGCGGCATCGAGGAGCTCGAGCGCCGGGTCGCGAAGCTCGAGACAGGAGCTCGCCGCGCTCAAGCGCGCCGCGCCGGCAAGCCGAAGCCGAAGCCGAAGACCGCGCCGCGCAAGCCCGCAAGGCCCCTAGGCCCGCTAGGCCGGCACGCGCAGGCGCAACGCGCCCGGCACGACCTCGAAGCGCACCGGCGTCGTTCCCGGCTGCTCGCCGTCGAGCTCCACCGGCAGCGGCACGTCGGCGTCCACGGTGACGACCGCCCGCGCAGCAGCTCGGCCTTCGGGTGCGGGAGGTGCGTGCCGCGGTAGATCTTCGGCAGCGTCTGCAGGAGGTCGCGCTTCGTGACGTCGCCGATCAGCAGCACGTCGAAGAGGCCGTCGTCGGGCTCGGCGTCGGGGCAGATCATCATGCCGCCGCCGAAGTAGCGGCAGTTCGCGACGACACGTCGTGCATCCGCCCGCCGCGGATCTCGCCGTCCACGGCCACGCGCACGTCGCGTGTTCTGCCAGCGCGCGAAGACCGCCAGCGTCGCCAAGAAGTAGGAGGCCTTGACGCCGAACGCCTTCGTGTCTCGTTCACGCGCTTCGCGATCGCGCCGCTCATGCCCGCGCTCGCGACGTTCGCGAAGTACGAGCTCGCCTCGCGTCGCCGTCCCAGGCGCGGTAGACGCGATGCGGCCGAGGTCGATCGTCGCGCACGCCCCGCAGCGCGACGTCGAGGGCGCCCTCGAGCTTCGACGGGGATGCCGAACGTCCGGCCGAAGTCGCACGCCGGTGCCGCGCGGGATCACGGCGAGATCGACGCTGCTCCAAGCCCGGCGAGCGCCGTTGACGACCTCGTTCACCGTCCCGTCGCCGCCGACGACGACGAGCAGCTCCGCGCCTCCGGCGACCGCGTCCCGCGCGAGCTCGCGGCAGGTGACCCGGCCCCTCGGAGAAGAGCGTGTCGCCCACCAGCCCGAGCGCCGCGGCTGGCGCGCGATCTCGGGCCAGCGCCGGCCCGTCGAGCCGCCGGCCGACGCCGGGTTGACGAGGAAGACGGTGCTGGCGCTAATGGCTCGTCGGTGACCGTCGTCGAGCGCCAGCTCGGTCATCTGGTCGACGGCGCGCGCATGTCCTCGTCCGAGATGCGGACGAACTCGCCCTCGACGACGACGTCGCAGACGGTGCAGCAGGCAGCCGGCCTGGACTTGCGCAGGCCGCCGAGCGTGAACAGCACCGCCGCCTCCATCTCGACCGCGAGGATCCCGCGGTCCGACCAGCGCTGCGTGCTGCCCGTCGTCGGGGTTGTAGAAGAGGTCGCTCGAGACGATCGGGCCGACGCGGACCGGCTTGCCGAGCTCCTTCGCAGCGTGCACGGCGCCGTGCACGAGCTCCCAGTCGGCCGTCGGCGCGTGCGGCTCGCGCCGACGAGGTGGGTCGCGGTCGAGTCCGCCGGCACGGCGCAGATCGCGACGATCAGGTCGCCGAGCTTCATGTCGGGCTGGAGGCCGCCGCAGGTGCCGACCCGGAGGATCCGCTTGACGCCGAGCTGGGCGAGCTCCTCGATCACGATCGCGGCCGAGGGGCAGCCCATGCCGCTCGCCTGAACGGAGACGGGCGCCCCTTGTACGTGCCGGTGTAGCCCGAGCATGCCGCGCTCCTCGTTCACCTGCACCGGGCTCTCGAAGAACGTCTCGGCGATGTACTTCGCGCGCAGGGGGTCACCGGGGAGGAGGCACGCCTCCGCGTAGTCGCCCGGGTTCGGCTCTGAGGTGGATCGGCACGGCGGCGAAGCCTAGTCGTTTCCGCGCGCCGACGACTGGAATGCGCCGGTCTCCGAAGTTTCCTCGCCTTGGCGAGGAAACTTTGAGCCGTCCCTGCCGCAGATCCTCGCCTTCTGCGCCGAGGATCCCGTCGAGCGCGTCTTCCTCGAGGACGTCGCCCGTCGCGGGCTCGGCCGCTTCGCCGGCGTCGAGCGAGGACGGGCGGCTGCTCGCGCTCTGCCACGTCGGGCGCCAACATCGTTCCCTCCGGGCGGGGCTGCGACGCGTTCGCCGGAGCCGCGGCGCGCTCGCGAACGCGGATGATCATCGGCGAGCAGGGCGCCGTCTCCGAGCTCTGGGAGGCCGCCGCACCCCGCCTGCCGCGGCCGCGCGACGACCGGCCGGGGCAGCCGGTGTACGTGCTCGACGAGCCGCCCGAGCCAGGCGGCAGCGGCCTGCGCCCGGCGGCGCCCGCCGATCTCGACCTGCTCGTGCCGGCCTGCGCCGCCGCGCACGAGGAGGAGCTCGGGATCGACCCGCTGCGGCGCGACCCCGACGGCTTCCGCTGGCGCACCCGGTCCAGATCGAGCGAGGGCCGCTCATGGCTCTGGGAGGAGGCGGCGACATCCTCTTCAAGGCCGAGGCCTCCGCGTGGACGCCCAGCGCAGTTCAGCTCCAGCAGGTGTGGATCGACCCGGCCGCGCGCGGGCGCGGCTACGCACCGCGCGCGCTCGCCGACCTCTGCCGGCGCGCTGCTCGAGCGGACGCCGCGCGTGTGCCTCTTCGTCCGGCCCGAGAACCAGGCCGCGATCCAGCTGTACGAGCGGATCGGCATGCGCCACGCGCTCGACTACCGAAGCGTGCTCTTCTAGTGGACGCCCTGCTTCTCGCCCGCCACGGCGAGTCCGTCTTCAGCGCCGCCGGGGTCGATGAACGGCGATCCGTCCGCGCCCGGGCCGCTGACCGAGGCCGGGCGCGAGCAGGCGCGCGCGCTCGGCGAGGCGCTGCGCGGCGAGGAGATCGAGCTCTGCGCGGTGACGCCGTTCGAGCGCGTGCGGGAGACGGCCGACCTCGCGCTCGCCGGCCGTGACGTCCCGCGGCTCGTCGTCCCGGAGCTCTCCGACCCCGGCTACGGCTCCTTCGAAGGCGGGCGGCTCGACGCTTACCGCGACTGGGTCTGGACGCACGGGCCGCTCGACGCGCCGCCCGGGGGCGAGAGCCGCGCGGAGATCGCCGCCCGCTACGCGCGCGGCCTGCGGCTCCTGCTCGGCCGCCCCGAGCGCCTGATCCTGCTGGTCGCCCACTCGCTGACGATCCGCTACGCCCTGAACGCCGCGGCCGGCCGGGCGCCGCAGGCGAGGGCGAGCTCGTGGAGCTCGCCGTGCCGTTCCGCCTCGAAGCGGACGAGCTCGGCGCCGCGGTCGAGCTGCTCGAGGCCTGGTGCGCGGCCCCCGCCTTCTAAGATAGGCGCGGTGAGAGCTCGCGCCGTGCTCGCGGCGCTTCTCGCGGCGCTTGCCGTCCTCGAGAGCATCCGGCTCGAGGTTGAGCGGCTGCAACAATGCACAGATGGAGTCGACGCCCGGGAGCTCGCGCGCGCATCGAGGCGCACGTCCGCCGGCACGGCCTGATCGAGCCCGGCGGAGAGGTCTGCTGCCTCGTCTCCGGCGGCGCCGACTCGACCTGCCTCTGGCACGCCCTCCGCGCGCTCGGCTACGCGTCTCGGCCTCCACGTCGAACCACGGCCTGCGCGGGGAGGAGTCCGAGGCCGACGCCCGCTTCTGCGTCGAGGTGCTCGGCGCCGAGGTCGTCGTCGCGCCGCCCGCGGCGACGGAGGCCGAGCTGCGCGACCTGCGCTACTCCTCACGCGCGGGCCGCGGCCTGCGCGCGACGGGCCACACCGCCTCCGACCAGGTCGAGACCGTCCTCTACCGCCTCGTCTCGAGCGGCACGGCGAAGGGGATCAAGGCGCGCCGCGAGGACGGCGTCGTCCGTCCGCTGCTGCCGTCTGGCGCGAGGAGACCGAGGCCTACTGCCGCGCCGAGGGCTCGCGTTCCGGCTCGACTCGTCGAACCCCGACACCATGCGCGGCCTCATCCGCTCCGAGATCCTGCCGCTGCTCGAGCGCGTCCACCCGGCGCGCGCGCGCCAACCTGCTCGGGCTCGCCGCGGAGCGCCCGCGCCTGCCCCGGACGCTCGAGGCGCGTGCTCGTCTCTCTGCTCGAGCCGCGAGGGCTCGAAGGCGGCCGACCTCGGCGGCGGCGTCCGCGCCGTGCGCGAGTACGACACGTCTGGCTCGAGGGGGCAGGTGACGCTGGGGCCCGTGGAAGACTCACCTCGCCGCTGCGCGGGCTGGAGGTGCGCGCGCGCCGGCCGGGGGATCGGCTCGCAGGCCGCCGCAAGAAGGTGCAGGATCTGCTTCGTGGACGCGAAGGTGCCCCGGCGCAGCGAGACGGCATGGCCGCTCGTCGTGCGCGGCGACGAGGTCGTCGTCCGGTGCCCGGGCATCGGGCTCGAGCACGCCGTGACGCGGGAAGGCGAAGAGTGAGACGCCCTGGTCAAGGCGCGGGAGCGCGTGAGTCAAGCCGAGCTCGAAAGGGGCGTGGGCGAGGTCCTGATCGACGAGCCGACGCTGCAGGCGCGCATCGCCGAGCTCGGCGCCGAGATCTCCGCCGACTACGCCGGGCGCGACCTGCTGCTGGTCGGCGTCCTCAAGGGCGCAGTCTTCTTCATGGCCGACCTGATGCGCGCAGCTGACCGTGACCTGCGAGGTCGACTTCATGGCGATCTCGAGCTACGGCGCCGGCACCGACTCCTCGGGCGTCGTGCGGATCCTCAAGGACCTCGACATCAACATCGCGGCCCGCAACGTGCTCGTCGTCGAGGACATCGTCGACTCCGGCCTCACGCTCTCGTACCTGATGCGGAACCTCGAGCGCGCGAGTCCGGCGTCGCTCGAGATCTGCGCGCTGCTGACGAAGCCGACGCGGCGCGAGATCGACGTGCCGGTGCGCTACGTCGGCTTCGAGATCCCGAACCGCTTCGTGATCGGCTACGGGCTCGACTTCGCCGAGCGCTACCGCAACCTCCCGTACGTCGGCGTCCTGCAGCGACGGATCTCATCCCCGAAGGCCGTGAGCCGACTACCCGGAGCGCCCGGGTTGTCGAACATCCGTGCTGCTACCCTGACCCTGGAGATTTTCGATGAACCGATTCTTCCGCAGCGCGCTCTTCCCGCTCATCGTCATCGTGCTGCTCGTCTACCTGGCGTCGCAGACGCTGCTCCCTCGGCGCGCGGCGCGCGAAGAAGGTCACGTACTCGGAGCTGATCACAGCAGGTCGAGGCGAGCCGAAGCGTCAACGAGGTCGTCTTCACGCCGACCAGGCAGCAGATCAACGCGATGCTCGTGAACGGGCAGAAGGTCAAGGTCAACTACCCGACCGACCAGTCGCAGATCGAGTTCCAGCAGCTGCTCCAGAAGGAAGGACGTCAAGTTCGACTCGAAGGGCACGGGCTCGTCGGCCTGGTGGTCGTCCTGATCTACCTGCTGCCGTTCGTGCTCTTCATCGGCTTCTGGATCTTCCTGATGAACCAGATGCAGGGCGGCGGCTCGAAGGTGATGAGCTTCGGCAAGAGCCGCGCCAAGCGGATGTCGCCGGACTCGCCGAAGGTGACGTTCAAGGACGTCGCCGGCGCGGACGAGGCGGTCGAGGAGCTGCAGGAGATCAAGGAGTTCCTCGAGAACCCGAAGAAGTTCCAGGCGCTCGGCGCGCGGATCCCGAAGGGCGTTCTCCTCTACGGGCCGCCCGGCACGGGCAAGACGCTGCTCGCGCGCGCGGTCGCCGGCGAGGCCGGCGTGCCGTTCTTCTCGATCTCGGGCTCCGACTTCGTCGAGATGTTCGTCGGCGTCGGCGCCTCGCCGCGTGCGCGACCTCTTCGAGCAGGCGAAGCAGGCGTCCCCCTGCATCATCTTCATGGACGAGATCGACGCCGTCGGCCGTCACCGCGGCGCGGGCCTCGGCGGCGGCCACGACGAGCGCGAGCAGACGCTGAACCAGCTCCTCGTCGAGATGGACGGGTTCGAGCTGAAGGACAACATCATCCTGATCGCGGCGACGAACCGGCCCGACATCCTCGATCCGGCGCTGCTTCGCCCGGGCCGCTTCGACCGCCAGATCGTCGTCGACCGGCCCGACCGCAACGGCCGCCGCAAGATCCTCGAGGTGCACACGAAGGGCAAGCCGATCGCGCCCGAGATCGACCTCGACACGCTCGCCGCCGGCACGCCGGGCTTCACCGGCGCCGACCTCGCGAACCTCGTCAACGAGGCCGCGCTGCTCGCAGCTCGCCGCGGCAAGAAGATGATCGAGCAGGAGGAGCTCGAGGAGGGGATCATGCGCGTGATCGCCGGCCCGGAGAAGAAGACGCGCCTCCTCTCCGAGCAGGAGCGCAAGATCACGGCCTACCACGAGATGGGCCACGCGCTCGTCGGCCACTACCTCGAGCACACCGACGACGGTCCACAAGATCTCGGTCATCAGCCGCGGCCAGGCGCTCGGCTACACGATCTCGCTGCCGCGCGAGGACCGCTTCCTGACGACGAAGTCCGCGCTCATGGACAAGCTCGCGATGACGCTCGGCGGCCGTGCCGCGGAGGAGCTCGTCTTCCACGAGATCACGACCGGCGCGGCGAACGACCTCGAGAAGGTGACGCACACGGCGAAGCAGATGATCATGCGCTACGGCATGAGCGAGAAGCTCGGCCCGCGCGTGCTCGGCCGCAACCACGACATGCCGTTCCTCGGGCGCGACATGGGCGCCGAGCCCGACTACTCCGACGAGATCGCGCGCGAGATCGACGACGAGATCCGCCGCATGATCGAGGAGGCGCACGAGGCGGCGCACCGCGGTCCTGCGCGAGCACATGGACGAGCTGCACCGGCTCTCGGCGATCCTCATCGAGCGCGAGACGATCGACAAGGACCAGTTCGAGCGGCTGCTCGCCGGCGAGGCCGAGGAGTCGGTGTTCGCCGAGGAGGCCGCCGCCCGCGCCCGAGCCCGCGGTCGCGGACGAGGAGCGCAAGCGCGTGCCGAAGCCGAAGCCGCCGGCCCGTGCCCTTCCCCGGCGCGACGATGCAGCCGCCGCCCCCCAAGGGCGCGGCCTCCTAGCCGATTGATCGGAAACACCTCCGATCAATCGGCTAGCTGCCCCGAATTTCGGCGTCCCGGTGACGCGCAGCTCTAGACTTCGACGATCAGCGTGTCGTGCGCGAAGGTGAGGTCAATACCTCTCTCGCGGATGCGCCGGGCAACCTCAGCAAGATCGTCGTAGCTCAGGCCGTCTGACTCCTCGATATGCGTCATAAGGACACGGCGCGGCGCGAGCACCTCGACGATGTCGAGCGTCTGCTGGAAGGTCGCCTCGGCGCGCAAGACGGGATGCTCCTCTGCGATTAGGCGCTCTCCCGTCAGGGGGTGGAACTCGGCGATGCCCATCGGCACGACAGCGAGATCGACGCCCCGAGCTTCCTTAGGTGGAACCCACTCGTCTATCTCATCCGGAACGACGAGTAGTCGCCGCTCGCCGTCGTCGAATAAGAACGCATAGACGAAGTCCTGTTCAAGGCGCAGTGGCCGGATGAGCACGCCGCCTACTTCAACGGGTTCCTGATCGAGCAGCTCGTGGAGGTGAATGACCCGCTCACGTTGTTCGAGAAACTTCAGGTGATCCCAGAGCCCAGGAACTGACGCGCATCAGCGGCAACCTGTTGCGGGAGATACACGTCGATCGTGCCGCGCGGCGCGGAGGGCCAGACGCGATAGTCCGCGTTGATCGCAGAGAAGACGTGGCGGCCCATCGTGTGGTCTGGATGCCAGTGAGAGTAGAAGCAGGCCGCTATGTGCCGAACAGACGAGCGGTTCAACTGATCGACGATCTCGCCCGGCGTGTCTATCAGAACGTCGGGGCCGTGAATGAACACGCTCGGGCCGCTCCTTGCATATGGCACGCCACGCTTGCGCGCCTCGACGCACACGCGGCAAGTGCAGAGCGGGCGCGGTGTCGGCGTCGCGCCCGCGGTGCCGAGGAACTCAACCCGTAGGCTCATAGCGCGACGCTACTCCAGGGCAGGTCTTCCTCGCGCGTTTGGCTGCGGGCATCGTTCGCCGGGCGCTGAAACGGGTGCGCGTTGTCCCGGTAAAGATCCCGCTTCGCCTCGGCGAGATCGAGCATCCGTTCGATGTCGCTTGACTCCGCCGTGCGAACGCTCACGACGCCGATCGTACAAGTGACACCGTGTTACTTCGCGGCGGCGCGGCGCGCGAGCGCCGCGATGAGCGCGAGCGCGCCCGCCGCGGCGAGCGCGCCCACTGCTTCGAGCGCGAGCCCTCCGCCCGCGGAGACGTCGACGAGCGCGAGCAGTGCCGCGCCGAGCGCGAGGGTGAGCAGGCAGAGCCAGGCGAGGAAGGCGGCGCGGCGCCAGTGCGAGCCGGGCTCGTCGGTGACGGCCGCGCGCAGCTCGAGCGACCAGTACGAGAGCTCCGCAACGGCGAGCAGGCCGGCCGCGTAGAGCGGCGCCCGCTGGTCGAGCGGCAGGTCCTCGAGCGCGAGCAGCGACGCGTACTCGAGCCCGAGCAGCGCGACAGCCGCGGGCACTGCCCCTGCTTGACGCAGCCAGAGGCCGCCGGCGAGCAGCAGCACGCGCGATTCCACCGCCGGCGCCGTTCACCCAGCCGACCACGACGCCGGCCTCGAGCGCGGGCCAGGCGGCGAGCACGCCGGCGACGGCGACCGCGGCGGCCGCGGTCAGTGTGCGCGCGCGAGCCGCGCGTGGCGCCGGAATGCCCTCACCTCCTCGAGTGCGAGCTCGAGCGGCTCGTCGCCGCGCCACTCCGCGACGGCGACGCCGAGCCGCTGGTAGCGCGAGCGCAGCTCGCTGCGCTTCAGCAGCCAGAGCCGGTGCGCCAGCTCGTCCAGCTCCTCGACGCCGGCCTCGACGAACGGCACGGGCGAGACCTCGACGATCGCGAGGTCGTAGCCGCGCCCGCGCAGGTCGGCGAGGGCCTTGACGCTGCGCTCGTCGAGCAGCGGCGTGACGGCGATCACGAGCGCCTTCGGCGGCAGCGTCCGCACGGGGATCACGGACACGTCCTTCCAGGCGTAGTTGAAGACGATCTCGGTCTCGAGCAGCGCGTCCACGATTCGGTAGCGCTGGGCGATCCCCATCCCCGGCAGCAGCCAGTGGAGGATGCCGCCGAAGCTCACGAGCCCGACTCGGTCGCGGCGCTCGAGGTAGCGCGAGGCGAGCGTGGCCGTCGCGCGCACGGCGTGGTCGAGCGTGCTCTCGTGCAGGCGCCGCGCCTCGGCGAAGCTGTCGAGGAAGAGGATCACGTCGATGTTCCGCTCGGGGTGGCGCTCGTTGACGAAGAGGCCGTCGCGGCGGGCGCTCGCCCGCCAGTTGATCGAGCGCAGCCGGTCGCCCGGGGAGTAGGGGCGGATCTCCGCGAACTCGAGCCCCTCGCCCTTCGCGCGCGCGACCTCGTTGCCCTGGTAGACCTGCGTCTCGGCCGCCGGCAGCAGAGCGCGGATCGTCTCGGGCCGCGGGTAGACCTTGAGCGGCGTCTCCCGGGCGAGCGCCTGCTCGTACACGAACAGGCCCAGGCGGTCACGGGCGCGCAGGCGGATCTCACCGAGCGAGTAGACGCCCCAACGGGTGCAGCGAAGCGTCAGCTCGATCGTGCGCTCATCGTCCCGGCCGAGCCGCAGGGCGAGCGGGTTCTTGCCGGCGGCGAGCTCGATCCCGCCTGGGAGCACGAGCGCGAGCTCGAGCCGCTCTATCGGCACAGTCGAGTTCAGCTCGAGCTCCGCCTTCAGCTCGTCTCCCTCGAGCGCGCGCTCGTGGTCGAGGGAGAACCACACCCGCACGCCCGGCTCGGCGGCGATCTGGAGGCCGAGCGCGAGCAGCGCCGCGAACGGCGCCGCCAGCACCGCGAGCTCCGGGCGCCTCAGCGCGAGCGCTCCGAGCAGCCCGAGCGCCGCCAGCGCCGCGTAGGCCGCGAGCCGTGGCGAGGCGGTCCGGCTCACGGCCGGTCCGCGGGATCCTCGGCAGGCGGCGTCGGCACGGTCTCCAGCACCTCGCGCACCACGTCCTCGGCCGAGAGCCGCTGCACCCAGAGCTCCGGCTTCAGCATCAGCCGGTGTGCCAGCGCGGGAACGGCGACCGACTTGACGTCGTCCGGGGTCACGAAGTCGCGTCCGTTCACGGCAGCGCGGGCGCGCGACACCTTGAGCAGGGCGAGGCTGCCGCGCGGGCTCGCGCCGACGGCCGTGCTGGAGCTCGACCGAGTGGCCGCGGTCAGCTCCACCATGTAGCGGCCGACCGTCTCCGAGACGTGGACTCCCTCGAGCGAGCGCTGCAGCTCGAGCAGCGTCTCGCGCGAGACGACCTGCGAGAGCTCGACCTCGTCCACGTGGCGCTCGAGCCGCCGCTCCAGCACCTCCCACTCGGCGGCGCGACTCGGGTAGCCGAACGCGATCCGCAGCAGGAAGCGGTCGAGCTGCGCCTCGGGCAGCGGGTAGGTGCCCTCGTACTCGATCGGGTTCTGCGTCGCGAGCACGAGGAAGGGCGGGTCGAAAACGTGTGTGACGCCGTCGATCGTCACCTGCCGCTCCTGCATCGCCTCGAGCAGCGCCGCCTGCGTCTTCGGGGGAGCGCGGTTGATCTCGTCGGCGAGCAGGAGGTTGGCGAAGATCGGGCCCGCCCGGAAGTCGAAGTCGCCGTCGCGCTGGTTCCAGACGGAGGAGCCGGTGACGTCGGACGGCATCAGGTCGGGCGTGAACTGGATGCGTGCGAAGTTCATGCTCGTGACCTGCGAGAACGAACGCGCGGCCAGCGTCTTCGCGAGGCCGGGGTAGTCCTCGAGCAGGACGTGACCGTCGGCGAGCAGGCCGAGCAGCACGAGCTCGAGCGCCTCGCGCTTGCCGATCACCGCGCGCTCGACCTCGTCGAGGATCTGCCCGGAGAGCTTCGCGACCTCGGTGACGGTCAGCACCTAGAGCGCCTCCAGCGCCGTCACGACGGCGCGCAGCCGCTCGGGCTCGAAGCCCGGCCCGGAGCGGTCGGCCGGCGGCGGCGCGGTCGTCGCGGGCGAGCTCCCAGGCGTCCTCGCCGAGCACGGCGCGCGCGGCTTCTGGGAGCGCGTCGAGGTCGATGCCGCGGCGGGCCGCGAGCAGGCCGCCGGCGACCTCGCGGACGATCGGGCGAAGCCGGTAGTGGAGATCGAACGCGTTGGCGCTCGCGAGCGCGACCTCGCGCTCGAGCCGGGCCAGCTCGGCGAGCCGCTCATGGCGGGCAGGCCGGCGGCGGAGCGCGAGCTCGAACGGCGACGGCCCACGCTCCGGGTATGCGCGGCGAACCGCCGCGACAAGCCCGGCGAGCGCGATCCCGGTGAGCACCAGCAGGTAGACGTGCACGGCCAGCCGCGCGCGGTCGGGCGCGAGCACGACGGCGGCGAGGAGCCCGGCGGTGGGAGCGACCGCGAGACTCGCGAAGCGCAGGGCGGCCCGATTCATAGCGCGGCCCGCTCCCGTGCGGTTTCGAGGGCCGCGGCGCGCTCGCGCTCGGCCTCCAGCTCGGCGGCGCGCAGCTCGTCGCGCACGGTCTCGAGCGCACCGATCGCGTCCTCCTTCATTGCCGCCGGAACCTCATGCTGCGAGAACTTAGCCCGTTCGTAGAGCGTCGTGAGGCGGGCGACGGCCCGCGAGCTGACGGCGAGGTCGGCCAGCATCCGCTTGAGGTACTCGTGCGGAGCCTCCGCGGGGCGCCGCGGGAAGCCGTAGGCGGCGAGCGTGCGCTCGAGGCGGGCGTAGGCCCGGATCACCGCGCGGCGCGCGTCGCGCTCCGCGCGGAGGTCGTCGAGCGTCTCGTCGAGGACGTCGCCGATCGCCTCGGCGAGCGTCGCCTCTCCGGCGCCGGGCCGCGCCCGGCGCCGGGCCCGCGCCGCCGCGAGCAGCGCGACTCCCGCTCCGGCGGCCAGTCCGGCGACGATCAGCACCGGCACGAGCGTGAACTCCGGGTCGTACGGCTTCTGCTCGCCGCCCCCGGTTGTTCCCGTCCTGCCCGTGAGCGTCCCCGTCTGGGCGCCCGGGAAGCGCGGCACTGCCCGCTGGTCGTCCCCCAGGTTGCGGACGATCATGGCCAATGCGGTCAGGACGAGCGCCAGCACGACGACGCCGAGGACGGGACTGGGGCGCTTGCGCTGCAGCGCCACCTCGCGCATCGCGTCCCGACCGGCGAAGAAGAGGAGCACGATCAGGACGACGCCGATCGCCATCAGCGCGAGGAAGCCGCTGACGACGTAGTCGAGCAGCCGGTCGGAGGGCCGACGGGCCCCGCCCGTCCCGAGGGGCGTCCCGCCCTGCGAGGCGAGCGCGACCACGGCGAGGAGGACGAGCACGGCGAGCGTCGCCGGCACGACATGGCGCCTGTGCCCGGTCGGGGGCTTGTCCATCGCGCTAGTGTGCATCGCAGGGTGAGACGTCCGCCGCTGGAAGAACGTTTGCGGCGCCCCGCCGTGATGGGGGTCGTCAACGTGACCCCGGACAGCTTCTCCGAAGGCGGGGTCAACTTCGAGCCCGCGGCGGCGATCGCCACCGCGCGGCGCATGCTGGCCGAGGGTGCGGCGCTCGTCGACGTCGGCGGCGAGTCCACCCGGCCCGGCTCCGAGGGTGTGCGCGCCGACGAGGAGTTGCGCCGGGTCGTGCCGGTGCTGGAAGGCCTTGCCGGCCTGCCGGTCTCGATCGACACCGCGAAGGCGGAGGTGGCGCGCCGCGCGCTCGAGCTGGGAGCGGAGCTCGTGAACGACGTGACGGCGCTCCGCGGCGACACGGGCATGGCGGCGGTCGTCGCCGAGGCCGGCGCCTACGTCTGCCTGATGCACATGCAGGGCGAGCCGCGCACGATGCAGGCCGCTCCGCGCTACGACGACGTCGTCTCCGAGGTCGCCGCCTTCCTCGAAGAGCGGCTTGCCTTCGCCGTGGCGGCGGGGATCCCGGAGGAGAACGTCTGCCTCGATCCCGGCATCGGCTTCGGCAAGACGCCGCAGCAGAACCTCGAGCTCGTGCGCCGCCTCGACGCGCTGGTCGCGCTCGGGCGGCCGGTGCTCGTCGGCTTCTCGCGCAAGAGCACGATCGGCAAGGTGCTCGGCGATCCGGGCGCGCGGACGGGCACCGTTGCAGGCTCGGTCGGCGCGGCGGTTGCCGCCTACGTCAGAGGCGCCTCGATCCTGCGCGTCCACGACGTCCACGAGCACGTCGCGGCGCTGGCTCTCGCCGCCGCAGTCGAGCACCCGGAGGTGGCCGCCGGATGGGCCTGACGATCGAGCTCCAGGGGCTCGAGCTGTGGGGCCACCACGGCGTAGAGGAGGACGAGCGGCGGGACGGCCAGCGCTTTCTCTTCGACGTCTGGCTCGACGTCTCCGACGCGGCGCTCTCCGACCGGATCGAGGACGCGGTGGACTACCGCGAGGTGGCAGCGGTCGTGCGCGAGATCTCGGACGGGCGGGGGTACCAGCTGCTCGAGCCGCTCGCGGCCGCGGTGGCCGACGCGCTGCTCGCGCGCTTCCCGGTCGCGCGCGTGCGTGTGCGCGTGCGCAAGCCGGACGTGCGCCTCGATCCGCCCGTCGAGTGGTCGGGCATCACCGCTGAGCGGGTGTCCGGGGCTTAGGCTTCGGCTTGGGCTTCGCCTTCGCCTTGGGCTTCGCCTTCGCCTTGGGCTTCGCCTTCGCCTTGGGCAGCGTCTTGGTCGCGATCGCCAGCGTGTACGAGGCCTGCTGGGCATCGAGCGCCGAGGAAGGCGTCGAGGTAGACGAAGCTGCCGCTCGCGCCCGAGTTGCGCAGGCTCAACACCTCGGCTGCGAGCCCAAGGCGGGCGCTCGCCGCGATCCGGCCGGACACCGCCTCGTGGACGCTGATCGTACCCGGGCCCCAGGCGGTGAGGTTGACGTCGGCGTCGGGGGTGAGCGTCACCGACGTCACCTTCTTCGGCGGCAGCCAGATGCGGTACACGTCGTGGGGGTCCTCGTTGCGGTCGAGGCGCGCCCCGAGGGCGGTCCGCTCGCGGCCCGGCCTCGTCAGAGCCTCGCGATCGAGCGAGAAGAAGCCTTCGGGCTTGACGTACTCGATGTCCTCGTTCGGCTCCTGAGGGTCGGCGACGGGTACGGGGAACGTGAGCGCCGCCGGCACGGAGAGCAGCCCGAAGCCCGTGTCCTCGTCGAAGCCCGCCGGGCCGAGGTCGAGCGCCGAGCGGCGCATGATCTCGAAGAGCTGGGTGTTGTCGAGCTCCGGGCGCACCGTCCAGACCCACGCGGCCGCGCCTGCGACGAGAGGGGCGGAGAAGCTCGTGCCGGAGGCACCCGGGCGATAGCCACCGAGCGCAGTCGGCACGGCGATCGTCATGTCCACTCCGGGCGCGGCCAGGTCGTTGAGCGCGGACCGGTTCGAGAAGGACGCGGTCTCGTTCGCGTGGCCCGTGGCGGCGACGGTGAGCACGTGCGGCAGGGTCGCCGGGTACTCGGCCGGGCTGCCCTCGTCGCGCTCGTTGCCGGCGGCCGCGACGATCAGCGAGCCCTCGGCGTAGGCCTGGTAGACGGCCTGCTCGAGCAGCGAGTCGCGAGACCGGCTGCCGAGGCTGAGGTTGATCACGCTCGGGCCTTCGCGGGCGGCGGCGAGGATCCCGGCGATGATCTCGCTCGTCGTCAGCTCGCTCCCGCCCGGCGACGCATCGTAGAAGCGGAGCACGGCCTGCGGGTAGACGCCGACCAGGCCGACGCCGTTCGCAGGCGCGGCGACGAGCGACGCGACGGCCGTCCCGTGCGGGCCGTCCCTGCCGCTCGTCGTCTGCTCGTTGAGGGCGGCCGTGTCGAGCCGCCCGGCGAACTCCGGGTGCGCGAGGTCGAGGCCCGAGTCCACGACCGTCACTGCCTTCCCCGGTCCGGGAGGAGTCAGGTCGGCGACCCCGATCGCGCTCCGCCACCACTCGGTCGGGACGAGCGGGTCGGAGAAGTCGGCGGCGGCGAGGCTCCGCACGACGCGATCCGGCTCGACGGTCGCGAGCACGCCCGCTCGGCGGAGGCGCGGGGCCAGCGCACGGGCACGGTCGCTGCGCACCCGCCAGATCGCCAGCTCCGGCGCGACGAGCACGCCGCCGGCCCGGATGACCTCCGGCGTCGCCGTGCAGGCAGCCGCGCGGGTGAGCTGGACGAGCGAGTAGGAGTTTTCAGGCGCGGCCTGACTCCGCCGCCCGGCAGTGCGAGCGCGAGAAGGAGTGGCGCGAGCCGGGCGATGCGCACGAGCTCAGCGTAGTCAGAAGCGGTAAGAGAACTGTGAGAGCCCGGTTACGCTTCTGTTCATGGCGCGCGTACACGTCGGGCTCGGCGCGAACCTCGGCGAGCGCGAGGAGACGCTGCGCCGCGCGCTCGAGCTGCTCGCGGAGACGGCCGGGACCGAGGTCGTCGCGGTCTCCTCCTTCCGCGAGACCGATCCGGTCGGCTACCTCGACCAACCGCGCTTCCTGAACGGCGCGGCGGAGCTCGAGACGTCTCTCTCTCCGCGCGAGCTGCTCGACGCCCTGCTCGCCGTCGAGCGCGAGCTCGGGCGTACGCGCGAGGGCGCCCGTTTCGGCCCGCGCACGGTCGACCTCGATCTCCTCCTCTACGGCGATGCGCAGCTCGACGAGCCCGGCCTCACCCTGCCGCACCCGCGCCTGCACGAGCGGCGCTTCGCGCTCGAGCCGCTGGCTGAGCTCGACCCGAAGCTCGTCGTGCCGGGCCGCGGGCGGGTGGCAGATCTCCTGGCGGAGCTAAACTCGATCCCATGTCCCATCTGGACGAGCTCGACGAGTTCGAGGCGAAGCTCGAGCTCGAGTTGAAGCGCGAGTACACGGCCGTCTTCGGCCTCTTCCGCTACTGCATCCTCACCCAGGACGCGACGTACCTCTGCAACAAGCTCGACCTCAAGGTGCAGCCGCAGGCCAGCTACCCCTTCTTCCACCTCACGATGGAGGACGTCTGGGTCTGGGACAAGAACCGCCCGACGCGGATCATCCCGCGCGCGGAGGTCTACACCGCGAGCGACGTCACCGTCGAGGAGCTGCGCGGCGACGGCGACGAGCCGGGCCTGACCGCCGAGGCTCTGGCCGAGAAGATCGGCGAGACGCTCTCGACCGACGACGACGCGCTCTAGGCTTCCGCCGTGCTCCTGGCGGTAGACGTCGGCAATACGCAGACGGCCCTCGGCCTGTTCGAGGGCGAGTCGCTGGTCGACCACTGGCGCGTCGCCACGGAGCGCCAGCGCACGGGCGACGAGATCGGCGTGATGCTGAGCGGGCTGCTCGACTTCGACTCGGTCGGCGCGGTCTGCCTCTCGTCCACCGTCCCGGCGCTCGTGCGGGAGTGGGAGCTGGTGGCGGAGCGCTGGCTCGGCGCCGAGCTGCTCGTCGTCGGCCCGGGCGTCAAGACCGGCATCCCGATCCGCTACGACGACCCGCGCGAGGTGGGGCCCGACCGGATCGTGAACGCGGTCGCCGCGAGCGCGAAGTACGGCAACCCCTGCATCGTCGTGGACTTCGGCACCTCGACGAACTTCGACGTCGTCTCGCCGGACGGGGAGTATCTCGGTGGGGTGCTCGCGCCCGGAATCGAGGTCTCGATGGACGCGCTGTTCGCGCGGGCGGCGCGTCTGGTGAAGGTGGACTTCGTGCCGCCGCCCTCGGTGATCGGCAAGACGACGGTCGGCGGCCTCCAGTCCGGCGTGGTCTACGGCTTCGCGGGCCAGGTGGACGGTATCGTGGCCGCGATCCGCGGCGAGCTCGGCGTCGAGGCGCGTGTGGTCGCGACCGGCGGCCTCGCCGACCTGATCGCGCCGTACTCGAAGACGATCGAGTCCGTAGATCCCTTCCTCACGCTCGAGGGCCTGCGCCTCGTCTGGGAGCGGAACCGCTGATCGTGGACTTGCCGGAGCCCTCGCGGCTCGCCCTGTTCGCGCTCGCCTCGCTCCTGCTCGCCGTCGTGCCGGGGCCGGCCGTGCTCTACATCGTCGGCCAGGCCGTCCATGGCGGTCGCCTTGCGGGGCTCGTCTCGACGCTCGGGATCGGCACCGGCGGCCTCGTCCACGCCTCCGCGGCGGCGCTCGGGCTCTCCTCGCTGCTCGTCTCCTCGGCGACGGCCTTCTCCGTCGTCAAGTACGCGGGCGCCGCGTACCTCGATCTTCCTCGGCCTGCGGACGCTGCTCAGGCGCGCCGACGAGGGACCGCTCGCGGCGCAGGAGGAGCGCACGCTCCGCCGGATCTACCGGCAGGGCGTCGTCGTCAACGTTCTCAACCCGAAGACGGCGCTCTTCTTCCTCGCCTTCCTGCCGCAGTTCGTTGAGGTGGGCGCGGGGCACGTCTGGCTGCAGCTGCTCGCCCTCGGCGGCCTGTTCGTGGCGATCGCGATGTGCAGCGACGCGCTGTACGCGCTCGCGGCGGGAACGGCGGGGGAGCTGCTACGGCGCAGCCCGCGCTTCCTCGGCGTGCAGCGGTGGGTCTCGGGGAGCGTCTTCGTCGGCCTCGGCGTGGTCACGGCTCTTTCGGGCGCGCACCGCAAGTAGCCCGGGCCGCCGGCTCAGCCGCCGCCGTACAGTGAGATGGGGAGGTCCCAGAAGCACGCCGTCGCCGAGCGGCAGCTCGGCCTCCAGCTCCTCGATCAGGGGCAGCGCGCCCGGCGCGGCCGCGATCAGCCGCCGTTCCACCTCTTCGGTCGTCTCGAGCTGGACGAGCTCCTGCTTGAACGGCCGCGGGAAGCGGCCGTGGCCGAGGTACCAGCCGTAGAACTTCTTCAGGAAGCCGTGCGCGCGCCGCTCGCCCAGTTCCCGCACCGTCTCCCGGACGAAGAGGACGAGCTCTGCGACGACCTCCTCGCGCGTCGGCTCGGGCAGGTCGCCGTCCACGATCTCGCGCAGCGACCAGGGATTTCCCTGCGCGCCGCGCCCGACCATCACCGCCTCGGCTCCCGTCGTCGCCAGCACCGCCTGTGCCCTGGCGCGCGAGGTGATGTCCCCGGAGGCCACCACCGGCACGTCCACGAGCGAGACGAGCTCCGCCGTCAGCGCGTGGTCGGCGGTGCCCGTGTACATCTGCTCCGCCGAGCGAGGGTGCAGGGTCAGCGACGCCGCCCCGGCGGCGACGAGCCGCGGTCCGACGTCGAGGCAGGCGCGCGAGCCGTCCCGCAGCCCGCGCCGCATCTTCACGCTCACCGGCACGTCCACGGCCGAGGCGACCGCCTCGACGATCCGGCAGCCACGGTCGGGGTCTTCGAGCAGCGTCGCGCCCGCGCCCGTCTTCGTCACCTTCCTGACCGGGCAGCCGAAGTTGATGTCCACGAGGTCGGCGCCGGCGGCGACCACGAGCTGCGCCGCCTCCGCCATCGCGCGCGGCTCGTGGCCGAAGATCTGGATCGCCAGCGGGTGCTCGTCCGACGCGACGCGCAGGTAGCCGAGCGTGCGCTCGTTTCGGTGCTCGATCCCCGCGCACGAGACCATCTCCGAGCAGACGAGCCCTGCGCCGAACCGGCGCCCCTGCCGCCGGAACGCCTGCACGCTGACGCCCGCCATCGGCGCGAGCACGAGCCGCGTGGGAATCTCCACGGGCCCGATCCGCCAGGAAGTGCGAAGGTCGATCTTCACTGCCCCCGGATGGTACTCGTGGGTATTGACCGCGTCCCCGGCGGTGTGTACTATTCGCGCCCGCGACGGCGCCTCGGGCGCCTCGCATTTTGTGTATTTAGCCGCCGTAGCCGGCCAGGAGGCCGTTTTGTGAAGGAAGTCATCCTCACCGCCGAGGGGTACGAGAAGCTCAAGGACGAGATCGAGCTTCTGCGGACCGACAAGCGGCGCGACATCGCGGACCGGATCCGCGTCGCGCGCGACTTCGGCGACATCGCCGAGAACGCGGAGTACGACGACGCCAAGAACGAGCAGGCGATGCTCGAGCACAAGATCATGCTGCTCGAGGAGCGCCTCCTGCACGCGCGCATCATCGACGCGGGCGACGTGGACACGAGCGTCGTCTCGATCGGCTCCCGCGTGCGCCTGAAGGACATGGACGCGAACGAGACCGTCGAGTACCACATCGTCGGCTCGGCGGAGGCGAACCCGGCCGAGCGCAAGCTCTCGAACGAATCGCCGGTCGGGAGAGCGATCATCGGCCACAAGAAGGGCGAGACCGTCGAGGTCTCGGCCCCCCGCGGCGCGCTCAAGTTCAAGATTCTGGATATCAAAGCCGCCTGAGCCTCCGGCTCGGAGCGTAGGCTTCCCGCCTATGGCGCTGCCCAAGCGGTTCCCCGACCGGGACGAGATCGCCACGGTCCGCGCCGAGGCCGAGCAGGTTGCCGCCGGCGCTCAGCTCGAAGGGACGCGTCGGCTTGCGGGCCGCGTGATGGCGCGCCGAGACCTCGGCCAACTCGTGTTCCTCGATCTCGTCGACCGCTCCGGCCGCATCCAGCTGCACTGCCAACCGAGCGCCGTCCCGCAGGTTGCCGACATTCACCTCGGCGACGTCGTCGGCGTCGGCCGGCGCTCCTGGGAAGACGCGAGCGCGGTGAGCCGACGGTGTTCGTCGCCGAGCTTGAGATTCTCGCGAAGACCCGCGCCCCGCTGCCGGACACCTTCCACGGCCTCACCGACGTCGAGGCGCGCTATCGCCGCCGGTATCTCGACCTGCTGATGAACGAGCAGACGCGCGCCGACTTCCTCCTGCGCACGCGGATCGTCACCGCCGTCCGCCGCCGCCTCGACGACGACGGCTTCGTGGAGGTCGAGACCCCCGTGCTCCAGCCGCGCTTCGGCGGCGCCTTCGCCCGCCCCTTCGTCACGCACCACAACGAGCTCGAAGCGGACTTCTACCTCCGCGTCGCCACCGAGCTCTACCTCAAGCGCCTGATCGTCGGCGGCCTCGAACGCGTGTACGAGATCGGCAAGGACTTCCGCAACGAGGGGGTCTCGTACAAGCATCAGCCCGAGTTCACGATGCTCGAGTGGTACGAGGCCTACGCCGACTACCGCGACACGATGGCCCGGATCGAGCGCCTGATCGAGGGCGTCGCGACCGACGTGAACGGCGGGACGACGGTCGTCTTCCGCGGGCACGAGATCGACCTGAAGGCACCGTGGGAGCGGCTCGGCTTCGTCGAGTCGCTCGAGCGGCACGAGCTCTGGACACGCGACGAGGCCGAGCTCCGCTCGTGGCTCACCGAGCGCGGCGTCGATACGAGCTCCGACAGGGAGTGGGCACAGCTCGTCGATCACGCGTTCAGCCACTTCGTCGAGCCGACCCTGATCCAGCCGACGATCGTCCACGACTACCCGCTCGAGCTCTCGCCCTTCGCACGGGCGACCGACGGGGACCCGACGCTGACGGAGCGGTTCGAGTACTTCGCCGGCGGCATGGAGCTCGGCAACGCGTTCTCCGAGATCAACGACGCGCAGGAGCAGGCGGAGCGGTTCGCCCTGCAGGCGGGTCAGGCGGAGGGCGAGGCCGGGCGATCCGGACTACGTCGAGGCGCTCTCCTACGGAATGCCGCCGACAGGCGGTCTCGGGCTCGGCATCGACCGGCTGGCAATGCTCCTCTCGGGGCGGGAGACGATCCGCGACGTGATCCTCTTCCCGGCGCTCAAGGAGCGCTCCTAGCGGCGCGCATGCGCTCCCGTCGCTTCGTCCTGCTCGGCGCGGCCGTGCTCGGAATCGCGGTCGCGCTGCTCGTCGGCGTGCTGCAGGCGGAGCGCTATAGCTCCGCCGCGCTCGTGGTGATCGGTGCGCCCGGGTCGCTGCCCGAGCCGGATCCCGACTTCGCGCCGTACGTCGGCGCCGCGCTCGAGCTGCTGCGCACCGAGGCCGTCGCGCGGCGCACGATCGACGACCTGCGGCTCGACGAGACACCGAAGCATCTGCTCGGCCGAGTCTCGGTCTCGGCGGGCAAGGAGAGCCCGGTGCTCCGCGTCGCCGTCGAGGACGGGAGCCCCGAGCAGGCGCGCCGCGTCGCGCAGGACTTCGCCGAGAGCTTCACGATCCTCTTCACCGATCGCTTCGGGGCAGGCGCCCGGCCGCTGCAGGCCACGATCTGGGAGCAGCCGCAGGACGCCGAGCAGGTGGCGCCGCGCCCGCTGCGCAACGCGCTGCTCGGCGCGCTCGGCGGCCTGCTCGCAGGCGTGCTCGCCCTCCGGGTGCCTGCGGCGGCGGCGGGAGGCTTCCGCCGCGCCGCCGCTGCCTGTGCCCGCCGCTCCCCGACCGGTCGCGCCCGAGCCCGAGCGCGCGGTGGAGCCCGAGCCCGCCGCCCCGCTCCACGCCGCGGGCGGCGGCGCCTGGAACCTCCACGCGCTCGAGGAGCTCGTCACCGAGCATGGCGCGGAGTTTCCGGACCACGTCGAGGACTGGAGCTTCTATCTCGCGTCGCTCCGCGACTTCGCGGCGCCGGGCGGCGACCTGCCGCCGTCGTTCGATGCGCTCGTGGACGAGGTCTTCGGCGACCTGCTCGACCGCCGGCGTCTCGAGCGCGGAAGCTAGGACGTGGCCGCAGCCGGCGTCGCGCGCGCGTGCGCGATGACGTCGGCGAGGATCTGCGCGAGGTCGCGCTCGGCTGCCAGCCGATCGCGGCCTCGATCTTCTCGATCGACGGGATGCGGTGGAGCATGTCCTCGATCCCGAGCCCGTAGACCTCGCTCGTACGGGACGTAGGTCGAGCTCCGACGTCGAGCCGGTCAGCTCGATGCACGCGCTGGGCGAGGTCGAGGATCGAGATCCGCTCGCGTCGAGCCGACGTTGTAGATCTCCCCGGACGCCGTCGTGCTCCATCAGCCCGTGCAGCGCGCGGATCGTGTCCTGCGACGTGGCAGAAGCAGCGCGTCTGCGTCCCGTCGCCGTGGATCTCGAGCGGCTCGCCCGCGAGCGCCGCTCGACGAAGCGCGGGATGACCATCCCGTACTGCCCGCTCTGGCGCGGCCCGACGGTGTTGAACAGGCGCGCGATCACGCAGTCGAGCCCGCGCTCCTGGTGGTAGGCGAGCGCGAGGAACTCGTCCATCGCCTTCGAGTCGGCGTACGCCCAGCGCCGCTGGGTCGTCGGCCCGTAGACGCGGCGGGCGTCCTCGGCGAGCGGCTCCTCCTCGCGGTGGTCGCCGTAGACCTCCGAGCGTCGAGGCGATGAGCACGCGCTTGCCGAAGCGGTTGCAGTGGTCGAGCACGACCTCCGTGCCCTGGAGGTTCGTGACGAGCGTGTGCACCGGCTGCTCGACGATCAGGCGCACGCCGACCGCGGCGGCGAGGTGGTAGACGACGTCGCACTTGTGCACGAGCTCGTTGACGACCGCCGGGTTCGAGCACCGAGTCGACGACGAGGTGGAAGTCGCGGCCGCTCGCGCAGGTGCTCGACGTTCGCGAGCGATCCGGTCGAGAGGTCGTCGAGCGCCCAGACCTCCCAGCCGTCGTCGAGGAGCAGCTCGGAGAGGTGCGAGCCGATGAAGCCGGCGCCGCCGGTGACGAGGGCCTTCGCGCCGCTCACGCGCGGACGAACCCGTACCCGCGCCGCCGTGAGCGAGACAGGGCGCTCATGTAGCCCTCGTCCCGTCCGATACCATGGGCATACCTTCGACACGGAGGCCCGCGTAACGCAGCCCTCCGAACCGATGCGGAAGGGAGGGTCGAGGGACAGTGTTCGAGCGATTCACAGAACGGGCCCGGCAGGTCGTCGTCCTCGCCCAGGACGAGGCGCGCGCGCTCAAGCACAACTACATCGGCACCGAGCACATCCTGCTCGGCCTGCTCCGCGAGGAGGAGGGGCTCGCTGCGCGCGTGCTCGAGTCGCTCGACATCACCGTCGAGGAGGTGCGCGCCCAGGTCGCCCGCATCGTCGGCCAGGGCGACGAGGTCACGACCGGCCAGATCCCGTTCACGCCGCGCGCGAAGAAGGTGCTCGAGCTGGCGCTGCGCGAGGCGCTCTCGCTCGGCCACAACTACATCGGCACCGAGCACATCCTGCTCGGGCTCGTGCGCGAGAACGAGGGCGTCGCCGCGCGCATCCTGCTCGACTTCGACGCCGACGCCGAGAAGATCCGCAACGAGATCATCCGCATGCTCTCCGGCCCCGGCCGCCGCCAGCAGGGCGGGCCGCCGGGCCCCCGGGGAGAAGTCGAAGAGCTCGAAGCTGCTCGACCAGTTCGGCCGCAACCTCACGAAGGCGGCCGCCGAGGGCAAGCTCGACCCCGTCGTCGGCCGCCAGACCGAGATCGAGCGCGTGATGCAGATCCTCTCGCGCCGGCAGAAGAACAACCCGGTGCTGATCGGCGAGCCCGGCGTCGGCAAGACCGCCGTCGTCGAGGGGCTCGCCCAGCGGATCGCCTCGGACAGCGTGCCGGAGCTGCTGAAGGGCAAGCAGATCTACACGCTCGACCTCGCCGCCCTCGTCGCCGGCTCGAAGTACCGCGGCGAGTTCGAGGAGCGCCTGAAGAAGGTGATGAAGGAGATCACCCAGCGCGGCGACATCATCCTGTTCATCGACGAGCTCCACAATCTCGTCGGCGCCGGCGCGGCCGAGGGCGCGATCGACGCCGCCTCGATCCTCAAGCCGGCGCTCGCGCGCGGCGAGCTGCAGACGATCGGCGCGACGACGCTCGACGAGTACCGCAAGTACCTCGAGCGCGACGCCGCGCTCGAGCGGCGCTTCCAGCAGGTGCGCGTCGACGAGCCGTCGGTCGACGAGACCGTGCAGATCCTGCGCGGCCTGCGCGACCGCTACGAGGCGCATCACCGCTGCAAGATCTCCGACGACGCGCTGCGCGCCGCCGCCGTGCTCGCCGACCGCTACATCCAGGACCGGCACCTGCCCGACAAGGCGATCGACCTGATCGACGAGGCCGCCTCGCGCCTGCGCATCCGGACGATGACCGCGCCGCCGCGCTACCGCGAGCTCGAGGAGGAGATCGAGAAGGTCCGCAAGGAGAAGGAGGACGCGATCGAGGCGCAGGAGTTCGAGAAGGCCGCGAGCCTGCGCGACAAGGAGCGGAAGCTCACGCAGAAGAAGCGCGAGCTCGAGGAGAGCTGGCGCACGGAGGAGAGCGAGGAGCAGCCGGAGGTCGGCGAGGACGAGATCGCCGACATCGTCTCGATGTGGACGGGCATCCCGGTCTTCAAGCTCACCGAGGCCGAGTCGCAGAAGCTGATCCGGATGGAGGAGGAGCTGCACAAGCGCGTGATCGGCCAGCACGAGGCGATCGTCGCCGTGTCGAAGGCGATCCGCCGCGCCCGCGCCGGCATCAAGGACCCGAAGCGCCCGACCGGCTCGTTCATCTTCCTCGGCCCGTCCGGCGTCGGGAAGACCGAGCTCGCGCGCACCCTCGCCGAGTTCCTGTTCGGCGACGAGGACGCGATGATCCAGGTGGACATGTCGGAGTACATGGAGAAGCACTCCGTGTCCCGGCTCGTCGGCTCCCCGCCCGGCTACGTCGGCTACGACGAGGGCGGCCAGCTGACCGAGGCCGTGCGGCGCAAGCCGTACTCGGTCGCTCCTCCTCGACGAGATCGAGAAGGCGCACCCGGACGTCTTCAACATCCTCCTGCAGATCCTCGAGGACGGGAAGCTGACCGACTCGCAGGGGCGGAAGGTCGACTTCCGCAACACGATCGTGATCATGACCTCGAACATCGGCGCCGCCTCGATCTCGAAGAACCAGATGCTCGGCTTCTCGATCGGCGACGAGTCCGGCCTGTCCTACGAGGACATGAAGAGCCGGGTCATGGGCGAGCTGAAGAAGGTCTTCCGCCCCGAGCTGCTGAACCGGATCGACGAGGTGATCGTCTTCCACAAGCTCGAGAGGGAGGAGATCCTCGCAGATCGTCGACCTGATGATGAAGCGGCTGCGCGAGCAGATGGCGATGCACGAGGTCGCGATCGAGCTGACCCAGGCCGCGAAGGAGCTGCTCGTCGAGAAGGGCTACGACCCGGCGATGGGCGCCCGTCCGCTGCGCCGCGCGATCCAGCGGCTCATCGAGGACCCGCTCGCCGACTTCGTGCTCGGCCGCGATCTCAAGCCGGGCGCGACGATCCTCGTCGACCGCCGGGCCGAGCCTGCAGAGGGCGAGTCGCTCGTGGACATCCAGGTCATCGACGCGGTCGACGAGCCGGTCGCGGTGACCGTGCCGCCGGACGAGCCTGAAGCGCCGGCCGAGGGCGAAGCCCCCGCCGGCCGGAGGAGTAACGACCAGCTCGCGCGCGGCAGGAAGACGTGGAGGTCGTCGCTCCGGGGCCTCGCAGCCGACGCGGACGTGCCGCCGGACGCTCCACGATCCGGTCACGGAGACACCGAGCCCGGTGCCCTTGCCGGCTCCTTCGTCGTGAAGAAGGGCTCGAAGACCTGCGCGAGCGTCTCCTCGTCGATCCGATGCCGGTGTCGGGTATCGCCGACGGCCTGCTGCGCATCTCGGTCGGGCTCGAGGACGCAGACGACCTCGGGCCGACCTCTCCGGGGCCTCGCAGCCGCAGGCTCCGTGCTCGCCGCCTGACAGCTCCGTTTCGGGGAACCACTCTCCCCCCATTCACACTCACCTTCGAGCTGTCCCGGTCGATGACGACGGTGTGAGGTCGTCCTCCCCGAATGCTCTCCCTGCTGGCCGCCGCGCTGCTCGTTGCGGCCGCCGCCGGCCGCTCGCCTGGGCGCTGAAGCTTCGCGCTGAGGCGGAGCGGAGTCAGCTCGACGTCGAGCTGATCCACACGCGTCGGCGAAACGGAGCACCTCGACCGCGTCCGTCTCTCGGGGATCGCTGCCGGTGGGGACACCGCCGCGTAGCGCGGGAGTTCACGAGTCAGGGCGACCGGGTGGCCTAGTTGCTCCGAGGGCTCAGAGGGGGCGACGAGGCAGGACTGGCCGACCTCCGCAGCGCGCTCGCCGACTACGTCGCCGACGGCGCTCGGCAGCTCCAGCTCGTCTACAGGGGATATCCGGACGCCGCCCGGCTGATCGAGGTCGACGAGGTCCGGCCTACCTACACTCGGCTGAGCTCGGCGTTCGCGGACGCAGACTCCCGGTTCGACAGCGACAAGCTCGGCTACCAGCGGCTCGCCGATCGCATCTCGCTCGTCTGCTGGCAGCCGTCATCCTCGCGTCCGGCGGCGCAGGTGTGCGTTCCGTGCGCTCACGCCGCGCCGCGGCCCTTGCCGAGGGCGAGGCGCTGGCCCGCAGCGAGCGGCGGTTGCGAGCGCTCGTCCGGCAGGGCTACGACCTGGTCGGGCTGATCGGGAGCGACGGCCGGATCTCCTACGACAGCGAGTCGGTCGAGCGAATCCTCGGCTTCACCGAGACCGAGCTGCTCGGGCGAGAGTTCATCGAGCTCGTCCACCCGGGAGACCGCGAGCTCGTGACCGGTCGCTTCGTGGAGCTCGTCGAGGGCAGTCCCGGCGCCGACGCTCACGAGGTACGGGCGCGCTATGCGGACGGAGGCTGGCGTGACGCTCGAGGTCGCCGTCTCGAACCAGCTCGCCGACCCCGATGTCGGCGCGCTCGTCATCAACGCCCGAGACGTGACCGAGTTGCGCGAGAGCGAGGAGCAGCTGCGCCAGGCGCAGAAGATGGAGGCCGTCGGGCGGCTCGCCGGCGGCGTCGCGCACGACTTCAACAACCTGCTGACCGTGATCCTCGGGCACTGCCGACGCTCGCTGCTGCGCCGGCTCGCCGACGACGACCCGGCCGCGCGGCGACGCTGGACGAGATCCGATCGGCCGCGCGAGCGCGCCGCCGACGCTCACCCGCCAGCTGCTGGCCTTCAGCCGCAAGCAGGTCCTGCAGCCGCAGGTGCTCGACCTCAACGCGCTGTCGTCGCCGAGCTGCGAGCGATGCTCCGGCGGCTGATCGGCGAGGACATCGAGCTGGTCGTCGCGCGCCGGCGCCGGCGCGGCCGCGTGCGCGCCGATCCCGGGCAGATCGAGCAGGTGCTCATGAACCTGGCCGTCAACGCGCGCGACGCGATGCCGGACGGCGGCACGCTGACGATCGAGACCGCCAACGGTCGAGCTCGACGAGGCCGGTCGCCGGCGACGCGCGCCGGCTGCCGGCCGGGCCCGTACGTCGATGCTGCCGTGTCGCGACACCGGCATCGGCATGGACGAGGAGACGCTCGGCGCGCATCTTCGAGCCGTTCTTCACCACCAAGGCGCACGGGCAAGGGCACCGGGCTCGGCCTGTCGACGTGCTACGGCATCGTCAAGCAGAGCGGCGGCACGATCTGGGTCGACAGCGAGCCGGGCCACGGCACGACGTTCAAGATGCTACCTGCCGCGCGTCGGACGCGGCCGCCGGCGCGACGCGGGCCGACAGCCCTGCCGACGCCGGCGCCGGCGCGCGGGCCGCGAGACGGTGCTCGCTGGTCGAGGACGAGCCGGCGCGTGCGCGGCGCTGGCGCGGCGAGGTCCTCGAGCGCGCCGGCTACACGGTGCTCGAGCGCGCCGAGGCGGGACGAGGCGCTCGCGCTCGCGCCGACGCCACGCAGGGCCCGATCGACCTGCTGCTCACCGACGTCGTCATGCCCGGCATGAGCGGCCGCGAGCTCGCCGAGCAGGCTGACCGGCCGAGCGGCCCGGCGCTGCGCGTCCTCTACATGTCGGGCTACACCGACGAGGCGCTCGGCTCCGACGGCGTGTCCGCGACCCGGCGCGGCGTTCCTGCAGAAGCCGTTCACGATCGAGGAGTTGACGGCGGCCGTCGCCGAGGCGATTGCAGCTGACACGCTGCCCGCCTGATGTACGCTCGGGACGATGGCCGTTTCGATCGGCAACGGCAAGCCGTCCGACTACGGGCGCGTGATAGCACGTGAACGAGTGGTGGGGAGGCCGGGAGATGGCCGGATGCTGCCGCGGCTCTTCTTCATCCACTTTCGAGAGCACGAGCTTCGTCGCCGACCGCGAGGACGGGACGCTCGCCGGGCTTCCTGATCGGCTTCCTGTCGCAGACCGACGACGAGACCGCCTACGTGCACTTCATCGGCGTCGCCCCGGCCGAGCGCGGAAAGCGGCCTCGGGCGTGAGCTCTACGAGCGCTTCTTCGACGCCGCCCGCGCAGAGCGGCCGGTCGGTGGTCCGCTGCGTCACCTCGCCCGCAGAACGAGAGCTCGCTCGCCTTCCACGCCGCGCTCGGCTTCGAGCCGAGGAGGGCGCCGAGGACTACGACGGCGCCGGCGAGAGCCGCGTGCTGCTCGTGGCGTCTCGCTAGAGTGTGCGCCGGAGGACTGATAGCCGTGGCCGTGTACGAAGGCTCAGAATCGTCACGATCTCGGCACGAGGTGTCCCCGTCAGACCGCGCCCTAGACTGGCGCATGGCCAAGGCCAAGGCGGACCGGTTCTCTACGCGTGCACCGAGTGCGGTACTCGTCCGGGCGCTGGTTCGGCAAGTGCCCGGGCTGCGGCGCGTTCGGGACGCTCGTCGAGGAGCGTGCAGGCAGCGCGGACGCGACGGCCGCGGCCGCGCGGCCGCTCGCTCCGCCTCGTCGACGTCGAGGCCGAGGAGGCCGAGCGGATCCCGACCGGCGTCGCCGAGCTCGACCGCGTGCTCGGCGGCGGGCTCGTGCCGGCGTCGCTCGTCCTCGTCGGCGGCGAGCCGGGGGTCGGCAAGTCGACGCTGCTGCTGATGGCGCTCGCGCGCGATGTCGCGCCGACCGGCGCGCGCTGCTCGTCACGGGCGAGGAGTCGGTCGCGCAGGTGAAGCTCCGCGCCGACCGGCTCGGCGGCGCCGGCCGGGATCGAGATCCTCGCCGAGACCGAGCTCGAGGCGGTCTGCGCGACGCTCGAGCGCGAGCGGCCCGACGTCTGCGTGATCGACTCGGTGCAGACGCTCTACTCGCGCCGAGCTCGGCTCCGCGCCCGGCTCGGTCGCGCAGGTGCGCGAGGCGGCCGGCGCGCCTGCTGCGCGTCGCGAAGGAGTCGGGCGTCGCGGTCTTCCTCGTCGGCCACGTGACGAAGGACGGCGCCGTCGCCGGCCCGCGCGTGCTCGAGCACCTCGTCGACTGCGTGCTCCAGTTCGAGGGCGACCGCTACCGCGAGCACCGCATCCTGCGCGCGGTCAAGAACCGCTTCGGCTCGACGAACGAGATCGGCGTCTTCGAGATGACCGGCGCCGGGCTCGTCGGCGTGCCCGATCCGTCGGAGCTCTTCGGCCGCACCGAGGCCGGCGAGATCGGCTCCGCCGTCGCCTGCGCGCTCGAGGGGACGCGGCCGATCCTGCTCGAGATCCAGGCGCTCGTCGCGCCGACCGATCTCGCCATGCCGCGCCGCGTCGCGACCGGCGTCGACCCGAAGCGGCTGGCGATGATCGTCGCCGTGCTCGCCCGCCACGCGCGGCGTCGCGCTCGGGCAGGCCGACGTCTTCGTCAACGTCGCCGGCGGCGTCCGGATCGACGAGCCCGGCGCCGACCTCGCCGTCGCCTCGCGGTCGCCTCGGCGGCGCGGGGCGCGCCGGTGCGCGAGGGCCTCGCGGCGTTCGGCGAGGTCGGGCTCACCGGCCGCCTGCGGCCCGCGACGCAGGCCGAGCGGCGGCTCGAGGAGTGCGCGAAGCTCGGCCTGTCGGCGGTGCTCGCTCCCGCCGGCACGCCGGCGCCGGCGGCTCGGCCGCGGTCGTCGAGGCCGAGACGATCGCGGCAGCGCGCTCGCGGCGGGCCTCGAGCCGCCGCGCGCCGGAGCGCGGACTAGCGTCTGAGCAGCGGCTTTCCGGAAACCGTCTGCAGGATCGCCGAAAATCCCCTGGAAAGGTCGCATTTTTCCAGGCGATTTCGGCTATACTTGTACTGTCCGCCGGCGGATTATCACCCGCCGGCGTCTTGGCGACTACGAACGTACGTTCGCGAAGGGGGAGCGGTTGTACAAGGTCGGCGACAAGGTGGTGTATCCGCACCACGGGGCGGGCACGGTGGTGAAGAAGGAAGTGCGCGAGGTGCTCGGCCAGAAGCGCGAGTACCTGACGATCAAGATCCCGCACAACGACATGGTCGTGAACGTCCCGACGCGAGAACGCCGAGCGGGTCGGCCTGCGGCGCGTGATCAACGAGGAGCATGGTCGACAAGGTCGTGAAGGCGCTGACCGGCTCCGGCACGACCAGATGCCGAAGAACTGGAACCGCCGCTTCAAGCACAACCGCGACAAGATGAAGACCGGCGACATCTTCGAGCTCGCCGAGGTCGTGCGGAACCTCTCGCTGCGCGACCACGAGAAGGGGCTCTCGACCGGCGAGAAGCAGATGTTCGTGAAGGCGAAGAAGATCCTCGCCTCCGAGCTGATGTACGCGAAGCAGATGGACGAGGACGAGGCCGCCGGTCTGGCTCGACGACGTCCTCTCCGGCGTGGGCGAACGGCGAAGAAGCGCAGCGAAGGCAAGGCGAAGGTCGCAGCGGTCAGCGGCCTAGCGGCGCCGGCCGTTACGAGATGAGCACCTGGGCGGTCCTCGTCGCGGCGGCGCGGCGAGCGGCTCGGCGGGGAGCGTGCCCAAGGCGTTCGCGCGCTCGCGCGGCCGGCCGCTGCTCGCCGAGAGCCTCGAGCGGCTCGAGGCTCCGACTGGGTCGACGCGATCGTCGTCGTCGCGCCCGAGGGCTGGGAGGAGCCGGCGATCCTGCTCGCCGAGGAGCTCGGCTGCGGCAAGGTGGCGGCCGTCGTGACCGGCGGCGCGACCCGGGCCGAGTCGGTGCGCTCGGCGTGGCCGAGGTGCCGGACGACGCGGTCGCCGTCCTCGTCCACGACGCCGCGCGGCCGCTCGTCTCCGAGGACGTGATCGAGCGCGTGCTCGCGGCGCTCGGCGAGGGCTGGGACGGCGCCGTGCCGGCGCTCCCGGTCGCGGACACGATCAAGCGCGTCGACGGCGAGCGGCGTCGTCGAGACGCTTCCGCGCGACGAGCTCGTCGCGGTGCAGACGCCGCAGGCGTTCGCGCGCCGCGTGCTCCGCGCGGCGCTCGCGGGCGACGTCGCGGCGCGACCGACTGCGCGTCGCTCGTCGAGGCGCGCGGCGGGCGCGTGACGGTCGTCGAGGGCGACCCGCGGCTGCTGAAGATCACGACGCCGAGGACCTCGCGCTCGTCGAGTCGTGGCTCGGAAGGCCGTCGTCTGTCGACGTCGGCGTACGACGCTCGATCCACGAGCGACGCTGACTGGCACGAGCTCGCGGCGCCGGCGTCGGCCGTGCCGCCGTTCGTCGAGGCCGCGCCCGCGGCGTCGACGAGATCGCGCGCGCCGAGGAGCACACGTCTACTAGCACTTCCGGCATGACCGCCGAGCTCTCGTCGACGTGCTCGCCTCTCCGAGCGCTGCGTCCTCGACTCGACGCGACTGCGACGCCGTGCTCGAGGCGCAGCGCGGCGACCGGCTAGCTCGGCATCGAGGTCGACCACGTCGCGCGGCGCTCAGGAGTCGGCGCCGGCTCGGAGCTGCCTCGACGCGTAGCCGTCGTCGGCGACGCTCGGGCGTGCACTGGCCCGAGCCGGATTCTTCGCGCGCATCGTCGCCGAGTGCGCTCGACGCCTGCGAGGTCGCGTGACGTCGGCGACGCGTCGACAACGACGTGCTCGCCGCTCGCCGCCGGCGTGGCTCGCGTCGACGTGCTCGCGCACCTCGCTACCTGCACGAAGATCTTCGGCCGACCGCTCGAGGGCCGACTGCTGGCCGCGCTGCACGAGCTCTGGCGCTGTGAGCGAGCGCCGCGTCGGGCGGGGTCGCCGTCGAGATCTCGACGGCCGGCCTCCGCAAGCCGGTCGGCGAGCTCTATCCCCGACGCCAGGGCTGCTCGCGGCCTGCGTCGGCGGGGACGCCGATCACGCTCGCCTCCGACGCGCACGAGCCGGCCTCGTCGGCGCCGACTTCGACGGAGGCGCTCGCGCTCGCCCGCGCGGCCGGGTGCGAGACGGTAGCGGTGTTCGAGGGTCGGCGCGCCGGCAGGAGCCGCTCGGCTGAGAGCTCCGCGTCGGCATCGGCGTCGACGCGCCACGCCTTCGGGACGGCGTTCCGCTCGTGCTCGGCGGCGTCGCGATCGACTACCCGCGCGGGCTCGCCGGCCACTCCGACGGCGACGTGATCGCGCACGCGCTCACGGACGCCCTGCTCGGCGCCGCCGGGCTCGGCGACATCGGCTCGCTCTTCCCCTCCGGCGACGAGCGCTGGCAGGGCGCCGACTCGCTCGAGCTGCTCGCCGAGGCGTACGGCAGGTGCGCGGCGCGGGCTTCGAGCTCGTGAACGCGGACTGCGTGCTGATCGGCGAGGAGCCGCGGATCGCGCCGCGACCGCGAGGAGATGCGGCGGCGGCTCGCCGGGGCGCTCGGCGTCGAGCCGGACGCGCGTGAACGTCGCGCGACGACGACCGACGGCTCGGCTTCACGGGCCGCGGCGAGGGCCTCGCGGCCCAGGCGGTCGCGCTGCTGCGTCGCGCCTAGGCGGGCAGGGCCGCCAGTCCGTCCTGACGCGTACGAGGCCGTCCCGCGCGCGAGCGCCGCGACGGCCTCGCGCGTCGAGCGTCGGCGAGCGGGCGCGGCTCGGCGGCGACGAGCCGGAGCGTCGCGTGCGCGCCGCTGGCGGAACGAGCCCTCGAACGGGCCCTGCTTGCGCGCCGGCTCGAAGCGGCGGCCGCGCGACGGGCACGCGCGGCGAGCGGGCAGGCGCCGCAGCGCGGGACGCGGGCCAGGCAGACGGTCGCGCCGAGGTCCATCAGCGCCTGCGCGCGCCTCCGGGCCGAACGCCGACCCGTCCGCTCGAGCACGCGCCCGACGTTCACGTCCACGGGCAGCACCGGCTCGCCGAAGGCGAAGCTGCGACCGCGGCGGCGGTGTACGGGCCGACGCCGGGCAGCTCGGTCAGGTCGGCCGGCCAGCCGCCTCGGCGACGACGCGGCGCGGCCCGGTGGAGGTTGACCGCGCGGCGGTTGTAGCCGAGCCCCTGCCAGGCGCGGATCACGTCGGCCGGCGGCGCGGCGGCGAGCGCCCGGCCGTCGGCCAGCGCTCGAGCCAGGCGAGGTAGCGCGGCAGACGCGGTCGACCTGCGTCTGCTGCGAGCATCACCTCCGAGACGAGGATCGCGTACGGGTCGCGCGTCGTCTCGCCAGGCAGATCGCGCCCGTTAGCCTCGTACCAGGCCAGAAGGAGCTGCTCCACACCGGCAGCCTAGACGAGCGCCCGGCGGCCGAAACGGCCGCAGCCGGCCCGTGCGAACAGCAATGCGAACACTGGCGACGCTCGGCTGCCGCTTCGACTTCGCCAATCCCGAATACCGCTGAGGAGCACGGGCGAGGCCGGAGTGCGAGAATGTCGCGCGGATGAGCGAACCCGCCGATCTGGGCGTCGTCGCCGCGCGGCGCTCCTCGAGCAGCGCGGGCTTCCGCGCGTCGAGCTGGAAGCACGGGTGCCTCGCGCGGATCCACGAGCGGGACGGGACACACAGCTTCGAGGGCGACCCCGGCTCGATCAACGCCTGGGTGCGCGTGTACGAGGAGGATGCGCTGGAGGCTGCGGCGCGCGCCGATGAGCGCCTGGCGCCGAGGCGCGAGGCGGCGCCGCCCTCTGCGGGATCCCGCTCGGCCTCAAGGACCTCTACGCCGTCGCGGGCAAGCCGCTGACCGCATCGAGCCGGCTGCTCCACGACAGCCGACCGCCGACAGCGACGTCCGGCGCGGCTGCCGGCGAGGGCATGGTGCTGCTCGGCCACCTCCACACGCACGAGTTCGCGATCGGCGGCACGACCGACCAGGTCGGGAGCCCCTGGGATCTGGCCCGCACCGCGGGCGGCTCGAGCGGTGGATCGGGTGCCGCGCTCGCGGCGCGCATGGTGCCGGCTGCGACGGGCACGGACACGGCCGGATCGCTGCGCATCCCCTCGGCGCTCAGCGGCACCTCGACGATCAAGCCGACGCGCGGGCTCGTGTCGCTCGCGGGGGTCGTCCCGCTTGCACCGAGCCTCGATCACGCTGGCCCGATGGCGCGGAGCGTCGCCGACTGCGCGGTGCTGCTCGCCGCCATGGCGCCGGCCGGGCAGTTCCGCTGGGGGCCGCCGAGCGCCCCTGGCACTGGCAGGCGTCCGGCTCGCGCTCTCGCCGCGCACCGCGCGGGTGAGCCTCGACCCTGACGTCGCCGACGGCTTCGAGCCGGCCCTCGACGCGATGCCGGCGCCTCGGCGCAACGATCGTCGAGCCCGCCCTGCCGGCTCCGCCGCTCGAGGCCGGGGCCGACTACCTGGACGTCGTGTGGGCCGACCTCCTGCCCTACCACCACCGGTTCGACGCGCATCGCGAGCGGTACCGCCCGGCGCTGCGCGAGTGGGTCGAGAACGCCGAGCGCAGGGCGGTGCCCCGCCGAGATACGCGGCGATCCAGCAGCGAGCGGACAACCCTGACACGCCGAGTGGGCGACGTGGCTCGCACACGAGCGCATCGCGGCCGTGCTCGAGCCGACCGTCGCAGTGGTCGCCCCGCTGCGCGGCGACGGGTACGAGCACGCGGGCTCGGACGTCGAGCTCATCCTCCTGACCCACTTCTGGAACTGGACGGGCTTTCCGGTCGTGGCACTTCCCTCCGGGGTCGGCCGCCGGAGCGGCTTGCCGACGGCGTCTCGCTGATCGGCCAGGCGGGCTCCGACGCCGAGCTGCTCGCGCGGGCGTGGCGCTTCAGGCCGACCTCGGAGTGCCGGTGCCGCCCCTCGCGGCCTGACGGGGTGGCAGTCCGCGTCCGCTTCGCGCGGAGCCCGACCGGCTCGAGCAGCATCGGGGCGGACGCGGAAGAGCGCTGCCCGCATCGACGGAGCACGAGTCACCAGTCCGGCCGGCGCGAGACTGACCGCCCACCCCGCCTGACCGTGATCCAGACCCGGCTTGGCCATGCGGGGCGGATTCGCCCGAGTGCGCTGCTACGATCGAGCGACGGGGCGACCCGCTCCGCCAGGGCTACGGATCATGGCTCGGCGAACTTCTGACCCGGCAGCTGGGTGTCGTTGCCGAGGAAAGGATCGGCCATGAAGAGCCCTGTCCCGCGCACGAGCCAGGCACCGCGGAAGGTCTCGTTCGACAACGGCGGGGCATTCATCCGCGAGACGCGTCGCGAGGTGGAGGCCTACCTCTCCAGCGGCCGCACCCGGTCGCCGGCGCCGCCCGGCTCTACGAAGGCGCCGATCGCGCTCGGGCTGAGGCCGCGTCGTGGGCGTTGCTCGTGTTTTTGCAGCCCGGGCTGTCGTCGGCGCCGCTCTGCCTCTCGGACTCTCGCTGGGACGACGCTGATCGCGTTCTGCGTGCAGCACGACGCGAACCACAGCGCGTACTTCAAGCACCGGCGCTGGAACCACCTGGTCGGCTGGTCGGCCGACGCGCTCCTCGGATTCTCGAGCTACGCGTGGCGGGTGAAGCACAACGTCGCGCACCACACGTACACGAACGTCGACGGCCTCGACGACGACATCAGCCAGACCCCGCTCGCCCGCTTCTCACCGAACCAGGCGGCCAGGCGCTGGTACCGGCTTCCAGCACATCTACATCTGGCCGATGTACCTGATGGGGCTGCGCTGGCAGACCGTCGGGGACCTCGCCGCCTTCCGGCGGGGCAGCATCGGCGAGAGCGCCCTGCGGTCCCCTCGGGCTGGAACCTCGCCGGCCTGCTCGCCGGCAAGGCGATCTTCGTCGTGCTGGGCGCTGGTCATCCCGATGCTCGTCTACCCATGGTGGACCGTGCTCGCGGTGTACGTCGGGTTCGCGATGGCGACGAGCCTGATCATGGCGACGACGTTCCAGCTCGCCCACTGCGTCGAGGAGGCCTCGTTCGCGTCGGCCGACGAGGTCGGGCAACCGGCCGATCTGGGCGGTGCACGAGGTCGAGACGACCGTCGACTTCTGCCCCCGCAACCGCGTTCTCACCTGGGTGCTCGGCGGGCTCAACTTCCAGATCGAGCACCACCTCTTCCCGCAGGTGCCGCACACGCACTACCCGCGGATCGCGGAGATCGTGCGTCGCAACTGCGCGAGGCACGGCGTGCGTTACCGGCGCAGCCATCCTCTGGGTCGCGCTCCGCTCGCACGTCCTGCACCTGCGCACGCTCGGCCGGCTCGGCGTGCCGGTCGAGATCGAGATGGGCTAGGGGCGGCGGCGCGGCCGTAGACTGACGGGGTGGCCGTCCGCGTTCGCTTCGCTCCGAGCCCGACCGGGTCGCTGCACCTCGGCAACGCGCTCACAGCGGCAGCGAACCGCGCTTCGGCGAGCTGGATGCTGCTGCGGATCGACGACACCGACGCCGCGCGCAACGTGCCGGGCGGCGAGGAGGCGATCGTCGGCGACCTCAACTGGCTCGGCATCGACTGGGACGAGGGGCCCGTGCGACAGAGCGAGCGGCAGGACGCCTATCGCGACGGCGGCCGAGCGGCTCGGCGGTGACCGCTTCGGCGGCGATCACGCTGCTGCGCCCGGACGGCACGGCGACCTACCACCTGGCGTCGGTCGTCGACGACATCGAGTTCGGGATCACGCACGTCATCCGCGGCTCGGACCATCGGCCGAACGAGGCGCTCCACGCGGCTGACCGAGGCGCTCGGCGCGCGGCCGCCGGAGTACGTCCACCACGGGCTGATCCTCGGCCCCGACGGGCAGGAAGCTCTCGAAGCGCGACCGCTCTCGTCGGTCGCGGACCTGCGCGAAGCGGGATCCCGCCGGAGGCGGTGCGCGCGTATCTCGACGAGCTCGGGCTGCCGCGCCACGACGTCCACCTCGATCTCGCCGGCATCCGCCGGCTGCCGTCGAGGCGATCGCGGCGATGTCCGACGAGGAGCTCGCGGGCGCGGCGGGCGTGCCGCTCGAGCTCGTGCCGGCGCTGCGCGGCGCGCGTGATCTCGTCGAGGCGCGAGACTTCGCCGGCCAGATCCTCGAGCCGGCAGCCGGTGACGCTGCCCGAGGAGGCGCGGCCGACGCTCGAGCGCTTCCGCGAGCTCGGCGAGCGGCGACTGCGCGACGAGCCCGGACGATCGTGCGCGAGCTGAAGGCGGTCGGCGGCGACCTCAAGGCGCTGCGGCTCGCGCTGACCGGGGCGCGAGCGGGGCCGGAGCTCTGGGCGGTGATCCACGCGCTCCCGCGGGACGAGGCGCTGCGGAGGGTCGATGCGGCTCTATAGACACGCTGACGCGGGCGAAGTCCGAGCTGCCGCCGCCGCCCGGGCCCGATCCGCATGTACTTCTGCGGCCCGACCGTCTACCAGCGCATCCACGTCGGCAACGCGCGGCCCTTCGTGATCTCGATGTGGCTGCGGCGCTGGCTCGAGCGACGGCTACGAGGTGACGCTCGTCCAGAACATCACCGACGTCAACGACAAGATCTACGACGCTGCGCCCGGCGCAGCGCGCGAGCTCGCCGCGCGAGGCGACCGCTGGTACATCGAGGACACCGACGATCTCGGGCTCGGCCGGCCCGACGCGAGCCGAAGGCCACGGAGACGATCCCCGAGATCGTCGCGCTGATCGAGGAGCTGGTCGCGCGCGAGCTCGCGTACGCGGTCGACGGTGACGTCTACTTCCGCGTCGCGCGCTTCCCGGAGTACGGCGCGGCTCTCGCGCCAGCGGCCCGACGAGATGGAGGACGCAGGAGCCGAACCCGCGCAAGGAGGATCCGCGCGACTTCGCGCTCTGGAAGGCGACGAAGCCGGGCGAGGACACGTCGTGGGACTCGCCCTGGGGCCGGGCCGGCCGGGCTGGCACATCGAGTGCTCGGCGATGGCCGAGAAGCTCCTCGGGCCGGCGTTCGAGATCCACGGCGGCGGGCTCGACCTCGTCTTCCCGCACCACGAGAACGAGCTTGCCCAGTCGCGCGGCGCTCGGCCGCGAGTTCGCCCGGATCTGGATGCACAACGGGCATGCTCGGCTTCGGCGGCGAGAAGATGTCGAAGTCGCTCGGCAACATCGTCACGCTGCGCGAGGCGCTCGACGAGTGGGGGCGCGGAGACGCTGCTCGTCTTCTTCCTGCGCGGGCACTGGCGCAAGCCGATCGACTTCACCGACGAGCACGCTCCGCGCAGGCGGCCGCGCAGGCGGAGGCGTTCGCAACGTCTTCCGCTCGCCGTCGCAGCCGGCTCCGACGGCGCGTGGGAGCGATTCGCGGCGTCGCTCGACGACGACTTCAACACGCCGGACGCGCTCGCCGTCCTCCACGAGCTGGCGCGACCACGAGCCTGCTCGACGCGCGCGCTCGACGTTTCGGGCTCGCGTCGCTCGCGCAGTCGCCGAGGCGCCCGAGGCGGTCGTCGAGCTCGCTGCCGCAGCGCGAGGCAGGCACGCGCGCGCAGGCGACTTCGCGACGGCGGACGAGCTCCGCGACGAGATCGCCGCCGCTCGGCTGGGAGGTCCGCGACGGCGCCGACGGCTTCCAGCTCGTTCCGCGAGTGACCCGCGAGCTCGTCTACGGCCGCCGCGCCGTGCGGGAGGCGCTGCGCGGGCCGCGAGCGGTGCTCGAGCTGCATGTGAGCGAGCGAGCGCTCGCAGCGGAGCCATGGCTGCGACGAGCGAGGCCTACGCCTCAGCGTCCGAGCCCGAGCGCGACGCTCACGCGAGCTCGCCGGCACGCGCGACCACCAGGGCGTCGTCGCCTTCTGCGAGCCGTACCGCTACGCGGACGCGTACGAGCTCGCCGCCGCGAGCCGAGCCGCTCCTCGTCTGCCTCGACGGCGTCACCGACCCGCACAATCTCGGCGCGGTCTGCCGCAGCGCGGAGGGGGCGGGCGCGACGGGCGTCGTCGTGCCGGCGCGACGGCTCGGCGCGCGTCACCCGGCGGTCTGCCGCGCGTCGGCGGGTGCGGTCGAGCACCTGCCGGTGGCGGTCGTGACGAACCTCGCCCGCTACCTCACCGAGGTCAAGGGCGCCGAGCTCTGGGTGTCGGCGGCCGTCGGCGGCGCCGAGACGGCGGTGTGGGAGGCCGACCTCACCGGTGGGCGTCGCGCTCGTCTTCGGCGCCGAGGGCAAGGGGATCCGGCCGCTCGTGCGGCGCGCCTGCGACGGCGAGATCGCGATCCCGCTCGCAGGGCAGCGTCGAGTCGCTCAACGTGAGCGTCGCCGCCGCGCTGCTCCTGTTCGAGGCCGTCCGGCAGAGGAGCGCGGTGCCTGACCCGACGCTCTACCTCTTCGACGGCTACAACCTCCTCCACGCGGGCGGCGTTCGGCGACCGCGAGGAGCTCGTCGACCGGCTCGCCGGCTTCGTCGCGATGCGGGGCGCGCGCGGCGTCGTCGTCTTCGACGGCGTCGGGGAGGAGCGGTCGTCGGCCCGCTCGAGGTGCGCTTCGCGCCGCACGCGGACGCGCTGCTCGAGCGGCTCGCCGCCGAGCACCGCGCGCCGGGAGGTCGTGTGCCTCGTCTCCTCCGATGCGGCCGTTCGCGGCACGTCCGGGCAGGAGGTGCGCAAGCGCTCGTCGGCGGGCGTTCCTCCGTGATCTCGAGCCGGCGCGGCACGAGGAGCAGACGCCGCTCGCGGCTCGGCGACCGCGCTCGACGAGGAGACGCGCGCTGCGCTGGAGCGCCTGCGGCGCGGGGCGCAGGGCTGACAGCCGATAGGCACTAGCTTCCTGAGATATTGCAAGTGGACTTGTAACTCCGGGCGGACCCTGCTATCTTTGCGCCTCAACTTGAGGGTGAGACTTTCGCGGTCGACGGAACTGGCCGCGAAGGAGCAGCCCGGCGACAGGGGGAGACACGCGCATGGCAGCCCGGCCGGCGACCGCGGTTCGCACGGCGCAGAAGGCTGAAGCGCGAGCTCGAGGATCTTCAGCTCGTCATGCGCGTGCGCGAACGGCGACGAGGGTGCGCGCGAGCAGCTCATCCGCCGCTACACGGGATTCGTCCGCATGAAGGCGAGCTCGTACTTCCTCGCCGGCGGCGAGTCCGAGGATCTCATCCAGGAGGGCCTGATCGGCCTCTGCAAGGCGGTGCGCGACTTCCGCTCCGACAAGGAGACGTCGTTCCGCAGCTTCGCCGAGCTCTGCGTGACGCGGCAGATCATCACGGCGATCAAGACCGCGACCCGCTTCAAGCACCAGGCGCTCAACAGCTACGTCTCGTTCAGCCACACGCCGGCCGGCCAGGAGCCGACTCCGACTGCACGCTCGGCGACGCGCTGCCCGGGTCGCACGTGGACGAGCCGTCGGTGCAGGTGATCTCGAGCGAGGAGCTGCAGAGCCTCGTCTTCTGTCTCGGCAGCGGCCTCTCGCAGCTCGAGGCGGACGCGCTCCGCCTCTATCTCGAGGGCAACTCGTACGAGCAGATGGCCGAGGAGCTCGGCTGCGACACGAAGACGATCGACAACGCCCTCCAGCGCGTGAAGCGGAAGATCGTCATGCACCAGCAGTCGCGCGCCGTTCTCTCGTAACGACGACTTGAGCCACCTCGAAGTCGGAGGCGTGCCGGACTCCGCGCCGCTGGCCGTTCCGCGTCGGCTCTACGCGGAGTGCGCCCTGGACCCGGACCGGCATCTGGTCGATCGGAATGAGGTAGACGCCTTGGGTCTCGGGGCAGTTGACCGCGAAGTAATCAATCTGACCGTGATAGTCGCGCCGTGTGTCGCGCGGGCGTGCGTGGTGGCCGTAACAGCTGCATGCGCTGAAGCGGATCGCTCCTTGTCGTAGCCGTCCGGTCTTGCATTGAACGCGCGCGAGGCGGTCGCCCACGTCGATGGCGAGGTCGTAGCGCGTGTTCTCGCCGAACGGAATGAGGAACGGGTACCCCGCCTCCTCGAGCGCGAGCATGACTGCGAGCGTCGTACGGTCACCGACCGCCTTGGGATGTTCCATCCCTCAATCGTGCAGATGGCATCGGCTGGGCCGTGTCCAGAACAGACAACAGGACGCAACGTTCGACCGGCTCGCCTACCATGTCGTGGGCGTGCCGGAGTAGCTCAGTTGGTAGAGCAACGCTTTTGTAAAGCGTGGGCCGTGGGTTCGAGTCCCGCCTCCGGCTTCACCCCGCGAAGCTACGCGTGCGCCGGGTGTTCGACGGCCGCCTCGCGGGCCGCGAGCGCCTGCTTCGCCTTCACCGCGAGCCAGAGCTCCATCCGCTGCTCCGGCTCGTCGGGATGCCGGCCGGTCTGCTCGCGGAGCCGATCCATCCGGTAGCGCAGCGTGTGGCGATGGACCCCGAGCCGCTCTGCCGCGTCGCTCCAGCGGCAGCCGGATTCGAGCAACGCCGAGAGCGACTCGATCAGCCCGGCATTCGTTGCCGCCTGGCCCAGCACCCGGTCGACGAACGCCTCGAGCGCCGCATCCGGGAGCCCGAGCAGCAGCTCGAGCGACCCGAGGTCACGGTACGAGGCGACCGGGGTCGCCGCCGCGTCGAGCGCCGCCCGCGCCTCGAGCAGGCTCCGCCCGAGCGCCCGCCCGCGGGCGGGGCGGCCGACGCCGATCCGGACCTGCCCCTCCCCCTCGACGAGCCGTCGGGCGAGAGAGATCGCTCCGTCCTCGCCGTCGGTCTGCACGAGAAATGCCGCCCTGCCCTTGCGCGCGGTCGAGAGGTACCGGGTCGTGTGCCGGTCGAGCTGGCGGGCGAGGCCGAGCCGCACGCGCTCTCCGGACACGCCCTCCCGTCCGGCCGCGACGAGCGCCGCGTACTCCCGGTCGGGCTCGAGGCCGAACGCCGCCATCCGCCGGGTCACCTCACGCTCGTCGAGCCGATCCTGTTCGAGGTCCTCGAGCAGGTCACCGGCGAGCCGCAGCTCCGCCGCCGAGACGGCATGGCGCTTCGTCAGCTCGAACGCGAGCGCCGTCTGGCCGTGATGCAGCACGAGCCGGTCGTACTCCCCGAACTCCCCCTCCGCGCGGATGGCGCGCAACGTCGCGATCTCGTCGTCGGCGAGCACGGGGAGCTCGAGCGCGCCGTCGAAGGAGAGGCGTCTTCGCGCATGCCGCTCGGCGAGCACTCTCCCGCTCTCGTCGACGAGAGCGAGGCTGCAGCCGAGGTGGTTGGCGACTATCTGCAGGAGCGACTGGGCCCCCGGCCGTGGGTGACCGCCTGGGCGAGGCGCTCGTGCACCTCGAGCGCCTGCGTGACCAGCTCGAGCTGCTCATTCGCGATGTGCGTAAAGGCGGCCTTGGAGATCGCGATGAACGGCACCTCGTACGGGACGCTGAACACCGGGAACCGACGCCGCTCCGCCTCGTCGAGCGCCGCGGACGGCACCGCGTCGTGGCCGAAGCCGAGCCCGAAGCCGAGGCCCGCGAGGCCATGCCCGGCCAGCCGGCGGACGTAGCTCCGCTGGTCGGTCGGAGCCTCGCCGACCCCGAGGCCGGTCGTCAGGACGACCTCGCCGCCTTCGAGCCACGGGGTCGGGTCGGGCAGCTCGGAGGCGTGGAGCCAGCGAACGAGGTTGTCGGCGCCTCCCTCTCCGGCGACGAGCCGCAGCCCGAGGGCGGGGATCGCGACGATGTCACGGACGGTCAGCATCGTGCGGTCGCCGTCCTTTAGACGGGCGGGCCCAGACGGTACTCCTTCGCCGCCGCCGAACGCAAGCGCCTGCGGCCTTCCCGTCCCACTCGCGGCGGGCAGTTTCCGACACCGTGTCGAAGAACGGCGGCGTGCGAACGACTCGCCGTACATTGCATCCCGGGGCTCGCCGGGACCCATAATCGCAGGGTGTCCGTGCGGGAGCAGAGCGGCGTGGACCGCGTCGTCCTCGCCGCGCGCCCGCTACGTCTCCCGAGGCGTCTCGACGCCGCGCCTCGTCGTCACGCACGCGAGGGCGCGCGGGTCACCGACGTGGACGGCCGCAGGTTCCTCGACTTCGCCGGCGGCATCGGCTGCCAGAACACCGGCCACCGCTTCGGCCCGTCGTCGAGGCGTCAAGGCCCAGGCCGACGCTACCTGCACCAGTGCTTCATGGTCGGCGTCTACGAGCCGTACATCGAGACGTGCCGGCTGCTCGCCGAGCTCTCGCCGTGCACCGGCGAGCAGCAGAAGTCGCTGCTCGTCAACTCGGGCGCCGAGGCGAACGAGAACGCCGTCAAGATCGCCCGCGCGCGACCGGCCGGCCCGCGGTGATCGTGTTCGACAACGCCTTCCACGGACGGACGCTGCTGACGATGACGATGACGAGCAAGGTGAAGCCGTACAAGGCCGGCTTCGGGCCGTTCGCGCCCGAGGTCTACCGCGCCCCGCGCCCTATCCCGTACCGCGGGGTCTCGAGCGACGATGCGATCGCGGGCCTCGAGCGGATGTTCAAGAGCGAGGTCGACCCGGAGAGGGTCGCGTGCGTCGTGCTCGAGCCCGTGCAGGGCGAGGGCGGCTTCATCCCGATGCCGCCGGACTACCCCGCGCGTCTCCTCGAGCTCTGCGCGCGCACGGGATCCTGTACGTCGACGACGAGGTGCAGTCCGGCGTCGGGCGGACGGGGAAGATGTGGGCGATCGAGCACTACGAGGCGTCGAGCCGGACATCCTCGTCTCGGGAAGTCGATCGGCGGGGGCCTCCCGCTCGCGGCGGTGACCGGGCGGGCGGAGATCATGGACGGGCCCGGCCCGGCGGCCTCGGCGGGACGTTCGGCGGCAACCCGCTCGCGTGCGCCGCGGCCGCCGCGGTGCTCGAGGCGGTCGCGAGCCGGCGATTCGCGCGGCCCGCGACGCGCTCGGGAGACGCTGCACGCGCGGCTCGACGCGCTCCAGCAGCGCCACGCGATCGGCGAGGTGCGCGGGCTCGGCCCGATGGTCGCGATGGAGCTCGTCGAGCAGACCCCCGACCGCGCGAGGCGCGTCGTCGACGCCGCGTTCGAGCGGGGTCTGCTGCTGCTCGCCTGCGGCCTGTACGGCAACGTCATCCGGCTGCTGCCCGCTCACGATCGACGAGGACGAGCTCGAGGAGGGTCTCGCGATCTGGAGGAGGGTTAGACGCTGCCGCCGCCGCGTGAGCAACGGAGCGCTGCCGCCGCCCGACATCAGGATCACGCGGGCTGCGCAAGACTACGGCGAGTCGCCGCGGTCGACGGCATCGATCTCGAGATCGCACGGGGCGAGTTCTTCACGATGCTCGGGCCGTCCGGCTCGGGCAAGACGACGACGCTGCGGATGATCGCCGGCTTCGAGCGGCCCGACGCCGGCACGATCGAGCTCGGCGGCGAGGACGTCACCGCGCTGCCGCCCTTCGAGCGCGACGTGAACACCGTCTTCCAGGACTACGCGCTGTTCCCGCACATGACCGTGCCCAGAACGTCGAGTACGGGCTCGAGGTGAAGAAGGTCGAGCAGAGCCGAGCGGCGCGACGCCGCGCGGAGAGGCGCTCGCGATGGTGCGGCTCGACGGGTTCGGCGACGCGCAAGCCCGGCGCAGCTCTCCGGCGGGCAGCGCCAGCGCGTCGCGCTCGCGCGCGCGATCGTGAACCGGCCGCAGGTGCTGCTCCTCGACGAGCCGCTCGGCGCGCTCGACCTCAAGCTCCGCCAGGAGATGCAGATCGAGCTGAAGCCGATCCAGCAGGAGGTCGGGATCACGTTCGTCTACGTCACGCACGACCAGGAGGAGGCGCTCACGATGAGCGACCGCATGGCGGTGTTCAACCGCGGCCGGATCGAGCAGGTCGGCCGCCCGGCCGAGGTCTACGAGCATCCCTCGAGCGAGTTCATCGCCGGGTTCGTCGGCGTCTCGAACATGATCGAGCGCGACGGCCGGCGGATCACCGTGCGGCCGGAGAAGATCCACATCCTCGGCGAGGGCGAGGCGCCCGAGCCGGGGGCGCACGTGGAGGACGGCCGCTCGCGACGTCGTGTACGTCGGGCTGATGACCCGGTACCACGTCGCGCTCGACGAGGGTGGCGAGCTGATCGTGCGTCTCGCAGAACCTCGCGGCGACCTCGTCCGAGGGCTGGCGCAACAGGGACGGCGGGTGCGGCTGCAGTGGCGGCCGGAGCAGGAGGTCACAATCGAGAAGGGGAGGAGCTCGATGACGGCACACGGAAGCGAATCGCGCTTCGGGCGGCACTCACGCTGCTCGTCGGCGCTCGCGTCGTCGCCGCGGGCTGCGGCGGGGACGACGAGAGGCTCGCGGCGACGCAGCCTCGAGGGCCTCGGCGCTCGCTCGAGGAGATCCAGGCGCAGGCCGGAGAGGGCGAGGTCAACCTGGTCAACTGGGCCGGCTACGTCGAGGACGGCTCGACGACCCGAAGGTCGACTGGGTCACCCCGTTCGAGGAGGCGACCGGCTGCAAGGTCAACGTCAAGGTCGGCAACAGCTCGGACGAGATGGTGACGCTGATGCGGACGGGCAACTACGACGGCGTCTCGGCATCCGGTGACGCGACACTGCGCCTGATCGCCGGCGGCGACGTCGTGCCGGTCGAACACGGACCTCATCCCGAACTACGCGAACGTGTTCGAGGGGCTGAAGAACCAGCCGCACAACTCGGTCGACGGCGTGATGTACGGCGTGCCGCACGGCCGCGGCGCGAACCTGCTGATGTGGCGGACGGACGTCGACCGGCCCCCGACAGCTGGAGCGTCGTCTTGGACGCGAGACTCGCCGCAGGGGAAGGTCCCGTCGTACGACTGGCCGATCTACATCGCGGACGCGGCGCTCTACCTCAAGGCGACGCAGCCCGACCTCGGGATCAAGAACCCCTACGAGCTCGACGAGGAGCAGTTCACGGCTGCGGTCGACCTGCTCAAGCAGCAGCGCGGATCATCGGCGAGTACTGGTCGGACTCCACGAAGCAGATCCCGCCTTCACGAGCGGTGACAGCGCGCGTCGGCACGACGTGGCAGACCAGGTGAACCAGCTCAAGTCGGCGAAGAATCCGTGCCCGTCGAGGCGGTGCTCCCGAAGGAGGGCTCGACCGGCTGGTCGGACACGTGGATGATCTCGTCGCAGGCGAAGAATCCGAACTGCGCGTACCTGTGGCTGGACTACATCATCAGCCCGGAGGCGAACGCGAAGGCGACGGAGTAGTTCGGCGAGGCGCCGTCTCGAGCCAAGGCCTGCGAGCTCACCGCGGACCCGAACCACTGCGACGACGTTCCACGCAGACGGACGAGGAGTACTTCGAGAAGGTCTGCGTACTGGACGACGCCGGTGGCCGACTGCGGTGACGATCGGGGTGAGGTCTGCAAGGACTACTCCGAGTGGCGCCGCCTGGACGGAGATCAAGGGGTAGGCAGGAGCTCGCGTATGCCCGACGCAGCGACGTCCGAGCTGCCGCCCCGCGGCAGCGCCCGGGGCGGCGGCCTCTCAGCGTTCCTGTACCGCCACCCGCGGCTGCGGCTCGGCGCTGCTCCTCGCCGGGCCGGTCGGCTGGCTCGTGTCGCCTACCTCGGCTCGCTCGCCGTGCTCCTCGTGTCGGCGTTCTGGCAGCTCGATCCGTTCACCGCCGAGATCGTGAAGGAGCGACCCTCGACAACTTCCGGACGATCGTCGAGGAGCGCCGTGTACCGCACGATCACGCTGCGGACGGTCGCGATGGCCGCGCACGGTCACGATCACCTGCGCCTTGCTCGCGTTCCCGATCGCGTACTACATGGCCAGGATCGCCTCGCCGCGCACGCGGCACCTGCTCGTCGTCGCGATCCTGATGCCGCTCTGGGCGAGCTACCTCGTCAAGGTCTACTCGTGGCGGATCATCCTGCAGGAGACGGGGCGTGCTCAACTGGCTGCTCGCGCCCTTCGGGCTCGACGGGCCCGGCTACTCGGAACGTCGGCACCTGGCTCGTGTTCACGTACCTCTGGCTGCCGTACATGATCCTGCCGGTCTACGCAGGGCTCGAGCGGATCCCGAGCTCGCTGCTCGAGGCGTCCTCCGACCTCGGGGCGGCTCGGCGCGCACTTCCTCAGGGTCATCCTGCCGCTCGCCTTCCCGGCCCTCGTCGCGGGCTCGATCTTCACCTTCTCGCTGACGCTCGGCGACTACATCACGCCGCAGGTCGTCTCGAGCACGCAGTTCATCGGCAACGTCATCTACGACAACATCGGCGTCGCGAACAACCTGCCGTTCGCTGCGGCCTACGCGATGGTGCCGATCGTCGTGATGGTCGTCTACCTGCTCTCGCCCGGCGCGCGGGAGCGTTCGAGAACCTGTGATGGTCAAGTCCCGCCCGGCGTGGCTGCTGCGGCTCGGCGTCCGCCGTAGCTCGCGTTCATCTACCTCCCGCTCGTCGTGATCGGGCTCTACGCCTTCAACGACGAACCTCACCCAGGCGTGGCCGATCAAGGGCTGGACGCTGAAGTGGTTCGGCAAGGCCTCCGCAACCAGGACGTCGCGCGACGCGCTCTGGTCTCGGTCAAGGCCGCGCTCCTCGCGACCGTCGATCGCGCTCGTGCTCGGCACGCTGGCCTCGCTCGCGGTCGCGCGCTACCGCTTCTTCGGCCGCGAGACGATCTCGTTCCTCGTCGTCCTCCCGATCGCCTTGCCCGGGATCGTGACGGGGATCGCGCTGAACGCGACGATCGACACCGTGCTCGAGCCGATCGGCATCTCCTTCGGGCTCCTCACGATCGTCGTCGGGCACGCGACGTTCTGCATCGTCGTCGTCTACAACAACGTGATCGCGCGGCTGCGCCGGATGTCCCGCTCGTTCGAGGAGGCCTCCGCCGACCTCGGCGCCGACTCGTTCAGACGTTCCGCACGTCACCTTCCCGCCGATGCGCACCGCGTTGCTCGCCGGTGGGCTGCTCGCCTTCGCGCTCTCGTTCGACGAGGTGATCGTGACGATCTTCACGGCCGGCTCTGACCAGACGCTGCCGATCTGGATCTTCGCGAACCTCTCCCGCCCGAACCAGCTGCCGATCGTCAACGTCGTCGCGCTCGTGGTGATCCTGATCTCGATCATCCCGGTCTGGCTCGCCCAGCGGCTGTCGAGCCGATTCGGTCGGCGGCGTCACCGCCGGGCAGTAGTCAGGCGCGCGCGAGCGCCTGCTCGAGGTCGGCCCAGAGCGTCCTCGACGTCCTCGACGCCGACGCGAGAGGCGGAGCAGGCCTTCCGGCACGCGGTCGCCCTCCCAGCGGTGGCGCGACTCGAGGCTCGACTCGCACGCCGCCGAGGCGAGGTCTGCGTTCGACGATCAGGCGCAGTCGAGGTCTCGACGGCGCGCGCGGCGTCGGCGCCCGCGACGTCGAACGAGAGCAGGCCGCCGAAGCCGCCCTCGAGGTAGCGCGCGGCGACGGGGTCGCCGAGGCCCGGGTAGCGGACGGTCGAGCACGGCGGGGTGGGCCTGCGAGGCGGCGGCGCGAGCTCGAGCGCCGTCTCCGACTGGCGGCGGACGCGCAGGCTGGAGCGTCTTCAGGCCCGCGCAGCAGGAGCCAGGCCGGGTCGGGCGCGGCGACGATCCCGCTCGCGTGCCGGAAGGCCAGCAGGCGGTCGCGCGTCGGCCTCGTCGCGGCAGATCGACGGCGCCGAGCAGGGCGTCGTGAGTGGCCGGCGAGGTACTTCGTCGCGCTGTGCAGGACGAGGTCGGCGCCGTGCTCGAGCGGCCGCAGCAGCACCGGCGTCGAGGCGGTCGCGTCCACGAGCAGGCGCGCGCCGGCCGCGTGCGCCGCCTCGGCGTGGCGGCGAGGTCCGGGAAGGTCAGGAACGGGTTGGACGGGCGCCTCGAGCCAGACGAGGTGCGACGCCGTCCGGCGGCGGGGCCGGTCTGGTCGAACTCGACCGCATCGCAGGCCCCACCGCTCGAGCATCCGGAGCGTGACGCCCGGTGCCGTAGTAGGCGCCCCGCGGCGAGCGCGACCGTGTCGCCGGGCTCGAGCAGCGCGAGCACGACGGCGGTCGTCGCCCCGGCGCCCGAGGGGAAGAGGAGCGCGTGCCCGCCGTCGAGCTCGCCGAGCACGCGCTCGGCCTCGGCGCCGGTCGGGTGGCCGTAGCGCTGGTAGGCGAACGCGCCCGGCTCGCCGTCCATCGTACGGCCAGCACCGTCGCGCGGTCGAGCGGCGGTCGCCGAGTGTGCGGCGCGTGGTCTCGGGCTTCACGCCGCGGCCGCCGTTTAGGCTCTCGCCGATGGCCGACGAGACGAGGCGAAGCTCGAGCGGATGAGGCGCTCCGCGACGAGGCGCTCCACCAGGGCAGCGAGAAGGCGGTCGCGCGGCAGCGCGAGAGGGGCGGCTGCTCGCGCGCGAGCGCGTGAGAAGCTGCTCGACCCGGGTCGTTCGTCGAGCTCGACCGCTACGTCCGCCATCGCGAGGTCGAGTTCGGGATGCGCGAGCGCCGGCCGTGGGGCGACGCGGTCGTCACCGGCTACGGGACGATCTTCGGCCGCAAGGTCTTCGTCTTCTCGCAGGACTTCACGATCTTCGGCGGCGGCTGTCCGAGGTCTTCGCCGAGAAGATCTGCAAGGTGATGGACCTGGCGGTCAAGTTCGGCTGCCCGGTGATCGGCATCAACGACTCGGGCGGCGCGCGGATCCAGGAAGGCGTCGTCTCGCTCGCCGGGTACGCGGAGATCTTCTGGCGGAACGTGCAGTCCTCCGGCGTCGTCCCGCAGATCTCGCTGGTGATGGGGCCGTGCGCGGGCGGCGCGGTCTACTCGCCGGCGATCACCGACTTCGTCTTCATGGTCGAGGGCTCGTCGTACATGTTCATCACCGGGCCCGATGTGGTGAAGACGGTCACCGGCGAGGAGGTGACGTTCGAGGAGCTCGGCGGCGCGGCGACGCACGCGGCGAAGTCGGGGGTCGCGCACTTCATCTCGCCCGACGAGGAGGCGTGCCTCGAGGACGCGCGCTACCTGCTCTCGTTCCTGCCGCAGAACAACCTCGACCAGCCGCCGTTCGCCGCGCCCAGCGGACCCGCGCGACCGCGAGGAGGCCGAGCTCGACACGCTCGTCCCGGACGAGCCGACCAAGCCGTACGACATCAAGGAGGTGATCCGGGCGCGTCGTCGACGACGGCGAGTTCCTCGAGGTGCACGAGCGCTGCGCGGAGAACATCGTCTGCGGGTTCGCGCGGCTCGGCGGCCAGCCGGTCGGCGTCGTCGGGAACCAGCCGCGGTCGCTCGCCGGCGTGCTCGACATCGACGCCTCGGTCAAGGCGGCGCGGTTCGTGCGCACCTGCGACGCGTTCAACATCCCGCTCGTCACGTTCGTCGACGTGCCCGGGTTCCTGCCGGGGACGGCGCAGGAGTGGGGCGGGATCATCCGCCACGGCGCGAAGCTGCTCTACGCGTACGCCGAGGCGACCGTGCCGAAGCTGACCGTGATCACGCGCAAGGCGTACGGCGGCGCGTACGACGTCATGTGGTCGAAGCACATCCGCGCCGACTTCAACTTCGCGTGGCCGACCGCCGAGGTCGCGGTGATGGGGCCGGAGGGCGCGGTCAACATCATCTTCCGCGACGAGCTCGCGAGGCCGACGACCCGAGGCGCGGCGGGCGGAGCTGATCGCCGACTACAAGGAGCGCTTCGCGAACCCGTACACCGCCGCCGAGCGCGGCTACGTCGACGACGTGATCGAGCCGCGGCGGACGCGGCCGGTGCTGATCGACGCGCTCGAGACGGCGCTCGACCAAGCGCGAGCGCCGCCCGCCGCGCAAGCACGGCAACATCCCGCTCTAGCTGCTCGGCCGGCGTCGGCTGCCGCCGGGCAGAGCTGTGTAGCGTCTCGGCGGTGGCCGTCTCGTCCGATGGGCGGCTGAGAGTGCGGAGCGGCGACGGGATGACCCACAACCATGCTGGCGGACTCTTTCTTGCCTTGAATCCGACCTGTCTCCCGTCGCCGCTTCGCTCGACTGGCCGGTGACCTGATAGAAGCGTGCGTCCTTTGCCCGACACAGCCCTGTCCAGGCCGGTCGACCATCTCGACGAGAAGGAGGCTAGGTCATGGAGTGGACGGTGGCAATCGGTGTCGACACGCACAAGGAGGTCCACGTCGCGGTCGCGCTCGACGCGCTCGGCGCCCAGCTCGACAGCCGGGAGATCGCGACGACGCCTGCGGGCTACCGGAGCCTGCTTTCGTGGGCGCAGGAGCTCGGGGTGCCCGCCTTCGCGGTCGAGGGCACGGGCAGTTACGGCGCGGGGCTTGTTCGCTTCCTCGAGCGTGCGGGGTCAGCGTGTACGAGTGTGAGCGTCCGCGCCGTCAGGAGCGCGGCGTGGGAAGAGCGATCTGATCGACGCCGCTCTGGCTGCGCGGCGGCTGCTCAGCGGCGAACGCCTGAGCCTTCCCGCGGCGGTGGTCGGCGCGAGGACCTGCGCCTGCTCTTGCTCGAGCGCCGCGGCGCCATGCAGGCGCGCAACGCCGCCCTCAACCAGCTGAGCGCGCTCCTGGTCACTGCTCCCGATCACGTGCGCGAGCGTCTCGGAGCGCTCTCCGGCGAGCGGCTCGCTCGCGCGGCGGCTCGGCTGCGGCCCAGCAGCGAGGCACAGGTTGAACGGCGTTCTGCGGCGCTGGGCCGGCGAGTCGAGCGACTCTCGAGGGAGGTGGCCGAGGCCGAGCGTGCACTCGCAGGCCTGGTCGCCGAGGTCGCGCCCGACGCTGCTCGAGGAATGCGGGGTGGGGCCGGTCTGCGCCGCGCAGCTGCTCGTCTCGAGCGGCGACCCCGGCCGGATGAGAAGCGAAGCATCCTTCGCCGCGCTCGCCGGCACCAGCCCGGTCGACGCCTCGAGCGGCAAGCAGCGGCGCCACCGGCTCAACCGCGGCGGCGACCGCCAACTCAACTGGGCGCTCCACGTCATCGCCCTCCAACGGATCCGCCACCACGCCGAGACCGGCGCCTACTACCAGCGGCTACTCGCCGCCGGCAAGACCACCAGAGAGGCACGCCGCTGCGTCAAGCGCGCACTCGCCCGCCACTTCTACCAACGCCTGCGCGAGCTGCCGACGCTCCCCTTGACAACATAGAAGCGTCCCGGCTCCGCCACCGCCTGACGCCGCTCGCGGCACCGTGCTCTCCGGGGCCGTATTACCCGTACTGTCCCCTCCGGCCCGGCACCGCGAGCGGCGCCCCGAGCGACTCAGGGCACCTCTCGGAGTTCCGTGCCTGAGGCTGGCGTGTCGTGGGGTTTGGCCTGTAGCATCGATCGATGGCGGCCCCGGTGCGTCTCGTCGCGTTCGATGTCGACGGCACGCTGCTTCGCGGGGCAACTGTGTGCGAGCTGCTCGCCGAGCCGCTCGGCTTCGCTGAGCGTATGCGCGAGCTCGAGCGAAACCTCTCGCGCGAGGAGGACGTTCGCGCTGCGAGCGAGGAAATGGCCGGTTGGTATGCCGGCCGCCGGTATGAAGAGCTTTGCCAACCGGTGCGCGACGTCGAGCTCGCCCCCGGAGCAGTCAACGGAGTGCGGCTCCTGCGTGAGCGCGGTATCTCCGTCGCTCTCGTCTCCGTGACGTGGTCGTTCGCCGTCGGGGTCCTGGCGCGCCGCCTCGGCGTGGACGACTGCGTCGGAACCGACCTCCTCGGCGACGGGACGATCCGCTACTTCCGGCCGCCGCACAAGGCCGATTGGCTCGCCGAGCGTGCATCCTCGCTCGGTGTCGCCCTCGATGAGGTGGCAGCCGTGGGCGACTCGCGGGGCGACTGGCACATGCTCCGCTGCGCCGGACGTGCCTACTACGTCGGTCCGGAGGTGCGCACCGCCCGAGCTCGGTGCGTTGCACAGGCCCGCCGCCGATATCGGGCACCTCGTTGCCGAGATGCTTGCGTGACGACAGCCGAAACCCAAGCGCAAGCACGGCAACATCCCGCTCTAGACGAACGCGTATTCGACCGAGTCGCAGACGCGCTCGTAGCCGACGTCGACGTAGATCTTGTTCGAGGTCGGGTTGGCGAGGTTGGTGTAGAGGAAGCAGAAGCGGCGCCCGGCGGCGAGCTGCTGCGCGGATGACGTGGGCCGTGAGCGCGCTCGCGTACCCGCGGCCGCGGAGCTCGGGGGGTGTGTAGACGGGCCCGATGCGGATGCCGGTCGGGGTTGGGCTGCCGAAGCCGACCGCCGAGACCGGGCGGCCCCCGTCCTCCCAGAGCGCGATCCGCCGCCGGCCTCGACGAGCCTGTGGTCGACGTTCCGCGCGATCCGGGTCCTCGGTCGGGTGCCCTGTCGAGCGCCTCGACCGCGAACGCTCGCCACCACTCGAGCAGGAGCGGCCGGTCCGCGCGCGTCGCGGCGCGCAGGCTCCCAGGGGCCGGTCGCGACGGCGCGACGACGGCGTGCAGCGCGTAGATGCCCTGGCGTACGCGTGGCTCCGCCTGCGCGCCCCAGGCGGCGGCGAAGCGGTCCACCTCGGGCACGGCTCCGACGACGCCCGGCAGCGGCTCGTCGATTGCGCGTGCAAGTGCGTCGACGGCATCGTCGGATCCGCGCGCGACGACGAGGTTGTGCGGCGGCGTGCGGAGCGCCGCGCCCACGACCGTGGCCTGCTCCACAAGCCAGAGCGCTGACTCGGGATAGACGTGCGGGTGGTCCCGGAGCGTTCCCGCGAGCCCGAGGATCAGGTTGTGCCGCGCCTCGTCGGCGAGCAGCAACGGCTCCGCGCGAGCGAGGAAGTCGGCCGGGTCGAAGAGCTGGGCAACCTCCACCGGTACAGTCTAAGATATCTAGGTAATGCCTAGGCAGAACTATACCGGCCGCCGAGGCTGCGCGGGCGCTCGGCGTCAGCGCTCGACACGCTGCGCCGCTGGGACCGCGAACGGCAAGCTGCGCTACGACACGCGACGAGCGCTAACCGCAGGCGCGTCCGGGCCGCGCAGAAGAGATCGAGCGGCTTGCGAGCCGGCTCCTCCCGGCATCGCACCGGAGACACTGCTCTCGGCGCGCAACCGCTTTGCGTGGTGTCGTGACCTCGGTCCGAGGTCGACGGGCGTGATGGCGATCGTCGAGATCGAGGCCCCCGGGGCCGCACTCGGGTCGTCGCGGCGATCACCCGCGACGCGGTCGAGGAATCGGCCTGGCGCCGGGCGCTCTCCGGCGACGACGGTGGAAGGCGACGTCGGTGATGGTCGAACGGTGAGCGCAGGCACCGCGGCCCTCCCCGCCGGCAGCGCCGGCTCGATCGCACGAGATGGCCGGCGCCTTCGCAGACGTCGGCGTGCTGGTCCCGATCGCGGTTGCGCTGATCGTGAAGAACGGCCTCGAGGCGACCGCCGTGTTGCTTCCGGCCGGGCTGCTCTACCTCAGTCGCACTCATCTACCGCCTGCCGTGCCCGTCCAGCCGTTGAAGGCTTCGGTGCGATCGCGATCGCGAAGGGCCTCGGGGCCGACGAGATCGCCGCCGGCGCGCTGCTGATGGGCTCGTATTCCTCGCGCTCGGAGCCAGGGGAATGGTCGACCGGGCCCGCGCCTTCCCGAAAGCGATGTTCGCGGCGTCCAGCTCACCGTCGGGACTACTGCTCCTGAAGATCGCGTGGGGACTCGTGCACGATCCGCCGAAGTCGTTTCGAGCAGCGACGCCGACCGCGTCTGGGCGTGCTCCCGAGCCGGCTCGTGCTGTTGCTCGCCCTTCGCACTGCGGAAGCGGCCGGTCGCGCTCGTGCTGGTCAGCGTGGCCTGCGTGACCATCGCCGCGCTCGGCAGCGGCGATCGATTCGGGCCTTCGCCGCTCCCGCTCCCCCCCTCGATTCGGCGGCCTCTGGGCCGCCTTCACCGTGCTGGTCGTGCCCCAGGTCCCGCTGACCTTCGCAAACTCATGCGTGGCGATGGGCGACGCGGCGCGCACCTACTTCGGCGGCCGGCGGCGCGCGTCAAACCGGGCCGGCTGGCGACCACGCTCGGGTGGCGAACGTCTTCGCGGCGCGATCGGCGGCATGCCCGTCTGCCACGGCGCCGGCGGGAATGACGGCCCATTAACGCTTCGGAGCCCGAACGGCCGGCGCGCCAATCGCTATCGGAGCGGCACTGGTCGTGCTGGCGATCGGGGCCGGAGCCGGCATCGACGTACTGCTCGCGCCTTCCCGCTGACGGTGCTCGCGGCATGCTCGCGGGGGCCGGCGTGCTCTTCACATCGGGCTGCTGCGGGACCTCCGCGGCCGCTGGGCCTGGACCGTCGGCGCTGACGCGTTCGGCATCGTCGGCGCGGATGTCCACCTGGCGGTCGCGATCGCGGGCGCCTGCGTCTGTGGGGCGCTGCGCGCTCCGGCGCTAGGACGCGATCTCGGCTGCCGCGTCCGGCCGAGGTGCTGATCGCCGGCTTCGGCACGACGCCGAGCTCCTCGACGAGCGCCGCGACGACGAGCGGGTCGAACCGCCGGCGCAGCGCTCGAGTCGGCGATGCCTCCGCCTGCGACAGCGGGTGCAGGCGGTACACGCGCTCGGTCGTCATCGCGTCCAACGCGTCGGCGACGAAGAGGACGCGCGCGCTCGCGCGCCTGGATCGGCGATCCATCACCCATCGAGGGATTTCCCCGCGGCGCCGCATCCCGAACGGGCCATCGCGGTAGGCTCCGCCCCGTGGATGCCGAGGTCACGCCGCAGGCGGACGAGCTGGAGCGCGAGGCGATCCTGACCGCGCTCGAGCGGGCAGGCGCCGCTCGGCCACCGGAGCGCCTGGCGCGAGGCGGGCCTCGACGAGGCGACCGCGGCCGCCGAGGACGCGGGGCGCCTCAGCCTGCGCGCTCGCCCGCGCAGTACGCGCGGGGCGACGCGCGCGTAGTCGAGTCCGAGACCCAGGTCAGGATCAGACGCGACGAGGAGAAACCACCAGAGCAACGTACGTCGCTCCATGCACCGGCCGCCGCGAGGCCACCGAGGCCTGACCGCGACCGACTGTGACCACGTCTTGAGCTTCCCGAGTCGCGGGCGCGGCATCACGATCCCTGGCTCGATTGCTGCGAGCCGGAGCCCTGAGACGAGGAACTCGCGCGCGATGATCAGCTGCGACAATCCATGCGGGCGCCAAGCCCTCGGCGACGAGCATGACGAGGTCGCCAACACGAGCACCTTGTCGGCGATCGGATCGAGTAGCGTGCCGAGCGCCGAGGTCTGTCCATCGGCGGGCCAGCCAGCCGTCGAACTGATCGGTGGCCGTCGCGACGACGAAGACCGCCGTCGCCAAGTAGGCATGGGTCGCGAAATCCCAGGCGAAGAGGAGCACGACGAATGGGCACCAGAGCGCGCGGGCGACGGTCAGCTGGTCGGGCAGGCGTCATTGTCGAGAGAATACGCGGCCGATGCAGGTTCCCCCCCCCCCTCGACGCCTTTCACGCAATGTTCTCGTCGCCAACCGCGGCGAGATCGCCGTCCGTATCTTCCGGGCGCTGCGCGAGCTGGGCATCGGCTCCGTCGCCGTCTACTCCGAGGCTGACCGCGCCGCGCTGCACGTGCGCATCGCCGACGAGGCGTACCTGATCGGCCCGGGGCCGGCCGCCGAGAGCTACTCGATGGCGACGGCTCGTCGGACGGCGCTGCGCGCCGGCGCGGAGGCGATCCACCGGGCTACGGCTTCCTCGCCGAGAACGCCGGTTTCGCGCGCGCCGTCGCTGACGCGGGCCTCGTTTGATCGGCCCGCCGCCGGAGGCGATCGAGCTGATGGGGTCAAGACCGCGGCGCGCGCCGCGCGATGGCAGGCCGCCGGCGTCCCGATCGTCCCCGGCACGACCGAGCCCGTCGAGTCGGCCGAGGAGCTCGTGCGCGCTGGGCGGCGAGATCGGCTACCCGCTGTCGATCAAGGCGGCCGCCGGCGGCGGCGGCAAGGGGATGCGGCTCGTCGACGAGCGGCCGACGGCGCCGAGCGCGCGTTCGAGTCCGCGCGCCGCGAGGGCGAGACGTACTTCGCCGACGCGGCCGTCTACGTCGAGCAGTACATCGACGACCCGCGCCATGTCGAGATGCAGGTGCTCGCGGACGCGCACGGCAACGTCATCCACCTCGGCGAGCGCGACTGCACGATCCAGCGCCGGCACCAGAAGCTCGTCGAGGAGACGCCCGTCGCCGGCTGTCGACGACGCGCTGCGCGCGCGGATCGGCGCAGATCGCCGTCGACGCGGCGCGCGCCGTCGGCTACCGTCGGCCGGGACGATCGAGGGGCTGCTCACCGGGAGGGCAACTACTCTTCCTGGAAATGAACACGCGCATCCAGGTCGAGCACACGGTCACCGAGATGGTCACCGGGCTCGACCTGGTGCGGGAGCAGGTGCTCGATCGCGGCCGGCGAGCCGCTGTCGCTCCCGCAGGAGGAGGTGCATGCTGCGCGGCCACGCGATCGAGTGCCGGATCAACGCGGAGGACGTCGCGCAGGGCTTCCTGCCGGCGCCGGGGCGTGATCACCGGCTACCGCGAGCCGGCCGGGCCCGGCGTGCGGGTCGACTCGGGCGTCTGCGCCGGGCGACGAGATCTCAGGCCTCTACGACCCGATGATCGCGAAGCTGATCGTGCGGGACGCGACCGGGACACGCGCGTCGGCGGATGCTGCGGGCGCTCGACGAGTTCGCGATCGAGGGGGTGCCGACGCTCGTCGGCTTCCACAGGGCGCTGCTTTGCACCCTGGTTCGTCGCGGGCGAGACGTGCCGCCGGCATCGTCGAGTCGGAGGAGCTTGCGCGAGCGGGCCGCAGGAGATCGAGCGACCCGCGTCCGGCGCACAATGATGGGCATCGCGGCCGGCAACGGCCGAACGCGCGAGCGGCTCGTCGCGGTCGAGGTGGACGGCCGGCGCTTCGAGGTGCGGCTTGCTCGCGCCCGAGCCGCCGTGGGCCGAGCTGCCGCCGGCGGCGAGCGCGCACGGCACCGGCGGCCAGGCGGGCGGGACCGGTGTCAGCCCGATGCAGGGCACCGTGCTCGCGGTCGAGGTCGCGGAGGGCGACGCGTCGACGCCGGCCAGGTGCTCTGCGTCGTCGAGGCGATGAAGATGGAGAACGAGATCGCCGCGCACCGCGCCGGCGTCGTCACGGACTCACGGTCGCGCCGGGAGAGCGCGGTCGCGACCGGCCAGGTGATCTGCGTCGTGACGGTCGAGTAGGCTGGCGACCGTGGCCCGTGGGGCAGCTCACTTCGACGTTCTTCGATCGTCGCCGCTCGATCTCGGCCACGGGCGAGGTCGGGGGTCGCCGTCCAGTCGAAGTACTTCGCAGTCGGAGCCGCCGTCCCGTGGGCGAGGGCGTGGTCGTCGGTGCGGTCGCGACGCAGGCGGCCGGGATCGCCGGGTACGGCCCGAGGATCTCTCGGGACTGCTGGGAGGAGGGACTCTGCGCCTGGCGGATGTCGATCGTGGCTCGCGCTCGCCGGCGACTCCGGGGCAGTGGAAGACGCGCCAGCTCGGCTGTCGTCAGCGCCGCCGTGCGTGGTCGGCGGCCTTCAACGGGGGGAGAGACTGCAGCGACTGGGGCCGGACACGAGGCGGGCTCCTCGGGTTTGCCGTCCAGGGGAAACTATCCTCGCCGGCGAGGACGTCGTGCGTCGACTATGGTCGCGCGCTCTTCGCGAGACCGTGGCGGCGAGCTCGCCGAGCGCCTCGTCGCGTGCGCTCGAGGCGAGGACCCCCCCCTCAGGCGGCGGGCGGCGACCGGCGGGGGCAGGCAATCCGCGGCCGTGATCGTCGAGCGGTCGGGGGGCGGGAGCGGGCAGGCCGGCTCGGCCTCGACCTGGGACCTGCGACCTGCGAGTCGATGACCACGAGCCGCCCGATCGAGCAGGAGCTGCGCCGCCCTGCTAACGCGATCCCACCGGCGGTGGGACGTCCTGCGCTCGCGCCTTCGACCACCACGCCGCGCAGGAGTACGCGGAGGGCGCCGCGGTGCTCGCCGCAGTGGCCGGAGGGCGCCTCCCCGGATTTGACTCGGTGCTCCTTCTACGAACCTCTTGGCCTATGCTAAATAGAGTAAGTCATGGCCGGGCGTCGGGTAAGAGGACGCGCCCTCGGACACCTGCGACAGGCGGTCTGTGCTCGACGGCTTCGCTGAGTACCTCGCGCGGGGACAGCGACTTCGCGTCGCTGCGCGACGATCCCCCCGCGTTCCAGTCCTTGCTTTAGAGCTGGCCGCCAAGTAACACCGTGTAACTTGGCTCGGTCTTCTCTGGCTACGGCGTGGGTGCGAGCCAGACACGCTGTTACCCCGCGGCGGCGGTGACCACCGCGGCGCTGACGCTGTGTCTGGCACGCTGTCGGTCTTCGCGCGACGGCGCGCTTTAGAGGGTGGATAGGGCGTGGGTCTGTGATCCACACGATTCTTGGTTCGACGCCCTTCCGGCGGATCGCCGACGGCGACGAAGGCGCCGAACGAGGACGCGCACCCAGGCTCCGCGCCGGCTAGCGAGCCCTCGCGCCGAGATCTCGCCGGCTCCAGGTCGCGCCGGGCGCAAGCAGCGCCGGGTAGCGCTCGGCTCGAACGGCTCGAGGCCCGTCGCACCGGCGGCAGCTTCGTCGGCGCGGTTCCGCTGCTCGAGCTCGCGCAGGTCACCGGTCGAGAAGACCATCCACGTCCGAAGGCGCGGTCGAGCGGGGCGCTCGGGCCCGCCGATGTTCAAAACGGGTTGCCCGTCCGGTCTCGTGGACGGAGACGGTCGCCGCCCAGCCTCTCGTCGCGCACCTCGAGCTCGCTCGACGCGGAAGACGAGCTGGTTGCCGGCGGGGCCGTAGGTCTCGACCCAGCCCAGCGGCGCCACCTCCCGGCCGCTGAGGCTCATGCGGGCGGGGCAGCGACCCGCCTCGCCGCCACTCCCCGCAGCTCTGCGAGGGGCGAAGCGTGAGACCGCGGGGGAGGAAGAGCCTTCGATCGACGTGCCTGCCCATGAACCGGCATGCTCGCACACGGCTGTTACATGATTCATTCGACCACCGCACCCCCGAGTGGGGGCCTGGGCGCGGCGCATCGCGGCCGCCCTCGCCCGGCACCAAGGCCACCAGCCTTGGCTACCGGTCGAGTCGGCCACGCTGCTTGGCCCATGCCCCTCCCTGAGGGCACGCCGATTGGGAATCAATCATGGGTAGACTCGTGCGCGGCGTGGATCTCTACGAACATCAGGGCAAGGAGCTGTTCTGGCGAGGTACGGGATCCCCACCTCCGACGTGCCGCCTCGCCCATAGACCGGCGGAGGCACGACCGTCTGCCGAGGCGCTCGGCTGCCCCGTCGTCGTCAAGGCGCAGGTGCTGACCGGCGGCGCGGCAAGGCCGGCGGCATCAAGGTGGCCGAGACGCCGGAGAGCCGAGCAGCGAGCTCGCGAGATCCTCGGCCTCGACATCGCGGCCACGTCGTGCACAGGCTCTGGATCGAGCAGGCGTCGGAGATCGCCAGGGAGTACTACCTCTCGCTGACCTTCGACCGGGGCACGAAGAAGCCGCTCTTCATGTTCCGACGCAGGGCGGATGGACATCGAGCAGGTCGCCGAGGAGACCCCGAGGCGCTCGTGGTTCCACGTCGACCCGTTCGAGGGCTTCCAGCCCTACCAGGCGCGGCGGCTCCTCTACGGGGCCGGCGTCGCCGATCCGGGCGAGCAGAAGCAGATCGCCGCGATCGTCGGGCGGCTCTCGACGCCTTCGTCGGCTGCGACGCGATGCTCTGCGAGATCAACCCGCTGATCGTCACGCCGGCGGGCGAGGTGCGCGCGCTCGACGCGAAGTCACGGTGGACGACAACGCGCTCTACCGGCACTCCGACATCGCCGAGATGCGCGAACCCGGAGGCCGTGCCGCTCGAGGAGCGTGCGCGCGCGAGAAGGGCGTCACGTACGTCAAGCTCGACGGCGAGGTCGGGATCCTCGGCAACGGCGCCGGGCTCGTCGATGTCGACGCTCGACGTGGTCGCGCTCGCGGGCGGTCGCCCGGCGAACTTCTGCGACCTCGGCGGCGGAGGCGACGCGGAGGGTGTCGTGGATGCGCTCGGGGTGATCGGAAACGACCCGCAGGTGAAGGCGATCTTCTTCAACATCTTCGGCGGGATCACACGCTGCGACGAGGTTGCACGCGGGATCCTGCAGGCGCTCGAGCGTGACGATCTCCACCCGATCGTCGTCCGGCTCGACGGCACGAACGCGGAGGAGGGGCGGCGGATCCTGGCCGAGGCCGCGCCGGCGAACCTCCACGTCGAGCCGACGATGCTCGAGGCGGCACGCGCGCGTGGAGCTGGCGAAGAGCTTCGCTCCTGGCAGCGTGCTGAGGCGGTGAGCTAGTGGCGATCATCGTCGACCGCGAGACGCGGCTCGTCGTGCAGGGCCTCACCGGCACGCGAGGGCTCCTTCCACGGCCTCCGAACCGGGACTACGGCACGCAGGTCGTCGCCGGCGTCACGCCGGGCAAGGGCGGCCAGGACGTCGAGGGGATCCCGGTCTTCGACACGGTCGAGGAGGCGGTCGCCAAGACCGGCGCGAACACGTCGATGGTCTTCGTGCCGGCGCGCTTCGCGGCCGACGCGATCTACGAGGCCGTGGCCGCCGGCATCGGCACCGTCGTCTGCATCGCCGAGGGGATCCCGGCGCACGAGATGCTGCGCGTCTACAACTACATCCGCCCGCGCGGCGTGACGATGATCGGCCCGAACTGCCCGGGCGCGCTCTCGCCCGGCAAGGCGAACGTCGGCATCATCCCCGCCGAGATCTTCCGCGAGGGCGCGATCGGGCTCGTCTCCCGGTCGGGCACGCTGACGTACCAGATCGGCCACGAGCTGACCCAGCTCGGGCTCGGCAACTCGACGATCGTCGGCATCGGCGGCGACCCGGTCGTCGGCTCCTCCTTCATCGACATCCTCGCGAAGTTCGAGGCCGACCCCGAGACGGAGTACGTCGTCATGGTCGGCGAGATCGGCGGCGACGAGGAGGAGAAGGCGGCCGCCTACATCGAGGCGGCGATGACGAAGCCGGTCGTCGCCTACATCGCCGGCTTCACGGCGCCGCCCGGCAAGACGATGGGCCACGCGGGCGCGATCATCTCCGGCTCCTCGGGGACGGCTCAGGCGCAAGAAGGAGGCGCTCGAGGCGCGCGGCGTCCGCGTCGGCACGACGCCGACCGAGGTCGCGCAGCTCGTCGCCGAGCTCGCGCGCGGCTGACCTCGCACGGTACGGTCACGGCCGTGCGGGCGTTCGTCACGGGCGGCACGGGCTTCATCGGCGGCGCTCTGGTGCGGGCGCTGCGCGGCCGCGGTGAGAGGTGGTCGCGCTCGCCCGCTCGGCGCCCGGCGCGCGGCGCTGCGTGACCTCGGCTGCACGGTCATCGAGGGCGACCTGGCCTCCGTGCGGCCCAAGACGATCGCCGGCTGCGATGCGGTCTTCCACGTCGCCGCGCTCACACCGGACCGGAGTGCCGCCGCGCTGGCGGGAGCGGATGTGGGAGAGCAACGTCCGGGGCACGGAGCGCGTGCTCGCCGCCGCCGTGGCCGCCGGCGCCCAGCGGATCGTGCACGTCTCCTCGGTGGCCGTGCTCGGCGACACGCGCGGGCGGGTGCTCGACGAGACGGCCGTCGGCCCGCGCAGCGACTTCCTCTCGCTCTACGACGAGACCAAGCACGCCGCGCACCTCGCCGCGGCCGAGCGGGCCGCCGCGGGCGCGCCGGTCGTGCTCGTGCTGCCCGCCGTCGTCTACGGCCCGCGCAACCGCACCCAGCTGGGCGTGCTGCTGGAGAAGGCGATGCGAGGACGGCTGCCGGCGATCAGCTTCGCCGAGCTCGGCATCTGTGCCGTGCACGTGGACGACGTCGTGGGAGGGCTCCTGCTCGCGTGCGGGCGCGGCAGGACGGGCGAGGTGTACCTGCTCGCCGGCGAGCGGACGACCCTCGGCGGGCTGTTCGCGGCTGCCGCAACCGCCGTGGGCCGGCCCCGCCGCGGTCCGTGCCGGCCGCGCTCGTCCGGCTCGCGGTCCCCTTCGGGCCGCTGCTCGCTCCTTTCGGCATGCCGTCGAACCTCCGGGAGGCGATCCGCGCCTCCCACGGTGTCACGCTCTGGGCCTCGGACGCGAAGGCGCGGGCCGAGCTCGGCTTCGCCCCGCGCGGCCTCGCGGAGGGCCTGGCCGATCTCGCCGCCGGGCCGCCCGCGTAGACCGGCCTCGAGCTGGCTCGGTCCGAGCCGCAGGCGCGCGGACCCGGACGCGCGAAGAGACCCTCAAGTTTCGGTGGCTTGCAGCCGATTTGCTCCCTGAGTCGAGTGATGAACACACCGGAACCCTTCTCGGTCCGTCAGTTTGCAGGCGTGCTTCGGCGCCGCGGACTGGTGCTGGCCCAGACCGTCGTGATCGTCGGCCTGGCCGCGTTCGTCTTCGGGCTGCGCGCGCCGAGCCGGTACGAGGCGAGCGCAGTGCTGCTCACGGGCGGCGCGAAGACGATCTCGCTTCCGGGCCTCGGCGACGCTCAGCGGCTGAGCCCCGGCACGGCCGCCCGGCTCGTGCGTACGCGCGAGGTCGCCGAGCGCGTGCGGCATGCGGTCGCGGGCGATCTGTCGGTGGACGAGCTTCTCGGCCGCATCTCGACGTCGGCGAACGCGGACGGGTTCACGACCGTCACCGCCCGCGGCGGCTCCGGCTCCGAGGCGGCGCTGCTCGCCAATGCGTTCGCGAACCAGTTCGTGGCCCTGCGTGCGGAGACCCCGTACGTCGGGCTCCGCAAGGCCGTCCGAGCGATCCAGCGCCAGCTCCGGGGCTCCTCCGGCCCGGAGCGGACGGCGCTTCTCTCTCAGCTCGGGCAGCTCAAGACGGCCGCCGCGCTTCCGGCGGCTGACGTGGAGGTCGTCGACCCCGCCGTCGTCCCGGGCTCGCCGTCCTCGCCGAACCTGCTGCTCGCAATCGTGGCCGGCCTCGGCCTCGGGCTCTTGCTCGGTGTCGCCGTCGCGCTCGCCATCGAGGCGCTCGACCCGCGCATCAAGACTTTCTCCGAGCTCCAGCGTCTCGTGCGTGCGCCGCAGCTCGCCGGCATTCCGGCCGACATCTTCCAGCGTCCGCTGCGCGGGCGCAAGGAGCCGCGGGTCCTGCGCGCCGCGCGCCACTATCCCGGCGCGTTCGAGCGTCTGCGCACGTCGCTGCTCGTCTTCAACGCCGAGCGCGACCTGAAGACCGTGCTCGTGACGAGCCCGCGCGACGAGCGCGAAGGAAAGACCACGGTTGCAGGCAACCTCGCGATCTCGCTCGCGAAGATCGGCCTGCGCGTCTGCGCCGTCGATGCCGACCTGCGCGGCCCGCGCCTGGCGCGCCACTTCGGCCTCGCCGACACGCCCGGTCTCGCCGAGGTGCTCGAAGGCGAGCGGCTCGACGTCGCGCTCCAGTCGTTCCCCATCCCGGGGCTGCCCTCGTTCCTCAACGGAAACGGGCGCGGCCCGAAGCGGCACGACCTCCACGTCCTCGCCGCCGGCGAGCCCAACGCGAGCCCGGCCGAGCTGCTTGCGAGCGAGAAGATGCGCGAGGTGCTCGACGAGCTCGAGCAGCGGTTCGACATCGTCGTCATGGATTGCGCGCCCGTGCTCGCGGAGGCCGATGCGCTGCCGCTGCTGACCCGCGCGAGCGGCACGCTCCTCGTCGTCCGCCTCTTCCACACCCCGCGCGAGGCGGCGGCCCGCGCGGCGCAGGTGATCGAGAACGCGAACGGCGGTCTGCTGGGCGTCGTCGGCACGGGTGTACCAGCACGAGAGCTTCGCGAGGAGGGGTACGGGCCCTGGCCGGTCACCCACCGCGAGGCCTCCCGTGTCGCCTGAGCCTCGGACTCGCGTCCTGCTCTTTCCAAGCGCGTACTACCCGCACGTCGGGGGCATCGAGGAGGTGACGCGCCAGCTTGCGTTGCACTTGGCGGCGCGCGGGCACCACGCCGAGGTCGTGACGAACCTCTGGCCCGCCGGGACGGCGGCGAGGGAGACGCTCGACGGCGTTTCCGTCACGCGCCTCCCGCTCGCTCTGCCCCAGCGCTCGCCGCGTGGCGGGGGGCGCTTCGCGGCCGTCGCGCCACGGTCGGCGGTCAGGCTCGCGCGGCTGACCGGCGGCTTCGACGTCCTCCACGTGATCGGTGCGGGGCCGAACGCCGCCTACGCCGCGGCGCTCCGCCGGCTCCTCGGCGCGCGGGTCGTCCTCACCCTGCAGGGCGAGTTCCGCGCCGACGCGCACCGCGCGTTCGAGCGCTCGCGCAGCCTTCGCTTCGGCCTGCGGCGGCTGCTCGCGAGCGCGGACGCCGTCACCGCCTGCTCGCGCTTCGTGCTCGACGAGCTCGCGGACGGCGGCCTCGCCCGCCGCGCCGACGCAGAGGTGATCCCGAACGGCGTCAACCCCGGCGAGTTCGACCGCGGCGCGCAGGGCGGGTACATCCTCGCCGCAGGTCGGCTCGTCGAGCAGAAGGGGCTCGACACGCTCCTGCGGGCCTACGCTGCCGCGTGCCCCGAGCTCGGCGGCCGCAGGCTCGTCCTGGCCGGCGACGGGCCCGAGCGCGCGCGCCTGGAGGGCCTCGCGGACGCGCTAGGCCTCAACGGCAACGTCTCCTTCCTCGGCTCGGTCGGCCGGGAGCGGGTCGCCGAGCTGCTCCGCGGCGCCGACCTCTTCGCCTTCCCGTCTCGCTACGAGGCATTCGGCGTCGCCCTGCTGGAGGCGATGGCGGCGGGAGTCCCGGTCGTCGCGGCACGCGCGGGCGGCATCCCCGAGTTCGCCGTCGACGGCGAGAACGCGCTCCTCGTCCCTCCCGACGACGAGCGGGTGCTCGCCGGGGCGCTCACGCGGCTCGCGCAAGACGACGACCTCGCGCGGCGCCTCGTCGCGGGCGGGCGGGCGCAGGCCGAGCGCCACTCCTGGAAAACGGTCGCGACCCGGTACGAAGAGGTCTATCGAAGGGTGCTCGCATGACCGAGCGCGGGCTTCTGCGCCTCCCCGACTTCCTCGTGATCGGACAGGAGGACTGGGACGAGGTCGAGCGGCGCAACCAGCTACTCGTCGCGGCGCTCGCGGAGCGAAATCGGGCCGCGCGCGTCCTGTTCGCCGAGCTGCCGCGCAACTGGGGCCGCGTGCGCCCGCGGCGTGTCGCCGACCGCGTCTTCGCCGTCCGGACGGCGCGGCCGCTTCCGGACCGCTTCCGCGCCGGAGCGTGGCTCAACGACCGGCTCGAGGTTCGCCAGCTTCGGCGCGCGCTCGCTCGGGTCGGCATCGAGCGGCCCGCGCTCTGGACGCAGGACCCGCGCGCCGCCACGCTCGTCCCGCGACTTCCCGTCGAGCGGGTGGTCTACGACCTCACCGACGACTGGGCCGCCTTCGAGGCCGACCCGCGGCGACGTGCAGCGGTGCAACGGCGGATCGAGACGCTCGCCCGGCGCGCCGACCTCGTGCTCGCCTGCTCGCGCCCGCTCGAGGAGCAGACACGGGCGTGGGCAGCCAGGGTCGAGTACGTCCCCAACGCGGTCGAGCCGCCGGGGGCGCTCGAGCCGGTGGCGCTCGGGCTGCCGCGGCCCGTGCTCGGCTACGCGGGCAACTCTCCACGACTCCCGTCTGGACGTCGATCTCCTCTGCGCCGCGGCTCGGCTGCGGCCGGGGTGGACGTTCGCCCTGCTCGGGCCCGACCTGCTGACGCCGGCGAGCCGCGAGCAGCTCTACGCGCTCCCGAACATCCGCCACCTCGGCGTCGTCCCGCACGCGCGCGTGCGCGACCACCTCGCCTCGTTCGACGTCTGTCTGATCCCGCACCGCGACACCGAGTTCACGCGCAGCCTCGACCCGTTGAAGCGGTACGAGTACCACGCCGCCGGCCGGCCCGTCGTCGAGGAAACCGACGCCCAGATGCTCGTCGCCAAGGCCGAGCGGGCTCTCGCGGACGACTCGCCCGCGCGCCAGGCCGAGCGGATGGCTCTCGTCGCTGGCCAGACGTGGGATGCGCGCGCCGCGCAGATCGAGACGGCCCTCGGGGTCATCGCGGCCACACCCGCGTCCATGCCACGCCCGGACGTCTCCGTCGTCGTCGTCAACCGGAACACCCGCGACCTCCTCGAGCGCTGTCTCGACGGCGTCCGCGCACAGCACGGCGTCGAGGCCGAGATAATCGTGGTGGACAACGCCTCGACCGACGGGAGCGCGGACCTCGTGGCCGAGCGCTTTCCGGAGGTCCAGCTCGTGCGCCTGGCCGACAACGCCGGCTTCGCGCGCGCGAACAACATGGCCTTCGGCCGCTGCCGCGGAGAGCTCGTCCTGCTGCTGAACTCGGACGCGTTCCTCGCGCCGGGGGCGCTGGCGGAGCTCGTCGCGGGCGCACGCCGTCACGAGCGCGCAGCCGCGCTCGGGCCGCGCCTGCTGAACGCCGACGGCACCCTCCAGCGCTCGGCGTGGCCGTTCCCCCGGCCGGGCCGCGTCCTGCTGGAGGCGTTCGCGCTCCACCGGCCGCTTCACCGGCTCGGGCTGGTCGAGGATCTTCGCACGTGGCCGCACGACGAGGAGCGCCCCGTCGAGTTCCTGATCGGCGCCTGCCTTCTCATCCGCCGCGAGGCGCTCGCGGAGGTCGGGGGGTTCGACGAGCGCTTCTGGCTGTACGGCGAGGAGGCCGACCTGTGCCGCCGCTTCGCCGCGCGCGGCTGGGAGGTTGTGCTCGTCCCGTCCGCCGAGTGCACGCACATCGGCGGCGCGTCGTCGTCAGGCTCCTCGTGGACGCGCCTGCACTGGTTCTACCGCGGTCAGAAGAACTTCCTCCGCAAGCACTCCGGCCGGGGCGCCTGGCCGCTCGCGCGACTCGCGCTGGTCATCGGCTCGACGCTGCGCGCGCGCTGGCGCGTCGTCGCCGTGGCGCTCGACCCGAGGCTCTGATGCCGACCGGCTTCCCCGACTCGCTGACGCCCGTCGCGCGCCTCGTCGAATGGCTCCAGCCGGCGCGCGTGCTCGACATCGGCGTGGGAAACGGCCGGATGGGCTTCCTCGCGCGCGAGTACGGCCACCACCCGTGGCACCCTCGCGCGCACGGCGACGGCGTCGAGGTGCACGGAATCGAGGGGCACGAGCCCTACATCGGCCCAATCCAACGCGCTGTCTACGACCGGCTCGTGATCGGCGACGCGCTCGCTGCGCTCTCACGCCTGGCCGAAGAGGGCGAGCGGTACGAGCTCGTGATCGCCTCGGACATCCTCGAGCACTTCGACGAGGAGGATGCGCGGGCTTCTGCTCCAGCGCTGTCTTGCGGTCGGCGACTTGCTGCTGATCGTCACTCCCTTCGAGTGGTTCGCGCAGACGAGCGAGGAGAACGAGCTCGAGACGCACCGCTCGCACTGGGCCGAAGCGGCGCTGCGCGAGGCGGGCGCGCACGCGTCCTGCACCGTGGCGAGAGCATCGTCGCGCTTCGGTGACGCGAAGCTGGCGGACGAGTATGCGGCGCGCCTGCGCCGGCCGCTGCGTCGGCGGCTCCGCGACCTCGTCCGGGCATGAGCGTCGCGTTCGTGACCGGGGCCCGCGCCGCTGCGGGCATGGGGCTCGAGACCGCCGAGGTGCGGCTGCTGGGCGCGCCGGCTCGCGCGACGCGGCCCCGTCGACGTTCGCGTCGTCGGCGGCCGCGGCGCGCTGGGGCTACGCACGCCGGATCGGCGGCCGCTGGTACCCCGCCCGTCCCGGGCGTGCGTCCCGGGCGCCTGGCGGAACGCCGACCTCGTCCACCTCGCCGGGCTCTCGCTGCCGCCGCCCGAGCGGAGCCCCTTCGTCGCAACCTTCTACGACCTCTCCCCGCTCAGCTTCGGCGACGAGGGAGAGCTGCCGCCTGGGCCGAGGAGACGGCCGACCGCGCGGAGCGCATCCTCGTGCCGTCGCGGTTCGTCGCCGGCGAGCTCGAGCGCGAGCTCGGGGTCGAGCCCGAGCGGCTCGTCGTCTTCTCGAACGGGCCGGGCCACGACCCGGCGCCGCGCCCCTCTCTGACGCCGAGCTCGCGGCTCTGGGCCTGACGGCGCCGTACGTGCTGCGCGCAGGTGGCTACACCGCCCGCAAGAACGTCCCCTTGCTCCTGAACGCGTGGCCGGAGATCCGGCGCCGGACCGGGACGACGCTCGCGCTCGCCGGGCCGCCCAGGCCGCGCGCGAGGCTCAGCTCGCGGCCGCGCCCTCGCTCGACGGCGTCGTCGCGCTCGACTATCTCTCCGCGGAGCCTTGTGCCCCGGCTCATCGCCGGCGCGTCCGTGCTCGTCTCGCCCTCGACGTACGAGGGCTTCGGCCTGCCGCCGCTCGAGGCGATGGCGTCGGGGACGCCCGTCGTCGCCGTGCGCTGCGGCGCGGTCGAGGAGGTCTGCGGCGACGCGGCCCTGCTCGTCGAGGACTCCCCCTCCGCCCTGGCCGACGCGGTCGTGCGCGTGCTCGAAGACGCAGAGCTGGGTGAGCGCCTGGTCGCGCGCGGGATCGAGCGGGCCCGCCTCTTCAGCTGGTCGCGCTCGGCCGAGTGCGTTCGGGCAGCCTGGCACGCAGCGTCCGCAGCGGCCTGAGCCGGCGAAGCCCCTCCAGCGGCACGAAGCTCTGCGGCGGCCGCGGCCGCCATGGCGGCAGCGATCGCAGCAGCTCGTCCCAGGCGGCCGCGCCCTGCTCGTGCGAGAGCACCCAGTCCGCCGCGGGCGGGCGCTGCGCCGCGAGCGCCTCGGCGACGAGCGCGGGGTACCGCTCGCGTGGGCCCGTCACCACGCCGGGCCGCGATGCGAGCTCGGCCGGCAGGACGCCGTCCACTGCGACGACCGGAACCCGCGCTCTGCATGCTTCGAGCGCCGTGAGTGAAAACCCCTCGGACAGGACGGCAGCAGCATGGCCCGCCACGTGCGCAGGCGCGCCGCGAGCGCGTCGGGCTCCAGCTCGCCGACGAGCTCGAGCCGGTCCTCGACCCCGGCCTCGCGCGCCGCAGCGAGCAGCGCCCGCGGCTCGCCAGCGGGCGGCCCGACGAGCTCGACGCGCGCCTCGGGCAGGTGCGCGAGCACGCCCGGCAGCTCGAAGAAGCCCTTCGAGCGCTCGAGCCGCCCGACGAAGCCGAGCACGGGCGGCCCAGCGGGCAGCTCGGCCGCCGGGGCGAAGCGCTCGCGGTCGACGGACGGCGTCAGAATGGAGATCCGCTCCGCGGGCGCGCCGATCGCCTCCGCCGCATCGCTGTGCAGGACGGCGAGACGGTCGGCCTCCTCCCAGCCCCGCAGTCCTCGGCCATGGAAGACGAGGACGACGCGCGTCCGCGCCGCGGCCTGCTGGACGAGGCGCGCGGCGCGGTAGTCGTTGAGGTGGATCACGCAGGCATCGCCCGGGCCGAGCCTGCGAACCGCCCGCTCGAGCGCAAGACTGCGGTCTTCGCCCCAGGAGCGCAACCGCGGCCCCGACGAGAGCGATCGATGCTCGACCGCGAGGCCCGCCCGTCGAGAGCGTGGGCCGATCAGGTGCACCGTCGTCGCAGACGCGAGCTCCGAGCGGACGACGGCCGCCAGCGGCCAGCGCTCGAGCTGGGAGGACGACCACCGCTCGAACGTCTGTCCCAGGTGACGCGGGTCGTAGGGAAAGACGTGAGCGACCCTCATCGGCCCTCCGCGAACCGGACGAGAGGCTCGGTCGTCCGCTCCCATGTCAGCCGCGCGAGCGCGAGGCGCCGGCCGGCGGCTCCGAGCTTGCGGGCCCGCGCCTCGTCGTGCAAGAGCTCCGCGCACGCGCGGGCGAACTCGGCCGCCCCGTCCGCCCGAACATACGCGCCGTCGGCCGCGAAGCCCTCCGCGCCTTCCGTCGTCGAGACGACTGCGGCCCCGCTCGCGAGCGCCTCGCCAAACTTCACGCGAGCGCCGATCCCGTCGCGGATCGGGATGAGGGCGAGCCGCACCCCGCCGAGCAGCCCGGCGAGCGAGTCGGCGCGACCCACGTGCTGGACCCCCGCCAGCGCAAGGAGCTCAGGCGGGGGCTCGCCCGGCCCGGCGAGGACGAGTCGCGCGCCCGGCACGGCCGCGAGGACGGCGGGCCAGATCTCCTCGGCCAGCCAACGGCCCGCCTCTGCTTCGGCCGGTGGTCCCACGAGCCGAAGAGCGCCGCGGCAGGCTCCCGATCCGGGGCGAGCGCCGACTCGGGCCACTCGTCTGCCGCGACCCCGTGGCCGGCGACCGCCGACGCCAAGCGCGCGGGCCTCCTCGGCGGAGCAGGCGGTCGAACCTGCCGCGGCGCGCAGCGCTTGCTGCTCGCGCCGCCGCCACCGGCTCGCCTCGCGCGTCTCTCCGTGCGCGGCGTGCCAACGGGAGTTGACGTTGTGGAAGTCGAGCAGGAAGGGGATCGCGCGCAACGCCCCGCGCACGTGTGGCAGCGACTCGACGTGCGCGACGATGGCGCGCTCCGGCCGCACGTCCTCGAGGAAGCGCCGCAGCTCGCCGCTCGGCCGCAGGCGCCGCGCGGGGAAGCGCACGACCGGGCAGAGCTCGCGCAGGCTCGAGTCGTCCTGCGGACCCTCCAGAGTGGCGACGTGCACACCGATACCTCTCTCGAGGAGAACGCGAATCTGATGGAACTGCCTGCGGCGGCCGCCGCCACCATCGATTCCTGGCGTCTCCGCCGAGAGCCACACGATCGTCGTACCCATGTCTGAGTGAGTATCGGCCTTTCGGCCCGCGAACTACAGCGCCGCGCGCTGCGGGGCGCCAGCTGGTCGACGCTGTCGAGTGTGCTCGCGTTGCCGCTGGCGATCGCCGTCAGCGTCGTCCTCGCGCGCACCCTCGGCCCGCAGGAGTTCGCGCGGTTCGCCTACCTGGTGTTTCTCGTGCCGCTCGTTCTACGAGGTCACCGATCTCGGCGTACGCCGCAGGCGACGGTGCGCTCGGCAGCCGGGCCTACGCCGCCGGCGAACATCGAGGCGACACGGCCGGCTCGTCGGCAAGGCGCTCGGCTGGAACCTGCTCCGATCCGTCTCGATGCCTGTCGCGCTGACTCGTGCTCGTCGTGCGCGCACCGCGACGCTCGCCGCGCTTGCGGTCGCCGCGTTCCTCGTCGCTCGCCATGCTGAGCGGCCGGCGCTGGCCGTGTCGCTCAATGCCGAGAACCGAGTCGATGCGCTCGCGAAGGCTGGCCTTCGTCGCAGGCGCTCGCCGCCGGCGCGGCGTCGGTCGCGCGCCGCGCTCGCCGGCGCGTCCGGGACGACCGTCTGGGCGCTCGCCTGGGCGAGTGGCATCGTCGCCGTCCCGCTGTGGATCGCCGCCGTCGAATCCGGCATCTGCGGCGCGCCGCCTTCACGCCGCGGCTGCCGCGCGACGCTGCCGGCCGGGCTTCTGGCGCTACGGTGTCACCGCGCTCGCCGTGTCGCTCGGCGACGCTGCTCGTCTTCTCGCGCTCGGAGGTCGTCATCCTCGAGCGGTTCGAGCGAGCAGCAGGCGCTGGCCGTCTTCGCGCTCGCGTTCGGACTCGCCCAGCGGCTGACGACGCCGGTGGACACGATGCTCGGGCCGCTCGTGCTCGCGCTGTCCGCGCTCGAGGCGGCGCATCCGGAGCGGCTCCGTGCGGGCTTCGAACGCGCGTTGCGCCTGTCGTCGCGCGGCCGTCGCCGGCATCGCCGCGCTCGCTTGTCGTCGCGACTGCCTTCGCCGCTCCGGTGCTCTTCGGGTCGGAGTACCCGCGACGTCGGCCTCGCCTTCGCCGCCCTCGCTGTCGCGTCGCTCGTGCAGTCCGCGGCGCAGCCGTACACGGCGCTCGCCTACGCCCGGGGCCGGCCCGGGATCGCATTGCGCGCGCTCGCAATCGCGCTCTTGCGTGGACGTCGCCGTCGCGCTCGCGCTGATCCCGCCCATCGGCGTCTGGGGCGCGGTCGCGGCGAACGGCGGCGGGCGGGCTCACGGCGATCGTGCTCGCTCGCCCGGGCGGCTGGCCGGCAAGGCAGCCTCCGTGCGGCCGGTGTCCCCGCGCCGCGGCTCGTCGCTCGTCTCGGCGGCGGCCGCGGCCGGGCTCGCGTGCGCTGCCGGCGCTCGCCGCCGCGCGCCTACACCCGCTCGCCGCGGCTCGTCGTCGGCGCTCGCCGTCGGGTCCGGCGCGTTCCTCGCCGGCGCGCGGGCGACCGGCGGGCTACTCGGCGGACGCGACGCGAGCGTGTTGCTCGCGGGGCTGCCACGCCGCGCCAGCGCGCGTCGTGCGCCTCGCGCGCTGCCCTCGTACGCCGGTCGCCGGGTAGCGCCTCTTCGACGACGTCGAGCATTTCGGCCTGGAACCGCGAGACGTCGAAGCGGAGCGCGTGCGCCCGGATCGCCTCTGGCACGAGCTCCAGCCGCTCGAGGTGGAGATCGCCGCGACGATCGCCTCCGGGACCTGCGTCGCGAAGAACATGCCGGTGCGGTGGAGCTTGACAGTCTCGAGGAGCCCGCCGCGGGCGAACCCGACGACCGGCCGGCCGGCCGCCATCGCCTCGACGGCGGTGATGCAGAAGTCCTCCTCGGCGGGAACGATGAGCGCGCGACAGCGGCCGAGCAGCTCCGCCATCTCCTCGTCGCTGACCCGCCCCACGAACTCGGCGGTCCCGGCCGCCTGACGCTCGAGGTCGGCCCGCGCCTCCCCGTCGCCGGCGACGATGAGGCGTGCGCCGAGCAGCTTGCACCCTTCGATCGCGAGGTCGATCCGCTTGTACGGCAGCAGCCGCGACGCGCAGAGGTAGAAGTCCTCGGGCTCGAGGATCCGGAATCGGCTCGTCTCGACGGGCGGGTGCACGACTCGGGCGGCGCGGCGGTACTGGGTGAAGATCCGCTCGCACACCGCGGCCGAGTTCGCGAGGTACTCGGTCGGACGGCGGGCGCTGCGCCGGTCCCAGCGCCGCAGCGCCGGCAGCAGGGGCGCCGCGAGCGTCTGCTCGCGCCGCAGGTAGGACTCCGTGCGATAGAGCCAGCGTGCGGGCGTGTGGCAGTAGACGATGTGGACCGCTTCCGGGTCGGCGACGACGGCATGCGCCCAGCCGCTCGAGCTCGAGATGACGACGTCGAAGCCGGAAAGGTTGAGCGAGCGAATCGCCGCCGGGTAGAGCGGCAGCCCGAGCTTGAACCGCCGCCGCAGGGCGGGCAGTCCCTGGAGGAAGCTCGTCCGCACGTCCATCTCGCCGAACGAGGGCGGCAGCGCGTCCGGCTCGTACATCGTCGTGAACACCGGCGCATCGGGGAAGACGTCGTGCAGGGCTTCGACGACGCGCTCGGCGCCGCCGTACTGCACGAGGTAGTCGTGCACGATGGCGATACGGGCCGTGAGTGGACGCCGCGCCGGCCACAGATCGGCGAGAAGTTCGGTCATGGGAGGCCGCTACTGCGTCGGCCGATCTCGCCCGGCTCCCTATCCCTCGATCTAGGCATTCCGCTGAGCCGCTCGAGCAGGCCTTCGGCGCGCTCGAGCACGAGCGGCCACGCGAGGTGGGCCACGCTCACCGGGCGCCGCGTCGCTCCACGCGGCGCGCCGTGAAGACCAGCGCGATCCTCACGCGACCAGCTGCCGGTAGAGGCGCGTGATCGCCGCGGCGTCCTTGCTGAGCGAAAACCGCTCCTCGACGCAGCGCCGGGCGGCGGAGCCGAGCCGGTGGCGCTCCGCCGGGTCGCCGAGGAGGCGATTCAGCGCAGCGGCGAGCGCGTCCGCGTCCCCCGGCGGGACGAGCACGCCGGTCCGCCCGTCCTCGACGATCTCGAGCACGCCGCCGGCCGCCGACGCGACGACCGGCTTTCCGGCCGCCATGGCCTCGACCACGACGTTGCCGTACGGCTCGGCCTGTGTCGAGGCGTGGACGGCGACATCGAGCTCGCGGAAGACCGCGTGGACGTCGTCGCGAAAGCCGAGGAACTGGACGCGGCCGCGCAGGTCGCCGCGCTCCGCCGTCGTGCGGAGCTCGTGCTCGAAGTCCTCTTCGCCGAAGAGCGGCGAGCCGGCGAGCACGAACTCGGCGTTCGGGAACGCCCGCGCCACGTGCGCGGCGGCCGCGAGGAACACGTCCTGGCCCTTCCACGGCGCGATCCGGCCGACGAGACCGACGCGGAGCGTGCCGTTGCCAGGCCGCTCACCGTCGAGCGGGGGAAGGTCGACGCCCTGGTGGACGACCGCGACGTCCCGCCGCGGGACGGTGCGCGCCGCGCTCTCGGAGACCGCGACCACGGCATCGGGGACGACGCGCGCGGCCAGGCGGACGGCGCGGACGGCGGCCCGCGGCAGGTACGGCTCGGCGAGATGGTCGCGTACGTGCCAGAGCACGCGCGCGCCGGCGAGCCGCCCGGCGAGGCCGCCGAGCACGTGCGCCTTGAGCGAGTTCGTGTGGACGACCTCCGCCCCGACCTCCCGGAAGACACGGCGCAGCCGGAGCACGGCACCGGCGGCGAGCGCGACCGAGCGCGGGTCGGCGAGCCCGCGGCCGTCGAGCGAGTCCTTGCGCCGCTCGCGCAGCGACGCGTCCAGCGCGCAGACGACGACCGGCACTCCGGCGGCGCGGAGGCGGTCGCCGAGCGGGCCCTCCTCGCCGAGGACCACCGTGGCCCGCACCTCGGCGGGGTCGAGATGCTCCACGAGCCGGAGCAGCGACCACTCGGCGCCGCCCAGGCGCGCCGTGTGGTCGACGAGCGCCACCCGGAGCGGCTCAGCCACGGCCGAGCGCCTCGCGGTACATGCGGTCGAAGCCCTCGGCGACCCGCTCCCAGGAGAGCGCCCCGGCCGCGCGGCTCCGGCCGAGCGCGGCGAGCTCGGCGCGGCGCTCGGGGTCGCGCAGGAGGCGGGCGAGCTTGCCGGCGAGGTCGCGGACGTCCCCCTCGCGGGCGAGCTCGCCGCAGCCGTCGAGCAGCTCCGGCAGCGAGCCGGACGCCGAGGCGAGGACGGGCGTCCCGGCGGCCAGCGCCTGAGCGGCGACGCGGCCGAACTGCTCCTTCCAGCGCCCTGTCGAGAGCGAGGGGACGAGGAGGACGTCGAAGGCGGCGATGCGGGCGAGCGCCTCCTGCTGGCCGACCGCTCCGGCGAAGCGGATGCGGTCGTCGAGACCGAGCCGGCCGGCGCCGGCGCGGAGGCTCTCCTCCTCAGGCCCGGCGCCGACGACCTCGAGCACCGCGTCGAGCCCGGCGGCCGCCTCGGCAAAGGCCGCGAGGGCGAGGTGGCCACCCTTCTCGGCGACGAGCCGCCCGACGAAGCCCACGCGCAGCCGGCCGTTCGTCTCCGGTCGCGGCGGCGCTTCCGAGACGCCGAGCGGCAGGACGTGGAGCGCGCCGCGGAAGCCCTTGCGCCGCAGCACGTCTCCAGCCTCGGAGGAGCAGGGGTACGCGGCCGCCGCGCGCGCGAGGACGCGCCGCTCGAGCTGCCGGAACGGCGGCGGGTAGGTCTTGCGGATGTTCTGCGCCGTGTAGACGCACACCGGGAGATCGCCGGCGGCCCGGAGCGCGAACGCGGCGGCCAGGCTGTAGGGCTCCTCGTGGACGTCGACGAGGTGCGGCCGCACGTCGCGGAGCACGCGGCGCAGCTCCCGGGGCGCGTACCAGAACAGGATCGGGTGAACGCGGCCCCGGACGGGAACGACGTGGACCGGCACCCCGTCCTCGCGTGCCGCTTCGACGATGCTGCCGCCCTCCGGCCAGGCCGGCGGGCAGACGACGTGGACGTCGTAGCCGTGCTTCTCGCGCAGCCAGCGCTCGCGCTCGCGGAACTCGCCGACGACCGCGCTGTGGAAGAGCCGGAGGACGCGGACGGCGGTCACGTGGGACGAATACGCTCGTAGAGCGCGACGGTGCGCTCGACGGTGCGCTCGGCACCGAACCGCTCGCGGGCGCGCGCGCGGGCGCCGCGGCCGAGCTCCTCCGCGAGCCCGCGGTCGGAGACGAGCCTCACGATCGCGCCCGCCAGGGCGGCCGGGTCGTACGGCTCGACGAGGAGGCCGGAGACGCCGTCCTCGACGAGCTCGGCGCTACCGCCGGACGCCGTCGCGACGACGGGGAGCTGCCACGCCATCGCCTCTGCCGTCACGAGCCCGAAGCCCTCGACGGCGCAGGGGTTGACGAAGACGTGCGACTCGGCGAGCACGGCCGCCGACTCGGGCACCTCGCCGAGCCAGTCGATCGCGCCCCCGATGTCGAGCCCGGCGGCGAGCTCGCGCAGATCGCGCTCGAGCGAGCCGGCGCCGGCGATCACGAAGCGGCAGGCGCCGATGCGCTCGAGCACGAGCGGGATCGCGCCGAGCAGCGTCGGGAGCGACTTCTCCGCCTCGAGCCGGCCGACGAAGGCGACCGCCGGCTGGGGGAGTCGGCGGCGGGCGCGCACGGCGTCCTCGACGTCGCCGTCGGACGGCACGTCGATGCCGGGCCAGATCACCTCGAGCTTCGCCTTCGCGACCTCGCGACGCGACCGCGCCGAGTCCGAGACGCTCTGGGAGACGGCAACGAGTGCGGCGAGGTCGGCGTTGAGCGCGCGGTGGAGGGCCAGCGAGACGGTGCCGCGCCAGCCTTGGCGCTCGGCGGAGGCGGGCCGGACGAAGTGCTGCGTGCGGACGAGCTGCGAGCGGCCCAGCGAGGTGAGCCGCCACGCCGCCACCGCCGCGGCGCCGTCGTGAGCGTGCACGACGTCGGGCGGATCGGCTGCGAGCCGCTCGAGCGCGTCGGAGAACCAGCCGGCCCGGCGAGTCCCGGTGGCCGGCGTCACGGGGACGCCGGCCGCCGACGCCTCGGCCCGGAGCCGCGCAGCGGTCGGCGGGCACGCGATCCGGCAGTCGAGCCCTCGCTCGCGCAACCCGCGGGCGAGGCGGAGGACGTGGCGCTCGATGCCGGCGTAGCCGTCCGACGAGACGACCTGGAGCACGCGCAGAGGGCGCACCGCCGCGAGCGTGGCGGGCCGCGAGACGTCCTCCTGCTCCTCCTCGACCGTCGCGGCCGAGAGCCTGTGCGCGGCGAGCATGATGCCGACGAGCGCGAAGCAGATCGACGCAGTGCCGCGCGTCCAGGTCGAGTCGACCTGGAAGTGGACGAAGAGCGAGAGGGCGGCTCCGCCCGCCCCGAGCGCGAGCATGCGGGCCGGCTCGGGCAGCCGGCGGGCGCCGACGAACGGCCGCCCGTAGCGCCAGAGGAGGAAGAGCAGAGCGGCGACGCCCGCTAGGCCGAGCTCGGCCCACGTGAGCAGGACCATGTTGTTCGGGTCCTCGAGGCCGATCTGGAGCTCGGGGATGTAGTCCCAGTACGTGCCCGCGCCGCTGCCGAGGAGGGGCTGCTCGCGGATCTGGTCGATGCCGCGCGTGTAGGAGAGCGCTCGCACCGTGCTCGTCCCGTAGCCCCCGAGCACCTTCGTCTGCTCCGAGAGTTGTTGCTGGACGGTGACGAGGAAGACGGCCGCCGCCGCGACGGCGAGGACGAGCGTCACGAGCCGCCGGCGGCGCGCGAGCGCGGTGACGACGAGCACGGCGACCGCCGCGCCGGCGAGCGCGCCGCGCGAGACGGTCGCGACGAGCCCGAGCGTCTCCGCGACGACGGCGAGCCCGAGCCACCGCGGCGCGTCGCGCGAGAGCCGGAGCGAGTAGGCGAGGACGAGGCCGACGCCCAGGAAGCTGCCGATCGCGTTCTTGTGCAGGCCGGGCAGGTACTGGCCGGCCGGGTCGCCGGCGGCGGCGTGCGGCAGCCACACTGCGAACGCGGTGAGCGCGAGCACGCTCGTCACCGCGATGTATGCGTGGAGTCCCTGCCGGAGCCTCCCGAGGGAGGAGGGCAGGGACGCAAACAGGAGCGGCACGACGACGACGATCTCCGCGATCTGGACGGTCTGCTTGACCGAGGACGCAGGGTCTCGGGACCAGATCACCGACGCGGCGGTGACGAACGCAAACACGAGGGAGGGGACGACGAGGGGGTTGCCGGTGACCCACACCGGAGCGCCCGCCTGGAGGGACGCCCGTGCGACCCAGGCGCCGAGCGCCGCGAGCAGGAGCAGGTCGGCCACGGCGACGAGCGCGCCGCCGGGCGAGAGCACGGCCTGCGGGAAGATCATCGCCGCGAGCAACCCGACGAGGACGAACTGCTCGAGGTCGATGAGGGCCCAGGCGAGCGCCACGAACGCGGCCGTCACCGCGGCCCAGAGCATGGCGGCCTCGACCGGCTGCGTCCGCGTCGCCCAGATGCTCCCTGCCGCCGTCAGAGCGACGGCCGCCGGCAGCGCCCGGGGCAGCATTCCGGCGAGCGGGGTCAGTACGCCCCCTTCGACCCGAAGACGACCGGGATCGTGCGCAGGAGGATCTGGAGGTCGCCGACGATCGTCCAGTTCTCGGCGTAGAAGGCATCCATGCGCGAGTAGGTCGCGAACGACGCATCCGAGCGGCCCGACACCTGCCAGAGGCCGGTCATCCCCGGCTTGACGCGCAGCCGCCGGAGCGTGAAGTCGTCGAAGCGCGAGATCTCCTGCGGCAGCGCCGGGCGCGGCCCGACGAGGCTCATCTCCCCGAGGAACACGTTCCACAACTGCGGCAGCTCGTCGAGGCTCGTCCGGCGCAGCCAGCGGCCGGCCCGGGTCACGCGGGGGTCGTCGCGGACCTTGAAGAGGCCATCCGATTCGTTCTCCTGCTCGAGCTCGAGCAGCATGGCCTCCGCGTCGGCACGCATCGTCCGGAACTTCCAGAGCTCGAAGAGCGCGCCGTTGCGCCCGACGCGGACCTGGCGGAAGAACGCGGGGCCGCGCGAGTCGAGCCGGATCCCGGCTGCGACCCCGACGAGGAACGGCGTCAGGAAGACGAGCAGGAGCGTCGCCCCGGCGAGGTCGAACGCACGCTTCGTCGCACGCCGCAGGAGGCTGTACCGGCGGACGAGCCGCAGCACCGAGAGCCCGCCGAGCTGGCGTGCGGACAGTCGTCCGGCCTGGACCTGGGAGACGTTCGGCGCGAGGATCACCTCGCGCTCGGCTGCGAGCAGCTCGCCGTGGATGTGCGAGCACTCAGCCGGCGCGAGCGAGGCGGGCGCCAGGATGACGGTGCGCAGGCCGAGGTCGCCCGCGACGAGGTTGCAGGAGCGCGTCGGTCCGAGCACGGGGACGCCGCGCACGGAGACGCGGTCAGAGTCGGCGCAGAGGCCGACGATCTCGATCGCGAGCCCGGGCCACGCCTCGAGGTTCTCGAGCAGCTCCTCCGCGTCCGGGCCGTCGCCGACGAGCAGGACGCGGCGGACGAGAGCGCGTCGCCGGCGGAGGGCGCCGCCGACGAAGCGCAGGACCGCGCGCGAGACGGCGAGCAGCGCGATCGGCGCCGCGATCGCATCGAGGTCGGAGCGCGACGTCTCGAGCCCGATCGCGGGGCCGAGCTGGAGGATCAGGAGCGACCCCGAGAAGGCGGCCAGGAAGACGCTCTTGGCCTCGTCGGCGAGCGAGTAGCCGAGGCCGCGCCGGTACCCGCCCCACGCCTCCAGCAGGACGAGCCACCCGAGCGTGAGCGCCGGGACGACAGCCGCCGCCGCCCGCGGGTCGCGGATGAGGTCGAGGTACGCGAGCGCCGCGGCGAGCGCGACCGCGTCCGCCGTGACCGTGCCTGCCCGGAGGATGCGCCCGAGGCGCGACGCCGTCGCGAGCTGCTCGTCGGCCGGCTGCGGCTCGACCGCACGCGGGAGCGCGGCCGCGCGCGCGCCGAGCCGATGGGCCTCGTCGAGGCTCTCGCTCACGGATGAGTGCTGCAAGGGCTTGGTCATGGGGGCAGGGGGCGGGCTCGGAGGCCGCGCTGCAGGTATCGGTCGTTCCGGAACGCCGCTTTAGGCCGGTTGCAGGCGTTTCGCCGCTATGCTCGGCCGCGTGGAGATCCGCAACCGCGACCGCGACGCCGAGCCGTTCACGACGAAGGACGGCTCGGAGATCCGCGAGCTGATGCACGCGGCGAAACAGAGCCTTGCGGAGGCGACCGTCGCGCCGGGCCAGGCGACCGAGCGCCACTGCCACCGCGAGAGCGAGGAGCTCTAGATCTTGCGCCGCTGGCGCGGCGCGCCCCACTTCGAGTTCCGGCGCTTCGAGGCGTAGACGAGCTTCGGCGGAGCGGAGCGCATGCCGGTCTCGGCGTACGTCTCCTCGTGCCCGTTGAGGCGCGCGACTCTCCCGACATCGGCCTGCTGCTCGGGCAGCACGAGGGTGATCCCCGTGCCGTTCCGGCCGGCCCGGCCCGTGCGGCCGACGCGGTGCGTGTAGCCCTTGTCGTCCTCCGGCGGGTCGAAGTTGATCACGTGTGTGATGTCGTCGAGGTCGAGCCCTCGGGCCGCGACGTCCGTGGCGACGAGCGTCGAGACGGTGCCCTGCTCGAACCGGCGCAGTGCCCGCTCGCGCTGGCTCTGGCTCATGTCGCCGTGCATGCCTGCCGCCGAGACGCCGGCGCGCTCGAGCCGGGTGACGAGCCGGTCGGCGCCGCGCTTCGTCCGCACGAAGACGAGCGCGAGGCCGCGCTCCTCGGTGAGCAGGCCGGCGAGCGTCTCGACCTTGTTGTCGGCGGTGACGGGGACGAAGCGGTGCTCGACGTCGCTCTGGCGCAGCTCGTGGGAGAGCTCGGCCTCGACCCGCACCGGGGAGGTCGTGTACTCGTGTGCCAGCTGGCCGACCGCGCCGTCGAGCGTCGCGGAGAAGAACATCGTCTGCCGCTCGGCGGGCATGTGGCGGAGGATCCGGTCGACCTGCGGCTTGAAGCCCATGTCGAGCATCCGGTCGGCCTCGTCGAGGACGAGGATGCGGACGCTGTCGAGCGAGACGAGGCGCCGGTCGACGAGGTCGGTGAGGCGGCCGGGCGTCGCGACGATGACATGTGCGACACGTGCCCGCTCGCCCTGCGAGCGGAGCGGCACGCCGCCGTAGACGGAGACGACCGAGAGACCGCGCGAGCGACCGAGCGCCTGGAACTCCTCGGTCACCTGGACGGCCAGCTCGCGCGTCGGCACGAGCACGAGCGCCGAAGGCCGCTTCTCCGAGCGGTCGAGCCGCTCGACGATGGTCACGGCGAAGGCGAGCGTCTTGCCCGAGCCCGTCGGCGCCTTCGCGAGCACGTCCTGGCCGCGGAGCGCGCTCGGGAGCACGAGGGACTGGATCTGGAAGGGAAACTCGAAGCCGCGGGCGGCGAGCGCGCCGGAGACTTCTGCGCTCACGCCGAGCGCAGCAAAAGACTGTTCTGACATACGGTTGATCGACTCCTATGTTCTGGGTCGAGACCTGCGACCCGAAGAGGAAGCCGATCTCACTGAGTAGGCGGAATTGCCTACCCGTACGGCCACGGTAGCAGGAATCCCGCGGGTAAGCTGGGCGCGTGGCCCCGATCTCCTTTGCGCGCGGAGCGCCGGCACCTGAGTGCCTCGACATCGAGCTGACCGCGGACTGCGCTCGCGAGGCGATCGAACGCGGCGGGCCGGCTGTTCTCTCCTACGGGCCGGGCGGCGGCTACGCCCCGCTGCGGGAGTGGCTCGCCGAGCGCCACGGCGTCCAGCCAAGCCGCGTGATCATCACCAGCGGCTCCCTCCAGGGCTTCGTCTTCCTCGCGCAGCGCATCGCCCCCGGGCGACGCGTCCTCGTCGAGGCCCCGACCTACGACCGTCCCCTGAAGATCCTCGCCGCCCTCGGCGCCGAGATCGTCGCGCTGCCGATGGACGAGGAGGGCCTCGACCCCGATGCGCTGGAGCGCGAGCTCGCCGCCGGGACCGCCTCCGCCTTCCTCTACACGATCCCGACCTTCCAGAATCCGAGCGGCCGCACGCTCTCCGCCGACCGCCGCCGGCGGATCGCCGAGCTCGCCGAGCGCCACGACCTGCTCGTGCTCGAGGACGATCCCTACGGCCTCGTCCGCTACGAGGGCGAGGCGCCGCCACTCCTCTTCGAGCTCGAGGGCGGCGAGCGCGTCGTGTACTCCTCGTCGTTCTCGAAGACGGTCGCGCCGGGCGTGCGCGTCGGCTACTTCGTCCTGCCGGAGGGGCTCGCCGCTGCGATCGAGGAGGTCGCCGTCTCGACCTACATCTCGCCGCCGGCGCTCACGCAGGCGACGGTGCACGAGCTGATCCGCCGCGGCGCCTTCGAGCCCAACCTCGAGCGGGTCTGCGGGCTCCTGCGCACGCGCCGCGACGCGATGCTCGCTGCGCTCGAGCGGGACTTCCCTCCCGGCACGTCATGGAGCCGGCCCGAGGGTGGCTACTTCCTCTGGGTGACGTTCCCCGAGGGCGTCGCCGCCGGCGAGCTGCTCGTGCGCGCGCTCGACGCCGGAGTCGCTTTCGTCCAGGGCACCGACTTCTTCCCGGTGGGGAGCGGCGACGGAGCGGGCGCGGCCCGCTTCGCCTTCAGCTTCGAGTCGCCGGAGCGGATCGCCGAGGGCGTCGCCCGGCTCGCGGCGCTGCTGTAGCTATTTCTTCTCGCGTTTGCCGGCGAGCTGCGAGAGCACGATCCCGCCGACGAGGCCGATGACGAGGCTGAGCAGGATCACCCAGATCAGCGATGTCGTCGTCGAGAAGAGGACGAAGCTGACCTTCGTCTTGTCGGCGTTGGCGACGACGAACCCGACGACGTAGGCGACCGCAAGCAACAGGAGGCCGAGCTGGATCCAGAGCCTCGTCTGGTACTCGTCCGGGGTCAGCCCCGGCTCGCTCCCCTCGGCGCGCTTGAAGAGACGCATGACCCCGTAGTTTAGATGGTTGCTAGGCGGCTGCGGGCTGCGGCGCGAGCTGCGGGAGAGGGCGGGGAACGAGCCGGGGCTGGCGCGGAGGGGCGAGCGGGGTCTTCGTCGCGGGGCGGAACGTCGGGCAAGGGTCGTCGCCGGGCAGCGCGCAGAGCGCCGCGCAGCGGAAGTAGCAATCATTGCAGGTTACTTCAGAGAACTTGCTCATGGCTCCTCTTGTTCGACTCTCGTCCCCTCCGGACAGGGGGCATTGTTCCCGTAAGGTCCGGACTGTTCAAGGGTGGGCGAAACGAAAGGGCCGCAAATTACGGCGTTTTCACGTCAGGCAAAACTCCTGCAAAGTACCTCTTTCGGGGATTCGTTGCCCACCGGCGCAACGGGGCGCCCTAGTTCTTCGGCGGCAGAGTTGCCAGCGCGCGCAACGCCTGCTCAAGACTCTTCACAGGGACGATGCGGAGGCCGCCCGCATAACGGCGGGCCTCGGCGGCGTTATCCCCAGCGGGCACGAGGAAGACGTCGACGCCGGTTCGGCGGGCGCCGATCGTCTTCTGCTTCACGCCCCCGATCGGACCGACGGTGCCGTCGAGCTCGAGCTCGCCAGTGACGGCCACGCGGTGCCCGCCATCCACGCTCGGCCCGAGCTCCTCCATCACGTCGAGGGCGAATGCGAGGCCGGCGGACGGGCCGCCCACCCCTCCGAGGTCGATCTTCACGTCGAGCGGGAGCGTGATCTGGACGGATTGCTCGACGGCGATGCCGACGATCGCGCGGCCGGAGTCGTCCGGGTCGGCGATCGTCGTGACGTTCACCTGGCGGACCGCCTTGCCGGCGCGGACGCCGAGCCGCACCGCGTCGCCGGGCTCGCGCGTGGAGATCGCGCGCCGCAGGGCAATGGGCGTCGCCACCGGCTCGCCGTCCACCTCGACGACGATGTCGCCCGGGGCCAGCTTGCCGGTGGCCGGGGCGTCGGGCGCGACGCTTGCGACGAGCACGCCGACGTCGCGCGTGACGACCTCGTAGCCCAGCTCTCGCAGAGCGACGGCGGCGGCGACCTGTTGCGAGACGCTCATCGCACGCAGGTTCTGCTGCCGGCGCTGGCTCTCGTTCGAGCCGGGCGCCAGGATCGCGTGCTCGGGCACGAGCGTGCTGCCGTCACCGCGCAGCGGGGGCACGAGCCGCTCCAGCAGCGACGCCTTGCGCACGATCACGTCCACGTAGTAGATGCCGCCCTTCGCATCGCCGTGCTCGCCCGGGATCGAGACCTGGCCGGCGAGCGGCTTCGCCCGGTCGGGCAGGAGCAGGTAGCTGCCGGACGGAAGTGCCCAGAGCGCGCCGGTGAGCACGCCGAGCACGACGGCGGCGACGACGACCCGGGGGCGGAGGCGCCGCAAGCTGTTACAGCAGCCCGCGCGTAAGGCCGCCGTCCACGGGGAGAACGGTCCCGGTGATGTAAGCGGCGCGATCGGACGCGAGGAAGGTGACGGCGTAGCCGATCTCCCGCGGCGCGCCCAGCCGGCGCAGCGGGATCGCCGCGAGGTCGGAGTCGCTCGGGCCGTCCGGGTAGACCTCGCGCAGGCGTTCGGTGTCGATCCGGCCGGGGGCCACGACGTTGACGGTGATCCCGTCGGGCCCGACCTCGCCGGCGAGCGTCTTCATCCAGCCCACGACTCCCGGCCGGATCGCGTTCGAGAGCGCGAGCATCGGGATCGGCTCCTTCACCGACGTCGAGGCGATCGTGATCACCCGGCCCCGGCCGCTCGTTCGCAGGTGCGGCAGGCAGAGGTTCGTGAGCCGGACCGCCGACAGGAGGAGCAGCTCGACGGCGCTCTCCACCGCCTCGTCGGTGAGGCCGACGGCGGCGCCCCGGGGCGGCCCGCCGCCGTTGCAGACGAGCACGTCGATCCCGCCGAAGGCGGCAACGGTCTGCTCGATGAGCGCCTCCAGGTGGCGCGGGTTCGTCAGGTCGCCGCGGACCGCGAGGGCGCCGATGCGTTCGGCCTCGCGCTCGAGCACGTCCCGCCGGCGCGCGAACATTGCGACGTTCGCCCCCTCGGCGGCGAGCGCCTCGGCGATCGCCAGACCCATTCCCTGCGACGCCCCGCAGACGATCGCGGTGCGCCCTCGGAGCCCGAGCTCCATCTACGTGTGCGTGAGGACGCCGACCACGGTGCGCACCGTGGCCGCCGACTCCTTCAGCCAGCGCCGCTCCTCCGCGCTGAGCCTCAGCTTGACGATCTCCTCGACGCCGCCGGCGCCGAGCTTCGCGGGGACGCCCATGTAGAGCCCGTCGACGCCGTACTCGCCCTCGAGGTAGACGGTGCAGGGAAGGACGCGCTTCTCGTCGAGCATGATCGCGTCCACCATCTGCGCCGCCGCGGCACCGGGCGCGTACCAGGCGGACGTGCCGAGCAGCGAGACGATCTCGCCGCCGCCTTTGCGGGTGCGCTCGACCATCTTCGCGATCCTTGCCTTCGAGACGATCTGGTCGAGGGGGACGCCCCCGACCGTGGTGGCGGAGACGACCGGGACCATCTGGTCGCCGTGGCCGCCGAGCACCATCGCGGTGACGTCCTTGACCGAGCAGCCGGTCTCCCACGCGATGAAGGCCGAGAAGCGCGCCGTGTCGAGGATGCCGGCCATGCCGACGACCCGGCTCTTCGGGAACTTCGAGACCGCCTTGGCGACGTGGCACATCGCGTCGAGCGGGTTCGAGACCACCACGAGCGTCGCCTTTGGCGATCGCCTCACGACCTGCTTCGTCACCGCGGCGACGATCGCCTCGTTCGTCGTGACGAGGTCGTCACGGCTCATGCCGGGCTGGCGGGGCCGGCCGGCAGTGATGACGACGACGTGTGAGCCCGCCGTCTCCTCGTAGCCGTTCGTGCCGACGACGCCGGGCTCGAAGCCGAGCACGGCGCCGGCCTGGTTCATGTCGAGCGCCTTCCCCTGCGGGAAGTCGGGGATGATGTCGACGAGGACGACGTCGGCGTAGTCGCGCCGCGCCAGCTCCTGTGCGCACGTGGCGCCGACGTTGCCGGCCCCGACGACGGTGACCTTCCTTCTCTCGCTCAAGGCGTTCCCCCCAGTTTGTCGATGATCGCGTCGGCGTACTCCGCCGTCCCCACCGCGGTGGGGTCGCTGCGATCGGGCTTCATGTCATAGGTGACGTGCTTCCCCTCCGCGATGACGGCCGCGACCGCGGCTTCGAGGCGCTTCGCCGCGTCGCGCTCGCCGAGGTACTCGAGCATCAGCTTCCCGGAGAGGATCATCGCCGTCGGGTTGACCTTGTTCAGGCCCTTGTATTTCGGCGCCGAGCCGTGCGTCGCCTCGAACACGGCCGCCTCGTTGCCGATGTTCGCGCCGGGCGCGACGCCGAGGCCGCCGACGAGGCCGGCGGTGAGGTCGCTGACGATGTCGCCGTAGAGGTTCGGCAGCACGAGCACGTCGAACTCCTCCGGCCGCTGGACGAGACCCATGCAGACGGCGTCCACGAGGTTCTCCCAGGGCTCGATGTCCGGGTAGCCCTGCGCGACCTCGCGGAAGATCGAGAGGAACAGGCCGTCCGTGAACTTCATGATGTTCGCCTTCGTGACGCAGGAGACGCGCCTGCGGCCGTGCGTGCGGGCGAAGTCGAAGGCGAAGCGGATGATGCGCTCCGAGGCCTCCGGGCTGATCGGCTTGATCGAGATGCCCGAGCTGGCCCGGATCTGCCGCTTCTGGAGCTTGTTCAGCGTGGCGAGCACGGCGCGCGCTTCCTCGCTGCCGGACTCGTACTCGATCCCGGCGTAGAGATCCTCGGTGTTCTCTCGCACGAGCACGAGATCGACCTCGGTGTAGCGCGAGCGCACGCCCGGGTACGACTTGCACGGCCGGACGCACGCGTACAGGCCGAGCTCGTGCCGCAGGGCGACGTTGACGGAGCGGAAGCCGGTGCCGATCGGCGTCGTGATCGGGCCCTTGAGCGCGACCCGGTTGCGCATGATCGATGCGAGCGTCTCCTCGGGGAGCGGCGTCCCGGCGGACTCCATCACTTCCACGCCGGCGTGCTGGACCTCCCACTCGATCTCCACTCCCGTCGCCTCGAGCACGCGGCGCGTCGCCTCGGTCAGCTCGGGGCCCGTGCCGTCGCCCGGAATGAGAGTTACTCGGTGGGCCATCGCGCGCCGATTGTACGCGCGCCTTCCGCGGCGGCACGTCAGGTACCGTCACGCCTGCACGCGATGGTTCGAGAGGAGCGGGATGAGCGAGGTGAAAGCGGGCCTCGAGGGCGTCGTCGCCTTCGAGACGGAGATCGCGGAGCCCGACCGCGAGGGCGGCGCCCTCCGCTACCGGGGCGTGGACATCGAGGAGCTCGTCGGGCGGTTCCCCTACGAGAACGTCTGGGGCCTCCTGGTCGACGCCGATCTCGACTCGAAGATGCCCGACCCAGAGCCCTACGAGCCGGCGCGCCTTACTGGCAACGCACCCGCCGACCTGCAGGCGGAGACCGCGCGCCTCGCGGGCGAGTGGAAGCTCGGCAAGCTGAGCGAGATCTCCGATGAGCAGGCCCGCGAGGACCTCGGCCGGCTCTCCGCCCAGATGATGTCGATCGTCGCCCGCTCGGCGCGCGTCGCCGACGGCAGGACGGACACGGTTCCGGACACGGTCGTCGAGCAGGGGAAGACGGCAGCCGCGAAGTTCCTCCTGCGCTGGCGCGGCGAGGCCGACCCGGCGCACGTGAAGGCGCTCGACACCTACTGGATCTGCACCGCCGAGCACGGGCTCAACGCCTCGACGTTCACCGCGCGGATCGTCGCCTCCACCGGCGCCGACTGTGCCGCGGCGCTCTCGTCGGCCGTCGGCGCGCTCTCGGGCCCGCTGCACGGCGGCGCCCCCGCGTACGTCAAGCCGATGCTCGAAGACGTGGCGGCGAGTGGCGACGCGGAGCGCTGGGTCAAGGACACGCTCGCGAGCGGCAAGCGGATCATGGGCTTCGGCCACCGCATCTACCGTGCGGAGGACCCGCGGTCGCGCCTGCTCAAGGGCGTCGCGAGGGAGCTCGGTTCCCCGAACATCAACGTGGCCGAGGAGCTCGAGCGGGTCGCCCTTCGCGCCCTCCAGGAGCGCTCCCCCGACCGGGTGCTCGCGACGAACGTCGAGTACTACTCGGCCGTCGTGCTCGATATCGCCGAGATCCCGCCGCCGCTCGCGCCCGCGATGTTCGCGTGCGCGCGCGTCGCCGGCTGGTCGGCGCACATCCTCGAGCAGAAGCGCGAGGCGAAGCTGATCCGGCCCTCGGCCAAGTACGTCGGCCCCGCGCCGCGCTCCGTGTCGGCGGTTGGATGACCCTCGCGGAGGCGGCAGCTGAAGCGGAGGTCCTCGCGAAGGCCGGCGACGAGCGGGCCCTGGCCGCCCTCCGCAGCGAGTGGGACGAGGAGCTCGAGCATGCCGCTCGCAGCACGGACTACCGCGTCCGCGCGGTCGCCTACCGGGCGATCGTGCAGTTCCATTTCCGCTCGAAGCTCGAGCTGCTGCGGCGGGGGCTCGACGACGAGAGCCCGGCCTGCCGCGGCTCGGCGCTGCTCGCGCTCGAGGGTCTCTCGCGGGAGCGGCCCGGCGACGTCAACGCGATGCGGCCCCTGCTGCACAAGCTCGTCTCGGCCGACTCGAACAACGCCGTGCGCCGGCTGGCGGCGGTCTGCCTGCGCAACGGCTCGCCGCAGCGCGACACGATCGTGCTCCTGAACGGGCTCGCCGACGACGACGAGGCCGACCCGGAGCTGCGCAAGGCGGCGAAGGCGGTGGCGGCGGCGCTGAAGAAGCGCGCCGACACGCGCTAGGGTTGGCGCCGTGCAAGAGGCTCCGCTCGTCGGCGTGATCATGGGCTCCCGCTCCGACTGGGAGACGATGCGGCACGCCGTCGAGACGCTCGAGCAGCTCGGCGTCCCGTGCGAGACGCGCGCGCTGTCGGCGCACCGGACGCCCGACGCGGTCGCGGAGTGGGCGGCGAGCGCCGAGGCGCGCGGCCTCGAGGTCGTGATAGCCGGCGCCGGGATGGCCGCCGCTCTGCCCGGCGTGATCGCGGCGAAGACCGTCCTGCCGGTGCTCGGCGTGCCCGTCGAGTCGAAGCTGAACGGGCTCGACTCGCTGCTCTCGATGGTGCAGATGCCGGCTGGGATCCCGGTCGGCGTGCTCGCGGTCGGGCGCGCGGGGGCGGTCAACGCCGCGCTGCTCGCGGTCGCGATCCTCGCGCGCTCGCGGCCGGAGCTGCGCGAGCGGCTCGAGCGCTTCCGCGCCGACCAGGCAGAGGCGGTGCTCGCTCAGCCCGACCCTCGGGAGACCGTCTAGACGATTGATCGGAAGAACCCCGATCAATCGTCTAGAAATAGCCGTACGCCTCTACCTCTTCCTTAGATGATGTGGGGTATCACGCTGGCTCCAGTAGATGCCGCCGACCCCTCTGTTGAAGCCGTTTCCTAGTTTCAAGCATTAGAGGGTTGAGAGCGGCCCTCGCAAGCGCCTTTCGTTCCGACGGGCATGAACGCAGGCGTCCGCACCTCGCCGTACGCGGTGCGTGTGCAGACAAGACGATCAGAATCTCCGCATAAATGCAGGCTTTGGCAGTCGCCGAAGCTCACTACGCGGAGCCCGTCCTCGGAGCCGAACCAGATGACCTTGGTAAACCGCCTTTCGGGGTATGCCGCCTGAGGCCCGTGTCAGCGCGAGATCAGAACGCGGCCGCCGCGCGCAAGCGTTCCGTCCAGTCCTCGCCGCGATCGAGCAGAGCGTCGGTCGCCATCACGCGATAGCCACTGACGTGGTCGATGAACCGAGCGGCTTCTTCCAGCACCTCAACGGCGATCCTCGACGCGCGCCAGACGCGGAACTCGTCGTCGAACAGGACGATCACGACGGCGTCGAAGTCCCAGGAGCGAAAGACGGACAGCTGCCGCTCGCCAGCTGTCTTCGGGTTCGTCACGACCCGCGCCTTGACCTGGAGATGCTCGCCGGCAGGCGTCTCGACATCCCAGCTCTTCTGTGCGTTCGCCGCCAGCTCGCCGCCTGTGGCCCGCTGGACAAGCAGCTCAGCGTAGTCGCCGGCCGGCGCGTTGCCGCTGCGGATGACCCCGCGCCGACGCAGCTCGGCCAGGATCCGCCGCGAAAGCCCAAGCAGCTCGCCGATGGACATCTTGCCCAGCGAGTCGGCGACCGCAACGCCTCTTGGATCCGGCTGTTCGACCTCGGCCAACCAAGGATAGTCGCCTGACTCGAGCGCGAGCCGGTACGCGGGCAGGGCCTTGAACTCGTCGAGCGTCACGCCCGTCGCCTCGAGCTCGGCCAGGAGCTCGGCGGCGTCGGTCGCCTCGAAGTCGAGGGTCCGCTTGGGCCAGTCCTCGTTCCCCGGCCCGCCGATGTAGAAGGGCTCGGCCATGCTCGAATTCTACGGCCCGCCGCCGGTTCCGGGCACCATGATGCGGCCGTGGCATCCGAGCGCACAGACGGCCCGACCCCGAATGGCGGCGCCTACATGGTCGCCGTGTACATGCGCCTGGCCGACTTCGTCGAGGTCGATAAGGCCGACGCGGACGGCATGGTCATCACCGAGTACGACGCGGACGGGAACCAGCTGCACGAGACGGTCGCGCGCCTCACGGGCTGACGCCGCCGCTGCAGCCTTGCCAAGGGCCAGCAGGGAGTCGCGCCGCAGTAGCCACCAACCCTCGCGCTATTTGAGGCAGCGTGATACCCCATTAGATGATTGAGCGATTCATCGCTCAATCATCTAGCTCTCGGTCGGCTGCCGCCGGCGTGCGTGCGGGTGGGCACGGAAGTAGAGCTCCCGGCGGCGCCGGTCGGAGACGTGCGTGTAGAGCTCGGTCGTCCCGAGATCGGCGTGCCCGAGCATCTCCTGGACGCTCCGCAGATCGGCGCCTCCCTCGAGCAGGTGCGTCGCGAACGAGTGCCGGAGCAGGTGAGGGTGGACACGCGTCGGGTCGAGGCCGGCCTTGTCGGCGAGCTTGCGGAGGATGAGGAACGCGCCGGCGCGTGTCAGCGGCCCGCCGCGGGCGTTGAGGAAGAGCTCCGGGCGGTGCCGGCAGTCGAGATGCGGGCGGCCCATGGCGAGGTAGCGGCGCAACGCCTCGGCGGCCGGGCGGCCGAGCGGCACGATCCGCTCCTTCCGGCCCTTGCCGAACGCGCGCACGAGCCGGCTCTCGATGTCCACCGCGGCCCGGTCGAGGCCGACCGCCTCGGAGACGCGCAGACCGGCGCCGTAGAGCAGCTCGACGAGCGCGCGGTCGCGCATCGTCCGCGGTGTCACGCCGGTGGCGGCGTCGATCAGGCGCTCGACCTCGGCGGGGGAGAGCGTGCGCGGCAGCCTGCGCGCGCGCCGGGGGAGCTCCAGCTCTGCGGCGGGGTTGTCGGAGCGCGTCCCGAGCAGGAGCTGGTGCCTGAAGAAGGAGCGGACGGCGGCGACGCGGCGGGCGATCGTCGTCGCCGCGAGGCCGTCGGCACGGAGCTGGGCGACCCAGCGCTCGAGCTCGTCGTGGGTCGTTGTCGCGACCGGGCCGCCGCGCCAGGCGGCGAGCGTCGCGAGATCGCGCCGGTACGCCTCGACGGTCCGCGGCGAGCGTCTCGCGGCGAGCAACGCAAGAAAGCCTTCGACCTCGTGGTCGCGGACGGACGTCACGGCCGGTCCCGATTCCCGGCGCAGCGCCGTTGTCCTCTCCGGTCACGGTCGCTCGGGCCACGTCCAGGTGTCTGACACCTGGACACGTCCGGTCAGGACCGGGGGTGCGAGCGGTCGTAGACGCGGCGCAGCCGCCGGCCGTCAACATGGCTGTAGACCTGCGTCGTCGAGAGCGAGGCGTGGCCGAGCAGCTCCTGGATCGTGCGCAGGTCGGCGCCCCCTTCGAGCAGGTGCGTGGCGAACGCGTGGCGGAGGCGGTGCGGGTGCGGGAGGACTCGTCGGACGGCGCTCGTCTCGAGCCGCCGGCCCCGGACCGAGAGGAAGAACGCATCCTGCGCGCCGCGTGCGAGGTGCGGCCGGGCCTCGCGCAGATACAGCGCGAGCACGTACGCGGCCTCCTCGCCGAGCGGCACGACGCGCTCCTTGCCGCCCTTGCCGCGTACGCGCACGAGCTCCTGGTCGAAGTCGAGGTCGCCGAGATCGAGGGCGACCGCCTCGGCGCTGCGCAGCCCGCAGGAGTACGAGAGCTCGACGAGCGCCCGGTTGCGCAGCGGCAGCGGCCCAACGCCCGCGAGCCCGTCGAGCAGCGCCTCGACCTCCTCGAGCTTCGGCGTCTCCGGCAGGCGGCGTGTGCGACGAGGCGCGAGGGCACCCTCAGGCACGCGCGTAGGGCCGAGTGTCGCGCGCAGGAAGGAGCGAACGGCGGCGAGCCGGCGCCCGATCGTCGCCGGCGCGAGCCCGTTGCGCGCGCGCCCGAGCTCGGTCACGTACTCGGAGAGAGCGCGGACGTCCACGTCGTCGAGCCCCAGGCGCCGCCCGGCAAGCCACGAGGCGAAATGCCGGAGGTCGGCGGCGTAGGCGCGTCGAGTCGCAGCCGAGAGCGCCGGGCTCTCGAGGAAGCGCTCGATCGCGGCGCCGGTGTCCATGCTCAGCGGATTCCGCCCGCTGCGTAGGCTTCCTGCCCATGACGGTGATGCTCGAGACCGGGGCCGAGGCTCGCGTGACCGGCGCCGGCCCGCGCGCCGTGGTCTGCGTCAACGGCGGCACGGCGGCCGACACGCCTGGAAACTGGAGCGCGTCGCTCGAGTGGCTCGTCGGCCGGCTCGCGCCGCGGCTTCCGGAGCTCTCGTTCCTCGAGGTGCGCTACCGGATCAAGTCGTGGCGCCGCCTCGACGAGTGTGTCGAGGATGCCCGAGCGGCGCTCGCCGCCGCCCGCGAGCTCGGCGCGGGTGAGCTCGCGCTCCTCGGCTTCTCGATGGGCGGCGCGGTCGCAGTGCGCGCGGCGGGCGACGAGTCCGTCTCGACGGTGATCGGGCTCGCGCCCTGGCTCTCTCCGAAGCTCGACGTCTCGCCGCTCTCCGGGCGCCGGTTCGCCGTCGTGCACGGGGGCCTCGACGCGCCGTTCCCGTGGATCCCCGGCGTGCGGCCGGCGCTCTCCGAGCAGGGCGTCGAGCGGGCGCGGGCGCTCGGGGTCGAGACGACGCGAACCGTCATCCCCGGTGCCTTCCATGCGATCGCCCTGCGCGCGCCGTGGGGGACGCCTGTGCCGCTGCCACGCGCCGGCCGCTGGGCGGAGCTGGTGGGCGCCGAGCTCGAGCGGTTCGCGTGCGCGTAGGCATCTACCGGGCCGTGTGGACGCTCGTGCGCACCCTCGCGCGCGTGCTCTACCGGGTCGAGGTTCGCGGCGCCGTTCCAGCGAGCGGCCCGTTCGTGCTCGCCGCGAACCACGAGGCGGGGCTCGATGCGGTCATCCTCCCGCTCGCGACGCGCCGGCCCGTGCATTTCATGGCGAAGCAGGAGCTCTGGCGCCGCCGGCCGGTGGCATGGTTGATGGACGCGCTCGGCGGCATCCCCGTGTCCCGCGGCCGCGGCGACGTCGAGGCGCTGCGCCGCGCCCGCAGCCTCCTGGAGACCGGCGAGCCCGTCGGCGTCTTTCCCCAGGGCACGGTGCGCGGCGACCGGCCGTGGCGGAGGGGCGCGGCGAAGCTCGCGCTCGCCACCGGCGCGCCGCTCGTGCCGGTGCTGCTCGTGAACACGCGCCGCGCCTTCTCACGCGGGCAGATGGGCTTCCCGAAGATCTCTGTGATCGTCGGCGAGCCGATCCCTGTCGAGCGGGCGAAGCCGTCGGTCGCGGCGGCGAGGGAGCTGACCGAGCGGCTTCGCGACGCGGTTGCAAAGCTCGGCGAATGACCGTATTCTAGTTTGTATGACAATACAGATCCCAGTACGCATCTCCGAACGGGACATGGCCGGTTTGGACGCGGCAATCGCGAAAGGCCGCTTTGCCAACAGGAGCGAGGCAGTGCGCGCCGGCGTGGAGCTGCTCCTGCGCGAGGAACGCGAGCGGGAGATCGACGAGGCGTACCGGCGCGGCTACGGCGAGTACCCGCAGGAGGAGTGGGTAGGTGAGGCCGGCTTGGCCGCGTTCGCCGCGTTCGTCGTGGCGGAGGAAGCGGGAAAGGAACCGCTCTGAACCGGGGCGACGTTTACGACGTCGAGATCCCCGGCGGCAGACACCCTGCCGTCGTCGTGACGCGCGACCAGGCCATTCCCGTCCTGAGGAACGTCTGCATCGCGGCGATCACGAGCACGGTGCGCGACCTGCCGACCGAGGTTCCGGTCGGGCGCGAGCAGGGGCTGCGCCGCGACGCCGTCGTGAACTGCGACAACCTCTTCACCGTCCCGAAGGGCGCGCTGGAGACGAGACGAGGCGCGCTGGGGCCGGAGCAGCTGGAAGGCCTGCGCGCGTCGCTCCGGATCGCGCTCGATCTCGACTAGTACCCTTGCCGTGATGCGCGGACACGGCCGGATCTTCGAGCGCGAGGACGCTCCCGAGCGTCCCGCCGACAAGCTCGTCCGCAAGGCGAACTTCCGCCGTGCCGCGCGGCTCTTCCGGCCACACCGCGCGCGGCTCGCCGGCGTCTCGGCGCTGATCGTCGTCTCGGCCGTGCTCGGCGCTGATCCTCGCCGTTCCTGCTCCGCGGCGTCTTCGACCACGCGATCCCGCAGAAGGACATGACGCTCCTTTCCTGGCTCGTCGGCGGGATGATCGCGATCGTCGATCTTCACGGGCGCGCTCGGCGTCGATCCAGACGCTGCTCTCGAACCAGGTCGGCCAGCGCGTCATGCACGACCTGCGCGCGGCGGTCTACCGGCACCTGCAGCGGCTGTCGCTCGCCTTCTTCACGCGCACGCGCACGGGCGAGGTGCAGAGCCGGATCGCCAACGACATCGGCGGCGTGCAGACGTCGTGACGTCGACCGCGACGTCGATCGTCGCCAACGTGACGACGGTGCTCGCCACGGTCGTCGCGATGGTCCTGCTCGACTGGCGGCTCGCGGCCTTCGCGCTCGCTCTGCTGCCGCTCTTCGTGTGGATGACGCGCCGCGTCGGCGAGCAGCGCAAGAAGATCACCGCCGTCGCGGCAGGGCTCGATGGCGGACATCTCGAGCCTCGTGCAGGAGTCGCTCTCGGTCTCGGGGATCCTGCTCGGCAAGACGATGGGCCGCGCGCCCGAGCTCGCCGAGCGGTTCGAGGCCGAGTCGCACCGGCTCGCCGACCTCGAGGTGCGCAGCCGGATGGCGGGCCGCTGGCTGATGGCCTCGATCCAGATGACCTTCGCGATCATGCCGGCGCTCGTCTACTGGTTCGGCGGCTTCGCGGTCTCGCACGGAAATGCGGCGATCACGATCGGCACGTTGGTCGCCTTCACGACCCTGCAGACGCGGCTCTTCTTCCCGATCGGCTCGCTGCTCTCGGTCTCGGTGGACGTGCAGAGCTCGCTCGCGCTCTTCGACCGCATCTTCGAGTACCTCGACCTGCCGGTGGACATCGCCGAGGGAGCGCGCGAGCTGCCCGAGCCGCCTCCGCGGCGAGGTGCGGTTCGAGGACGTCTGGTTCCGCTACGACCGGGACGCCTGGACCCTCGAGGAGCTCTCCTTCGACGTGCCGGCGGGAACGAAGACGGCGCTCGTCGGCGAGACCGGGTCGGGCAAGACGACGGCGCGGCTACCTCGTCGCCCGGCTCTACGACGCGACGGAGGGGCGCGTCACGATCGACGGCGTGGACATGCGCGAGCTGACGTTCGCCGTCGCTCGCCGCCACGGTCGGCGTCGTCTCGCAGGAGACCTATCTCTTCCACGCGACGCGTGCGCGAGAACCTCCGCTTCGCCAAGCCCGGAGGCGACCGACGAGGAGCTCGAGGCGGCGGCGCGCGCCGCGCAGATCCACGAGCTGATCGCCACGCTGCCCGACGGCTACGACACCGTCGTCGGCGAGCGCGGCTACCGCTTCTCCGGCGGCGAGAAGCAGCGGATCGCGATCGCGCGCACGATCCTGCGCAACCCGCCGATCCTCGTCCTCGACGAGGCGACGTCCGCGCTCGACACCCAGACCGAGCGCGCGGTCCAGGCGGCGCTCGACGAGCTCTCCGCGGGGCGCACGACGATCGCGATCGCCCACCGGCTCTCGACGATCCGCGACGCCGACCAGATCGTCGTGCTCGACCGCGGCCGTATCGTCGAGGTCGGCACGCACGACGAGCTGCAGGCGGCCGGCGGCCGCTACGCCGAGCTCGTCGCCCGGGACGCCGAGACGGGCATCCCGGTCTAGCCGCTGCGGAGCGCCCCGAGCAGGAGCTCGGGTGGGAGGGCGTGCACGGTGTTGCCGTCGCGGCCGGTCATCGTCTCCGCGGCGAGGAGGGCGTTCAGGATCGCCTCCTCGGTCGCGTCGATCACGGCCTCGAAGAGCGGGTCGATCGCGCCCTGGTTCAGCATCCGCACGTCGTGGACACGGTGTCCCGGCGGGCCCTCGCCGTCCTCGAGTCCGCGGTTCCCGGTGGCGAAGCAGAGGATCAGGTCGCCGCTTCCGTTCTCGCCCATGCCGCCCGTCCGCCCGATCCCGAGGGCCGCCCGCTGGGCGAGGCGGTCGCACTGGCCGGGCAGGAGCGGCGCGTCGGTCGCGACGAGGACGATGATCGAGCCGGCACCCGCGCGGTGGGCGCCGGGGGAGGGGAGTGGCACGACCTCGTGCCCGATCCGCTCGCCGACGGGGACGCCGTTCACGCGCAGCCGCCGCCGGCGGCCGTGGTTGGCCTGGACGAGCACACCGACCGCGTAGCCGCCGTCGTCCCCGGCGAGCACGCGCGAGGACGTGCCGCTGCCACCCTTGAAGCCGTGGCAGACCATCCCGGTTCCGCCGCCGACGCAGCCCTCGGCGACCGGCCCGCCGGCGGCCGAAGCGAGCGCCGCGAAAACGTGCTCGGCCCGGACGTGGAAGCCGTTGATGTCGTTGAGGAAGCCGTCCCACGTCTCGCCGACGACCGGCAGGCTCCACGCGTTCTCGCCGGGCGGACTCGCCGCGATCAGCGCGTCGCGGACGACGCCGACGGAGTGGGTGTTCGTGAGCGCGACCGGTGTCGTCAGGAGGCCCGACTCGCGCACCCACTCGAGCCCCGTCAGCTCGCCGTTTCCGTTCAGCCGGTGACACCCGGCGAAGAGCGGCGCCTCCGGCGGGAGCACCACGGTGACGCCCGTGCGAACCGAGCTTCCCTCGACCAGTGTCGTGTGCCCGACGCGCACGTCGGCGACGTCCGTGATCGCGTTCGCGGGCCCGGGCGCTACCGAGCCGATCTCGATGCCGAGCTCCCGGGCGCGCACGCGCCAAACCATACCGCGGCGACGTCGATGCCTCTCCTCGGTTTCACCCGGCCGAAGTAGTGTCCGCACACGATGCAACGTGCCGGACTGCCGGCTAGGTGGGGCGCTCGGGCGATGACTGCACTCGCCTTCGCCTGCCTGCTCTCGCCGGCCGGCGGGCAGGCGGTGCGAGCCGGAGCGAACGCGCAAGCCACCGCCCAGACGGCGCCGAAGCCCCCGATCGTCTCGCGCCCGATTCTCTTCGGGTCGAAGCGTCGCGCGGAGACCGCGGCTTACGCGAGACGCCACTACGGACGCACTGGCTGGCGGCTCGTCAAGCCGCGCGTGATCGTCGAGCACTACACCGCCTCGACGAGCTTCTCCTCGGCCTGGAACACCTTCGCCGCCGACGTCGCCGACAGTGAGCTGCACGAGCTGCCGGGCACCTGCGCGCATTTCGTCGTCGACACGGACGGGAGGATCTACCAGCTCGTCCCGCTCACCACGATCTGCCGGCACACGGTCGGTCTCAACGACACGGCGATCGGGATCGAGCACGTGGGGACGAGCGACGCGCGAGTGCTCGGGAACCCGCGCCAGATGCGTTCCTCGCTCGCGCTCAGCGTCTGGCTGATGGGCCATTACGGCATCTCGCTCGGCAACGTGATCGGCCATGCGGAGTCGCTGACGAGCCGCTACCGCAAGGAGCTCTATCCCGCCTGGCGCTGCCAGACGCACGGCGACTTTCCGCGCGCCGCGATGGACCGTTACCGTGCCCGACTCGCCCGAGAGGCGCAGAGGCTCGGCGTTCCGCTCGGGCCCCCGGCCCGTCGCGTACGAACGCCCTGCTGAGATCGGCGCCTCGGGCGGCTGCGTAGACTTCCCCTGATGCCCAACCAGGAGCTCCACACATGACCGCGACGACGCTTCGGGGCCGCGTCGGCCTCGAGGAGCACGGGATCCACGCCGCCCACCGCGTCCACTGGAACCCGACGACGTCGCTGCTGTACATGCACGCCCTGGCGCGCCGTGACGGACGGCTCGCCGAGGGCGGGCCGCTCGTCGTGGACACGGGCGTCCACACCGGCCGCTCCCCCAGGGACAAGTTCGTCGTCCGCGAGCCCGGCTCCGAGGAGCGCATCTGGTGGGACGGGAACCAGCCGCTCGCCGAGGAGAGCTTCTCGCGGCTACGCGACAAGGTCGTCGCGTACCTTGCTCAGCAGGAGGACCTCTACGTCATCGACGCCTTCGCGGGCGCCGACCCCGCGCACCGGATCGCCGTGCGCGTCGTCACCGGGAGCCCATGGCACGCGCTCTTCGCCAAGACGCTCTTCATCGACCCCCCAAACGGCGAGGCCGGAGGCCACGTACCCGAGGCGCTCGTCCTCCATGCGCCCGCGGTCGAGGCCGACCCGGAGACGGACGGCACCCGCAGCGGCACCTTCGTCGTCCTCCATCCCTCTCGCACGGAGGTGCTGATCGGCGGCACGTACTACGCCGGCGAGATCAAGAAGTCGGTCTTCACGGTGATGAACGACCGGCTGCCGCTCGAGGGCGTCTTTCCGATGCACTGCTCGGCGAACGTCAGCGACGACGGGCGCGTGGCGGTCTTCTTCGGCCTCTCCGGCACGGGCAAGACGACGCTGTCGGCCGACCCCGACCGCCACCTGATCGGCGACGACGAGCACGGCTGGGGCGACGACGGCGTCTTCAACATCGAGGGCGGCTGCTACGCGAAGGCGATCCGGCTCTCGGCGGAGGCTGAGCCGCAGATCCACCGTACGACGCACACGTTCGGCACGGTGCTCGAGAACGTCGTCATGGACTCGCGCGGGGTGCTCGACCTCGACGACGACTCGAAGACGGAGAACACGCGCGCCGCCTACAAGCTCGAGCAGATCCGAAACGCCCTGCCGACCAAGCGCGCCGGCCACCCGAGCGCCGTCGTCATGCTCACCGCGGACGCGTTCGGGATCCTGCCGCCCCTCGCACGCCTCTCGCGCGACCAGGCGCTGTTCCACTTCCTGAGCGGCTTCACGGCCAAGCTTGCGGGCACCGAAATCGGCGTCAAGGAGCCGCAGCCGACCTTCTCGACCTGTTTTGGCGCCCCCTTCCTGCCCCAGCCGCCCGCCGTCTACGCGCGGATGCTGGGGGAGAAGATCGACCGCCACGGCGCCTCGGTGTGGCTCGTGAACACGGGCTGGACAGGCGGGCCGTACGGCGAGGGCCACCGGATGCCGATCGCCGCCACGCGCGCGCTCCTGCACGCGGCGCTCTCGGGCCGCCTCGACCAGGAGAAGTACCACACCGATCCCGTCTTCGGATTCGAGGTGCCGGTGCACGTACCGGGTGTCGAGTCGGAGCTGCTCGACCCGCGCTCGACCTGGCGCGACCCGGAGGCCTACGACCGCAAGGCGCGCGAGCTGGCGCAGATGTTCCGCGACAACTTCGCGCGGTTCGACGCGGACGAGGCGGTCACGGCGGCGGGCCCGAGGGTTTGACGCAGGCCCCCGGCGTTTTCGTATAGCGTCAACCTCGGTGTTCGCCAAGCACGACGTCCTCGTGATCGGCGCCGGGTGCGCAGGGATGCGCGCCGCGATCGAGGCCCACGACGCCGGCGCCGACGTCGCGATCGTCTCGAAGCTGCACCCGACGCGGAGCCACTCCGGCGCGGCCGAGGGCGGTATCAACGCAGCGCTCGGGAACACCGCCGAGGACTCGCCCGAGTCGCACGCCTTCGATACGGTCAAGGGGTCCGACTACCTCGGCGACCAGGACGCGATCGAGATCTTCACGGCCGAGGCGCCGGGCGACATCTACCAGCTCGAGCACTGGGGCTGCGTCTTCTCGCGGGACGCGGACGGCAAGCTCGCGCAGCGCCCGTTCGGCGCCGCCGGCTCGCCCCGCACCGTCTTCGCCGCCGACATCACGGGCCACGTCCTCCTGCACGTCCTCTACGAGCAGACGATGAAGCGGATGGTGCAGGGCAGCCTCCAGGTCTACGAGGAGTACTTCGCCTGGCAGCTCGTCGTCAACGACGGCCGCTGCCAGGGCGTCGTCTGCTGGGACCTCCTGAACGGCGGCGTCAAGGTGATCGGTGCCAAGGCGGTGATCCTCGCCACGGGCGGCGCCGGCCGGATCTTCCGCGTCACGACCAACGCCTATGCCTGCACCGGCGACGGGATGGCGATGGCGCTGCGCGCCGGCGTGCCGCTGAAGGACATGGAGTTCATGCAGTTCCACCCGACGACGATGTACCCGAGCGGCATCCTGATCACGGAGGGCTGCCGCGGCGAGGGCGGCTACCTGCTGAACAAGGACGGCGAGCGCTTCATGGCGAAGTACGCGCCGAACGCGCTCGAGCTGGCCTCGCGCGACGTCGTCTCCCGCTCCGAGACGACCGAGATCGAGGAGGGCCGCGGCGTCAACGGCTCGGTGCTGCTCGACCTCCGCCACCTCGGCGCCGAGAAGATCCTCACGCGCCTGCCGGGCTCGCGCGAGCTCGCGATGACATACGCGGGCGTCGACCCCATCTACGATCCGATCCCCATCCGGCCCGGCGCCCACTACCACATGGGCGGCGTCGAGACCGACAACTGGGGCGCGACCGAGCTGACCGGCCTCTATGCCGCGGGCGAGGTTGCGTGCGTCTCCGTCCACGGCGCGAACCGCCTCGGCGGCAACTCGCTGATGGAGACGATCACCTTCGGCCGCCGCTCCGGCAAGGCCGCCGCCGAGTGGGCACTCTCCGAGAGTCCGCCGGTGAGCGTCCCCGAGTCGGTGCAGCACGACGCCGAGGGCGAGGTGAAGCAGCTGATCGGTCGCAGCAAGGGCGAGCGCCCGTGGCAGATCCGCGACGAGCTCGGCTCGTCGATGCTCGAGAACTTCGGCGTCTTCCGGCGCGAGGAGAAGATGCAGGCCCAGCTCGAGATCATCGACGGCCTCCGCGACCGCTACAAGAAGGTCGTGGTCGAGGACAAGGGCGACGTCTTCAACAGCGACCTGACGCAGGCGATCGAGCTCGGCTACCTGCTCGACGTCGCCGCGTGCATGCTCCAGGCCGGGGTCGCGCGCAAGGAGAGTCGCGGCGCCCACGCGCGCCCGTACGACTACCCGGCCCGCGACGACGAGAACTTTCTCAAGCACTCGAGCACGCGCTGGGTGGGCGACCGGCCGGTGCTCTCGTACACGGACGTTCGCATGGGCAAGTGGCTACCGGAGGAGCGGAAATACTAGTGCTCGCCTGCTGCGCAGCCGAGCACTACGGGCGAAGGGACGTGACGTGCAGGTAGCACTGAAGATCTGGCGCTACGACGCGGTGACGGGCCAGAAGGCCCTGAAGGACTACGAGTTCGACGCTCCGGACGAGGCGACGCTGCTCGACTGCCTCGACATCGTCAAGGACCGCGTTGACGGCTCGCTCGCCTTTCGCAAGAGCTGCCGGATGATGATCTGCGGCTCCTGCGGCATGCGCATGGACGGCGCAGCCGTGCTCGCCTGCACGACCCGCATGTACGAGATCGCGCAGGCTGGCCACGTGCCCGTGATCTCCGCGATGGGCAACCTCCCTGTCGTCAAGGACCTCGTCGTGGACATGGAGCCCTTCTGGGCGAAGCTGAGGGCGATGAAGCCGTGGCTTCAGCCCGGCTACGTCGACCCCGGCGAGACGGAGCACGTCGTCTCCCAGGCGGCGATGAGCACCGTCCACAAGGAGTCGCTCTGCATCCAGTGCGGCTGCTGCGTCTCCGAGTGCAACGCGATGGAGTCCTCGCCGGACTTCATGGGTCCGGCGGCGCTCGCCAAGGGAATGCGCTTCGTCGGCGACCCGCGCGACGCGGCGACGGTCGAGCGGCTCGAGGACTACAGCACCCAGCACGGCATCTGGGAGTGCACCCGCTGCTACTTCTGCCAGGAGCGCTGCCCGAAGGGCGTGGATCCTCGCGACGCGATCGCGAAGCTCGGTGCCGAGGCGATGCGCCACGGGATCGACCGCGACATGGGCGCGAAGCACGCGAACTGGTTCGTCGTCTCGGCGAAGACGACCGGCTGGCTGCGGGAGACGGAGCTCGTGCCGAAGACACAGGGGATCGTCACGTCGATCAAGCAGATGAAGTTCGCGATGGGCCTCGCCGTCAAGGGCAAGGTGCCGCTGCCCTTCCCGCCCCACGTCGCGGCGAACCAGAAGGAGGCGCGCGCGCTCTTCGACCTCGTCAAGGAGCAGGGCGTGAGCGGCGCCCAGGGCATCGTCCAGGGCGAGAAGGCGCTCTCCCGGATCGAGCACCACGCCGGCGGCGGAGCGTCGGCCGAGCGGGGGCCCTACGGCCCGGGCTCGTTCCCGAAGCCGTACCTGCCCGGCGAGCAGCAGGAGACCGAGGAAGGGGTCGCACCGTGAAGAAGGTCGCGTACTACAAGGGCTGCCTCGCCTCGCTCTCGGCGAAGGAGCTGGACATCTCGACGCAGGCGCTCGCGCCGAAGGTCGGCTACGAGCTGGAGGAGCTCGAGTCGGTCACCTGCTGCGGCGCCGGCGACATCCACGAGGCCGAGCCGGACTACTACCTGCACCTGAACGCGCGCATCCTGTCCTATGCCGAGCAGACCGGGTCGGACACGCTGATGACGGTCTGCAACGTCTGCACGCTCAACCTGCGCCAGGCGAACTACCAGCTTCAGATCGACGACGACCTGCGGGCGCGGGTGAACGAGAATCTGGAGAAGGTCGGCGTCAAGCCGTATTCCGGGGGCGTCGAGGTCAAGCACTTCCTCTGGCTCGTCTCCGAGGGGGAGGGCTACGAGGCGCTGAAGCAGGTCGCCCACCGCGGGCTGAAGGGGCTGAAGATCGCGCCGTTCTACGGCTGCCAGATCCTGCGCCCGTCGAAGCTGCTCGGGCACGACGACCCGGACGCGCCGTCGTCGCTCGAGAAGATCATCGAGGCCTGCGGCGGCGAGGCGATCGACTATCCGGCGAAGATCAAGTGCTGCGGGTTCCCGATCATCCAGGCGCGCGAGGAGACGGCGCTCGGCGAGCTGATCCAGCCGATCGAGCAGGCGAAGGAGGCCGGCGCCGACGCGATGGTCACGCCGTGCCCGCTCTGCCACCTCTCGCTCGACGCCTGGCAGTCGAAGCTGAAGAAGCAGACCGGCAAGGACTTCAAGATGCCGATCCTCCACCTCTCGCAGCTGATCGGCGTCGCCGCCGGCTTCACGGACGCGGAGCTGAAGTTCAAGCGCCACGTCGTCTCCGTGCAACCGGTGCTCGAGAAGCTCATCTAAAGGGGCACGAGTGGCGATCGCGCTTGGGCGGTCGGGGCTGCCGGCCTCCTCGCGCTCGCCTGGGGCTGGTTCGAGGCGGGCTGGGTGCGGCTTCGCGTGCTCGAGGTCGAGATCGCCGGGCTGCCGCCCGAGCTCGACGGGCTGCGGATCGTGCATCTCTCGGACTTCCACCTCGGCGTCCCCTCGCGCGGGGCGCGCGCCGTCGAGCGGGGGGTCGAGTGGGCCGCCTCGCGCGGCGCCGACCTCGTCGCCGTCACGGGCGACAACCTCACGCGGCCGTCCGGCCTCCCCGCTCTCCGCCGCCTGCTCGCGCGGGTCCCGGGCGCCCTGCTCGTGCTCGGCAATCACGACATCGGCGTCGCCGAGGACCCGCTCGCGAAGCGGTCGGCTCCGTACGACGCGGCTCCCGGCGTCCTGCTCCGCGACGAGGCTTGCGTGCTCGACGTGCGCGGCCGCCGGGTGCAGGTCGTCGGGCTTGACCCGGCGTCCGTGCTGAGCAAGGAGGCGCGCCCCGGTGCGCTCGCCGACCTCGGCGCGGACCTGCGAATCCTGCTCTGCCACTTCCCGGACGTCGTCGACGACATCGCGCCGGGAGTGTTCCACGTCGTCCTCGCCGGTCACGTCCACGACGGCCAGATCGCCGTCCCCTACGGGCTCGGCAAGCTCCGCCTCGGGGACCCGCACGCCCGCTACGCTGCCGGCCTCTACCGCCCCGCCGGCGTGATCCTGCACGTCTCTCCCGGCCTCGGCACGACTTTCGTCCCGTTCCGCTTCTTCGCGCGCCCCGAGGCGACGGAGTTGGTTCTACACTCCGTCTGATGGAGGGCCACGCCTCGATCGAGCGCGACGTGCTCGCGACCTACGCCGCTGACGCGGCGCGCGACATCGCCGGCGTGACCGGTCTGGTCGGCAGCGCGCTCCACCGCCACGAGGGCGTGCGCATCGCCGGAAGCGAGGGGCGAGAGACCTTCGAGCTCCACCTCGCCGTGGAGTGGGGTGCCAACGTGCCGGCCCTCGGCGCGGAGGTGCAGGAGCGCGTGGCCGCCTACCTCGCAAGGATGGCCGACCTCCACCCCGAGTCGGTGGACGTCGTCGTGGACGAGATCGGGCCGCCGCCCGCCGCGGCGTAGGCCGTGGCGCCGCGCGTCTCCGGGCTCACCCGCGCGACGCTGCCGTCGGCGCCGGCCGTCTGCCATCGCTGCGTCTGGTGGCAGTCGCGGGGCGGCCGCGAGGCCGACAAGCCGCGCTGGCTCGAGAAGGCCGAGGACGAGTGGGGCTCCTGGGGCGTCGTCTACCACGACGACGACGGCACACTGCTGGGCTCGATGCAGTTCGGGCCGGCGCGGCTCTTCCCGCGCGCGGCGGAGTTGCCGGCCGGCCCGCCGTCGGACGACGCCGTGCTCGTGACGTGCGCGTACCTCGTCGCCGGAGCCGCGCAGTGGGTCGAGCAGTCGCTCTTCCTCGCGGCGATCGGCGAGGCGCGCGACCGGCGCGCGCAGGCGCTCGAGGCCTTCGCCTACCGCTACCCGGAGGGCGAGTCGGCCTACGAGCGCTTCCTCGTCCACCGCACGGTCTTCCCGCGCGACTTCCTCGCCGACTTCGGCTTCGAGACGGTGCGCTCGGCCGGCCCCGTCGAGCTCTGCCGGCTCGACCTCGGCGGCCTGCAGCCGGTGCTGGAGGGGCCGCGCGCCAAGGTCCTGGCGGTGCTGAAGGAGGCCTTTCTGCCGCCGCCCGCACCCGTGCCGCCGCGTCCGTAGCGGACATCTTGCGGCGGTAGCTCGCGCGACGCACTATCGAAGCGTGTGGCGCAGGCGACTCCGTCCCATCGACCTGGGGACGCTAAGCTGGACGAGATCCTTGTTGAGGTTCGAGAGGACGACGATGGCGAAGAAGAGGACTGACGTCGATCCCGAGCTCAAGAAGCTCTACGTGGAGAACCGGCGCTGGATGGTGGCACGCGTGCAGCAGATCACGGCCGAGATCGACGCGCGCCGTGAGCGAGAGGAGCGCCGCCGCGCTCGCCTGCGCCGGCTCACGTTCGGCCTGCTCGGCCGTTCCTAGCAGCGCCCCGAGCCGGCGTCCGTGAACGTGCCGCCGGCGGCCGGGAGGAAGCGCCAGGCGTAGCCGTCGGCGCGCAGCGTCAGCTTCAGCACGCCGTACGTCCGGAAGTCCACGACCTCGCTCCCGGCCGCGCGGCGGAAGACGGGGTAGCGCGAGCGCCCACCCGTCCCGACGACGAACGAGCGGATGCCGTCCACCGGCGCGAACCGCTCGTAGTGGTGGTCGTGCCCGGCCAGGACGACGTCGGTGCCGGCCTCGGCGAGCGCATTCCACAGCGACGCGACGGCCTCCGTTCCCCCGTGCAGCCCCGAGCTGAAGCGCGGGTGGTGCCAGTACGCGAGCGTGCAGCGCGCTGGGTGCGCGGCCAGGTCGGCGCGCAGCCAGCGCTCCTGCGGCGAGCCGGCACCGCAGCCGCCGACCGCCCAGCAGTTCGAGTCGAGGACGACGGCGTGCCAGGCGCCGAGCTCGTACGAGTAGTAGCTCCGTGGCAGGCCGAAGTACGCGAGCGCGGGCGCCGCCGACCCGGAGCCGTAGTCGTGGTTGCCGAGTGCCGGCCGCGTCCGCTTCCGAAAGCGGCCCCAGCTCGGGGAGTAGCAGCGGGCGAGCTCGGCGGCCGTGCCGCGGTCGTAGACGATGTCGCCGAGCACTGCGACCGTGCCGGGACCTTCGCGACGAGCGCGGCGGTCGCCTCGTCGCCGGACGAGCGGCAGGACGCGACGTCGCCGGCGGCGACGAGCGTCGCCGCCCCGGGGCGGCGAGCGAGAGTGCGGCGGCGAACACGGCGAGGAGCATGCCGCCGCAGGGTAGCTACGCCTCGACGCGCTCCAGCCTGCCGGTGTCCACGTCGTAGAGCAGGCCGCGCACCTCGTCGAAGTCGAGCAGCGGCGACTCGCGCAGCTTCCGGACACCGTCGGCGACCGTTCGCACAACGTCGGCGAATCGGGTAGAAGTCGAGCGCGTCGGCGTCGACGCCGCGCTCGCTCGCGAGCCGGCCTCGAATCGCCTCGTTGGTGAAGTCCACCATGCCGCAGTCCGTGTGCCCGATCACGACCGCATCACGGGTGCCGAGGAGGAGGTTCGACACCACGAGCGAGCGGATCACGTCCTGCGTGACGACTGCGCCGGCGTTGCGCAGCACGTTGCGCATCGCCGAGCTGCAACCCGAGCGCGGCGATCGGGTGGATTCGGGCGTCCATGCAGGTGACAATGGCGAGGCGCTTCGCAGGCGGCCGGCCCAGGCCGCCGAGGTCGAACGAGGCGACGAAGCGCTCGTTCTCGGAGAGGAAGTCGGGGCTGTTCATGCGGCGGCCAGTCTCAGGATCGCACGCAGCCCCGCGGGCTGCCCGCCCAGAGCTCCTCGACGACCTCGCGGCCGGCGCGGCGCACGACGTACGCGAGCGCCGCCGCGACGAGCGCGGCGTCGTCGAGGTGGCCGAGCCGGGGATGAAGTCGGGGATGAGGTCGATCGGCGAGGCGAGTCGTCGATCTCGAGCCGGTAGAGGTGCTCGTACTTCGAGCGAGCCGAAGGCGCGCTCGCGGACGCCGTTCTGGTGCGGGCTCTTGCGGCGGGTGCGGATGTGGATCAGCTCCGGGCCGCCGCTCGACGAAGGCGGCGAAGCGGACCGACTTGAAGCAGGGCCCGTTGTCGGTCACGACCGCGATCGGCCGGACCTCGCCCGTCGCGGGGTCGGTGAGCAGCTCGGCGAGCGGCCGGCCGGTCAGCCGTTCGCTCTCGGCGAGCGCCTGCTCGACGGTCTCGATCGCGTCGCGGTGGTTCGGCGGTGGTCGAGACGTGCCAGCCGAGCTCGAGCTTCGACCAGTAGTCGGCGACGCCGCCGATCCGCCAGGTGCCGCCGTGGCGGGTCTCGAACTCGGTGAAGTCGAGCTGCCAGACCTGGTTCGGCCCCGACGGCGGCACCAGGAACGCCGCCCGGCGGGCTTCCGCGAGCTGGCGGCGCTCGGCCTGGTAGTCGACCGGCAGCACCCGCCTGTGCGCTTCAGCGCCGTAGACGGTCGAGTCGGGCGTGGTGGCCGTCGACGCGCATCAGCGTCGCGATCTTGCGTGCCCCCAGGCGGGTAGCGGTCGGCGTAGGGGAGCAGCAGCCAGAGCGCGACCTTGGGCCGCCGGGGCACGCGCGGGTCGCGCAGCAGCCGCCGGATCAGGACGGCGCAGTCCGGCAGGAAGCCGACGAGCTCCCGTGCCCTGCTCAGGCTCTACCGCCTCCGAGCTCCTCGCGTTCCTGGGGCGCCGCTGGCAAAGGAGGCACGCGCGCGACGCGCGGGACAGTACATGCGAGTACGGCCCGTGTGGCGCGCGCGGGCATCCTGCAGTCCAGCGGCGTCAGGCGCGCCTGGAGGCCGGCTCCGCCGGCCGGGAAGGCCCGCCGGCCAGGGGCGCGAGGAGCAGCTCGGCGATCTGGATCGCGTTGAGGGCCGCGCCCTTGCGCAGGTTGTCGCCGGCGAGGAAGAGCACGAGGCCGTTCGCGGCGGTCGGGTCGCGCCGGATCCGGCCGACGAGCACGTCGTCGCCCCCGCGGCGCCGCCCGGGGTCGGGAACTGCTCGAGCCTGATCCCCGGCGCCGCGGCGAGCAGCTCGGTCGCGTGCTCGGGCGAGAGCGGATCCTCCGTCTCGAGCCAGACCGCCTCGGCGTGGCCGACCATGACCGGCACGCGCACGCAGGTCGCGCTCACCGGCAGCTCGGGCAGCTCGAGGATCTTGCGCGTCTCCTCGCGCAGCTTCGACTCCTCGTCGAACTCGACGCCGTCGAACGACCAGTCCATGCGCAGGTCGTGAGAGTCCGGCGGCTCGCTGCGCAGCCGCTCCATCGCCTGCGCGCCGGCGCCCGAGACCGACTGATAGGTCGAGACGACGACGCGCCGCAGACCGGCCGCGTCGTGCAGCGGCTTGAGCGTGCACGTGAGCGGGATCGCGCAGCAGTTCGGGTTCGCCACGATCCCCTGGTGCTCGGCGGCCCGCGCCCCGTTCACCTCCGGCACGACGAGCGGCACTCCGTCCACGAGCCGGTAGGCCGCCGACTTGTCCACGCAGACCGCCCCGCCGCGGACGGCGTGGGGAACGAGCTCGAGGCTCGCCGAGGTGCCGACCGAGAAGAGGCAGAGGTCGAGGTCGCCCGCCGAGAGCGCCTCCGGCGTCGCCTCCTCGACGGTGAGGCCGCCGAGCCGCCGGCCGGCCGACCGCGCGGATGCAAAGGCCCGCACGTCCGCGTAGCCGCGCTCGCGCAGCAGCTCGAGCGTGATCGTCCCGACCGCGCCGGTCGCGCCGACGACGCCGATGCGCGCGTCTTTCACTGGCCGCGTTCCAGGGCGACGGTGTCCAGGGCGAATGCCTCGTGCAGCGCCTGGACCGCGCGCTCGACGTCGTCGCGCGGGATGTGGCAGGCGATCTTGATCGGCGAGGTGGACACGACGTCGGGCTCGATCCCGAGCTCCGAGGATGGAGAAGGTCTTCGCGGCGATGCCGGGGTGGCTCTTCATGCCGGCGCCGACGACGCTCACCTTGCCGAGATCGTAGCGTCCGGACCACGGCGCGCCGAGCCCGTCGAGCACGCGCGCGGCGTCCTCGTGGTCGGCGTCGGGCGCCGAGAAGACGATCTCCGAGCTCGTCTGCAGGATCGTGTCCACGTTCACGCTCGCCTCCGCCAGCGCGGCGAAGAGCCGCGCCGCGGGCACGCCCTCGACGCGGTAGAGCGTCTCCTCGAGCGTGTGCGTGACCCCTGAGATCATCGCCTTCTCCAGCATGCGTTCGTCCTCCTCCGTCACCCACGTCCCCTCCTCGGTCGAGAAGGTGGAGCGCACGTGCAGCTTCACATTGTGGTTGCGAGCGAGCTCGACGGAGCGCAGCATCAGCACCTTCGCCCCCGAGGCGGCCATCTCGAGCATCTCGTCGTAGCGTGACGGCCGCGAGCTTCCTGGCCGTCGGGACGATGCGCGGGTCGGCCGTGAAGACGCCCTCGACGTCGGTGTAGATCTCGCAGGCGTCGGCGCCGATGCCTGCGGCGAGCGCGACCGCCGTCGTGTCGGAGCCGCCGCGGCCGAGCGTCGTCACCTCGAGCTCGGTCGAGACGCCCTGGAAGCCGGCGACGAGCACGATCGTGCCGTGGTCGAGCGCCGCGTGGATCCGCTTCGCGCGGACCTCGACGATCTTCGCCTTGCCGTGCACGGTGTCGGTGACGATCCCGGCCTGCGAGCCGGTCAGCGAGATCGCCTCGTGGCCGAGGTCCTTGATCGCCATCGCGGCGAGCGCGCAGGAGATCCGCTCGCCGACCGAGATCAGCATGTCGAGCTCGCGCGGGTGGGGGCTCGGCGAGATCCGGTGCGCGAGGTCGATCAGCTCGTCGGTCGTGTGGCCCATCGCCGAGAGGACGGCGACGACGCGGTTGCCCCGCCTCGCGCGCCGCGACCAGGCGCTGCGCGACCGCCTTCAGCTTCTCGGTGTCGCCGACGGACGTGCCGCCGAACTTCAGCACGACGGTGCCGACGGGCGCGCGCTCGGTGTCGCGCTCGACGGCGGGAACGGACTCGAAGTCGGTGGCGGCCACCGTTCGATTGTAGGTGAGGCGGCCGCGTGTCCCCTGAAAAGTGCTGAGCCGGCAAACCCGAGGGCTCACCGGCTCAACACGGCAACTCTACGATCCGGCCCGGCGGCCGTCAAGGGGCGCCGGGCGCAACGCGCGCTCTTCCTCGCGCAGGAACGGAGATCCGTGCCTACATCTCGCGCCGGCCGTTGAGCGCGCGGCCGAGCGTGACCTCGTCGGCGTACTCGAGATCGCCGCCGACCGGCAGCCCGCTGGCGAGCCGCGTCACGCGCACTTTTCCGCGCAGGCGGTCCGCGAGGTAGGCCGCGGTCGCCTCGCCGGTCATGTTGGGGTTCGTGGCGAGAACGACCTCCTCGATGCCGCCGCGCTCGACCCGCTGCAGGAGCTCGGCGAGGCGGAGATCGCCCGGCTCGACGCCGTCGAGCGGCGAGAGCGAGCCGCCGAGCACGTGGTAGAGGCCGCGGTACTCGTGCGTGCGCTCGAGCGAGAGGAGGTCGGCCGGCTGCTCGACGACGCAGATCGTGCTCCGGTCGCGGCGCGCGTCGCGGCAGATGCCGCAGAGCTCCTCCTCCGTGAGGTTGCCGCACTCGGCGCAGAAGCGGACGCGCTCCTTGACGTCGCTGATCGCGTGCGCGAGCGCGAGCGCGTCCTCGGGCTTCGCGGAGAGGAGGAAGAACGTGAGCCGCTGGGCGGTGCGCGTGCCGATGCCGGGCAGCCGCGTGAGCTGGGCGACGAGGTTGTCCACGGCGGGGCTCAGCACGGGTGCAAGCGTACTCGTCCGCTCCGGACGAGCCCTGGAGGATTGATCGGAGAACCACCGATCAATCCTCTACCGACTACGCTGAACGTGTGAGCCAGGAGACAGGCAGAGCCAGACCTGCCCGCGCCCCCCGCTTCCGCATCGGAGCGGTGATCGCAGTCGCCCTCGCAGCGGGCTTCGTCGCGTGGCTCGTGCTCAGGAACGGCGGGGATCACGCCTCGCCGAGCACCACCCCCGCGAGCACCATCGAGTCCTCACGAGCCGTGCCAGTCTCGCCGAAGGGGATCGAGACCCTGGCCGCCGCGCTCGGACACGCCATCTACTGGGTCGGCCCCAAACCCGGGTACATCTACGAGCTGAGCCAGGGGAGCGACGGCCGGATCTTCGTTCGCTATCTCCCGTCAGGGGTCAAGATCGGCATCGACAAGCCGTATCTGACCGTTGGCACGTATCCGTTCCCCGGCGCCTACGCGGCCACCCAGAGAGCAGCCGCACAGCCGGGCGCGATACCGATCGGCGTCGGACCCGCGGCGATCGCCTTCTACAACAGGTCGCGCCCGCAGAGCGTCTTCTTCGCCAAGGCGGGCTCCGACTATCAGGTCGAGGTCTTCGACCCGTCATCCGCGCGCGCCCACAGCCTTGTCGCCTCGGGTCGAGTCGATGCGGTCGCGGGTAAGGCCGCGTCCCAGGCAAGGGTTGTCTCGGCAAAGGGCTTGCGGACGATCGCCTCAGCTGCAGGCCACCCTCTCTACTGGCTCGGGGAGAAGCCCGGTTACACCTACGAGCTGACGCAGACCGCGACGGGAGCCGTCTTCATTCGGTACCTGCCGCCGGGAGTGAAGGTCGGCGCCGACAAGCCGTACCTGACCGTCGCCACCTACCCGTTTCCGGGCGCCTTCGCGGCGATCGAGGCGGTCGCCAAAGGAAAAGCGATGAAGCTCTCGGGAGGCGGACTTGCCGTCGTTGACGCGGGGTATCCCAAGAGCGTCCACCTCGCATACCCGAGTGTGGACTACCAGGTCGAGGTCTTCGACCCCTCTCCGGCGCGCGCTCGAAAGGCCGTCGCGTCCGGCCAGGTGCAGGCCGTCCGCTAGGCCTCGGCGACTGACGTAAACGTTTGCAAGAAAGAGCGATATTGTCTTGGCCCCACAACCATCGGCCTGAGCTGAGCCCATGAGCAAAGAGATCAGTCAAGGACACCCCGCGAACCTCCCTGATTCAAGCCCCGTGCTCCCGAGTCGGCAGAGGCGCGTCCGGCTTGGCGCCGTGATCGCGCTGGCGCTCGCGGCCGGATTCATCGCTTGGCTCGTGGTCAGCAGGAATGAGAGCTCCTCCACGAGCGCTCCGACCTCCACCGCGACGGCGCCCCGGGGGGCGGTCGGAGCGGCGGGGACTCCTCTGGGTCCGGTTGCAGTCAGCGCAAGCGGGCTCGCGACCCTCGCAAAGGCGGCGAAGAGCCCGATCTACTGGGCCGGCCAGCAGGCGGGATTCACCTACGAGCTGACGGAGACGAGCACGGGCAAGGTCTACGTCCGCTACCTGCCCAAGGGCGTGAAGGCCGGTGACCCGAGGGCGTCGTTCCTGATCATCGCCACCTATCCCTTCCCCGACGCGCTCACGGCGCTCGAGAACGTCGCCAAAGGGCGGGCGAAAGCGCTTCCGGGTGGTGGCATCGCTTTCGTCGATACCGTGTACCCGAAGAGCGTCCACGTCGCGTTCCCGGGAGTCGCCTACCAAGTCGAGGTCTACGATCCCTCGCCGCAGCGCTCCCGCCAGGTGGCTCTTTCGGGAGACGTCAAACCTGTTCGCTGAGCCCGCCATTGGCGCGCGCGATCCCCTGGCAGGCGGACAGCTGAGCGGAGGGATCGTCACCCCTTGACCATGCTCTTCTCCTGGATCGTTTTCCCGGCTGTCCTCGGCGTCGTCTCGCTCGGCTGCGGGCTCATCGTCGAGCAAGCCGCAGGGGTCAGGCTTCGCGGCGTCTTGCTGCTTCCGACGGGCTTCGCCGTGGTCGTCGTCGTCGCGCAGCTCGCGACGATGAGCTCGAGAACAGCCCAGTTCGCGACGCCGGCGGTAGTCGCGCTCGCGATCGGTGGGCTTGCACTGTCCGCCCCCTGGTCGGGCCGCAGGATCGACGGCTGGCCGACCGCGGCGGCGGTGGGGGTTTTCCTCATCTTTGCCGCCCCGATCGTCCTTTCGGGCGCCGCGACCATAGCTGGGTGGATCAAGCTCGACGACACCGCGACTTGGCTTGCGCTCACCGACCGCGTGATGCAGCACGGCCTGAGCGTTGCCGGTCTGCCGCACTCGACCTATGAGCTCACAGTGGCGGTCAATCTGGCCGTCGGATACCCGGTCGGCGCATTCGTGCCGCTCGGGGTCGGCGGCCAGCTCGTGCGTCAGGACATCGCCTGGCTCGTACAGCCGTACAAGGCCTTCCTCGCGGCGATGCTCGCCCTCGCGATCTACTCGCTGGCGTCTCGCGCCATCGGCCGCCGGCCCTCCGCGCCTCGCCGCCTTCGTCGGGGCCCAGGCTCATCTCTACGGCTACGCGTTGTGGGGCGGGATCAAGGAGGTGGTGGCTGCGGTGTTGATCGCGTTGGTCGCCGCACTCGTTCCCTCCCTGCTCGATCGAAGTGCATCCCCCCGCACGGCGATCCCGCTCGCCGTCGGAACGGCCGCGACCTTCGGCGTGCTGACCGCGGGCGGCGCGATCTGGCTGGCGCCGATCCTTTTCCTGCGGTCTGGCTCGTGTTCCGCGGGAGAGGGGCGCGGTTCACCCTTGTCGCGACTGCAGTGTTCGTTCTGGTTACGGCGGCGCTTGCGATTCCGACGATCGCGACCACGCGTGCGTTCTCCAACAGCGCGTCTTTCGTGACGCAGAGCACCGATCTGGGGAATCTGATCCGTCCGCTGAAGTTCATCCAGGTGTTCGGCATCTGGCCCGCGGGTGACTTCCGGGTCGAGTCCTCACGACCTCGGCCCGACGTACGTCCTCATCGGAGTCGCAGCGTTGGCTGGCGCGGTCGGTTTGCTCCAAGCCGTGCGTCGGCGCGCGCCGGAGCTGGTGTTCTACGTCGCCTCCGCGCTTCTCGGCTCGGTCGTCCTGACGGAGATCGGGTCGCCCTGGATCGGCGCCAAGGCGTTGGCGACCGCCGGGCGCTCCGCTCGCCGCGGTCGCCGCCGTGGGCGGAGGCGCACTGGTTGAGGGCGGTCGGCGCGTGGAAGGGTTCCTCGTGTTGCTGGCGGTTGCCGGTGGCGTACTCTGGTCGAACGCACTCCAGTACCACGACGTGAGCCTCGCGTCGCACGAGCAGCTCGCCGAGCTGTCGACGATCGGAGACCGCTTCGCGGGTCAGGGCCCGGCGCTGATGACCGAGTACAGCCCCTACGGGTCTAGGCACTTCCTGCGGAAGCTCGATCCGGAGAGCGCGGGTGAGTTACGGTCGCGGCAAATTCCGCTCCTGAACGGCCAGGTTGTCGGCAAGGGGGGTACGCGGACATCGACGAATTCCAGACGAGCGCCGTTCTCGTCTACCGCACCCTTGTCCTGAAGCGGTCGCCGGTCGCAAGTCGCCCGCCGTCCGTGTACCGCCTCATCTGGCGAGGACGTTTCTACGAGGTGTGGCAGCGGCCCGAGGCTCTCGGCACGCCGATACTCGAGCACCTGCCGCTGGGAGCGGGCGACCAGGCGGCGGCGGTCCCATCCTGTAAGGACGTCCTTCGCCTCGGCGACGAGGCAAACCGGGCGGGGGGCGTCCTCGCGACCGTGCGCCGCCCGCCGGCGACGGTGTTCCCGCTCTCGCAGGCCTCACATCCGGTGAGCTGGGCCACCTACAGCGGAAGCCCGGACGTCATCTACCCGTCCCGCTCGGGCACGCTCGAGGCGACCGTCGGCGTGCCGGTCGCCGGTCGCTACGGCGTCTGGCTGGGAGGCTCATTCCGCCGCCGGCTCGCGGTCTCGGTCGACGGCCGGCGCGTCGGTGCGGCACGCCATCAGCTCAACTACCCCGGCCTCTACATGCCGTTCGGCGATGTCGACCTCACGGCCGGTTCGCACGACGTGGTGCTCCGGTACAGCCCCGCGAATCTCAGCCCGGGAAGCGGCGGGCCGATCCCGTCCTACGTCGGCCTCGGCCGCTCGTTCTGAGTCGCTACACGGCCGAGCTCCCGGTCACCGTCGTCAAGCCCGCCGACGCCCACTCTCTCTGCGGCAAGAGCCTCGACTGGGTCGAGGCGCTCGGCCGCTAACCCCGATCACACCCTCAGGCGAGCGAGCGCGAGTACCGCTTCGACCTTCGCCTGCTCGCGAGCCCGCCCAGGGCCCCGTGATACCCAGCCGCGGCCGGTGAACTCGTGGTCGATGCCAGGGCTCGACTCGCTTTACGGGGGTGCGTCCCCCTCGACCTTCAGGGACGGGCCAACTCTCCAGCTTCGACTATTTGGAATCGGGGGATGCGTAGGCTCCTGCGGCGGCGGCCGCGCGTGCCCCCTCTCCCTCGTTCGAATCTCACCACGGGTGCGGCGAGCAGCCCTCGCGGCACCGCGACGTCGGTGCGAGCCGCGTATCCGCCGATCGGTCAAGGAAGCGGGCCTCCAAGGCAAGGGGCGGCTCACGCTCCACTCGCTCCGCCACGGCTACGCCTCGCTCCTGATCTCAAGCGGCCTCAACGTCGTCTTCGTCTCACGGCAGCTCGGGGACGCCAACCCGAGCATCACCCTTGAGGTCTACGCGCACCTGTTCCAACGCGCCGACCGCGCCCACACCGCCAGAGAAGCGCTCGAAACGAGCCTCGCCGCCAGCCGCGGCGCGAACCTATAGCGCGAGAACGTGGTCTGGAACGAGAACGGGAGGCCCGAAGGCCTCCCGTCGTCGAATCCGAATGCTGATCGGTACTCCGGAGCGCAGATGGCGCCCAAACGGTCACAGTTTCTCCGCTGTCGACCGTGTCGTAGTAGAGTCCACCATCCGGTCGCCACGTCTCCGCTCTCGGCAAGGTCCGTCGTCGAGTCGGCTTCGAGCGGCTGCGAGACAATCGGGTCGTCGCCCGAGCCGGTAGCGGACGTGCTAAATCCGCCACCGATCGCCTTCGCAGAGCCTGCGCAGTCCACGCCGACGCTATCGACACCAGAGCCGCCGGTCGCCGAAACGACTGTCACAGTGGCCGTGCTGAATGTGCCAGCCGGGCCGGTAGGACCAGTGGGGCCGGTGTCGCCCGTCGGGCCGGTCGGGCCGGTCGACCCGTGGCGCCGGTCGGACCCGTGCGCCGGTCGCGCCCGTGGCACCCGTTGCGCCGGTCGCGCCGGTCGGCGCCGGTCGGGCCGGTGTCGCCCGTGGCACCGGTCGCACCCGTGCTGCCGGTCGCGCCGGTCGGACCGGTCGCGCCGGTATCACCCGTCGCGCCAGTCGCACCCGTATCACCGGTCGGCTGCCCGGTCGTGCCGGTCGCGCCCGTCTCGCCCGTGGCGCCGGTCGCGCCGGTCGGGCCGGTTGCGCCGGTCGCACCCGTGTCACCCGTGGCGCCGGTAGCACCCGTGGCGCCGGTCGCGCCGGTCGCACCCGTGGCGCCGGTCGCACCCGTTGCGCCGGTCGCACCGGTCGCACCCGTGGCGCCGGTGGCCCGTGGCGCCGGTGGCGCCGGTCGCGCCGGTCGCGCCGGTGGCGCCCGTGGCGCCGGTCGCACCCGTGGCGCCGGTCGCGCCGGTGTCACCCGTCGGGCCGGTCGCGCCGGTCGCACCCGTGGCGCCGGTATCGCCCGTAGCACCCGTTGCGCCGGTATCGCCGGTCGCGCCCGTGGCGCCGGTCGCGCCCGTGGCACCGGTGTCGCCCGTGGCGCCGGTCGCACCCGTGGCGCCGGTGTCGCCTGTAGCACCGGTCGCGCCCGTGTCGCCGGTCGCACCCGTGGCGCCGGTATCGCCGGTCGCGCCCGTGGCGCCGGTCGCGCCGGTCGCGCCCGTCGCACCCGTGGCGCCGGTGGCACCCGTCGGGCCGGTCGCCGGTCGGACCCGTGGCGCCGGTATCGCCCGTGCACCCGTTGCGCCGGTGGCGCCGGTCGCGCCCGTGGCGCCGGTCGCGCCGGTGCCACCCGTCGGGCCGGTCGCGCCCGTCGCACCCGTGGCGCCGGTATCGCCGGTCGCGCCCGTGGCGCCGGTAGCACCCGTGGCGCCGGTCGCGCCGGTGTCACCCGTCGGGCCGGTCGACCCGTCGCGCCGGTCGGCACCCGTGGCGCCCGTCGGGCCGGTAGCGCCCGTGGCGCCGGTGGCGCCAGTAGCACCCGTGCCCCGTGGCGCCGGTCGCGCCCGTGCCACCCGTCGCGCCGGTCGTCACCCGTGGCGCCCGTGGGGCCGGTCGCACCCGTGGGGCCCGTGGGGCCGGTTGCACCCGTGGGGCCGGTCGGGCTTCCCGAGCCGAGCCAGTCGAGCGCCGTCTCGTTCTTTCCGCATTTCTTGGTACTCGACCCGCCGGGGATCGCAGGTGTCGGGCTGAGGATGCGAATGTCGCCTACTTTGCCTCCACCGTTCTCGTCGCCCTTCCCTTTCTCGTCGCCCTTCCCCTTCTCGTCGCCGTTCGCCTTGGTGATAACGCAGGAATGAATCGTCCCAGAGTAGATGGGTCCGCTATGAGCACCTGCGCCCGTAACGAAAAAGGAGGCCACGCCCGCAACAGCTCCGAGCATGAGCCAACGCGTGATGACTCGCCGCCTCATGACGTCAGCCCTCCTGCCGATGCCTGACGCCTTGGCTTCGCTACCACCACAGACAATCATCCCTTTGCCCCCCAAAAACTGGTTGCCGAAACCCCGGACCGAGCGAGCCTACCAGCCTATCCCCCAAATTCCAAGCGATCCCCTTACGAATTAGCCTCAGGTCCAGGTTGAAAGAGAGGCAGGACATAGGTCCAGCAAGGTTGTCCCGTAGCTCGTAGAACTTCGTAAGACGGCGGTCCCTTCTGCCCCGTCCGCTCCCGCTGGGAGCGTGCGGGGCTCCTACCAAAGCCCTACTGGACGATTGATCGATAAATCGATCAATCGTCTAAACGAGGGAGAGGCGCACCGGCGTTGGGTAGCGCACGGCGCCACCTCTTTCTCTAGACGATTGATTGGAGGGTTTTTCCGATCAATCGTCTAGACGAGGGAGAGGCGCACCGGCGTTGGGTAGCGCACGGCGCCACCTCTTTCTTTAGACGATTGATCGGAGGATTTTTCCGATCAATCGTCTGACTAGGCCGGGCAGCCCCGGGAAGCCCGACGGCAGCAGGCTCTTCATCTTCGTCTCCACCGCCTGCGCCGAGCGGAGCGCCTCGTTCGCGGCGGCGAGCACCATGTCGGCGAGCAGCTCGGGGTCGTCCGGGTCGATCGCGCGCGGGTCGATCGCGATCTCGACGAGCTCGCCGGCGCCGTTCGCCTTGACGGTGACCATGCCGCCGCCGGCCGAGGCCTCGCCGATCTCGCCCTTGGCCTCCTCCTGGGCGCGCACCATCTGCTCCTGCATCTCCTGGGCCTGCTTCATCAGGGCGTTCATGTCGAGCTTCACGGGATCTCCTCCACCTCTCGGTTGCGTTCAGATCGGTCCTGAGCAGCGAGATGAGCCCCTGCTCGCCCAGCCGGGCCGTCGTCGTCTGCGGCTTCGGCGTCGCCGTCTCCGTCCGCGAGCGCGCGTGACGACTGCGAGCCGCGGCCGGTCACCTCGTAGAGGGCGTCGCGCAGGACGGTCAGGTTCTTCGGCTCGTCCACCTGGCGGCGGTGGAACTCGGCGCCGCGGCTGGAACGCGAGCGTGAGCGTGTCGCCGTCGAGCCCGGTCGGGCGACGCCTCGGAGAGCAGCGTGGCGACGGGATCGAGCGCTCCTTGACCGCCGGGAGGACGCTCCGCTCGTCCAGGCCTCGTGCATCTGCTCGAGGGTGATCTCGTGTGCTGCCGGATCGCTCGGGGCCGGCACCTGCTCGACAGGTGCCGGGCCCGCCGCGGGCGCGGGAACGGGGGAGGGGCCCCACGACTCCGCGGCGGGAGCACCGGCATGCAACCGGGATTCCAGCACTTCGACCCGATGGACAAGCGACTCGCGCGCCAGATCCGACTGCGGCCGGGTCACCTTGACGAGCGCGAGCTCGAGCGGCAGCCGCGGGTCGCCGCCCTGCCGCTCGTCCTCGATCACGACCGCGAGAAGGTCGATCAGCCGCAGCACCGTCGGCTCGGGCAGCTGGTTCGCCTGCTCGCGCAGCCGGTCGCGCGACTCCTCGGTCAGCGGCAGCGAGTCGGGCACGTGGCCCAGGTGCTGGACGAGCAGCAGGTGGCGGAGGTGCTCCAGGAGCTCCTTCGTAGCTGGCCGAGGTCCTGGCCCCGCTCGGAGAGCTCCTCGACGAGCACGAGCGCGCCCGCGACGTCGCGATCGACGATCGTGTCGCAGAGGCGGAACAGCGTGTCCTCCTCGACCGCGTGCCGAGCTGGAGCACGTCCTGGACGGTGATCTTCTTCCCCGTCGCGGCGGACGAGCTGGTCGAGGGTCGAGATCGCGTCGCGGAACGAGCCGCCGGCGCCGCGCGCGATGAGCGAGAGCGCCGAGTCGGGCGCGTCGATCTCCTCGCCGTCGCAGACCGGCGCAGCACGCGTGACGATCTCCTGCAGGCGCGGGCGCTGGAAGACGAACGTCTGGCAGCGCGAGCGCACCGTCGGGATCACCTTCGAGAGCTCCGTCGTGCAGAAGACGAAGACGAGGTGGGGCGGCGGCTCCTCGATCAGCTTGAGCAGGGCGTTCCAGGCCGCCGGCGTCAGCTGGTGCGCCTCGTCGACGATGTAGACCTTGTAGCGGCCCTCCGCCGGCTGGAGCATCGCGCGCTCGCGGATCTCGCGGATCTCGTCGATCCCGCGCTGCGAGGCGGCGTCCATCTCGACGACGTCGAGCGCCGTCCCGGCGGCGATCGGCCCGCGCGATGGCGGGTCGTCGGGTCGAAGTCCGCCGTCGGGCCCGCCCTCGGCGTTCAGCGCCTTGGCGAGGATGCGCGCCATCGACGTCTTGCCGGTCCCGCGCGGGCCCGCGAAGAGGTAGGCCTGACGCACCTGGTCGTGCTCGATCGCGTTCCGCAGCGTCCGCACGACCGCCTCCTGCCCGACGACCTGCGTCGAAGTCGAGCGAGCGGTAGGTGCGGTAGAGGGCGGTCACTGCGAGCTTCCTCCCTTCGGGCGAAAGCCGCCAGGCCGGTGGAGGGACGTTGCGTCGCATGTCGGCTCGATCCTTCCACACAGCTTCGACGCTTGGTCGGGCACGCTCGTATCTCCTTGGGACAGCAGTCTGTGACGATCCTCGCAGACGTTCACGAGTTGCCGAGCGGCGTCCCCGACCGGCTGGCCGCTCTCGGCGTCGAGGTCGAGTCGTGTCGCGCTCGCTGCCGGCGACTACTCGTGGCCCGCGGGGTGCTGGCGTCGAGCGGAAGACCGTCCTCGACCTGCACTTCTCGCTTCAGAAGGGGCGGCTCTGGTCGCAGCTCGGAGCGCTTCGCCGCGCGAGCAACCGCCCGTTATCTCCTGGTGGAAGGCCGCGACCTCGACGACGGCGCGATCCACCCGCCGGCGTTCGGGGCGCGCTCCTGGCGATCGGGAGCGGGAGTCACGTCATCAGATCGACCGACGTCCAGGACACCGGCGCTGTGGATCTGGCGGCTGGCCGTCCGAGCGCAGCGGATCACCCGGCCCCCGCCCGCGACCGACCGGTGTACGACCAGATCCCGAACTGGAAGGGGAATCCACCCGAAGCCGTCCTGGCCGCGTCCCCGGCATCTCTGTCCGGCTCGCGCGCTCGCTGCTGGCAGAATTCGGCTCCGTCGCAGGCGTGATCGAAGCCGGCCCCGAGCACTGGGCCCGAGTCGAGGGAGTCGGTCGAGTCGCGCCGAAGCGCTAGCCAAGGCGCTGCCGGTCCTAGTGTTTCTCGCGCGACACGCGAGAAACGCCCGGCCGCGCGCTCCGTCGTCGTGCCGGCATCCCGGGTGGTGCCTCCGCCGCTTGCTCGGGCCGGGCGATGCCGCGGCACCTGGGAGGGAGTCCTTAGCGCTGCTTCCTTCCGGATCTGACGCGGTTCGAAGCTCCCAGTGCGCGGGACCCGACCGTCAACGCCACGTGTCGATCGACCCTGCCCCGTGACCACCGCCCTCGGACGGCGTTCGGCCCCGCTGGAGCGGATTTCGGGTTCAGGGAACCGCTAACTCCCCACCTAGCGCGACCGGGCACGGCGATCGTACCACCCGTCCGGGTGAGCGGACTCCCCGGATTCACACCCGGCGCCCCCCGGCCCTCTCCCGCGGGGGGCCGAAGCTGGGGGCATGTGGCGGACAGTGTGCACGGCACTGCGGCGGCTCTTCAGCCGGCGGCGGCCTGGCGGAGAGCCCGCCGTGCCCTGTCCGTCCTCTCTCCTCGAGTGGTGACTCCAGGTTTGCCCTGCTCCCGTGCCCAGGGAGTAGGGCAAACCGGTTTCCGAGCGGCACGTCCGTCTCGGTCTGCGGGAGACGCCGGGCCCCAAGCCGCGCTGCGGGAAGCCCGCGGCGCGAATCACTGTTCTTCCCGATGCCTCGCCGTGCCGGCGGTGATGAGGTTTGAGGTCCGGACAGCTGCGAAGGCGGTCAGGTGTGGTCGAGCGAGCCGGACGTCGTCTTGGCCTTCAGGTCGGGCGCGGGAGCGTGCTGCGGCGGTTCTTGGACCGGTTCCGCCGCACCTCGGGCGTTCCGGCGGCCGCGAGCGACGACCTCGGCGTCGAGCTCGCCCCGCTCTTCGCCCTGCTCGACGGCATCGACGCGGAGGCGGCGGAGGTGCGCGCTACGGCCGAGCGCAGCGCGCGCGCCGAGCTCGGCACGGCGTCCGAGGAGGCCGAGGCGATCCTGACGGGCGGGGGAGAGCAGGCGGAGGCGGAATGGGCGGAGGCGTCAAAGGCCGCCCGCCGCGCGGCCGGGGCGGACGTGCGCAGGATCGTGGCGGCGGGCGAGGCTGAGGCCGCGCGGATCCGTGCGCGGGGACGCGAGCGCATCCCGGCTCTCGCGGCCGATGTCGTCCGTCGCATCCAGGAGTTCCGGAACAGTCCCCATGAGCGCCGGCTGGGTCGCGGGCAGCGTGCGGGCGCGACTCCTGCTCGAGCGCAGGCTCGGAGCCGAGGGTGCGCGCGCGGTGGCTTCGTGCGGCTCGCTCGAGGCGGCGCTCGCGCGAGCTCGCCGGCACGGCCTACGCGCGTGCCGCCGCGGTGCGAGCGGCCTCGAGGACGCGCAGCGCGCGGTTGCGGCGCAGACCCTCCTCGAGCTCCGCATCCTCGCCGGGTGGCTGCCCCGCGGCGCCGCGGAGGGGTCCGCGCGCTCGCGTGCCTGGTTCGAGCTCGTGAACGTCGAGAACCGGCTCGTCTACCTGCGCGGCGGCCGGCTGCGACCGGCCGTTCGAGCTCGGCGCGCTTGCCGTCGCGTGGCCGCGGGCGGCGCGCGCGCAGAGCCCCGCCGAGCTGCGCGAGGCCTGCGGAACTCCGTCTGGGGCGACCCGGGCGGGGAGGAGCCCGAGGAGATCCAGCTCGTTCCTCCGGCTCGCCTGGGCGCGGCGGGTGCTCGCGCCGCGCCGGAGGCGGAGCACTGGGCGCTCGGCGCGCGGCGCTGCTGCTGCCGCGGACGCGGCAGGTGCTCCTCGGCGGCGCGGCGCCGGCCGGCTGGCGCACGCCCGCGCTCGGGACCGGTTGGCGCGCGCGCCTCCTCCCTCGACGACGTCGCGCGCCGCGCTCCCGCCGGCGTCGCGTGGCCGCTCGCCGGGGTGGAGTGGTCCGACGAGCTCTGGCGCGCGGAGGCGGCGCTGGTGGCGGGTGGTCGAGCGCGAGGCCGAGCCGCTGGTGCGCGGCCCGCGCGAGGGGCGCGGTGTCGTCGTCGGCGCGGCGCGCTGCTCGGCCTCGACGCGGTGCGGGTCGCGGCTGCGCTCGGCGTCGCGGCGCGCGGCGGTGGCGGGGCGGGCGCGGGAGGCGTTCGATGCGCTTCTCTGACCTCGTCCTGCCCGTCCGTATGAGCCGCGTCGCGGTCGTCGCGCCGCACGCCGCCTGCGCGAGGCGCTCGTGCGTGCTCGCCGACGCGGGCTCGGTCGAGCTCGTCGGCACCTTGCCGGCGCGGAGGGAGAGGGGGCGGAGGCGCTCCGCGCGGCTCGACGCATGCGCGTCCCGACGCAGACGGGAGAGCCGCGCGTGCTCGCGCGAACCCACCGGACGTCGCCGAGCTCGAGCGCGACGGCGCGCGAGGCCTGCTCGCGGGCGAGGTGGAGCTGCGGCGCCGCGCCGCGCTGGCTCGGCGCGCACGGGAGCTTCGCCGCGCTCGTCGGCTGGACGCCGACGCCGGGCCTGCCGCAGCTCGACGGAGCAGCTCGAAGCACGTCGGCGCGGCGGCCGTCGAGCTGCCGCGGCCCGGCGTGGGTCGATCCGCCCACGCTCTTCGCGCCGACGCGGGTGCAGACAGCCGTTGCGGCCGCTCGTGACGACGTACGGCGTCGCGCCCTACGCCGACGTCGACCCCACGATCTTCGCCGGCGTCGCGTTCGTCCTCATGTTCTCGATCATGTTCGGCGACGTCGGGCACGGCCTGCTGCTCGCGCTCCTCGGGCTGCTCCTGCGCCGCGTCAAGCGCGGCCGCCTGCGCCCGTTCCAGCAGGTCTGGCCCCTGCCCGTGGCCGCCGGGCTCGGCGGCGCGGTCTTCGGGCTGCTCTACGGCGAGGCGTTCGGACCGACCGGGCTCGTGCCCGCGGCTCTGGCTCGACCCCGTGGACGAACCCGATCCCGCTGCTCGTCGTTCGCGCTCGCCGTCGGCGCCGCGCTGCTGGCCTCGAGCCACGCGTACGGCATCGTCAACCGCTTCCGCGAGGCGGGGCTCGGCGCCGCGTTGCTGTCCCCTCCGGGGCCGCGGGGCTCGCCGTGCTGCTCGGAGCGGCGGCGGCTGCGCCGGCTGGTTCGCGACGTCTCGTCCCTGGTGTGGCCGGGCGGCGCTGCTCGCCTCCGCTGGCGCGGTTCTGCTCGCCGCCGGGTTCCGTCGCAGCCGCCGGCGGCGGGGCCGCCGGGGTCGCGGAGGCGGCCGTCGAGCTGGTCGACGCGGTCGTCCGGATCGGCTCGAACGTGCTCTCGTTCACGCGGCTCGCCGCCTTCGGGGTCATGCACGCTGCGCTCGGCATGATCGTCTTCGCCGGCGCGCGCGACGTCTGGGGCGGCGTGGTGGAGCTCGCTCGCCGGCGTGCTCATCTTCGTAGCGGAAACGTCGTCGCCTTCTCGCTCGAGCTGCTCGTCACTGGCGTGCAGGCGCTCCGGCTCGAGTTCTACGAGCTCTTCTCCCGCGTCTTCTCCGGCGAGGGCCACGCGTTCTCGCCCTGGAGCCTTCCCGTCGTCTCGAGAACGGAGGAGTCATGATCGAATCGTTGTTCTGGCGCGCCCCGTGATCGCGCTCGTCGCGGTCGCGACCGTCGCCGGGCTGCGCAGGTCGCCGCAGCGCGGCCTGCGCCGCCTCGTCGCGCTGAACGCGCGTGCCTCGGACTGGGCTCGCTGGGGCTCGCCGCGGTGCTCCTCGCGGGGGCCGTCGAGCCCGCGCACGCCGCGACCGGCGTCGGCGGCCGGGCACGATCCCCAGGCGGCGCTGCTCGGTGCCGCCATCGCAGTCGCAGGGTCGACGATCGGGGCGGCGATCGCCGTCGCCTACACGGGCGCGGCCGCGCTCGCGGCGATCAGCGAGAAGCCGGAGATGTTCGGCCGCGCGATGGTGATCGTCGGTCTCGCCGAGGGGATCGCGATCTACGGCGTCGTGATCGCGATCATGCTCATCGGCAGAGCATGAGCGGAATCGTCGCCATCGGCGAGGAGCTGCTGCTCGCGGGCTACGCGCTCGCGGGCGTCGACGTCCTGCCGGCAGAGGACGCGGCAGCGGCGCGTGCCGCCTGGGAGGCGCTCCCTCCGACGCGGGGCTCGTCCTGCTGACGCCGAGCGCGTACGCGGAGGTCGGGCGAGACGTCCGCGCGCGCCGCGTGCTCTGGGCTGTGCTGCCGGCATGAACGTCGGCAGCGCTGCGGGCGTCGTTCCTCGCCGCGACGGTGACCGAGGGTGAGCTTGCGCTTGCCGAGGCGCGGCGCCGGCACGAGGTCCGTCTCGACGAGGCGCGCGGGCAGGCGGACGAGCTCGTCGAGCAGGCCCGGCGCGCCGGCGAGGCGGACGGAGAGCTCGAGGCGGCGCAGATGCGGGTGCGCGCCCGGCGGCGGGCCCGCGCGCTCGAGCTGGCGGCCCGCCGCGAGGTCTACGACGAGTTCCGCGGGGCCGCGCTCGAAGCCGCGCTCGCCCTGCGGGGGACGCCGGCCTACGCGCGGCTGCTCGAGCGCTTGGCGGCGGCGGCCCAAGGGCAGCTCGGCGCAGAGGCGATCGTCGAGATCGACCCGGCCGGGTCGGGTGGAGTGGTCGCCCGTGCCGGCGCACACAGGGTCGACTACACGCTGCCCGCTCTCGTCGACCGCTGCATCGCCGGCCTCGGCGACGAGCTCACGGGGTTGTGGTCGTGACGACCGGTCTCGTGCGGCGAGTCAACGGCCCGGTCGTGGAGGTGGAGGGCGAGGAGCTCGCGATGCTCGACCTCGTCGAGGTCGGGCCGCAGCGGCTGCCGGGCGAGGTGATCAGCCTCGACGGCCGCCTCGCCACGGTCCAGGTCTACGAGTACACGGGCGGCATCAAGCCGGGCGACCCGGTGGTGACGACTGGACGACCGCTCGTCGCCGAGCTCGGCCCGGGCCTGCTCGGCGGGGTCTTCGACGGCATGCTGCGACGGCTCAGCGGCGGGGCCGATCTGCTCGAGCCCGGCGCCCGGATGGAGACCCTCGTCGCCGACCGGCGCTGGGCGTTCGTGCCGTCGGCCCGAGTCGGCGACGACGTCGCGCCGGGCTCTCTTCTCGGCACCTGCCCGGAGACGGCAGCGGTCGAGTTCCGCGCGCTCGTTCCCGCTGGAGTCTCGGGACGGCTCGACTGGCTCGCCGGCGAGGGAGAGACGACGGTGCGCGACCCGATCGCGCGCGTGGGCGACGTCGAAGTGTCGCTCGCGCACGTGTGGCCGGTGCGCCGGCCGCGGCCCGTGCGCGAGCGGCTGCGCGCCGGCGCACCGCTCACCACCGGGCAGCGGGTGCTCGACCTCTTCTTCCCCATCGCCCGCGGCAGCAGCGCCGCCGTGCCGGGCGGCTTCGGCACCGGCAAGACGGTGCTCCTGCAGCAGATCGCCAAGTGGTGCGACGCCTCGGTGATCGTCTACGTCGGCTGCGGAGAGCGCGGCAACGAGATGGCGGGCGTGCTCGAGGAGCTGTCGGCGCTCACCGACCCGCGCACCGGCCACTCGCTGCTCGACCGCACCGTTCTGATCGCGAACACGTCCAACATGCCCGTGCTCGCGCGCGAGGCCAGCATCTACACCGGGGTCACCGTCGCCGAGCTCTACCGCGACATGGGCTACGAGACGGTGCTGATCGCAGACTCCACGTCGCGCTGGGCCGAAGCGCTGCGTGAGGTCGCGTCGCGCACCGGGGAGCTGCCCGCGGAAGAGGGCTACCCCGCAGGGCTGGCCTCGGCCCTCGCCGCCTTCTACGAGCGCTCGGGCCGCGCCCTTACACTCTCGGGCGCCGAGGCGTCGGTGACGATCATCGGTGCCATCTCGCCGGCCGGTGGAGACATGTCCGAGCCCGTGAGCGCCCACACTCGCCGCTTCGTCCGCTGCACCTGGGCGCTCGACGCCGACCTCGCCTACGCCCGGCACTACCCGGCCGTCAGCTGGCACGAGTCGTCCTCGCGCGACGCCGAGCTGCTCGCGGACCGGCACGCCCTCCACCACTGGCACGCTCTCGAGCACGACCGCGAGTGGGGAGGCCGCCGCGAGCGGGCGCTCCGCCTGCTCGCCGAGGCCGACCGCCTCGAGTCGATCGCACAGCTCGTCGGCACCACCTCCCTCCCCGACCGCGAGCGGATCGCTCTGCTCACGGGCCGTCTTCTGCGCGAGGCCGTGCTCCAGCAGAGCAGCCTGAGCCCGAACGACTCCTACTGCGAGCCCGCCAAGCAGGCCGCCCTGCTCGAGCTCGTGCTCGCCGTCCATGACCGCTGCCTGCTGCTCGTCGATCGCGGCATCCCGGCGGCACGGATCGAGGAGACCGACATGGCCGTGGCCGTGCACGCGCGCGACGAGACGCCGCCCGACGGTGCGGACCAGGTGCGGGAGATCATGCGTCTCCTGCTCGCGCGGCTCGGGGAGCTCGAGTGAGCCTGCGCGCGCCCGTCGAGCACACCGCGGTGTCGGCGATCCGCGGGCCGCTCCTCGTGCTCGAGGGCGTCGAGGGCGTCGGCTGGGACGAGGTGGTCGAGATCCGGCTCGCCTCCGGCGAGGTACGGCACGGCGTCGTGCTCGACGTCAGCCGGGAGATCACCGTCGTCGAGGTGTACGAGGGGACCGCCGGCCTGACGCTCGAGCGGCTCGGCGTGGCGTTCAGCGGCGCGCCGATGCGCCTGCCGGTGGGGGAGGGATGGCTCGGGCGCGTCTGCAACGGCCGAGGGGAGCCGCTCGACGGCGGGCCGCCCGTCACGGGGCCGGTGACGGGCGACGTCGCCGGCCGGCCGATCAACCCGGCGGCGCGGGCGACGCCGAGCGAGCCGATCCTCACGGGGATATCCGCCGTCGACGGGCTGGCGACGCTCGTCCGCGGCCAGAAGCTCCCGATCTTCTCCGTCGGCGGCCTTCCCCACCTGGAGCTCGCGGCGCAGGTCGCCGCGCAGGCGTCGGCGCGGGGCGAGCCCTTCGCGATCGTGTTTGCGGCGATGGGGATCACGAACGCCGACGCGGCGATGGTGCGCGACGTGCTCGAGGAGCGCGCCGCGGCAGGAGATCTCGCGCTCTTCGTCAACACCGCCGGCGATCCGCTCGTCGAGCGGATCCTCACGCCGCGACTCGCGCTCACGGTGGCCGAGCACCTCGCCTTCGAGCTCGGCCGCCACGTGCTCGTCGTGATGGCCGACATGACCGGCTACTGCGAGGCGGTGCGCGAGGTGGCTGCCGCGCGCGCGGAGATCCCGGGCAGGCGCGGCTATCCCGGGTACCTCTACAGCGACCTCGCCTCCCTCTACGAGCGAGCAGGCCGGATCCGCGGACGTGCCGGGTCGCTCACGCAGATGCCCGTCCTGACGATGCCCGCCGGCGACATCACGCATCCCGTGCCCGACCTCACGGGCTACATCGCCGAAGGTCAGCTCGTGCTCTCGCACGAGCTGCACGTGCGTGGCGTCTACCCGCCCTTCGACCCGCTCGGCTCGCTCTCGCGGTTGATGCGCCTCGGCGTCGGGCCGGGCAGGACACGCGACGACCACATGGAGATCGCCGCCCAGCTGTACGCCCTCGTCGCCCTCGCCCGCCGCGCCGCCGGCCTCGCCGAGGTCGTCGGCGCCGATGCCCTGAGCGAGCGCGAGCGCGGCTATCTCGCCTTCGCCGCCGCCTTCGAGGCCGATTTCGTCTCGCAGGGGCGAACCGAGTCCCGCACGCTCGAGGAGACGCTCGAGCGGGCCTGGCGCACCGCCTCGGTGCTGCCGCCGCGCGAGCTCACGATGGTGTCCGGGGCCTCACTGGACGCCCACTACCCGGGAGGGCGCGATGCCCCTGCGGGTGCCCGCGGGTAGGGCCGGCCGGCCCTGGCTCGTCCACCGTCTCGAGATCGCCCGCGGCGCCGCGGACGTCCTCGACCAGAAGCGCCGCGCTCTGACGCGCGAACGTGGGCGGCTCGAGGAGTTCGTCGCCGAGGCGCGCGCCGACTGGGAGCGCGCGGCCGGCGAGGCGGCAGACTGGCTCGACCGCGCGTCCGTACTCGCCGGCGAGCGCCGGCTACGGCTCGCCCGCTTCCATGCCGGCGAGCGGGCCACGCTGCAGGTGCGCTGGCGCAACTTCCTCGGCGTCGCGTGCCCGGAGAAGCCGGAGCTCGAGCTGCCGGCCCTGGCCGGGGCGGCTGGAGTGGGCGGGAGCGCGGCGCTGCCCGCCGCCGCGACCGCGCATCGTCGTGCGCTCGAGGCGGCCGCGCGCTTCGGCGCGCTGCAGGTCGCGCACGACCGCATCTCGGACGAGCTCGCCGCCACGAACCGCCGGCTCCGGGCGATCGAGCGCCGGTGGATACCCCAGCACGAAGACGCTCTCGCCGCGCTCGAGCTGGCGCTCGACGAGGCCGAGCGTGAGGACGCCGTCCGCACCCGCTGGGCGATCCGCCGGCGCGGCAGACTCCGGCCGTGAACTGATCCGGCGAGGAACCCGGCCGACAGTGCGACAGCCAGCAGTGCCTTGAACATGGGGCAAGGCGCGGTATTGCGCATCTTCGAGCGACGCCGGGTGTTGACCCGACGACCTGCCGTCGTAAGAGACGCGCGTGTCGCTCAGCGGCCGCCGGGCGCGAGGTAGCCGCTCCAGGCCGGCTCCGCGACGCCGGCCGCGTACCACGCGAACCAGAGCGTCCGGTAGTCGATCTGCGAGAGCTGGATCGCACCGCCCTTCGGGCACTGCCCCTTGCCGATCGTCTCGCGCAGCGTCAGCACCCGTCCGGACTGCTTCAGGAACGCGAGCTTGCCGGTGCACTTCTGTTGCGTGTACGTGATCGTGCCCGAGTTGTTGCTCTTCAGCTTCGCGGTGACCGTGACGACCACGGCCGTCGTGCCGCCGTCCGCCGTCTTCACTGTGCCCTTCCAGACGCCGACGAACGGCGGGGTCTTCGCCGACGCGCCGGCGGCCGAGAGCAGGGCGGCGGCGAGAACGACGAGGACGATCCGGTGCATGTCAAACCTCCTGTGCGGGTGCGCTCCGGTGCGAACCTAAACGCCGAATCCCTGTCCTCGAATCCGTGAAAATGACGGATCCCGGCCTGCAGGCCGCGAGCCCCGTCGAGCGTAGTCGGGGGCCCAGGGGGTCAGGAGACGAACGCCGGCAAGTTGTCATGGCGCCGAACTCGCCGGCGGAGTGGGCGAGGCCCCGGTGCCAGGCGTTGCAGGCACCGCGCAACGCCTGGCACCGCTTCTGCAAGGTCAGAAAGTCGAGTGTCAGCTGACGTGGACGATTCGCGGCTGCGTGTCTTACCATTCGTCAAGTGCTCCGCGTGAAGTCATTCCTCAGGCGGCTGTGGCGGCGGGTGACGACTGTCGAGCCCGCTCGTCCTGGGGGCCCGCCGGTGAACGCCGTTTCCGATCCAGAGATGCTGCGAAATCTTCCGCCTGGCGGCGGCGTGGGACCGGGACCCTTTTGACGCCGTAGGTCACTCAGGCCAGCACTCTTGACAAACGCAGGATGAGGTTATAAGTTCACAACCCTGCTGCCCGAAACTTCCGTTTCGGATCGCCATCCGAGCGAGGAGGATACCGTGCGAGGGCTCAATCGCCCGCTTCGGGATCTTGGTCGCACGCGGTACCGGATGCTCGCAGCGTTCGCCGCCGCTGGCGTGCTTGCGCTGACTCTCGCGGGCGTTGCATACGCGTACCAAATCGTGTACTACCTCGGCACACCCTCTGCCCCGGTAGCCGTCTACGACGCGACTGTTTCCAGCCAGACGAGCGGCTATGCGTTCCGGTTGTTCAATGAGGCGACGGCGACTTCCGCTGGGGATCCGATGGACCGCGTCGTCCTCTACTACAACGGCGTGGGTATCGGAACTGCTACCGGAACCAGGTACTACGTCGTGTATCGCAACGGGCCGAACACCCGCGCCGCGTGCGCTATCACGCAGACCGCCGGAGATTATCCCCATCGAGCGTGGGTGTACTGTGACACCACTTACTAACACCCATAGGACGCGGCGCACTCTCGCAGTTCTCGCCTGCGCGCTGCTCTTCTCGGTCGCGTTCGTTGGGCGCGCGATGGCGTACCAGATCTCCTACTACTTGGGTTCGCCGTCGACGCCTGTGTTCGTGATCGGAGTAGGCGGTGTTTTTGGCGGGACGTGCTGCACGGCTTTCCGCCTCTTCAACGAAGCAACTGCTACGAACGCTGCTGGGCCGATGAGCTTTGTCCAGCTCTACTACAGCGGCTCGGTAATCGGCGTGGCGACAAATACCCGCTACTACGTCGTGTACCGGAATGGACCGTCGTCGGTGGCCCAGTGCCTGATCTCGGCACCGCCCCAAGGAACTTACGTCTACTGCGACACGACTTATTGAGGAGGCATTACACCGTGAGTCAACGCCGTAGAATCATCACACTCGTTTCCGTCGTCGCTATCCTCACGACTGTTGCCGCCGCGAGGATCGCGACCGGCGGGGGTGGGGAAACTCCCGGCTCCGGCACGGATGTCGTAACTGCCGTGAACGCGCGGCTTGCACAGTCAGCTGATCTCTCCGGCAGAATCGGCTCGCTCCGCGTCGAGCGCCAGGGCATTTACTCGGCGAAGCGCGGCGACGGCGCGAACGTCGATCTACTCGTCGGCAATGGCAGCATGCGCTGCCTGAGTGTCGGAGGTGACGGTTACTCGCCGGCCGTCTCTTGCTTCGACCTGAACGAAGTCGCCGAGAGTGGTTCGCATATGGTTGCCGTCCCGCTGGTGGAAGGCGCGCCGTCGTTGGTTGTCGGGATTACGCCTGTAGGAAAATCGCGCGTCGTAATCGCCGGCAGTCCGATGGGAGTGACCGCTCGTGACCGCATTTACATGAGCGAGCTCCCCGCAACAACGAACGGGCAAGTCGCTGTCCAGTACCGCGCCGGCTAGACGCTGGCGCCTGCTTTCGAGTGGACGTGGCCTGCGGCTCCGGAGCGGGCCACGTCCACGAGCGAGGTTCCGGTGCCAGGCGTTGCAGGCGCCGTGCAACGCCTAGCACCGCTTCTACGAACGACTGACCTGTCGTGAACGGTCGCTCCGTCACGGCCGAGTCTGTGTGGGGCCTCCCGCGTCAGCCCGAGCGCCGGCCTCAGTGCCGCGCGGTGACGAGCACCAGGGTGCGCGGAACCTGGAGCGAGCCGGCTCGCCTGAACGGCTCGAACCGTGCCGCGACGTCTGCCACGACGGCTTCCCGCTCGGCCTCGGTCAGCGCCGCCGCGACGCGGCGGAAGTGGCCGTTCTCCTGCGCGAGCCGCTCCCAGTGCTCGGCTGCGTCCGCGGCGGGAGCGTGCTCCCGGAGCAGCGTCGCCTCGACGTCGCTCAGGCCGGCGGCGCGGTGGACGTCCGCCGCCTCGGCCGGATCGCCGAGCTTCCCGAAGGCCCGCGCGAAGGAGGCCCGCTCGCCGCCGAGCACCGCGGCGACCGCCTCGCGGGGCGCCGCGAACCAGGGGTTCCGGTTGAGCGACGCCCAGATCACCGTCGCGATCCGGCCGCCCGGCACCACAACCCGCCGGAGCTCGCCCAGCGTGGCGGCCGGAGCGGCGGCGGCCATCAGCACGAGCCGGCTCGTGGCGGCATCGAACGACCCGTCCTCGAACGGCAAGCGCTCGTCCATGTCCGCCTCGAGAAGCTGCAGCTCGACGCCGCCCTCGCAGGCACGCCGGCGTGCCTGCTCGAGGCGCTCGCGGCTCGTGTCGGCGCCCGTCACGGCGGCGCCCGCCCGTGCCAGCGCCACGGTCAGCCTGCCGCTGCCGCAGCCCAAGTCGAGCACCCGCGCGGCGCCCGCGACCGCAGAGAGCAGCTCGGCCGCGCCGAACGGCAGCTCCTCCGTCACAGCGCCTCTCTCCGCATCCACGCCGCCGCTCATCCGGGACACTGTAGAGCGCCCGTTTGGACGAGCGTGTCGTACTCGAGCCGGCGACCCTTTCCAGCATCTTGAAATTCACACATTGCGCTATATTTACAAGCGCGATGAAAAAGCGGAAACTTGTGAATATCAAGGGGCGGTTCGAGGCCGACGCCCTGCGCGTCCTCCGGGAGATTCCCGGTCTGACGGTGGTCGCCGAGCCCGGCGGGGCAGGTCGCCGCGTGGATGCGATCTTACGGTTTGCCGGCCGGCGGGCGCCGATCGCGGTGGAGTTCAAGCGCCGCGTGAACGCGGCGACCGCTCGGCAGCTCGTTGATCAGGCCGACACGCTCGCGGATACGCCCCTGCTGATGGTCGCCGGCGAGACGACCGCGGAGGCGCGAGCGATTTTGGAAGAGCGCGGCATCGGGGTCATCGATGGTCTCGGCAACGCGCATCTCGAGCTTCCAGGCCTGCTCTTCCATCTGGAGGGGCACCGCTCTCAGCGTCGAGCGGCAGGGCCAATCACGCCGATCCGCCTGAGGGGCAAGGCGGGTATCGCCGCTCAGGCGCTTCTGCTCCAGCCCGACCGAGACTGGAAGGTTCAAGACCTCGCACAGGAAGCGGGCGTCGCGGCGGGTCTTGCGCACCGTGTGCTCGCACGGTTGGAGGAGGAAGGAGTCGTCGTCGCCGAGGGCAGCGGCCCGCAGCGCGTGCGCCGCGTTACGAATCGGGCGGCGCTCCTTGACCTGTGGGCCGAGGAACAGCTCGAGCGTCCGAGACGAACGCTCGGTCACCTGCTCGCGCAAACCCCGCAGCAATTGATCCAGCAACTCGGGATCAACCTCGGTCGTGCCGGCATCGACTACGCACTCACGGGGGCCGCGGCTGCAAACCTCGTCGCCCCCTTCGTCACCGCGGTCCCGGTCGTGGAGGTGTGGGTGGTGGAGACCGCGGCGCCCGAGCAACTGGGCGCGGCCGCTGATCCTGTCACCGAGGGTCAGAACGTTGTCTTTCTGCAAGGCAAAGACGACGCGCCGCTCGCGTTTCGCGAGCAACGACGGGACCTCTGGTTGGCGAATCGATTTCGGCTGTACGCGGACCTGCGGCGTGATCCGCGCCGCGGGCGGGAGCAAGCGGATCATCTGCGCGAGCAGGTGATCGGGTTTTGAGCAGCCGCGAGCACCAGAGCGACTACGACGAGGAGACGACGGCGCGCTGTGAACGCGCGCTTGTCACCCTGCTCGGCGACCTCGGCCCCTGGCGTGAGCGCATCTATCTGGCCGGAGGACTCGCTCCGAGATACTTGGTTGGGCAGCTCCCCGAAGGCGCGCGAGCCCACGTGGGGACGACCGACATCGATCTGGTCATCGGCCTCGCCCTCGGCGACGAAACGCCCGAGACGTATCGCATGCTCCAGAACAACCTGGAGCAGGCGCGCTTTGAGCAGCAGGAGCCGAGCTTCCGCTGGGCGCGCGACGTCGAGGGCGTGGCCGTGGTCGTCGAGTTCCTCTGCGAGACGGACGAGGTCGCGACGGGACGGATCTTCCGCCCGAGGGGCGAGTCCACGGGAGCGAGACTGGGTGCGTTCAACGTGCGTGGCGCCCATCTGGCGCGCGACGACTTCATCGAGCGCGAGCTCGAGGCTGAGCGTCTCGACGGCGGCGGCCGCTCCAGGGTTGCCGTGCGGGTGGCGAACGTGCTCCCGTACACGGTGCTCAAGATCCTTGCCTTCCAGGATCGGCACGAGAACAAGGACGCCTACGACGTGATCTTCACGCTCCTGAATCACGAGGGTGGTCCTCGCACTGCGGGAGAGATGGCGGCCGCGAGTCCGATCGCCAGGCACGAACAGGTCGAAGAAGCGCTGCCGCTCCTCGAGGAGCGTTTCCGTGACGCCCGCCAAGATGGGCCGAACGCGTATGCGTTGTTCCTGTCTGAACCAGAAGACGAGGAGGACGCGGCCCGGCTTCGTCAGGAAGCGATCGCGACCGTGCGGGCGTTCCTGAGCAGCTTCCGCGGCAGAGGCTGATCAGCGGAGCCTGTGTCACACGTTGGAGGCGCCGCGCAACGCCTGACACCGCTTCCACGTCGAAGACCACACGCCACGTAAGGACGAGCGTGTCGTAACGTGCCGCTGATGGCTTTTCTGCTCATTCACGGTCTCGAGGGCTCGGGCCCCGAGCATTGGCAGAGCTGGCTCGCGCGGCGGTTGCGTGTGCGTGGGCTCGACGTTGCATATCCGTCGCTTCCCGAGGCCGACAGTCCCCGGCTCGATCGCTGGCTCGACGCGCTCGCCGCCGAGCTCGCGCGGTTGCCGACGGCGGAGACGACCGTCCTCTGCCACTCGCTCGGATCGCTGCTCTGGCTTCACCATGCGGCGCGACACCCGTGGCAGCAGGTCGCGCGCGCACTGCTCGTCGCGCCGCCGCAGCCGGACGAGGAGGACCCGCCGAGCGTCGGCTTCCGGCCCGTGCCGCTCGACCGCGAGGGCGTCGCCGCCGCGGCCCGCGAGACGCGGCTCGTCTGCTCGACGAACGATCCCTGGTGCCTACCGGAGACCTCGCGGCGGATCGGCGAGGCGGCGGAGATACCGATCGACTGGATCGAGCGTGCCGGTCACATCAACACGGATGCCGGCTACGGCCCGTGGCCGGCCGTCGAAGCGTGGGCGCTCGGCGAGTCCGAGCGCCCGGTCGCGACGGACTGACGTCCGCTCACTTCACGACGCGGTGTCGGATGTGCGTGACGGCCGGGGACCCGATGACCCTCGTAGCCTCCAGCTTGCGGGAGCCGGGATGCTTCTATGAGTGTCAAGTGCTCATAGAAGCATCTGTGAGAGTGGGGCTCGGTTCCGTCTGGGGCCGCTGCCAGGCTCGCGCCGATGCTTTTTGCCCGTGACTCAAGACCTGACCGGCCCTTGCTTGCGAGGTGTCTTTGTGGGGATCTGTCCGGGTGGGAAGCTCGGTGCCGGCCTGGCGCCGCGTGCTGGCTTGATCAGAAGCCTGTCCGCCTGAGGGCGTGACCCATCACAGTCCTGCCGCCTCGCGGTTGCAGCCTCCGGACCGGCACCGCTTGTTCCCCCCACTGGTGGAGGTGGTCACATGCTTGCACACTCCCTCGACGTCGTCATCGGCGTCGACAGCCATCGCGACACGCACGCGCTGGCGCTGGTCGCGGCAGCGACCGGCGTTCTGCTCGCCGAGACACAGATCGAGGCGAGCGCTTCGGGTTATGCGCGCGCGCTTTTGCTGGCGCGGACACAGGCGCCGGGGCGCCGCTGCTGGGCGATCGAGGGGACTGGCTGCTACGGCGCCGGTCTCGCCCGTTATCTCTCCGGTCGCGGCGAGCTCGTCGTCGAGGTCGCCCGGCCGCTGCGCGCCGAGCGTCGGAGCGGTAAGTCGGACGCACTCGACGCGGTGCGCGCGGCCAGAAGCGCGCTCTCCCAGCGCCATCCCGGCCAGCCTCGCTCGGGCGGTGAGCGGGCAGCACTGCAGGCGCTGCTGGTGACGCGCGCGAGCGCGGTCGCGGGAAGGGCGGCCGCGCTCTGCCAGCTGCGGGCGCTCGTCGTCTCAGCGCCCGAGCCGCAGCGCAGAGAGCTGCGCACGCTGACGCGGGCGGCTCTGCTTGCCCGCTGCGCGAGCCTGCGCCCGCGAGCCTGCGCGACCGTCGAGGCCGGCGCACTCAACCACTGCCTGCGCGCGCTCGCCCGGCGGGCACGCACACTCGACCAGGAGGCGCGGCTGCTCGAGCGCGACGTCGAAACGCTCGTCCAGCGGCTCGCGCCAGCGCTGCTTGCCCAGCCCGGAGTCGGACCGGTGAGCGCAGCACAGGTCCTCACCTGCTGGTCACACCACGGCCGCCTGCACAACGAGGCGGCCTTCGCACGGATCGCCGGTGCCGCACCGATCCCGGCCAGCTCCGGTCGCCTCGTCCGCCACCGACTCGACCGGGGCGGCGACCGACAGCTGAACCGTGCCCTGCACACGATCATCGTCAGCCGCCGCAAACACCACGCCGAGACGATCGCCTACATCGCCCGCCGCCAAAACGAGGGCAAGACCCTGCGCGAGGCGATCCGCTGCCTCAAACGCTACCTCGCCCGCTCACTCTTCCGGCTACTCGAAGGAATGCCGCTGGCGACTTGACTCCCATAGAAGCATCCCCGTCTCCACGTATCGGATGTGCGTGACGGCCGGCGGGTCGTCATGGCGCCGAAGGCACCGGACTGGCCGGGCCTGGCGGCAACTCATCTAGCGGCCGCCACTCGTACTCGAAGAGCCGTCGGGAACGTGATTGGGGATGACAGGGATGCCGCTGACGACTTGACTCCCATAGAAGCATCCCCGGCTCCGCAGCGTCCACAGCGGACGCCGCTCCAACGAACGACCGAGCAATCCAGCTGAGAAACCCATTGCGCCACCTCGCCGTTGAATGAACACGACGAGCGGCACCGCCCTCCCAGGATCGCCCCGCACACGGACGCCCCGCACATGGCGCGACCCGATCCAGCTAGCTAGCGGGTTACAACCCGCCCCTGAGACTCAGCCCCCGCAGACTAGCCACCGCCTCGGACGGAGCGCCAAGGCCCCAGCGAGTTTCGTTGGTAATACAAGGGAAGCGGTCGGCGCGGCGCGCCGACCTAACCCCACCGCGCCGGCCGCGCGGCCCGTGTCGGGCCCTCCCAGCGCCGGGCGAGGACACGACGGCGTACAAGGACCTGGGGCCGCGCGAGCCCTAGGTGTCCTTGTCCGGCGCTGCTGAGCACGTCGTCCGAACCTAGCCCGGCGGCTTGATTCCCGAGCCGGTGATCGGTGTGTCGTCCGCGGCATCTGCGCATCCCTCGAAGGCAGCATCGCCCGTACCAGGATTCGCCGATTCCGCAGCGGCCTTCGCGGCGTCCATGTTCGGCGAATCGTTCCCGGCATTCACCTCGACTAGGCACTCGTCATAAGCCGAGACATAGGCATCTTTCTGTGCGGCCGTAAAGTCGGAGAAGGTATGGAGGTCGCCCGGTTTGCCGGAGACGTTCATGGCCCCGCCGCCGTCGTCACAGAGCTTCAAGCCGTCGTCAATGATCGGGCCGATGTTCTTCTTGATGTCGATTCCCGCATCCGGATCAGTCGCCCAGATCTCGTGGACGTCATGCCAGCCTTCTGCGGAGGCCTGGCCGGCCGCCAAACTGTTGATCGCATATGTGTTGCCAGCCGCGTCGAGTGTTACCCACCCTGGCCCGCCGCACCTCAGGGTTCCGCCGCTGACGGTGAAAGGCCAGACGGCGCCGTAGTCCTTTCCCGCAGCCCCACCGCTACCGCAGCCACTCGAGAAACCCGCTAGAACGAGAGCAGCAGCGACGAGTCGGCATTGAGCCATTGCGCGGTCGATCATAGACGAGGCGCGGCGCCGAGCTTCAATCGTTTTTGGGCTGCCATCCCGTCGGCGAGTCGCAGCGCCAACCCGGCGTCGAGCAGCACGAATCCCATGGGCTCCTCAGGCGTCATCGTCGAACGCTCGCGCAGGCGAGCGTTCCGTCGCCACGGTGCTACACGGAGTCAGGTCAGGCGGCGGCAGTGTCAGGGCCTGCCCCGAACGCGCCTGATCCTGGCCGACGTGCTCGCCCCGTCAACCCCCTCCGCTTTGCTCCGGGGGTCGGCTGCGCCTTGACGGGGCTGCGCGCGCCCGACCAGGGGCACGTATCGGGGCAGGCTCTCCGTCAGTTCTCCAGCCGGGTGATGCGCTGGCGATCTGCACGGGGTCGGGGGCACGCAGCCGGCCGGCGGCGGGCGGCGCCCCTATCGGGGCGGTCGCGCCGCGCGCCGGCCTGCGCCTGCGTCCCCCTGAGCCCGGCGGGATGGCGCCGAGCACCTTCTCGCTGCTCGGGTCTACTCTGACAAGCGACCACACCGCCGACTCGTCCTGCTCCCGCATCCGCTCAAGGACGCCTGCGTCTTCGCCGTCGCGGAATAGCTGATCGACGACGTCTTCAGGGATCGCACGACCGTCGCCCGGGTCGACCTGTTCAACGATCGACATCCGCAGGTGCCGGCGGCGGCCGTCCCGTAGCGACTCTCGCGCACGCTCCCGAAGCTCGCCCCGGGTCATCGTGACGTAGCCGCGACTTGCCAGGCTCCGGGCGCCGGCGGCGGCACACACCAACCCACCACCAGCACCCCGCCACCCAAGCGAGTTACGTTGCTAGTTCAAGAGAAGAGAGCCGAGTCGCCTCCGATGCGAGGTCGCAACCTCGTACCCGTCCTTGGAATCGCTACGCGTCTCGTAGCTGCTCACGGGCCCGGGCCGCTTCTTCAGGACCTTCCAGTAGATCCTTCTCGATCATCTCCAAGAGGCCCTCTTTTGATGACGCCATCAGCGCTGGTCGTACTATCCAGGGCGCCTCCGGGCAAACGAAATATGGCGCGTAACGCTGCTGGGGATCTTCTCCGCGTCGTACGAAGTAGTACGACCTCTTATCACGTTCCAATGTGGGATTGAAGACGTTCGGGAACGCGAACAGATGCTTCTCAGGGCGACCGGCGGCAGCAAGCGGCAACGATGTAACGAGAAGGGAGGAGCTGACACGGTCATCTCGCGAAGCGATGTGTTGGGCGTAGTTGACGAGATGCTCTGCGATCGCGTTCGGGTCGTCGAGATCGGCGTACTCAGTGAGACACTCCATCCCCGTCTTAACGTCCTCTGCAAGCGAGCCATCGAGCTCCGGGCGGAGTAGGTGAAGCATGACCGACTTGTCTGGAGGTAAGAGAGCTTCAAGGCCATAGAAGTGATCCTCCCTTGGTGTCCGGAACTCCATGAAGGCTTCCTCGAAGTTGGAGATTGAGCACCAGTACGGGCTGGGACTTCCGTCGTCGCCGACGGCCCATCCTGCACCAACGAAAGCGAGCTCGCCCGTAGGTACGGCGGATGCCCTCACTTTTGCTAGAGCGGCTCGCGAGATGCACTCCGGGACATCACGCGCTGAGTTGCATGACCTGAGTGCAGACATGAGCCACTCGATCGCCTCTTCACCGCCGATACTCACCGCACCCGCCTGCGAAAAGATCAGGTGATTGCAGAAGGCAACGGTCTTATGGTCGTAATCGCTTGAGTTCGACCCGCTCAAGCTTCGTCGACGGTCCGAGACTTGGACGACCTGGGTCTGCGTTAGTGCGGTCGCGACCAGCGTCATGACAGCACTTTACTGGGGCCATCTTCGCAGGCTCAGCTAGACCAACAGGTCCCAGTGCGCTGACGGCCACCCACTCCTCCTCGACGGCAAGAGCGGCCCGATCGACCTCCGCCTCCTGCACATCTTCAACCTTCGCGACGGCAAGATCAGCCGAGAACAGGAGTGGTGCGACGTTACATTCGTCCACCAGAAGCTCGGCTGCACCGTCAACTAGCGGAGAGGTCGCGCATCGAGCCAGATCCCTCGACGAGCTGAAGGCGAGCCGCTCAACAGCCCGAGCGCGGGTTCAAGGGACATTCCCGCACACTCGGGCAGGCGACCGCTCTGGCCGCAGCCCCTACTCTGCGCGCCGACCCGGAGTCAGGTCGTCTTGCATGGCCACCCGTCGCCGCGACCGACATGGCGGGCGCGGCCCGCTGCCGCCGCGGACGAACGCCGGCAAGTCGTCATGGCGCCGAAGGCGCCGGACTTGCCGGCGCTATGGGCGCACCTGGGATCGAACCAAGCTGAAGACGTCCCACCTCATACCACTGCGGACGACTCAAACCGCATGGAACTGGGGGAGGAGGGTGCCTGCGAGGGTGACGCTGGTCGATTAGAAACGACCCGTTTCGACTCCACGCTTGGACAAGAGGTGGACAAAGACGAGCCCCGATTAGACGACGACCCGCGCGGCAAACGCGGGTCGGCATCGGAAACTGCGACTCCGCCTGAGGTGACAGGCGATGAGCCACAGGGCTGAGCGTACCGCGCCGGCCAGGCGCGAGCGATGCACGGCTGGCTGGCAGGGCGGCTCCTGCAAGAAGCGGACGTGCTCGAAGTGCGGGCTTGTGTGGGCGAAGGACTGGCGTGTGGTGCTGTTCACGAACCTGAAGCACCTTGGCGGCCTCGTGATGCTCTCGGCGGTCACTCCGCCCGGGCAGGACTTGCTGCCGTACGACGAGAGCCACTGCGCGCATCTCGGAGCGCATCGGCACGGGAAGCGGCTCGGCTGCCGGATCGACCCCGACGCACTTGCCCAGTGGTCGTACGACATCTCGCAGCGGTGGAAGCGGCTCCACAACGCTGCACGGAACGCGGTGAAGCGAAAGCACGGTCGCTGCCTGCCGCTGCTGATGCGGGCATGGGAACCGCAGGCTCGCGGTGCGGCGCACGTCCATCCCGTGTTTTCAGTGCGCACGCCGGCTGATGTAATCCTGGCTGGGGCGTACTTCAACGAGCTCGCTCGACTCGCGCCGAAACACGGCTTCGGTTTCGTGGGCCAGAAGCGGGGAGTCAGTCAGCCGGTCATGGCGGCTGAACGCGCGGCAGCGTATCTCTCGAGCTACTTCGTCACCGGCAAAGCCGAGAAAGCGACGCTCTCAGAGAACGCGCGCAACCCGAATCTTCCTCGGCTGCTGATCTGGCTCACGCCGACATTGACGCGGCAGACAGGCATGACGATGCGTGGCCGGCGGCGCGGTCGTCAGCTGTGGGCGGTTCGGATGGGCCTGCTGCCTCCCCCGTCATGGTCTGCTGTCGAGCTCGCGCAGGCAATCCTGCTGGCCGGGCCGTGGCCGAGTGTGCCGCGCGGGCCGTAGGCGCGCTATCGGCCGCCGGGCCGCGGCCGGCGACGGGACGCGCGGCGCAAGCGCCAGATCTGATGTGCAGGATGATCGCTCCAAGGGGATGAGCTCAACGACTGAAAGGGATTGTGCTGCGGGCGGCGGTAGAGACCCGCAGCTTCATCACGTTCGCTTCTGTGGTAAACAGTCTCGAGTGGCCGTCCTCGACGATCTCCGCGGCCTCGCACCAGATGTCTTTGCGTCGCAGCACATCTTTGAGGCAGTGCCGTTCATCTTCGGCGGCGACGTTCCGTCGTACGTTTTATGGAAGACCGAGCTTGGTGCCCGGCTCGAGATCGACCCGCGGGCGATAGCAATCGTCGGTAGCGCTAGTCTCGGATTCAGCCTCAACCCGGACAAGAATCTCAAGACGTTCGACAAAAAGTCCGATGTGGACGTTGCCGTAGTGTCGTATCGGCATTTCGAGGCCGCGTGGGAACACCTTCGTGGCCTCAGCATTCCGCTCTTGTCCTCAGTCGAAGCCCAGAATGCCGTCAAAGCACATCAGAGTGGATACATCTTTAACTGTACGATCGCGACAGATTTCATTCTCGAATTCTTGCCTTTCGCTCCTCAATGGCTCAAGGCGTTCACGCATATGGCGGGCGTACCGCCCACCGAGGGTCGTGAGATCAAAGCGAGGATCTACCGCGATTTCGATTCTCTTCGTCAATATCAGCTTGGTGGAGTTCTTGCTGCACGCACTCATCTGGAGGGAACATGACTGAAGAGTTTTTGAACACTACGACGCGGTCTGTGGCCTGGCTCAAGAACAATCAGAACAGCGGCCAACTCACCCTCAAGCCTCCATACCAGCGTAACCCTGTCTGGGTAACGCCTCAAAAGGCGGCTCTCATTGACACGATTTTGCGGCGCTATCCTATTCCTGAGATTTACATTCAGGACATCGTCGACGCCGAGGGCAACGAGCATCATTACGTAGTAGATGGTCAACAGCGCATTCGTGCGTGTCTTGAGTTCGTCGAAGGGGGGTTTCCCCTCGACCCTCAGGCGTCACCGATGTATGGGGAAGTCTATTTCGACGATCTTCCGAAGAGCGCGCGCCAAGACATCTTTAGCTATAAATTTGTAGTGCGTGTAATGCCGGATATCGATGACGTCGAGATTCGTGGCATTTTTAAGCGGCTGAATCAGAATGTGCTTGCTTTGAACAACCAAGAGTTGCGTCATTCGACCTACTGGGGTGAGTTCATCCAAACGATGGAGAAGATGGCGAGCCTCGAGTTTTGGTCAGAGTCAGGAATCTTTAGCGCGAACGATTTTCGTCGAATGCTCGACGTGGAATACGTCAGCGAGTTGGCAACGGGGTATCTTCATGGATTTCAGAACAAGAAGGATGCCCTCGATAAGTGGTACGCCGCATATGAGGAGGAGTTTCCGGAACGAGGGGAGATTACGGAGGTGTTCGAGGTTGTTACGGGTGAGCTCTCGCGAGTATTGCCGGATATGCGTCGCACCCGATGGCGTAACAAGTCGGACTCGTACTCGCTGTTTCTTGTCTTTGCCGCGCACTACGAGGAGCTGCCGCTTTCACGCGAAGCTCGTGAGGATGCCCACGACCGACTCGTAAAGCTTGGCGATGAAGTGAGCGCCTATTTGACCAAGGTACGTGCCGGCCAGCGCCCGAGAGCTTCAAAGCGGGTCGCCGAATACGCGGGCGCGGTGCGCGCCGCCGCAACGGATCTTGCGAATCGGCGCGTTCGAGCAGCCCAGCTCGAGAGTCTGTTGGCGGACTTGTGGGCGTGACTTGACTTCGTAGAGCACCGTGACAACGCGACTACGAAAGGTCTCTCGGTTCATCCCCAGTGAGGAGCTTGTAGGCGTCGCGAGACAGATCGGAAGCGTCGGCGAGCTTTGCCGCGACATTGGAAGGTAGGGGCTGGCCGGCCGGGGTGAGGCCCACGATGCGTCGCGACGTTGGGATCGAATCCATGAACGGCGATAGGGCGTCCCAAGTGCCGTCGGGCAAGTGGCGCGCGAGCACCTCCTTTCGAAGCTGCCACTGCGCGTCCGGGAGAAAGCCGGTCATCTCGTTGGGCGCGCGCTTCTCGTGCGCGGCGGCCTCGTAGTGGAAGTGGATAGTTCGCAACTCCTCAGCCACGAGTCGCCTTGCCTGTCGGAGATCAGCTTCGTTGCGTCGGCGCTCGAACAACCACGTCGTGGTAGCCGTAATGAGACCGCCGGCGAGGACGCCGGCCAGTGCAAAAATGCCTGCCGAGCGGTCTGCATCGGCGTCTGACGCGACCAGCACGAAGACGGCGATCATGACGACTGCCGTCAGAGCGAAGATCGGGACGGGCCCCGGCCAACTCGCAGCTTGCCTGAGGAATTGACGCATAGCGGTGATGCTAGGCCGCTGCCCGGACGCGTAACCCGATCACGTGCGGCAGGCGCATAGAGAAGTCGCTGAGGGAATACTCCTGGGCTCAAGACGATGCGTTGCGGCTGACACAACTTGACAGGCACGTCGTGGACTGACATCATTGGTCAGGTGACAAAGATTGTCAGGAAGCCGAGTTGGAAGCGCGACTCCGTGCTGGCGCATTGCATGGCGCGCGCCGTCATCCACGAGCAAGGCGGTATCGATGCCGCAGTCGCGAAGTACGGGCCACGCGCGGAGCGGCTTTCGAAGTGGGCGATCCTGAAGGTCGGCGCGAAGGTCACTCCAAAGGCATCCCGTGTTTCAGGCTTCATCATCCAATGGGCCATTGCGATGCGTGACGAGGGCGTCGATGAATTCTCGATTACGGAGTACCAGCGGTACTGGTACGAGGGCGAGCGGCAGACGTATCGGCTTCAGAGGGAATTCCGGGAGCTCTGGCCTGAGTTCGAGAACCCCAACGAGCTCGCGCGACAGATCGTGAAGCACGTCGACGCGAAGCTGAGCAAGCGTGAGATCGCGTCGCTTCCGATGACTCTTCAGATCCGTGCCGAGCAGTTGACGTGATCGAGCCTCACTACACGGCGCAGCAGGTGGCTGAGCGGGTGTCCGTGCACCCGGAGACCGTGCGGCGCGAGGCGTCGAAGGGGTGCCTGCGGTTCATCCGGATCGGGCGCGATCTTCGTTTCTCTGAGAGCGCGGTCAAAGAGTGGCTCGAATCGAAGCGGGACGGGCGATGAGCATTCGGCGCAGGGGGAAGCGCGCCTATCAGGTTCGGGTGGCGCCGTTCCCTGCGAGGACGGTCCAGACGCACCGCGGTGCTGAGTTGATCGAGGCTGACCTGAAGCAGCGGCGCGCGATGGGTGAGCTCTACATCGAGAGAGCGACGACCCTGGGTGATGAGATCGACTCCTTCCTGATCCGCGTTCGCGCGGGCGGCCGGAGCCCGAGGACGATCGAGTTCTATGAACGGTCGGCGCGGATCTGGACGCCGTACCGTCGAACGAGGGTCAATGCTCTGCGCCGGCGCGAAATCGAGGACTTCATCATGCGACGTGCGGCGACGCAGACGCGATCCGCGAAGAACGAGCTTGAGTTTCTAAAGCGCGTTCTGAACGAGGCGAAGGGGCGCGGCCAGAAAGTCGATCCTGCGGTGCTGGCGATTCCGGCGATCAAGCATCAGCCGCGTCGCGGGCAGGCGCTCACCGTGTCGGAGCTCTACGAGCTCGCCTCGTGGTTTCCGGAGTACGCTCAGCGGCTCGTCCTGGTGGCCGGTCAGGTGGGCGCGCGGCAGAACGTGTGGTTCAACCTCACAGATGATCTGCTCGACCTGAAGGCGGGAACGCTGACTGTCCCAGTGGGGCTCGCGAAGAATCGAAAGGAGCATCGCGTCTACCTCGCGCCGATTGAGGCGCAGCTTCTTCGGGAGCAACTGCTTGCGCGAGCTCCGGGCACACGACTGGTCTTTCCGACGCCGACGGGCCTGCAGTGGACGAGAAGCGGCTTTCGCGAGCGTGTATGGGTGCCGGCTCGGAATCTGGCGATGACAAGCAATCCGCGCTTCGCCGGGTTCACGTTCCACTACCTCAGGCACACGGCGGGTTCGCTCATGGCGTCGTTCGGGATGGATCCGGCGTCGGCGGCTGAGCGGCTCGGCCATACGGACGGCGGCGCTCTCTTTCTCCGCACATACCGGCACCTGTACGAAGGCGAGAAGCGGGCTCAGGCGGCGCGATTCGGCGCTCAGGTGCAGGCGGCCTTGGACGAGGAGTGGACAGAATCGCCCGCTAACCCTGAGAGCGGCTTGAACAGCGGCGATCCGGAATGGGCGCACCTGGGATCGAACCAGGGACCTCCCGCGTGTGAAGCGGGCGCTCTCCCGCTGAGCTATGCGCCCGGGAGAGCAGATTGTAACGGCGGCGCGCCGGAGCCGTCTTAGAGCCTCTAACACAAAGAAGCACGGGCCGTCTGGACGCGCTGCGCGGCGCGCTGCGGCGTCCTCGGTCGCCCGAATAGCGCTGCTATTCGGACTCCCTGCGTCCTTGCATCGCACTCGCCCATCGCGCCCAGCCAGCGCGTGGTCATTGCGTTAGAGGCTCTTAGCCGCGGGCGTTGCTGAGCAGGTTGAAGAGCAGGAACGCGAGCAGGACGAGGAACCAGACGATCGGCCCGAGCCGCAGGCCGCCCGGAGCCTTGGGCGCGGCCTCCTCCGTCTCGACGTCCTCGCCGCCCCGTTCGACCTCGGCCTCGACCTGGGCGGTCGCCGGCCGCACCGGCTCGTCCTGCGGCACCGAGGCGCCGAGCGCCTCGAGCAGCCGCTTCGCCTCGCGCTGCTCCGCCTCGTCGCCGGCCCGCGCGATCTCGGTCGCGAGCTGCTCGATCGTCCGCAACGCCCGGCGGTCGCCGGCGATCCGCACCGGCTCCAGCGCGTTCCAGAGCAACACCAGCGCCTCGTCGACGTCGCCGCGGCCGAGCGCCTTCCGCGCCTGTTTCAGCCCGTCGCTCACGACGACAGTGTGCCCGCGCAGCGGCGAAGCCGCAGCGCTGCGCCGGCCGCCTACCTCACCGCGTCGCGGAGCATCTCCGCGACGTGGCGCGTGGGGCGGCCGGTGAAGTGCTCGACCTGCTGGCGGCACGAGACGCCCATCACCACGATGTCGGCGTCCGCGCGCGCGCGCACCGCCGGGAAGAGGCCGCGCTCTCCGGCGGCCCTCGACTGCTCGTAGTGCTCCTTCTCGTACCCGAAGGCGCCGGCCATGCCGCAGCAGGCGGCATCGGCGAGCTCTGCGTCGTAGCCCGCCAGGCGCAGGAGCTCGAGGCTCTGTCCGGGGTCGGCGAGCGCCTTCTGGTGGCAGTGGGCGTGGAAGAGGACGTCCCGGCCGCCCATGCTCGTCCTCGTCGAAGGCCAGCTCCAGCTCGCCCCGGCTCGTTCAGCAGCAGCGAGGAACTCGTCGATCAGGAGCGTCTGCCGCGCGACCGCGTGCGCCTGCTCCTCCAGGTCCGGGTCGCGCATGAGCTCCGGGTATTCGCCGCGCAGCGTGAGCAGGCACGAGGGCTCGCACCCGACGATGTAGGTGCCCCTTGCGCGCGTGCTCGTAGAGCCGGGCCACGTTCGTCCGGGCGTGGGCCTCGCGGCCTGCGCCACGAAGCCCTTGGAGATCATGCGGCCGGCCGCAGCAGACCGTGTCGGTCAGCTCGACCCGGAAGCCCGCCCGCTCGAGCAGCTCGGTGGCGGCGATGCCCGTCTCCGGGAAGTTGAAGTCCATGAAGGTGTCGTGGAACAGCAGGACCGTGCCGCGGTGCCCGTCGCCGGGCGGGGTGTGGCCGCGGAACCAGGCCGGGAAGGTGGTCGGGCGAAGGGGGGAAGCGGCGATCGCCTTGTGGATGCCCAGCGAGATGATGGGCCGCGCAGGCCGGCGCCCGGGACAGCCGCAGGAGCCAGTTGCTCACCGGCGCGAGCGCGCTGCCCGACGCGCGCGAGGCGATGGTTGTTGGCGATCAGCCAGCGACCGGCGGCGGTTGCCGTGGTGGGTGGTGGTGGCCGGCGCCAGTCCCGGCCGTGCACCCGTCGTCGTCGCGCGGCAGGCTCCGCAGGCGCGCGCATGATCCGCGGCGGGGTCGACGCCCTTCGGGACAGGCGCCCGCGCACGTCATGCAGCTCGCGCAGTTCCACGCCGTGTCGAGGGCCAGGGCCTCGGGAACGTGCCCGAGCTGGAGGTAGGCGGACGACCTGCTGGGGGCCGAAGGAGAAGGGGCAGCCGGCCGTGCACTTGCCGCACTGGTAGCAGGCGAAGAGGTTCTGCCCGCTGCAGCACGGCGACCGCCTCCGCGAGGCCGTCTCCGGCCCGCAGCGTGAGCACGGCGTCGCTGCGCAGCCCGCGTCAGACACCCGCCAGCAGCTCCCGCGCGTACTCGTAGCCCGGCATCGACGGCCGCGAGGTTCAGCTCCTCGGTGCCCTTCGGGACGGAGGCGGCGACGGCGGCGCTGGATCGCGTCGATGGCGAGCCACGTCCGTGGCGCCGCAGAGGAACCCGAGCAGGACGATGTTGGCGACGATGCGGCGCCCCGCCTCCTCGGCCAGCCGCGTGGCGGGAGCCGCAGCACGTGCTGCTCCGGCTCCGAGCTCCTCGTCCAGCGTGACGAGGTCCTCGTCGACGATCAGGAGGCAGTCGGGGGGCCGGCGGCGGCGTGCTGGTCCGGTAGGCCTCCTGGGACAGCACGGCGACCACGTCGGGGCGCGTCACGCGCGGGTACGCGATCTCGCCGTCGGCGATGACGACCTCGGCTCATGCACGCGCCTCCGCGCGACTCGGGGCCGTAGCTCTGCGCCATCACCGCGTTCCGCCCCGCGATGCACCGCGCCGCGCGCCCGAGGATGTACCCCGCCAGGATGACCCCCTGGCCGCCGAAGCCGCCCAGCCTGATCTCGACCCGTGTCCCGGTCCCCAAGCTCCACCGTCGTCATGTCCGTCTGCCTCCTTTCATGGCGCGGCCGCCACGCCTCCTGCGCCTGTGGACGAGCGGCCCCGTGAGCAGCTCCGCGAAGGTGGGCCGCTCCTTCTCGACGAACTTCCCCACGACGATCTTCTCTCCGAGGCCGAGTCGCAGCTCCTCCAGCGGCGCGAAGTTCTCGACGACCGTGTTCTCCTTGTAGTAGCGGAGCTCGTCGATCGCCTCGCCGAGGCGGTTGCGCCGCCCGTAGTAGACGGGACACGGCGAGACGATCTCGACGAACGCGAAGCCCTTGTGGCCGCAGCGCCTCCACCATCGAGCGGCGCAGCCGGCCCAGGTCGAGCACCGTCCAGCGGGCCACGTAGGTGGCGCCTGCGGCCGCCACCAGGTAGCGGAAGGTTGAACGCGTGCTCGATGCTGCCCCGTAGGGCGTGGTGGACGTCTGGCGCCCTCCTGGGTGGTCGGGCCGCCCTGTCCTCCCGTCATCCCGTAGGTGAAGTTGTTGACGCAGAAGACGGTGATGTCCACGTTGCGGCGCGCGGCGTGGATCAGGTGGTTGCCGCCGATGGCGGCGAGGTCGCCGTCGCCGCTGAAGACGACGACCTTGAGCTCGGGGTTCCCGAGGTGCAGGCCGAGTGGCGAACGGGATCGGCGCGGCCGTGGGTCGTGTGGAAGCTGTCGCAGTCCATGTACCCGGCGACGCGGCCGCGTGCAGCCGATGCCGGACACGACGCGAGAGCGGATCCAGGTCGACGCCGCCTCCTCGAGCGCCTGGACGAAGGCCGCCCATCGCGATGCCGATGCCGCAGCCCGGGCACCAGATGTGGGGCAGGCGATCTTCCCGCAGCGCCGTCCAACGGCCGGAGGCGTCGCCACCTCCGGTGCGGTCGCCGTCGACGGGATCAGCGTCGCGTCCACGGTGACTCGGCGGTCCAATGCTCGTCGCGTCGAAGAGCTCCTCGTAGTCCGCGTCTGTCTCCATCCGTGCCTTTCGCTCGCTCTCACATGTCCGCCGGGAGCCGCTTGAGCTGCGCCCGCGTGACCACGGGCCCGTCCCGGCAGACGACGAACCGCCCGACGTTGCAGCGCCCGCACACGCCGAGCCCGCACTTCATCTTGTTCTCGAGCGTGGTGACCACCTGATCGGGCGCGTAGCCCGAGCTTGCTCCAGGGCGAGCAGCATGAAATGGAGCATGACCGGGGGGCCGCAGACGACCACGATGCGGCCTTCCGGCTCCAGCCCGAGCCGCTCGAAGACGTCCGGGATGCAGCCCGACCTCGCCGTTCCAGCCGGGCGCCTCGCCGCCCGGGTCGACGGTGCGGACGACCCGGACGCGCGTCGATCCGCCGCCCACTCGTCGCATCTCGTCCTTGTAGACGAGGTCGGCGACCGTCTGCGCGCGCCGTTCAGCACGACCACGTCGCCGAAGTCGGTCGCGCTCGGTCGAGGACGAACCGGAGCGGGGCCGCCACGGCCGCCATGCCGATGCCGCCGCCGACGAAGACCAGGTCGCTGCCCTGCCACTCCTCGACCGGGAAGCTGTTGCCGAAGGGCCCGCGGAAGCCGACGACCTGCCCCGGACGAGAGGCCCCGCAGCGCCTCGGTCACCTTGCCGAGCTGCCTTGAAGGTGCACTCGACGTACCCGGGCGGCTCGGCGGGTTGGCGATCGTGAACACGCTCTCCCCGGCGCCGAAGACCGTGAAGCTCGCCGAACTGGCCGGCCCGCCAGCTGCAGGCTCGAGCCGACCTCCGCGCTCCACGAACTCCAGCCGCAGCGTCCGCACGTCGGGCGTCTCCTCGCGGGCGCCGGCGATGCGCATCAGGTGCGGGCAGGAACGGCGTTCACGTCCGTGCTCACCGTCCGCCTCCCCGCCGCGCCCGCGGCCACGAGCTCGACGGAGTCGCGTGGATGTCGAGCCGACGGGGCACAGCTTCACGCAGCGTCCGCAGCCGACGCACATGAAGCGCCCGTCGTGCTCGAGCGGGAAGTAGGCGAACTTGTGCAGGACGCGCTGCCGGTAGCGGGCGGGCTGGGTGGAGCGCGGGTTGTGCCCGGAGGCGTGGCGCGTGAACTGGGCGAACGTGCAGCTGTCCCAGATGCGGCAGCGCGTGCCGCAGAACGCGCTCCCCTCGTCGCGCGACGTCGAAGCAGCTGCAGCTCGGGCAGACGTACGCGCAGATGCCGCAGCCGAGGCAGCGCTCGCCGAGCTGCCTCCCAGAGCGGATGCGTCGAAGGCGCCCTCGAGGACGCTCGCCCACTCGCCGGCGCGACCGCGCTGCCGCCGCATGGCTCGCCTCCACGGCGAGCCGCTGCCGCCTCGGCGCGGGCCAGGTCCTCGTCCGAGGCCGGCGCCCAGTCGGCCGCTGCCGCTCCGGCCAGCGCCGCTCCCTTCGCCGTCAGGGGCCGCAGGAGCCACGTCCTCGCCGAGCGGGAGCACGAGCTGGAGGTCGCTGCCGTCGGCGCCCGCCGGCGAGCCGCCCACCGCCGTGCAGAAGCACTCCGGCCGCGCGCTCTCGCAGGCGAGGGAGACGGTCGCGGTGCGCGCCCTGCGCGCCGCGTAGAGCGAGTCGGGCGCCGTCGGCGAGGAACATCGTCGTCGAGGCGCGCGAGGCCGGCCGCGTCGCAGGGGCGCACGGCCGAACAGCACCTGCTCCTCCTCGCTCGCCGGGGGCGTCTCCAGCGCGACGTCGTCGCCCTCGCAGGCGGTAGGAGAAGAGCGCCTCGGTGCTCGGGAAGAGGAACTCCTTCGGAGACCAGCGGGTCGTGCCGTAGCCGTCGAGGCTGACCGCCTCGCCGCGAGGCGACCGCGCGGAAGAGCGTCAGCCCGTCCTCCTCGACGGGCGCGACGACGCCGCCTCCCGTCGCGAGAGCAGCGCCGCGAGCCAGTCCGCGCAGCTCTCCGTCGCTGAGGAGCCACGCCGTCCACTACGATGAACTCGTCGGGGTCGCCGGGCGGAACGTGGCCAGGGGCGGGGCGGCGCCCGGGTCGTCGCCGTTCCGGTAGCCGAACCGGCGTCTCGACCTCCTGCGCCACCCGGCGGTTGAGGAGGTCGAGCCGGATGTCGGCCGGGCAGACCCGCGCGCACTCGTCGCAGCCGACGCAGCGGCCGGCCAGGTGCATCGCGCGCGTGACGTTCCACGTCGTGTTGCCCGCGGCCGTCGAGGGAGAGCGGGATCCACTGCGGGCGGTGCTTCTCGGCGACGCAGGTGGCGCAGTAGCAGAGCGGGCAGACCGCCCGGCAGGCGTAGCAGCGCAGGCAGCGGGCGAACTGGCGTCTGCCAGAAGTCCCACCGCTCCTCGGCGGACAGGGCCTCGAGCGCCGCGAGCTGCGCGTCCCGCGGGTCGGGCGCCACGGCCCGCTCGCCCGCCGGCGCCACCGGGCCGCGCTCGGCGCCGCCGGCCGTGATCGTCCAGTCCGCGAGCGGGCGAGACCTCGTCTGCGCAGCTGTAGCACTTGAGCGCGAGCCCGTCCTCGCCCCAGAGGCCGGCGCAGGGAACGCCGAGGAGCACGACGTCGTCCCGGTCGAGCTGGTTCTCGCGCAGCAGGCCCGCGACCGCCGTCGCGTCGCAGCTCTTGACGACGAGGCCGACCTTCCCGCCGGCCTGCCGCTTCAGGAGCTCCGGGCAGGTAGACGGTCAGGTTGTTCGCGCAGCGCTCGTTCCAGGCGAGCGTCTGCGGCCTCCTCCGGGTCGGTGACGAAGGCCGGCACCATCTGCTCCGGCAGCGAGCCGGGCGCGTGGCCGACGACGACCGAGACGTCGCCCGCCTCGAGCAGCGCCTTCGCGGTCTCGCGGAGCCGGCCGCTCACGCGCTCGCTCTCCTCGGGAGAGGGCGGGCGACGGGGCTCGCGGGCCCGGGTCGGGCAGGGCGAACTTCGGCGGGATGCCGCCGGCGGGCGGCGCCCACGGCCCGAGCGGCCCAGCCTCGCGGACGGCCTCGGTCGCCTCGTTGACGATCCGCGTCCACTTGGCGCCCTCGGAGGCGGAGACCCAGGCGAAGTGATGCCGCCGCGGGTCGAGCCCGAGGAACTCCATGAGGTCGTCGAAGACGGTGAGGCGCCGGCGCGCGTGCAAGTTGCCCTGGACGTAGTGGCAGTCGCCGGGTGGCAGCCGCTGACGATGACGCCGTCGGCGCCGTGCTCGAAGGCCTTGACGATGAACAGCGGGTCGATCCGGCCGGTGCAGGGGAAGCGGATGATGCGCACGTTCGGCGCGTATGTGCATGCGGCTGGTGCCGGCCAGGTCGGCGCCGGCGTAGGTGCACCAGTTGCAGACGAAGGCGACGATGCGCGGCTCCCACGCCTCCCGCTCGGCCTCGACCGCCGCCGGGGTTTCGATCTGCACGGTCACGCGGGCACCTCCACCGCAGCGGCGCGAGGGCGGCGAGCTGGGCGAAGATCTGCTCGTCGTTGAAGCCCAGCACGTCGACGCTGCGCACCGGCAGGCGGCCGGGCAGGTGCCGCAGCCCTGGCAGACCGCCGGGTTGACGTGGGCGACGAGGCGGACGAGGCCGCCCTGCCGGTTGCGGATCTCCTTGCGCTCGATGGCCCCGTAGGGGCAGACCCGCTCGCAGTCGAAGCAGCCGATGCAGGTCGCCTCGTTCACGCTCGGCCACGGTCGGCTCGCGCTCCAGCGTCGGCCGCGAGAGCAGCTGCAGCACCTTGCTGGCCGCGGCGGAGGCCTGCGACACGGTGTCGGGGATGTCCTTGGGCGACTGGGCCGACCCGGCGACGAAGACGCCGGCGGTGATGGTCTCCACCGGGCGCAGCTTGGGGTGCGCCTCGTTGATGAAGCCGTAGGCGTCGCGTCGGAACGCCGAGCGTCTGCGCCAGCTCGCCTTGGCCGTCGGGGACGATGCGCCGTGGCCAGCACGACCATGTCGGCGTCGATCACGACCTGCTGGCCGGTCAGCGTGTCGGAGCCGAAGACCTTGAGCTTGTCGTCGTCCTGGAAGATCCGGCTGACGCGGCCGCGGATGTAGAGCGCGTGCTCCTCCTCGATCGCGCGGCTGACGAACTCGTCGTAGCCCTTGCCGGCGGCGCGGATGTCCATGTAGAAGACGTACGCCTGGCCGTCGTGCACCTTGTGCTTGTAGAGCATCGCGTGCTTGGCGTTGTACATGCAGCAGATCTGCGAGCAGTAGGGGATGCCCTTCTCGCGGGTCGCGGGAGCCGACGCAGTGGACGAAGACCACGTCCTTCGGCTCCTTGCCGTCGGAGGGGCGGCGGATCTCGCCCGCGCGTCGGCCCGGAGGCGGACGCCAGCCGCTCGAACTGCAGGCCGTCGATGACGTCGGGATACCTGCCGTAGCCGTACTCGCCGTCGCCTTGCTCGGCTGTCGCATCGTAGCTGGAAGCCGGTGGCGACGACGATGGCGCCCGACCTCGCGCTCGACGATCTCCTCGGCATGTCGTAGTCGATCGCCTTCGGCCCGCAGGCCTCGCAGCAGCTCTCGCAGGCGAGCACGCGGTACGCGCCGCTCTTGAACTCGAGGTTGCAGTTCACGCAGCGGGGTCGAGCGTGTAGATGGCGGGAACCGCCTGCGGGAAGGGCATGTAGATGGCCGTCCGCCTGCCGAGGTCGGCTCGAACTCGTTGGGGATCTCGTCGCCGGGCAGACGCCGAAGCAGTCGCCGCAGCCGTTGCAGAGGTCCTCGTCGACGAAGCGCGCCTTCTTGCGGATCCGTGACCTCGAAGTTGCCGATGTAGCCGCTCGACCTTCTCGACCTCGCAGTAGGTGAGCAGCTTGATGTTGGGGTGCTGGTAGGCCTCCACCATGCGCGGCGTGAGGATGCACTGCGAGCAGTCGAGCGTGGGGAAGGTCTCGCTGAGCTGGCCCATGTGGCCGCCGATGGACGGCTCCTTCTCGACGAGCGACGACCTCGTGGCCGCGCGTCGGCGATGTCGAGCGCCGCCTGGATGCCGGCGATGCCGCCGCCGATGACCAGCGCGCGCTTGGTGACCGGGACCTTGATGGGCTCCAGCGGGTCGGTTGTGCTTGACCTTCTCGACGCATCGGCGGCGACGATCTCGATGGCCTTGGCGGTGGCGTCGGCCTTGTCCTCGTGGACCCAGGAGCAGTGCTCGCGGATGTTGGCCATCTCGCAGAGGAACGGGTTGAGCCCGCGCCTCGGCGGCGGCGCGGCGGAAGGTCTTCTCGTGCATGTGCGGCGAGCAGGCGGCGACGACGACGCCGGTGAGGTCGTGCTCCTCGATCGGCCTTCCGGATCAGCTTCTGGCCCGGGTCCGAGCACATGTACTTGTAGTCCTCGGCGACGGCGACGCCCGGGAGCTGGCCCGCGAGCTCTCGGCGACCTGCTCGACGTCGACGGTGCGGGCGATGTTCTCGCCGCAGTGGCAGACGAAGACGCCGATGCGGGCCATTCGCTCCTCCTCAGCCCGCGACCAGCTCGGCCCGCGAGGGCGCCTTGCCCTCACGGGTGCGCATGATGGCCTCGAGGATCGCCTCGGGCTCGTGGATGCCGCCGCCTGCGTGCGGCACGGAGAGCACCGCGCAGCCGTCCACGGCGCAGCGCTCGACCTCGCGCACCATCTGCCCGAGATTGATCTCCGGGACGACGAAGCCGCGGATCTCGCTCGAGAGTTGCCGGATCCGCTCGTCGGGGAACGGCCAGGCGGTCTTGAGGCGCAGGAGCCCCGCCCTGATCCCCCGCTCCTCGGCGAGGGCGACGGCCTGGACGGCGATCCGCGCCGAGATCCCGTAGGAGAGGACGACGACCTCGGCTCCCTCGACCCCGCGCTCCTCGACGTCGTAGATCTCGAAGCGGTTCCTGCGGATCTTCTCCGTCAGGCGGCCGACGAGCTTCTGCTGGGCCGCCGCGGTCGTGTCGGGATAGCCGCGCTCGTCGTGGGTCAGGCTCTCGACGAAGATGCGGTAGCCCTCTCCTGCCACGGCCATCGGCGGGACCAGGTCGTCGTCCGGCTCGTAGGACTTGAACTCGCCGGGCGGCTTCCGGGGGCGCTTTCGATCCCAGAGCTCGAGTCTCGTCGGGGGGCGGGATCACGAGCCTCTCCGTCAGGTGGCCCACCTCGGCGTCGGCCATGAGCAGGACGGGGGTGCGGTAGCGCTCGGCGAGGTTGAACGCCCGCACGGTGAGGTCGAAGCACTCCTGCACCGACCAGGGGACGAGGGCGATGATCTCGTAGTGGCCGTGCGAGCCCCAGCGGGCCTGCATCATGTCGCTCTGCGCCACCGCGGTGGGGAGGCCGGTGGAGGGCCCGCCGCTCTGGACGTTGCAGATCACGATGGGCGTCTCGGTGATGAGTGCGAGGCCGAGGCTCTCCATCATCAGCGAGAAGCCGGGGCCGGAGGTGGCGGTCATCGCCTTGTGCCCGGCCCACGACGCGCCGAGGATGACTGCGATCGAGGCCAGCTCGTCCTCCATCTGGACGTACGTGCCGCCGATCTGCGGCAGGCGCCGCGCCATTCGCTCGGCGACTTCGGTGGACGGCGTGATCGGGTAGCCGCCGAAGAACCGGCAGCCGGCGGCGATCGCGCCCTCCGCGACGGCATCGTCGCCCAGCATGAAGTGTGTTCCCGTCAACGACGCGGACGCTTCCATTCCGGACGCTCCTGACACTAGATCGATGGCGCGAGGGACGGCAGCAGGCGCGGCGGCGGAGCCGGAGTGGCGAAGATCGCGAACTCCGGACAGATCGTCGAGCAGGCCTGGCAGCTGATGCAGGTGTCCGCCACGACGGTTGGGTAGTGGTAGCCCTTCGCATTGAACTGCGGCGACAGAGCGAGCACCTTCGTCGGGCAGTACTCGATGCAGGCCTCGCAGCCTTTGCACCGCTCGACGCGGATGTGGACGGTGCCGCGAGCGGCGCGTGGCTCGGGCGAGATCGGGCCCCGCATCCTCACATCGCCACGTCCCGGGCTCGTTCTGAGTGCATCGACCCCCGTCTGACCGAGCCGCCCCCCGCGGACCAGCACGGCCGAGGGTGACGGCTCCTTCACGTCTCCCGCCTGGCGGCGGGCCATACCGTGGTTGTATTCCGCTAGACGGAGTCCTTCAATGATCAGTTTTGACCGTACGCCGCTCGCCGCTCAGGCGAGCTGCCACTCGTCGCCGCGCAGGATCGGCACCGCGGCGCCGCCGGGCTCGAGCCCGTCCACCTCGACCTCGGGGCCGCCGATCATGAAGTCGGTGTGGACGCCCGAGGTGTTGTAGCCGAGCTCGGCGAGCTGTTCCTCGGACAACTCGCCGCCGCCCTCGATCGCCTCGAGGATGCCGGCGCCGTAGGCGATGTGGCAGGCGGCGTTCTCGTCGAAGAGCGTGTTGAAGAAGACGAGCCCGGTCCTGCCGACGCGCGAGTCGCCGTCCACGAGCGCGACCTCGCCGAGCATGCAGGCGCCCTCGTCGGAGCGGAGTTGCTCCCGGACGAGATCGGCGCCGCTCGACGCCTTCACCTCGACCGCGCGCCCGCCCTCGAACCGCACCTCGAGGTCGCGCACGATCTGGCCGGTGAGCGCGAGCGGCTTGGTCGAGCGCACGACGCCCTCGGTCCGGCGGCGGTCGGGTGTCGCGAAGACCTCCTCCGTCGGCATGTTGACGATGTGGCGGCGGCCGTCCACGGTCTCCTCGGCGGCGGTGCACCAGTGCGCCCCGGGAATCAGGCCGATCGTGAGGTCGGTGCCGGGGCCGCGGAACCGGAGCGCGTCGAAGCGCCGGTCGTCGAGGAGGGCGGCGCGGGCGACGAGCTTCTCGATGTGCGCCCGCCAGGCGGCGACCGGGTCGGGCTCGTCGAGGCGCGTCGCCGTCGCGACCGCCTCCCAGAGCCGCTCGACGTCGGGCTCGCCGAAGACCGTCTGCGCCCAGCCCTCGTTCGGGTAGGCGAGGATCGTCCAGTTGATCAGGTTCTGGTCGGTCGCCTTCAGGTACGCCTCCTGGAGCTCGCGCATGCGCGTCTTGCCGACCAGGGTGCCGTCGAGGTCGGCGAAGAGCTCGGGCTCCGGGTCTCCCACGATCTGGATCAGCGCGCCGTGCCGCGCTGCGATGTGCTCGACCCGCGACATCAGCCACGGCGGCGTCCACCCGAGCGACTCCTCGTCGGCGTGCAGGACCCGCGCCCGGCGCGCGTGCGGCTCGGTGTAGCCGACGTCCACGTAGTTCGCGCCGTTCTCGTAGGCGATCCGCGCGATTGCGCGGGCGAGCGGGGCGTGCTCGATCACGCCGCCGATCCAGACGTCCTGGCCGGCGCCCACGTTGGAGCCGACTTCGACGGCGAGGCGCGCGTAGGCCTCGAGACGGGTTTCGGGAGTCATGGCGGCGAAGCCTAGATGACCGCTACCTTTGCCCGCGATGAGCCCCGCGACGCAGACGCCCACGCGCAAGCGCGTGACGCGAGGCCCGGGCGGGGATCGCGACGAGCCCTGGAAGGTGATCGTCCTGAACGACGGTCACAACACGTTCGAGGGAGTCGCCTTCGCGCTCTCGACCGTGCTCCCCGGGGTCGGCTACGACCAGGGGATGGCGTTCGCGAACCGGATCCACTCCAGCGGGCGGGCGATCGTCTGGTCGGGGCACCGCGAGCGGGCAGAGCACTACTGGAGCCAGCTCCAGGGCTACGGGCTGACGATGGCGCCCCTCGACAAGGGCTGACACGCACCCGCGGCACGCCGTGGTAGCTTCCTCCCGTCGTGCTCGCGCTCAGCTCCAGCGGCAAGATCTGGCTCGCCGTCGTCGGCGGCATCTTCATCGCGTTCGCGCTGCTCGCCTCGATGGTGGCGCCGCGCTCCCGCCCCGATTTCCCCGGCAAGAGCCTGCGCCCGTTCGTCGCGCTGGTGGCCGTCCTGTTCGTGGCCATGATCACGACGGTCTGGATGACCGCTGGCGGCGAAGAGGGCCAGGAGGCGGTCCCGACCGAGACGCAGCCCGCGACGACCGAGACGCAGCCCGCGACGACCGAGGAAGAGGACGGCGGCGCGGCGGGCGATCCGGCGGCCGGCAAGGAGGTCTTCGCGAGCGCCGGCTGCGGCGGCTGTCACACGCTGGGCGCCGCGGGCTCGTCGGGCGCCGTCGGCCCGAACCTCGACGATGCGAAGCCGTCGGCCGAGCGCGTCGTCGACCGGGTCACGAACGGCAAGGGCGTGATGCCGCCGTTCAAGGGCAGCCTCACCGAGCAGCAGATCGCCGACGTCGCCGCGTTCGTCAGCGAGTCCGCCGGAACATAGGGGGGCCCGCGGGGGAACCGCGCGTTCCCCCGCGCTGAAGCGGCCCTTGTGGAACAACGTTTGAACCCGGGTGGAGAGTGGTGGAAACTCGGGGAGTTGCTCCTTTGACGCGCTTTGAGCGTCTTGAGTCCTCTCGCGTGGGCCTCGTCGGCAAGTGCTTTCACACGATCAGACGACGGCTCTCTACCAGCCTCCGACGAAACCGGATTGGCGACAAGTCAAGCGAGCGCCTGCCAAGCCGAGTGAGGACCTCGGGTTCGTTGGAGGCTCCGCAGTACCCCAGGATTGGCGGAGACACTCTTCGCGCCCCATAATGGGTATTTCTCGTGGCAGTCGATGTTCGGACAAGATGGTCGGAGACCGGGTGGGCGGATGACCGCGGCGAGCTTGCCTGGTTCGTGCGCGACCTCTACGACGTTTTCTCTCAGGAGTTCGCCGCCGACCCGAACCTCTTGGTCTCTCAAGAGGTGGCCGGGTCAATGTCGACAGGTCTCTCGGACCTCGAAAGATCCATCACAGCCGTCATCGAGGGGATACACAACCCAGTCTCGATCTCCGACGCCGATCTGGACAGAGCGGGACTTGTCGGATTGCAGCTCCGTCTCAAGCTAGACGCCTACCGAAGCTCGCGCGCCGAATACCAAGAAGCTCGGGAGCTCATCCCAGCGCAGGGATTCGATTCGACACCGCAGCAACACGGGTTCCTCAGGAAGGTGAGGAGATTTTTCCGCCGAGCCAATCCCATCCTAGGCAGCATCGCCTCGATATTTCCTCCTGCTGAAGCGTTCAAGGAGTACAAGGAGACCGCAGAGGCGTCCGTTGAGGACGCCATCGAAGATCTCGAGGACGCTCAGCGCTGAAGGCAGTCGAAGTGAATTCAGATACTGGCCGCGTCAGGCTTACACTTGCGCCCACGCGTTGACCCCCGGGCCGACACCTCTGGCCGGAGTGCGAGCCTGAGCCCAGCGACTCGCTCGGTGAGTACCTGCGTTGGCGCGATTCGACCGGTTCTAACTTCCGACATTCCTCTACTTCTAAGCGGAGAGGGCGGGATTTGAACCCGCGAGGCACCTTTCAGCACCTACGCGATTTCCAGTCGCGCTCCTTAGGCCGCTCGGACACCTCTCCGGGCGGGGACAGACTAGATGATTGATTCCCAATCGCCGCACCCCCAGTGGAGGCGTGGGCGCGGCGCAGCGAGGCGTGATGCGGGCCTCTCGGGCGCTCAGGAAGTCAGCCGACCCCAGATATTGTCGAGTAGCCGTCCAACCTCGGGCCAGAGCATGACGGTGCCCCCGAAGTTGAGAACGCCGGCGGAGAAGACGCGTGCTCCGGCTGGTGTCTCGTAGTAGGTCATCTCCGCCGAGCGACCTGGACCGAAGAGGTCCGGTATGCGGGCGAGGACTTGCGTTCCCGGCGGCGAGTACGGGGTGGTCGAGTCGATCTCGATGCCGTAGCGCCCGAACTGCGAGCCGTTCGTGAGTCCCGTGCCGGCGAACGCCCACGATGCGGCATCTGCGCCGACGACAACGTAGGGCTGCTGTCGCTGTCCGTTGTCGTTCGCAACGTACTGGCAGCCGAGCAGGGCTGACTCGGGCCTGCCCTCGTCTCGCCACTCGTTTATCAGTCGGGCGTGATCCCCCTCTCGCACGATCTGCCTGAAGAAATTGTTCGCCGACAGAAACAGGAGTCGCCCCCCGAGGTCGCGGTACCCCTGCACGAGGTCGTAGAGACGCTTGCCGACATACTCAGTGTGGCCGGGAAAGACGATCAGGTCGTAGGCGGAACGCAGCGCCTCGGCGTTGGGGAAGAGCTCGATGTCCTCGTCTGCATAGGTGTCCACCGCATGCCCACGCGAGGTCAGCCAGTGGAGAAATTGCACGTCATAGCTGCGGTAGCGCTGGGGAACTCCTCGCCGCTGATGCGGGCGGGTGAGGTCGATCCGTTTCTGTGACCAGAGCGAGTACCAGGTGTCGCCGAACCCATCGCCGTCGCGGTCGTAGTAGTTGTATGCCTGCCAGGTCGTTGTCGGCAGGACGACCGCGATCCGTTGGGTCGGCACGACTGGCCGCACCACGAGTGGCGCGAAGCCCACATGCCCCGAAGGGCCCTCGAGCCGCGCTGCGTAGAGGCCGCTCTCCTGGACATCTACCAGCACGGGCACCGCGGTCAGCAGACCGCGCCTCCCGCTCAGGTCGATCCTCAGCGGCTGGGGAGACGGGGATCCCTTTCATCTCGTAGTTGCTGTTCGTCGGCTCGGCCTCAGGGCCACAGTGGAGCATCGTCATCCGCAGCCATGGTGCATCGCTCTGCACGCTCAGCACGACGCGCTGACCGCGGGTGGCGCTGCGTTGGCGGAAGGTTGCCTCGACGTCGATCACGCGAACGACCGCCGAGCCGAGAACGGGAGACGGCGTCTCGTTCAGCCCTCGGAGTCGCAGGATGTACGAGCCCGGCTTCATTGCCGGCTTCGGGCTCCAGGCGATCTGATTGCGTCCCCTGGTGAGGGAGACCATCTCCTGCGAGATCGGACGGACGCGGACGCCATTCCGGCTTACGACCTCGAGCGTCGCGTCGAACCCGCGCTCCGCGACCAGATCGAGCATGGCAACGCTCCGAGCCCCGGCGCTCCGCGGGCTGATCGTCGCGAACAGGCTCCGATCTCCCGCGAATGCCCTCGACGCGTTGCGCACACTGATGTGGTGGATCTCGCTCGAGGCAGCCCGGGCGGTGCTTGGCCGACGAGCGAAGAGGAGCATCGCGCCCGCCAGAAGCCGGTTGACCAGTTGCCTACGTGTCATTGGCGCACCTGCGCGATCCATCTGGACAGCCCGACAGTAGGACACTCGCGAACGTCCCACTGCTCGGTTCCCCGAAATACGTTGCGACGGCTGAGAGGTCTCCGACCTCCTTCGTCGTTGTGCGGTCCGCCGGCAACGCCTTGGTGACAAGTAGTCCTAGGGCTGGAAGACCTCGTGAACCGGGAACTCCTTGACGTCGGGAGGTCCCTGTAGCTCGACGCCGGCCGCCGCCACCGACTCCTGGATCCGGCTCTGGAAGGCATCGAAGTCCTGGCGCGACTCCCAGAAGTCGATCACGCCCCAACCCTCGTCGATCGGACCAGAGGCGTGGAACGGCAGGCCCTTCGGCGGATTGGTCGCCGGATCGACGTGCTTGTTCACTTGGTCGAACTGTTCCTGGCTGAGGCCAGCGAACTTGATGCGGATCCCGACAGCCATGTCGAGCCCCTCTCTGGTGGACGCTGCGACTCTACGCATACTCAGGGCAGGGGGAGGGTGCCGCCGCCGGCCAAGCAGTCGGCGAAGTAGAGCGCTGTTCCTGCGTCACCTGTCCAGAGCGTGTAACGGCCGCGCCCGAGCTCGGCGCGTGCGCGCGCAACCTGGGCCACCGCATGCATTGCGAACGCGCGGGCACGTTCGAGCCACAGCTCATCCCTCGTGCGCTCGAAGAGCGCCAGGAACGCGTAACCGTTGCCGGCCGTGCCGTGGCAAAGGTTCGCCCCCTTCGCCAGAGGCCCGGCGCGCCAGGTCAGCTCGCCACCCGCAAGTAGCAACCGCTCATGCTCGTCGTCGTTGGTCGCCACGGCCCCCAGCGACGCGACAACGCCAGGCGCACCGTGACACCACTGCAGGCGGATTCGCCCGTCTCGACCGCCTCTCAGACTCTCCATCGAGGCGAGCGGCGGCCAGTTCGCGAGGCCGTCCTCCTCGACTGCGTAGCGGCGCGTCGCCTCCGCCGCGCGCCGATGAAGCTCGTCGTCGGCATCCCGAGACAAGGCGAGCACGCAGCCTGCGAAGCCATGGGCGGGACCGATGAACTGTTCCACCATCCCGTAGAGCTGCTGTGTCCAGAGGCCCGTCTGCGGATCCCATTCGCCGCGCAGCCACGCCGCGCTCTCGCGCCAGAGATCGAGCCACCTCGCCTCGCCGGTCAGGTCGTGCATGGCAGCAGCAGCGAGCATCGTTCCGGGACTGCCCCACATCACCTCGCGCCGCTCGTCCTGGGTGTTCGCTCCGATCAGTTCGTGGAGCCGGTCGGCGTTCTCTCTCGAGGACGAGAGCCGTTGCAATGTGAGCCGGATCCCCGTCTCGCCCATCCAGAGGCTCCGCTCGTGATCCGCGTCAGGAAAATCGGACTCGTAACGCTGCTCGAGATAGGGAACGTAATCGCCGCGCAGCTCGAGTAGCCCTCTACGCTGCAACGAGTCGAGAGCCTGAACGACCCCCGCTCCGCCCATGTAGACCGTGCGAAACCGGCGCTCCTCGTCACTGTCTTGTCGGGTGATTCGGCCAGCCGTCGTCGAATGCCCCCTCGGCGTCCTCGACGATCTCCCGGATCGCGGCATGGACGCGACCCGGCTCCCATCTGTCCTCGGTCAGCCGCTCGTGAGCATCAGGCTCGAAGAGCATCTTGCGAGACTAAACACGCGGAAGGAGACGCGCCCCCGGTCGGAGCGCCGCGGCCATCCGAAATCGGACCCCAATGTCCCGAGGACGACTCCGTCACCTGCGCCGGTGTGCGGGAATGACCCCAGAAGGCGACTTGCCCTCTACACCTCCGAGCACGAACCGAGACGGCAGAAGCGCGCCCCTGCCCCCGCGGTCGGGACCAGGCGAACTGCGAGACGTTGCGAAGCTCAGAGCGCGTAGAAGACGAGCACTCCGGCCGTCGCGCCGATCGCGAGGATCATCGTTGCAATCTCGGAAGCCTTGTTCTTCGTGGGCCACGCCTGCGAGACGGCAAAGACCCACAGCGGCGCGAGGAACGCCACGATGTTGACCGTCACGTCCATGACGTTCTTCGCGACGATTGCCTCGACAATGAGGCAGGCCGCAACAACAACGGCGATACGGACCTGTGGCGGCCACGTTCGTGGGGTGAGCTGATTCACAGGGTCTTGGCTTCCGCGGTCATCTTCGCACTGCACTCTCACCTGAGGCATCGGGGACTCACCGGCTCCGGCGTACGGGGTTACCGCAGGCCAAACCCGTTTCAGAAGGTTCCAGCGCCAGAAGAGCCGCATGCGCCAGTATTCAGGAATGTCCCTTGAGGTGCGGCAGCCCTCCAGAACACCGTCAGCCTCGCCTCGACCCGCGCCTTCGTCTCGGGAAGACGTAGGTGTTGTTCAAGATCCCAAAGATGCGGTCAAGGCGCGAGGCCCTGGGCCACCGTCGGCCCGTCACGACCCAGGACCAACCCCCGTATGCGAGCAGGATCGAGAAGGTGGAGACCGCGAGGGACGCGGGCAGCATGGCCAGGGTCCAGGTGTACTTCCGCCCGAGGGCAACTTCCGCGATCAGGTAGACGGCGAAGCCGCCGAAGGCCAAGGCGACAGCGGTGAAAGAGAAGGCGTACCAGGCCAATCGCCGACGCCCGAGAATCCGGGCAGCTTCGGCGGGATCGCGGACATGGGCCAGCCGCCCGTGTAGCGTCAGTGGTTCAGGCGTCTCCCTCCGCGGATGACGCCGCCGCACGGGAACCCGATCAGCGGCGACGGGGAAGCTAGGGAGCCCAACCGCGCGCTCCTCGTCCGTCAGTTCGGTGGCTTCTCGCCAGCTCTCATAGTCTCGAAGTTGCTTCTTGGCCACCGGGGGGTCATCGGCTGAGCCCGTGCTCGCCTTGACCCGTGCTCCTCGATCTGGCCCAGACGACAGGCGCAGTCGCCTGCGCCAGCGTGCGGGAATGTTGCTAGAGCCAGTACGGGCGCCCCTCCTGTGAGGCTGGAGGAGGGACACCCTCTGGAGCCATCCGTCGGGCTGCGTATGCACGGTGAGGGTGGGCCGGCGCTTTGCCTGTGGCCCGCCGCTGATGTACGGTCGTCCGATGAGCCCGCACCGCCTGCGGGCGCCATGTTCACAGCGGTCCTGGGCGCTCGCCGCCGTCACGGCCATCACCCTGCTGGCCGCGCCCGCCGGCGCGCAGGCGTTCGACACCGGCCCGCACTCGGACATCACGCGCGACGCGCTCGCCGCCGAGGGCTTCGGCGCCACCGCCACGGACGTCGTCGTGGTCAACAACTGGTTCGTCGACCTGTACTCGAACTCGTCGAAGATCCCGCAGTCGGGGCACGCGGACACTGCCGTGTCGGTCCTCGGCGCGTTCTTCGAGAACGACGAGAACTGGCCGCAGGCCGTGCTCGACGCCGCGAACCGCATGCACTTCGACGCGTCGATCTGGGACGTCGCGAACGTCGGCAAGGCGCAGGCCGAGTGGGACCGGCTCCAGCGCTCGACCACGCAGCTGCTGCGCAGCATCAAGTCGGCCGGCGGCGACGAACAAGGAGATCCAGCTGCTCTCCACGATCGGCATGGGCCTGCACTCGCTCCAGGACTTCTACTCGCACTCCAACTGGATCGAGCAGCAGGGCGTCGCCGGGGTCGACGGCACCGACTGGTCGAAGCTGACGGTCGGGCTCACGCCGACGTGGTTCGACGTCCCGAAGGCCGACGCGCGACACGCTCAACGTCTACATCGGCGAGTCGACCGGGCACAAGGACCGGCCGCACGGCGCCTGGAACACCGACGGCAACAAGTCGATGAAGAAGGGCGTCAACAAGGACTGGCCCGGGCGCCTCGGGTACACGAACGCGTACACGACGTCGTACTTCGCCACCCGCCAGTGGGTGCAGGCGATCCGCGCCGCGCTCGGCGACGAGGCGCTCTGGCAGCGCGCGCTGCGCTACGCCAACCGGCGCGGCGGCGAGCTCGACCACGACCTCAAGGGCGCGCTCAACATCGGGATGATGACCGGCCACTGGCAGGGTCAGGGCGAGCCGTGCAACCCGTCGCTCGTCGCTGGACGATCTGCGGATCGCGCAACGGGCTCGGCGGCGACCTCATCGGCGCGCGCAGCGCCGTCAACTCGTACTTCGAGGACCGCGGCCGCACGCGCTTCCGCGGCACGTTCCAGGCGCTGCATCCCGCTGTTCGGCCAGCCGACGCCGAACGGCGATCTCCTCCCCGATCGCCTCGAGCCAGAGCCTGCAGGCCACGCACGCGGTTCGTCCAGATGCGGGTCACCTCGATGAAGGGCGTCGGGCTGCCGGGCGCTCGGCGACCCGACGCCGATCGACCGCGCCGACATGTACTCGCGCGCGACGATCGCCGGCCAGAGCTTCCAGTCCGGCGAGATCAACGGTCGCGACAGCTTCAGCTTCCCGCTGCCGTACGCGCCGTTCACGTTCATCAAGGCGATCCCCGCCGGCGGCCGCTACGCCGAGCCCGTGACGACGATGACCGTCGAGATCCGCACGAGCTCCAAGGCGTTCGCCGGGCACGGACGACGACGTCTACCTGCGCATCGGGCCGAACCTGCGCTTCCCGCTCGACAAGACGCCTCTACGACGACTTCGAGCGCGGCGACCGCGACACCTACAGCGTGCCGATCGACGCTGCGGTGCTGGCCGGGCTGAAGGTCGGCGACATCTCGCGCGTGCAGATCGAGAAGTCGCCCGACGGCGTCGGCGGCGGCTGGCGGCTGCGCGGCGTGAAGCTCGTCGTCAACGGCCGGACGCTGTACGCGCCGCGACGGCATCGAGCGCTGGCTCGAGGACGACCACCGCACCTGGCGCGCCCCCGACTTCACCCAGAGCGGGCCGGGCGGCGCGGCGCTGCCGATCACGCTCGACCTGTGGGACGAGGACTCGAACGTCTACGGCGGCGACGACCACGGCGACCTCAACCGCTACGACAACCGCCGCCGCCTCGCGCTCGCCTACGTCCCCGGCACGGTCGTCCGCGACCGGGCGACCGGCGGCAGCTTCCTCAGCGGCCGCATCGGCGACGGCGACAAGGCGTCGGTCACCTACACGATCGAGACGCTCACGCCGACGCCGCGCCGCCGCCGCCCGCCGGCCTGGCGCCGATCGTCGAGCCGCCGCCCCCGCCGCCGGCTCCGAAGCCCGACCTCGTGATCAGCGCGATGGGCTACGACGAGCCCGTGAAGTACTTCTTCACCGTCACGAACCAGGGCGCCGGCGCCGCCGGCGCGTTCACGGTCAACGTCCCCGGGGACGGGATCGTTCCCGATCCCCGGCCTGGCGCCCGGCGCGTCGGCGACCAGGACGTTCCGGACGGTGTGCAAGGTCGCCACGCAGCAGGCGATCGCCGATTCGCTCGCGCAGGTCGCCGAGACCGACGAGACGAACAACACGCGCAGCTACACCGAGACCATCTGCCTGACGATCTTCGGCATGCAGCTCGAGTCGGCGAGTCCGGTCATCCAGCTCGGCCGCACGGTGGCCGAGGTCACGTGGCGCTTTCGCGCTCAGAAGTAAAAGGTCTATGAGGAGGTCGCGGCATCCCCCGCTGCCCAACCGTGACCGATCACGAGCCCTCCCCGGGCCGGGGTAGGCGGAAGGCAACGTCAACTCCGCGACGTCGACCACGATCACGAGCGCGGTCTCCCGCTCCTCGGGCGGCCCGAACGGTGATTCCACGTCAGCCGCTCCCTTTGAGGCGAGTCTACAAGCGCCTTCCCGTCCTCTCCTTCGGCGCACGCCATGACCTGAGAGGCGGAGAGAAGCGTCGCCTGTGCCTGTGATCAGGAATGTCGCCTGAACGCGAGCACGACCTCTGTAAGCCGAACGTCCTCGGTATCGTCGAGCCCTCGCGACCCCGTTCGGGGATCACGTGAGCGCTGTAGCTCCTCTGCGCGCCTCGTGCCTAGGGATCGAAGGCGCGGTCTTCCCGCACGCGCTCAATCATGTGTCTCGTTGAGGGCGAGATCTCAAGGTCGAATGCCTCGTCAAACGTGACCCACCGTACTTCTGCCGTCTCGTCGTCGCCCGGCTCCGGGATCCCGGCGATGATTCGCGCCTCGAACAGGGTCGTGACCCACGCGACCTCGTCTCCGTTGGGATATGTCCCGTGGAAGTCCGGATAGCCCCCGAAGACTCCTGCGATGCGCAGAAGTTCGATCTCGATCGACGCCTCTTCGCGCGTCTCGCGGCGTGCCGCGTCCGCCGGTGTCTCTCCCGGATCCATGGCGCCGGCCGGAAGCGTCCAGCGTCCCTCGACATGCCGGACGAGCAAGAGTCGCCCATCGCCGTCGATTATCAGGCACGCAACGGCAGGCCAGAACAGCAGGTCGTGGCCAACCTTCTCGCGCGGCGCACATAATCGGACATGTCCACGGCCTCGAGCCTGGAGCAGAAAGGTCACCGCGGCATCGCGCAGTCATTACCTCGCACGAGCACGCTCGGCTGGGCCAGCGTTCGGGAATGTCACCCGACGCAGGTCGCTAGTGAACGGCGAGCGTGAGCCGCGCGACGCCAGCCGGAATGACGACCCCGACCGGCGCGCCATTCGGGACGACAAGGCGCCAGCGGCCGGTGCTGCGGAAGCGCACGGTCCCGCGCCAGCGATCTGGCGCGATCCGGACGAGGCGTACCTCGAAGCCGTTGCGGGCTATGTTCGGGTCTGGGTAACTGGTATCACCCGTGATGGTCGCGACAACGCTGAAGATGTCCTTTCCAGGCGCGACCGCCATGAGACGCAGGTTGTAGGCGAGCCGTTGCTCGCTCCGCACGACCACGGTGACGCGCTGACCTACGGCCGGTGTCGAGTCGTTGGCAGCGACGGAGATCCGGAACTTCGCCGACGCCGGGGCGCAGAGGACGAGCGCAGCAATCCCGGTGGCCGCGAAAGCTTTCATGATGCTTGTATACCGAAGACGTGCGGCAGGTTCCATGCAACGATTGTAGCGTGCCGCCGTGCGGGCTAGCCGATCTCCCTTGGGCTCATCGGTCGCGTGGGCCAGCGTTCGGGAATGTCCCCCGAGGTCGCAGGCCTGCACTGCTCACCGCCTTTGTGCGCATGTGTCTGTGAAGTCCGCTTAGCCGTTTCCCGGACGCGCGGCGAACGCGGAGGCGGTCTCGGTCTCGGCGTCCGGAGCCTAGATTGGCTCCGTCTCGTCGAGCAGGACCCGGCGAATGAAGGCGGGCCGGGTCTCGCGGGGCAGACGCGGCTTGTCCGTCCAGACCCGGTCGCCGATCGTGGGCGTCTCAAGCAGGTGGGCGGCCATCTCTGCGGCGGGCAGCTCGCGCCAAGAGGCACGGCGCGGCTTCCGCCGACGAGCGGGAGCGGCGACGACGGCCTCGGCGAACCAGCGGGAGCTCAGGCGGTGCTCGGGGGTCGGCCCGAGCTTCGCGACCGCGACCTTGTGCTCGGTCGTCCCGTAGCCCTTATGACGCTCGAAGCCGTAGCCTTGGTAGCGCTCGCCCAGGCGAGCCATGAGGCGGTCACGGGCCACCTTGGCCACGATCGAGGCGGCCGCAATGGTCGCGCTGGTCGCGTCTCCGCGGACGATCCGCTCATGCACGGGCGCTCCAGCGCCGAGCGCGAGGCGGCCGTCCACGAGACGAAGCTCCGCCCGCTCCCCCAGGGCGCGGAGCGCCCGCTCGAGGCAGGCCACGTTGGCGGGATCGATCCCGATCCGGTCGATTTGGCTCGCGGGGATGGAGACGAGCGAGACCGCCTCCGCGTAAGCGAGGACGCCCTGGGCGAGACGCTCGCGCTTGGCAGGCGCAAGGCGCTTCGAGTCGTCCAGCTCCTCGAGAAGATTCCTGCCCGCGCCGGAGGCGAGCCGCTCCAGGTCGAAGAGAACCCCCGCGGCCATGATCGGGCCGGCCAAGCAGGCGCGCCCCACCTCGTCGACGCCTGCGATCAGCCGAACGCCACGAGCGCGGTCGTGGTCAAAGAGGGCAGAGTCGCTCACTGAGTGCGCGTATTCAATCCCACCGAGCCGCACCCGGAAGGGTTGAATAGAAACACGAGTCGCCTGCGCGAGTGTTCAGAAATGTCGCTTGAGGAGAGATCTGCGGAACCGTTCCGGCACCGCCGGTGTACCGTTGGTGGATGGCCGCTCGGCTTGGCATAGCGATCGCGAGTACCGCGCTGGCGACGGCTGTCGCGGTGGCTCTCGCTACCTCCGGCCGGGCCGAGACGGCTGCTCCGTCGAAGCACACCGCCACGCCGACGGCGACGCCCACAATGTCGCGCGCCGCGGCCAGGGAGCGCCCGCGCGGCGCCGTCGTGGATTGCTCGACGACCCCAGGGTGGGGGCGCCGTGACGAATTCACCAGCCGGCACAACCTGATCGTCGGACCGTTCGCCCTGGAGCGTGCCCGACCAATACTGGCTTATGCGCCTGTCGTCCGCGGGAACAAGATTTTCGTGTACGTCAAGGGAGGCCATCGCGTAACGCTCGAACTGTCCCCTGCCATGCGACACGACGTCGGGTTCGCTTTCGGTCCGGGATCGGGATTTCGCAACTGGCGTGCGGTTGTCTCGTTCGTCGCATGTCAGCGCGGCGAGCTCTCGGATCCCCGGTTTGACGGGTGGCCCGTGACGTCCTGGGTGGGCTTTCTGCTCGCCAGCTCGCCCCGTTGTGTGCCTCTCCTCGTCTGGGTGGACAACGAGCGCTCACCCCGCCACGCCGTCATCCGCTTCGGCGTGCGCGACTGCGGATAGCGGGCGTCCCAAGGCGTTGATGTCCTCGTGGCGGAGCTCTCTCACCTGCCCCAGTGTTGCTCCTATGTCAAGGGCGGCTCGTTTTTGAGGGTGGTGTAGACGGTGCGGGCGAGTTGTCGTTTGAGGCAGCGGAGGGCTTCGCGGCGGCTCTTGCCCTCGCTCTGTTTGCGCTCTAGGTAGGCGCGAGCGGGTGGATGTGCCCGCGCCTGGGTGATCGCGATCCGGTGCAGGGCGCAGTTGAGTTGGCGGTTGCCGCCGCGGTCTAGCCGGTGGCGGCGGTGGGTGCCGGAGCTGGCTTCGAGCGGGGCGACGCCGGCGTGGCGGGCGAGCTGGGCGTCTGTTTGGAAGCGTTCGATCGGGCCGATCTCGCCGAGCAGTTTGGCGGCGCTCAAGGCGCCACAACCGGGCAGCGCGAGCAAGGCGGGCGCGGTCTTCTTGATCCTTGCTTGGAGCTCGCGGTCGAGGGCGAGGATGGTCCGGGTGAGGCTGCGGCAGCGGCCGAGGAGCTCGCGCGCGATCTGCACGAGCACGGTCTGCTCGCCGCGAGCGAGCCGCCGTGCGAGCCGGTCGAGCCAGACCGCCCGGTCGAGCGCGCCTGGTGGCACCGCCAGCTCGGGATCGAGCTCGTGCAGGTGCCAGCGCAACCGCTGCTGCGCTCGCCTTCGTTCGTCGACAACGTCGTCGCGGTGGTCGACGAGCAGCTTCAGCTCACGCAAGGCTGCTTCACCTGACCGCGGGTAATCGAGCCGCGGCTCCCGCAGCGCCGCCCGCGCAACCGCGAGCGCGTCGATCGGATCGGACTTGCCGCGCACCCGGCTGGCGCGCCGCTGCGGCGCCATCAGCTTCGGCGGCACCCGCACCAGCCGCTCACCCACGGCCAGCAACTCCCGTTCGAGCGACCGGGTCAGCTGCCGGCAATCCTCCAGCGCCCACAACCGCTCCGCCGCAAGCGACGTCGACCAGGCCACCAACTGCTCGCCCGAGCTGGCCGTCAGCTCCGCGAGCGGCCGGCCTACCTCGTCGACGGCGACCGCCGTCAGCGACTGCTTGTGTACGTCCACTCCAACAACGATCATGGTGATCGCCTCCTATCCGTTGGGGGCGACCGGCGAGCGGACAGACCTCACCCGAGGCGAAAGCCACGCTCCTATCAGGTCACGCTCGACGGTCTCGGGAAGGCGGCGGCGACACAACGCTGGCAAGTCAACCCTTCGGGGGCGACATCCGGGAATCGAGTCAGCCGCCGCCGACCCGAGTCTCTGCTCCACAGCAGACGACACCAGTCGACGATGACAGTGAGTGCGGGAATGTCACCTGAGCGGCGGGACGGCCGCCCTCGATGGGTCACTCGTCCGCGTTCGGAACGCCCGTGTACCACCGTGGCGGCTCTTCGTGGCCAGTCCACTGCCAGTCGTTGAGGGCTTCGACAAAGACGTCGCGATCGTAGGCGTCGTACCCGTGCCCGCTGGCGATCACCGTGGAGCCCTGCCCTCGCGACCACGCCAACTCTGTGAGCGACGCCTCGTACTCCTCAAAGATCAACATTCCACCCTCCCCTCCGAAGTCGTGGACGATCGCCACGACCGGATGCCGGCGGCCATCCTCGTCCTCTACCCAGCAGTCCTCGGTCGTGACATCGATCCCAAGGTCATCGGCAGCGAAACGCCACGCCTCGCGAAGCGGCTGGACTCTCGCATCGAAGGGATCGCCCATCGCCCGAGTCTGACAGGCGAGCGCTTGCCCGCCTGCCCCAGCGTGCGGGAATGACCCCAGAAGGGAGAGCGGGACCTAACCGGCCCGGCGACGGAGAGAATTCGCTCGGTCCGGAAGCAGTGGCGCAGCGGTGCGCCAGCCTGTGACATCACAGTCGCGGCGCCCCAGCTAGATTCGCGTCATGAGCAGCATCCGGCCCTGTCGTGATAACGATCGCACGGCCATCCAGGCGATCGTCAACGCTGCCGCCGAGGCCTATCGCGGGGCGATCCCGGACGACTGCTGGCACGAGCCGTACATGGATTCGCGCGAGCTCGATAGCGAGATCGCCGGAGGGGTCGCGTTCTGGGGCTACGAGGCGCACGGCGCGCTGATCGCCGTGATGGGCATCCAGCCGGTGGACGACGTCGATCTGATCCGCCACGCGTATGTCCTGCCCGGCAACCAGCGGCACGGCGTCGGCGGCGCGCTGCTCCTGCATCTGCGGCGCCTGACCGCGCGGCGCATGCTGGTCGGCACCTGGGCCGCCGCCGACTGGGCGATCCGCTTCTACCGTCGCAACGGCTTCGAGCTGGTCTCGCCCGAGCGTAAGACCGCGCTGCTCAAGACCTATTGGACCATCTCGGACCGCCAGATCGAGACCTCCGTGGTGCTGGCCAATCCGCCGCTCGACGAGGCGTGAGGCGGCCGATCGCTCCGGTGAATGTGAGGGGCCAGGACGCAAGCCTGCGCCAGTGTTCAGGAATGTCACCCGAGCGGGACGCTGGCGACTCGTCCGTGGGTTCAGCGTGCGGGCGCTGCCCAGTCGGACGGTAACGGCAGGGGGGCCCAGTGTGAGGCCGGGCGCCAGTCCTCCCAGCCGGTCGGCCAGGGTCGGGCTGCGATCACGCGCTCCGCTTCGGCGCGCACCAGACCCGCCTCGACCTCGTCGAGCATGCCCAGCGCGATCGCCTCGGCAAAATCGTCCTCGTCCTTCCAGTGCCAGGCTCCGTCGGAAAGGACCCGCACGTCGAGGGCGTGGTCGCACGTGTCGAAGAAGACGCCACGGACGACGAGCGGCGCTTGGAGGTTCACGTACCAGCCACAATCCTCCCAGGCCGTGCTCCAGAGAACCTCGATCGCGTGGCGGTCGCCGGGACGCATGAAACGGAGGACGGGCCCGCGCTTCCAGACTCCATCGCTTGCCGGCTTGTCGGTAACCCAATCATCGAGATATGTCCCATCAGGTTTACGTACCACCCCCTTGAAGCGGGTGCCCGGCTGGCAGAAGAGCGCGTAGTACTCGCCCCACATGCCTGCGAACCGATGCGGCATGGCGAAACGAACGTTCCCCCGGTAAATGCTGCGCAGGATGACCGGGTCGCCTATCTCCACAAGGCGATTCTATGTTCGGTCGACGCCAACCTCATGGCACGCCCCCATGACCGCTACAACTCGGAATGCCTGCCATGCCGGAGCGCCATTGCCTGCGCGAGTGTTCGCGAATGCCCCCTGAGGAACGGGCGCGGCCGGTGAGCCCGCTACTCGCAGCGGGAGTGCGCGACGAAGTTCTTGCCGACCGCCCAGAGGGTGCCGTCGCGTGCCGCCGCGAGGTCGAGAATCGCAGTCCCGACTGGCGGTGGAGTTACTTCTGACCAGCGCTCTCCATTCCAATGCAGGAGCGTGGGAGGCCCGTTCCAGCGCCGTCCTCCAGCCCAGATGTCTCGGGGGCCAAATGCGGCAAGCGAGTTCAGACTCGGAGCCGTCGGCCAGCGCCAACCCGGCACCTCCACGCGAAGCCACCGCTTCCCATCCCAGCGTTCGATCGCAGGTCGACTCGCATACCGGGGAAAGGCATCAAGGTTCGTGTCTCCTACAGCCCATGCGTCGTTGGGTGTGAGCGCCAGAACGTCGTTGAGCCTCCAGACGTAGTCATAGCGGCTCATGTCGACCCACCCTGAGCCGTTCCAGTGGAGCATCACCTCGTGCGCGGACGCCATCGTCGGGCCCTGGCCCCCGACTGCCCATGCCTCCCGGCCGCTGACAATCTCGACCCCTGACAGGCCGGCGTACGACCCGCTGCCGCCGGGATACGTCCGCCAGCGACCCCCTTGCAGACGTGCGGTCAGCCAGCCGGAGCCCCAGGCGCCGGTCTCGTCGTACGTGCTGTCGTCGTACGTGCCTGCCAGCCAGACATCCCCTGTGGCATCGTCGATTGCAGAAAAGCTCAGGCCCTTCCTTGCCTTCGGCAGGCCCGTCACGACAAAGCGGCGCCAGCGCTTTCCGGTCCAGCGGTAGACGTCCCGCGATGCGAGCGCCCAGACGGCGCCCTGACCGACTGCCAAATCAGCGATCTCCGGAACGCCTCGAATCTGCATCGACGACCAGCGCTTCCCGTCGAAGCGGAGAACGAGTCCGCCGTTGATCGAGCCAGCGGCCCACGCCCCTCGCGCGTCGACCGCGACCGCGTTCACGGTGCCTTCTGGCCGCTTGTCGACGACCCACACCCGATTGCAGTTCGCCGCCACAGATCGGCTTGCTCCGCTGACGACGGGGGCGCCGGCAAGCAGCAGAGCAGTCGCGAATGCAGACGACGCCAGCGGAATGACCAGACCGAGCCGACGCGCAGCCCGACGCCCTTCCATCACGCCAACCCCCAAACCCCACCTGGGGAACCGACCTGCTCGGTGCATGCTCCTCGTGCCGAAAGACTCCCGCCGACACCCCGTGCTGCATCCGTGACACCACCGACCCGCCGTGCGCTGAACTACCGACCCCGGCACACGACTCTCGGCTGCGCCAGCGTTCAGGAATGTCACCCGAACTGGGCTGGCGCGACTAAACCCCGTCTGTTCCTTCGAAGAGCGCTCTAAGATCGAGCGAAGGTGCGTGGCTGTGCGTGGCAAGCGATACGTACTGCCTGCCGAGTGCGTCTTTCGCCGCACCGAAGACAGTGCTGACGAGACCGAGAGCTTCTGCGAGCTCGTCAGATTCGAGGTGGGCGATGATGCGTGTCCACGTCGCCGCCTCAAGCGCGTTGAAGGCAGCCTGTACCTCGGACAGGTCGTAGCCGGCGTCGAAGCGCTCTCGTGCGACGGTGCACGCGTAGACGATCACCGAACTGAGGTTGCGCTTCATGACCGCGTCGACGAGCTGGTCGAACAGCAAGTCCAACCGCTCCTTCACCTCGGATGCAGCCACGGCCTCGTAGTGGGGCTCGTGCAAGCGAGTTAGCGCATCCTCTGCCTCAGGGACGATCGTCCCACGCTCGCGAACCAGGAATCCTGCTGTATCCATCCGTGATCCTCTCTGCGCTCAACACTAGATGATCAGGTCGCCACGGAGCCCCGAAGCTCTCGAGAGAGCAGAGCGCCGCCTGCGCCAGCGTGCTCTCGCCGGAGAGTTCCGGCTCTCCCTCGACAACTCCTTCGAGGCAGGGTTTGAATAAGACGCTCCTGCGGCTGGATGTACCCACTGTTGACAACAGAATGGCGAGCGAAGCCAGCGTGACGCAACGATGTGCTGCACCCGCTGATGGCCGCCTCACGGCCGAGGGGCTCGCCGAGCGGATCGGCGAGCCCCTCGGCCGTCGGACTACGACACCGCTCGTCAGCCGAGCTCGGCCGCGTTCGCGAGGAACCTCCCCATCTCCGCCTCGACGCGGGCGCCGGTCGCGGCCCCGACCACGCCGAGGCGCTCGATGATGGTGTTCGCGCGCTGGACCACCTGGTCCATCTCCTCGCTCGTCCGCGCCTGGGCGAGCTTGGCGCGGTCGCCGTTGAGCAGGAAGAAGCCCTGCAGGTCGCCGCCGTGCGGCTCGAGGAAGTACGCCGACCAGCTCTCGATCACGCCGTCGGCCTGGAGCTTCGTCCACAGCACGACCGCCTCGCCAAACACCGCAGCCGAGTTCTGTTCGCGGCCTCTGACGGGAGCTCCCCATCCGATGAAGAGCGCGGAATCCGCCATGATCCCTCCTTGTCCGTGGGTCGCTCGGGCATTCTCGCGCAATGTGCGCTCGGCGCGCAATGCTGCTCACCCTCGACGTGGAGAACACCCAGACGGCGCTCGGCCGCTGCGACGACGAGCCCGCGCAGCGCGAGGCGCCCCTATGCCCGGGAACGAGGACGAGGCCGCCGCCCTGCTCGACGCCTATGTGTGCGCGCCGTGGTGTTCGCGGCAACGGACTCGTCGACGAAGAAGAGCATCGCCAGCCTTCAGGGTATCTCCCTTGGCCCGACGGTCTGGCCCGGGTTGTGGGCCAGACCGTCGGGCCAAGGGAGGGCCAGAGTCCAGCGGTCTTGAGCGGCAGTAGAAACGGCAGCACCCGAGGCCTTCGACTGAGCTGAAACCCGCTCCACAAGCGGGTTTCAGCTCTACTGAGCGGAGGGGGAGGGATTTGAACCCTCGAGGAGCCTAACGACCCCTAACGGTTTTCGAGACCGCCGCATTCGACCGCTCTGCCACCCCTCCGAGGCGAAGGACAGCGTACCGTGATGCGTGGCGCCGTTCGCCGAGCACGTGCCCTCGCGTTCCTGGCGCGAGCGGCCCCGGAGACCGGCCTCGCCCCGGCCGGGAGGGTCGCGCCCAGAGGCGCGAGAGCGGAGAAGGAGGGATTCGAACCCTCGACGCAGGTTTATACCCACGTAACGCCTTAGCAGGGCGCCGCCTTCAGCCACTCGGCCACTTCTCCGTGCGGGGCCAGGATACCGTGCCCCACGCGAGCAACCCGTGCGTGGGCGCGAGCGAAGCGACGCGCAGCGCCGGAACAACGAGAGCTGTAGGGGCGCGGAGCGGGATTCACTCCCGCGCAGCGCAAGCTCGTGCAGGAGCAGCGAGGACTGTCGAAGGAGGGGGCTCGTGGGGGAACCATGGGTTCCCCCACGCTCCAAATCCCCCTTCGGGGGCATGACTCCCCGCGGTCCGAGTATCAGAGTGACGAAGCCGGTACTCCCCCTCCATCCCCCGGCATCTGCGGCGCCCGTCTCTGCGGCAACAGGGGGCGGGCGCTCCGCTTTGAGGGCCTAGCTGATCAGTCGTGCACGCGGGCGATCAGCTCGCTGCGGCGCAGCACCTTCACCTCGGCGCCTGCGAGGTGGACGTCGAAGCCGGCGTCCTTCGGGAAGAGCACCTTGTCGCCCGGCCCGAGCCCCGTCGCGTCGGGACCGGCGGCGGTGACGATCCCCGTGCGGCAGCCCGTGTCGGCCGAGGCGGGGATGATCAGGCCGGCGCGCGTCTCGGTCTCCTCGTCGGAGGGGTGGACGACGACGTAGTCGTCGAGCGGCTCGAGCGAGAGGTCGATGCGCTGCGGGTCCTGGAGCATCGCCTCGAAGCGTACCGCCTCTACTTGACGCGCCGGATCGACGCCTCGAACGAGCTCTCGGCGTCCGAGAACGAGTACTGCGCCGAGCTGTCGTCCGGGCCGAGCTCGAATTCCAACGGGAACGGGCCTTTGACGATGAGGTTGACGAAGTTTTCGCCAAACCCGGCGAGAAACTGGCAGACCTCCGCCGCGGGCGCGTTGACGCTCACGTGCGCGTCCTCGCTCGCCACCTCCACGACCATGCCCGTCTCGGACACCGAGCCGTTGATCGAGTAGCGGAACGCGCCGCCCGTGAAGGTCGCGGGGCCGTGGTCGATCGTGCCCTCGTCGGTCGTCTCCGTACACCTCCCCGTCGCGTTGCCGATGAGGCCGCCCCAACCGGGGCCGTAGCCGGCGGCCTGGCTGCCGTCGATCGTGCCGCCACGGCGGCTGACCCGGAACCTCCCGGGGCCCCAGCGCATCGTCCACGTGTCGCCGCCTTCGAGCTGGGCCGTCCACTTCATCTCGAACGACCATTCCTCGCAGCCGTCGGGGAGTTTGCCCTCGAGCCGGTCCTGGACCGCCTGCGACGTCGCGCCGAGATCGGCGGACGAGGCGCCCTCGCCCCCGAAGAGCTGGGCGACCGCCGTGGCCCGGAGCTGGCAGCCCATGTCCTTGGCCGACGCCGTGCAGCGGTCGATCTTCTTCGCCTTCTCGACGTTGGCCTCGGCCGCCGTGCGGCCCTTGTCGATCAGGTCCTGCCCCAGCCCTTCCATGCCGAGCTGCTGCGCGCCCCTGGCCATCGAGGCGAAGTCGCCGGGCGTCGAGCCTGCTTTGCCGGCCCATTTCCCGTAGGCGGAGCGCGCGCTGTCCATGGCCTGCGCGGCGCCGGCCGCGTCGCCGGCCTTCTGGGCCGCGGTGGCGGCACGGAGGCCATCCGCGGCGCCGGAGTCCTTCGCCTCCACCTTGGCCTTGTCGTCGATCGGGCAGGTCGCGAAGGCGACCGCCGGGGCGCGGTGGACGGTGGGGGAGCGGCGCTGGAGCGAGGCGAGCAGCGAGCGGAGGAGCCGCTTCGCCGTCGCCCGGTCGCCGCGGGCGGCGGCCTGCTCGATCGCGCGCGCGGCCGCCTCGACGCGCGCGGAGGCGCGGGCGCCGCAGATGTCGCCGCGTGCGCTGAGCTCGCGGGCGAGCTTCTGCGCTCCGGCACGGCCGAGCGGCGGCGCCTTCTTGCCGACGACGGCCGGCACTGCGGCGGCGGCGGCGATGTCGAACCGCGGCTGCGCGGAGGCGCGGCAGGCGGTGGCGGCGTGCGCGGGAACGGCGGCGCCGAAGGCCGCCAGGACGAGACCGAAGAGGAGGAGCCTCCGCACCGGCGGGACTCTACACAGAGCGCCTACAAGCGCCCGGCCTCGACGATTCGCTGGAGGAACTGCTGCGTCCGCGCCTCCCGGGGCGCCGTGAAGATCTGCTCCGGCGGCCCCTGCTCGAGGATCACGCCCGCGTCGAGGAAGCAGACTCGGCTCGCGATGTCGCGGGCGAAGCCCATCTCGTGCGTCGCGATCAGCATCGTCATCCCGCCCGCCGCCAGGCCACGGATCACGTTTAGCACCTCGGCCACGAGCTCGGGGTCGAGCGCGCTCGTCACCTCGTCGAGCAGCATCAGCTCCGGCTTCATCGCAAGCGCGCGCACGATCGCCACGCGCTGTTGCTGCCCGCCCGAGAGCCGGTCGGGGTACTCGTCGCGCTTGTCCGCGAGGCCGAAGCGCTCGAGCAGCTCCAGCGCCTCGGTCTCGGCCTGCGCGCGCGGCATCCGGAGCGCCTTCACCGGCGCGAGCGTCACGTTGCCGAGCACCGACATGTGCGGGAAGAGGTTGAACGCCTGGAAGACGATCCCGATCCGGCGGCGCACGCGGTTGAGGTCGACCGAGCGTGCCGTCAGCTCCACGCCGCCGAGCACGATCCGGCCGGCATCCACCGGCTCGAGCAGGTTGACGCAACGCAGGAGCGTCGACTTCCCGGAGCCCGACGCGCCGATCAGGCAGACGACCTCGTGCTCGCCGACGGTGAGGTCGATCCCCTTCAGCACCTCGAGCTTGCCGAAGGACTTGCGCAGGCCCTCGATCCGGAGAGCCTCGCCGCCGGCGCTCACGCCGCCCTCCCCGCGAGCTGGCGGCGCCGGTCGCGCGCGACGAGCCAGTCGGTGAAGCGGGCGAGCGGGATCGTGATCGCGACGAACAGCAGCGCCGTCGCGAGGTACGGCGTGTAGTTGAAGGTCGCCGCGACGTCGATCTGCGACTGGCGGAAGGCCTCGACGGTGCCGAGCAGCGCGACGAGAGCCGAGTCCTTCTGGAGCCCGATGAAGTCGTTCAGGAGCGGCGGGATCACGCGCCGGACGGCCTGCGGCAGGATCACGAAGCGCAGCGCCTGGCCGCGCGTGAGGCCGAGCGAGCGCGCGGCGGCCTCCTGGCTCGGGTGAACGGACTCGATCCCCGCCCGGTAGACCTCGGAGACGTAGGCGGAGTAGACGAGCACGAGCGAGACGATCCCCCAGAAGATCGTCGAGGTCGGGACTGCCGGCGAGCCCGAGCGCCGGCGCGCCGAAGCCGAGGATGTAGATGACGAGAATCGTCGGGATCCCGCGGAAGAGGTCGGCGTAGACGATCGCGAGCGCCCGCAGCGGGAAGAAGACCGGGCCCGGCAGGCTGCGCAGGACGGCGAGGAGGAGCGCGAAGACGAGGATGAAGACCTCGGCGATCAGGAAGATCTTCACGTTCATCTGGAACGCGGAGGCGATCTCGGGCAGAGAGTCGCGGAACTCGCCCCAGTCGAAGAACGCCCGCTTGGCCTCCGGCCAGCCGGGCGAGTTGACGATGGCGATCGCGACGATCGCGAAGAAGACGACCGTGCTGGCGAGCGCGACGATGACGCCCCGGCGACCGGAGCCGCCGGGGTTCAGGCCGCCGAGGATCCTCGAGCCGCGGTTCCCGTCCAGCGGGCTACTTCAGCACGGGCGCGCCCGTGGCCTTCGACAGCCACTGCTGCTGCAGGCGCTCGAGCGTGCCGTTGGCCTTGAGCGCGGCGAGCGCCTTGTTCACACACACCGTCAGCGAGCTGCCCTTGCCGAGCACCAGGCCGAACTGCTCCTGGCCTCCGACGGACGGGAACTGGCCGACGATGATGCCGTTCTCGACCTGGACGGCGGTGACGTAGAAGGCGGTCGGAAGGTCGACGACGAGCCCGTCGATCTGGCCGTTCTTGAGCGCGGTGACCGCATCGTTGTTCGAGTCGTAGACGCTCGTCGAGCTCGAGGGCTTGATGTTCTTGACGATGTACTGGTAGCTCGTCGTGCCGATCTGCGCGCCGAGCTTGAACTTCTTCAGCGCGGCGACGGACTTTGCGCTCGCGGCCGGCTTGCCCTTGAGCGCGACGATCGCCTGGTTGACGTCGTAGTACGAGGCGCTGAAGTCCACGTTCTTCGCGCGCGCGGGCTGGTACGAGACCTGGTTGACGAAGAAGTCGAAGCTCTTCTTGCCGGGCTTGAACGAGTTGTTGAACGGCACGACGACCCAGCGCACCTCGGGGCCGGTGAAGCCGAGCTGCCTCGCCACGGCGTAGGCGACCGCGGACTCGAAGCCCTTGCCCTTCGCCGGGTCGTTGATCTTCCACTTCGTACCCTTCGTCTCGCCGCCGTCGAACCAGGGCGGGTACGCCGGGTTGTCGGTGCCGATCGTGAGCGTCCCCGCCGTCTTGAGCGCGAGTGAGCCCTTCGCGCAGGCGCCCGTGAGGGCGGAGGAGGAGGCACTGCCGCTCGCGCTCGCGGTCAGCGCGAGAGCGGCGGCGAAGGCGGTGAGGGCGACGGTGACCTTGCGCATCGTGGCAGCTCCTTCGATCGGGACCCGGCGGCGCGAGGGTAACACACGCCCGCCGCCGAACTTCGCAGCGTGAAGGTCGGCCGCTGCGAGGTCCCGTTCTCCAACCCGGACAAGGTGTTCTTCCCGCAGCTCGGGCTGACGAAGGGCGACCTGATCGCCTACTACGTCGACGTCGCGCCCTGCGTGCTCCACCACGTGCGGCGGCGGCCGATGCAGATGAAGCGCTACCCGGACGGCGTGGACGGACGATTTCTTCTACCAGAAGCGCGTCCCGCAGCCCCATCCGGACTGGCTCGACACGTTCCGGATCGGACTTCCCGAGCGGGCGGCACGCCGACTTCCCGGTCGTCGCCGACGCGGCCGGGCTCGCGTGGATCGCCAACCTCGGCTGCATCGAGCTGCACACGTGGCACTCGCGGATCGACGACATCGAGCGGCCCGACTACCTGCTGATCGACCTCGACCCGAGCGAGGGCAACCCGTGGTCGCACGTGCGCGAGATCGCGATGGTCGTCAAGGAGGTGATGGACGAGCTCGGGCTGGTCGAGTTCCCGAAGACCTCCGGCGCGACCGGGCTGCACATCCTCGCGCCGATCAAGCCGGAGCTCGACGTTCCCGGACGTGCGCGACTTCGCGAAGGCGCTGGCGAAGGAGGTCGAGCGGCGCGATCGGCGACCAGGCGTCGCGACGACGACGTGGAAGGTCGCCGACCGCGTCGGCGTGTTCGTCGACTACGGCCAGAACGCGCGCGACCGGACGATCGCGTCGCGCCTACTCGATCCGCCCGACGCCCGGACGCGCGCGCCTCGGCGCCGCTGACGCTGGGACGAGGTGCCGCGACTGCGACCCGGCGACGTTCACGCTGCAGACGATGCGGGAGCGGATCGCCGAGGTCGGCGACCTGACCGCCGGCATGTGGCGGCGGAAGGTCGAGCCTCGAGTCCCGCGCTTCGAGCAGCTGGGTCTAGAAGCCGCCGTCGACCGTAGAGGTCGTCCCGGCGGCGCGGGCGGCGGTCGCACCTCGCGCCAGGTGCACTGCTCCGGCTCCTTGTCGTCGCGGAAGCGGAGCAGCCGCGTGCCGTGGCGGAAGCGGTTGCCCTGCACCTTGTCGTAGCGCACCTCGACGACGAGCTCGGGCTGCACCGCCGACTCCGTCGAGCTCGCCGCCGCCCCAGCGGTTCGGCTCCGAGAAGCCGCGGTCGCGGCGCGCCCTCGAGGAGCGGCTCGGCAGCAGCTCGAGGATCTCGTCGTGGCGGCTCGCGGCGACCGCAGCCGAGCCGACGTAGTCGAGCTCGCCGTCGTCGCGGTAGAGGCCGAGGAGGAGCGTCGCGAGCGTGGTCGGCTTCGCCTTCCAGCGCGACGCCGACGACGACGCAGTCGGCCGTCTTGTGCGCCTTCACCTTGACGACGCCGTCGCGCGAGCCGGGGAGGTACGGCAGGCCGAGCCGCTTGGCGATCACGCCGTCGAGGCCCGCCGCCTCGAGCCGCGTCGAGCCAGCTCGCGGCGCCTGCGCGCGGTCGCGGGTCGCCGGCGAGATCCGGAAGCGCCGCAGCGCTGCTCGAGCTCGCGCCGGCGCTTCTCGAGCGGCAGCTCGTGCACCGGCTTCGCCCTTCCAGAGCAGGACGTCGAAGGCGACGAACTGCGGCCGGGATCTCGGCCGACGAGCTTGCGGACGCGGCTCTCGGCCGGGTGGAGGCGCATCTGCATCGCGTCGAAGTCGAGGCGGCCGTCGCGCTCGATCACGATCTCGCCGTCGAGCGCGGAGTGGGGCGGGAGCAGGTCGCCGAGCGGGCGGAGCTCGGGGAAGTAGCGCAGCAGCGGCCGCCCGTTCCGGCTCCAGAGCGCGAGCTCGCCGCCGTCGTTCTCGAGCACGCCGCGGAAGCCGTCCCACTTCGGCTCGTACTGCCAGCCGTCGCCGTGCGGGCAGCTCCGCGCACGAGCTCGGCCTCCATCGGCGGGAAGGGCACGTTCTGGCCGGGCACGCGCCGGAGCGCTAGCCGTCTAAGCTCTAGCGGCGATGCGCAGAGTCGTCGTCACCGGGCTCGGAGCGGTCACGCCGCTCGGCAACGACGCGCCGCTCGACCTGGGAGGCGGCGGTCGCGGGCCGGAGCGGGATCGACTTCATCCGCGCGTTCGACGCGAGCGGCTTCCCCGTGCGGATCGCGGCCGAGGTGAAGGGCTTCGACCCGGCCGCGGTCGTCGTGGCCGAAGGAGGCGCGGCGGCTCGACCGCAACGTCCTGCTCGCGCGTCGCGGCGGCGACGGAGGCGGTCGGCGACGCGTCGCTCGACGGCGCGTACGAGCCGGCGCGCGTCGGCGTCGCTCTTCGGCACGGCGATCGGCGGGCTGCATCGGGATCATCGGAGCAGCACCGACGTCCTGCTCGAGCGCGGGCCCGACCGGGTCTCGCCGTACTTCATCCCCAGCGTGCTCGTCGACGCGGCGAGCGGGCAGCTCGCGATCGCGCTCGGGCTGCGCGGCCCGAACTACGCGCCGGTCTCGGCCTGCGCGACCGGCTCGACCGCGGTCGGCGAGGCGGCCGAGGTGATCCGGCGCGGCGACGCCGACGCCGTGCTCGCCGGCGGCGCCGAGGCCTGCCATCCACCCGCTGATCCTCGCCGGCTTCTGCGCGATGCGCGGGCTCGCCGCCGAGGAGGAGCACCCGCCGCGCGCGTCGCGGCCGTTCGACGCGACCCGCGCCGGGCTTCGTGATGGGCGAGGGCGCGTGCGTGCTCGTGCTCGAGGAGCTCGAGGCGGCGCGGGCGCGCGGCGCGACGATCTACGCCGAGGTGCTCGGCTACGGCGCCTCGAACGACGCGCACCACCTGGCGCAGCCCGATCCCGAGTCGGTCGGCGTCGCCGAGATGATGCGGGCGGCGCTCGAGCGGGCCGGGGTCGAGCCGGAGCGGGTCGGCTACATCAACGCGCACGGCACGTCGACGCCGCTCGGCGACCTGGCCGAGACGCAGGCGATCAAGGAGGTCTTCGGCGACCACGCGTACGAGCTGGCGGTCTCCTCGACGAAGTCGGTCACCGGCCACTGCTTCGGGGCGGCCGGCGCGATCGAGGCGATGATGTGCGTGCTCGCGCTCCACGAGGGCGTCCTCCCGCCGACGATCAACTACGAGACGCCCGATCCGGAGTGCGACCTCGACTACGTCCCGAACGAGGCGCGCGCGGCGCAGGTCGACGTCGCGCTCTCGAACGCGATGGGCCTCGGCGGCCACAACGGCTGCGTCCTGTTCGGCCGCGTCTGACGGCCGCAGCCTGTCCCGACCGGGTCGACCCCCGTGACGAGACATCACGTCTCGGTCGAAGGGTGCGTCACGGACGTGTCACACCGATCATGCGTGTCACGGCGTCTGACGTGTGTGACGATCTGTCCACACGCGTCAGCGCCGCACGGCTCGACAGCTCCGGCTGAGCTCGAGCGAGCGAGCACGACGTCGGCGTCGGCGAGCGCCTCGTCGCCCGGCGGGATAGTGCGGGTTCGGGATCGCGACCACGCGCATCCCGGCCGCCTTGGCCGAGCCGATGCCCGGCGTGCGAGTCCTCGACCGCCGGCGCAGCGCGCCGGCGTCGACGCCGAGCCGGCGGCACGCCTCGAGGTAGACGTCCGGCGCCGGCTTGCCGCGCGGCGACCTCCTCCGACGACACCGTCGCGCGGAAGAGCGGCGCGAGCCCCGACAGCTCGAGCACGAGGTCGATCAGCGGCCGGTTCGACGACGACGCGAGCCCGAGCGGCCAGCGCGCCGCCAGCCGCTCGACCGCCTCGACCGCGCCGGCGATCAGCGGCAGCTGCTCGCGGTAGCGCGCGCGCCATCCGCTCGACGACCTCGGCGTCGATCTCGTCGGGCGGCTCGCGGCAGGCCGACGCTCGCTCGTGCATGTACCGCGACCACTCCGGCGAGCTCATGCCCATCATCGCCCGCTGCTCCTCGGCGTCGTAGCGGCCGCCGCGCTCGCGCGCGAGCCGCTCGCGCACCTCGTCCCAGACCTCCTCGGTCTGGATCAGGACGCCGTCCAGGTCGAAGACGACCGCCTCGATCACAGCGCTGCGGTACGCCCGCGTCGACGTGGACGAGCGGCGGCGCCGGCTCGCCGAGCTCGACCGAGAGCACCTCGCCGACGAAGAACGTGTGGTCGCCGGCCGCGACCTCGTCCGGCCAGCCGGCACTCGAGCCAGCCGAGCGCGCCCGACGAGCAGCGGCGCGCCGGCTGCGCCCTTCGCGGCTCGCGATCCCGTGCCACAGCGCGATCGGCGGCACGCCGCGCGCGAAGTGCTGCGCGAGCCAGTCCTGCCCGTCGGCGAGCAGGCTGAGCGCGAACCCGCCGGCCCGCCGCAGCAGCTCGTGCATCGCCGCCTGCGCGGTCGATCGCGACGCCGACGAGCGGCGGCTCGAGCGAGAGCGAGACGAGCGAGCCGACCGTCAGGCCGAGCCGCTCGCCCTCGGCGTCGACCGTCAGCACGGCGACGCCGTCGGGAAGCGGCGCATCAACGTTCTCAGCTCGTCTCCCGTGGGCACGTCTTCGATTCTGCCTCTTGTCGGCTCGCCGCGAGTGCGTTACCTTTGCCGCGTGCGCAGGCTCGCAGCCGTCCTGGGCGTCGTGGCTCTCCTGGCCACAGCCGCGGCCTGGGCCGCCGCGCCCTTCACGCCGGCGTCGCTCGCGGGCACCTGGAAGGGAAGCTGGAAGAACGAGACGTTCGGCTCGACCGGCCCGGCGCTCTTCAGCGCGAAGGCCGTCGGAACGAAGCTCGTCGTCTCGATGGATCTCGGCGGCAACGTCTTCGGCTGCGCCGATCCCCCGGCGCGCAAGCGACCCTGACCAAGGGAACCGGCCCGAACCGGTGGAACGCGAAGGGGTTCGCGTTCTCGTCCAAGTCGCCGATCCTCGGCACGACGAAGGTCGTGTACGTCCACGCCGCGAAGTCGATGATCGCGAGCGGGCTGAACCCGGCATGTGCCAACGGGCTGCAGTGGAAGCTGACCGGCAAGTTCAGCGGGAAGTCGTTCTCGGGCACCGTCGCGATCACGTTGCCCGACGGCGGCCACGCGACCAGCACGATCTCGCTGACGCGCTCCTGAACGGCGCCTGCCGCGCAGGTTCGCGGCAGTAGACTCGCCGCGGGATGAGGGTCCAGCTCTTCGCGACCTGCCTCGGCGACCTCGTGCTCCCCGACGCGGTCGCCGACGCCGAGGCGCTCCTGCGCGAGGCGCGGGCCACGAGGTCGTCTTCCCGGCGGCGCAGGTCTGCTGCGGCCAGCCCGCCTTCAACGCGGGCCACCGTCGCGCCGCCGCCCGCGTCGCGCGGACGTTCGTGCGGGCGTTCTCGCGCGAGCTGCCCGTCGTCGTCCCCTCGGGCTCGTGCGCGACGATGCTCGCGCACTACCTGCCGGAGCTGCTCGGAGTCGAGCCGTACGAGGTGTGGGAGCTGTCTGCGTTCCTCGCCGGGACGGCGCTGCCGCGGCGGAACGACGGCCGCACGCTCGCCTACCACGACTCCTGCCACATGCTCCGCGAGCTCCGGATCTCGGATCAGCCGCGGCGCGCTGCTCGAGGCGTCGGGCGCGACGCTCGTCCCGCTGCGGCGGCCGGACCTCTGCTGCGGCTTCGGCGGCACCTTCTCCGTCCGCCAGCCGGAGATCTCGGTTGCGATGGCGGACGACAAGCTCGCGGGCGCCGCGCTTCGGCGCAGAGGCGCTCGTCACCGCCGACCCGGGCTGCCTCGTGCACCTGCGCGGCCGCGCCGAGCACGCGGGCGGGCCGCGCGTCGTCCACCTCGCGACCGCGCTCGCGCGCGGGATCGACGCGTGAGCGCGCTCGCCCAGCCGCCCGGGGCCTTCCGCGCGGGCGCGCGACGCAAGCTCGCCGACGCGCGGATGCAGGCGGCGCTCGACCTCGACCGCTGCGCCTCTACGACCACCGGTCGAGGCCTGGGGCGGCCTCGGCGACGTCGAGGCGCTGCGCGAGCGCGCGCCGCGGATCCGCGAGCGGACGATCGCCGAGCTCGACGACCACCTCGCGGACTTCGCCGACGCGGTCGAGGCCCGCGGCGGCAACGTCTTCTTCGCGCGGACGGCGGAGGAGGCGCGCGCGTACGTCGTGGACGTCTGCACGCGGGCACGGCGCGAAGCTCGCGGTCAAGTCGAAGTCGATGGCTGAGCGAGGAGATCGGGCTCAACGCCGCGCTCGAGGCGGCCGGCGTCGCGGGCGGTCGAGACCGACCTCGGCGAGTACATCCTCCAGCTCGCCGGCGAGCACCCGGCGCACATCGTCGCGCCCGCGATCGAGAAGACGAAGGAGGACTTCGCCGAGCTGCTCTCCCGCGCGAGGGAGAGGCCGGTCGAGCCGGAGCTCGAGGCGCTCACCGCCGCGGCCCGCCGCCAGCTGCGCGAGGCGTTCCTCGACCGCCGACGTCGGCATCACCGGCGCGAACTTCGGCGTCGCCGAGACGGGCTCGATCTGTCCTCGTCACGAACGAGGGCAACGGCCGGCTCGTCAGCTCGCTGCCGCGCGTCCACATCGCGCTGATGGGGATGGAGCGCGTCGTCGCCGACGACTCGCCGAGCTCGCCGTCCTGCTCCAGCTCCTGGCCCGCAGCGGCACCGGCCAGCCGCTCACCGTCTACACGACGCTGCTCAGCGGGCCCACGGCGCGAGGGCGAGGAGGACGGGCCCGGAGGAGCTCCACGTCGTCATCCTCGACAACGGGCGGACGAACCTTCTGCGCGGCCGCTACCGGGAGATGCTCTCGTGCATCCGCTGCGGCGCCTGCCTCAACGTCTGCCCGGTCTACCGGAAGACCGGCGGCGACGCGTACTGGCCCGTCTACTCGGGCCCGATGGGCGCCGTGCTCGTGCCGCTGCTCGTCGGCCTCGGGCAGGCGCCCGCCCTGCCGCACGCCTCGTCGCTCTGCGGCGCCTGCACCGACGTGTGCCCCGTCAAGATCCCGCTCCACGAGCTGCTGCTCGACCTCCGGCGCGATCTCGTCGCGGAGGCGTCGCCTCGCGCCGCGAGCGCCTCGCCTTCACGCTCTGGTCGCTCGCCTGGTCGCCGCCGTGGGCTACCGGCTGACGACCGCGCTGCGCGGCTCGGGCAGCGCTTCGGCCGGCGCTCGCCGGGCCCGGGCGCGTCTGGGCGCGGCCGGGCGGGCGCTGCCCCGGCTCGCCCGCCGCCGCTACCGGGACGGCCGGTGAGCGGCTCGTCGACGAGTTCGTCGCGGCGCGGAGGCCGCCGGCGCCCACGTCCATCGCGGCGCGCGCCGGAGATCGCCGGCGCCGGCGTCTCCACGGCGCTCTACGGCCTCGCCGACACGGGCTCGGTCGTGCTCGCCGCCTCGCCCGACGAGCCGCGCTCACGCTCGCTCCTGCCGTGGTCGCACATGACGCTCCTCGCGTCGAGGACATCGTGCCCGGCCTCGCGGAGCTCTTCGCCGAGCTCGGCCCCGAGCTGCCGAGCGCGCTCGCGATCGTCACCGGCCCGAGCCGGAGCGCCGACATCGAGCAGCGCTCGCCGTCGGCGTGCACGGCCCCGGCGAGGTGCACGTCGTGCTGGTGGACTGAACTCGGGCAAGCGCGGGGACGCATCGCGTCGTAGCGCGCGTCGTCCCATCCGGAAGTCGCCCTTCCCCTAGCTGCGTCGCGGTGGCGACGACGCTCCTAAGAACGACGGAACGGCTCCGCGACCGCGCGGGACCCCCCCCCTGCGCGTCTCCTGGAGCACTCCCCTGGAGGTCGTCCTCCCGACCTACTGCTCGGTCACCCCAACCCCGACTCCTCGACTGGACTGCGGCAAGGCCCTCCGCTGCCCTCCTCCCAGACGACCCCCAACCTACCCCCTCCCCACAATCCCTCCCCCCACTCGAACTCCCTCCCCCCTCACCCCCCCCCAACCCTCCCCCTCTCCCCCTACCCTCCCCCCCCTCCCCCCCCCCCCCCCCCACCCCTCCCCTCCCCCCCCCCCCCCCCCCCCCCCCCCCCACTCCCCCCCCCCCCCCCCCCTCCCTCCCTCCCCCCCCTTCACGCTCCCCCACTCCCCCCCCTCCCATCCCCCCCCACCCCCCCCCCCCCCCCTCCCCTCCCCCCCCCCCCCCCAGCTCCTCAACGTCCTCACCGCCGGAACCATCGGTAGTTCCGGGCAGCCGTCCTTCGGGGGCTTCGCCGATGGCGGGAAGAGAGGACGTGTGACGCTTCAGGCGCAGGGGACCGGGGGTCTTGGTGCTTCAGGCGTGCGTGCGTTCTGCTCGTGGTCACTGTCGTGGTGATGGTTTCCGCGGGCGTGGGGCCTGCCCAGGGCGCCCAGGCGCCGGAGCTGCTCGAGCCGGCCGAGGGCCAGACGTTCACGACCGGCGAGAGCGGGAGTCGAGATCGTGTTCCGGATCCGGTACGTCTCCACCCGTCCGGGCGAGAAGGTGTACCTCCACGTTCAGCCGCTCGGCGGCAGTGAGAAGCAGCTCGTGCGGATACATCGCCAGCGACCTTGGCCGTGGGGACGTCCAGCCGACCTCCGACCCGTCGGTTCTGGGAGGCCCGCACGACCATCGACAAGTACTTCACCGGGACGGGGTATTGGCAGGCCGGCTCCTGGGTCTGCGACCCCGGGCTCGCGTCCGGCGTGCGCTCGCTCCGGATCGTCGCCCCTGTGCGGCCGCTGTCGGAGGCGCGGCTGCTGGGGAAGTTCAAGCTGGCGCTGCGCGTCACCTCCGCGACGAAGTCCGCGCCTTGGCGCGCCGGCGAGCGACACTCGGCCTCCTGGGAGTTCGCGTCGCCCTGTGCGGCCGGTCCCTGTGCGGCGCGAGGCTCTCTTTCGGGCACCGCCTCTTGTCGGGCGGGATCTACGAGCCGGAGCTGCGGCTCGCGCGGACGGGGGCGAGCTACGCAGGTCGGGGCAAGGTGAAGCTGTAAGTGCGAGATCACCGCCGTCTCCGGGACGACCGACGTGCGGCTGCGCGTGACCGCGGCGGCCTGGACGCTCGGAGAGTGGCGGGCGACGCGGATCGCCGGGAACTTCCGCCACTCGCTGCCGGCGGCCACCAGCGTCCTCCGGCGCTGCCCGGCGTCGTCGTTCGCGGCGTCGTTCACCGGCGTCGCACGCTGAAACGCAGCGGCGGGGGTGGGATTCGAACCCACGGGACGCTTGCGCGCCCAACGGTTTTCAAAGCGCGTTCGACGCTCGGAGGACCGCGCCGTTCGACCGCTCCGGCACCCCGCCGCTCGTCATTCTGTCGGAGCGAGAGCCTGTGGTGTGCGGCGGAGCCGGACGACGTCGCGCAGGTAGCGTCCTCCGCGTGGGCCTCGTCGTCCAGAAGTTCGGCGGCACGTCGGTTGCCGGCCCCGAGCGGCTGAAGGCGGTCGCGCGCCGGCTCGTGGCCGCGCGCGAGCAGGGGCACGAGGTCGTAGGCGTCCTCTCCGCCATGGGGAAGGCGACCGACGACCTGATCGCGCTCGCGCACGAGGTTTCGCCGCTGCCCGCCGAGCGCGAGCTCGACATGCTGCTCTCGGTCGGGGAGCGCATCTCGATGCGCGCTCGCGGCGATGGCGATCCACGACCTCGGCCACGAGGCGATCTCGCTCACCGGCTCGCAGGCGGGGATCGTCACCGACACGGCACACGGGCAGCGCGAAGATCCTCGAGGTGCGTGCAGAGCGCATCCACAAGGCGCTCGCAAGGGGCGAGATCGTGCTCGTCGCCGGCTTCCAGGGCGTCTCGACCCAGCTCGAGGTGACGACGCTCGGCCGCGGCGGCTCGGATGCGACCGCCGTCGCGCTCGCCGCGGCGCTCGGAGCCGACGTCTGCGAGATCTACACCGACGTCGAGGGCGTCTTCACCGCCGACCCGCGGCTCGTGCCCGGGGCGCGCAAGCTCGACGCCGTCTCCTACGAGGAGATGCTCGAGCTGTCGGCGTCCGGCGCGAAGGTGCTCATGCTCCGCTCGGTCGAGTTCGCCCGCAATCATGGAGTCCGCATCCACGTTCGCTCGGCGTTCTCGGAGGCGCCGGGCACGTGGGTCGTCAGTCAGGAGGAGCTGATGGAACAGCCGATCATCTCGGGGATCGCGCACGACACCTCGGCCGCCGAGGTGACGATCCTCGGCGTTCCCGACCGGCCCGGCATCGCCGCGCGCGTCTTCGGCGCGCTCGCGGAGGCGGGCGTCAACGTCGACATGATCGTCCAGAACGTCTCGGCCGAGGGGCACACCGACATCTCGTTCACGTTGCCCAAGACGGACATGGCCCGCGCGGAGAGCGTGCTCGCCCCGCTCGCCGAGGAGATCGGCGCGCGCGGCGTCGCGCACGATCCGGACGTCGCGAAGATCTCGCTCGTCGGCGCGGGGATGCGGACGCACCCGGGCGTCGCCGCGGACATGTTCGCTGCGCTCGCGGAGGCCGGCGTCAACATCCGCATCATCTCGACCTCCGCGATCCGGATCTCCTGCGTCGTCCCCGCGGCCGATGTCGAGCGGGCGGTGCAGGCGGTGCACGAGCGCTTCCGCCTGCACGAGCCGGTCGTGGCCTCCGAGGGTTAGCGCTCGACGCGCGCCGGGGCGCCGTAGGCCAGCAGCGCGTCCGGCACCTCGCCCTGGAAGTTCTCGAGGATCGCGAGCGCCATCCGGTCGACGACGGCGGTGCCGTTCAGCATGTGGACGGGCTCGGGCCCCTGCTCGCCGCGCATGCGGATGCCGAGGCGGCGCGCCTGGAAGTCGGTCGTGTTCGAGATCGACGCCGTCTCGCGGTAGCGCTCCTGGCTCGGGAACCAGATCTCGACGTCGTAGGTCTTCGCGGACGCGCTGGACATGTCCCCGGCCGGCAGCACGACGATCCGGTACGGCAGGCCGAGGTCGCGCACGAGCTCCTCGGTGTTCGCGAGCAGCAGCTCGTGCTCGTCCCACGAGTCCTCCGGGCGCGTCAGCGAGAACTGCTCGACCTTGTTGAACTGGTGGACGCGGATCATCCCGCGCGTGTCGCGGCCGGCGGCTCCGGCCTCGCGCCGGAAGCAGGGCGAGAAGGCGACGTAGCGGAGCGGCAGCTCCTCGAGCGTCGAGGATCTCGCCGGCGTGGAGGCTCGCGACCGGGATCTCGGCGGTACCGGCCAGGTAGAGCCCGTCGGCGGGGAGCTCGTAGACGTTGGCCTCGTCGCTCGGGAACGCGCCGGTGCCGATACAGCGCCTCCTCGCGGACGAGCACGGGCGGCAGCACGGTCTGGAAGCCCTTCTCCGCGAGCCGGTCGAGCGCGTATCGGTAGAGCGCGAGCGCAGAGCCGCGCCGTGTCGCCGATCCAGTAGCCGAAGCGCGAGCCGGACATGCGCGCGGCGCGCTCCATGTCGAAGCGGCCGATCTCGGTGTGCTCGCGCGGCTCGTCGAGCGCGGGCGGCTCGCCGACGCGGCGCAGCTCGAGCACGTCGTCCTCGGTCGAGCCGTCGGGCACGTCCTCGTCGGCGGGTTCGGGACGCGGAGCGCGAGCGCGTCGCGCTCCGCCTCGGCGGCGGCGAGCTCGGCCTCCACCGCCTTCAGCTCGTCCTTCACGCTGCAGCAGCTCGGCCTGCTGCTCCGGGCGTCGGCTTGCCCCTTCAGCTTCGTCGCGGCGCGCAGCTCGTCGCACCCGCGGCACGAGCGCGCGCCAGCGCTCGTCGGCGGCGAGCAGCGCGTCGAAGGCCTCCGCCGCGCCCTTGCGCGCGAGCGCGGCGCGGAAGCCGTCGGGATCCGAGCGCGCGGCCTTGAGGTCGATCATGGCCTGGAGTCTAGAAGGGCCTCGATCACCTGCGGCCACTCCTCCTCGACGTCCGGCCCGGGCAGGCCCAGTCGGCGACGCGCGCAGCAGCGCGGGGTGGGCGTTCGCGACCGCGACGCCGTAGCCGGCCCAGTCGAGCAGCTCGACGTCGTTCTCGCCGTCGCCGAAGGCGACCGTGCCGGCTCGCGCGAGAAGCCGAGCCGCTCGGCGACGAACGCGATGCCCGCTGCCTTCGTCACGTCGCGGGCTCGCGAACTCGAGGAAGTAGGGGAGCGACTTCGAGATGTACAGCCGGCCGCCGAATGCGCGCTTCAGCCTGGCCGTCGAGCGCGTCGAGCTCGTCCGGGTCGCCGACGGCGACGAGCTTCGTCGGCGGCTGCGTGAGCCAGTCGAGCAGAGGTCGCCGACCGCCGTCACCGGGAGGTGCTGGAAGTCCGCGTAGGCGTCGCGACCAGCGGGTGTCCTCGGCGACGTACAGCTCGTCGTCGACGTAGCAGTTGAGCGGGTGCCCGTCGGCCTCGACCGCCGTCGATCGCCTCGCGCGCGGCCTCGAGCGGGATCGGCTCGTGCCGCAGGAAGCGGCCGCTCCCCGGGTCGACGACGGCCGCGCCCTGGTAGCAGACGACCGGCTCCTCGATCCCGGCGCGGGCGAGGTAGGGCCGCACGGAGCGGAACATGCGCCCGGTCGACGACGAGCACGCGGATGCCGGCCGCGCGCGCGGCGCGCGATCGCCGCGATCGTGCGCGGCCGCAGCTCGGCGTCCTCGGCGATCAGCGTCCGGTCGAGGTCGCAGGCGAGCGCCTCGACGCGCTGCGGGAAGTCGGCCGGGAGGATCAGCTGCCGGCGGACGTCGGCCACGTACGCCGCGACGTCGGCGATCTGCTGCTCGGAGAGCTGGCCCTTGAACGGCGGCATCACGCCGCTGCCGTTCGTGACGCGGTCGACGACGAGGTCGACGGCGGGCTTCGTCGTCGTCGAGGTTCGGGCCGACGGTGCCCGACGAGCCTGCGGCGGCGAGCGTGTGGCAGGCGCCGCAGCCCTTGGCTGCAAAGACGTCCTTGCCGGCCTCCGCGTCGCCCTTCAGCGTCGTGGTCGGCCCTGCGGTCGTCGCCTGCGGCACCGTGCCGACGACCGTCTCCGGCAAGGGCGAGACGTCCTCGGCGCCGCCGCAGCCGGCGAGGCCGAGGGCGATCGCGGCGAGGAGCGCGATTAGCGTTGCGCTGCGCATCGGGGCGGAGTCTATAGCGGCCCGCCGGACGCGGCGCGCTCGAACCGGCGCAGCGCGATCGCCGCAGCCGCCCCGATGCCGAGCACGTCGGAGGGTGTGTCGTTGACGAGCAGCGAGACGGCGAGGGCGACGAGCAGCGCGTCCGTGGCGGGTGTGCGCGGGCGCCGAGCCGCCACGAGGCCGAGGAGCGCGAGCGCCCCGAGCACGACCGCGAGCGGCCCGGGCGACTCGACCGTGCGCCGCCAGGAGAGCTGGAGCCGGTCGCCGACGTCCTCGGCGAGTGCCGCCGGCCCGTCGCCGAGCGCGCGCGTGACGTGCGAGGAGCCGCCGGTCGCGGCGTCCACGCCGACGAGGGCGAGCCCCAGCGCGACGGCTGCCGCGGCGGCGAGCGCGAGCCGGCGCGGCGTCAGCGCGGTGCCGTGCAGGCGCAGGGCCAGCAGGATCAGCCCGGCAAGGAGGACGACGAGGCCGCCGCCGTCGGCGCCGAAGCGGTTACCCGCGACCGCGACGAGCGCGAGCGCGGCGACGGCGATCCCGGCGCGCCCGAGCCGGGCGACTCCGAGCAGCGTGGCCGCGAGCAGGAGCGTCTCCAGCAGGTTGTTGACACCGTAGAAGCGGCTCGCCTGGGAGGGCCCGAGGGGCGAGAGGCCGACCGTCTGGGTGTCGAGCCCCATGGAGAGGAGATAGGCGGCGAGCACGGCTCCGCACGCGGCGCCGAGCGGGAGCGCGAGAGCGAGCGCCGCTGCGAGCGCGGCGAGCCACGGCTCGAGCCACAGGTTGAGCGCGAGCGCGAGCAGGAGCGCCCGCGGCGCCCACCTCGGCCGCAGGACTCCGAGCGCGATCAGCGCCGTCGCGACGGCGATCGTCGCCGGCAGCCGCCAGCGGTCGTTGCGCTCGATCCGTCGCTCGAGCCGCTCGAGCGACGCCACCGCGCCGTCGTCGGCGCGCCACCCGAGCCGTCCGGTCGCGACGTCCGCGATCGAGACGAGGCCCGGGATGCGCGTCGAGTCCGACACGAGCAGGCCGCGGAAGCCGTCGCCGACGACCGCGATCGGATAGCGGTCGTTCGCGCTCCGGCCCGGGGGCGGCAGCGAGACGTAGACGGTCGGCCCCGTGCCCTCGCCGAGCCGGAGCAGGCTCTCTCCCTCCGGAACGCCGCCGAGGAGCGAGGAGCGCACCTTGCCCGTGAGGAGCGAGGCGAGCGCGCCCTCCCGCGTCACCTCCGGCCCGGCCCCGGGGACGAGCAAGCCGACCGCGCCCTGCCCCGCGTAGCGCTCGAGCGGGAAGGGCGGGACGACGAGCACGCGCGGCTGCACGGCCGCCGCCGAGGCCGTGACGAACGTGAGCCCCACGAGGACGATCGTCGTGACCCGTCGCAGCATGGGTAGATTCAACAGCAGCGATCCCCGCTCAAGGGAGGAAGAGATGGCGAACGTGACAGTGATGGGCATCGACGAGATGGAGTCGGTGCACGACGGCGGCTTCGTGCTCGCCCGCAAGTCGCTCGGGGTGACGGCCTGGGGCATGAACGTCGAGCGGCTGCCGGCGGGGTACGACAAGTACCCGGAGCACGACCACGCCGAGGACGGGCAGGAGGAGGTCTACGTCGTCCTGGAGGGCAAGGCGACGCTGCACGCCGACGGCGAGAGCTGGGAGCTGACCCGCGGTACGTTCGCCCGCGTCGGGTCGGGCCAGAAGCGGACGATCACCACCGACGAGGGCGCGACGATGCTCGTTCTCGGCGGCGCGCCGGGCAAGGCCTACGAGCCGAGGGTCTAGGGCGCCCCGATCCGGTTCGCGCATGGTGCGCTCGGCGGCACCGGCCCTCGCGCAGTAGCGTACGGCCGTGCTGATCGAGCGCAGCATGCACCCCGACTGGCTCTCGAACGCCTATCTCGTGGCGGACGGGCCGGGCGGGACGGCCCTCTTCGTGGACAGCGGCGCGCCGCTCGAGCCGCTGCACGACGCGGTCGAGCGCGACGGCCTGACGGTGACCCACCTCCTCGTCACGCACGGCCACCACGATCACGTGGCCGGGAACGACGAGCTGGTAGCGCGCTACGGCGTCGAGATCGTGCGCGGCGGGATCGAGACCGGCGGCCTGCGGATCGAGGCGCTGCCGACGCCGGGCCACTCCGACGACGGCGTCTCGTTCCTCGTGAACGAGATCGCCTGCTTCACGGGCGACACGCTCTTCCGCGACGCCGTCGGCGGCGGCGACGTCGCGCAGGTGCGCCACTCGGTGCTCGACGTGCTGCTCGCGCTGCCGCCCGAGGTGCGCGTGCTGCCCGGTCACACCGAGGAGACGACGATCGGGCGCGAGCGGGAGGCGAACCCGTTCGTCCTCTACTGGCACGGGATCGCGCCGGCGCTGGGCGAGCCGTGCCGCGTCGCCGGCGAGGAGGCGACGCTCCTCGTCTGGTCACCCGACTACGACGGCAAGGGCAAGGCTCTCGTCCGCTTCGCCGGCGGCCGTGAGGCGATCGTCGGCGGCTCGCGCGTCGAGCGAGCCTAGTCCTTTGTGGACACTTTCGCGCCTCTCAGACGTACACTAATCTCGTGACTGTGGAAGTGGGCATCCGCGAGCTGCGCGCGAAGCTCAGCTCGTACCTCGACCGCGTGAAAGCGGGGGAGGACGTGATCGTGACCGAGCGCGGCAGGCCGGTGGCGCGCATCAGCGCGCCCGACGGCATGGACACCCTGGCGCGGCTGATCGCGGAGGGTCGCGTGACGCCTGCGAAGAGGCCCAAGAGGCCGATCGACCTCGCCAAGCTGCCCCGACCTCGCGGGTCAGTGACGGAGATCCTGCTCGAGCAGCGGCGGACATCCCGGTACTGAACGTCTACGTCGACACATCTGCCCTGATCAAGGTCCTGCTGCTGGAGGACGGCTCCCCGGAGGCCGAGCGGCTGTGGGAGTCGAGCGACACGGTGCTGTCGTCCCGGCTCACGTACGTCGAGGCGTGCGCAACCGTCGCCGCCGCACGCCGCGACCGCCGGCTGACACGGCGCATGCATGCGACCGCGCGGCAAGAGCTCGACGTGCTCTGGGATGAGGTGGACGTCGTCGAGCTGGACGGGCCTCTCGCGATCCACGCCGGCGACCTGGCAGAAGCACACCGGCTGCGCTCGCACGACGCCGTGCACCTCGCCTCGGCTCTCGCGGTCGGCGCCTCCATTCTCGCGACCTGGGACGTCGCGCTCGCCCGCGCAGCCACGGAGGCCGGGCTCGCGGTCGCGCCCTGAGGGACATGTCCGCCGCGGCCAGTACGGTCGCGGGGTGCGCCTCCTCGTCGCCCGCTGTGAGGTCGTCTACACCGGCCGCCTGACCGCCGTCCTGCCGGAGTCGACGCGGCTCCTGCTGCTGAAGTCGGACGGCTCGGTGCTCGTACACGCCGACGCAGGCGGCTACAAGCCGCTGAACTGGATGACCCCGCCCACGGTCGTCGAGGAGGAGGACGGCCTGATCGTCGTGCGCAAGCGTGCGGGGAAGTCGGAGGACAGGCTCGAGATTCGCCTCGTCGAGGTGTTGAGCGACGTCGTGCACGACATGGGCGAGGCGGCGCCGCTCGAGAAGGACGGCGTCGAGCGCGACCTGCAGGTGGCGCTCGCGGAGCAGCCGGAGGCGCTCGGCGAGGAGCTCCGGCTCGTGCGCCGCGAGTGGCCGACCGACCTCGGCCCGGTCGACCTCATGTGCCGGGACGAGGAGGACGGGTGGGTCGCCGTCGAGATCAAGCGCCATGGCACGATCGACGCGGTCGAGCAGCTCGGCCGCTACCTCGAACGCATCCGGCTCGACCCGGCGAAGGCGCTCTGCCGGGGCGTGCTGGCGGCGCAGCGCTTCAAGCCGCAGGCCGTGACGCTCGCGGAGGCGCGCGGGATCCGCTGCGTCGAGATCGACCTGGAGGCCCTGCGCGGCGAGCGCGAGCCCGACCTGACGCTCTTCGCGAGCTAGGGTCGGACGGCCGCTTTCAGGTAGTCGCGCGGCGGGTCGGCGAGCAGCGCGGCGACGCCCTCGAGCCCGACCTCGTGCGTGATCAGCCGTTCCCAGGGGTAGGCGCCGGAGGCGAGGAACGCGAGCGCGGCGCGGACGTGGCGCGGCGCGTGGTGGAAGGCGCCGCGCAGCGTCAGCTCCTCGTAGTGGAGCCGGTAGCCGTCCACCGGCAGGTCCTTCCCGCGCGGCAGGCCGCCGAAGAAGACCACCGTGCCGCCCGGCCGGACGAGCTCGACGGCCTGCCGCCAGGCCTCCTCCGTGCAGGCGGCCTCGATCGCGACGTCGGCGCCCCGCCCGTCGCCCGGCTGCCCACCGAACGCGGGCGCGAGCGCACGCCGCTCGGGCCTGCCGCCGACGCCGACCGGCCGGCCGCCGGCGTCGGCGACGCAGGCGCAGAGCATGAGCCCGATCGGGCCGAGGCCGAGCACGGCGACGGTGTCGCCCGGCTGGACGCCGGCCGCCTCGACGCCGTGGAGGCAGCACGCGAGCGGCTCGACGAGCGCGGCCACCTCGGGCGCGAGTGCGGCCGGAACGGGGAGGAGGTTCACGCGCGCGATCCGCTCCGGGATCAGCGCGAGCTCCGCGTAGGCGCCGTTCCAGAGCGGGAGCAGCGACCCGCAGAGCGTCTCCTGGCCGCGCGCGCAGGCGGCGCACTCGCCGCACGGAGCCGAGTTGGCGCCGACCACCCTGCGGCCCGTGGCGACGTCCACGCCGCACCACTCGTGACCGAACGGCGAGGGCGGCGGGCCGAGCAGGATGGGATGGCCACGGCGGTAGGCCTTCGCGTCGGTGCCGTCGGTGAGCGCGACCTCGATGCGCACGAGCACCTCGCCCGGCCCGGGCTCGGGGCGCGGCACCTCCTCGAGGCGCACGTCCCCGGGGCCGTGGAAGAGCAGCGCCCTCACGGGACGAAGACGACCTTGAACGCCTCGCGGCGCCGGAAGAGCTCGAGCCCCTCGTCGAAGTGCTCGAGTGGGAGCACGACCGGCTCGGGCAGGTCGAGCTCGGGCAGCAGCTCGACCGCCTCCCGCATGTGGGACAGCGTCGCCGACCGCGAGCCGACGATCGTCAGCTCTCGCCGGTAGACCGGCGCCGCCGGGATCCCGCCCGCGTCTGCGAAGACGAGGATCGTGCCGCCGGGCTCGACGGACTCGACCGCCCTCTCCGCTCCTCCCGGCGCGCAGAGCACGACCGCGCCTACCGACCCGTCGGGGACGCGCCCGCTTCGGCGCGGGTCGGAGTCCACCGTGAAGACCTCGTCGCCGCGGCGCGCCAGCACCGCCGCGAACAGCCGGCCGATGAAGCCGTGGCCGACCACGAGCACGCGCCCGCGCGGCACCCGCTCGGCGCCGCGCAGGACGCAGGCCAGCGGCTCGACGAACGTGCAGCGGGCGTCGTCCAGTCCCGTCGGGGAGCTCGACCCAGCCGTGCGCAGTGACCCGCTCGGCGAAGCCGCCCGGGACGATCGTCGGCTCGCGGAAGGACTCGCAGGTCGACTCGTGCCCGGCCCGGCAGCGCCCGCACTCGCCGCAGGAGGCGTGGTGGACGAGGGCGACGCGCCGGCCGTCGGCCGTCTCGGCGGCGACCTCGTGGCCGAGGACGGTGCCCCCGTGCTCGGGCCGCAGCTTCTCCAGATCCGAGCCGCAGAGCCCACAGGCCAGCACGCGCACGAGCTCGCCCGGCCCCTCGGGCTCCGGGACGTCGGTGAGCCGCGGCCGCCCTCCCGGATCTAGAACGACGGCGCGCACCCGCGTATCGTAGGGGGGTCGCCAAGGAGGAGGGAGAACCCATGGCCGTGAAGCTCCACCGCTGCCCACTGATGTTCGTGAAGATCCAGGGGCACCCGTGCTGGCGTGTCCAGTCGGCGCTCAACGAGCAGGGGATCGACTACGAGGTCGTGAAGGGGCCGCTGGCGAAGGGCAAGCGCACCGCCGTCCAGAAGGTCTCCGGGCAGAGCTCCTACCCGGTGATCGAGTACGAGGACGGCACGGCCTACCGCGCAGAGTCGAAGGACATGGCTGCGAGGATCCGCGCCGGCCGCCTCTTCGAGGAACGCGCGCCGGCGGCCGCGCCGCCGTCGCCGACGGAGCACGTCCACGAGCACGAGGGCGAGCACACGCACGAGCACTAGGAGCCTTTCGCCCGCGCTCGCTACACTTTCCCCGCTCGTGGGGCTATAGCTCAGTTGGGAGAGCGCCTGGATCGCACCCAGGAGGTCGGCGGTTCGAGCCCGCCTAGCTCCATCGATCGGTACACGTGTCGAACCGCGGGCACGCGGAAGGTTGGTTGGATCGCCGCCCGGGAGTCGACCGTGATCTCTTCGATGAGGGACTGAACGATGATCTTGCGCTGGCCGAGCGGTCCGTGTTCGATCGCCTGCTCGAGTTCGGTGCGCAGCGCCGCGAGGTCGTCGTTGCCGATCTTCTCGGGCTGCTCACTGACGTATTTCAGTCAGAGTTCGTTGAACTCGACGTCACAGTCGACGATCACGAGTGTGTTGAACAATCAGTTCAATCCAACGGACCTGAATGTCTCGAACGAAAATCCGCCCGCTTATACCGGTGGATCGGAGACGGACACCATTTATCAGAAGAACGCGTCATTGCCGCTCGGTGTTTCGGGCGCGACATGGTGCGACGATCCCATTGACTCGACGAAATGCGATCAGCACTACGTCGCCTTCTACAACGATTTCTGGGCGCAGAACATCACGTGTCACGAGTCAGGCCACGCAGTTGGGCTCGTCCACGGTCCGGAAGCGTCACCCCAGCTTTCGTCGACGGATCCGTCGCTTGCCTGCATGAAGACGTCGGATAACTACAACTCCGAAGGCCTTGGGACGCACAACGTCAGCCAGATCAACGGGCAGTACTAGAGGGGGAGCCAGTTCAATGTCCAGGAAAATCGTTTACGCCGTGCTTGTCGCCGGGGCGATGGCTGCTGTCGTCGGCGTGGCCCGTGCATTCGTCGGCGACGACGCCGTTCCGGCCCGTACCGTTGTCGTCGCTTCGGCGTCGACACGGTGGCCGGCCGACGCGCTCCGCGACTGGGCGGATTTCGCCGACCAAGTCTCCGTCCTTCGTGTCGTATCCGAGAAGCAGTTGCCGCCGACCGAGGACGTCGTTGCCACCGGCGAAGGACTCGTCGGGAGAAGTGTGACGGCTCGTATCGAGTCTACGATCTGGCGGAATCCCGGAAGTCCGGCTGTCGATGGCGTCGTCACGTTCACGACGTGGGGTTGGGTTGCACACGACGGCCAGCTAACGCCGATGGTTGACTCGAGCAGCGTGCGGATTGAGGTCGGTGACCGCGTCCTCGCCCCGTTGCTTCTCGCGCCAGAAGGCGCGTGGGCACCGCTCTCGCCCGGGTCGGTCATTCACCTCGTCGGTGGGCGCACGGCGTTCGTGGACCCGCAGCGCCGCTCAGCTCCGCAACTCGCGGAGACGCTGGACCGGCGGACCCCGAACGACGTCGGAGAGCTTCTAGCATCGACGCCGCCGCGGCCAGACGCAAGCGTACTTCGGCGGCTCGACGCCGATGCACGGGCCACCGAGCTCGCACGACAGTCGTAGCCACTGTGCTGGGGTGCGGCGCGCCGATAGCACAGGTCGCCGCACCCAGCCTCTCCCGAGCCGATGGTGGTGGCTGCGAGCGCAGAGCCTTCGCGGGCGCGACGGCAAGTTTCCATGTCGTTAGAGCGAGATCCTTTCGCCGCGAAGCCGAACAGTAGAGTTCGACTTCTGTTTGCCTGGCTCCATCCGTTGTTCTAATCACAACGAAGCTGCTGCTCAGCGGAACGTTTGGATGTCCGGTCGCTCGAGGGCCAAACGTTGCTTACTCAAACCGGAGTCGCTGCGCGACGAGGTCGAGCGGGGTGACGTAGTCGCCTGCTCGGTTGTGGAGCGCTCGGCGGAGGAAGCGGTTGAGGAAGAGGGTGTCGGAGCGATCGATTCCGCCCATCGCTTCGATTCGGTAGCGCGCGTGGAACGCGACGTCGTTCATGACGCCGAGGATGCTGCGGCTCGCGGTCTTCGCGGGGTGGACGTCCTCGGGGTCGAGTGTCCCGAGCGCGTCGGCCGCGAGGCCCTCGGAGCGGAGGTGGGCCTCGGCGAGGCCGACAACGTACGGCCCGATCGGCTGTAGATCCGCCTTCCGGACATCAGCGACGAACACCGGGAAGAGCGTGCCGGCATGAGTGAGCAGGAGGCACTTCCGGCGCTCGATCCACAGCAGGTTCAGGTACCAGTCGTCGGCGGACGGCGGCACGTCGGGGAGAGCCGCGGCCCGGACGCCGAGGAGAGTGAGCATCTTCGCCGTGCAGCGGAGGATCATCGGCGAGGCAGGTCTGCCACCTCAGCGTCTCAACCGGGCACGTGTCAGGCGACGCTCAGCGTGAGCGTCTCGCGTGTCGCCTGCGAACCGATCGCACCTCGCTCGGTGGAGGTCAGCGCCTGGAGCCACTCGTCGAGCGCATCCCGGACGAGCTCACGTGCCTCGTCGAGCGTGGGAGCGCACGTGATCACGCCTGGCAGCTCCTCGATGGTCGCACGCACCCACCCCTGCTCGTCGGGCTCGAAGACGACATGCAAATCCATGGTCATAGAGTACTACCCGGTCGTCGTTTCGCTGCGCTGCCGACGATACTGGCCCGATGACGGCGCTCCGCGAGCTCGAGCGGCACCTGGTCGCCAACGGCTGCGAACGCATCCGACACGGCTCACGCCACGATGTCTGGCGTAGCCCTGCCGCGGAGCGGCCGGTCACCGTTCCACGGCACCGGGAGATTCCGTTCGGAACGGCCCGCGCCATCTGCCGTCAGCTCGGGATTCCCGACCCGCCGCGGTAAGACCCAGCATGGGTCGGAGGCGGCAAACAGTCCCTCCCCGACCATGTCCGCCTGAAGCTCGAACTGCTGGAGGAACGCCGTTTCGGCAGCGGCGTGGTTCACCTCCCACTACCGCACCAGGCCGTGAGGCGACGGAAACACAGAGTAACTCTCCTAGCGGGACCGAAAGGTCTTGGAGCTGTCCGTTTAGGCCCATCGCCGCAAGGCCTGCGGATCAGCGAGTCGGGTGGGCGAGTCAGGCGATTCCGCGGGCCCTCTTGAGGCCGTCAAGGATCAGATTGAGCCCGAACTCGAACTCGCTCTCGCCGCCGTCGCTGGGCACAGTGAGGTGCTGCTCGACGTGCTCGGCGAGATGCGGGTAGTCGCCGGCCCGCAGCTCCCGGACGAAGGCGGTTGCGAAGTCTGCAAGGTCCTTCGCGCCGCCGATATCCGCTGCGGCGGCCGAATGACCGAGCTGCCACAGGGTGAATCCCAGGATGTGGCTGTCCAGGGTGTGATACGCGTGATAGGTCAGCTCGGGCGAGAAACCGGCTTCGCGCAGGCGTCCGAGCAGCCATTCCATGTACCGGAGTCGCGGCGTGCGCGGGGTGCGGGTGCTGGTAGGCGACATCACGAGGTTGCACGCCCAGGGGTGGCGGAGGAATGCTTCGTGGGCCGAGATCGCGCACGTGCGAATCGCTCCGTCCCAGTCGTCTGCGGTGGAGGGCAGCTCGATCTCGCTGACGACGAGATCGGCGATGCCGTCCACGAGATCGCCCTTGTTGGCGACGTGGTTGTACAAGGACATGGCCTCGACACCGAGCGCCTGGGCGAGCTTGCGCATCGTGAGCGACTCGATCCCGCCTTGATCCGCAAGGCGGATGGCAGCGCGCAGCACGCGTTCCCTGCTGAGGGGGACGCGGCGCTGTGAGCTCGAGTCGGCGTGTGGAGCCATCGGCCTCCTTGCATTGAGCGTCAAAGACTTGGGCCTTGACTAACTTACGGCGTACATATAGGTTTTACGCCGTAATCTTACACTGTAGCCCGCTGAGACGTGAGTCCTCGACGGAGAAGGAGCGCACGATGCAAGCGATCGTCAACACCGAGTACGGCTCGCCCGACGACCTGAAGCTCCAAGAGATCGACAAGCCGCCGGTCGGCGCTGACGGCGTGCTCGTACGCGTCCGAGCGGCTTCCGTCAACCCCGTTGATTGGCACCGGATGAGAGGCGAGCCGTACGTCGTTCGCCTGGCGATGTTTGGGCTTCGAAGACCCAAGAGGAGCGTTCCGGGCGTCGACGTGGCCGGTCACGTCGAGGAGGTCGGCGCCAACGTGAGGCAGTTTGGCCTCGGCGATGAGGTGTTCGGCGGGCCCGGCAGCGCCTTCGCCCAGTACGTGTGCGGCGGAGAAGAGGACTTCGCGCCGAAGCCGGCCGGACTCACCTTCGAGCAAGCCGCGGCAGTACCCGTCGCCGGATGCACCGCCCTCCAGGCGCTCCGCGACCACGGACAGCTTCAGCCGGGGCAGAGCGTCCTCATCAACGGTGCAGCGGGAGGCGTCGGCACGTTCGCCGTGCAGATCGCGAAGGCTCTCGGTGGCGACGTGACCGGCGTGTGCAGCACGCAAAACGTCGACATGGTTCGATCGATCGGCGCCGACCACGTCGTCGACTACACCGTCGAGGATTTCACCCGGAGCGGACAGCGGTACGACCTGATAGTCAACGTCGCCGGGAACCGTTCGGTATCGGACCTGAGGCGCGCACTGACGCCCAAGGGGACTCTCGTACTCGCCGGAGGAGGGGTCGGCCGGGAAGTCGACGGACGGCTCGGACTACTCGTCGAATCGCTGAAACTCCTCGTTGGACCGCTGGGAGTGCTCGTGCTGTCCCGGTTCGTGGGCCACCGGCTGCTCGTGTTCATGGCAAAGATCCGCACGGAGGACCTGGTCGTTCTGAAGGAGCTGATCGAAGCCGGCAAGGTCACGCCCGTCATCGACCGCGCGTACCCGCTGAACGAGGCTCCCGAGGCGATCCGCTATCTCGAAGCCGGACACGCCCGCGGCAAGGTCGTCGTCACCGTCTAGATCGAGCCGCGCGCAGGCTACGGCCTCTGGAACCGATGCGTTGCGGAAAGCCCGCACTCGGCAGGGGTGTTTCGCCGGATGTCTCCGCGCCCCGGCTTTCGGATCCTTGGATCGACTCACGTTCGAGACGAGGAGTACCACTGCACGGTCATGTGACCCAGAGGCGAGCGCGATGACAGTTCTCGTCGCGGCGGCGAGCAAGCACGGGGCAACGTGGGAGATCGCGGAGGCAATCGGGCGGGCACTGCGCGAGCGTGGTGTGGATGCCGATGTGAAGCGCGCGGAGGATGTCGTCGGGCTTCAGGGCTACGACGCGGTGGTCCTCGGCAGCGCCGTCTACGTCGGTATCTGGCTCGAGGCGGCCCGACACCTTGTGGACACACACGCGAACGAGCTTGCGGCAAGGCCGACCTGGCTCTTCTCGAGCGGCCCGATCGGCGACCCACCCAAGCCGGCGGCGGAGACGGCCGTCAAGATCGACGACATCTTCACCGTGACGAGCGCTCGCGAGCACCGGCTCTTCTCCGGCAAGATCGACAAGAGCCGGCTCAGCTTCGGCGAGAAGGCGTTCATGACGGCGGTGCGGGGCCACGAGGGCGACTACCGCGACTGGAACGAGATCGAGACGTGGGCCGCCGGGATCGCCGACGAGCTCACGGCCGGCTGAAGCATCTCGTCGATCGAGGTTGTACCGTTGCGCATCACGGTGGGGATTCGCCCGCTCTCGAGCCTCCGTTTCCGGCGCGCGGTGCTCGCCTGGTTCTGGAGGCGCCTGCCAAAACCCGTGAGGCGCTTTCTTCAGGCTCGTTTCGGCGATGTCACGCGGAGCGAGGCCTGGGGCTACGCGGTCTGGGGCGCCATGGGCGTCGTGGTCGGGGTTCCCGAGATCTGGGCGGCCGTCGCAGGTAGCGACTTCGTCTGGCCCACGATCTCGACGACCGTCGGTCACCTTCAGGATCGGTGGCCGGTCGTGGCGCTCGTCCCCGTGGCGTTGATCGTGATCGCCGGCTACTCGGTGTTTCGCTTCCGGGCTGCGAGCACGACGCTTCAGGCCGACGAGCAAGCGTTCGGACGAACGCCGCAGGGACGTCTCGTCAAGCAGGACGTGACCTACGCCGAGCTCGCCGGTGGCGGAGCTCCTCCTCCGGCCGCACGCGAGGAGTGGCAGGTCGTTCCGTACTTCGCGTTCGCGACGATCGCCGTCGTCTCGGGAAGCGTCTTCGCGGCCCAGAGCGACAACCGATTCCTCGTCGGCTACGTCCTCTACTCGCTGATCGCGGTCTTCTGGGTGATCATCCCCAACGCCGGGGCATTCTGGCTGGCCAAGGACTTCCCGTTCACCACACTCTTCTTCACGATCCACTGCCTCGGGCGTCGACTCCAGCTCGTCGCGTCCGTGATAGCGGCCCTCCTGGTGATCCTCCTGCTCCACCTCGCCTTCTACCCCTGGCCAAGTCGGCCATAGGGAATGGAGGAGGCGCGCGTGCTCACCGTGGCCTGAGCGACCGGCGATCACGCCCTGGGACTTGACTCGCTCGCCCTCGGTGTTAGGGTCGGCCCGAACGGAGCGAGATGGGCTCAGTCTGTGTTCGACGCCGCCGATCCTGTGGGCCTCGGCCGGTTCACCTCGTTCGCAGGCTGAACGACTCGCGCTCCAGAGACTGCCTCGACGGCGTCCGCCGGCAACCAGCGTCGTGAGGAGGTTCTTCATGCAAGGCAAGAGCGGGAGCCGGTCCGGAGTCCTGCAGTGGGTCGTCGTGCTCGTGGTCGGCGTCTTGGTCGTGACCGTCGTCCTCGGCCTGAATCTGATTCCGCGCCTCAACGACGGGCAGAAGGTCCTGGACGCGGCCAGGCCGGCGTTCGCCCCCGAGCGTCTCACCGGCGCCCGAGCCGGCATCGACATCATCTCCAAGGACGTCGACACGGCGGACCCGATCATGACCCCGCAGGGCGGGGCCGCAGCCGAGGTGCCGAAGCTGATCGCGTTCGTCTCGCAGAAGACCGGGCTCTCGCAGGCCGAGGTCGTCGCCGCGCTGCAGAAGAACTTCCCGCACACGACGGCGCTCCTGCAGACGATCCCGCTGTCGTCGGTGACGGCGGAGCTGCCCGGCCTGCTCGCGTTCCTCGAGAAGACGCTCAACGTGTCGCAGGCCGAGCTGCTCGCGGCGCTGAAGACGAACTTCCCGGCGCTCACGCAGGCGATCACCAACCTGCCGACGGTGACCAGCGGCTGGGACGCACATCCAGGACATCGACGGGCTCACGCGCTTCGACGGCACGCCCGTGCAGACCGTGCCCGACGCTGCGGACGTACTTCAGCTCGGATCTGATCCCCGTTCTGGAGACCCAGCAGAGCAACTTCGACAGTCTCGACGGGACCTCGTCCGTCAACTGGATCGCGCCGCTCCTGCTGATCGTCGGGCTGGTCGTGATCCTGTTCGCGGTGCTGATGATCGCGCTGAACCTCAGGGGACGGGTATCGCGCGGGCTCGCCATGGCGGGCGCGTCGGTCGTCCTCGTCGTCGGTGTCGGGGTGGTGGCGCTCGTGCTCGTCCTGTCGCTGGTCCCGCGGGTCAGCAACGGGCAGAAGCTGCTCGATGCCCTGCGCCCCGCCAACGCCGCCGCACGCGTGCAGGGCGACCGCGCCGGGATCACCATGGTCTCCGCGATCGTCGACACGGAGGATCCGATCATGACCCCGCAGGGCGGGGCCGCGGCCGAGGTGCCGAAGCTGATCGCGTTCGTCTCGCAGAAGACCGGGCTCTCGCAGGCCGAGGTCGTCGCCGCGCTGCAGAAGAACTTCCCGCACACGACGGCGCTCCTGCAGACGATCCCGCTGTCGTCGGTGACGGCGGAGCTGCCCGGCCTGCTCGCGTTCCTCGAGAAGACGCTCAATGTGTCGGAGGCCGAGCTGCTCGCGGCGCTGAAGACGAACTTCCCGGCGCTCGCCCAGGCGATCACCAACCTGCCGACGGTGACCAGCGGCTGGAACAACGTCCAGAACATCGACGGGGCCACGCGCTTCGACGGCACGCCCGTCAAGACCGTGCCCGACGTCCGTACGTACTTCAGCTCGGACGTGATCCCCGTGCTGGAGACCCAGCGAGGCAACTACGAGAACCTCGTCTCGACCTCGAACATCGACTTCATCGGGCCCCTGGTGCTGATCGTCGGCATCATCGTGATCATCTACGGGCTGCTCATGCTGCTCCTGGCACGGCGTCTGGAGCCGGGCACGAGCAGGGCCACCAGACCCTCACCGAAACCGGCGACGTAGAGGCGCTCGTGGACGAAGCGAAGATCCCCGCGAACGCACGCCGAGCCGGCGCTGCCTTGACGCGTCTCGGACCTGCGACCTATGGTGCCCCGATGCGCGGTTCCATCCCTGGCCCGGCTCTACAACGGCACGGTGTCGCGTGCTCACGCTGATCGCGTCTTCCACCGGCTGGCAGGTCGGGCTCGCGCTCGGCATCGCGGTGATCGCGGTGGCCGCGGTGATCGTGATCGTGATCGTGCTGCTGGCGATCAGGATCGCCAGGCAGGCCAAGACGGCCGAGCAGGCGGTCGAGGTGGTGCGCCAGCAGACAGCCGAGCTCGGCGGCATCGCGCGGATCAACGACTCGGGCGTGAGGATCCTGCACGCCGCCCGGTCCCTTCGAAAGGTGGCGGTCGGGAAATGACGGTCACGCTCGCCGCACTGTCCTCCCACACCTACTGGGCGATCGCCCTGAGCATCGCTCTCGGCGCGGCGGTGATCGTCGCGATCCTGCTGACGGTGCTCGTGGAGGCCGTCGGGAGCATCGAGAAGTCGGTCGACGGCCTGCTGGAGATCGCGGGCAAGGTCGCCGCGAACACGGCGAACATCCCGCAACTCGAGGCGACGGCGCCCGTGCTGGCGCTGATCGTGGAGGAAGCCGTGGTCCAGGACGGCTACATGAACGCGCTCACCGACGGGTTCGGTGGCAGCATGAGCAGCACGCACGCACTGGTCCTCCTGAGCGTCGTGCTGGCGGCGGGCGTCGTGCTCGTGCTGGCCGTCGCGCTGATCGAGGTGCGCAGGGGCCTGACGAGGATCTCCGAAGGGCTCGCGACGCTGGCATCTGCGCTGCAGGGCGTCGAGTCGGAGCACCTGCGTCCGCTCGAGGGCGCGGTCAAGGCGATCAACGCGCAGTTCGACATCATCCTCGGCGCGCTGCCGGGGATCGCCAGCAAGGCGGCGATCGTCGCCGAGAGGAGGCCGCGATGATCCTCTGGTGGATCGGAGACGTCGTCCTGCTCGTGGTCGTCCTTCCGGTCGTCGTGTACCTGCTCCGCGGCGTGCTGGACGCCGCCAAGAGCATCGTCCCCAGCGTGCAGGAGATCGCAAAGGTGGCGGCCGCGGGGTCGAAGGACCTCGACGCCGCCGCGCTGCTGCTGACGACGCAGGACCAGGTGACCAAGACGGTCGCGGGAGTCGCGAACTACGGCGGCTCCCTCGACGTGATCCTCGACGACGCGCGATAGGAGGAACCATGGCACCGGTGCTCGCATTCGCGGCAGCGGGCGCGGTCACGATCCTCGCCGTCGCTGCTGATCGTCGTCGCCCTCGTCTACTACCTCGTCTCGGTGATCGTGCAGCTGCGAAAGATCACCGCCGGCCTGGACGAGGTCATCGCCGGCGTCGGCGAGATCGTGGAGAAGAGCGCGCCGGTCAACGACGTCGTGACGACGATCAACGAGCAACTCGACGCCGGCGTCGATCTGCTCGAGGGCCTGCTCGTGAAGAAGGCCGGCATGACAGACGCCGTCGGCCTCGTCGACGGCCTCTACGCCGGGGCGGCCGCCGCCGGGTTCAGGAACTTTCCGGAGAGCGCCACGATCAAGGCGCCGCGCATCGGCGAGGTCTACACGAGAGGCACGCTCACGCTCGCACGGCTCGGCCGGGAGGCGCCGATCGCCGCCGGGAACCCGGCGGGCTCCCGCGCTGCGGGACGTCGAGGGAGGAAGCCTCGCGGCGCGGCTGCTGTACCCGGAGATCCGCCAGACGAGGCCGGAGTCCCTGCCCAGGTCTCCGGTCATCGGCACCGACGCGCCCGTGCAGTACGAGCAGCGGGAAGACATCGGGGCGCCGCGCAAGCGGCTCCCGGCCGGCCGCACGGCACACCGACCTGACACGAAAGGAGCCCCTGTGCAGACCCCTGCGTCATTCGAGTACGAGCGCGCGACCAGTGTGGAGGGCGCGATCGCATCGCTTCAGAGGCTCGGCTCGGAGGCGCGCATCATCGCGGGCGGGCACAGCCTGCTGCCGATGATGAAGCTCCGGCTCGCGAACCCGGAGCACCTGATCGACATCAACGACCTCACGGAGCTCTCCTACATCCGCGAGGAGGGCGACGAGATCGCGATCGGGGCGCTGACCCGCCACGTGGATCTGTTGAAGTCCGAGCTGCTCGCCCGGCACTTTCCGCTGTTTCGCGACGCCGAGAACGTGATCGCCGATCCGGTCGTGCGCAACCGCGGCACGATCGGCGGCTCGCTGTGCCAGGCGGACGCGGCCGAGGACCTCTCGGCCGTCTGCTCGGCGGTCAAGGCGAAGGCCGTGATCCGCGGCGCCGGCGGCGAGCGGGTGGTCGGGATGGAGGACTTCCACGTCGGGCCCTACATGACCGCGGTGGGCGACGGCGAGCTGCTCACCGAGGTTCGGATTCCGCTGCGTCCGGGCGGCGGCAGCGCGCACGAGAAGGTCGAGCGCCGCGCCGGCGACTGGGCGATCGCCGCCGCGTCGGCGGCCGTCTGGATCGACGGCGGCACGATCGCCGACGTCGGGCATCGCGCTCAGCGCGGTCGGGCTCACGACGATCCATCTCTCGCGAGCCGAGGAGCTGCTGCGAGGCAAGGCTCCGTCGGAGGAGCTGTTCGCGCAGGCGGGCGAGATCGCCTCGGCGGACTGCTCTCCGAGCGCCGACGGCCGGGGGCCGATCGACTACAAGCGCCATCTCGCCGGCGTCCTCACGACACGCGCCCTGCGCCGCGCGACGGCACGCGCCCTGCATCAGGAGGCCTGATCATGCACGTCTCGATAACGATCAACGGCGAGCAGGTCTCCCGCGAGATCGAGCCGCGTCAGCTGCTCGTTCACTTCATTCGCGAGACGCCCGGCCTGACCGGCACCCACTGGGGCTGCGACACCTCCAACTGCGGCGCCTGCGTGGTGCAGATGGACGGCGAGCCGGTCAAGTCGTGCACGATCCTGGCGGCGATGTGCGAGGGCCACGAGATCCGCACGGTCGAGTCGCTCGAGGTCGACGGCCAGCTGGACCCGGTCCAGATGGGCTTCCACGAGCAGCACGCCCTCCAGTGCGGGTTCTGCACGCCGGGGATGTTGATGACGGCTCGCGCCCTGCTGGACGAGAACCCGGATCCAACCGACCAGGAGATCCGTACAGCGATCTCAGGCGCCATCTGCCGCTGTACGGGGTACAAGAACATCGTCAGCGCCGTGCGCTGGGCCGCCGAGTACGAAGCCGCCGCGAAACAGGAGGTCTGAGCATGGCCACGGTCGAGAACCTTCCGAGCGCCACAGACCGAGCGCCCGATCGGCTTCGGCCGTCTGAAGCGCAAGGAGGACGCGCGCTTCATCCGCGGCAAGGGCACCTACCTCGACGACATCCGGCTGCCGGGGATGGTCTACGGCGCCATCCTGCGCAGCCCGTACGCGCACGCGCGCATCGTCTCGATCGACACCTCGAGGGCGCTCGCGCACCCCAACGTCGCCGCTGTCGTCACCGCCAAGGACCTCGAGACGCTCGGGCTGGCGTGGATGCCGACGATCTCCTACGACACGCAGGCCGTGCTCGCGGGCGACAAGGTCCGCTTCCAGGGCCAGGAGGTCGCGTTCGTGATCGCGACCGACGAGTACTCGGCGAACGACGCGCTCCAGCTGATCGACGTCGAGTACGAGCCGCTGCCGGCGATCGTCAACGCCCGCAAGGCGCTCGACCCCGACGCGCCGCTGATCCGCGACGACAAGGCCGGGCAGCGCGACAACCTCGCGAGCCCGACCTGGGAGGCCGGCGATCAGGCGGCGACGGACCGCGCGTTCGCCGAGGCCGACACCGTCGTCGACGCGCGACATCATCTATCCCCGCTGCCATCCGGCGCCGCTCGAGACGTGCGGCATGATCGCCGACTTCAATCCCGGAGACCGGCCAGCTCGACATCTACAACGGCAACCAGGCGCCGCACGCCCACCGCACGGTCTACGCGCACGTCGCGGGGCTCGCGGAGCACATGATCCGGATCACGCTGCTCGGACATCGGCGGCGGCTTCGGCAACAAGGTTCCGGTCTATCCGGGCTACGTGTGCGCGATCGCCGGCTCGATCGTGGCCGGCGTGCCGGTCAAGTGGGTCGAGAACCGCTCCGAGAACCTGATGTCCACCGGGTTCGCCCGCGACTACATCATGCGCAGCGAGATGTGCGCGAAGAACGGCAAGATCACCGGCCTGCGGGTCGACGTGATCGCCGACCACGGCGCCTTCGACTCGACCGCGCAGCCGACGAAGTTCCCGGCCGGGTTCTTCCACATCGTCTGCGGGTCGTACGACCTCGAGGCGTCGCACGTCCAGGTCAAGGCGGTCTACACGAACAAGGCGCCGGGCGGCGTGGCGTACCGCTGCTCGTTCCGCATCACCGAGGCCGTCTACCTCGTGGAGCGGATGGTCGACGCGCTCGCGCTCGAGATGAAGGTCGATCCGATCGAGCTGCGGATGCGCAGCTTCATCGCCCCCGAGCAGTTCCCGTACGAGACCACCACCGGCTGGACGTACGACTCCGGGAACTACGCCGAGACGATGCGCGTGGCGATGGACATCGCCGGCTACGAGGATCTGCGCCGCGAGCAGGCGGAGAAGCGCGCCCGCGGCGAGCTGATGGGCATCGGCGTGTCCTTCTTCACCGAAGGCGTCGGCGCGGGGCCGCGCAAGCACATGGACATCCTCGGGCTGGCCATGAACGACGGCGCCGACCTGCGGGTGCACCCGTCGGGCAAGGCGGTCGTCAGCATCAGCGCCCAGACGCAGGGGCAGGGCCACGAGACGACGTTCGCGCAGATCGTCGCCGAGGAGCTCGGCATCCCGCCCGAGGACGTCGAGGTCCGCCACGGCGACACCGACAGGTCGCCGTACGGGCTCGGCACCTACGGCAGCCGCTCGACGCCGGTGTCCGGTGCCGCGGTCGCGGTCGTCTCGCGCAAGGTGCGCGACAAGGCGCGCCTGATCGCGGCGACGATGCTCGAGACGCAGGCCGGAGGATCTCGCCTGGGAGAAGGGCCGCTGGTACGTCAAGGGAGACCCCGAGAAGGGCGCGATGATCGAGGAGATCGCGGTGCGGGCGTACAGCGGCGAGCCGATGCCGGCCGGGATGGAGGGCGGGCTCGACGCGCAGGTGATCTACGACCCGCCCAACCTCACCTATCCCTACGGCGCCTACATCGCCGTCGTCGACATCGACCCCGACACCGCCCACGTCACGGTCAGGCGCTTCATCGCGGTCGACGACTGCGGCGTGCGCATCAACCCGATGATCGTCGACGGCCAGATCCACGGCGGCCTCGCCGAGGGCATCGGCATCGCGCTGATGGAGGTCATCACGTTCGACGAGGAGGGCAACTGCCTCAACTCGTCGTTCATGGACTACCTCATCCCGACCGCGCTCGAGTGTCCCGACTTCGAGCTCGGCGAGACGGTCACGCCGTGCCCGCACCACCCGCTCGGGGCCAAGGGCGTCGGCGAGTCGCCGAACGTCGGGTCGCCGCCCGCGATCGTGAACGCGATCATCGACGCGCTGCACGAGACGCACGGCGTCGACCACATCGACATGCCCTGCACCCCGGCCCGTGTCTGGGCGGCGATGCAGGGGCGTCCCGAGCCGCCGCAATGATGACCGGCGCCTTGTCGCGGCGGGCGCAGGAGCTCGCCGCAGCAGGGCACGGCGTTCGTGACCGCGACGGTCGTGCGCGCGCAGCGCCCGACGAGCGTGAAGGCGGGAGACGTCGCGCTCGTGCTCGGCGACGGCACGATCGAGGGGTTCGTCGGCGGCGTGTGCGCGCAGCAGAGCGTGCGCGTGTACGCGTTGAAGGCGATCGAGACCGAGGAGGCGCTGCTGTTGCGAATCGTTCCCGACGGACCAATCGGCGAAGACCCGGCACCGGTCGGGAGGTCTCGATCGAGGAGGGAGCCGTGACGGCCCAGAACCCGTGCCTGTCCGGCGGCGCGATCGAGATCTTCCTCGAGCCGGTGCTCCCGGCGCCGCGCGTCCTCGTCGTGGGCGACACGCCGATCGCGGCCGCGGTCCTCGTCGCTCGGCGCGGAGCTCGGGCTCGACCTCGTCGCCGTGGAGGGAGGGGCTCCCGAGCCGTCGCCCGGCGATCTCGCGCTCGTCGTCGCGGCGCACGGGCGGGACGAGCTGCACACGCTGCGGCGCGGGCTCGAGGCGGGCGTGCCGTACGTCGGCCTCGTCGCCAGCCGCAAGCGCGGCGCCGGCGTGCTCGCCGAGCTGCGCGCCGACGGGGTTCCCGACGAGCAGCTCGAGCTGATCGACGTGCCCGCCGGGATCGACATCGGCGCCCGCACCCCCGCCGAGATCGCGCTGTCGATCCTCGCGACGATCGTCGCCGTGCGCCGCGGAGAAGCGCGCCGCCGCGCCCGACCGCGCGCGCGTCCCCGCTCGCGGCGAGCGCTCCCGAGCTCCACGCTCGCCGCCGCTCGCGATCGACCCGATCTGCGGGATGACGGTCGCCGCCGTCGCGGGCACGCCTTCGGTGGAGCACGACGGCGAGACGGTCTACTTCTGCTGCGAGGGCTGCGCGACCAAGTTCCAGGCGCAACACGAGCATGCACTCGCGGCCGAGTAGTCACGCGTGACCCCGCGCGAGGTCACGGGCGAGGCGGCCGGCGAGATCCGCCAGCTCGTGCCCGACATCGAGACGCTCGCCCGGCGTCTCGCCGACGTCGACTACCTCGTCGACGAGGGCCTGGCGACGTCGATGTTCCTGAGCCTGCGCCTGCCGCAGCCCTTGCTGCTCGAGGGCGAGGCGGGCGTCGGCAAGACCGAGGCCGCCAAGTCGCTGGCGCTCGTGCTGGACACGCCGCTGATCCGCCTGCAGTGCTACGAGGGGATCGACGCGGCGGAGGCGCTGTACGAGTGGAACTACCCGCGCCAGCTGCTGAGCATCCGCCTCGCCGACTCCAGCGGCGCGACGCTCGGCGAAGAGGAGCTGTTCGGTCCGGACTACCTCATCCGCCGCCCGCTCCTGCGCGCGCTCGAGCACCCCGGCCCGCGGCCCGCGGTGCTGCTGATCGACGAGATCGACCGCGCCGACGACGACTTCGAGGCGTTCCTGCTCGAGCTGCTCGCGGACGCCAGCGTGACGATCCCGGAGATCGGCACGATCCGAGCCACGCATCCGCCGATCATCGTGCTGACCTCCAACCGGACGCGCGACCTGCACGACGCCGTCAAGCGCCGCTGCCTCTACCACAGGATCGCGTACCCGACCCCGCAGCGCGAGGTGGAGATCGTGCGCCGCCGCGTCAAGGGCGCGTCGGAGACGCTGGCGGTGCAGGTCGCGAACGCCGTCTCGCGCATGCGCGACAGCGACGTGCAGAAGCCGCCGGGCATCGCCGAGGCGATCGACTGGCTGGCGGCTCTGAGCCTGCTCGGCATCGAGCAGCCTGGACGCCGCGGCGGTGGACCGCACCCTCGGGTCGGTGCTGAAGTACAGCGAGGACCAGGAGGTGATCCGCGCGGCCGGCCTCGAGCAGCTCGTGCGCGCCGGTGACTGACGCGGGTGCGTCCGAGCGCGGTGTTCGGGGTCGAGACGATCCACGCTCGACCTCCCGCCGCTCGTGGGGGCATTGAGCCGGCGCTTGCACGACGCGCGGCGTGCCCGTCACCCCCGGGCCGCGCGGCCGATTTCGCGCGGGCGCTCACGCTCGTCCGGCCGATCACGCGCCGGCGGCTGTACTGGACCGCCCGCGCCGTGTTCGTGTCCGATCCGGCGCAGGTCGACGGCCTTCGACGCGGTGTTCTTCTCGGTCTTCGGCGATCGGGCGCAGGGCGACGACTTCGATCCCGAAGACGCGCGGACCGTCGCCTCGCCGCCGGACGACCGGCCGAAGTCCGAGCACGAGGCCTCGCCGCGGGACTCGGATGAGCCAGGATCCGCGCGCGAGCGTGTCGTCGTCGCCGCCCGGCGAGCGCGACGAGGACGAGGATGCCGGCCGAGGTCGAGGTGCCGCTGGCGATGGCGAGCGACGAGGAGCTGCTGGGACGCAAGAGCTTCGACGCGCTCGAGCCGCACGAGCTCGCGCAGCTCTACCGGCTGATGTCGCGCCTGGAGCTCGCAACTCCGCTGCGGCGCACGCGCCGCTACGAGAAGGGGCGCCACGGGGAGCGCATCGACATGCGGCGGACCCTGCGCGCCAGCCTGCGCACGGGAGGCGATCCGATCCGCCTCGCGCGTCGACGCCGGCGCGTCGCCCGCCGGAGGCTCGTGATGCTGTGCGACATCTCCGGCTCGATGGAGCCCTACGCGCGCGCCTACCTGCAGTTCCTGACCTGCGCCGCCGGCAGCGGCCCGAACGCCGAGGCGTTCGTGTTCGCCACGCGGCTGACCCGCCTGACCCGCGCGCTGGCTTCTCGCAACCCGGAGCGCGCGATCCAGCGCGCCGCCGCCGCCGCGCCCGACTGGTCGAGCGGGACCCGGATCGGCGACGCGCTGAAGGAGTTCAACGACCGGCACGGACGTCGCGGCATGGCCCGCGGCGCCGTGATCGTGATCCTCTCCGACGGCTGGGAGCGCGGCGACCCGATGCTCGTGGGGCGCGAGATGGAGCGCCTTGCGCGCCTGGCCCACCGGATCGTGTGGGTCAATCCGCGGGTCAGCGCCGGCGCCTTCTCCGTGCAGTCCGGCGGCATGGTGGCCGCGCTGCCGCACTGCGACGCGCTCGTGAGCGGCCACAGCTTCCAGGCCCTCGGTGAGGTCGCCGAAGCGATCGGGGCGGAGTCGTGGCGAGGCGGCGAGCCCGCCGGCGGCGCGCTGGAGCCGCCGTCGGCCGTCGAGGCCGAGGACGAGGAGCCGTGGGCCAGCGCCACCCCGGTCCCGGGCAGCTCGGTCGGCGATGCCGAGCGGGCACGGCCCGAGCAGGGGCAACGACGACGCCGGGATGGGTGACCGATGACGAGCATGACTGACGACGCCGCCGAAGACGTGCATCTACCCGGGCTGCGAGCGACCCGCGGTGCCTCCGCACCCGCTGGGCGGGCCGCAGCCCGCGTTCTGCGACCTGGAGGAGCACAACGCGCTGACCGCCCACCAGGAGCGCCAGCGCCTCGCGAACGAGGGCTCACCCGGCGCGCCCGAGGACGAGCAATGATCAGCGACCCACCCACCAGGAGGAGATGCAGCGATGGCTAACGAGGCGTACCGAGCAGTCTTTCTGCGCGTGCACCCGACCGGCAAGATGGTGCTCAGCCTGACCACCGAGTCCGACGGGAAGGAGGCCGCAGTACGCGCAGCTCGTCGCCGACGAGCTCGGCGTCCCCGCGCTCGACGTCAAGGTCGTTCCCGCGGACACCGACCGGTTCGGCGTCGGTCACGGCTACAACACGAGCCCGTCCGAGGGCACCTCGGCGGCGATCGTCAGCGCCACCGGGAAGATCCGCGCCAAGGCGCAGCTGCTCGCGGGCGTGGCGCTCGGAGCCCCGCCGGAGACGCTCACGTGGGTCAACGGCGCGTGGGTCGGCGCGGACGGGAGCGACCCCACGCAGGTCAAGACGGTCGAGGACATCGCCCTCTACGCGCACGGCACCGGCGCCCTGCCGCCGGGGGTCGAGGGCGGGCTCGACGCGCAGACCGTCTACAGCGACTGAGCTGCGTCCATCGCGGCCCGCACCCTGCGTGCGGACGAACACGAAGATCAGGAACGACGCCACGAGCGCGAGAGCAGCGCGGTCGCGCCGGAGACACCGACGCGACCATGCCGAACCAGAGGAAGAGGAAGAAGACAGCGCCCAGAGGAAGCTCGAGACGCCGGGTCGATCGAGCGGTGCATCGGTCGCGACTCGCTGCGAGGACGCAGTCGGGCACTCGGCCGCGGCTCGGATCGCCTGCGAGGACGCGTCGATCACGACCTCGACCTCGTCGACGACCTTCAGGGCTCCGAACAGCGTCGAGTAGGGCGTGATTCCCCAGTCGGTCTGCTTGACGACGGCGCTGCCGCTGAGCCTGCCGTCGTCGCCGACCGTGAGGTCGAACGCGATCGGACGGGTCTGCCGACCAGCGTCAGCTCGCCCTGCACGCTCGATCCGGCTGCCGTCGGCGGCGGTCTGCACCGCGGTCGAGCGGAACTCGATGCCCGTCCGCTTCAGGACCTCGTCGTCGATCGTCTGCTGGATGCTCGCCTTGTCGTCGTCGCCGAGCGCCTGCATCCCGCCGGTGCCCTCACGCACGCGAAGCGATGTGGCGTCTGCGTCGAGCACGATGCTGGTCTGCGCGGGGTCCTCGCCGACCTCGAGCGTCGCCTGCCAGGCGGTGACGTGGATCAGGAGGTCGTGCCCGGCCTTGGCCGCGGCGCCGGTGCGCCCGGTCCTCACCGACAGGGTGCCGTTCTCGGGCCCGAGCCTGTGCGTGCCTGCCGGGATCGACATGCGCGGAGCCTAGTCATCTCGCGAGCAGCTCTAAGATCGTGCCTTCGATCCGAGGAGACTGCGCATGGCCGTAGAGCTGGATCATTCCTTCTCCACCGCGAAGCCGATCGACGAGAGCTACGCGGCGATCCTCGACCTCGAGCGCCTGGTGCCGTGCGTCGAGGGAGGCAGCGTGCTCGAGACGACCGGGCCGGACTCCGTCAAGGCCGAGATCAAGGTCAAGATGGGAGCGATGTCGATGACGTTCACCGGCACCGTGGAGATCGTCGAGCAGGACGCCGCGGCCCATCGCGTGGTGATGAGCGTCAAGTCCAAGGAGGCCGGCGGCCAGGGGCACGCGAACGCCACCGTCGTGTTCGCGCTCACGGACGGCGGAGGCACGATCCACACCAACGCGCAGATCACGGGCAAGGCCGCGTCGATGGGCGAGGGAGTCGTCGTCGGCGTGCTGGACGCGCTGATCACGGACTTCGCCGGCAAGCTCGCCGAGATCTGATCCGCGGGCGCTGTCGATGGCGACCATCACGATGCGACAGATCCGCGAAGGCGAGGTGCCGCCCGACGGCGGGACCGCGATCCAGGAGGACGCCGACCGGCCCGTCTTCCACGGCAACGGCCCGGACGACTACGTCTGCGTCGAGTGCGGCAACGTCCTTGCCGTGGCGATGCACCCGGTGCAGATGACGAAGAAGGTCCGCGTCCGCTGCGGACGGTGCTCGACGGTCAACGTCTCCGTGATCGACGGGTACGAAGCCGCTGCCAAGCCCTCGCGATGACCCCTGAGCCCCTACCTCACTCGAATGCGAGATCGGCGCGGTCCGTGAACCTCGCCTGGACGCCCCAGCCGCCGAAGTCCTCGGAGACGGCGGCGACGAGCTCGTTGTCCTCCTCCGCGAGCGGCAGGTAGAGCGTGTCGTAGTAGCCGATGCTGCCGAGGAAGCGGTAGTCCCGCGACCGGTAGGTGTCGTCCCCGCGGTACAGCGCCCGGCCGTTGAGGTACACGACGGCCCGATCGCTGAATCCGAGCTCGAGCTGCTTCGTCTGCGCGCGGCCGGATCGGATCGTCGTGCGCGCGAAGACCGTGTTCTTGCCGGGAGTATTCGACGCCCTCCGTCCCGGCTTGTTAGAGCGGCCACGGTGCCACTAGAGTCGGCCCATGAGCTTCGAGGTGCCTGGGGGCGCGTACGACCGGTTGATCGGCCGGTACTCCGTGCGGCTCGCTCCGCTCTTCGCCGACTTCGCCGGCGTCGCGCCGGAGATGCGCGTCCTGGACGTGGGCGCCGGGCCGGGAGCGCTCACTGCCGAGCTGGCGGCGCGCGTGGGCGCCGGCCGGGTCGCGGCCGCCGACCCGTCGGAGTCGTTCGTCGCGGTGTGCGGCGCGCGCGTCCCCGGGGTGGACGTCCGTCTCGCCGCCGTGGAGGAGCTGCCCTGGGAGGACGGCGCCTTCGACGCTGCCCTCTCGCAGCTCGTCGTCAACTTCCTGCGGGACGCCGAGCAGGGAACGCGGGAGATGAGCCGCGTCGTGCGCCCGGGCGGCGTCGTCGCGACGTGCACCCTGGATCTCGGCGAGGGGGTGGAGATGCTGCACGTCTTCACAGAGGCGGCGCGCGCGCTCGACCCCGGCGCGCTCGACCACGGCCCGACGAACCGCTACCGGAAGCCGGACGAGCTGGCCGAGCTCTGGCGGCGGTCCGGGCTCGTCGACGTCGAGACCGCGCCGCTCGCCGTCGAGGTGGAGTACGAGGGCTTCGACGACTTCTGGGCGGGGTTCCTCACCGGCATCGGCCCCGACAGCGCCTACTGCGTCTCGCTCGACGCGGAGCGGCAGGCGGCGCTCCGCGAGGAGTGCCGGCGCCGGCTCGGCTCGCCTTCGGGCGGCTTCACGCTGAAGGCCCTTGTCTGGGCCGTGCGCGGCCGCGTCTCCTAGCTCAGGCCCCTCCGCAGGCGTTTTCAGGCCCTAAAACTTCAATTCAGAGAGTCACTTTGACAAGTGAAGTATTAGGGTTTAGGGTTCGGGCTCCGTCAGGTCGATCCTGTCGCTGGCTGCGACAGGCGGGCGCCTCGGATCGGTTGACGGAGCAGTGTCGAGCCACGCCAAAGAGAGGAGACTGGGAATGCCCGTTCTCGACGAGGTCCTGTCCGCCAATGACGCATACGCCGCATCGTTCGGGGCGAAGAGCGAGCTTGCTCTGCCGCCCGCCCGACGGTTCGCCGTCCTCACCTGCATGGACGCCCGGCTCGATCCCGCCAAGTACGCGGGCCTGAGCGAGGGCGACGCGCACGTGATCCGCAATGCCGGCGGCCGCGCCAGCGACGATGCGATCCGCTCGCTCGTGATCTCGTACAAGCTGCTCGGCACGCAGGAGTGGTTCGTCATCCACCACACCAACTGCGGCATGGAGTTCTTCGACGACGAACGGATGCGGGAGCTCCTCGCGCAGAGCCTCGAGACCGCCGAGCTCGGCCCCGATGGGTTCCGGGACGTCGGTAGCGGGCCCGGCTCGACCGAGGCTCGGTACGTCGACTGGCTGACGATCACCGACCGGGAGGGGAGCGTGGTGGAGGACGTCATTCGCATCCGAGCGCATCCGCTCGTGCCGCCCGGGATTCCGATCTACGGCTACGTCTACGACGTGACGACCGGGCGTCTGGTAGAGGTTCCCGACGCGACCGCAGCCGGCAGAGCGTCGTGAGCCCGGCCTCGGCCGGCCGCAACCCCCGCAATCAGACAAGGAGAAGCGAATGAGCATCCAGCTTGGTGACGTGGCCCCGGACTTCAGCGCCGAGTCGACGGAAGGCGCGATCAGCTTCCACGAGTACCTCGGCGACTCCTGGGGCGTGCTGTTCTCACACCCCGCCGACTTCACGCCGGTCTGCACGACCGAGCTGGGGAGAGTGGCGGCGCTGAAGGGCGAGTTCGAGAGACGGAACACGAAGGTCGTCGGGCTCAGCGTCGATCCGCTCGGCTCGCACCGGCAGTGGGCCGGCGACATCGAGGACGTGACCGGCCACAAGCTGAACTTCCCCCTCGTCGCCGATCCCGACCGGAAGGTTGCCGATCTGTACGGGATGATCCACCCGAACGCGAGCGACACGATGACGGTGCGCTCGGTGTTCGTGATCGGGCCGGACAAGAAGGTGAAGCTGACGCTCACCTATCCGGCCGCCACCGGCCGCGACTTCGGCGAGATCCTGCGGACGATCGACTCGCTGCAGCTGACCGCGAAGCACAAGGTGGCGACCCCCGCGGACTGGCGGCAGGGCGAGGATGTGATCATCACGACGGCCGTCTCCGACGAGGAGGCAGCGGAGCGCTTCCCCGGCTACGTGACCGTGAAGCCGTATCTGCGCACGACGCGGCAGCCGACCGGCTAGCTCTCCCGGGCCACCGCGCCCTACGGCTTCGATCCGCGGTTAGGCTGGAGGGCATGGATGTCCTGGAGATCGCGCCGGGCCTGTGGCGGTGGACGGGCTGGCACGAGGAATGGCGCGCGCAGGTGGGCTGCGTCTACGTCGAGACGGAGCGCGCTGTCTGCCTGATCGATCCGCTCGTGCCGCCGGAGGAGCCCGCACGCTTCTGGGCGGCGCTCGACCGCGACGTCGAGCGCGTCGGCGGTGAGGTGCACGTGCTGGTCACCGTCCTCTGGCACACCCGCAGCGCGCGCGAGCTGGTTTCGCGCTACGGGGCGCGGCTCTGGGCGCCGTCGCGGGCGAAGGCGGCGGTGGAGAGGCGGGCGGGAACCGTTACCGATGCGTTCCGCCCAGGCGATCCGCTGCCCGCCGGGATCGAGGCGTTCGAGTCGGGCCGGTCGAACGAGGTCGTCTTCTGGCTCCCGGAGCAGCGGGCGCTCGTGACCGGGGACGTGATCCTGGGCGATGACGGCCGGGGCGTGAGGCTGTGCCCGGAGTCGTGGCTGCCGGCGGGAACCGGGCACGAGGAGCTGCGGCGTGCCCTGCGGCCGCTGCTCGAGCTCGACGTGGAGCGGGTGCTCGTCTCGCACGGAGAGCCGGTGCTCGAGCGGGGCGCCGAGGCGCTGCGGGCGATTCTCGCGGCCTGATCGCTCGAGAGACGGGGGGCCATCGTCCGGCGCCGGTGTTACGGTTGCTACAAGTGTCAGTGCGCCGCGTTGCTCTCACGCTGGCCGTAGTCGGATGCGCCTTGCTCGGATCCGCGACTGCGCGCGCCGAGGACGACCCGATCGTCGGGTTCTGGAACATCAGCGGCGGCGTCGTGCAGGTCACCGGCTCCGGCTCGAGCTTCATCGGCACGATCGTCAGGCCGACGAGGTTCTCGGACTGCACGCATCCCGTGGGCGAGCTGATGTGGAAGATCACGAAGAGCGGCACCGGCTACACGGGCACGCACACGTGGTTCGCGGCCGGCAACTGCACGCCGGGGAGCCTCGGCCTCGGGCCGACCACCTGGACGATCTCGGAGAGCGGCGACACCCTCGTCCTGCACCACTGCACCACGTCGCCCGTCGACTCGAGCGACACACGCTGCAGCGACCTCACGCGCGCGAAGCCCGTCGCGCCCGGGCCGGTGCCGATCGAGACGGTGTCGAACGGCTGCGGCGGCGCCGGCTGGGCGTCGCTCGTGGCCGTCCAGAACTACCTGGGCAACACCTCGGTGTACAAGAACTCGAACAAGAACCCGCTCGCGACGTCGTACACGGTCAACTTCAAGGCCGCGTGCGACCTCCACGACGCCGGCTACAGCGGCGCGATCGTCCGGGACAAGCTTCGCGGCGGCGTCAAGGACTTCCGGAAATGGACCCGCAAGCAGGTCGACGACAAGTTCCTCGCCGACATGCGACTGCTCTGCCGGCGGGCGATCCCGGCGAGCGCGACCGTCGCGCTGACGAACTGCCAGGGCAGGGGCGGCAACCTCTCCTTCGGCGCCGAGTCCCGCTTCAACTTCGTGCGCAAGTGGGGGTACCTCTTCTTCGACGCCGACCTGAGCCAGCCGGGCATGCAGCGCACGGGGCCGCGGGCCAACGTCTGACCGGCAAGCAGGGCAGTGGCGCCGCTGCTCCTCGAGCGTTTCGTCGGGTTCCGAGACCCGTCGTTGTCTCGCGTCGGTGCTTCCGCGTACTCTGGACTGATGGCAGCCCGAAGCCGACGCTGCGTCTCGAGAGCTGTTGCGAAGACGCTGCACGAGGTCGAACGGCCGAGCACATCGAGGGCGAGAGGCGCAGCAGAGCCGGGCCGGAGAGAGTTCTGCCGGCCTCGTGGAGGTCGGCCGAGAACACCCTGACCCGGTGCTCGCTGCGTCTTGTGTTAGAGGGTTTCGGCGCGGCGCTTCGGCCACCCTCCCGCCGTCGGGCTTGGTTGCACCTAGCCGATCGGCGAGTATCACAGTCGCACGACAAGATCGGCGCCTCAACAGCGCGGATCGAGCCGTTCCCGTACCCCGCCTGTGGTGTCAAGCGGTTCAAGGGCTCGATCGCGAAGGCGCAAGCCGCGATCCGCCCCTGCTGACGGGAGGCCGCGGAGTCAGCGGACGCTTCCCTTCAGGCGTCGCGGCTACAGGCGGCGCTGTTCCCAGAGGGCGGCACTGGCCAGGTTCATCGCCTCGGCATCTGCGGGTACGCATCCGACGTCATAGTCATCGAGGCTTCCTGGAACCAGGGCTACGGATGACACGCGCCAGCAACGGCCATAGAGCTCGAACTCGTCGCCGATTCGCAGCCGCGACGCCGTCTGAAGCGGACACGAATGCACCCGTCCTCTTGGGTAGTTCAGATGCACAAGCTGCGTAGCCACACGATCGCCATCGGCTAAACGGTGAGCGGGCTTTACCCTGTTTCCACCGTGCTCAGCCTCTCCGGCGCTCGGGGTGTCCGTCCTGCGCGGCCGGCCTCGTCTACGCTAGGCCAACCCCTTCAAGGAGACATGACGTGACCTCGCTCGACACGCGGCTTCTGATCGAGACGAATGCGCTCGCCGACCAGCTCGACGACCCGGCGCTCCGCCTCCTTGACTGCACGGTCGTGCTCGAGGCCGGCCCTGACGGAGTCAGCATCGAGTCGGGCCGCGCGGGCTGGGAGGCGGCCCACATCCCGGGAGCGGGCTTCCTCGACCTCCTCGGCGAGCTCGCCGATCCGACGTCGCGCTTCCACTTCATGCTGCCGCCCTCCGAGCAGTTCGCCGAGGTCATGTCGGCACACGGCGTCGAGGATGGCACGCACGTCGTCCTCTACGACAGCCGAGGCAGCATGTGGGCGGCGCGCGTGTGGTGGATGTTGCGCGCCTACGGATTCGACGAGGCCGCCGTCCTCAACGGGGGCTGGACGAAGTGGACGCTCGAAGGCCGCTCGACATCGAGCGCGCCCCCTCGTCGCTCCCGAGCAAGCTTCCAGGCGCGACCCCGCGCCGGCGTCTTCGTCGACAAGGACGCCGTCCTCGCCGGCATCTCCAGCGAGACGACGTGCCTGCTCAACGGGCTCGACGCAGACCAGCACCGCGGCACCGGCCCGACCGTGCCCGGGGGGCGCCCCGGCCACATCCCGACGAGCAGGAGCATGCCCGCTTCGGAGCTCGTCGATCCCGAGACACAGGCGTATCTGCCGGCGGCGGAGCTTCGCTCCCGCCTCGAGAGCGTGGGCGCGATGGGCGCCGGCAGCGTGATCACGTACTGCGGGGGCGGGATCGCGGCGAGCGGGGTCGCCTTCGCACTGAAGCTGGTCGGCCGGGAGAACGTCTCGGTCTACGACGCCTCGCTCGAGGAGTGGGCGACGGATCCGAGCCTGCCGATCGAGACGGGCTGACCGGCCGACGGGCCCGGGCTCGACGTGATGCGCTACCGGCGACTCGGCGACAGCGACCTCCACGTCTCGGAGATCTCACTCGGCTCCTGGCTGACCTACGGAGGCGGCGTCGCCGACGACCAGGCCAAGGCGTGCGTCGAGGCTGCGTTCGACGAGGGGATCAACTTCATCGACACGGCGAACGCCTACGCGGCCGGCGCTGCGGAGTCGTTCCTCGGCGAGGTGCTCGCGTCACGGCCGCGCGACTCGTACATCCTCGCGACGAAGCTCTTCTTCCCGATGAACGACGAGGACCACGGTCTCTCGCGCCAGCAGGTCTTCAAGCAGATCGACGCGTCGCTCACACGGCTGCGCACCGACCACGTCGACCTCTACCAGTGCCATCGCTACGACGAGGAGACGCCGCTGGAGGAGACGATGGCGGCGCTCACCGAGGTCGTCCGCGCGGGGAAGGCGCGCTACATCGGCTTCAGCGAGTGGACGGCAGAGCAGATCGAGGCCGCACTCGAGCTCTCCCGGGAGAAGGGCTACGAGACGTTCGTCTCGTCGCAGCCGCAGTACTCGATGCTCTGGCGCGTGCCGGAGGCCGAGGTGATTCCGCTGTGCAAGGCGACCGGCAGCTCGCAGATCGTCTGGTCTCCGCTCGCGCAGGGCGCGCTCACCGGCAAGTACAAGCCGGGCGAGCCCCCGCCCGAGGGAACGCGCGCGACGTCGGAGCAGATGGGCGCGATGATGGACCAGTGGCGCGACGACGCCGTGCTCGAAGCAGTGCAGCGCGTCGTCCCGATCGCGGCGCGGCTTGGCATCACGATGGGCCAGCTCGCGCTTGCGTGGGTGCTCCGCGAACCGAACGTCGCCTCCGCGATCGTCGGTGCGTCTCGTCCCGAGCAGGTTCGCGAGAACGCGGCCGCCTCGGGGATCGAGCTCGACGCTGCAACGCTAGCGGAGATCGACGCCGCGCTCGGCGACGTCGTCGTCAGGTGACCGTCGGCTCTGCGTGAACCGCACCCGCATGCGAGCCCTGGTCGTCACCGCCATCGTCGGCGCGGCGCTCTTCGCGGGCCCGGCCGGAAGCGCGCCGGCGGGCTTCCAGGCGACGGTCTCCCGGCTCGACGCGGCGCAGCGGGAGCGGATGACCGGCGTCTCGTGGCAGCCGGGCTGCCCGGTCTCCCTCGCCGACCTCCGCCTGCTGACGCTCACCTACCACGGCTTCGACGGCGGGCCTCATACGGGCCGCCTCGTCGTGCACCGGGACGCCGCGGCGACGCTCGTCGGCGTCTTCCGGCGCCTCTACGCGGCACGCGTCCCGATCCGCCGCATGCGACCGGTCGACGCCTACGGCGGCAGCGACTTCCGCTCGATCGAGGCCGACAACACCTCCGCGTTCAACTGCCGGCGCGTCGACGGGACCTCGCGCTGGTCGAATCACGCCTACGGCCGCGCGATCGACGTCAACCCGATCGAGAACCCGTATGTCACCTCGGGTGGGACGACCTCGCACCCGGCGAGCCGCCCGTACCTCGACCGCGGCCGCGCCCGTCGCGGGATGGCGACGCGGGGCGGCGCCCTCGTCCGGGCGTTCCAGGCCGCCGGCTGGGGCTGGGGCGGCGACTGGAGCGGCGTGCACGACTACCAGCACTTCTCGGCGAACGGGCGGTAGGACGGGGGGTCGATCGGCCCGCGGAGCTCCGCGGGCCGGCCGGCCGACCTTGTCCATCGTCAGGATCCAGGCGCTCGATTCAAGAGCGCCATCGCACCGGCACCGCGACAGCGGTCGTGGCGTTGCGACTCGGCGACGCTGCTCTGGCCGCCCGCTTACTTGCCCTTGAGGCGCCGAACGACCGTGACCGCCGTCGCGGCTGCGAGCCCGACCGCGAGCGCCCCGCCGACGACGGCCGCAAGCCTGCTCTTCTCGTCGATGCCCTCGCGCAGGTCGGCGAGCGCGTCCACCAGCTGCTGCCGCTCGGTTGTGATCTCGCGGCGGATCTCCTCGACGGTACGGCGGTCACCCGGCACGGGTGCCCCTCGAGGACCTGCTTCGTGAGACGAGCCTCCTCGATCGCCTGCTCGGGCTTTAATGGCGTGCCGCTGCGGAAGAGGCTCCGCGAGACGAGCACGAGGACGAGCACGAGGAGGAGGAGAGCTCCGAACACGATCAGGAGCGCGAGCCACCAGTCCGCGACGAGCGCGAGCGCCGCGGCGGCCGCGGCCAGACCAAACCCGACGGCGTAGAGCAGGAGAACGCCCGCGGCGACGGCGACTCCCGCGCCGGCGCCCACGGCCGTGCCCTTGCGCCCGAGCTCGGACCGCGCGAGGTCCCCCTGGAGCCGCACGAGCGAGCTCGCATGCGCGACGACTCGCTTTGCCGACGCACGGATCCCTGGAGGGCGGGCCTTCACCTCATCCTGGACCGCAGCCGGCGTCACGAGGCCCTCTCCTGCGCGATGTCGAGGGACGGCTCGTGCGGGCCGGCATCGAGCCGGAACGGCGGGTACTCGCGGGTCATGAACGCTGCGTAGGCGATGACGCGCAGCACCCAGCGGTCGAGGCCGAGCACGAGGTCGAATATCTCCTTCGGGTACCTAGCGGTGAACAGCAGCATGACGCCGGCGACGAGGACGAGGATGTCGACGAGTCCGTGGACACCCCATCCGACCGAAACGAAGATGCCCGCGATCGCGTACTGCGGGATGCCGAGCAGCCACCATCCGATGAGAGGGAGGCCGCGGCGCAGGTTCTGTGGATGCTCGATCTCGAGCCGCGCCGGGTATCCGGGCACGTCCGCGAGGGTAAACGGCGGGTACTCATCAGTGCCAAGGGCACCGAACGAGTAGAAGGCGACGCGCCACGACCAGCGCAGCACGCCCACGTTGAAGTCGAAGATCCCCTTCGGATAGCGCCCCGTGAACAGCACCGCGAAGAACGCGATCAGCGTCAGCACGGAAAAGGCGACCCAGAGGAAAAGGAGCACGACCGCGTGCGGGATAACGAGAAGCCACTTGACGAGCCACAGCCACCGGCTCAGGTGCGGCGCCAACTCGCCCTCGAGGGCGACCGGCGGCCTTCTGGTCACGACTTGCATAACGAACCACCTCCTGAAACCAGGTTCTCCACTGGCCCGCCGCTCGCGCATCGGGGCAAGAACGCATCGTGATGCGACGAACTACGGAGTCACCTGCAGGCGCCGCGCACCTGAGTCCATGCTGAGGCTGCCTGCACCCGGCGGCACCTGGAGCGGCGCGCGCGACTATCAGCACTTCTCGGCGAACGGGCGCTAGGACCGAGGTCGGTCCGCACGCGGAGCTGGGGCGGGCGACGTTACGTGGCCTCGAGCGACTCGGGCGCAAGTTGCCGAGCCAGCGCAGGGCCGAGACAGACGCACAGCCCGAGCACGAGGACGACGACTCCGGCATCGTGGACGGATGCCGCTATCTCCCCGGCGCGGTCGAGCGCGTCGAATTGTTGCGGCCCGAGGATGTACCCCCAGTCATGGGTCCCGCCTCCGAAGAGGAGCGGGAGCGCCTGCACCGGAGCGTCGGCGATGTAGACCGATGCGTCCTGGAGCGTCGTGCCCGCCCAGGCGAGGCAGAACCCCGCGGCCGGCCAGTCGCCGCGGCCGAGCGCAAAGCCAAGGCACGCGAACAGCGGCATCAGCGTCTGCAAGCCGTTTCCCATCATCGCCGTCACGAGGTCGGGCGCGGCCATGAAGAGCAGGTGCCCGAGCTCGTGGACCCCGAGGTCGGCCCAGCCAAGGAGCGGTACGCGCCGCTCCTCGACGAACGCGAAGTAGCCGAGCACGAGCGCGGCGCCGGCCGTCAGGAGCGACGCCGCCCAGCGAGGGTTTGCCGGACCACCGCTCATCCGGACACCATCGGCGCCCGGCGGCCGGAAGTTGATGGCATCTCAAACGCCGGGGTCGACGGCGCACTCGCATGTGAAAGCCGGCACGGAGCCGGCTCGATCACCGTCCGGGTTCCAGGCTAGGATCGTGTCCTGATGGTCGAGGCCCACTTCGCGGAGATCGAGAAGGCCCTCCTCTACATCTCCGAGGCGCGGCAGCGCGCCGAGAAGGCGGCGAAGGAGCTACGGCGGGACGAGGCCGAGTCGCACCTGATCGCCGCGCTCGAGGAGGCCGAGCGCGAGCTCGAGGCCCTAGGCCGCAAGCTCATGCAGCAGACGTACTTCGCGGTTCCCAAGGAGCAGCTCTCGCTCGAGCCCCAAGAAGAGCTAACGCTCTCCTAGCGTGGCCCTCACGGGCGAGGAGATCCGCGCGAGGCTGACCGCCTTCGCCGCGCGCTGGAGCGTCTACGACGGGACCGAGCGCGGCGAAGCGCAGACCTTCCTCAAGGAGCTCTTCGACTGCTACGGGACTGAGCGGTCCGAGGTGGCGCGCTTCGAGGAGCACGGCCCGGGCGGGTTCATGGACCTGATCTGGCCGGGTGTCTGCCTGATCGAGATGAAAGCGCCGGGCGAGGCGAAACGTCTCTCGACTCATCGTCCGCAGGCGCTGCGCTACTGGGAAGCCTCCGCCGACTCCGAGCGTGGGATCCCGGCCGTGCGCTGGGTCGTCCTCTGCGCCTTCCGCAAGCTGGAGATCTGGGAGCCGGGCGCCTTCCCCGGCGGGCCCCGGCTCGTGCTCGACCTGATCGACCTCCCCGACCAGTACGACGCGCTGCTCTTCCTCGCAGGTCGCGAGCCGGTCTTCGCCGGAGGCCAGGCGCTGCTCACCCGCGAGGCCGTCGTCCACCTCGTCGACCTCTACGAGCGCCTCAGCGAGCGGCGCGCAGCGGGGCCGGACGTCCTGCGGGACTTCCTCCTCCAGTGCGTGTGGTGCCTGTTCGCCGAGGATCTCGGGCAGATCCCCGAGCACCGCTTCACGAAGATCCTCGAGGAGCTGATCGCGCAGTCCCACCGCTCGAGCGCGGACGAGCTCGGGCAGCTCTTCGTCTGGCTCAACACGCCGGGCGGCGGTCCCGAGCACGGTCTCTACGCGGGCACGCCGTACGCGAACGGCGGCCTCTTCGAGACGTCCGGCGCGCGTCCACCTCGAACGCGACGAGCTCGAGCACCTGCGCGCGGCGGCCGGCTTCGAGTGGCGCGACGTCCAGCCGTCGATCTTCGGCTCGCTGCTCGAAGGCGGCGCTCGGCCACGACCAGCAGTGGCGCGCTCGGCGCCCACTACACGCACGAGGCCGACATCCAGAAGGTCGTCCAGCCGACGATCGTCGAGCCATGGCGCGAGCGGATCGAGAACATCGAGTCCGCACGCCGAGGCGGTCGCCGCGCAGAACGACCTCCTGCGCTACGTCGTCCTCGACCCCGCCTGCGGCTCGGGCAACTTCCTCTACGTCGCCTACCGCGAGCTGCGGCGGCTGGAGAAGCGGCTGCACGAGCGCGAGGTCGAGCTGCGGCAGCAAGGCGGGGCTGAAGGAGCAGGGCTCGCTCAGCCTCCACTTCCCGCTCCAGAACATCCAGGGGATCGAGATCGAGGGCTTCGCCGTCGCGCTCGCGCGCGTGACGCTCTGGATGGGCCACAAGCTCGCGGTCGACGAGCTCGGCCTCGCGGAGTCGACGCTGCCGCTCGCCGACCTGTCGGGGATCCAGGATCGGCGACGCGCTCAAGATCGAGTGGCCGCGCGCGGACGCGATCATCGGCAACCCGCCGTTCCACGGCGATCGAGCACCTGCGCGGCGTGCTCGGCGACGACTACGTCGAGTGGCTCAAACGCGAGTTCGGAGTCGGGGTGAAGGACTACTGCGTCTACTGGTTCCGCAAGGCCCACGACCATCTCGCGCCGGGCGGGCGCGCCGGGCTCGTCGGGACGAACTCGATCAGCCAGAACCGTGCGCGGGGCGCGAGCCTCGACTACATCGTCGCAGAGCGGCGGTGTGATTACCTCGGCCGTCTCGACGCAGGCCGTGGCCGGGCGAAGCGGTCGTCAATGTGAGCATCGTGAACTGGGTCAAGGACGCGGCCCAGGACTCGAGCATCGGTTTCTGGATGGATCCGAGGTTGCCGAGATCACGCCGGCACTTCGGCGTTGCTCGGGCTCGATGTCAGTTCGGCGACGAGGCTCGAATCGAACCAGGGCAGATGTTTCTACGGCCCGATCCCGGCCGGGAAAGGGTTCGTCCTCACCCGGACGCAGGCCGAGGCGTTCCTCAGCTCGATCCGATGCTGCGTATCGCGACGTAGTGCGTCCGTACCTGGTCGGCGACGACATCGCCAACGACCCCGTCAGGCGCCGACGCGATACGTCATCGACTTCGGCTGCGGTCGCTCGAGAAGGCGATGGGTTACCCGGAGGCGCTCGGAGTCGTCCGTCTGCTCGTTAAGCCCGAGCGCGACGAAGACTCGGCGGAAGGCGTATCGGCGAACGATGGTGGCGCTTTGCGGAGCCGCTGGTTGCGATGCGCGATGCCGTCGCCCCGCTGTCGCGGTATGTCGGCGGGACAGCGACCGGCAAGCGAATTCTGTTCTGCTGGGTCGATCCCTGGACGTGCCCGAGCAATGCGATGAACGTGTTCGCATTCGAGGATGACTTCGCCATGGGGGTTCTTTGCTCTACTGATGCACACGAGAATGGGCTCGAGCGCAGTCCTCGACTCTCGAGGATCGACATTCGATACACGCCGACCACGGCGTTTGGCACGTTCCCGTGGCCGAGCGACAACCGAGACGAGGTCGCCGACGTCACTCGCTGCCTCTACGCTCGCCGCTCCGAGATCTGCCTCGAGCGGCAGATCGGCCTCACGAAGCTCTACAACCAGATAGACGATGGCGCCTGGCACGGACCTGCGCGACCTGCACAGCGAGCTGGACGAGGCCGTCGCCGCCGCCTACGGCTGGCCGCGCAGCGTCGCGCCGCGACCCGGACGAGTCGAATCGCCGCCTCCTCGAGCTGAACCGGGAGATCGCCGCCGGCGAACGGCAGTACGACCCGTTCGCGTACCTGCGCGCCGGTGGCGAGACACGGTCCTAGTCTGGAGGCGGGTAAGCCCTGCATCACGACACCACACCCGGCGCTCCGATACGCCTCCTCCATCGCCGGAAGCCGCTTCGGGCTCGAATGTTGGAACGCAAACACCCGCTTCCACTGGGCATTCGTCCGATGCAAAGGCCAAGATCGAATGTGTGTCCAGCGCTTCAGATCAACCGGTCGAGGGCAGCGACCCCGGCACTCTCACCGTCCTTTATGAGGAGACGCGGCGGACGATCGATCAGCAGTTTGAGCTGGTTGAGAGCCTGACGAACCGCTCGGCGCAGCTGCTCGGCTTCGCGGCGATAATCGTTTCAGTTGTCGGTTCTCTGAACGCCAATCAGGCGAGCTGCTGGGTGCAGGCGCTCGTAATCGCGGACGTCGCGCTCTTCTCGGTTGCCGCTGCTCTTTGTTTCGCGGCATGGCGCTTCCACACATATCGGGACGACCCGCACCCTGAGCAGCTCTACTCTCACTACCGCCACTCGGGCGAGTTAGCTATGCGCGACCAAATTATCGGTAACCGTTTCGCGGCGATCAGGGAAAACGACGGCGTAATAGCCCGGAAGCGGGTGTGGATCCGCGATGCCTCCTGGATCCTGGCGGCGGGATTCGTCGTCCTCGTCGCGCTCGTGGTGGTCAGGCTCTTCAACTGATCCGGCCGATTTTGCAGCTACTCTGTGGACATGGCACCGACCGGTGAGCGCCCAGGTTCGAAACCCGCCTCGCCAGCCTCGCCCCCGCCTGCGGACGTGAAGCCTCCGTCACCTGATCCAAAACTGTTGAAGACCGTCACAGCCGGGGATGAGTCGCCGAAGCTGAACGTGATCACTGGAAGGAAGCGCTAGTGGCGGAGCCGACCACGACGGGTGGAAGTCAGGGAGGACAAGGCGAAGCGAAGCCGCCGAAGCCCGACCCGAAGATCGTCGTCTACGTTAAGAAGGACGCTGGCGCTCCCCCCGAGAAGCGCTAGCCGGCGCTACCAGCCCCCGACGTCAGACGAACGCCTAGTACGCACTATGCACGCTCTAGACCGGAGCGTGGTTGTGCCGCAATATGAATTACAAGTCGGGCGCTTGCGAGGGTCCCTACTTCTTCGGCCGTCGAGAGCCTGATTTGGATCTCGCGCTGATCTTCTCAAGGAGGTCGAGCAGCCGCTGCGGAAGGTTTGAGAACAGTCCGCTTAGGTCCACTCAGACGAAAGCTCCGCTCAGGCGGGGTTTTTCGTTGCCCGCTCGCCCGCTCCGGCAGAGCCCGGAACGGGCGCGTGGCAACAGAATGGCAACGCTCGCCTCGTGACGGCTCTACGGGTTCTTTCCGCGCTCGATCGCTCGCCGGAGGTGCTTGATCGCGAGCTCAGCCGCTTCGAGCCGCGTTGTGCCGCGGCCGAGCTTTTTGGCGTTCCCGCCGCAGGTTGCGGAGACGGCAGACGCCTTGTGCGTCAGGAGTCGGTCGTGGGCGTCTCTCTCGGGCTGCTCGACCAACTCGATGAAGAGCCGATAGCCGAGCGCGTTTGCCTCGTCGAATATCGCCGCGATTTTGGCTTCGTCGTCCATCGCTGGGGCGAGCGTAACGCGACGTGCCCCGATGTGCGCCTTGTGCCGGACTCCGGCGAGTACCTGCGCGGCCTGCTCGACACCTACGATGCTCAGACGGTGGCGCGATGACGACGATTCCCGATGGCTTCCCGGCTGGGCTCAGCGATACTCAGCTTGCGGCGATCGTCGACGAGTGGATCGCTGGCTATGCAAAGCTGTACGGGGACGTGGGGCCGCAACTTCCGGAGCTGAAGCTCGCTCTGATCAACGCTGCTCTCCAAGAGCAGTCGCGCCGAGAGACTGCGGAGCTGCGTCGGGTCTCACAGGACACGGCAAGGTCGGCGATCATCTCACTGCGCGTCGCGCAGGCTGCTCTCGCCATCGCGGCTCTCACGCTCGTCGCAACCGTGGTGCTCACTTTCGTCGACTAGCTGGGGTTGGTTGGGGCACGGGGGCAACCGCTGTTGCCGTCGGAGTTCAGCGAGCAGAGCAGCGCCGTCGAGATCCACGTCGCAAGTGTAAGAGCGCTGAAGCCGCGCGGCCTCCGCCAGGAAGCTGCTTCGGCCCGAATGTTGGAATGTAAGACGTGACCACGCTTCTACGGGTCGAGCTTCATCGGCATGCGGATCGGCGACGCAGACGTGTTCGTGATGTCGGGGGCCCTATGCGCCGGGCGCTGTCGTCCAGACGCAGCTTGCCGAGTGGGCACGCTCACTCTCTATCTAGACATCGGACGTCGCTATCGAACGGCCCGCCATTAGGTGCCGGGCGGTCGGTCGCGCTAGCGTTCAGCTGTGCCGACGACGGTCGTCCGTCCATTCACCGCAGGCCAGCTTGAGGCGCTCTGCCGGGCGCTGGGTGAAGCGATGACCGGAGAGCAGATGGACAGGCTCCTACCCGACGCCGGAATCGCTGATGTATCGCAGCAGAGCACCAAGTGGAAGCGTCTCTATGAGTCGCTCGGGGCGCGCCAGAACAACGACCGCACCGGGACTGCTGTTTGCAAGTTCATCAAGGTGGCGATGGCGCCGGAGCGATTCGGCAACGAGCCTGAGCGCTTCGAGGGCCACCGCGAAGCGTTGAACCTCACGCTCGCCTTCGTCGGACTCGAGCTACGCGAGAACGGCAAGCTCTACCCAGCCGCGCCGACCGCCACCCTGACCGAAGCGCAGGAGCGAGCCAACGCGCTGAAAGCCAAGCTCCGCGACCGCAACGTTCACGAGGACGTACTCGCGTTCTGTCGCGCTGAGCTGGTGCAGAAGAACTACTTTCACGCCGTCTTCGAGGCGACGAAGAGTGTCGCCGAGAAGATCCGAGTCAAGACCGGGCTGAGTAGCGACGGCGCGGACCTGGTCGATGAGGCGTTCGGGATGAAGCAGGGAATGCCGGCGCTTGCCTTCAACCTCCTCGAGACGCTGACCGAGCAGAGCGAGCACAAGGGCCTGGCCATGCTGGTCAAGGGCACGTTCGGCACCTTCAGGAATCCGGCAGCCCACGCACCGAAGGTGAGCTGGCCGATCGATCTCGACGACGCACTCGACCTGCTGACGCTCGTATCGATGCTCCATCGCCGCCTAGATGCCGCGCATGTCACCCCGGCAGCGCCGATCAATCAGGTCGCCGGCAACTCCCTACGCCGGTAGCGCGGCGGCCTCCTAACCGCGAGGCTCGACGCACTCGAGCGGTGCTCGGAACGATCAGGATGAAGAGCCTACGTGGTCTGAGCGCACTAGCCGATGAAAAGTTTTTTGATACAAAAACATTGCAGATCCTCTCTAGAGTCGCTACTGTGCCTTCTGTGGCTAAGGACAGCATCGTCAAGACCGTTGAAGCAAGGTTGAAGCGGCGTCGCGGACGCCTCTTTACCTACGACGACTTCAATGATCTGCCCGCTATGGCAGTCGCTCCAGCGCTATCGCGCCTTACCGCCCGTGGTGAGATCAGGAGAGCGCGTAAGGGCGTTTACTACGCGCCACGTCGCACAGTCCTCGGTGAAGTGCCACCCGACCCTGTCGTCGTAGGAGAGTCCATCGGTCGGGGCCGGAGCTATCCGGCTGGTCTCAGCGCCGCGAACATCCTCGGCCTCACGACGCAAGTCCCCGCGCGTGTCGAGCTGGCAGTTGAAGACAAGCGGCCGACACCGCTGCGCGGCGTCGCGTTCAAGCCACGCATGCGGACGAACCGGCGCGGCCTTCACTCGCGCGAGGCAGCGTTGCTTGAAGTGCTCCGTGACATCCACCACCTATCCGACCTCTCTCCCGATGCGACTGTGGAGCGTCTTCTAGACGTCGTCGCGGACGAAGCAGCGCGGTCGAGAATCATTCGGGCGGCGATCAGTGAGCCTCCCCGAGTACGCGCGATGGTGGGAGCTCTCGCCAGACACGCCGGCGCAAGCGAGGACGAGGTACGTCGGCTGCGGAGGACGCTCAATCCGACGACGAGGTTCGATTTCGGGTCGCTCGCAGTGCTTCCGGCGGCGAAACGCTGGGGCGCTCGCTAGTTGCTCCACCACCGTCGAGATTTCGCAGACCTCCTCGTCACAGTCGGAGATCTCACGGGCTCGAGCCCTGCGCTTGTCGAGAAGGACTACTGGGTGACGGAGGCGCTCCGCGCAATCGGCGGCGGCTACGCGGGCGGTGTCGTTTTCAAGGGCGGAACCAGCCTTTCAAAGGGCTGGGCGCTGATCCAGCGCTTCTCGGAGGACATCGACCTTCTGATCCGCCAGGACGGCGCGGCAGGTGAAACAGGAGGGGAACGCGATCGGTACATGAAGGCGATCGAGGCGTCGGTCAGCGAGATCGACGGCCTCGATCCGGTCAGCGCGGGTGGACGTTCTGAACGCGGGGTGAGTAGGACGGTGCTCTTCGCGTACGAGCCTATGACGCCTCTGCTCGACGGATTGCGGGCGACGATCATTCTTGAGATGGGAATCCGTGGCGGGACGCATCCAGCCGCTGAACGACCGATCCGGTCGATGCTAGGAGCAGCTCTCGAGGCTTCCGAACCTGAAGACGAGAGCCTCGCGCCGTTCGCGATGACCGTTCTCCACCCGCGCCGGACGCTTGTCGAGAAGCTCTTCGCCCTTCACTGCGCTTGTGAGCGTTGGACCGAGGGAGATCAAGCCGCACTGCAGAGACACGGTCGCCATTTCTACGACATCTACTTCATGCTCGGCGACGTGGAGGTCGCGGAGTTTGTCGGCAGCGACGACTACCACGCCCTGATTCCTGAGATCGATGAGCTCGGGCGCACGTATTTCCCGCGCGATCACCGCACTCCCAACGGGATGAGGTTTGCTACGAGTCGCGCCCTCTCACCGGGGACGGATCTCCTCGCCGCGATTGAAGACGATTACGCTCGAAGCCAGTTCCTGTTCTTCGGCGATTTTCCCGATCTTGAGACGATCTACCGCCGCCTGGAAGAGATTCGCGACCGCTTGTGACAGCAGATGTGTCCCGGCATCCGGCGCGAGTCATGGTAGATTTCTGCCATGCGTACTACCATTGATCGTGCGGGTCGCATAGTGATCCCAAAAGCCGTCCGGGACGAAGCCGGTCTCGAGGCGGGCGCAGAGGTCGACGTCGAGTTCCGCGATGGGCGGATCGAGATCGAGCCGACGACGGTTGCGATGCACCTGGTCGAGCGGGAGTGTGGCGCAACGATCGACGCCGGGGCGGAGATGCCGCTCCTGACGAGCGACGCCGTTCGCGACGTCCTCGAGCGCGTCCGCCGGTGATTGTCGTCGATACCAGCGTCGCGGTAGCTGCGGCGCTGCCCTGGCACGAAGCCCACGCTGCCGCCCTGTCGGCCATGCCGCGCACGAAGACGCCGCTTCTCGCGCAAGTCGCGATCGAGGCCTACTCGGTCCTGACGAGACTTCCCCCACCCCAACGTGTCCCCGCCATGGTCGCAGGCGACTATCTGAGCGAGACCTTCGTCCTGCCGCCCCTCGTCCTCCCCTCCGACGGCTACGGGCGGCTGCTCGACTTCGCCACGACCGGAGGCCTCACCGGCGGCGCCATCTACGACGCGCTCGTCGGCGCGACCGCTCAGGAAGCGGGGGCGACACTGCTCACGCTCGACCGGCGAGCGATCCCGACCTACCAGCTGCTCCAAGTCGACTACCGGCTCGTCGTCTGAGCCGCCCGGAGGCGTCCGGCCGGCTTGGGACGATAATGGCGCCGTGACTGAGGAAACGGCCGAGCGCGAGCTCGTGGAGGCTGACCCTGACGTAGAAACTCGCGATCTTATCGTTTAGAGATAAGATCGCGAGTCGATATAAGACCTTCCACGGGACTCATCTTGCTATTTTATCGCTTTTTGATAAAATAGCTAGTCAGAGCACCATGAAGCTGCAGCCACGCGATCTCCCCGACCACCTGCTCTCGATCGGCCGTCACGACGTCACGACTGCGGAGGCCGGAGAGCTCCTCGAGCTCGATGCGGCACCTGCCGCGGTGGCGTTGGCGCGTCTTCGTCAGAAGGGGCAGCTCTTCTCGCCGGCCCGCGGTCTCTACATCGTCGTCCCACCGGACTATCGAAGCTGGGGCGTGGTTCCCGGCGAGTGGTTCGTGGACGCGATGATGTGCCACCTCAAGCGCTCGTACTACGTCGCGCTCCTGACGGCGGCCGCCTTCCACGGCGCCTCGCACCAAGCACCCCAGGTCTTCCAGGTGATGACCGATCGCTACCTCGCGAACCGAGCTCTCGGCCGCGTTCGGCTTCGCTTCCACGTCAGTCAGCACGTGGACGATGACCCGGTGGAGCAGATGTCGGCGGCGACCGGCTACTTCAAGATCTCGACGAAGGAGACGACGGTCGTTGACCTGGTCAACCATCCGAAAGCGTCCGGCGGTTTCGGGAACGTCGCATCGATCCTCAGGGAGATCGGTGGCCTCGACGGCTCGGTCCTCGCACGGATTGCATCTCGGCGAGGCCGCACCCTCACGCGTCGAGTGGGCTGGCTTGTCGAGCACTTCGGTCAAGCGAACGACCTCGAGGCGCTCCGCCAGGCAGCGCGTGTCGAACTTGGCGAACCGGCGCTCCTTGATCCTTCATCGACACGCCGGGGGCGAGCAGATCTCACCTGGAGCATCCGCGTGAACGCAGATGTCGAGCCGGACACGTGATCCCTCGCGCCTACATCACCGAGTGGCAAGCGCGTGTGCCGTGGCCGCAATCCTTCCAGATCGAGCAAGACCTGATCCTCTCCCGCCTGATGATCGAGATCGCCAACGACGGGCTCCTCGGCAATGAGCTCGTCATGCGCGGCGGCACGTGCCTGCACAAGCTTCACCTGGCACAACCGTTCCGCTACAGCGAGGACCTCGACTACGTCCGCCGGACACACTCCGGAATCAAGCCGTTCCTGGACGCTCTCGAGGAGATCGCGGCCGGCATCGGCCTCGAACGGCACGCCGTCGCACAGTCGGGTGAGATGGTCCACATGGTCCTTGACGCCGAGCCAACGGTTCCTCCGGGACGGATCAGGATCAGGATCGAGGCAAACGTCACCGAGACGAAGCCTTACCGCGACCCGATCAAGGTTCCGCTCCAAGTCGAGTCCGGTTGGTGGCGCGGGGAGGCCGAAATTGCCACTTTCGTGCTCGATGAGCTGATGGCGACGAAGCTTCGCGCGCTCTACCAGCGGAGGAAAGGTCGCGATCTCTTCGATCTCTGGCTCGTGCTCACCGAGCATTCCGTAGACGATGAGGAGGTAGTCACCGGCCTCCGCCACTACATGGAAGGCAAGGCCTTCATCTACTCGAGCTTCGCAAAGAACCTGCAAGAGAAGCTCGAGGACGAGGGTTTCCGGAACGACCTCGACGAGCTCGTCACGGCCCTGCCGGAGGGCTACAACGTGGAAGCCGCCGCCGATCTCGTCATGGAGAGGCTCGGGGCCCGCCTCCAGGGCGCCCCCGATCTGGCCGAAGTCGTCGGCGGACGCTGGCGGAAGTAGAGCCCGCGTGACGGCGCGCGAAGGATAATGGCCTCGTGACCGCGGAGACCGCCGAGCGCGAGTTCATCGACGGCGCGACGGCGATCGTGCGCGGCGCGCTCGACGCCGGCTGCACGTTCTTCGCCGGCTATCCGATCACGCCCGCCTCGCCGATCCTCGATGGCGATGATGCGCGAGCTGCCGAAGGTCGGCGGGGTCGCGATCCAGGGCGAGGACGAGATCGCCTCGATCGGGATGTGCATCGGCGCGACGCTGGCCGGGGCGCGGGCGATGACCGCGACCAGCGGCCCCGGGATCAGCCTCTACAGCGAGAACATCGGCCTCGCGATCATGGGCGAGGTGCCGCTCGTGATCGTGGACGTGCAGCGGCTCGGGCCGGCGACCGGCGGCGCGACGACGGTCGCGCAGGGCGACGTCCAGTTCGTGCGCTGGGGCACGGCGGGCGGCTACCCGATCATCGCGCTCGCTCCCTCGTCGCGTCCCCGAGTGCTACACGCTGACGCTCCGCGCCTTCGACCTGGCCGAGCGCTTCCGCTGCCCGGTCTTCCTCCTCACCGACAAGGAGCTGAACCTGACGACTGACCACGGTCGGCGGTGGACGGCGTACGCGCGCGTGCCGGTGCGGAGCCGCGCCGCGCCCGGCGACGGCGAGCGCCCCTACCGCTACGAGCCCGCCGGCGGGGTGCCGCCGCTCGGCGAGTACGGCGGCGACCGGCTCGTGCGCTTCACCGGCTCGACCCACGACGAGGCGCGCCTTCATCACGAAGCGGCCCGCGACGGTCGCGGCCGCTCAACGAGCACCTGCGCGCCAAGATCGAGGAGCACCTCGACGAGATCGAGCTCGTGGACGCCGACCTGCGAGCCCGGCGCGACGACGCTCTTCGTCAGCTACGGCATCACCGCCGGGGCGATGCGCGAGGCGGTGCGCCGGGCGCGCGGGGAGGGCCGCCGGGTCGCGGCGCGCGACGGTGCAGAGCCTGTGGCCGGTGCCCGAGACGCGCGCTCGCGCGCGGCGCTGGACGGGCGTCGAGCGCGTGGTCGTCGCCGAGCTGAACCACGGCCAGTACCGGCGGGAGATCGAGCGGCTCGCCGACGGCCGGCGAGGTCGTCGGCCTGAACCGCGTCGACGGCGAGCTGATCGCCCCCGAGCAGTTCCTGGAGGCGCTGCGATGAGCGACCGACCGTCACGCCGCTTTCCGGCTATCGCAACGAGACGCCGTACCCGTTCTGCCCCGGCTGCGGGCACGGCGCCGATCCTCGACACGCTGAACGCGGCGCTCGTCCGCTCGAGCTCGACCCCAAGCGGGTCGTGATCGTCTCGCGACATCGGCTGCGCCGGGCTCTCCGACCAGTACTTCGCCACCAGCGCCTTCCACGGCCTGCACGGCCGCAGCATCACCTACGCGACCGGGATCAAGCTCGCCCGCCCCGAGCTGAGGTGATCGTGATCATGGGCGACGGCGGCACCGGCATCGGCGGCGCGCACCTGATCAACGCCGCCCGCCGGAACATCGGCCTCACCGTGCTCGTGTTCAACAACTTCAACTTCGGGATGACCGGCGGCCAGCACTCGACGACCACGCCGACCGGCGCCGTGACCGCGACGACCCCGGAGGGCAACCTCGAGCGGCCGCTCGACATCTGCGCCACGGTGGGCGTCAACGGCGCCGGCTACGTCTGGCGGGGGACCACCTTCGACGAGGACCTGCCGGACCGCATCGCCGAGGCGATCCGGCATCCCGGCTTCGCCCTGCTCGACATCTGGGAGCTGTGCACCGCCTACTTCGTCCCCGCGAACAAGGCCACGCGCACGAGGCCTCGACGACTGCTCGAGCGGCTCGGGCTTCCCGACCGGCGTCCTCCACGAGCGCGACCTGCCCGAGTACGCCGCCGCCTACCGGGCCGCGCACGCGCAGCAGCTCGGCGCGCCGGCGCCCGCGCCCGCGACCGCTCGCCCGTGCGCTTCGCCTCGACCCTCGCGCGCCCCGTCTCGCTCGTCGTCGCCGGCTCGGCGGGAGGGCAAGGTGCGCTCGGCGGCCCGCCTCGTCGCGCAGGCCGCGATCGCGCAGCGGCCTGTGGGCCGCCCAGCGCGACGACTACCCGGTGACGGTGAAGACCGGCCACAGCGTCGTCGGAGCTCGTGCTCAGCCCGGAGCCGATCGACTACACCGGCGTCACCGTCCCCGACGCGCTGGCGATCGTCAGCGGCGACGGGCTGAAGGTGGCGGCGCCGCTCGCGGCCGCGATGGGGGCCGGCGGCGCCGTCTACGTGACCCCCGAGCACGCGGAGGTGGAGACGCGGGCGCGGCTGCGCGTGCTCGACCCGGCGGCGACCGGCGTGCGCGTCTCGCGGACCGAGCTGGCGCTTGCGCTGCTCACCGCCGCCGTCGCCGACCTCGGCCTCTTCCCGGTGGAGGCGCTCGAGGCGGCCGCGGGGGCCGCGGGTGAGCACGGCGAGCGCAGGCTCCACACCGTCGCCGCCGGCGTGCGGCTCGCCGGCGGCTGAGCCGGAACGAGAAGGGCCCGCCGTAGCGGGCCTCTCTCCGGGGAAGCACCGGCCAGGAGGACCGGCTCAGGAAAGGCTGAACCCGGCGCCGGCCGGCGGGCCGCCGCCCATCATGCCCTGGCCGCCCATCGCGCCTTGGCCGCCCATCATGCCGTGGCCGCGCATCATGCCGTGGCCGCGCATCCCGCCGTGACCACCGAACGGACCGCCTGCGGGAGCCGTGCCGTTGACCATGTCGCCGATCCGCTGCTCGAGCTGGGCGAGGATCTGCTTCTCCTGGTCGGAGGTGAGCCTGCCTGCCTTCACGGCGGCGTCGAGCTTCGCGGTCTCGGCCTTGACGATCGCCTGCGTCAGCCCGTCGACCGACTTGCCCTTGGCCTTCGCGACGTCGGCGAGGGACGTGCCGGCGGCGAGCTGGGTGCGGAGCTCGGCCTGGGTCAGGCCGAGGTAGCCGGCCGCGGCCGCGAGGAAGCCGCCGTTGCCGTGCATGCCCGGGCCCATCTTCATGTGGCCGCCGAAGCCGCCGAGCGGCCCGGTCGCGCCGGACTCGATCCGCTGCTTCGCGGCGTCGGCCTGCGCCTTCGTGATCTCGCCGGCCGCGAGCGCCGTGTCGACCTGCTCGATCGCTGCGGCCTTCATCGCCGCCTTCAGCGCATCGACGCCGACACCGGCGTGCTTGGCGACGCTCGCGATGTACGCGTCGTGCCGCTCCTGCGGCGTCTTGCTCGACCCGGTCGCGAGCGCGACCCCTGTGCCCACGGCGGCGACGGCCAGTGCGACGGCTGCGACGGCGAGAGCGTGTGTTCTGAGGAACCGCATTGTGTCTCCTTCGCTTTTCTGTCTACGTCTCAAGCAAAGCGCACGATCCTGAGAGGCGGCTGAGAGGCGTGTAAAGGTTCGGCGTGAACCGGCTAAGAAATCTCTGAGAGCCGGAGCCGGAAGACGCTGCCGCCGCCCTCGGCCGGCTCGGCGGTCGCGGACCCGCCGTGGGCGTCCGCGACCTGGCGCACGATCGCGAGCCCGAGCCCGGAGCCGGGCAGCGCCCGCGCGGCGGCCGCGCGGTAGAAGCGGTCGAAGACGTAGGGGAGGTCATCGGGCGCGATCCCGGGCCCGTGGTCGCGGACGCTGACCTCGCCGCCGCGCACGGCGACCTCGACGACGCCGGCCGGCGGGCTCCACTTGGCCGCGTTGTCGAGCAGGTTCGCGACGGCGCGGTACAGCCGCTCGGGGGCGCCCCGCACGATCGCCTCCTCGAGCTCGGTCTCGAAGCGAAGCGCGGGGGCGTGCCTCTGCGCCCGCTCGACGGCGTCGCGCACGAGCAGGTCGAGCCGCACGTCCTCGAGCGCGTGCTCGCTCTCCCCGTCGCGGGAGAGCTCGACGACGTCGGCGACGAGGGTCGTCAGCTCCTCGATCTGCGCACCGACCTCGCCCAGCAGCGCGGCGCGCTCCCCGGCCTTGAGCCCCTTCCGCCCGAGCAGCTCGACGTTCGTGCGCAGGCTCGTGAGCGGTGTGCGCAACTCGTGCGAGGCGTCCGCCACGAGCTGCCGCTGGGCCTTCAGCGAGCCTTCGAGCTCGTCCAGCATCGTGTTGAAGCTCGCCGCCAGGCGGCCGAGCTCGTCGCTTTCGACCGGCTCGACCCGGCGACTCAGGTCGTGGGTGGCCGTGATGTGCTCGGCCGTCTCGGTGAGGCGGCGCACGGGGACGAGCGCCGTGCGCGCGACGCCGAAGCCGAGCAGCGCCGCGAGCCCGATCCCCCCGGCTCCGACGAGAACGAGGATCAGGCGCAGGCGGTCGAGCACGCTGTCCACCTCCGTCAGCGGGCGCGCGATCTGGAGGGCCGTTCCGGTGGCGAGAGGCACGGTCAGCACGCGGATGTGCGTGCCGGCGACGGTCGCGTCCGCGAGGAAACCGTCCCCCGTTCCGGCGGCGACCGCGAGCGTCCGCTCGCTGACCGGGAGCGCGAGGTCCTCGCCGGTGCGTCGCGCCGTCGTGCCGTCGGCGGCGACGAGCTGAAGGTAGCCCGCCGCGCCGCCGAGCACGGGCGCCGGTATGTCGAAGCCGCCCCGCCCGAACCCGCCCATCATCCCGGGGCCGCGCCCCATGTGGCCCGCGACGTCCGACCGCTCGCGGAGCGCGTCGTCCACCTGCCCGCGCAGCTCGCCGCGCTCGATCAGGTACGTGGCGCCGGTCGCGAGCGCGACCGCGACGGCGACCGCGACCGCCGAGGCGAGCCCGAGCCGGGTGCGCAGGCTCATCGCTCGCGCAGCGCGTAGCCGACGCCGCGCACGGTCTGGATCAGCCTCGGCTCGTCCCCGGCCTCGGTCTTGCGCCGCAGGTAGCCGACATAGACGTCGAGCGAGTTCGAGGCCGGGCCGAAGTCGAAGCCCCAGACGCGCTCGAAGATGAGCGACCGGGTCAGCACCTGGCGCGGGTTGCGCAGGAAGAGCTCGAGCAGGTTGAACTCGGTGCGGGTCAGCTCGATCTCGCGGTCGCCCCGGCGCACCTCGCGCGTGAGCGGGTCGAGCTCGAGGTCCGCGAAGCGGAGGAGCCCGCCCTCGTCCGGCGCGGTCCGGCGCAGGAGCGCGCGGATGCGCGCGAGCAGCTCCTCGAGCGCGAACGGCTTGACGAGGTAGTCGTCGGCGCCAGCGTCGAGCCCGGCGACGCGGTCGCCGACGGCGTCGCGCGCGGTCAGCATCAGCACGGGCAGCGTGCTCCCCTGCTCGCGCAGGCGGCGGCAGACGGCGAGCCCGTCGAGGTGTGGCATGAGGATGTCGAGGACGACGGCGTCCGGCGGCTGCGCCTCGATCCGCCCGAGCGCCTCGGCGCCGTCCGCGGCCAGCTCCACCTCGTAGCCCTCGAGCACGAGCGCGCGCTCGAGCGACGTCCGCACGGCGGGCTCGTCGTCCACGACCAGCAGCCGTCTGGGCCTGTCGGAGCTCATCCCCCGTATGAAAGCGGAGACTGCGCCCGAGGGCCGGGAGAGCAGCTGCGTCGTCTCTGTCACAGGGTGAGCAAAGCGCGACTCCGTGAGAGAAACCTGTGGCCACGGTAAGAAACGGCTAAGAGCCGGCGTGCGCCTCAGGGCGCGAGCCGCGTCACGAACGTCCGCGCGCCGGCCGGCAGCCGCGCGAGCACGGCCTCGCGGATCGGCTCGCGCCAGCGCGACCAGCGGAGGCCGGCGACGATGAACAGCACGCCGAGGACGGCGATCGCGACCGGTGCCACGCCGCCCAGCTGCCCCAGCAGGCCGCCCACTCCGAACAGCACGCCGGCCGCACCGACCACGGTGAAGCTCCAGTGGCGGACGAACGCCGAGAAGAAGAGCGCCACGGCGCCGAGCACGCCGATGACCGCGAATCCGGGCACCGTCACGGGTGCCAGCACGCCGAGCACGCCGGCCGCGGCGGCGGCGAGCCCGACCCAGTGCGCCCACGTCGCGTCGGGGCGGCGGCGCCTGACGTCGAGCCAGAGACCGCCCGTGATCCAGGCGATGCCGACGGGCAGCACGAAGGCGAACCTCGCCCGGCCGCCCGCGTCGTTCCCGAGCAGGAGCTCGGCGAGGTCGGACGCGAGCAGCGCTGTGGCAACGCCGAGCGGCACGAGCACCAGGGGATCGGGCCGGACGGCGAGCAGCACGAGCGCGGCGACGAGCCCGGCGATCGCCATGCTCGTGATTCCGTAGTGGATGTAGTCGAGGTCGCTCGCGCGCTCGGGCCAGAGCCCCGCGATTCGCTCCACCGCATAGGTGATGACCGGAACGAAGCCGACCGCGACCGTCTGGAGCAGGGCTCCCGGCTGGACGAGGCTCCGGCGCCGGAGCAGCTCGCCCGCGACGGCGAAGCCGGCGAGATAGGCCACGCCGAGCCAGAGCACGCCCCACGGGTCGAACGTCTTCCAGTAGGTGCCGACGAGCGACGCGAACGCCGCGACGACCAGGAGCGCCCCGAGGTAGACGGCGATCGTCGGGCCGAGGCCGAGCGGGCGCTCGGCGCCGGGCGGCTCGGCGGCCGCCAGCTCGTCCCACAGCCGTTGGATCTCGCTCTCGCCATGCCCGTGGGCGGCGAGGCGGCGCTCGAACTCGCGTTGCGTGACGTCGATGTGCGAGGGCTCTGTCATCGGGGGTGTCGCGATGGCGGACATGGCAGCCTCCGGTCGCCGAGCACGCCTCTAGACCTCATTTATGCCACGCCGCCGGCGCCGGGCGCATCGGGGTTTTCGAGCGACGTTCGCACGGATTTACCGCCGGCCTTCCTGTCCCGGGTCGAGGAGATCGTGCAACCGCTCGAAGCCGAGGCCGGCGAGCGCCCACACGGGGGCGTAGCCGGCCCGCACGAGCCCGTGGAGGTTCCAGCGGGCGTGCGAGTAGTCCCACGGCGCCGCGCCGCGCAAGCGCCGGAGGACGCGGCCGCTTGCGTACTCGACCGCGGAGAAGCCGGCGGCGTACGCGGCGGCGCGCATGGCGAGCGGGCGCGCGCGCAGCGCGTCGTGGGCGGGCTCGAAGAGCGGCTGGGCGAGGCCGTACACCGGGAGCATCCAGAGGCTCGTGCGCGGGCGGCCGCGCACGCCGGTGAAGGCGAGCTCCCCGGCGAGGCCCGCCAGGCCGTAGGCGGCAAAGCGGCCCACAGGTCTCACGCCGCGACTCGATCCGGCCCTCGCGCCGTGCTCCTCCGCAGTGCCGCCTTGCCCGCCTCGACGAGCACGAGCGGGAGGACGGCCAGCCCGAGGACGAGCGAGAGCTGGAGCGGGCTCAGCGGCTCGGTCGCGAACGGCTCGTTCAGGGCGGGCAGGTAGATCACCGCGCCGACGACGAGTGCAGACAGCGACACGCCGGCGAGCAGGTGCACGTTCCGCGGGAGCCGCCACGCGGCCTCGAGCGCGGAGCGGCAGGCGAACACGAGCGCGAGCTCGGAGAGGGCGACTGTCGCGAAGGCCATGGTCTGTGCCGCCTCGGCGTCGAGCTCTCTGCCGCCGACGTAGGCGGCGAGCCCGACGCCGCCGACGGCGACGCCGACCGCGGCGAGCGCCCTCCAGAGGTCGGCGCCGAAGAGCCGGCTCCCGCGCCGGGGCCCGAGCGCCATCGTCTCGGCGGAGGCGGGATCGCGCGCCAGGGCGATCGCGGGGAACCCATCGGTCACGACGTTCACGAGCAGGATCTGGATGACCGCCATCGGCGCGCCGAGGCCGCCCACGACGGCGGCCGCGAAGAGGACGACCTCGCCGAAGTTCGCCGAGAGCAGGAACGCGACGAACTTCCGGATGTTGTCGGCGATGCGCCTCCCCTCCCGCAGGGCGGCGACGATCGTGGCGAAGTCGTCGTCGGTGAGGACGATCGACGCGGCCTCGCGCGCGGCCTCCGTCCCCGTCCCGCCCATCGCGATCCCGACATCGGCGCGGCGCAGCGCCGGCGCGTCGTTCACTCCGTCCCCGGTGACCGCGACCACGTGGCCGGCGGCCTGGAGCTCCTCGACGAGCCGGAGCTTCTCGGCCGGGGTGACGCGGGCGAAGACCGCGCTGTCGGGCAGCCCGAGCGCGCGGGCGATCGTCTTCGCGGTCGCCGGGTGGTCGCCCGTCAGCATGCGCACCTCGACGCCCGCCGCGCGGGCCTCGGCGATCGCCGCCGGCGCCGACTCGCGCAGAGGGTCGTGCAGAGCGACGAGGCCGAGCAGGCGCAGGTCGCACTCGATCCCCTCGTCGAGCGGCGCGTCCGGAGCCACTGACCGCTCGGCCACGGCGAGGACGCGGAAGCCCTCCTCGGCCCAGGCCGCGGCCGCGTCGGCGACCTGGGCGCGCGTCTCGGCGGCCGCCGTTCGCGCGAGCACGATCTCGGGCGCGCCCTTCGTGTACGCGCGGCGAGTGTCACGCTCCTCGTAGACGACCGTCATGCGCTTGCGCTCGGCGTCGAAGGGGATCTCGCAGACGTGCCGCCGGACCGCGAGGAGCTCGTGGCGCGACAGGTCGCGCTCCATCGCCGCGAGGAGCAGCGCGACCTCGATCGGATCGCCCACCGGTCGCGGGCCCTCCTCGCCCTCGACGAGCTCTGCGCTCGACGCGAGCACGGCCGCGCCCAGGACGTCGCGCTCGGGCACTCCGTCCACGCTCACGACGCCCGCCAGCCGGATCCTGTTCTCCGTGAGCGTGCCGGTCTTGTCGGTGCAGATGACGGTCGTCTCGCCGAGCGTCTCGATCGCCGAGAGACGGCGCACGATCGCCCCGCGCCGGGCCATCATCCGCGCGCCGAGCGCGAGCGCGACCGTGACGGTGGCGGCCAGGCCCTCGGGAACGGCCGCGACGGCGACCGCGACGGCCACGAGGAACGCGCGATGCAGCGATGACCCCTGCAGGAGCATCGCCGCCGCGAGCAGGAGCGTGAGGGCGGTGCCGAGCAGCACCATCTCGCGCGCGAGCCGGCCGAGCCGGCGCTGGAGCGGCGTCGGCGGCGGCCTCGCCTCCGCCGCGAGCTGCGAGATCAGCCCGAGCTCCGTCGCCTCGCCCGTGCTGCACACGAGCGCGCGGCCCCGGCCGCGCGTCACGCCGGTGCCGGCGTAGACCATCGAGCTGCGGTCGGCGAGCGGCGTCGCCGCCGGCACGGACGCGACGCTCTTGCCGACCGGTAGCGACTCCCCGGTCAACGAGGACTCGTCGAGCTCGATCCCTTCCAGGCGGAGGAGGCGCGCATCCGCCGCCACGCGCATCCCCTCGCGCAGGACCAGGACGTCGCCGGGAACGACCGCCTCGGCGGCAACCTCCTGCTCGCGGCCGTCGCGGATGACGCTCACGCTCTGCGTGAAGCCGGTCTGGAGCGCGAGAATGGCGCGCTCGGCGCCGGCTTCCTGGACGAAGCTGAGAGCCGCGTTCAGCAGAACGACGACGCCGATCGCCGCGCCCTCGAGCTCGTCGCCGATCGCCGCCGACACCGCCGCCGCGCCGACGAGGAGCAGCACGAGCGGATCGACGAGCTGGCGGGCGACGAGCACGGCGTAGTTCGGCCGCTCCTGCCGGCGCGGCTGGTTCGGGCCGTGGCGTTCGAGCCGCTCGGCGGCTTCGACCGCCGTCAGGCCGTCCTCGGGGCGGGTGGCGAGCGCCGCGGCGACCTCCGCGGGCGAGAGCGAGTGCGGCGCACCCATCGCTTCGAGCGGTGGGTGCGCGCCGGCAGTGGTCATCTCGGCGGTGGCAGGCGGACGACGAGCACCGAGCAACGCGCCCGGTGAGCCACCCGCTCGCTGACGCTCCCGAGCGCGCGGAGGCCGTGCAGCCCGCGGCTGCCGACGACGAGCAGATCGGCATCGGCCGAAGCGGCGACGAGCGCATCGACCGGCTCTCGCTCGTCCAACTGGGGGTCGAGGCCGCTCCCGGCCAGCCGGTCCGTGTCGACCGGCTTCCCACCCGTCGCGACGACCGCCCGCAGGCTCGCGCCGAAGCGGTCGCGGATCTCGCCCGCGACCGCCGCGGCGTCCAGCGACGCGGGAGAGCCGTCGACGCCCACGACGACCGACTGCGGAAACAGCTCCGGCTTCGGGGTGGGGCGGGCGACGAGGACGGAGCAGCGCGCCTCGTGGAGCATCGTCGTCGCGACTCCTCCCAGGAGAATTCCTGTTGCTCGGCGCCGCCCGTGGGTCCCGACCGCGACCAGCGTCGCCCGCTCGCGCTCGAGCTCGGCGAGGATCGACTTCTCGACCGGCCCGTTCACAAGCTGGCTCGTCGCGTCCGGACCGGCCAGCTTAGAGGCGCGGTCGAGCGCCTCACGTGCGCCGCGCTCGAGCTCGTCGGCTACACGCGTCGAGGACCAGCCCGCGGCCGCGGCGCCGGCGAGGTAGACGACCCCGATGAGGTGGAGCGTGCCTCCCGGCGCCCGCAGTCTCGCCGCCCGCCCGACGGCCTCGAGGCTCGCGGGCGTCTCGTCCACGCCGCAGACGATGCGCTCGAACACCGAAACGACGGGCGGCACATCGGAGTGCGGCTGGTTCGCTGCCATAGAGCGGTGGTCCGAATACTAGATCCAGTCGCGAGGATCGTTCGCGCGTCGCTTGCCTGACCGTCGCCGGGCCGCGTCCGCCAAGCTCCCGCTCGGCGCGCTGAGCCGATACAACCTCGTCGTGGCGACGACCTCCGCGACTGCGGCGATCCCTCGGGTCCGGCTCGTGCTGATGCTCGGCGCGCTCACCGCCTTTGCCCCGCTCTCAATAGACCTGTACCTGCCGGGCCTGCCGGGCCTGACCCGGGGTTTCGGCGCGAATGCGTGGGAGGGGCAGCTGACGCTCACCGCCTGCGTGATCGGACTGGCGCTCGGACAGCTCGTCGCCGGCCCGCTCAGCGACCGGCTCGGACGCCGCCCGCCGCTTCTGCTCGGCCTGGCGGCGTACTGCGGGACATCGCTTGCCTGCGCCGTCGCGCCCTCGGTCTGGGCGCTCGTCGGGCTTCGCTTCCTCCAGGGTCTTGCGGGGGCTGCGGGCATCGTCGTCGCGAGAGCGGTCGTGCGCGATCTCATGTCGGGAGCCGCCGCCGCGCGGCTGTTCTCGACCCTGATGCTCGTGACGGGTCTGGCCCCGATCCTCGCGCCGGTCGTCGGCGGGCAGCTGCTCCGCATCGCATCCTGGCGCGGGCTGTTCGTGACGCTCGCGATCATCGGCGCACTGCTGCTGTTCGCCGCAGCGACGGGACTGGCGGAGACGCTGCCGCTCGAGCGGCGCACCGGCGGCGGTTGGCGTGAGACGACCCGCACGTTCCATCGCCTCCTGCGCGACCGGGTGTTTCTCGGCTATGCCCTCGTGGGCGGCTTCGCCTTTGGAGAGCTGTTCGGCTACATCGCGGCCTCGCCCTTCGTCCTGCAGGGCATCTACGGCATCTCGCCACAGCTCTTCGGTGCCGTGTTCGGCGTGAACGCGTTCGGGTTGGTGGCGTGCGCCCAGGTCAACGGCGCGCTGGTCGGGCGGATCTCGCCGGAGCGTCTGCTTGCCGGCGGTCTGGCGGTCGCTGCGGCGGCCGGCTCGTCCCTGCTCGTGCTGGTACTCGTCGGCGGCGCCGGCCTCGGCGCAATCCTGCCGTGCTTCTTCGCGCTCGTCGCAAGCCTGGGGTTCATCGTCCCCAACGCCGCCGCGCTCGCCCTCGACGACTACCCGCACGCCGCCGGAAGCGCCTCCGCGCTGCTCGGGATGATCCAGTTCCTGATCGGGGCGGCGACCGCCCCGCTCGTCGGTGTAGCCGGCGCGGACTCGGCGGTGCCGATGGGGGTGGTGGTCGCGACCCTCGGGGCGGGCGCGGTCGGCGCGTTCTTCTTCGCGAGGCGCGCGGCTGCGGCCGCGCACCGCGAGGGTGGGGGGACGATGCAGGTCGTGGCGCTCGAGCCCGTCGCGGTCAGCAACCGTGACGAGCTGGCCTAGCCGCCGCGAGGAGTGCCGGCTGGGTCCAGGCTGGAGCGGGGCCCGCTTGGTTTACGGGCCCCGCTGGTCACGACCGTGCGCCCGGTCCTGGCGCCGGGCGCTTGTGGTCGTTACGGCCTGGTGAAGCGACGGATCGTGCTGACACCGTCCAGGTAGCCCGGGCCGGCCTGCGCGCGCGTGATGTACACCCGCGCGAATGAAACGCCGGACGGGAGCTCCACCTTGAACTTGGCCTGGGAGGTCAGGTTGACGACGACCTTGTCGAGGGTGACCCAGCCGCCGCTCGCACGCCGGCGCTGGAAGAAGACGACCTTGCCTGCGAAGGACGTCGCACCCGTGCCGCCCGTCACCTTCGTGCTGAAGACGCCGAGCTGGTAGCCGAGGCCGACGCGCGGGTGCACGCTGATCGTGCTCGCCGGGCCCGTCGAGCTGGTCGTCTTCGCCTGGTACAGGGTCTTGATGCTCGGCCGCACACCGAAGGTCCAGGCACCGCCGGTCGTGGTCGTCGCGGTCCCGATCGGCCGGGCTGCGAGCTCACCGTACGGGAGGGCGAGGATCGTCAGCAGCTCGCCGGCCTTGGCCGTCGAGACGGTGCCGCTCAGCAGCACCGCCGCGCAGCAGGTTACGGTGGACTTCGAGGCCGTCATCGACGTGGTGACGGCCACCGGCGCCGGCGCCGTCTTGATGACAGCCGTCCGGTCGGAGGTCGTGACGTCCGAGCCGTAGTCGTTCGAGGCACGCACGGCGACGCGCAGCGTGCGGTCGACGTCGGTGGCGCGCACCGTGTAGGTCTGGCTCGTCTGCCCGGACACATCCGTGCACCCCGACCCGTTGCTATTGCAGTTCAGCCACTGGAACGTGAACTTGCCGGGGATGCCGGCGGTGTACGTACCCGGGTCCGCGAAGAGCAGGACGCCGACGAAGGCCCCGCCGACGATCGACGGCGGGAACCTGTTCTTCGGCGCGGTCGCCGCGGAGACGAGCGCACTCGGCTTCGAGTTCACCGGGCCGGATGACCCGTCGCTGTTCGACGCCGTCACGAGCACGATCATCGTGCTGCCGACGTAGGTGTTCGTCAGCTTGAAGGACACGCTGGTCGCACCGGCGATCGGGGCGCAGCCCGTGCCCAGCTTGTCGCAGCGGAGCCACTGGTACGTCAGCTTCGTCGGAGTCGTCGACCACAGCCCGCTGTTCGTCGTGATCGTCTGGCCGGCGACGAGCTTGCCCTCGATCGTGGGCGCGGACCGGGTCGCGGGAGCAGCGAAGGAGCGTGCGCCGGCGGCTGTCACGAAGAGCGCAGCGGTCAGGACCAGCGCTCCCACGGCAAGTCGGCGGAGTGTCTTCAGATTCGGAATCATCATTCCTCCAAGCGGTCAGATGCATCTGTGTCAGTACTGAAGGTCTTGCCGGCGTCGCGTGGGCGGGAGGCATCTCGGGCCAGCCGAAGCACGGCGTAGCTGCCGTTCCGTGCCTCGAGCTCCGAGAGCAGGCGGATCCACCCGGCGGTGATGCCCGGATGCTGGTTCTCGCTCATGGCGTGCTCGCGATCGGCGCCCACCGGGCGAGCCGGTACGAGTGATCTCCGAGCCACATCTCGGCGGACGCGACGCCGGCCTGGTCGAGCCACTGCTCGACGGTGTCCAGGACGCGCAGGACCGTGCGATCCGATTCGCGCATGACCTTGACGTTGACTGCGTGGCGCTCGTCCTCGAGCGAGACACGCTCGGGGCCGAAGACGACGGTCAGCCGCTGGACGAGCGCGCCGGCGCTCGCGTCGTCCGGTACCACGATGCGCATGTCCATCTCGATCCTCCCCAGCCTCGGTCGGTCGCCGACCACGGAACTCGAGTCGGCGGACACACACTCCGACCCAGTTGCTGAGGGTGGATCTTCTTGCGGGGTCGATTCCTCTGACCGCCGCGAGATGCTTCGCGCAGCCGATAGTTACGGCGCGCACGAGAAGTTTAGCACGCCGAGCCCCACCAAAACGACGCCGCGCTGCGCCGGGCTAGATGCCGCCGCGGACGTACAGCAGCTCGCCCGTGATGTAGCTCGCCTCGTCGGAGGCGAGGTAGGCGATCATGGCGGCGACGTCGTCCGGGGTGCCGGCGCGGCCGACCGGGACGCGTGAGCGCACGGCCTCGTAGACCTCCGGCGGCATCGAGCGGGTCATCTCGGTGTCGATGAAGCCGGGTGCGATGACGTTCACGGTCACGCCCTTGCCGGCCAGCTCCTTGGCGGCGGTCTTGGTGATGCCGATCACGCCGGCCTTCGCGGCGGCGTAGTTCGCCTGGCCGACATTGCCGTCCGCCGAGATCGAGGAGATGTTCACGATTCGGCCGGAGCCACGCTCGCGCATCCGCGTCGCGGCAGCGCGCGTCAGCACGAAGACCGCGGTCAGGTCGAGCGCGATGACGGAATCCCACTGCTCGTCGGTCATCTTGTGCAGCATCGAGTCGCGCGTGATGCCGGCGTTGTTGACGAGCACGTCGAGCGAGCCGAAGCGTTCCCAGGCGGCGGGCACGACCGTCTCGGCCTCGGCGCGGACGGAGAGGTCCGCGGCCAGGGCGAACGAGTCGCCGCCGAGCGACGCGGCGACCTCCTCGGCCCGCGCGCCGTCGATGTCCACGACGCAGACCGCCGCGCCCTCGGACGCGAGCCGCCGCGCGACGCCCTCGCCGATTCCGCGCCCGGCGCCGGTGACCAGTGCAGTCTTGCCCTCTAATCTGCGCACGAGAGAAGCTTACGATAGTTCGCCGACCGACACACGAGGTGCGAACACGATGACCGAGCACGTTCCCGTCACCACCGGCCAGCAGCTCGGCCGCCGCTCTTGGGCCGAGCCCTGGAAGATCAAGATGGTCGAGCCGCTGTGGATGTCCACGCGGGCCGAGCGCGAGCGCGCGCTCGCCGAGGCCGGCTACAACACCTTCCTGCTGCGCTCGGAGGAGGTCTACATCGACCTCCTCACCGATTCGGGCACGAACGCGATGAGCGACCGCCAGTGGGCCGGGATGATGCTCGGCGACGAGGCCTACGCCGGCTCGCGGCAACTTCTACCGCCTCGAGGCGGCGATCCAGCGCTTCTACGGCTACGCGCACGTCGTGCCGACGCACCAGGGCCGCGGCGCCGAGCACCTGATCAGCCAGATCGCGATCGAGCCGGGCCAGTACGTCCCGGGGAACATGTACTTCACGACGACGCGGCTGCATCAGGAGCGCGCCGGCGGCATCTTCGTGGACGTGATCCGCGACGAGGCCCACGACCCCGAGAGCCTGCACCCGTTCAAGGGCGACGTCGACCTCGACAAGCTCGCCGCGCTCGTCGCCGAGCACGGGGCGGAGCAGATCGCGTACGTCTCGCTCGCGGGCACCGTCAACATGGCGGGCGGCCAGCCGGTCTCGATGGCGAACGTGAAGGCGCTGCGCGCCTTCTGCGACGAGCACGGGATCAGGCTCTTCCTCGACGCGACGCGGATGGTCGAGAACGCCTGGTTCATCCAGGAGCGGGAGGAGGGCTACGCGGGGAAGTCGGTGGCGGAGATCCTGCACGAGTTCTGCTCGTACACCGACGGCGCGTGGATGTCGGCGAAGAAGGACACGCTCGTCAACATCGGCGGCTGGCTCGCGCTCAACGACCGCGACCTCTTCGAGGAGGCGCGCAACCTCGTCGTCGTCTTCGAGGGCCTGCACACCTACGGCGGCCTCGCCGGGCGCGACATGGAGGCGATGGCGATCGGGATCGAGGAGTCGGTGCAGGACGACCACGTGCGCTCGCGGATCGGGCAGGTGTACTACCTCGGCGAGCTGCTCGAGGCGGCCGAGATCCCGTTCGTGCGGCCGGTCGGCGGGCACGCGATCTTCCTCGACGCGCGGCGCTTCTACCCGCACCTCGAGCAGGACGCCTTCCCGGCGCAGACGCTCGCCGCCGAGCTCTACCTCGACTCCGGGATCCGCTCGATGGAGCGCGGCGATCGTCTCGGCCGGGCGCGACTCGAAGACGGGCGGCCACAACTACCCGAAGCTCGAGCTGACGCGGCTGACGATCCCGCGCCGCGTCTACACGCAGGCGCACATGGACGTCGTCGCCGAGTCGGTCGAGGCCGTGTACGGGGCGAGGGAGAAGGCGCGCGGCCTGAAGCTGACCTACGAGCCGCGCTACCTGCGCTTCTTCCAGGCCCGCTTCGAGCCGCTCTGATATGGGGCGTGTTTTGTCAAGGGACCAGGCCGCATCGCCCGGTTGTTGTCCGGGCGATGCGGCTGCTCGGGTGGGCGTCGGGCGCGACGGCGACGTCGCGTGCGTCAGTCTGATGATGCGGGGGTTGGCTACCCCAGGTCCCTGCTTGCGTCGCCGGCGTGCGCTGTCTAGGAGCGGGCGTGGCCGTTGCGGGTTGCCCATAGAGCGATCGCGCGTGCCGGCAGCTTCCTGGCCCGGCGCCCGCCCGAGCAGCGGCGGGTTGTCGTTGGGTTACGCGACGGCTGCCGCCCAGAGGAAGCAGGCGAGCTCGCGTGCGACGGCGACGGTCGCGACGTTGCCGGGCTTGCCGCGGCCGCGTAGTCGCCCCTGGAGCCGGTAGAGACGGTGTTGAGCGCGCCAGGCGATCTGGAGCACGTGTGCCGGCTGGTCCTGCTGGCGGTTTTGGAGGGTGACGCCGATCCGCGGCTCGCGCAGGTAGTGCCAGGCGGCCTCGACCAGGAGACGGCGGGCGTAGCTGGAGCCGGTCTTGGTGATCGAGCCCTGCACCCTCGACTCGCCCGACTGGTCGAGCGAGGGCACGAGTCCGAGCCAGCTGGCGAGCTGCGCCGGCCGCTGGAAGCGCGCGAAGTCGCCGATCTCGAGGCAGAGCGCGAGCGCCGAGAGGGTGTCGATGCCGCGGAAGCAGCGTAGCCGGGCGACGGTCGGCCACCACTCGTCTTGGAGCGCGAGCCGAGAGAGGCGTTCGTCGAGGGCCGCCTTGCGTGCGACCAGGCCGTCGACGGCGGCGAGCGCGTCGAGGTAGGCGAGCTCGGCCGCCGGCTCGTCGAAGCGCTGGCGGGCCAGCCACTGACGGTGCCGGGCGGTCCAGGTCGTCGGCTCCTGGTAGACGCGTCCGTGCAAGAGCAGCAGCTTCGAGACGCGGTGGCGGCAGCGCATCAGGTCGCCACGTACCTGCTCGCGGGCGCGGCAGAGGTGACGAGCTGCCTCGAACGTCTCTGTTGGCACGCAGACCGTCTTCAGCTGGCCCGCCATCAGCAAACGCGCGAGCAGCTCGGCGTCTTTGCGGTCGCTCTTGACCCGGTCGCCCGGAGCGCGCGGCGTCTTCGAGGGAGCGATCACCTCCAGCGGCACCTCCGCCTGACGGGCGGCCCGGTAGAGGCTGAAGCCGGTAGGGCCGGCCTCGTAGCAGGCGCGCAGCGGCCGCGGCAGTGCGGTCAGCCACGCGACCACCTCCTCGCAGCCGCCGCCGAAGCGGGCGCGACACAGCTCACCGCTCTGCACGTCGATCGCAGCGGCGTGCGTCGAACGGGCATGGACGTCCAAACCCGCGAATGTCATCGTTACGGTCACGGCCGGACCCTCCTTCCGTTGCATGGGGTCAGCCGGAGCCAGTCTCCGGCCAGACAAACCCCCGAACTGCAACACGGAGGATCCGGCCTCCCTGCGCTCGCGGCTACTCAGCCGCCATAGGGTCTAGCGGTTGCGTGCCCCGTCAGATGTGGCAGGCACACTTGACCCGATTTCCACGCCGGGCTACTCCGGCGTCGTCGCGCGCCGAAGTCCGGATTCGAGTTCCTCCCTCGTCAGCCTGCCGATGGATCGGTAGACGACCCGGCCGTTGAGGTCGAGGAAGTACGTCTCGGGTACGGCGGTGATGCCCCAACGCCTGCTCTGGGATCCATCACCGTCGCGGAGGATGAGGAACGAAAGGTCGTAGCGCCTGCCGAAGCGGCGTGCGTCCTGCGTGAAGTCCTGGTAGTCGATGCCGACGAACGTGACCTCGCCGGCGTGGCGTCGCGCCCCTTCGGCGAGCACGGGCGCCTCCTCCTTGCACGGGGGACACCACGAGGCCCAGAAGTTCACGACGGCAGGCCGGCCGCGAAGGTCCGCCTGGGTCACGCGGCCGGCCGCTATCGCCCTTCTCAAGCGGTCGGTGGCGAGGCCAACATCGCCCGGTTCTATGACTTTCAGATCGAACCGCGGTGAAATCGGCCGTTGGCCGCTCTCGATCTTGTCGAGGAACTCCTGTCCAGGGTTTGGCTGCGCGACCTTCCAGACGAGGAGGCCGAAGAGGCCGACGACTGACGCGAGCGCCATCAAGCGAAGAGTCTTGACGATCATCCTCGTATCACCCTAGGCGCCCGAGCTCAAAGTTGGCTGCGGACGAGGAACTCCCGGAGTCGAGCCTGATCGGAGTGCTTGGGCTCGGATCAGGCGACGGTGCCTTGCTGTTACCTCCGTTGCCCTGACGCGACTAACCGGGAAGAGCCGCGGCGTCCGGATCGTCGCAGACGTCGTCCGAGCGAGTAGGGCCCGACATTGGGGGCGCGAACTCATTGAGTGTGTCTGGACGTGAACTGGATGAGATGGCTCTCGACGATAGAAGCCTCTGGCTCCGCGCGCGTGCTGGCGATGCGGATGCCTTCGGCTGGCTGTTCGAGCGCCATGCGAAGCTGATCTACAACTACTGCTTTCGCAGGGTCGGCGATTGGGCCACCGCCGAGGATCTCGTCTCAATCGTGTTCTTGGAGGCGTGGCGGCGCCGTGACAAGTTGCTCCTGCCCGACAAGGCGCTGCCGTGGTTGTACGGGATTGCCACCAATGTCGTTCGCAATCACCGCCGCTCGCAACGCCGCTACGCGGCTGCCTTGCGCCGGATGCCGGAATCGCTCCCGGAGCCGGATTTCGCCGCAGATGCCGTGGCCCGACTCGATGACGAGCGCCTGATGAAGAGCATGCTCGCCGACGTCTCGAAGCTTCCCCGGCGGGAACGGGACGTCTTCGTTCTCTGCGCCGGCCTCGATCTCAGCTACGAGGACGCCGCGCTCGCGCTCGGCATCCCGCTCGGGACGGTCCGCTCGCGCCTTTCGCGTGCGCGTCAACGCATGCGGGAACTCAAAAGCGACTTCCGGACATGAAGAAAGCAGACAGCAACCACGCGAAAGGCGCTCGAGCCGTGACCAGTGACCACGTTCTACAGAACAGCGATTGCGCGGGAGGCGCTTGAGCGATGAGCACTGACTACCCGACCCTGCCCCTGCGTGACCTTCCGCCCGGCCGTCTTGGTGAGCGGAAAGAGCACTTGCTTGCCGTGATCAACCGTGAGCAGCCGCGCTTCTCGTTCCTGCGATTCTTGGTTCCTCGCCGTAGAAGGGCCGCCCTCGCGCTCGTTGGAGCGCTCGTCGTCATGGGCACAGCCGCTGCTGCCACGACGAGCTGGCTCACCGGCCGTCCGGCCCCGACAGCCGTCGTCTCGGATTTCGAGTCGTACACGCCACAGCTCGGCTTTCACCCTGCTCCCGGTCGTGCCGTCCTAGTCGCCGAAGACAGCGACATCAGCCTCTACGCGACCACGAACGACGAAGGAGGTTACTGCCTGGTGGTCAGCGCGCCGTGGAAGCGGCCGGAGACGCTTCCAGATGGCGGCACCTGCATCCCCCCCGCACAGTCGGCGGCTCCTCTGATCGCAGGTCTGGTCGGCTTGTCAAGCCCGCCGAGCGAGGGAGGACGTTGGACGTTTCTCATCGCCGGACGAACAGACAATGCTCAGGCTCACACGATCAGCTTCACCGATCCTAACGGCGAAACAATCGCGCGAACGATCGGGTCTAGCGGGTTCTTCGTCGCCTCTATGCACACTGCTGAATCTGCCTGTGCGAGCGGCGACTGGAAACCGACTTTCGTCGCGCTCGGAGCGGGCGGCGAAGAGCTCACGCGCGCCACGATCACCCTCGCAAGAGCAGGACTGGGGAGCGTATGCACATTCGCCGCACCTCACCCGTAGCCGCCAGCTGAGCTTGCCCCGTTTCGCGAGGTTGTCCCGTAGCTCGTAGAACTTGACGGCGGTCCCTCCGGCCTCGTCCGCTCCTGTTGGGAGCGTTCGAGGCGATCCGCCATAGATCGAAGGAGGAACCAGCTATGAAGGGGGTGCTGTCCTTGTCGGTGCGTAGCTTCGGCGGTACCGGAAGAGGGGCAGCGGGGAGAAGTGGCTTTGGGCAGGCCGTCGACGGTTTGGACTGCGAGTCCGTGGAGGAATCTGGCCGCCCCTTCGACTTGTCCGGTTGAGCTGCGAGCTCGAATCCGAAGGTGTCGCATGCCCGGCCTCCCCGGTTGTTGCTGTCGTCGATGACGAGGAGGTGAGGGGTGTGAGGACGCTGGGGTTGGACGTGCACAAGACGTTCATCGAGGTCGCGCAGCACGAGGATGGCGCCGTGACGCGCGTGGGGCGCGTAGCGATCAAGGACCTGGCGACGTTCGCAACATCGTTGGGTGCGACTGACCATGTGGTGCTGGAGTCGACGTCGGTGTCGTGGGCGATCGTCGATCTGCTTGCGAGCCATGCCGGCCGGGTCACGGTCTCGAACCCGATGAAGACGAAGGCGATCGCGTCGGCGAAGGTCAAGAGCGACAAGGTCGACGCGCGGGTGCTCGCGCAGCTTGGCGCGGCGGAGTTCGTTGCCGAGGTGTGGGTGCCTGACGCTGAGACGCGGGTGCTGCGCCGGCGCGTCGCTCATCGGGCCGGGCTGGTGCGCCAGCGCACCGCGCTGCGCAACCAGATCCACGGCGTGCTCGCGCGCAACCTCGTGCAGCTGCCGCCGGTGACGGACCTGTTCGGCAAGCGTGGCAGGCAGCTGCTCGACGGGGTCGCGTTGGCTGAGCACGAGCGCGAACAGATCGATTCGGCGCTGCGCCTCCACGACGCGTTGCAGAACGAGATCGACCGCGCCGATCGCGAGCTCGCCCGCTGCTCGCTCGAGCGGGACGAGGTGCGCCGGCTGATGACGATTCCCGGTGTTGGCGCGGTGACCGCTCTCTCGCTGGTCGCTGTCGTGGGTGATATCGAGAGGTTTCCGTCGGCGCGCCATCTCGTCGGCTACCTCGGGCTTGATCCGCGGGTGCGCCAATCCGGCGGGCAGCGGCCGCGGATGGGACACATCTCGCGCCAGGGACAGGCGCACGCGCGCGGGATGCTGGTCGAGGCTGCCCACATCGCGGTTCGCAGCCCTGGGCCGCTGCGTGCGTTCTACCTGCGACTGCGGGCTCGTCGCGGGACGCAGGTCGCGATCGTTGCGACCGCGCGCAAGCTCGCCGTGCTGTGCTGGCACATGCTGAGTAACGGCGAGGACTACCGCCACGCCTCGCCGCGCCTGAGCGCGAGCAAGATGCGAGCGCTGCAGCGTCGGGCCGGCGATGGCGGGCCGCCGGTGCGAGTGCCGAAGCGCACAGACCGCGACCGTCGCGTACCAGAAGACGCACAAGCGAACTACGAAGCACTCGTCGCCAGCCGCGCCAGCCCGCGAGCTTGACTTTTTCATCCGAACCGCCGTGAAGGAAACAACCGTATCGCCGGCCCCGGTCGGGGTCGCTGAGGCTGTGCTGCCCGTCCGGGTGCAGGAGGCGCTCGGGCAGCTGGTCGGGGCGGCGAGGGAGGGGCTGCTCGCGCTCAGCGTCGGCGTCGGCCTGGGCGTGCTGGCCGAGCTGATGGAGGAGGAAGTCGTCGAGGTCGTCGGCGCGAAGGGCCGGCAGGATCCGGAGCGGGTCGCGGTGCGTCACGGTCACGAGGCGGGCGAGGTAACCCTCGGCGGCCGGCGCGTCCGGGTTGAGCGTCCGCGCGTCCGGAGCGCCGACGGCCGCAGCGAGCTGCCGCTTCAGACGTACGCGCACTTCGGCGACCGTGATCCGCTGACCCAGGTGGTGCTGGAGCGGATGCTCGCCGGCGTCTCGACCCGTCGCTACGCCCGTACGCAGGAGCCGGTCGGGACGGAGATCGAGCAGGGCGCGCGTTCGACATCGAAGTCGGCGGTGTCGCGGGCGTTCGTGGAGCGCACCCGCCAGGCGCTCGGCGAGCTGATGGCCCGCCGCCTCGACGACGTCCGGCTGGCGGTGATGATGCTGGACGGGATCGAGCTGAAGGGCCGTACCAACATCGTCGCGCTCGGGATCACGACCGACGGGGTGAAGATCCCGCTCGGGCTGTGGGAGGGCAGCACGGAGAACGCGACGGTCGCGACCGCGCTCCTGAGTGATCTGGTCGAGCGCGGCCTCGACCCCGAGCAGGGGATGCTGTTCGTGATCGACGGCGCCAAGGCGCTGCGCAAGGCGATCCGCTCCGTCTTCGGCGAGGCGCCCGTGCAACGCTGTATCCGCCACAAGGAACGCAACGTGCTCGACCACCTGCCCGAGCGCGACCGCCCGCCCGTCAAGCGCCGGCTACGGGCCGCTTGGGCCGAGCACGATCACGCCCGCGCCCTCGATCGCTTGCAGACGCTGGCCGGCGAGCTCGAGCGGACCCACCCCGGCGCCGCCGGCTCGCTGCGCGAGGGCATGACCGAGACGCTGACGCTCACCCGCCTCGGGATCCGCGACAACCTGAAACGCACGCTGGAGTCGACCAACCCGTGCGAGTCGATGATCGAATGCGTCCGCCGCACCAGCCGCAACGTCAAGCGCTGGCAGTCAGGCGAGATGGCGCTCCGCTGGACCGCGGCCGGCATGCTCGAAGCCGAACGGCAGTTCCGCAGGATCATCGGCTACCGCGACCTCGCCACGCTCGCCGTCGCGATCGAGCACGAGCTCGCCCGCACGACTGTCCCGTCCCCGACCGAGGAGGCCGCTATCCTCGTCACCGCCTGACCATCAACACCGGGACCGCCGTCACGAAGTTCCACGACGAACGGGACATCCTCCGTTTCGCTTCACACCGGGTCAATTGGCTGGATCATCGCGCTTTGCACCATGCTTGGGGGCCTCCGACCGCGAGTCGGATCGAAGTCGGCTCGAAGCTCACGTACAAATGATGTCCGGGGGCGGCGCTCGTCGTCGCCCCCGGACCTCTCGCCGGTCGATGCAGGAGAGCGCATCTTCGGTGTCCCGGCCCGCGGCGAATCGGCCGTTACAGGACGTCCCAGCAGACGTTCCACGCCTGCGGCGTTGAGCCCTTGTTCTGGACCTTCCAGTGGTAGACGTTGGCGGCGATGCTCGAGCTTCCGCCCCCGCCGGTCGAATAACCGTTGGAAGCGTTGCTCTCGTCGCTCCGCTTCACGTACCAGTAGAAGGGCTGGCCGGAGGAGGCGGCGCCCCACGACCAGTAGTTCGAGTACTCCGAGGTCGAGTCGGCGTAGACGTTCGTGCCGATGTAGCCCGTCGCCGGGACCCGCTGGCAGCCGCTCGAAAGCGGCGTCACGAGCTGAGTGACGGGTGGCGAGCTCATCCAGACGAGATCCCCACCCCGGTAAGGGCGAACCGGCTCGATGGTGACGAAGCCGCCGAGGATCAGCGGCACCGTGCTCGAGTGGAGAACGGGTTGGGCCCCTACGTTCGTGCTAGGAAGGACAAACAGCGCCGCGAGCGCGGCGACGATGAACAGCAGGCGATGTCGCATCGACTTCCTCTCTCGATTGAAACGACGGCCAGAAAGATGAAGTCGCTTCGCAGGCGTGAAGGTAACAGCGAGATTCGCGACCGCTACCTGATCGGACGCAACGCGCGGGCGGCCTCGACGACGACATCCTGACCGGAGCCGCGGATCGTGACGTACACGCTTGCCCTACGGAACTGGCCGAGCCAGATCGATCCGTTCGAGTCGGCCATGACGAGAACGAGAGCGTCGTCTTCGGGGATGGAGGCGAAGCCAAACGTGAGCCGCCCTTCCGTGAACCCGTATGCCGGCTCCGGGTCGAGCGCTTCCCGGATCTCGACGAACGCGCCCGCTTCGTTGCGATAGAGCAACGCGAGGCCCGCGCCTGTCTCTGTCGGCCCTCCGGCAAACGAACGGGTCAGCGTCTGCGCCTGGATGCTCCGAAGCCGAAGTCCGACCGGATTGCGTCCCGGCCAGAGAGCGCGACCGCGAAGGAGGCGCGCAGCCTCGGCGAGCGACGCTGTTTGCGCGCCCTCAACCTGACCGGAGATTGGACCACCCGTTGTCGGCGACGGCGCGAAGTCGCCGGCGACCCTCGCCTTCGACCCGATTACCAAGACCCGCCAGAGATCGCCGGCCAGTTCGCCGGACACACCGAGGCGGAACGCGACAGGCAGATTCGTCTCTTCATTCAGCGCGACCTCGTCCGTCCGGCCGCGACTCGGTGACAGCACGAGCCAGACGACGCGGACGCCATCGAGCTCGGACCTGCGAACGATCCGGGCCTCCCCGCGGGCGAGTGCGTCGCGATAGTCCTGAACGAATGTCGCGATCGCCGGGTCAGGCGAAATCGGTGGCACAGTGGGCGCGCGTGCCTCAGCACGTGAGAGGGAGTCAGCGACTAGCACACCGTCGCGGCGGGTCGTCGTTCGGGCCTCGCCGCTCTCGGGGTCGAACCATGTCTCGACCGTGATCCTGATCGGTCGCGCCGTGCCGTCTCGCAAGTCAACGAGCGTCTGCTGACCCTCCTCGCGGGTGGCGACGAGGTGCACGACGCGGCCGTCCCCGATCGCCGCGAGGGCGCGCTCCGCGAGGCTCGGGCCACGGCCTGTCAGCTCCACGACCGAGACGATGACGAGCGCCGTCGCAACGACGGCCGCGAGGGCGAGCGCGCGTGCGGGGAGCCGCCGCCGTCGCTCAGCCCTCTGTGTGGCGGCGATCGCGTCGGCGATTGCGAGCAGCTCCGGCTCCTCTCTGAGGAGCTCGAGGATCTCTGGGTCGTCGATCGGCCGGCGTCGCTCGGTCACGGCTCGATCCCCTCTCGTCGAAGCTCGTCTCGAAGAGTGGCAAGAGCGCGAGAGAAGCGCATCTTGCACGCCGCCTCGGTGGCACCGAGCTCCTCGGCGATCTCGCTGAAGCGGCGTTCCTGAAAGAGCTTCATCACGACGACGTCCCGCTGATCCGTCGGCAAGAGCGCGATCGCTCGCTTGAGCGACGCCGCGAGATCTGGCCCATAGACCGGTTCGACCTGGCCGCTGGCAGTCGAGGCGTGTCGATCGCGTGCTGCCGCGCTCCGCTTGCGCCGGCGCAGCTCGTCCACGAACCGCCGCTCCGCAACCGCGTAGAGCCAGGCGAGAAGCGAGTCCGGTGGATTCTTCGATGCCAGCGCCGCAGCCGCATCAGCAAACACCCTCTGTGCTAGTTCCTCTGCTTCGTGATGGCTTCCGGTCTGACGGCGCAGATATCGGTAGATCTGGCCGTAGTGCAGACGGAACGCCTCGTCGGCGGGATCATGTTCACGGTCCTTGTCGGCCACGGCCGCCTCAAGGTAACTGTCAGAGCGGCGTCGCCTCGGATCAGGCTCTCCGGCTGACCCAGGGTGGAGCGCGCTGGATGTATCGCTGCAGGGTGACGTTGCTCCTCGCTTTCGTGCCGGCGGAGGTGAGGTTACGTCCCGCATTCGACACGCCGCGACTGGAATTCCCGGCTGAGACATGGCCCCTGTTACTTCGCGGCGTCTCGTTCGACAAGCAAGGCAAGGATCAGTTCCTCGAGAGACGAGGCGACATGAGCCGTGCAAGAGAGGCGGCCTGACAGCGAGGAGGCGAACTTGGCCAGACGAACATTCGTCGCAGTCCTAGCGGCGCTCGTGCTGGTGCCAGTGGCATCGGCTTCCACCTATTGGGGCTACAACTACCTAGCCGTAAACATTCCGGCTCAGGGGACGTCCGCTTCGTGTAAGGCGGCGCCGGGCTACACGGCTGACTACTACCCGACGATCGCCTGTAGCGGCTTCAACTACTGGAGCACAAACACCGTTTACAAGAACAGCGGTGATCGCATCGAGGTCGGCTTCACTGATTCCACATCAGCAACGCTCTACTCGTTCACCTACAGCGGTGTCATCAACAACCCGCCGATCACACTGAGCAGAACGGCCGTCGGAGCCCCGAGCTACAACCGGGCATTCTGTGGCTACTACTCAGGAAACTCGTCCTACGTCCAGTGCAACGTGAGTTGATTGGGGCGAACCACATGAGGGGAAACACGAAGCTCGTTGTTGCATTGACGGTCGTCACAATCATCGCTGCCGCAGTAGCAAGCGTTGCGGCGATCGCCGGACGCAGCGGCACTGGTGCGGCGGTCCTGGCTCGAATCAGCTCCGACGGGACTCCGGTTCCGCGGGCATCGATCTCAGCCGAGCAGGTGCGTGTTCTTGGTCTTGGTGGGATCGACCCGACCTCCATCAGGGTACTCACCTCCCGAAACGACATCACCTTCTATACGGCTGCTGCTTCCGAGACCAGCGAGCAATGCTTCATCAGCGGGTCACCAGGAGCAGCAGGCTTCAGTCTCGGGATCACGATCTGTCGGCAACCTGGACAGCCTGCGATGTTCCCGTCGATCGAGAACGCGATCCTCGACCTCTCGCCGCAGATCCGTGGTCTGACTGACGACGTCGGGCGTGTGCAGCGGCTCGTTGGTTTCGCAGATGATCGCGTCGAGCGCGTCGGAATTGTGGATGCGGCGGGCAACGTCCTGTACGCGACCCCGGTTGTAAGCAACACCTATGCCAGCGATGGGGTCGTGCCCGAGGGTGTCGCGATCGTCGCGCTCGGCTCCGACGGCAGCGTTCTCTCATCGAAGAGTCTGCGCGTCGGGCCGTAGGCTTGCGGGGTCGGCACGGACGCATGAGGTACGGGTGGAGGCGTCTTTGGGCGCCTCCACCCGTACCGTGGGACATCCTCGTTGCTTCCGTTGTCGTTGACACGGTCGGACTGGACAAGGGCAGCGGTCTCCCGCTCTTGTCCTCTTATGGTCTCGAGCGTGACCGGTGACGAGTCGCCGAGGGAGCAGTGCCTCTTCTCCGACCGCAGCTCCCTCGGCGACCTCCCGTCTTCCGGCCGCGTTCAGAACCCGCGCGGGCAGGACATTTAGACGCGCGGCCTGTGGCGCTCGACGATCGCGGCGTGGTCGACGCCGCGCGGGAGCGTGCCGTAGGCGCGACCGCCCTCGCCGGCGAGTCGGGTCGCGCAGTAGGCGTCGGCGATCTCGGGCGGGCCGTGACGGACGAGCAGCGACCCCTGCAGGCAGGTCGCGAGCCGCTCGACGAGGCGCCGTGCGCGCAGCTCCAGGTCGTCCGGGTCGGCGAGCTCGTTGCGCAGCTCCGCCAGCGAGGCGTCGAGCCGGATGTCTGCTCCCTCGGCGAGCGCGACCTCGGCGAGGAAGGCGTCGAGGCTCTCCGGCTGCTTTTGCACTGCGCGGAGGACGTCGAGGCACTGGATGTTGCCGGCCCCCTCCCAGACGGAGTTCACCGGCGCTTCGCGGTAGAGGCGCGGCAGCACCGACTCCTCGACGTAGCCGTTGCCGCCGATGCACTCGAGCGCCTCGGCGACGTGGCCGGGTGCCACCCGGCAGACCCAGTACTTGGCGACCGCGGTCGCGAGCCGGCGGAAGGCGGCGTCGCCCTCGTCGTAGGCGCGCGCGACGCGCAGCGCCGTCGCGGTCGCCGCCTCGGACTCGACGCAGAGGTCGGCCAGCACGTTCGTCATCAGCGGCTGCTCGCTGAGCAGGCGCCCGAAGGCGGCCCGGTGGGCGGCGTGGTGGGTCACCTCGGCGACGGCGCGGCGCATGAGCGCGGTCGAGCCGAGCACGCAGTCGAGCCGCGTGTGGTTGATCATCTCGATGATCGTCCGGACGCCGGCGCCCTCCTCGCCGACGAGCCGTGCCCAGGCGCCCTCGAACTCGAGCTCGGCGGAGGCGTTCGAGCGGTTGCCGAGCTTGTCCTTCAGCCGCTGGAGGCGGAAGTCGTTGCGCGTCCCGTCTGGGAGCACGCGCGGGAGCAGGAAGCAGGAGAGGCCGCCGGCTGCGTAGGCGAGCACGAGGAAGGCGTCGCACATCGGCGCCGAGCAGAACCACTTGTGCCCCGTGAGCAGGTACTCGCCGTCGCCGAGCGGCGCCGCGACCGACTCGTTGGCACGCACGTCGGAGCCGCCCTGCTTCTCGGTAATCGCCATCCCGCAGAGCGCGCTCTCCTTCTCGGCCGCCGGCAGCAGGCGGGGCTCGTAGACGAGCGAGGCGAGGCGCGGCTCCCACTCGGCGGCGACCTCGGGCTCGGCGCGCAGCGCAGGCACCGCCGCGTGAGTCATCGAGAGCGGGCAGCCCGAGCCCTGCTCGACCTGGGAATACGTGGCGAACAGCGCCGCCCGGGCGACGTGGGCGCCCGGCTCCGGCTCGCGCCACGAGAGCGCGTGCAGGCCGTGGCGGACGCCGAGCGCCATGAGCTCGTGCCAGGCCGGGTGGAACTCGACCTCGTCCAACCGCTCGCCGTAGCGGTCGTGGCTGCGGAGGACGGGCGCGTGCGCGTTGGCGAGCCGGCCCCACTCGAGCGGCTCGCCGCCGAGCTCGACGCCGAGCGCCGAGGCCCGCTCCGCCCAGGCGCCGCCGCCCTCGCGCCGCAGCGCTTCGACGAGCGGCCGGTTCTCCGCGAAGAGGTCGTAGCCCTCGAGCGGCGGCGGCTGGTTGCGGGCAGCGCCCACGTCGAGTGCCATGCCGTCATTGTGGCTGCCGCCGGGCCGGATGGAAACCCTCAATTCAGGTCAGCCGCGCACGATCATCACTCGAAGCGCAGTGCCAGGCGTTGCATCCGTCGCGCAACGCCCGGCACTGCGCCCGCGACTGGAGCGCGGCCAGTTCTTGCGCATCGCTGCTCAAGCAGCTCGGTGGTAGACGCCGCCGACTGCAACCTCGGCCGGCCCGCACACGCGTCGGAACGTCCCACACCGAGAGTGGCTTCAACGAACGCGAAGTCGCGGGCCGGGAATGAGTGAAGGGCCACACTGCGGGCAGTAGAGAAACGTTGCATACGAGCCCCGCGCGAGAGTCGGCACCCGGACCCGAAGCAGCGCATTTCCCTGGCTGTCGAAGCGAACGTACCCGAGGAACATGAGGTCGACTGGCGCGACACGCCCTTTCGGGTACATCCTTTCCGGGCCGAAAGCGACTTTCAGGCGGACAGAGCCGGCCTGAAGAACCGCCGGCTGAGGCCAGCGACCGAACCGCCGCGGGTCTGCGGTTCTGGACACGACGATCGCCATCGAAGGCTTGTTCGGCCGCGGCCGAGCTCCTGGCACCCGGACAACAAGAACGTCTCCTACCTCGACCGTCGTCTTGCTGAGGACGATGCTGAACGCCGCATGCGCGGCTCCAGCGGACATTGCGGCGAGAACTAGGAAGCTCGCGGCAAGTGCAACCGCGGTACGAGTTGTCACGAATCTCATCCGCTCACGATACGAGTTGGCTCGCACTCGTCGCGGCGACGGCGGCAAGAAGGCCTATCTCGAGCGGCGTGATACGCCTCGTCCAGAAGGCCGTCTGCTCTACGAGGTTCGCGGGATAGGAGCGGAGCCGTTCCGCGACGACTGCTGCAGCGATAGTCGGCACTGAACGACTGGCACCGAACGCTCCCATCACAAGGGCAGCGTCGCTCCAGGCGGCTGCGGTCGCCGCCCACGCAAGCAGCGTGTAGAAGCCGAGAGACGGTATTCGAGTCAGGACACCGAGTCCGAGGATCGCTCCAAAAGCAGCCGCGTACACCTTCGCTCCGAGCCGTCCCCAGGTCTGTGGCACTTGCCAGTCTCGTCCCGGCAGCCTCTGACCTCGCAGCAGCGGCCAGGTGACAACGCTCAGAAGGGCAACCACCGGAACGGCCACAGTCGGCACGAAGAGCGCGTGCCCAACAACGAACGCGGACGACGCAAGCACAAGCGCTCCTAAGAGCATGAAGACCACGTAGACCACAACTGTGATACCCCGCTCGGCTGGCTTGCGTTCCCCTCGCACCGAGGGAGATGCGACCACGAAGGACGCGTTGCGGCCTCAGGCTGTCCTTGAGCCGCCGATGCCGACAAGAACGGCGAGAACGATCATGATCCCGAGAATCACAGAGCCACGTCCCTTCCCGATTGGCATTCAGCTATCCACGTCCGGGCTACGACTGACGCAGACGCCTCGGACGTCAGTTGCCGCAGAAGCAGTACCACGACTCGATGCCGGCCCGGCACCGGCAGTCGCAGCAGACCTTCCCGTTGTGCCCGTACGCCCAGCACGCGGCCGTCCCGACGCAGAACCCGCTCACGTATGAGCAGTTCGTCCCGCACCCAACACCGTTGCAGTACACCGCGCCGCAGTACGTCGAGTTGTAAGGGCCGACGCACGGGTAGATGCACTGGGTGTGAGAGGCGAGAGCGTTCGACGGTCTCACAGCTGCACCGGCGAGCACGCCGAAGACCGCCGTTGTGCTGCGCTCGAGGAACCGCCGGCGATTGATCCCGATTGCCGTTCTCTGCAGTAGAGCCTTCATGCTGTTGCCTCCGCTATCTCGACAACACCGGCGTCCGCGCCAAGCGGCATACCGGAGACCATGCCTGCCCCTTGCTCGAGCCCGGCGCGGTCGTTGACGACTGCGCTCGCGCGCACAACACCCTCTGCATCCACAGCGACCATGAACGGCGTTAGGCCAACGCCGAAGCGTCCGGCGATGCGGTACTCCGGGTCTGCTACGACTGTCGCAACCTCGTGCAGCGTCCCTGCCCACTGCTGAACGGCCTCGACAGGGCCGGTAGTGACAACGATTGTCCGCAGCTCGTCGTGTGCCTGTGCGAAAGCGGCGACGTCAGGGAGCATCCGCGTGCAGAGAGGGCAGTCAACCCCGGAGAAGATGAGAATCGCATTACGGCCGACGGAGGGAAGCTCGACCGGCTCGCCGCTGATGTCGATCCCGGAGAAGCGGCGGAGCGGCTCGTTGGGCCTGGGACCATGTGTTTCACGTCCCTCACGACTTGTGAGATACATCTGCCCGAAGTGGTGGTAGAGCGCGAAGACCGCTACGGACAGCGCCGTCGCGAGGACCCACAGAACGACGTAGCTTGCGATGAAGACCTCCGTCATGGCACGGCTCCTTACGGAATCGTGAGGGTCGGCTCGGGAATCGGCCGAGGGCGCCGTTGCTCGAAACGGTGAACCTGAGCGAGGAGCGCGAAAACGAGGACGAACGCGCTACCTGACGCGACCCCGAGCAGCGCGCTCGCAACCGCACCGCTCGGATAAGGGCCCGACCCGACCGTGTCGAGCAATATCGCGCTCGCGACCAGCGCCATCAACACGCCCGCACGTACCAAAGGCCAGCGCGATGACTGCGCGTCGTCTAGCAGCGCGAAGCACGCACATTCGGTCGTAACCTCGACCCGCCTGGCCTGAAGCTGAATGAGGGTGAATGCGAGCGCGAGAAGGAACGCGCCGAGCTTGGCCGAGAACGACGCCAGACCGGCGATCAGGACGGCGCCGACGACGAGCTCGATGGGCGCCGCAACACGTTGAATCGCGACCGCGGTGCGCTTCCCGAAGCCGACAGCCATGAGATACGGCCCGAGATTCGTGCGCGTCGCAAGTTTCAATACCGCGGCAACGACGAAGACTGTGCCGATTACAGTGTCGAGGAACACGAGCATCGCGCTACGCGAGCTGCACCGAGCGCGTGACCTCCGCGAGCTCATCGAAGGTTGCGCCGCGATGCTTCGGACCGCGCACGGCGAATACGAAGCGGCGAGACCGAACAGTGAGCGAATGAGCCACGCTCGCGTCCCAGTGGATCGTCTGCGGCCCCGCTTGCCGCGCATCGGGTCCGTCTCCGATCGCCCACAACCCATCGTGGTACTCGGCCGAGATCTCCGGTGCGAGCTCGACTACGGTTCCGATGTGCCCTTCCGTTCCGGTGAGAGCGCCTGCCGACGCGGTGCCGACGTACACTACGAGCGGGTACTCGTGGTCATCGTCGGCCTCCGCGCGGCGAAAGACGAGCGCGACCTGGTCGGCGTCGATGCCGAACCCCGCGACCGCATCGCCATCGACTCGAGCGTGGAACGAGTAGCCCTGCGGCAGATGCGCCACCCGGATCCGCGAAAGCGCGCGCGGAGAAGTCATGGGCGATCCTCCTGACCATGCCGACGGCACGCGCGAAAACGTCACTGGCCGAGCGGCAGCCGGCTTCGAACTTTTGTTGCCAATAGTAGTATCACGTCCTCGCGATCGTGTCAACCGCCACTAGGTGCGCCTCGAGCAGGCGGCTCGTCTCCCTCCCCAAGGTGGCCAGTGAACTCCACTCACTCGAAGCGCAGTGCCAGGCGTTGCATCCGTCGCGCAAGGCCTGGCACTGCGCCCGGTGGCCGCCGCCGGGCCGGATGGAAACCCTCAATTGAGGTCAGTCGCGCACGATCGCCAGCTCGGGGCCCGCCGCGAGCAGGAGCACGGCGTGGCTTCAGGCGAGCGGGAGCACTCAGCCCACGGCTCTCACCAGGGACGCCTTGCGTCCGCACCTGCTCCGCGGCTGGACGACCGCGCCGCCCGCCGGCGCGTAGGCAGACTGAGCACACGATGGCGATTCCGGGTGGCAGGCCGCTGGCCGGCGACGCTGCGCTGCGCGGCAATGTGCGGCTGCTTGGGGAGCTGCTCGGGCGCGTGCTCGTCGAGCAGGAGGGGACCGAGTTCTTCGAGCTCGAGGAGCGGATCCGCGCGCTTGCCCGCTCCGTCCGTCGCGGCGAGCGCAACCGGGCCGTCCTCGCCCAGGCGGTCGCGGGGCTCGATGTCGCGCTACAGGGCAAGGTTCAGCGCGCGTTCGCGGTCTTCTTCCAGCTCGCCAACATCGCCGAGCAGTACCACCGTCTGCGCCGGCGGCGCGAGTACGAGCGGGAGGGACGCGTTTCCCCCGAGTCGCTCGTCGCTGCGGTCGAGCAGCTCCGGCGCGCCGGTGTGAGCGACGACGACCTCCGCTGCGCGGTCGACGCGCTCCGGGTGTGCCCTGTTTTCACCGCGCACCCGACGGAGACGACGCGCCGCACGCTGCTCCAGGCGCACCGGCGCATCGCCGCCCGCCTGCGCGAGCTCGACGACCCCGAGCTTCCACCTTCTCGTGCCAGCGAGCTCGAGGACGAGCTCGCCGAGGAGATCACGGTTCTCTGGCAGACCGACGAGGTGAGCTCGCGCCGGCCGCAAGTCATCGACGAGATCCGGCACGGGCTCTGGTTCTTCGAGCAGAGCCTCTGGGATGCTTTGCCGGCGCTCGCCCGCGCGCTGCGCCGCCTCGTTCCCGGTACGTCGCTGCCGCTGCGCTTCGGCACGTGGATCGGCGGCGACATGGACGGCAACCCGGCCGCCGGCCCCGACACGATCGAGCAGGCGCTCGAGCGGGCGCGCCAGCTCGCCCGCGACCTCTATCGCGCCGAGATCCACGAGCTGGGCGTCGCGTGGGGGATGGCGGCCAGCGTAATCGGCCCCGTGCCCGAGCTCGACGCTGCGGCCGGCGAGCCCTTCCGGGCGTGGCTGGCCGAGATCTGGGGGAAGTTGGCCGACGATGCCTACCCGGATGCCGGGCCGTTCCTCGCCGACCTCGACCGGCTCGACGCCGCTCTCCGCGCGCACCGAGCGTCGCGCGTTGCCGACGGCGCCCTCGCCGACCTGCGAGCGCGCGCGCAGGTCTTCGGCCTGCACCTCGCCACGCTCGACGTGCGCGTGCACGCGGCCGAGGTGCGTTCCGGCTCCGAGCGGCTCCAGGCCGCTCTGGGAGCCGCGGCGCGGGCGCAGCGCCGTCACGGCGAGCGCGCGATCGAGCGTCTCGTCGTCTCGATGACGCAGACAGCGGACGACGTGCTCGCCGCCGAACGCCTCGCCGAGGAGGCCGGGCTGCGTATCGAGGGCGTGCCGCTGCTCGAGACGGTCGCCGCTCTGCAGGGCGCCGAGCAGCTCGTCGAGGAGCTCCTCGACCGGCGCCCGCGCGGCTCGCTCGAGGTGATGGTCGGCTACTCCGACTCCGGCAAGGACGGCGGCTACCTCACGGCCGCCTGGGAGATCTACCGCGCGGAGGAGCGGCTTGTCGCGCTCGCCCGCCGCCGCGGGGTCGAGCTGACCTTCTTCCAGGGGCGCGGCGGCGCGGCCGGGCGAGGCGGCGGCCCCGGCTATGCAGCGATCCTCGCGCAGGCGCCGGGTGCGATCGCGGGACGGCTCAAGCTCACAGAGCAGGGCGAGACGATCTCCTTCAAGTACGGCCTGGCCGGGCTTGCCGAGCGCAACCTCGAGGCGGCGGTCGCGGCCACGCTGCTCACCGCCTTCCCGGAGGAGGCCGGCCTGGGTGTGGAGGCCGGAGCCGAGCGGGCGGTGATGGAGGCCCTCTCGGCTGAGGCGCAGCGCGCCTACCGCAGCCTGGTCTGGGAGGATCCCGGCTTCGTGCCGTTCTTCAGCGCCTTCACGCCGATCCGCGAGCTCGCCCTGCTCCCGCTCGGCTCCCGGCCGCTGCTCCGCCCGGAGGCGGCCGAGTCGGGTGAGCTCGCCGCGCTGCGCGCGATCCCGTGGGTGTTCGCGTGGACGCAGAACCGGACGCTGCTGCCGGCCTGGTACGGCTGCGGCTCGGCCTTCCGCGCCTTCGGCCTCGGTGGCTCCCGCCTCGCCGAGCTGCGCCGCCTCTACCGCACGTGGCCGTTCTTCCGCGCGCTCGTCGAGAACCTCGAGATGACGCTCGCGAAGTCGAGCTTCGAGATCGCCGAGGGCTACCTGCGGCTCGTTCCGGCCGAGCTCGACCCGGAGCGCCTCTGGCGGTTGATCGCGAAAGAGCACGAGCGGACGGTCGAAGCGGTCCTCCTGATCGTCGAGGCCGAGCGCCTGCTCGACCGTCACCCCGTCGTCCAGCGCTCGGTCGAGCTGCGCAACCCGTACGTCGACCCGATGAACGCGATCCAGGTGGAGCTGCTCGCCGCCTTCCGCGCCGGCGACGAGGCGGCGGAGCGGCCCCTGATGCGGTCGCTGGCCGGGATCGCGGCAGCGCTTCGCAACACCGGGTAGTCATGCCCGCTGCGCGGGCTCAGCCGTTGCCCTTCAGCCGCATGTTCGCGCGCCCCTCTGCGGCGCGCGCCCGCCAGAGGCGCTTGTACTCGGCCTGGGCCCGCTTGTCGAGCTTGCGCGTCAGGTGCTCGAGCTCGGCTTCGAGCTTGAGGTAGCTCTCCCAGCGCTCGGGCGCGAGCCGGCCCTCGGCGAGCGCCGCCTGGACGGCGCAGCCGGGTTCGCTCTTGTGCGCGCAGTCGGAGAAGCGGCAGCCGGTCGCGACCGCCTCGACGTCCTCGAAGGCGTCGTGCAGGCCTTCCTCGGCCTCCCAGAGCTGGAGCTCGCGCATGCCCGGCGTGTCCACGACGAGGCCGCCGCCCGGGAGGACGATCAGCTGCCGGTGCGTCGTCGTGTGCCGGCCCCTGCCGTCCTCGCGGATCTCGGCCACGCGCAGCAGCTCCTCGCCGGCGAGCGTGTTCACGAGCGTGGACTTGCCGACGCCGGAGGAACCGAGCAGCGCGACCGTCTCGCCCGGCTTGATGTGGGCCCGCACGGCGTCGAGCCCCTCGCCGGTCTTGTTGGAGATCGCGAGCACGGGGACGCCGTAGGCGATCAGGCCGACCTCGGCGACGAGCGTCTCGACCTCCTCGCTGAGGTCGGTCTTCGTCAGCACGATCACCGGCTGCGCGCCGCTCTCCCAGGCGAGCGTGAGGTAGCGCTCGAGCCGGCGCAGGTTGTAGTCCTCGTTCAGCGAGCTGACGATGAAGACGGTATCCACGTTCGCGCAAAGCACCTGCTCCTCGGCGGCCTGCCAGGCCACCTTGCGCGAGAACTTTGTGCGGCGGGGCAGGACGGCCTGGATCGTCGCGGTGCGCTCTCCGGGTCGCGGCGCGAGCGCGACCCAGTCGCCGACGACCGGCAGCTCGGCGGTGGCGGCCGCCTCGTGCAGCAGGCGGCCGGTGATCTCGGCGCGCAGCTCGCCGCGCTCGGAGACGACGTCGTACTCGCCGCGGTGCTGGGCGACGACGCGGGCCGGGACGAACCCCCCCCGGGCGTGCGGCTCGAACGCCTCTGCGAAGGCGGGCGTCCAGCCGAGGGCGTGCAGATCGACGGTCAAGCGAGGACTCCTTGTTCGAGACATTGAACGCGAAAACCGGCGCCCTGGGGCGCGGCGCGAGGCTCGAAGGAGTCCGGGAAGGTGCCCGAGCTAGCCGAGGAGCCTCGCGGCTCTCAGGGCGAGGAAGGCGATACGGTCGGTCATCTGCGCACCTCCTCTGTCGTTGGGACGGGTGGAGTATGCCGGGCGAGAGGGCTTGGCGCCAGCCAGTAACGGATGTAGAATACATTGATCGTTACCAGAACGAGGGAGGGAATCATGAGCTACAGGGCGACTCACATCGCGGACGTGACCGAGGTCTGGCAGCCGACGGAGGCGAGCGAGGCGGCGTGGAAGGCGGTTCGGCACCACTTCGGCATCGGCGCCTTCGGCGTCAACGCCTTTGTCGCGCGCGCCGACGGGGGCGACCTGATCGAGCCACACGACGAGCCGGGCGGCCACGAGGAGCTGTACGCCGTGCTCGAGGGGCTGGCCCGCTTCACGATCGACGGCGAGGAGCTGGACGCCCCGGCCGGTACGCTCGTGTACGTGAGCCCGGAGTCGCACCGCCAGGCAGCCGGCGTCACCGCGGGGACGACCGTCCTCGTCGTCGGCGCGGAGCGGGGCAAGGCCTTCGAGCCGTCGGCGTGGGAGCTGCGGTACATCCAGCCCGCGTAGCGCCCCGGCTACGGGACGGCGTGCGCGCCGGGGCGCCGGTCGCCCCCGGGCCGCTGGTCTTCGGCGTCTCGTTCGGGCTGCTCGCGCAGTCGGCCGGAATGAGCCCGGTGGCGGCGATCGTCATGTCGGCGACGACGTTCGCCGGCTCGGCGCAGTTCGCCGCCGGCTCGATCCTCATGCAGGGCGGCGGTGCACTCGCGGCCGTCGTCGCCGCGGTGCTCCTGAACGCCCGCTACGTGCCGATCAGCGTCACCGTCGCCTCGATCTTCCCGGGCCGGGCGCCGCGCCGGCTCCTCGAGTCGCAGCTGATCGTGGACGAGTCCTGGGCGCTCGCCGGCCGCAGCGGCCGCTTCGAGTACCCGATCCTGATCGGCGCGGGCCTCCTCTTCTACCCGCTCTGGGTGGGCGGCACGGCGGTCGGCGCGCTCGCGGGCAGCTCGCTCGGCGACCCGAAGGACTACGGTCTCGACGCGGCCTTCGCCGCGCTCTTCCTCTCCCTGCTACGGCCCTACCTCCGCTCGCGGCGGGCGCTCGGGGCCGCGCTCCTCGCCGGCGCGGTCACGCTCACGCTGCTGCCCGTCGCGCCGGCCGGGGTTCCGATTGTGGCCGCGAGCGCCGTCTGCCTGCTGGGGCTGCGCCGGTGAGACACCCTCTGTCAGCCCCCTCCGCCCGCGCGTTCCTCGGGCGTCGCTCGCGGTGCCGGGCCGGAGGGGACAGTACGGGGAGTACGGACCCGGAGAGACCGGTGCCGCGAGCGGCGTCAGGCGGCGGCGGAGCCGGGCTCCGCCCGGCGGGAGCCGACGCCGGCGAGGGGCGCGCGTGAGCGCGGCCTGGATCGTCGTCGTCGTGGTCGGCGTCCTCAGCGTCGCCTCGAAGGCGGCCGGGCCGGTGCTGATCGGCCGGCGGGCGCTGCCGCCGCTCGCCCTACGGCTCGTCGAGCTGCTGGCGCCCGTGATGCTGGCGGCGCTCGTGACCGTCCAGGCGGTCGGCGGCGACCGCGAGATCGTGCTGGACGCGCGCCTCGCCGGGCTCGGGGCGGCGGGCATCGCCCTCTGGTGCCGGGCCGGGCTGCTGGCGACGATGGTCGTCGCCGGGGCCGCGGCCGCGCTCGCGCGCCTGCTTGTCTGAGAGGATCGCCCCGTGGACGTCGAGGCGATGGTCGAACGGGTCTGGCCGGGCCGCAAGGCGCGGGTCGAGGTGCTCGGCGGCGGGATCACGAACCACAACTTCAAGGTCTCGCTCGACGACGGCGCATACGTCCTGCGGATCGGCGGCAAGGACACGGCGCTGCTCGGAATCGACCGGCACGCCGAGCACGCAGCGTCGCTCGCCGCGTACGAGGCCGGCGTCGCGCCCGAGGTGGTCGCGTTCGTCGAGCCCGAGGGCTACCTCGTGACCCGCTTCCTGGAGGCCCGGATCCCGCCGCCCGAGGAGCTGCGGGCACCGGCGCAGATCGCCCGCGTCGCCGCCGCGCTGCGGGCGTTCCACTCCGGGGCGCCGTTGCCGTCGCGCTTCGACTCATTCCGGGTGGTCGAGGCCTACCATGCGACGGCCGCCGCTCACGGAGTCGTCCCGCCGCGGGGCTTCGAACGGGCGCGGGAGGCGGCCGGGCGCATCGAGGCGGTTCGAGGCACGGCGCCGCGGCGGCCCTGTCACAACGACCTCCTGAACGCGAACTTCCTCGACGACGGCGAGCGGCTCTGGATCGTGGACTGGGAGTACGCCGGGATGGGCGATCCCTTCTTCGACCTCGCCAACTTCTCGATCAACCACGAGCTCGACGACGAGGCGAACCGGGAGCTGCTCGCGGCCTACGTCGGCGAGCTGCGCGCCGAGGACGAGCGCGCGCTGCAGCTGATGCGGTTCATGTCCGACTTCCGCGAGGCGATGTGGGGCGTCGTCCAGCAGGGCATCTCGGAGCTCGACTTCGACTTCGACTTCGTCGCGTACGCGGACGAGCACTTCGAGCGGCTCGAGCGCACGGCGGCCGAGCCGGCGTTCCGGGCGGCGCTTGCCGGCTGACTGCTAGCGCGAGGGCCAGAAGATCGCGGCGGCGGCCGCGAGGTGCGCCGCGAGCGCGAGGGCCGCGATGAGCTTGAGCGACCTGCTCATAGTCCAGATATCGGCAGCTCCGCGCGCGGCTTGAGCTGTTTCACACGACCCTGGGGAGTAGTGCCCGGGCGCCGGCTCCCGCGTCTCTGCGAGGCTTAGGGTGTGAAGGCGCGCGCGCGTGCGGTGGTGATCGGTGGGGGCGTCGGCGGCTGCTCGATCCTCTACTGGCTCGCCCGGCTCGGCTGGGACGACGTCGTTCTCTGCGAGCGCGCCGACCTGACGAGCGGCTCGACGTTCCACTCGGCGGGCCTCGTCGGCCAGCTCCGCAGCTCGCTCGCGCTGACGAAGATGATGATGAACTCGGTCGACCTCTACCGCACGCTCGAGGCCGAGGTCGGGCTCGAGACGGGCTGGAAGGAGGTCGGGTCGCTCCGCCTCGCGTCTTCTCCCGAGCGCCTGGAGGAGATCTCCCGCCAGGCCGGCTGGGCCAAGACCTTCGGGCTGCCGCTCGACCTGATCTCGCCGGCCGAGGCGCAGGAGCTCTTCCCGCCGATGACGGCCGACGGCGTGCTCGGCGCGGCCTACCTCCCGACCGACGGTTACATCGACCCGAGTCAGCTCACGTTCGCCCTCGCCGAGGGCGCACGCCGGCGCGGCGCGGAGATCTATACGAGCACGCGCGTCACGGGCGTGCGCGTCATCGGCGGGCGTGTCACCGCGGTCGAGACCGACAAGGGTGAGATCGAGACGGAGATCGTCGTCAACGCGGGCGGCATGTACGCGCGCGAGATCGGTCTGCTGGCGGGGGTCACCGTTCCGCTCGTGCCGATGGCGCACGAATACCTCGTGACGAAGCCGACAGGGCTGCCGACGGACATGCCGACGATGCGCGACCCCACGCTCCTCGTCTACTTCCGCCCCGAATCGGGCGGCTTGATCATGGGCGGCTACGAGCGCGAGCCCGCGCCGTGGTCGCTCGACGGGATCCCGGCCGACTTCAACTCGAAGCTGCTCGAGGAGGACTGGCCGCGGTTCGAGCCTCTGATGGAGAACGCGCTCGTGCGCGTGCCCTCGCTCGGCGACATGGAGGTGATCCGGCTGATCAACGGGCCGGAGGCCTTCACGCCGGACGGGGAGTTCATCCTCGGCCCGAGCGACGTGCGCGGCTTCTGGGTCGCCGCGGGCTTCTGCGCGCACGGCCTCGCCGGCGCGGGCGGCCTGGGGCAGCTCGTCGCGGAGTGGATCGTCGAGGGCACGCCGTCGCTCGACGTCTGGCACATGGACTCCCGCCGCTTCGGCGCCGCCTACCGCAGCCGCGAGTACACGCTCGCGCGCACGACCGAGGTCTACTCGACCTACTACGACGTCAAGTACCCCGGGCACGAGCGCCAGGCGGGGCGGCCGCTGCGGACGAGCCCGACGTACGCGCGCCTGCAGGAGCTCGGTGCCGTCTTCGGCGAGAAGTCCGGCTGGGAGCGCGCGAACTGGTTCGAGCCGAACGCCGCCGCCGGGGACGAGGCCCTGCGCCCGCGCGGCTGGGCGGGGAAGCTCTGGTCGCCGGCGATCGGAGCCGAGCACGCCGCCTGCCGCGAGGCGGCCGCGCTCTTCGACGAGACGTCGTTCGCGAAGATCGAGGTCTCCGGCGGGGGTGCTGCGGCGTTCCTCGAGGGTCTCTGCGCCAACCGCGTCGCCCGCGACGCCGGCGCCGTGACGTACACGCAGATGCTGAACCCGAAGGGCGGGATCGAGTGCGACTTCACGGTCACGCGCCTCGCCGAGGATCGCTTCCGCATCGTCACGGGCACCGCGTTCGGCCGGCACGACCTCGCCTGGATCCGCCAGCACGCGCCCGAGGACGGCTCCGTGCGCGTCGAGGACGTGACCTCGCAGTACGCCTGCCTCGGCCTCTGGGGGCCGCGCGCCCGCGACATCCTGCAGCCGCTGACGACCGCGGACCTATCGGACGCCGCGTTCCCGTACATGCGCGCGCAGGATGTCGCCGTCGGGCCGGTCCCGTGCCTGGCACTGCGGGTGACGTACGTCGGCGAGCTGGGCTGGGAGCTGTACTGCCCGACCGAGTTCGGTCTCCGCCTCTGGGACACGCTCTGGGAGGCGGGTCGCGGGCACGGGCTCGTCGCCGCCGGCTACAAGGCGATCGACTCGCTCCGGCTCGAGAAGGGATATCGCGTGTGGGGTGCGGACATGACGCCCGGCGAGAGCCCGTACGAGAGCGGGCTCGGCTTCGCCGTCCGGCTCGACAAGGGCGACTTCCTGGGCCGCGACGCGCTCGTCGAGGCGGGCCCGGAGCCGCAGCGGCGCCTCGCCTGCCTGACGCTCGCCGACTCACGCTCGGTCGCGCTCGGCTCGGAGCCGGTGCGCGTCGCAGGCGCCGCGGTCGGGCGCGTGACGAGCGGCGGCTACGGGTACACCGTCGGACGCTCGATCGCCTATGCCTATCTCCCGGCCGAGCACGCCGTGCCCGGAACGCCGGTCGAGGTCGAGATCTTCGGCGACTGGGTCGCCGGCGAGATCGCGGCCGAGCCGCTCTTCGACCCGCGCGGCGAGCGGATCCGAGCCTAGAGGATTGATCGAAAGAGCATCGATCAATCCTCTAGCGCGCGTGCGACCGCGTCGCGCAACTCGGCGTGCGTGAACGGCTTGTAGAGCACCCCGGCGGCACCCTGCGCGCTCGCGAGCGCGTGCGCCCGGTCGACGGCTCCCGTCACGAGCAGCACGGGCAGCCCGGGGTGGTGCCCGACCACGTGCGCGAGCAGCCCGAACCCGTCCAGTCCCGGCATGATCACGTCGGTCACGACGAGGTCGAAGCGGTCGCGGTCGAGCAGGAGCACGGCCTCGCCCCCCGAGGACGCGCCGACCGTCTCATGACCCGCCAGGGCGAGCACCGCGCACTCGAGCTCGCGCACGATCGGCTCATCGTCCACCACGAGGATCCGGCTCATCCGGCTGCTCGCAGCGGGATCCGGAGCACCGCGGCGGCGTCGCTCTCCTCGAGTGCGCCGCCGTGGGCCCGAGCGATCGCGGCACAGGCATCGAGGCCGAGACCCGAGCCGCGCCCGCCCGTCACCGTCACGGTCGCCGAGCCCTCCGCTCCGGCGGTGGCGACGGTTACCGTGCCGCCGCCGCTCTGCGCCTCGAGCGCGTTCAGGATCAGGGTCAGCACCGCTTGCTTGAGCTCGCCGGGGAGACCCTCCACGGGCACCTCGACCTCGGCGCGCACCTCCTCGAGCGCGACGTCGCGCACGGCGCTCGTCCGCCGCACGAGCTCGACCGTCTCGGCGGCGAGCCGGTCGAGCGCGATCGGCCCGCGCGGAGCCGCCCGGTCGCGGGAGTAGGCCTGCAGCGCGCGCACGATCGCCGAGATCTCGCGCGCGGTGTCGACGACCAGCTCGAGCCGCTCGGCGCTCTTCGTCCCCCGTTCCGCGTCGAGGACGAGCAGCTCGGCCGTGCCGAGGAGCGCGACGAGCGGGTTCGCGATCTCGTGCAGCGCGCCGGGCGTCAGGCGGCCGAGCGCAGCCAGCCGGCCGACCTCGACGAGATCGCCGTCCACCGGGGTATCCGAGGTCCGATTCATTGCGGAGACCGCATTATCCGCCCGCCTTGCCGACCGGCACCCGCCGCACGGGGCCGTACGGCGACTCTACGCCTTCCATTCGGCCGACGCGAGGGATACCGTGTGCTCACCCGGCCGGCACTGCACTCTTGGACACCGACCCGATCACCTGCCTCGTCGCCGACGACCACCCTGCGGTCGTCGAGGCCGTCTCGGACGTTCTCACCGAGCACGGCATTGTCGTGGTCTGGAAGGCGCGGGACGGGGAGGACGCGCTCGAGCAGATCGACGCTCTGAAGCCGGCCGTCGCCCTCCTCGACGTTCGCATGCCCCGGCTCGACGGGATCGAGGTCGCCCGGCGAGCCTCCCGCAGCACGCCCGACACGGCCGTGATCCTGTACACGGCCTTCGGCGACCGAGCTCTTCTGACCGAGGCGCTCGACGCCGGCGCGCGCGGCTTCGTGCTCAAGGAGGCGCCGCTCGCCGAGGTCGTGCGCGCGGTTGAGCTCGTCGCTGCGGGCAGGACCTACGTCGACCCGGTGCTCGCGGGCGTGCTCTCGGGCGGCGCGGTATCCGAGAAGCTGGTCAACCTCACGCAGCGCGAGCGGGAAGTGCTGCGCCTGCTCGCGGACGGGCTCGCGAACGAGGAGATCGGCAAGCGGCTGTTCATCTCGGCCGAGACCGTCCGGACGCACATCCGCAAGGCGATGGCGAAGCTCGACGCGGACACGCGCACGCAGGCCGTCGCAACCGCGCTGCGCCAATCCCTGATCTCCTAGCCGGGCAGGGCGAAGATGGTTCGGCGTTTTAGGGCACTCCCGGTCGCGTTCAGAACGGACGCCACGTTCGGGCCGATCAGGGTCGCGAGCAGGGCCCGGAACGCCGCCGGCGCCATCGCCGCCGACTCGTCCGAGGCCGAGACGGGGCGGAGCGCGTTGTCCTTCGAGGGCCAGTACGCCCAGGCCAGAACCGATGCGAAGCGCTCGCAGGTGTTGTCGGCGTGGGCCGTGCCGGGGATCTCGCCGCAATAGGCCCGGCCGCCGAGCCGGCTCTGGAGCTGCCGGCGGGCGTCCGTGCCGAGGAGAAGGAAGTCCACCTGGTGCGCGTACTCGTGCTGGACGATCCCCCAGGAGAAGCGCCCGCTCGCCAGCAGCTGGGCGTCGAGCCAGATGTTGCCGGGCGTCGCATACGAGGTGCCGATGGGGGCGATGTGGATCGTGACCGGCCCGGGCACGACACTCCAGTCGAACGAGCTGGCGTCGAGCGCCCCGCGGACGGTGGCGCGCTCCTTCGCCGAGCCGCCGTCGAACACGTAGTTGCCGCCGCCCGCGAGAGCCTGGCCGGGCAGCGTGAGCGCCGCCAGGACGAGGGTGAACCGCAGGACGTGCCGCAGAAGCATCGTGCTTCAAGAGTCGGCGGCGGCCGCCGCTCGCGGGATTCCCGCTCCGGCTCGCTGGTAGTAGCGGCTTCCGCTCCCGCGGGGTCACCCGTTTGAGGGTCTGCCCCCGATGTCGCTTAACTCGATCGAGGGCGCAGCGCGGCGAACGGGTCCGTGACCGTCAGCGAGCGCGAGCGGAAGCGGAAGAGCTCTGCGGGGCGGCCGCCCGTCCGCCCCGGCTCCCGCCGCGCGCCCGTCGCCTCGATCACGTCGCGGCGCAGGAGCACGCGCTTGAGGTTCGTGGCCGACAGCTCGTAGCCGAGCGCGGTGACGTAGAGGTCGCGCAGCTCCGGCAGAGTGAAGCTCTCGGGCGCGAGGGCGAAGCCAAGGTTCGTGTAGGAGAGCTTCGCGCGCAGCCGCTCGCGGGCGGCGAGCACGATCGCGCCGTGGTCGTACGCCATCGGCGGCAGGACGTCCACGGGGTGCCAGGCGGTGTCGGCGGGAACCACGGGGTCCACGCCCACCGGCACGAGACCGAGGTACGCGGTGGCGAGCTCGCGGAAGGCAGGGTTGCGGCCGGGGTCGCTGAGCGTGGCGAGCTGCTCGACGTGCGCGACCTCGCGCACGTCCACCTTCTCCGTGAGGTGCCGGCGGATCGACTCCTCGAGCGTCTCGCCGGGGGCGAACGCTCCGCCCGGCAGCGCCCATGCCTCGAGGAACGGCGCGCGTGCGCGTTGCCAGAGCAGGGCCTGCAGACGCTCCCGGCGAACCTGGAAGACAACTGCGAGGACGACGTGGGCGGGTGTTTCCGCCTCCCGGGCGAGAACCGTGGTAGACTCCGGCACGAGTTTCAGACTATCAGGCGCAAACCTTGCGGGAAGGGTCGAGACGATGATGAGACTGAAGTGGATGGGCGCGGCGGCGATCACGCTGGTGCTGGCCGTGGCTGCGGCGGGCTGCGGCGGAGACGATGGGTCCGCGCCGGCGACGACGGGGGCGGCAGCCACGACGGAGGCGGCTCCGCCGCTGAAAGTCGGGCTCATCACCGATCTCGGCCAGCTCGACGACGACGGCTTCAACGAGCTCGCCTACAACGGTCTCAAGCGCGCGCAGCGCGAGCTGGGGATCGAGGGCCGCGTCGTCGAGTCGAAGTCTGCCGCCGACTACATCCCGAACATGACCGCGCTCGTGCGTCAGCGCTACGACCTCATCATCGGGGTCGGCTACGCCCAGGGCGAATCGGTCGACCAGGCGGCGGTCAAGTTCCCGAAGGTGAAGTTCGCGATCGTGGACGTCGACCAGGCCGGCCTAAAGCATGCGCCCGCCAACGTTCAGGGACTGCTCTTCCGCGAGGAGCAGGTCGGCTACCTCGTCGGCTACCTGGCCGGGCTGACCGAGCAGCGCCGCGGCGCGAAGCAGATCGTCTCGGCGGTCGGAGGCTTCAAGGAGCCGCCGGTCGATCGCTTCATCGCCGGCTACCGCGCCGGCGCCGAGGCGGCCGCCCCCGGGACGACGGTTCTCCACCTGTACTCGAGCGACTGGGACGACCAGGCGAAGTGCAAGGAGCTGGCCCTGAACCAGATCGCCCTCGGGTCGGGCGTCGTCTTCCAGGTGGCGGGCGGCTGCGGCCTCGGTGCGCTCAGCGCCGCGGCCGACAAGGGCGTCTGGGGGATCGGCGTGGACGCCGACCAGTCGTTCCTCGGCCCCCACATCCTCACCTCCGCGCTGAAGGGCGTGGACGAGGCGGTCTTCCTGACGATCAAGGCGGTGCTCGACGGCACGTGGACGGGTGGCGGCAACGCCGTCTTCGGGCTCGACGTCAACGGCGTCGGCCTGGGCACGGTGAGCTCGAAGGTGCCGCAGGAGGACCTCGACGCGCTCGAGCAGGTCAAGGCCGACATCGCCTCCGGCGCGATCAAGGACATCCCGACGACGGTCGCAGCGGGTTAGCCACCCGCAACGGCGGCGACGATCAGCACCGTGGCGGACGGCGCGAGCGGAGCTTCCAGGTCGCGCTCGCGCTCGCCGTCCACGTAGGCATGCACGAGGTGACGCAGGGCGCCCGTCTCGTCGAGCAGCAGGTCGGCGACCGGCAGCGCGCGCAGCGCCTCGCCGAGCGAGACCGCCTCGATGTCGAAGCTGCGGCGGCCGCCCATCTCGGCGGCGAGCAGGCCGGGGACTCGGACTACGGCCACGCTGCGGCCTCGACGGAAAGGACCGGCGGCAGGTGCGAGGCCGCCTCGATCCACCCGTCGCCTGCGCGCCGGCGCGCATAGACGAAGCCGCTCTGAGTACCGAAGTAGAGCGCGTCCGCGTCGAAGCTCATCCCCTCGCGCAGGACCGCCGCCCACGCGCGCTCGGGCAGCCCCTTGGCGTCGAGCGCCCAGCTCGCGCCGCCGTCGCGCGTGGCGTAGACGCCGAGCCGCCCGTCCGGCGTGACACGGTTCTCGGCCCCGACCTCGGGAATCACCCAGGCCGCGTCGGGGTCGGCGGGATCGAGCGCGAGCCCGAAGCCGAAGCCGCTCGGCAGGCCGTTCCCCTCCAGCCGCTCCCAGCTCGAGCCGCCGTCGTCGGAGCGGTAGACGCCGCAGTGGTTCTGCTGCCAGAGCCGCCCGGGGCGTCCCGGGTGCGCGAGCACCTTGTGCACGCACTGGCCGACCTCCGGGAAGGGGTCGTCCGGCAGGAAGTCGGCCGCCGTGCCGGTGTTCGACGGCGTCCACGTCTCGCCGCCGTCCTCGCTGCGGAAGACGCCTGCGGCGGAGATGCCGATCCAGAGGCGCCGCGGCTCGGCCGGATCGAGCGTGATCGAGTGGCAGATGAGGCCGCCGGCGCCGGGATGCCAGCGCTCGCGCGTCGCGTGGCCGAGGATGCCCTCGACAGCCTGCCACGAGCCGCCACCGTCGTCCGAGCGGAAGAGCACGCCGGGGTCGCCGCCGAGCCAGAGCGTCTCCGGCTGCGAGGCGTGGCCCGGCTCGAGGTGCCACGTCGCGGCGAGCGTGAGGCCGGACTCCTCGGGCAGCCGCGGCGCCTCGGCGCGCTCCCACGTCTGCCCGCCGTCGGCCGAGACGTGGACACAGCCGCCGTAGACCCAGTTGTTCGAGCAGGCGTAGAGCGTCCGGTCGCGCGGGTCGGCGACGGCGTGGTTGACCGACCAGCCCTCGAGGGCCGGCCCTTCCAGCGTCCACCCCGAGCGCCCGTCGTCGCTCCGCAGCAGAAAGAGCCCCTTGCGAGTACCCACGAGCAGCAGCGCGCCCACGGAATGAGCCTACCCTGTACGTGCGTTAGAACGAAACACCCCACGAAGGAGCCGCGCATGGTCTCGCTCACCGAGCAGCAGAAGGACTTCCTGAAGAACCCGTACGTCGGCGTCGTGACGACGCTACGGGCCGATGGCTCGCCGCACTCGACAGTCGTCTGGGTCGACGTGGACGCTGGCGGCGTCTCGTTCAACACGGCGCACGGACGCGCGAAGCCGAACAACCTCATCCGCGACCCGCGCGTCGCGCTGACCGTCGTCGACCCCACCGATCCCTACAAGTGGGTGTCGGTCAGCGGGAAGGCGACGCTCACCGACGAAGGCGCCGATAGTCAGATCGACAACCTCGCGCAGAAGTACATCGGCCAGTTTCCGTACCCGTGGCGGAAGCCGGACGAGCGGCGCGTCTCGGTGCGGATCGCGCCCGAGAAGATCGACGCGTTCGGGCTCGGCTAGCGGGCTCGGGTATCGGGCCCGGCTCTCTCGGCCTCGCGCGTCTCGACGCCGGGGCCAATCCGGGCGCCGAAATGCGCTCGCAGCTTGTCCAACCGGGCCGAGAGGGGCTAGGCTCGGGGCGGCTCTACCCGGACTCGGAGGTGGGACGTGAGCGTGTCAATTGCGAAGTACGAGAACTTCGTCGGCGGCGAGTGGGTCGGCGCGGCCGACGGCAAGACGATGGAAGTGCTCAACCCGGCCACCGGCGAGGTCATCGCCGAGGTCCCGGCGAGCTCGGCGAAGGACGTCGACCGCGCGGTGGCGGCGGCGAAGAAGGCGCTGCCCGACTGGCTCGAGACGACGCCCGGCGAGCGGGCGGAGATCCTGCTCTCACTCGCGGCGCTGCTCGAGGAGCACGGCGACGAGCTCGCCGCGCTCGAGTCGCAGAACGTCGGCAAGCCGCTCTCCTACGCGAAGGACGAGATCCCGGTGGGCGTGGACAACCTGCGCTTCTTCGCCGGCGCCGCGCGCGTGCTCGAGGGCCGCTCGACCGGCGAGTACATGCGCGGTTACACGTCGATGATCCGGCGCGAGCCGCTGGGGATCGTCGGCGGGATCACGCCGTGGAACTACCCGCTGATGATGGCGATCTGGAAGATCGCGCCCGCGCTCGCGGCCGGCAACGTCCAGGTCGTCAAGCCCTCGGAGCAGACGCCGCTGACGACGCTGCGCTTCATGCAGCTCGCCCAGGAGATCCTGCCGCCGGGCGTCCTGAACGTGGTCACCGGCGACGGCGTTCCCGCCGGCGACGCGCTCGTGAAGCATCCCGACGTGCGCCTGATCTCCCTCACCGGCGACGTCTCGACGGGGAAGCTGATCGCCCGCAACGCCTCCGACACGCTCAAGCGCGTCCATCTCGAGCTCGGCGGCAAGGCGCCCGTGCTCGTCTTCGACGACGCCGACCCGGCTCAGGTGGCCGAGGCGATCAAGATCGGCGGCTACTGGAACTCGGGGCAGGACTGCACCGCGGCCGCGCGCGTGATCGCCGGACCGAAGATCTACGACGCCCTGCTCGAGGCGCTCGTGCCCGCCGTCGAGTCGCTGCACGTCGGCGACCCGGCCGAGGGCGACGAGGTCGAGATGGGTCCCGTGATCTCGCGGGCCCAGCAGGAGCGCGTGCTCGGCTTCCTCGAGCGGGCCTCGAAGGCCAAGGCGACGATCCTCACCGGCGGCGAGGCCGGCCGCGACCGCGGCTTCTTCGTCCAGCCGACGGTCGTCGTGGACGTCACGCAGGACTCGGAGATCGTGCAGAAGGAGGTCTTCGGGCCCGTCGTCTCGGTGCAGCGGTTCGCCGACGACGACCAGGCGATCGCCTGGGCGAACGACGTCCGCTACGGACTCGCGGCGTCGGTCTTCACCCGCGACGTCGGCCGCGCCCTCAACGCCGCGCGGAGGCTCCAGTTCGGGACGGTCTGGATCAACGACCACATCCCGCTCGTCTCGGAGATGCCGCACGGCGGCTACAAGGAGTCCGGCTACGGCAAGGACCTCTCGATGTACTCGCTCGAGGACTACACGCAGATCAAGCACGTGATGGCCAAGCTCGATTGAGCACGCCCGACGTCAGGCTCGACCGCGTCGTCAAGCGCTTCGACGACGTGATCGCGGTGGACGGGATCTCGCTCGAGATCCCGTCCGGCGCGTTCTTCGCCCTGCTCGGCCCGTCGGGCTGCGGCAAGACGACGACCCTGCGCATGCTCGGCGGCTTCGAGGAGCCGAGCGAGGGCACGATCTACCTGGGCGAGCACGACGTCACCGGGCTGCCGCCCTACCGGCGGGACGTCAACACCGTCTTCCAGAGCTACGCGCTCTTCCCACACCTCTCGATCTTCGAGAACGTCGCCTTCGGCCTCCGCCGCAAGGGGGTTGGCAGGGCCGAGCTGCGCACGCGTGTCGGCGACGCGCTCGAGCTCGTCGATCTCGTCGGGTACGGCGAGCGGCGGCCGCGGCAGCTCTCCGGCGGCCAGGCCCAGCGGGTCGCGCTCGCGCGCGCGCTCGTCAACCACCCGCGCGTGCTGCTGCTCGACGAGCCGCTCGGCGCCCTCGACCTGAAGCTGCGCAAGCAGATGCAGCTCGAGCTGAAGCGGATCCAGCACGAGGTCGGGATCACGTTCGTCCACGTCACGCACGACCAGGAGGAGGCGATGACGATGGCCGACCAGATCGCGGTCATGAACCGCGGCAGGATCGAGCAGCTCGGCGCTCCGACCGACCTGTACGAGCGGCCCGCGACCGCCTTCGTGGCCGGCTTCCTCGGCGTGTCGAACCTGCTGGCCGGGGTCGTCGCCGGGGAGGATCGCGTCCGCCTCGACGACGGCACCGAGGTCAGGCTCTCGCTCGGCGGCCGCTCCGGCCGGGTCGCCGTCGGCGTCCGCCCGGAGAAGGTGCGGCTCGGCGCCGGCGCCGGCAACGAGCTGCCCGGGACCGTCACCGAAACCGCCTACGTGGGCGTCGCCACGCAGGTGATCGTCACGACGCCCGCGGGCATCGTGTCCGTCTTCGCCCAGAACACCGAGTCCGGCGCCGTCCCGCCCGCCCCGGGCTCCCATGTCACGCTCAGCTGGAGCCCCGAGTCCACGTTCGTCGTCGATCGTCCCGAGGAGGAGACCACATGAACCGTCCGCTCACCCGTCGCCAGGTCATCGAGCGCGCCGCCCTGGGTGGCGTGGCCCTCACCATCCCCGGCTTTCTTGCCGCCTGCGGCGGCGGAAACGGCGGCACGACGACCGCCGCGACGACCGCCGGCACGGCCGGCAAGACGCTCGCGAGCAAGCTCACGATCTCGAACTGGCCGCTCTACATCGACATCGACGAGGAGACGAAGAAGTACCCGACGCTCGAGGCGTTCACGCAGGAGCTCTCCGTCGCCGTCGACTACATCGAGGACGTCAACGACAACACCGAGTGGTTCGGCAAGAACCAGGCCGCGCTCGCGCAGGGCAAGGGGATCGGGCGCGACATCACGGTCCTCACCGACTGGATGGCGGCCCGCATGATCCGCCTCGGCTACGTCCAGAAGCTCGACCGGGAGGCGATCCCGAACGCGGCCAACCTCGTCGACACGCTGGCGAGCCCCGGCTGGGACCCCGGCCGCGAGTACAGCCTGCCGTGGCAGTCCGGCCTGACCGGAATCGGCTTCGACCCGAAGAAGGTCGGGGGCGAGGTCACGTCGGTGGCACAGCTGCTCGACGACCCGAAGCTGAAGGGCAAGGTCGCGTTCCTCTCCGAGCTGCCCGACACCATGGGCCTGATGCTGCTCGACGCCGGCGCCGATCCGTCGAACGTGGACAAGGCTGATTTCGCCACGGCGATCGAGCGGCTCCAGGCAGGCGTGGATTCCGGCCAGATCCGCCAGTTCACGGGCAACGACTACGCGCCGCTGCTCGCCAAGGGCGATCTCTGGGCGTGCGTCGCGTGGTCGGGCGACATGGTGCAGCTGATCGCCGACAACCCGAACCTGACGTTCCGGATCCCGGACGCCGGCGGGATGATCTGGACCGACAACATGCTGATCCCGACCGGCGGCGACGTCTACACCGCCTCGACGTTCATGGACTACGTCTACCGGCCCGCCGTCGCGGCCCAGATCGAGGCGTACGTCAACTACATCTGCCCCGTCAAGGGGGCCAAGGAGGAGATCGCCAAGCTCGACCCGGCGCTCGCCGAGAACCCGCTGATCTTCCCGGACGAGGCGACGCTCGCGAAGGTGAAGATCTTCGACGCCGAAGCGGCCGACGACACCGAGCTGAAGGAGCAGTTCCAGGCGGTGATCGGGGCCTAGAGAGGCGTCGTGGCCTTCCTGCACCGTCACCGTTCGCTCGTCCCGTACGTCCTGCTCGCGCCTGGGCTCGCGTTCCTGGCGCTCTTCTTCGTGGTCCCGACGTACTACCTGGCGAACACCTCGCTGCAGGAGGGGGACGTCGGGATCGGCTACGCGTTCACGTGGGCGTGGAACAACTACTCGGACGGGCTCTCCACCTACCACGAGCAGTTCGTCCGCTCGCTCGAGTACGCGGGCATCGCGACGGCACTCGCCTTGCTGATCAGCTACCCGCTCGCGTACTGGATCGCGTTCCGGGGAGGCCGCTGGAAGGGCCTGCTGCTGCTCCTGATCATCGCGCCGTTCTTCGTCACCTACCTGATCCGGACGCTCGCCTGGCAGACGATCCTCTCCGACGACGGCTTCGTCGTGGGCGCGCTGCAGACGATCGGTCTCCTCGGCGACGGCGAGCGGCTGCTCGCGACCTCGACCGCCGTCGTCGCCGGCATCACCTACAACTTCCTGCCCTTCATGGCGCTGCCGCTCTACGCGTCGCTCGAGCAGATCGACGGCAGGCTGATCGAGGCGGCGGAGGACCTCTACGCGAGCCGGGTGCAGGCGTTCCTGCGCGTCACGCTGCCGCTCTCGCTGCCCGGGGTGTTCGCGGGGACGATGCTGACGTTCATCCCGGCGGCGGGCGACTTCATCAACGCCCAGCTGCTCGGCACGCCGCGCCAGTTCATGATCGGCAACGTCATCCAGTCGAAGTTCCTTGTGATCACCGACTACGGGCAGGCGGCGGCGCTCTCGTTCGTCCTGATGGCGGCGATCCTCGCCCTGATCCTCGTCTACACGAGGGCGCTCGGCACGGAGAAGCTGACGGGATGAGCTTCGTGCGTCGACACGCGCTGACGGCGTTCGCGCTCGCCGCGTTCGCGTACCTGATGCTGCCGATCGCGGTCGTCGTCCTCTTCTCGTTCAACGACCCGGCCGGACGCTTCAACTACACGTGGGAGGGCTTCACGCTCAAGCACTGGGGCGACCCGTTCGGAGCCCCCGGGCTGAAGGATGCGATCGTGACGAGCCTCGAGATCGCCGCTCTCGCGTCGCTCGTCGCGACCGTGCTCGGGACGCTGATCGCGCTCGCGCTCGTGCGCTACGGCTTCCGGGGGCGGGGGCTGACGAACCTGCTCATCTTCATGCCGATGACGACGCCCGAGGTCGTGATGGGCGCGTCGCTGCTGACGCTGTTCCTCAACCTCGGCGTGGATCGCGGCTTCGGGACGATCTTCTTCGCGCACGTCATGTTCTGCATCTCGTTCGTCGTCGTGACGGTCAAGGCGCGGCTCATCGGGTTCGACCGCCACCTCGAGGAGGCGGCGATGGATCTCGGCGCGAACCCGTTCGTCACCTTCGGCCGCGTCACGCTGCCCCTGATCGCACCCGGGGTGCTGGCGGGCGCGCTGCTCGCGTTCGCGCTCTCGATCGACGACTTCGTGATCACGGCCTTCAACTCCGGCGCGACCACGACCTTCCCGCTCTACGTCTGGGGCGCCGCGCGTGTCGGCGTCCCGCCGCAGGTGAACGTGATCGGCACCGCCATCTTCCTCGTCGCCGCGGGCCTGATGCTCGCTACCGTTGCTCTCCAGGCCCGCCGCTCCGCGAAAGGAACCGCATGACCCTCGATCTCCAGCAGGCCGCGCGCGACCACCTGTGGATGCACTTCACCCGCATGGGCGGGTACGGCGACGCAGAGGTGCCGATCATCGTCCGCGGCGACGGCTGCTACCTCGAGGACTCCAACGGCAAGCGCTACCTCGACGCGCTCGCGGGGCTCTTCTCGGTCAACATCGGCTACGGCTACGGCGAGGAGATGGGGCAGGCGGCGCTCGCCCAGATGCGCGAGCTGCCCTTCTACACGAACTGGTCCTACGCCCACCCGCGCGCGATCGAGCTGGCGGCGGAGGTCGCCTCGCTCGCCCCCGGCGACCTGAACCGCGTCTTCTTCGTCTCCGGCGGCTCGGAGGCGGTCGAGTCGGCCTGGAAGCTCGCGCGCCAGTACTACGCCGCCCGCGGCGAGAAGCGGGTCTCGGCGGGGAGCGGCGAGCCGGAGGTCCACCACGACGCGGTCGTCGCCTCGGCCGCGCTCGCTCCGCACCGGTACAAGGCGATCGCGCGCCGACATCGCCTACCACGGCACGACGATGGGAGCGCTCTCGATCAACGGCATCTCGTCCCTCAGGACGCCGTTCGAGCCGCTCGTGCCGGAGGTGCGGCACGTCAACAACACGAACCGCTACCACCGGCCCGCCGGGGAGACGGAGGCGGAGTTCACCGCCTTCCTGCTCGAGGACCTCGAGCAGACGATCCTGGCGATGGGCCCGGAGACGGTCTGCCTCGTCCACATGGAGCCGGTGCAGAACGCGGGCGGCGCCTTCACGCCCCCGGCCGGCTACTGGGCCGGCGTGCGCGCCCTCTGCGACCGCTACGACATCCTGCTCTCGGCCGACGAGGTGATCACGGCCTTCGGGCGGCTCGGCTACTGGTTCGGCTCCGAGCGCTACGACATCCGGCCCGACATCGTGACGTGCGCGAAGGGGCTCTCGTCGTCGTACGCGGCGATCGGCTGCGTGATCGCGACCGACCGCGTGATGGAGCCGTTTCTCGAGCCCACGAGCATGTACACGCACGGCATCACGTTCGGGGGTCACCCGGTGATGTCGGCGATCGCCCTCAAGAACATCGAGATCATGAAGCGCGACCGGATCATCGAGGGCGTGCGCGAGAACGAGGCCGCCTTCCGCTCAACGCTCGAGCAGCTCCTCGACCTGCCGATCGTCGGCGACGTGCGCGGCTGCGGCTACTTCTACGCGATCGAGCTCGTGAAGGACAAGGAGACGCGCGAGACGTTCGACGACGAGGAGTGCGAGACGCTGCTGCGCGGCTTCCTGTCGGGGAAGCTGTTCGAGCGGGGCCTGATCTGCCGGGCCGACGACCGCGGCGACCCGGTGATCCAGATCTCGCCGCCGCTCGTCGCGCGGCAGGAGCAGTTCGACGAGATCGCCGGGATCCTCGGCGACGTGCTCGCCGAGGCGTCGGCCCTGATGCAGAAGTAACCGCTTGCCAGGCACAGCGTCAGCGCAGCCGCTGTAGGCCCAGTCCCGCGTTGGTACCAGCAGCGGTCTGGCACGCACCGGCGCCGGAGCGAGGGGCCATTCTGCTTACGAAGCGGCGAGTGCCAGGCAGAGGCCGAAGTCGCCCGCGCGGTCGGTCCAGAACCGCGTGGGGGCGAGGCCGGCTGCCGCGCAGCTCGCGTCTCGATCCCCTCGCGGCGGAACTTCGCGCTGATCTCCGTGCGCATCTCCTCGCCCGCGCGCGAAGGCACTTCGACGCCGAGCGCGGTCACGCGCACCGCCTGCTCGACGGTCGAGCGCAGGCAGCAGCTCGATCCACTCGTTCGCCTCGTCCCAGCGAGGCGACGTGCTCGAAGCGCGCGGGGTCGAAGGCGGCGCCGAGCTCGCGGTTGAGGACGAGCAGGACGTTGCGGTTGAACGCCGCCGTGACGCCCGCCGAGTCGTTGTACGCCGCTTCGAGCCGCGCCGGGTCCTTGACGAGGTCGGCGCCGAGCAGGAGCGCGTCGCCCGGCGTGGAGCGCCGCGCGGAGCCGGGCGAGGAACCGCGCCCGCTCGGCCGGATCGAGGTTGCCGATCGTCGAGCCGAGGAACGCGACCAGCCGGCGGCCGCCGTCGGGGAGCAGGCCGAGGTGGCGCTCGAAGTCGCCGACGACCCCATGCACCTCGATGCCCGGGTACTCGGCCGACGATCGGCGTCGGCGCTCGCGCGCAGCGTCTCCTCGCTCACGTCGAACGGGACGAAGCGGCGCAGCGTGCCCGGCCGCCGCCAGCGCGTCGAGCAGCAGGCGCGTCTTCTCCGACGTTCCCGAGCCGAGCTCGACGAGCGTGTCGGCTCCCGTCAGGCGCGCGATCTCCGCCGCCCGTGCTCGCGAGGATCGCGCGCTCGGCACGGGTGAGGTAGTACTCGGGCAGGCGCGTGATCTCGTCGAAGAGCTGCGAGCCGCGCTCGTCGTAGAGCCACTTCGGCGAGCAGCCGCTTCGGCGTCGAGGTCAGGCCGCGCGAGGCCCTCGGCGCGCAGTGCCGCGTGGCGCTCCTCCTCGGGGAGGAGACGTCGACGACGGGCGCGGGGCGGGCGGCGAGCGGCGAGCGGTCAAGCATCCCTCGCGCAGCGGAAGCCGGCGAAGATCTGGCGGCGCTGCGGGTAGTCCCAGTTGCGGAAGGTCGGCCGCGCGACGGCGGATCGGTCGCCCACGAGCCGCCCCGCAGCACGCGGTACTCGTCGCCGAAGAAGACCTCGGAGTACTCGGCGTAGGGGAAGGCCTCGAAGCCCGGGTAGGGGAGGAAGTGCGAGGACGTCCACTCCCAGACGCCGCCCGAGGCAGTGCTCGACGCCGCCGGTAGGCCGCCCGTGGCGCGCCTTCTCCCACTCGGCCTCGGTCGGCGAGCGCGCCCGCCCGCCCAGCGCGCGTAGCGCGTCGGCCTCGTACCAGGAGACGTGCTGCACCGGCTCGCTCGGCCGGCAGCGGCTCGACGCGGCCGAAGCGGCGGCCTCGACCACCGCCCGCACGGGCCGGCGGGCTCCAGTCGAGCGGGTGCCCGGCTGCGCCTCGCGCCGCGCCAGGCCCAGCCCTCGTCGCTCCACCAGCGCCGGCTCGCCGTAGCCCCCGTCCTCGACGAACGCGAGCGTAGGCGCCGTTCGTGACCGGGGTCCGGTCGATCCGGAAGGCCGGCAGCTCGACCTCGTGCGCGTCGACGCTCGTTGTCGTACGCCCAGCGGCTCGTCCGTCGCGCCCAGCACGAACGACCCGCCGGGGACGAGCACGTCGGCCGGCCCGGCGCCGCCGACCGGCTGCCGGGCCGCGGGGCGCCGGGTACGGCTGCTCCCGCAGCTGGAGCGTCTGAGCATCGTCTCGATGTGCTGCAGCTCGTGCTGGACGACGAGGCCGAAGACGAAGCCGTCCGCGAGCAGCCGGTCGCCGGGGTCGAGCGCGATCTCGTCGAGCACCTCGAGCGCGCGCGGCGCGGACGTCGGCGACGTACGCGCGCGCCTGCGCCGGACGCAGGATCGGCAGCCCGGCGCGCTCGCTGCGCGCGTGCGCGAACGCGTCGTAGAGGTCGTCGAGCGTCCGTCGAGCGGCGCGCGCGCCGCCGACGCGCGCGCAGCAGCCAGAGCTCCTCGAACCAGCCGATGTGGGCGAGGTCCCAGACGAGCGGCGACTGGAGCGGCGACACGTGCGCGGCGAGATCCCCGTCCGGCACGGCCGCGAGCAGCGCCTCGGTCGCGAGGCGGGCCCGCTGCAGCTCGTGCCTGATCCTCGGTTTCAGCTCCGCCTCGGAGCGGGCGCGCTGCGCGGTCGCCATCGGGACAATGGTCGCATAACGATTCGGGTTCACCCGCGTTCGGTAACGTGCGGTCGAGTCGTCGGAAGCCTGGGAGGTCGCAAGTGGAGAACACAACCGCGGTCGTCGTCGCGAAGGATGTGACGCGCCGCTACGGCGAGGGCGATACCGCGGTCGACGCGCTGCGCGGCGTCGCGCTCGACATCGCGAAGGGGAAGCTGACGGCGGTGATGGGGCCGTCCGGCTCGGGCAAGTCGACGCTGATGCACATCCTCGCCGGGCTCGACAAGCCGACCTCCGGCACCGTCGCGATCGACGGCACCGAGATCACGACGCTCGGCGACAACGACCTGACGAAGCTCGCGCCGACGCCACATCGGCTTCGTCTTCCAGTTCTTCAACCTGCTGCCGATGCTGAGCGCCGAGGAGAACATCGCTGCTGCCGCTCTCGATCGCCGGCGAGAAGCCCGACAAGGCCTGGTTCGACGGAGCTCGTCGGCGAAGTCGGGCTCGCCGACCGGCTCTCGCATCGCCCGGCCGAGCTCTCCGGCGGCCAGCAGCAGCGCGTCGCGATCGCGCGCGCGCTCGTCTCGCGGCCGACCGTCGTCTTCGCCGACGAGCCGACGGGCAACCTCGACTCGACGACGAGCGGCGAGATCCTCGAGCTGATGCGCGACTCGGTCGACGAGTACGGGCAGACGACGGTGATGGTCACGCACGAGGCGCGCGCGGCCGCGATGGCCGACCGCGTGCTCTTCCTCGCCGACGGCCTGATCGTCAAGCGACCTGCCGCGCGCGACGCCAGCACGACATCCTGCTCGCGATCGAGGAGCTCGCCGCGCAGGTGATCACGTTCGCCGTCAGGGGCCTGCTCGGCCGCAAGCTGCGGACGGTTCTGACCGCGGTCGCGATCGTCCTCGGCGTCGCGATGGTGAGCGGCACGTACGTGCTCACCGACTCGATCTCGAACGCGTTCGACGCGATCTTCACGGAGACGTACCGCGGACACCGACGCGGCGATCACCGGCAAGTCGGCGTTCGACGTCAGCGAACGACCAGCGGGACGGCTCCGCCGTCGTTCGACGAGTCGTTGCTCGCGAAGGTGCAGGCGGCTGCCCGACGTGAAGCGACGCGATCGGCGGCGTCGCCGGCGAGGCGCAGCTGATCGGCGAGAACGGCAAGGTCGATCGTGTTCGGCGGCGCGCCGAATCTCGGCTTCAGCATCGACCCGACGCAAGCCGCGAGTTCAACTCGCTGACGCTCGTCGAGGGCGCCTGGCCGAAGGCCGGCGAGGTCGTGATCGACAAGGCGACGGCGCGGAAGAAGAACCTCGACGTCGGGCAGATCGATCGGCGTCCAGGCCGCAGGGCCCGGTCGAGAAGTTCCGCATCTCCGGCCTCGTCAAGTTCGGCGCCGTCGACTCGATCGGCGGCGCGACGCTCGCCGGCTTCGACCTGCCGACGGCGCAGCGGCTCTTCGACAAGGCGGGGCAGCTCGACCAGATCCGGGTCGCGGCGAAGCCCGGCGTCACGCCCGCGAAGCTGCTCGCCGAGATCCGGGCGGTGCTGCCGCCCGGAACGCAGGTGCGAAGCGGCGCCGCGCAGGCGACGAGCGACGCGAAGGACACGAACGGCTTCCTCTCCTTCCTGCAGGACTTCCTGCTCGCGTTCGGCGGCATCGCGCTCTTCGTCGGCTCGTTCGTGATCGCCAACTCGCTGTCGATCACGATCGCGCAGCGGACGCGCGAGTTCGCGACGCTGCGCACGCTCGGCGCGTCGCGCCGGCAGGTGCTCGGCTCGGTGCATCGTCGAGTCGCTCGTGATCGGCACGCTCGCCTCGCTCGACCGGTCTCTTCCTCGGGCTCGCGCTCGCGAAGGGCCTGTTCAGGCTCTTCGACGCGGTCGGGTTCACGCTGCCGAACAGCGGGCTCGTCTTCCAGACCCGCACGATCGTCGTCTCGCTCGCGGTCGGGATCGTGGTCACGGTGCTCGCGAGCCTGCGGCCGGCGGTCCGGGCGACGCGCGTGCCGCCGATCGCCGCGGTGCGGGAGGGCGCGGCGCTGCCGCAGGCGCGGTTCGCACCGCTTCCGCGGCGCCGGTTCGGCGCGCGACGGCCGCCCTCGGGTTCGCCGCGACTCGCTCGTACGGGCTGTTCGCCGGCGGGCTCGGTACGACCCAGGTGCTGCTCTGCATGGGCGTCGGCGCGCTGCTCGATCTTCATCGGCGTCGCGCTGCTTCTCGTCGCGGCTCGTCCGGCCGCTCGCGCAGGCGCTCGGCTGGCCGGCGACGCGGGTCGGCGGCGCGGCCGGACGGCTCGCCCGCGACAACGCGCTGCCGGAACCCGCAGCGCACGGCCTCGACCGCGGCCGCGCTGATGATCGGCCTCGCGCTCGTGACGCTCGTCGCCACGCTCGCGGCCGGGATCATCTCGACGTTCACGGACGCGGTCGACAGCATCTTCATCGTCGGACTACGCGATCACCGCGCAGAACAACTTCTCGCCGATCCCGACGAGCGCGGCGAAGGCCGCGGCGACGGCGCCCGGGCGTGGTCGGCGGTCGCGAGCGTGCGCGCCGGCGAGGGGCGCGCCTTCGGCAAGACGGGTCCAGGTGACCGGCGGTCGACCCGGCCATGCGGTGAGGTCCTCGCACGTGGACTGGAAGAGGGCTCGCAGGCCGTCTTCGCGCAGCTCGGCGCGGACGGGGCGTTCGTGGACGACGAGTACGCGAAGAAGCACCACCTCGTCGATCGGCTCGCCGTTCCAGCTGCTGACCCCGACGGGCAAGACGCTCGATCTCCGCGTCAAGGGCATCTTCAAGCCGCCGACCGGCGGCTCGCCGTTCGGCGCCGTCACGATCTCGACCGCGGCGCTTCGACGCGAGCTACGAGCAGCCGAAGAACCTGTTCACGTTCGTCAAGATGAGCGGCGGCGTCACGGAGGCGAACACGCCGGCGCTCGAGCGACGCGCTGAAGGGGTTCCCGAACGCAAAGGCGCAGACCCGGCAGCAGTTCAAGGACAACCAGATCGGCGGCATCAAGCAGCGTCCTGAACATCCTCTACGTGCTGCTCGCGCTCTCGATCGTCGTCAGCCTGTTCGGGATCGTCAACACGCTCGTGCTGACGGTGTTCGAGCGGACGCGCGAGCTCGGCATGCTGCGCGCGATCGGGATGACCCGGCGGCAGGTGCGCCGGATGATCCGGCACGAGAGCGTGATCACGGCGCTGATCGGCGCGGCCGTCGGGATCGTGCTCGGGCATCGCCCTCGCGAGCGCTCGCTGATCGCGCGGGTCGACTTCATCGCGTTCGCGCTGCCGGTGCAGTCACTCGTCGTCTTTACGCTCGCGGCGATCGTCGTCGGGATCCTGGCGGCGATCTTCCCGGCGCGCCGGGCAGCGCGGTTGAACCCGCTCGAGGCGCTGCACTACGAGTGATCAGCGGCGCGCGGCGCCGGACATCACGGCGACGCCGAGGCCGATCAGGAGCAGCGCGGAGACGACGGCGCCCGACAGATCGAGCCAGTCGGCGCTCTCGAGCAGGAGCAGCGTCCCGATCGCCACAAACGTGACTCCGGCGACGGCGCTACCACGCACGCGTCACCGTCACGTCGCCGATCCCCGCAGCGAGGTCGAACTCGAGCACCGGAGCGCCCGGAGCTCCAGCCGCGTGCATGTGGAGGTCGACGGAGACGCCGCCCCGCTGGCGGCCGAGCAGCTCGAGGTTGCCGATGCCCACTTCCCCCCTGACGTCGATCGTCGCCCCGTCGGGGACGACGACGACGAGCTGCCCGATCCCGACCGATGCCTCGATCCGGGTGGTCGCGCCGGCTGCGAAGCTCGGCGCCGTGAGGTCGAGCGTCAGCTGGCCGATGCCGAGCCGGTAGGTGCCCTCAACGTCGGCGATCGCGAGCGGCTCCTCGACCCGGTCGCCGATACCACCGCGGAGGGGGTCGCCGTCCACGACCGTGGCCGTCGCGCCCGCGAGCGCGAGCACGATGCCGACCGTGATGAGGAGGCCGTGCGGCGCCTCGGGCGTCGCGAGGATTGCGAGCCCGGCGGCGATCAGCAGCACTGCGATCGTCGAGGCGACGGTCAGCTCGAGCACTCCCGTCGAGGAGAGGAGCCAGCCGAGCCCGATCAGGGAGATCAGGCCGCCGAGAACGGCGCTGCCGGGCAGGCGGCGAGAGCGGCTCGCCTCCGGCTCGGTGGGAGGCGTCTCAGGGCCGGCGGCTCCGGCTCGGCGCCGTTCATCGCCGCTCACCGCGACTGAGCACGAGCAGGCCGATCAGGATGAGAGCGACGGGCCAGACGTAGCGATCGTCGAACCACGACGGGGCGAGCTCCCGGACGAGCAGGACCGCGCCAAGGAGCACGAGTGCCCCGCCGGCGACGACGCGGAGGCTGCGGGCGTGCGCGGCCGCGGGCGGGCCGACGTTCTCGCCCGGCCTCTCCTCCGGCATGACGAGCTACCCGATCAGGTAGAGGAGGACGCCGGTGCCGCCGGCGACTACGAGCACCAGCGCCGCCAGGCGAACCACGACCGGATCGATCCCCAGGTAGCGTCCGAGGCCACCGCAGACGCCGGCGATGACGCGGTCGTCGCGGCTGCGGCGGAGCACCTTGGGCCCCGCTTCGTGGCCGGTCACGCCGGGCTCGCTGCCGCTACGCGGGCGAGGTCGAGCGTCGAGAGGACGCCCACCGGCTCGCCGGCGAGAGGGTCGACCACGACGAGGTGCGCGACCGAATGCTCGGGCGCGCCGGTGACGACGACGCAGCGGACGCGCTGCTCGCTCATGATCCGGGCGACCTCGACGAGGGCTGCGTCACCCGGGACGGCGATCACTCGGACGTGCATCGCCTCGGCGATGCGGACGCGGTCGAAGGCGGTCTTCGTCTCGGTGAGGGAGGCCTCGCTCTTCATGCTCCGATGCTCGCGCGGCGGCGCGCGGAATGCATCGTGCCGGGCACCGACCGCTCTTCGGCGAACTACTGAGCGGGGCGCGGCGGCGGGCGACGCCGCCCTGCTCGGCGGCCGCGGCGACGGCGGCGGCGACGGCCGGGGCGACGTCGCGGTTGAAGACGCTGGGGACGATGTACTCCGCGCGGAGCGCGTCGTCGGGCACGACGGCAGCGATCGCATGGGCCGCCGCCACCTTCATCTCCTCCGTGATCTGGGAGGCGCGCACGTCGAGGGCGCCGCGGAAGACGCCGGGGAAGGCGAGCACGTTGTTGATCTGGTTCGGGTAGTCCGAGCGCCCGGTCGCGATCACGGCCGCGAAGTCCCCGATCTCCTCCGGCATCACCTCCGGGGTCGGGTTCGCCATGGCGAAGACGATCGCGTCGGTCGGCCATCGTGCGTACCGCCTCGGCGGAGACGGCGCCGGGCCGGAGACGCCGATGAAGACGTCGGCGCCGGCGAGCAGCTCGTTCGCGCGTGCCCTGCAGGTTCTCGGGGTTCGTCAGTCTCCGCGTAGGCCGCCTTCTCGCGTTCAGGCCGGTCGCGGCCGCGGTGGATCGCGCCGCCGTCGTCGCAGCCGACGATCCGTCGCGGACGCCGGCGCGGTGAGCAGGATCTCGACACCGCGATGCCGGCGGCGCCGCGCCGGCGATGACGACGCGGAGGTCCTCGATCCGCTTGCCGACGACCTGAGCGCGTTCAGGAGCGCGGCGAGCACGACGATCGCGGTGCCGTGCTGGTCGTCGTGGAAGACCGGGATGTCGAGCGTCTCGCGCAGCCGCCGCTCGATCTCGAAGCAGCGCGGCGCCGAGATGTCCTCCAGGTTGATGCCGCCGAAGACCGGCGCGATCGCCTGGACGGTGCGCGACGATCTCGTCGGTGTCCTTCGTCGCAAGGCAGATCGGGAAGGCGTCGACGCCGGCGAACTCCTTGAACAGCATCGCCTTGCCCTCCATCACCGGCATCGCGCCGCTCCGGGCCGATGTCGCCGAGCCCGAGCACCGCGGTGCCGTCGCTGACGACGGCGACGGTGTTGCGCTTGATCGTCAGGTTCCAGACCTTCTCCGGGTCGTCGGCGATCGCCGTGCAGACGCGGGCGACCCCGGGCGTGTAGGCCATCGAGAGGTCGTCGCGCGTCTTCAGCGGGATGCTTCGAGCCGACCTCGATCTTGCCGCCGAGATGCAGCAGAAACGTGCGGTCGGAGACGTGCGTCGACCTCGACGCCGGGCGACAGCCCGCACGGCATCGGCGATCTGCTCGATGTGCTCGTCGTCGCGCGTTCACCGTGACGTCGCGCACCTTCTGCCCTTCTCGACGCGGACGAGGTCGATCGCGCCGAGCGAGCCGCCCGCCTCGCCGATCGCCGCGGCGAGCCTTGCGAACGCGCCGGGCCGGTCGTCGATTTGACCCGGATGGTCGCGCTGAACGAGGCGGACGGATGCTCGCGGTCACGTACGAGCCGGCGCCCGCGCGTCTCGGGGGCCTGCGTGCTGCGCGTGCGGATAACCGACGTCGGGCCGCGCGACGGCCTCCAGAACGAGCCGGAGGTGCTCGAGCCGGCGGTACGCGCGGACCTGGCCGACCGGCTCGCGGCCGCCGGGCTGCCGCGGGTCGAGGCGGCGAGCTTCGTCGACCCGCGCCGGGTGCCGCAGATGGCCGGGGCGGAAGAGGTCGCGGCCGCGCTCGACGGCGCCGCCGAGTACAGCGGCCTCGTCCTGAACCGCAAGGGGTACGAGCGGCTCGCCGCGACGGGTCTCGCGCGCGTGAACGTCACGCTTCGGCGCGACCGAGGAGTTCAACCGGCGCAACGGCAACCGCTCGCTCGCCGAGGCGCTCGCCGGCGCGGAGGAGATCCTGCGCGCGGCTCGGCGCTGCCGGTGACCGTGACGCTGTCGGTCTGCTTCGGCTGCCCTTCGAAGGTCGCGTGGACCCGGGGCACGTCGCCGAGCTCGCGGCCGGCTTCGCGGCGCGCGCGCGAGCTCGTCCTTGCCGACACGATCGGCGTCGCGACGCCACGGCAGGTGGCGCGGCTCGTCGAGCGCTCTCGATCCGGCGTGCCGGTCGGCGGCCACTTCCACGACACGCGCTCGACGGCGTCGCGAACGCCTGGGCGGCGGTCGAGGCGGGCGCGATGCTGCTCGATGCCTCCGTCGGCGGCATCGGCGGGTGCCCGTTCGCGCCGCGCGCGACCGGCAACGTCGCGACCGAGGACGTCGTCTACCTGCTCCACCGCGAGGGAGTCGAGACGGGGATCGACCTCGAGGCGCTGATCGAGGTGGCGGAGTGGCTGGAGGGCCTGCTTGGTCGCGAGCTGCCGGGGCGGGTCTACCGCGCCGGGCCGTTCAGCCCAGCCTGATCACGCCGGCGGAGGCGAGGTCCGCGATCTCGGCCTCCGCGTAGCCCGCCTCGGCGAGCACCTCGGCCGTGTGCTGGCCGACGAGCGGTGGGGGCGAGCGGAAGCGGACCCGCTCGCCGTCGACCGAGACCGGCGGCGCGACCGTCTCGTATCCGCCGAGCTCCTGGAGGATGCCGAGGGCGCGTGTCTGCTCGTGCGCCGCGACGTCGGCGACGTCGAGCACCGGCGAGGCCGGGACGCCGCCCGCTCGCAGGCGGTCGAGGAGCTCCGCCGTCGCGCGTCCTGCGACGAGCGGCTCGAGCAACGCGATCAGCTCGTCGCGGTGCCCGACACGCAGCGGATTGGTTGCAAAGCGAGGATCGGACGCGAGCTCGTGGGCACCGAGGACGTCGCAGAGCGCTGTGAAGAGCCGGTCGTTGCCGGCGACGATCATCAGCTGGCCGTCCGCGGTCGCGAACACCTGGTACGGCACGATCAGCGGGAAGGCCGAGCCCTGGCGCTCGGGCACCGGCTCGCCGGCGAGCACCGCGGTCAGCTGGTAGGGGAGCAACGACAGCGCGGTCTCGTACAGCGAGAGGTCGAGTGTCCGGCCGCCGCCCTCGTGCAACGCGGCGACGATGGCCAGCGCGGCCCAGACGCCGGTGCCGATGTCGATGAGCGAGACGCCCACGCGCACCGGCGGGCGATCAGGCTCTCCGGTGACGCTCATGATCCCGGCAGCCGCCTGCATGAGCGGGTCGTAGCCGGGTTCCGCGGTCAGCGGCCCGGTGTGGCCGAAGGCACCGATCGTGCAGTACACGAGGCCGGGGTTCCGCGTGCGGACGGCCTCGGGGCCGAAGCCGAGTCGCTCCGCCGTCCCCGGCCGCAGGCTCTGGACGAGCACGGCGGCGCCGTCCGCGAGCCGCAGCAACACGTCGAGCCCGGCCTCGGATTTCAGGTCGAGCCCGACCGAGCGCTTGCCCGCGTTCGCGGCGAAGAACATCACGCTCCCGCCCTCGAAGAAGCGCGGGCCCCAGTCGCGCGCCTCGTCGCCGCGATCCGGGTGCTCGACCTTGACGACGTCCGCCCCGAACGCGGCGAGGATCTCGGTGGACGTCGGACCGGCGAGGGAGCTCGTCAGATCGAGCACACGCACGCCGGCGAGCGGGAGGAAGCTCACGCCGCAATCATCGCCGCTCGCGGGTCTGCGAGGATGCAGTGGTGTTCCAGGTGATCGTCGACTGGGTCTCCGGTTCCGAGTGGAGCTACCTGATCGTGCTCGGGGTCGCTCTGCTCGACGCCTTCATCCCGGTCGTGCCGAGCGAGACCGTGGCGATCTCGGCCGGCGTCCTCGCCGCCTCGGGCGACCTCAACGTCGGCCTCGTGATCGCCGCCGCCGCCGCGGGCGCGTGCGCCGGCGACAACGTCTCCTTCGGCATCGGAACCTGGGTCGGGGAGCACACGCTCAAGCGCTGGTTCGGGGCCGGGAAGGCGCACCGGCGGCTGCTCTGGGCCGAGAAGCAGCTCGACGAGCGCGGCGGCTACCTGATCGTGATCGCCCGCTTCATCCCCGGTGGCCGCACCGCCACGACGTTCGTCTGCGGCTACCTGCCCACGTTTCGCTGGCGCCGGTTCATCGTCTTCGACGTGCTCGCCGCGGCGATCTGGGGCTCCTATTGCGGCCTGCTCGGCTACTTCGGCGGCAAGAGCTTCGAGGAGGCCCCGTGGAAGGGCCTGCTCGTCGCGTTCGCGATCGCCAGCGGGATCGCCGTCAGCGTGGAGATCGCCCGCCACCTCCGGCAGCGGCGTCGCATGCCTGTCGCCTGATCATCTCGAGAGCGGCGGCTACCGTTCCGGCATGAACCGGCTCTCGGGCGAGACGAGCCCGTATCTCCTCCAGCACGCCGGCAACCCGGTGGACTGGTACCCGTGGGGGGAGGACGCCCTGGCCCGCGCGCGCGCCGAGGACCGGCCGATCCTGCTCTCGATCGGCTACAGCGCGTGCCACTGGTGCCACGTGATGGAGCACGAGTCGTTCGAGGATCCCGCCACGGCGGCGCTGATGAACGAGCACTTCGTCAACGTCAAGGTGGATCGCGAGGAGCGGCCCGACCTCGACGCCGTCTACATGGACGCGGTCGTCGCGCTGACGGGGCAAGGCGGCTGGCCGATGACCGTCTTCCTCACGCCGGACGGGGAGCCGTTCTACGGCGGCACCTACTACCCACCCGAGCCGCGCCACGGCAGTCCGAGCTTCCGGCAGCTCCTCGAGGCGATCGCCGAGGCCTGGCGCGACCGGCGCGGCGAGGTCGCCCGCTCCGCCGCGCAGCTCGTCGAGGCGGTGCGCCACTCCGCGGAGCTGCGCCCGTCGACCGACCCCCTGGCGAGCTCCGTGCTCGGTGCCGCCGAGCGCGGGATCGCGCGCACCTTCGAGCCGGCCTTCGGCGGCTTCGGGCGCGCGCCGAAGTTCCCGGCCGCCTCGGTGCTCGAGTTCCTGCTCCGGCGCGGCGGCGACGAGGCGCTCGCGATGGTCGGCGCCACTCTCGACGGCATGGCCGCGGGCGGGATGTACGACCTCGTCGGCGGCGGCTTCCACCGCTACTCGGTGGACGAGCGCTGGCTCGTGCCCCACTTCGAGAAGATGCTCTACGACAACGCCCTGCTCGCCTCCGCGTACCTCCACGCCTGGCAGGCGACCGGCGAGGAGCGGTGGCGAAGCGTCGTCGAGGAGACGCTCGACTACGTCCTGCGCGAGCTGGCGCTGCCGGGCGGAGGCTTCGCCTCGGCACAGGACGCCGACACCGACGGCGTCGAGGGGGTCACCTTCACGTGGACGCCGGAGGAGCTCGCGGCGGTGCTCGGCCGCGAGCGGCCCGAGCTGCTCGAGCCGTTCGAGGACGGGCGTCTAGTCCTGCGAGGCGAGCTGGCGGCCGCAGAGCGCGCAGCGCTGCTCGCCGTCCGCGAGCGGCGGCCGCAGCCCGCGCGGGACGACAAGGCGATCGCCTCCTGGAACGGGCTTCTGCTCTCGGCGCTCGCCGAGGCGGGCTACCGGCTCGAGCGCGACGACTGGCTCGCCGCTGCGCGCCGCCTCGCGGAGTTCCTGCTGGGGCCGCTCTCCGACGGCGAGGGCCGGCTCCTCCGCTCCCGGCGCGGCGGGCGCACGAGCGGCCCCGGCTTCCTCGACGACTATGCGAACGTCGCCAACGGCCTGCTCGACCTCCATGTGTACGACGGAGACCTGCGCTGGCTCGAGGAGGGCCGCCGGCTTGCGCTCCTCGCCGCCCGGCTCTTCGCCGACGACGAGCGCGGCGGCTTCTTCCTAGCGCCTCGCTCGCGCGACGCGCTGGTCGTCCGCGCAAAGGACCTGGACGACAACCCGACGCCATCTGGCAGCTCGATGCTCGCGTACGTCTTGCTGCGGCTCGGGCGGATCTACGGCGACGACGAGCTGGAGCGGCGCGCCGTCTCGGTCTTCCGCCTCGTCGCGCCCGCGCTGGAGCGCGCGCCGGGCGCCTTCGGCTGGGCGCTCTGCGCGCTGGATCTCTGGTTCGCGCCGCCTCGGGAGCTGGCGATCCTCGGCTCGCCGTCGTCGCCCGTCGCCCGCGCCGCCCTTGCCCCCTGGCAGCCCGGTACGGTGGTCGCGGTCGCGCCGGACGGCGGCTCGGACGTTCCGCTGCTCGCCGGCAAGACGCTCGTGGGCGGCAAGCCGGCGGTCTATGCCTGTGAGCGCTTCGCGTGCCGGGCGCCGGTCACCGACCCGTCGGCGCTTCGGTAGCCTGCCGCCCGATGGCCACCACCGAGCAGCGCCCGACCGGCGCCGAGGACGTCGCCTGGGACCTCTCCGACCTCTTCGCGGCGGCCGGCGACCCGAAGCTCGAGGCCGAGCTGGCCGATGTCGCCCGCTCCGCCGACGCCTTCCGCGAGCGCTACCACGGACGCATCGCGGAGCTGTCCGCCGCCGAGATCGCGGAGGGCGTCGTCGAGCGAGAGCGGATCGACTCGGCGGTCGTGCGCGCGCGCACCTTCGCTCACCTGACCTTCTCCACCGACACCGCCGACCCGGCGCGCGGCGCGCTGCTGGCGCGGATCCAGGAGCTCGTGGCGGCGAACGAGACGAAGCTCCTCTTCGCCCGGCTCGAGTGGGCCGCGCTCGACGACGAGCGCGCCGAGGAGCTGCTGGCCGACCCCGCGCTCGCGCGCTGGGCGCACTATCTGCGGGCGCTCCGCCGCTACCGGCCGCACCTGCTGAGCGAGCCGGAGGAGAAGATCCTGACGGAGAAGGCCGTGACGGGCATGACTGCGTGGTCGCGCCTCTACAGCGAGCTGCTGTCGGGGATCCGCGTCACGGTCGGCGGCGAGGAGTCGGGCCTCGAGCGGGCGCTCGCGCAGCTCCAGAGCGCCGACCGGGACACGCGCGCGGCGGCCGCCGCCGGCATCACCGAGAGCCTCGCACCGGGCCTGCGCACCCGCACGTTCGTCTTCAACGCGATGCTCCTCGACAAGGCGACCGACGATCGCCTGCGCGGCTACCCGCACTGGCTCGCGGCCCGCAACCTGGCCAACGAGACCCCAGACGAGGCGGTGGAGGCGCTCGTCTCCGCGGTCACTTCCCGCTACGACATCCCGCAGCGCTACTACCGGCTGAAGGCGGACATCCTCGGCCTGCCGAAGCTCGCCGACTACGACCGGGCGGCGCCGATCTCGACCACGGAGAGCTTCACGTCGTGGGAGGAGGCGCGCGAGCTGATCCTCGGCGCCTACGCCGACTTCGCGCCCGAGGCCGGCCGGATCGTCTCCGACTTCTGGGACCGGGGCTGGATCGACGCGCCGGTCCGCTCCGACAAGCAGATCGGCGCCTTCTGCGCGACCACGGTGCCGGGCGTCCACCCGTACGTGCTGATGAACTTCACCGGCGACCGCCGCTCGGTGCTCACGCTCGCGCACGAGCTCGGCCACGGCCTGCACGGCGTGCTCGCGCAGCCGCTCGGGCTGTACAACGCGGGGACGCCGCTGACGCTGGCCGAGACGGCGTCGGTCTTCGGCGAGGCGCTCACGTTCAAGGCGCTGACCGCGCGCGAGGACGATCCGCGCCGACGCCTCGACCTGCTCACCGGCCGGCTCGAGGACGCGATCGCCACGATCTTCCGCCAGATCGCGTTCAACCGCCTCGAGGACGCCCTCCACACGGCGCGCCGCGGCGAGGGCGAGCTTTCGCCGGACCGGATCGGCGAGCTGTTCCTGGAGACGCAGGCGGCGATGCTCGGCGAGCAGGTCGAGCTCTCGGAGGGCTACGAGCGCTGGTGGAGCTACGTCCCGCACTTCGTGGCCGCGCCCGGGTACGTGTACGCATACGCCTACGGGTACCTCTTCTCGCTCGCCATCTTCCACCGCTACGAGCGGGAGGGCGACGCCATGGTCGAGCCCTACTTCGACCTGCTGCGCGCGGGCGGCTCGCGGCCGCCGGAGGAGCTGGCGGCGCGCGTCGGTCTCGATCTCGCGGATCCGGCGCTGTGGGCCGACGGGCTCGCCGCCGTGGACGAGCTCCTGGCCGAGGCGGAGACCCTGGCCGGCGAGCTCGGCCTCGGCCGGCGCTTCGCCTGAGCTATCAAACGTTGGCTTTTTCCGTCTGTAGCTGTAGTCTCACCCGCGGCTTGCGGTCCACCCAACAAGGAGTGTCCATGCGTAGGGTCTCTCTCTTGGGGCTCGCCCTTTGTGGCGTGCTCCTCGTCAGCATTCCGGGCGCCTTCGGTGCCGGCGGTGCCGCTGCGGCCGACCCGGGGGTGACGCCGAAGACCATCAAGATCGGCGGCACGTTCCCGCTCACCGGCCCGGCATCCGGCTACGCGCCGATCCCGGGCGCCATGAAGGCGTACTTCAGCTACATCAACGCCCGGCGCGGCCCCGACGGGAAGCGCGGCGTCTACGGGCGCCAGATCATCTTCAAGTACTACGACGACGGCTACAACCCGGCGAACAGCGTCCAGCTGACGCGCAAGCTCGTCGAGGAGGACAAGGTCTTCGCCGTGGTCGCCAGCCTCGGCACCGAGGTGAACGAGGCGATCCAGCCGTACCTGAACGAGAAGAAGGTGCCGCACGTCCTCATCTCCTCGGGCGCGAGCGAGTGGGGGAGCAACTACAAGAAGTACCCGTGGTCGATCGGCTGGCAGCCCGACTACATCGGCGAGGCCAAGATCTACGGCCAGAACATCGCCAAGTTCGGCCCGACGGCGAAGGTCGGCGTCATCTACCAGAACGACAGCTACGGCAAGGACTACCTGGTGGGCTTCAAGGAGGGTCTCGGCAAGAAGGTGTCGCAGATCGTCGCCGAGGTTCCGTTCGAGGTGACCTCCCCGACGCCGGCGGCCGAGGTTGCGAAGCTGAAGGCCTCCGGAGCCGACACGCTCGTCATCTTCGTGACGCCGAAGGGGACGATCCAGACCTTCGGGTTCGCCAAGGCGCTCGGCTGGGCGCCGACCGTGATCTACGTGAACTCGGTCTCGGCCACGCAGGCGTTCATGAAGACGGCGGCCGGTGCCGCCGGTGACCTCGTCAACAACGCGCTGAGCGTCACGTACCTCAAGGACCCGGCGAGCCCCACGTACGCGAACGACGCCGCGGTCAAGGAGTACAAGGCGCTGCTGGCCAAGTACGCTCCGGCCGCGAGTCCGACCGACCAGCTCAACATCTACGGGTTCGCGAAGGCCGAGACGTTCGTCCAGGCGCTCTACAAGGCCGGCAAGAACCCGACGCGCGCGTCGCTCATGGCTGCGCTCACGTCGCTGAACGCGGACAACCGGTTCCTGGGGCCGGGCGTGAAGACGAAGACCAGCTCGACCGACCGTTTCATCATCAGCCAGAACAGGATGATCAACTGGGGCGGCGGAGTGACCGGGTCCTGGAAGGAAGTCAGCGACCTGATCGAGAGCCGGCCCTAGACGGCCTGCAGCTCAGCTTGAATGACGGGGCCGGCATTCGCCGGCCCCGTCGCGTTTCCGAAGGAGGAGAGGGATGCCCGAAGCCGTCATCGCCGCCGCCGTCCGCACGCCGATCGGCCGCGCCCGCAAGGGCTCGCTCGCCGACGAGCGGCCGGACGACCTGCTCGCGTTCGCGATCCGTGAGGCGGTCGCGCAGGTGCCGGGGCTCGACGCGGCCGAGATCGTGGACGTGATGGCCGGCTGCGGCTTCCCGCAGGAGAAGCAGGGCATGAACCTCGCGCGGCGCGCGGCGCTGCTCGCGGGGCTGCCCGCCGCCGTCGCGGGGACGACGGTGAACCGCTTCTGCGCCTCGAGCCTGCAGACGACGCGGATGGCGTTCCACGCGATCCGGGCGGGGGAGGGCGACGTGTACGTCGCCGCCGGCGTCGAGTCGGTCTCGCAGGTGGACGGCTACCCGAAGTCCACCGACGAGCTCCATCCCGGCCAGATCGGCGAGGGCGCGGCGTTCGGCAACGTGTACATCCCGATGGGGTTGACCGCGGAGAACGTCGCCGAGCAGTTCGACGTGTCGCGGGAGGACATGGACCGGTTCGCGCAGCGCTCGCAGGAGCGCGCAGTCGCGGCCCAGGCGTCGGGCTTCTTCGCGCGGGAGCTGACGCCGTACACGAAGGCCGACGGGACAGTCGTGGCGACCGACGACGGGCCGCGCGCCGACTCGACGCTGGAGCGCCTCGCCTCGCTCGAGCCCGTCTTCAAGCCCGGCGGGAAGGTGACCGCGGGGAACGCGTGCCCGCTGAACGACGGCGCCGCCGCTGTCATGGTGATGAGCGATGCGAAGGCAGCCGAGCTCGGTGTGCGGCCGCGGGCGCGGATCATCGCGACCGCGGTCTCCGGGATCGCGCCCGACGTCATGGGCATCGGCCCGATCGAGGCTGTCCGGCGCGTGCTGGCCCAGGCCGGGATGACGATCGAGGACGTGGACGTCATGGAGCTGAACGAGGCCTTCGCGGCGCAGGTACTGCCGGTGTGCCGCGAGCTCGGGATCGACCCCTTCGGCGAGCGGCTCAACCCGCACGGCGGCGCGATCGCGCTCGGCCACCCCTACGGCATGACGGGCGCCCGGATCCTCTGCACGCTGCTGAACGGCCTCGAGACGGTGGACGGGACGATCGGCCTCGAGACGATGTGCGTCGGCGGCGGCCAGGGTATGGCCATGCTGGTGGAGAGAGTCTCTTAGCCGTTCCGGTCACGGAACGGTCGGTACTGCTCCCAGTAGCCCTCCATCGTCGTCCCCCGGCCGGCGGCGTGGACGAGGTCGTACGGCGCGAGGTTGACGGCCCGCACGATCCACGCGTCCCCGACGTCGAGCACGTTGATGCACGCAGGCGCCTGCTCGAAGTGACCGAGGAACATCCGCTCGGCGGTGAGGGCGTACGAGAGGATCGCGCGGTTAACCGCGCCGTGGAGCACGGCGAGCGCGATGTCCCAGCTCCCGTCGGCGAGCAGGCGCTCGAGCGCCGGGAGGACGCGGTCGAAGAGCTCGCCGTACGACTCGCCGCCGAGGAAGCGCGCGTCGTTCGGGAGGACGCCGCGGAAGGCGCCGACGAACGCGTGCTCGAGCTCGTCCTCGGGGATCGCGCGCAGGTCCGCGCCCTGGATCTCGCGCAGTTCCGGCCAGGTCTCCGGCTCGCGCCCGGCGACGATGCGCGCCGTCTCGACCGTGCGGGGGAGCCCGCTCGAGATCACGCGGTCGAAGGCGACGCCCGCGAGTGCCTCGGCGGCGGCACGGGCTTGCTCGCGGCCGTGGGGGGTCAGTGCGACGTCGTCGGGGGCCACGGGCTGTCCGGTCTCGTCGAAGTACGCCACCTCGCCGTGGCGCATCAGGTAGAGCCGGCGCCGCATTAGATGGTTGATGCCACGATCTCGCGCGTCCGGATGCGCGATCTTGCGTGTCTGGGCCGCTCCCGCTCCGGGCGAGCCCGTTGCACGGCCTCACCCGGGCCGTCCGCTTCGCGCCGCCAGACCGTCACCGATGCCTCGAGCATCGCCGACGGTCTGCCGGTGCGCCCCAGAGCGGCAAGCTCGCGCCCCGGGACAGACGATCTCGTGGCCTCAACCATCTGCTAGAGGACGAGCTCGGCCAGCAGCTGCAGCGCCTCCGGCTGCCTGGCCTGGAGAATCATCGTCGTGACGCCGCACTCCCGCCACGCGCCAAGCCGGTCGGCGATCCGCGCCCGGTCGCCGACGAGCGCGATCTCGTCCACGAGGGCGTCGGGGACCGCCTGCGCGGCCTCGCCCTTCTTGCCCTCGAGGTAGAGGTCCTGGATCTCGGCCGCCGCGGCCTCGTAGCCGTAGCGCTGCGCGAGGCGGGTGTAGAAGTTCTGGCCGCGGGCGCCCATGCCGCCGACGTAGAGGGCGAGCAGCGGCTTCAGCATGTCCCGGCAGGCCTGGACGTCGTCGGCGAGCACGACCGGAACGAGCGGCGCGATGTCGAAGCCGGGCTTCGCGCCCGCGAGCGAGGGGCCGTGCACCTGGGCGAAGCGCTCCGGCGAGAAGAAGATCGGCAGCCAGCCGTCGGCGATCTCGGCGGCGAGGGCGACGTTCTTCGGCCCGATCGCGGCGAGGTAGATCGGCACCTCGCTGCGCAGCGGGTGGATGATGATCTTCAGCGGCTTGCCGAGGCCGGTCGCGTCCGCGCCGGAGTAGGGGATGTCGTAATGGACGCCGTGGTGGTCGAGCGGCGCCTCGCGGCGCAGGATCGCGCGCACGATCTCGACGTACTCGCGCGTACGGGTCAGCGGCTTGCCCCATGCCTGGCCGTGCCAGCCCTCGGCGACCTGTGGGCCCGACGTGCCGAGGCCGAGCAACACGCGGCCGCCGGAGAGGATGTCGAGGGTCGCGACCGTGGTGGCCGTTGCGGCGGGTGTGCGGGCCGGCATCTGCATGATCGCGCGAGCCGACCTGGATCTGCGACGTCGTCGCGGCGATCCACGCCATCGGCGTCACCGCGTCGGTCCCGTAGGCCTCCGACGTCCAGACGGAATGGAAGCCGAGGCGGTCCGCCTCCTGCGCGAGCGCGACCCCGGCGACCGGGTCGTCGTAGTTCAGTTGCAGGCCGAGGCGCACAGTGTGCGAGCATACCCGCGTGAGCGCCTTCGCCCCGACGCCCGAGGTCGCCGAGCTGCGGTCGCGCGTACGGGCCTTCATGGAGGAGCACGTCTACCCGAACGAGGGGCGGCTCTTCGCGGAGGACGCCTCCTCCGACGCGTTGATCGCCGACCTCCAGGGCAAGGCGAAGGCGGCAGGGCTCTGGGCGCCGCACATCGGCCCGGAGGCCGGCGGCAGCGGTACGGGCTTCCTCGCCTACGCCTACCTCAACGAGGAGATCGGCCGCACGGTCTGGGCCCAGCTCATCCTCGGCTGCCAGGCGCCCGACGCCGGCAACTCCGAGATCCTGCTCATGTTCGGCTCCGACGAGCAGAAGGAGCGCTGGCTGTTGCCGCTCGTCGCGGGCGAGATCCGCTCCTTCTTCTCGATGACCGAGCCCGACGTGGCGGGCTCCGACCCGACGCTCCTGCGCTGCCGCGGCCGTCCAGGAGGGCGACGAGTGGGTGATCGACGGGCACAAGTGGTTCTCGTCGGGAGCGGAGGGCGCCGCCTTCGGGATCGTGATGGCCGTCACCGACCCGGACGCGCCGCCGCACGCCCGAGCGACCCAGATCATCGTCCCCGCCGAGACGCCCGGGCGTCGAGGTCGTGCGCGCGACCCCGACGATGGGGCACCGCGGCCGCAACTGGTCGACCCATTGCGAGGTGCGCTACACGGGTGTCCGCGTGCCGGTGGCGAACACGCTGGGCGAGCGCGGCGCGGGCTTCCTGATCGCGCAGAAGCGGCTCGGGCCGGGGCGGATCCACCACGTGATGCGCTGGCTCGGGCAGATGCAGCGGGCCTTCGAGCTGATGTGCTCGTACTCGCTCGAGCGAGAGGCCTTCGGCGGGCCGCTGGCGGACAAGCAGACGGTGCAGAACTGGATCGCCGACTCGGCGGCCGAGATCCAGGCCTGCCGGCTGATGACGCTCGACGCGGCGTACAAGCTCGACCGGGGCGAGGAGGCCCGCGTCGAGATCTCGCTGATCAAGTTCTACGCCGCGCGCGTGCTGCACGACGTGATCGACCGCGCGATCCAGGTGCACGGCGCGAAGGGGCTGACCGATCTCAGCGCCGCTCGGCGCGATGTACGCGATGGCCCGCGGCGCCCGGATCTACGACGGCCCCGACGAGGTGCACAAGATGGTCGTCGCCCGCCAGATCCTGAAGGCGTTCCGCAACGGCGGCCGCTACGAGTTCGTCTAGTGGACCCGGCGGAATGTTCCTCCTCGGCTACGTGAGTCTCATCGTCGCGGTTTACTGGCTGATCCGAGACGAGCGTGAATGGCTGGCTCGGGCATCAACAGCGCGCCAACTTGCTCTACGCGTCTCGGCTACGGCGATCACCCTCGCGTTCGCAGTGGCAGGCGTCGCCTTGCTCCCGGGACAGCACGATCCGCTGCTTCCCGGGATGGTGCTCGCACTCTCTCTCATTGCGGGAGGCGTTCTTTATTGCTCCGGGATCGGCTTGTGGCGCGGGCTGGTCGCGTACAAGCTGCGCGTCGCTGGTTGGGTGCTGCTCGTTCTCGCACTTGTCGTTCCAAGCACGCTCACGCTCGCACTCCCCATAGCGGCGATCCTCGTGCTTGCGCTGGTCCCGATCTATGGCGACGGACGTCAGCGATCCACACGACCGCTCGCCAAGTTCTAAGCGGCTCGCCCGGACCGATCAATCGTCGCAGGCTTCGTCCAAGGCACACGAACACACAAGCAGATCGGCCGAACCCCAGCGGAGCGCCTCCGGCAAGGGGCTGACAGGGGCTGACAGGTGTTCGGGTGCGGCCCGGTGAGTAGACGGCGGTCCAGCGCCTGCACGAGGGCACAATCACTGAACCGTCCCGGTGCCGGACACGCTGTGGGCGACCGACGCGACCGAGGGCTTCACCGACCGGGACGGCCGCTGCGCGGTGTTCGTGATCGTCGACCACGCCTCGAACGAAGTCTGGTTCGACGCCGCCAAGCGGATGGACCGCTTCGCCGCCGCCGACCTTGCTGCGCGAGGTCTGCAGCGAGCGCTTCGGCTCGGTCGAGCAAGCGGTCGCCTCCGGTCTCGCGCGGCGCTATGACGGCGGGCCCTGCTTCCGTAGCGAGCGCTACCAGACCGAGATCAACCACCTCGACACCGCCCGCTCGCGGGCGTTCCACTACGAGCCCGAGACGAACGGCTGCGCCGAGAAGGCAATTCAGACGCTCAAGGAGCAGGTGCTCTGGATCGAGCGCTTCGAAACCCTCGCGGACCTCGGTTCCATCCGTTGTCAGCGCAGATGTTGCGCGCAGATAACGGCCGCTACAGCACGCCGCGACGATCGGAAATCCTCGCGCGACTGTCGAGGCAGTGCGTGGCGAAGAGGGCGGTGCCGATGTCGCCGGTGAAGCGCGCCGCACGCGGCGCAAGCTCAGGAGTTGCCACGGACACCTTCATTCACGAGCCGCAGGACATCGTCGAGCGCCGGCGCGGGCATGCCACTCGCAACGCGAACGGCGAGGCCGTCGATCAGCAAGGAGTAGAACGTGCCCAGCGTCTCGATGCTCACGTCGGACCGCAATCTGCCGGAAGCCTGCTCGCGGGCGAGCGACCGGTCGAGCTGATGTGCGACCTCGCCGCCCGGATCCTCGAGCCGTTCGCGAAAGGACGCGCTCGTTCGCAGCCGCCGAATGAACTCGATGTAGACGCTCATCCAGTCCGGGTCTTGCTCGAGGACGCGCCGAAGGGCGTTCTCGAAGCCCAACTCGATCCACGTCCGAGCGAACGTCTCGCGGTCGATCTGGGCGATGGCGAGGAAGATGTCCTCCTTGCTGTCGAAGTAGTTGAAGATTGCGCCCCGTGAGACGCCGGTTTCCTCCTCGAGCAGCGCGATGGTGCTGCCTTCGTAGCCGTAGCGGGCAAAGCAGCGGCGCGCCGCATCGAGGATCGCAGCGCGCTTGAGCTTGAGTTGTTCATCGGTCAACTTTGGCATTAGAAACCGTACGGCTGGTTTTTATGTTACCGTCGTCGTTCAGGGTACCCACTTACGCCGAAGGGAGGAGCACCGTGAAGATCTGCATTCGTCGCCCAGAAGCAATCGAGGCCACTGTCTGGTGGCTCATCGTGTAGTTCGTAGCTGGGGCGGGGCGGGTACCCGCCCCAGCCCCAGCGGTCGCCCGACTCTCGTCACCGGCACGCTAGCATTGGAGGACAACCGAGATGGTCGCGCCTGCCGACGCAGTCGTAATGGGCAGCGGGGGGGTTCGCCCGCGGATCAAGCCGATCTACCCCCGGTACCGGGTCACGGGTAGCTGTTTTCGAATCGGCGCGCAACTCGGGATTACCGCCGAATTCGACGACCCTGACGGGCAGGTGTGGGAACTCGCGGGGCTTCTTGACGGTACCCGCTCGGTTCCGGAGATCGCCACTGCCATGCGCACGCGCTTCCCGGGCCTCAGCGTCGCGGACGTGGAAGCGGGGATCCTGAGGCTTGACCGCGAAGGCTTTGTCGAGGACGGACGATGCGACGGCGGCTCACCGATCCCACCCCGTCACCTCGGGAACGTCAACTACTTCAGCCATTTCGCGACCCTGAGTGCCCATCGCGAACGGCCGCAGCAGCGTCTCCGCGCCGCGACAGTCGTCCTGCTCGGACTCGGCGGCGCGGGCTCGAACATCCTGCCAATCCTGGCTGCGACCGGCGTCGGACGGATCGTTGCAGTCGACTACGACCGCGTCGAGGAGACCAATCTCAATCGGCAATTCCTCTACCGCGAGAGCGATGTCGGGTCGCTGAAGACCGAAGTGGCCGAGCGCGTGATGAGGGAAATGAACTCATCGCTCGATTTCTCCGCGATCACCATGAAGATCGGCAGCATCGACGACGCGAACCACGTCGTGGCCGGTGCCGACCTCGTTATTTGCGCAATCGACGAGCCTCCGTTTCTGGCCCAACGACGCGTGAATCATGCGTGCGTCGCGCGTCATGTGACTTGTGTCTATGCGGTGATGCAGGTCACGCGCGGGCGCGTCTTCAGTGTGCTACCGGGCGAATCGGGCTGCTTCGACTGTCTACATCTCCATTACTCGAAGCAGGATCCGCTGTTTGTGGCGCAATTCACCGGTTTTCAGGGACTGGATTTCGATCCGCCAACTCTCGCCTACGCACCCGACATCGCTTGCCTGAGCGGGCTCATCGTCGCCGAGGCGGTACGGCTGATCGCCGGCCACGCGCCGGCGCAGTCTGTGGCGACGCAGCTTGAGGTCGACTTCGAGACGGGCGCGGCCACGCCGCTCCTCCGCTGGCCGCGCTTCCCATTTGAATGTCCGACGTGCGGTGCCGGGCGCGAGGAGGACTGGTCGATCTTCGCAGCGTACGAGAGGGGTACGCCGCCACTGACGGAGGCCGTCGCGTATGAGAATTGAGAGCTTTCACGCCGACTCGTTCCAAGCTGGCATGTCCGACAGGCGCGTGATCCAGTTCGTCCCGTTCGAGGTTCACCGGCGGGGCGAGACGGTGTGGGTCGGACGGGACGATGGGCGGTGCTGGATCACGCTCGACCGCATCGGTGCGGCGGTGTTGAGCGAGCTCGACGACGGCCGCTCGATCGGAGAAGTCTCCACGACCGCTCAAACGCGCTGCGGCACACCTCTCGATGTCAGCGACTTCGTTGGCGAGCTCCGCCACCTTGGCTTCCTCGCCACGGGCACCGCGCACCATGGGAGCGCCCGCCTACGGCCGGCGGCGCACGTGGAGACTAGGCGTCAAGCCTGGTGGTGGAGGGCGTTCGCGTCCGTCGCCGTGCTGAGCGGGACCTACGCCCTCGTCAGTCTTCTCCTCGGTGAGGTACCCGTCCCGTCCGGAGGGAGCCTCTTTCCGAAGACGGTGCCGCTGGGATGGGCGCTGGTGCTCCCGATCTTGGTTGCGACGGCATCTGGCGCGCTTCACGAGTTCGCGCACTTCGCGGTCGCCCGAACCTACGGCCTGCGGCCCCGAGTCCGCCTCTCGCGGCGGGGGCCCTGGCTTGTAGCGCAAACCGGTATGCCCGGCATCTGGTCACTCCCTCTCTCTTTGCAGCTTCGCGCGGTCGCGGCCGGGGCGATGGTCGATCTCATCCTGCTCGGGGCATGCACCGCGGCGATCCAGACGGCGCCGGCGAGCACGATGATCGGCACGACGATTGCGCTGACCGCCTTCGCGGCGATCTTCCTCCGGCTTCTCTGGCAGCTGCAGTGGAACCTGCGGACGGATGCCTACTTCTTGCTGACGCTCGCGGCGGGCTCGCCGAACCTGCGCGAGTCTGCCCGGCGATGGGCGCGCGGACGAGTGCGTCGGCGCCAATATGCGCCCGTGCGGGACCATCGCCCCGTGGCGCTGCCACGTCGCGAAGCGCGCGCCGCCGCGGCGTACGCGCTCTCCCTTCCTCTTGCGTTCACCGGGTCGGTCGCTTTCGGCGCGTGGATCGTGGTGACGGCCACGGCGCGACTCCACGAGCTTCTCGGCGGTGCCCTGTGAAGGCGCAGGCGGATACGCTCGCGCGCTCTGCCGTCGTCAGCGGGCGACCGGACGACGGTCAGCGTCGGGATGCGGTACCGGTCGACGCCTTCCTGCAAGTCCGTGGGATCGTCAAGCGGTACCGATCGGGGCACGTCGCCAACCGCGGAGTCGATTTGACTGCGAGCCTAGGTGAGGTCGTCGCCCTCCTCGGGCCGAATGGCGCCGGCAAGACGACGCTCGTTCTGCAGCTCCTCGGGCTCATGGCGCCGACTGAGGGCGAGATCAGGATTGCGAACATCGATGTCGTCGCGAACCCGAACGGGGTCAAGCACCTGATCGGATACCAGCCCCAGGGACACATGGCGATGGGCGGCCTCGGCGCCCGACACGCACTGGAATTTACGGCGCGGCTACGGGGTCTCTCACGTACGGCCGCCCGCGCCCAGGCGCAGCAGCTCGCCGTAGAGTTCGAGCTGTCCGAGGTTCTGTCGAAGCCGCTGAACCAACTCTCCGGCGGCTGGCGGCGACTGGTCGATGTCGCCGTGGCCTTCGCGGGAGCGCCGCGCCTCGTTGTCCTGGACGAGCCGACCGAGAGTCTCGATCCCGCACATCGCTTGCTCATCTGGCGGAAGCTCGACCGTCTGCGCGAGACGCGGCAGGCGACCTGTGTTGTCGTGACGCACAACCTGCTTGAGGCCGAGCGCGTCGTCGACCGCGTCGTGATCATGGGCAACGGCGAGGTACTCGCGAGCGGGTCACCGGGGGCGCTGAAGCAGCACCTCGGACGAGATCTCATCCTCGAGCTCCGCCTCTGCCCGGACGCTCCACCGCCGACTGCGATCGCCGAGCTTGGCCTGGTAAGGCGCAGCTCGGCCGTCCAGATGGACATCCTGCTCGCGCCCGAGCGCGTGCCCGCCGCGCTCGAGCTCCTCCTCGCGCCGGACGCACGCCGTTGGCTCGAAGAGTTCCACCTCGCACCTCCGTCACTCGAGACGGTCTACTTCGATCTCGGGACGGGAGACGACAACGCGCTCATCACTGCGTGACTACCTCCTTCTGACGCGCATCCAGCTGCTCGAACTGCGGACGTGGGGACCCATTACGGTCATCTTCACGACGCTCTTCCCGCTCGCCATGGTCTTCGGATTCGGCCTGATCGGCGGCGGCGTGTCGAAAGAGGGATTCGTCTACGTCGTCACGGGGGCGGCCGTGATCTCGCTGGTGACGATCGGTGTGACAGCGACCTCACAGGAGCTCGGTGAGATGCGGAAGACCGGCGTGTTTCAGTACTACGCGTCGCTGCCGATCTCGAAGGGTGCGCTCCTGACGGCGATCCTGACGGTGCGCGTGTTGACTGCGCTGCCCGGCCTCGCGCTCACACTCGTCGTCGGGGCGTGGCTCTATGACGTTACGCTCGCTGTGAATGCGGCGACGCTTCTCCTGCTGCCGCTGACGGTGGTGGCTCTTTCCGGCATCGGTGCCGCTCTCGGGATCCTCGTCAGCGACTTCCGTGTCGTCGCCGCTGTGTCGCAGCTCGTCTTCGTTGTGATCATGTTCGCCTCGCCGGTCTTGATCCCACCGGAGAGCCTGCCGCCGGTCCTCCGCTGGCTCTCATGGGTGCTGCCGCCGACATACGCGGCCGATGGCTTCCGTCGTGCGCTCACATCGGTGATCGATACAAGGCTGTACATCGACCTGGGAGTGCTTGCCTTCTGCGCGACCGTCTCGCTTGTCGCCGTTTCGAAGGGGCTTCGCTGGCGAGTGAGCTGAGAGCTCGGCTCACCGGAGTTCTTTCCCGCCATCGGCCAATTGGCGATTTGGGCCCCGCGTTTTAGGTCCTGCGGGTCGCGGTGCGCGCCTTCGGCCGCACCTACGACCAGCACTGGCTGATCGAGCGCCACGGCTACCACACTCCGATCGAGGTGCGCGAGCACCTGATCCGTCAGGCGGCCATGGCATGATTGCGTTATTCACCAGGTGTCCGGCGAACCGGGGCCGGCGCAGCACGAGGGGTAGCGCCGACTACTTCGCGGCGACGTAGATCGTCTTCTCGACCGTCGCGTGCACGACGCCCTCGGCGTCCACGAGCTCGACGATGTAGACGCGGTCGATCTTGCCCTCGGCCGTCACGGCGGCACGGATCGCCGCCAGTTCCTCGTCGTCGATCCGGAACGTTGCGTACAGCGTCCCGCGGCCGGGGCGGCGGAAGCGGATCGAGGCCGACTTGTCCCAGACGACGTACTCCGGGCCGAGGCGGTGCATCAGCATCACCATGTAGAGGGGGTCCACGGCGCCGTAGAGCGAGCCGCCGAAGAGCGTCCCGACGTAGTTCCGAGTCCGCCACGTGAGGCGCAGCTTGATCCGCACCTCGCTCCAGTCGTCGGCGATGGAGACGAGGCGGCCGCCCGTCCGCCGGTACGCGGGAAAGAGATTGAACTTCCAGACGTCGCGCCGGCTCATGCGAACGGGGGCGGCGGCGCGTAGCTCTCGCCGCCGGGCCCGCGCGGCCCCGGCACTCGTGGAAAGCGGAAGTCCACCGGCTCGCGGCCTGGCTGCACGGCCCAGGCGTGGCCCGTCTCGCCGGACTCGAGCGCGAGCCAGACGGCGTCGGCGACCTCCTCGGCCTCGAGCAGCGGGAAGCCCGCGGCGTCGAAGAGCGCCTTTGCCTCGGGGGTGAGCAGCGGCGTGTCGGCGATGCCCGGGCAGACGGCGTTGATCGAGATCCCGCGCGCGGCGAGCTGCGGCGCCGCCGAGCGGACGAAGCCGACGACGGCGTGTTTCGTCAGGGTGTAGACGGGATCGTCGGGGAGCGCCGTCAGCCCCGCGAGCGAGGCGGTGGCGACGATCCGGCCGCCGCGCGGCATCACCTGCGCCAGGCGGCGCACGCCGAAGACGACGCCGTCCACGTTCACGCCGACGGCGCGGCGGTACGCCTCGTCCGACAGCGCCGCCAGGTCCGTCTCGCCGGTCACGACGCCGGCATTCAGGCAGGCGACGTCCACGGGCCCGATGCGCTCCCAGTGGCCGGGCTGTGTCACGTCGAAGCCCGAGACGATGTCGAGCGTCTCGACCTCGAGCCCCGCCGCGGAGAGCCGCGCGCAGATCGCCGCCCCGATTCCCGACGCACCGCCCGTCACGATCGCCCTCACGCCCTCACGCCCCTGGCCGCCTTTCGCTCCCGCCCCGCGAAGCGGGGCTCCGCGAAAGGCTGACGCCGCTGGACTTCAGGCTGGCTGCGCGCGCGCCGCGCGGGCCGTACTCGCATGTACTGTCCCGCGCGCCGCGCGCTTGCCCCCTTCGCCAGCGGCGCCCCAGGAACGCGAGGGTCAGCTCTCATGCGAGTAGCACGACTTTCCCCCGACTCTTCCGCGACTCGATCAGCCGGTGCGCCTCGGCGGCCTGCTCGAGCGGGAACTCCGCGCCGACGACCGGCCGCAGCGCGCCCTGCTCCCACAGCGCGAGGAGCTCGCGCATCGCCTCCTGGACGAGCTCGGGCCGCAGGCCCATCAGCCGGCCGAGGTAGAAGCCCTGGACGCCGACGTTGCGCCCGACGAGCAGCGCGGGGTTGAGCTCGTGCCACATGCCGCCTGCGTAGCCGATCGCGACGACGACCCCGAGCGGGCGCGAGCGTGCTCAGGCTGTCGGCGAAGACCTCGCCGCCGACCGGGTCGATCGACGACGTCGACGCCCGCGATCCTCGCGCCAGTCGTCGTAGACGTGAGCGCCTCCTCGGCGCCGAGCTCGAGCGGCAGACGCGAGCTTCTCCTCCGAGCCGGCGGTCGCGACCACCCGCGCGCCGAGCAGCTTCGCGCACCTGGATCGCCGCCGAGCCGACGCCGCCGGCCGCCGCGTGCACGAGCACCGTCGAGCCGGGCCGCGATGCGTCACCTGGCGCGTCGAGCGGGATCCAGGCGGTGAGGAACGTCATCAGGAACGACGGCCCCCTCGGCGAAGCTCGCGCCCTCCGGCAGCGGGACGAGCCACGCGCTCGTCCACGACGAGCCCACTCGGCGTAGCCGCCGCCGCCCGAGCGCGTCATCGCCATCACGCGGCGGCCGTCCACGCTCGCCGGCGACCTCGACGCCGAGCACCGTCGGCAGCTCCGGCGTCTGCGGATAGCTGCCCGCGCCGGACGAGCACGTCGATGAAGTTGATCCCGCAGGCGCGCACGCGCACGAGCCCCTGCCCGTCGCCGCCTCGGGCTCGGGGACGTCGCGCAGCATCGAGCCGCTCGGGCGGCCCCGCTCCTCGCAGGACGACGGCCCTCACGGGGCCGCAGCGCCGGCCGCGTCGCCCGCGAACATGCTCGCGCAGCGCGGTCTTGCGGAACTTGCCGACGGCCGTCTTCGGGATCTCGTCGACGAACTCGAACCGGTCGGGCAGCCACCACTTCGCGAAGTTGCGGCGCGAGGAACTCGCGCAGCTCGTCGGCGGTCGCCGCCTGCGCCCTCCTTGAGCACGACCGCAGCGAGCGGCCGCTCGTCCCACTTCGCGTCGGGGATCGCGATCACCGCCGCCTCGGCGACGGCCGGGTGCGCCATCAGCGCGTTCTCGAGCTCGACCGACGAGATCCACTCGCCGCCGGACTTGATCACGTCCTTCGAGCGGTCCTTGATCTGGATGAAGCCGCGCGGGTGGATCGAGACGATGTCGCCGGTCCGGAACCAGCCGTCCTCCGTCCAGCGGTCGGCCTGCTCGGGCGTGTCGTAGTAGCCCGACGGCGACCCACGGGCCGCGCACCTCGAGCTCGCCCATCGTCTCGCCGTCCCACGGGATCTCCTCGTCGCCGATGCGGGCGCGGATCTCGACGAACGGCAGCGGCAGTCCCTGCCATCGCGACGAAGTCGAACTGCGTCTCCTCGTCGGCGTCGCGCGAGGTCGCCGGGGTAGTCCGTCGCCGAGGCGACCGGCGAGGTCTCGGTCATGCCCCAGCCCTGGACGACCGTCAGGCCGTGCCGCTGCTTGAAGGCCGCGATCAGCGCGCGCGGCACCGCCGAGCCGCCGACGAGCATCCCCTTCATCCGCGAGAGGTCCCAGCGCCCGGGGTTCGCGTCGAGCAGCTGCGAGGATGCCCAGCCAGATCGTCGGCACGCCCGCCGTCCACGTCACCTGCTCCTGCGACGAAGTCCTCGAGCAGGCTCTCCGGGTCGAGGTGCGGGCCCGGGAAGACGAGCTTCGCGCCGAGCAGCGCGGCGAGGTACGGGTAGCCCCACGCGTTCGCGTGGAACATCGGCACGACCGGCAGGATCGCGTCCTGCTCGGAGATGCCGAGGCCGAGCGGCGTTGTCGAGCGCGACGCCGAGCGCGTGCAGGACGGTCGAGCGGTGCGAGTAGACGACGCCCTTCGGCAGGCCGGTCGTGCCGCTCGTGTAGCACATCGCCGCGGCCTCGTTCTCGTCGCAGCTCCGGGATCGCGCCAGTCGTCCGCGCTCGCCGTCGCGAGCAGCTCCTCGTAGGAGTCCTCGACGACGAAGACGTGCTCGATCTGCGTCCGGTCCTTGAACTGCTCGAGCAGCGGCAGCAGGCTGCCGGTCGACGATCACGGCGCGGTCGCCCGCGTGGTCGGCGATGTAGGCGAGGTCGTTCGGGTGCAGGCGCAGGTTGAGCGTGTGCAGGACGAAGCCGCCGCACGGGATGCCGAAGTACGCCTCGAGGTGCTGGTAGTGGTTCCAGCAGAGCGTCGCGACGCGGTCGCCGCGCTCGAGCCCGAGCTTCTGCGAGCGCGACGGCGAGCTGCTTCGCGCGCCGGGCCATGTCCGCGGTAGGTGTAGCGGTGGAAGCTCTTGTCGGGCAGCCGCGTGACGATCTCCCGGTCGCCGAAGAACGTCTCGGCGCGGCGCAGGAGCGTGCGGCAGCGTCAGCTGGAAGTCCATCATCAGGCCGTCCATCAGGTCTCCTCGTCCCACGTCGAGCAGCGCGGCGGCGACTTCGGCGCGCAGCGCCGCGGCCGGGCGTCGAAGGCCTCGAGCCAGAGCGCGCGCTTGTAGAAGCGGTGCAGGGGTGCTCCCAGGTGAAGCCGATGCCGCCGTGCACCTGGATCGAGCGCTCGCAGGCGGCGACGGCGGCGTCGGCCGCGTACGCCTTCGCCGCCGCCGCGGCGACCGGCCTGGCTCGTCGCCCTCGGCGACGCACCAGGCGGCCCAGTAGAGCGAGCGAGCGGGCGAGCTCGACGTCGGCGTACGTGTTCGCGAGCGGGTGCGAGACCGCCTGGTAGACGCCGATCGGCTTGCCGAACTGCTCGCGGCGTCGAGGCGTGCTCGATGCCGAGCTCGAGCGCCCGCTGCGCGATGCCGCACGCTTCGAGCGCGAGCGCGGCCCGCGCGCGCCGGCGGATCTCCGGCAGCACGTCCGGGCCCGCCAGCCGCAGCGTCGCCTCGCCGCCGGCGAGACGGCCGAGCGGGCGCGTCTCGTCGGTCGTGTTCAGGATCTCGCGCTCGGCGCCCTCCAGCTCCCAGATGCCGTCGTCGGCCGACCACGGCGACGCGCGCCGCGGTGTCGAGATCGGGCACGAGCGGCCCGAGCGCGAGCGTCCAGCTCGCCTCGCCGGCCGCGACCTGCGCCTGCAGCTCCGGCGGCAGCGCCGGCAGCGTCAGCGCCGAGCGTCGAGAAGAACGGGCCGTGGTAGAGCGCGCGGCCGAGCTCCTCGAGCAGGATCGCCTCCTCGAGGAAGCCGAGCCCGGCGCCGCCCGCCTCCTCCGCGATCGAGACCCCGCGTCCAGCCGAGCTCGGCGAGCTGCGCCCAGCGTCGGCTCGGGCGTCGTGCTCGAGCGAAGCGTCGCGCGCCTGCGCTGCGCAGCTCCTCCTGCTCGGCGCGTGAACGTGAAGTCCATCAGTGGTCACCGGCCCCTCGGCAGGCCGAGCACGCGCTCGGCGACGATGTTGCGGAGGATCTCCGAGGTGCCGGCCTCGATCGTGTTGCCGCGGCTGCGGAGCTGCTGGTGCAGTAGCCGCCAGCGGCGTCGTCGAGGAGCGGCGCCTCGGGGCCGAGCAGCTCGAGCGCGAGCTTCGTCAGGCGCTGGTTCGCCTCCGACCAGACGAGCTTCGTCGACCGAGCCCTCCGGGCCCGGGGATGCCGGTCGCTCATCAGCTGCGCGAGCGCGCGGTAGTTCGTGTAGCGGAGGGCCTGCAGCTCGATCCACTCGCTGCGCGAGCGCGGTCGCGCTGGACGCGCGCCGGCGCCCCGCTCCCGCGCGAGCGTCGACGAGCTGTCCGCAGCGACACTTCGAGCGCCGCGGTGAGCGCGAAGCCGAGCGTGCCGCGCTCGTGCAGGAGCGTCGTCATCGCCACCTGCCAGCCGCCGCCCGATCTCGCCGAGGACGTTCTCGACCGGCACCTCGACGTCGGTGAAGAAGATCTCGTTGAACTCCGCCTCGCCCGTGATCTGGCGCAGCGGCCGCACCTCGACGCCCGGCGCGTGCATGTCGACGATCAGGTAGGTGAGCCCCTTGTGACCCTGCGAGTCCGGGTCGCTGCGCGTGACGAGGATGCAGAAGTCGGCGATGTGCGCGAGCGACGACCAGACCTTCTGGCCGTTGACGACGAACCGGTCGCCGCGGCAGCTCGGCGCTGCGTGCCGCACGGCGGCGAGGTCGGAGCCGGCGCCGGGCTCGGAGAAGCCCTGGCACCAGATCTCGTCCGCCGAGAGGATCGTTGGCGAGGTAGCGCCCCTTCTGCTCCTCGGTGCCGTGGGCGATGATCGTCGGCCCGGCCATGCCGAGGCCGATCACGCCGATGTGCGCCGGCGCCTCGGCGCGCGCCATCTCCTCGAGGAAGATCGCCTGGTGGCTGTAGGGCGCGCCCTGCGCCGCCGTACTCCTTCGGCCAGGTGAGGCCCGCGTAGCCGGCCTCGTAGAGCATCCGGCTCCACTCGCGCCCGATGGTCTTCGAAGCGCCGTGCGCCGCCGCGGCAGCCGCGCAGCTCGTCGGGCAGGCTCGCGTCGAGCCAGGCGCGCAGCTCGGCGCGGAACTCGGCCTCGTCGGGGGTGTCGCGCAGGTCCACGGAGTGACTCTAACCCCCTGGGCGCAGCGTCATGCACGTCGAAGACGCCCGGGCGACGAGGTCGCCGCGCTCGTCCGTGACGTCGCACTCGACGAGGCCGATCGTCCGGCCGCGGCGGACGACCCTCGCCGACGCCCGGACCGTGCCCTCCCGGACGCCCTTCACGTAGTCCACGTGCAGCCCGATCGTCGTGAAGCTCTCCCCGTCTCCGAGCCCCGCGGCGTACGCGTAGCCCATCGCGCCGTCGGCGAGCGTGGCGAGGATGCCGCCCTGGAGCATCCCCATCGGGTTGTGGTGGTGGCGCTCGACCGCCAGCTCCATCACCGCGGCGTCGGGCTCCGCCGAGACGAGCTGCAGGCCGACGAACTCGGCCACCGGCGGCGGCGGCACCTCGCCGCGAGCCATCCCCGCGATGAGTTCGCGCAGCGAGGTGCTCTGCGCCGTCGGATGGTTCGCCCGCTCCCGCTTTGCCTCCGCCACGCGTCGCAGCTTAGGGTATGGCGCTCATGGCGCTTCTCTCAGTGCGTGACGTCACCCGGCGGTTCGGCGGCATCGTCGCGCTGGACGCCGTCAGCTTCGATGTCGAGGAGGGCGAGATCCACGGGCTGATCGGCCCGAACGGCGCGGGCAAGACGACGCTCTTCAACGTCGTCACCCGGCTCTACAAGCCGGACGAGGGCGAGATCGACTTCGCGGGCGAGAGCCTCCTGCACACGCCGCCGCACCGGATCGTCAAGCGCGGGATCGCGCGCACGTTCCAGAACATCAACCTCTTCAAGACGATGACCGTGCTCGACAACGTGCTCGTCGGCGCGCACGCGCGGCGGGACGCCGGTGAGCGTGAGGCGCTGGAGATCATCGAGTACGTCGGGCTCGGCGGGCGGGCGTCGTTCCCGGCTGCGGCGCTGCCGTACGGGATACAGAAGAAGGTCGAGTTGGCGCGCGCCCTCGCCGCGCAGCCGCGCCTGCTGCTGCTCGACGAGCCGGCGGGCGGCCTCAACCACGAGGAGGTCGCCGATCTCGGCGCGTTCATCAGGCGGATCAGGGACGACTTCAAGCTCACGGTGCTGCTCGTCGAGCACCACATGAACCTCGTGATGGCGATCTCCGAGCACGTGCACGTCATGAACTTCGGCCGCAAGATCGCGGGCGGCACGCCGGCCGACGTGCAGGCCGACCCGGCCGTGATCGAGGCCTACCTCGGAGCCGAGGAAGAGGGGGACGAGGGCTAGTGCCGCCGCTGCTCGAGCTGCACGACGTCGAGGCCCGCTACGGCGCCGTCAAGGCGCTGCACGGCATCTCGCTCGCGGTCGAGGAGGGCCAGGTCACCGCCGTGCTCGGTGCGAACGGCGCCGGCAAGACGACGACGTTGCGCGCGATCTCCGGCACCGTCCGGCGCGGCGGCGAGATCGTCTTCGCCGGCAAGAGGCTGCGCGGCGGCCCCGAGGGCGCGGCCCGGCTCGGGATCGCCCACGTGCCGGAGGGGCGGGGCACGTTCACCGAGCTGGACGTGCTGGAGAACCTCCGTCTCGGTGCCTACGTCCGCCGTGACCGGGCGGGGGTCAAGGCGGACGTCGAGCGCGTGGCCTCCTACTTCCCGTGGATCGAGGCGCGCCTGCACCAGCACGCCGGCACGCTCTCCGGCGGCGAGCAGCAGATGCTCGCCCTCGCGCGGGCGCTGATGGGCCGCCCCCGCCTGCTCCTCCTCGACGAGCCCTCGCTCGGCCTCGCGCCGCTGATCGTGCGCGAGATCTTCCGCATCGTGCGCGAGCTGAACGAGAAGGAGGGCCTGACGGTGCTCGTCGTCGAGCAGAACGCGAAGATCGCGCTCGACGTCGCCGCGCAGGCCTACGTGCTCGAGGTGGGGAAGGTCGCCGTCGAGGGGACGAGCGCCGAGCTGCGCGGCAACGAATCCGTGCGGAAGAGCTACCTGGGGTACTGACGATGCCGGTCGCCTTCGTCTTCAGCGAGCTCGGGCAGCAGGTCGTCTCCGGCCTCGCCTCGGGCTCCGTCTACGCCGCCCTCGCCCTCGCACTCGTGATCATCCACCGCTCCACGGGCGTCATCAACTTCGCGCAGGGCGAGATGGCGATGTTCGCGACGTACATCGCGTGGACGCTCGACGTCAACCACGGCTTCCCCTTCTGGGGAGCGTTCTTCGCCACGCTCGCGATCTCCTTCGTCGGCGGCGTCGCGATCCAGCGCGCGGTCATCGCCCCGATCCAGGGGGCGTCGGTCCTGACGATCGTGATCGTCACGATCGGCCTCATCCTCGTCCTCAACGGCGCTGCGACGTGGCTCTGGACGGGCGAGGTGCGCGCCTTCGACAGCCCCTTCCCGACGCGCACCGTGGACGTCGGCGGCGTCGCGATCTCGCTCCAGGACGTCGGCACGCTCGCCGTCGTGCTGGGCGCCGTGACCGCGCTCTGGGCCTTCTTCCGCTTCACCAAGCTCGGGCTCGCGCTGCGCGCCGCCGCGGTCAACCCCGAGGCGAGCCGGCTCGTCGGCGTCCGTGTCGGCTGGATGCTCGCGCTCGGCTGGGGCCTCGCCGCGATGCTCGGCGCCGTGGCCGGGATGCTCACCGCGCCGACCGTGTTCCTCGACCCGCAGATGATGCAGGCGATCCTCATCTACGCCTTCGCCGCCGCGGTGCTCGGCGGGATCGACTCGCCGATTGGCGCCGTCGTCGGCGGGCTCTCCCTCGGCGTGGGGCTGAACCTGATCGGGACGTACGCGGAGCTCGACGTCGGGTTCGTCCACATCGACCTGACCGCGGCCGAGCTGCGGCTGCCGATCGCGCTCCTCGTCATTCTCGTCGTTCTGCTCGTGCGGCCGGCCGGGCTCTTCGGCAAGCCGGAGGTGAAGAAGGTCTGATGGGCCGCCCGACGTCTCGCACACTCTCGGTCGGCGCCCTCTTCCTCGCGGGCTGCGCGGTCGTGTACGTCCTGCCGGCGTTCATCAGCTCCTTCCGCGCGCAGCAGTTCGCATACGTCGGCATCTACTTGATCGCGCTGATCGGCCTGAACATCCTCACGGGCTACACCGGCCAGATATCGCTCGGCCACGGCGCGTTCATGGCCATCGGCGGCTACACGACCGGCATCCTGATCTCCGACCAGGGGCTGCAGATCGCCGGTCACACGTTCTCGAACGACATCAAGGACGTCTGGACGATCCCGATCGCAGCCGTCGTCGCCGGCGCCGCCGGCTTCCTGTTCGGGCTACCGGCGCTGCGGCTCTCGGGGCTCTACCTCGCGCTCGCGACGTTCGCGGTCGCGGTCTCGGCGCCGGCGGTGTTCAAGAAGTTCGAGACCTTCACCGGCGGCGGTACCGGCATCAACCTCTTCGGCATCAAGGGCCTGACCGGCTCGATCTCGGGCGTCCACGTTTTCGGCCACAAGCTCGACTTCTACGACTGGCTCTACTACCTCTCGTGGACGCTCGCGCTCGTCCTCCTCGCAGCCGCCTGGCTCCTGCTCCACGGCCGGATCGGGCGTGCGTTCCGCGCGGTGCGCGACAGCGAGACCGCGGCGGCGTCGTCCGGCGTCAGCCTCGCGACCTACAAGACGCTGGCGTTCGCCGTCAGCGCGGCCTACGCGGGGGTCGCCGGAGCGCTGTACGCGATCGCGAACACCTACGTCAATCCGGATACCTTCCCTATCACCCTCTCGATCTTCCTGCTCGTCGGCGTCGTCGTCGGCGGCCTCGGGACGCTCTCCGGGCTCGTCGTCGGCGCTGTCCTCGTCCAGTTCCTGCCGCTGTGGTCGCAGGAGATCTCGAAGTCGCCGGGCGCCCCGGCCGTCGTGTACGGCGTCGTCCTGATCGCGATCATGCTCGCGCTGCCCGGCGGCGTCGCCGGCCTGATCCGCCGCGGGCTGTCGCTCGCACGGCGGCTGTACACTCGACCGCGGTAAGCGACCTCCGTCCCGAAGGAGACCCATGAGCCGGAAGCTCGCCCTGACCTTGGCGGCGGTGTGCGCCGTCCTCGCCGCCGGCGTCCCCGGCGCGCTCGCGCGCGGGAGCGCCGATCCGGGGATCACGCCGACCTCGATCCTCCTCGGCGGCACGGCTCCCCTGTCGGGCTCGGCGTCGGCCTTCTCCTCGGTCGCGCGTGGCGCGGAGGCGTACTTCAAGTACGTCAACGCCAGGGGCGGGGTGAACGGCCGGAAGATCGAGTACAGGTACCTCGACGATGCCTACAACCCGGCCCAGACGGTGCAGGCCACGCGCCAGCTCGTCGAGTCCGACAAGGTCTTCGCGATCTTCAACTCCGTCGGGACGGAGCACAACCAGGCGATCCGCGACTACCTGAATCAGCTTCACGTGCCGCAGCTGTTCCCGGCGACGGGCTCGACCTCGTTCGGCCGCGACTTCACGAAATACCCGTGGACGACCGCGGGCTTCCAGCCGAGCTACCAGGCCGAGGGCTGGGTCTACGGCAAGTACCTCGCGCGCACGAAGCCGGGCGCGAAGGTCGCCGTCATCTTCCAGAACGACGACTACGGCAAGGACCTGCTCGCCGGGCTGAAGCGTGGGCTCCAGCGCTCCTCAGTGAAGATCGTCGCCGCCGAGCCGTACGAGGTGACCGCGTCCGACGTTCAGTCCCAGATCGCCAAGCTGAAGGCGTCCGGAGCGGACACGCTGATGATCTTCGCCACGCCCCGCTTCGCGATCCAGTCGTTCGTGTTCGTGAACAAGCTGGGGTGGAAGCCGCTGATCGTCAACAACATCGTCTCGAGCGCGTCGAGCATCATGACCATCGCCTCCGAGGGCGGGACGAGCAAGGCCGTCGTGGGGGCGCTCTCGGGCGTCTACATCAAGGATCCGACCGACCCCAAATGGGCGGCTGACCCCGGGGTCAAGCTGTACCGGCAGGTGCTGAAGACGTACGCGCCGGGCGCGAACTGGAAGGACGTCTACCACGGCTACGGGATGTCTGTGGCCTACACGATGGTCGAGGTGCTGAAGGCGGCGGGCAAGAACCCGACGCGCGCCTCGGTGATGGCGCAGACGGCGAAGCTGAACATCGCGTCGAACCCGTTCCTGCTGCCCGGGATCCTCGTGCAGACGACTGCGACCGAGCGCTTCGCGATCGAGCAGGCGCAGCTCGAGCGCTGGGAGAAGGGGAAGTGGATCGCCTTCGGCGGCCTCTGGGGCCACCGGGTCGGCTAGCCCCCTCGCGCCCCTGGGCGCGACCCCTCCCGGCCGGCGAGCCGGCCTCCGGGGCCGCTCGCGACGCTGGACCGCATGGATGCCGCCCGCGCCAGGAACGCGAGGGTGCCAGCCGGGGCTCTCGAGAGTCGCCAAGAGCGTAAGCTGACATGTCACAGATGCAGGATCTGCTCGCAGCCCCGCTCGACGAGCTCCTCGTGGAGGCGCGCAGGCTGCGGCCGAGGCCGCTCGTCACCTACTCCCCCAAGGTCTTCGTCCCGCTGACGACGCTGTGCCGCGACGTCTGCGGCTACTGCACCTTCGCCCGGCCACCGCGCCGCGGCGAGCGCGCGTACATGACCGCCGACGCGGTGCTCGCTATCGCCCAGGCCGGTGCCGAACGGGGCTGCACGGAGGCGCTGTTCACGCTCGGCGACAAGCCGGAGGTGCGCTACAAGGTCGCCCGCGACGAGCTGCGCGCGCTCGGCTGCGACTCGACGCTCGAGTACCTGGCGCGGATGGCCCGCCTCGTCCTCGACGAGTCCGGCCTGCTGCCGCACCTGAACCCGGGTGTGATGACACGCGAGGAGCTCGTCGCGCTGCGGCCGGTCGCGGCGTCGATGGGGATCATGCTCGAGACCGCCGCCGAGCGGCTCTCGCGTCGCGGCGGCCCGCACTGGGCCTCGCCCGACAAGGACCCGGCGGTGCGTCTCGAGACGATCCGCCTCGCGGGCGAGCTCGCGATCCCCTTCACGAGTGGGATCCTGATCGGGATCGGCGAGACGCGCGAGGAGCGGCTGGAGGCTCTGCTGGCGCTCAAGCAGCTGGGTGACCGGTACGGCCACGTCCAGGAGGTGATCGTCCAGAATTTCCGCGCCAAGCCGGGCACGCGCATGGCCGATCACCCCGAGCCGAGCATCGACGACCACCTCTGGACGATCGCCGCCGCGCGCATCCTGCTGGGCCCGGAGTGGCACGTGCAGGCGCCGCCGAACCTCGCCTACGGCGACTTCCCGCGTCTGCTCGACGCCGGCATCGACGACTGGGGCGGCGTCTCGCCGGTGACGATCGACCACGTCAACCCCGAGGCGCCCTGGCCGGAGCTCCATCTGCTCGAGGAGGCGACGCGGAGCCGTGGGCTCGAGCTGGCGCCACGGCTTCCGCTCTACCCGGAGTACGTCGCCGACCTCGGGCGCTGGGTGGACCCGGGCTCGCGCGGGCCGTGCTGCGCGCCTCCGACGCGGTCGGGCTTGCGCGTGAGGACGGCTGGGCGCCCGGCGAGGACGTCGCCGCTCCCTTCGCCGTCCGCCACGACGCGCTCCCGCTCGAGCTGGCCGGCGTGGAGCTCGGCGAGGACGAGCTCGTCCGTCTCTTCCGCGCCCGCGGGGAGGAGCGCCAGCGCGTCTTCGCCGCCGCCGACCGGCTCCGGCGCGAGGTGTGCGGCGACACCGTCAGCTACGTCGTCACGCGGAACATCCAGTACACGAACGTCTGCTACTTCCGCTGCGGCTTCTGCGCCTTCTCGAAGGGCAAGCTCGCCGAGAACCTGCGCGGCGCGCCCTACCTCGTCCCGCTCGAGGAGATCGTCCGCCGCTGCCGCGAGGCCTGGGACCGCGGCGCCGTCGAGGTCTGCCTCCAGGGAGGTATCCACCCGGGTTTCGACGGCGACTACTACGCCTCGGTCGTCGAGGCGATCGCGGGCGAGCTGCCCGGTTTGCACATTCACGCCTTCTCCGCGCTCGAGGTCTGGCAGGGCGCGGCCACGCTCGGCGTCCCGCTCGACGACTACCTCGCGCGCCTGCGCGAGCTCGGGCTCGGCTCGCTGCCCGGGACGGCCGCGGAGATCCTCGACGACGAGGTGCGCCGGGTCATCTGCCCTGACAAGGTGACGACCGCGCAGTGGCTCGAGGTGCACGACGCGGCGCACCGGGCCGGCCTGCGCTCGACCGTGACGATGATGTTCGGCCACGTCGATGGGCCGCGGAACTGGGCGCGGCACCTGCTGCGGGCGCGCGAGCAGCAGGCGGCGAGCGGCGGCTTCACCGAGTTCGTACCGCTCCCGTTCGTGCACATGGAGGCGCCGATGTGGCTGCAGGGGCGGGCGCGCTCGGGGCCAACCTTCGGCGAGACGCTGCTCGTCCACGCCGTCGCCCGGCTCGCGCTCCACCCGGCGATCACGAACGTCCAGGCCTCCTGGGTGAAGCTCGGGCCCGAGGGCGTGCGCGCGGCGCTCGCCGCGGGGGTCAACGACCTCGGCGGCACGCTGATGAACGAGTCGATCTCGCGTGCCGCCGGCTCGGCCCACGGCCAGGAGATGCCGCCCGAGCGGATGGAGGCGCTGATCCGCTCCGCTGGCCGCGTGCCGCGCCAGAGAACGACCCTGTACGCCGACGCTCCCGAGGAGCGGCGCCGCGCCTCGTTCGAGGCCGCGCCGCTCGCGACTCCGGTGGAGCGTCCGGTCAAGGACGCGGGTCTGAAGGCGCCGCCGCGGCTCGTCCGGCCCGGCCTGCGCGCGGCGGCCCGCTAGCCGACGGCGGCGAGCGCCTCGGGCAGCGTGAAGCGGCCCCGCCAGAGCGCACTCCCCGCGACTGCGCCCTCGCAGCCCGCGTCGCGGAGCGCGAGGAGGTCGTCGAGCGAGGCGACGCCGCCTGCCGCGATCACCGGCAGCCCGCAGGGCAGCACGTCGTCCAGCAGGCCGAGGTCGGGACCCGCGAGCGAGCCGTCGCGGCGCGTGCTCGTCACGAGCAGGCGGCGGACGCCGGTGCCGGCGCAGCGCGCCGCGAGCTCGGCGGGGGAGAGGTCGGAGGCGCTCGTCCAGCCCTCGACGGCGACGCGCCCGTTGCGGGCGTCGATCGCGACGACGAGGCGCTCGTCGAACCGCGCCGCGGCGTCCGTGAGGAACGCGGGGGAGAGCGCCGCCGTCCCCACCATCACGCGCGCGGCGCCGGCCGCGAGCGCCGTCTCGATCGCGGCAACGTCGCGGTAGCCGCCGCCCGCCTGCACGGGTACGCCGGCGGCGGCGACGCTTTCCACGAGCCCGGGCGAGGGCGAGCCGGAGAAGGCGCCGTCGAGGTCGACGAGGTGCAGGAAGGAGGCGCCCTCGGCCGCGAAGCGCCGCGCCGCGTCCGCAGGATCGCCGCCCTCGACCGTGACGCGCTCGCGCACGCCTTCGGCGAGGCGGACGACGCGGCCCGCGAGCACGTCGATCGCGGGGTAGACGGTGAAGGTGGGGCCGTGCTTGCGCGCTCTCATGTTAACATGCTAGCATGTTCCCACAATGGTACGGAACCGAACGGCACTTGCCCCGTTGGGGCGCGACATCGAGCCCATCCCGGGTCTCGACGACCTCGCGGACGCGCTCCTCTCGCTGCGCGCTCGTGACGAGGTCACGCGGTTCCTGCGCGACCTCTGCACCTTCACGGAGCTGGAGGCGCTCGCTCATCGGTGGCAGACCGTGTGGCTGCTCGAGCAGAACGTGCCGTACCTCGAGATCGCCGAGCGCGTGCCGACCTCGACTGCGACGGTCACGCGCGTCGCGCAGTGGCTGCGCCACGGCACCGGCGGCTACCGGATCGCGCTCGAGCGAACCCACGCCAGAGCGAAGAGGCGTTAGTGCCCCTTCAGGCAATGCCATCCAGGTCCCTGGCGCGCGAGAAGCGGCGCCATGCGGCGTCCTCAGTCGCCCCCACAGTTTCGACTATGGGGGCTCCCTGCGTCCTTGCCTGGCTTGCTTCTCGCGCGCCAGGAACGAGGCAGCATCACCTGAAGGGGCACTAGGTGGACCGCAAGGGGTTCACCCGCGCCGGCGAGGATGGCCGGCTGACGCTCGCCGTCCCGTCGAAGGGGCGAATGGCGGAGCCGGCGCTCAAGCTCTGCGCCGACGCGGGCCTCAGCTTCGAGGCGACCGAGCGCGCGCTGCTCGTGCCCTGCGCGAACGCGCCTGTGGACCTGCTGCTCGTGCGGGCGCACGACATCCCCGAGTACGTGCAGGACGGTGTCGTCGACCTCGGCATCACGGGCGCAAACCTCGTCGCCGAGTCCGAGGCCGACGTGCTCACGCTCGCCGACCTCGGCTTCGCCCGCTGCACGCTCGAGGCGGCGGTGCCGCTGGACGCGCCGCAGCGCGAGCTCGCCGATCTCGCCGGGCTGCGCGTCGCCACCGCCTATCCGGCGTCGACGCGGGCGCTGCTCGCGGCGCAGGGGATCGCGGCCGAGCTGGTTCCGGTCTCCGGCTCGGTCGAGGCGGCGCCGCGGCTTGGGCTCGCCGACGCGATCGTGGATCTCGTCTCTACGGGCACGACGGCGAGCGCGAACGGGCTGCGCCTGATCGGCCGGCTGCTCTCCTCGCAGGCGGTGCTGATCGGCAGCCGGGCAGCGCTCGCGGAGCGGCGCGAGCAGGTCGAGCGGCTCGAGCTGATGCTCTCCGGGGTCGTCGCGGCGCGGCGGCGACGCTACGTGATGATGAACGCGCCCGAGTCGGCGCTCGCGGCGATTCGCGCGGTGCTGCCGGGCCTCGGCGCGCCCTCGGTGCTGAACCTCGCCGAGGAGGGGCAGATCGCGATCCACGCCGCGGTCGAGGCCGACCAGGTCTGGGACCTGCTGCCGAAGCTGCGGGCCGCGGGAGCGTCGGGGATCCTCGTGCTGCCGATCGAGAGGCTCGTCCCGTGAGGGGAGCGGCGCTCGAAGAGGTCTGGCCGCGCGTCGCCGAGATCGTGGCCGACGTGCGGGCGCGCGGCGACGCGGCGCTCCTCGACTGGACCGAGCGCCTCGACGGCGAGCGGCCCGACCTGCGCGTGCCCGCGGAGCGGCTCGCGGCGGCGCGGCTCGACGACGACGCGCTCGCTGCGGTGCGGGCGCTCGCGGCCGCGGTCGAGGCGTTCTGCACACCGCAGCGGCCGCCGGACACCTCGGTCGAGGCCGTTCCGGGCGTGCTCGCCGAGCGGCGCTTCGTACCGCTCTCGTCGGTCGGGATCTACGTGCCCGGCGGCAGGGCCGCCTACCCCTCGTCGCTCGTGATGGCCGCAGTTCCCGCTCGAGTGGCCGGCGTCGAGCGGATCGCCGTCGCCACGCCGCGACCCGCCGAGGCGACGCTCGCCGCGGCGCGCGAGCTCGGGATCACAGAGGTGTACGCGGTCGGCGGTGCGCAGGCGGTCGCCGCGCTCGCGTACGGCACCGAGACGATCGCGCCGGTGGACAAGATCGTCGGCCCGGGCAACCGCTACGTGACCGCCGCCAAGCTGCTCTGCTCGACGCAGGTCGCGATCGACCTCCCGGCCGGGCCGAGCGAGGTTGTCGTGATCGCCTCCGGCGACGCCGACCCAGCCGCCTGCGCGGCCGACCTGCTCGCGCAGGCCGAGCACGGCCCCGACAGCGAGGCGCTCCTGCTCACGACCGACGCGGCTCTGTCCGGGGTGGTCGCTACGCTCGTTGCCGGATATGACAACGTACGCGTCGAGACTGTGGCATCGCTGGACGAGGCGCTGGTGCGCTCGGAGGCCTACGCCCCCGAGCACCTCGAGCTGCTCGGCGCCGGGGCGGAGCTGCTCGCCGGCCGGGTCCGCAACGCCGGCACCGTGTTCGTCGGCACGTCCGCGGTGGTCGGCGACTACGCCGCCGGCGCGACCCACGTGCTCCCCACCGGCGGCCTCGCGCGCGGCGCCGGCGGGCTCGGCCTGGAGAGCTTCCTCAAGCCGCTGCAGACCGTTCGCGCGACCGACCTCACGGCCGCGCGCGCGATCGCCCTCCCGCTCGCCCGCGTCGAGGGCCTGCCGCTGCACGCGGCCGCTCTGGAGGCGCGATGAAGGCGCGCGCGCTGCCGGACGGCTTCGCAGCCTACGCCTGGGCGCCGTCCTCCGCCGAGGTGGCGGAGCGCCACGGGCTGCGCCCGGAGCAGGTGCTGCGCTACGACCAGAACACGCCGCCCGTGCCCGGGGTGCCCCAGGTGCCGCTCGCGGAGAGCTTCGCGCGCCTGAACGAGTACCCGGAGGGCACATATCGCGAGCTGCGCGAGGCGGCGGCCGCCTACTCCGGCGTGGAGCCGGAGCAGGTGGTCGTGGGCGCGGGCGCGGACGACCTGATCGCGACGTGCGCGCGCACGTTTCTCGGGCCGGGCCGGCGCGCGGCGTGGAACCCGCCGACGTATGCCTTCTATCGGATCGCGACGCACCTCGAAGGCGCCGAGCTGGCCGTCGAGCCGGACGGCGCCGACCTCATCTGGGTCTGCAACCCGAACAACCCGACGGGCGAGTTGGTGGCCCCGGAGGAGGTCGCCGCGCTCGCGCGGGCCCATCCACAGGCCGCTGTCGTCGTGGACGAGGCGTACTTCGAGTACGCAGGCGGAGCGACCTGTGCGCCGCTGTTCGCCGAGGTCCCGAACCTGATCGTGCTGCGGACGCTCTCGAAGGCGTTCGGCTTCGCGTCGCTGCGGGTCGGCTACGCGCTCGCCGCGCCGGAGGTCGCGGCGCAGCTCGAGCTCCGGCGCGCGCCGGCGCCGATCGCCGGGCCGGCTGCGAGGATCGCCGCCGCTGCCTTGCGCGAGCCTCGCTTCGACGTCGGCGGGGACGTCGCCGAGCGCGACCGCGTGCGGAGTGCGCTGCTCGCGGCGGGCTACGACTGCCCTGCGACGTTCACGAACTTCATCTGGATCCGCAGCGACGAGCCTCTCGGCGAGCGGCTCGAGGAGCAGGGGCTCGTCGTGCGCCGCTTCGCCGACGGGATCCGGGTCACGCTTCGCCGCCCGTCCGAGAACGACGTCGTCCTGCGTGCGCTCGGCGCCGAGCCCGGGCCGCCGCCGGGCCGCGGCGCCTACATCGCCCGCACGACGACCGAGACGGCGCTGCGGCTCTCCCTCGATCTCGACGGGTCGGGCCGGGTCCGTGTCGCCACCGGCGTCGGCTTCCTCGATCACCTGCTAACGCTGCTCGCCTTCCATGCCGCCTTCGACCTCGAGCTGGTCGCGGGCGGCGATCTCGACGTCGACGAGCACCACACGGTCGAGGACGTGCTCGCCGCGCTCGGCGACGGCTTCGCCCAGGCGCTCGGCGCCCGCGAGGGGGTCGCTCGCTACGGCTCGGCGACGGTGCCGATGGACGAGGCCAGGGCGACGGCGGCCGTCGACCTCGTTCGCCGCCCGCATGCGGAGATCGCGCTCGCCTTCGGCTCGGACCGCGTCGGCGGGCTCGCGCTGACCCTGCTCCCGCACGCGCTCGAGCGCTTCGCGATGCAGGCCGGCTGCACGGTGCACGTCGAGTCCGCGGGGCAGGACGATCACCACATCGCCGAGGCGGCGTTCAAGGCGCTCGGGCAGGCGCTGCGGCAGGCGGTCGCGCCCGGCGGCGCGGGCATCCGCTCGACGAAGGGCGAGGCGTGAAGGTCGTGCTGGCGGACTATGGAGCGGGCAACCTGCGCAGCGTCTGCTCGGCGTTCGCGCGGGCCGGGGCAGAGCCGTCCGTGAGCCTCGACCCGGACGAGGTGCGCGAGGCGCCGCTCGCTGTGATCGCCGGAGTCGGGCACGTCGAGAGCGCGGCGCGCGGACTCGAGCGCAGCGGCCTTGCCGAGGCGTTGCGCGAGCGGGTCGCAGCGGGACGGCCGCTGCTCGGGATCTGCGTCGGCATGCAGCTCCTGTTCGAGGAGAGCGAGGAGGGCGGCCGGGGCCTCGGCCTGCTCCACGGGCCGGTGCGTCGCCTGCGCGCCGCGCGGGTGCCGCACATGGGCTGGAACGCGCTTGCGCTCCCCCACGAGAGCGCGCTGCTGGCGGGGCTCGACGGCGCCGACGTCTACTTCGCCCACAGCTACGCCGCCGAGCCGGCCGACCCGGAGCTCGCCGCCGCGACGGTGGAACACAGTGGCCGGATCGTCGCGGCCGTCGAGCGAGGCCCGCTGGCCGGCGTCCAGTTCCACCCCGAGCGGAGCGGCCCGGCCGGCGCCCGCGTCCTCGAGAACGTGCTCGCGTGGTCAAGAAGCGCGTGATCCCGTGCCTCGACGTCGCCGGCGGGCGCGTCGTCAAGGGCGTCCGCTTCGAGAGCCTGCGAGACGTGGGCGATCCGGTCGAGCTCGCGCTCCGCTACTCGGAGCTCGCGGCCGACGAGCTCGTCTTCCTCGACATCACGGCGACGCTCGAGAGCCGGGGGCCGACGCTCGCCCTCGTCGAGCGCGCCGCCGAGGAGCTGTCGATTCCGTTCACCGTCGGCGGCGGCGTCACCGGCCTCCCCGATGCGCGTGCGCTTCTGCGCGCCGGGGCCGACAAGGTGGCCGTCAACCGCGCCGCCGTGGACGACCCCGGGCTCCTGACCGCGCTCGCCGACGAGTTCGGCGCGCAGGCCGTTGTTTGCGCGATCGACTCCCGCGCCGGCGAGGTCGTCACACACGCCGGGCGCACCCCCCGCGGCCTGGAAACGGTCGCCTGGGCGCGGGAGGCCGTCGCACGCGGGGCGGGCGAGATCCTGCTGACGTCGATCGACGCCGACGGCACGCGTCGCGGCTACGACCTCGAGCTGACGCGGGCCGTCGCCGAGAGCGTCGAGACGCCGGTGATCGCCTCGGGCGGAGCGGGCGAGGCCCGCCACCTGGCCGACGCGTTCGCCGCCGGCGCGGAGGCCGCTCTGATCGCCTCGATCGTCCACGAGCGGCCCGAGCGGCTGACCGAGCTGAAGGCCGAGTTGAAGGAGCTGGGATGGAACGTCCGGACCTGACCCCGGCGATCGTCCAGGACGCCGAGACGGGACGCGTGCTGATGCTCGCCTGGATGGACGACGAGGCGCTGCGGCGCACCCGCGAGAGCGGCGAGGCGTGGTTCTGGAGCCGCTCGCGGCAGGAGCTGTGGCACAAGGGCGCAACGTCGGGGAACACGCTCGCGGTCGAGGAGATCCGGGACGACTGCGACGGCGACGCGATCCTGCTCCGCGTCCGCCCGGCCGGCCCCGCCTGCCACACCGGCTCGCTCTCGTGCTTCGCGCCGCGCCTCTGGCGTCGCGTCGCGGAGCGGGCGAAGGAGCGCCCCGCGGGCTCGTACGTCGCCTCCCTCCTCGAGCAAGGCCCGGCCGCCGCCGCGCGCAAGGTGGGGGAGGAGGGAGTCGAGGCCGCCCTCGCCGGCGCCTCCGAGTCGGACGAGCGCCTGATCGAGGAGCTCGCCGACCTCTGGTTCCACAGCTACGTCCTCCTCGCCGCCCGCGGCCTCGACCCGGCCGCCGTCGAGGACGAGCTGCGCCGCCGCGAGTGACTGACCTTTCGGCCGCTTCGCGGCCGAAAGCTCTAGAGAGGCGGCCGTAGCTCCGGCCTAGCCGTGGGTCTGAACCGCCGGGATCCTACGGCTAGGGCGGAGAGACGAAGCGTCCCGCGAGCCCGTACCAGTGACCTCCCAAGAGATTCCTGCCGGCGTCAGCCGGCGGGAATCTCCCTCGCCAGCAGGTCGTCCACGCTCTCCCGCCTCAGGATCACGCGCGCCTCGCCGTCGCCGACGAGGACGGCGGCCGGGCGCGGCACGCCGTTGTAGTTCGAGGCCATGCCGAGCGTGTACGCGCCCGTCGCGGGCACGGCGAGCACGTCGCCGCGGCACGGCTCCGGCAGCGCGACCCGCTCGATCAGGACGTCGCCCGACTCGCAGTGCTTGCCGACGATGCGGAACTCGCCCGCCGGTGGCTCTTCGGCCCGGCTCGCCAGGAGCGCGGTGTAGGGGGCGTCGTAGAGCTGTGGGCGGGGGTTGTCGGACATGCCGCCGTCCACGGCGACGTCGGCGATGGCGTTCGCCCGCTTGACGGCGCCCACGCGGTAGAGCGTCACGCCCGCCCGCCCGACGAGCGCGCGGCCCGGCTCGAGCACGAGCTGCGGGGCGGGCAGCCCGCGCACGATCCAGGCGCGTTCGACGGTGCCGGCGAGCAGCGGGACGACCACCGCGAGGTCGGGCTCGGCCTCTCCCTGAACGTGGCGGACGCCGAACCCACCGCCGATGTCGAGCATCCGCGCCGTCCAGCCGAGCTCGTCCCGGCAGCGGAGCGCGAGGTCGGCGAGCAGCTCGATCGCCTCGATGTGTGGACGGACGTCTGCGAGCTGCGAGCCGACGTGGACGTGCAGGCCCGCCACGTCGAGCCCGGCGGCGAGGCCGAGCCGCACGGCCTCGAGCGCGTCGTCGGCGGCCAGCCCGAACTTGGAGCCGTGGTGACCGGTGCGGATCGCCTCGTGCGTGTCCGTCTCGACGCCCGGCGTCACGCGCACGAGCACGCGCATGATGCCCGCAGCGGCGGCGCGGGCGACCTCGTCGAGCGAGTCGAGGACGACGGTGCCGCCGGAGCGAGCGGCCGCGGCGAGCTCCTCGTCGCTCTTGTTGTTGCCGTGCACGACCAGCCGCTCGCCGGAGATCCCGGCCCGTTGCGCAAAAGCCAGCTCGCCGAGCGTCGAGACGTCGGCGCCGAGGCCCTCCTCGGCGAAGAGCGAGAGCAGCGCGACGTTCGGGAACGCCTTCGTCCCGTAGACGACGAGCGCCTCCGGGGCGGCGCTCCGAAAGAGGCGCGCGCGCTCGCGCAGCGTCCGCTCGCAGTAGACGACGAGCGGCGTGCCGAAGCGGTCGGCCAGCTCGGCCGCGGCAAGCCCGCCGAGGCGCAGCTCGCCCGCCTCGACCGCCGCGGAGATGGGAAGCAGCGACAGCACCGCTCCGATTCTGCCGACCCTCCGGCGAAGCTGCTACTTTCTGGCCGATGCAGCACCTTCTCGGATAGGGCAGGAAGCGAACGCGGCACCGCCGCGCCGGCTTCCCCTGGGCCTCTCGTATGAGAGGCTTTTTTGTCGGAACACACGGGACACGGTCATGGAGAAGTACGACCCGAAGGCGATCGAGGCGAAGTGGCAGGGCGTCTGGGAGGACGCGCGGGCCTTCTACGTCCGGAACCCGCCGCTCGGCGCCCCGCCCAGCCCGAACACGTCCTACGTGCTCGAGATGCTGCCTTACCCCTCTGGCACGCTCCACATGGGCCACGTCCTGGTCTACACGCTGGGGGACGTCATCAGCCACTTCCGCCGCCGGAACGGCATGGAGGTCCTGCGCCCGATGGGCTGGGACGCTTTCGGCCTGCCCGCCGAGAACGCGGCGATCAACGAGGGCGGCCATCCCCGCGAGATCACCGAGCGCAACATCGTGTCGATCAAGCGCTCGATGCAGCGGATCGGCTGGGCGATCGACTGGGACCGCGAGTTCTCCACGCACCTGCCCGACTACTACCGCTGGACGCAATGGCTGTTCCTGAAGCTGTACGAGGCCGGCCTCGCGTACCGCAAGGAGGCGCCGGTCAAGTGGTGCCCGAGGGACCAGACCGTGCTCGCGAACGAGCAGGTCAAAGACGGGCGCTGCGAGCGCTGCGGCACGGAGGTCGAGGCGAAGAGCCTGACGCAGTGGTTCTTCAAGATCACCGACTACGCCGACGAGCTGCTGGACGACATGGACCAGCTCGACTGGCCCGAGCGCATCCTTGCCATGCAGCGGCACTGGATCGGCCGCTCCCACGGTGCCGAGATCCGCTTCGCCGTCGAGGACGCCGACGTCACAATCCCGGTCTTCACGACGCGGCCCGACACGCTGTTCGGCGCGACGTTCTTCGTTCTCGCCCCCGAGCACCCGCTCGTCACCGAGCTGACCGACTCCGACGAGGTGCGCGAGTACGTCCGTCACACCGCCGCCAAGACTGCCGTGGAGCGGTTGGAGACGGTCAAGACGGGCGTCTTCAGCGGCCGCTACGCGATCAATCCCGCGACCGGCATGCGCATCCCGATCTGGATCTCCGACTACGTGCTGATGGACGTCGGCACCGGCGCGATCATGGCCGTCCCGGCGCACGACGAGCGCGACCACGAGTTCGCAACGGCCTTCGACGTGCCGATCGTCCAGGTCGTGGAGCCCGTTGCGGGTGGGACGGCCGTCGAGGGTGCCTTCGCCGCGCACACCGAGGACGAGCGGCTCGTCAACTCCGGCCGGTTCAGCGGCATGCCGGCCCCGGAGGGGGCACGGGCGATCGTCGCCTGGCTCGAGGAGGAGGGGCTCGGACGCGCGACGGTGAGCTACCGCCTGCGCGACTGGCTGCTCTCACGCCAGCGCTACTGGGGCTGCCCGATCCCCATCGTCCATTGCGACCGCTGCGGCGAGGTGCCGGTTCCAGAAGACCAGCTGCCCGTGCGGCTGCCCGAGATCGAGGACTACCTGCCGAAGGGCCGTTCGCCGCTCGCTGCCGCCGAGGAGTGGGTGCGCACGCCGTGCCCGTCGTGTGGCGGCGACGCGTTGCGCGAGGCCGACACGATGGACACGTTCGTCGACTCGTCCTGGTACTTCCTGCGCTACTGCGACGCGCAGAACGACCGGGCGCCGTTCGACCGCTCGATCGTCGACTACTGGTGCCCGGTCGACCAGTACACGGGCGGCGTCGACCACGCGACGATGCATATGATCTACGCGCGCTTCTTCGTGAAGGCGCTGAACGACCTCGGGCTCGTCGGCTTCCGCGAGCCGTTCCTGCGCTTCTTCGGGAACGGTTGGGTGCAGCTCGGCCAGACGAAGATGGGGAAGAGGGCGGGCAATGTGATCGGTCCGGACGAGCTGGTCGAGCGCTACGGCGCCGACCCAGTGCGGATCTACATCCTCTTCATCGGCCCAGCCGACGAGGACATGGAATGGACCGAGGGCGGCATCGAGGGCACGGTGCGGTTCGTACGCCGGCTCTGGCGCGTCGTACTCGAGCACGAGGGCAAGGAGCGGGTCGAAGGTGCAACGCCGCTCGCCCGCAAGGCGCACGAGACGATCGCCAAGGTCAGCGACGATCTCGGGCGGCGCTACACGTTCAACACCGCGATCGCGGCTGTGATGGAGCTCGTCAACGAGATCTCGAAGGCGCCGGACGACCCGGGCGCGCGCTTCGCGGCCGAGACGGCCGTCTCGCTGATCCAGCCGTACGCGCCGCACGTCGCCGAGGAGCTCTGGCAGCGGTTGGGCAACGAGCGGCTCTGGGAGCAGCCGTGGCCGGTCGCCGACCCGGCGCTACTCGAGCGCGAGACGGTCGAGGTCGTCGTGCAGGTGAACGGCAAGCTGCGCGACCGCCTGCAGGTGCCCGCCTCGATCGCCGAGGCCGAGCTCGTCGAGCTGGCGCGGGCGTCCGAGCGGGTGCGGACGCACCTGGACGGCGGAGAGATCCGGAAGACGATCGTCGTCCCGGGCAAGCTCGTCAACTTCGTCGTCGGCTAGTCGTTCCGCAGATCCGGCGCGAAGCGGTCACACACGCGTGACGGCTTCTCCGGCAGCCTCGCAGGGATGCTCCCGGTCTCGCTCTCCCGCCGGCGGGCGCTCGCGGTCGCGGCGGTCTGCCTCGGGCTGCTCGCGCTTGCGGGCCGGCTGCTGATCGGCGCCGGCGGGCCCGACGCTCGTCCGCAGCCGGCCGCCGCGCTCACCCCCGTCGCGGCGGCCGCGCCGGCCCGTCTCACCGTTCACGTGGTCGGAGAGGTGCGCCGGCCTGGCCTCTACCGGCTGCGGGAAGGGAGTCGCGTCGCAGACGCGGTCACCCGCGCGGGCGGGCCCACGGAGGCCGCGGACCTTCAGGCGGTCAACCTCGCCGCGCCGCTTGCCGACGGGCTCCAGGTCGCGATCCCGGGTCGGGCCGCCGGCGCGGCGAGCGCTCCCGCAGGCGCCGGGCCGGCTCGCAAGCCCAGCCTCAACCAGGCGACGGCGGCGGAGCTCGACGCGCTGCCGGGGGTCGGCCCGGTGACCGCGCAGCGGATCGTGGACTACCGAGCCGCCCACGGCGGCTTCCGGTCGGTGGACGACCTCGACGCGATCCCCGGCATCGGGCCCGCCCGTCTCGAGCAGCTGCGGGAGCTCGTCACGCCGTGAGCTTCCGGCGCGCCGGCCCGACGGCGCCGGTCGTCGCCCTCTGCGCGGGGCTCGCCGCCGCGAACGTCGCGCGCGGCGGAGCGGTCGCGCTCGCGCTCTGCGCGGCGCTCGCGCTGCTCGCCTCCGTCGCGCCGCCTCCGGCCCGCTCGTGCGCCGTCCTCGCGGCGGTCGCGCTCGCCGGGTGGTGGTGGGGGAGCGGGCGTCTCGACACCCTCGACCGCAGCGTCCTGCGCGCCGAGCTCGGGCACACCGCCCACGCCGAGGCGGTCGTCACCGGCCCGGCCCGGCGCTCCGAGTTCGCGGTGCGCGTTCCCGCGGTGCTGCGCCGCTTCGGCACCCTCTCCCCGGACGAGCGCGTGCTGCTCGCGCTTCCGGCGGGCCGGGCGCCGCCGCAGGGTGCCGTGCTCGACTTGACGGCCCGGATCGCCGCTCCGCGCGGCCCGGAGGACGGCTTCGACGAGGGCGCCTGGCTCGCGCGCCGCGGCGTCCACGTCGTCGTCCACGGCCGCGACTGGCGCATCGTCGGACGGCGGGGCGGAGTCGGCGGGGTCGCCGACCGGCTGCGCGCGCACGTCTCCGACTCGCTCGCGGCCGGCGGCGGCGGCGAGCGGCGCGCGCTCCTCGCCGGCGTCGTCCTCGGTGAGGACGAAGGGCTCTCCGGCGAGCTGCGCGACGACTTCCGGGCCTCCGGGCTCTACCACCTGCTCGCCGTCTCCGGTCAGAACGTCGCCTTCATCGCCGGCGGCGTGCTGCTGCTCGCCTGGCTGCTCGGGATCCCGCGGCTGCTCGCCCACGTCGGCGTGCTGGCCGCGATCGGCGGCTACGTGCTGGCGGTCGGGTGGCAGCCCTCCGTCGTGCGTGCGGGAGTGGCCGGTTGCCTCGCGTCGCTCGCCTGGCTCGCGGCGCGCCCGAGCGACCGCTGGCACTTCCTCGCGCTCGGGGCGGTGGTGCTGCTCGCGTGGAGCCCGGCGAACCTGCTCGATCCGGGCTTCCAGCTCTCCTTCGCCGCGGTGGCCGCGATCTTCGTCGCCGTGCCGCGACTCGACAGGCGGCTCGAGGGCTATCCCGTGCCGAGGATCCTGGCGGGCGCCGTCGCGGTGTCGCTGGCCTGCGGCGTTGCGACGGCGCCGATCCTCTGGCTCCAGTTCGGCGCCGTTCCCGTCTACTCGGTGCCGGCGAACGCCCTCGCGGCCCCCGCGATGCCGCCGCTGCTCGGGCTGGGGCTGCTCGCCGCGCTCGTCGAGCCGGTGCTGCCGGGGGCCGCGGCCGCGCTCGCGTGGCTCGGCGGCTGGCTCGCGGCGTACGTCGCGCTCTGCGCCCGGCTCGTCGGCGGCCTGCCCTACGCCCAGGTGCGCTCAGGCGTGGCGCTCGCCGCGCTGGCCGCCGTCGCGCTTGCCCTCGCCTGGGCGGCGCGCGGGCCGGCGCGCCGGCGCAGGGCGTTCGCGGCGCTCGCCGCGGTCGCCGTCGCGGCCCTGATCGGCTGGCGCGCGTGGCCGGAGCCCGCGCAGCCGCCCCCGCAGGGGCTGCGCATCACGTTCCTCGACGTCGGCCAGGGCGATGCCGCCCTGCTCCAGGTGCGCGAGGGCGCCGTGCTCGTGGACCAGGGGCCGCCGGAGGCGCGCGTCGACCGGCAGCTCCGCCGGCTCGGCGTGCGCCGGCTGGCGGCGGTCGTGCTCACGCACCCGCAGCGCGACCACATCGGCGGGGCCGCCGACGTGCTGCTGCGGCTCGACGTCGGCGCCGTGCTCGATCCGGGCCTTCCGTACCCGAGCGGGGACGAGCGGTCCGCGCTCGCCGCCGCCGCGAAGCGTGGAGTGCGGGTGACGACGGCGCGCGCGGGCGAGGCGTTCACGCTGGGTCGGCTGCGTCTGCGGCTCCTCTGGCCGACCGGTCCGGGACCGGCCGGCGAGGATCCGAACGACCACGCCGTCGTCGTGCTCGCCTCCTACGGGAGCATCGACGCGCTCCTCACCGCCGACGCCGAGTCGAACGTCACCGCGCCGCTCGTCCACGGCCCGGTCGAGATCCTCAAGGTCGCCCACCACGGCTCGGCCGACTCGGGCCTGCGCGACGAGCTGCTCGACGCTCCGCCCGCGCGTCGCCGTGATCTCGGTCGGCGCGCGCAACGACTACGGCCACCCGACCGCCTCGACGCTCGCGGCGCTGCGCTCCGTGCCCGGGCTCCGCCTCTACCGCACCGACCTCGACGGCCGCGTCGTCGTGGAGACGGACGGCGCGACGATCTCCGTCCGTTCGGAGCGTTGAGTAGTGTTGGGCCGTGGCCGCGGCGACCGAGCTGAAGCCCGTCTACCTGCTGACCGGCAGCGACCGGCCGAAGATCGCGAGGGCGCTGCACCGGCTGCGCGTGCGCGTCGGGGAGGACGCGATCGAGCAGCTCTCCGCCTCCGAGGCCGGCGGCGCCGACGCGGTCGCCGCCTGCAACGCGCTCGGCATGTTCGGCGGCGAGGCGCGCCTGGTGATCGTGGACGGCGTCGAGCGCTGGAAGGCCGCCGACGTGAAGGACGGTCGAGGCGTACCTCGCCGCGCCCGCGCCGGGCACCGTGCTCGCCCTGGTGGCAGCAGACGAGCTGAGGAAGGACTCGACGCTGCTCAAGGCCTGCGTGAAGGCCGGCCAGGTGCTCGACTTCTCGGTGCCGAAGAAGAACCTGACGTCATGGGTGGCCGAGCAGTTCAAGCTTGCCGGCGCCCGGGCCGAGCCGGACGCGTGCGCCGCCCTCGTCCACCTGGTCGGCGACGACTCGTACGCGCTCGCGAACGAGGTGGACAAGCTCGCGACCTGGGCGGCCGGGGAGCCGATCGGCGAGCGCGAGGTCGAGCAGCTCGCGGCGGCGTTCGCCGAGACGCCGACGTTCGCGCTCACCGACGCCTGGGCCAAGCGCGACACGGCGCGGGCGCTCGAGGCGAGCGAGGCGATCTTCGAGCGCGACATCAAGCCCCGGCGCGACATCGCGCCGCGCCTCGCCGGCGCGCTCGGCAACCACATCGGGCGCGTGCGCCGCTGCCAGCAGCTCGCGGCCGAGGGCGTGCGCGCGCGCGACGCCGCGGCGAAGCTGAAGATGCACCCGTTCTACGCGGAGAAGGTGTTCGCGCAGGCGGAGAGCTTCTCGACGGACGAGCTGCGCGGCGCGGTCGTGCGGCTCGCCGAGCTCGATCACGCGCTCAAGGGGGGCAGCCGGCTCGCGCCCGACCTCGAGCTGCAGCGCGCGCTGATCGACCTAGGGGATTGACTGTCGTCAATCCCCTAGCGAACCGTCTAGGTCGATTGCACAAGGCGCGCCGCCTGCGCCTTCTTGCGCGCGGCGGTGTTCTTGTGCAGCGCTCCGTGCGAGGCGGCCTTGTCGACCGTCCGCACGAGCTGGAGGTGCGCGGCCGCGATGAGCTCCGCGTCACCGTCTGCGACGGCGGTCTCGAGCCGCCGCGTGAGCGTCTTCACGGCCGAGCGGTAGCGCAGGTTCTCCAGCCGCTGGCGGGCGGCGGAGCGGACGCGCTTCTTCTGCTGCAGGATGTTCGGCATGGCGTGAAAGCGCCCGCACGTGCGGGCGCCGCCGATGGTAGCAAAGGGCCCGCTCGGGGCGGCGGCAGCGGCCGTCCTCCCTATACTCGCCGCGTGGACGACCGGGGCCCTCGCCGGCGGCTCGCGTGGTCGACGGCGATCTTCTCGCTGGCCACGGGACTGTCGCGCATCCTCGGTCTCGTCCGCGAGGTCGTGGCGCGCCGCTACTTCGGCGTCGAGGGCCCGGTCAACGCCTTCACCGTCGCCTTCCAGGTGCCGAACCTCGTGCGCGCGCTCGTCGCCGACGCGGCGCTCTCCTCCGCCTTCGTCCCCGTCTTCAGCGAGCTGCTGCAGAAGGGCGAGCGCGGCCGCGCCTGGCGCGTCGCCTCGAGCCTCTTCTGGCTGCTCCTGCTCGGCCTGTCGGCGGTGACGGCGCTCTTCATGCTGCTCGCGCCGTGGCTGATCGGCGTGTTCGGGCTGCCGGACGCCTACGACGGGCTCGCCGTCACGCTCTCGCGGATCCTCTTCCCGATCGTCGTCCTGCTCGGGCTCACCGGGATCGTCACGGGGATCCTCAACAGCTACGAGCACTTCACCCTGCCGGCGCTGACGCCGGTCTTCTGGAACCTCGCGATCATCGCGGGGCTCGTGATCGGCGTGCCCCGGGCGGACACGCCCAGCACGAAGCTCTACGTCTACGCGGGCGCGATCGTCGCCGGCACCGTGCTCCAGTTGCTGCTGCCCCTGCCGTGGCTGCGCGGGCGCGACGACCGGCTGCGCGTCGCGATCGACTGGCGCGACCCGGCGGTGAAGCGCGTCTTCGTGCTCATGCTCCCGGTGACGCTCGGGCTCGGGCTGATCAACTTCAACGCCGTCATCGGTGCCTTCTTCGCGGCCCGCTACATCGACCCGGAGCTCGCGCCGAGCGCGATCGACGCCGCGTTCCGCATCTACATGCTGCCGCAGGGGATGTTCTCGGTGGCGATCGCGACGGTGCTCTTCCCCTCGCTCGCCCGGGCCGCGGCCCGCGGCGACACCGACGAGTTCCGGGAGCGGGTCACGCTCGGCCTGCGCCACATCGCCTTCTGGCTCGTGCCTGCGAGCGCCGCGTCAGCCGTTCTGGCCGCTCCGATCGTCCGGCTGCTCTACCAGCGGGGCGAGTTCGGGGCGCACGAGACCCAGGTCGTGGCGGGCGCGCTCGCGGCGTTCAGCGCAGGGCTCGTCTTCAACGGGACGATGCTGATGCTCAACCGCGCGTTCTACAGCCTCCAGTCGCCGTGGCTGCCGACGTGGGTCGCGCTCGGCAACCTCGTCCTCAACACCGGACTCAACGCCGGCTTCTACCGCCTCGGCATCTGGGGACTGCCGCTGGCGACCTCGATCGCGAACGTCGCGGGCACGGTCGCGCTCGTCGTGCTCCTGCGCCGCCGGCTCGGCCGGCTCGACCTCGGGCGGACGCTGCGCAGCGGCGCGCTCGCCACGGTCGCCGCGGGCGCGCTCGCCGCCGTCTCCTATCCGGTCTGGCGCGTGCTCGACGACGCGCTCGGACGTGGCTTCGGCGGCCAGCTGCTCTCGCTCGGGACGGCGCTCGCGGCGGGCGGCGCCGTCTACGTCGTGGCCTGCCGCGTCCTGCGGGTTCGGGAGCTGGATGCGCTGCTGGCGCTGCTCGGGCGCCTGCGGCGGCGCTAAGGTTGGGTCGCGATGCTTGCCCGCGCCGGTGCCCTCGGGCTCGTCTGCTTGGCCCTCCTCACGACGGGGGCGAACGCGAGCGCGCCCGGCGTCAGCCTCCTCGTCCGGCCGGGATCTCCGACCGTCGGCCTGAGTTCGACGATCGACGTCCAGCTGGCGCAGGCGAAGCCGGCCTCGCCGGTCATCGTCGGGATCCTCTCACCAACCGGCCTGCGGAGCCGGCTCACCCTCACGCGGGTCGGCCCGGGCCTCTGGCGGGTGGCGTACCGCTTCCTGGACGACGGCACCTGGAGGCTCAGCGTCAGCGTCGGCCGGCTGGCGGTGACCGGCAGGGTGTTCGTCAAGCAGCCGCCGTCGGCCGTGCCGCCGCTCGCCCTCGCACCGGGCTCGAAGCCGAGCCTTTGGGGCAGCGGCCAGGGCATCGGCATCTTCCTCAGGCCGTAGGCGACGGAATCGCCGATATCCAGCGGAAACAGCCTCACGGCTACGATCCCCGGTTAGGCCCATGGACCAGGAGCACATCCGCAATTTCTCGATCATCGCGCACATCGACCACGGCAAGTCGACGCTCGCCGACCGCATCCTCGAGCTGACCGACACCGTCAGCGACCGCGACATGCGGGCGCAGCTCCTCGACTCGATGGATCTCGAGCGCGAGCGGGGGATCACGATCAAGGCGCAGGCCGTGCGCGTCCACTGGAAGGGCCACGAGCTGAACCTGATCGATACGCCCGGTCACGTGGATTTCACCTACGAGGTCTCGCGCTCGTTGCAGGCGTGCGAGGGCGCGCTCCTGCTCGTGGACGCGGCGCAGGGGATCGAGGCGCAGACCCTCGCCAACGCCTATCTCGCGATCGAGAACGAGCTCGAGATCGTCCCGGCCGTGAACAAGATCGACCTGCCGCAGGCCGACCCGGCGGGCACCGCTGCGCTGCTGGCCGATCTCGTCGGCGGCGAAACCGCCGACGTGCTTCCCATCTCGGCCAAGACCGGGCAGGGGGTGGCGGAGGTGCTGGACGCTCTCGTCGAGCGGATTCCCGCGCCGGCGGGAGACCCGGCCGGACCGGCCAGGGCGCTCATCTTCGACTCGAGCTATGACCAGTACCGCGGCGTGATCGCGTTCGTGCGCATCGTGGACGGCCGCTTCTCGACCCGCGACCCGCTGCGCGCGATGGCGCAGGGCACGCGCTTCGAGGCGGAGGAGCTCGGTTACATGTCGCCGGCGCGCCAGCCGGTGGACGTGCTCGAGGCGGGCGAGGTCGGCTACGTGATCACGGGGCTGAAGGACGTCTCAAAGCTACGCGTCGGCGACACGCTGACCTCGGAACGGCGGCCGGCGCAGGCGCCTCTGCCCGGCTACAAGGACGTCAAGCCGATGGTCTTCGCCGGCCTCTTCCCGACCGACTCGGACGAGTACCCGGAGCTGCGCGACGCGCTCGAGCGGCTGAAGCTCAACGACGGCTCGCTCTTCTACGAGCCCGAGACCTCGCAGGCCCTCGGGTTCGGATTCCGCTGCGGGTTCCTCGGCCTGCTGCACATGGAGATCGTGCGCGAGCGGCTCGAGCGCGAGTTCGACCTCGACCTGATCGTGACCGCGCCGAACGTCGCCTACCGGGTCGAGTTGCGGGGAGGCGAGATCGTGGAGGTGCACAACCCGGCCGAGATGCCGAACGAGCTCGAGCGCGTCGAGGAGCCGTACATCACCGCGTCCGTGATCGTCCCGAAGGACTACGTCGGCGCGATCATGGAGCTCTGCAACGAGCGGCGCGGGCGCTTCGACCACCTGGAGTACCTCTCGGAGGAGCGCGTCCACCTGATCTACGAGCTGCCGCTCGGCGAGATCGTGCTCGACTTCTACGACCAGCTGAAGTCGCGCACGCGCGGCTACGCGAGCTTCGACTACGACTTCGCCGGCTTCCGCGACGGCAACCTGAGCCGCGTGGACATCCTCGTCGCCGGCGAGCCGGTGGACGCGCTCTCGCTGATCATCCACCGCGACGCCGCCTACGAGCGCGGGAAGCTGCTCGTCGAGCGGCTGAAGCAGGAGATCCCACGCCAGTTCTTCGATGTCGCGATCCAGGCCGCGATCGGCGCGCGCGTGATCGCCCGCGAGACGGTGAAGGCGAAGCGGAAGGACGTGCTCGCCAAGTGCTACGGCGGTGACATCTCGCGCAAGCGCAAGCTGCTCGAGAAGCAGAAGAAGGGCAAGAAGCGGATGAAGCAGGTCGGCGGCGTCGAGTTGCCGCAGGAGGCGTTTCTCGCCGTCCTCAACCTCGACCAGGCCAAGAAGTGAGCGGCGCGCCTCACCTGTACGTGCACCTGCCGTTCTGCGCGCACCGCTGCGGCTACTGCGACTTCGTGACGGCCGTCGGCGGCCGCGACCTCCATGGCGGCTACGTGGACGCGCTGCTCGCGGAGCTGGAGCTGGAGCGTGGGCTGCTCGCTGACGATGTCGAGACCGTTTTCCTCGGGGGCGGCACGCCCACCTTCACCGAGCCCGGCGCGCTCGCGCGGCTGCTCGCCGGACTGCCTCCAGCGGCTGAGGTGACGGTCGAGGCCAACCCGGAGACGGTGGTTCCGGAGTTGGCCGCGCTCCTGCGCGCGGGTGGGGTCAACCGGGTCTCGCTCGGCGCGCAGAGCTTCCAGCCGCACCTGCTCGAGACGCTCGAGCGGCGGGCCTCGCCGGACGACGTCCGGTGCGCCGTGCACACTCTCCGTGATGCCAGTTTCGACAACGTTTCGCTCGACCTCATCTACGGCGTCCCCGGCCAGAGCCCCGCCGACCTCCAGCGCGACCTCGCCGAGGCGCTCGCGCTCGGGCCGGAGCACCTCTCCTGCTACGAGCTCGAGGCGAAGCCCGGTACGCGCTTCACGCACACATACGGAGACGAGCTCCACCGCCAGGCGGAGGCGATGGAGTCGTACTTCGAGCGCGTCGTCGAGACGCTGACCGGCGCCGGCTACCGCTGGTACGAGACGGCGAACTTCTGCCTGCGGCCGGAGGCCGCGGGCGGGCGTGACCTGCGCGCGCGCCACAACCTCGGCTACTGGCTCGGCCGGGACTACCTCGGCCTCGGCGTGGGCGCGGTCTCGACAATCGAGGGCAGGCGCTGGCGGAACGCGCCGAGCATGCCGCGCTACCTGGAGGCGCTGGGCCGCGGCAAGCGGCCGGAGCGGGAGCTGGAGCCGCTGCCGACCGAGGTGCGCGAGAGCGAGCGGCTGCTGCTCGGGCTGCGGCTGGACGAGCCCGTGCCGGTCGGAGCCGTCGGCGGGGCGCTCGACCGCGATGCGCTCGAGCGCATGCGCGGCCTCGGCCTCGCCGAGCTGCGGCGGGCGGGCCCGGACGGCGCCGAGCTGGTGTCGCTGACCCCGCGGGGCCGCTTCCTCGGGGGCGGCGTCACGGCAGAGCTTCTGTCCTGAGAACCGGCCGGCGCGGCCGACCCGTGCCGGGCGGGGGCTAGAATCGACTCCAGAGGCCATGGAACCTCAGCTCTCCGAGCGGAAGCGGGAGATCCTCCGCCGTCTCGTCGAGGAGTACGTCGAGACCGGCCAGCCGGTCGGCTCGAAGGGCCTCGTCGAGCGGTCGAGTTTGACCGTCTCGCCGTCCACCGTCCGAAACGAGCTTGCCGAGCTCGAACTGCTCGGCCTGCTCGCGCACCCGCACACGTCGGCCGGTCGCGTCCCGACCGAGCGCGGCTATCGCTTCTACGCCGACGAGCTGCTCGACCGGCTCGGGCCCCGGCCGGCGCGCTTCCCGCTCGATCTTGCAACGAGCCGCCGCGAGATCGAATCCGCGCTGCAGTCGACGACGGAGGTGCTCTCCGACGTGACGCGGTTGCTCGCGCTCGTCACGGCGCCGCCGCTGGAGACGGCCACGGTGCGCCACGTCGAGGTCCTGCTCCTGCAGCCGTCGCTCGTGATGGTCGTGACCATCACCTCTACCGGCGGCGTGGCCAAGCGGATGTTCACGTTCCCCGAGCCGGTGGATCCGGGCCTCGCCAAGTGGGCGCACGAGTACCTGAACGAGTGTCTTGCCGGCGTCCAGCTCGGCTCGACGGATCTCCGTCGGCGGGTTGCCGACGCGAGCCTCTCGCCGGTCGAGCTGGGGTTCCTCGACGTGCTGCGGCCCGCCTTCGTCGACCTCCAGCAGTCCGCCGGGCAGCGGCTCTACGTCGGCGGCGCCGCGTCGCTGCTCGTACGGGTGCGCGGCGAGGAGCTCGACGCCTGCCGGCGGCTGCTCGGGGCGCTCGAGCAGCGGGCCGCCGCGCTCGAGCTGATGGGCGACGCGTTCGGCCCGCGGCGACTGTTCGTCCGCGTCGGCGGCGAGCTCGCGAACCCGGCCCTGCGCGGCGTCTCGCTCGTCGGCGCGACCTACGGGCTGACGCAGAGGACGCTCGGCGTCGTCGGCCTGCTCGGTCCGCTGCGGATGGACTATGACAAGGCGATCCACACGGTTCGGGCCGCCGCCGCCGAGCTTTCGCGCTTCGTCGAGGGCGTCTACGGCGACAACTGAGCCCGGCGCTACCCTTGCGGGCATGGCAACGGCGGAGCGCGACTACTACGAGCTGCTCGGGATCGATCGGAGCGCGACCGAGGCGGAGATCAAGAGGGCGTTTCGCAAGCTCGCGCGCGAGCTGCACCCCGACGTCTCCGAGGCGCACGACGCGCACGAGCGCTTCCGCGAGGTCGCGCAGGCGTACGAGGTGCTCTCGAACGCCGAGACCCGCGAGCTGTACGACCGCTACGGCCATGCGGGCCTGCGCCGAGGCGGCTTCACGCCCCACGGACTTCGACCTCGGCAGTCTCTCCGACATCTTCTCGGCCTTCTTCGGCGACGATCTGTTCGGGGCCACGACCAGGCAGCGTCGTGCCCGTGGAGCCGATGTCGGCACGGTGGTCGAGATCGAGCTCGCCGAGGCGTTCACGGGCGCGAAGAAGACGCTCTCGGTCGAGGTCGCCGTCACGTGCGCGACCTGCGCCGGCGACGGCGCGGCGCCCGGGACCGGTCGGGTGACGTGCTCCGGCTGCGGGGGCGCGGGCCGCCTGCAGCAGGTCTCGCGCAGCATCTTCGGCGAGTTCGTCCGCACGCAGGCCTGCCCGCGCTGCGGCGGAGCGGGAACCGTCGTCGAGCGGCCGTGCGAGACGTGTGACGGCGCGGGCAGGATCGTCGACGAGCGGGCCTTCCCGGTCGAGATTCCGGCGGGCATTCACGACGGCCAGCAGATCCGGATTCGCGGCGAGGGCCACGCCGGGCGAGGCGGCCCGCCGGGCGACGTCTTCGCCGAGGTGCGCGTGCGGCCCGATCCGCGCTTCGTGCGGGACGGTGACGACATCGTGACCGCCGTGGACCTCACGATCGCACAGGCTGCGCTCGGGGCGCGCGTCACCGTGCCGACGCTCGACGGCGACGCGGAGCTCGACCTGCCCGCCGGGACGCAGCCGGGCGAGATGCGCGTGCTGCGCGGGCGGGGGATGCCGTCCCTCCAGGGCCGGGGCCGCGGCAACCAGCGCGTCCACGTGAACGTGCTCGTGCCGAGGCGGCTGACCGCGGAGCAGCGCCGGCTGCTCGAGGAGTTCGAGCACCTGGCCGGCGAGGACACCTACCGGCCGGACGAGGGCTTCTTCGACCGGCTGCGCAGCGCGTTCAGCTGAGGGGGTTGCGCCGAGTCAGCGTCACTGTCGCGCCGGAGCGCGCCGAGGAGGCGCGGGCGCAACTGCTCGAGCTCTTCCCGCAGGGCTTCGAGGAGCGCGAGGCCGGGGGCAGGGTCGAGCTGCTGGCGTACACCGATGCCGACGGCGAGGCGCGTCTGCGGCGGGCCTTCCGTGCCGCCCAGGGGGAGGACGTGGAGCCAGGCTGGGAGGACCGCTGGCGCGACTTCCATCGCCCGGTGCGGATCGGGGAGTTGTGGGTCGGGCCGCCCTGGGAAGCCCCGCCCGCGGGCGCCGTGGCGGTCGTGATCGACCCGGGCCGCGCGTTCGGCACCGGCGCCCACGCGACGACGAGACTCTGCCTCGAGCTCCTGCTCGCCCAGGCGCGCGGCAGCCTGCTCGACGTCGGCTGCGGCTCCGGCGTGCTCGCGATCGCAGCGGCGAAGCTCGGCTTCGCCCCCGTGACGGCGCTCGACGACGACCCGGTCGCCATCGAGGTCGCCGCGCAGAACGCCTGTCTGAACGACGTGCGGATCGACCTCCACCTGACCGACGCCACGGCGGGTCGTCTTCCGGCGGCGGATCTCGTCGTCGCCAACATCGCGCTCGCGCCGCTGCGGGCTCTGGCCGGCCGCCTCGACTGCGCACGCGCGATCACGTCCGGCTACCTCGAGGCGGACGAGCTCGCGCTGCCGGGCTTCCGGCGGCTCCGTCGTCTTGCCGCCGAGGGCTGGGCCGCCGATCTGCACGAGCGGAAGTAGAGTTCCGCCCCGTGGCGACGTTCTCCGTCCGCTTCCTCGGCTGCAAGGTCTCCTACGCCGACGCGCACGCGGTGCGGGAGCGGTTGGTCGCGGACGGGCACCGCGAAGCCGCAGGCCGGGGCGACGTGGCGGTCGTGAACACCTGCTGCGTGACGAACGAGGCAGTCGTGAAGTCCCGCAAGGAGGTGGCCCGGGCCGCGCGCACGCACGCCCGCGTCTACCTGACCGGTTGCGGCGCGAGCCTCGGCGGCGATGCCTTCGCCGGCCTGCCCGAGAACGTCGTCGTCGTGCCGCGCCGGAGCGAGGAGGCGGCGGCCTTCGTCGCCGGCGACGTCGGCGCGATCGGCTGCGTCCAGGCGGACGCGCGGCTCGACCGCGTGCGCGCCTTCGTGAAGATCCAGGACGGCTGCAGCTTCTCGTGCGCCTTCTGCGTGATCCCGCTCGTCCGCGGCGGCACGCGCAGCCGTCTCGCGCGCGCCGTGCTGGCCGAGATCGGTCGCCGCGCCGCGCACGGCCACCGCGAGATCGTCCTCACCGGCGTCAACCTGGGCTGCTTCCGCGACCGCGAGGGCGGCTACGGCCTGCCGCGGCTGATCCGCGAGGCCGGGGCGATCGAGGGAGTCGAGCGCCTGCGCCTGTCCTCGATCGAGGCCAATCACGTGAGCGACGAGCTGATCGCCGCGCTGCGGGAGACCCCGGCCGCCTGCCGCCACCTGCACGTGCCGCTCCAGTCCGGCGACGACGGAGTGCTGGCCGCGATGGGCCGCCGCTACACCGCTGCGGCGTACCTGCGCAAGCTCCAGCCGCTCGACGACTTCAACCTCACGGCCGACGCGATCGTGGGCTTTCCGGCCGAGGACGACGCGGCGTTCGAGCGGACGCTCGCCGTCGTCGAGGCAGCGCGGCTGACGAAGGTGCACGTCTTCCCGTACTCCCCGCGCCCGGGCACGCAGACCGCGCTCGAGGACACCGTCCCGGCGCGCGTGAAGCGCGAGCGGGGCAGGCGGCTGCGCGAGCTGTCGCAAACCGCCTCCCGCAGGCGCTGGCGTGAGAAGATCGGCAGCGAGGACGTCGTGCTGATCGACCGCCCAGGACGCGGCTACGGCGCCGACTACACACCCTGGCTCGCGCCGGGGCCGGTCGGCGAGTTCGTCCGGGCCCGCGCAGCCGCCGTGACCGAGGAGGGGATCCTCGCTGCCTTCGCTGCCTGACGACTGCCTCTTCTGCCGGCTCGCCCGCGAGGGCGACTTCGTGCACCGGGCCGACGGCTTCGCGGCGATCCGCGACATCAGTCCGAAGGCCGAGACCCACCTGCTCGTGCTGCCGGAGCGCCACGTGGACACGTTCCGCGACGTTGGCGACTTCCCGCCGGAGGAGGCGAAGCGGATGCTCGACTTCGTCGCCGACACGGCGCGCGTGGCCGGCTTGACGGACTACCGCGTGCTCGTCAACGTCGGCCCCGGCGGCGGCCAGACGATCTACCACCTGCACTGGCACGTCCTGGGAGGCAGAATTGAGGGGATGCCGGAATGAGCCTCGTCACCAGGATCGAGCAGGAGCTGAAGGAGGCGCGCCTGGCGCGGGACGAGCCGCGCCGGGACGCGCTCAGCCTGCTGCTCAGCGCGCTGCGCTCGGCGGAGAAGGAGCTGCAGCGCGCGCTCTCCGACGACGAGGCGCTGCAGGTGCTCCAGCGCGAGCGCAAGCGGCGCGTCGAGGCGGCCGAAGCGTTCCGGGCCGGAGGTCGCGAGGAGCAGGCTGCGGGCGAGGAGTACGAGCTGGAGGTGCTCGAGGCGTTCATGCCCGAGCCGCTCTCCGAGGCGGACCTCGAGGAGATCATCGACGATGTGATCGCGGAGGTCGGGGCGACGAGCCTCCGCGACCTCGGTCGCGTGATGGCCGACGTGATGAAGCAGGTCTCCGGCCGGGCCGACGGCTCGACGGTGAGCCAGCTCGTGCGCGAGAAGCTCGCCTGACCCGGTCCAGCCCCCCTCATGGGGGGTGGGCGGCCCCCTACCGGCACGCTGGCGAGGATCTCCGCACGCGGGGGTGACGGCTTCGTGCCGGAAGTGGGTCGGGGGCGGTCCCTAGACTGAGAGCTGTGCACGACGCGCTGGACATCTCGAACGAGGTCGCCGCGGAGCTCGCGGGGATCGGCGACGGCGTGCTCGACTCGCTGCGCGAGCGGCTCGGCTGCACGCTGCTGCTGCGCGGCAACCGGCTGACGCTCGACGGCGACGACGAGAAGGTGATCGCCGCCCGCGCGGTCGTGGACGAGCTCGTCGAGCTGGTCGAGGGCGGTCACGACGTCGGCCCGGACACCGTCGGCGCCGTGCTCGCGGCGCTCGACCAGGCGGCCGACATCCGCGACGTCTTCGAGGACGTCGTCTGGCGCCACCGCGGCAAGAAGATCGCGCCGAAGACGATCACGCAGAAGCGCTACGTGGACGCGATCCGCAGCCAGACGGTCACGTTCGGGATCGGCCCGGCGGGGACGGGCAAGACGTACCTCGCGATGGCCCTCGCCGTCGCCGCGCTCTCGGAGCGGCAGGTCGGCCGCATCATCCTCACGCGCCCCGCCGTCGAGGCCGGCGAGCGGCTCGGCTTCCTCCCCGGCGACATGCTCGCCAAGGTGGACCCGTACCTGCGCCCGCTCTTCGACGCCCTCTACGACATGCTCGACGCCGACCGGCTCGCGGCCCTCATGGACCGGGGCACGATCGAGGTCGCGCCGCTCGCCTTCATGCGCGGGCGTACGCTCAACGACTCGTTCATCATCCTCGACGAGGCCCAGAACACGAGCCCCGAGCAGATGCAGATGTTCCTGACGCGGCTCGGCTTCGGCTCGAAGGTCGTGATCACCGGCGACGTCACGCAGGTCGACCTGCCGCGCGAGCAGGCCTCGGGGCTGATCCAGGTGCGGGAGATCCTCGGCGACATCGACGGGATCGCCTTCGTCGAGTTCACGCACCAGGACGTCGTCCGGCACAAGCTCGTGCAGCGGATCGTCGAGGCCTACCGCGAGCACGCGGAGGCGACCGGCACGCAGCGCCGCCGGTAGGCCGATGATCGCGGTCGAGGTCGAGAACAGGAGCGGCGAGGCCGTGGACGAGCGCGGCGCGGTCGAGGTCGCCCAAGCCGTGCTCGCCGGCGAGGGCGTCGCGGAGGGCGAGCTCGGCCTCGCGTTCGTCGACCCGGAGGAGATGCGGGAGCTCAAGCGCGAGCACCTGGGCGTGGACGAGGCGACCGACGTCCTCTCGTTTCCGCTCGACGGCCGCGACGAGCTGCCCGCGGGGCTACCGCGCGCGCTCGGCGACGTCGTCCTCTGCCCGCACGTGGTGGGCGACGACTGGCGCGTGCCGCTCGTGCACGGGCTGCTGCACCTGGTCGGCTACGACCACGGGGCCGAGATGGAGGCGCGCGAGCGCGCGTACGTCGGATGAGTCCGAGCCGCCGGCCGCCCCCGATCGTCGAGAGCTTCAACTACGCCTTCGAGGGGATCATTCACGTGCTCCGCACTCAGCGGAACATGCGGATCCACTTCCTCGCGGCGGCGCTCGTGCTGATCGCGGCACTCGCGTTCGGAGTGGCGAAGATCGAGCTGATCGCGCTACTGCTCGCGATCGCCTTCGTCCTGATCGCGGAGATGATCAACACGGCCGTCGAGGCCGCGGTGGACGTGGCGAGCACGTCGTTCGATCCGATCGCGAAGCTCGCGAAGGACATCGCGGCGGGCGCCGTCCTGATCGCCGCCGTGACCGCGGTAGCCGTCGGCTACCTCGTCTTCTCGGGCGCGGTCGCCGACCGCAGCTCGCGCTTCCTCGACCGGCTCGAGAACGCGCCCGCCGAGGTGACGCTGACCGCGCTCGTCCTCACGACCGTCATCGTGATCGCGACCAAGGCGCTCACGCACAGCGGGACGCCGCTGCGCGGCGGGCTCCCGTCGGGGCACGCGGCCGTCGCCTTCGCGGCCTGGATGGCGGTGACGCTCGTCCTCGACGACTCCGGGCACCGCTTCCTGATCTCCTCCCTGACCTTCATCATGGCGTTGCTCGTGGCGCAGACCCGTGTCGAGTCCGGTGTGCACTCCTCGGTCGAGGTGGGCTACGGCGCGGTGCTCGGCGCCCTCGTGACCCTCGTCCTGTTCCAGGTGTTCCAGTGACCGACCTCGAGCTGCTCGCCCGCGCCGACGCGATCGCCGCCCGCGCGTACGCGCCGTACTCGCGCTTCCTCGTCGGCTGCGCGGTGCTCGCCCGGGACGGGCGCGTGCTCGAGGGCGTCAACGTCGAGAACGCCGCCTACCCGCTCGGGATCTGCGCCGAGCGGAACACCTTCGGCACCGCGATCGCCGAGGGCTACGGCCCGGGCGACTTCGTCGCCGCCGCGATCACCGCCTCGCCGTGCGGCGGCTGCCGCCAGTGGCTCGCCGAGATGGGCGTCGAGCGGGTCGTCTTCCGCAACCGCGGCGAGGTGCTGACGATGACGCCCGCCGAGCTTCTTCCGGAGACGTTCGAGCTGTGAAGACCGGGCTTCATCGCGGTTGCGGGGCGGCCGAACGTGGGCAAGTCGACGCTGATGAACGCACTCTGCGGCGAGAAGATCGCGATCGTCTCCGACAAGCCGCACACGACCCGGCGGCGGATCTTCGGCGTCGCGAACGGCCCGGACTGGCAGCTCGTGCTCGTGGACCTGCCCGGCTTCCAGCGGCCGCTGGACGCGCTCACCCAGCGGATGCAGAAGACGGTGGACTCGTCCTTCGAGGACGTGGACGCGGTGCTGTTCGTCCTCTCCGCGCGGGAGCGGATCGGGGCCGGCGACAGGTTCATCGCCAAGCGCGTCTACGCGCTCGGCGTGCCGGTGATCATCGCGCTGAACAAGGTCGACCGGCTGAAGCCCGGCCACATCGCCGAGCAGATGAAGGCGGCGGCGGCGCTCGGCGACTTCCACGCCCTCCATCCTGTGAGCGCGGTCACCAAGGACGGGATCGGCGAGCTGCGCGACGACCTCGTGTTCCTGCTGCCCGAGGGGCAGCCGCACTTCCCGCTCGAGCAGACGACCGACCAGTCCATGGGGGAGCGGATCTCGGAGCTCGTGCGCGAGAAGGCGCTCCAGCTCACGCGCGAGGAGGTGCCGCACTCGATCACGGTCGAGCTCGACGAGATCGAGGACAAGGTCGTGCGCGCCTTCCTGCTCGTCGAGACCGAGTCGCAGAAGCTGATCCTGATCGGCAAGCGCGGCGCGATGATCCGCGAGATCGGCACGCGCGCCCGGCCGGAGATCGAGAAGCTGCTCGGCCGCAAGGTCTTCCTCCAGCTCGTCGTCAAGGTGCGCCCGAAGTGGCGCCGCGACGAGAAGACGCTCGAGCGGCTCGGGCTCTGAGCGCGAAGAGATCAAGAGCCGTGGGCACTTTCAGGCGAGAGCACGCTCGCGCACGCGACGGTCTCGGCCTGTCTTCATTCGGTGCGCTGCGGCACTCCGTCGGAACGCCGCAGCGCACCCGCGAGAGCTACGGCCGTTCAGCCCACGGGAGTTCGTCCCAGTGTTTTGGACGCTGAACCTCCCATCGCCCTCGGCGCGCAGGATCAGTCGTATCGACATCAGGTCCCGCGTCGTAGCGGAGCGCGACCTCGGATCGGCGGTACACCCGCTCAAGATCGTCGCGCCGGTTTCCCGCGGCGAGGATCACGCATGGCCCTGTTTCCGTCGCGACGAATGTGTGCGCGGTCATCGGCGGGCAATGCACGAAGTCCCACGCCCGCAGGTGTCGTTCCTGGTCTTCGATAATGAGCACGCACTCGCCCATCAAGATGAGGAAGTCCTCTTGGACCGACTCTGCGTGGTAGAGACCTGCTGGTTGTCCCGGCGGGACGACGCGGATCGTGAACCCGGCGTTCGGCTTGACGTACTCGGTTAGATCGGGTCGGCCCCGCAGCACGAAGTCGTCGGACTCGAAGATGCAGACGCCGCCAGACCACTCGTTGTTGACCCAGGCGGCGTCAGCGGTGTTGACGATGAACCATCCCGGCGTGACGGGTGCCAGCCCCGATGCGACACGTTCAAGGCGTGCTTCAGTGACCACGGTTTCCTCCTAGTCGATCTCGTTATCAGCCGCCGGAGCACGTCACCCACGGCCGGTGCGTGTCAGCAGCCCCGCCGCGGGCCGCACCAGTGTGCGCCCGAAGGACGTGGACAGGTGGGATCAACTACGCCGGAAACGCCACAGTTGCGAGTCTAACCGCTGACACCTTCATGTGACATTCCCGAACACTGAGGATGTCCCGTTCGCCGTGGAACTTCGGCGGCGGTCCCGGTGTGATGGTCAGACGGTGACGAGCGATAGCGGCCTCCTTGGTCGGGGTGCGGTGGGTGCGGTGCGCGGGTCGAGGTCGCGTTCGATCGCGACGGCGAGCTTGGCGAGGTCGCGGTAGCCGATGATCTTGCGGAACTGGCGTTCGGCTTCGAGCATGCCGGCGGCGGTCCAGCGCAGCGCCATGTCGCCGGACTGCCAGCGCTTGACGTTGCGCTGCGTGCGGCGGACGATCTCGATCATCGACTCGCACGGGTTGGTCGACTCGAGCGTGCGCTTCAGGTTGCCGCGGATGCCGAGCCGGGTGAGCGTCAGCGTCTCCTCCATGCCCTCGCGCAGCGAGCCGGCGGCGCCGGGATGGGTGCGGTCGAGCTCGGCGGCGAGCGCTCGCAGCCGGTCGAGCGCGCGGGCGTGGTCGGTCGAGCGCCCAGGCGCGCGCGCAGCCGGCGCTTGACCGCCGGCCGGTCGCGCTCGGGCAGGTGGTCGAGCACGTTGCGTTCCTTGTGGCGGAGACAGCGCTGCACCGGCGCGTCGCCGAAGACGTCGCGGATCGCCTTGCGCAGCGCCTTGGCGCCGTCGATCACGAACAGGATCCCCTGCTCGGGGTCGAGGCCGCGCTCGACCAGGTCGGCGAGCAGCGCGGTCGCGACGGTCGCGTTCTCGGTCGAGCCTTCCCAGAGCCCGAGCGGGATCTTCACGCCCTCGGTGCGTGATCCCGAGCGCGACGACGTTGCGTGCGGCCCTTGCAGCTCGATCCCGTCGAGCATCATCACCGCCAGGCGGACGTCGTCGAGGCGGCGGCTCATCAGCTCGCCGAGCGTGCTCGCGGGTGCGCTCGACGAACTGCGCGAGACCGCCGACTTCGACGTCGAGCGCGCGGCCGGCTCGACCTCCGCGCCGACCGGCTCCTGGCGTGCGCCGGTAGCGGCGCGTCGAGACGCCGGCGAGCATCCGCTCCAGCACCACCCGCGTCAGCGGGTCGCGGTCGGCGAAGTGCGCGTAGGTCTGCAGCGCGCACCTCGCGCTGCGCCGTCGGCGCTGCGCACGCGCGGCCGCTCGACCGCGACCCGTCGGCCGCCGAGCGTCACCTCGCCCGCCTCGTGGCCGTGACGCACCGCGCGCGCTCCGGGTCGTGCCTGCCCTTCGGCCCGACGACCTCGATCGACCTCCTCTTCCATCAGCTCGGCGAGCACGCCGAGCCCGACACCGACGCTGAGCGCGAGCAGCCCCTCCTTCGCGGCGCCGACCAGCTCCCCGAGCGCCTCCTGCACCCGCGCCGGCAACACGACCTCGTCGCGTCACGGCCTGCGCGAGCGATACGGTTCCCTTCACGGCGGTTCCTCCTTCGATCTTTGGACGGATCGCCTCGAACGCTCCCAACAGGAGCGGACGAGGCCGGAGGGACCGCCGTCAAGTTCTACGAGCTACGGGACAACCTCCAGACACTCGCGCAGCTGACCTACCCTTCGCCGGAGGACAGCAGGTTCGCACCCGCCGCTAGCCACAAGCGCGCCCGGTTTACGTTCGGGCCATCCGGCGCGAGAGTGACGGTCTCCGATTGCAGCTCGGTCATAACCAGCAATGCGCGCCGTGGGTCTGACTCTGAGAAGGCCTCTTCGATTCGCTCCGCCAGTCGAGCAGGCTTCACTGCGAGTGACGCGGCGCGTGTCGAGACGCTTGTGCGTTGGCTGCCAGACCCGGTTGAGCGCGTAAACGATGCGGAGGACGCGCGAGGCATCATCGAGCATCCGCTCGACGCGCGCGAGTTGCTCGCCGGGGCGGGCGAGAGTTAGCAACCCAGCAGGTGCAAAACCACCCCAGGTCAGAGCAGCTTCCTCGATCCGCGCGGCCGCGAGGTTGTCCGGATAGTCCCTAAGGCGCACTTGCCACCGCGAGAGTGAGCCGGACGTTCGTAGAGCTCTGCCGTTGGCGATCGCGTCAGCGGCCGACGAGGTATCGCCGAGAAGGATGGCGTCGACGGAGGACTCGGCGTAGTCCCGCGACCACCAGATAAGTTCGAGAGGCACCCCCTCACGGAAGCCAGAGACGCGCTGCATCGGTGTGTCCTGCGCGCCCCAAGTATCAAGCTCCTCAAGGCCAGCAGCCCGAGCGTGCTCGAAGCAAGCCGTCAGGTCGAGTGGCTCCGGCGTGACGATCAGCATCTCAATGTCGGAGAACTCATCGGCAACCCCGCGTGACACGCTGCCGGTAAGCACCACCTCCTCCGCCACCCCGACCGGAAGCGCGTCAGCGACGCGCTGGGCGAGGTCTTGCAGCTGCTGGCTCCGCTCGGTCGGCACGACCGAAGTATTCCGGACGTGGGCGCGCCATCAAAACCGACCCACCGTGGTTCAAGTGACATTCCCGAACACTGGCCCAGGCCGCGTTCGTCAGCTACGGCGTTCTAGAGACGTCGCCGCGAGTCGCGTCCAGTGTGCCTGCGTCTCCCACAGCCGTCGGTACTCGGCGGCGGCGAGGAGCGACCTCACCTCGTCGAGCAGGGGCAGCCGGGCCTCGTCGGGGAGGTCGGCGATCCAGCCCATCGAGGCGAAGAACGCCACTAGCCCGTCCCGGTCAAGCGTCTGCGGATTCGGCAGTCGCGTCTCCCAGCGGCTCGAACGGCGACTCCGCGAACGCGAGACGCCATTCGCCCGACGCGACGCCGGGCCCGGCGAGGTCAAGGGGGTCATAGTTCACCTCGCCCGGCTTCGGCCCGCGCTCGTGCAGGAGCTGCTCCACGTTCGCAATCGAAGGCTCCCACGGCCCCCCAGGCAGGTTCCACATCAAGACGAGCGCACCGCGCGGCCGCAGGACGCGGGCGATCTCGGCGAGGGCGCGCGCGTCGTCGAACCAGTGAAAGGCCTCGGCGGCGAAGACGGCGTCCCCGAAGCGTCCGCGAGCGGGATCTCCTGGGCGGTTCCTGCGAGCGGCTCGGCTTGCGGGCAGATCGCGACGAGCACGCGGCGCATCGCGTCGGCCGGCTCGACGGCGATCAGGCGGCTGAAGCGGGAGACGAGTAGACGCGTGAGCTTGCCCGTGCCCGCGCCCAGCTCAAGCGCGGTCGCGGTCGCCGGCAGGCCGGGCAGATCCACGACCCGGGCGGCCAGCCTGGCCGGCCGCGCTCGTAGTCCTCGGGCCAGCGATCCAGGCTGCCAGCGGGCATGCTCCAGCTACTGCCAACGCCGGCGACTGTGCAGAACAGACCGAAGAGGCACGTCAGCACCTCGCAGAGCATACGCACGACGCCAGCGATAAGTTCGGGCTCGGGGGACATTCCCGGACGCTGGCCCAGCCGAGCGACCATGTCGCCGCGGAACGCGCCACGGCTGGCCGGTGTATCTCAAACATGAGACGACGTAGATGGATCGCATTCGCCTGCTCTGCCGCACTGCTTCTCCCTGGTTCGGCTTTGGCGAAATGCCCAGTCACAACCCCGAACGGCAGAACCCCACCCGGAGAAGCACCAAGTTGGAACCATCACGGCAACGGCACGTTTTGGACGGTGTTCAGACCGACTGTCGTACTGACGGCCGGAGACGGCTCCCGCGACGGATGGCGAGGCGAGAAGTTCCCCTGGTGGATCGCAGGCCCGACCCGCTTCACGCTCTCAGCACAGCGGTTGTTCAAGCCCGCTCCGCGAGCACGAGCGCACATCCCTTCTGGCTACAACGGGCAATTTCAGGCGACGACCCTCTTCTTCCCCGCCCCAGGATGCTGGAAGGTCACGGCTGGGACAGGACATGGGAAGCTCGTCTTCGTCATGCGTGTCGTCTGGCGCTAGGACTCGCGCGGCCGCTGATCAGGCCAGCTGGTCGAACCAGGACGCCTCGGGCGACATTTCCGAACGCTGGCCCAGGCGAAGCGTGCGCCGCTCGGGCTATTTCCCGTATTGAAGGGCGCCAGTCTGCATCGTCATCTTCCAGCCAGCAGCGGTATACGCGTAAACCTTGCACGTTCTGCCGAGCCAGTGGTTGCTCTCGTCGCCTGTTGATCTCTCCCGCCAGAGGGTGTCGATGTCGACCACGGCTATCGCGCCGTCGCCTTCGGCTGAGACCTCCACCTTCGCGGTCGACCGCAGATTTCTGAGTAGTTCGTAGCGACTGAAGAAGTCTTCGTAGGAAACTCGCCAGCGATTCGTGTCGAAGCGACCCATAACGAGTCGCCAATCGACGGGATCGATGGACTTGTAGGTTCGGGGCCAAGGCCAAACCATGTCAGGGTGGAAGACCGAGAGCAGGAGGTCGACGTCCTGCGTGTCCCACGCTTGTGTTTCACGACCGACGATCTCCCGAATCCCTGCCTCACCCTCCATCGCGTCACTCTTACGAGAACCAGAGGTGCTCGACGCAATGGGTGGTTACGCTCAGGCGACATTCCTGAACACTCGGTCAGGGAACGTTTACGCGCTACGCGGCTTAGCAAGCCGCAGGATCAAAAACCCTGGTTCGCGGTCAACTTCTCCCAGTGCTCCGGCCAGCGTTCGCGCATGCTCTTGGCGGGGAGCGGCTCGACAAGGCGCTCGATCAAGAACCCGGCATCGGACACCGCAGCGCACAACGACGTGAGCGGCTCCCGCCAGAACGGAACCGTGTACGAGACGTCCCCGCGGTTCCAGATGTCCTCTTCCTCGCGCACGTCGAAATAGGAGCCGCCCTTGCGCAGCAAGTCGGTCGTCGGGTGCTGCGTCGACAGGACGACGTGCCCGCCGGGCCGGACAACGCGGAAAAACTCGCGCAGGCACGCCGTGCGATCGTCGACGTGGGAGATGACGAGCGGGCAAACCACGAGGTCGAACTGCTCGGCGGCGAACGGGAGGCGGCTCGTTCAAGTCAGCGCGGACAATCGCGCGCGCTCGCCCAGCCGCTGACGGGCGAGTTCCAGCATCGGCTCGCTTGTAGTCGATGGCCACCACCTCGGCGCCGCGAGTCGCTGTGAGCCATCCCGGGTTTGACGGAGACTTCGATGCCAGGGGTCTGCCTGGCGGAAGGAGAAGTCTGTCATGCCGAGAGCGAGGAAGTATCCGGTCGAGTTGTTGGAGCGTGCGACGCGGCTGGTGTTCGAGTCGGGCCGTCCGATCGCGCATGTCGCTGCTGATCTGGGGTTGCCGTCGGAGACGCTGCGGAAGTACGTGCGCCAGGTCGAGGCGAACGAGGGTCGCCGTCCGGATCTGCCGACGAGCGAGGAGCGCGAGGAGATCCGCAAGCTGCGGCGTGAGGTGTTCGAGCTGCGCCGCGCGAACGAGATCCTGAAGGCCGCGTCGGTGTTTTTCGCGGGCGAGCTCGATCCACACCGTCCGAGGTGAGCGCGTTCATCGACGAGCAGCGCGAGCGCTTCGGGGTCGAGCCGATCTGCCGGACCCTGGGCGTGTCGGCGTCCGCGTACTACCAGCGCGCGACCGGTGAGCGGTCGGCCCGCCGGGTCGAGGACGAGCGGCTGCTCGAGCGGATCCGCGAGCTGCACGCGGCCAACTACTTCGCCTACGGCTCCTGGCGGATGTGGAAGGCGCTGCTGCGGGCCGGCGAGCAGGTCGGCCGCGGCCGGGTCGAGCGGCTGATGCGCGCAAACGGGATCCAGGGCGCGAAACGGCGCGGGAAGCCGTGGCGGACGACGATCCCTGACCCGAGGCGCTAGCGGCCGCCCGACCTGGTCGAGCGTGACTTCCGCGCCGCCGGCCCGACGAGCTCTGGTTCGCGGACTTCACCTACCTGCGCTGCTGGGAAGGCGTCGTCTTCTTCGCGTTCGTGATCGACGCCTACAGCCGCGCGGTCGTCGGCTGGCAGTTCGCCGCCCACATGCGCACCGACCTCGTCCTCGACGCGCTGCGGATGGCGCTCGCCCAGCGCGGGCCGGGCGCCGACGTCGAGCTCGTCCACCACAGCGACGCCGGCAGCCAGTACACCTCGTACGACTACAGCCAGACCCTCGACGACCACGGCGTGCTCGCCTCGATCGGCATCGGTCGGCGACGCCTACGACAACGCGCTCGCCGAGAGCTTCGTCGACAGCTTCAAGACCGAGCTGATCCGCGACCGCGTCTGGCGCACCCGCTCCCAGCTCGAGCTCGCGATCGTCGAGTACGTCGCCTGGTTCAACACCGAGCGCCTCCACACCTCACTCGGAGGCGTCCCGCCGGCCGAGTACGAAGAGGCACCATGCCAGACGATAGGGTCCGAGAACAGCCCTCTTGATGAAAAGAGGAAACCAACCAAAACAGTCTCCGCGAAACCCGGGAGGGCTCCACTGAGTTCCTCGGCGTAGAGGCCCGGACCACGGCCTGCATGCGGCACACACAGACCGGCAACCGCTCCAATCGCGGCGCGGAGCACGGCAGGCCGGTCGTAGTGCGCGTTGTATGGACCGTCTTGCCCGTGCTCCTCGAAGTCCCGCGCCATCTCGTCGTCAGGGCGTCGCCACGCGACGATCTTGCCTCATCTCAGTCCGAGCGGCGAAGCCGGGGCGACGTTCGTAGGGTGACATTCCCGGACGCTGGCCCAAGCGGACGTTCCGGTTGGGTGACGTTCCGAACACTGGCGCAGGCGACTGCGCCTGTCGTCTGGGCCGGATGAGGAGCACGGGTCAAGGCGAGCACGGGCTGAGCCGATGACCCCCTCGTGGCCAAAAAGCGACTTCGAGACTATGAGAGCTGGCGAGAAGCCACCGAACTGACGGACGAGGAGCGCGCGGTTGGGCCGCGTCCCCGTCGCCGCTGATCGGGTTCTCGTGCGGCGGCGTCATCCGCGGAGGAACGCCTGAACCACTGACGCTACCGGGCGGCTGGCCCATGTCCGCGATCCCGCCGAAGCTGCCCGGTGCCGGGCGTCGGCGATTGGCCTGGTACGCCTTCGCTTCCGCTGTCGCCTTGGCCTTCGGCGGCTTCGCCGTCTACCTGATCGCGGAAGTTGCCCTCGGGCGGAAGTACACCTGGACCCTGGCCATGCTGCCCGCGTCCCTCGCGGTCTCCGCCTTCTCGATCCTGCTCGCATACGGGGGTCGGTCCTGGGTCGTGACCAGGCGGCTGGGTCGCCCGGGCCTCGCGCCTTGACCGCATGCTTGGGATCCTGAACAACACCTACGTCTTCCCGAGACGAAGGCGCGGGTCGAGGCGAGGCCCGACGAGGTGTTCAAGGGGCTGCCGCACCTCAAGGGACATTCCTGAACACTCACGCAGCGTCGTTCTGCTCTCACGGCGTGCATCCGGCCGCGTCAAGGCGGGCAAGGCTGGACGCGGCGCCAGCCCACAGGCCTTCGCCCTTCGACCTATAGTCAGTCTCTAGCGGTGATTCGGTCGAGGCCGGGACGGGACAGCGCGAGCCGCGGTTCGACTCGAGCCGGTCGCTGCGACAATCTAGGGTCAATCGCAAGGAGGATGGCGTATGGATCCGGCAGGGTTTCTCATTCGCGAGCGCGGGGTTGTGGTCCGGGAAGCGGAGCTGCACCTCGCTCGCCTGCACGAGCGGCATTTGCTCGGAATCCGCGCACCACTCGACGTGAGGCAGCGGTTGGACATGCTGTACGACCAGCTCGTCGATGCGGTTTCGGCACGCGACCTCGTCCTGTAGTCGCATACGCGGGCGATGTACAAGGGAGCGGTTTGACGGCTACGACCTTTTCCGAAGTCCAGGCCGCGACGCGCTGGAGCGACGTCTGGAGCCGCATCCTGGCCGACCTCGAAGCGGACGATCTCGCCGAAGCCCTCGGCCTCATCAGCACCGTCCTCGGTGCAGCCAAGGACGCCCTCGGCAGAACAATACGTATCGCTCGCCACGCACACCCCGGGCGCTTCACTCGACCTGAGGGCGCTTTTCGCAGAACCAGACAGGGGTCTGACCGGGGCGTCTTGTGTTGATAGGGAGTGGAGCAGTGGTTCGCACGTGCGCGCGGTGCTAGACTGGCCGGCTCCCCCAGACCCGGCGTCCGTACAATGGACGGCGGCTCCCGACTGGCGTGCTGATCCCGTTGCCAATGTCCACCGAGTGCTCTTTATCCTCGGATTTGCGGCGGCGGCCTCGCTCAGGTGACATTCCCGCACGCTGGCGCATGCGATGGTGAGTTGCTCTTGATCGGCGGCGTGCTCACGGCTGGCTCACCAGTCGCGTGACACAGATGTCGCATGGGATCAGACTTGACTGTCCGGAGACACGACGAGGAGGTCAGCAGATGGCTGGTCTTGTGAAGGAGCGTTCGAGTCCTCGGAGGAGACACGGGCCCTCGACAAGGGCAAGGGGTTGGACGTCGTTGCGTGTGTGGACTCAGCATCGGACGTGGGGTCTTCGAGCCCGGCTGGCGCTGGTCCGGACGAGCACGTGAAGCCGCTCGCCGGCACTGATTCATGCCAGGCTGCGCACACCGGCTACGTCCCTCAAGGGCCGGATGGCGGTGCGGATGGACGACGGCGACGAGGTCGAGTACGAGCACCAGTGACGCCTTCTACATGCCCCCCGGACACGATGCGTGGATCGTCGGCGATGAACGGTGCGTCATCCTGGACGTCACTGGCATGTCGAACTACGCGAAGCCGCGTAGCTCGACAACGGGCCCGCGTTCCAGATAGGGGCCTTGCCCCGGGGCGGGTGCTTCCCCTGCGGTTCGTCATGGCGCGCCGCACGCGGTCGCACTCAGCCCTCGGGGACATTCCTGAACACTCGCCCACGGAGCGATCACTTCGCGTGGAAGAACTCGCGCTGGGCTTTGGCCGGGGCTATCGTTGCCGGGAACCCGCGTTCCGCGCCGACGGTGTAAGGAGGTTGCGGGTAGGCGCCTCGTGTTCGTTCTCGTCGCGGCCGTCGTAGTTGGTGGGGTTGCCCTGGGCGCGGCGCACGCACGGTCGCGACCTTCCGTGTGTGCGGCGCAGGTCCGGCTTGGCGTGCTCCACGGTCTGGGCGCGCTCCGGATTCAGTGAACCCAAGCCGCGGTCGCGGTACGTTCTTGGCGCATCCGGAAGGATCGCGGCGATCCTGTTCGGCTATCCGCTGCTCTTCGCCGCCGCGACTCACCGCAACAACAAGATCCTCTGGGTCTCACGGCGTGCCCCAAAGCTCATTGTCCGATTTCCCCGGATCGAAGCGCAACGCATGACAGGTACCAGGCTCGTCGGCATGCCCGTTGCGCGAACGGTAACGGGCGGCCCTGGTCCATCGACATGATCTCCCGTCGCCTGGATGCTGGCGAATGCCCCTGCCGTGGTCCGGGCAAGTCGACTCCCTCGATCTGCGGTACACCCAAGAAGCTGACCCGGGGCTGACCGCAGCTCACCCGAGGGCCGTCGCCGAAACCCTCAAGAACATCCGCACGCTGGGGCATGCGATCGTCAGCTGTTCTTGATCGGCGGCATGCTCACGGCTCGCTCACCGTCGCGTTGACGCGGTGTTCGCATGGGATCAGACTCGACTGTCCGGAGACACGACGAGGGAGGTCACTGAATGGCTGGTCTTGTGAAGAAGCGTTTCGAGTCCTCGGAGGAACAACAGGGCCTTCGACAAGGGCAAGGTGGACATCGTCGTGTTGGAGAGCTCGAGCATCGGACGTGGGGTCTTCGAGCCCGGCTGGCGCTGGTCCGAGCACGTGAAGCCGCTCGCGGCACTGATTCATGCCAGCGGCGACACCGGCTACGTCCTCGAGGGCCGGATGGCGGTGCCGATGGACGACGGCGACGAGGTCGAGTACGGGCCCGGTGACGCCTTCTACATGCCCCCCGGACACGATGCGTGGATCGTCGGCGATGAACGGTGCGTCATCCTGGACGTCACTGGCATGTCGAACACGCGAAGCCGGCGTAGCTCAAAGCCAGACGGGCCGCGTTCCAGATCAGGGCCCTTGCCCCGGGGCGGGTGTTTCCCCTGCGGTTCGTCATGGCGCGCCGCACGCCGTCGCACTCAGCCCTGGGGAACATTCCTGAACACTCGCCCACGGAGCGATCGTGGATGACGACGACTCCCGGCCACCGACCCTCGCCCGCAGGCGTAGCCGAATAGCCCGGCAGCTCGCCCTGATCGGTGGGAATCTTCACTTCGGCCATGAGACCACTCCAGCGTACGCGTGGGCGGCCCCGCTCAGGGAACATTCTTGAACACTGGCCCAGACCAGTGGCAGCTGGGTTCGATTACGTCGGCAGGATTCCCGACAGATCCCAGACCCGCGGACTGTCGCAGGCGAGCCGAAGCAAGACCCTCGGCTTGGATCTCCTATCGGCCGCAACCGCGCGCGTCACCTACTCCGAGATAGCGCCCCGCGATGGCCGCTCGCACCGAACTGACGTCGCATTCGACCAACTCGCTCACCCCACGCACCTCGACTCCGCGGAAAGGTCGAACCGTTCAAAAACGACGAGAACGCACCGTGGGTCACGCGCCAGGTGGCAAAGCTTCAGATCGCCTTGGCGATCACTACCTCGAACCCTCCGTCGCTCCAGCGAAACCAAACCGGCGAAACGAGCGCGCTCCGTCCTTTCGATACGTCGTCAGACCGCCGAAGAGGGAGCCTCCAGGAGCGAGCGCACGCCTTCGATCGAATCTCCAGTCACGCGTCGAGCATAGCGGAAGGGCCGGGGCATCATCGAGTGACATTCCCGAACACTGGCGCAGGCGGCCGCTGTGCCGCCAGCAGCTGAATGGGCTTTGAACCGGAATGGATGAGCACGATCGTCGGAGCACATCCCCTGTGGTCGCGAGCCGGCTGAGCCTGCTCTGGATGCTCTTTCTCATCGCCGGCGGGTACGGCGCGCACTGGGGTGGCTGGCCTGGAGCTTGTCTCTTGCGACCGGCTCTGGGTGGCCTCCTGGTGGGCCATCTCGTGATCGGGTTCACCGAATATCGCCGGGTCATGCGGCGTCCATGGCCGACACTCCCCCCGCTCACCGACGATGACGACTGGATCCGGTCGGCGTCGGTGACTTCGCTCGGGAGACATTCCCGCACACTGGCGCAGCGGAGCATCGTCCCGCCCCTGCCCGAACGCCTTGATCCTCGCCATGTGCTCGCCCCATCAACCCCCTTTCACTACGCTCCCGGGGGGTCGGCTTCGCCTTGACTGGGCTGCGCGCGCCGGCCGGCGGGCGCGCACAGTCAGGGCTGACGATCAGCCGCGCTCGAGCACGACCACCGGGATCTCTCGGTCGGTCTTCTTCTGGTACTCGTCGTAGTCCGGCCACTGCCGCGCCGCGAGCTTCCAGAGCCGCTCACGCTCGTCGCCGGTCGCGGTACGGGCGCGCGCCGGGAAGACCTCGCCCTTCACCTGTAGCTCGACCTGCGGCTCCTTGGCGAGGTTCCGGTACCAGCCGGGATGCTCCGGCGCGCCACCCTTCGACGCGACGATCACGTAGTCGTCGCCGGCCTCCTCGTAGATCAGGGGCGTGGTGCGCGGCTCGCCGGTGTTCCGGCCCTTCGTCGTGAGCAGGAGGATCTTCGACCCGCGCCGCCAGATGTGGCCGACCTCGCCGTCAGTCTCACGGTAGCGCCGGATGTGCTCCTCGCCGAACAGGTCTTCCGCTTCGCTCATTCGAGTGCTCCCTTCCACCAACAATGGACTGACCGCTTGAAAGCACGAGTTCCCCGCCATCCGCCCTCCTGCCCGGGACGGCAGTCGGTCTCCTTCAAGGCGGTCTCCTTCAAGGGACATTCCCGAACACTCGCCAGGGGACGCGACCCTGCCTCTGACCGACTACTGCGCACTCTGGCGTGCTGCAAGGCTCGTCTCGATCTCGTCCATTGTGGCTGCGAAGCTCGATGTGAGATCGACCTTGCACTTGTCGGCAATGACGATGACCGACCAGAGGATGCAGCCAGCTCGTGCTCAAGCTTCGCGCTGACGTCGTCAATTGCGCGCACGCCTTCCCATGCCTGGATGAGCTTGGCGAGGTCTCCGATGTCTCCGACAAGACCGAGAGCTAGCTCCTCCGTGAACCACTCCCTGCCGTAGGAGCGACGCTCAAACCCGTCGTAGAGTGCCCGGATCGCGAGGGCGCGGTCTGTCATGGCGGCAAAATCCACAGTCGCCCGAGAGTTACGTCGCGGAGCAGCCGATTCGGAGCCCGGGCTGTTTCGGTCGGGGGATATCCCCGGACGCTGGCTCAGGTGAGCTGGCTCCGCCTTTGCGGGCGTCCGCGCAAAAGCACGCGTCTGGGCACCGGCAGTTCAACGGAGCGACAACGTTTCGGCAAAATGGGCCGATGGACGCCGACGAGCTGGAGATCCGCCGTCTCGCCTCGGCCGAGGTCCATGAACAGCTCGACGGGCTCGCGGGCGTCCTCGCCGACTGCGTCGCCGGAGGCGCGTCGGTCAGCTACATGGCGCCGTTCTCGCACGAGGAGGCGCGCGACGTGTTCGAGGCCTTCGCCGCCGAGGTCGAGCAGGGCCGCCGGCTGATCCTGGCGCGTTCGCCGACGGCGAGGTGGTCGGCACGGTGCAGGTCGTGCTCGCGGTGCCGCCGAACCAGCCGCACCGCGGCGAGATCGCGAAGCTGCTCGTCCACCGCTCGGCCCGCCGGCGCGGCATCGCGCAGCTGCTCATGGAGCACGCCGAGGCGAGGCGCGAGCGGAGGGCAAGACGCTGCTCGTGCTGGACACCGTGACCGGCGACGACGCCGAGCGCCTCTACGAGCGGCTCGGCTGGACGAGGGTCGGCGTGATCCCCGGCTACGCCCTCTACCCGGACGGGCGGCCGTGCGACACGACCGTCTTCTGGAAGGCGCTCTAGCAAGAGATCTCGGAAGCCCGAGCTCATGGATCAGGTTCTCGTTGAGAAACGATCTGATCAACGCATCCCCGTCGAGGTAGACGGCACCGTCGGTGTGGGCCCGAACGGCCCCGAGCAACTCGGACGCGGTACCGGCAATCGCACTGACCGTCGAGGCCAAGTCGGCCGACACGGGCCGGTCACCAATCTGCTCGCGAGGGAACACGACCGTCGAGTCGATCCTCGCGGATTGCGTCCGCTTACCGATCCCAACCCCTAGGGCGGCGATACGGCTGCCCTTGACACCATGCGCTACGAGCGTCCCTCAAGCCGCCCGCAAGTTGTCTCGGCGATCCTGGCGACAGTGGATCAGCAGCGAGGGCCGGAAGCGAAGTTCGAATGCGGCGTTCGCGTCTGGCGGAGAACCGTCGTTGTCTACGTGACCGAGCGCGCCATGCTTCCTGCTCAGAGTGCCTCGCAGCGCGTCTTCTTCGTCGGTCGGTTTAGAACCGGCTATCGAGTCTGGCAGTTCGTCCACTAGGGGCCAGCTCGGGCCGTTCTCAGGGGACATTCTTGAACGCTCGCCCAGCCCACGCGCCTGGCGGCGGAGCAACGACACATACAGGTGTCGCGCGGCAGCGTCGGCTATGCCTCGACGAGCTGGTCGGCGAGCTCGAGCAGCCGCTCCAGCGGCAACTGCGACGAGCTCATCCGGATCTGCGTCCCGTCGGCGGCGAAGATCAGCTCCGCCGGCTCGCGCCGTCCGGGCGCTCCGGCCCGAGCGCGACGTAGCCACGTCCGCGGTGCTCGCAACGACGCTCGCTGCCGATCGAAGGAAGCTCGTGCTCGCGGATCGCCTCGCGGATCTGGAGACGCTCGCCCCCATCGCTCCGCGAGTAGAGGAGCGTCACCGAGTCGGGGAGCGTCGGACGCTCCGTCGCGGCGACGTAGACGGCCTGCACCCGCCACTCGGGCGGCACGGGGTCGAGCTTGAAGAGGCGGAAGGACGCGAGCGCCGCTGCGGCATCGACCGTCGTCACCTGGGGCTCGGCGCGACCTCGCGCTGACGCGCCAGGCGGCAGAGCGAAGACGAACGTGTCCGGAGGTAGCGTCTCGTCGTAAGCGATCCGTTCGACCTCGCGCACGAAGGCTTCCTGTCCGTCGACGAGCTCCGCGCGGCGGAGGACGAGCCCGCGCTCCGCGTCGAGCAGAAGCTCTCCCTCGTCGATGCCCGGCTCGAGCCCGAAGTGACCGCGGATCGGCACGGTGCGGCGGACATGTACGCGCCTCACCGGGCAGGCGGCCGCGACAGCGCCGCCCGCAGGCTCCAGCGCGAACCCGACGAGGAACTCTGAGGGGTCGAGCAGGTCGAGGCCGCCGTGGTAACGCGCTCCGCGCTCGTCCTCGTGTGAGCGCAGCCCGAAGGCTGGCGACCAGTCCCACCACCGCTCGCCGTCGATGACGAGCACGTGCTCGGCATCCGGCCCCCGCCGCTCCTGACGGAACCGGCCCGGCTCAGCCCAAAGCTCGATCCACCACACATGTTCGTCCGCCTGCTCTCCTGGCGCGACGCCACCGAGGGGAACGTGGAAATAACCGCCTCCACGCGCGAACTCGACCCGCTCGGCGAAGCGCCGGAACGCCCGCTCTGACAGCTCAGGCCGCCGCCGCTCGACGACTGTCGCCTGCACGCTGCGCACGCGCTCGGTCGCACCTTGCATCGACTCGAGCAGATCGCCGACCCGCTCACTGCGCCTCCCGCAGTACCAGACATAACGCTTCCCCAACTCTAGTCCCCAGGGGATTGAGGTGACACGCAAACTCGGGTCGACGGCGGCTGTAGACAGGGGCCTCACCTGACATAGGAGCAACGCTGGGGCGCCCGACAGGGTGCCGCTGCTATGTCCGTCGATGCGTGCTGGTCTACAGTCGGAGCGCGGCGCCGGCCCATCCGGTCGAGCGACATTCCCGCACGCTCGCCCATCCGCGTCTCTAGTCTCCTGCTGTGGGTTCCCGGCAGGATCTCGATCCGCTCGAGCGGGTCGCGTACGAGGTGGCGCTGGAGTGGGGCGTCGAGCTCGGGGCGTCCGTTCGCGCTCTCCCGCTATTCCTATGTCGCCCCGGCAAGCGACAACGCCGTGTTGAAGTTGACACCGCCGGACGATGAGAGTCTTGACGAGGAAGCGGACACGCTCGCCCTATGGGACGGGGACGGCGCCGTTCGGCTCCTGCGCCGGAATCGCGAGCGACGCGTTCTCTTGCTCAAGCGCGCGCGGCCCGGCACCGACATCTCGGAGTTGGCGACGACGAAGCGACAGCGGTGGCCATCGACGTGGGGCTGCGGTTCTCGCCGCCCGCTCGCCGGCCCTTTCGCTGGATCGGCGATCACGTCCCGCGCTGGCTCGACAGGGCAAAGCGATCGACAAGCCGGGGCGCGAACTGATCCCGTTCGCGCGCAAACTCTATGCGTCGCTCGACGTCGGTCGCTCGACGCTCGTGCACGGTGACTTCCACCATCACAACATCCTCGACGCGGGCGGGCGATACCTCGCGATCGACGCGAAGGCGATGGTGGGAGACCCCGAGTCGACGTGCCATCGTTCCTCTGGAAGCCGTTGCAGTACCGGATGACGCTCGACGTGACGGAGCGACGGCTGGCAGCCTTCGCAGCAGCCGGGCTGAACGAAGAGCGGATGCGAATGTGGAGCGTGATCCGCGGCGCCTACCTCGGAGCCGACGAGGACGAGGTGCGGGTGCTCCGAGCCCTCCTCTAGCGACATTCCTGAACACTGGGCGCCGGAGTCGGCTATGCCTTGGCGCGGCTCGCGGCAGGCCCAGCGCGATCACGGCGATTGCGGCTCCAGCGTGGCGCCGCTGAGCCCGAGCGCCATGTCACCGAGCGTGTCTGTGTAGGCCGTTGCGAGCTCCGGCAGATGCGGATGAAGGCGAAGTACTCGCCGAGCTCCCACAGGATAGCTGTCGCTACACCAAAGCGGGCGACGAGAGAAGAAGCTGCCGCCGGCTTGACGTGGGTGCGGAGCAGCGCCACGGCGACCGCACCGCTCAAGAGTGCCCAATTCACGAAGTGGTTCGCGTCGTCCCACCAGTCGATGGCGTCGTAAAGGTTGAGCGCGTTGCCCATCGTGTCGATGAGGAATGGGAGTACGAATGGCGTGTCGGCCACGAACGGATGGGCGGACGCCGACCACGCGCGGCCCAGAGCGCGGGCGCGATGAGAGCTGCGATCGAGTAGCCGACGAGCCGCCACCCGAACGCTTTCCCCGCAAAGCGCTCGAGGCCGGAGAACGCGCCGAAGGCGAGCAGGAGCACGAGCGAGAGCTTTCCCGCGAGGTCGAACCCGATCCCGGCGTCCGTTCACGGAATCCGCGGAGCCTATCGGCCAATCGGAGGAGTCGGCAGGCCGTGAACCGGCGCGGGCGAGCGCCGCGTTGCCACGGTGTCATACGTAGTCGAATCCGCGCCGGCCCGGATGGCCGGCGGAGCCCCGCGGGTGGACGATAGGGACGGAGGATGCGATGGGATCGACGCACGCAGTCCGTCGTCACGGTGGGGGAGTCGAGCCGCGGCGGGTGTCGACGCTGGCTCTCTCGCTCGGGCTCGACGCTCTCTCGGTTCTGCTGTTCGTCTGCCTCTTCGCGCTCGTCCGCACCCGGGGCGCGGAAGACACGGCCAACGAGAGTCGTCTCGGATCCGGCGACGGCGGTGCTCATGCTCACGGCCGCCACGATCGCAATCGCGGCGGGCACCGTCGCGGCGGTCGGCCTGGTGCTTCCCGGCTTCACAGCCGCGCGGGGCGCTGGGCGGCGAGCTGGCGCTGGTGAACGCCCTGCTGATGCCCGTCGTCGGCCTGTCGGTGGTCGGCGGCGCCTGGCTCGTCGGGTACGACCTGCCGGAGGGCTGGGGTCAGCCGATCGCGCCCGTCTGGATGGCGGCCGGTGTCGCCGCCCGGTCCTCGGCCTCGTCGCCGGGGCCCGGCCAGCGCGGCATCCTCGTCGTCCCGTTCATGATCGGTGCGCTCGTGCTGACGTTCTGGATCGGCGAGATCCTCGTGCCGCACCCGAGCCACTCGCGTCGTCGGTGACGGCGCGCCCCAAAGAGCCAGCTCCGCCCAAAAAGCATTCCCGCACACTGGGGCAGGCGACACGGCTGACCTTCGAAGACGACCGTCGTCTCATGTGCTGTTGAGATCCGACACGCTCTAGAATGTCGCCGCGTCGCTTTGGCCATTGCGATCGTCGCTCTCATCGTCGCTGCGGCTGCGGCAGTTATCTCGGCGTGGCAGCTCCGGGAGGCCGAAACAGCGAACACATTCCCGGCGACGTTGACCTGTTCGGCGAGTACCGAAGCCGGGGAATGGTCGAGGCTCGTCGGTTGCTCTCTGACGAGCTGCGCGAACTGGATACCGAGGGGGGATGCGCGGTATTCCTGATGAGGTCGCCCGGGCTGCATTGCGGGGTCAGCCACTAGCTCGACGATCTCGGCGTGCTTGTCGCAAATGGGCTCCTTGAACCAGAGCTTCCAGCAGGTCCCCTCGGTGACAGCGCATTGAGGCTGTGGCGCGACCTGTATCCCTTCATTACGCGCGAGCGCGAGCTACGGACCCCAGCGGCCTACCAGGGGTGCTTCGAGCAGCTCCGGTGACGTTTGGGCAAGTCCAGCCGAGCCAAACCCGTGCAAACCTCCTCAGGTGCACCGGGCCGAGCCCTCGGCGGACAAGTCCGGCCCGTCGTCGCCCGTGACTAACCGGAGACATGCCGAAGCCTCGCCCACGGGACGCGTCTCACCCTCGCACAGCGGCTGAGCGGCACTCCCTTGCTGCGCGGCTCACGCTAGAGGCCGATTAGCCGCGGTTCTGGACTCCGCGCGCGTGAGCCAGTGCACGAACTTCATCATTTTCCCCTCGCGTCCACGGAACGCGAATCACGGCGCAGGCGGGCGGAACGTGGCCAGTCCGGCCGCGAGCCGCGTCCACCCAGGACATTCACGAATGTGGCGGCAGCGAGAGCGACCCCTGCAAGAAACCCAAGCACGGCGAGCCGCGTCGCGTCAGTCCACGTTCAACAGCAGCGCTGGCCGAGACCGTCGCCCGGGCCGAGAGGGTCGCGGCCACCTCCACGATGCGCTCGGGGCCCCGCATTGGGGGCACGGCGTCCGCTCTTCGTAAGAGATGTCTTGCGCCTCATCGAGCTCGTGTCGGCAGTTACTGCACCTGACCGGCATCACCACCGTCAGTGTTTCACGCTTTGCGGCCATTTCGTGCCAGGAAGATCGAGGACGTTCCTGAGCACTGGCGCAGGCCACGATCGTGCGGCTTGCTAGCCGGACGAGGCGCGCCGATCGGCGTCTAAGGGAGTGGAGTAGCTCCGAGCCGCGGAGGAACTCGTCGACGCGTTGGGCGAGCAGGCGGTGCCGCTGGAGGATGCATCGCCGAGAAGGAGTGGTTCCTCAGCGACAGGCTCAGAGAGCAGTTCGCCGTTGCGGAACTGGTCGCGGGTGAGGTCGATCGTAGCCCTGATCGGAGGCGGTTCCATGCGTGGCGTTCGACGCGCCTGCCGTGCGAAGGAGGTCTGCGATCAGGATGTCGCCGCCGAGATAGCTCCGGACAAGAACGGCGGTCGCGTCGCACTGGCCGCGCGCAGGGTTGTCGGTCGTCCATTCGTCTGGGTCACCGGATGTGTCGCTTCCCCAGGACGCACGGATCGCCGCTTCAAGCTCGTGAGCGTAAACACGGTGACTGCCGCTGGCGAGGCGGGCCGACGCGCACGAACCGGATAAGTGAAAGCGCTCTAGGTCGTCCGCGCGAGAGACAGCAAAGCCGCGTTCTCGAAGAAGCCGACGGCGTTATCGTCGCTATCAGCGACGAACCGCTCGACCGGCGCACCCGCGATGACCGCTTCGACCATCGCCCGCCCGATGCCGCGGAGCCGAAATGGCTCCAGGACAACACGCTGTTCAAACGCACCTCTCGATCGCCCGCGCGCTCAACCTCAAGGATGCCGACAAGGTCGTATCCTGCATCCATCCGATCAACGGCTGGGCAGCCTCACGGTCTACGTAGGGGTGACGGCCAGACCCTGCGGCGTCGCGAGAAGCCCAAGCCGCTGCGAGCAAGTGCGAACCTGAGCATCGATTTCACCGTCGCGAAGATCAACCACACCCATGACCCTCTTGTACCACGGCGCGAAATCGTTCCGGACCGCCCAAAAGATCTTCTGCCGATGATCTCGCGACATTCCTGAACCTGGTCCAGGCGACTCGGCCGTCGCTCGCTGGTTCGTCGAGGACTTCGCCCCCTAGACTCGGCTGCGTGGCGACGAGGACGGTGATGAGGCGGATCCAGGCTTCAGAGGGGTCGCTGGTCAAAGCGGTGCGGCTCCGGGCGCTCGCGACCGATCCGCCGTCGTTTGCCTCCACATTCGCGCGCGAGGCCGCCTTCACGAACGCGGAGTGGGATGACTCGGCCGCCGGCGATGCGTCGGGCCAGGAGATGGCGACACTCCTTGCCATGCGCGGGCCCCAACCCGTGGGGATCATCACGGCCTAGCGCGATGAGACGCAGCGCAACCGCTTCCACGTCATCGCGATGTGGGTCGCCCCGGAGGCACGCCGCGAAGGAATCGGCCTGCGCCTCCTTCGCGAGATCGAAAATGGATCGCTTCTTGCGATGGTCTTCGTCCAGCTTTCGGTCGGCCGGATTACCGCGCTTGTTGCGTCCCGCCTATACGGACCCGCGGCTGAGCCCGACGGTGACGAGTCGGACTCACCACACACGCCTGGGGTTACCTACGTGAGTCGAAGCAGGCGCCTCCCCGGCTAGCTTCGGAGTCCGTGCCCTGGAAAGGGCGAAGGACGCGGAAGCGGCTGTCGTTCGGGTGACGTTCCCGCACGCTGGCGCAGGGTGCGGTTCACTAACCGGCGCGATGCCGGCCCTGTTGCCCTGGGCGACGGCCACCACCCCCACGCGGCGTGGTGTAGACCGCCGGGCTCCTTGATCCTTCGCACGCCGTTCCTGATTCCGTCGGCGGTCGTGCGCCGCCGGGCGCGTGCATGCTGCGCCGATCGCGGGCGGGGAGCTGTATCGTCGCCGTTCAACCCTATCGTGAGGAGGTCGCATGCAGATTCGCGCCGCCGTCACACGTGCTCCGGGCGCCCCGATGTCGCTCGAGACGCTCGAGCTCGACGATCCCCGTGCGGGCGAGATCCTCGTTCGCGTCGTCGCCACCGGTGTCTGCCACACCGATCTCGTCGTCCCTCAAGGCATGCTTCCGACCCCGCAGCCGGTCGTGCTGGGGCACGAGGGCGCCGGCATCGTGGAGACCGTCGGAGAGGGCGTGACCAAGGTCGTGCCCGGCGATCACGTCGTGATGACGCTTCAACTCGTGCGGCGTGTGCCCGAGCTGCGTCGACGGCGCCGAGACGTACTGCCACGACGTTCTTCGCCCACAACTTCCTGGCGGCGCGCTCGGACGGATCGACCGCGCTCCGGAGCGGCGCTGACAGCATCCACAGCAACTTCTTCGGTCAGTCGTCATTCGCGACGCATGCGCTCTGCCACGAGCGCAACGTCGTCAAGGTACCCACCGACGTGCCGCTCGAGCTGCTCGGCCCGCTGGCCTGCGGCATCCAGACCGGTGCGGGCGCCGTGATGAATGCGCTCGGCGTCGGCGCCGGCGCGTCGTTCGCCGTGTTCGGCACAGGGTCGGTGGGCCTCTCGGCGATCATGGCCGCGAAGGTGGTGGGCGCCACCACGATCGTCGCGCGTCGACATCGACGCGGGCCGCCTGGCGGTCGCGGAGACCCTCGGAGCGACCCACACGATCGACTCGACCAGCCTCGATGCGACCGCCGAGATCATGGAGATCACGGGCGGCGGCCTGAACTTCGCGCTCGACACGACCGGGCTCGCGCCCGTGATCCGCAACGCCGTCGAGTCCCTCGCGCCGCGCGGGACCTGCGGCATCCTCGGCGCGTCGGCGCTCGGCACGGAGATCACGCTCGACGAGGTGCAGTTCATGAGCGGCGGCCGAAGGCTGATGGGCATCGTCGAGGGCGAGTCGCACCCGGACACGTTCATCCCGAAGCTGATCGACCTCTATCGCAGCGGAGACTTCCCGTTCGACAAGCTGGTCACCTTCTACGACCTCGATCAGATCGACGACGCGTTCCGCGACTGTGAGACCGGCACCACGATCAAGCCGATCGTCCGCATGCCCTGATTCATCCGCGTTTCAGCTCGACGTTGAGCAGGCGGATCTCCGAGCTGTCGGTGTTCTCGACGGTGTGTGGAGGCGCATCGCCGCCATCCAGAATGGTCATCTGTTGCCGGGCTCGGGGAGCGTGCCGGTTGCCCGTGTGTCGCTAGAGGAGTCTCCCCTCGTCGTCGCGGCGCACGACATCGCCTGCCGAGAGGACGTAGAGGACGCTGGGCCAGCGATGCGTGTGAAGAGGCACCGTCTCCCCCGGGGCGATCCGGGTTTTTCCAGCACCCGCACGTCGTCGTTCTCGAACGAGGAGGCTGTGGAACTCGGGCGCGGCCGCCAGCGCATCGAGCGAATCAGGCCACTCCCAGATCTCCGCATCTGCACGTCCCACGGTGACTCCAACCTGTCCGAGCCACAGACGATGCTGCCCTCGCTCGTCACGGGCTGAAGCTCGGAGCCTTTGCGGGTTGCCGTTCTAGCGATTCGGCCTCTGGTGACATTCCCGCACGTTGGGGCATGACGAGATCGTCCCCCCGAGAGCGCCGAGAGAGCTTCTTCGCCAATCCGCCGGCATTGGGCGTGCGCTACCCAGCAGCGTCTGATGTAGTTGAGGCATTCCGCTCCGACCCGACGTGAGGAGGATCGTGTGACTGATCCAACGACGACCAAGAATACCGACGAGTCCAAGGTCGTCTTCGAGAATGACCGTGTGAGAGTTCTGGAATACCGTGATGAGGCCGGTCAGAAAACGAGCCCGCACGAGCACCCGGACAGCGTCATGTACACGCTCAGCAGCTGCGGAGCGACGGCTCATCGGTGGCAGTGGTGAGAGTCGTGACGTCGCTCTCGAGCCGCCAGGTGAGGTCCGCTGGCTCGACGCCCAAACCCATAGCGGCGAGAACGCCTCGGTTCAACGCCGACGCACGTGCTCTTCGTCGAGTTGAAGGAGTTGCGCGAAACCGCCACCGGCGGAACGCTCGGCCCGTCGTAACCACACTCCGTGCGCCGGAGCCTCGGGGGGAGGCTCCCGCACGCTGGCCCAGGGCACTGGTGAGTGCCCTGACCTGACGTCGCGCCGTTGAGGTCTCGGGTTGGAGGCGCTTGCCTTTAGACGCCTACGAGCGGCATCCGGGCACGCCTCAGCAGGGAGCACCGATGAGGTCGGGCGCGTGTGGAGAAAGCCGTGCTGAAGAGAGCGTCGTACGCGAGGCTCCAGGGTGGACGAAGGAAGCCGAGTGCGCGCACGTCTTCGAACCAGTGGCCGAACGGTGAGCGGCGGGAGAAGGTGCCTCCGCCGAGGACGCGGCAGATCCGTGGCGGGCGGACTCGGCGAGTTCGGCCACGGACTCTTTCCGATCAGCACGTCGCGGTTCGGCAGCGGCTTCGATTCCACGGGCGCGAAGCATCCCTTCGTAAGCCTGCGCGGCGAGCCATGCCTCGGATTCCGCGCGCGTCCACTCGACCTGCTCGTAGGGGCGAAGGTCGTCCAGGAGCTCGAGCAGGGATCCGCGAGCCGACGACACGGCGATCTCGACGACGCCGAGCACGACCGCGGTGAACAGAGCAGCCCACGAATGGTGCTGCGGCGTCGGCGATTGCGCGCCAGTTCCCGGCCACGCGAACCGCGTCGCGGGAAACGCCTCGTAGGCCATCCCGTGGCTCTGCGTGGCGGCCATGCCGTAGCCATCCCACTCGGCGGCCAGCCGTAGCCCCTGCGAGCCGTCCCAGGGAACATCGCGTACGTCGACGAAGAACCAGTCGGGATCGTTCTCGCCCTCGGGAACGGCGGTGGTCAGCATGAACGAGGTGATCCCCGATCCGGATGCCGAAGTGCTCTGGCCGGTGAGACGGTAGGTGCCGTTCGCCGTGCGAAGCGACGGCCCTTGTCCGGGCCACGTCTCCGCCCGAACCCGGCCTCGGAAGTGATCGTCCCCCACCACTCGGCCGAAGCAGCCTCGAACACCGATCGCCGCTGATCGGCCCACGCCACTCGGTAGTCCGGCGGAACCTCAGGCGTGGCCAGCCAGAAAGGACAGCACGGCCGGATGCATCGCCGCGACCAGCGCCACCGAGGAGTCACCCTGGGCCAACGCCCGCACGATCTCGCAGACCGGCCGAGTCGAGGCCGCACGGTCGGTGTAGAGGCCGCCCGATTCCGCCGGGACGCCGGTCCGCAGGAACCCAGCCTCGCGCAGCGCAGCGAAGTCCGCGGGATCGAGCGACCGGCGCTGCTGCCGAGCCGTCCGGTCGGCATCGAAGCCCTCGGCGATCTCCTTCACTCTCTCAAGGACGGTCATGGTCACGCTCGTTCCTCCGCTCCGTTCGTTCCCGGCATCGTTCCCATGTTTCGCGCTTCGTGTCAATGCGCTTGCCGCCTGGAAGCAGACCGAGGCTTGGGAGAGCACTCCGGGCGGAGGCGGCCTCAGGGGACATTCCTGAACACTCGCCCATCGCGGCGTTGTCCCGCTTGTCCCCGAACGCGCCTCACCGACTACCCTGGCAGTGACCCCCTCCCCGGAGTCAAGAGCGCGGTGCCAACGAGATCGCCACGGCGATCATCGCGGCAGCGCCGAGCGACGACCCGCAGCCGCAGCGATGGGCGAGCTTTCCGCCGAGGTCCTGCCGGCGTCGGCGCGCGGTCTGCAGCACGACACACCGCACCTCCGAGCGGCGCCAGGCAAGCCTGGCGCCGCGGCCAGCGTGATTCCCTGATGGCCTGCGCCGCTAGTCCCAGACCGCCAGGATCGCGCCCATCACGAGCAGCGACACTCCGTGGTAGCCGCCGTCGATGAGGTAGAGGGAGAGCGAGCGCCCGGCGAAGGTCCCGTTGACGGCCATCGTCGTCAGCACGAAGCCCGCCCACGCGAGCAGGCCGACGACGAGCCCGTCACCGATGGAGGTCGCCCGCGTAGTCGACGAGCCGCGCGAGGACGTACGCCATCGCCAGGGCGCCGACCGCCGCGACGGCGTAGCCCCGGCGGGCCATGCTCATGTCCTCCTGGGTCTTGCCGACCGCCCGCATCCACGGGCGCGCGAACAGCGCGGCGAGTACCACACCGCGCCGAGCGCCATCGGGACGAGCGCGGCGACGATGACCGCGATCCAGTTGATGTCGACGTCCTGCAGCACGTCTCCTCCTTTGTGAGGGTCGGCACCAACCATATGGAGCGCGGAGGACGGACTTGCGGCTCTACGAGGAGCGTCTCGGCGACGCGGCGGCGAGGGCCCGCAGCACCTTCGCCTGGATCTGGGCCAGCGCGCGAGCATGTCCTTGAAGGCCCGGTCCGAGATCACGAGCACGCGCAGCGGCGTCGTCGCCGTCACCGTCGCGATCCGCGGCGCGTTCGAGACGAGCGCCACCTCGCCGAAGATAGTCGCCGCCGGCGAGGGTCGCCACCTTGCGGCCCTTCGCGCGCACCTCGACCGTGCCCTCGAGGATGAGGACGAAACTCACGGCCGCGATCCCCTTCGCGCGCGAGCACCTTCCCGGCGCGGACGTCGAGCTCGTCGGCGAGCGTGGCGATCCGCGCCAGCTCCGGCCTGGAGCACTGCGCGAAGAGCGGGACGCTCTTGATCAGCTCGGTCTTGGCGTTCGCCCGCACGCGCGCACTCTATGCCCTCGGCCTAGCGCCACGCCACCTCGACGACGGCGACCGGCTCCCGCACGCCCTTGAGCGCGACGGCGCGCGGCGCCGAGCGCGAAGCGCTCGCCGCGTGCCGGCGGTCGCCGCGCTGGCGAGGATCTGCTCGCCGTCTGCGCGAGCGCGCCGATGCGGGCGGCCTCGTTGACGCCCATGCCCATGTAGTCCGCGCCCACGCGCGTGCCTCAGCGGCGTGCACGCCGATGCGGAGCCGCAGCGCGAAGCCGTGCTCGCGGCGGTGCTCGGCGAGCGTGCCTGGACCTCGACCACGCACGCGAGCCCCGACTCGGCGTCGGGGAAGCTCGCGAAGAAGCCGTCGCCGACGTGCTGACCTCCTCGCCGCCGTCGACGCGCGGAGCAGGCACGGAGCGTGGTGGTGCCAAGCGAGGAGGTCAGACCACGCGGCGTCGCCGACCGCGGCGACGAGGTGGTCGAGGAGACGATGTCCGTGAACATGAACGTGCGCTCGGCGCGCGCGCTCTCGGCGGGAGCGAGCGCCTCCCGCGCCCGTGTGGCCGCCTTCTCGGCGCCGAGCCGGGAGAACGCCGAGGCCGCGGTCTCGAGCTCGAGCCGCGCGGCCTCAAGGTCGCCCGCCGCCGCGTGCGCACGCCCGAGCAGCACGCGCGCCTCGGCGGCCTCGTACGGAGCATCGACCTCGTGCCAGAGCTTGCGACCGGCGCGGAGCGAGGAAGCTGCGCCCTCGGCGTCGCCCCGCGCCAGCAGGACGGCGCCGCGCGCACACGCGGCATGGGCGGCGAGCGCCGACGTTCCGTAGCTGCGCGCGATGTCGTCCAGCTCGCCGGCGGCTCCCGCGGCGGTCTCGACATCGCTCGCGGCGAGCGCGACCGTCACCTGCACCGGGAGCAGCCGGACGCGGGCGAGCGGAGTGGTCTCGCCCGCGAGCGCCTCGGTGATCGCCGCCACCGCGCTCCGCACGTCGCCGCGCTCGAGCCGGACGAGCGCGAGCCCGGGCTGGGGGTCGCGGCCGAGCTCCTGGGCCTGCCGGAAGGCGTCCTCCGCCGCGTCGAGGTCACCGAGGCGCAGGCGGTATTCGCCTATCTCGTACATGCCCTCGCCGACAGCCGGGCAAGTCCGAAGCCTTCCAGCTCGGTGCACGCGCGCAGCGCTTCCTCCTCGGCGTCGAGCAGGCGCCGCGCAGGCGGATCACGGTGGCGCGGGAGACCCGGCAGATGCCGGGGAAGCCGTTGATGTCCTGCCGGTCGGCACCAGCGCTTCGCGGCCTCGGTCGGCTCCCGGCGCGGCCGTAGTCGCCGAGCGACTGGCAGATCGCGATCGTGTTGCAGTACACGATGCCGGTGGCAATCGGGCTGAGCTCGCCCGAGACGGCCGCGGCGGTCGCCTCGTCGCAGAGCGCCATCCCTTCGTCCGCCCGGCCGAGGGCGACGAGCGCGCTGCCCTGGTCATGAAGGGTGATCGCCTCCAGGTCGGCGTCGCCGTGGACGGCGAGCTCATACGCGTCGCGGGCGAGCGAGAGGGCCCGTTCCGGCTCGGGTGCGGTGCGGCCGCGCAGGCGAAGGATGTACGCCCGCGCCGGTGCGTCGGCTCCTCCTCGACGAGGCGCTCAGCGCGCTGGAGCCAGCCGTTGCCGATCGACTTCTGCAGGAGCTGGAAGTGGTCGGCCGCGATCTCGACCGCGAGGTGCGCCGCCTCGGCGCGCTTCGACGCCTCGGAGAAGTACCCGGGCGAACGCCCGCCCGCGCGCGTCGATGCAGACGTCCATCTGCCCCAGCCACCACGCCGCACCGGCGAGCCGCTCCAGGTCTGCGGCGTCGAGGCCGCCGTCGCGGTCGAGTACCCGGTAGAGCTCGAACGCCTCGCGCCAGCCGTGGGTGCTCGAGGCGGCACGCGCAGCGCCGAGCTTCGGGTCGGCGGGGACAGCCATGCCGCCATTGTGTCAAGCGGAGTCGGGGCGCCGATCGAAGTTGCCCCCGCGTAGTCGACGAGCCGCGCGAGGATGTACGCCATCCCCAGGGCGGCGACCGCGGCGACGGCGTAGCCCCGCCGGGCCATGCTCATGTCCTCCTGGGTTTTGCCGACCGCACGCATCCACGGGCGCGCAAAGAGCGCCGGCGAGTACCAGACCGCGCCGAGCGCCATCGGGACGAGCGCGGCGACGATGACCGCGATCCAGTTGATGGCGACATCTTCCAGCACAGCGCCTCCTTTGTGAGGGACGGCACCAACAGTACGAACCGGGGAGGACGTACACTTGCCGCCATGGCCCAGGCGCCCGTTCTGCCGCGCGGGTTCGAGCTGCCGCTCGAGCCGCGCCTGCCCCGGATCGGCTCGGTGGACGCGGTTGCGCTCGAGGAGCACGCCGCCTCGCTCGCCCGGCGCTCGATCAAGCGCGAGTCGAAGCTCCAGGCGCTCGAGCTGGCGGTGCGGATGATCGACCTGACGACGCTCGAGGGCGCCGACACGCCGGGCAAGGTCGCCGCGCTCTGCTCGAAGGCGGTGCGCCCCGACCCCGTGGACACGACCGTGCCGGCCGTCGCGGCGGTCTGCGTCTACCCGAACCTCGTCCCGACCGCGGTCGCGCGGCTGCGCGACACGTCGGTCAAGGTCGCCTCGGTCGCGACCGCCTTCCCGTCCGGCCAGTCGCCCCTCGAGGGCAAGCTCGCGGAGGTGCGCGAGGTCGTCGAGGCCGGCGCCGACGAGGTGGACATGGTGATCGACCGCGGTGCCTTCCTGTCCGGGCGCTACGCGAAGGTCTACGACGAGATCGTCCGCGTCAAGGAGGCCTGCGGCGACGCGCACCTGAAGGTGATCCTCGAGACGGGTGAGCTCGGCACCTACGACAACGTCCGCCGCGCGAGCCTGCTCGCGATGGCGGCCGGCGCCGACTTCATCAAGACCTCGACGGGAAAAGTGCAGCCCGCGGCGACGCTTCCGGTCACGCTCTGCATGCTCGAGGCGATCCGCGACGTCTACGAGGAGACCGGGCGCATGGTCGGGATGAAGGCCGCGGGCGGCATCCGCCAGGCGAAGCAGGCCGTCCAGTACCTCGTCGTCCTGCACGAGACGCTCGGCCTCCAGTGGCTGACGCCCGACCTCTTCCGCTTCGGCGCCTCGACGCTCCTCAACGACGTGCTGATGCAGATCCGCAAGCAGAAGACCGGTCAGTACCAGTCCCTCGACTACTTCACCATTGACTGAGCTCGAGAGACAGCGGAAGCACGCTCCCGTTCCGGCGCCGACGGAGTGGGAGTACGCGCCCGCGCCCGAGGCGCGCGGCATCGTCTCGCTCGAGGAGCGCTACGGGCTCTTCGTCGGCGGGAAGATGGTCGAGCCACGTTCGGGGACGTACGCGACGACCATCGATCCGTCCACGGAGGAGCCGCTCGCCGAGATTGCGCAGGGCGGGCCGGAGGATGTCGAGGCGGCGGTCGAGGCCGCCCGCGGCGCGTTCGAGAACGGCTGGGCGAAGCTCGCGGCCGCGGAGCGGGCCAAGTACCTGTACCGGATCGCGCGCCTCATGCAGGAGCGCTCGCGCGAGCTCGCGGTGCTCGAGTCGCTGAACAACGGCAAGCCGATCAAGGAGTCGCGGGACGTGGACGTCCCGCTCGCCGCGGCGCACTTCTTCTACTACGCGGGCTGGGCGGACAAGCTCGAGTACGCGTTCCCGAACCGGCGCCCGCACCCGCTGGGGGTCGCCGCCCAGGTCATCCCGTGGAACTTCCCGCTGCTGATGCTCTCGTGGAAGATCGCGCCAGCGCTCGCGACGGGCAATACGGTCATCCTGAAGCCCGCCAGCACGACGCCGCTGACCGCGCTCCTCTTCGCCGAGATCTGCCGCCAGGCCGACCTCCCGCCCGGCGTCGTCAACATCCTCACCGGCAACGGGCGGATGGGTGCCACGCTCGTCCGGCACCCCGGGGTGGACAAGGTCGCCTTCACCGGCTCGACCGAGGTCGGCAAGGACATCCAGCGCGCCCTCGCCGGCTCGGGCAAGCGGCTGACGCTCGAGCTCGGCGGCAAGGCCGCGAACATCGTCTTCGACGACGCGGCGCTCGACCAGGCGGTGGAGGGGATCGTCAACGGCATCTACTTCAACCAGGGCCAGGTCTGCTGCGCGGGCTCGCGCCTGCTCGTCCAGGAGTCGATCGCCGAGCCGCTGATCGCCAAGCTCAAGCAGCGCCTGGCGACGTTGCGGATGGGCGACCCGCTCGACAAGAACACGGACCTCGGCGCGATCAACTCGCGCGACCAGCTCGACAGGATCACCGAGCTCGTCGCCTCCGGCCGCGAGGAGGGCGCCGAGATCTTCCAGCCGGCCTGCAAGCTGCCGGAGAAGGGCTTCTGGTTCCCGCCCACCGTCTTCACGAACGTCGCCCAGAGCTACCGCATCGCCCAGGAGGAGATCTTCGGGCCGGTGCTCTCCGTCCTCACGTTCCGCACACCCGAGGAGGCGGTCGAGAAGGCCAACAACACCGCCTACGGGCTCTCCGCCGGCGTCTGGACGGAGAAGGGCTCGCGCATCCTCTGGATGGCGCAGCAACTCCGCGCCGGGGTCGTGTGGGCGAACACGTTCAACCGCTTCGACCCGAGCTCGCCGTTCGGCGGCTACAAGGAGTCCGGCTTCGGGCGCGAGGGCGGCCGCCACGGGCTCGAGCCCTACCTGAGGTTTGACGAGCAATGAGCCGGATCGTGCGTTCCAGCTCTCGCGTTCCTGACGTCTCGCTGAATGTGCGGGGCCGGAGGGCACAGTGTTGGACACACGGGCCCGGAGAGCACCGTGCGCTCAGCGGGGCGAGGTCGGCGGAGCCGGGCTTCGCCCGGCGGGAGCCGGCCGGTCAGGGGCGCGAGTGAGCCGGTTGCCTGTTCGCAAGACCTACAAGCTGTTCATCGGCGGCGCCTTCCCGCGCTCCGAGTCCGGCCGCTCGTACGAGGCGGAGGGCCAGAACGTCGCGCGCGCCTCGCGCAAGGACGCCCGCGACGCCGTGCGGGCTGCGCGCGGCGCCTTCGCCGGCTGGTCGGGTGCGACGGCGTCCAACCGCGGCCAGGTGCTCTACCGGCTGGCCGAGATGATGGAGGCGCGCGCCGCCGACCTCGCCGGCGCCTGCACGGGCCGCAAGGAGGTCGAGGCCGCGATCGACCGCGTCGTCTGGTACGCGGGCTGGACGGACAAGCTCGCGCAGGTCCTTGGCTCCTCGAACCCCGTCGCGGGCCCGTACTTCAACTTCACGGTGCCGGAGCCGACCGGCGTCGTCGCCGTCGTCGCGCCCGGCGAGCCGCCGCTCGGCGGCCTCGTCTCACGCGTCCTGCCCGCGCTCGCCGGCGGCAACACCGTCGTCGCGATCGCCTCGGAGGCCCATCCGCTGGCGGCGATCGAGCTCGCCGAGGCGGTCGCGACCGCCGACGTTCCCGGCGGCGTCCTCAACATCCTCACCGGCCTCTGCTCCGAGCTGGCGCCGGTGCTGGCGGGGCACATGGACGTGAACGCGCTCGACGTGTCGGGCGCCGACGGCCTGGCCGAGGAGCTCGAGCGCCTCAGCGCCGAGAACGTCAAGCGCGTCGTGCGCGGCTCGGCCGACGAGCAGAGTCCGTGGGCGATCGCCGACTTCCTGGAGCTGAAGACGGTCTGGCACCCGATCGGCCAATGACGGGTCTACGCCGCCTGAGCCACGCCGTCGCCGAGGGCGACGGCATCTCGATCCTCGTCGAGGTCGCCGACCGCGCGGCCGCTCGCACCGCCGAGGCGGAGGGAGCCGAGGGTCTGGCGGTGCGCGGGCACGTTGCGGGTGTGCGCGAGGCGAGCCAGCTGCCCCTGTTGTGGACAGCCGGCTCGTTCCGCGAGGCGAAGGAGGCCGGGGCGGACGCGGTCGTGCTCGTCGCGGCGGACGCCGGCGACCGGCTCGAGGAGCTGTTCGAGGAGGCGCACGAGCTCGGGCTCGAGTGCGTCGTCAGGGTGCGCGACGAGGAGGAGCTCGAGCAGGTGCTCGAGCGCGTGGACCCCGAAGTCCTTCTGCTCTCGGCCGAGGACGCCGAGGAGGGCCAGCACCACCTGGACCGCCTGCTGGAGCTGCTGCCCGACGTGCCCGCCGGCAAGCTCGCGATCGCCGAGCTCGCGAGCGCCGGGGGCGAGGACCTCGCCGCGCTCGAGCGCGCCGGAGTGGACGCCGTCCTCCTCGCTGCGCCCGGCGGCTAGGAACGAGGGCGCGTGACGGAGACGGCCGGAAGCGGAGAGCGTCGAGCGGCGATCGCGATCGGCGCGGCCGTCTTCATCGCCGGCGCCGTGCTGCTCGGGCTCGAGCTCGCGGCGAGCCGCGTGCTCGCGCCGTACTTCGGCAGCTCGCTCTTCGTGTGGGGCGCGCTGATCGGTGTCGTGCTCGCGGGGCTCTCGCTCGGCTACTGGGCCGGCGGCGCCGCGGCCGACCGCTATCCCGCGCCGCGGCTGCTGCTCGGCGCGCTCGTCTCGGCCTCGCTGCTCGTGCTGGCGATCCCGTACGCGGACAGCCGCGCGCTCGAGTGGATCGTCGAGTGGGATCCCGGCCCGCGCGCCGATCCGCTCGTCGCCACCATTCTCCTCTTCGGAGCGCCGAGCGTGATTCTCGGCAGCGTCACGCCGATCGCCGTCCGGCTGCAGGCCCGCTCGCTCGAGCGGCTCGGGCGGACGGCCGGGCGCCTCTTCGCCGTCTCGACTGCGGGCAGCATCGCCGGCACGTTCGCGACGGCGTTCTGGCTCATCCCGGAGCTCGGCACCGACCAGCTCCTGGCCTCCGCTGCGGTGGCGCTCATGCTCGCGGCGGCCGCCGTCGCCGTCGCCGAGCGGGCGCCGGCGGCCGCTCGCGGCCTCCCTCGCCGCGGCCGGCCTGCTGGTCGCGCCCGTCTTCGCGCTGGCACCGGAGGCCGGAGGCTCGCTGACCGGCACACAGCTCCAGAACTGGTCACCGCTCTACCGGCTCCAGGAGGAAGCTGGGCGGCAGACGGGCGATCCCGGCGCGGCGAGCCGTGACGCCGGCTTCCGGATCGTCCACGCGAAGGACACGCGCTATCACCGGCTCGTCGTCGCCGACGACTCGACCACCCGCTATCTCCGCTTCGACAACTCGTTCCAGAGCGCGATGTACCTGGGCGATCCGTTCCGGACGCGGTTCCAGTACACGGACTACCTCGACCTCGGGCTCGCCTACGCCCCCGGAGCGCGCTCGGTGCTCTTCATCGGCCTCGGCGGCGGCTCGGCGCCCAAGCGGATGTGGCGGGACTTCCCGGAGCTGCGCCTGCAGGCGGTCGAGCTCGACCCCGACGTCGTGCGGGTCGCCTACCGCTACTTCGGGCTGCCGCGGGACGACCGGCTCGCGGTCGAGGTCGAGGACGGGCGGCGCTATCTCGCCCGCCACGACGAGCGCTGGGACGTGATCGTCGTGGACGCGTTCTACGCGGACGCGATCCCGTTCCACCTCGCGACCCGCGAGTTCCTCGAGCTTGCGCGCGCCCGTCTCGAGCCGGGCGGGGTCGTCGTCACGAACGTGATCGGCGCGGTCGCCGGCGGCCAGTCGCGCCTGCTCCGGTCGATGGTGCGCACGTATCGCGCCGTCTTCCCGACGGTCGCCGTGCATCCCGTCTTCCGGCGCTTCGACAGCGATCCGGGCATGATCCGCAACGTCATCCTCGTCGCGACCGACAGCGCGGCTCCGTCCAAGGCCTTCCTCGCCGAGCGCTGGGCGGAGGTGCGCAGGCGGGCCCCGAGCGCTCCCGACCTCCGCGCGGCGATCCGCGATCGCTGGGACCGGCCGCTCGCGACCGCCGACGTCCCGGTGCTCACAGACGACTACGCTCCGACCGACGCGCTGCTGCTGCTCTTCGGGTAGCTACCCGAAGAACGCGGCGGCGACGTCGTACCACTCGCGCGGGACGATCTTGAGCTGCGCAGTCGCCTCCGCGAGCGAGACGTCCACGATCGTGTCTCCGTGCAGGGCGGCCATGCGGCCGAACTTGCCCTCCTCGACGAGATCGGCCGCCTTCAGGCCGAAGCGGGTGGCGAGCACGCGGTCGCGCGCCGTCGGGGTGCCGCCGCGCTGGACGTGACCGAGGACGGTGACGCGCGACTCGAAGCCGGTGCGGCTCTCGATCTCGCGCGCGAGCGCCTCGCCGACGCCGCCGAGGCGCACGTGCCCGAACTGGTCGGCCGCCGCCTCCTGCGCGACGAGCTGGCGCGCGCCGGACTCGAAGGTGAGCTCGTACCCCTCGCTGACGACGACGATGGAGAAGTCCTTGCCGCCGCGGTGCCGCTTCTCGATCAGGGCGCACGCGGCCTCGACCGTCATCGGCTGCTCGGGGATGAGGATCGCGTCGGCGCCGCCGGCGATGCCGCTCATGACGGCGATCCAGCCGGTGTGCCGGCCCATCACCTCGACGACCATGACGCGGTTGTGCGACTCGGCGGTCGTGTGCAGGCGGTCGATCGCCTCGGTGGCGATCGAGACGGCGGTGTCGAAGCCGAACGTGTAGTCGGTGGCGGAGAGGTCGTTGTCGATCGTCTTCGGGACGCCGACGACCGGGAAGTCGTGCTCGGCGTGGAGGCGCAGGCGACGCCGAGCGTGTCCTCGCCGCCGATCGCGATCAGCGCGTCGAGGCCCTGGCGGCCGAAGTTGCGCAGCAGCTTCTCGACGCCGCCCTCGACCGTGTACGGGTTCGTGCGCGACGTGCCGACGATCGTGCCGCCGCGGGGCAGGATCCCGGAGACCTCGCGCAGGCCGAGGCTGTGGAACTTGCCCTCGACGAGCCCGCGCCAGCCCTCGCGGACGGCGACGACCTCGTCGCCGCGGTCGACACAGCGGTGCACCGCCGCGCGGATGACCGCGTTCAGCCCGGGGCAGTCGCCCCCGCCGGTGAGAATCCCGACCGCCTTCGCCATCCGCCCAGTGTGCCACGCGGGCAACGGCACCGCGCCCCCAGGGCCCGCCCGGCACGTGCGCACCGCCGGCGTATCGTCATGGCCATGCCGACCAAGAATCTCGAGACGGTGCGGGACGGGCCAACTACAGCGGAATCGAGGCTTCGGCCCGCGTCCGGACATCGGTGCTGCGGATCCCTCGGTGGGTAGCACGGGAGGGCCAGATCACGCCAGCTGCCGGCGATCTCTTCGAGTCCGTCCGACGCCCCCACTACCGTGGCGTTGTGCCCGGTCAAGTGGGCTTGCGTCAGCGACCCCCAAGGTCGTGTCGTCCGCCCCGACCCGGATCATGGAAGCGGGACTGGCCGCCTTAGCGGTGGACGACCGGCCCCTCCGAAGCAACACCGCACGGAGAAAGACCAATGGCACGAGTTGCGAAAGCCCAGGCGGCTCCCGCGACGCCCCAGCAGGCGAAGCCTGTAAAGCGCGTCCGCGTGAGCCAGAGCGATGTGCCCGCGTACTCGCTCGACGATGCGTTGCGGGTCGTGAACGCGATCAGCAACGAGTACGGCAAGCAGCCGACGCGGCCGGTGGACGTGGCCACCGCGCTGCAGATGCTGCCGACCGCAGGGCCGTTCAAGATGCTCACGGGCGCGGCCGTCGCCTACGGCATCACGGACGGCGGCGCGCAGGCCGAGATGATCGATCTGACCGACCTCGGACGGCGTATCGTCGCACCGACCGAGGAAGGCGACGATCTCGCAGCGCGTCGGGAAGCCCTGCTCCGCCCCCGCGTGGTGCGCGAGTTCCTCCAGAAGTACGACGGCTCCCCGCTGCCGTCGCATGCAATTGCGCTGAACGTCCTGGAGTCGTTGGGCGTGCCGCGCGAGCGGGCCGCAAAAACCCACGACCTGATCGTGAGCAGCGCCGAGAAGCTCGGGCTGCTGAACGACATCAACGGGCGGAAGGTCGTCAACCTCCGCGCCCTCGGCGGGGCACGCCTCCGGGTGGTGCCCCAGCTGGACGAGGAGGCGGACGACCTCGAGGCGGATGAGCTGGACACGGCCACGTCCCAGTTGGCTCCCCGGGAGCCGAAGGGCGACCCGGCCGCGCCCGGCGACGTGCAGGTGGAGAAGGCGCAGAACCGCCGCGTCTTCATCAGCCATGGCAGCAACCGGAAGGTCGTCGACCAGCTCCGCGAGCTGCTCTCGTTCGGCGACTTCGAGCCGGTGGTGTCCGTGGACAAGGAGTCCACGGCGAAGCCGGTGCCCAAGAAGGTGATGGACGACATGCGGTCCTGCGGGGCCGGGATCATCCACGTCGGCACCGAGAAGACCATCACCGATACCGAGGGCAACGAGCACGTCGTGCTGAACGAGAACATGCTGATCGAGATCGGCGCAGCCATGGCCCTGTGGGGCGACAACTACATCCTGTTGGTCGAGGAGGGCACGAAGTTGCCCTCCAACCTCCAGGGGCTGTACGAGGCCCGCTACCAGGGCACCGCGCTCGACCACGACGCCACGATGAAGCTCCTGCGCACCTTCAAGGAGTTCAAAAGCTAGACGATGCGTGAGAGGAGCCCGGGGCGTAGCGAGCGACGACGCGAGCCGTATGGCCTACGTCCCGGCTCTTTCACCGTACGGAGTGCCGAAGGTGGGAATCGAACCCACACGGGCCTCGCGGCCCACCGGATTTTGAGTCCGGCGCGTCTGCCAGTTCCGCCACTTCGGCGTGACCGGTCGATCGTAGCCGCGCTTTTCCGTGCCTGACGCTCCCGCGGCCGGAGGCCGGCTTCGCCGGCCGGGAGGCCAGGCACGGTTCGTGCGGTGCCGCTCCGCAAAGGAGGGCGCGTGGGGGAACCACGGGTTCCCCCACGCAGGGGGCCCACACGGCCCGAAGGCCACCGGATTTTGAGTCCGGCGCGTCTGCCAGTTCCGCCACTTCGGCTACGTGCGAGCATCGTAGTCCGGCTTCACCGCGTCCGTGTGTGACGCTTCCCGCGGCCGGAGGCCGGCTACGCCGGCCGGGAGGCCAGCTACGGCTTCTGCATGCCACGCCGAGAAGGAGGGGGTTCGTGGGGGAACCATGGGTTTCCCCACGCAGGGGCCCACACGACCCGAAGGCCACCGGATTTTGAGTCCGGCGCGTCTGCCAGTTCCGCCACTTCGGCTCGGTCGGATGATGGTAGCCCCGCTGGAGCTCGGCATCGCTGTTCTGTGCGGAGAACTCTCGCGGCCGGAGGCCGGCTTCGCCGGCCGGGAGGCCCGATTCGGCTCCTTCTGTGCCACGCGAAGAAGGAGGGGGGCTCGTGGGGGAACCATGGGTTCCCACGTAGGGGCCCACACGGCCCGAAGGCCACCGGATTTTGAGTCCGGCGCGTCTGCCAGTTCCGCCACTTCGGCTTGTCTGATCCTAGCCCGCTTTGAGGCGATTTCCGTTTGTCCCATGCGCGACCGCTCGCGGCCGGAGGCCGGCTTTGCCGGCCGGGAGGCCCGATTCGGCTGCTGCTGTGTCGCACCGAAGGAGGGGGCTCGCGGGGGAACCATGGGTTCCCCCACGCTCGTTCCCCCACGGTTTGGTCAGTACTGAGGTTGAAAGCAGGCGCTAATGGCCTGATACTTGCCTCTCGCCTGTGCGGAAGGACAAGCGCGAGACGCCGCAGGGCATCGGTCATCGGGTACGGAGGAGGAACAGCTTGACACTCAAGAATCGTGGACTGATCGGGGCTTTTGCCCTGCTCGTCGTGGCGCTCGCGCTGGTAGCAGCCGGGTGCGGCGGCGACGATGGCGGCGAAGCGACCGCCACCGAGACGGCCGCCACGGGTGGCGGCGGCGTCGAGGCGCTCCCGTCCTCGTCGTGCACGGCCATCGAGTACGGCGGCGAGGGTACGCCTGATGTGTTGCTCGCATCGGACTTCCCGCTGCAGGGCTCGTCGCGGACGCAGACGATCCAGATCGTCGAGGCGATCCGCTACCTGCTCGAGCAGGCCAACTGGCAGGCCGGCGACCACACGGTCGGCTACCAGTCCTGCGACGACGCGACGGCCCAGGCCGGCAAGTGGGACTCGGGCAAGTGCTCGACGAACGCGCAGGCCTACGCGGCGAACGAAGCTGTCGTCGGCCGTGATCGGCACGTTCAACTCGGGCTGCGCAGCGATCGAGATCCCGGTGCTGAACCAGGCCCCGGGTGGCGGCTTGGCGATGATCTCGCCTGCCAACACGTACGTCTGCCTGACGGAAGGTGGGCCCGGCTGCGACAAGACCGAGCCTGACAAGTACTACCCGTCCGGCTCGCGCAACTACGCTCGTGTGGTCCCTCATGACGCCTACCAGGGCGCGGCCGTGGCCGAGTTCGCCGTGGAGCAGGGCGTCACGAGCGTCTACATCCTGAACGACAAGGAGGCCTACGGCCTCGGCGTCGCGACGAACTTCAAGAACGCCGCAGAGGCCGTCGGCATCACGGTCGCCGGCTTCGAGGCGTGGGATCCGAAGGCGTCGAGCTACGAGGCGCTCTTCAACAAGGTCAAGGGCTCCGGGGCCGACGCGGTCTTCCTCGGTGGGCTGATCGACGAGAACGGCGCCCAGGTGATCAAGGACAAGGTCGCCGTGCTCGGCCCGAACGACGGCGACGTCAAGCTGTTCGTACCGGACGGCTTCACGACGCAGCAGACGATCGACGAGGCCGGCCCCGCCTCCGCGGGGATGTTCCTGAGCGTCGCCGGCGTGCCCATCGACGAGTTCGTCGGCAAGGGCGCGGAGTTCGCCAAGGCGTTCGGGGAGGCGAAGCTCGCCGGCAAGGCGATCGACCCGTACGCGATCTACGGCGCCCAGGCTGCCGAGGTCATGATCAACGCGATTGCCGCATCGGACGGCACGCGGGCCAGCGTGATCGAGCAGATGTTCGCTCAGAAGGTCACGGACAGCTACATCGGCAGCTTCGGGATCAGCGAGACCGGAGATCCCAGCGGGGCTGCGGGTGCGGTCGTCGGCTTCACGATCTACGTCGCGACCGACAAGCTCAAGACCGTCAAGACGATCTCCCCCAAGCCGGAGAACGTCGAGGCGGCCCGCGGCTAGCGGCTGACCCACAAGACGGAACGCGATCCGGGGGAGGGCGACGCCCTCCCCCGGTCGCGCTCCCTCGGACGCGTTAGAGTCCCGCACCATCGCCGCGGCAACCGACAGAGCGCAGTCCCTCCTCGCCGCCGCGCGCCGCCTCGGGCGCTCCGGCCCGATCAACGTGATCGGCTGGGTGCTGATCGGATTGCTCCTCTTCTGGCTCGTCGTCAACCTCGTCAAGGAGCCCGGCGACTTCATCAACATCGCGCTGATCGGGCTCACGAACGGCGCCGTCTACGGGCTCGTCGCGCTCGGCTACACGCTCGTCTACGGCATCCTGCAGCTGATCAACTTCGCCCACGGCGACGTCTTCGCCCTCGCGGGCCTCTTCGCGAGCACGGTCATCATCTCGCTCTTCGGGCTCGACGAGTCGAGCGGCGTGCTCGCGATCGTCGGCGGCATGCTCGCAACGCTCGTGATCGTGATGGCGCTCTTCTCGGGCGTGAACGTCCTGATCGAGCTCGTCGCCTACCGCCGGCTGCGGCATGCGCCGCGCCTGGCGCCGCTGATCACCGCGGTCGGCATGTCGTTCATCGTCCAGAACGTCGCGCTCGCGATCTACGACGTGAACTACCGCGACGTGCCGAACTTCATCCCCCGCACCGACGTCTTCTCGATCGGCGGCGTCCACTACACGTGGAACAAGCTCGCGGTGCTGATCATCACGATCCCCGTGCTCGCGCTGCTGACGTGGTTCGTCCAGCCGACGCGGCAGGGGAAGGCGATGCGCGCCGTCGCCCAGGACCCCGAGGCCTCGGCGATCATGGGCATCAACGTCAACCGCACGATCTCGTTCACGTTCGCGATCGCCGGCGCGCTCGCCGGCGCGGCCGGCATCGTCTACCTGCTCCAGTTCAACATGCGCTACGACACGGGCTTCGAGCTGGGACTGATCGCCTTCACGGCGGCCGTGCTCGGCGGCATCGGCAACCTCTCCGGCGCGGTGCTCGGCGCGCTCGTGATCGGCTTCATCCAGGCCTTCAACGAGGGTCTCGCGTGGCACGCGCCCGGGCAGCGACTGGACGCGCTCGATCGTCTTCGGGCTCCTGATCGCGATCCTCGTCTTCCGGCCGGAGGGGCTGCTCGGCGAGCGGACGCCGGAGGGGGCGCTAGTGACGCGAGCGCGCCGGACAGGCTGCTCGCGCTCGCCCCGAAACGGCGCGCGCGCGCTCGCGCTGGTGCTCGCGCTGGGCCTGCTCGCCGTCTTCTATCCGACTACGTCGAGAGCCTCAGGGATGCCGCCGTGATCGGCGACTTCATCCCGAGCGTCGGCTCGATGGTCGTGATGATCGTCTTCACGATGATGGCCGTCGGGCTGAACATCGTCGTCGGCTACGCCGGCCTGCTCGACCTCGGCTACGTCGCCTTCTACGCCGCCGGCGCGTACACGGCCGGCGTGGTTCGCCTCGCAGCAGTTCGAGGACATCAGCTTCCACTTCGGCGCGGTCGGCATCCGCTCCGACCTGCCCGGGATCCACCTCTCGATCTGGCTGATCCTCGTCATCGCCGGCTTCTTCACGCTCGCCGTCGGCATCCTCATCGGCCTGCCGACGCTGCGCCTGCGCGGCGACTACCTCGCGATCGTGACGCTCGGCTTCGGCGAGATCATCCCGCAGTTCGTGCGCAACGCCGACAACATCGGCGGCTTCGACCTGACGCACGGCACGTTCGGGATCAGCCCGATCGACTCTCCCGGCTTCGGCAAGACGCTGAACGACGTCGCTCGGGCTGCCCGAGAGCTACCAGCAGTCGTTCGACCGCACGAAGCTCTTCTACCTCGACCGCTCTCGTGCTGCTGCTCGGTCACCGTCTTCTGCAGCGTCCGCCTGCGCGACTCCCGGCTCGGCCGCGCCTGGATCGCGATCCGCGAGGACGAGACCGCCGCCGCCGCGATGGGCGTGCCGCTGATGCGCACGAAGACCTGGTCGTACGCGCTCGGCGCCTTCTTCGGCGGCGTCGCCGGCGCCTTCTACGCGAGCTTCAAGAGCGGCGCGTTCCCGGCGACTTCTACTTCAACATCTCGATCTTCCTGCTCTGCATGGTCATCCTCGGCGGCATGGGCAGCGTCTGGGGCGTGCTGCTCGGCGGCATGATCCTCGGCTACCTCAACGTCGAGGGGCTGGCGACGATCGGCTCGAAGCTGAACGACGGGCGGGATCAACTTCGACCCGACCGAAGTACCAGTTCGGCATCTACGGCGCGATCGTCGTGCTGATGATGCTGTTCCGCCCGACGGGGCTGATCCCCGAGCGCCGGCACAAGCGCGAGATGGAGGAAGGCGTCCACGACGACGCCGTTCCACGACGACGGGGCACGAATGAGCGACGTCCTCACAGCCACGTCGGTGCGGAAGGAGTTCGGCGGCCTCGTCGCCGTCAACGACGTCGACTTCACGATCCCGGAGGGCGCGATCGTCAGCCTGATCGGCCCGAACGGCGCCGGCAAGACGACGTTCTTCAACATGCTCACGGGCGTCTACAGGCCGACGGCGGGGACGATCGTGCTTCGCGGGCAAGGACGTCGCGGGCAAGCCGCCGCACGCGATCACCGCGCTCGGGCATCGGCCGCACGTTCCAGAACATCCGCCTCTTCCAGCACATGACCGCGCTCGAGAACGTGCTGGTCGGCATGCACTGCCGCCTCAAGGGCGGCATCGTCGGCTCGATCCTCGGCACGCCGCGCCTGCGCCGCGAGGAGCAGGACGCCCGCGAGCGCGCCCGCGAGCTGCTCGCGCTTCTCGCGGCCTGCCCGGCCGGGACGACGCAGCTGGCGCGCAACCTGCCCTACGGCGACCAGCGCCGGCTCGAGGTCGCGCGCGCGCTCGCGACCGAGCCGAAGCTGCTGCTGCTCGACGAGCCGACCGCCGGCATGAACCCGCAGGAGACGGCCGCGTTCACGCGACTTCGTCGCCATGCTCCGCGACGAGCAGAAGCTGACCGTCCTGCTGATCGAGCACGACATGAAGGTCGTCATGGGCATCTCCGACCGCGTCACGGTGCTCGACTACGGCGAGAAGATCGCCGAGGGCACGCCGCAGGAGATGCAGCGCAACGAGCGCGTGATCGAGGCCTACCTCGGCAAGGGCGGCGACGCGGTGAGCGCCGGCAACGCGACGTCGTCCTCGAGCTGAAGGACGTCCACATCTACTACGGCGCGATCCACGCGCTGAAGGGCATCTCGCTCAGGTGCGCGAGGGCGAGATCGTGACGCTGATCGGCGCCAACGGCGCCGGCAAGTCCACGACGCTGCGCTCGATCACCGGCCTCAACCACCCGCGCGCAGGGCACGATCAGCTTCGAGGGCACCGACATCACGCGAACCGCGCCGCACGACGATCGTGAAGATGGGCATCAGCCAGTCGCCGGAGGGGCGGCGCCTCTTCCCGCGCATGACGGTGATCGAGAACCTCGAGATGGGCGCGTTCCAGCGAACGCGATCGCCGACCTCTTCAAGGAGGACATGGACCGCGTCTTCACGCTCTTCCCGCGCCTCGAGGAGCGGAAGCGCCAGAAGGCCGGGACGCTCTCCGGCGGCGAGCAGCAGATGTGCGCGATCGGCCGCGCCCTGATGGCCCGGCCGAAGCTCCTGATGCTCGACGAGCCCTCGATGGGCCTCGCGCCGATCCTCGTCGAGAAGATCTTCGAGATCGTCCACGAGATCAACGAGCAGGGGACGCCGATCCTGCTCGTCGAGCAGAACGCGCTGATGGCGCTCGACGTCGCCGACCGCGGCTACGTGCTCGAGACCGGGCGCGTCGCGCTCGAGGGCCCCGCGAAGGAGCTGCGCGAGAACGAGCGGGTCCGCAAGACGTACCTCGGCGAGGAGTAGGGACCGCCGCGGCGTAGACTCGCCGCATGTCGCCGAAGACGGTCACGGGCGCCGAGCTCGAGCTGGACGACGCGCCCGCGCGCTCGTCCGAGCTCTTCCTCGTGGACGGCAACAACCTCGCCTATCGCGCCTTCTACGCGCTGCCGGAGGAGCTTGCGACGACCGACGGGTTTCCGACGAACGCCCTGCTCGGCTTCACGAACATGCTCTTCAAGCTGCTCGCCGACTACCGGCCGAAGGGCGTCGCGGTCGCCTGGGACACGCGGCCCGTGCACCGCACGGAGATCTCCGAGGCCTACAAGGCCGAGCGCAAGCCGATGCCGGACCTGCTGCGCGAGCAGTTCCCGCACTTCCGCCCGATCGTCGAGGCGTTCGGCTACAGCAACCTCGAGTTCGAGGGCTGGGAGGCGGACGACGTGATCGCCACGCTCGCCACCCGCGCCGACGCGGCCGGGGTCAGGACGTGCGTCGTCTCGACCGACCGCGATGCCTTCCAGCTCTGCTCGGAGAACGTCTGCCTGATGATGACCCCGCGCGGTGTCTCGGACGTCCAGGTCTACACCCCGGAGCGGGTCGAGGCCCGCTACGGCGTCCGCCCCGACCAGGTGCCCGACTTCATCGGCCTCAAGGGCGACACCTCGGACAACATCCCCGGCGTTCCGGGGATCGGCGACAAGACGGCGGCGCAGCTGATCGCCCAGTACGGCTCGCTCGAGGCCGTGCTCGAGCACGCCGCCGAGCAGTCGCCGGCCCGCGCGAAGGCGCTCACCGAGTTCGCCCAGCAGGCGCGCGACTCGAAGCTGCTCGCGACGATGCGGCGCGACCTCGAGATCGACTGCGACCCGCGCCGAGCTCGTCCGCGGCGCGCCCGACCGATCGCAGCTGAAGGAGATCTTCCGCCGCTTCGAGTTCCGCGGCGTCCTCAACCGCGTGGACGAGCTGGAGACCGCTTTGCCTTCGGCAAAGCGGTCTCCAGAGGGAACGTCGGTGCGCTGGCGCGAGGGCGAGGTTCCCAAGGCGGTGAGGGGCCTCGTCGGCTTCGCGGCCGAGGGAGGCCGCTGCGCGGTCGCGACCGGCGAGGAGGTCGTCGTCGCGCCGCGGCCAGGCGACACGGTGTCACTCGGCGAGCTCGTCGTCCACGACGCGAAGTCGCTGCGTGTCGTCGCGCACGACGACACGATGCTCGCCGCCTACCTGATCGAGCCCGGACGGGCCGAGTACGCGCTCGACGAGCTGGCCGCGGAGTACGGCGTCGAGGTCGCCCTCGACCCGCCGGTCGAGGAGGAGACGGCGGCGCTCGTCCGGCGCGCCGAGACACCCCGCCGTCTGATCGGGCCGATGCTCGAGCGCCTCCGCGAGCGCGGCTCCGAGCGGCTCTACCGCGAGATCGAGCTGCCGCTGACACGCCGTCCTCGCGGCGATGGAGGACGCCGGCGTCAGGATCGACACCTACCGCATGGGCGAGATCACGGCGCGGCTCGCCGACCGCGTCGAGGAGCTCGAGGCGAAGGCGGAGGAGCTCGCCGGCGAGCCGTTCCTGCTCGGCTCGACCCAGCAGGTGGCGCGCATCCTGTTCGAGAAGCTCGGGCTGACGCCCGGCCGCAAGGGGAAGACGGGCTACTCGACCGACACGCGCGTCCTCCGCTCGATCCGCCACGAGCACGCGATCGTGGACGTGCTCGAGGAGTGGCGCGAGTACTCGAAGCTCCTGAACACGTACCTCGTGCCGCTCCCGACCCTCATCGCGGAGCACGACGGCCGCCTCCACACGACCTTCAACCAGACCGTCGCTGCGACCGGACGGCTCTCGACCTCGAACCCGAACCTCCAGGCGATTCCCGTCCGCTCCGGCCTCGGCCGCGAGATCCGCTCCGCCTTCGTCGCCGAGCCGGGCTCCCGGCTGCTCTCGGCCGACTACTCGCAGGTCGAGCTGCGCATCCTCGCCCACGTCTCCGGCGAGCCCCGCCTGCGGGAGGCTTTCGCGCGCGGCGAGGACATCCACGCTGCCACCGCGGCCGAGGTACTCGGAAAGCCGCAGGCCGAGCTGGCGCAAGGACGAGCGCGACGTGGCCAAGATGGTCAACTTCGGGATCATCTACGGCATCTCCGCGTTCGGGCTCGCCGAGAACCTCGAGATCCCGCGGGAGCAGGCGCAGGCCTACATCGACACCTATCTCGCGCGCTTCCCGCACGTGCAGGACTTCATCAAGCGCACGATCGAGCAGGCTGAGCGCGACGGCTACGTGACGACCCTGCTCGGCCGCCGCCGGCCGGTGCCGGAGATCCGTGCCTCGAACCGGCAGACGCGCTCGCTCGGCGAGCGGCTGGCCGTCAACTCCGTGATGCAGGGCACCGCCGCCGACGTGATCAAGGTCGCGATGGTACGGATCCACGAGCGGCTGCGGCGGGAGGGGAGAGGCACGCGGCTCGTCCTGCAGGTGCACGACGAGCTGTTGCTCGAGGTGCCGGAGACCGAGACGACCGCCGCCCGCGAGCTCGTGCGCGAGGAGCTCGTCGGCGCCTACCCCCTCGACCCGCCGCTCGCGGTGGACGTCGGCGTCGGTGACAACTGGGCGGAGGCGAAGAGCTAGAGTCACGCGGGCGACGTTCGCGGCGCCCATCGTCGATCGGGTCGCTTCGTAACACTGTGTTACTTAGTCAGGGCCCTGCGCGGAGACGCGGCTATACTGCGCCTTCGCCATGGCCAACGACACCGTGGAACACGCCGACCCGCGCCTCGAAGAGGGGGTCTGGACCGTTGGTCCCGACGGGGATCTGATCCCCGACTACGAGTCGACGTTCCCCGTGATCAACGAGGGCGAGGTCGTGCACGGCACGGTCGTCCGCGTCGACAAGGACGAGGTGCTCGTCGACATCGGCTACAAGTCCGAGGGCGTCATCCCGGTCGCCGAGCTCTCGATCCGCCGCGCGGTCAACCCGGCCGACGAGGTGTCGGTCGGCGACGAGATCGACGCGCTCGTGCTCACGAAGGAGGACGCCGAGGGGCGCCTCATCCTCTCGAAGAAGCGCGCCCGCTTCGAGCTCGCGTGGAAGAAGATCGAGGTGGCCGCCGAGAGCGGAGAGCCGGTCAACGGCAACGTGATCGAGGTCGTCAAGGGCGGCCTCATCCTCGACCTCGGCGTGCGCGGCTTCCTGCCGGCCTCGCTCGTGGACATCCGGCGCGTGCAGGACCTGGACGAGTTCATGGGCAAGGAGCTGCGCTGCAAGGTGATCGAGCTGAACCGCTCGCGCAACAACGTCGTGCTCAGCCGGCGCGCGGTGCTCGAGGACGAGCGCAAGGAGATGCGGCAGGCGATCCTCGACCGGCTCAACCCGGGCGACGTGGTCGACGGCCAGATCTCGAACATCGTGGACTTCGGCGCCTTCGTCGACCTCGACGGCATGGACGGCCTGATCCACATCTCGGAGCTGTCGTGGAGCCACGTCAACCACCCGTCGGAGATCCTCGAGATCGGCCAGAACGTGAAGGTCAAGGTGCTCGACATCGACCGCGACCGGCAGCGGATCTCGCTCGGCCTCAAGCAGACGCAGTCCGACCCCTGGCAGCAGGTGCTCGACGCCTACCACGTGGACGACGTCGTCGAGGGTCGCGTCACCAAGGTCGTGACCTTCGGTGCCTTCGTCGAGATCCTCCCCGGCGTCGAGGGGCTCGTCCACATCTCCGAGCTGGCGCAGCACCACGTCGAGAACCCGCGCGAGGTCGTCTCGCAGGGCGACGCGGTCAACGTCGTCATCCTCGAGGTCGACGCCGAGCGCCGCCGCCTCTCGCTCTCGCTGAAGAAGGTCGAGGACGGCGCGGAGCCGCTGCCGCGGCCGGACGGCGCGCCGTCGGTGCACGAGACGCCGCACCTCCAGCTCTCCGAGGAGGCGTTCCCGACCGGTTCGGCCGCCGTCGAGGAGCTCGAGGTCGCGGAGGTCGAGGCCGAAGCCGCCGAAGTCGCCGAGGCCGTGATCGAGGCCGAGGGCGTCGAGGTCGAGGTCGAGGCCGAGGCCGAAGCTGCGGTCGTCGAGATCGAGGCCCACGCCGAGCCCGAGGAGGCCGTCGCCGACCAGGCGGCGGACCCCGAGCCCGAAGCCGCCGAGCCCGAGCCCGGCGAGACCGCGTAGGGCCCTTGCGGCCGGTCGCGGTCGCGATCACCGGTTCGATCGGCGCAGGCAAGAGCGAGGCGCTGCGGGCGTTCGCGCGTCACGGTGCGGCCGTCGTCTCGAGCGACGAGATCGTCCACCACCTCCTGCACGAGGACGAGGACGTCAAGCGGGCGTTGGTTGAGCGCTTCGGCGAGGACGCGCTCGGCGCCGACGACCGTCCTGACCGTGGCCGCATCGGCCGTCTCGTCTTCGGCGACGGCGAGGCGCTCGCGTTCCTGGAGGGCCTGCTGCACCCGCTCGTCGCCCGCGAGTACCTCGCGTGGCGCGAGCAGCTCGCGCAGTTGCCGAATCCACCAAGCGTCTGCGTGACGGAGGTGCCGCTCCTGTACGAGGTGGGCGGCGAGTCGCGCTTCGACAAGGTCGTCGTGGTCACGGCGCCCGCGAAGCTGCGGGACGCCCGGCGCACGGTCTCCCGCGACGACCGCGACGCGCGGCTCATCGCCGACGAGGAGAAGGCGAAGCGGGCCGACTTCGTCTACGTCAACACCGGGTCGCTCGAGGACCTCGACGCGTGGGTCGTCGGGGTGCTGGGCGAGCTCGCGTCGGAGTGACGCGGCTCGCGCTCCTGCTGGCCGCGGCGCTCGTCACGGCCGGCGGCATCCTCTACGTGCTGGAGACGGAGCCGGCGTGGTACGCGCGCCTGCGCTATCCGCTCCGCTACGAGCAGATCGTCGCCGGCCACGCGCGCAACTACCGGCTCGACGCGTCGTTGCTCGCGGCCGTCATCTACCAGGAGAGCAAGTTCGACCCCCGCGCGAAGTCGGCACAGGGCGCGATCGGGCTGATGCAGCTCCTACCCGACACCGCGAAGGGGATAGCGAGCCGCACGGGCGGCAGTCGATTCGTCGTCGCCGACCTCTACGAGCCCGAGCTCAACGTGCGCTACGGCGCCTGGTACCTCCGTCACCTGCTCGACAAGTACGGTGACGAGGAGACGGCGCTCGCCGCCTACAACGCGGGACAGGGGCAGGTGGACGAGTGGCGCGCCCACGGCGAGGGGATCGTCTTCGCCGAGACACGTGCCTACGTCGCCCGCGTCGAGAAGCTCAGGCGGATCTACGCGCGCGCGTACGCGAGCGAGCTCGGGGCCGGATAGCCTCGTCGGCGAGCGCGAGCTGCTTGCCGACGCCTAGGGAACCGCCAGCCGGGCCCAGAGGTTCTCGAGCAGCCGACGCACGGACCAGAGCGTTGCGCTCCCGCCGAAGTCGAGCACGCCTGCGGCGAAGACCTTCGCGCCCGCGAGCGTCTCGTAGTACGCCATCTGGGCGGTGAAGCCGGGGCCGTAGAGGTCGGGGATCTCGGCGAGCACGACCGTTCCGGGGGGAGAGTCCTTCGTCAGCCCGTCGATCTCGATCCCGTAGCCGCCGAGCTCCTGCCCGAGGAGGGCTCCATCCGTCAGCTCCGTGCCTTCGAAAAGCCACGGCGCCGTCGCCGCTCCCTTGATGAGGAACGGCCGCTGTCGGGCGCCGTCGTCGTTGCCGCGGTACTGGACCCCGATCAGCGCCGCTTCCGGGCGGCCGCCCTCGCGCCAGAGCCGCGTGCGCCGCAGGACGCCTTGCTCGCGTCGCACCTCCCAGAAGAAGTTGTTCGCCGACAGGAAGGCGAGGTTGCCGCCCGCGTCGCGGTAGCGCTCGATCAGGTCGTACTCGCGCCGGGTCACGTATTCCGTGTGGCCCGGGAAGACGACGAGGTCGTACGCTGCGGCGAGCTCGTCACCCGATCCGACCAGCTCGAGGTCGGACTCCGCGAGCATGTCCACCGTCTTGCCCGTCCACCCGAGCCAGTGCAGGAAGGCGAGGTCGTACTTGCGGAACTGCGGCGGGACACCGCGGTGCAGGTACGGCCGGCCGAGCCGAACGGTGCTCTGGGCACCCTTCGCGTACCACGTGTCCCCCCAGCCGTTGCCGTCCTCGTCGCGGAAGTTGTACGCCTGCCACGTGTTGGTCGGGAGCACGACGGCGATGCGGCTCGCGTGCCCGAAGAGCGACGGGCGCACGACGAACGGGGCGTAGCCCACGCGGCCGTCGTCGGCGGTCAGGCGCAGGAAGTAGAGGCCGCTCTCCCAGGCCCCGATACCGAACGTGACCCGGTGCGGCTTGTCGCGCCAGGCGCTCCAGGGCAGCGTGATCGTCTCGCCGACCGGTATGCCGTTCATGACGTTGTCGGCCGACGTCGGCACTCTCTCGGGCCCGGCGCGGAAGAAGCGAACGTCCAGCCAGTTGGCGTCCGAGGAGACGACGAGGTCGGCCCTCTGGCCCGGCGCGTAGCTGTCGCGGCTGAAGCCCGCGTCCACGCCGAGCACGCGCACGACCGGCCCCGAGGGGATGCGGCCGGTCTTCGCGTCGCCCGCGCCGTACGTGCGGCGGTTGCCCGCGGCGTCGCGGACGGTCAGCTGCATGAGGTACGTGCGCGGCCCGACTTCCGGGCCCGGCGTCCAGCGCAGCTCGTGCCGGCCGGCGGGCAGCGTTGCCGTCAGCTCGTAGATCGGGAACGGAGCACTCACCGTTCGCGACACTTCGAGACGCACCGTCGCGCGTTCGCTGAGCCGGAAGCTGACTGCTGCGGCATCACGGTAGCCGTCGCCGTTCGGGCTGATCGTTGCCAGGAGACCGCGGTCCCCTGCAAAGGGGGAGCCGGTCCCCTCGATCGCCAGGTCGGCCAGCGCGGGAGCGCTGCGGTCGATCGTGACGGGGGCCGACGCGAGCCTGCGACCGGGGCCGACGAGCCGGATCCGGTAGCGGCCCGCCGCGACGGGCGCGCCGTCGAGCCGGCCGTTCCAGCGCAGGCGGATCGCGCGTCGCTCCGCGGGCCGGGCGAGCCAGCCGACCGGCCGGCCCGACGCCGTGGTGAGCTGGACGCCGACCTTCCGGGGCCGGGCGAAGTCGGCACTCACCGCGAGCGGGCGGGTCGCAGGGGCGAATGCCTGGGGCGCCACTTTCAGGTCGCCACCGTAGGCGGCCGGAGCGAAGGCGAGCGCGAGCACGATTGGTGACAGGCGGCGCATGGGGGCGCGAATCCTAACCGCGTTTCCACGTCTGCGGCCGGGTCAGGGCCGCTTGCAAGCTCTGCTGCTCCGTGTTCAAAGCGCTCTTCAGGCCCCTTTCGCACCGTGCTGGACCACCCGGTAGACGGTTCGCGCGGGCGCTCGTCAGTCCTCCGCCGGCGCCGACACCTGTGTGGCCGCCACGACGCAGCGCCGGCTCTCACGCGCAGGAGCGCCCGGCGGGCCGGGCGCTCCACGAGATCCCTGCGTCCGAAGCGGTCACCGGTGACGCTGCAGACGCGATGCGCGCGGGTCAGCGTCCGAGTGCCACATCGTTCGCGACCCTGCTCGCTGCTGCGTCCTCGTCGGCCAGTCGATCCCACAGGTTCGTCAACAGCCGCTGCACGGCGGACTGGCGAACGCTGCCGGCGAGGCTGAACGCGCCGGCAGCGAACACGCGCGCCCCCGCCTTCGTCTCGTAGTACGTCATCTGCGCCGTCATTCCGGGGCCCAGCAGGTCGGGCACCTCGGCCAGCACCTGGGTTCCCTTCGGCGAAGCTGGCGACGTGGCGTCGATCTCGATGCCCGCGTCCGAGAACTCGTTGCCGTTCCGGAGGGCGATGCCGGCGAAGAGCTCCCTCGACGCCGCGCCCGACCGCACGAGCCACGGGCCGCGCCGCTCGCCCATGTCGTTGCCGATGTACTGGACGCCGAGGAGCGCCGACTCCGGCCGGCCCAGGTCGCGCCACTTGGCGACGCGCGTCATGACGCCGTCGCGGAGGTCGATCCGCCAGAAGAAGTTGTTCGCGGACAGGAACATCAGGTTGCCGCCGCGGTCGCGGAAGTCGGTGACGGCGTCGTACTCGCGCGTCGTCACGTACTCGTGGTGGCCGGGGAAGATCAGCAGGTCGTACGCGGCCGCGAGGCGGCGGCCGCTGGTGGCGTCGAGCTCGGCCTGGGACAGGATGTCGACGCCGCGGTTGGCCTGGTGGAGCCACCGCAGGAAGCGGAGGTCGTAGCTCCGGAAGTGGTATGGGACGCCGCGGTTGAGGAACGGCCGGTGGAGCCGCGCGGTGAGATGGCCGCGCGTCGCGTACCAGGTGTCGCCGTGCCCGTCGCGGTCGTCGTCGCGGAAGTTGTAGGCCTGCCAGGTGCGGGTCGGCATGACCACGGCGACCCGGTGCTCGCCGAGACGCTTCGGTGCGACGACGAACGGCGCGAAGCCGAGCCGGCGGGAGGAGGTCACGCGGGCGAAGTAGAGACCGCTCTGCCAGCTGCGCACGCGGACCGAGACGATCTGGCCCTGCCGAAGCGAGGCGAAGTGGACGGGCTTCGTCACGGGAATGCCCTCCATGACGTTGTTGCCGATGGTGAGCTGCCGCTCGGGGCCGACGTGGAAGACCTGGACGGTCGCGTCGCGCACGGCAGTCCAGACGTGCAGGCGGGCGGTGGAGCCGGGGCGGTAGCTCTCCTGCTGGAAGGCGATCTCGATCGCGTCGGGCTCCTGCGTCTTGTTCGAGACCTCGGTCTCGCCCTCGAGCTCGGCCGGGAGAGCGGGAGCTCCGCCACCGGCGAGGACGACGAGGACGAGGGAGCCGGCGAGCACGCTCGCGAGGAGGGCTGCCCGGCCGTGGCGACGCCGTGCGCCGCCGAACTGGGTGTGCGTGTTGGTAGCCATGCGGCCACCGTCGAGCCGCGTTCAAATGCAGCTCTCACTCCCGGCAAACGGCCCGCTAACGGCGTCTGGGCAGGCACCGAAGCAGGTGATACAAGGGACGCGTGCACCAGTTCAAAATCCTGGGAACGCTCGAGATCGAGGGGGGCCAGGGCCCCGTCCCGCTCGGTGGCCGCAACCAGCGCGCGCTGCTCGCCGTCCTGCTCTTGCGCCCGGGGGAACTCGTGCCGACGGAGCGCCTTGTGGCCGACCTGTGGGGCGAGGAGCCGCCGAAGACGGCGGTGACCTCGCTCCAGAACGCGGTCTCGCAGCTCCGCAAGGCGCTCGGGCCGGATGTGCTCGAGACGCGGGCGCCGGGCTACGTCCTGCGCGTGGAGCGGGACCGGATCGACTCCCACCGGTTCGAGCGGCTCATCGCGGAGGCGCGCAGGCTGCCCGCCAAGGAGCGGGTCGCGCTGCTACGAGAGGCGCTCGAGCTCTGGCGCGGCCCCGCGCTCGCAGAGTTCGCCTTCGACTCGTTCGCGCTGCCGGAGGCCCGCCGGCTCGAGGAGCTTCGTTTCACCGCGCTCGAGGAGCGGCTCGAGGCCGAGCTCGAGCTCGGGCGCCACGCGGAAGTCGCCGGCGAGCTCGAGTCGCTCGTGGTGGCTGAGCCCCTGCGCGAGCGGCTCCGCGGCCAGCTGATGCTCGCCCTGTACCGCTCCGGCCGCCAGGCCGAGGCGCTCCAGGCCTACCAGGAGGCCCGCCGCACGCTCGTCGACGAGCTCGGGATCGAGCCTGGCGGGGAACTGCAGGAGCTGCACGCGCGGATCCTGCGCCAGGAGGCGGGCCTCGCCGCGCCCGGTGCAGCCCCTTCGGATGTCGACGTGGAGGGCGAGATCCTCCGGGCGACGCTGAGCGGGCGCGTAGTTCCCGTCCTCGGGCTCGTGGGAGGAGCCGAGCTCGCGCGTCTCCTGGCGAGCACGTTCGACGTGCCGGCGGACGCCACGGGCGCCGTCGGCCGGGTGACCCAGTACGTCGCGGCGATGCAGGGCCTGGGGCCGCTCCACGACGAGCTGCACGCCCTCTACAGCCGGTCGGAGGAGCCAGGCTCGGTGCACCGCCTGCTCGCCCGGCTTCCGGCGCTCCTGCGCGAGCGCGGCGCCCCGTACCAGCTGATCGTCACGACGGCGTACGACGGCGGCATCGAGCGCGCATTCGTGGAGGCGGGGGAGGAGCTGGACGTCGTCACCTACGTCGCCGGCGGCCCGCTGCGAGGCAGGTTCCTCCACTCGCCGCCGGGCGCCGAGCCCCGGACGGTCGACGTCCCGAACGCCTACGCGGACCTCTCGCTGGAGCAGCGGACGGTCCTGCTCCGCCTCCGGGGGGCAGCCGATCCGAGCCCCGAACGGGCCTGGGAGAGTTTCGTCGTCACCGAGGACGACCACATCGACTACCCCGGGCCGGGCGAGCTCGAAGGGGCCATCCCGGTGACGCTCACGGCCCGGTTGCGGCGGAGCCATTTCCTCTTCCTCGGCTACGACCTTGCGGACTGGAACCTCCGGCTCGTCGTCAACCGGCTGCGCGGCGGGCGATCCGCCCCCTACGCGTCGTGGGCGGTGCGCGCGGCGCCGACGGCGCTCGAGCGCTCGTTCTGGCGCCGCCTCGACGTCAACGCCGTCGACATGGACGAGGACGCGTTCGCCCACCTTCTCGACGGTCGGCTCGACGGGATGGCGGACGCATGAGCGAGCTGCTGCCCGCGTCGCCGTACAAGGGGCTGACGCCGTTCGCCGACACGGCGGTCGACGCGATGCTCTTCTTCGGCCGAGAACGGGACTCCGAGATCGTCTGCGCCAACGTGGTCGCCTCCCGGCTGACGGTCCTCTACGGGCCGAGCGGGGTCGGCAAGTCCTCGCTCCTGGCGGCGGCTGTCGCCAGGGGTCTGCGGGAGCTGCCGGAGAACCCCGTCGTCGTCGTGTTCTCGGCCTGGTCGGACGACCCGGCGGCGGCGATCGCAGCCGCCGTCGCCGCCGAGGCGGGGATCGAGCCCGCCGGCTCGCTGGCCCTAACCGTCGAGCGGGCGTGCGCGGCCAGGGGAGACGTCTATCTCCTGCTCGACCAGGCCGAGGAGTACTTCCTCTACCACCCCGGCGGCGGCACGCTCGAGCAGGAGCTCGCCGCCGTACTCCGCAGTTCGTCGAGAGCCAACGTCCTGCTCTCCCTGCGCGAGGACGCGCTGGCGAAGCTCGACCGCTTCAAGGCGTCGATCCCCGGCATTCTCGATAACTACCTCCGCCTCGATCGCCTTTCCCGCGAGGCAGGCCGCGCGGCCGTCGTGCAGCCGCTGGCCCGCTGGCGCGAGCTCGGGGGCGATCCGGTCGCCGCCGAGCCGGGGCTCGTCGAGGTCGTGCTCGACCAGGTCGCGGCAGGGCGGATCCGGGCGGGCCTCGGCGGCAGCGGGCAGGTCGAGGGAGACGCCCGCGAGGAGCGGATCGAGGCCCCGTACCTCCAGCTCGTGCTGGAACGGCTCTGGGAGGTCGAGCGCGAACAGGGATCGCCGACGTTGCGCGCCGCGACGCTCGAGCGGCTCGGCGGCGCGTCGGAGATCGTCGCCGCACACCTCGAGCGGGCGATGGACGCCTTGGCCCCCAGCCAGCAGGAGATCGCGTCGCAGCTGCTCCGGCAGCTCGTGACGCCGTCAGGAACGAAGATCGCTCACGCGGCCTCCGATCTGGCCGGCTACGCGGACGTGCCCGAGGCCGAGGCGCGCAGCGTCCTGGAGGCACTCGCCGCAAAGCGGATCCTGCGCCCCGGGGACGAGGGGAGATACGAGATCTACCACGACGTCCTGGCGGCGCCGATTCTCGCGTGGCGTTCCCGGTACCTGAACGCGCAGGCGCTCGTGGCGGCCCAGCGGCGCACGCGCCGCGTGGCGCTGGTCGCCGCGGTGGCGATCGTCGGCCTCGCGCTCACTGCCCTGATCGCGGTGTTCGCGCTCGTCCAGCGCGGCAACGCGCGCTCGGACGCACGCGACGCTCGGGCGCGCCAGCTCGACGCCGTCGCCGTGTCGCTCCTGCCGACCGACCCCGAGTTGAGCCTCCTCCTCGCCCGCGACTCTGCGGAGCTGTCGCCGACTCCGACTGCCGAGGACGTCCTCCGACAGACACTCGTCGCCTCACGGGTTCGGACCGTGGTCGAGGTCGGACAGCAGCTGCTCGCCGCGGCCGCACCGCAGGGCCGCATAGTCACCGCATTGATCGACGGGAGCGTCCTCGTGACAGGCGGCGGGTCGAGCCACTCCGTCAAGACCGGGGTGCGCGCGGTGGACGCGTCGATCACGACAGGGGGCGATGTGCTCCTCACCGGAACCGACGGCCGCCTCCGACTCGTCTCCGGCGGGAGCGCCAGGCTCGTGCCGCTGATCGAGGGTGCGCGTGGCGCCGACGTCTCGGACGGCGCGGAGGTCGCTCTCGTACGGATGTCGGACTCGACGGTGCGGCTCGTCGATCTCGGCTCGGGCGAGACGCGGCTGACCGTCGACCACGGCGCCGGCGCGACGGCGTGTGTGTGTGCCCTCAGCGCCGGCGGGAGGCTGCTCGCCACCGGCGGGGTCGACCGCATCGTCCGGATCTGGCGCGCGTCGGACGGCAAGCTCCAGAGGGCGCTCAAGGGGCACGTCGGGCCGATCACGGCGATCGCGTTCAGCAGGCGCGGAACGCTGGTCGCCACGGCGAGCACGGACGGCGTCGGGCGGGTCTGGCGCGCCGGAACCGGTGAGCCCGTCACGGTGCTCTCCGGGCACGGGAACCCCCTCACCGACGTGTCCTTCAGCCCGGACGGGACGCAGGTGGTCACCGCGAGCAAAGACCGGACTGCCAGGACGTGGAAGGCCGAGACGGGAGCGGCCCTGGCGACGTTCGCGGGCGACACCGAGGCGGTCATGTCCGCCCGGTTCACTCCCTCGGGGCGGGAAGTCGTCACGGCGAGTGACGACGGCAGTGCGAGAACGTGGGATGTCGTTGTGCAGCCGGCGCTGCAACTCGTGGCGGACGTCGGCGCGCCCGTCACGAGCGTCGAGTTCGTGGCCGGCGGACGGGCTCTGGCGGCGACGGCCGGAGAGCGTCGGTACAGAGTCGACCTGCCGGATGGGTCGGCCACTCCGGTTGGCGCCGCACAGGCCTCCGAGGGCGTGGCCAGAGGGCCCGGAGGGCTGCGAGCCGTCATCGACGGCCGGACCGTCACGATCACGCTCGCGAACGGCTCGGCGGTGCGGCTCAGCGGCCATCGCGACACCGTCACGTCCGTGGCGTTCTCCGCCGACGGAAAGCGCGTCGTCACGGCGAGCGCGGATCACGACGCCCGGATCTGGGAGACGACGAGCGGCGCTCCCCTCCAGGTCCTGCGCGGTCACTTCGCGATCGTCTCCGACGCCCGCTTCAGCCCGGACGGCCGCTGGGTCGTGACGGCGGGCCCGGTGACGGCAGGCCTGTGGAGCGCCGTCAGCGGCAGGCTCGTCTACCTCCTCCAGGGGCACGAGGGAAAGCTGCTCTCCGTCGCGTTCGCGCCCGACGGCCGGCGTATCGCCACCGGCGGCGAAGACGGCACCGTGCGCCTCTACCGCTGTGCGATCTGCGGTGGCAGCGACGAGCTCGTGGCCCTCGCCGACGCGCGCCTGGCCCGAACGGGGAGAGCCCTGACCGACGCGGAGCGCGACCGCTACCTGGGCTGACAGGGAACGTACGTTCGACGCGTTGCGCAGTCGATCGTCTAGGCTGGAACGGTGCTCGAGCTGCGCACCGCCGCCGCCTACCGCCCGACCGGCGACCAGCCGGCCGCGATCGAGAAGCTCGCCACCTCGCTGCTCGCCGGGGAGCGCTACCAGACCCTCCTCGGCGCCACCGGCACGGGCAAGACGGCGACGATGGCGTGGATCATCGAGAAGATCCAGCGCCCGACGCTGGTCATCGCCCACAACAAGACGCTCGCCGCCCAGCTCTGCAACGAGTTCCGCGAGTTCTTCCCGGACAACGCGGTCGAGTACTTCGTCTCCTACTACGACTACTACCAGCCGGAGGCGTACGTCCCGCAGGCCGACCTCTACATCGAGAAGGACTCCTCGCGGAACGACGACATCGACCGGCTGCGCCACAGCGCCACCTCGTCGCTCCTGACGCGCCGCGACGTCGTCATCGTCGCCTCCGTCTCCTGCATCTACGGCCTCGGCTCGCCGGAGGAGTACGGCGCGCGCGTCGTCGTGGTGAACGTGGGGGAGGAGCACGACCGCGACGCGATGCTGCGCAAGCTGATCGACGTCCAGTACGTCCGCAACGACACGCTGCTCGGGCGCGGCCGCTTCCGCGTCAAAGGCGACGTGGTCGAGGTGCAGCCAGCGTTCACGGAATCGGCCTACCGCATCTCCCTCTTCGGCGACGAGATCGAGCAGATCACCCACTTCCATCCGCTCACGGGCGAGGTGTACGGGAAGCTCGACACGCTGACGATCTTCCCGGCGACCCAGTACGTGACGTCGAAGCCGACGATCGAGCGCGCCGCCGACGAGATCCGGGCCGAGCTCGAGGCGCAGGTGAAGACGTTCGAGTCGGACGGGCGGCTGCTCGAGGCGCACCGGATCCGCCAGCGCACCGAGTACGACCTCGAGATGATGCGCGAGCTCGGCTTCTGCAACGGGATCGAGAACTACTCGCGCATCCTCGACGGGCGGCCGCCGGGGTCGGCCCCGTACACGCTGCTCGACTACTTTCCGTCCGATTTCGTCGTCTTCGTGGACGAGTCGCACCAGACGGTCCCGCAGGTCGGCGGCATGTACGAGGGCGACCGCTCGCGGAAGCAGACGCTCGTGGACTTCGGCTTCCGGCTCCCGTCGGCGCTCGACAACCGGCCGCTGCGCTTCGACGAGTTCCTCGGCAAGGTGCCGCAGCTCGTGTTCGCCTCGGCGACGCCGGGGGCGTACGAGCTGCGCCACTCGCAGGTCGTCGCCGAGCAGCTGATCCGCCCGACCGGGATCGTCGATCCCGAGGTCGAGCTGCGGACGACCACGAACCAGATCGACGACCTGCTCGGCGAGATCCGCAAGCGGGAGGCCGCCGGCGAGCGCGTCCTCGTCACGACGCTGACGAAGAAGATGTCCGAGGACCTCACGGACTACCTGCTCGAGTCGGGCGTCAAGGCGCGCTACCTCCACTCCGAGATCGACACGCTCGAGCGGATCCAGATCATCCGTGAGCTGCGCCTGGGCGAGTACGACGTGCTCGTCGGCGTCAACCTCCTCCGCGAGGGGCTCGACCTGCCGGAGGTGTCGCTCGTCGCGGTGCTCGACGCCGACAAGGAGGGCTTCCTGCGCGGCAAGACGGCGCTCGTGCAGACGATCGGGCGGGCCGCGCGCAACGTCAACGGCCGGGTGATCCTCTACGGCGACAAGGTGACCGAGGCGATCGCGGGCGCGCTCGACGAGACGAACCGCCGCCGCGCCAAGCAGCTCGCCTACAACGAGGAGCACGGGATCACGCCGGAGACGATCGTCAAGGGCGTCTCCGACATCGCCGAGTTCCTCTCGTTCGAGCAGCCGCACGTCCCAAGGGGCCGCCGGCGCGGCGCCGCGAAGGTGGAGGGGCTGAGCCGCGAGGAGCTGGAGCGCCTCGCCGTCACGCTCGAAGAGGAGATGTTCGCCGCGGCGGAGGAGCTGCGCTTCGAGTACGCCGCGAAGCTGCGCGACGAGATCAAGGACCTGCGGCGGGAGCTGGCCGCGCTCGCCGAGACAGCGGCATAGTTGACGCGAGCCCCGGCGGCCGGGACGATCGGCTGCACCGTGCGCCGGCTCGTTCTCGTGATGACCCTCGCGCTCGCCATCGTCGCCACGGCCGCGGCGGCGGCCGACCCGCCCAAGGTCCTCGTCGGGCGATCGATCGGGGCGGTGCGGCTGGGCATGACGGAAGCCGCGGTCACCGCCGTCTACGGCGCGCCGAAGCGGACGACGCGATGGCACCTGGGCGGCCGCGCAGGTCCGACCGCCGAGTACGACGCACAGGGCGGCACGCTCGTCGTCTACTTCGACGCGAATCGTGTCGTCGCCGTCGAGACAGCGAGCCCGCGCTACCGCCTGGCCGGCGCGGTCAGGGTCGGGACGATCACGCCGCGTCGTCCGAACGAGTTCTCGTTCTCCTGGCGCGGCTTCCGCTACGACGCCTGCACCGGCGCGTACCGGAGGCGTGCCTATGGGGCGGTCACCGAACTGGTGCTGCCGGTCGGAGCGCGAACCGGCCGGCGAATCGTCGCGATCGCGATCGCCGACGGCGCGCACCTGCTGCTCCTGCCCGGCGCCGGCCGCTGCGACTGAGCTCGAACGAGCGTCAGCGGGCGATCAGGGAGTCGTCGCGGCAGCGCCCGGAGCCGGAACGATGCCGAGGTAGACGGCGAGCCAGTAAGCGAGGAGGTAGTCGACCCCCGGATGGATCCGGTTCGGTCTGCTGCCGGACGGGTCGAAGGGATGGCGCTGCCAGGCGAAGTCCTTGTCGCTGCCGGTCCGTGCCGTCAGTGGGAGCGCGAAGACCGCCAGTCGGTGGGTCGAGCCGTCGAAGCCGACGAAGGGAGCCACGTCGGCGGCCGAGAGGCCCGCCTGGAAACTCGGATCTGCGAGGGCGCCTGTCGGCATCCCCGTGCTCGACTTGACGAGCTCGTAGCGACGGATCCAGTCTTGGAGCACCGACTGAATCTCCTTCGCAACGGTCATCTTGGGATCGAGCCACGGCGTCGTCGTCTGGGCGAAGGCCGCGCGCTTTGCGGGCGGCTGCGCAAGCACTCGTAGGAGCCCGAAGTACGCGTTGCGGTGATGGCGGACGGCGCGCCACATCATCGCGTGCGCCTGCGCGAACCCGGCGCGCCGCGCAGGGTCGTCCTCGAGCAGCAGCGCCGACGAGAGCGCTGCGTGGCTGAGGTTGAACTTGTAGTACTGGAGAATCGGGTCGGTCGCGCTGAACCAGATCGGGATCCACGTGTGCGTGTTCGCGGGCGAGAGCTGGAGGTACTGGTCGCGGTACTTGCCGCCGAGGAGCGTGGCTCCGATGCGGAGGAAGGCCAGCTGCTTCGCGAAATCGCCGAGAAAGGTCGTCTCATATCGATCCTCCGGGGGCAGGCGCACGTTCCACCCGTTCGCTAGCAGGTAGTCGAGCGCTTCGCGAACGAGCGTCCGCGTCCTCGCCTGGACGGCAGGGAGGGGCACGAGCTGGTGCGCGACCGCGAGCCCGTAGAAGACGCCCGCGTACTGGTCCTTGCTGACCGGTTGGTCGTCCGCGCAGCCCCAACCGCGCCAGACCTGCCCGACGGGCGTGGCCGAGTCACGCGCCTGCGTGGGCACGAGGGCAAGCCTCGCGTACGTTGTTCCCTTGGAGGACCAGCCGCCCTCGGGGCGTTCGTAGTAGCACTTCCGCTCGGCGAGCGGCTTCCCGCTGTACGGGATCACCGCCGGTTTCCCTCCCTTGACGGCGACGGGCATCGCCGTCCGCGCGAGGATCCCCTTGGGGTCGCTCACCAGGGCGCGCTTCTTGTTTACGACCGCAGTGTCGCCGGTGACCCAGAAGAGCCGCTCGATTCCCGCCAGCGCCTTCTCGACCCGGGGGAGCGCGGCGAGGTCGCCGGCCGCGTACCGGAACGCCTCGGCGGCGAGGTAATGGCCGGTCCAGAGCGCCGAGTCCGCGTCGGCCGTCCACGAATACTCCGGGCAGCCTTTCTTGGGTGACTCCAACGGCCCGCGGGCCTTGCAGTCGATCGACAGGATGGCGCCATAGGGAAGATGCTGGTCGACGCCAGACTCCAGGGCCACCGCGGTCTTCGCGTAGTCCACGCCGTTGGAAGGCTCCGGCACCCAGCCCCGCTGATCGTGAACGAGGCCGTCGCTTGCCTCACCCCAGGACCGCGGCGTCGGCTGCTTGGTCAGGCGTAGGAAGTCGTCCAGCTCCTTGGTCGTCGGCACGTTTGCCTCGAAGGAGAGGATGTCGAAGTCGAAGGACTCCTTCGACGCGGGGACATACCTGATCTCGGCCGTGAGCCTTCCCTTCAACCTCACGGAGATCCGCATGATGTTGTTGCCGGTCCTGATCACGTCGTCCTCGGGCTCGCTCGGCGACGGCCGAAGGACGACCGTCAAGTCGCCGTTGAAGCGTGCATGCGAGAAGCCGAAGTCGGCCAGCGGGACGCTGATCGAGGTCGCACGCATCGTCACCTTGCCCTGCTCGACCGTGGTGGCGAACGTGACCGGGATCACTCCCGGGAAGGCCCCTGCGCCGCCGAGCTTCAGCTCCGGCGTGATCGTCGCCTGGACGAGCCGCGGCCGGTCGGGCTCGGCGCTGTTCAGTTGGGCTCGCGCCGCGATCCGGAAGTCCTTGATCCCGATCGCGAACGGCACCACGGCGTCTTGCTCCCAGATCTTGTTGCCCGCGACCTTCACCCAGGCAAAGGGCTTGTAGATGGCTTGGAACCCGAAGCTCCAGCCGCCGCTCCGCGGCGCGGCGAACGCGATCTCGCTCAGGGAGGCGGCGGTGAGCCCGGGCGGCGCCGACAGGTCGATGCGTGCCGACACGTTGTGGACTTGGACGCCGAACCTCCACTTCGCGGTGACGCCGACGCCCTTGTACGTGATCCCGACACTGCCGCCGCCACCGGCGAGCTCTTTGCCCTCGATCTCCTCGAGCGAGCGTTCCCCGTCGCGCTCGAACTGCTTCCCGAGCTTCGCCCACGGGGTCGCCATGAGCTGGTTCGTCGCCTCGAGCGGCGTCAGTGCTGCCCGCCCTTCGCGTGCGGGCGCTGGAGCGGCAGACGTCGTCGCGAGGAGCAGCACAACCACCAGCCCAACGAGGTACGCCCTCGCTCGCCGCGCCACAGCTAACCGCCGAACCTGTCGCCCGCCTCGGACTGGTCCTCGATGCCGGGGCTGTCCTGGTGCCACAGCTGCGCCGAGGCCGTTCGCAGGCCGGTTGGGTCGCTGCCGTACAGGATGTGCGCTACTCCCACGCTGCCGTTGTCGGCTTGGGCGATCCCTGGAGCCATGATGCCAAGATCGGCGCCGGGTCCGTTCCCGAACGCGCCTGCTGCGAGCGCGAAACCGAACGAGTCGCCCGTCGCGGACGTGCCGAGCGTCGTGGTGGACCTGGTCCACAGCTGATCGGGAATCGCTGCCGAACCCGTCACGGACAGCCCGACCGGGCCGCCGTGAATGACGTGGACTGCACCGGCGTCCGGAGCCGAGCCGACGTCCTCGAACGGCGAGCCAATCGCGAGGTCCGCCTGCGAGAAGGCGTCGAAGTCTGCGACCGCGAGCGAGCGCCCGAACTGGTCGCCGGCCTCGGGGTCGCCCTCCACGCCGTCCGTCCCCTCGTGCCAGATCTGGTCGTTCGTCCCCGACGGGCCGAACGAGCCGCCGTAGAAGACGTGGACCGCGCCCTGCATCGAGAAGGCGGCCGACTCACCCGGGACGCCAACGGCGAGATCCTCCTGCGCGGTGACTCCGAAGTCGCCGATCGCGAGCGCCCAGCCGAAGAGATCGCCATCCTCGGCGGCGCCCTCGACGTCCAGGAAGTCCTGGTGCAGGAGGAGATCGGGAACCAAGGTGGTCGTCAACCCTTTCCCCGGCTGCCCGAAGAGCACGTGCACGGCGCCGGCGTCGATGCGCGAGCCGAAATCCTCGCCCGGAACGCCGATCGCGAGGTCGTCCTCCTTCGTCGAGTAACCGAGGTTGCCGGCGGCGAGCGAGGTGCCGAACCGGTCTCCGGCCTCCCGGTGCTCGTCGACACCCGCGGCCGCCTGCTCCCAGAGCTGATCGCCTGCGGCGGACAAGCCCGACGAGCGCCCGTAGAGCACTTCCACGGCACCCGTATTCGGGGGGCGGACTCCCGCACCCTCCTGGTCTTCTCCCGGCACCCCGACGGCGAGATCATCACGGCCGTCGCCGTTGAAGTCGCCGGCTGCGAGCGCCCAGCCGAAGTGGTCTCTGAACTCCGCGTTCCCCTTGACGCCGTCCTTCTTCTGATGCCATCCCTGGCTCTTGGCCGCGGACAGTCCCGTCGGTGTGCCGTAGAGGACGACGACGTAGCCCGCTTCGTTTTCTTCGTACCGATTTACCTGGCCTGTCACGGGATTCTTTTCGCTTTTGGTGATGCCCTCGTACGGCGCGCCCATCGCGAGATCGTCGCGGCCGTCACCGTTGAAGTCTCCGGCGGCGAGTGCCCAGCCCAAGCGATCGTTCTGCTCGGGCTCGCCGGGAACGCCGGAAGTTCCCTGGTGCCAGAACTGGTCGCCGGTCGCGCTCAACCCGCCGGCGGACCCGTAGAGGACGCTCACCGCTCCGGCGTCCTTCTTTCCGCCGATGTCCTCCCACGGGACGCCCACGGCAAGGTCGTCGAACCCGTCGCCGTTGAAGTCGCCGCTCGCGGCGGTCGTCGCGTCGCCGAGGAGGGATGGCGGTTGCGGCGGCGCGGCGAGCACAGGAGTTGTCGCGAGGAGCAGCACAACCGCCAGCCCGACGAGGTACCGCAGCTTCATCTAGCCGATCCGGAACTGCTTCTCGGCGAGTACGCGACCCGCGAGCGACCAGCGGCACGCCCACTTCCCCGACGCAAGCTTCGGGTCGGGGTCGAGTCGCGGTCCGGCTGCCGTAATCGGCAGCGGCAGCTCGAAGTCCCCGTCGTACGCCGTCTTGCCCTCGTGCAGGAACTCGATCCCGGCGAGCTTGCCCTTTCCACCCACGAAGACGGCGCTGCAGGTGATCGAATCGGTCGACCGGAATACCGTGCTGCTCTCGTCACGCGTGCAGACCCGCGTCGGCCCCGCGGCTGTGGTCCGAGACGCCAGACATGCGCGCACGTAGAGGATCGGGGCGATCGGCCCGGCACTCCGGAAGGACTTGCGAACCTGCTCCGAGCCGACGCGCAGCTCGCACGACCAGGCGCCGCCGGGCATCGGGTACGGCCCTGCCGTGATGTAGATGTAGACGCCCTTGCGCTTGTCGCCGACGCTCGTTCCGAAGGCTTGGAAGGGCTGGCCACGGTAGAGGAGCCGACCGGAAAACCGCTCTCCTGATTCCCCTCGAGCTTGCGCGGAGCAGTGGAACGCCGAGGAGATCAGCGCCGAGCCGCTCTGGTCTCGCGTGCACTCGCCTGCGCTCCGATCGAGAGCCCCCACACCGCAGACGCGCACGGCCTGCAGCCGGTCGCCCTGCCCGGGGGAGGACGAGGTGCCGAACCCAACCATTGCCATCCCGAGGAGCAGACAGACAGCCGCCAGCACGACACGGCTACGAGCGCGCCTGGCCCCTACCAGAAGCCCAACCGTCAGCCACATAGGCAATCGAAGCCTAGCGGGTCGCCGCAATCTCTGCTAGCTGCCGTTGCATTTCGCCGCCGCCTGGTCTAGCCTTGCCACCAATGCGACGGAGGGTCATTATCGTTCTGGCGACGGTCGCGGCGCTGGCGGCTGCCGGCCTCGCGCTCGCGGCGGTGCAGGACAGCATCACCTTGCGCGGGCTCTCGGGCAATCCCACCGACCACTACTCGCCCGCGCTCGCGATCGTGGCCGTCTCTCCCCCAGAGTACAAGCGGGGCTGCTGCTACGACTTCAACGGCGGCGAGTTGAGGGGGCCCCGCTACCAGGCGACCGGGCGGGCGAGCCTCGGCGGCGACAGCACGATCGACTGGAGCGTCGGCGTCGCGGTTCGGGCAGGTGGCACGCGCGCGGCGCTGATCGCGAACCTGACCCACGACTGGCCGGTCGTGTCCGAGGGCAAGCAGCTGGTCAAGCACCGCGTCGGCGGCCGCGCCGCCGGGACGATCGGCGGCTACTGGGTGTTGACACGATCACCGTTCGGCGGTGCCGACGACGCACATATGGAAGCCGCCGTCGGGTTCCCGCTCTGCGACGGCAACACCGCCTACGCGAGGTTCTCCCTCCTGGCCCCATCGAGCAACTCGGCCGGTGGGAGCACCGGCTTCGGCGAATACCTCATCAACGGCATGCGCCCGAGCGACTGGAACGCGGAGAAAGGGATGCAGGCGATCCGCGGCATTCGCCTCGAGGGGAATCGCCCGGGTACGCGCGTGACCGCGGCCGCCCGAGGCCGTCGCGTCTCCGGGCGCGTCGCCGACTGCAACGTGCATCCGCTCGCAGGGCTTGCCGTGGAGCTCCAGCAGCGAACCGGCGGCTTGTGGCGAACGGTCTCGTCGGCCCGAACCAGCCCGGGCGGCACATATTCGTTCACTGGGCGCTCCGCCGGGACGTACCGCGTGCGCACGGAGACGCGAACGAGCGCGCCCGTGCGCGTCCGCTAGCAGGCTGGCGTACGCGAACGAGGTGGAGTCGGTTCGCGTTACGGGCTCGCCGCGCTGGGCCTCCTTGAGCTCGGGCTCGGCCGGACGACGGCCGCCCTCGCGTGCCTCGAGCCGCTCGCGGAGCTGGTCGGGAAGCTCGGCCTGCGCGAGCCGGGCGCGGTCGAGTGGGCCCCTGACCGCGCTCGCCGAGAGCGTAGCCTGACATACACATGCGGGGGAAGATCGGCGACGCCGAGTTCGAGGCGAAGCGGGCCGTCGAGGCTGAAGCGGGGGTTAGCCGGCCAGAGCGACTAGCCAGCCGACCGCGACCCACGTTAGCGCCGCCACCGTGGCAGCGGTGCACCGTCTTCGTGTCGGCTCTCAGGCGGCCGCGAGGGCGCCGAGCTTGTCCTTGAGGTAGCGCACGTACGGGCCGGCGTCGATGCCCGTGCCGACGATCCGCTCGAGCGTCTCCTGCGGTGTGTACTTGCGGCCGAGCGAGTACAGGTTCTCCCGCAGCCACTCGTGCAGCCGGCCGAACTCGCCGCGCTCGAAGTCCTCCTCCAGGTCCGGTAGGGCCTCGCGCACCTTCTCCCAGATCTGGAGCGAGACGATGTTGCCGAGCGAGTACGTCGGGAAGTAGCCGAGGCCGCCGCCAGACCAGTGCACGTCCTGGAGGATGCCGAGCCGGTCCTCCGGCACGTCGATGCCGAGGTACTCCTTGAAGCGAGTATTCCAGGCCTCCGGCAGGTCCTTGAGTGCGATCCGGTCGTTGACGATCTCCAGCTCGAGCTCGAAGCGCAGGATGATGTGGAGGTTGTACGTCGCCTCGTCGGCGTCCACGCGGACGTACGAGGGCCGGACGCGGTTGACGGCGCGGTAGAAACGGTCGAGCTCGACACCGCCGAGAGCGTCCGGGAACGCCGACTGGAGGCGGGGGTAGAACCAGCGCCAGAACGGCTGCGAGCGCCCGACGACGTTCTCCCACATGCGGCTCTGCGACTCGTGCAGCGCGGAGGAGACGCCGTGGCAGAGCGGCGTCCGCTCGAGCGCCGCGTCGATGCCGTGCTCGTAGAGCCCGTGCCCGCACTCGTGCATCGCGGTGAAGAGCGACGTGAGGTCGTCCTCCTTGTAGCGAGTCGTGAGGCGGATGTCGTTGCGGGCGGAGCTCGCGGCGAAGGGGTGCACCGTGCGGTCGAGGCGGAAGTGGTCGTCCTCGAAGCCGAACCGGCGCACGAGCTCGAGCGACAGCTCGTGCTGGGCGGCCGGGTCGAAGGGGCCGCGCATGAAGTCGTCGTCTGCCCCGTTCGCCACCTCGGCGATCAGTGGGATCAGCTCCCGCTTGAGGTCGTCGAAGACGGCGTGCACCTCGGCGGTCTTCATCCCTGGCTCGTAGTCGTCGAGCAGCGGGTCGTACGGGTCCTCGTACGGCGCGAAGCATTCGATGTAGCGGCGCTTCAGCTCGACGTTGCGCTCGAGAGCGGGGAGGAACGTGGCGAAGTCGGAGTCCTGGCGCGCCTTCGCCCAGACGTCGTGGCCGTCGGCGGCCGCCCGGGTCATCTCCGCCGCCAGGTCCGCCGGCACCTTGCGCGCCTTGTCCCAGTCGCGGCGGGTGACGCGAATCAGGCTCGCCTCGTTGGAGTCGTAGTCGAGGCTCTCCTCGAGCGGCCGCAGCTCCTCGAGCAGCGCGCCGATCGCATCCGAGACGAACTTCTCGTGCGCGACCCGGTCGAGCGTCTCGAGCTGCGCGCCGCGGACGGGCCCGCCGCCAGGCGGCATGAACACGGTCTGGTCCCAGAACAGCAGCTCCTGCGCGCGCCGGAGATCGTGGATCTCGGAGAGGCGTGACTTCAGCTCGGCGAACTTGTGCTCCATGGGCCGGCAGGACTCTAGCTTTTCGACGCGGTTGGGCGTGCGTATTCGCGCGCTGCGACGGGCTCGAACGAGCTCCCGCGCCACACGTAGGTGACCACGCGCAGGGTCTGCGCCGTCGCTTCGTAGACCTGGGCGCCCTGTGCCTCGCCGCTGCGGCCGGGGCGCGGGCGGCCGAATCCGGGTGCGGTGGCGACGACGACAGGGCCGGCGCCCTCGTCGCCGGCGACGAGGAACTCGCGCCGCTCCGCGGCCGCGGCCTGGTGGATGTGGCCGCCGACGATCAGCTCGGCGCCGGCCGCCGCGAGCTCTTCGAGCACGAGCTCGCGACGGGCGACGGGCCGCTTGCGCGCCGCGCGCCACGGGGCGCCGAGCAGGTGGTGGTGGAGGACGGCGACCCGCAGGGCGCCGGGGGCGGCCTCGCGCAGCCGCGCGGCCGCCCGCGCGAGCCGGCCGCCGCCCAGGCCGCCGGACTGCTGGCGCCACGGCCGCACGGAGTTGATCCCGACGACGTGCAGCCGCTCGGTGGCGTGGACGGGCTCGGCCGTCTGCCACAGCCGCTCGAACTCCGCCCAGGGGCTCGCGAACCGGGCCGGCAGCGTGTACGGGACGTCGTGGTTGCCGGGAACGGCCAGCAGCGGCGGGCCGAGCGAGCGGAGGAAGGCGGCGGCGCGCTCGTGCTGGTCGCGGCGGCCGCGATGCGTGAGGTCGCCGCTCGCGATCACGAGCTCCGGCGTGAGCTCCGCGACGAGCCGCTCGAGACCCCGCTGCGCCTCGGGCGACTCGTGCCGCCCGAAGTGCAGGTCGGAGACGTGAAGAATGCGCGCCGTCACGCCGTGGAGCCTAGTTCTTCCGGGTTTGACGAGCGTTCAGCGGCTGGGGCGGAGCCGGGTTCATCCCGGCGCAGCCCACGCTCCGGCCGGAGCGTGAGAACCGGAGAAGGAGGGGGCTCGTGGGGGAACCAGGGTTCCCCCACGCTTCTCCCGCCGATGCGCCAGCTACACTCGGCGCGTGGCCGAGGAAGCCCCGGAGATCTTCGACGATCTGTACCTCGGGCTGCGCGCCGGAGGGGCGTTGCGCAAGCAGCGCCGCGGCGAGGAGCTGACGACCGAGGAGCAGGAAGTGCTGGGTCGCTGGCAGCGTCTCTCGGTCGCACGCAGGGTACTCGCGCTCGGTGCCTTCGCCGTCGGCACGTTCGGGCTCGGCCTGACGCTCGGTGGGTTGATCTTCGGCCGCTGGCGAAAAGCCAAAGCCTGACGCCCCTGGCCGGCAGGGCTCCCGCCGGGCGAGGCCCGGCTCCGCCCCACCTCGCGCCGCTGGACTGCAGGATGCCCGCCCGCGCCACGCGGGCCGTACTCGCATGTACTGTCCCGCGCGTCGCAGGCGCGCCTCCTTTGCCAGCGACGCGCCAGGAACGCCAGGCCATGGCGCGGGGAGCGCCCTTTCGGTAGAAGCGGTTCTCGGCTCTACGCTTCGATCGGGCTCGCCATCCGGTTCGCCATCTTCTCGGCGAGCGCGGAGACGTCGGCGACCTTGAGCTTTCCCTTCGTCGCCGTCGCGTAGAGCGTGCCGAGCGTTCGACCGACGCGGACGTAGACGAAGAGGCTGTCGGAGCCGCCCGCGGGTGTGTCGAACGTGGCGAAGACGAAGACCGACGCGTCTCCCACCCGCGCCCGGTCGAGCACCTTCAGCTCGAGGTTCTCGGGCGAGAAGTCGGCCTCGCCGGAGAACCCGCTCGCGAACAGCTCTCTCCCCCCGGCGCCCGAAAGCACGGCCTCGGTGCCGAGCAGGGTCGCGGTGGCGTCGGACTCCTCTCCGTACAGCTCCACCTCGACCTCGAGACTGGCGAGCTGCGAGCCGCCGAGCTTGGTCGTGCCGACGTCGAACTCGCGTCTGAAACGCGCAAGAACGTCTGCGCCGGGCTCGCCGTACCCCTCGCGCTCCACCGTGACGCCCGCCGGCAGATCGGCGAGCGAGAGCGTGCGCCCCGCGAGGCTCGGCGACCCCCCGGGCGCGGTCGTCGTGCCGCCCGCGGCCGGCAGCGGCACCGGTGTCTCCTCGATCGTGCCCGCGGCGACGTCGCGGAGACGTCGCGCGAGGCTCGCGGCGATCGTCTTCGCCTGCGCGGAGACGTCGGCCGAGTCGGCGCGGACGAGCACGACGGCGGCGACGAGGCGGTCGAGCCGGAAGGCGACGATCGTCGCGTGCAGGACGACGCCGTTCGTCTCGATCGACGAGAGGAGGAGCGATGCCCCCTCGCCCGGCCCGGCGAGCCGGACAACCGTCGCCGTCTTCAGCGTCACCTCGGTGTCCACCAGGGTGCCGACGAGCCTCTCGTAGTCGGCGAGCTGCTCCTCGAGGAACCGCTCCGCGCCCTTCGCGTCCTTCATCAGGTCGAAGCCGGTGGAGACGGCGAAGACGCCTCGCTTTGCCTGCAGCGACGAGAAGTCGCCGTCGACGTAGGCGAGCCCGTAGCCGTTCTCGCGCCCGAGCTCGTCGAGATCGGCGGAGTCGTCTTCCGGGTCGATCGTGTCGTCGGCGGCCTGCTCGTTGTCCGAGAAGCCCGACTGGTCGGGATCGATCTCGAGGCCTTGCGCCGCCCCCGCGAGCTGCTCGGCAGGCAGGACCGCGATCGCGAGGTCGTTGGCCGTGAACGAGGTGAGGTCGGGGCCGCCCTTCGGGTCGCCTCCGCCGCCGCACGAGGCCGCGAGCAGCGCGGCGGCGCACATGACCGGGACGAGGCGCTGCATCTCGCCGCGAACCGTACCGCATGGGCAGAATGGACGAACGTACGTTCGATCGCTAGACTTGCCCCGAATGGCCGCTGACGAGCTGATCGTCCACGGTGCGCGCGAGCACAACCTGAAGGACATCACCGTCCGGTTGCCGCGCAACGCGCTCGTCTGCATAACGGGGCTCTCCGGCTCCGGCAAGTCCTCGCTGGCGTTCGACACGATCTACGCCGAGGGCCAGCGCCGCTACGTCGAGTCGCTCTCCGCCTACGCGCGCCAGTTCCTGCAGATGATGGAGAAGCCCGACGTGGACTCGATCGACGGACTCTCGCCGGCGATCTCGATCGACCAGAAGACGACCTCGCGCAACCCGCGCTCGACGGTCGGCACGGTGACCGAGATCTACGACTACCTGCGCCTGCTCTATGCGCGCGTCGGCCGGCCGCACTGCCCGGTTTGCGGCCGTCCGATCGCGGGGCAGAGCCTCGACCAGATCACCGAGCAGGTGCTGCGGCTGCCCGAAGGGACGCGCTTCACGGTCAACGCGCCGGTCGTCCGCGACCGCAAGGGCGAGTTCCGAGACGTGCTCGAGGAGCTGCGCGCCGACGGCTTCACGCGCGTCAAGGTGGACGGCGAGCAGCGGCTGCTCGAGGAGCAGATCGACCTCGACAAGAAGTTCAAGCACACGATCGAGGTCGTCGTCGACCGGCTCGTGCTGAAGCCGGACCTGCGCCAGCGCCTGACGCAGTCGGTGGAGACGGCGGTCGCGCTCGCCGACGGCCTCGTCGTGATCGACATCGTGGACGGGGATCCGATGACCTTCTCCGAGAAGCTCGCCTGCCCCGAGCACGGCGTCTCGCTGCCCGAGCTTCAGCCCCGCGTGTTCTCCTTCAACTCGCCGCACGGCGCCTGCCCCCGCTGCACGGGCCTCGGCGCCCAGCTCGAGATCGACCCCGACCTCGTCGTCCCCGACCCGTCGCTCACGATCTCCGAGGGCGCGCTCGTGCCCTGGTCGGTCGGCAACGCGAGCTTCTACGAGTCGGTGATCCAGGCGATCGCCGAGCGCTACGAGATCGACCTCGACACGGCGTGGGGCGAGCTGACTGAAGAGCGGCAGGCGAAGTTCCTCTACGGCACCGACGGCGACAAGATCTACGTCACCTACCGCAACCGGATGGGCCGGCGGCGCCAGTACACGATGGCCTTCGAGGGGATCGTCGCCTCGCTCCAGCGGCGCTACAAGGAGACCGACTCCTCGCTCCAGCGCGAGCGGATCGAGGAGTACATGAGCTTCCGGCCCTGCCCGCAGTGCGAGGGCGCGCGCCTCAAGCCGGAGGTGCTCGCGGTCACCGTCGGCGGCAAGTCGATCCACGAGTTCACACGGCTCTCGGTGACGCGCGCGCTCGAGTTCGTCGACGCCCTCGACCTGACGGCGACCGAGGAGCTGATCGGGCGCCGGATCGTGAAGGAGATTCGCGAGCGCCTCACCTTTCTCGACAACGTCGGCGTCGGCTACCTCCAGCTCGACCGGGCGGCGAAGACGCTCTCCGGCGGCGAGGCGCAGCGGCTGCGGCTCGCGACGCAGATCGGCTCGCAGCTCGTCGGCGTGCTCTACATCCTCGACGAGCCCTCCATCGGCCTCCATCAGCGCGACAACGGGCGGCTGATCGGGACGCTCGAGCGGCTGCGCGACCTCGGCAACACCGTGCTCGTCGTCGAGCACGACGAGCAGATGATGCGCAGCGCGGACTGGCTCGTGGACATGGGCCCCGGCGCGGGCGAGCACGGCGGCCACGTCGTCGCCGAGGGCCGCGCCGACGACGTGGAGCGCAACTCCGACTCGATCACCGGGGCATTTCTCTCGGGCGCGCGGCGGATCGCGATCCCGCCGCGGCGCGAGGAGGACCGCGGCTGGTTCACCGTCCGCGGCGCGGCGATGCACAACCTGAAGGAGATCGACGTCTCCTTCCCGGTCGGCAAGTTCGTCGCGATCACCGGCGTGTCCGGCTCGGGCAAGTCCACGCTCGTGAACGAGATCGTCTTCAAGGCGCTCGCCAACCGGCTGAACAAGGTCCGCGTCAAGCCAGGCGACCACGAGGCGGTCGAGGGGATCGAAGTCTTCGACAAGGTGATCGACATCGACCAGACGCCGATCGGCCGCACCCCGCGCTCGAACCCTGCGACGTACACCGACCTCTTCACGCACGTGCGCGAGCTCTACTCGCTGACGCCCGAGGCGAAGGTGCGCGGCTACAAGCCGGGACGCTTCTCGTTCAACGTACGCGGAGGCCGCTGCGAGGCTTGCAAGGGCGACGGGACGATCAAGATCGAGATGCACTTCCTGCCCGACGTCTACGTCCCCTGCGAGACCTGCCACAGCCGGCGCTACAACAAGGAGACGCTCGAGGTGAGGTTCAAGGGCAAGTCGATCGCCGACGTGCTGGAGATGTCGGTCGAGGAGGCGCTCGGCTTCTTCGCCAAGATTCCGAAGATCCGGCGGCGGCTGCAGACCCTCCACGACGTCGGGCTCGACTACATCAAGCTCGGGCAGCCGGCGACGACGCTCTCCGGCGGCGAGGCGCAGCGCGTCAAGCTCGCCGCCGAGCTCTCCAAGGTGGCGACCGGGCGGACGCTCTACATCTTCGACGAGCCGACGACGGGGCTCCACTTCGCCGACATCGAGAAGCTGCTCGAGGTGCTGCAGCGGCTCGTGGACGCGGGCAACACGCTGCTCGTGATCGAGCACAACCTCGACGTGATCAAGCAGTCGGACTGGCTCGTGGATCTCGGCCCGGAGGGCGGCGACGCCGGCGGCGAGGTGATCGCGACCGGGACACCGGAGCAGGTGGCCGAGGTCGAGGGCTCCTACACGGGGCGGTACCTGCGCGACGTGCTGGCGCTGCGGGCGGCCGCGGCCGCCTGATCAGGCGTCGGCCGGCATGGTCGCCAAGCGACCGGCTGTCCGGAGAAACGGATGAGGCTCACCATGCATCGCCAGACCTTGGTCCAGGTCGGACCTAGCCCCTGGTGCTGCACGAAGCCTGCAGCCGCGAGTTGCACGTATCGAATGCGTCAGATCCACCTTCTCCCTCGCCGCCGCGACCGCCGCGCGCTGATGCGGGCGTTCACAAGCATCGCGCTCTGCCTCACGGCCGGCCGGGCGATCGCGCAAGCGCGGCTCGCGTAGCTATTTCGCTTCCTCGAAGTACGCCGCGCGGACGTCGGCGAACGCGCCGTCTGCGGCGACCCTCCCGCCGCGAAGCAGCAGCGCGCGGCCGCAGAGCCGCTCCAGGAGCGGATGGTCGTGCCCCGCCGCCACGACGATCCCGCCCGAGCCCACGATCTTCTGCGCCGTCTCCTCGACGATCGCGCGGAACTCGTGGTCGAGCGCCTCGTGCACCTCGTCGAGCAGCAGCATCTGCGGCCGGGTCTGCTCGGCGACGGCGAAACCGAGCCGCGCGCTCATGCCCTGCGAGAAGCTCGACACCGGGCGGTCGAAGGCCTCGGCGAGCCCGCTCCGCTCCTTCACGCGGGCAACCGCCGCGCGCGCCTCGGCGCGCGACAGCCCGCCGAGCACCGCGAGCAGCAGGCAGTTCTCGCGCCCGGTCAGTCTCGGGAGCAGGCCCGCGTCGATCGAGAGCAGCGAAGCGACCCGCCCGCGCACCTCGAGCCGGCCCGCGTCCGGCACGAAGATCCCCGCGAGCGAGCGCAGCAGCGTCGTCTTGCCGGCGCCGCTCGGCCCGATCAGCGCGACCGACTCCCCCGGCCCGATCGAGAAGCTCAGGTCGCGCAGGCCCCACGACTCCGACACCCGGCGGCGCAGGCCGGCGAGCGCGGAGGTGACCGGCCGCCGCTGCCGGTCGAAGTAGAAGCGGATCCCGAGCTCGCGGGCGTCGACGGCCGGGCTCATTCCATCGCCTTCGCGAACTGGGACTGCTCCCTGCGGTAGACCGGCAGCGCCGCGAGCAGAAGCAGGCAGGCGATCCCGATCGGATAGAGGAGCTGCCAGGCTGCCGGCCGGTGGCCGTGCAGCAGCACGGCGCGGTAGGACTCGAAGAGCCCGGTCAACGGGTTCAGCCGCACGAGGTCGCCCGCGCGGCCCTCGATCTGCGCGAGCGGCACGAGCCCCGGGGCGAGGAAGAACATCGTCCGGACGAGGCTCACCGCGACCACCCGCATGTCCGGGAACCACAGCCCGAAGAGGGTCGCGGGGTACGCGCAGCCCGCGGCGAACGTCAGCGTCGCGAGGAGCACCACGGGCAGCCACACGATCGCCGCGGTCGGCGCGACGCCGTAGACCGCCATCAGGAGCACGACGAGCGTCAGGCTGGCGCCGAACGCGACCGCCTCCGTCAGCACCGCGGAGACCGGGATCAGGGTCCGCTCGAACGACATGTTGAGGATGATCGAGCGGCGCGTGCTCACCGCCGTCATCGAGTTCACGATCGTCATCATCAGGAGCTGGAACGGCACGATCGCGCACGCGAGGCTCAGCCCCGGCGCCTCACCCGCGCGGCCGAGGACGAACGTGACCAGCAGCAGGTAGACGCCGACAAGGGCGAACGGGTCGAGCAGCCACTTGCCGAGCTGCCACGGGCCGCGCCCGTAGCGCGCGTTGAGGTCGGCGCGCGTGAGCGAGAGCAGCACGTCGAGCCGCCTGAGCGGCATCGCCCACGGTCGCGTCGACGCCGCCGCCGTCCGGGCGCAACGCTGCGCGGCGCGATCAACGGCTGCGACCCGATCGACGTCGATGCCTCGACCATAACCTGCGCCGGGGCGCCCGCTGCTCGCCGAACCGGGTGGGCGAAGCTTCCGTGGGTCTAGCTTCGACGACCGGCCGTACGGATAGGCCGCTCCCGCCCGCCGAGGCGTGGACAGCGACCGTTCGGCGCGTCATCGACAGCGGGGTGGCCGTCGCGAACAACGCCGCCCGTGCGCTGCGCGCGCCGTCCCGGCTCAGCCTTCCGACGTCGGCGCAGGCGGTCTGGATCAAGCCGGTGCTGCGCCACATCGAGCAGCGGTGGCGGGGCGGCGACCGGCTGTACGTCTACCACGCCGCGCAGTACGCGTTCCGCTTCTACGGCGAGGCCGGCTACCTCGACACGACGCGCAACGGCCGGCGCGTGCCGCTCGTCCCGATCGTACCGGCCCCGCCCGACCCGGCGGGGGGGCGCGGCCGCGCTGCTCTCGCGCCCCCCGTCGCTGACGATCGGGATCTTCTCGCCGCGCGACGCCGGCGCCTACCTGCGGCAGCTCGGCCGGCTCCGCGGCAGCCCGCGGGTCTGGATCCTGTTCTCGAACTCGCACGCCGACCATCCCGGCGAGGAGCGCGCCTTTCTCGACTACCTCGACTCGATCGGCCGGAGGCTCGACTCGTTCCGCAAGGACGACGCGGCCGCCTATCTCTACGACCTGAGCGCGGGCTCGATCGCCCCCGTGGCCGCCGGGTGGGTCTCTCCGAAGAGCAGTGCGACCTCGACTAGCTAGGCGGGGGAACCTGGACCAACAAGCGTCGCCCCCGGGGGCCTCGCGGTGCGTTGATGGAGCCATGGGCTCGCTGCTGACCGGTGAGGCGCCGATCGCCGTCCTCGGCGCGGGCCCCGCGGGCCTGACCGCAGGGCACGTGCTCGCGATGCGCGGCGCGCCGGCCGTCGTGTTCGAGGCCGACGGCACCGTCGGCGGCCTGGCGAAGACGGTCGAGTTCAAGGGCTATCGCTTCGACCTCGGCGGCCACCGCTTCTTCACCAAGCTCCCGCAGGTCGCCCGCATGTGGGAGGAGGCGCTCGGGGACGAATACCTGACGCGGCCGCGCCTCTCGCGCATCTACTTCGACGGCAAGTACTTCACCTACCCGCTGCGGGCCAAGGACGTGCCGAGCCGCCTGGGCTTGGTGGAGACGGGCCTCTGCGCGCTCTCCTACCTCGCCAGCTTCCGGCAGCGCGGCCGGCAGGCGGAGACGTTCGAGGAGTGGGTCACCTCGCGCTTCGGCCGCCGCCTCTACGACACCTTCTTCCGCACCTACACCGAGAAGGTCTGGGGCGTGCCGGGCTCCGAGATCCGCTCGGAATGGGCGGCGCAGCGGATCAAGGACTTCTCGCTCGGGCGGGCGGTCGCCTCCATGCTCGGGCTCAAGCGCGACGACACGACGCTGATCGAGGAGTTCCGCTATCCGCGGCTCGGGCCGGGCCAGATGTGGGAGGTCTTCCGCGACCGGATCGAGGAGCGCGACGTCCCTGTCCTGCTCGAGCACCGCTGCACGGCGCTCAGGCACCGGGACGGCCGCGTCGAGAGCATCGTCGTGCGCGACAACGGCGTCGAGCGCGAGCACGCGGTCGGCGGCGTTGTCTCGAGCATCCCGCTCTCGGAGCTCGTGCTCAGCCTCGAGCCCGCGGCCCCGGCGGCCGTGCAGGCCGCGGCGCGGCTCCTTCGCTACCGCGACTTCTGCCTGGTGGCGCTCGTCACGACCGACGTGGAGCCGTTTCCCGACAACTGGATCTACCTGCACGACCCGGGCACCCGCGCCGGCCGCGTCCAGAACTTCGGCGCGTGGAGCGAGAGCATGGTCAAGCCGGGCACCACCTGCCTCGGCGTCGAGTACTTCTGCTTCGAGGGCGACGACATCTGGGAGCTCTCCGACACGCAGGCGGTCGAGCTCGCGACGGGAGAGCTGGCGCGGATCGGCCTCGTCGACCCCTCGACCGTGATCGACGGCGTGAAGGTGCGGGTGCCGAAGGCCTATCCGATGTACGACGGGAACTACCGCGAGTCGGTCGACACCCTCCGGCGGTACGTCTCGCGCTTCACCAATCTCCAGACCTGCGGCCGCAACGGCCTCCACCGCTACAACAACCAGGACCACTCGATGTGGACGGCGATGCTCGCGACCAGCAACCTGCTCGACGGCGCCTCCCACGACGTCTGGTCGGTCAACACCGAGGCCGTCTACCACGAGGAAGGCAAGGCCGTCGAATCGCTGCTCCAGATCGACCTCGTTCCCGAGCCGGCATGACCGCCGGCGGACGACGTCGCTCGTCGCCGGCGGCGGGATAGCCGGCATGGGGGCGCCACACAGCGACAGGCGGCCGGTCGGCGTCGGGCTGGTCGGCTGCGGCTATGCGACCACCAGCCGCCACCTGCCGGCGCTCGCGTCGATCGGCGAGGCTCGCGCGGTCGCCGTCGCCGACCTCGATGCGCGCGCCGTGTCGGACGCAGCGGGCCGCTGGAGCATCGCGCGGGCGTACGCGAGCGCCTCGGAGCTCGTCGAGGATCCGGAGGTCGAGGTCGTCGGCGTCTGCGTGCCGGCCGCCGCGCACGCCGACCTCGTGCTTGAGGCGATCGAGGCGGGGAAGCACGTGCTGGTCGAGAAGCCGCTCGCGCTCTCGCTCGACGACGCCGACCGGATCGCCGAGCGCGCGGCACGGTCGCCGGTCGAGGTGATCGTCGCGTTCAACCTCCGCTGGCACCGGCTCGTGCGGCAGGCACGCGAGCTCGTCCGCGCCGGCGCAATCGGCCGCGTGCACGCCGTGCGGACCGTCTTCGCCGACCCGGTGCTGGATCGCGTCGGGCTGCCGCCGTGGCGCCTGCGGCGCGAGCTCGGCGGCGGTGCCCTGCTCGACAAGGGCGTCCACCACTTCGACCTCTGGCGGTTCCTCCTCGACGACGAGGTTGAGGACGTGCTCGCGCTCAGCAGCGGCGACCGCGAGGACGACGAGACCGTCGCCGTGATCGCGCGGCTGCGCAGCGGCTGCACCGCCGAGGCGATGCTGCTGGACTCGACGGCGCTTCAGAACGAGCTCGTCCTGCACGGTGAGGACGGGACGCTGCACGTCGACTGCTACCGGTCGGACGGGCTCCGCCTCGCGCCGCGCAGCGAGCTTCCCGGGTCGCCCCGCGCCCGCCTGCGGCGGGGAACCGGGCTCGCGCGGCAGATCGCGGCGAACCTCGGCGAGATCCGGAGGGGCGGCGTGTTCAACGGCTCGTACGCCGCCGAGTGGCGGCACGTAGCCGCGGTGATCCGCGACGGCGAGCCGTCCGGCTGCCGCGTCGAGGACGGCCGCAGCGCGCTCGCGATCGCGCTGGCCGCGGCGTCGTCGGCGTCGTCGGGCGCGCCGGTGCGGCTGCTCGAGGCGCGCGTGGTCGAGCTCGTGCCGCCCGCGGAGCCGGAACCGTGACACCTCCGGAGCTGACCGTCATCCTGCCGGCCGACTCGTCGGAGGGCATTCGCGAGACGCTCCGGTGCCTGCGCGCGCAGGCCGACCGCGACGGGCTCGAGCTCGTGATCGTGACGCCGTCGCGCGACGCGCTCGCGCTCGCGGACGCCGAGCTCGAGGGTTTCGTCCGGCCGCGGGTGGTCGAGACGGGGCCGGTCGAGCGGCTGTCGGAGCTGCTTGCGGCGGGCGTCCGCGAGGCGTCCGCGGAGGTCGTGGCGATGGCAGAGGGGCACTCGTATCCCGAGCCCGGCTGGGCGGCGGCGCTGCTCGCCGGCCATCGCGACGGGTGGGATGCCGTCGGGCCCGCCATGGCGTGCGCGAATCCGGACAGCGCGATCGGCTGGGCCGACCTGCTGATCACCTTCGGCCGCTGGGTCGAGCCGCACGCCGCCGGAAGCGTCGACGCCCTGCCGGCCCACAACACCTCGTACCGGCGCGACGCGCTGCTCGCGTACGAGCCCCACCTCGCGGAGATGCTGGAGGTCGAAACTCTGCTCCATTGGGATCTCCGCTCGAAGGGACAGCGGCTCTACCTCGAGCCGGCCGCCCGCACGCGGCATCTGAACATCGCCCTCGCGGCGCCGTGGCTGCGGACCCGGTTCGCCGGCGGGCGCCTGTTCGCCGCGAATCGCCGGCGCAGCTGGTCGGCGCTGCACCGACTGCTCTATGCCCTCGCCGGTGCGCCGATCGTCGCCGTGCGACTCTGGCGCCTCCGCCGCGACGTGCTGCGCGTGCACCGCCGCCACCGTCTGCCCCTGCGCGTCCTGCCCGCCCTCGTGCTGGGGATCGCCGCGGAGATCGCCGGCGAGACGGCCGGCTACGCCGTCGGCGCCCGCGGCGTCCTCCGGCCGATCGACGTCGAGCTGAACCGCCACCGCTACGTCCGGTCGAGTCCGCCCGCGCCGGTCGCCGCGGCGCCCGCGACCGCCGGCGAGGACGCGGCCGCAGCTTCGCGCCCGGCGGGGCCGGCGCCCGAGCTGTCGGTGATCATGCCCGCCGACTCCTACGCGACGATCCGGCACGTCCTGCGCTCCTACCGGGCACAGACGGCCTGCGCGCGTCTCGAGCTCGTGATCGTGGTACCGGCGGCCGAGGGCTTCGAGCTGCCCGCGGCCGCGGCGGCGGGATTTTACGGCGTTCGCGTCGTCCCCGCCGGGTCGCCGTCGCTGCCCCACGCTCGGGCGTGCGGGGTGCGGGCGGCGGCCGCGCCGGTCGTCCTGCTCGCCGAGACGCACTCGTTCCCCGAGGCGGGCTTCGCCGAGGCGCTGATCGCGGCGCACCGCGGCCCCTGGGCGGTGGTCGGGCCGGCGATGTGCAACGCCAACCCCCGCAGCGCGATCAGCTGGTCGAACCTGCTCATGGACTACGGACCGTGGGTGAACAGCCGGCAGCGCGGCACCATGGACGACGTCCCGGCGAACAACGGGTCGTACAAGCGGGACGTGCTGCTGGAGTACGGCGCCTCGCTCGACCGAATGCTCGAGTCATGGCAGGTGCTGAACGCCGACCTGCGCGCGCGTGGGCACGAGCTCTTCCTCGAGTCCGCGGCGCGCACCTACCACCTCAACGTGTCGCGGCCGCGCGGCTGGCCTCGCGAGCGCGTCGCGGCAGGCCGCCTCTTCGCCGCGATGCGGTCGCGGTCGTGGCCGTGGCACCGCAGGCTGCTCTACGTCGCCGCCGCGCCGCTGATTCCGGCCGTGCGGCTGCGGCGCGTCGTCCCGTACGCCCGCGCATCCAGGGATCCCGGCGAGCGGCGACCGCGCCTGCTGCTGCCCGTCCTCGCAATCGGCCTCGTCTTCAGCGCGATCGGAGAGCTGCTCGGCTACGCCTTCGGGCCCGGCGGCGCGGCGGTCATCGTCGAGCGCGACGAGCTGGATCGCACGCTCAACCTCCGCCCCAGCGACCTCGAGCAGCTACGGGTCGAACTCGCGCAGGAGCAGTAGTGGAGCAAGCACCCGCCTGCTCGGTGATCGTGCCGACCTACCGGCGCCCGACGCAGCTCGTGCGCTGCCTCGAGGCGCTCAGCCGGCTCGACTACCCGCGCGGCCGATACGAGGCGATCGTGGTCGACGACGGCGGCGGCAGCGCGGCCGCCGGCCTGACCACCGCATTCCGCGATCGGCTCCGGCTCGTGCTGCTCACGCAGCCGCACGGCGGCCCGGCGGCCGCCAGGAACCTCGGCGCCGCCCACGCGCAGGGCGAGCTGCTGCTCTTCACCGACGACGACTGCATGCCCGATCCCCGCTCGGGCGCGCCCGAGATCTCGTTTGTGCTGCTGACGGACACTTACGCAACCATTCGCAACGTTCTGTCTCACCTGCGGCTCCAGTCAGCGCGCGACCGGCTCGAGCTCGTGATCGTCACACCGTCGCGGGAAGAGCTCGAGCTGGAGGACGGCGTCTGCAGCGGGCTTCACAGCGTTCAGATCGTCGAGAGCGAGCTCGAATCGATCCCGCGCGCTCGCGCAACCGGCATCCAGGCGGCGCGCGCCCCGATCGTCGTCCTCGGCGAAACCCACTGCTACCCGGAGCCCGGCTATGCAGAGGCGTTGATCGAGGCGCACCGGGGTCCATGGGCGGTTGTCGGCCCGGCGATGCTCAACGCCAACCCGGAGAGCCTGCTGAGTTGGGCCGGAATCTTCCTCGACTACGGTCCGTGGGTCGAATGCAAAGAGCGCGGGCCGATGGCGGACGTGCCCTCGCACAACGGGTCGTACAAGCGATCCGTCCTCCTCGAGTACGGCCCGCGGCTCGAGGAGATGCTCGAGTCCGACACGGTGCTGAATGCGGACCTGCTGTCCAAGGGGAACGCGCTCTACCTCGAGTCCCGAGCCCGGACGTCCCACCTCAACGTCTCGCAGTTCGACGTCTGGATCGCCGAGCGCCTCCTCGCCGGTCGGGTGTTCGCGGCGAGCCGCGCGCGCATATGGCCCAGGGGCCGGCGGCTCGCGTATGCGCTGGGCTCGCCGCTGATCCCGCTCGTGCGCTTCGTACGCATCCTGCGCTACGTTCGTGCGTCCGGTCGAGCGCAGGAACTCCTGCCGAGGCTGTTGCCGGCGCTGATCGTCGCTCTGGTCGTGAGCGCCTTCGGCGAGATGCTCGGCTACTCCTTCGGAGTGGGGGGAGCACGGCGCCCGCTCTACGAGATCGAGCTGCACCGCGAACGGTACGCGGGAGCCGGACCGGGCTGATGACCCTTCCACGCAGGAGGAGCCGTACTGCTCGGTGATCGTGCCGACCTACCGGCGCCCGACGCAGCTCGTGCGCTGCCTCGAGGCGCTCAGCCGGCTCGACTACCCGCGCGGCCGATATCGAGGTGATCGTGGTCGACGACGGTGGCGGCCTCGCGGCCGCCGGCCTGACCACCGCATTCCGCGATCGGCTCCGGCTCGTGCTGCTCACGCAGCCGCACGGCGGCCCGGCGGCCGCCAGGAACCTCGGTGCCGCCCACGCGCAGGGCGAGCTGCTGCTCTTCACCGACGACGACTGCATGCCCGATCCCCGCTGGCTCCAGGTGCTCGCGCGCCGCTTCGTCGAGGCGCCTGAGCGAGCCGCCGGCGGAAACACGGTGAACGTGCTGGACGACAACCTCTACGCGAGCACAAGCCAGCTGATCATCGACGTCGGCTACGCGCACAACAACGGCGGCGCCGACACGGCGCGCTTCTTCACGACGAACAACCTCGCCGTCCCCGCCGCCGGCTTCCGGCTGGTCGGCGGCTTCGACCCGAGCTTCCAGACGTCCGAGGATCGCGAGTTCTGCACCCGCTGGATCGATCACGGCCTTCGGCTCGACTTCGATCCGTCCGCTGTCGTCAACCACGCGCACGACCTTTCCTTCAGGACATTCTGCAGGCAGCACTTCGCCTACGGGCGTGGTGCGCTGCGATACCACACGAAGCAGGCGCGCCGGGCGAACCGCGTCCGGATCGAGCCTGCCTACTACCGCGAGCTCGTCCGCGCCCCGTTCCGGCGGGAGCGGCCCGGGAAGGCGTTGGTGATCACTGCGCTGCTCGGCGTCTGGCATGTGACGAACACGGCCGGTTTCGTGTTCGAGTGGCTACGGTTGCGTAACCGCGGCGCCGGCGTCTCCGCCCTGGGCTACGGCGTTCTCCATCTCAGCTGGTCCGGGCGGATCGGTGGGATCGAGCGACAGCTCGCAGTCGTCGTGCGCACGGCCTCCGAGCAAGATCGCAGCGCAACCCACGTCTGTCTTCTCGATGGGCGAGGTGCCGTCGGCGACGACCTCGCGGCCGCTGGGCTCGCCACTCAGCTTCGACTGGGACGGGGCTGGAATCCCGTCGGGCTCTGGAGGCTGGCGCGGCTTCTGCGGAAGCTCCGGCCTCGAATCGTCCATCTCCACACGCACTCACTCTGTGCCTTCGTACTCTCGGCAATCGCACTTCCGGGAGCGCCGCGCGTGTACACCGAGCACTCACCGCGTGCACTTCAGCCGGAGAGCCGAAAGTTCCGTGTCCTGTACTGGCTCGTTCGGAAGACGTGTGCCCGTGTTGTCGCCCTCGCCCCGAGCATGGCCCGCGCGATCGAAGGCCGGGGTGTCGACCCACGGAGGATCGCCGTGATCCCGAACCCCGTCGCCGTCTCATTCGGCAGGACGGCTGACCAGGGCCGAGCGGACACGATCGGCGTCGTGGCCCGTCTGACGCCGTCGAAGCGGGTCGATCTGCTCGTCGACGCCGTCGCCGAGCTCAGGCACCGGGGGGTCGACTGCTCGGCCCTCGTCGTCGGAGACGGTCCCGCTCGCAGTGCGCTCGAGGCCCACGCTGTGGCAAGCGGCGCAGACGGGTGCGTTCGGTTCGTCGGCGAGCAGCAGGATGTCCGTCCTTGGCTCGATCAGCTCGACATCTTCCTGATGACTTCTCCCGTCGAGATCTATCCTGTTGCCGCGCTCGAGGCGATGGCTCGCGGGGTCCCGGTGGTCGCGATGGCCTGCGATGGCGGCCTCGCCGACTTGGCCACGCGCGGAGGGCTTTTGCTTCCGGATCGAGAGACGACGACGGTGGTCGAGGCGCTTGCTCGGCTCCTCGCATCGCGGGAGGAGCGCGACGAGCTGCGCGCACGCGGCCACGAGGTTGCCCTGACGCATGCGCCGGAGACCGTCCTGGCGATGCTCAACGAGCTCTACCGGTCGGCGGAGGCAGAGGGCGGGCGCGCGTGGATCCGGGGATCAGCTCGTTCCCTGGACCCGGTCAAGTGAGCGCTCGTGTGGCCGAAGAATCGGGGTGTCAGGTCCTCCATGTCGTCTGGCCTGGAGGGCTGGGCGGGATTCCTCGTCAGGTAGCGGAGATCGTCCGAAGGGCTTCGGGCCACCGCGTCTGCTTCCTGGACGGGAGCGGCGTCGTCGGAGATGCGCTCGTCGCCGAAGGTCTGGCCGTTCGACTCTTCATCCGCCGTGGCTGGGCGCCACGGAGCGTCTGGCGGCTGGCCCGCACGCTCAGAGAGCTCAGACCTCGCGTCCTCCACCTGCACTCGAACGACTCGGTTGCCGTCGCGCTCCTCTCGGCGCTTGTGCTCCCCGGCGTTCGTCGCGTCTACACCGAGCGTTCCCCGCGCTCCCTTCGTCCGGAAAGCCTGAAGGACAAGGCGCTGTACTGGCTCTTGCGGAGGACGTACACGAGATTCGTGGCCTTGTCGCCGACGATGGCGGCGGCGCTCGAGCGCCGCGGGATCGAGCCAGGATCGATCGTCGTCATCCCGCACGCCGTGGCGGTCCCTAGACGGACGAAGCAGGACTCGGATCCGGCGAGCACCGTTGGCGTCGTCTGCCGCCTAGCGCCGGTGAAGCGCGTCGACCTGCTCATCGACGTCGTGACCGAGCTCCGCCGACGCGGTGTGGAATGCTCTGCGCTCATCGTGGGCGACGGCTCCCAGCGCGCCGGGCTCGAGGCCCAGGCGATCGCGAGCGGAGTCGGGGATTGCGTCCGGTTCGCGGGTGCTCAGCAGGAAGTCCTGCCGTGGCTCGACGAGATCGATGTCTTCCTCGCCACCTCCGAGATCGACGTCTACCCGAACGCGGTGCTCGAGGCGATGGCGCGCGGCGTGCCCGTGGTAGCGATGGCGTGCAAGGGCGGGCTCGCCGATCTCGCCGTCAGCGGGGGTCACTTGCTGCCCGACCGAGAGGTGACGACGGCTGCGGATGCTGTCGCACAGCTGCTCGAGTCGCGCGAGGCGCGGGAGCGTCTTCGGGCACGCGGGTACACCTTGGCCGCGGAACATACCCCGGAGGTCGTGCTCTCGAAGCTCGGCGAACTCTACGGCTCGCTCGAAGACGCGCACGTCGCAGGAATGGGCTCGCGATGAGCGCGACGACGGAAGCCGCGCTCTCGGTGATCCTCCCGGCAAAGAGCCGCGCGACGATCGAGGCGACTCTCGAGCACCTTCGGGCACAGACCGTCCGCGGCTGGGTTGAGCTGGTCGTGGTGACCGAGTCGGAGGCGCGGCTCGAGCTCGACGCCGGTGCCCTCGCGGACTTCAACAAGGTGCGGGTGGTGGAGATCGGACCGTTCGAGCGGCTCTCGCAGGCGGTCGGCGCCGGCATTCGCGCGGCGACCGCGCCGCTGGTCGTCGTGGCCGAGGATCATTCGTATCCCGAGCCCGAGTGGGCCGAGGCACTCGTGCGGCGACACGAAGAGCCCTGGGATGCTGTCGGCCCCGCGATCGTGTGCGCGAATCCGGAGAGCCTGCTGGGCTGGGTCGACCTGCTGATGGGCTTTGGGCGCTGGGTCGAGCGGGACGAGGCGATGGAGGAGGATGCGCTCCCCGGTCATAGCTGCTCGTACAAGCGCGACGTCCTTCTCGGATACGGCGGAGCCCTGGAGGACCTGATCGAGATCGAGTGCCTGCTCCACGCCGATCTCCGCCGGCGCGGCCGTCGTCTCTACTTCGAGCCCGCCGCCCGCACGCGACACGTGAACATCACACGTCCCTCTTCGTGGATCTCGAACCGTTTCCTCGGCGGTTGGGTCTTTGCCGTGCTGCGCTCCCGCGAATGGTCTCGTCGGCGGCACCTGCTCTACGTCCTCGGCAGTCCGCTGCTTCCGGCGGTTCGGCTAGCGCGGATCGCGCGGGATCTGCGCCGGATCGGTCGGCGACACCGGCTCGTGCCTCGCATCCTGCCGGCGCTCCTGCTCGGGGTCGTCGTAGAGAGTGCCGGTGAGCTGGTCGGCTACGCGCTCGGCGCACGTGTGGCGGTCCGGAAGCCGCTCGATGTCGAGATCGACCGCCTCCGGCACGTGCGCGGATCGCAACAGCCGGTGTGAGCATCGCGCACACCGCGCACGCGTTGCGGCAGCGTGACGAAGACTGAGCAGCCACGCGAGACGAGGTTCGGGCTTACGAACGAACGACGTGCAGCGGCAGGACCTTGCCGGCGCCGGTGATGTAGGGCTCTCGGCGGACGACGCGCAGCGTGTTGCCGTGACTCCAGATCCTCGCCATGCCTCGCTCGCCCCGGCCCGGCTCGCCGAGTGCGTCGAGCACGGTGGCGACGACACCAGCCTCGTCCAAGCTGCCCAGCCTCGGGCTGACCACGACCTCGATCTTGGGTAAGCCCTCGACCTCCTGCTCGACCAGCTGGTAGTCGGAGGAGCTGCCGCCGAAGCGGGCGGGCAGGACTTCCTCGAGGAGCCGGAGCAGATCGCTGCCGAGGAAGTTCACGCCCTCGCTCGTCAGCTTCTCGTAGCTGCGGATGGTGTGGACGTGCTGCGCAAGACCGATCCGGCCGAGGGGGCAACCGCAGTCCCGCCGCTCGAGGACGCCGTAGTCGCCGAACTCGACGTTGATGAGGATCTTCCGCGCGCGCGGGTGGAGTGACGTGAACTGGAGCGCGCCGACTCGCCTCCCGCTTCCGCCGACTGTTTGCTCACGCTGGATCACGGCGAGCTTGTCGGTGACGAGGTGGACGTCGTCGAGGGCTTGAGGCTCCCCGCAGGCGACTCCGACGCGGCCGATTTCGGTGATCGAATAGTTCCCGATCGCTCGGCACCCTCGCTCGGCGACGGCTGCGGCCTTGGCCTCCGTGTATGGCTCCCCGCCAATCCGGAACACGGTCCCGCTGATGTCCAGTGCGTGCTCACGCGCGGCGAGGCAAAGGCGAACGGATGACGTTGCGTTCGCGCTGATGAAAGCGGGCGTTCCCTGTGCGGTTTTGAGGGCAAGCCAGCGAGCGACCTTCAACGCATCTTCGGCAGGAACGTATTCCGGAAACGGCATGGCCGTGCCCCACAGGCGACTGGCGAGCAAGGTGTACGTGGTCATCAGCGAGCGCTTCGTCGTTCCGGTGCTCCGACCGAGCTCGTTCAGCGCGAACCACTTCTCGACCTTGACGCCCCGCTTCGCGAAGCGGAGCGGCTCTTTGAGGCCTGCCACGATCGGACGCCAGAGAGCCACCGGCCTGTTGTGCAGTCCGTCGTGAGCGGCGACGAGGAGCCAGTCGTAAGCGATCTCGTACTCGAGGAGGTCGATGTCGATCTTGACTGCGGTTCCCGGGCCTCGCGAGCCGCCGGTGCGGGCCGTGAAGGTCACCCCAACGCGTGGGTTCTCGAAGTCGTCCGGTCCGACCGACAGCGAGAGCCCCTGCCGCTCGATTGTGCGGCGTCCCTTCAGCTCGTCGAGCGTGACGCGCACGCCGTTGTCGAAAAGCTGCTCGAGCGCGCCTTCGAGGCCGTGCTCGCGAACGAGCCGGGTGACGTCTCCGAGCTCGATCCCCGCGTGGTCGAGCAAGGCGCGGTAGGGGCTGCCCGGGTTCGCAAAGACAGCGTCCTGGAGCTGCGCGAGGAAGTTCTGCTCCCGGCTTGCGAGCGCTTCCTCGATCCAGCCGCGAGACTCGTCGGAGTCGATGCGGCGGCGCAGGAATCCGGGCAGTGTCCAGGCGTAGCCCAGGAATGCACGCAACCCGTCGGGTCGAGCCCGCCTCACGGAGCCGCCACGTCTCGCGGCAGCACCGCGCAGGCTTCACCGCGGAACCCGACAGTGACACGCGTGCCCGGCGCGAAGCTCCGGGCCGCGTCGGTCCGTGCCCTGATCTGGAGCGGGCCGACCGTCATGAGGTGGTCGACCGAGTCGCCGAGGTACGCGAGGCTCTCGACGGTGCCGCTGCACAAGTCCCCGTTCGCGCCCGGCGCGCTGGCCTCGATCGAGACGTGCTCGGGCCTTACGACGACGAGGACGCGCATGCCGGCGGCGAGACCGTTGCGGTGGTTCGAGATGAGCGAGCCGGCGGCCGTCTCCACCCGGCAGACCCCGTCTCCGGTCCGCGCGGCGACGACCCCTTCGATCAGGTTGGCCGCGCCGATGAAATCGGCCACGAAGCGTGAGGCGGGGCGCTCGTAGACCTCGCGCGGCGACCCGATCTGCTCGAAGCCTGCCGTCCCGCATCACTGCGATCACGCTCGAGAGCGCGAGCGCCTCGACCTGGTCGTGCGTGACGTAGATGGTCGTGACGCCGAGCTGCTGCTGGACGCGGCGGAGCTCGAAGCGCATCTCCTCGCGGAGTCTTGCGTCGAGGTTCGAGAGCGGCTCGTCGAGCAGGAGGAGCGGCGGCTCCATCACGAGCGCGCGGGCAAGCGCGAGCCGCTGCTGCTCGCCGCCCGAGAGCTGCGTCGCCTGGCGGTCGGCCAAGTGCTCGAGCCGAACCGTTGCGAGCACCCGCTCGACCCGTGACCGGATTTCGCGCCTCGGCAGCCGCCGGCGCAGAGGCGCGACGGTCAGCGGGAACGCGGCGTTGTCGAACACGTTCATGTGCGGCCAGATCGCGTAGGACTGGAAGACCATCCCGAGCCCGCGCTTCTCCGGCGGCACAGACAGGCCTCGTTCGGAGGAGAATAACGGACGGCTCCCGAGCGTGATGTCGCCCGCATCCGGACGCTCCAGGCCCGCGATGCAGCGCAGCGTCGTCGACTTCCCACAGCCGGACGGTCCGAGGATCGTGAACAGCGAGCCCGGCTCGACGTCGAACGAGACGGCGTCGACCGCCGCGCGGCCGTCGCCGTCCCGCCGCTGTCGTCGGGGAACCGCTTGACGAGACCGCGGACCGAGAGGAGCGGCACCGTCATACCGCGCGCAGCCCCGCGCGGGCGCCGAGCTTGTAGGCGATCACAGAGAGCGTTGCGAGCAGCGTGGTCATGAGCGTGCCAAGCGCGGCGACCTGCGCCAGCTCGCCGCTCTGGTACTGCTCCCAGATCCTGATCGAGAGCACCTCGTTGCCCGGGGAATAGAGGAGGAGCGAGCTCGAGAGCTCACGCAGCGAGAGGATCAGGATCGTCGTCCAGCCGGCGACGAGGCCCGGCAGCGCAAGGGGGAAGAGGACCCGCCGAAATGTTTGCCACCAGGTTGCGCCGCTTGCGCGCGCAGACTCTTCGAGCTCCGCACCCACCTGCGCCATCGACACGGACGCGTAGCGCAGCCCGTAGGGCATGAAGCGAGTGCAGTAGGCGATGAACAGGATCCAGAGCGTCCCGTACACCCCGAACGGCAAGCGCAAGTAGACGAAGAGGAGCGCAACACCGAGGACGATCCCGGGAACGGCGATCGGGAGGAAGGCGAGCGTGTCGACGAGGCGGCGGCCGGGGGCCTTCGTGCGGGTCAGGACCCACGACGCCAACGCCATGAACAGCATGACCACCGTGGCGGTTCCAGCACCCAGGACGAGGGAGTTCTGGAAGGCATGCAGCGTCTTGCCGCTTCCGAGCACCTCGCGGTAGTTGTCGAGCGTCATCGCCGAAAGCCCGTCGAGCGACGGCGGTGCGTAGAGACGCTGCGTCGAGGCGTAGATGAGGATCAGGAGAGGCAGGAGGACCGCGACGAAGATGTAGGCGAGGCAAAAGGCGAGCGCCGGCCAACGCCAGGCCCCGAGGGGCAAGGGCTTCGATCGGAAGCCCTTGCCGGTGATCGACTGGAAACGCCGCGCGCGCCGGCCGAGCCGTGCGTGTAGGAGCAGGCCCACCGAGGTCAGGAGGAGCAGCGGCAGTGAGTAGGCGGCCGCCTCGCCGAGGTCGAAGGGGTACTCGCTCAGCGAACGCCAGATCCTGGAGGTGAACACCCAGACGCCGCCCGGAATCCCGAGCAGCGCCGGCACTTCGAACGCCTCGATCGACCGCACGGCCACGATGAGGACGGCGGCCGACAGCGCGGGTGCGACGAGTCGCAGCGTGACCCGGCGGAAGACGGTGGTCGGGCGCGCACCCGCGACGAGCGCGGTCTCTTCGAGCGAGGTGTCCATCGAGCGGAATGCAGCGAACATCAGGAGGAACACGAGCGGCGCCAGGTGCAGGCCCTCCACCAGCACCATCCCCGGCAGGCCGAAGACGTTGACCGGGCCGATCCCGGCGTGTCCGAGCGCGTCGTTGAGCGCGCCGGAGCGAGGGCTGGCGAGGAAGACCCAAGCGATCGTGTAGAGGACGCCCGGCACGACGAGCGGCGCGAGCGACGCAGCGAAGAGGAACGTCTTCGCCGGAATGTCGGTGCGAACGACGAGGTACGCCAGGAGTGTGCCGACCGTGACGGCAAGCACCGTGGAGCCGGTGGCGAACAACAAGGAGTTGGTCAGCATGGTGTCGAGCCCGTACGCGCTGTAGGCACGCTGGAAGAAGGCTGCAGTGGGCGCACCGCCTTGGAAGAACGCGCGCCACAAGAGGAACGCGACCGGGACGACGCCGAGCCAGGCAACGACGACCCCGACGGCCGCGATCGCAAACCGCTCGGGCCGCGCGAGCCTCGTCCACGAGCGTGTGGAGCGCACGTCGCCGACGGGCTGCGCAAGTATGGTTGGGGCGCTCATCCAGGCCTCGACGGGCGGTGCGTGTGTTTCGCCCCCCATACCGTCCGCCAGCCGGAAAGCTCCCTACACTGGTCGTATGAAGGGCAACCTGCGTCGCATCGTCTGGACCGGCTTGGTCGCTGTTGCGCTTGCGCTTGCTGGTTGCGGCGGATCGTCGGGGTCGAAGAGTGACGAGGGGCGGAAGCTCGGCGACGTCCTCGCCGCTGTCAAGGGTCTGAGCGGCAAGGCGCGGACGGACCGGTTGCTCCAGCTCGCCGAGGACGAGGGAGGCGGGCTGACCTTCTACACGTCATATTCGACCTCGCTCCTCGGTGACGTCGCGAGCGCGTTCAAGGACGCGTACGGGATCGACGTCTCCACATACAAGGGCGGTACGGGCAACGTGCTCCAGCGGCTCCTCGAGGAGTCGAAGGCAGGTTTTCACGGGGCCGACGTCATTGAGAGCAACGGGCTCGAGATGATTGCGACGAACAAGGAGGGCTTGCTCGAGCCATACGACTCGCCTGCGAGCGCGAACCTGATTCAGGGGACCCGCCACCAGGGCTGGACCGCCGATGCCGTGAACACGCTCGCGCTGATCCGGAACACGAAGCTCGTTCCGCAGGGACGGCAGCCGAGGTCGTGGGAAGAGCTTGCGGATCCGCGCTGGAAGGGGAAGCTCGGGATTAGTATCAGCGACGTGGATTGGTACAAGACACTCCGCGACTACTGGATCACGCGCGAGGGGAAAACACAGCAGCAGGCGGATCGGCTCTTCGAGGCGATCGCGCGCAACGCCGTCTTCCTCAAGGGCCACTCACTTGGCGCGCAGCTCCAGTCCGCCGGCGAGTTCGACCTGTTCGTCAACTACATCCACATCGTCGAGAAGCTCGCCTCCGAGGGCGCCCCCCTCGCCTGGAAGCCGCCGGTCGAGCCGGTATTCGTCAGGACCGACGGAGTGGGGCTCGTGCGCGGTGCGCCCCACCCTGCCGCCGCTCTGCTCTTCGTGGACTGGCTGCTCAGCGATGGCCAGAAGGTGCTCGCAGACGCGGGTGTCGCCGTGCGAAAGGATCTGATCGTCACGGGGCGCGCGAAGACCGTGCTCGTCGATCTGCGGAGCCTGGCCGCCGAGCAACAGAAGTGGAGCGATCGGTACGACCGGCTCATCAGACTGGGCGGGAAGGCCAAGAGCGCGGGCTGATCGCGCGGCGTGGGTCGAAGCTCCTTCGGCTCCTCAAAGTGCAGTCTCCGGCGAGGTCGGTGTCGCCCCGCGTCAGGTACCAAGCGTCAAGGCGTCGGGGGAGCAGGCTCGCGCGTCCGGAGAGCGTTCCGGAGACGATGTTGATGTTTGCGCGCCCGAAGCCCGGTTGCGTCACGCGCGATGACCGGAGCCTGTCAGGTCGAATGAGACAGCTCGGTCGTACACTTCGTGTGCAACTTCCTCGCGGTCGGGCTTGTCGATCCAGGCACCGGTCGGTAGCGCCGGCGGCAGTGGTGGCCGGCGGGCGAACAGCTCGGGCGTGGCGGCGTAGGCCGCCTCGAGGACGGCTCGCCTGGCGGCGTGGGTCTGCTCGGCTTGGCCGTGGTGGACGGTCGCCGGGGTCATCAGCCGCTACGGCGAGCGCCAGGAGCCGTTCCTGAAGCTGCTGATGGCGTTCGAGCGGCTGGCGCGCTGCCCGACCCGCTACGTCACGGGCCGCTTCGTCGCGGTTCGGGCGTCTCGGGTCTGAGGCAAGGCTCTCAGGCGAGATCGGTGTCGCCGAGCGTCAGGTACCAGTCGGCAAGACGTTCCGTACCGGCGCGCCCCGGATCGGACAGCCAGCGAGCCGTCACGTTCAGCCCGCGCCTGACCGGCAGGAACCCTGCGCGGTACAGCGCCGTCCGCGACCACGGCCGCGGATCCCGATAGTCGAGGGTGACGTCGACGCATCCCCGGCGCCCGAGCTCCTCGGCGGCGTCACAGACGAGCGCGCGCATCGCTCCGGCGTCGCGGGCGAGCAGGTCGACAATCCGCCCGCGCCGGCCCTCGGGCAACTCACGTTCGCCGAAGACGACGAGGCCCCGCAGCGACCCGTCTGGGTCGCGCGCGGCCCGCAGCATCCATTGTCGGTCCGGCTGGGACACCCACCGCCAGCGCAGGTACGCGGCGTCACGGACGCGGATGCAGCGCGCGAATGCGGCGGACGCGGCGGCGAGCGCGTCGACCTCCGCGCCCAGCTCGACCAACGGCTCGATCGGCAGGCGCGGCCGTGGGCAAGACGCGTACCGGCCGTGGAGGCGCAGCAGCGGTCCGAGTTGCGCCGCCGCCGGGAGGCGGCTGTCCCGCCCGTACCACCGCACCCAGCGCGGCAGCCGGCCGAGGAACCGCGATGCCGCCGATCGCGCGTGGACGCGGACTGCCGCGTCGCGGGGGAAGCCGAGCCGGACGTCGAAGCCGGAATCGAGCGAGGGCAGCGCCTCAACGAGCTGCTCGGCGCCGCCGCGGCGCCTGTACTCGGGAAGCACCATCAGGTCGCCGCCGAGAGCGACGGCGCCCGGCTCGCCGTCGATCCACGCGGGAAACCCGGCGAAGCCGAGGTGGCCGACGACGGTCGGTCCCGCCTCGAGCAGGAAGATGACCGTAGACCCGGGGACGTCCAGGAACCGCCAGCGCCAGGCGTTCATCGACCGCCCCGGGCCGAACACGGTCTCGTACATCTTCTGGATCGCGACCTCGTCCCCGGGGCGGTAGCGGCGCACGCTCAGGGCACGAGCGCTCCGTTCCGTGCGCGCCAGCGGGTGCGGCGGCGAGCTCATCCCCACGCGAGCCGTTCCTCGACCCGAAAGAGCTCCGGAAGGAGCAGCTGGCGCGGCAGGTGCCGCCGGAGCCCGCGGAACTGCGAGCGGTAGGCGCGGCAGGCTTTCCCTTTGAGACGGAGCTCGCGCCGCGACGCCGGCGCCGCGTACCACCGCGCCGCAACCGCCGGCGACGCCGACGCAACCCCTGCCCGGGCGTACGGCTGCTCGGTATAGAACCCAATGCGACAGCCAAGCTCCACAGCGCGCTCGAGCACGAGGTTCGTGACCCAAGCGTGGTCAGGGTGTGCGAGCGGAAATCCAGGGAGCAGGCACGACTCCGCGTCCGCGAGCTCGGGCCCGAGCGCGGTCCAGATGGCGCCGGCGTCGCGCACGGCCGGATACTGAGCGTCCGGGAACGGAAGCCACACCGCCGTCGCGCCGAGGATCGTGCACGCACGAAGATCCTCGGCGCGCCGACCGCGGACCGCTGCGGCTGCCGATTCGAAGCCACAGTCCCGGTCCCAGGAGGCCGCAGCCGCGGTTGATCCCGAGTCGCCCGCGAAGACGGTGACCACGGCGACGTCGAGTCCGGTGCGCGTCATACGCGCGATCGCCGCGCCGATCGACAGCGATGCATCGTCCAGGTGGGGCGATACGACGACGACTCGCCCCGGCCGCTCGATCTCAGCGGTCACGGCGCGGAACTCGGAGCGACGACCGAAGATGAGCCCCGATGCCTGCGGGGATGGAGGCAACCGCCGTGAGGTAGTGGACGGCATGGAGCGCGACGCCCTGCACCACGGCCGCCGGCCCGCGGCGCCGCGCGATCAATCGGTAGAACGCGAGGTTGAGGACGATGAAAGCAGCGAAGGCGGCCGCCGCGACAGCGAGGTGTCGCAAGGCCAGGGCGGCAAGCGTCAGCAGGCAAGCGGCAGCGCTGAGCCGGTGGCGCCAGCCCAGGTTGAGCGCCCCGGATGGCGACCTGGTCCGCAGCATCAGCGCGACCCATGGGACGCCCCGGCAGGCGAAGTCGGTGACAATCATCTCCCGCAGGCTCCACGACTTCAGATGCGCTCCCTGCACCGCGGGGTCGAGCACGATGAGCGCGCCCGAGCGCGAGAGTCGAGTACCCAGCTCGACGTCCTCGACTGACGGGCGCGGAAATCGCCGCGCGTCGAAACCGCCACTCGTCTCGAACGCGTCGCGCCGCACCGCGCCCAGTCCCGCCCAGAACGTCGTCGCCGGGCCGGGCGACGCGTGGTGCACGTGGTGGTGGAGCAGATTCCTGAATGCTGAGACCCCACCCACTCCGGGTGGATCGTCGTCGTATGATCCGAAAAGCGCCGTCAGTCGCGGGTTGCGGCCGAATGCGGCGCGGATGCGGGCGAACGCGTCGGCATGAACGACAACGTCGGAATCGACGAAGACCAGGATGTCCCCGGTCGCGCGTGCGGCGCCGGCGTTGCGTGCCTCTGCGGGACCGGCGAACGGCGGGTCCGTGACGACGATCAACTCCTCCGGGGAGTCGTGGCCCGACCGAATCGCCTGGAGGCAGCGCAGTAGCGATGCCGGCCGATCGGTCGCGGGGACGATCACCGTCAGCGTCGGGCTGCCCGGTCGAGGCGTCGCCTCGACGCGACGCAGAGTCTGTACGAGGGGGGTCGAGATGAGGTCGGTGCTCATACGAACGGACGCGCGACGCGCGGCTCCGGAGTAGCTTCGCCCGCGCCCGGCCCGCGCACACCCGTCGGACGGGCGGGTCTGCCTCAGGACGAACGTCAGGATCACCGCGAGCGGCTCTGCCGACAGGTAGCGGCGGCCGACGAGCCAATTCGTCGTTCTGCTCGATCACGACGCTGGCGGCGAGCCGGATCAGGAAGCGGTCGTTGGGGGAGTGCCGACGTCGAGGCCGATCACTTCGCGGAGCCGGACTCGTGCACCGCGTAGGCGAGCACCAGCGCCTTCCTGACGACGCGACCGCCGTCTCGGACTTCTACCCCTCCGACTGGATCCGGGAGGCGGTGTTGACGAGGTCGCCTGCAACCATGCCCTGTCCCTCGGCGCCGAGCGTCACCGCGGCCTCGCCGGTAAGGACGCCGGCGCGGGCCTTCAGCTCGGGCGCGCCGAGCTCCTCGCCCAGTGCGGAGACGGAGGTGACGAGGTCGAGCCCGGCGCGCACGGCCCGCTCGGCGTCGTCCTCGGTCGCGGTCGGCGTGCCCCAGACGGCCATCACCGCGTCGCCGATGAACTTCTCGATCGTCCCGCCGTACAGCGAGATCAGCCGCCGGCCAGCGGGAGAGCAGCTCCCGCACCTCCTCCGCGTCGCGCGACTCCGACAGGGTCGTGAAGCCGACGAGGTCGGCGAAGAGGATCGAGACGTGGCGGCGCTCGGCGGCCGGGGCCTGAGCGGTCGGGGCGGTCGCGGGCTGCGCCTCGTCGAGGTGCGTCCCGCACTCACCGCAGAACTTTGCGCCCGGCTGGTTCGCGCCCCCGCACGTGGGGCATCCGATGGCGAGCGCACTCCCGCACTCGCCGCAGAACTTGCGACCTGGCTCGTTCGTCGTCCCACAGGCCGGGCACGTCACGGATCCGCGTACTATCGCGCACCTTCTCCGCGGCGTCCAAGAGCGCTCTGTTCTACCCCGCGCTAGCCTTGCCCCGATGGCGGCCGAGGCCGAGGCGGGGGAGACAGGGCTCCAGCAAGAGTGGTGGCTGCGCACGCTTGCCGTCCTCGTTGCGCCGCAGGCGGTGTTCGCGGCGCTGCGCGAGGAGGCCCGGGAGGATCTCGAGGCGCGGCAGGAGCCGCTGCTCGCGATCGCCTACCTCGCCGGGATTGCCGGCGTGCTCGCGTCGTCGGCGGCGGGGCGGTTGTACGACGACCCGGAGATCGACGGGCTGCTCGTCGCCGTCTGGGCCTTCATCGCCGGCGGCGTCTACGGGTTCGCCACGTACTTCGTCGCCGGGGCGGCGGTCTACATGGGCGCCCGGGGGCTCGGCGGCCTCGGCAGCTACAGGCGCGCCCGCCACGTGCTCGGCTTCGCCGCTGTTCCGTTCACGCTCTCGCTCGCGCTCTGGCCGGTCAAGCTCTCCCTCTACGGCGGCGACGCCTTCCGCTCCGGGGGCTCCGACTCCGGAGCGGGCGCCGACGTATTCACCGGGCTCACCCTCGCCTTCGCCGGGTGGTCGCTCGTCCTGCTGCTCATCGGCGTGCGGACGGTGCACGGCTGGAGCTGGGCGCGCTCGCTCGCGGCGCTCGGCCTCGTCGGCGCCGTGCTCGCGGCGTTTGCCGTGCTACCGACGCTGGTCTAGCAGCGCCTCCTCGAAGGCGGCGAGCTCCTCCTCGGGCATGGCGTAGGTGTGCTGCTCCTCGGGGAAGCGCCCTTCGCGCACGTCCGCTGCATAGGCGACGAGCGCGCGCTCGATCTCGGAGGCGAGGTCCGCATAGCGCTTGACAAAACGCGGCGAGGCCCCCTCGTAGAGCCCGAGCAGGTCGTGCCAGACGAGCACCTGGCCGTCGCAGCCCGCGCCCGCGCCGATGCCGAGCGTCGGGATCGAGAGCAGCTCGGTGATTCGGGCGGCGACCGGGGCGGGCACGGCCTCGAGCACGAGCGAGAAGCAGCCCGTCTGCTCAAGCGCGAGCGCGTCGTCGACGAGCCGCCGCGCCTTCTCGGCCGTCCGTCCCTGAGCCTTGAAGCCGCCGAGCGCAGTCGCCGACTGGGGCGTCAGGCCGACGTGGCCCATCACCGGGATGCCCGCCTCGACGATCGCCCGTGCGCGCGAGAGCGACGGGCCGGCGCCCTCGAGCTTGACTGCGTCGGCCTGCGCCTCCTTGACGAAGCGGATTGCATTCCGCAGCGCGTCCTCGTCGGAGACCTGGAACGAGCCGAACGGCATGTCGGCGACGACGAGCGGCCGGTGCGCGCCGCGCGTGACCGCACGCGTCAGCACGAGCATCTCCTCCATCGTCGCGGGAACCGTCGAGTCGTGCCCGAGCACGGTCATCGCGGCCGAGTCGCCGACCAGCACGACGTCCACGCCGGCGGCGTCGGCGAGCCGACCGCTCGGGGCGTCGTAGGCGGTCACCATGACGATCGGCTGCCGCTCGCGCTTCATCTCGGCGAGCTCGGGCAGCGTCAGCTTCGTGCGGTCGGGGGCTGCGTAGCGCGGTGTCATTGCTGCTCCTCCAGGACGGCGTTGTCGATCAGGCGGGTGGAGCCGACGCGGATAGCGGCGGCGAGGACGGGAGGTTCGAAGTCGGCCACTTCGACGTAATCGACCGCGATCCCCTCGGCTGCACCGAGGGCGGCGCGGGCGGCGGCGAGGTTGCGAGTGGCGAGAGCACGGGGAAGCGCGAGCGCGAGCTCCCGCTCCCGCGGGTCGAGGTAGGCGTTGCGGGACGAGAGCGCGAGCCCGTCGGCGTCGCGCACGGTCGGGCAGGTGCGGATCTCCAGCTCGAGGGCCAGATCGCGCACGAGCCGCCGGATGACCGCGGCCTGCTGGGCGTCCTTCTGGCCGAAGTACGCGCGCCGCGGGGCGACGACGACGAACAGCTTGAGGCAGATCGTCGCGACCCCGCGGAAGTGGCCGGGCCGGAACCGCCCTTCGAGGATCGAGCCCAGCTCCTCGACGTCGACCCACGTCTGGAAGCCCGGCGGGTACATCTCCTCCGCGCCGGGTGCGAAGACGACGTCCACGCCCGCCTCCTCGGCCAGCCGGAGGTCGCGTGCCTCGTCGCGCGGGTAGCGGTCGGCGTCCTCGCCCTGGCCGAACTGCGAGGGGTTGACGAAGAGGCTCATCACGACGACGTCGTTCTCCGTGCGCGCCGCGTGCAGGAGCGAGAGGTGGCCCTCGTGCAGCGCGCCCATCGTCGGCACGAGCCCGATCGAGCCCTCACGCAGCGGCGCGAGCGTGGCACGGATGCCCTCGATCGTGCGCTCGACCCTCATGCGTACGCCTTCGTCGTCTCGGCGAGGATCCGGTACATCTCTTCGAGCTCGGGGCGGGCCGCGCGGATCGCGGCGACGTGCTTGTCCACGGTCTCCCAGTCGCCGCGGGAGATCGGCCCGGTCAGCTCGAAGCCGTTCTCGATCGTGCGCCGCATCAGCGGGTCGAGCGCGCCGGGCGGCGCACCCGCGGCCTCGAGCAGGTCGCCGGCGGCGCGGCGGAGCGTGACGAGGTAGTTGGAGGCGATCGCCGCGCCCGCGTGGTAGAGCGCGCGCCGGTCGTCGGCGAGCGCGAACGGCTCCAGGCCGAGCGTCCGGGCGAGCCAGAATCCCGCTGCGCGCGCCTCGTCGGACTCGGCGGTGACGGCGGCGAACGCGCCGTCGAGCTGTTCCGGCCCGCGCGAGCGCGTGAACGTCTGCAGCGGGTGGACGGAGAAGCGCCGCGCGTGCGGGTCGAGCGCCGCGAGCGGCGTCGCGCCGCTGACGTGCGCGACCCAGGGGCCCGCGGGTGTCGAAGCCGCGACCTCGGCGATCGCCCGGTCGGGCACGCAGAGGAGGACGAGCTCGGGCTCATCGCGGTCCAGGGCGATGCCCCGCTCCGCGAGGCGGGCGGATACCGCCGAGCCGACGCGTCCCGCGCCGACGACCTTCACGCTCTCGATCAGTTCGTTGGCTCCAGTTCCGTGGGGGATACCGGGCACCCGGAAGCATAGCCCGCGCTAGCCGTGTTGCCGCACGCGCTCCAGGAGGTGCTCGCGCACGGCGGGCCACTCGTCGTCGAGGACGCTGTACCAGGCGGAGTCGCGGCTCTCGCCGCCGCGCACGAGCATGTGCTGGCGGTGGATGCCCTCGAACCGCGCCGGCAGCGCCTCGAGCGCGGCGCGGGCGCGCTCGTTGAGCGCGTCCGTCTTGAGCTCGACCCGCCGGCAGCCGAGCCGCTCGAAGGCGTCCTCGAGCTGGAGCAGCTTCGCCTCGGCGTTCGCGCTGGTGCCCCAGGCGGACGGTGCGAGCCACGTCCAGCCGATCTCGAGACTGCGGTGCTCGGGGCGCAGGGCGAGGAAGCGGGTGCTGCCGGCGACCGCTCCGGTGGAGCGCAGAACGGTGGCGAACGCGATGTCGAGACCTGCCTCGACCCGCGCGAGTGCATCGTCCAGCCAGGCGCGGAGCTCGCCGCGCGTCGCCGGCTGGACGATCGGCAGCCAACGCCAGAGCGCGGGATCGCGCGAGGCCTCCCAGAGGCCCTCCTCGTGCCCGGCGGTCAGCGGCTCGAGCGCGACGATGCGCCCCTCGAGGCGGGTTCCGGCCCAGCGTTCCACACCGCATAGGGTGCCTGGCTCCGACAGGGATCGCCGGGCGTGGGAGAATCGCACGTCGTGGACGTCTCCGACCCGATCGGCACGCTCGCGCTGATCCTGCTTGTGGGGCTCGTCGCCCGGCTCGCCGCCGACGCTCTGCGACTGCCGGAGATGCTCGTCCTCGCCGGTGCCGGTGCGCTGCTCGGGCCGTCCGTGCTCGGTTGGGTGGACGTGCCCCTCTCCTCGGACGGTGCGGACGTCCTGTTCACGCTCGGTGTCTCCTTCATCCTCTTCCACGGGGGTATGGGGATCTCGCTGCGGGTGCTCAGCCGCACGTCGATCGGGCTCGGCCTGCTCGTCGTCCCGGGAGTCGTGCTGACAGCGGCGGTGACGGGCGTCGTGGCGGCCGCGGTCTTCGACCTGCCTCTCCTGCACGGGCTCCTGATCGGCGCCGTGCTCGCCCCGACCGATCCGGCGATCCTGATCCCGCTCTTCGACCGGCTGGGACTGCGGAAGAAGCTGTCGCAGACGATCGTGGCCGAGTCGGCGCTCAACGACACGACGGGCGCCGTGCTCGTGCTCGCGCTCGCGGCAGGCGTCCTCGGCGGAGACACGTCGCTCTCGGCTCCGGTCTTCGACTTCATCGTCGATCTCGGCATCTCGACGGGCCTCGGGATCGTGTTCGGGGTCGTCCTCTCGTTCGCCGTCTCGAGCGGCCGCGTGGGGATCTGGCGCGAGTCCTCCGCGCTCGCGGTCGTCGCGGTCGTCGCCGGTGGGTTCGTCTCGATCGACTTCGCCGGCGGCAGCGGCTACCTCGGCGCCTTCCTCGCCGGTCTGATCGTCCGCAACATGGACCTGCTGAAGCTCGAGATGCACGGACACCACGAAGCCGAGGCGCGGGCCCTCGTGACTGGGCTCGCGGACGTCGTGGTGATCCTCGTCTTCGTGGTCGTCGGCGCCAACATCCCCTTTTCGACGCTCTGGGATGAGCTGCTGCCGGTGCTGGCGGTCGTCGCGACGCTCCTCTGCGTCGCCCGTCCACTCACGATCATCGCGTGCCTGCTGCCCGACCGTCGCGGCCGCTGGACACGGCAGGAGCTCGTGTTCATGGGCTGGGCGCGGGAAACAGGTGTCGTGCCGGCCGCGCTCGCGGGGATCCTCGTTGGAATGGGCGTGCCGGACGCCGACCTCGTCACGATCACCGTCGCCGCCGCGCTCGTCGTCACGCTGCTCGTGCAGACGACCACGAAGCCGTGGCTCGCGCGTCGTCTGGACCTCCTGGAGTAGCCGCTAGACTCGACCGCGATGCCGATCTACGAGTACGCGTGCATGAAGTGCGAGTCGCACTTCGAGGAGCTCGTCCGCAACGCCGAGCAGGCCGTGACCTGCCCCGAGTGCGGTGCCGGCAAGGTCGTCAAGCAGCTCTCGTCCTTCGCCGTGCACGGCGTCAGCTCGCAGCCGAGCTTCGGTGGCAGTGGTGGCGGTGGCTGCTGCGGCGGCTCCTGCGGCTGCGGGCACTGAGCGTCCGCCGCGCGTTTTAGACTCCGCTCCGATGGACGACGTCGTGAGCCGCGCCTCGGCGCTCCGCGCATACGCGGACGAGACGGCAGGCTGCGAGCGCTGCGCTCTCGCCGCCGGGCGGACGCAGGTCGTCTTCGGCTCCGGCGACCCGAACGCCGATCTGATGTTCGTCGGCGAGGCGCCCGGCTTCCACGAGGACCAGCAGGGCGTTCCCTTCGTCGGCCAGGCGGGGAAGCTGCTCGAGCGGCTGCTCGACGGGATCGGCTTGCAACGCTCGGACGTCTTTGTGGTCAACGTCCTCAAATGCCGCCCTCCGGGGAACCGCGACCCGCTCCCGGACGAGATCGCCTCCTGCGAGCCGCACCTGTTCCGCCAGATCGAGCTGATCCAGCCGAAGCTCGTCGCGACCCTCGGCAACTTCGCGACGAAGCTCCTCTCCGGGAGCCCGCTCGGGATCACGCGCGTGCACGGGGTCGAGCAGGAGGTGACGGTGGGCGGGCTGCGTGTGACGCTGTATCCGATCTACCACCCGGCCGCGGCGCTCTACACGCCGGCGATGCTCAAGGTGCTGGCAGAGGACTTCGGTCGCATCCCCGCCCTGCTCGGGCAGGCCGCTGCCGCTGGGCCGCCCGCCGCGGCCGCCGCCCCCTCTCACGCCGTCGAGGCGGCCGGCTCGGACCCGGCTGCCACGCAGCTCGGGCTCTTCTAGCCTCGCGTCCCTGGTCGCCGCCCGCTCCGAGCCGGCGAAGCCGGCCTCCGCGAGCGGCTCGCGCCGCTGGACTTCAGGATGCCGCCCGCGCGCCACGCGGGCCGTACCAGTTGTACTGTCCCACGCGTCGCGCGGCCGTCCTCCTTCGCCAGCGACGCGCCAGGAACGCGAGGGGCAGTAGCCTTCGAGCGTGCTCGTCCTTGTCTCGTCCTCCCCACAGGAGACGGAGGCGATCGCGGCGCGCGTCGCGGCGCTGCTCGAGCCGGGTGACGTCGTGACCGTCTCCGGCGAGCTCGGGACGGGCAAGACGACGTTCGTGCGCGGCGCCTGCCGCGTGCTCGGCGTGTCTTCGCCGGTGACGAGCCCGACGTTCACCATCGGCCACCGCTACCACGGGCGCGTGGACGTCTCCCACCTGGACCTCTTCCGCTTTCACGGCTTGTCGGCGGCGGAGTGGGGCGACCTCGAGCCGTACTTCGAGGACGCGATCGTTTTCGTCGAGTGGCCCGAGGCCGCGGCCGGGGCGCTGCCTCCCGCGCGCCTCGCCGTCCGGCTCGCACACGCCGGGGGAGAGCGCCGGACGATCGGTCTCGACGCCGCCGAGGCGGCGCTGCTAGAAGGGCTCTGACGTGCTGATCCTGGCATTCGACACCGCGAGCGCGCGCGCGACGAGCGCGCTCGCGGTCGACGGCGAGGTGCTCGGCGAGCGCGTGTCGACGACCGTCACGCTGCTCGCGGATCTCGACGCGCTGCTCCGGCAGGCGGGCGCCCACGTGGGCGACGTCGAGGCGCTCGCCGTGGGCACGGGGCCGGGGAGCTTCACGGGCATCCGGGTCGGGCTCGCGGCGGCGCGGGCGCTCGCCCTCGCGCTCGGGATTCCGGTCGCCGGCGTCTCGACGCTCGACGCTCTCGCCGCGGGCGCTCCGGGGGCGCTGCCCGTGATCGACGCGAAGCGGCGTGAGGTGTTCCTTCCCGGGCCGCGCTGCCTCGCGCCCGGGGCGCTCGAGCTCGAGCCGGGCACGGTCTGCGTCGGCGACGGCGCAGTGCGCTACCGCGCGCTGCTCGAGCAGCTGGGCGCCGCCGTGCCGTCCGACGAGGACGAGCGGCATCTGCCGCGCGCCCGCTTCCACGCCCTTCTGGCGCACGGCTTCGGACCGGCCGAGGCGGTCGAGCCGCTCTATGTGCGCCTCCCGGACGCGAAAGCGCTCGCGTGACACTCGAGCTGCGGCCGCTCGCCCTGCGCGACCTGAACGCGATCGAGGAGATCGAGCGAGTGTCGTACCCGACGCCGTGGTCGCGCTCGATGTTCGCGAGCGAGCTCGCGAAGCCGACGTCCGTCTCGGTCGGCGCCTTCGACCCCGACACGGACGAGCTCGTCGGCTACCTGATCATCTCCCGCTACGTGGACGCCTGGCACGTGATGAACGTCGCCGTCGCGCCGGACCGCCGGCGGCAGCGGATCGCGACGCTGCTGCTCGAGCGGCTGTTCGAGCAGACGGCGGGCGACGAGCGGCGCGGCTACACGCTCGAGGTGCGGGTCTCGAACGTGGCCGCGATCCGGCTCTACGAGCAGCTCGGCTTCCGCCCGCGCGGCGTCCGCCGCGGCTACTACACCGACAACCGCGAGGACGCGCTGATCATGTGGAGGGACCCAGTCGTTCCCGGCGAAGCCGGGAACGATAGAGAGAGTGCGAGTGGGTGAGCGTGTCGGCGAGACGTTCTGCTCGCACCGGTCCGAGTCCCGGCACGGCGAGGAGCTCTTGAGGAGCGGCCCGGAAGACTGCTTTGGCCGTTCCGAAGTGCGCGAGCAGAGACCGGGCGGTAATGGACGAGATTCCGGGAACGGCGGCGAGCATCGCTTCGGCCGCCGTCTGCGCGGGCCTCGCCTTCGGTCGCTGCGCGTAGAGTGGTCGATCAGGAGGGCGGAAGCTACGTATGCCACGGAGGGCTGCTCGGATGAGCCAGCTCGCCGAATCGCGAGGATCCTTGCTCCGGAGCGTCAGCACACCTTGCTCGGCTGCTGCCAGGATGACCCCTCGCACGGCAGCAGGGGAAAGTGGACCGGCATCGAGGTCATGGCCTTCCACGAGAAGGTACGGCCGCCGCGAGTGCGAACGCAGGCGCCCGAGCTGGCTCCAGAATCGTCCTTCGACAACGGACAGGTGGAGATCTCGAACTGTCTTGCGCTCAACGAGGACACCATTGCCTATCGTTCTCGCGTAGCGAGAACGACGTGATCCTGGGGATCGAGACGTCGTGCGACGAGACGGCCGCGGCGCTCGTCTCGCCCGACGGGCGGATTCTCTCCAGCGTCGTCTCCTCGCAGGCCGACCTGCACGCGCGCTACGGCGGGGTGGTGCCGGAGGTCGCCTCCCGCCGCCACCTCGAGCTGATCGTCCCGGTGATCGAGGAGGCGCTCGCGCAGGGCGATGCGACGCTCGACGACGTCGAGCGGGTCGCAGTCACGCGCGGCCCCGGGCTCATCGGGGCGCTGCTGGTCGGCCTCTCCGCTGCGAAGGCGATCGCGTGGGCGCGCCGCCTGCCGCTCGCGGGCGTGGATCACCTGCACGGGCACGTTGCCTCGCTCTACCTCGGGCCCGATCCCGTCGAGCCACCGTTTCTCTGCCTGCTCGCGAGCGGCGGGCACACCCTTCTGCTCGACGTGCGGGAGTGTGGGAGCTTCGGGCGGCTCGGCACGACCCTCGACGACGCCGCCGGCGAGGCCTTCGACAAGGGCGCGCGCCTGCTCGGCCTCGGCTACCCGGGCGGCGCGGCGATCGACCGGCTGGCACGGGAGGGCGACCCGGACGCCTATTCCTTCCCCGTCGCGCGGGTGCCGGGGCTCGACTTCTCCTTCTCCGGCCTGAAGACGGCGCTGCTCTACGCCGTCCGCGAGCTCGACCCGGGGGAGCTGGAGCGGCGTCGCGCCGATCTCGCCGCCTCGTACCAGCGCGCCATCGTCCGGGCGCTGGCCGAGCGGGCGCGGGCGGCGGCCCGGGAGGCCGGGCTCGAGACGATCGCGGTCGTCGGCGGCGTCGCCGCCAACTCGGAGCTGCGCGCCTCGCTGCCGGGTGCGCGCTTCGCGCCGCTCTCGCTCTGCACCGACAACGCGGCGATGATCGCATCGGCTGCGCGGTTCGTCGAGGCACTCCCGTATCCGCTCTACCTCGATCTGGACGCCTACGCCTCATTGAACTGAAATCCGGTGAAATGCGCGGCTCCGATGCGGAGCTGTACCGAAGTGCGCCGGCTGAGGGTGGGCGTATAGTGCGGCCGTCCCGAGCCAGGAGGACCAATGACCGCAACCGAGTCGCCGATCTCCCACCTGCGGGAGAACCCCTACGACATCGCGCGGCAGCAGCTGCGCCGGGTCGGAGAGGTGTTCGGCATCGATCCGAACCTGATCAACGTCCTCGAGCGGTGCAAGAAGACCGTCGAGGTCTCGATTCCCGTGAAGATGGACGACGGCTCCACTCAGGTCTTCGACGGGTATCGGGTCACGCACAACGTCTCCCGCGGCCCCTCGAAGGGCGGCATTCGCTACCACCCGGCCGTCACGCGCGACGAGGTGAAGTCGCTCTCGATGTGGATGACCTGGAAGTGCGCGCTGATGGGACTCCCCTTCGGCGGCGCCAAGGGCGGCGTCGTCTGCAACCCGAAGACGCTCACACGCGGCGAGCTCGAGCGGATGACGCGCCGCTACACGACCGAGATCATCAACGAGATCGGGCCCGAGAAGGACATCCCGGCGCCGGACGTCGGCACCGACGGGAGCGTGATGGCCTGGATCTTCGACACGTACTCGATGAACAAGGGCCACTCGGTGCTCGGCGTCGTGACGGGCAAGCCGCTCGCCATCGGCGGCTCGCTCGGCCGCGTCGAGGCGACCGCCCGCGGTGCCCTCTACTGCATCCACTCGGTCGTCGAGAGGCAGAAGCTGTCGCTGCCCGACCTTCGCGTCGTCATCCAGGGATTCGGCAACGTCGGCGCGAACCTCGCACGAATGCTGCACGAGGAGGGCGCGACGGTGATCGCCGTCTCCGACTCGACCGCGGGCCTCCACAACCCGAACGGGATCGACGTCCCCGCCGCACTCGCGCACAAGGAGGAGACGCACTCGCTCGCCGGCTTCCCGGGCGCGCAGGCGATCACGAACGAGGAGCTCGTTCTGCTCGACTGCGACGTGCTCGCGCCGTGCGCGCTGGAGCAGGTGATCACCGCCGAGAACGCCGGCAGCGTGAAGGCGAAGATCATCGTCGAGGGGGCGAACGGCCCGGTCACGCCGACCGCCGACGACATCCTCGAGGAGCGCGGCGTGCTCGTGCTCCCCGACGTCCTGGCGAACGCCGGCGGCGTCGTCGTCTCGTACTTCGAGTGGGTGCAGGGCCTCCAGGAGTACTTCTGGAAGGAGGAGGAGGTCAACGCGCGGCTGAACGACATCGTCACGAGGGCCTTCGAGGAGACCTGGGAGGTGCGCGAGCGCCGCGCCGTCAGCATGCGGCTCGCCGCGTACGGCCAGGCGGTCTCCCGTGTCGCCGAGGCGACACTCACGCGCGGGCTCTACCCATAGTCGTCGCGGGGGAAACCATGTTTCCCCCGCGAGCCCCCTTCTTCCGCAGGTCTCGTTGTTCGAGCACGGGGGAGCGCTGCGCGGGAGTGAATCCCGCTCCGCGCGAGAGCGGGTCTCGTTGCTCGGGCCTGCGCGTCGCTTTGCTCGCGCCACACCGTCTAGATTGACGGCGAGATGAAGGCATCTGCGCCCGACATCGTTCTGTACGGAGCTCGGGACTGCGCGCTGTGCATGAGCGCGGAGGAGGTGCTGGACCGGCTCGGCCACGAGCTCGGCTTCGACTACCGCAAGGTGGACATCGGCGGGATCGCGGCCCTCGAGGCCGCCTACCGCGAGCACATTCCGGTCGTCGAGATCGACGGCAAGCGCGCGTTCACACATTTCGTCCCGCCGCAGGCGTTGCGCGAGCGACTAGAGGATTGATCGGTAACCGATCAATCCTCTACGGGAAAGGCGCACCGGCGGTTCCCCGCCGCCTCGTCGGGCTCCATGGCGCCCGAGCCAGCGTGAGGTTGCGCCGGCGCCGGTTTTCTCTCTAGAGGATTGGTCTCCGACCAATCCTCTGGCCGGTTCCTTCACCGCGTTCCGTGCGGCGCAGGCAGAATGAGCCGCGTTGTTACAAACCTCATGAATCGAAGGAGCACGCCTTGGCGGATCGGTTGACGGTAGGGGTCGCCGCGCGACTGAGCCGGTACCTGCAGGTCCTCACGCAGGCGAGGAAGATGGGCAAGGACAGGATCTCCTCGCAGGAGATCTCCGACTACACCAACATCAACGCGACGCAGATCAGGCGCGACCTGTCCGGCTTCGGCAAATTCGGCAAGCGGGGCGTCGGGTACAACATCGAGTCGCTGCTCGGCGAGATCCGCAAGATCCTGCGCACCCAGGGGCAGCACAACATCGCTCTCGTCGGCGCCGGCCGCCTCGGCCAGGCGATCGCGAGCTCACCGATCTTCGCCGAGCACGGCATCAACATCGCCGCGGTCTACGACAACGACCCCGACAAGGTCGGCCGCAGCATCGGCAACGTCACCGTCAGCCCGTACGCGAAGCTCGCCGAGGGCGTTCGCGAGCACAACATCATCGTCGGCGTGCTCGCCGTGCCGGCGGAGGGCGCCCGGCAGGCCGCGGACGACCTGATCGCAGCCGGCGTGAAGATCATCTTCAACTACTCCGAGGCGCTGCTCGACACGCCGGCGGACGTCGCCGTGCACACCTCGAATCCGGCCGTCGAGCTGCTCTACGCGCTGTACTTCCACCTGACGTAAACGCGGGGGAACCCATGGTTCCCCCGCGAGCCCCCTCCTCCTACTCCCCTCGCTGCCAGGGCTGGGGTTTGGGCTGCGCGGGAGTGAATCCCGCTCCGCCCGACAGCGCATCGCTGCGCTCGCCCGTTCGGCGTTCGGGCACGATGAGTGAATGAGGATCCTCGTCTGGCACGGCTATCTGCTCGGCGGCACCGGCTCGAACGTCTACACGCGCGCGCTCGCGCGGGAGTGGAGCCTCGCCGGCCACGAGGTCGTCGTCGTCTGCCAGGAGCGCCACCCCGAGCTTTACGACCTCGGCCGGGCGGAGGTCGTCCGGCCGGACCCCGGCGGGATCCTGCCGGTCTTCGTGCTCGACCGCTACGAGGGGATTGAGGCGAAGCTCCTCCAAGACTGCACCCGGGCGGAGCGCAACCGCTTCGTCGAGGCCAACGCCGCCGCGGTGCGCGAGCTGCTGCCGGCCGACCTCGTCTTCTGCAACCACGTCCTGCTCGGCGCGCCGGTCGGCGCCGCGACGGGCGCGCGCTTCGCCGTCAAGGCGCACGGCTCCGAGCTCGAGTACTCGATGCGCGGGAACGCGGAGCTCGCGGCGTGGGGGAGGGACACGCTCGCGCGGGCCGCCGCGATCTTCGTCGGCTCGGCGCACATCCGGGAGGTGCTCGAAGACGTGGTCGGCCACGTCGAGCGAGTCCACGAGGTGCCCCCCGGCGTTGACATCGAGGAGTTCGCGCCGGAGCCTCGAGAGCAGGCGCTCCAGAACCTGATCGAGGAGGCTCGTTGCGACCTGCCGAACCCGGGCAACGTGCACGAGCGGTACCCCGACGAGGGCAACGCAGTGCGGCTGGCGGCGTTCCTTGCCGGAGAGCAGCCGACGATCGTCTACTTCGGGAAGCTGCTCTACAACAAGGGCGTTCACGTTCTGCTCGAGGCGCTGCACGAGGTGGAGGCGCGTGCGGTGATCGTCGGGTTCGGCGACTACCGCGACGAGCTCGAGCGGCTGGCCGGCGAGCATGTTCTCTTCACGGGCCCGCTCGAGCACCGGCACCTGCGCCACCTGCTGCCGCTCGCCGACGTGACCGTTGTGCCCTCCATCTTCCCCGAGGCGTTCGGGATGGTCGCCGCGGAGGCCGCTGCGGCCGGCTCTCCGCCCCTCGTCGCGCGCCACTCGGGGCTCGCCGAGATCGCCGACGGGCTCGAGGCGGAGTACCCACCCGCGCTGCGGCACCTCGCGGCCGTGGCCGCCGGCGATCCCGCAGAGCTCGCTTCGAAGCTGCGCGAGCTGCTCGCGCTTCCGTCAGCCGACCGCGACGCGCTCGCGGCCGCCGCGCGCAGGGCCGCGGTGGCGCACTGGAGCTGGGCAGGGGTCGCCGAGCGGCTGCTTGCCCCGTTCGCGTGACCCATTGCTTCAACTACTGTAGTGCGGCTTATGGGTGACGCTCAGCGCCTGAGCCCCGACGAGCAGCTCCGTCTCTCGCGCGAGCGGTTCGACGCCGGGGACGACTTCACCGTCGCGGTCGAGGAGGAGTTCGCCCTGCTCGACCCCGGCACCCTCTCGCTCGTCAACCGCTTCGAGGACGTGCAGGCCGCGGCGCAGGGCACGCCGCTCCAGCCGAACCTCGTCGGCGAGCTGATCGCATCCGAGGTCGAGGTCAAGACAGGCCGGTGCGAGAGCTTCGCCGACGTGCCCGCGGCGATGGCCGAGCGGCGCGCGCAGCTGCGCGCGCTCACAGAGCCGATGGGACTCGCGCTCGGCGCCACCGGCACCCATCCCTGGTCGCCGTGGCAGGAGCAGCGGATCATCGACACGCCGCACTACCGCCGCAACGACGAGCTGCTCCGCTACGTCGTCTGGCGCAACAACACCTTCGGCCTGCACGTCCACGTCGGGATCCGCGGCGCCGACCGGGCGATCGCGGTCACGAACGGCCTGCGCAACGTCCTGCCGGAGCTGCTCGCGCTCTCGGCCAGCTCGCCCTTCGTCGAAAACGTCTTCACCTACTTGCACTCCGCCCGGACGCAGGTCTTCACGCGCTTCTTCCCGCGCTGCGGCGTCCCGGATGCCTTTTCCTCCTGGGGCGAGTACGAGGAGTACGCCCGCTTCCTCTACGCGACCGGCTCGGTGACCGAGCCCACGCAGCTCTGGTGGAGCGTCCGTCCGCACCTCGGCTTCCCGACCGTCGAGATCCGGATCTGCGACGGGCAGCCCGACCTCGGCGAGGCGCAGTCGCTCGCCGCCTTCGCCGCCTCGCTCGCCGCCCGCATCGCGCGCGCCCACGACGAGGGCGAGCCGCTGCCTGACCTGCCGCACCGCCTGATCGAGGAGAACCTCTGGCGCGCGATCCGGCACGGCCTCTCGGGCGAGCTGATCGACTTCGAGCGCGGCGAGGCGATCCCGGCCCGGGCGCGCCTCGAGCAACTGCTCGAGTGGGTGTTGCCGCTCGCGGAGGAGATCGGCGCCGCGCCGTACCTCGCGATCCCGGAGCGGAACGCCGCTGAGCGCCAGATCGCCCGTCACGACGAGGGCTGGTCGCTCGAGGAGATCTACGCCGAGCAGATCGGCGCGACGGAGCGTGTCCGTGGCTGAGGAAGAGCGGACGCCGACGCCGGAAGAGCTCTCGGAACAGATCGGGCAGCTCCAGGTCTCGGACGTCCTCGTCCAGACCCTGACCATGATCTCGTCGCTCGGCTGGCAGAAGCTCGCAGCCGGAGACCTCGTCCAGGCGCGCGTCGCAATCGACGCGATCCGGGCCGTCGTGCCGGCGCTTGGCGACACCGTGCCGCCCGAGCTCGTGCGTGACCTCAACCAGGTCGTCGCCAACATGCAGCTCGCCTACGCCAAGGCCGTGACCGGCCGAGCCGAGGTCGCGGCCGAGCCCGAGGCCGCAGCCGACTAGCCGACCCCCACAGCGTGTAAGGCTCGCCTTACACTGTGCGGTATGCGAAGCCGTCGCCGTCCTGTCGTCGTCGCGTGCTCAGGTGCCTCCCGCGACGCGTCGCTTGCGGCCGAGGTCGCGGTCGAGGCGGACCGCCTGCTCGCCGAGGCGGGCATGGGGGCCGTCGTCGTGGCGATCGACGGTTGCCGGTCTGCCTGCGCGACACGCTCGCTCGCCGCGCGCGGCGAGGACGTCGTCTCGATCGGTCTCGAGGAGCTCGAGGGCGAGCCGAGCGCCGGGGCGATCGCGGCGGCGCTCGAGGAGGCGCTCGGTCCGGGCCGGACGCACGGCACGCGGCGGGTCCCTTCGGCCCGGCCGTCGCTCCAGCCGGGTGCCAAGCGGGCCCACTCTCCGGAGGACTACCTGCAGACGGTCTACGCGCTGGCCTCGCCGGCCGCCGAGTGCCGCGCGGTCGCCCCGGTGCTCGCCGCGCACGTCTCGCGAGGGCTCGGCGTCTCGCGGGCGACCGCGGGCGAGGCGCTCGAGCGGCTCGAGTCCGCCGGGCTGGTCGAGCGCGGGACGGGACGCGAGGTGCTCCTCACCGAAGCCGGACGCGCCGCCGGTGAGCGCGCGCTGCGCCGGCACCGGGTGCTGGAGAGCTTCCTCGTCGAGTACATGGAGTACTCGCACGACGAGGCGCACGAGCGTGTGGACTCGATCCGGGACACGTTCGACGACGAGATGATCGAGCGGCTCGAGCAGCGGCTCGGCCCGTCGGTGCCCTGTCCTCAGCTCGAGCTCTCGTAGTCCCCGGTTCTCTCCGCTCCGGTCGGCGCTTGTGATAGATAATTCTCCGCGCCGGGGGCTCCTCGGCGCTCACTTTGTGACGGGCCCAGGAGGAACGGGATGGACTTCTTCAACGATCACGCCGTAGCGTTCGCACTCGCGTGCTCCGGCGTCGCCGTCGTGTACGGCATGTATCTGACGCTGTGGCTGCTCAGGCAGCCGGCCGGCAACGAGCGGATGCAGGAGATCTCGCGCGCCGTGCAGGAGGGCGCCGCTGCGTACCTGCGTAAGCAGTACACGACGATCGCGATGGTGGCGGTCGTGCCGCTGCTCGTGATCGGCTTCTACCCCAAGCTCGGCTGGGGAACCGCGATTGGGTTCCTCATCGGCGCTGTCTTCTCCGCGGCGGCGGGCTTCATCGGCATGAACGTCGCGGTGCGCTCGAACGCGCGCACAGCGGAGGCGGCCCGCGGCGGCGTCTCACCGGCGCTCAACGTCGCCTTCCGCGCGGGCTCGGTCACCGGCCTGCTCGTCGTCGGGCTCGGCCTGCTCGGCGTCGCCGGCTACTACTGGGTGCTCACCGGCTGGCTCGACAACTCGTCGAAGTCGGCGGTGGACGACCTCATCGGCCTCGCCTTCGGCGGCTCGCTCATCTCCGTCTTCGCGCGGCTCGGCGGCGGCATCTTCACGAAGGCCGCCGACGTGGGCGCCGACCTCGTGGGCAAGATCGAGGCGGGCATCCCCGAGGACGATCCGCGCAACCCGGCCGTGATCGCCGACAACGTCGGCGACAACGTCGGCGACTGCGCCGGCATGGCGGCCGACCTCTTCGAGACGTACGCGGTCACCGCGGTCGCTGTGATGCTGCTCGGGATCTCGTTCCCGACCAGCGGCCTCGTCGTCTACCCGCTCGCGCTCGGCGGCATCTCGATCCTCGCCTCCGTCGTCGGCACGTTCTTCACCCGGGTCGGCAAGGGGCAAAACGCGATCATCAACGCCCTCTACAAGGGCGTGATCGTGGCCACCGTGCTCTCGGCGCTCGGCTTCATCCCCGTCACCATGGCCTTCGACGACGGCAAGTTCAGCTTCGGCGAGCTCTACGCGTCGGCGATCGTCGGCCTGGTCGTCACGTTCCTCCTCGTGGCGATCACCGAGTACTACACGGGCAGCCGCTGGAGCCCCGTCAAATCGATTGCGAGGGCCTCGCAGACGGGCCACGCGACGAACATCATCGAGGGTCTCGCCGTCGGCATGCGGGCGACCGCTGCGCCGGTGCTCGTGATCGCCGCCGGCATCCTGCTCGCCTATCAGTTCGCCGGCCTCTACGGGATCGGCGTGGCGGTGATGGCGCAGCTCTCGATGACCGGCCTGATCGTCGCCCTCGACGCCTACGGCCCCGTCACCGACAACGCCGGCGGCATCGCGGAGATGGCCGACCTGCCGGACTCCGTACGTGCGGTCACCGACCCGCTCGACGCGGTCGGCAACACGACGAAGGCGGTGACGAAGGGCTACGCGATCGGCTCGGCCGCGCTCGCGGCCCTCGTCCTCTTCGACAGCTACACGACCGGCCTCGCCGACGGGGGGCTCGAGACCTTCTTCAGCCTCGGCGACCCGTGGGTGATCGCCGGCCTTTTCGTCGGCGGCCTGATGCCGTTCCTGTTCGCCTCGCTCGCGATGACGGCCGTCGGCCGCGTCGGCGGCGAGGTGGTCCAGGAGGTTCGGCGCCAGTTCCGTGAGAACCCCGGGATCATGGAGGGCACGTCGCGGCCCGACTACTCGACGGCCGTTGGGATCGTCACCGGCTCGGCGATCAAGGGCATGATGGCGCCGGCCCTGATCCCGATCGCCTTCCCGATCGTCGTCGGGATCATCAGCGCCGAGATGCTCGGCGGCCTGCTGATCGGCACGATCGTCACGGGCCTCTTCCTTGCGATCTCCATGACCTCGGGCGGCGGCGCCTGGGACAACGCGAAGAAGCTGATCGAGGACGGCCTCTACGGCGGCAAGGGCTCCGACGCCCACGCCGCAGGCGTCACCGGCGACACCGTCGGCGACCCCTACAAGGACACCGCGGGCCCCGCGATCAACCCGATGATCAAGATCACGAACATCGTCGCGATCCTGATCATCCCGCTGATCATCTCGATCCACGGCTGAGCGCCCCCTGGGCGGCGGCGGCGGAGCCGGGCGAAGCCCGGCTCCGCCGCCGCCTCGGCCCGCTGGACTTCAGGAGGCGGCGCGCGCCCCGCACGGGCCGTACTCGGTTGTACTGTCCCGCGCAGTGCGCGCTTGCCTCCTTCGCCAGCGAGCCGCCAGGAGACGCTCAGGGTGGCAGCGAGGTGCCGTCGCCGGGGTTGCTCGGACTCCCGCCCGCCCGTCTCTCTAGACTCGGCCCGTGCCGAGTAGGCGACGCCGCCAGGTCCAGCTCGAGCGGGTGCTCGGGACGCCCGCGCTCTTCGCGACCGCGTACGGCAACGTCGGCTCCTCGATCTACTACGCGCTCGGCGTCACCGCCGTCTTCGCGCTCGGGCTGACGCCCGCGGTCTTCGTGATCGCCGGCCTCATCTTCGCCTGCACCGCGCTCACCTACACGGAGGGCACCGTCCTCTACCCGGAGGCCGGCGGCTCCTCGAGCTTCGCGCGCCACGCCTTCAACGAGCTCGTCTAGTTCGGGGCGGCGTGGGCGCAGATGCTCAACTACGTGATCACGATCGCCATCTCGGCGTTCTTCGTTCCGCACTACCTCTCGATCTTCTGGGCGCCGCTGAAGCAGAACCCGTGGGACATCATCGTCGGCATCGCCGTGGTCGTCGTCCTCGTCGCCCTGAACATCGTCGGGATCAAGGAGGCCGCGAAGCTCAACATCGTCGCTGGCGGTCGTGGACTTCGCCACGCAGCTCCTGCTCGTCGCGCTCGGCTTCGCGCTCATCTTCAACCCGGACGTCCTCGTGCACAACGTCCATTTCGGGACCGCGCCGACGCTGGTCCGACCTTCGCGCTCGCGATCCCGGTCGGGATGATCGCGTACACGGGGATCGAGACCGTCTCGAACCTCGCGGAGGAGGCGCGCGACCCGGCGCGCTCGATTCCGGCCTCGATCCGGCTCGTGGCGATCGCCGTCTTCGCGATCTACTTCACGCTGCCGCTGATCGCTCTCTCCGCGCTGCCGGTGAAGCTCGTCGGACGGCGAGTACAAGACGCTGCTCGGGCTGCCGCCGGAGCAGGGCGGCTTCGCCAACGACCCGGTGCTCGGGCTCGTCGAGAACCTGGGCGTCTCGGGAACGCTGCTCGACGTGCTGAAGATCTACGTCGGCCTGCTCGCGGCGACGATCCTCTTCATCGCGACGAACGCGGGTGTCATCGGCGCGTCGCGGATCACGTACGCGATGGCGAGCTACCGGCAGCTGCCGGAGGTCTTCCGGAGGCTGCACCCACGCTTCAAGACGCCGTGGCTCGCGCTCGTCGTCTTCGCCGGCTTCGTCTCGATCCTGGCCATCCTGCCGGGGAAGACGGACTTCCTGGGGACGATGTACTCGTTCGGCGCGATGCTCTCGTTCACGGTCGCGCACGCCTCGGTGGTCGCGCTGCGGCGTCCGCCGCCGGGGCGAGGAATCGCTCTACCGCGCCCGGCCGAACGTGCGGCTTGGCGGGATCGAGTGGCCGCTGTTCGCGATCGTCGGCGGACTGGGGACCGGCATCGCCTGGCTCGTCGTCGTCTGGCAGGACGCCGCCACGCGCTGGGCGGGGCTCGGCTGGCTCGCGCTCGGTCTCGCGTTCTACGCCGTCTACCGCCTGCGCGTCGTGCGCGAGCCGCTGACGAAGACGGTACACGCGCCCGTCGCGTACGGTCCCGCGCTCGCGCTCGAGTACCGGCGCGTGCTCGTGCCGGTCGTGCCGGGGCAGGCGTCGGACGAGGCGCTCGACGTCGCCTGCCGGCTCGCGGCGGAGCGCGGCGCGCACATCTGGGCGGTGACGGTGCTGGAGGTGCCGCTGCACCTGCCGCTGGCGGCGGAGCTGCCGTTCGAGGAGGAGCGGGCGGACCGGGAGCTGGACGAGGCGGTCGCGATCGGGGAGACGTACGGCGTGCGGGTCGTGCCACGGCTCCTGCGGGCCCGCAGCGCTGGGCCTGAGCTCGTCGCCGAGGCGACCCGGCGCGGCGCGGAGATCATCATCGTCGGGACGCCGCGCCGCGGCGGCGCGGCGCGCGCTGCTCGGCCGGACGGTCGATCACGTGCTCAAGAACGCGCCCTGCCGGGTGATGGTGGCGGCGGGGAAGGAGGCCGCATGAAGCTCTATCGCTACGCGGTCGTCGCCTTCGCGCTCGGCTTCGTCGGCATCGGGATCGCGCTGCTCGTCGCCACGGCGGCGGCCGGCGGCGGTCTCGTCGGCTTCGTGCTCGGGGGGACTCTTCGTCGCGCTCGGAGCGGGTCGCCTGACCATGCTCCGGCAGAGGCGCTCGTAGTGGCCCGCAAGCTGCCCGGCTTCCAGCGCGTACTCGACGCGCCGGCGCTCTTCTCGGTCGCGTACGGGGAGATCGCGTCGTCGCTCTACTTCGCGCTCGGCATCGTCGCGCTGCACGCGCTCGGGCTGACGCCCGCCGTGCTGCTCGCGGCCGGGCTCCTCTTCGTCGTCGTCGCCCTCTCCTACGCGGAGGGCACGACCTCGATCCCGGAGACGGGCGGCGCGGCCACCTTCGTCCGGCGCGGCTTCAACGACCTGCTCGGCTTCGTGACCGGCTGGGCGCTCTTCCTCGACTACCTGATCGTGATCGCGCTCTCGACGCTCTTCCTGCCCCACTACCTTGCCGCCGCGCTCTCGGCGCCGTCGTTGCGCGAGAGCCCCTGGGACGTCGTCGTCGCCGTCTGCGTGATCGCGGGAATCGGGCTCCTCCGGCTCGTGCGCCGGACGCAGATCCACGCCGCCGGCCTCGTCGTCGCCGGGCTCGACCTCGCAACGCAGCTCCTGCTCGTCGTGCTCGGAGTCGCGTTCCTGCTCGATCCCGACGTGCTGACGCACGGGATCGCGTTCGGCGACACGCCGACCTGGCGGGAGCTCGCCTTCGCGCTGCCGCTCGCGATGCTCGCCTACACCGGTCTCGAGACGGTGGCCAACCTCGCGCAGGAGGCGCGCGAGCCCGGACGGACGCTCCCGCGCAGCCTCTTCTCGGCGATCGGCCTCGTCGTCGTCATCACCGTCGCGATCGCCGCCGTGGGTCTCTCGGCGTTTCCCGCCGAGGGCGGCTCGACACGGCTCGGCGACGAGTGGCTGCGCGCGCCGCTCGCCGGGATCGTGGACGCGCTGCAGGGACCGCTGCCGGACGCGGTCGGCGACGCGCTGCGGGTCTACGTCGGGCTCACCGGCGCGCTCGTCCTGCTCGCGGCCGCCACGACGTCCGTCTCCGGGTTCACCCGGCTCGCGCACTCCCTCGGCGGGCACGGCCAGCTGCCCAAGGCGTTCGGGCGGCTCAACCGGCGCACGCTCGTGTCGCCGTGGGCGATCCTTGCCGCGACCGGGATCTCGATCGCGCTCGTGGTCGGCAACGGCGTGCTCGGCGACGACGTGGACGTTGCTCGCGAGCCTCTACTCGTTCGGCGTGCTGCTCGCGTTCACGCTCGCCCAGCTTGCGGTCGTCCGGCTGCGCTTCCGCGAGCCGGGGCTGCGAGCGGCCCTTCCGCGTCCCGCTCGGGGTCCGCGTCGGGCGCGCGGTCGTGCCGTTGCCGGCGATCGTCGGCGCCCTCGCGACGTTCGCGATCTGGATCGTTGCCCTCGTCACGCATCCGGGCGCGCGGTATGCGGGCCCGGCGTGGCTCGCGGGCGGGCTCGCCGTCTACCTCGTGGTGCGCGGGCGGGCGCGCCGGGGCCTGCTCGAGGACGTCGACCCCGTGCGGCGGGCTCCCGGCCGCGGCGGCGTTCTCGCGCATCCTCGTGCCGATGAAGCTCGGCGAGATCGGCGAGGAGATGGTGGCGACGGCGGTCGCGCTCGCGAAGGAGCGTGGCGCGGCGCTCGAAGCGCTGTACGTCGTGCCGCGTTCCGCTCGACCTGCCGCTCGACGCGCCGCTGCCGGAGCAAGAGGAACGGGCCGCCGCCTCGCTCGAGGAGGCGCGGCTGCTCGGCGAGGAGCACGGCGTCGTGGTCGAGACGGCGACCGTGCACGCGCGCTCGATCGGGCACGCGATCGTCGAGCGCGCCCGCGAGCGTGGGGTGGACCTGATCGTGCTCGGCTCCTCGCCACGCTGGCGGCGGCAGTCGGCGTTCTTCTCGCCGACGGTGGAGCACGTCCTGCGTCACGCTCCCTGCGAGGTGCTCGTCGTCGCCTTCCCCCAGGGCGTGCTCGAGGAGGACGCCTGAGCTAGTGCTGAGCAGCGTGAAGGCCATCGTCATCGGCTGCGGCCGCGTCGGCTCCGCGATCGCGCTCCAGCTCTCGACCGAGGGCTGGGACGTGACCGTCGTGGACGAGAAGGAGGAGGCGCTCGAGCGGCTCGGCTCGCGCTGGCAAGGCGGCTTCGTGCGTCGGCCACGGCATGGACGACGACGTGCTCCGGCGCGCCGGGATCGAGGGGGCCGACGCCGTCGTCGTCGCGACCGACGGCGACAACACGAACATCGTCGTCGGCCAGGTCGCGCAGAAGCGCTACGGCATCGACTGCGTCGTCGTGCGGGTGCTCGATCCGGCACGCGCCGAGTTCTACGCGGCGCGCGGCCTGCGAACCGTCTGCCCCACGCCGACCGCGATCTCCGTGCTCGCGGACGCCGTGCGCGCGTGCCGGGCTCAGGCGGGCGCCTGATGTACGTGATCGTCGCCGGCGGCGGCAAGGTCGGCGCGAACGTCATGCGCTCACTCGTCGCGATGGGGCACGAGGTGACGCTGATCGAGCAGGCGCGCGACCGCTTCGAGAGCTCGAGGAGGAGTTCGGCCACCTGGTACTGCACGGCGACGCGACGGAGATCCACGTGCTCGAGCGCGCCGGCATCGCGCCGCCCGCCCGACATCGTGCTCGCGGCCACGGGCGACGACGAGGACAACATCGTCATCTGCCAGCTCGCCAGGGAGGGGTACGGCGTGCCGAAGGCGATCGCCCGCGTCAACGACCCTCGCAACCAGCAGCACTTCGACCTGCTCGGCATCACGCAGACCGTCTGCGCGACGTCGAGCATCCTCGGCCTCGTCGAGCACGAGGTGCCGGAGCACGGGCTCGTCCAGCTGCTCGAGCTGCGCAAGGAGAACCTCGAGATCGTCGAGGTGCAGATCGACGCCGCTCTCCCGCGGCCGGCACGCGCCTCGACCGGCTCGTGCTGCCGGAGGGAACGCGCGTGATCAGCGTCATGCGCAACGGGCGGGCCGAGATCGCCGTCGGCGCGACGGAGATCAACGCGGGCGACCAGGTGCTCGTGCTCCTGCGGCCCGGGAAGGAAGACGAGCTCCGGCGTGTCCTCCTGGGGGAGCCGCGTTAGAGCGGCGGCGCTCGTCGCGGCCCTGGCCCTGCTCGCGCTCGCCGCCCGGGTGCGGCGGCCGAGCGGGAGCAGGCCGCGGCTCGGCTCGTCCCGGTCGTGACCGGGCTCGACGCCCCGTCTACGTCGCCGCCCCGCGGCCGAGCCCGGCCGGCTCTACGTCGTCGAGCAGGCGGGCGGATCCGCGTGGTCGTCGAACGGCCGCCTGCGCGCGACGCCGTTCCTCGACATCCGCTCGCTCGTCGGCTCCGGCGGCGAGCAGGGGCTGCTCTCGGTCGCGTTCCACCCCGACTACGCGAAGAACCACCGCTTCTACGTCAACTACACCGACCGCGACGGCGGCGACACGCGTCGTCGAGTTCCGCTCCGACGGGACGCGGCGCGCCTGCCGGGCAGCGCGCGCCGCGCTGCTCCGTATCGCGCAGCCGTACGCGAACCACAACGGCGGCAGCTCCGCTTCGGCCCGGACGGCAAGCTCTACGTCGGCATGGGCGACGGCGGCTCGGGCGGCGACCCGGAGAACCGCGCGCAGAACCCGGGCTCGCAGCTCGGCAAGCTCCTGGGCTCGACGTCGACAGGGCCGGCGCGAAGCCGGAGATCGCGCCGCTCGGCCTGCGCAACCCCTGGCGCTTCTCCTTCGACCGGGCGACCGGCGACCTCTAATCGGCGACGTCGGCCAGGGCGAGTGGGAGGAGATCGACTTCCTGCCGCGCGGGCGGCGGGCCTGCCGAACTTCGGCTGGGACGTCTACGAGGGCCGCGCCCGCTTCGAGGACAAGCCGCTCGGGCCGGCGAGGCTCGTGCAGCCCGTCGCGGTCTACTACGCACGGCGCGGGGCTGCTCGGTCACCGGCGGCTTCGTCTACCGGGGCAAGGCGGTGCCCGCGCTCGCCGGCCGCTACTTCTACGGCGACTACTGCAGCGGCACGATCTGGAGCCTCGCCGCCGAGGGCGGCAAGGCCGTCGCCCCGGCGCGAGCCGTTCAGCGTCGCCGAGCCTCGCTCGTTCGGCGAGGACGCCGCGGCGAGCTCTACGCTCGTCTCGCTCGGCGGCACGATCTACCGCGTCGCGCGCTGAGCGGCCAGCGAAAGCTCGGCCCGGGTGCGGGCGACGGTGGCGTCGCCGCCGAGACCTGCGAGCAGCCGCTCCAGGCACTCTCGCCAGCACTCGACAGCCTCGAGCCGGCGGGCGACGCCGAGCTGCGCGAGCGCGACGCGCGCGAGCTGCTCCGGCGCGTCCGTGAACACGCCGAGGCGCGCCCCGGCGGCCTGGAGGCGGCGCAGCAGCCGCACCCGCTTCGGCATTCGGGCGCAGGTAGACGGGCGCGTGTTCCTCGGCGAAGCGCTCGAGCAGCGCGCGCCAGTTCCGGCGCCGCGCGTCGAGCGCGGTGGCTGCGGCCGCGCGTCCTCCGCAGCCCGGCCGGATCGACGCCGAGCACCGGGCGGCGTCGACGAGCCACCACCCAGAGCGGGCGCGTGTCGCCGAGCACGGCGTCGAAGTCGATCGCGACGGCGTCGTCACCGACGCCGCGATCGCCGCCAGAGCGAGCACGCCGACCAGCACGCCGGCTGCGTCGACAGCACGTCGACCCCGGCCCTGGCGGCCCGTCACGAAGTCCTGGTGGACCTCGTCGCTCGCGGCGTAGGCGACGCCGAGCGCAGCGGCCGGCAGCTCGCGCCCGAGCGCGCGCAGAAGGAGCGCGCCGAGCACGGCGTACTCGGCCGTGTGCGCGAGCTTGCGCAGCACGAGATCCCAGCTGCCGAGCCCGGTGCCGAGGTCGGGGACCGAGGAGAGCGCGAAGATGAGCGCCGCCCAGGCGACGACGGGCAGCCAGAGGCGCACGGCGTCGTGGACGTCACCGTCCGATGATAGGGTCAGCCCACATACGGAGCCGGTCAGGGAACCCGGTGCAAGTCCGGGACGGTCCCGCCGCTGTGAGGGGAGACGCTTCTCCGCCGACGTGCCACTGGCCCTCGGGCTGGGAAGGCGGCGGGGGGAGGGAGCCCCGAGTCAGAAGACCTGCCGCGCCGCCGATCCGAACCCCTCGCGGAAGGAGGATTCGTGCTTCGACGCTCTCGTTGCTCTCGCCGCCGTTCTCGGCTCTCGTCCTCGCGCTCGCCGGCGCCGCTCTCGCCGCCGACGTCACGGTCGCGCGTCGAGGGCAAGACGCAGACGATCTTCGGTGCCACCCAGCCGGTCGCGTCGACGCCGGCCAACGCGCTCGAGGCGCTCGAGGCCGCGAGCGTCGCCGGCGAGTTCTACTACGCGCTCACCACGGCGTCGTTCGGCGACTACGTCGGCCAGATCGGCCAGTACGCCGGCGCTGGCGACGGCGGCTGGGTGTTCAAGGTGAACGGTGTCTCGCCGCCGGTCGGCGCCGACCAGGTGAGCTGGAGGACGGCGACGTCGTGCTCTGGTACTGGGCGACGTTCGGACCGACGGGCGGGCCGCCGACGCTCGAGCTGGAGCGGCTGCCGGCGCGACTGCTACCGCGTCAGCGCGCTGGACGACGCGGGGCATGCGCAAGCCCGCCGCCGGGGCCGTCCTCCACGTCGACGGCCGGCGGGTCAAGGCCCAGGCCGGCCGCGCCTGCGTCGGCCGCACCAGGGCTCGTCCGGGCCTTGCGCCCGGCGCCGTCCGCTCGAACGCGCTGCGGTGATCCGCAGGCGCGCTCGCCGCGCTTCTCCTCGCCGCGCTCGCCCTCGCGGGCTGCGGCGGGGCGGAGCGCGGCGGCGGGCACGGCGACGCTCTGGGTGACGCGCGACCGCGGCGGCAGACGTCGTGCTCGAGACCGTGTCGAGGCCGGGCAGACGCTGATGCGCGCGCTGCGCGGCGTCGCGAAGGTCGAGACGCGCTACGGCGGCCGCTTCGTCCAGGCGATCGAACGGGATCGACGGCAGCTCGCTTCCGCAGCGGGACTGGTTCTGCTTCGTGAACGGCATCGAGGCCGACCGCGGCGCCGCCGAGTACCGCTCCGCGCCGGCGACATCGCCTGGTGGGACTACCGCTCCTGGCGCGACGAGGACCGGGCGCCGGTCGTCGTCGGTGCGTTCCCCGAGCCGTTCCTGCACGGCTACGACGGCAAGACGCCGCTCCGTCGCCGTCCGCTACGCGGCGCCGGAGCTCGAAGGCGGCGCCCAGGCGCTCGGCGACCTGCTCGAGCGCCGACACGATCGCCCCGCTCGACTGGCCGGTGCCGAAGGAGGCGAACCTCTTCGTGCTCGTCGAGGGCCCGCCGCAGTTCCGGCGCGGAGCTGCGGGAGCCGGGCGCCGCCGCCGGCTCGCCCGTCCGCTTCACGTTCGCCGGCGACGCGCGCGCTCTCTCGAAGACCCGACGGCGTGCGCCCTGCGGAGGTACGAGTCGCCGTGAGCCCGGTCCCGGCCGCGCTCCTGCTTGCCGGCGCCGGCAGCTGCGGCGCTGCTCGCCGATCGGATCTGGGTCGTCGGCGCCGATCGCGCTCGTCCTGCTCGCGCTCTGCCTGCGCGCGCCGCGCGGCCGCGCGGGCCGTACCTCTCGGCGCGCTCACCACGGGCCTCGGCGTGCTCGTCATCTCGCCGTTCGTCTGGTCGTCGGCGGCGGCGACGTGCTCTGGGCGGGGCCGACGCATGCCGGTGCTCGGCCCGCTCGACGTGACGACGGAGGAGCTCGGCAGCGCCGCTGCTCAACGGCCTGCGCCTGGTCGCGGTCGGCCTCGCGTTCGCGGCCTACGCGCTGCTGCTCGACCACGACCGGCTCGTCGCGGCTGTCCGCGTTCGCCCGGCGCTCGGCGTTCGCCGTCGCGCTCGCGACGCGGCTCGTGCCGACGCTCGAGCGCGACGCGGCGCGGGCTCGCCGAGGCGGTGCGCGGGCGCGGCGTCGAGCTGGAGGGCGCGCGCGGCGTACGCGCGCTCCTCTCGCCGCTCGTCGCCGGCTCGCTCGAGCGGGCCTCGAACCTCGCCGAGGCGATGGAGGCGCGCGGCTTCGGGCGCCCGGGCGCGACGCGGGCCCCGCGCCCCGCGTGGAGCGTGCGTCGACTGGTGTGCCGTCGGGTGCGGTGCGGTGCTGGTCGTCGTGGGGGCGGCATGGCTCTAGCGACCATCGAGTCCGCTCAGCTTCTCGCTATCCCGAAGCGGCCCCCGGCGCTGCGCGACGTCTCCGCTCGAGCTCGACGAGGGCGAGGTCGTCGCGCTGCTCGGCCCGTTCGGGCTCCGGCAAGTCGACGCTGCTCCGCGCGCTCGCCGGCCTCGTGCCGCACTTCCACGGCGGCCGCTTCGCCGGTCGGGTCGAGATCGCGGGGCTCGACACGCGCCGCGCGCGGCCCGCCGAGCTCGCCGGGACGGTGGCGACGGTCTTCCAGGATCCCGAGGACCAGGTCGTGATGGCCGTCGTCGAGAACGAGGTCGCGTTCGGCCTCGAGAACATCGGCGCGGCGCCGGCGGAGATCTGGCCGCGCGTCGAGCAGGCGCTCGCGGCCGTCGGCGCCGGGCACCTGGCCGCGCGGCGGACGGCGGAGCTCTCCGGAGGGGAGCTGCAGCGCGTCTGTCTCGCGTCCGCGCTCGCGCTCGAGCCGCGCCTGCTCCTGCTCGACGAGCCGACCTCGCAGCTCGACCCGGCCGGGGCGGAGGCGTTCCTCGACGTACGTCGCGCGGGCTCGGCACGGCCGTCGTGCTCTCCGAGCAGCGGGTCGGGCGCGCGCTCGCGCTCGCCGACCGCGTCCTCTTCGTCGAAGAGGGGCGACTCCTGCTCGACGCGCCGCGCGGCGGAGGCGCTCGACTGGCTCGCCGCTGAGCGGCCGCGCTACGCCGCACACGGACGGACACCGGCACCGGTGCGGTGAAGACAGCGGTGCCGCGTACGGAAGAGGCGGTCGCGGAGCTCCGACGGAGTGTCGTTCGCCTACGGCGACGCGCCTCGTGCTCGACGGCGTCGACCTCGAGCTCCGCCGCGGCGAGGTCGTCGTGCTCGAAGGCCCGAACGGCTGCGGCAAGACGACGCTCGCGAAGCTCGCCGCGGGCCTGCTCGAGCCCGCCGCGGGCACCGTCGAGCGGGCCGGGCGCGCCTGCTACCTCTCGCAGGATCCCGGCCGCTACCTCGTGCGCGAGACGGCGTCGACGAGGTGGCGCTCGGCGTCGGGCGGCGACCGCGGGCGTGCGCGCGCCGCGCTCGAGCGCGTCGGGCTCGGGTGGGCCGCCGGACGGCACCCGCGCGACCTCTCGAGCGGCGAGCGCGAGCGGCTCGGACTCGCCGCCGTCGCCGTCTCGCGAGCCCGACCTGCTCGTGCTCGACGAGCCGACGCGCGGCGTCGATCCCGGGCGCGGGCGGCGCGACTCGCCGCGTGGCTCGCGGAGTACGCGGCCGCGGGCACGCGCCGTGCTCGTCGCCACCCACGACCGGAGCTTCCCCGCCACCGCCGGATCTCGCTCGCGCCGGAGCCGGAGGTGGCGCGTTGCCGCGTCAAGGGTCGTCTGGGCTCTCTCGCTCGCCGCGCTCGCGGCGCGCGGCGCTGGGCCGCGCTCGACCCGGATCGCGGCGCGCTCGCCCTGCTCCTCGCCGCGCTCGCCGTGGTCGCGGCGGGCGCAGCGTGGCTCGAGGGCGGCTCGGCGTCGGCGAAGGAGCTGGCGCTCGTCGCCACGCTCGGCGGGGTCGCCGCCGCCGGCCGCGTGCTCTTCGCGGCCGTTCCCGGCGTGCAGCCGGTGACGGTGATCGTCGCGGCCGCCGGGGTCGCGCTCGGGCCTGCGGCGCGGCATCGCCGTCGGCGCGCTCGCCGCGCTCGCCTCGAACTTCTTCCTCGGCCAGGGGCTGCAGACGCCCTGGCAGATGCTCGCCTGGGGCGGCTGCGGGCTCGTCGCCGGCCTCGCGCGGCCGCTGCTGCGGCGGCGGCTCGCCTTCGCGGCCTTCTGCTTCGTGCTCGGCTTCGCCTTCGGGACGCTGATGGACCTCTGGCACTGGTACAGCTTCTTCCCGCACACGTGGGCGGCGCTCTCGCGTCGTGCTCGGCGCCGGCGTCGCCTTCAACGCCGCGCACGCGATCGGGAACGTGGTGCTCGCCCTCGTCGCCGGGCCCGAGTTGCGGCGCGTGCTCGAGCGCTACGAGCGGCGAACACGAACCGAGGTCGTCTGGGCGTGACCCCTCGCGTCCCTGGCCGGCGAGCCCTCCCGGCCGGCAGAGCCGGCCTCCGGGCGCGCCTGACGACGCTGGCCGCAGGAGGCGGCGCGCGCGTCGCGCGGGCCGTACTCGGTGTACTGTCCCACGCGCCGCGCGTTTGCCTCCTTTGCCAGCGCCGCCCCAGGAACGCGAGGGGAGCGCTTCTGCCCGTCCTTGCGACGTGGATCGTCGTGTTCGTACCGACAGCTGCCGCAGGCCCGGCGGACGACGCGGCGCGCTACCTCGAGGCACGGCAGGCCGCGAGCGGCGGCTTCGCTGAGCCGGGGCGGGCGCCCGACGTCTCCACCACGGCCTGGGCCGTCCTCGGCCTGAAGGCGGCGGGCGGCTCGCCGGAGGCGCTCCGCCGCGGGGAGGAGTTCCTCTCGTCTCGGGCCGGCCGGCTCACGAGCGAGACCGACGTCGCGCTCGTCGCGCTCGCTCTCGGCGAGCCGACCGCCGTCCTGCTCGACCGCCTGCGCGCCCACCGGCCGGGAAAGCTCGTGAACGCGACCATCTGGACGGTCCTGGCGCTCCGCCAGGCCGGTGAGCCTGCGCCCGCCGAGCTCGTCGGAGCGCTCCTTTCGGCGCAGACGCGCTCGGGCGGCTGGTCGTGGGCCGCCGGGGCCGCGCCCGACTCGAACGACACGGCGGCGGCGCTCCAGGCGCTGCGGGCCGCGGGCGTCACGGACGCGCCGGTCCGGAAAGGGATCGCGTTCCTGCGCTCGCTCCAGGCCCGCGACGGCGGCTTCGCGCTGACGAAGGGCCGGCCCTCCGACGCGCAGTCCACCGCGTGGGCGATCCAGGCGTATCTCGCGGCGGGTCAGAAGCCGCCCGCGGCCGCCGTGCGCTTCCTCGCTGCCCTGCGCCGGCCCGACGGCAGCTACCGCTACTCGGCCGCCTACGCGACGACACCGGTCTGGGTGACGGCGCAAGTGCTGCCGGCGCTCGCCGGCAAGCCGTTCCCGCTCGGTGCTAGCGGTTGACGGTGGACATGTCCGGATAACGGTCGCCTGCGGCCGCTCCGGCCGGGAAGGCCTGCTCGAGCTGGTCGATCTCTTCCGCGGAGAGCTCGACCTCAGCGGCGGCGGCGTTCTCCTCGAGGTAAGAGCGCCGCTTCGTGCCTGGGATGGGGACGATGTCGTCGCCGCGCGCAAGCACCCATGCGAGTGCGAGTTGCGACGCCGTGACGGCCTTCGCCGCCGCGAGCGCGTCAACCTTCTCGAGGAGCGCGACGTTCCGGCGCAGGTTCTCCTCCTGGAAGCGCGGCCCGTGCCGGCGGAAATCCGCCTCCTCCAGGTCGTCGACCGAGCGGATCCTGCCGGAGAGGAAGCCGCGGCCGAGCGGGCTGTAGGCGACGAAGCCGATTCCGAGCTCGCGGACGGTCGGCAGGATCTCGGGCTCGGGATCCCGGGTCCAGAGCGAGTACTCAGTCTGAAGCGCCGAGATCGGATGGGTTGCGTGCGCGCGCCGGATCGTCGCCGCGCCGGCCTCCGAGAGCCCGAGGAAGCGCACCTTTCCCTCCTGCAAGAGCTCGGCCATCGCGCCGACCGTTTCCTCGATCGGCGTCTGCAGGTCGACGCGGTGCTGGTAGTAGAGATCGATCGTCTCGACGCCGAGCCGGCGGAGGGAGGCCTCGCAGGCGGAGCGAACGTACTCGGGGCTGCCGTTGATGCCGAGGAACTCACCGTGCTCTCCGCGCACGTTCCCGAACTTCGTCGCGAGGACGACACGGTCGCGGCGGTCGGCGATCGCCTTGCCGACGAGCTGCTCGTTCGCGAACGGCCCGTACATGTCCGCGGTGTCGAGGAAGGTGATCCCGAGCTCGAGCGCGCGGTGGATCGTCGCGATCGCCTCGCCTTCATCGGCGGCGCCGTAGAACTCGGACATCCCCATGCAGCCCAGCCCGAGCGCGGACACCTCGAGCCCCTGCGTGCCCAGCCTGCGCGCCTCCACAGCCTGACTATAACGCCCGCTAGCATCGGCTCGTGCCCGTCGCCTCTCCCGAGCAGTACCTCGAGCACCTCAATCCCGCCCAGCGGGAGGCCGTGCTGCACACCGAGGGGCCGCTGCTCGTCGTCGCAGGCGCCGGCTCGGGCAAGACGCGGGTGCTCACGCACCGGGTCGCCCACCTGATCACGGCCTGCGGCGTCCGGCCGTACGAGATCCTCGCGATCACATTCACGAACAAGGCGGCGGGGGAGATGCGCGAGCGGCTCGAGCTCATGCTCGGCGAGGTCGCCTCGCAGGCGTGGATCATGACCTTCCACGCCGCCTGCGGCCGCATCCTGCGCCGCGAGGCGCCCCGGCTCGGCTACCGCTCGAACATCACGATCTACGACGACGCCGACCAGGTGCGCGTGGTCAAGGCAGTGCTCGAGGACCTCGGCCGCGACCCGAAGCGCTTCAGCCCCCGCGGCGTACACGCCCAGATCTCGAACGCGAAGAACCAGCTCGTCACGCCGGACGAGTACCTCGCACGCGTCTCGAACTTCTACGACCAGACCGTCGCGGAGGTCTACCAGGGCTACCAGAAGCGCCTGCACGCCTCGAACGCGATGGACTTCGACGACATGCTGATGGTCACCGTGCAGGTGTTCGAGCGCTTCCCGGAGGCGCTCGAGCGCTGGCGCAAGGCCTTCCGCTACGTGCTCGTGGACGAGTACCAGGACACGAACCACGCGCAGTACCGGCTGCTCCAGCTGCTCGCGGGCGAGCACCGCAACCTCTGCGCCGTCGGCGATCCCGATCAGTCCATCTACTCCTTCCGCGGCGCCGACATCCGCAACATCATGGAGTTCGAGCACGACTTCGGCGAGACCCGCACGATCGCGCTCGAGCAGAACTACCGCTCCACGAACTCGATCCTGAGCGCCGCCAACGCGGTGATCGAGCACAACCGCGAGCGCAAGCCGAAGCGGCTCTTCTCCGAGCTCGGTGAGGGCGTTCCGGTCGAGGTGATCGAGGTCGAGGACGAGCACGCCGAGGCACGCTTCGTCGCCGCGCGGATCGCGGCGCTCGTCGAGGAGGGGTTCTCGGGGCGCGAGATCGCCTGCTTCTACCGCACGAACGCGCAGAGCCGCGTGCTCGAGGACGTGCTCGTGCGGCAGGGCATCCCCTACCAGGTGATCGGCGGCCCGCGCTTCTACGAGCGCGCGGAGATCAAGGACGTCGTCGCCTACCTGCAGGTGCTCGTCAACCCTGACGACGCCGTCTCGCTCGCGCGGATCGCCAACCGGCCGCGGCGCGGGATCGGCGACACCTCGCTCGCCCGCCTCCAGACCCACGCCGACTCGCAGGGGCTGACGCTCTGGGAGGCCTTCGGGCGCCCGGAGGAGGCGGGCCTCGGCGCAGCGGCCGTGCGCTCCGTCTCCGGCCTCCGGAACCTGCTCGAGTCGTTGATGGCGCTCGCCCAGGACCAGGCTGTGGACGAGATCGTCGAGGCCGTGCTCGCGCGCTCGGGCTACGTCGAGGCGCTCGAGGTCGAGCGGACGATCGAGGCGATGGGGCGCGTGGAGAACCTGCGCGAGCTCGTCGGCGTCGCCCGGGAGCACAAGGAGACCGCCGACGAGCCGACCCTCGCCGGCTTCCTGCAGGGGATCTCGCTCGTCTCCGACCAGGACACGATCAAGGGGGAGAGCTCGCTCGTGACGCTGATGACACTCCACAACGCGAAGGGGCTCGAGTTCCGCGCCGTCTTCATGATCGGGATGGAGGAGGGGATCTTCCCGCACTCCCGCTCGATCGAGGAGCAGGGGGTCGAGGAGGAGCGGCGCCTCGCCTACGTCGGGATGACGCGCGCGATGGAGCGGCTGACGCTGACGCACGCCCTCGCGCGTTCGCTCTACGGGCGCCGCGACTACAACGCGCCCTCCCGCTTCCTCGACGAGCTGCCGGCGGAGGTCGAGCGCGAGCGGCTGCGGCCGGCCTCCTGGTCGGCCTACGGCGCGCCGCGTGAGTCCCAGGTCGTTCCGCGCGGCGAGACTCCGTCGCTGCAGACGGGCGACTCGGTGCGCCACGGCTCGCTCGGCGAGGGCGTCGTGCTGCGGATGGAGGCCGGCGGCGTCGTCACGGTGCGCTTCGCCGCCGACGGCAGCGAGCGGCGGCTGATGCTCGACTACGCGCCGCTGGAGAAGATCTCGTAGATGGCGATCTCCGCCCGTCCCTGCCGGTCGGCCGACGAGTTGCGCTCCGCCCTCGACGGCATCTTCCACTACTTCGGCGACAGGCCGGACGACGAGTCGCTCGAACGCTTCTCGCAGCTGCTGCCGGCCGAGCGCATGCACGCGGCGCTCGACGGGGATGAGATCGTCGGCGGCGCCGGCGTCTTCCCGTTCGAGCTGACGGTCCCCGGCGGGCCGCTCGCGTGCGCCGGCGTCACCGTCGTCGGCGTCCTGCCGACGCACCGCCGCCGCGGCGCTCTGGCGGCGATGATGCGCGCACAGCTCGACGACGTGCACGCACGCGGCGAGCCGATCGCCGCGCTGTGGGCCTCGGAGGAGACGATCTACGGCCGTTACGGCTATGGACTCGCCTCCCTCGCAGGCGAGATCGAGCTGCCGCGCACGCACGCAGCGCGCCGCGACGACGCGCCCGCGCGCGGCGCAGTCCGGCTGGTCGGTGACGAGGAGGCGATCGAGCTGTTCCCGCGGGTCTACGAGGGCGTTCGCCTCTCGACGCCCGGCATGCTCTCCCGCTCGCCCGACTGGTGGCGCCTGCGGCGGCTCGCGGACCGGCCGGAGACCCGGCGCGGAGCCGGGGTCCTGGAGCGGGCGCTGCTCGAGCTCGACGGGGCGCCCGCCGGCTACGCGCTCTACCGGATGAAGCCGAGCTTCGACGCCGGCGTCTCCACCGGCGAGCTGATCGTGCTCGAGGCAATCGCCGGCTCGCCGCAGGCGACGCGCGAGCTCTGGCGCTTCCTGCTCGGGATGGACTGGGTGGCGACGATCAAGGCGAGCCTCCTGCCGCCCGACCATCCGCTCTTCCACCTGCTTGCGACGCCGCGGCGGATGCGCTTCCGCGTTGGCGACGCGCTCTGGCTGCGGCTCGTGGACGTCGGCGCTGCGCTCTCCGGTCGCGTGTACGCCGACGGCCCGCCGCTCGTGCTCGACGTGCGCGACGCGTTCTGTCCCTGGAACGAGGGTCGGTGGCGGATCGAGGCCGGGGAGGCGGCGCGCACGGACGCGGAGCCCGACCTCTCACTCGACGTGCAGGCGCTCGCCTCGGCCTACCTCGGCGGCTTCTCGTTCGCCGAGCTGGCGCGGGCCGGCCGGGTCGAGGAGGCCGTGCCGGGAGCCCTGCGCCGCGCCGACGCGCTCTTGTCCGGCTGGCCGAAGCCGTGGTGCCCCGAGATCTTCTGATCTGCCTGTGTCTTGACAGTGGTGTGGGGCGCTGGTAGCCGCGCCGACGGTTCTTTTTTGCCCCTTTGCAGGGACTTCGCTAGGGTTCCGCGCTCGTGCCCAGGGCAACACACATCGCTGCGGCCGTTCTGGCCGCGCTCGCATTCGCCGCGCCTGCGTTCGCGCGCCCCGATCTTCCGCGCCCTCTGAGCTTGTCCTCCCCCGCGGACGGGGTCGTCACGGGTCCCTACGGCGAATGGCGCGGCGGCCGCCGCCACGACGGGATGGACATCGGCATGCTCCGCTCGCTCACCGTCCGCGCGGCCGCGCCGGGCATCGTGCGGCTCGCCGGCTACATGAACGGCCACGAGGGCTACGGCCTGATGGTGCTCGTCCAGATCCAGGGCACCTACGAGCTCGTCTACGCGCACCTCTCGAGCGTGCGCGTGAACGAGGGCAACTACGTCTCCGCGGGCGACGTCCTCGGCAAGGCCGGCTGCACCGGCTCCTGCTCGGGCACGCACCTCCACTTCGAGCTGCGCCGCAACGGCGTGGCCTTGGATCCGGCTCCGTTCTTCCGCGACGGCTCGCGCGCGTCCGCCTGAGCGTGTACACCTAAGCCGTGAAGACCGCACTCCTCCTCGCGGTCTCTGCGGTCTTCCTCCTCGGCGCGAGCTCCGGGCCGGGGGCCGTAGGCGTCAGCGGCGTGCCGTTCAAGACGACGGGCTCGGGGACGAACGCAATTGCTACGTGCCCGGCGGGCTTCACGCTGTGCTTCAAGACGTCCGGGACCTTCTCCGAGCCGCGTCTGGGCGCGGGGACGTTCACCGCGCTGACGAAGGAGCAGACCACGGGCGCCTGCGCGGACGGCTCCGGGATCGCCGGGACGGCGACGGCGACGCTCACGGCGACCGTCGCCGGCGGCACGCTCAAGCTGCTCCTCGACGCGACGTTCTGCACGGCTGCCAACCTCACCGCGACTCTCGACGGCACGTTCACGGTCACCGGCGGCACGGGTCGCCTGGCGGGCGCCTCCGGCAGCGGCTCGTTCTCGGGCAAGGCGTCCCTCGTGTCGGAGCAACTCACGCTCACCGGGACGCTCCTGGGAGTGACGGAGCGGCTGACGATCGGCCGCAGCGGCCTCGGATCGGTGCGCAGCAGCCCGGCGGGGATCTCCTGCCCCGGGACGTGCGAGGCGGAGTTCGTGCGCGGGACCGAGGTCACGCTCACGGCCCATCCGGCCTCGGGCGTCAGTTTCGGGCGCTGGAGCGCGACGCCGTCCGTCTGCTCGGACCCGGCCTCCACGTCCTGCAAGCTGACGCTGAGCGCGAGCCGCACGGTGCGCGCGAGCTTCACCGAGAAGACGCCGGCGCTGCGCGTCTCGCGCCAGGGCCCGGGCCGCGTGACGAGCAGCCCGGCGGGCATCTCCTGCCCCGACACGTGCGAGGCGCGCTTCAAGCGCGCGACGAAGGTCGTGCTGACCGCGAAGCCCGCTACGAACGCGGTCTTCCGTCGCTGGTCCGATCAGCCCGCGTGCGCCGCGAGCCAGCCCTCCTGCACGCTCACGCTCTACGATGACTCCCGCGTCTCCGCGGTGTTCGAGTACTCGTTCCCCGAGCGGACGCTGAAGGTCTCGCGGAGCGGCCTGGGGGGCGTTCGCAGCGAGCCGGCGGGGATCAGCTGTCCCCCCAGGTGCGAGGCCCGTTTCAAGGAGCGGACCGACGTCAGGCTCACGGCGTCGCCCGCCTCCGACTACCGCTTCTCCGGGTGGCACGGCCGGTGCGCGGCGTCGGGGGTGTCCTCCACGTGCAGGCTGACCGTCTCCGGGGACATGCTCGTCGGCGCCGACTTCAGCGCCGTGCCGAAGCAGCGTCTCGACGTCGAGGTCGTGGGCGGAGGCTCGGTCGCGAGCGAGCCGAGAGGCATCTCCTGCTCCCTGGGCACGTGCACCGCGCTCTTCAGGCGCTACACGACGGTCACGCTGACTGCGAAGGCCCGGAGCGGCTGGAAGTTCGACGGCTGGAGGGGTGGCCCGCCCTGCGCGGGCACGGCGGCGACGGTCTGCAAGGTCACGCTCGACCGCCTTCGCGCGGTGACCGCCCGCTTCACCCGCCCCTGAGCGCGCTCGCGCGGGCCCTTCGCTAGAATCGGCCGCCCAAGGGCGGTTAGCTCAGTTGGGAGAGCACCAGCTCGACAAGCTGGGGGTCACTGGTTCGAGCCCAGTACCGCCCACCTCGCGTCCCCGGCCGGCGGCGCCTCCCGGCCGGCGGAGCCGGCCTCCGGCGCCGCCTCGCCTCGCTGCGCGCACCGTGCTCTCCGGGGCCGTATTACTCATACTGTCCCCTCCGGCCCGGCACGCAGGCGCGGCGAACGCGAGGGGCCGTCGCTCACGTTCCAGCGGGTTCGCGTCCCCGGCCGGCGACGCCTCCCGGGGCGCCGGGAACGCGAGGGGCCGCGGCACTCGTTCCAGCGTGTTCGCGTCCCCGGCCGGCGGCGCCTCTCGGCTGGCGCAGTGCGCGTCGCCACCGGTCTCGCGACGGCCCTTGAAGTCGCCGGTCTTCATGTGTTAACGTCATCCTGTCACTACAGGATGACGACTGTATGTCGGCTCTCGAACTTCCCACTTCGCAGATCGACCGGACTTCGCCGGTTCCGTTCTACTTCCAGCTCAAGCGGCAGCTGGTTGAGCAGATCGTTTCCGACGGCTGGAAGAAGGGGGAGCGGATGCCGTCGGAGTCGGCGATCTGCGAGCACTTCGGCGTCTCGCGAACCACCGTCCGCCAGGCGCTCGCCGAGCTGGAACGGGAAGGGCTGATCCGCAAGGAGAAGGGCCGCGGCACGTTCGTCGCGCAGCCCCGCCCCTCGTCGTGGCTGCTCCAGTCGGCGCGCGGTTTCTACGACGACGCCGTGCGCATGGGCCATACGGTGACCTCCCGGGTGCTGAGGTGCGAGGTCGAGCGGCTGCCGGAGTGGGCCTGCGAGGCCCTTGAGCTTGCGGCGGGAAGCCGGGGCCTGACGCTCGAGCGCCTCCGGTGGGTCGACGACCGCATCGCCATGTACGTGGTTACGCACCTCCCGCTTCGGCTGTCAGAGATCGTTCTGACTGCCGATCTCGAGACTGGCTCGCTCTATCGGGTGCTCGAGGAGCGTGACGGGCTCGTCGTCGTCGGAGGGAGGCGTGTCGTCGAGGCGGTGGAGGCCGAGGAGAAGCTCGCGGCTCTGCTCGAGGTCGAGCCCGGCTCGCCTCTCCTGTTCGTCGAGTCGGTGTCCTGGGATGCCCAGCTGCGCCCGTTCGAGTGCTACCGCGCCTGGCACCGGGCCGACCAGACGAAGATCGAGGTCCACGTCGCACACGAGGAAGTCGTGACGAGGGCCGGTTTCAGCCCTGCGGCGCTCGGGATCGCCAAATGACCGAGCCCGCCTCATGCGGTGGCCGCTGGGACTGGAGCCGACAGCGGAGAGAGGAGGAGACCGCCACGGAGATCGCGTTGCCCCGGCGGCGAAGCGTGTTTCGCCACCGACTCACGTAAGCGACGGCGGGAGCACTGCCGTCTGATCTATTGGAGGGAGAGATGCGCAAACGATTGGTTCTCCTCGGGGCGCTGGCCGGCCTAACCGCGCTGACCATGCTCTTCGCGGGGTGGAGCGCCGGGCAACAGGCGCGGTATCAGACCGAGATCGTGATCGGCTGGACACCGCCCGACATCACGGGCGTCTTCAAGACGGCGACGGACTTCTTCGAGAAGGGCGCCGCCGATGCGAACAAGAACGGGTTCAAGGTGAAGATCCTGAGCCGCTCGCCTGCTACACACGTGGCGTTTGCCGACCAGGTCGCGATCGTCGAGGACTTCATTTCGAAGGACGTCGACGTGATCGCGATCTCCCCGGCGGACACGGAAGCGCTGAAGCCCGCCATCCGGGAGGCGAACAAGGCCGGAATCCCCGTGATCATGGTCAACCTGCTCGAGCCACAGAAGAACGTCAAGATCGCGAGCTACATCGGCTTCGACAACTCCGACGGAGCCGCCGTCTCGGCCTACGCCGTGCTCGACTACTTCGGCGGGCCCGGCGTGCTCGGGTCCGGCCCGAAGGTGAAGGTCAAGCCGGGCCAGTACCTCGATCTCAACTGGTGGAGAACCTCTACAAGAACGTCGACAAGAGCACGATCAAGGCCAGTGGGACGATCATCGAGGGCATCGCCGGCACGTTCTTCTCGCAGGAACGGCTGAACGGGTTCCGCAAGGTCGTCGACAAGTACCCGGGGATCAAGATCCTCGGGAAGCCGATCGCGGCCGACTGGAACCGGGAGAAGGGAATCAAGGCGACCGAGGCGTTCACCTCGCGCTACAAGCCGTCGCAGATGAACTTCATCTGGGCGGCCTCGAACGAGATGGGCCTCGGCGCGATGCTCACCCTCGACCGGAAGGGAATCCTCGACAAGACCGGCGGCAGGACGCCGCCAGCGCGCGGCAAGGTCGCCGTCTTCACGAACGACGTCACGCCGGAGTCGGTCGCCCGGATCAAGGAGGGCAAGATCATCGCCGAGACGACCCACGGGTTCGCCGACTGGGGTTGGTTCGGGACGAAGTTCGGGGTCATGCTCGCCTGCGGAGAGAAGGCTCCGCAGAAGTTCGACATCCGGCCGCGGACCGTCTGGCAGAACAACGCGAGCCTGTTCTTCCCAAGTCCGGCGCTGCCGAAAATCGACTGGGCGAAGATCAAGTCAGCGTGCAAGTAGCGGCGTGTCCCTGCTCCGCATCGAGGACGTCCGCAAGCGCTACCCGGGCGTCCAGGCCCTCGCCGGCGTCGATCTCACGATCGACGCCGGCGAGGTGCACGCTCTGCTCGGCGCGAACGGGGCCGGCAAGTCGACGCTGATGAAGGTGATCGCCGGCTCGGTCAAGCCGGACGGCGGCCGGATCTTCTTCGACGGCGAGGAGGTGACGCTCGGATCGCCCCAGGCGGCTCGCGCGGCAGGGATCGGGATCGTGTACCAGGAGCTCAGCCTCGTGCCCAGCCTCTCGATCGGCGAGAACGTCCTACTGGGGCGCTGGCCGATGCGGCTCGGGACGGTCGACTGGGACGCGCTCTTCACTCAGGCGGCGCAGCCCCTGCGCCGCATCGGCTTCGACGTCGACGTCCGCCGGCGTGTCGACGGCCTCGGCATGGCCGAGCGGCAGCTCGTGGAGATCGCCAAGGCGCTCTCGAGCGACGTGCGGGTGCTCCTCCTCGACGAGCCGACGTCCGCGCTCTCCGAGCGGGAGGCACAGCGGTTGTTCGAGGTCATCCACGGCCTCAAGTCGTCGGGCGTCGCGATCGTCTACGTCTCGCATCGCCTGCGGGAGGTGCTCGAGATCGCCGACCGGATTACCGTCCTCCGAGACGGCACCTCGATCGGAACCGCCCCGAGGGCTGACTTGGACGAGTCGCACCTGGTCCGGATGATGGTTGGCGCCGCGCTCGCCTCCGAGCTCGCCGCCGAGCCGTCCGCGGCGCGCTCGCACGACGAGCGGGAGCTGGTGTTCAGTGCTCGCGGACTGGCGCGGCGGCCCCGGTTGAAGCCGGTCGACCTCGACCTGCACGCCGGGGAGATCGTCGGCGTGTTCGGACTCGTCGGCGCGGGTCGCACGCGACTGGCGAGGACGCTATTCGGCCTCGAGCCGGCGACCGAGGGCACGATCGAGCTCTCCGGCACGCGGCACTCGATCTCGAGCCCGGTCGACGCGATCCGCCATGGGTTCGGCTACCTGGGCGAGGATCGGGTCGCCGGGATCGTGCCCGCACATGAGCGTGGCCGCCAACGTGACGCTGGCCTCGCTCGACCAGATCGGCCACGGTCGCGATCCTCGACTTCGGCCGGGAGCGCCGGCTTGCGGAGCGCTACATCGAGGACCTGGGGATCCGCGTCTCCTCGATCGATCAGCTCGCGGAGACGCTGTCCGGCGGGAACCAGCAGAAGGTCGTGCTCGCCCGCTGGCTCTGCTCAGGGGCGCGGATCCTGATCCTCGACGACCCCACGCGGGGCATCGACGTCGGCGCAAAGGAAGAGGTGTTCCGCCTGATCCGAGTGCTCGCGGCCGACGGCGTCGCGATCCTCTATCTCACGTCTGAGATCAAAGAGGTGCGCGCGCTGGCCGACCGCGTGCTCGTGATGGCGAACGGGCGCATCGTCACGTCGGTCGAGCCCACCGCTCAGGAGGAGGAGATCATGGCGGCCGCAGGAGGTGTCCATGGCTGACGGCACACGGAGGTACGCATGACCGAGGTCACGACCAAGAGGACCCGCAGCCTGATCGCGGACGCCCGTTCCGGTCTCCTGCGAGGGGTGCTGACCGCCGGCGGACGCGGCGGGGCGCTCGTGATCCTGCTCGTACTGATCGGCGTCTTCGCGCTCCTCAGCGACCACTTCCTGACCGTCGACAACGGCATCAACATCCTTCGCCAGTACTCGGTGCCGGCGATCCTCGCCGTCGGACAGACGCTCGTGATCGTCTCGGCCGGCATCGATCTCTCCGTCGCCTCGACGGCCGCGCTCTCCGGCTCCGTGATGGGCGTCGCCTTCGCGCAGTGGGGCTGGCCCGAGCCCGTGGCGCTGCTGCTCGGGTTGGCGGCCGGCTTCGCGGTAGGCGCCTTCAACGGCCTCGTGATCACGAGGCTGCGGGTGCCGGACTTCATCGCGACGCTCGGCGCCTTCACCGGCGTACGGGGCATCGCGCTGCTCGTCACCGGCGGCCTGCCGGTGCCCGACTACGCCAGCTCGGTCGAGGGGCGCACGATCCCGCGCACCGTCTCAACGCTCGGCGGGGACTCCGTCTTCCGGATCCCGCTGATCGCGATCGTGGCGGCGGTGTGCGCAGCGGTCGGCTGGCTCATCCTCTCGAGGACGAAGCTCGGCCGGTCGGCGTACGCGATCGGCGGGAATCGCGAGGCCGCCCGCGTCTCCGGGATCCGGGTCGGGAGGGTGAAGGTCTGGATCTACATCATCTCCGGGCTGATGGCCGCCATCGGCGGCTTCATGCTCACGGGCCGGCAGGACAGCGCGAACGCGCTCATGGGCGAAGGCATGGAGCTGCAGTCGATCGCCGCAGTCGTGGTCGGCGGCACCAACCTGTTCGGCGGCGACGGGACGATCGGCGGCACGCTGATCGGCGTCCTGATCATCGGCGTGCTCTCGAACGGGCTCAACATCGTCGGCGTCGCCGACTTCTGGCAGCGCGTCGTCAGCGGCTTCATCATCGTCGCCGTCGTCGCGATCGACCAGTGGCGCCGCCACGCGGCCAGGCTCGACGGAGCATGAGCGGCGAGCTGCGCGTTCTCCTCGTCGGGGCCGGCCGCGCCGGCCTCGTCCACGGCCGGAACTTCGCCGCCGGTGTTCCCGGCGCTCGGCTCGTCGCGATCGCGGACCCGGATGCAGCGGCGCTCGAGCAGGCGGCCGCGGCGCTCGACTGCCCTCGGACGTTCACGGACGCCGAGGCAGCCGTCACGGACGACGGCGTGGACGCGGTCGTGATCGCCTCCCCGACGTTCACCCACGCAGCACTCGCAGTGGCCGCCCTCGGCGCCGGCAAGCACGTACTGTGCGAGAAGCCACTCGCTTCGACGCTGGCAGAGGCCGCCGAGATCCAGGCGGCGGCCGAGGCGGCGAGCGGCGTCTTTCTGATGGGCTTCATGCGGCGGTTCGACGCCGGTTTCGCCCGTGCGGCCGAGCGGATCGCAGCGGGCGACATCGGCAGGCCGGTGCTCGTCCGCTCGACGGGCCGTGGTCCGGGCCTGCCGCCCGAATGGGCGTGGGACGCGACGCGCTCGGGCGGGCTCGCGGCCGAGGTCAACTCGCACGACATCGACACGATCCGCTGGCTCTCGGGCCAGGAGCTCGCCTCCGTCTACGCGCTCGGTCGTCCCGCGAAGCGCCCCGACATCGCCGAGCGCTACCCCGGCTTCATCGACGTGCTCGTCGCCACGTTTGAGCTCGACGGCGGCGCGCTGGCACAGCTCGACGGCGCCTGCCCCGCCGACTACGGCTACGACGCGCGGGCCGAGGTCTACGGCACCGAGGGCGTCGTCTTCGTCGGCGACGCGCGCGCTCGAGCGCCGCTCGTCGTCCGAGCCGGCAGCGCGGAGACCGACCCGGTACGGAGCTGGCGCACCCTCTTCGGCGAGGCCTACCGGGCCGAGGACACCCACTTCGTCGCCGCAGCGCACGGGGACGAGCAGCCTCGGGCGAGCATCGAGGACGGGCTACGGGCTCTCGAGGGCGTCGTCGCCATCAACAGATCCCTCTCGGACGGGCAGAAAGTGACCATGGGTCAAGCAGCGGTCGCGGACGGTTGACCCGGTGAGCACGGAGCCGACCTGATGCTTGCACTTGTCTACCGGGAACCGAACGACCTCCGATTGGAGACGCGCGACATTCCCGATCCGGGCCCCAGGGAGGTCGTCCTGGCCGTGCAGGCCTGCGGAATCTGCGGCACCGACCTGAAGATCGCCCGCGGCGAACACCGCGCCTACCCAGCGGGAACCGTCAGGGTTCCCGGCCACGAGATCGCCGGCGAGGTTGCTGCGGTCGGAGCTGGTGTCGAGAGGCTGCGCGAAGGCGACCGTGTCTTCGTCGCCCCCAATCTCGGCTGCGGTGGGTGTCTTGCCTGCCGCGCCGGTCGCGTCAACCTGTGCCAGCGGCCGCAGGCGTTCGGGATCACTCTCGACGGTGGCTTCGCCGACTACCTTCGCGTTCCAGCGGCGGCCGTCGACCAGGGCCTCCTTCTCCCGGTTCCTGCCGAGACCGATCCGGCCGCGATCTCGCTGGCAGAGCCACTGGCCTCGGTAATTCGCGGAGCTCGTGCGACCTCGACCGGCGAAGGCGACACCGTACTGATCTTCGGTGCAGGCCCGATCGGGATCCTCCACCTGCTGGTGGCCAAGGCCCGCGGGGTCGAGCGGGTCATCGTCTGCGAGCCGAGCGCACCTCGGCGCGAGCAGGCGGCGGCGTTCGGAGCAACGGCGGCCATCGGGCCGGATGACGTAGAGCGCGCGGTCTCGGATCTGACCGAGGGACGCGGCGCGGACGTGATCGTCACCGCCGTCGCGCTCGCCGCTGTCCAGGAGCAGGCGCTCGCGCTGGCGGCCGTCGGTGGCCGCGTCAACTACTTCGGTGGCCTCCCCACCGGTCGCTCGGAGATCCGCATCGACTCGAACCTGATCCACTACCGGGAGCTGATCGTCACCGGTACGACCGCGAACACCACCGCCGACTGCCGCGAAGCGCTCGAGCTCGTGCTCTCGGGAGCGCTCGACGGCCGGGCGCTGATCTCTGCGCGCTACCCGCTCGCCCAGGCGGCCGACGCGTTCGCGCACGCGGCGAGCGGCGAGGCGCTGAAGGTGGTCATCGAGGCTGTACCCGACCGAGCGAAGGAGTAGCCGTGAGCGCGATCCAACCCCTCAACCTAATCGTCGATATCGCGTCCGGCCGACTGGAGCCGGCGACGACGATCGTCACCCGGCGACTGAGCGACATGCGCGGCATGTATGCGGATGCTGCCGCCGAGGCGGCGCTGATCGAGCGCGACGACTCCCTTGTCTATGAGGTCTTCCAGTACGACGTGCCCGAGGAGACCGGGCAGCTCTTCGTCTGCACGACCGTGCTCGAGCCGGGTAGGGTCGGCGACGAGTACTTCATGACCAAGGGCCACTACCATCGCGTTCGCGACCGGGCAGAGGTCTACTACGGACTCCGCGGCGAGGGCCAGGTCGTGCTGATGACGGAGGACGGGCGCTGCTCCTCGGTCGAGCTCCGGCCGGGCGTGGTTGCCTACGTCCCGCCCTGCTACGCGCACCGGACGGTGAACACCGGGTCCGGAGAGCTCGTGTTCCTCGCCGTCTACCCGGGCGACGCCGGCCACGACTACGAGTCGATCGAGCGCTCCGGGTTCTCGGCCCGCGTCCTCGAATACAACGGCTCGCCGGCACTGGTCGAGCAGGAGCCGAGCGAAGGAAGCCGGTGACGGGAGGCCGCGTCCTGATCACGGTGCTGGGCGCGCGCGTGCCGCCGAGCGGCGCCATTGACGCCCACGGCCATCTCTGGATCGATCCGGTCCCGGGCGCCGACGAGGCTGCTCCCGTGCTCGCCGACGAGCGCCGGATCGTCGCCGAGCTCGCGTCGTTCCGCGCCAACGGTGGCGCGGCCGTAGTCGACTGTCAGCCGCCGGGTTGCGGCCGCAATCTCGCGCGCCTTGCCTCGATCTCTGCGGCGACGGGGGTAGACGTGGTCGCCTCGACCGGCTTCCACCTTCCTTGCTACTACCCGCCCGGAGCCTGGCCGTGGTCGGCGCGCAACGGAGAGGTCGTCGAGCGCTTCGTCGACGAGCTCGTCAGCGGTGTGGCGGTCGAAGGGAGGGAGACCATCCGGCCGGGGGTGATCAAGGCCGCGTACACGGGCTCCACCACCGACGAAGCGGCGCGACTGCTGGCGTGCGCCTGCGAGGCAAGCGTCCGCACCGGCGCCGCGATCGTCGTCCACACCGAGCGTGGAGCCGGCGTCGAGCGGCTCGCCGACCTCCTCGTCGAGCACGGCGTGTGTCCACACGGCGTAGTCCTCTGCCACGTCGACAAGCGGCCTGATCGGAGGTTGCACGAGGAGCTGGCCGCCGCCGGGTTCCTGCTCGAGTACGACACCTTCCTGCGGGAGCGGTACGACCCGGATCGCAACGTCTGGCCGCTGGTCGCGCACATGCTCGCGACGGGCGGCGCTCCGGCGGTCGCCTGCGGACTCGATCTGGCGGATGCCTCGCTCTGGCGGTTCGGCGGCGCCCCGGTCGGCATGGTCGGCCTGCTCACCGTCGTCAAGCCGCGGCTCGCCGCGCTCGGGGCGTCCGCGGCCGAGATTGACCTGCTGCTGGGCGGCAACATCGCCGCGCGGCTTGCCGACGAGAAGCGCATGGGGGCAGCCGCGTGATCGACGCCGTCGTTCTCGTCACGCCACGGTCGTTCGGTCTCGACGACCCGAGCCTGAAGGCCGAGCTCGAGCGGGCGGTGACGACGGTCCGGTACGCCCCGTCGCCGGGAATGGAGCCGGAGGAGGTGGTTCCGCTCGTCGCCGACGTCGACGGCTGGATCGCCGGCCTCGACCGGATCGACCGGCAGGTCGTCGAGGCCGCACCTCGACTGAAGGTGATCGCACGCTACGGCGTCGGCACCGAGCGGGTCGATCTCGATGCCGCGCGGGAACACGGCATCGTCGTCACGAACACGCCCGGCGCGAACGCGGACGCCGTTGCCGAGCTGGCGATCGGCTTCCTCTTCGTGCTCGCGCGTCGGCTCCAAGACGCGATCGTGGCCGCGCGCGCAGGAAGCTGGTCGCCGATCCGCGGCCTGACGATCGAGGGCCGGACGGTCGGTCTGGTCGGGCTCGGCGCCGTCGGCCGGGCGGTCGCGAGACGCGCTGTCGCTCTCGGTTGCCGCGTGCTGGCCCATGACCCGGCGGCCGACGCCGGCTTCGCAGCTGCACACGGCGTAGAGCTGGCCGAGTTGGACGAGGTGCTAGCGGCAGCCGATTTCGTCTCGCTGCATGTCCCGCTGCTGCCGGAGACGCGCCTGCTCGTCGACGACGCCTTCCTCGCCCGGATGCGGCCGGGCTCCTTCCTGATCAACACTGCGCGGGGTGAGCTCGTCGACGAGGCGGCGCTGGTGCGCGCGCTCGAGAACGGCCACCTCGCGGGGGTGGCGCTCGACACGCTGGCGGAGGAGCCTCCCCCGCACGAGCACCCACTGCTACGGCTGAAGACGGCGGTCGTGACGCCGCACATCGGCGCGCATGCCGACGGCGCGACGAACGCGATGGGCAGGATGGCGCTCGACGACTGTCTCGCAGTGCTCGCCGGTCGTGACGCCGAGCATCCTGTCGTCCTGCCACCGGCGCCGATGGGGCGATGACGGTCGTCCGCCGACTCGCCCCGGCTGACGTGGTCGAGGAGCTCGGGCGCCGCCGGATCGTGGCCGTGATCCGAGCAGGCAGCGCGGATGCCGCCGTCTTCGCCGCCCAGGCGCTCGCCGCGGGAGGGGTCGACGCCGTCGAAGTCACCTACACGACGCCCGGCGCGGCGACCGCGATCCGGGAGCTCGTGGACGCGCAATCCGACCTGCTGGTCGGGGCGGGAACGCTCACGAGTGCCGCGCAGGCTCGAGAGGCGGTCGAAGCGGGCGCGTCGTTCCTCGTTAGCCCGCATACGTGCGTGCCCGTTCTCGACGTGGGCGCAGAGAGCGACGTCCTCGCGATCCCGGGAGTGATGACGCCGACCGAGATCGCTGCGGTTCGCGAGCGGGCGCCGTTGCTGAAGCTGTTCCCGGCGGGGATCGGCGGCCCGGCCCTCGTCCGGGCGCTGCGCGGGCCGTTCCCCGATCTCCGCCTGCTGCCGACGGGCGGCGTCTCCGCGGAGAACGTCGCCGACTGGTTCGCCGCCGGCGCGTTCGCGGTCGGTGCAGGGAGCGACCTCTGCCCGCCTCGGTTGGTCGATGAGCGCGATCGCGTCGAGATCGAGCGCCGCGCGCGCGCCTACGTCTCGGCCGCCGGGAGAAAAGATGCCTGAGCGGCGCTTCAGCTTCATCGGCGTCACGACCGGGAAGTCGGCGATCATGCGCGTCTTCCCGGCCTGGGCGGAGCATCTCGGGCTCGGCTCTGTGGTCATGCGCGGCTACGACCTGCCCATCCATGCCGAACCGGCGCGCTACCGCGAGGTCGTGGCGGCGCTCAAGCACGACCCGCTCGACCTGGGCGGGCTGGTAACGACACACAAGATCGACCTCTTCGACGCCTGCCGGGATCTGTTCGACTACGTCGATCCGTACGCCGAGCTCTGCGGCGAGGTGTCTTCGCTGTCGAAACGGGACGGGCTCTTTCGCGCCCACGCCAAGGACCCGATCTCGTCCGGTCGCTCACTCAACGAGTTCGTCGAACAGGGCTACTGGAGCAGAACAGGGGCCGAGGCCCTCCTGTTCGGCGCCGGCGGCTCGAACCTCGCGATCACGCTTCACCTGATGACGGTGCCGGAGCTGTCCGACCGGCCGCGACGGATCGTCGTCGTCAACCGCAGCCCGGGCCGGCTCGAGTCGATGCGCGCCGTGCACGAGCGGATCGGCGCCGGCGTCGAGGTCGAGTACGTTCACAACGCTGATCCACTCGAGAACGATCGGCTCATAGCCGCGCTTCCGCCCGGCTCGCTCGTGGTCAACGGCACCGGAATGGGCAAGGACAGCCCGGGCAGCCCGATCACCGACGCCGGACTGTTCCCCGAGGAGGCGCTCGTCTGGGAGCTCAACTACCGCGGCGAGCTGGACTTCCTCCAGCAGGCGCGCCGTCAACAGCGGTCGCGCCGGCTCGTGGTCGAGGACGGCTGGGGGTACTTCATCCACGGCTGGACGTCGGTGATCGAGGAGGTGTTCGACATCGAGATCACGCGCGACGTCCTCGACCAGCTCTCCGAGATCGCGGTCGGTTGCCGATGAGCTACGAGCGCCGGATCGCACTGGTCACCGGCGGCACCAGCGGTATCGGCCTCGCCGTCTCCCGCGCGCTGGCCCAGGCAGGCTGGTGGGTGCAGGCGGTCGGCCTCGACGACCCGGACGAGCTCGCGACCGAGCTGGCCGACGCCGAGACCGGTCGAGTTGTGGCCTGCGACCTGACTGACAACGGCGCGCCGGAGCGGCTCGTCGCCGACCTGGCCTCGCTGCGCGGGGGCATCGATCTGCTCGTCAACTGCGCGGGCATGCACGCGTTGGCCACGATCGAGGAGTCGACGCCGGAGCTGATCGACCGGATCCTCGGTCTGAACCTGCGGGCTGCAATGCTCCTGTGCCGGGCGGTCGTGCCTGTGATGCGAACAGGAGGCGGCGGGACGATCGTCAACATCGGCAGCGAGGCCGGGGTCGTCGCCGTCCGCGGTCAGGTGGCGTACAACGTCTCCAAGGCGGCGATTGCGATGCTGACGCGCTCGATCGCCGTCGACCACGCCCAGGATGGGATCCGGGCCATCACGATCAGCCCCGGGACCACACGCACACCGCTCGTCGCCGAGGCAATCGCCTCTGCGCCCGACCCAGAGGCGCACGAGCGCATGCTGTCGGAGTCCCGGCCGGCGAAGCGGCTCGGCCGGCCAGAGGAGATCGCCGCCGCGGTCGTGTTCGTCGCCGGCGACGAGGTCGCCTACATGACCGGTGCCGAGATCCTGATCGACGGGGGCTACACCGCCCAGTAGGGGCGGAAGCGCGTGAGTCGCTCGATGCCCGTCTTCGTCGGATGCGACCTCGGCACGATGGGCACGAAGGCTGCCGTCGTCGACGAGGAAGGGCGCATTCTCGGCGAGGCCTTCGAGGAGGTCGAGCTGCGCACACCGGCGCCGGGGCGAGTCGAGCAGGACCTCGAGGAGATCGAGCGCTCGGCGCAGCGGACGATCGCCGAGGCCTTGCGAGCGTCCGGCCGCGCGGCCGACGTCGCGGGTATCGCCTTCTCGGGCCAGATGTCGGGCATCGGCGCGGTCGACGCCCGCTTCCGCCCTGCGACGCATTTCGACTCGTGGCTCGACACGCGCTGCGCGCCGTACGTCGCCGCGATGTCCGAGCATGCCGAGCGCGTGACCGCGCTGTCCGGCTGCCCGCCGACGTACTCGCACGGGCCGAAGATCCTCTGGTGGCGCAACGAGCGGCCCGACGACTACGCGCGGGTGGCCCGCTTCGTCGTACCCTCCGCGTTCGTCGCCGCCCGCGTCTGCGGCCTTGGGATCGAGGACGCGTTCATCGACCGCACCACCGTTCACTTCTCCAACCTGTCCGACACCGAACGCTGCGTCTGGTCGCCGGAGCTGCTCGACGCGTTCGGCGTCGACGAGGCGGTGCTGCCGCGGATCGTCGACCCGCTCGAGGTCGTCGGCGAGGTGACGCGCGCCGCGTCCGAGGCGACAGGCATCCCGGCCGGCACGCCGGTCGCGGCGGGGGCCGGCGACCAGCCCGCCGCCTCGCTTGGCGCAGGCGTGGTCGACCCGGGGCAGGCATTCGACTCCGCCGGCACGGCGAGCGTCTTTGCGATCTGCGTCGACCGCTTCGCCCCCGACGTCGAGCACCGGACGGTGCTCGCGTCGCACTCGATCGTGCGGGGCGTCTACGTCGCGCTCGCCTTCATCAACGGCGGCGGGCTCGCGCTGCGCTGGTTCCGCGACGAGATTGCGGGGCTCCCGGGCGACGCCGACGCGTACGCCGCGCTCGATGCCGAGGCCGCCGCCGTCGAGCCCGGTGCGGGCGCCCTGCTCTGGTTCCCGCACATCCAGGGCTGCGTCCTGCCACCGCAGCCGCACGTGCGCGGCGCGTTCGTGGGGCTCACTTCCGGACACCGCCGCGGCCATCTGTTCCGTGCGATCCTCGAGGGGATCGCCTACGAGTACGCGCTCTGGGCCGAGCGGACGCCGGGAACGCTGACGGAGGCGCGCGTGCTCGGCGGCGGCGCGCGTTCGGCGCTCTGGAACGGGATCAAGGCCGACGTGCTCGGGATCGACTGGGTGCCGACCGCGCGCCAGGAGTGCGGCGTGCTCGGCGACGCGCTCGTCGCCGCCGCCGCGACCGGGCACGTGCGCGATCTGGCCGCGACGGCGAAGGCGTGGCAAGAGACGCTTCCGCCCGTGCGGCCCGATCCGGCGCGGCACCGGCGCTACCGGACGCTACTCGACGCCTACCGCGAGCTCCAGCGGCTCGGGCCGGTCTTCGAGAGGCTGAGCGAGGCGACGTGAGCGGCGACGCAGCTCGAGCAGCCGCGAACCCGGTCGGCGTCCACGCGCTCGTCTGGGTCGCGGGCTGGAGCGAGCCGGAGGCGCGTCACGCGATCGCGCGCACCCGCGAGGCCGGCTTCGACCTGATCGAGATCCCGCTGCTCGACCCGCGCTCCGTCGACGCCGCGATGACGCGGCGCCTGCTCGAGGAGACCGGGGTCGCGGCGACATGCTCGCTCGGGCTCCCCTTCGACGCCGACGTCTCCAGCGTCGACGCGGCTGTCGTCGCGCGGGGCGAGGCGCTGCTCACGGAGGCGGTAGACGTGACGGCGGCGCTCGGCGCCCGCTTTCTCGGCGGCGTTGTCCACAGCGCCATGGGCAAGCACCTCGCGGCGCCCACGGAGCGCGGCCGGCGGCACGCGATCGAAGCGCTGCGCCGGGTTTCGGAGCGGGCCGCGCACCGCGAGGTGACGATCGGGATCGAGGCCGTCAACCGCTACGAGAGCAACCTCGTCAACACCGCGGAGCAGGCGCTCGCGCTCGTCGACGAGATCGGCGCCGAGAACGTCGTCGTCCATCTCGACAGCTACCACATGAACATCGAGGAGTCCGATCTGGGGAGGCCCGTGCACCGCTGTGGCGCCCGCCTCGGATATGTGCACGTCGGCGAGTCGGATCGGGGGTACCTCGGGCGCGGCACCGTCGACTTCGCCGCGCTCTTCCAGGCTCTCGCCGACACAGGCTACGCAGGGCCGATCGTATTCGAGAGCTTCTCGTCGGTCGTCGTCTCGCCGTCGTTTCTCAGCGCGCTCGCGATCTGGCGCGACCCCTGGCACGACGGGCTGGACGTGGCGCGGTCCGCGCGTGCGTTCCTCGAGGTACACCTGGCGGCGGCGACCGCAGGTCGCCGATGATGCGAACGCGAGGAGGAGAGATGAGGACTACCGTGTTCGAGCTTGCCGACGGCAGCGTCCAGGCCCGCGCCACGGAGTCGCCGTCATGGGAGCCGTTCGAGGAGTTCGACGGAAAGCCGCTCGAGCGTGTGCGCCTAGCCGAGCTGCTGCGCGAGGCACACGCCGAGCTCCAGCTGGTCGAGATCGCGGCCGGAGGTCGCTTCGCCATGCACTCGAGCCCGATGCTCGCCTTCTGTCAGATCGTCCGGGGTCGCGGTCGCCTGGGTCTGCCGGACGGCCGCAGCCTCGCCTACGAGGGGCCCGAGCTGTACGTCTTCCTGCCGGGCACGCTGCACGACTGGCACGACGTCGAGGAAGACACGCTCCTCGCCGTCTGCCTGGTTGACGAGGCCGAGCCGGGCTGAGCGCGCGGCGAGTACGTAGCCCGAGCCGCTGCGTGCCGGCCCTCGGCGAGACGGGAGCGACGGGCCCTTGCCCCGCTCGCGCCGCTCCATTCGGGGGCCGTGCTACTCGCGCTGTTCCCCCTCCTTCAGCTCGACGAGGGCGGCCTTCTCGTCCTATCCACCAGCGATCTTGCACTGTACGGAAGTTGTGTGTACAGTGCGTCCATGGCGAAGATCAAGGAGCGTTGGGACTTCCGGGTGGCCCCCGAGACGGACCGGCTCGTCCGGCAAGCGGCCGAGAGTGCGGAGCGGACGCTGACGGACTTTGTCGTCGACGCAGCCGTCGTCGAGGCCGAGCGCCTGCTCGCCGATCGGACGCAGTTCGTCCTCGAGGCCGAGCAGTGGGACCGGTTCGTCGAGCTCCTCGATCGTTCGCCGCAGGAGAACCCGGGGCTCGAGAGGCTGTTCTCCAAGCCGAGCGTCTTCAACGCCGCATAGCGCGTGACCTGCCGGCGCCCCGAGCCACTCGGGAAGCACCACTGCCTCGACGCGTTCCGGAGCGGCGAGCCCGCCCTCGACGACTGGCTCAAGCGGCACGCGCACGGCGCGCAGGGGTCGGACTCTGCCCGCGTCTACGTGACGACGCTCGAGGACGGAGAGACCGTCGTCGGCTACTACGCGCTCGCCGCCGCCCAGGTCGCCCCGGCGCAGGCGACCGCGCGGGCGCTCAAGGGGCAACCACGGGCGCGACCGGTTCCGGCGATCCTGCTCGCCCGGCTCGCCGTCGATCAACAGCACCAGGGTGCAGGCCTCGGCCGCTCGCTCCTCCAGGACGTGCTCCTGCGATGTGTCGAGGCAGCCGACGCGATCGGCGCGCGTGTCCTGCTCGTCCACGCCAAGCACGACGCGGCGAAGAGCTGGTACATGCAGTTCGGCTTCGAGGAGTCGCCGACCGAGCCGCTTCATCTGCTGATGCTGCTGAAGGACGTGCGAGGGTTTCTCCAGCGGCACGGGATCGAGTAGCGAGAGAGGCTCGGAGCATCCGCCCGAGACCGCCGGGCTCCGCTCCCACGGCTGTAAGCGCGCCAGCTCGACAAGCTGGGGCGGCCGAGGCGGCTGAGCGCATCGCACGCGCGCGGCAGGCCGCCTCTTGAAGCTCCTGGCGCTCGATCGCCTCCTGCAGTTGACGCCGGACCAGCCGGTCGACAGCGAGCTCTGGCTATGAGGAGCCAGGGCTGAGTCGAGCCCCGGACGAGCTCACGCTCGACAGCGTAGGCCCGGGCGGTCGGCGCGAGCTGCGGCCAGACCTCGATCCACTGGAGCCCGCCGTCCGTTGTGTGCCAGAGCGCGGCGTCTCCCTTCTCCAACGCGACTCCGTTCCCGGATGTCGAAGGGTCGCCGATCGCCCATGCCTCGTTCGTGTCGAGGGCGATCAGGCGCGAGTCGAGCGGGACGGCGCCCGCGAGGCGCGTCCAGGTGGAGCCGCCGTCGTCGCTGCGGAAGATGAGAGTGGGGTGCGTGCCTTGCGTACAGGTCACCCACAGGGCCTTCCGAGTCGGGGCGGATACGGTGCATTCCCAGCCGGCATAGCCCTTGATCGGCAGCGATGCCTTCTGCCAGTGGGCGCCGCCATCGACGCTGACGCCAAGCGTCAGCCGTAGCGAATCGCTGTAATCGGTGACGAGGACTACCCCCGGCGCGATGGCCACGCCATCGGCACGAAACAACGGCGGGGCGGACAGCCGCCGCCAGCTTTCTCCGCCGTCGGAGGTCGCGTAGACGGGCAGTCCCGGACCGGGCAGGTGGAAGGTTGGCCCCGCGAGGACAAGGCCATGATCTGGGTCGGTGAACGCGGCGTCGCCGGAGTCCCAGCGGGAGACCGAAGGAACCGGTATGAGCGCCCTCCAGGTGCGGCCCCGGTCGCGCGTGACGAGGGCGACGGAGCCGTCGCCGTCCCGCTTCGGCCGGACGAAGGCCAGCGCCGCGCTCGCTCGGGCCTGGTCGAGCGGCGAGAGATGCTGGCGGGTCCTCCAGGTGTGGCCGCCATCGAGGCTTTCGATCGTGCCGACCATGGTGCCGATCACGAGCCGCTCACCGTGCGCGACCTCGAACGACAGCGGCCCTATCCGCTCGGGCGCTACGCTCATCTGCCACGTTCGGCCGCGGTCGCTCGTCCGCCAGATCGGCCCGTCGAGTTCGTCGCCGGCCCAGGCGCTCGCGCCGGCGAACGCCGACGGCGCCGACGGTATCGGCCTGCTCCGCCACGTACGCCCACCATCGGGCGAGACGTGCAGCTCGTCGAACGTTGCACCACCTCGCCCCACATGTGAGACCGCCCAGCCGTGATTGGCGTCGGTGAAGTGGACAGTCGTCTCGCTCGGCCAGAGCCCCTTGCGGTCGACGTAGCGCGTGTTCCACGACGTGCCGCCGTCGCGCGTTGCACGGACGATCACGTATGGGGAACGGCCGCCGTCCGGGCCGTAGCTCGCGGTCGTGAAGCCGACCCGCTCGCTGAGGAAGTCGAGTGACGAGTACGGCGGCACCGTGCACGTGCCGGGCAGTGGCCGCCACGTCGAGGCTCCGTCGAGGGTCTTCCAGAGCTGCTGCGAGCCGCGGCAGACGGCGCTCGGATAGCGGGCGGCAGCTGCGAAGCCGACGCGCTCGTCGAGGAAGCGAACCATCGTCGTGCCGTCTGGCACGCCGAGCTTCGGCCACGTGCGGCCTCCGTCGGCCGACCGCCGGAGATCGTCGCCGAAGAACGCGAACCAGACACTCGAGCTCGCAAGCTGGAAGCCGAACTGCCTCGGGAGGCCGTCTTCCTCGAAGCTGCCGTAGAAGCCGTTCAGGTAGGCAAGGGTGGGTCTCACCGCGTGCCAACTGCGCCCGCCGTCGTGTGTGGTGAGAAGCAGCGGGCGGGTCCGCGGCACCGCCCATCCGCGGCGATACCGGACAATTGTGGATCCGGTGGCCAGGCCAGTCGAGTGGTCTGCGGTGAACGTGATCGAGTCGAATACGGCGGCCCGCTTGCTCCACATGGTCGTCCAGGTGACGCCGCCGTCGGTCGTGCGCTGGATGCGCCCAGCTTCGCGCGGAGGGACATAGCCGATGTGTGACAAGTGACCGGACCCACCCGTCGTCGCCGCGAAGCCGATCTGCTCGTCGAAGAAGAACAGCGAAGACGCCCCGATTCCCGGTGTACTCGTCCGCGGTGGCGCGACGCGCTCGAAGGCCATCTGCTTGGTCGCGACGACGTGCATCTGCTCCACGACCTGGCGCCGGCTACCGCTGCAGCCGGGGAGCGCGGTGACCAGCGCGCCCACTACGATCAGCCCGATAACGCATCGCCCCATCACCCAATTATCGGCGACACCCTCTGATCGGCCCTCCCCGGTGTCGCCGGAAACGCGAGGGGCCGTCGCTCACGTTCCAGCGTGCGCTGGTCTTCTCAAGGGTTGAACTTCTTCGGCAGCGCTGGCGAGCCTCAACGGTGGCCTCGCGTCCTCGTTCGAGCACACGGCGGGAACCTCGCAATGACCGCGAACACCCCTCGCTCGCGGCCACTCAGCCGCCATATGGTCTAGTACCCACGCCCGCCGACGACGATCGGGATCGTCCGCAGCAGCAGGCCGAGGTCGATCCGCAGCGACCAGTTGCTCGCGTAGAGGTAGTCGAGCTTGGTCATCTCGTCGTAGGAGATCTTGTTTCGACCGAGCACCTGCCACGGTCCAGTGATCCCGGGCGCGAGGTCGAGCCTGCGGCGCGCCCAACCGGTGATGCTCGCGTCCTCGTGGACGACGAACGGACGCGGTCCGACCAGGCTCATGTCACCGGTGACGACGTTGAAGAGCTGGGGCAACTCGTCGAGGCAGTACTTTCGCCGCCAGCGGCCCGTGCGTGTCAGCCGTGGGTCGGCCCGGATCTTGAACAGCGGCGCCTGGGCCTCGTTCGCCGGCAGGAGGTCGTCCAGCATGCTCTCGGCATCCGCCACCATCGTCCGGAACTTGAAGATCTCGAAGACGGAGTCGTCTCGCCCCACCCGCGCTTGGCGGAAGAAGACTGGGCCCGGCGAGTCGAGCTTGATCGTGACGGCGATCGCGAGCATCAGCGGCGTGAGCACGACCAGACCCGGTAGCGTCACGGCGAGGTCGAACGCACGCTTCAGCGTTCGGACCCGGCGTGACAGCCACGCCGTCCCTATCTCGACGAGCGGAATGCCTTCGACCTCGGTGATCTCGGCTCGATCGTCGATCAGATCGAAGTAGCGCGGCACGAACGACAGGTGTAGGTGGGCGATGCCGGTCGTGCGGACGATGTCGACCACCTCGGCGACCGGCCGTCTCGAGAAGGCGAAGATCAGGCGCGAGACGTCGTAGCGGCTTACCACCGCGGCGAGGTCTTCTTCGGACCCGAGCACGGGTGGGATCTCCGAGGTGTCCGAGTTCAGGTATTCGTCGTCGTCCAGGAAGCCAACGATCCGCAGGCGGCGGCTCGGATGCCGGGCGAGTGCTGCTAGTCAAATCAGCGGCCTGAAGTGTCGAGTGCGACGGGGTCCAGGCCATGCTCTTAGCGACCTCGACCGTACCCCCGCACCTAGACTTTCGCACAGTTCGTGTGGCAGAGGGTTCTGTTGCGCGCAGCCGTGCCGATATTTTGCGCGTGGTCAGGAACGGCACGAAAGCAGTGATAGCTGTCGTCGCGGCGGTAGCACTTTCGCCGCTCGCGTCCAGCGCATGTGCGGCAGGCGATCCTGCGGTCGCTGCGTCGCAGGTTGCTCTTCGGGCTGAGGGCTACTATGACGGCCCAGTCGATGGGATCAGTGGCGCTGCGACGCTCGGCGCACTTCGTACCCTCCAGAGCGCCCACGGCTTACGCGCGGATGGTGTGATCGGAAACCGCACCGCTGCTTTGCTGGGCGTGTTCGCACCGCGGAGGCTCGGGACTCGCCCCTTGAGCGTGAACCAAGCTGGATGGGACGTCGCCGAGCTGCAGTTCGCGCTCGCGTGGCACGGATTCCCGTCCGGCAGCTTCGATGGCCGATTTGGCGCACACCTCGACGGAGCGCTGCGTCGTTTCCAGGCCTTCGCCGGGCTCGTCGCTGACGGCGTCGCCGGACGCGCCACCCTTGCCGCGCTTCGGTCACCGCCGTCCACCTCGCCTATACCGTTGCGCTGGCCGTTGTCCGCCTCTGTGGGTGACCGTTTCGGCCCGCGGGGCGACCGGTTTCACGCCGGAGTGGATTTCGCCGCGCCCATGGGAGCGCCTGTCGGGGCAGCAGCAGCTGGTCGCGTCGCCTGGGTCGGCGCCCGCGCCGGATGGGGTTTGGTCGTCACGCTCGCACACCCTGGCGGCGTTCGCACGATGTACGCGCACCTCTCCACGCGTAGTGTGCGGCTTGGGCAGCGCGTCGCGGCGGGCGCGACGATCGGTCTCGTCGGAGCGACTGGCGATGCAACAGGGCCGCATCTCCACTTCGAGGCGCGACTCAGAGGGGCCGCCGTCGATCCTCTTCCAGCTCTTCGCTAGCTTCGCCGCAACCCTGCCGAGACGCCGATTGCATGCATCGCCTCGGCGAACTCGGGCGTTACCGCGATGTTCTGCGTGCACGTCGTACACCCGCCGTACACCCGCACGCGCCCCGGCGCGCGTGATATTGGCGGCGGTGCACAGCTCACCGCAACGACGCCGGATGGGCAGTTGTGGCCTGCTCCCCGCTCCGGCGGGGGTCACGCCGTGGTCGCAAGTTTTCCCCAAGGGTGGCGTCTTTATCCCCACATGTTGTCTGTGCCGAACAGGGGAGAACCGATGGACGCTCACGAGCGTGGCGAGAGAATGAGCGCCCTGTGGGGATCGGGAACCAAGGACGAGCGCAGACGTCCCTGGTAGCCGGCGCACCTCGCGGGGCGCGCGGTCGGGCAGACTGCCCACGTGCGCCCCGCCGAGCTCGCCGACCGGATCCGCGCGCTCGCGCTCTCCTGGCCCGAGGCCTACGAGGACGCGCCGTGGGGGTTCCCGGTCTTCAAGGTCGGCGCCAACAAGCTGTTCGCGATGATGGCCACCGAGGGCGAGGCGATCGAGCTGACCGTCAAGCTGACGCGTGAGGAGCGGGAGATCGCGCTCGAGCTGCCCGGCGTGCGGATCGCGAGCTACGTCGGCCGCTACGGCTGGGTGACCGCGCGCGTCACCGACGAGGGCTCGCTCTCCAACGCGCTCGAGTGGCTGCGCGAGAGCTACTGGCTGAAGGCGCCGGCGGCGATCCGGGACGCGGCACTCGAAGACGCTCCGCCGGGCTGACCCGCGTATCCTCTCCGGGATGAAGGTCGTCCTCCCCGACGAGTCCGAGCTCGAGCTTCCCGACGGCGCAACCGGGCTCGACGCCGCGCGCGCGATCGGCCCGAAGCTCGCCGAGCAGGCCGTGCTCGTGCGCGCGAACGGCGCGGTGCGCGACCTGCGCGCGCCGCTCGCCGACGGCGAGCGGATCCAGATCCTGACCACGCGCGACAAGGACGACCCCGACGCCCTCTACGTCCTGCGCCACTCGACCGCGCACCTGCTCGCCGAGGCGGTGCGCCGGCTCTACCCCGGCGTGAAGATCGCGATCGGCCCGCCGATCGAGAACGGCTTCTACTACGACTTCGAGTTCCCGGAGCCGATCCACGAGGACGACCTCGAGCCGATCGAGGCGGAGATCCGCCGCGAGCTGGCGGAAGGGCGCGTCGTGGACGCGCGAGGAGATCTCCCGCGACGAGGCGCGCGCGCGCTTCGAGGCGGAGGGCGAGCCGTACAAGGTCGAGCTCGTCGACACCGCCGAGGGCGACATCACCCTCTACACGCAGGGCGACTTCACCGACCTCTGCCGCGGCCCGCACCTGCAGGACTCGAAGCCGATCAAGGCGGTCAAGCTGACCGGCCTCGCGGGCGCGTACTGGCGCGGCGACGAGCACAACACGCAGCTGACGCGGATCTACGGCACCGCCTTCTACTCGCCAGGCCGACCTCGACGCGCACCTCGAGCGGCTGGAGGAGGCGAAGACGCGCGACCACCGCCGGCTCGGGCCGCAGCTCGACCTCTTCCACCTCTCGACGAGCACTCGCCCGGCTCGCCGTTCTGGCACCCGAAGGGGATGGTGCTCTGGAACGCGCTCGAGGACCTCCGCCGGCGCGAGAACGCGAAGCGCGGCTACCTCGAGGTGAAGACGCCGCTGATCTACGACAAGGCCGCTCTGGGAGACCTCGGGCCACTGGGAGAAGTTCCGCGAGAACATGTTCCTGATCCCGCTCGACGAGGAGCGCACCTACGCGCTCAAGCCGATGAACTGCCCGGGGCACATGCTCCTCTTCGGCAGCCGGCTGCGCAGCTACCGCGACCTGCCGATCCGCTACGCCGAGTCGTCGACGCTGCACCGCAACGAGCTCGCCGGCACGCTGCACGGCCTCACTGCGCGTCCGGCACGTCACGCAGGACGACGCGCACATCTTCTGCACGCGGAGCAGATCGAGGACGAGATCGACGGCTGCCTCGACTTCGCCGGCTTACCTCTACGACCTGTTCGGGCATCGAGCCGCGCGGCCGAGCTCTCGACCCGGCCGGAGAACAAGCTCGGCACCGACGAGGAGTGGGACTTCACCGAGGGCGCGCTGCAGCGCGGCGCTCGAGCGGCACGGCATCGCGTACGACGTCGAACGAGGGCGACGGCGCGTTCTACGGGCCGAAGATCGACCTGCACATGACGGACGTCCTCGGCCGCTCGTGGCAGATGGGGACGATCCAGCTCGACGCGCAGATGCCGGCGCCGTTCGGCCTCACCTACATGGGCGCCGACAACCGACGAGCACACGCCGTTCGTCGTCCACCGCGCGCTGCTCGGCTCGCTCGAGCGCTTCATCGGCATCCTGATCGAGCACTACGGCGGCGCCTTCCCGCTCTGGCTCGCGCCCGTGCAGGTGCGGCTGCTGCCGGTCGGGGAGGACGCACCGCGGGCCGGCCGAGGCGCTCGCGGCGCGCCTGCGGGAGGCCGGCTTTCGCGTCGAGGTGGACGAGCGCGACGAGACGATCGGCCGGCGGATCCGCGACGCCGAGCTGGAGAAGATCCCCTGCGTCGTCGTCTACGGCGACCGCGAGTCGGACGCCTCGCTCGCCGTGCGCGACGCGGGGCGGGGACAGTCGACGCAGTCGCTTGACGAGCTCGTCGCGGAGTTGCCGCTGCGGTTGCTACGATCTGACCCTGCAAGCAGGAGCGGACCCGCTCCTCACCTCCCGGAGCACAGGCTCGCAGGGGGTTCAACCGAGTCGGTTGGTGAGAAAACGGGGCCGCTGCTTGCAGCGGCTTTTGTCGTTTGAAGAAGGAGGACACGAGCGAGCTTGGTGAAGACCCTTTGAGACCGCGGCGGCGCATAGAGCCCGTCCGGTTCGCCAGCCCGCAGGACCGGATCAACGACTCGATCCGCGTTGCCGAACGTGCAGGCTGATCGACGAGGACGGCGCGCAGATCGGGATCAAGCCGACCGACGAGGCGCTCGAGTACGCGTACTCGAAGGGCCTCGACCTCGTCGAGATCGCGGCGCAGGCCGACCCGCCCGTCGCGCAGGATCATGGACTACGGGAAGTACCGGTACGAGCAGGAGCAGAAGGCGAAGCAGGCGCGCAAGCACCAGACGCAGATCCACGTCAAGGAGATCAAGCTCAGGCCGAAGATCGGCAACCACGACTACAACACCAAGAAGGGCCACGTCGTGCGCTTCCTCAACCAGCGCGCGAAGGTCAAGGTCACGATCATGTTCCGCGGGCGGGAGAACCTCCATCCGGAGCGGGGCCGCGACCTGTTGATGCGGCTGGCGGAGGACGTCAAGGAGGTCGGACTGGTCGAGCAGCCGCCCCTCCTCGACGGGCGCAACATGGTGATGGTGCTCGGGCCCACGAAGAACAGCAGGAGTAGTGAAATCAGATGCCGAAAGGAGAAGACACACAGCGGAGCGAAGAAGCGGTTCAAGGTGCAGCGGAGCGGGGAAGCTGCTGCGCCGCCACGCGATGAAGAGCCACAACCTCGGGAAGAAGTCGTCGAAGCGGAAGCGGGGCTTTCGTCGGGACAACCCCGTCGCGGCTAGCGACGCGAAGACCGTCAAGAAGCTGCTGGGGCTGAGCTGAGATGCCGAGCGTCAAGCGCTCCGTCCACGCGCGCAAGAAGCGCCGCAAGGTTCTCGAGCAGGCCAAGGGCTACTGGGGCCTCAAGACCACGAACTACAAGCACGCGAAGGAGCAGGTCGAGCACTCGCTCACCTACGCCTACCGCGACCGCAAGAACCGCAAGCGGACGATGCGCTCGCTCTGGATCATCCGGATCAACGCGGCCGCGCGGCTGCACGGGCTCTCGTACAACCAGTTCGTCGCCGGCTGCACAAGGCGGGGATCGAGCTCGACCGCAAGGTGCTCGCCGATCTCGCCGTCACCGACCCGGCCGCGTTCGCCGCGGTCGCCGAGCAGGCGAAGGCCGCCCTGGAGATCAAGGCCGCCTGACCCGGAGCCGGCTCCGGTGATCACGTCGGCGTCGAACCCGCAGCTGAAGCTCGTGCGCAAGCTCGAGCGGCGGAAATACCGTGACGAGCTCGGCCTCTTCGTCTGCGAGGGCGAGGACCTCGTCGCGGCCGGGCGCGAGGCCGGCATGGAGCCGGTCGAGCTGCTCGTGGCCGGCGAGAACGTGCTGCCGGAGCTGCTGGCGGCGGTCTCGGCGCTGCCGCACCCGCCGCGGATGATCGGAGTCTTCCGGCGGGCCGACCTGCCCGCGTGGGGAGCGCGAGGCCTGCCTCGCGCTCTGGCACGTGGCCGACCCGGGCAACGTCGGCACCCTGCTCCGCGCCGCGGACGCGTTCGGCGCCTCGGTCGCGCTCTCGGCCGGCTGCGCCGACCCGACCGGGGAAGGCGCTGCGCGCCTCGGCCGGGGCGGTCTTCCGGGTGCCGCTGCTCGGCTTCGACGAGGCTCCGGGGCGGCGGATCGCGCTCGTCGCGCACGGCGGGCGGCCGCTTGCCGACGTCGATCTGGCAGGCCCCGTGTCGTTCGTGCTCGGCGCCGAGCGGGAGGGACTGCCCGAGGACGTGCTCGCGGCCTGCGCCGAGACGGCGACGATCCCGACGCCCGGGCCGGCCGAGTCGCTGAACGTCGCGGTCGCGGGCGCGATCGCGCTCTACGAGCGCTCGCGCCGCGGGCTCTGACGCTCTCTCAACTCGGCCCAGCCGCGGTCCACGAGCGCGCGCAGGCGGCGGAGGTTCTCATCGGAGCGGCGCTCGAACTCGGCCAGCTCGGTGCGCTGGTCAGCCGTCAGCTTCTTCTTCCTCTTCACCGTCGTCCTCCTGGAGCAGGAGCTTGATCTGGCGTAGTTCGTCCCGGATGTCGCCGATGACGCCCATCACGGTGAGCACCTCTTCGCGGTAGACCACCGCTTCCTCCATCCCGGGAGGGTGCCCGACGGGCGGCCCGGGCGCAAGATGGCCGTTACGGCCGCGTCACCAGGCGCCGCCGCCGCCACCGCCGCCGCCCCCTCCGCCGCCGCCCGAGAAGCCGCCGCCGCCGCCCCCGGACCCAGATGAGGGGGGCGAGAGGGCCGAGCCGAAGCCCGACGCGAGGTCGCCGATCGCGAGCGCGCTCGGCCCCGAGCCGAGGTCGCCGGTCGGGCTGATCCAGTAGATCGTGCTCGCGGCGTGCAGCTCCGCCGGCATGTGCAGCTGGGCGCCCTGGAGGACGCGCTCGGCGATCCCGAACGCGATCCCGTAGACGAGGAAGCGCTCCCAGAGCGCGAGCGTCGCCGGCGGAGCCTCCTGGAGGCGTGGGAAGTCGGTCAGGTAGCGGCGGAACGCCTCCCAGCGCTCGGCCTCGGCCTGGCCCGCCTTCGTGCGGCGCCTCCACAGGCGCCGCGCCGCGGCGGCGACGCCGAGCAGCGCCGGCATTCGCGAGTGCGCAGACGCCGAGCGCCGCGAGCACGACGTCGTTCCAGCGCGGCCACACGGGCCGCCAGCCCTCGATCCCGATCCAGAGCAGGAGCGCCCCCGTCGCGCCGAAGACGACCACGCCGGCGAGCAGCGGGACGAGCCCCCGCGCGAGCAGCCATTTGCGGCGGCGCACCTCGACACCGACCGCCTCCTTGAAGTCGGTGAACCGCTCCGAGTTCTGCTTACGGTCGTCGTCCAGCCGGTCGCGGAAGCGGGAGAGCCGCTCGGGGCCCTCCTTCAGCGCGAAGTCCACGACGTCGGCGACGTGCTGCTCGAAGGGGGTCAGCTCGACCTGCTCGCCCTGCGAGAGCTCGAGGTCGGCCACCTGCTCCTTCTGGAGGCCGGCCCAGGAGGACTTCTCGGTCGTGACGGGCGCCGCCTTGTACCGGCCGCGCCGGATCAGGTCGAAGAGCGTCGCCGTGAACTCGTAGGAGCCGGGCTCGCCTCCCTGGCCCAGGAGCACGGGGACGAGCGCCGGCTCGGTGTCGCTCGGCGGCTCCTGCTCGTACTCGCGGTCGTAGGTCGTGCGCCGCTCGCGGCCGTAGAGCCACCAGACGGCAGCGACGAGCGCGAGCGCGGGGCCGACGGCGAGCAGCAGGAGGAGCAGGAGCGTGCGGCCGATGTGCTCGATCGCGTCGTCGATGCGCTGCTTGTCGCGCTCGAAGCGGGCGGCATCGCCGAGCTCCGCGGCGACGATCCGGTCGAGCCCGAGGCCGTCCTTCACCGTCATGCCCGCGGTGGACTCGAACGCGGCTCGCGGGACGAGCACGCGCAGCTCGACGAACTGGCCCGCCGGCACGTCGAGCGCGCGCAGGTTCGCCCGCCCGCCGTCGAGCGTCACGTCGCCGCGCACGAAGACCGGGTGCCCCCAGCCGCGCTCGATGCGGCCCGGGAGCCTCGAGCGTCGCCGTCAGGGCGCCGAGGCCGGTCTCCCACTCGTCTCCCCAGACCTTGAGGTTGACGTCGACGACGTCGTCGTAGGCCGCGGTGAGGCCGCGCAGCCGGTAGGCGATCGTGAAGGTGCGCACCTCGGAGCTCGCGCGGTAGTGCCAGACGACGCGCAGCCCCTTGCCGGTGACCGTCGTGCCGAAGGTCCCCGCGTCGCCGGCCGAGCCGAGCTCGGCGGAGGCGCCGGGCCGGTAGGCGACCTCGCCCTCCGAGACCGCCACGCGGTCGATCGCCTGGCCGCGTACGACGGGGATCTCGCGGAAGCCGCCGCTGAAGTCGCCCGCGAAGTCGTAGGTGATTCGCTCCTCGACGAGGAGCGCGCCGTCCGTGGCGACCCGCACGGAGACGTGAGCCGAAGGCAGCGTGAACGATTTCGCGGTGGCCTGCCCTGCGAACGCGAGGCAGGCGAGCAGGGCGAGCGCGAGCGCGCGCCGCATGCCAGATGATCGATCGGTGCGCCGATCGATCATCTACGAGAAGGGCGCGCTGGCGGCTGACCGCCGCCTCGGCGGGCGCCACAGCGCCCGAGCCGGCGTGAGGCCGCGCTGGCCCGGTTCTCCTCTAGTGGATTGATCGGTGGTTCTTCGATCAATCCACTAGGCCTGGAAGCGGACCTGCGGCGCCTCGCGCGCCGCGTCCTCGATCTCGAAGAAGGTCTTGGCCGTGAAGCCGAACAGGCCCGCCATCATGTTCGCGGGCATCACCTGGATCGCGTTGTTGTACGTCAGCACGGTGTCGTTGTAGACCTGCCGCGAGACCGCGATCTTGCCCTCGGTGTCGGTGAGGTCGGTCTGGAGCTGCTGGAAGTTCTCGGTCGCCCGCAGCTCGGGGTAGGCCTCGGCGACCGCGAACAGGCGCCCGATCGCCGCGGTGAGGACGTTCTCGGCTCCCGCCGCCTCCTCGACCGAGCGGGCGCCCTGGGCGCGCGTGCGGGCCTCGGTCACCTCCTCGAAGACCGTGCGCTCGTGCGCGGCGTAGCCCTTGACCGTCTCGACGAGGTTCGGGATCAGGTCGTAGCGGCGCCGGAGCTGCACGTCCACCTGGGCCCACGCGTTCTGGACGCGGTTCCGCAGCCGGACGAGCCGGTTGTAGAGCAGCATGAGCAGGAACGCGATCAGGGCGACCGCGGCGACGAGGATCCAGACGGCGATCACTACGCTCACCCTACTACGATAGGCAGCGTGACCGTCAAGGCTTGGATCGACACCTAGGTTCGTGGGCGCCGCCACCGTCTCCGGGCTGTTCGTCTCGCCGGGCAAGGGCAGCGGGCTCTCGAGTCCGGTCGAGCGCGCGCGGGCGGTCGCAGGGCACGGTCTCGAGGGGTGCGCGCACGCCGGCCGAGAGCGGCGGGAGGTGCTCTTCGCCTCGGCGTCGCACCTGGACGCGGTCGGTGTCGAGCCGGGCGCGGTCCGCGAGAACGTCACCGTGGCCGGGGCCGACGTCCAGGCCTGGGAGATCGGGCAGCGCGTGCGCGCCGGGAGCGCGGTCTTCGAGATCACGATGGTCTGCGACCCCTGCCACAAGATGGACGCGCTGCGCGAGGGCCTGCGCGCCGAGCTCGACGGCAGGCGCGGCATGCTCGCCATCGTCGTCGAGGGCGGCGCGGTCGCGGTCGGGGACGAGCTATCCCTGCTGTAGCGCGGATCAACGTCGCGCCGGTCAAGAGCCTCGGTCTCCAGCACCCCGACGCGGTCGAGCTGACCGAGCGGGGCGTGGCGGAGGACCGGCGGTTCTACGTCACGGACGCAGACGGCCGCCTCGTGGGCGGCGTGAAGTACGGGCCTCTTGTGCGGGTTCGGCCCGAGTGGGACCCCCCGGCCGGCCGGCTCGAGCTGCGCTTCCCGGACGGCGCCGTCGTCGCCGGCGAGATCGAGCTCGACGAACGGGTCGAGACGGACTTCTTCCGGATCCGCGTCGTCGCCGGGCGGGTCGTCCGCGGGCCGTTCGCGGATGCTCTGTCCGGCTTCGTGGACGCGCACCTCCGCCTTGTCCGCGTCGAGGACTCCGACTTCGCAACCGATGTCCACCCGGCGACCCTGCTCTCGCGCGCGTCGGCCGAGCGGCTCGTCGCCGACCGCGACCCGCGCCGCTTCCGGATGCTGCTCGAGCTAGGCGGCTGCGGGCCGTTCGAGGAGGACACGTGGCAGGGCCGGCTCGTGCGCGCCGGCGGCGCGCTGCTTCGCGTCGGCGGGCCGGTTCCGCGCTGCGCGGTGACGACGCAGGACCCCGACACCGGCGTCCGCGACTTCGACACGTTGCGGGCGATCCGCGACGTGCGCGGCCCGCGGGCGGACGACGGCAAGAGCCTCGACTGTGGCGTCTACGCCGAAGTCGTCGAGCCCGGCTGCGTCCGCGTCGGCGAATCGGTCACGCCGGTCTCGTAGCGACGAAGACGAAGTCCTCCTGGCCGGCGTACGGGCGCCGGTCGAACCAGCCGTAGAGCGCCTCGACGGCGAGGCCGGCCCGCTCGAGCAGGGCGTGCCACTCGGGCGGCGCGAGCCAGGCGAGCGTCATCGTCGCCGCCTGCTCGCCGCCGCGCACCGAGAGCGTCAGCGTCCGCTCGTTCTCGTCCCAGTCGGCACGCTCGAAGATGCCGGGCTCGCGCTCGAGCCAGCGGCCGTGCGTCGTCTCGACGTCCTCGCGGCTCGGCGCGAAGACGTCGAAGACGAGGCGGCCGCCTGGGAGGAGGAGCTCGCGCGCGGCGGCGAGGGCCGCGAGCCGGTCCGGCTCGGTCGTCATGTGTAGGAGCGAGCGGAACGGGATGGTGACGAGCGGGACGCGCTCGCTCACAGGCGGCTCGCGCATGTCGCCGAGACGGAGGTCGAGCAGCTCGGAGACGCCCTCGGCGCGGGCGTAGCCGGCGGCGACCTCGAGCATGCCGGCCGAGGCGTCCACGCCGATCACCGGGATACCCGCCTTCGCGGTCGGGACAGCGATCCGGCCGGTGCCGACGGCGAGCTCGACGACGGGCCCGCCGGAGGCGACCGCCTCCTCGACGTAGAACTCGACGTCCTCGACGACGCTCCGGCTCCACGGATCGTAGAGCTCCGAAATCGAGTCGTAGAGACTCATCCGGGCGTGCGCGCCACCCACACGAACTCGCGTGCCGACTCGTCGAACGGCTCGCGCTCGAAGCCGCCGTACAGAGCTTCGACCTCGAGCCCGGCGACATCGATCAGGCCCTCCCACTCGCCGCGGGTGACCCACCAGAGCGAGATCCGGTCGCCGCTCTCGAGCGTGACGTCGATTCGGTTGTCGGCCGGGACGTGGTCGACGCGATGGCGGACGCCGTTCTGCTCGCTCCAGACGCCGTCGTTCGCGGCGGCGATGTGCGGGTCGAAGACGAACGCGTTCCAGGCGAAGCGGCCGCCAGGCGCGAGCGAGGCGGCGACGCGCTCGAAGACGCGGCGTCTGTCGGCCCACGTCGGCAGGTGGAGGAGCGAGCGGAAGGGGCAGTAGACGAGCGCCGCCGCCTCGTCGAGCGCGAAGTCGCGCATGTCGCCCTCGCGCAGGTCGAGCTCGACTCCCGCCGCCACGGCCCGCTCGCGCGCACCGGCGAGCATCGCGGGTGAAGCGTCGATCCCGATCAGATGCTTCCCGGTCGCCTGCGCGACCGGGACGGCCACGCGCCCGTTGCCGACGGCGAGCTCGACGATCGGCCCGTCCGCCTCGCGTGCAAGCGAGACGTAGAAGGCCACGTCCTCGGTCATGTGGGCCGACCAGGCGTCGTAGACCGGCGCGAACGGGTCGTAGGAAGAGGCCAAGAGAGGCGATGATACAGTCGCGCGATGGACCCGAAAGCCCTGGAAACAGCGGCGCTGGGCGCGATCGCGGCTGCCAAGAGCCTGCCCGAGCTGGATGAGGCGCGGATCCGCTTCCTCGGCCGCAAGGCCGAGCTGCCGCAGGCGCTGCGCGAGGTGCGCGACCGCGAGACGGGGATGGCGCTGAACGCGCTGCGCGAGCGGCTCGAGGCCGCCGTCGCCGAGATGCGCGCCGCGATCGAGGCGCTGGAGCTCGAGCGCACGCTGCGCGAGGACTCGGTCGACGTCACCCTGCCCGGGGCCGAGTATCCGCGCGGCCGTCTCCACCTGATCACCCAGATCCGGCGCGAAGTGGAGGACGTCTTCCTCGGCCTGGGCTACGAGGTCGTGGACGGCCGCGAGGTCGAGACGACGCACTACAACTTCGAGGGGCTCAATTTCCCCGACTGGCACCCGGCCCGGTCGCCGCTCGCCTCGTGCTTCTTCGACGAGACCCGCCTGCTGCGCACGGAAACCTCGCCCTCCCAGATCCGCGTGATGGAGACGCGGCAGCCGCCCATCTACATCGTCTCGCTCGGCCGCGCCTACCGGCGCGACACACCGGACGCGACGCACACGCCGATCTTCCACCAGGTCGAGGGGCTCGCGATCGACCGCGGAATCACGCTCGCCGATCTCAAGGGCACGCTGCTCCACATGATGCGCGCACTCTTCGGGGCGGCGCGCGGGATGCGCTTCCGCACGCACTACTTCCCGTTCACGGAGCCCTCGATGGAGCCGGACATCTCGTGCTTCCTCTGCGGCGGTGACGGCTGCCGGGTCTGCAAGCACTCCGGGTGGATCGAGATGGGGGGCTCCGGCATGGTCGACCCCGCCCTGTTCGAGTTCGTCGGCTACGACCCCGAGGAGTGGTCAGGCTTCGCCTTCGGTCTCGGCCTCGAGCGGATCGCGATGCTCCGGCACGGGCTGCCGGACCTGCGCGAGCTCTGGCACAACGACCTCCGGCTGCTCGGCCAGTTCTAGTGGCGATGAAGGTACCCATCTCCTGGCTGCGCGACTACGTCGCCGTCACGATGCCGCTTCCGGAGCTCGCCGAGCGGCTCGCGATCTCGTCGTGCGAGGTCGAGCGCGTCGTCCACCGCGGGGTGAGCGACGAGGACGCGAACCTCGGCCGCTTCGTCGTCGGTCACGTGCTCGAAGCGGGCAAGCACCCGAACGCGGACCGGCTGCAGCTCTGCCGTGTGGACGTCGGCGGGGCCGAGCCGCTCCAGATCGTCTGCGGCGCCTGGAACTTCGCCGCCGGCGCGACGGTCGCCGTCGCGGTGCCCGGCGCGGTCCTGCCCGACGGGACGAAGCTCGAGCGCCGCAAGCTCCGCGACGCAGTATCCGAGGGGATGATCCTCTCCGAGCTCGAGCTCGAGCTCGGCCAGGACCACAGCGGGATCATCGTCTTCGCAGAGAGCCACGAGCCCGGGACGCCGCTCGCCGACGTGCTGCCGCTCGCCGACGACGTGCTCGAGCTCGAGGTGACCGGCAACCGCCCCGATCTGCTGTCCGTGTACGGAATCGCGCGGGAGGTCGCGGCGCTCTTCGGGCTCGAGCTCTACCCGCCGCCCCCGGACCGCGAGCCGGAGCGGGTCGCCGACGAGCCGGTGGACGTGGCGGTCGAGGACTTCGCGGGCTGCCCGCGCTACATCGGGCGGATCTTCCGCGACGTGCGGATCGGCCCGAGCCCTCTCTGGATCCGAGCCCGCCTGCACGCGGCCGGCGTGCGCTCGATCTCGAACGTCGTGGACGTGACCAACTACGTCATGCTCGCGCTCGGCAGCCCGCTGCACGTCTTCGACCTGGGGACGCTTGCAGGCGGCAGGATCGTCGTGCGCCGCGCGCACCCCGGTGAGGAGCTGCGCACGCTCGACGGCCAGCTGCGGCGGCTCGATCCGGCCGACCTGATGATCGCCGACGGCGAGAGCTCGGTCGCGCTCGCCGGGATCATGGGCGGCGCCGAGACCGAGGTGGCCGACACGACCGCCGACGTCCTGCTGGAGGCGGCGAACTTCGAGCCGATCGGCATCCTCAGGAGCTCGGAACGGCTCGGCCTGCGGACGGAGGGCTCGAACCGGTGGGAGAAGGGCGTCGACCCGCACCTCGCCGGGCAGGCCGCCGCGCTCGCGACGCGGCTGATCGTCGACCTCGCAGGTGCGCGGTGGACCGGCCATGCCGACGTCTCGGCCGAGCTGCCGCCCCCGGCGACGATCGCGTACCGGCCCCAGCGCGCCGACGCGCTGATCGGGGTCGAGACTTCCGCCGAGCAGCAGCGCGGGTTGCTCGAGCGTCTCGGCTTCGCCGTGGACGGCGATTGGCGCGTGACCGTTCCGACGTGGCGTGCCCGCGACGTGACGCGCGAGGTGGACGTCGTCGAGGAGGTCGCGCGCGCCGTGCTGGACCGCGTGCCGTTCACGCTGCCGCAGCGCCGCTACATGGCGGGCCGCCTGACGCAGAACCAACGGCTGCGCCGCCTCGTCGAGGACGCGCTGGCCGGCGCCGGCTTCTCGGAGGCGTATACGTGGAGTCTCGTCGCCGAGGATCCGAACCCCGCTGCCCTACGCCTGCCGGTTCCGCTGACGAGTGAGCAGGCCGTCCTGCGCACGACTCTCCTGCACGGCCTGATCGGCTCCGCCCGGCACAACGCGGAGGCCGGCAACGAGCGGATCGCCCTGTTCGAGGTCGCGCGCGTCTACCTGCCCGCCGCGCCGGGCGAGCTTCCGGACGAGCGCTGGCGCGTGGCCGGCATCGTCGAGGGCGGCTACTTCCAGGCGAAGGGCGCCGTCGAGACGCTCTACGCCTCGCTCAAGCTCGAGCCTGCCTTCGCGCGCGCGGCGGAGCCGTTCCTCCACCCGGGCAAGGCGGCCCGCACGGCTGCCGGCTGGATCGGCGATCTGCACCCGACGCTGCTCGAAGGGGTGTGGGGCGCGTTCGAGCTCGACCTGGAAACGCTCTTCGAGGGCGTGCCCGAGCGAATCCACTACGAGGACGTGATCACCTACCCTGCGCTCCGGCAGGACATCGCGGTCGCAGTCGCCGAGGATGTCGAGGCCGGCGAGCTCGTCGCCGCGGTGCGGGAGGCGGCCGGGCCGGAGCTGCGCGAGGCGCGAGTCTTCGACGTCTACCGCGGCGGGCAGGTCGGCGCCGGCCGCAAGTCGGTCGCGATCCGGCTCGCCTTCCAGTCGCCCGAGCGGACGCTCTCGGACGAGGACGGAGACGCGCTGCGCGAGCGCATCGTCGCCGCGCTGCGCGAGCGCTTCGGCGCCGAGCTCAGAGGCTCGTGACCGCGAGGCGCGCGGCGAGCGCCTCGACGAGCTTGACCCGCGTCTCGGGCGACCGGGCGAGCACCTGCCTGAAGTGGTGCGCCGTGACGACGAGCGTCCGCACCGGGGTCGTCGTCGTGACCGTCGCCGTGCGCGGCACGTCGATCAGCAGCGCGATCTCGCCGAGAAAGTCGCCCGGGCCGAGCGCCGCCACCTTGGCGCCCCGCTTGCGCACGTCCGCGGTCCCCTCGAGCAGAACGAGGAACTCGCGGCCCGGCTTGCCCTCGCGAGTGAGCTCCTTGCCGGCAGGCAGGTCGAGCTCGTCCGCGACCTTGGCGATCAGCGCCAGCTCGCGCTTCGTGCAGTGCTCGAACAGCGGCACCCGCTTGATGAGGTCGATCTTGACGTCGCGACCTAGTGCCATGGCGGTCAGTGTACGACGCTTTCGTTCGTTGCTGCAATCCGCCGCGCCTTCGCCTGCGTAGAGTGTTCGTGATGCCCCGTCTCGCGCTCCTCGCCGCCCTCGCGGCCCTCGTCCTTCCCGCGGCCGCGGCCGCGGCGAACCCGCAGCTCCTCGCCTCAGTCGGTCCGGGCTTCACGATCTCGCTCACGGACGCCGGCGGGAAGCGCGTGACGCAGCTCGACCCGGGCACCTACGACATCGTCGTGGACGACCAGGCCGACGAGCACAACTTCCACCTCAGCGGCCCCGGCGTCGACGAGCGCACCGACGTCTCGTTCGTCGGCAAGGTGACGTGGACGGTGACGCTGAAGGACGGCTCCTACAGCTTCGTCTGCGATCCGCACGCGAGCTCGATGCGCGGCACCTTCAAGGTGGGTGCCGGCGACTCCGCCACGACTCCGCCGGCGACGACCCCGCCGGCGACGACTCCGAAGCCGTCCGCGACGAGGCTCGTCGGCACGGTCGGCCCGGGCTTCACGATCTCACTCACCAATTCCAAGGGCAAGCCCGTGAAGACGCTCAAGGCCGGGACGTACGCGATCACGGTGCGCGACCGCTCGGCGAGCCACAGCTTCCGCCTGGTCGGCACGGGCAAGGCGACGACCGTGCGCTTCGTCGGCACGAAGACATGGACGGTGAAGCTGAAGAAGGGCACTCTCGTCTTCTTCTGCGAGCCGCACCGCGCCTCGATGCGCGGCTCGGTTAGAGTCACCTAGCGACTAGCGTCGTTCCGCAGCCGCCGCCACGAACTGCCGGAAGGGCTCGAGGAAGCGCCGGTCGATGCGCCACTCCTCCTGAAGCTCCCACTGCACCGCGAGAACGTACGCTCCGCCGTCGAGCTCGACGGCCTCGACCAAGCCGTCGGGCGCGCGCGCGACGACGGTGAGCTCCGGCGACACCCGCTCGAGCGCCTGGTGATGGAAGCTGTTCACGTCGATCTCCTCGACGCCGAGCGCGGCGTGCAGGCGGCTTCCCGGCGCGACGGAGATTGGGTGGCGCGGGTGCGGTGGCACTTCCTCTTCGTCGTGCAGCGACGCGCGCTCCACCTCCTTCCACGCCAGCCAGCCGCGGTCGGAAGGGTGCTCCGCCCACGCGTCTACGAGGGAGACGTCCTGGACGAGCGTGCCGCCGAGCGCGACGTTGAGGATCTGGATGCCGCGGCACATGCCGAGGACCGGCAGGCGACGCTCGAGCACGCGCTCGACGAGCTCGAGCTCGAAGTCGTCGCGGTGCGGGTCGGTGGCCGACAGCAGCTCCCCCGGCTTCTGCCCGTACCGGCTCGGCTCGATGTCGCGGCCCCCGCCGAGCAGGATGCCGTCGCAGGCGTCGAGGGCGTCGCTGAGCGGCTCTCCTCCGAGCCGCGGGAGCATCAGCGGCACGCCCCCGGCGAGCGCGACCGGACGCTGGTGGCCGACTCCGGCGTAGTCGCCGAAGTCGTGGAGTCCCAGCGAGAGGCCGATCACCGGCTTCCCGCCGTTCACCCGCAGATCCTCAGACGGCCTTGCCGCCCACGCGCCAGACGGGGCCCTGCGTGGCGGCGTTGTGCGTGTCCGAGAGCGCGCGCAGGATCCGCACCGAGCCGCGGATGCCGTCTGCGTCCAGCCGTTCGAGGCAGCGGCGGGCCATGCCGGGCGACGCGCCGTAGCCGAACCGCTGTGCGACCCGGAACCGGAACGCGAGCTGCGAGCGGTCGCGAACCGGGTTGATCGGTGCCGCGAGCAACGCCGCCCGGTCGAGGTGGTCGCTCGACGTCAGCTCGAGCTCGCAGTGGAGATCGCTCCAGTCGGGAGGGAGCCCCGCGAGCGCCTCGTCCCAGCCCGCGGCGAGCGAGGAGGCGACGCGTACGGGCGGCGCCGCGGAGCGCGCGGACTCCAGCAGGGAGAGCGTGCCCACGAGCCCTTCCTCGTCGATGCCCATCAGCAGCCGGCGGACGCCGTCGGGGCCGGCGGGGCCGCCTCGGCGCTCGGCCTCGAACAGGAGCTCGCGCCCCGAGAGGCCGGGGCTCGCAGGGCCCAGGAGGGCGGCGGAGCGGATCCGCGCGGCGGCATCCTCGATCTCGAGCGAGAGCCGCGCGCTGCCCCAATCCTCGGGCAGGCCTGACTCGATTCGTGTCCACTGGTCGGCGAGCTTCACGGGTCGTCAGCATAATTGCCCCCGATGGCGAAGGTTGCGGGCAAGCCGCGCGCCGGCCGCAGCGTGCTTCCGGACGAGCGTCTGCGCGAGCTCTTCCGGGAGATGCTGCTGATCAGGCGCTTCGAGGAGAAGGTCGAGGAGCGCTTCCGCGCGGGCGATCTCGCGGGCTTCCTCCACGTCGCGATCGGCCAGGAGGCCTGCGCCTCGGGCGTGTGCGCGGCGCTCGAGCCCGACGACGTGATCGCCTCCACCCACCGCGCGCACGGGCACACACTCGCCAAGGGGACGCACCCGAACGCGGTGATGGCGGAGCTCTACGGCAAGGCTGAGGGCTGCTCGCACGGCTTCGGCGGCTCGATGCACCTCTACGACGTGGCTCGCGGCAACCTCGGCGCGAACGCCGTCGTCGGCGGCGGCCTCGCCGGGATCGTCGGCGCCGCGCTCGCCTTCAAGCTGCGCGGCGAGCGGCGCGTCGCCGTCGCGTTCTTCGGCGACGGGGCGACGAACACCGGCGCCTTCCACGAGTCGCTGAACCTCGCCCAGCTCTGGAGCGTGCCGGCGGTGTTCGTGCTCGAGGACAACGGCTGGGCCGAGTCCACGCCGGCCACCCAGCAGATCCCGGTCGACGATCTGTGCAAGCGCGCCGTCGCCTACGGGATGAAGGCGCTCGAGGCCGACGGGCAGGACGTCGAAGCCGTCTACGAAGCGACCGCCGCCGCGCGCGCCCACGCGGTCTCAGGCAAGGGCCCCGTTCTCGTCCACCTCCGCACCTTCCGCTTGGCGGGCCACTACGTCGGCGATCCCCAGATCTACCGGGACAAGGACGAAGTGCAGCAGCTGCGGGAGACGAAGGACCCGCTGCCGAAGTTGCGCGCCCGGCTTGGGCTGACGGACGACGAGGTCGCGGCGCTCGAGCGCGAGATCGAGGCGATCGTCGAGGGCTCGGTCGCCTTCGCGAAGGCCGGCACCGACCCGGACCCTGAGGACGCGCTCAAGTGGGTCTATGCCTGAGCTGACCTACCGCGAGGCCGTCCGGGACGCCCTCTCGCGCGCGCTGCGCGCCGATGACCGGGTCTTCCTGATGGGCGAGGACATCGCTGAGATGGGCGGCTCGATGGGCGTCACACAGGGGCTGGTCGCCGAGTTCGGAGCCGAACGGGTGCGCAATACGCCGATCTCCGAGATGGCGATCGTCGGCGCTGGGATCGGCGCGGCGATCCAGGGCATGCGCCCCGTCGTCGAGATCATGTACGAGGACTTCCTCACGCTCTCGATGGAGCAGATCGTCAACCAGGCCGCCAAGCACCGGACGATGTCGGGCGGGCAGCTCTCGGTGCCGCTGACGATCCGCACGCAGGGCGGTGCGGGCTGGTCGCCGGGCGCCCAGCACGCGCAGCAGCTCGAGGCCTGGTTCACCCACGTGCCGGGGCTGAAGGTCGTCTTCCCCTCGACGCCGGAGGACGTGCGCGGCCTGCTCTGGTCCTCGATCTACGACGACAATCCGGTGATCTTCTTCGAGCACCGCACGCTCTACCCGCTCAAGGGCGCGGTGCCCGACGAGCTGGAGCCGATCCCACTCGGCAAGGCAAGGATCTACCGCGAAGGTGAGGACGTGACCGTCGTCGCTGTCGGCCGCCTCGTGCACGAGGCGCTCCTGGCGGCCGCGGAGGCCGAGCGGGAGGGGATCTCGGTCGAGGTCGTCGACCCGCGCACGCTGCTGCCGCTCGACGAGGGAGCGATCGTCGCGTCGGTGCGCAAGACGACGCGCTGCGTCACCGCCCACGAGGCGGTCACACGGGGCGGCTTCGGCGCCGAGCTGGCGGCCGTGGTCCAGCACGGTGCGTTCGACTACCTCGACGCGCCGATCGAGCGCGTGGGGGCGAGGTTCGCGCCGCTGCCGTTCGCGCCGGCGCTGGAGGAGTCGTGCGTGCCGCACGCCGCCGACGTGCTGGCCGCGATCCGTCGTACTGTGGGCAGACATGGCGACTGAGGTCAGGCTGCCCCGGCTCGGCCAGGGGATGGAGGCGGGAACGATCGTCCGCTGGCTGAAGGCGGAGGGCGAGCCCGTGCGCAAGGGTGAGCCGCTCTACGAGCTGGATACCGACAAGGTGACCCAGGAGGTGGAGGCGGAGGCCGACGGCGTCCTGCTGAGGATCCTGCTGCCCGAGGGCGAGGCGGCCGTCGGCACGCTCGTCGCCCAGATCGGCGACCCGGGCGAGGACGTGCCTTCGGCTCCGTCGCCAGTCGTGGAAGCGCCGAAGCTCGAGCCCGTGCCGCCGCCGGTGGCTACGGCGCCGCCCTCCAGCGAGCCTGCACTAGAGCCGCGCGCAGCGCGGGTCAAGGCGTCGCCGCTCGCGCGCCGGCTCGCCCGCGAGCGCGGGGTGGACCTCACCGCGATCCGGGGCACCGGCCCGGAGGGCCGGATCGTCGCCGAGGACGTCGAGCGCGGGGGCGCGCCGTCCACTCCCACTCCGGTCGCCGAGGCGGAGGTCGTTCCGCTCACCCAGACGCGCAAGACGATCGCCCGGCGCCTGACCGAGGCGTGGCAGGCGCCGGTCTTCCAGCTCTCCATCTCGGCCGACATGACGCGGACGCTCGCCCTGCGCGAGCACCTCGTCGCGCGCGCGGCCGAGGGCGAGATCAAGCCGACTGTCAACGACGTGCTGACGAAGCTCGCCGCCGTCGCGCTCGTCCGCCACCCCGCCGTCAACGCGCATTTCGCCGGCGAGGCAATCCACCGCTTCCGCTCCGCACACGTCGGCATCGCCGTCGCGGCCCCGAACGGTCTCGTCGTCCCGGTGATCCGCGATGCCGACCGCCGCTCGCTCGCCGAGATCGCGGCGGCCCGGGCCGATCTCGTCGCCCGCGCTCGCGCCGGCAAGCTCTCCCTCGCCGATCTCGAGGGCGGCACGTTCACGATCTCGAACCTCGGCATGTTCGGCGTCGAGGAGTTCATCGCGGTGCTCAACCCGCCGCAGGCCGCGATCCTTGCCGTCGGCTCGATCGAGCCGCGCCCGTGGGTCGTGGACGGCGAGCTGGCGGTTCGGCCGCGCATGCACATGACCCTGACCTGCGACCACCGGGCGATCGACGGCGCCGACGGCGCGGAGTTCCTGCGCACCCTGCGCGAGCTGCTCGAGGAACCGGGGCTCGCTCTATAGATGATCAGGAAGGGTGGCCCGCAAGACCTACGCTTCCTGCGCGACATGCTGCACCACGCCTACTAGCATCGGGCCCGACACCGAGATTGGAGATCGACAATGGAATGTGACGTCGCCGTCCTCGGAGGCGGCCCCGGCGGGTATACGGCAGCGATCCGCGCGGCCCAGTTGGGCGGCAATGTCGTCTGCGTCGAGCGCGAGCCCGCGCTCGGAGGCACCTGCCTGCGCGTCGGGTGCATCCCGACGAAAGCCTGGGTGCAGACCGCGCACGGGCTGAAGCTGGCAAGCCAGACCTTCGCCGGGCTCGGCGTCCAGGTCGGCGAGCCGGTCCTCGACTTCGCGCAGGCGAACGAGTGGAAGGACTCCGTCGTCAGGCAGATGACCGCCGGCGTCGCCTCACTCCTGAAGGCGAACGGCGTCGAGTGGGTGCAGGGGGAGGGCCGCTTCACCGGCCCGAACACGATCGCCGTGGACGGCGCGGAGGACGTCACGTTTCGCAGCGCGATCGTCGCGACGGGGTCGTATCCGCTGCGGCCGCCGATTCCGGGGCTCGACTCGCCGCGTTGCGTGGACTCGACCGGCCTGCTCGCGCAGACCGAGGTGCCGCGCCGGCTCGTCGTCCTCGGCGGCGGCGTCATCGGCTGCGAGTTCGCCTCCATCTTCAATCGCTTCGGCAGCGAGGTGACGATCGTCGAGCTGCTGCCGACGCTGATCCCGCTGGAGGACGCCGACGCGGCGAAGGAGCTCGCCAAGCAGTTCGGCCGCCACGGGATCGCGCTCCACCTGGCCAAGCAGTGCACCAAGGTCGAGGACACGGACTCGGGCCTCGTCGTCTCTTTCGGCGCAGGCGAGACCGTCGAGTGCGACGTCATGCTCGTCTCGGTCGGCCGCGCCCCGAGCGTCGAGGGGCTCGGGCTCGAGGCGGCGGGCGTGCAGTTCGACCGCACGGGGATTGGGACGGACGACCACCGGCGGACGTCGGTGCCGCACATCTACGCCGTCGGCGACTGCGCCGGCCACTGGCAGCTCGCGCACACCGCGTTCCGCGAGGGCGAGGTCGCGGCGGAGAACGCCATGGGTCACGAGGTCTCGATCGGCGATCCCGCCGTGCCCCGCCCGATCTACACCGATCCGGAGATCGCGAGCGTCGGTCTCACCGAGGCGCAGGCGCGCGAGCGGTACGGCGATGCCGTTGCCGTGGGCATGTTCCCGTGGGTCGCGAACGCCCGCGCGGTGATGCAGAACGAGACGGTCGGCTGGGTCAAGTCGATCCACGAGACGACGTACGGAGAGCTGCTCGGCCTAGTCATGGTCGGCCCGCACGTGACCGACCTGATCGAGGCGGGCGTCGTCGCGCTCGACGCGGAGGCGACGGTCGAGACGGTCGCCGACGGCATCGCCGCCCACCCGACCCTGTCGGAGGCGATCAAGGAGGCGGGGCTCGTGGCGCTCGGCCGGCCGATCCACGTGCCGGTCAAGAAGAAGCGAGCCTAGGCTGCCGTGGGCGCCGGCCCGTCGAGCCGGCGGAGGGCGCGGACGCTCGGCACGAGTAGGACGCCGAGGTTCGCAGCGGCGGAGAGGATCGCGGCCGCGATCAGCGTCGTATCGAGGCCGATCGTGTCGGCGAGCGGGCCCGCGAGCGTGTAGCCGAGCGGCATGAAGATGAGCGAGACGAGCCAGTCGTACGAGCTGACGCGGGAGAGCACGTCGGCCGGCACGTGCTGCTGCATCATCGTGTGCCACAGGGCGATCCCGAGCTGGATGCCCATGAACATCAGGCCACTCGCCACACCTATCGCGACCGCAGGCACCGGCGGGACGAGGCTGAGCAGCGCGACCGAGGCGAAGAGGATCACAAGGAACGACGGGATGAGCGGCCGCGCGGGCCGGTAACGGAGCGCGAGGAGGCTGCCCGCGAGTCCCCCGGTCGCTCCGATCGTCATCGCGAGCCCCCAGTCGGTCGCTCCGCCGAGCTCCTCGTTGACGATCACCGGTCCGAGCACGAAGAAGACGGCGATGGCGATGTTCGACAGCGAGAACGTGACGAGTGCGGCCACGATCCAGGTGCGGGCCCGCACCTCGCGCCACCCGTGAGCGAGGTCGGCGAGGAAGCTCTGCCGTTCTGTGGGGGCGGCTCGTGCCGGCACGCGCAGCGCCAGCAGGAAGGCCACGCTCACCGCGAAGCTCGCGGCGTCGACCGCGAACGCGACGCCGGCTCCGAGATACCCCACCAGTACGCCGGCGATCGCGGGTCCCGCGAGCCAGGCGGCGCTCCCGGACGTGCTCATCAGCGCATTCGCCTGCTGGAGTCGCGCGGGGCTCACCGTCTCGGGGATGAGCCCTGTCGAGGCCGGGCCGAAGAAGGCCGACGCAGCGCCGACCAGCAGCCCGGCGACGACGAGGTGCCACAGCTCGGCAACGCCTATGATCAGAGCCGCGGCGACCGCGGCCTGCGTCCCGCCGCGGACGAGGTCGCACGCGACCATGACGCGCTGCCGAGGGAGGCGGTCGGACCAGACTCCGCCGGCGAGGATGAAGACGACGCGGCCGGCCGTGAACGCTGCCAGCACGAGGCCGAGCGCCGAGGCAGACTCGCCGATCTCGAAGACCGCCCACACGAGCGCGATGCCGCTGATCGCATCGCCGATCGCCGATGTCGACTGGCCGATCCAGAGGAGGCGGAACTGCCGTTCCTCGAGGGCTCCGAGACGCTCTCGCATCGCGCCGGAAAATACCGCGAAAGTCGCGCGCAAGTTTTCCGGGGGAGCGGCAACTCAATACGTACGGACGTGCCCTCGTCCAACATACGGGGTCGATGCCGCCCACCGGCCCCGGACTTTCTCCGCAGACGAGACGCCCCCTTGCCGCAGAGGGGGCGTCTCGCGTCTCGGGGCTCCGGGCGGCCGCGCAGGACGCCTCCGCCGCGGCGAGCTGTGCGGTAATCGGCACACATCCGTGACCGTTCGTGACACACACGTGACGGTGTCTGACACCCGCACGCGTACGTCACGGCTCTGCGCCGATTGCGTCATTCCTTGTCCACACGCGCGCTCCGCGCCGGGGAGCGGCTCAGCGGAAGGTTTACGCCGGGCGCGTGGAGGAGTAGCCTCGGTGTCATGGGCATCGTCAACAAGCGCAATGCGGCGCTCGGCTGGCTCACTTGGCTCGCCGGCAAGCGCTGGCTCCGACGCAAGGCGCGACGCGCGGTCCCGGCGGCGGCAGAAGGCGTCAGGAAGGGGCGGCGGTCGGCGTTCCTCGCCGGTATCGCGGCCCTCGGCGGGGCGCTCTTCTTCTGGCGCAAGCGCGGCGCCGACGCAGAGACGCACGACTAGACTGGCCGCGTGAGCGGCTCCCTGACCGGCTCCGGCGACGGGTTCTTCCGTCCTGCTCTGGCCGGGCTCGTCCCGTATCAGCCGGGCAAGCCCGTCGAGGAGGTGCAGCGCGAGCTCGGCCTCGCCCGCGTCGTCAAGCTCGCCTCCAACGAGGGGCCGTTCGGCCCGTTCCCGCAGGCGCTCGACGCGCTCCAGCGGGCGGCGCCGGAGCTGAACCGCTACCCCGATGGCGGCGCGTGGCGCCTGCGCACCGCGCTCGCCGAACGGCACGACGTCGCCTTCGAGGAGGTCGTGACGCAGCGGGGGCCGACGCCGTGATCGGCTCCTCTCGCAGGCCGTGCTCGACCCGGCGACGAGGTCGTGACGGGGCTGGCCCTCGTTCATCAGCTACGTCCTCGACGCGCTCAAGATGGGCGCGACGGCGAGGCGCGTGCCCCTGCGCGACCACCGCTTCGACCTCGAGGCGCTGCTCGCCGGATCACCCCGCAGACGAAGTCGTCTACGTCTGCCATCCGAACAACCCGACCGGGACGATGAGCCCGCGCGCCGAGCTCGACGCCTACTTCGAGCGCGTGCCCGAGCACGTCCTGACGGTCGTCGACCAGGCCTACTTCGAGTACATCGACGACCCGGACTATCCGGATGCGATCGCCGAGTACGCAAAGGCTGGGCATCGCGTGCTCGTCCTGCGCACGTTCTCCAAGATCTACGGGCTCGCGGGGCTGCGCGTCGGCTACGGCGTCGGGCCGCGTCCGTGATCGCGGCGATCGACAAGGTGCGCCGCGCGTTCGACGTCGAGTACGCCCGGGCAGGAGACGGCGCTCGCCAGCCTCGATGCCCCGGATGAGCTCGCCCGCCGCCGCGCCGTCAACGCCGAGGGCCTGCGCGAGCTCGAACGGGCCTGCGCGCGCACGGCTTCGACCCGGTGCCTTCGGCCGGCAACTTCGTCTACGTCCAGGTCGGCGACGACGCCGCGGCGCTGAACGAGGCGCTCCTCCGCCAGGGCGTGATCGTGCGTCCAATGGGGGCCTTCGGCGACCCGACCGCCCTCCGGATCACCGTCGGCACGCCGGAGGAGAACGCCTTCTTCGCAGGTGCGCTCGACCGCCGTGACGGCCGCAACCCACTAGGGACCGCCGGAGAGTTCGGTATCCTGGCCGCCCAGGCGCCCGAGGGCGCTCTTCCCGCTCGATGAGAACCACGCTGAAGAGAGGGATGGGCCGCGGCGCGGCGGTGAACGGCGATCTAGGCCGGTCCTGCCGCCCGGAGCGCTCTCTCCCGTCACGGTGTACAGCCAGCCCGAGCCTGCTCGGCGCGGAACGCTGGGCACGATCCGGCGACTTGTGCTCTGGCTGCTCCTCGGGGCGCTGATGGCCGCGTCTGCGGCCGCAGGCGGCGTCTACCTCTTCTTCCACCAGAGCGTCGCCGCGGTGGTCGCGCACACGCCCGACGTCGAGCTCGCCCAGAAACGGCTCGACGTCGCGCTCCCGCGGGCAGCCCGCGACCGCGCTCGTGATCGGCTACGACGACCGCGCGGACGAGGCAAGGGCGACGCCGTCGCGCTCGGACACGATCATGCTGATCCGCGCCGACCCGCGCTGCGAAGACGATCTCGCTGCTCTCGTTCCCGCGCGATCTGCTCGTCGACGATCCACTGCCCGGGCAAGAGCCGCTACCGCGGCAAGATCAACGCGGCCTACGCCTACTGCGGCTCGAAGGGGACGCTGCGAGACGGTCAAGCAGCTGACGGACCTCGCCGATCAACTACCTGATCACGGTCAACTTCCACGGCTTCAAGCAGATCGTGAACAGGCTCGGCGGCGTCTGGATCGACGTCGACCGCCGCTACTTCAACAGCGCAGCGGCCCGTCCGGCTACGCGACGATCAACCTCCAGCCCGGCTACCAGCAGCTGACCGGCTAGCAGGCGCTCGACTACGTCCGCTACCGGCACACGGACTCCGACTTCTACCGCGTCGCGCGGCAGCAGCAGTTCGTCAAGGCGATGAAGGAGCAGGATCGCAGGCGAGCTTCTCGCGACGCTCGAAGCTCCCGAAGGTCGTCAACGCGATCACGCACGAACGTCGAGGTCGGCGCGGCGGCGGCAAGGCGCTCGGCGGAGGACCGTGCTCTCGTACGCGCTCTTCGCGTACGCGCTGCCGCCCGGCCACTTCTTCCAGGTCCGAAGATCGACGGCCTCGAGGGCGGCGCGTACGTCTCTCGCCGCCGCAGACGAGCATCAAGCGCGCCGTGCAGGAGTTCCTGAACCCCGACGTCGACGGCGCCGAAGAAGGCGACCGACGTGGCGCTCGGGCGAGAAGCCGAAGGCCGAAGGCGCCGCCGCCGCGCGAGACGACGGTCGCCGTCCTGAACGGCAACGGCGTCGCCGGGCTCGGCGTCGAACGCGGCGCTACCTGCTCGGCCAGCGCGGCTACGTCGATCGTCACGCCGCCGAACGGCACCCGCGCGAACGCGCCGACGCTTCGACTACTTCCACACCAAGGTCTACTACGACCCGCGCCAGCGGCCGGCGCCCAGGCCGCGGCGCAGAAGGTCGCCAAGCTCTTCGGCGCCGCCGACGTCGCGCGGCTGACCCGGCGCGACTCCGCCCGCTCGCCAACGGGGCGATGCTCGTCGTCATCGTCGGCCAGACCTTCCACGGCAACCTCGCCGCCGCGCCCGGTCGACCAGACGCCGGAGGAGCCAGCCGGCCGACGGTCGCGCCGCGACGAGCGCGACGCTCGAGCTCCTGCGGGAGCGCCGCGCACGCGTGACTTCCCGCTGCTCGTGCCGACCGTGCATCGAGCGAGCTCGATCGCTCGACCGCGAGCAGCCGGTCCGCGTCTACCGGATCGACGGAGGGCAAGCACAAGGCCGTGCGGCTCACGTTCCGCACCGGCGCGGCGACGGCTACTGGGGCGTCCAGGAGACCGACTGGACGGACGCGCCGATCCTCGCCGAGCGAGAACTTCACGCGACGGATCGGCGGCCGCCGGTACGAGCTCTACTACTCCGGCCCGAAGCTGCACATGGTCGTCCTGCGCAGGGCGGACGCGACCTACTGGGTCGTGAACACGCTGCTCGACTCGCTCTCGAACGAGACGATGCTCGCGATCGCGAAGGGCCTGCAAGCCGCTCCCGAAGTAAGGTAGGTGCTGCGTAGAGCCCTGCGCCAACTACGCGCGCGAGGAGCGCGCTGAGCAGGATCGCGGTCTTCGGCGCCGGCTACGTCGGCCTCGTCACCGGCGCGTGCTTCGCCGAGCTCGGCCACGAGGTCGTGGTGCGCGACGTCGCTGCCCGAGCGGATCGAGGCGCTGCGCGCGGGCGAGGTGCCGATCTACGAGCCCGGCCTCGACGAGCTGCTCGCGCGGAACCGCGAGCGGATGCACTTCACGACCGACGTCGCACGAGGCGATCGACGGCGCGGATTCGTCTTCGTCTGCGTCGGCACGCCGCCGACGTACTCCGGCGACGCCGATCTCTCCGCCGTCTGGACGGTGATCGACGAGATGCCGCGCGCTCGGACCGCACGCGTCGCTCGTGATGAAGAGCACCGTGCCCGTCGGCACCGGCGAGAAGGTGCGCGCACGAGCTCGACGCGCGCGGCCTCGACGACGTCGGCTACGTCTCGAACCCCGAGTTCCTCGCCGAGGGAACCGCGTGCGACGACTTCCTGCACCCGGACCGCATCGTGATCGGCGCCTTCGCCGACGGCCGACGGCGGACGCCGTCGCGGCGCTGCACGCGCGGCATCGAGGCACCGGTCGTGCGCAGCGACGTCGCCTCGGCCGAGATGATCAAGCACGCCTCGAACGCGTTCCTCGCGACGAGGATCTCGCTTCATCAACGAGATCGCGAACGTCTGCGAGGCGACCGGCGCCGACGTCGATCGAGGTCGCGCGAAGGCGATGGGCCTCGACCGCCGGATCGGCCCGCACTTCCTTCGCGCCGGGATCGGCTTCGGCGGGAGCTGCTTCCCGAAGGACGTCCTCGGCGCTGAAGCAGCTCGCCGCGCAACTCGGGCTACCACTTCCAGCTCCTGAACGCCGTGATCGAGGTCAACGAGCTGCAGAAGCGCCGGGTCGTCGGCAAGCTCGAGCGCACCTCGGCGCGCTGCGCGGGCAAGACGATCGCGCTGCTCGGGCTCGCGTTCAAGCCGAACACGGACGACATGCGCGAGGCGCCGAGCCTCGTGCTCGCCGCGCGGCTGCTCGCCGAGGGCGCCGAGGTCACGCGCCTGGGATCCGGTCGCGCGACGGGCCGGCGTTGCTGCCCGGCGTCGAGCTCGCCGCGTCCACGCTCGAGGCGCTGCGCGGGGCCGACGCGGCCGTGATGGTGACCGAGTGGCCCGAGCTCGCCGAGCTCGACTGGGCGGCCGCCGCGAGGTGATGCGCACCGCGGTGCTCGATCGACGGCCGCAACATGCTCGACCCGGACGCGCGCGGCGCCGCGGGCTTCGTCTACGAGGGGATCGGGCGCGCGGCGCTCGCGCAACGCGGGCTCGACTGATGGAGGCGTCTCGTCCTCGCGGGCGGCAAGGCGGAGCGGCTCGGCGACGCCGCGGCCGGCCGGCCGAAGCCGCTCGTCCCGGTCGCGGGCGCCCGCTCGCGGCGTACCAGGTCGCCCGGCTCGCCCGCGCTGGCGTGACGCGCGTGATCGTCGCCTGCGCGCTCGGCCAGGAGCAGCTGTTCGAGGAGGAGCTCGTCGGGCTCGGGCCGGAGATCGTCGCCGTCGGCGAGCCCGAGCCGCTCGGCCGCGGCGGAGGCCTCCGCTTTGCCGCCGCGCAGCGGCGCGAGCCGGGCCGGTCTTCGCGCTGAACGGCGACGAGCTGCTCGACGTCGACTTCGCGGCGCTGCTACCGAGCACCACACCGAGCGGGGCGCGGCGGCGACGATCACGTCGCGCAGGTCCGATCCGCCGTTCGGCGTCGTCGAGCTCGCCGACGACGGCCTGGTCACCGGCTTCCGGGAGGCGCCCATGCTGCCGACTGGGTCAACTGCGGCATCTACGTCCTCGGCGAGGAGGCGCTCGCGCGGCTGCCCGAGCGCGGCGACCACGAGCGAGCACGTTCCCCGAGCTCGCGGCCGAGGGCAGGCTGCGCGGGTACCGGCACGAGGGCATGTGGCTGACCGTGAACACGCCGAAGGACCTGCGCAGCGCCGAGGAGTTCATGGTCGCGCATCCGGAGTGGCATCCCGCGCGCCGGGCGATAGCCTCGCCCGTGACCGACCACTGGACTCGCCCACATCGAGGGACTCGACCGCTGGGCCTTCGAGACGCGCGCGTCGAGAAGCCGTGGGGCTACGAGCTGATCTGGGCCGTCACCGAGCACTACTGCGGGAAGGTGCTCTTCGTCCGGGCCGGCGAGGCGCTCAGCCTCCAGTACCACGAGCGAGAAGGACGAGTCCTGGTACGTCCAGTCGGGCCGCGCGAAGCTCGAGCTCGGCGACGCCGGCGACGCGATCCTCGACCAGGAGGTGATCGGGCCCGGCGCCGCCTTCCGCTTCCGCCCGGCACCGTGCACCGCGTCACCGCGCTCGAGGACACGACGATCCTCGAGGTCTCGACGCCGCACCTCGACGACGTCGTCCGCCTCGAGGACCGGTACGGCCGGGCCGGCGACCTAGCCGCGGCTAGACTCAGGCCGTTCCCAACGGCAAATGAGGCTTCTGATGGCTACCACCAGGAAACGACGACGTCAAGGATCTCGCGCTCGCCCCGGAGGGGGTGCGGCGGATCGCGTGGGCCGACCGGCAGATGCCGGTGCTGGCCGCGATCCGCGAGCGCTTCGAGCGCGAGCAGCCGCTCGCCGGCTACCGCGTCTCCGCCTGCCTGCACGTCACGGCGGAGACCGCCAACCTGATGCGGACGCTGAAGGCCGGCGGCGCCGACGTCGTGCTGTGCGCGTCGAACCCGCTCTCGACGCAGGACGACGTCGCCGCCGCGCTCGTCGCCGAGTACGGGATCGCCACGTTCGCGATCAAGGGCGAGGACAACGACACCTACTACGCGCACATCGAGGCCGCGGTCGACCACAAGCCGCACATCACGATGGACGACGGCGCCGACGTGATCGGCGTCCTCCACTCGCACCGGCGCGAGCAGCTCGGCGACGTGCTCGCCGGCACGGAGGAGACGACCACCGGCGTCATCCGGCTGAAGGCGCTCGAGGCGCGACGGCAAGCTCGGCTTCCCGGTCGTCGCCGTCAACGAGGCGCGGACGAAGCACCTGTTCGACAACCGCTACGGCACCGGCCAGTCGACGCTCGACGGCGATCATCCGGGCGACGAACGTCCTGCTCGCCGGGCAAGCGCTTCGTCGTCGCCGGCTACGGCTGGGTGCGGACGCGGCGTCGCGAGGCGCGCCCGCGGCATGGGCGCGCACGTGATCGTCACCGAGGTCGACCCGATGCACGGCGCTCGAGGCGGTGATGGACGGGCTTCGAGGTGCTGCCGATGGCGAAGGCCGCCGAGATCGGCGACATCTTCTGCACCGCCACCGGCGACAAGCACGTCATCTCGAGGGCAGCACTTCGAGCGGATGAAGGACGGCGCGATCCTCGCCAACACCGGCCATTTCAACGTCGAGATCGAGATCCCGGCCCTGCGGGCGCTCGCGGTCGAGACGCGAGAGGCGCGCGAGTTCGTCGAGGAGTTCGCGCTCGCGGACGGCCGCAGGCTCTACCTCGTCGCCGAGGGGCGGCTCGTCAACCTCGCCGCCGCCGAGGGGCACCCGGCGCTCGTGATGGACATGTGCTTCGCGAACCAGGCGCTCTCGGCCGAGTACGTCGTCGCAGAACGCCGCCTCGCTCGAGCGCAGGGTCTACGTCGTGCCGAAGGAGATCGACGACGAGATCGCGCGCCTCAAGCTCGCGACGATGGGCGTCGACATCGACGCGCTGACCGAGGAGCAGGCGAAGTACCTGGCCTCGTGGGACGAGGGGACGTGATCGTGGGCGAACCCAGGGTTCCCCCACGAGCCCCCTCCTTCGCGGTTCTCTCGCTCGAGCCGGAGCGTGGGCTGCGCCGGAGTGAATACCGGCTCCGCCCGCGCGGCTGCCTCTCGCGCTCCATCGGAATGACTCCGACACGGCGTAACGTGGCATGAGGGAGCTGGAGCCGGAGAGCATCGTCCGCCTCGAGGACGGCGCTGTCGTCCTGCTCGACCAGCGCCGGCTGCCGGACGAGGAGGTCGAGCTCGCTGCACGACCTCGGCGGAGGTGGCCGAGGCGATCCGCACGCTCGCCGTGCGCGGCGCGCCGGCGATCGGGATCGCCGCCGCGTTCGGCTACGCGCTCGCCGCCGAGCGCGGGGAGGACCTCGACGCGGCGTATGCGACGCTCGCCGCGGCGCGGCCGACGGCGGTCAACCTGCGCTGGGCGCTCGAGGAGATGCGCGCCGAACCCGACTCGCCGAGCGGGCACGGCGGCTCCACGCGGAGGAGGTGGAGCGCTGCCGGCGCATGGCCGCACACGCCGCGTCGCTGCTCGCCCCGGGCACGCGTGCCCTGACCCACTGCAACACCGGCGCACTGGCCACCGGCGGGTACGGGTCGGCGCTCGGGCGCTCTGCGCACGGCGTACGAGCAGGGCCTGCTCGAGCACGTGCTCGTGGACGAGACGCGGCCGCTGCTCCAGGGCGCCCGCCTCACCGCCTGGGAGCTCGAGGCGCTCGGCATCCCGCACACCGTGATCGCCGACTCGGCCGCGGCGCACATGATGGCGCGCGGCGAGGTGGACTGCGTCGTCGTCGGCGCCGACCGGATCGCCGCGAACGGCGACGTGGCGAACAAGATCGGCACGTATGGGCTCGCGGTGCTCGCCGCCCACCACGACCTCCCGTTCTTCGTCGTCGCGCCGACCTCGACGATCGACCCGGCGACGCCGACGGGCGCCGGGATCCCGCTCGAGGAGCGGAGCGGAGACGAGGTGACGGCCCGATTCCCGGCGCGCAACCCCGCCTTCGACGTCACGCCTGCGGCGCTGGTGACGGCGATCGTGACCGAGGCGGGCGTGCATCGCGCGCCGTACGCCGAGACGCTGCCGAGGCTGGTGCAGCGCGTGAAGGCGCTGGTCCTCGCCGCCGGCTACGCGACCCGGCTCTACCCGCTCACGCGCGATCGTGCCGAAGCCGCTGCTCGAGGTCGCCGGCCGCCCGATCATGGACTACGTGCTCGACCGCGCTCGGCGCGGTCGAGGGGCTCGACGAGGTCTTCGTCGTCACGAACGCGAGGTTCGCGGCGCAGTTCGAGGAGTGGGCCTCGTCCCGGCCCGGCGTCACCGTCCTCGACGACGGCACCGGCAGCGACGACGACAAGCTCGGCGCGATCGGCGACATCGCGTTCACGCTCGAGCGAACCGGGCTCGACGACGACCTGCTCGTCGTGGCCGGCGACAACCTCTTCACGGCAGAGATCGGCGACTTCGCCGCGCGTCGGCGTCGAGCGGCGAGCGCCCGTGCTCGCGGTCCACGACGTCGGCGACCTCGAGGCGATCAAGCGCTACAACGCGCTCGAGCTCGACGGCGACGGCCGCATCGTCTTCTTCGAGGAGAAGCCGCAGCAGCCGCGCTCGCACGCTCGCCGGCATCGCGCTCTACTTCTACCCCCGCGAGACGCTGCCGCTCATCCACCGCTACGTCGCCGAGGGCAACAACGCGGACGCCCCCGGACGGCTCGTCCAGTGGCTCTACCCGCAGCTTCCCGTCTACACGTGGCAGCTGCCCGGGCTGTGGTTCGACATCGGCTCGCACGACGGGCTCGAGGAGGCCGACCGCGCCTTCTCGGCCCTGTCCGGCGCTCCGTAGTTCCGAGCGGGCGCATCCGGTGTCGCCACGATGCGCTGCGCCGCCTGCAAGAACACGATCAGGGCGTGAGTGTCGTCGGGGTCACGCTTTCGACGCAGGCCCGGCACACATCCGCGTGGCCCGCGGACGTAGCGTGGCCGGTGGTGCTCGACCTCGTGCTCCCGCAGCGCTGCGCCGTCTGCGAGCTGCCGGGCCCGCCGCTCTGCGCGGTGTGCCGCGGCGCGCTGATCCGGATCGCGCCGCCCGCTCTGCGCGCGCTGCGGGGCGCCGGGCGCCTGGCCCGTCTCCCGCTGCGCGAGTGCACCGGCCGCCGGCTCGGCTTCGCGCGCGCCCGGGCGGCGATCCTCTACGACGACGGCGCCAGGGCGCTCGTCTCGGCCTGGAAGGAGCGCGGCCAGCGCCTGCTCGCCGCTGAGGCCGCGGCGCTGATCGCGGAGACCGTTCCTCGCCCTTCCAGCGAGGCCGTCACGTTCGTGCCCGGTGACCACGACCGGGGCCTGCGCCGGGGGCACCATCCGGCCGAGCGGCTGGCGCGCGAGCTCGGGCGCGTCTGGGAGCTCCCGGTCGTGCCGCTGCTCGCCCGCTCGCGCGCGGTGCCGCGCCAGCGCGGGCTCGCGCTCGCCGAGCGGCGGCGCAACGTCGCCGGAGCGTTCGCGGCCGCCGGGCCCTCGCCGCGAACCGTCTGCCTCGTGGACGACGTCTACACGACCGGCGCGACGGCCGCCGCCGCGTCCGCGGCGCTGCGCCGGGCCGGCGCGCGCTCGGTCGAGGTCGTGTGCCTGCGCGAGGGCGAGACCGCTGAGATTTCGACCACCACCGGACGAAGGAGACGCCATGCGGCTTCAGGTCAAGGGCAAGAACGTCGAGGTCAGCGACTCGCTCCGGAGGTACGCAGAGGAGAAGCTCGGCAAGCTCGAGCGCCAGCTCAAGGATCCGACGCAGGTCGAGCTCGAGCTCGCAGTCGAGCGGAACCCGTCGATCGCGGACGACCACGTTGCCGAGGCGACGATCTGGACGAAGGGCCCGACCATCCGGGCGCGCGAGGCCTCGGCCGACATCGAGGCCTCGATCGACCTGCTCGTGGACAAGCTCGAGCGCCAGGTCAAGCGCTACCGCGAGAAGCGCAGCCGAAAGGAGGCGGCGCGCCACGGACGCCCACCGCAGCCGGAGATGCCTTCCCCTGTCAGCCAGGAGGTGGAGTCCGTGATCGTCAAGACGAAGCAGTTCGCGATGAAGCCGATGAGCTCGGAGGAGGCCGTGCTCCAGCTCGAGCTCGTCGGGCACGACTTCTTCGTTTTCGAGAACGCCGACTCGGGCGATGTCAACGTCGTCTACCGGCGGCGCGACGGTGACTACGGCCTGATCGAGCCGGGCACGACCTAGAACCGTGGCTTTCTGGCGGCGGACATCGCTGCACGAGCGGCTCGCGCGCGAGGGCGGCCTCGTTCAGGGGCCGCCCCCACGGGCGGCCTGGGACGACCTCGTCGGCGTGCACGGCATCCACCGCCAGCGCCAGTGGGACGCCGTCGTGACCGCACGAGCGGAGGTCGGCGGCGACGAGCTCTGGTTCGTGGCGCTGCCCGACGGCAGCCTCCTGCTCGAGGAGGGCGGCGACGGCGACCTGACGCCGCTCGCGGCGGCCGTCGAGGCGCAGCTCTCGCTCCCGTACCGCGCGACCGCCGTCCGCAGGGACGGAGACGTCTGGGCGGTCGCCGCGCGCCGGATCGAGGTCGTCGAGCTCGAGGACGATCCGGGCGGCGACCAGCTGGAGCTCGCCTGGGACGGCTCGGAGCGGACCTACCGCGTGGACGGCGAGCCGAGCTTCGGCGGCGTGCGCGCGCTCGACCGGCTCGCCGAGCAGCGTTTCGAGACGTGGGCGGTACGCGCGTCGCGCCTCGACGGGAGCCTCTGGGAGGTGACGGTCGCGCCGCTCTGACGGCTACGCTTGAAGCGATGGCCGGCCAGGATTTCGGCAAGCTCGAGAAGGTCCTGCGCTTCGGCGAGGGACGCAGGCTGAAGCGGCTGGCCGAGCAGGCCGCCTACATCGGCACGCTCGAGCCGGAGTTCGAGCAGCTCTCCGACGCGGAGCTTGCGGGCAAGACCGCCGGGCTCAAGCAGCGGCTCGAGAACGGCCAGTCGCTCGACGAGCTCCTCTTCGAGGCGTACGCCGCCGTCCGCGAGGCCGCGAAGCGCACGCTCGGGCAGCGCCCCTTCGACGTCCAGCTGATGGGCGGGATCGTCCTCCACGAGGGCGACATCGCCGAGATGAAGACGGGCGAGGGCAAGACGCTCGTCGCCACCATGCCCCTCTACCTCAACGCGCTGGCCGGCACGGGCGTCCACCTCGTCACCGTCAACGACTACCTCGCCAAGCGCGACGCCAACTGGATGGGGCCGATCTACGAGGCGCTCGGCATGCGCGTCGGCTTCATCCAGAACATGATGCCGTTCGCGGAGCGGCGCGAGTCCTACGCCTGCGACGTCACCTACGGCACGAACTCCGAGTTCGGCTTCGACTACCTGCGCGACAACATGGCCGTCTCCCTCGACGGCTGCGTGCAGCGCAGCCACGCCTACGCGATCGTGGACGAGGTCGACTCGATCCTGATCGACGAGGCGCGGACACCGTTGATCATCTCCGGCGAGCCCGAGACGGCCGCCTCCACGTACTACGACTTCGCGCGGATCGTGAAGACGCTCGAAGGGCAGCCCTCGAAGGGCAAGTCGCTCAAGGGCGAGGACGAGACCGAGCTCGCGGGCGTGCACTACCTCTACGACGAGAAGCACAAGACCGTCTCGCCGGCGCAGTCGTGCATCGAGCACGTCGAGCGCGCGCTCGGGATCGAGAACCTCTACGACCCGCGCCACGTCGAGCTCGTCAACCACCTCTCGCAGGCGCTGAAGGCACAGTCGCTCTACCAGCGCGACGTGGACTACGTCATCGCCGACGGCGAGGTGAAGATCGTCGACGAGTTCACCGGCCGGATCATGGAAGGGCGGCGCTGGAGCGAGGGCCTCCACCAGGCGATCGAGGCGAAGGAGGGCGTCCGCATCCAGGAGGAGAACGTCACCCTGGCGACGATCACGCTCCAGAACTACTTCCGCCTCTACGAGAAGCTCGGCGGCATGACGGGCACGGCGAAGACCGAGGAGAAGGAGTTCGTCGAGATCTACAACCTGCACGTCGTCGAGATCCCGACGAACGTCGCGGTCGCCCGCCGTGACGAGAACGACTACATCTACAAGACGAAGGAAGCCAAGTTCCACGCCGCCATGGAGGACATCAAGGGGCGGCACGAGAAGGGCCAGCCCGTTCTGGTCGGCACGATCGCGGTCGAGACCTCGGAGTACCTCGCCCAGCTCCTCACGCGCGCCGGCATCCCGCACAACGTCCTCAACGCGAAGCAGCACGAGCGCGAAGCGGAGATCATCAAGGACGCGGGCCAGCCCGGCACGGTCACGATCGCGACGAACATGGCCGGCCGCGGCGTGGACATCAAGCTCGCCGAAGGCGTCCGCGAGGTGGGCGGCCTCTACGTGATCGGCACCGAGCGTCACGAGGCGCGCCGGATCGACAACCAGCTGCGCGGCCGCTCCGGCCGCCAGGGCGATCCCGGCGAGTCGCGCTTCTACCTCTCCGCGCAGGACGACCTCGTCCGCCTGTTCGCCGGCGACCGGATCTACAACATCATCGAGCGCTTCAAGCTTCCCGACGACCAGCCGATGGAGGCGGGGATCCTCTCGCGCCAGATCGAGAACGCGCAGAAGAAGGTCGAGGAGCAGAACTCCGTCGCGCGCAAGAACGTCCTCAAGTACGACGACGTGATGAACGTCCAGCGCATGGTGATCTACGAGCAGCGCCGGCGCGTGCTCGTCGGCGAGGACCTGTCCGAGGAGATCAAGGCCTGGATCGGCGAGACGATCGAGCGCGCGGTCGCCCAGTTCACGGAGGGCGAGTTTCCGGAGGAGTGGGACGTCGACGGGCTCGTCCAGGCGATGCAGGCGCTCTACGGGACCGACATGACGGTGCAGGAGCTGCGCGACGAGGTCGAGGTCGACCGCGAGGTGCTCCTGGAGGAGTTCCTCGAGGACGCGCAGGACACGTACGCCGAGAAGGAGGCGGCACTCGGCTCCGACGTCATGCGGGACGTCGAGCGCTACGTCGTGCTCGCCGTCGTCGACCAGCGCTGGCGCGACCACCTCGACGCGATGGACTACCTGCGGGAAGGCGTCCACCTGCGCGCGTTCGCGCAGAAGGACCCGCTCGTCGAGTACCGGGGCGAGGGCCACGTGATGTTCGAGGAGCTCAGCCGCACGATCCGCGAGGAGGTCGTGGCCGTGCTCTTCCACGCCGACGTGACCGTCCAGACCGAGGAGCTCCAGCCCGTGCAGGGAAACGGCAACCTCGTCTTCGAGCACGAGACCGCGGCCGGCGCCGACGTGATCGCCGCTGCCGGAGCGACCGCAGGAGCCGCCGCGACCGCGCTCGCGCCGGCACCGACGCCGCGGCCCGCGAGCCCGCAGCAGGTGGTCGCCTCGCCGCAGGAGAAGGTCGGCCGCAACGAACCCTGCTGGTGCGGGAGCGGCAAGAAGTTCAAGCGCTGCCACGGCGCGTAGCCGCACTACGGTGGGGCAACGCCGAAGCCGCGGCTAGACTGACCCCATGGCCGGACCAGCCACGCAGACGCTCGAGCAGCAACTCGAGGAGATCAGAGCCCAGCTCGCCTGGGTTCGTGATTACCTTTGACCCCGCTTCGCTGAAGCTGCGTATCGGTGAGCTCGAGCGCGCGATGGGCGAGCCCGGCTTCTGGAACGACCAGGCCGGGGCGGCCCGGATCTCGACCGAGCACTCCCGCCTGAGCAGGCGGGTCGAGCGCTATGAGCGGCTGCAGGGCGAGTACGACGACGCCGTCGAGCTGCACGCGCTGGACGGCGATCTCGGCTCGGAGATCGAGGCTCAGATCCAGCCGCTGGGCCGCGAGCTCGACCGGCTCCAGGAGGACGCGCTCTTCAACGGCGAGTACGACGGGGGCGACGCGGTCGTCTCGATCCATGCCGGCACCGGCGGCACGGACGCGCAGGACTGGGCGGAGATGGTGCTGCGCATGTACCTCCGCTGGGCCGCCGATCGCGGCTTCCAGGCCGAGCTGGTCGAGGCGAGCCCGGGTGAGGAGGCCGGCCTGAAGTCCGCCACGTTCACCGTCAAGGGCGAGAACGCCTATGGCATCCTCAAGGCCGAGCGCGGCGTGCACCGCCTCGTCCGGCAGAGCCCGTTCGACGCCGCCCATCGCCGGCACACGGCCTTCGCGCAGACCGTCGTTGCACCCCTGCTGCCCGAAGACGCCGCTGTCGAGATCGACGACGACGACCTGCGGATCGACACATACCGCGCCTCCGGCGCCGGAGGCCAGCACGTCAACAAGACCGACTCGGCGGTGCGGATCACGCACCTGCCGACCGGCATCGTCGTCCAGTGCCAGAACGAGCGCTCGCAGCTCTCGAACAAGGCGACCGCGATGCGGATCCTCCGCTCTCGCCTCGTCGAGCTCGCGGAGGAGCAGCGTGAGGCGGAGCTGGCGCGAGAGCGCGGGGCCGCCCAGGACATCGGCTTCGGCAGTCAGATCCGCAGCTACGTGCTCCATCCCTACCAGCTCGTCAAGGACCACCGCACCGACTTCGAGGTGGGGAACGCCCAGGGCGTGCTCGACGGCGCGCTCGACGGCTTCATCCACGCCTACCTGCTCGCGAAGGCGGCAGGGAAGGTCGTGTAGACGGTCCGTCAGCGGGACCGTCCGGTAGACTGCAGCGACCTCCCAGGAACCGGAGCGGTCCGCTCTGCCGCTTTCCCCTTGTATCCGGTGCAGGAACCGAACCCTCAGCACGAAACCGCCGCCGCTCTGATCGAGCCTGAGCCCGACGAGCCGGACGCCATCTTCCCCTTCGTCTCCAGCTCGGGGACGATGATCGTGTTCGAGAACGTGACCAAGGTCTACGAGCCGAGCGTCGTGGCGCTCAACGACGTGTCGTTCACGATCGACAAGGGCGAGTTCGTGTTCGTCGTCGGTGCGTCCGGCTCGGGCAAGTCCACGGTCGTGCGCCTGCTGCTCAAGGAGATGGAGCCCACGTCGGGACGGATCGTCGTCGGCGGCCGCGACCTCACGCGGCTCAAGCGCTCGAAAGTCGCCCTGCTGCGCCGCAACGTCGGCTGCGTCTTCCAGGACTTCAAGCTGCTTCCGGATCGCAGCGCCGGCGAGAACATCGCCTACGCGCTCCGGGTGCAGGGCGAGAGCGCCAACAACATACGGCGCAAGGTGCCGGAGGTGCTCAACCTCGTCGGCCTCGCGCACAAGGTGAACTCGCTCCCCGGCGAGCTCTCCGGCGGCGAGCAGCAGCGCGTCTCGATCGCGCGCGCCGTCGTCAACCACCCGCCGCTGCTTGTCTGCGACGAGCCGACCGGCAACCTCGACCCCGACACGTCGGTCGGGATCATGCAGCTGCTCTACCGCATCAACCGCGCCGGCACCACCATCCTGATGGTCACGCACGACCGCGAGATGGTGGACAAGATGCGCAAGCGCGTGATCGCACTCGACGAGGGCCGGCTCTCGCGCGACGAGCGGCGCGGCGGCTACGCGACCGAATGAGGCTCCGGGTCGTCATCTCCGAGGCGGTCCGCTCGATCGCCGCGAACCTCTCGACGACGTTCGCAGCGATCCTGACCGTGCTGATCGCGATGTTTATCCTCGGGCTCGCGATCGGGCTCGGCACGTGGACGGTCTCCTGGAGCAACCACGTCAAGAAGGAGCTGTTGGTCAAGGTCTTCTTCTGCACGCCGTCGGCGCCCGGCTGCAAGGGCGACGCGACGACGGCCCAGATCGATGCCGTGCGCGAGCAACTGCTCGCGATGGAAGAGGTGAAGTCGATCCGCTTCATCTCGAAAGAGGACGCGCTGAGGATCATGCAGAAGCGCTCCCCCGAGCTGACCCGCGACCTGCCCGGAAACCCGCTGCCCGCCTCGTACGAGGTGACACCGGAGAAGGGCGAGTTCGTCGAGGCGATTGCGAAGCGCCTCGAGCCCGGCGCGCCCGGCGTGCACAAGGTGGACTATGGGAAGAAGACGGCGCAGCGCGTGCTCCGCGTCGCGCGCGTGTTCGAGATCGTCTTCCTCGCGGCCGTGCTCCTGCTGCTCGTCGCCTCGACGCTCCTGATCGCGAACACGATCCGGCTCTCGATCTTCTCGCGGCGGCGCGAAATCGAGGTGATGAAGCTCGTCGGCGCGACCAACTGGTTCGTGCGCGGCCCGTTCATGCTCGAAGGGCTCCTCTGCGGTCTCGCGGGGTCGGCGATCGCCGTGCTGCTGCTCCTGGTCGGCAAGGAGGTGGCGCTGCCGGCGATCCTCGGCCACTTCGACACGGCCTCGGACGTCAGGGCGCTCGGCTTCGGGCTCAACGCCCTCATCCTGCTGGGTGCCGGCCTCTTCATCGGCGCATTCGGCTCCGGCTTGACGCTCCACCGCTTCCTACGGGTTTAGGCCGTGCTCGTCGCGTCCGCGGTCGCCTTCACCACTGGCCCGGCCGAGCACAGACCCCTCGTCGAGCAGGTGCGGAGCACGCTCGAGATGCGCAACGAGGCGCTGCCCGAAGCACTCGCCGTGCTGTTGGTCCCGTAGTGACCGAGCGCGTCGTCGTGGAAATCGCGAAGCGCGGCCGCCTCGTCGTCGGCGAACCGTTCTTCGAGCCGGGAACGCCACTCGTGCTCGAGACGAAGGGGCTCGGCGACGCCGGCCCGGGCGATCTCGCCGCCGTGCGGACGGGCCGGGGTCGCGCGCGGCTCGAGCACGTCTTCGGGCGGGCGGACGCGATCGAGCCGGTGCTCGAAGGCCTGCTCGCCCACTTCGGCGAGGGTGGCCCGTTCGAGCCGCACGAGCTGCCGCGGCCCGGGCTCGAGGGCCGGGTGGACCTGCGCGACCTGCCGACCTTCACGATCGATCCCGAGACGGCGAAGGACTTCGACGACGCACTCTCGTTGCGGCGCGAGGCCGACGGCCTGCGCGCGTACGTCCACATCGCCGACGTCGCCGCGTTCGTTCCCGCGGGCTCGCCGCTCGACCACGGCGCGGCGGGCCGCGGCTTCTCGGTCTACGTTCCCGGCCGCGTCGCTTCGATGCTTCCGCCCGAGCTGGCCGACGACGCGTGCAGCCTGCGGCCGCAGGTGGACAGGCTCTGCGTCACCGTCGAGGTGCCGTTCGACGGCGATCTCGCGGCGGGCGAGCCGCTCTTCTACCGCTCGATCATCCGCAGCGACGAGCGGCTGACCTACGGCCGCGCCGAGGCGATCCTCGCCGGTCGCGAGCGTGCGCCGGTCGAGGTCGAGGACGGACTTCGCCTCGCGGAGCGCCTGTCGACGGAGTTGCGCCGGCGCCGCTTCGCGCGTGGCGCGCTGCGGGTGGAGAGCCCGGAGGAGAGCTTCGCCTTCGACGGGAGCGGGGGTGTCGAGCGCGCCTGGCGCGAGTCCGAGCCGCACGCGCACTCGCTCGTCGAGGAGCTGATGATCCTCGCCAACGAGGCGGTCGCCGGGCTGCTCGCGGGCCGCCGCCGAGCCGCTCTCTACCGCGTGCACGAGCGACCCGACCCGCAGTCGGTAGCGCTGCTGCTGGCGAAGCTCGCCGACCTGGACGTGCCGACGCCGTCGGCGCCGGAGCGGATGAGCTCGCAGGACGCCGAGCGCGTAGCCGCCGAGGCGGCCGAGCGGGTCACGGCGTACGTCGATCGCTCGGCGCGGGGGCGGGAGGCCTTCCCGGCGCTCGTGCTGCGGGCGCTCCAGCGGGCCCGCTACGACCCCTCGAACCTCGGCCACTCGGGCCTCGCGAGCCCCGCCTACTGCCACTTCACGTCGCCGATTCGCCGCTACCCTGACCTCGTCTGCCATCGCGCGCTCCTGCACGAGCTCGGACTCTCCGACGAGCACGTCCCCGAGGACCTGGGCGCGCTCGCCGACCACTGCTCGCAGCGCGAGCGGGCCGCCGCCGGGGTCGAGTACCTGGCGGACGAGATCTGCCTCGCCTGGCTGCTGAAGACGCGGCTGTTCGAGCTAGGTTGGGATGCGACCTTCGAGGGCGAGATTATCGGTGCCATCGCCTCGGGCCTGTTCGTGCGCTTCGGCGAGGTCTTCGAGGGCTACCTGCCCGCGCGCCGCCTGCCGGGGGACTTCTTCGAGCTGAACGCGCTGGGCACGGCGCTGCGGGGTAGGCGCGGCGGGCGCAGCTACCGGCTGGGCGACCCGATCGAGGTGCGCGTGGAGGAGGTACGCCGGGCGGAAGGGGAGGTCGAGCTTTCGCTCGCGGACGGGCGCTCCGCATAGCCCCCGTGCGAGCACCGCGGCCGGATCCCGCCCCGTAGCGTCCGGCGCGACGTGGGGCGAACGGTGCCCGCACAGGCGCTACAACGACGCAGCCCGCGAAGCGGGCTACGCGCCAGGGCCGCGCCGCCCGCGGCCCGCCGCTGTTTCTTGGGTATCAACGGCTCGACGAGGTCCCACAACTCGTCGGTGATGATCCACCGCTCGTCCGGCATCGAATCCTCCCACTCTGAGGACAAGCGGCGAGCTACCTGAAGGAGGGGAGTTTTCGCGTGGCGGCCCACAACCCGCTCGTCCCCCGTGACGTAGACCTTGCTCTGGCGCATCATGACGCCTGTGCGGCGCGATCTCCCCTCCGGAACCGTCACCTTCCTCTTCACCGACGTCGAGGGCTCGACGCGGCTGCTGCACGAACTCGGGGTGCAAGCTTATGCGGAAGCTCTTGCAGAGCACCGGCGGCTGCTTCGCGAGGCGTTCGCTAGCCACGGCGGCGTCGAGGTGGACACGCAAGGTGACGCGTTCTTCGTGGCGTTTCCGACTGCGCCGGACGCGCTTGCCGCTGCCGCCGAGGCACAGTCAGCGCTGGTGACTGGGCCGATCCGCGTGCGGATGGGAATTCACACCGGCACGCCGCATCTCGCTTCAGAGGGTTACGTGGGCGTGGACGTGCATCGGGCGGCGCGGATCGCGGCCGCCGGCCACGGTCGGCAGGTGCTGGTGTCGGCGAGCACCGCCTCGCTCGTTGAGGCTGAGCTTCTGGATCTGGGCGAGCACCGGTTGAAGGATCTGTCCGCTGCGGAGCGGCTCTTCCAGCTCGGGGATGGGGAGTTCCCGCCGTTGAAGACGCTGTACCGAACGAACCTGCCGATCCCGGCGACGCCCTTTCTCGGCCGGGAGCGGGAGCTTGGGAAGGTAGCGGAGCTGCTGGCTCGCGAGGATGTGCGGCTGCTGACCCTGACCGGCCCTGGCGGCACCGGCAAGACTCGGCTTGCGCTGCAGGCGGCGGGGGAGGCGGTTGCGGCGTTCCCGGACGGGGTGTTTTGGGTCGGGCTCGCTTCGCTGCGGGACGCCGCGCTCGTGTTGCCGGAAATGGCGCAGGCCCTGCAGGCAAAACGGGAGCTTCAAGAGGAGATCGCGGACAAGCGGCTGTTGGTCTTACTCGACAACTTCGAGCACGTCCTGGAGGCGGCTGGCCGGTTGTCGGAGCTGGTTGCTCGCTGTACGAACCTGACGCTGCTTGTGACCAGTCGCGAGGTTCTGCATCTAGCCGGCGAGCGCGAGTACGCCGTGCCCGCGCTGGCCGAGGATGAGGCCGTGTCGCTCTTCCGCGCGCGCGCGGCTCTTGCAGAGCCTGAGGACGTTGTGCGGGCGATCTGCGCCCGTCTGGACTTCCTTCCGCTCGCGGTCGAGCTCGCTGCGGCGCGGACGAAGGTGCTGCGGCCGGCGAAGCTGCTGGAGCGGCTCGAGCAGACCTTGCCGCTGTTGACCGGTGGCCCTCGCGACGCCGACGAGCGGCAGCGCACCTTGCGGGCGACGATCGAGTGGAGCCACGACCTGCTCACGCCCGAGGAGCAGCGACTCTTCACCCGCCTCTCCGTCTTCGCCGGCGGCTGCACGCTCGACGCGGCGGAGAACGTGTGCGACGCCGACCTTGACACACTCCAGTCGCTCGTCGAGAAGAGCCTGCTCAGCCACAGCGACAGCCGCTTCTGGATGCTCGAGACGATCCGCGAGTACGCCGTCGAGCGGCTCGAGCAATCGGGCGAGGCTGAGGAGCTGCGAAGAAGGCACGCCGGGTGGACCCTCGAGCTCGCGGAAACGGTAGACCCTCACGATGAGGGTTCGCACGAGCGGACATGGCACGATCTGCTCGACAGCGAGCACGACAACTTTAGGGCTGCGCTCCGCTGGTCGATCGTCGGGGGCGAGCCGGAGCTCGGGCTACGGATCGCCTGCGGGCTCGCCCAGTTCTGGATTCGGCGAGACCACGCGCCCGAGGGGGGCAGGTGGCTGGACGAGCTGCTCAAGGTGGCCGAAGCACCGGACGGCGTATGGGCCGTCGCGCTGCGCGCCCGCGGTCGGCTGGCGTTGCGCCAAGGAGACGCGGAGCAGGCGATCCACTGGCTGGACGCCGCGGTCGCTCTGTGTCGGCGCCTTGGTGATGACCGGGAGCTGGCGTTCTCGCTCGACAGCCTCGGACTCGCGCTCGTTGTGCAGGGGGCTCTCGAGGAGGCGGCGCCGCTCCAAGGGGAGAGCCTCGAGCTGTTCGAGCGCGTCGCCGATCGCGAGGGCCTGCGCCGCGCCCACAAGCATCTCGGCGAGGCGGCCCTCGCGCGTGGACAGCCCGAGCGTGCGCAGTCGCTGCTTGAGCGCTCGCTCGCTCTCGCACTCGAACTCGGCAACGCCTACGCGGTCGAGGCGACGCTGCACAGCCTCGGAGATGCGCTCCTCGAGCAAGGCGCGCTGGACCGGGCGGCCGACCGGTATCGGGAGGCGCTGACCCACGCGGCAGAGCGCGGCGCCGGCGCTTTGGCCTACGCCTGCTTCCAGGGACTGGCCTGCGTGGCCGTCCAATATGGCAAGGTCGAGCGGGCGGGGCGCCTGTGGGGAGCTGCCGAGGAGGGGACGCGGGGCCTCGGCTTCGAGCTGCGCTACTTCGAGCACGCGCGCTACGGCCGGTTCCTCGAAGGGGTCAACCGCACGGCCTTTGCCTCCGGAGCTGCGGCGGGCCGTGCCCTCGCCTTCAACGAGGCTGTGGCGTACGCCCTCGCAGCCGTAAACTGACCGGCGCGTGGCCCCGCCAGCCGACCTGCGCGAGTGGATCCGCCTGCTCGAGCGCGAGGGCGAGCTCGTCCGGGGTTCTCCACCGGCTCGGCGGCGACCGCTTCGAGCCGAGTCCGCTCGGAACGGAGCTCGTCGGCCGCCGCGGCGGCCGCTACCGCCTCGGTGATCCGGTCGAGGTCCGCGTCGAGGGGATCGACAAGCCTGCCGGCAAGGTCGAGCTCTCGCTGGGCTAGCGCCGCTTCGGCGGCCGCGGGAAGAACGCGCTCGTGCGGCGCACGTACTCCTCGTAGCCGGGCTTCCGCCGGCTGAGCGAGCGCTCGAGCAGTGCCACGCCCGAGACCCGCAGCAGCAGCACGGACATCAGCGCGGGGCCGGTCGCCGTCCACCACGGCGCTCCGAGCGCGAGCGCGACGAGGAAGAGCCCCCACCAGACGCAGAAATCGCCGAAGTAGTTCGGATGCCGCGTGTACCGCCAGAGCCCGCTGTCGAGCACCCTGCCCTCGTTCGTGGCATCCGCCTTGAAGCGGGCGAGCTGGGCATCTCCCACCGTCTCGAAGAAGAGCCCGACCGCCCACGCGGCGATTCCCGCGCCCGCGAGCCACCCGAGTCCCTCGCCGGGCCCCGGATCCTGCCCGAGCTGCACCGGCAGCGAGACGACCCACAGCAGGGCCCCCTGCAGGAGAAAGACGGTGCCGAGGCTGACGAGCGGGAAGCGCTCGCCCCAGCGCTTGCGCATCGCGCGGTAGCGAAAGTCCTCGCCCTTCCCGAGGCTCCGCCACGAGAGGTACCCGGCGAGCCGGAGCCCCCACACGGTCGTCAGCGCGACGAGCACGGCGCCCTCCGTGCCCAGGCTGCCGGTGACGACCGCGCTCGTCCACCCGACGATGGTGAAGCCGAGGCCCCAGAACGGATCCATGATCGAGGCGTCGCGCAGCACGAGGCTGAGCCCCCAGAGAGCGGCCATCAGCACGGCGATCACGCCCGCGTTCGTGAGCAGAATCCCCGTCACGCCCGCGCCTGCGCCCCGATCCAGTCGTCCACCTCCTGCCAGCGCGCGAGCAGCCAGGCGACGCGCTCCTCGCGGCCGTCGGGGATATCGGCGTGCCGGAAGCGGCGGAAGCGGATCGTAACGGTGCGCCCGATCAGCCCGCCGCCCCAGATGTCGGCGATGTGGGAGAAGCCGTCGAGCCCGTGGTGAGCGCAGACGACGACGTCGGCGCCGGCGTCGAGCAGCGCGATCGGCCCACCGAGCCGCGGCGGCAGCACGTGGTACAGGCGTTGCGCGGCGGCGTGGAGCAGGGCGTCCGCCGACGCGAGCTTCTCGAGCGCCCGCGCCCGCTTCGCCTCCGTGAAGCGGGTTCCCTCGGGGTAGATGAGCATGCCCTCGCCCGGGCCGAGGCCCCGCGCCAGTTCGCGCACGCGGTCGATCTCGCGCTCCGCGTCGTCCGATCCGCGCGCCACGAAGACGTTCGGCAGCCGGTTGCCGGCGATGTCGATCGCCGGGTCGGAGAGCAGCTCCCGCTTGAGCACGTAGCGGAGCCGGATCCCGTGCGGCGCCGCGACGAACGTTGCGGGAACGAGGTTGTCGATGATGCTCGCGTGCCGCATGAGCACGACGATCGGCCCCGGCGGCACCTCCTGGGCGCCCTCGACCTCGAACCGAAGCCCGAAGGTGCGCTTGATCGCTCCGATCAGGACGGCGGCCCACCAGGCCTGGATGCCCCAGGCCGCCTCGGTCAGGCGGTCGCGCCGCCCGCGCGCGACGACCCAGGAGACCGCGAGCGCGGCGAGGCACGCCGCCTCGACGGCGAGGTAGAGCCAGAGGACGAACAGGAGCCGCGTCGCCATCCACGGCCGGCCGCGGCGCATCGCGTCGACCGCGACTGCCACGAGGGCCAGCAGCGGCAGCGCCGCCGTCGCGAGCAGGAAGCCGCCGAGGAAGAGCGGCACCGTCCGCAACCGCCGCAGGATCGTTGCCCCGCGTCCTCCGATCCGCGCCATGCGGGGGTCCTATCACGCTCTCCTCCTAGACTTGGGGCATGGCCCGCCCGACCGGAACCAAGCAGATCGCCGACAACCGCCGCGCGCGGTACGACTACGAGCTGCTCGACCGCTACGAGGCGGGGATCGTCCTCACCGGCACCGAGGTGAAGTCGCTGCGTGACGGCCGCGTCACGCTCCAGCACGCCTACGGCGACGTGCGCGGCGGCGAGGCCTGGCTGGTCGGCGCCGACATCGCCGTCTACACGCAGGGCGGGCGCGAGAACCACGAGCCGGCCCGCGACCGCCGGCTCCTCCTGCACCGGCGGGAGATCGACTCGCTCAACGGCAAGCTCAGGGAGAAAGGTCTCACGCTCGTGCCGACGCGGATCTACTTCAAGGACGGCAAGGTCAAGGTCGAGCTCGCGCTCGCGCGCGGCAAGGAGAAGGGCGACAAGCGGCGCGACCTGGCCAAGCGCGACGCCGAGCGCGAGATGCAGCGCGCGTTCAAGAGCCGCCGCTGAGCGGCCCGCGCATGGTCACGGTGCCCGGCTCGAGCACGTAGCCGAAGCGCTGGTTGAGGGCGCGGATCGGGGCGTTCCGCTCCTCGTTCTGGGTCTGCAGCTTCCGGTACCCCTGCCGCTTGGCCCACGCGATCTGGCTCGCCTTGAGCGCGGTCGCGACCTTGCGGCCGCGCCACGCGCGCCGGACGGCCGTGAGGTCGTGGTAGGCGGTCTCGTCCGGCTCGGCGCTGAGTGAGAGCTTCGCGTAGCCGGCGACCTCGTCGCCCGCGACGGCGACGAACACCGCCTCTGGCCGGTCGCCTGCCCCCTGCATGTCGCGCGAGAGCCACTCCTCGAACGAGCCGATGTCCACGTCCTCCTCGCCGGGGATGTCCGGGTGCGCCTCGCGCGCGGCTTCGTAGATCCCCTGTGCCAGCTCGGGTCGCTCACTCCAACTGACGATCTCGATCCCCGGCGGCGGCTCGACGGCGGGCTCTTCGATCGTCTCGAGGTCGAGCACCATTCGCGCGTTGCGGCCCACCTCGGCAAATCCCCGCCGCTCGGTCCACGCCAGCGACTCCGGGTCGTCCTCGCCGACGTGCAGCTCGATCTCCCGGGACCCGCGCGCCGCTGCCCATGTCGACAGCCCCGAGTAGAGCGCACCGCCGACGCCGCGCCCGCGCAGCTCCGGCACGACCGCGATCTCGCCGCCGGCGACGCCGGGCAGGCTGAACCAGCCGACGTAGGCGAGCCCGACGCCCGCGTCCTCGCCGCCCGCTGAGGCGAGCAGCCAGACCATGTCCTCGGCCTGCCGCCGCCAGTCGTGCAGCCCCGTGGCCGTTCGCTTCTTCCGCGGGGAGACCGCGTTCTGGACGGCGAGCCAGCGCTCGAGCGCGTCACCGCCTTCGACCCCGACGATCACCACGCGGCAACCCTACCCCGGGCGTGGAAATCGCACCCCGGACGGAGTAGGCTCGAACCTCCATTTTCCAGGGCAAAGGGGGACGCCTTGAGACGCGTCGCGATCACCGTCAACGGCGCCCGGCACGAGCTCGAGCTCGAGCCGCGCGAGCTCCTCGTCTACGTCCTGCGCGAGCGCCTCAGCCTGACCGGCACGAACGTCGGCTGCGACACCTCCTCCTGCGGCGCGTGCACCGTGCTGCTCGACGGCGAGTCGGTGAAGTCCTGCACGCTGCTCGGCGTCCAGGCCGACGGCGCCGAGATCACCACGATCGAGGGCCTGGCCCGAAACGGCGAGCTCCACCCGGTGCAGCAGGCCTTCCACGAGAGTCACGCGCTCCAGTGCGGCTACTGCACACCCGGCATGGTGCTGGCCACGGTGAGCCTGCTCGCCGAGAGTCCGCACCCGAGCGAGGAGGAGATCCGCAGCGCGCTCGACGGCAACCTCTGCCGCTGCACCGGCTACCACAACATCGTCAAGGCCGTTCAGGCCGCGGCGGGGGCATAGGGAGGAGGGGAGATGACGACCACCGAGACGCAGGCGGGCGCCTACATCGGCACGTCCGTCCCGCGCAAGGAGGACCGCGCGCTCCTCACCGGCCGCGGCAGCTACGTGGACAACATGAGCGTCCCCGGGATGCTCTGGCTCGCGGTCGTGCGCAGCCCGCACGCCCACGCGCGCATCACGAAGGTCGACCTGAAGGCCGCCCGCGCGGCCGAGGGGGTCGTCGCGGCCTACAGTGGCGACGATCTCGCCGGCGACTTCGCCGGGCCGCTCCCGTGCGCCTGGCCGGTCACCGAGGACATCAAGCTGCCGGCCCACTGGCCGCTCGCCCGCGACAAGGCTCGCTACGCCGGCGACGGTGTCGCGGTCGTCGTCGCCGAGAGCCGCGCCGCCGCGAAGGACGCGGCCGAGCTCGTCGGCGTGGGCTACGACGTGCTGCCGGCCGTCACCGAGGTCGAGGCTGCCGCGGCCGACGGCGCTCCCGTCCTCCACGACGACTTCGGCACGAACGTCTCCTACGTCTGGAAGCTCGACGCCGGCGAGGTCGCGCAGTGCTTCGCCGACGCCGCGGTCACGGTCAAGGAGCGCTACTTCCAGACACGCCTGATCCCGACGGCGATCGAGCCGCGCGGCGTGCTCGTCCAGCCGAACCCGGCGACGGGCGAGCTGACGATGCACACCGCGACCCAGATCCCGCACATCCTGCGGACGCTCTCGGCGATGGTGATGGGCATTCCGGAGTCGAAGATCCGCGTCGTCGCCCCCGACGTCGGCGGCGGCTTCGGCTCGAAGCTCAACTTCTACGCCGAGGAGGCGCTCGCGATGGCGATCGCCCGCAAGCTCGGCCGTCCGGTCAAGTGGATCGAGGAGCGCAGCGAGGGCTACGTCGCGACGATTCACGGCCGCGACGTCGTCCAGGAGATCGAGCTGGCGGCGACCGCCGAGGGCAAGGTGACCGCCGTCCGGACGAAGCTGACGGCGGCGATGGGCGCCTACCTCCAGCTCGTCACGCCCGGCGTGCCGCTGCTCGGCGCCTGGCTCTACGCCGGCTGCTACGACGTCGCCGCGTACTCGTTCGAGTGCACGGGCGTCTTCACGAACACGACCCCGACCGACGCCTACCGCGGCGCCGGACGGCCGGAGGCGACCTACGCGATCGAGCGCGCGATGGACGCGCTCGCCCGCAAGCTCGGCAAGGACCCGGTCGAGGTGCGCCGCCTCAACTTCATCACGGAGTTTCCGGCAAACATCGCGTCGGGCCTCCAGATCGACTCCGGCGACTACCACGCCTCGCTCGACAAGGCCCTGGAGCTCTCCGGCTACGAAGCGCTGCGCGCGGAGCAGAAGGTGCGAAAGGAGCGCGGGGACGTCAAGCAGCTTGGCATCGGCCTCTCGACCTACAACGAGATGTGCGGCCTAGCCCCGTCGCGGATTCTCGCCGCCATCCGCTACGGCGCGGGCGGCTGGGAGGCGGCCACGGTCCGCTGCCTGCCGACCGGCACGATCCAGGTGATCACCGGCACCTCGCCGCACGGGCAGGGGCACGAGACGTCGTGGTCGCAGATCGTCGCCGACCGGCTCGGCGTCTCGCCCGACGAGGTCGAGGTGCTGCACGGCGACACTGCAGTCTCGCCGCAGGGGATGGACTCCTACGGCAGCCGCTCGCTCGCCGTCGGCGGCGTCGCCCTCTGGCACGCGACCGAGAAGGTGATCGTGAAGGCGCGCAAGATCGTCGCCCACCAGCTCGAGGCGGCCGAGGACGACCTCGAGTACGAGAACGGCCGCTTCACGGTCAAGGGCACCGACAAGGGGATGCACGTCAAGGAGGCCGCGCTCGCCGCGTGGACGGCGCACAACCTCCCCGACGGGCTCGAGCCGGGGCTCGAGGAGACGGCGGTCTACGACCCGCCCAACTTCTCCTGGCCCGCCGGCGCGCACGTCTCGGTCGTCGAGGTGGACACGGAGACGGGCGACACGCGCCTGATCCGGTACGTCGCCGTGGACGACGTCGGCAAGGTGATCAACCCGACGATCGTGGACGGCCAGATCCACGGCGGCCTCGCCCAGGGCATCGCGGCCGCCCTCTACGAGGAGGCGGCCTACGACGAGGACGGCAACCTGACGACCCCGAACCTGACCGGCTACCTCGTGCCAACGGCGGCTGACCTCATCTCGTTCGAGACGGCCCGCACCGAGAGCCCGAGCCCGACGAATCCGCTGGGCGTGAAGGGCGTGGGGGAGACGGGCACGATCGCTTCGACGGTGTGCGTGATGAACGCCGTCGTGGACTGCCTGGCCCAGTTCGGCGTCAACGACCTGCAGCTGCCCGCGACCCCGGAGCGGGTCTGGCGGGCGCTCGAGGAGGCACGGCGATGATCCCGGCACGGTTCGACTACGAGGTCGCCGAGTCGCCCGAGCACGCGCTCGAGCTGCTCGGCTCCCGCGAGGACGCGAAGCTGATCGCCGGCGGCCACTCGCTCGTCCCGGCGCTGAAGCTCCGGATCGCGCGGCCGGCCCTGCTCGTGGACATCGGCCGGCTCGACGGCCTCGCCGGCGTCCGCGACGCAGGGGATCAGATCGCGATCGGGGCGCTGACCCGGCATGCGGCGCTCGCCCGCGACCCGCTCCTGCAGGAGCACTGCCCGGTCGTCTCCCACGCGGCCCGGCTGGTCGGCGACCCGCAGGTGCGCCACCGCGGCACGATCGGCGGCTCGCTCGCCCACGGCGATCCCGCCTCCGACCTGCCGGCGGTCGTGCTGGCGCTCGGGGCGGAGCTGGTCGTACGGGGCAAAGGCGGCGAGCGCGTCGTCCCCGCCGCGGACTTCTTCCGCGGCGTCTTCGAGACGGCCGTCGGGCCGGGGGAGCTCCTAACCGAGATCCGGGTGCCGAAGCTCGCCGGCGCGGGCTGGTCGTACCTCAAGTTCCGGCGGCGCGCCCAGGACTGGGCGACCGTCGGGGTCGTCGCGGTGCTCGGCCGCGACAACGGGACGGTGACCTCCGTCGCGGTCGCGCTCGTGAACATGGGCGGGACGCCGCTGCGGGCCGCCGGGACGGAGGCCGCGCTCGTCGGTGGGAGCTCGGCCGCGGACGCAGCCGCAGGGATCGCCGACGGCACGCAGCCGCCGAGCGATTCGGGCGCGAGCAGCGAGTTCCGCGCTCACCTCGCGCGCGTCGTCGGCCGCCGGGCGATCGAAGAGGCGCTCGCACGCTAAGCTATGAGGGAACAAGACAGACGGGGGCGACCTGGTTTCGACGTGGTCGGTTCTCCGGCAGAGTTGCGAGCCGAGGTCGCCGGTAGGCCTCGTAAATCAACCGGCAACAACGCAAGTGCGAAGAACGATCTCGCACTCGCCGCCTAGACACTAGGTGGCGACGTCGCCCCGGGGTGGGCCCGAGCCCCGGTCAGCGGCGCCAGAAATCGGGCTCGGCGCCGAGGGAGAGCCACTCGTCCAAGGCGCGACATTTCAGGAGGGCTAGCCCGTCGGTAGGCCGTCTGCGAGCCGGCCGCCGGGCGAAACCAAAGCGCAGACTACGCCCGTAGAGACTCTGTTCGGTGCGATCGCGGACGGGGGTTCGATTCCCCCCGCCTCCATAACGCCCGGAAGTCCGCTCGCGCCTGCGGCGCGAGCATGACGACTTCCGGGCGTCGGACTCCCGGCGACGCAGCGGCGGTGAGCCACGCCCGCCATGTCGGTCGCGGCGACGTGTGGCAATGACGCTTCTATGATTGTCAAGTGCTGATGGCGGCGGCCTCGAGCACGCGGAAGAGGTGTCGCGCGACGTAGCGTTTGAGGCAGCGGATCGCTTCGCGCTCGCTCTTGCCTTCGGCTCGTCGACGTTCGATGTAGGCAATCGTGTCTGGGTCGAGCTTGCGTCGGGTGAGCACGATCTGGTGCAGCACGCTGTTGAGTTTGCGGTCGCCGCCGCGGTCGAGCCGGTGGCGGATCGTCTGACCGGAGGAGGCAGGGATCGGCGGCGCCCCGGCGAGCCGGGCGAAGGCGGCCTCGCTGTGGAAACGCCCTCGGTGCGACCAGGAGACGAGCGTCTGGGCAGCGCCGATCGGACCGACGCCACGCTCGGCTAGAAGCGCCGGGGCGAGTTGCTGTGTGCGCGCGAGCAACTGTTTGTCGAGCTCGCGCTTCTCGAGCGTGAGCGCTTCGATCCGTAACGCCAGCAGACGCAGCGCGAGCTGGGTCGCAGCAAGCTCGGGATCGCACTCCTGCCCGGGACTGAAAGCGCGACAGCGGCCAAGCAGCCTGGCTCGGGTGAGCGAGCGCAGCTCGTCTCGCAGCGGCTCCGGGCCGGTGAGCACAAGCGCTCGCAACTGCGTGAGCGCGACCTTGGAGGCGGAGACCGCACTCGCCCGCACTTGCAGCACTATCCGCAGCGACTCGCGCTCGCCGGCAGCACGCGGGGAGGCGGGCCGCTCCGTGGCGATCAACGCACGGGCGGCGCGCAAGGCGTCGAGCCGGTCCGACTTGGCCCGTGCCTGACGGCCCTGGCGCTTGGGCCGCTCGACCTCGAAGACCCGCTCGCGCTGCTCGGCGAGGTAACGGGTGAGGCCCTTACCGTAGGAGCCGCTACCCTCGACCGCCCAGGCTCTGCGGCCGGGTGCCTGCTCGAGCGCGAGCGATAGCGCGGTCGCGTAGCCCCGCTCATCCGCCGCGATCACCGCCTCGCCCAGACGCGCACCGCTCGGGCAAGCAACCAGAGCGAGCGCGTGCTCGTCGCGGTGGGTATCCATACCGATGACATAGTCCAGCTCGTCTGCCAGCATCTCTCGTACCTCCACGTCGTTGGGGGTAACGCCGGCGCCGGTCGGGCACAGAAGAGCCGCCTGCGGCAGTGCTGTGAGGAGTCACGCCCACAGGGCGGACAGGCTTCTGATCAAGCCAGCAAGCGGGGAGCCAGGCCGGCGCCGGCCATGCTCGCCCGGACAACTCATTGCCAAGACACCCCTCCACAGAGAGGGTCAGCAAGACCTCGAGTCACGAGCGAACACAACCGGCGACAGCCTGACAATCCGTCCCGATGACACCACCGGCACTCTCACAGCAAGACTTGACCCGGATCCCGGGGGGCGCCGGCCTCTGGGCAGGTAAGAAGTCGGTGGGTGCGTACGGGACGCGGTACAGCCTGCTCGCACTTGTGAGGGAGGGAGATCCTCTCGTACGAGAGAAAAAGCTACCCCGGAGGGGCGCAGTCAAGGCCGGAGGTCGACCCCGGTGGGGGTTGACGGCGTCGTGGAGGGCTGGCAGCGCTCGACAGGCTTGCTGTACCTCGTTGGGGTGCTAGCTGGCGGTCGTACTCGTCCTGGTCATAGTGGCCTTGCGACTCGGCGATCAGCCCCTCGTCACCGGCTTCACGCTAGGGCATGCTCCTGCACGCCTGCCGGGTGGCCTTGTTGGCGGAGCCGAGGACGCCGATCGCCTCGGCCTCACGCAGCCTGACGCCGGGACTGGCGTGGTCAACCCAGCACGAGTGGGCACCCTTTCCGCTGTTCTTGACCTCGATGTGGACATGTCGGGCGGTGTAGCAGTAGCTGGGAGCGCCCGCGAGTGGCTCGCTCGTCAGGTAGCCCAGCGTCATGCCGTTTCTGTAGGGGCCCGTGCTGATCCTGTCGAGGTGCTCGAAGTCGATCGAGCCCACGACCTCTCCGTCGGCGAGCACGTTCAGGACGACGCCCGTGCCGGCGACGTTCTTGCCGGCGCTTGAACAGCTGTCGTGCCAGCGGTTGAAACGGAAGCTGACCGTTCCGTCCTTGCTCGTGACGTGGAGCTTGACCTGCGTGCCCGCCGCTGCGTAGAGGTCGGTGGCCCAGTCGCCGTAGTAGCGGTGATGGACGGACGGATGGCTTGAGTTTGCATCCGTATAGGGAGGTTTGACCGAGGCGTTGTAGGCCCACTTGCCGGTGAAGGGCATGCCGACTGCGGCCATGGGACTGCTGGGACGGGGCGGCGGGGTTGCTGCCGGAACCGGCTGCCAGGCGGGACTGCCATCCCAACCGGCGTTGTACGTAAGCCGCGTCTGGCCGGAGCCGTTGGCGTTCATCACGTAGACGTCGAGGCCGCCATCGCGGTCGCTCGTGAAGGCGATCTTCTTCCCGTCCGGTGACCAGGCCGGATGGACTTGGTAGGCGCCGTACGTAGGCCGCGTAAGCCGCGTCTGGCCGGAGCCGTTGGCGTTCATCACGTAGACCGCGAGGCCGCCACCGCCATCGCGCCCGCTCGTGAAGGCGATCTTCTTCCCGTCCGGTGACCAGGCCGGGTCTTGATCCGTGGCGGCGTTGTTCGTCAGCCGCGTCTGGCCGGAGCCGTCGGCGTTCATCACGTAGACGTCGAGGCACACCGAGCAGCCGGCTGGTCTCTGGCGCCCGCTTGCAAAGGCGATCTTCCGCCCGTCCGGTGACCAGTCCGGGCTGTAATCCCCCCCGCCCCCAGGGCCAAGGGCGTTTCGCGTCAGCCGCGTCAGGCCGGACCCGTCGGCGTTCATCACGTAGATCTCGGCGTTGAAATCGGGCACGCTCACGTGCGTGAAGGCGATCTTCTTCCCGTCCGGTGACCATGCCGGGTTGATACCGCTAGGGGTGCTTCGCGTCAGCCGTGTCTGGCCGGACCCGTCGGCGTTCATCACGTACATGGTGTCGACGCCGTCGAAGGCGATCTTCTTCCCGTCCGGCGACCAGGTCGGGTAGTCATCGATCCGGCCGTTCGTCAGTCGTGTCTGGCCGGACCCGTCGGCGTTCATCACGTAGATGTTCTGGTTTTTGCCATCGCGTACGCTCGAGAAGGCGATCTTGCCGTTCTTCCCGGGGACAACGGCATTGGCTGCTGGCGCCGCACCGGCGAGGAGAGTCCCGAGCAGGGCCATCAGCGTCAGCCTCGTCGCGAACATCCGCCGCCGCGCGGGCCCGCCTCCGCCAGTCTGGCCGGCGCCACCCCCGGCGTAGCCGGGGCGCCGGCCTCCTGGCAGGTGAGAAGTCCACAAGGCAGCCGAGCTTGAAGTCTTCATGCGGCGCGCCAGGCTACTGAGGGTCGGGCGATTCCTCACCTCCGGGATGCAGCAAGCAGGCGGTGCTCGAAGTACCTCTCTTCTCTAAATGCCGCCACGGCAAAGCGAAGAACGGAATTGACCAGAGCTACGAACAGCGCCAGTTCTGCCAGAGCGGCCAGAGTCGCGGCCATAGCAGGACGCTAACACCCATGTGGAGCCCTTACTAGGGGCAGCGGCAGGTCGCCGCTCGTGCACCTGATGAGCCGTCCTGGGTTGAGTGAAGGCTCCGGAGCCACGTTCTGTCCTGGTGGAAGGAGTCGCAGGCGAGGTTCGAGCTGGAACCGAGTTCGTTGACATAGTAATCTTGGTTACAAGTAGGGCGTTTGCGAGGGTTCTACTTCTTCCGGGGCTCTGAGGTCTTGTTCTCGTTCTTCATGGAGGAGCGTCTCTGAGAAGACGTGGGGCAGTAGTAATTGAGTAGACCCTCAAGGAGTGGTGGAGGGTTTGAAAGAACTCCCCTAGCGTCCAAATTTTCAGATAATCGCTCGTTCCCTGCGAGTGAGCGGACGGGGCGATTCCATTCACCGCGAGAGTAACTCCCATGGCGCCTCGTCAAGACGTCACTGAGCGACTGCCGAACGGAAGTAGAAGTCGAGCATCGCGTCCAGCGGCGCGGCATCCCGCTGCATCCGGCTGCGAAGCGCGGCACCTTCCCAGCAGTCACACAGCAAACTCGCCATGAGCCGAGCGTCGGCATCAGCCGGGATGTCGCCTCTTTGCCTGGCCTCGTCCAGGCAGAGGGCCATACGGTCGGCCATCTCAGACAAGCACCCGTCGATCTTGAGCCGGAACACGTCGCTCACACCCGACAGTTCCTGTCCGAGTCCGCCCAGCAGGCAGCCCAGCCAACCCTCATTCCGGTACTGCTCCTGTGTCATCTCGAAGAAGCGACGCAGTCGCTCGAGCGGGAGACGCCCCGTGTCTCCGAGGCAGGCGTCGAGGCCCGCATGCACCTCCCGCATGTATTGGTCGATGACCTGAAGCGCGAAGTCCTCTTTGTCCTTGAAATGATGGTAGAAAGAGCCCTTCGGGGTACTGGTCGCCGTGAGCAAGGCCTGGATGCCTAGATCGTTGTAGCCATGCTCCAGGAGCAAGGCCAAGCCCGCATCGAGCAGGCGCTGCTTGGTTGCATGCGTCATCTGCATTGTCGCCTATCGATTCGGGCACAAACCGCTTCACCCTTGCACGCGCGTGTGCGTGATACAGGAGCGTGGGACACGCGGGCGTCGAAGCAGCGGCCGCTAGCCCTTCACCTTCTCGATCATGTGCCTGATGACGTGGCTGTGCTCGCGCTGCGGACTGAACATGACGATCTCCGCGTCGGCGTCGACTTTCACATTGTGCCCGGGTGGCCAGTAGAACAGGTCGTCTCGCGTTGACCGTCTCCCGCGCGCCGTTCGCATCGGTTGTGGTGAGCCGCCCGCGCAGGACGAACCCCCAATGGGGGCACTGACAGAGGTCGCCTTCCAGTCCCTGGAAGAGTGGGGTGGTATCGACGCCCGCCGAGAGAGTGAAACACTCGCCGCTGATCGTGTCGAATCCGCGTACGTCGCCAAAATCTATTCGCTGACGAATCACGGCACCTGGAATCTCCATCTGAACGTCAACGCTCTCTTTCGCGACTCGCATGCCCTTGTCTCCTTTCAACGCATCGTCTCTTGACTAGACCAATCGGTCTAGTCGGCAATCGTACACCCATTGCAGGCGCTGTCAAGGAGGTGTGCTGACTGGCTCGGCGGGTGGCGGGCTTCTTTGCCCGCGACGGCTGTACGCGCTTCGGCTCGCCGGGCATCTTCAGGAACTGCGGCGGAGGACCGTCTCTGAGAAGATGTAGAGCGGTAGTGATCGAGCAGACCCTCAAGGAGTGGTGGAGGGTTTGAAAGAACTCCCCTTGCGTCCACTACGCCGGCAAGTCCGGCGCCTTCGGCGCCATGACGACTTGCCGGCGTTCGTCTTCGGCGTCGGTGAGCCGCGCCCGCCATGTCGGTCGCGGCGACGTGTGGCGATGCAAGATCTGAAGCCCAGTCCGTCTACCTCAGCTCAGCACGCGTCTCAGGCGGAGGACTTGCGTCCTTGAGCACCTGCGAGGTCCCGGGGCTATGGCTCTCGGGGAATCGGGGCCCTGGCGAGTCGCAACGCATTTGCTACAATCAAGCACAGGCACAGAACATCTATACGGGAGAGAGATATGGCGGAGCAGAACGGAGGAACCAAGATCGGGACAGGGACGGCCGAGGGACTGATGGAGTTCTTCGACTTCCTCACCGCCAAGGGCTACGCGACGCCGGCTGCAGTGACGCCGCTGAAGTCGGCCTCGAGACAGATCCTGTCGACGGTTAACGGTGACGACTTCGGCGGGCTCGACGTGCGCGATCTTGACGTTGAGGCCCATCTCGATCGGTTCGAGAACATGGTGGTGGGTCAGTACAAGCACGAGTCGCTGGTGCAGTACCGGAACAGGTTCAAGCGCGGGCTCTCCGCCTACCTGAGCTACCTGAACGACAAGCAGATCCCATCGTTCGGCGGCTCCGCTCGCAAGCGGGGCGCCGATCGCTCGGGCCCGAAGCCGAGTACTGGGCGCACGAAGCCGACCCCGCCTGCTCCGATCCCGTCGTCGACGGCCGAGCGCCTGATCGATTATCCGTTTCCGTTGCGATCGGGCCAGATCGCGATTCTCCGGCTGCCGGTCGGGCTGGAGAAGACTGACGCGGAGAGGATGGGCGCCTTCATCCGGACCCTCGTCCTCGATCCCCAGCAGGAGCCCGTCCGAGGTGGGTCCGACGGGGACGAGGAGTAGCCGATGTTCGTCGACCGCTTCGAGGGGAGCACCAAGCCGCGGGGAACCCGTCAGCAGCTCTCATTCGCTGGGCGGATTGCTTCGCTTGGCGTGCTCAAGGACAAGTGGAACTTCATCGAGGACGAGACGCTGAGGACCAACATCGCGTCCGAGCTCCAGAAGGTCCACTTCGACGTCCTGCTCGTGAACGAGTACAACGTCTACTACTCGCCCGAGGCGATGACGCTGAAGCACGCGATCATCGCAGTGGCGAGCGTCGCGGAGGCCGTGCTCGAGGTCGCCGTGAAGATGATCGAGACCGACCCAAGGGTGCTCGCAATCATCGAGACCCGCGAGCGCGTGTTCGACGAAGTCCACGAGCTGGCGCTCACCGGGATCGAGACACCGGAGGGTCTGCGAGTCGTCGCGGGTGTGCAGCGTGAGGTCGTCAGGAGCAGGCTCGACCGGAACACGAAGATGGACCTGCTCATCCGCGCCGCCCACGCGGGTGAGGTCTTCGATGACGAGTTCGCGAAGAAGCTCCAGCAGCTCCGGCGTTTCCGTAACCGCGTTCACATCAAGACCGTGGAGGAACTCGAGTACACCTCGTACACGCACGTGGTCGCGAATGGAATGCTCGAGATCTTGGAAGAGTTCCGGAACGTCGCCGGGCGGTGGATCGCAGCCCGGCGCCGCGATGAGTTCGTCAATGCGCTCAAGGCCAGGGCATCGGTTACGAGCGCCCATGCTTGGCAGGTCGCAGCTGACGACGACATTCCGTTCTGAGTGACGATCGGAGACCCGCTGGCAGGGAGCGGTCGGCGCAGCGGGGGGATCCGGTAGCGAGGGGAACCTTGCGCGGGTTTGATTCCCCCCCGCCCGCCCACTCAATCCGCACCTGGTCGCTGCCGATGCTGGAGTCGTGATTGAGGTCTTCAGACACGAGGGAGCAGGTCGTTCGGCGGAACGGAGATACAAGCGCCTGTCGCGGGCGTGGCGTCGGCGCGTCTTCGGGCGCCGGTTCTCCTTGTACTTCTGGGCGATCTACGGGCTGCTGCTGATCCTCGTCGTCAATCTGCGCCTGAGCGGCGGATGGTCGTTGTACCTCGGCTTCGTCTTCGGAGCCGCTGCGGCGACCTGGTTGTTGATGCCCGATGCCTTGATGCCCGGTCACATCTTCAATTGGCAGGTCGGCGCTTGGGGCGAGCAGAACACGGGGAGCGAGTTGAAGCGCCTGGAGCGCGAGGGCTGGGCGGTAGCGCACGACCGGCGCTGGGGCCAGCGTGGCAACCACGACCATGTCGTTGCCGGCGACGGCGTCTATGTCCTGAACACCAAGAACCTGAAGGACAGCAGCGTCACCATCGAAGACGGCAAGGTCCGGGTGACGCACCTCGACACCGACGACGGTTACCTCGCCGATCGCTGGGTTCCGAGTGCAGAGAACGAAGCACGCTCAATCAAGCGCGAGCTGTGCGACGCGCTCGGCTTCCCAGTCCACGTCTATCCGGTCGTCGTACTCTGGGGAAGCTTCCAGCCGGGCCAGCAGTACATCGGAGACGTCTCGGTGGTGCGTGGCGACAAGCTCGTCGAGTGGATCAAGTCGCGCCCGGCAGATCTGTCGACGCAGGAGAAACGCCAGGCGGTCGGACGTGCTGTTGAGGCTCTGCCTCGCGCATAGCCGTGCGCGCTGTTGACGGTGCTAACGCGTGCTAACAGCAGGGGCCGAGAACGTGGGGTAACACGCGCGAACGCCGCGAAAGCGCGCCGAGGTCCATGCGGGCTCGACAAGCTGGGGGGTCACTGGTTCGAGCCCAGTACCGCTGACTCACGAAGGCCCTGGCCGGCGCGCGCGGGGACGCCCGACCTGCGTTGAGCGCGGTCGGCGCTCGCCAAGCGTTCGCTGTGCGTAAGAATCTGCCAGCATCGCTCTGTAGAACCGTCGCGTTGGATCTGCCGGGGCGTCCGAGCGAGCCCCGGCTTCGAGGAAGGAGACCACATGGCAGCACCGTCAGCGGTTGGGTCCTTTCCTAGCCCGTACGAGGTCGAGACTCCTCCCGGCTGCGCAGGCTGGGAGGAGCTGTATCCCTATTACGCGTGCTTCGACGAGGAGCGCCGGGAGGCGGACGAGCAGCGGTTCTGGTTCTGGAACTCGATGCACTTCCCGGCGCCGATGCCCGCGTTCGACGCGATCTGCATCGACACCGCCTACCAGGCGCTCGGCTCCTGGCAGAACCGCGTCTTCGCCGTCCCGCCGGCCATGGGCATCGACTGGCGGTGCATCAACGGCTATATCTACATCTCCGGCAACCCGGTCCTCGACCCGGAGCAGATCGCCGAGCGCGCCGGCCACTTCCAGAAGCGGGCCGGCTACTACTATGAGCACTGGAACGAGCTGTACGCGAAGTGGCGCTCGAAGATGGAGGCGCTGATCGCCGAGCTCGGCGAGCTGCGCGTCCCGGAGCTCGGGCAGTACGAGCCGGACGAGGTCGCGTTCGGCGACCAGGAGACGAGCTACTGCGCCGTCCTCGACGCGTACCGCCACGCACTCCGGCTCCACGACGTGATGTGGCAGCACCACTTCGAGTTCCTGCTACTCGGCTACGGCGCGTACATGACCTTCGCTGAGCTGTGCAAGGCGAACCTGCCGGACATCCCCGACCAGCACATCGCGCAGATGGTCGCCGGTCTCGACGTGCTCCTGTTCAAGCCCGACGCCGAGCTGCGCCGCCTCGCGCGCCTCGCGATCGACACCGGCGTCGACCCGGCGTTCGTCGAGGGCCGCTCGCCGGAGAAGATCGACGCGCAGCTGGCCGAGAGCGATGCCGGCCGGAGCTGGCTCGCAGAGCTGGAGAAGGTGAAGGACCCGTGGTTCCACATGGCCACGGGCGACGGCCTCTACCACACGTACGGGAGTTGGCTCGACGACCCGACTATCCCCTACGCGTCGCTGATCGGTTACATCGGCGCGCTCAAGGCGGGAGAGGACATCGAGCGGCCGTCCGACCACATCGCCCGGGAGCGCGACCGGCTCGCGGCCGAGTACGGCGCGCTGCTCGACGATGACGCGCGGCAGGGGTTCGAGCAGCTGCTCGCGCTCTCGCGGACGGTCTTCCCGTATGTCGAGGAGCACAAGTTCCTCTGCGACTACTGGTTCCTCACCAGCTGGTGGAACAAGATCCGCGAGTTCGGTGACCTGCTCGTCGCGCACGCCTTCCTCGAGGACCGGGACGACATCTTCCAGCTCTCGCGTTTCGAGGTGCAGACCGCCCTCGACGAGCTGCTGCTGACCTGGGCCACTGGCGGGCAGCCGCGCGGCCCGAAGTACTGGCCGCCGATCGTCGCGCGCCGGAAGGAGCTGTTGGCGCGCCTCGCCGACTGGACGCCGCCGCCGGCGGTCGGCGCCGTACCGGAGGCCGTGCTCGATCCCGCGCTGATCATGCTCTGGGGCGTGACGACGGAGCGCGTCCACGCCTGGGCGCGGAATCAGGAAGGTGGCTCAGAGCTGACCGGCACGGCCGCGTCGCCGGGCGTGGTCGAGGGGATCGCGCGCGTCGTGAAGACGGTAGGCGAGATCGGCGACGTCCGCGACGGCGAGATCCTCGTCTGCAGCATCACCTCGCCCGCGTGGGCGCCGATCTTCTCCAAGATCCAGGCGGCCGTGACCGACATCGGCGGCGTCATGTCGCACGCCGCGATCGTCTGCCGGGAGTACGCGCTTCCGGCTGTGGTCGGGACCGGCCACGCCACGTCGCAGATCAAGACGGGACAGCGGATCCGGGTCGACGGGACGGCGGGCACGGTGGCGATCCTCGAGTGAGCGCCGCCGGCTATACGCTGCCGCTCGCCGAGCTGCGCCGGGGGCACAGCGGGTCGTTCGGCGGCAAGAGCTCCACCCTCGGGGAGCTGATCGCCGCCGGGATCCCGGTGCCGCCCGGCTTCGCCGTGTCGACGTCCGCGTTCCGCGGGTTCGTGGAGGAGGCAGGCCTCGACGGGAAGATCGCCGCCGAGATGTCGCGCATGTCACCGGGCGACGTCGACTCCGTCGGCGCCGCGTCGCATGCGATCAGCGAGGCGATGCGCTTCGCGCCCGTCCCTGATGCCGTGCGCGACGAGGTCGCGCAGCGGTATGCGGAGCTCGGGGAGAAGACCGGCGTCGCGGAGCCGCCGGTTGCCGTCCGCTCCAGCGCGCTCGGCGAGGACAGCCAGGACGCGACGTTTGCGGGCCAGCAGGAGACGTATCTCTGGGTGCGCGGCGCCGACCACGTCTGCGACGCCGTGCGCGACTGCTGGGTGAGCCTCTACAGCCCGCCGGCGATCACCTACCGCGCGCGGCTCGGCCCCGGCGCGCAGGAACCGGCGATGGGCGTCGCGGTCCAGCTGATGGTGGACGCCGAGGTCTCGGGCGTGCTCTTCACGTGCAACCCCGTGAGCGGAGACCCGAGCATGGTCGCGGTGAACGCGAGCTGGGGCCTCGGCCTCGCGGTGGTGGGCGGCGAGGTGACGCCGGACGACTATCTCGTCAGCAAGGTCACGAGGGAGGTCGTGCGCGAGCACGTCCACAGCAAGGACGTGCAGTACGTGCCGGACGCCGGCGGGCGCGGTGCGGTCAGGGTGGACGTTCCCGAGGCGCGGCGAGCGATCGCATGCCTCGACGCCCCGGCGCTGGACGCGCTCGTGGACGTCGCCGGCCGCATCGAGCGGTACTTCGGCTCGCATCAGGATGTCGAGTGGGTGATCGCCAGGGACGGCGAGCTTCCCGCGAGCCTCGTCGTCGTCCAGTCGCGCCCGGTCACCGCGGTGCAGCGGCCGGGCGGTACGCCGACTGCCGCGTCGGCGATGGCGCTCGTGTTGAGCGCGTTCGGCGCGGGCGAGACGAAGGACTGACGTGGCGCTCAGCGACGACGACGTCCGCGAGATCCTGCGGATCATCGACGAGTCCGACCTCGACGAGCTTCGCGTCGAGACCGGGGAGCTGTCGCTCCACGTCGTGCGAGGTGGGGCGGTCCCGGCCGCCGCCGAGGTCGCGCCGACGTCGGAGGAGACGGGCGACGTCATTGCTTCCCCGATGCTCGGGACCTTCCACCGCGCGCCCGCGCCGGGCGAGGCGCCGTTCGTGGACGTGGGCTCCACGGTGGAGCCGGACACGATCGTCTGCATCATCGAGGTGATGAAGATGATGAACTCGGTGCACGCGGGCGTCGCCGGCACGATCGCCGAGGTCTGCGTCCAGAACGGCGAGCCCGTGGAGTACGGCTCGTCGCTCTTCCGGGTGGAGCCGTGAGCCGTTCCGTCGAGATCGTCGACACGACGACCCGCGACGGCAACCAGAGCCTCTGGGGCGCCACGGGCCTGACGGCGCGCGACATCCTCGCGATTGCGCCGACGATGGAGCGCGTCGGCTTCCACGCGCTGGACTTCACGTCGAGCACGCACATGGCGGTCTCCGTGCGCTTCCATCGCGAGGACCCGTGGGAGCTGATCCGGCTGATGCGCGCCGCGATGCCGAACACGCCCCTCAACTTCATCACGACCGGCATGCGCTTCATCGCGTGGCAGCCGTGCGACGAGGAGGTGATGCGCCTGGCGTTCAGGTGCGTCGTCCGCAACGGCATCCGCCGCTTCCAGTTCGCCGAGCCGGCCAACGATCCGCAGGCGCTCCGCCGCGCCGCGCGAATCGCGCGCGAGGAGGGCGTCGAGGAGATCGTCGCCGGGCTGACGTACTCGATCAGCCCGGTGCACACGCACGCGTACTACGCCGAGCGTGTCGCGGCGCTCGCGGACTGCGCGGACATCGACCGCTTCTACCTCAAGGATCCCGGCGGCCTGCTCACGACGGATGCCGTGCGCGAGCTCGCGCCGCACTTCGTCGCGACGGGGCGCACGGTCGAGCTGCACAGCCACTGCACGATCGGGCTCGCGCCGCTCGTCTACATGGCGGGCCTCGACGCAGGCTTTCACGTCCTGCACACGGCGGTCGGCCCGGCGGGGAGCGGGACGTCGCAGCCGACCGTGGAGTCGACGCTTCGGAATCTCGAAGCGGACGGATACCGGCACACGCTCGACACGACGGCCCTCGACGAGGTGTCCGGGTACTTTCGCGACCTCGTGTGGGAGAAGCGCCTGCCGCCGGGCGCCCCGCGCGAGTACGACGCCGCGTACTACCACCACCAGCTGCCGGGCGGGATGGTGACGACGACGACGCGGATGCTCGACGAGATAGGCCGCCCCGAGCTGTTCCCCGCCGTGCTCGGCGAGATCGTGCGGGTGCGTGCGGAGATGGGGTATCCGATCCTCGTCACGCCGGTCTCGCAACTCATGGCCACGCAGGCGTTCCGGAACGTCGTCGACGCCGAGCGCTGGACGACCGTCTCGGACGAGACGGTCCGCTACTTCCTCGGCCACTACGGCGACTTTCCGGCGCCGCCGGATCCCGACGTCGCCGACAAGGTGCTCTCGCTGCCGAAGGTCGAGACGCTTCGCGATGCGCAGCCCGTCAGCCTCGACGGCGCGCGCCGACGCTTCGGGGCGGGGATCTCGGACGAGGACCTTCTGCTGCGGCTGACGATGCCGCAGGAGCTGGTGGACGCGATGCGGGCCGCGCCGCCGATCGCCGAGCGGACGGCGTCCGCCGCCGTCGCGGGCCATCATCCGCTCGTCCGCCTCCTGCGCGAGGTCGAACGGCGTAGCTCGATCTCGTACCTGCGCGTCCGCAAGGGCGACGACCTGGTGGTGTGGCGTCGTGCGTCTTGAGGACGTCCGCGCGTTCGTCTTCGACATCGACGGGACGCTCGTGCATCGGGCGGGCCCGGAGGAGGTGCACGCCATCCCCGGCGCGCGGGATGTCCTCGACCGGATCACGGCGTCCGGCCGCCCGTTCGCGGTCTTCACGAACGGCAGCCACGTGCCGCCGGACGCGTTCGCGCACCAGCTGCGCGCTGCAGGGCTGCCGATCGAGGACGGCCAGGTGCTCACCCCGCTGTGCTCCGTGCAGAGCTACCTCGACCGCTTCCGCGGCGGGGCTCACGTGCTGCCGTTCGCGACCGAGCCCGCGCGCCGCTACCTCCGCGAGGCAGGCGTCCACCTCGTCGACGGCGGGAACGGCACCCATGTCGACGCCGTCTTCGTCGCGCACGCCGACCGGGTGGACTTCGAGCAGCTGGAGCGGGCGGCGCGCGCCGTGATCGCGGGAGCGCGCCTCCTCACCGGCAGCTACGTCCCCGCGTACGCCGGCGCCGACGGCCCGATCCTCAGCCGCGGCGCGATGATCACCGCGGCGATCGCGAAGGCGAGTGGCGCGCGGCCCGTCGTCGTCGGGAAGCCGTCGCAGGCGGCGGTGCGCGTGATGCGGCGCCAGCTCGGCGTCCGCTCCGAGGAGATCGCGATGGTCGGCGACGACTTCCGCCTCGACGTCGCGCTCGGACGGCTCGGCCGGTCGACGACCGTCCTCGTCCGCAGCGGCATCAGCGCGGACCTCGACCTCGACCGCGTGCCCGAGACGCAGAGGCCCGGACCTGACCGTCGGAACCGTCGCGGAGCTCCTGGAATGGCTGTGACGCGCGCGGTCGCGATCGTCGAGCCGGGCGGCCCCGAGGTCCTGCGCGTGATCGAGCGCGACGTCCGCGATCCGGGGCTCGGCGAGGTGCGTCTCGCCGTCCGGGCCGCCGCGGTCAACCCGACGGACATCGGGTTGCGGCAACGCGGCGCCGAGGGGATACCGCCGCCCTGGGTGCCCGGCATGGACGCTGCCGGCACCGTAGAGTCGGTCGGGGTGGGAGTCGAGCACCTCGCGGTCGGGGACGAGGTGATGGCGGCCGTGTCGCCGCGACGCCCGGAAGGCGGCGCGCAGGCGGAGCTCGTGGTCGTGCCGGCGGCTTCGGTGGTCCCCGTTCCGGAGGGCGCCACGCTCGAGCAGGCAGCGACGCTGCCGATGAACGGCTTGACGGCCCTCCGCGGTCTGGAGCTCCTCGACCTCGAGCCGCGCGCGACACTCGCCGTCACCGGCGGCGCCGGGCTCCTCGCGTCCTACGTGATCCCGATCGCGAAGCTGCGCGGGCTTCGCGTGCTCGCCGACGCGGGCCCGGCCGACGCGGAGCTCGTGCGAGGCTTCGGCGCCGACGTCGTCGTGCCGCGGGGCGACGACCTTGCCGAGGCGATGCGCGGCGCCGCTCCCGGAGGCGTCGACGCCGTCTTCGACACGGCTGTGCTCGGACGCAGCATGTTCCCGGCGATCCGCACCGGCGGGGCGATGGCCTTCGTCAGGGGCTGGGACGGCGACGACGTCGAGAACGGCATCACGATCCGCCGGGTCTTGGTCGCGGGACGTGCTCGAGCGGACGGACTGGCTGCGGGAGCTGAGCGAGCTCGCGGCCCGGGACATGCTGGCGCTGCGCGTCGCCGCCACGTTCCCGCCCGAGCGGAGCCCCGACGCGCACCGGCAGATGGAGGCCGGCGGCCTGCGTGGCCGCGCCGTCATCGTCTTCGACTGAGGGGACAGACGGCCGCCGCTGGCGCTGCTGTCGCTGCTCCCGTTCTGCCGGGCAGTCAGGGCCTCTTTCAACGAGCGCGGCGAACGTCTCGCGCCAGACCGGGGCACCGCTTGAACGGGTGGTACCGCGCGCTACCACGAGCCCTCGGAAGAACGCGGTAACGCGAGCAAACGGCGATTGATCCACAGCCGGAAGAGTCCTCCCCGGAAGCTGATTCGAGGCAGCAGACGCTCACGGCCGCGCATCAGCGTGCGAGGTCGACGAGCTGGGGGTCACTGGTTCGAGCCCAGTACCGCCCAGCTCAGACGTACGCCGCCTCAGGCAGCGCGAGTTTCGAAAGCCCCCGACGTCGCAGGTTCGATCCCGCCCGGCCTGCTCGTACGATGAGGCTCCGCCGATTCCTCGTTTGACCTGGACTTGACAGCGACGGGAGGTCTGTCATTCTGGACGGCCAGCGTCCGCGGAGGTGGTGACATGCGCGCACCGAAGACCATCGACATCCTCGGTCTGGGAGCCGCCTCGCTCCTGGTTGCTCTCTCCGTAGCGGCGGCGGTCGACGCGAAACCGGCGCCCTTCGGGACCGGCACCTGGAACGGCAGGGGCACCATCAGCGGCAAGACCGTGGACAGCATCTCCACGAGCATCCTCAGCGGCACGATCGTGTTCACGCTGAAGGTGCCGAAAACAGGCCCGGTCAGCGGCACCGGCACATGGACCTTCATCACGAACTCCCAGGGCCCGGACCTGAAGGGATCGAAGCAGGCCGTCGCGACCCTCAAGCTGTCGGGCACCCGGAGCGCAGTGAAGGCGGCCGGAAAGGTGCACGACCGCGGCGGCACGCTCGTCACCGGCGGCGTGACCGTCAATCTCCCCCAATTGCCGGACACCGACTTCGTCACGAAGCTGACGATCAAGAAAGCGGGGCCGTGCAAGGTGAGCGGCACGGCCGGCCAGGGGACTACCTGGACGGCCGTCCGCCAGGGCTCGGGGTGTAAGTAGCCCCGGTCGCAGCTGGCACCGAATGGGCAGTAACGCGGTTTCTCTGCCCAAATCCGACTGAATCGCCCGCAGACGCGCGGCATCCGCGCTGGCGGAACGGACGCGAGCGTTCGTTCCGGCCCGCATGGTCGACACGAAGACGCCCCGCCGTAGCGACGGGGCGCTCCGTATCGACAAGCTGGGGTCACTGGTACCGCCCACCATAGTTTCCTTATTCAAACCAACGCGACTTCGCTGAAGTCGTGCGGACCGAGAGGCGCCCACAGGATCGTGGGCGCCGCACAAATCGGTCCCCCAATGGAGCTCTCATCGCAGAGCCATCCGTGGTGCCCTGAGATCTTCTGAGCCGGGCTCCCCCAATTGAGGGAGGGAGGGACGCGAATATGGGGATTGGCTCCTCCTACGAATCCGTCGAAGCTTGAGCTGAAGATGCGGCCTGCGTCTCCTCTCAACGCGTCCACGACGCGCGACCACGCCATGACCCCGCATTCGCCTGCCGAAAGCCAGGCCGAGGCGCTCATGCGTCTCCGCCGGCTCTTCGCCGGGATCCCGACGGGCATCGTGAGCTTCGATCACGAGACGGGCGTGATCGAGGTCAACCCTGCGATGGTCAGGATGCTCGCCCGCCCGGCCGAGGAGATCACGCCGGACAACCTGCAGGCCTGGACGCACCCCGACGATCACGGCACGCGTGTCCTGAAACAGGAGTTCGACCAGGACAAGCGCCAGTCGTACGACGTCGAGAAGCGCTACATCCGCGGCGATGGCGAGACGATCTGGTGCAGGGTCGTCGTCGAATACGTCCACGGCGACGGTCCGGGAAGGTCGTCGATCGCGATGTTCGAGGACATCACCGAGCGCAAGCTCGCCGAGCTCGCGCTGCGCGACCACACCGACCGTCTCGCGCAGATCATCGAGATCCAGCGCGACGTCGCTACCGCCGACCTCGATGATCTCCCCGCCGTGATGGACCTGATCTGCAAGCGGGCACAGAGGCTGATGGGTTGCGACGGGGCGGCGGTGATGATGCTGGAGGGCGACCGGCTCTTCTTCGGTGCCGACTCCGGCTCCAGTGAGCGGACGGCGGGCCACGAGGAGCTCAGGCGGAGCGGGCTCACGCTGAACAGCTTCACCGGCTGGGCGCTCCTGCACAACCAGTCCGCCCTCGCCAACGACCTCCAGAACGACCTGCGCGCCGACCGCGCTACCTGCAGATTGGACGGCATCGGCTCGATGATCGTCGTGCCGCTCCGCCACGGCGAGAAAGCGATCGGCGTGCTGCAGATCGTCGGGAACCAGAAGGACGCCTTCGCCCAGGAGGACGTGCGTACCATCGAGCTCCTCTCGGTCGTCGTCTCCGCGGCGATGAGCCACTCCGCCGAGTTCGAGGCGAAGCGGGCGCAGGTCGAAGCGCTCGGGCGCCTGCGCGTGATCTTCGAGGGCGCCTCGATCGGCATCACGCACGTCGACACCGAGGGGCGCGTGCTCGAGGCGAATCCTGCATTCGAGGCGATGATCGGCTACTCGACGGCGGAGCTGCGGGAGCTTCCGCTCGGCAAGATCACACATCCCGACGACTGGGGCATCCACCTCGCGCTGCACGAGGAGCTGATGGCCGGGAAGCGGAACTCCTACCGCTGCGAGAAGCGCTACGTCCGCAGGGACGGCGAGTTCGTCTGGTGCCAGCTCACCGCCGTGCTCGAGCGCGACTCGGACGGTCGCCCGAGCATGGTCACGACGATGATCGAGGACATCTCGGAGCGCAAGGAGGTCGAGGACCAGCTCCGCCAATCGCAGCGGATGGAGACGATCGGCCGGCTCGCCGGCGGGGTCGCGCACGACTTCAACAACTTGCTGACCGCGATCACGGGCTACAGCAACTTCGCGCTGGAGCGGATCGAGCGCGGCGAGGCGGACGACGCGCGGCTGCGGAACGACGTGGAGCAGATCCGCAGGTCGGCGGAGCGCGCCGCAGGTCTGACGCAGCAGCTGCTCGCTTTCAGCCGCCGGCAGGTGCTGCAGCCGCGGACGCTCGATCTGAACGCGCTCGTCGCCGACGTCCGCAAGCTGCTCGAGCGGCTGATCGGCGAGGACCTCGAGCTCGTGACCTCGCTCGCGGACGAGCAGGTGCTCGCCCGTGCCGACCCGGGTCGCCTCGAGCAGGTGCTCGTCAACCTCGCCGTCAACGCGCGCGACGCGATGCCCGGCGGCGGCACGCTGACGCTTGTGGCGACCGAGACGGAGGTCGCCGACGACCATCAGATCGTGAGCTGGGGCGCGAAGCCGGGCCGCTACCCGACGCTCGTCGTCCGCGATACCGGCCACGGCATGGACGCCGACACGCTCGGGCTCGCCTTCGAGCCGTTCTTCACGACGAAAGAGGTCGGTCTGGGCACGGGTCTCGGCCTCTCGACGGTCTACGGCATCGTCAAACAGAGCGGCGGCTGGATCATGCTCGAGAGCGAGCCGGGCGCCGGCACGACCGCAACGATCTACCTGCCGCCGAGCGAGGCGCCGATGCGGCTGCACGAGGAGCATGAGCTCGAGCCGGCCGCGGGCACCGGCCGCATCCTGTTCGTCGAGGACGAGGCGGTCGTCCGCGGCATCGTCGTGCAGATGCTCGAGCAGCGCGGCTACGAGGTGCTCGAGGCGCCGGGTCCGGTCGAAGCGCTCGAGCTCGCGGAGTCCGAGGAGTGCGACCTGCTGCTGACCGACGTCGTGATGCCGAAGATGAACGGCCGCGATCTGGCACGGCGGATCCGCGAGCGCGTGCCGGAGCTGCACGTCGTCTACCTCTCCGGCTACGCACCGGAAGACGTGCTCGACGGCGGCCTGCTCGACTCGGGAGAGTTCTTCCTGCAGAAGCCGTTCACGGCCGCCGAGCTCGGCGGCATCGTGCGCGAAGCGCTCGACGCGGCGGCCGCGCTGCCTTCGGCGCCATGACGACTTGCCGGCGTTCGGCTTCAGCGTTGGTGACCCGCGCCCGCTCTGTCGGTCGCGGCGACGTGTGGAAAACTTGGCATTCAGCCCAGGCTTATGCCAAGTTGTGTGGAAACTTGGCATAAGCTAGGCGACGACACCAGGTTTCTGCGATGACCGCGACTCCCGCATTCCTCGTGCACGACCGCGACGTCAAGCGCGTCTGGCGCCCGCGTGGCGACCTTCCCGGCGGACGCCGGACGAGGCAGGTGTACGAGTACCACGCGTACGTGCCCCGGAAGATCGCAGCTGTCGATCCGGTGCTCGCAGCCTCGACAGTCGAGCAGGTGCGGCGCGCGGAAGATGCCTGCCGTGCGCTGAACGAGGATCCGCCGACCCTCTTGAGCCTCGAGGCCGTGGCCCGCCAGCTGCTGCGTGCCGAGGCCGTCGCGTCGTCGCGGATCGAGGGACTCGTGCTCTCCCACAAGCGGCTCGCCGAGGCGGCGTTCGTCCGGGAGCGCCACGACCCTGATGCGCGCGCCGTGTTCGCCAACGTGCTGGCGGTCGAGCGCGGCATCGAGCTCGTGACCACCGCGCCGGAGGTCAGCGTCGGCCTTTTGGTCGAGGTGCACCGAGTGCTCTTCGAGGGCACGCGCGACGAGCGGCTCGGGGGCCGGATCCGCGAGCAGCAAAACTGGATCGGCGGCTACGCGGACGGGCCTCGCGGCGCCGTCTTCGTCCCGCCGCCGGAGGATCTCGTCCCGGGTTTGCTCGCCGACCTCTGCGAGTTCTGCAACCGCGACGACCTGTCACCCGCCCTCCAGGCGGCCGTTGCGCATGCGCAGTTCGAGACGATTCACCCGTTCCTCGACGGTAACGGCCGTGTGGGCCGGGCGCTGATCCACATCCTCCTGCGGCGTCGAGGTATCGCTCCCCGGTACGTGCCGCCTCTGAGCCTCGTGCTCGCCGGCTGGGCAGATCGCTACGTCCATGGTTTGACGGACTACCGCGAGGACGCCCCCGAGTCGTGGCTCACGGTTTTTGCCGAGGCCCTCGAGCGGTCGGCGCTGGCCGCGCACGGCTTCGCGGAGAAGGTGTCGGTGCTGCAGGAGCAGTGGCTCGAGCAAGCCGGACGACCGCGGCCGCAGAGTGTCGCCCGCAAGCTCGTAGCGCTGCTTCCCGCTCATCCCGTCGTTGACCTCTCGACCGTCCGGACGATCACCGGCGCCACCTCCGAGGCGGTGCGCCAGGCCATCCTGCGGCTCGAGCGGGCGGGCGTTCTCGTCGAGGTGCGCGGTGTCCGCCGCAACCGCGTCTGGGAGAGCGTCGGCCTCTTCGCACTCCTCGACGGGCTCGAGCGCGATCTCGGTCCCGAGGGCAGGACGCCGCGCCGCCGGCCGACGTCAGCCGGAAGCGCGCCCGCGCAGGAGGGCTAGCCCGTCGGTCGCGCGAGAATGCGACCACTGAGCGGCGATTAACGCTATACTCTAGCACGATAAGTATAGTGTTAATGGGCATTCTGGCGCTTTGACAAAATGCTGTACTGAACACGGCTTCTGTATAGCGTTCTTGGCTTCGAGTGCAGCATTCCCGGACGATGCAGACCTTCAGGAACCTCGACAAGCACCTCGGCCTCGTGCCGGCTCAGACGGCGCAGCAGCTGAGCGCGATCGACATCGGCCGGGGCCGGCAGGAGGCGTTTCGCCACCAGCACCCGGCGCTGCTCGAGGCGCTGAGGCACGTGGCGAGGATCCAGAGCGTCGAGGCGTCGAACGCGATCGAGGCGATCACGGCTCCGACCGAGCGCGTGATCGAGCTCATGGAGCAGAAGACGACCCCGGCGAACCGCTCGGAGCAGGAGATCGCGGGCTACCGTGCCGTTCTCGACACGATCCACTCGAGCGCTCTCGGGATCCCGTTCGAGCCGGGTGTCGTCGAGCAGCTCCACCGCGACCTGCACCAGTTCAGCGGTGTCCGCTGGGCCGGCTGCTGGAAGAGCTCCGACAACACGGTGACCGAGAAGCTGCCGGACGGCACCGAGGTCGTCCGCTTCACCCCCGTGCGCGCCTTCCAGACGCCGGCGGCGATGGAGGAGCTGCACGAGCGCTTCAACTCCGCCTGGGACGCCGACACCTACCACAGGCTGCTCCTGATCGGCTGCTACGCGCTCGACTTCCTCGTCATCCACCCGTTCAACGACGGCAACGGGCGGATGTCACGGCTGCTCACGCTGCTCCTCCTCTACAAGGGCGGCTACGAGGTCGGCCGTTTCGTCTCGATCGAGAAGCTGATCGAGAAGACCTCTGAGACCTACTACGACTCGCTCGGCAAGTCGACCGCCGGCTGGCACGAGGGCGAGCATGACCCGAGGCCGTGGCTCTCGTACTACCTCGGCGTGCTCGTCGCGGCCCACCGCGAGTTCGAGGAGCGCGTCGGCGCAGCCGCGAGCGGCCGCGGCGCGAAGGCGGCGCTCGTGAAGCAGTTCATCCGCTCGAACCTGAGTGAGACGTTCCGGATCGAGGACGTTCGCCGAGCCGCCCCCGGCGTGAGCAGCGTCTACCTGACCAGGCTGCTCGGCGACCTCCGCCGCGCCGGCGCGATCGAGCTCGTCAGCAAGGGCCGCAGCGCCACCTGGCGGCGCGTGCACACGAACTTCTGATCCAGCGCCGGGAAGTCCGCTCGCGCCTGCGGCGCGAGCATGACGACTTCCGGGCGTCGGACTCCCGGGCGAGCCGGCGGCAGTGAGCCGCGCCCGCCATGTCGGTCGCGGCGACGTGTGGCAACGCAAGACCTGACTGTGAGAGTGCTGGTGGTTCCGTCTGGGGCCGTTGCCAGGGTGGTGCCGGTGCTCTTCGTTTGTGACTCGAGACCTGACTGACCCTCCGACGCGAGAGGTGTCTTTCCGGGGATTTGTCCGGATGGAGAGGGCCGGTGCCGGCCTGGCGCCCGCTTGCTGGCCTGATCAGAAGCCTGTCCGCCTCGAGAGGCGTGACCCGTCACAGTCCTGCCGCTTGCGGTCTTCGTCCCCAGACCGACACCGGATCGTCCCCCAACCCGAAGGCTGGAGGTAGAGACGGATGCTTGCAGATGAGCTTGATTATGTGATCGGCGTCGATCCGCATCGCGACACGCACGCGCTCGCGGTGGTGCGGGCATCGACGGGCGCTGTTGTCGTGGAGGCGAACGTGGCCGCAAGCGGCGACGGCTACGTACGCGCCTTGGTGGTCGCAGAGCGGCATGCCGCAGGCCGGCGCGCGTTCGCGATCGAGGGCACGGGCTCCTACGGGAAAGGGCTCGCGCGTTTCCTCGCTGGCCGCGGCGAGCGCGTGCTCGAGGTCGGCAGGCTTCGCCGCGAGCGCCGCTCGCAGGCAAAGACGGACGCGCTCGACGCCGTCCGGGCGGCACGGAGCGTACTCGGCCAGACACAGGTCGCTGAGCCGCGCGCCGGCGGCCGACGTGAGGCGCTGCGGGCGCTCACGGTCGCGCGGGAGGGGGCGCTCGCAGCCAAACGGGCGGGTCTCTGCCAGCTGCGCGACCTGCTTGTCACCTGCCCGGAGCCGTTGCGCGCCGAGCTGCGCATGCTGAGCCGGGCGCGGCTCCTCCGCCGACTGCAGGCGGTGCGACCGGGGCGGCAGCAGGACGCCGAGCTGCGAGGGACGCTGCTCGCGCTGCGCGCGGTCGCCCGGCGCGTGCAGCTGCTGACCGCCGAAGAACGCGAGCTCAAGCACGAGATCGAGGCGCTCACGCGCGAGCTCGCGCCAGCGCTGCTCGACGAGCCCGGCGTCGGCCCGGTCGCAGCCGCGCAGCTCCTGCTCGCCTGGTCGCACCCCGGCCGCTTCGCCAGCGAAGCCGCGTTCGCGCGCCTCGCCGGCTGCGCCCCGATCCCGGCCTCCTCCGGCCAGACGATCCGCCACCGGCTCGACCGCGGCGGAGACCGCCAGCTCAACCGCGCCCTGCACACGATCATCGTCGCCCGCCGCAAACACCACCCCGCAACGATCGCCTACGTCAACCGGCGCACCAGCGAAGGCAAGAGCGCACGCGAGGTGATCCGCTGCCTCAAGCGCTACCTCGCGCGCCACCTCTTCCGGCTACTGGAGGAAGGTCCCGCGATGACTTGACTTCCATAGAAGCATCCCGGGGTCCACTGTGCGGCTCTTGCCGACGCAGCGCTATCGAGCGGACAAGCGCATCGAGCGAAAGCGTCTTCTCAGAAATCGCAGGCAAAGGGATTGAAGGCTACTCCTCGACCCGGACAGACTTGGTCAAGCGCTCGCGCGGCCCGAACCGCGACATGGCGTGAGTCTCGCGGCCCAGCGCCAGAGGAGGGAGGACATCGAATGCCCTCCCTCCTCGCGCAAATGTTAGGGCGCGGTCGCGCTAGTGTCGCTGACGCGGACAGATGCAAGGTAGGTCGTTGAACCGATAACAGTCGGCGGTGTCGCGCCCGTCCACGCGACCGGACGTACCAGCACGCTGCGGCTCTCGAGAACGACGGCGGTCTGCGGATCGAAGACGAGGACCTGCCGCAACTCACCGGCGCTCGCGCCGTATCCCGCAGGCACGCTGATCGCCATTCCAGATCGGCCTTCCGAATCTGTCGTCGGCCCGTCCAGCTGGACACCGTCCATCTGGGCGATCATCTGGTACAAGGCCGAGCGAAGCGCTGGTGATGCAGCGGCTGAGCCGAGGAGATCGCCCGACTCGCGGATCAAAGCCGCTGCAAGCGGCTGCTCGAGCTGCCGCGCCCGATCCTCGAGTGCAGCACGGAGAGCGGAAACATCCACCGGCAGAGCTGCGTCGTCAGCGAGATAGTCGCGCGGCCCGTACGTGTCGTCGGTCGTTGTCCCCGCTGACGGAAGTTTCTCCCCAGCGGCGTGCCACCGCTCACGGTCGCGGGCGCTCGGGAAGATCGGCTGCCCCGTCGTTTCGCGCACGCGCCCAGATCCGTCCGCTGCGAGCCACGTTTCCCGCACGCGCGGAACAAGCACTGTGTGCGGCTGCGGCACCTGGAGGCCGATCCCCGCCTCGATGACCTTCACCTTCGTGTAGAGATACGGGCCTGAGCCTGCAGTCGCCGAGCTCTTCGCGCTCTCGGCAGCCCGGCCGAGAACTTGCGCTGCGGCATCGCCCGCACCGAGCTGGCGATCGGAGAAGACAGTGACCGGCAGCGTGGCGGTCGCGATCGCGACCAAGGCGACGGTGACGGTGAAGGCAATCGCGAGCGGCCGCTTCCGGCCGGCGAAGAGGCCGATCGGGTTACGAATGCGCCGGCCAGACGTCAGCGCCTCAGACACCACTGCGTCCCACTGGGGCTGCGCTTCGGCAAGCGCCGGGAAGAGGTTGTCGAGGGCTCGCCGCATCCGCGGCTCGATGTCTTCGTAGAGCTCGCTCATCAGACTGCCTCCTTCAGTTGTTCTCGGACCGCCGTGTGCGCTTTGTGCAGCGCAGCTCCGACCGTCCCAGGGCTCACCTCGAGCACTTCGGCGATCGCGCGGTAGTCAAGGTCTGCGTAGTAGCGAAGGAAAAGAGTCAGCTTCTGCTGCGACGGCAACGCAAGGATCGCGGCCTGAAGCGCCTCCTCGCTGTCTCGGTGCGGGTGGGCGATAGCGATCGCCAGCGCCTCGGGCTCGGCGACGGGAACGTCGCGATCGCGGGCGCGTAAGTCGTGTGCCGCGTTTATCACTGTCCTCCACAGCCATGTCTCGAGCGACGCCTCGCCTCGAAACGTTGACCGGCGACGGAAGGCGTGGAGGAAGCCGTTGTGCACCGCATCCGGTGCATTCGGCTCCCCACACACGCCCGCCGCCACCTTGAGGAACGCTTGATAACGGAGCCGGTAGATCGCTTCGATTCGACTCCGCTATCGCGCCTGCCTCTTTGGGTGTCCCGAACCTCACGACTCCTTAGACGGTCACTGGCTGCCGGTTTCTTTACGTACCAACCGAGGGCGGCAGGTCGCCTGCTGACAAGCATGTTCTGGCAGTTCCACTCGGCCGCCTACTGGGGTATCCTGAAGGGCGGCCGACGGCTACGCCTCCTTGGGATTCCGAACCTCGAGGAACATCGCCGTCGGCCATCCACTGTCCGGTTGACATTTGGTACCTGGCCGACTTAGGATTCTGCTCGTTCGGAATCCAAGGGGCCTGCCCTTTTCAGGCAGCCTTTCATAGCGAGAACGCTGCCTCTTTGACTGTCCCGAGGCTTTGTGTTCACGGACGCCGGTACGTCGTCGGTGGAGCACCTCATGCACGTTACGGGAGCAGCCTCTCACAAAGGGGGGATGTTCCTCGATCAGACAAACGCGTCCTTGTTTCGGAACCGACACTGACTTCTACGGAGGATCCAATGTCTGGAAGGTCGCATTTTCTCGTAGTACTCGCAACCATCGTTACCGCGCTTGTGCTCACGTCAGTCGCGGCTGCTGAGGAAGTTCCTGCTGGAGGCGTTCCCGCCGGTGACACCGTGACATTCGCCGGCGGCGGGATCGTCATGGGCTTCGGCCCCCTGGCGTTCGGCGACTGCGCTAGCGGGCGCTTCTGCCTCTGGGCTGACCAGGGCTACTCAGGCGCCTACATCTGGCGGACAGATCCCGGCTGGTACGACCTCACGTCGTTCGACAACAACGCGGAGTCCGCCCGCAATAACTCGGCGCAGGACGGCCGCGTGGCGACGGGGTACGGCGGTGCAGGCTCGACGCAGTGCCACAACGCTGGCGGGCACTACCAGAGCCTCGGCGGTACGTTCAACAACGCCGTGTCGTCCTGGACGTTCCAAATCAGCTGCTGAGCTGAACACAGTGGAGCAGCCGCCTCCTGGCGGCTGCTCCACTGATGTGCGCCGGTGCCTCTGACCCGCCTCCATCGCTCAGGTTTCGCTGCGGCCGCTGCTCTCGGAGCGCTCGCCGTCGTGCTGGTGTTCCTCTCGCGCGACCCTGCCGGCGGGCAGGTCGCAGTCGTGGACGGCGAGCCGGTCATGAAGGAGACGTTCGACCGCGCGTGGCGCATGTTCGCCGAGACGAGATACGTTAGCGGTGAGGACATGCCGTCATCATCAACGGCGCTGGCGAAGCTACGCGCTGAGGTCATGGACGTCGTCGTCCGACGCATCGTCCTCCGTAAGGAGGCATCACGTCTGAGCATCTCTGTAAGCGATGAACGCGTCGAGTCTGCTCTTGACGCGATCGTGGAGGAGCAGTTCGCCGGTACAAGATCCGCTTACGCCGCGGATCTACGCGCAAAGAGACTGGAGCTGGCTGACATCAAAGAAGCGCTGAGGGACCAGATCGTCGAACAGGAGCTGTATCGCCGAATCACTGCCCGCACGACTGTCACTCGCACGGAAGCAACCGCCTTCTACGACCGGAACCAGAAGAGCTTCCATGTTGGTGTCTCGCGCGAGATCGAGTTCGTCGCTTTCGTCCAGCAATCAGCAGCGCAGCGGTTCGCCAAAGCCCATCGAGAGGATCTCCCGTTCCGGCATCCGGAGCGGCAAACGGCAACCGTGGAAAAGGCGAAGGTCGACCGCGCGACGTGGCGCGCCGTTAGCGGTTTGCGCGACACCGCCGCTGAAGGTCCTCTCCGGTTGGGCGACACCTGGTTCGTTATGCGCGCGGACGGCCCGGCGAAGGCCCCCCGTCAGCTCGACTTCAGGGATGTCGCCGATGTTCTGACGGAGAAGCTGCTTGCAGACAAACGAGCTCGAATCTTCGAGGCTTGGGTCTCGAAGGCGATCGCGAAGGCCGGCGTCCAGTCGGACTGACTCCCGATCTCCCCACGGAGCGCTTGCGCAGAGGATGTCCCGCTCGTCGTGGAACTTCGTGACGGCGGTCCCGGTGTGAGGTCAGGCGGTGACGAGGGTAGCGGCCTCCTCGGTCGCGGGCGGGACGGTCGTGCGGGCGAGGTCGCGTTCGATCGCGACCGCGAGGGTGGCGAGGTCGCGGTAGCCGATGATCCGGCGGAACTGGCGCTCGGCTTCGAGCATGCCGGCGGCGGTCCAGCGGAGCGCCATCTCACCCGACTGCCAGCGCTTGACGTTGCGGCTGGTGCAGGAGGCGGGGTCGGATCTTGCGTTACGACACCTCGCGGGGTCGCGGCGCGCAATTCGGGCCCGTCCTCTCGGGCCGCTACCGTCCTCGAGCGTGGCCGCTTCGCCTCTCCGAGACCGACCGGCTCGCCGCCTGACCCTGGGCGGCGACCCGAGGCTCGCTATCCCAGCCCGACCGCCACGGAGGCCTCCCTGCGGCGCTGGACAGAGCGTCGCGTCTCGTCGACGCCCCACACGATGATCGGGAAGGCGAGCAGCAGTGCGAGAGCGCTTGCGCTCACGGGGGAAGTGCCGAAGGCGCGCTGGAGCGGGGGGAAGTAGACGAGGGCTGCGGCGAAGACGATCTCGGAGGCGATGCCGTAGAGCAGGAGGGGGTTGCTGAAGAAGCCGACGGAGCGCAGGGAGGCTCGCTCGGTGCGTGCTGCCAGAGCCGTTCCGACCTGGCAGGCGACGATGCCGAGGAACGTCATCGTCGTTGCCTGGAGATAGGCGTCGTGGAGAGGGTCTCCGCTCGAGACAGGGTCCCCGGGATGCCAGCCGGCTCGTACGAGGACGAAGAAGAAGCCCCCGAGGACGAGGGCGGCTTCGACGAGACCGAGCCACACCCAGGCGCGGTAGAGGAGCGACCGGCGGATGATCCCCTCTCCCGGTGGCCGCGGGGGGCGTTCCATGAGCCCCGGCTCTGCCGGCTCTCGAGCGAGGGCAAGGGCGGGCAGGATCTCGGTGCCGAGATCGATTGCGAGGATCTGCATGACGGTGAGGGGAAGTGGGATGGTGCCGCCGGAGAGCGCGAAGACGAGGAACGGCACGACCTCAGGGGTCGCGTGGGCGAAGATGTAGAGGATGAACTTGCGAACGTTGTCGAAGACCCGCCGTCCCGCCTCGACCGCCGCCACGATGGTCGCGAAGTTGTCGTCGGTGAGGACCATCGTGGAGGCTTCGCGGGCGACGTCGGTGCCGCTCCGTCCCATCGCGATGCCGATGTCGGCACGGCGAAGCGCCGGTGCGTCGTTGACGCCGTCGCCGGTCATCGCGATGACCTGACCGTTTGCGCGGAGGGCGTCGGCGATGCGCAGCTTCGCCTCGGGCGACGTGCGCGCGAAGATCAGCTCCTTCGCCTCTCCCAGGAGCTCGTCGAGGTCGCTCTCGGTCATCGCCTCGAGCTCCTCACCCGTGACGATCGTGGGCCGCTCGCCCGCAATCCCGACCCTTCTGGCGATCTCCGCGGCCGTCGGCCCGAAGTCGCCGGTGACGACGATGATCCTGATGCCGGCCGTGTGGCAGCGCGCAACCGCATCGGCGACCTCCGGCCGGGGCGGATCGAAGAGACCGACCAGGCCGAGCAGGCAGAGGTCGCATTCGGCCTGCTCACGCTGTGCGGGCACCTCGGCGTCGGGGGGCAGGCGCCGTCGTGCGATCGCGAGCACACGGAGCCCCTGCGCGGCGTAGCGCTCGAGCACGGACAGGACGGTCTCGCGATCCCGATCCGTCAGCGGCGCGTGTAGATCGGGGCCGCCGATCCGTGTGGAGCGGGCGAGCACCTCCTCCGGCGCTCCCTTCGCGTGCACGGTCAGGCCTCCGTCCTCACGCTCGTCGACGGTCGACATGAGGCGAAGCTTCGGGTCGAAGCGGTACAGGCTTCGCCTGTGGTGTTCGCGTCGCGCGACAGCGACGTCGATTCCGAGCGAGGCTGCAGCCTCCAGGATGCCGATCTCGGTCGCTTCGCCGCGCGATTTGCCGGCGCGAGCCGGGTCGAGCTCGGCGGTGGTACAGCAGGCAGCCGAACGGCCGAGGAGCCCCAGCACGGGGTTCGCGGCGATCGCGGTTTCCAGCCCGCCGTCGCCTTCGAGATCGATCTCGCCGAGGGGCGTCCAGATCCGGAGCGCCCGCATGCGGTTCTCGGTCAGAGTCCCGGTCTTGTCGGTGCAGATGACCGCCGTGGAGCCGAGCGTCTCGACCGCGCTCAGGCGCTTGACCAGAGCTCCTCGGCGCGCAAGGCCGGCGACCCCGACCGCAAGGGCGAGCGTGATCGTCGGGAGCAGGCCCTCGGGGACGTTGGCCACGATGAGGCCGATTGCGAAGTTAACGGCATCGCTGAGCGGCAGCCCGGCGACGAGCCAACCGATGGGCAGGAAGGCGAGCCCGGCGACAACCGCCACGACGGCGATCAGCCAGGCCACGCGGCGAACCTGTCGCTCGAGCGGGCTCGCCTCGACGCCGACCCGCTCGGACAGCGCGGCGATCCGGCCGAGCTCCGTCTGCATGCCCGTGGCGAACACGACCGCCCGTGCCGTCCCGGCGACACAGGTCGTGCCGCTGAAGACGAGCTCGCGAGCTTCCAGCAGCGGCCCGGAGGTGTCGGCGAACTCGGACGAGCGGAACACGGCCTGCGACTCGCCGGTCAGGGTGGACAGATCGACGTCGATCCCGCCCTCGAACAGGCGCGCATCCGCGGAGATGCGATCGCCCTCCTCGATCACGAGGATGTCGCCGGGTACGAGCGACAGCGCGTCCACGTCCGCGCGCGCGCCGTCCCGGAGGACCTTTGCCTGCTGCGGAAGGTAGCGCTGCAGCGCCTCGACCGCCCGCTCGGCCTGGCGCTCCTGGACGAACGCAAAGCCCGCGTTGAGAAGGATGACCGCCACGATCGCCACGCCGATGGCCGGCGAGCCACTGACGAAAGCAAGCAGCGTTGCGACCCACAGCAGCAGCGCCAGCGGATGGGTCAGCTGCTGGGCGAGCTGACGCGGCCAGCGAGCGCCGCCGCGCCGGCGCAGCTCATTCGGCCCGTACGCAATGAGCCGACGCTCCGCCTCCCTGCCGGAAAGACCGCTCGGCTGAGCCCGCAGGTCGCGCAGGAGACGATCCGCCGGCCGGCGCGGGTCCCCAACCTCGGCCACACCCGTCTGGGCGGCAGCGACCTCCTCGTCACCAAGCACGTCTTCCATTGTCGAGGCGAACCGGCCCTCGCCGCATCCGCACGTGCGCCGATCACCGGCTGTGGCCAACTACCGAGGGCCGCCTGGCCGGCTCCCCCGGCACGCCCGCTACCGTCGGGCGAGCGTGGCCGCTTCGCCACTCCGAGACCGACCGGCTCGCCGCCTGACTCTAGGAGGCGAGCACGTTGCCGTCCGCGTTCGCGAGTCGCGGCGGGCGAGGACGATCCGCCTCAGCGTCGGGCCCCGCAGGCCGCTCGAGCTCGTCGTGCCCCGGCACGTCGGCGACGCGGAGGTCGACCGCTTCCTCGCCTCGAAGCGCGACTGGATCGCCGGCAAGCTCGCGCTCATGCGGGAGCTCGCCGAGCGGCCGCCGCGGCTCGGGCTCGAGCGCGCCGGCGTCGTCTGGGTCGGCGGCGAGCCGCTTCCGCTCGCGAGCCTCGACGGCCGCGTGGCGGACGGAGCCGCCCTCGATCGCTGGTACCGGCGCGAGGCCCGGCGACGGATCGCAGAGATCGCCGAGCGCGAGGCGGCGCGGCTCGGCCTCGGGTACGCGGCAATCGCGATCCGCGACCAGCGCACCCGCTGGGGCTCGTGCTCCCGCCGGGGTACGCTCTCGTTCTCGTGGCGGCTGCTGCTCGCGCCGGCGGAGGTGCTCGAGTACGTCGTCGTGCACGAGCTCTGCCATCTGCGCGAGCCGAACCATTCGCAGGCGTTCTGGCGGGTGCTCGACGCCGCCCGGCCCGGCTGGCGGGCGCAGGCGCGCTGGCTGCGCGAGCACGGGCACGAGCTCCAGGACTACCGCCCGGCCGTCGCGTTGAGCTGAGAACGCACACTTGACGCCCGCGCCAGCTACACTTTCAGCTAAGTGAACGTGTGTACCGGAGGCAAGTCCGCCTCCCTTACCCGTTCGTGCTCATGGTAGGGGAGGTGTAGATATGGCAACAGGAACCGTGAAGTGGTTCAACGACGCGAAGGGCTACGGCTTCATCGCGCCGGAGGACGGAGGCAAGGATCTCTTCGTCCACCACTCCAACATCGCCGGCGACGGCTTCAAGTCGCTCCGCGAGAACGCCAAGGTGGAGTACGAGGCCCGCGAGGGCGCGAAAGGCCCCGAGGCGACCAACGTCGTTCAGATCGGCTAGAGCCGGTCCTGCTCGAAACCCGGCCCCGCGCACGCGGGGCCGGGTACTTTCTCTCGGCAGGAGGCAGAGTCGATGGCAAAAGAAGAGAAGATCGAGTTCGAGGGCGAGGTGCTGGAGGCGTTCCCCAGCGGGATGTTCCGCGTCGCTCTCGACAACGGGCACGAAACGCTCGGCTACACGGCCGGCAAGATGCGCCGCTTCCGGATCAAGATCGCCCCGGGCGACCGGATCAAGGTCGAGCTGTCGCCGTACGACCTCACGCGCGGCCGCATCGTCTTCCGCTTCCGCTAGGGAGGAGCCGGCTGCGGCGGGGCGAAACGTCCCGCCGATGAAGGAAGAGAGCCAGCTCGAGGAGATGCGGGCGGCGCTCCGCGGCGACCGCGAGCGCGCCGACCGGCGCAGGCGGGCGCAGGAGCTCCCGTTCGTGCCTGCTGCAGCCGCATCGCCGCCGGAGCCCCTGCCCGATCTCCAGCCGCCCGCGCGCCCATCCAGGCTGCGCTCGCTCTTCGGCTTGTAACCGCCTATCGCTGACTAGGATGGCCCGGTGGCCGTCCTCAAGCGCCTCTTCGTCTTCATCTGGGGCGACGACGTCGATCGTGCCCTCCGGCCGGTGCTCGCCACCGGCTTCGCGGGCGCGATTGCCTTCTCGGCCGGCTGGAGCTTCATGGGCATCTGGGCGATCAAGGAGCTCGGAGCGGGCGCCGGCACGCTCGGCGCCGCCTACCTGGTGGGCGCGCTCCTCGCCGGGCTTTCGGGCTACGCCGGCGGCCACCTCTCAGACCACGTCGGCCGCCGCCCGCTGATCCTCGTCGGCTGGGGCGGGAGCGCGCTCTACTTCCTCCTCTTCCTGACCGCCGGCCACACGGTGTACCTCGGGCTCGGCCTGATGGCCGGCGCCGGCATCCTCGGCGCGTTCGGCGGCTCCTCGACGCAGGCGATGGTGGCCGACCTCGTCCACCCGGAACGGCGCGAGGCGGCCTACGCGTCGGTGCGCGTCGCGCAGAACCTCGGCGTCGTCTGCGGGCCGCCGATCGGCAGCCTCTTCCTCATCGCCGGCGGGTGGCACGCGCTCTTCGTCGGGGTCTCCTGCCTCTCGCTCTCGGGCTTCCTGATCGCGTACCGCTACCTGCCCCGCACCGGCGCCTACGCGCCCGAGGCGCCGCCGGAGCGCGGCTCGTTCGCCGTCATCCGCCGGGACACCGTCTTTCTCGTCTTCCTCGTCTCGGGCGTGCTCGCCCAGCTCACCTACGTCGCCTTCGAGATCGTGCTGCCGGTCTCGCTCGTGGACTCGCACGGGATCTCGGCCTCGACCTGGGGCTTCCTCGTCATCCTCAACCCGGCGATGGTGACGTTCTTCCAGCTCCGTCTGACGCGGCGGGTCGCGGGCATCTCGCCGGCCGCGAAGCTCGGCTCGGCGATGCTGCTGATGGGGCTGCCGTTCCTGCTCCTCTCGGCGAGCTCGGCCATCCCCGTCGTGCTGCTCGTGATCTTCGTCTTTGTGATCGGGGAGATGCTCTGGGTGCCGGTCTCGCAGTCGGTGGTCGCCAAGCTCGCCCCGGCCGACATCCGCGGTGCCTACATGGGCGCGTTCGGCAGCACCGGCGCGGTCGGCTTCGCGCTCGCGCCCTTCCTCGGGCTTCAGGTGCGGGACGGCTTCGGCGACTCGGCGATGTGGGGCATGTTCGCGGCGATCTCCGTCGTCGGCGCCGTCGCCGGAGTCGTGGCTTGCCGCGGCGCGCGCGGCCGGCCCCTGCCGGAGGAGCTCGGCGGGGAGCCCGCCGCCGCGTAACCTTCAAGGCGATGGACCGCCGTGAGCGGGAGTTGATCATGCGGCAGGGCGTCGTCCTCCCGGAGACGCCGCGGCAACGCCGGGACCGGGAGGGACTCGAGCAGGACGTCGAGGAGAGCCCGCTCAGGGGCAAGCCGCTGCGCGAGCGGCTGCGCAACTTCCGCCAGAACGCCGACACGTACCTCGCCGCCCTCGGCGGGCCGAGGCCGTACATGGCGCGGCTGCGGGCGATCGAGGCCGAGCTCGCAGAGCACGAGCGCCAGCTCGACGAGGCCCGGCGCGCGGTCGCGGAGGAGTGCGCGGGCGACCCGCGCGCGTTCGCCCGCCGCTGGCGCGAGACGGCGGAGCGCTGGAGCTTCGCCGAGGTGAACGGCCTGATCGAGCGCCACAACCGCTTCTACCCGGCCGAGTCGAGCCTGCCGATGGACCCGCGCACGGGCGACTTCGCGCTCGTCAACGGCGAGCGGTACGGCAGGCGGCCGCTCGACGCAGCGTGGATCCTCGAGCGCTTCCCAGCTGATTGAGCGATGAATCGCTCAATCAGCTGGGGCGCCGCGCCCGCACGAGCGCGTCGATCGCGTCGCGCTCGGCGTCCTCGGGGCGCCGGTACACGCGCTCCGCCTTCACGACCTCGAGCTCGGGCAGCTCGCCCGCGATCTCGTCCGGCGTGTACAGGAGCGAAGCGTCGCTCGGGCCGCCCCAGCCGTCGGTGAGGTTCGTCAGGTCGTGGCCGACGAGGAGGAAGGTGCCGCCGGGAGCAACGGCCTCCGCCGCTGTCGCCAGGATGCGCCGCCGCTCGTCTCCGGCGACGTGGAGGTAGAGGGCGAGCACGAGGCCGAAGGCGCCGGGCTCCGGCTCGTAGTCGAGCAGGTCGGCGAGCACCCAGTCGACGGTGACGCCGCGCCGCTCGGCGATCCGGCGCGCCTTCTCGAGCGCGACGCCCGAGTAGTCCACGGCGGTCACCTGCCAGCCGCGCTCGGCAAGCCAGAGCGCGCTGCGCCCCTCGCCGCAGGCGAGGTCGAGAGCCCGGCCCGGCGGCAGCGCCTCCGTCTCGGCGGCGAGGAAGCGATTCGGCTCCGCGCTCCAGACGAGCTCGCGCTCGGCGTAGCGGCGGTCCCAGTGCTCGCGCTTCATGCCCGGGCGCCCGAGCGCACGGCGACGCGCTGCGCCGCGAGCAGCGTCAGGAGGCAGAGCACCCCGCCGGCGAGGTAGGGAACGGCGTCGCCCCACGCGTGGGCGACCGCGCCTCCGACCGCGGGCCCGGCGAGGTTGCCGGCGGCCCAGGCGGAGTTCATGACCCCGAAGGCGAGCCCCTGGGAGAGCCCGACCGCTTCCGCCCGGTGCGAGGTGAGCGTCATGCCCGGGGTGTAGAAGCCACCCCATGCGACCGCCGCGGCGCAGACGAGCGCGATCAGGAGCACCGGCCCACTCGCCGCGGCCAGCGCGGCGGCGACGACGATCCCGGCTGCCAGCGCGACCCTGATCGGTAGCAGCAGCCCACGCCGGTCGGAGAGCCGGCCGACGAGGGGGTTGACCGTTACCTCGATCGCGCCGGAGGCAAGGAAGACGGCGCCGATCGCGAGTGCGGTGAAACCGTGCTCGCCGAGCGCGAGCGGCACGAGCAGCAGCAGCATTCCGAAGAGGAGCGCCGGCAACGTGTTCAGCCAGAGACCGCCGAGGAAGCGTGCGTCGCGGAACGCCCGCCCGAGCCCGCCGCGGGTCGGCTCCTCGGCCGGCGGGCGCGGGCTCACGGCCGCCCAGAGCGCGAGCGCTGCGGCGGCGGCGCCCACGACGAAGAAGCTCGCGCGAATACCTATCGCGTCCGCCGTTCCGCCGACCATCGGCCCGACGATGGCGCCGAAGACCGCAATGCCGAAGACGGAGCCGATCACCTCGCCCCGCCGCTCCCGCGGCGAGCTCACTGTCGCCCAGGCGAGCGCACCCGCCCACGTGACGGTGCTGGAGAAGCCCTGGACGAAGCGGGCGATCCCGAGCGCCTCGGCGCTCCCGGCGACGGCGAAGAGGATGCACGCCGCCGCCAGCAGGGCGAGCCCGAGCACGACGGCGCTCTTCGGCCCGAAGCGGGCGGCGGCGAGCCCGCCGGGGATGCCGCCGAGCAGCGCGCCCGCTCCGAACGCCCCCGCGAGCACGCCTGCGCCGGCCTTCGAAAGGTCGTACTGCTCCGCGTAGCCCGGGATGAGCGGCGAGAGCGTGCCGAAGAGCATCGCGTCCACGAACACGATCGAGGAGACCAGAACGAGGAGGCGGCGCACGTCGCCGAGCCTAGCGGGACCAAAAAAATTCACCGAGCCGGGTGCGCTTTCGTCCTCCACCCCGACGGACCTTCGGCTTCCGCCTACGGGCCTACCGGAGAGGACTCGACCTAATCGCGTCCCGTGCTCGGTGCAAAGGCGACACTACGGCGTGGGGGAGGGGCGGTCAAGAGCCGGATGGGCGAGAAATTGTCGCAAATTGCGGGAATGGAGCCGCGCGCTGGCACGACGTGACGTCGCCCGGCGGGAGCCTCTTCGCGCAGGGGGCGCGGGACAAAAAAAATTCACCGAGCCGGGTGCGCTTTCGTCCTCCACCCCGACGGACCTTCGGCTTCCGCCTACGGGCCTACCGGAGAGGACTCGACCTAATCGCGTCCCGTGCTCGGTGCAAGGGCGACACTACGGCGCGGGGGAGGGGCGGTCAAGGGCCGGCGCGCCGAGAATTCGCGCATGTTGCGGGAATGGAGCTGCCGCTTGGCGCAGGGACAGGCGAACGATCAGGCGCTGCGCGGCCAGCAGGAGATCCACAGGACCACAAAAAATTCACCGAGCCGGGTGCGCTTTCGTCCCCCACCCCGACGGACCTTCGGCTTCCGCCTACGGGCCTCCCGGAGTGGACTCGACCTAGTCGCGTCCCGTGCTCGGTGCAAACGCAACACTAGGGGGTCGGGCCGGGCCGGTCAAGGTCCCCTGGAGACAAGTTCTCGCAATTTGCGAGTTTTTCTTCTGAAATGCCGAATTTGCCAGAAAGCGCACATGCTCTGAAGAGGTTGGACCAGGGATTCGCCGAGCCGGGTGCGCTTTCGTCCAGCTCACCGACGGACATTCCGGTTTCCCGTACCGCCCCTCGGTGGGCCTTCGACCTACCGGCGCCCCGTGCTCGGCGCAGGGGAAATCTATGCTCTTGCGGCTGCGCCGGTCAAGTGCGCGGCCGAAGAAAATCCGCGGAAAGTGCGAACGTCCGCCCGGGACACGTCTCCGGCGGGGAGGGAGGGGATGGAGCGCCTCGCCGGAAAGCACGTCGCTCGTCACGGGGGCGGGCACGGGAATCGGCCGCGCGATTGCGCTGCGGCTCGCCGCGGAGGGCGCGCGGGTCAGCCTGACCGCGCGGGCGCGAGAGCGCCTCGAGGCGACGGCGGCCGAGATCGGGGCCGCCGCGTTCGTCGCACCCGCCGACATCCGCGACCGCGCGCAGGTCGACGACGCGTTCTCGGCTGCGGCCGCCGCGCAGGGGCCGCTCTACGCGCTCGTCGCCTGCAGCGGCGCCGGTGGGCCGAACAGGGCTGGGCCGGAGGATCGCTTCGAGGACCTGGTGGCCACGAACCTCACCGGCACCTACTGGTGCATGCGTGCGGCCGAGCGGCACCTCGAGGCGGGGCCGGAGGCGCGGCACGTCGTCGCCGTGGCCTCGATCCTCGCCCGCATCGGCGTCGCCGGCTACACGGGCTACTGCGCGTCCAAGACCGGGCTGCTCGGGCTCGTGCGCGCGTTCGCGGCCGAGCTCGCGCCGGCGAACGTGCAGGTGAACGCGCTCTGCCCGGGCTGGGTCGCGACGGACATGGCCTGGGAGGGGCTCGACGGCATGGCGGCGGCGATGGGAACGACTCCGGAGGCCGCCCACGTCGAGGCGATGAAAGCCGTCCCGCTCGGCCGCATGGGCGAGCCCGAGGACGTCGCCGGCACGGTCGCCTGGCTGCTCTCGCCGGACGCCCGCGGCGTCACCGGCCAGGCGATCGACCAGAACGGCGGCGCCTTCATGCTCTAGGAACGGCGAGGGGCGCCTCGCGGCGCCCCTCGTGACGTCGGACGAGCGTTGTCCTACGCGGGCATGTGCCCGAGCTCGATCTCCTCCTCGATCCGCGCCAGCTCCTCCTCGGAGCCCTGGCGGACGGGGCCCTTGAACCACTTGCTGGCCGAGAGCACCCACCAGCCGCCGAAGAGGAGGAACGCCCCGCCGACGGTCAGCGGCGCGTAGTTGACGACCTTCCAGTCGAAGCCGTCCTTCCACGGGATGCCGGTCGGCGTGATCGGCGCGAGGAACAGGATCGAGATCAGCGTGATCCACGCAAGCGCGAGGGGGTCGATCCACTTGTAGTTCGTCGCCGAGGTGCCACGCGCCCCGCTCGTAGCTCGTCGCCCTGTCGCCAGCGGAGGTAGATCGGCAGCGCGAACGCGATGTAGAGGCCGATCACCGCGATCGACGTGCCGACGAGGTAGCCGACGAACGGCGTTCCACAGCGTCGGGATCATCAGCGCCCACGCGAGGAACGACGATCGCCCACACCGCGTACACCGGCACGCGCTGCTTGGAGATCTTCCGCCAGTGCTGGTGGCCGGGGATCGCGCCGTCGCGGGAGAACGCGTACATCATCCGCGAGGCCGAGGTCACCGAGGCCGTGCTGCAGAAGATCTGCGCCACGACGGCGATGAACAGCAGCAGCTCCGCCCAGCGGGTGCCGAGCGCCGTTTGCCAGATGTACGTCACTGCGCCGCCGCCCGCGTCGATCACGCCCTGCGTGTCGGGGATCGCGAACGTGATGGCGACGAGCAGCAGGAAGCCGAAGATCACCGAGACGACGACCGACATGACCAGGCCGAGCGCCGCGGCGCGGGAGGCCTGCTTCGTCTCCTCCGCCATGTGCGCCGAGGCGTCGTAGCCGGTGATCGTGTACTGGGCCATCAGGAGGCCGATGCCGAACACGAACCAGAAGGTCAGGTCGGAGAAGCCCGTTCCCGAGAAGCCCGAGTTGTTGACGGTCTCGCCGAAGACGTAGCCGAACGACTGGTGGTGGTCCGGGACGATGATCAGCACGAGCACGATGAACGCCACGCCGGCCATGTGCCACCAGGCCGAGATCGAGTTCAGGAGCGACGTGATGCTGACCCCGAACGTGTTGACGAGCGCCGAGAACAGCATGATCACGGTGAAGCTGACGAACGTCCAGTTCACCGTGTTCGGGTAGTCGAAGAGCAGGTTCAACAGCGAGGTGCTGAAGATCGCCGCCCCGTAGCAGATCGCCGCCGTGACCGCGATCTGGCCGATGAGGTTGAACCAGCCCGTGAACCAGCCCCACGCCGGACTGCCGAGCTTCGACGCCCAGTAGTAGAGCCCGCCCGCGGTCGGGTACTTCGAGGCGATCTCTCCCATCGCCAGCGAGACGATCACGCAGAACCCTCCGACGAGCAGCCAGCCCCAGGTGACGGCGATCGGGCCGCCCCACTGGAAGGCGATGTAGTACGAGGTCAGGCAGCCCGCGAGGATCGAGATGATCGTGAACGAGATGGCGAAGTTCGAGAACCCGCCCATCGCTCTGTACAGCTCCTGCGCATAGCCGAGCTTATGGAGGAGCTTCTCGTCCTCGGTCGCCGTGTGGTGGTGCTGTGGCGCCGTTGGATCGGTGCTCACGCGGCCTCCTTGTCTAGAACAGTGAAGACGTGCGCGGTCCTACGCCCTTGCGCACCCGCTGTCAATGACGAAGCGGCTCGATTCTCTCGCCCCGGCCGGACAACATAGGATCCTCGCCATGCTCACGTTCGAGGAGTTGAAGGGCGCCGTCGAGCGGGGGGAAGTGGACACCGTCGTCGTCGCCTTCACCGACATGCAGGGGCGGCTGCTGGGAAAGCGCCTGCACGGAGAGTTCTTCTGCGAGGAGATCGGGGCCGGTCATCCCGTCGAGGGCTGCAACTACCTGCTCGCGCTCGAGATGGAGATGGACCCGGTGCCCGGCTACTCGATCGCGAGCTGGGAGCAGGGCTACGGCGACTTCGCGCTTGTGCCCGACCTCGCCACGCTGCGCCGGATCCCGTGGCTCGAGGCGACGGCGCTCGTGCTCTGCGACGTCACCTGGCACGACGGCTCGCCGGTGCGGCCGTCGCCGCGGCAGGTGCTGCGCGCGCAGATCGAGCGGGCCGCCGACCTCGGCTACGTGCCCATGATCGGCTCCGAGCTCGAGTTCTACCTCTTGCGCCAGACCTACGAGCAGGCGCACGCCCAGCACTACCGCGAGCTGACGCCGTCGGTGTCGTACATCCTCGACTACCACATCCTCGCCTCGACCTACGACGAGGGCTTCATCCGTCAGATCCGGAACGGGATGCAGGGTGCGGGGATGAAGGTCGAGACCTCGAAGGGCGAGGCCTGGCCGGGGCAGCACGAGATCAACTTCCGCTTCGCCGACGCTCTGACGATGGCCGACAACCATGCCGTCTACAAGAACGGCTCGAAGGAGATCGCGCACGCCAACGGGTGCTCGATCACCTTCATGGCGAAGCCCGATCACACGTGGATCGGCAACTCCTGCCACATCCACTCCTCGCTCTGGACGCCGGACGGCGAGGCGGCGTTCGCGGGCGAGTCCGACGTCTTCAAGCAGTGGCTTGCGGGGCAGATCGCGTGCCTGAAGGAGCTGGCCGTCTTCCTGGCGCCGAACGTGAACTCGTACAAGCGCTACGCGTCCGGCTCATGGGCGCCGACGACGCTCGCGTGGGGGCACGACAACCGCACCTGCGGCTTCCGCATCGTCGGGCACGGGAAGTCGCTCCGGACGGAGACGAGGATTCCCGGCGGCGACGTCAACCCGTACCTCGCTTTCGCGGCAGTGATCGCGGCCGGGCTGCACGGGATCGAGCACGGCCTGGAGCTGCCGCCGCCGCTCGAGGGCAACGCGTACGAGTCGGACGCCGAGCGCTTCCCGCACTCGCTGCGGGAGGCGATCGCCGCGCTCGAGGGCGGGACGGTGGCGCGCGGCGCCTTCGGCGACCAGGTGGTCGACCACTACGTCAACTACGCGCGCACCGAGCAGGCCCTGTTCGACCAGGTCGTCACCTGCTATGAGCGGGAGCGGTTCTTCGAGCGTGGCTAGGCCGGTCGTCGGCATCACGTCGTACGCCCAGGAGGCGAGCTGGGGCGTCTGGCGGCTGCCTGCGGTGCTGATTCCGGCGATGTACGTCGACGCCGTGGAGCGAGCCGGCGGGCGTGCGCTCGTCGTGCCCCCGAGCGAGATGGGAGCGGAGGAGACGCTGGACGCGCTCGACGGGATCATCTTCTCCGGCGGAGCCGACGTGGACCCGACCGTGTACGGGTCCGGGCGCGCATCCCGAGACCGACGCGCCGCAGCGGCACCGCGACGAGGGCGAGCTCGCGCTGCTGCGCGCGGCGCTCGAGCGCGACATGCCGACGCTCGCGATCTGCCGCGGGGTACAGCTCTTCAACGTCGCCCGCGGTGGCGACCTCGTCCAGCACCTCCCCGAAGAGGTGGGCCACGACGAGCACAAGCAGACGCCCGGGGTCTTCGCCGTGCATCCCGTCGAGGTCAAGGAGGGCACGCGGCTGGCATCGGTGATCGGGACGCGGAGCGACGTGACGTCTCACCACCATCAGGCGGTCGGCCGCATCGGCGAGGGGCTCATCGAGGCCGCGTGGGCCGCCGACGGGACGCTCGAGGCGATCGAGGACCCGGACGCGCGCTTTGCGCTCGGCGTCCAATGGCACCCCGAAGCGGGCGACGACGACGCGCTCTTCCGCGCGCTCGTCGCAGAGGCGAGCCGCTACCGGGCCGAGCGCGGCCGATAGATGATTGATTCCTGATCACCGCACCCCCGAGTGGGGGCCTGGGCGCGGCGCATCGCGGCCGCCTCGCCCGGCACCAAGGCAACCAGCCTTGGCACCGGTCGAGTCGACCACGCTGCTTGACCCATGCCCTCCCTGAGGGCACGCCGATCAGGAATCAATCATCTAGCCCGAGAGGGGCGGCGAGACCGGGGGCGCGAGCCCCAGTGCCGGGCGCGCGGGCAGGTCTTCCATCGGCGCGGGGAGCGCCGGGCCGGCGGCGAGCCGGGCGGTCTCCGCGGCGGCGAGAGCCGCGAGCGCATGCGCGCTAGCCGCGGTGTTGCGCTCGAGCTGCACCTGGCAGAGCGTCGACTGCGCCTGCAGGCGGTAGCCGAACGCGCGCGTGTCGCCGATCACGAACCCGACGACGCCGCCGACGAGCGAGCCGCCGAGGGCGGTCGCAAAGCCGAAGATGGCCGGGATCGGCCAGGCGTCGCCCAGCGATGTCAGCGGGACGGCGCCGAAGGCCGCGCCGGCGACGATGCCGGCGGCGATGCAGCCGTGCACGACGGATTGCGCCTTGCCGTAGAGCTTCTCGGCGGCGCGCTCGATGATCTTCGGGTCGTACGCGGGCAGGCGGGCGACCATGGAAGGTTGATCGGCGGACCGGCCGTTCGGCTTGAGCCTGACTGTCGTCTCCGCCGGCCGGCTGTGGAGAGATCGGCCCAGAGGCGGCTCAGACGCGCGCCACACACGTGACGGTGTCTGACACCGCTACGTGTGTGTGACGGCTTTGTGCCAATTGCGCAAGTCTTTGTTCACACCCCTTGCGGACGCGCGGCACTGCGCTACCGTGGCCGGATGGCCCGCCCGCCGCGCGTCATCGACCCCGATCTCGTCTACCACATCACCTCGCGCGGGAACAACGGCCGTGCCCACTACGTCGACGACCTCGACCGCCGCATCTTCCTCTCGATGCTCGAGCGCGCTGTGACCCGCTACGACTGGCTCGTGCGGGCCTACTGCCTCATGACGAACCACTTCCATCTCGTCGTCCAGGCACCCCTGGGTGGGCCGTCGCTCTCGAAAGGCATGCAGGAGTTGAACGGCGGCTATTCGCGCACGTTCAACGGGCGCCACAGCCGCCGCGACCACCTCCGCCGCAACCGTTTCCACGCCGAGCCGATCGAGAGCGAGAGCCACCTGCTCGAGTCCTGCCGCTACGTCGTCCTGAATCCGGTCCGAGCCGGGATCTGCGCGACCGCGGACTCGTGGCCCTGGAGCAGCTACCACGCGACCGCTGGCCTCCGGCCGTCGCCGCAGTTTCTCTCGGCCGGCTGGTTGCTCGAATTCTTCTCGCCCGAGCTCGCCCGCGCCCGCGCCCGCTACCGTGGCTTCGTCGCCGACGGCACGCCGGGCGCTGCTGCCCGCGGTCGTGGTTGAATCCGGAGCGTGGGCCTCACCGTCCTGAATCCGGCGACCGAGGAGCCGATCGCGCAGCTCGAGCGGGCCGGCATCGAGGAGACGGACGCCGCCGTCGCGCGCGCGAAGGCCGCCTTCCCCGCCTGGCGCGCGGTCGCACCCGACGACCGCGGGCGCCTCCTGCGCCGTGTCGCGACGCTGGTCGAGGAGCACGCCGAGGAGCTGGCGCAGATCGAGTCGCGCAACGTCGGCAAGCCGATCTCGGGCGCGCGCTGGGAGATCGGCATGGTGGCGCGCGTCTTCCACTTCTACGCCGGCGCGGTGGACAAGCACTACGGCGACACGATCCCCGTCGCGGGCGGGGTCGCGGCCACGTTCCGGGAGCCACTCGGCGTCGTCGGTCTGATCACGCCCTGGAACTTTCCGCTCAACATCGCCAGTTGGAAGCTCGGCCCGGCGCTCGCGTGCGGCAACACCTTCGTGCTCAAGCCCGCCGAGCTGACGCCGCTCTCGGCCCTGCGCCTCGGCGAGCTGATCGTCGAGGCCGGCATCCCCGAGGGCGTGGTGAACGTCCTCGTCGGCAAGGGCTCGGTCGCCGGGCAGCGGCTGGTCGAGCATAGAGACGTCGCCAAGATCGGCTTCACCGGCTCGACGGAAGTCGGCCAGACGGTCATGCGCGGCGCCGCCGGCACGATCAAGCGCGTGACGCTCGAGCTCGGCGGCAAGTCGGCCAACGTCATCTTCGCCGACGCCGACATCGAGCAGGCCGCCGCCTCCGCGCCGTACGCCGTCTTCGACAACGCCGGCCAGGACTGCTGCGCGCGCTCGCGCATCCTGGTCCAGAAATCGGTCTACGACCGATTTCTGGACTATTTCATCGACGCGACGCGTGGGGTGAAGGTCGGCGATCCGGCCGACCCGAACACGGAGATGGGCCCACTCATCTCCGCGGAGCATCGTGCGACAGTCGCGTCGTTCGTCGAGGGCACGCCGCTCTTCCAGGGCGAGGCCCCGGCCGGTCCCGGGTTCTGGTTCCCGTGCACGCTCGTCGAGGCTTCCAACGACGATCGCGTCGCGCGCGAGGAGGTGTTCGGCCCGGTTGCGGCGCTCATCCCCTTCGAGGACGAGGCCGAGGCGGTGCGGCTCGCGAACGACACGCCCTTCGGCCTCTCCGGCTCGATCTGGACGCGCGACGGCGCCCGGGCGCTGCGCGTGGCGCGCGCGCTCGACACGGGCGTCCTCTCGATCAACTCGAACAGCTCGGTGCGTGTCTCGACGCCGTTCGGGGGCTTCAAGCAGTCCGGCTTCGGCCGCGAGCTCGGCATGCACGCGCTCGAGGGCTACTCGGAAACGAAAAGCGTCTTCATCTCGACGGAGGGCTGAGCGGTGGCTGGTCGTCTCGAAGGCAAGGTCTGCGTGATCACCGGCGCGGGCGGGGGCATGGGCCGCGACGCGGCGATCCTGTTCACGGAGGAGGGCGCGAGGGTCTGCGCGGCGGACGTGAATCTCGAGGCCGCCGAGGAGACGGTGAGCCTCTGCTCCGGCGAGGCGTTCGCGTTCAGGGCGAACGTGGCCGAGGAGGCAGACGTCAAGGCGATGTACGCCGCGACGGCCGAGCGCTTCGGCGGCATCGACGTGCTCTACAACAACGCCGGCATCTCGCCTTCGGACGACGCATCCGTGCTCGACACGTCCGTCGAGGCGTGGGACCGCGTGCAGGCCGTCAACACACGCGGCGTCTTCCTCTGCTGCAAGCACGGGATCCCATACCTGCTCGCGGGCGGCGGCGGTTCGGTGATCAACGTCGCCTCGTTCGTCGCGATCCTCGGCGCGGCGACCTCGCAGATCTCGTACTCGGCCTCGAAGGGCGCCGTCCTCTCGATGAGCCGCGAGCTCGCGGTGCAGTTCGCCCGCGAGGGCATCCGTGTCAATGCGCTCTGCCCGGGGCCGGTGGAGACGCCGCTCCTGCTCAACATCTTCGGCGACGATCCCGCGGCGCTCGAGCGGCGGCGGATCCACTGGCCGACGGGCCGTCTGGCGAAGCCGCGCGAGGTCGTCAACGGCGCGCTCTTCCTCGCGAGCGACGACTCGTCGTACGTCAACGGCGCGACCTTCCTCGTGGACGGCGGCCTGACGGCGGCCTACGTCACCCCGGAGTAGGGCCCGGCGACCGGCTAGACGCCGACGACCTGGACCGACCAGCGCCGGTCGCGCGCGCGGTCGAGCTCCAGGAAGAGCACGCGCTGCCAGGTGCCGAGGCAGAGCTCGCCCTCGCGGACGGGGATCGACTCACCCGCCGGACCGAGGAGCATCGACATGCAGTGCGAGTGGCCGTTGTCGAACTCCTGGTCCTCCTCGCAGACGTTCTCCGTGCGCCGGTCCCAGTCGTCGTGCGCGTAGTAGCGCTCGCTCGGAACGAGGCGGCGCAGGAGCACCGCGAAGTCCTCGAGGAAGCCCGACTCGAACTCGTTCACGCGCACCGAGCACGTCGTGTGCGGCGAGTAGACGCAGCAGATGCCCTCGCTGATCCCGCTCGCGCGGACGGCCTCCCGCACCTCATCGGTGATGTCCGTGACGGCGAGCCCGCCGGCGGTGCGCAGCTGGACCTCGTGCTGGAAGGTCTTGACGGTCGTTTCGGTCTGTCTGGCGGCGACTCCCACGGCGAGATCCTATTGTGGCAGCAGCTGCCGTCCACGGCCAATCGAACCGCCCCGAGCGGTACGCTCAAGCCGTAGGGCCCGTAGCTCAGCTGGTCAGAGCAGCGGACTCATAATCCGTCGGTCCCAGGTTCGAGTCCTGGCGGGCCCAAATCGCACGTTTGCTCGTCGTGCAGCCACTCAGGTTGCGCGTCGCCGGTCGCAGCACTTGACACAAGCGTCGCCGTGGCCCGTGCATAGCTGCCATTGACCTTGTGTACGCAAGCGTGTGCCGCCTTGCGAACGGCGAGCACGAGCCGGTCATCTAGCTCGGCGGACTCCTCTTGCAGCCAGGGTAGATCTCGTCTGCCACCGAGATCTGCGTGAGCCCGACACCCGCCTCGCGCGGGGTGGCCACGCTGACCGAACTCGTCGGGTCGCCGTAGATCGGCGAGTGGTTCGGCGTACTGATGCGGACATCGGCGAAGCCCCCGGCGGGAACGCACACCGGGAGCTGGCTTCTGATCGTCTCCTCGTCGGCCTTTCCGTCCCACTCGCTCATGTTCGAGACGACGCGGAAGGGGCGTCCGACGACCTGGCCCGGTGCCCGCAGCTGGATCGTCAGGTAGCGCGTGACGGCCCCTCGCTGCTCCGGCGTCGAGAAGATTCGGACCGACGCCGTCCTTCCCGGCTTCGACCAGCCGTCGTCGTAGAGCCCGAACGTCAGCCAGTCGGCACGCCACGGCTGCTCGGCGCGGATCAGCTGGGCGTTACGGGCCCTGCCCTCGTCCGCGCCGGCGATGTGGAACCGCGCGTCCGCTTCGGCCGAGACGACGTACTCGCTGGGCGAGACGTTCGCGCGGCCCGTCCGCGGGTCGAAGCGCAAGGCGACCTTCGGAAACGTCGCGGGCGTCCACGAGAATGCGCCCTCGAAGACGGCCACGTGGCCGACCGACGCATTCCAGAACTCCAGGTCCCACCAGTACGCGACGCTCGCCCAGAAGTCGCCCGCGATCAAGGGGTACGGGATGATCGTCACGTCCGCGTGTGCGCCCAACGTGCGGTCGACCCAGTTGAAGACGACGCCCTGGTCGAGCGTGAGTGGCCGGCCGGCCGTGCCGTCGACCCTGAACAGACGCACGAACGCATAGCCGGTCTCGGCGGGGAGGGCGGCGACGACGAGCGCGACGAGAACGGCCGCGACATACGCTCGCCGGAGGAGAAGCGTGGCCTGAACGAAGAGCACGACCGCCACCGCCGTGCCGAGTGCAAGGAACAGATGTGCGGCTCGAGCGGAGCCCGCGAACTCCAGGAGCACGTCGTTGAGGGCCGACACGGGCGTGTCCACGTTGAGCTTCTCGTATTGGCGCAGAGGCATGATCGAGAAGCCCACGACGAGCAAGCCGGTCGGCGCGAGCAGCGACCAGCGAGGCCAGTTCCCGTCGCAGAGTACGGCGGCGAAGCCGATGAGCACGATCGGCGCGACATAGAAGAGGTAGCGGTCGTGCACCGTGCCGCCGCCGAATCGGAGGTCGTACGAGCTCACCTCGAACGTGAGGGCGAGCAGCGTCAGCGTTCCGACCGAGGCGAAGGCGCGGCGCTCTCTCGTCCGCGTGGTCACGAGCCCCGCGAGCAGCCAGGCAACGCCGAGCACGAACGGCAGCACGCCGAGCCCGAGCGCGATCGTCGCCACGTGCTCGACGAGGGAACGGCCGATGTGGCTCGGCAGCAGGTCGCCCTCCAGCGTCACGGCGTACGATCCGAGCGCCTCCGAGAGCCGGCCGGCGGCGGCCAGCCCGGCGGCGGCGAGGCCGAGTGCGGCGTAGACACCCGTGAGCAGGCGATGCCCGACGAGTAGCTCCTTGCCCGCCGCGCGGAGCCGATCTCGAAGCCGCGGACCGCCATCTACGAGCGCGATCTCGTGGGCAACGATCGCGAGCGGCAGAACGACGAGCAGAACGCCGAGCTGCGTCCGCGCGAGCACCGCCAGGGCGATGGCCGCGAGCGCCAGAAGGTCGTTGCGCGGGCCCGGCGCGGCCGTCGCGCGCTGCAGCGCCAGGAGCGCCCAGAGGAAGGCCGGATAGGCGGCAACCTCGGTCAGGAGGAAGCCGGAGTAGACGATCCAGGGCACGCAGACCGTGAGGGCTGCGACGAGGTACGACACCAGGAGGCGGCCGGTGATGCGCCGCGCGAGCAGGAACGCGGGGATACACGCCGACGTCATTACGAAGGCGTTCAGGACGTGTGCGTCGTGCAGTGCCTCCGGAATGTACCCGTGGCGGTAGACCGGCGCGATCAGGAGCGGGTAGAGCTGGCTGAGCACCGAGACAGACTCGTCATGCACCCGCGGAAAAGGCGAACCACCGTGCGCGATGCTGATCGCCAACCGCTCGTACAGCAGCTCGTCGGTCATCACGAACCAGTCGACGATGCGGCCGGTGATCGCCGCGAGGGCCGTCGCGAGGGCGAGCCAGAGGCCGACCACCGGGAGCACGATCCACAACGCCCGCGCGGAGGCGGCGCGCCCGCGTAAGGGCCTGGGCCTCATCGATGCGGTGGACCCGTCCCCCAGGCGCTCTCCGTCACCGCGCCAGCCTATCTCAGGGGCGGCGGGGAGAGCCAGGAGGAGAGAGGGAGGCCGCGCCCGACGGCGCGGCCTCGACCTCCAGCTAGCGCTAGCGCTTGCCGAGCGGCACGAAGTCCCGCGCGCCGTAGCCCGTGTAGACCTGACGCGGCCGCGCGATCTTCTGCTCGGGGTCGGTCACCAGCTCGAGCCACTGCGCGAGCCACCCGGCCGTCCGCGGGATCGCGAACATGACCGGGAACATCGCGACCGGCAGCCCGAGCGCCTGGTAGATCAGCCCCGAGTAGAAGTCCACGTTCGGGTACAGCTTCCGCGAGACGAAGTAGTCGTCCTCGAGCGCGATCTTCTCCAGCTCGAGCGCGATGTCGAGCAGCGGGTTGCGGCCGGTCACCTCGAAGACGGCGTCGGCCGTGGCCTTGATGATCTTCGCCCGCGGGTCGTAGTTCTTGTAGACGCGGTGGCCGAAGCCCATCAGCCGGCCGCCGTGCCCCGACTTGACCGCCTCGATGAACTCGGGCACGCGCTTGACGTCCCCGATCTCGGTCAGCATCCGCAGCACCTGCTCGTTGGCACCGCCGTGCAGCGGCCCCCAGAGCGCCGCAGCGGCGCCGGCGAGCGCCGAGTACGGATCCACCTTGCTCGAGCCGATCGAGCGCATCGCGTTCGCCGAGCAGTTCTGCTCGTGGTCGGCGTGAAGGATGAACAGGACCTCGAGTGCCCGCTCGAGCGCCGGGTGGGCGCTGTAGCGCGGCTCGGCGATCCGGTACATCATCGAGAGGAAGTTCGCCGTGAAGCCGAGCTCGTTCTGCGGGTAGACGTACGGCAGCCCCAGCCCGTGCCGGTACGAGAAGGCCGCGATCGTCGGCACCTTGGCGATCAGCCGGTGCACCTGCTTCATGCGCACCTCGGGGTCGTCCACTGCGACGGCCTCGGGATAGAAGGTCGAGAGCGCCGCGATCACGCTCACGAGCATCCCCATCGGATGGGCGTCGTAGTTGAAGCCCTCCATCAGCCGCTTGACGTTCTCGTGCAGGAACGTGTGGTAGGTGATCTCGTGCGTCCACGCCTCGAGCTCGGCCGCGGTCGGCAGCTCGCCGTGGATCAGCAGGTACGCGACCTCGAGGTAGGTGCTCTGCTCCGCGAGCTGCTCGATCGGGTAGCCGCGGTAGCGGAGGATGCCGAGGTCGCCGTCGATGAACGTGATCGAGCTCCGCGTCGAGGCGGTGTTGAGGAAGGCCGGGTCGTAGCTCATCAGCCCGAAGTCGTCCTCGTCGACCTTGATCTTGCGGAGGTCGGGGGCGTGGATCGCCCCGTCTTCGATCGGCAACTCGTAGCTCTTGCCCGTTCGGTTGTCAGTGACGCTGAGCGTGGTGCTGACCGTCGTCGTGGCCATGGGCGCCTCCATCTGGTGCGGGAATGTCACATTGTTCCTCGCCGCACCCAGTCCGGGCGTCGGTCCGGACGCTGATCGCCGTTTCGGGTGACTACGGAGGGGGAGAAGGATGCCCCGACTCGCTCGTCGCTCGAACGAGCAAGACGTCGCCGACGGCGACGCAGCGTCGCTCGCACTCGCCGGCTGCCAGCTCGAGCACGGAGAAGGATCTCCGCTCCGCCGCCGTCCGCCAGGGCGGCAGCGCGGCCGTGATGCCTACGACAGCGAGCTGCGAGTCGACGAACACGACGTCGATCGGGAAGCGCATGAAGAACGTGTGGACCGAGCGCGCGGGCTTCAAGAGGATGCCCTCGCCCGGCGGCAGGGAGGTTCGGCCGAGCAGGCCCCGCAGCCGTCGAAGCGGAGAAGTAGCGACGACGCAGCGCTCGCAGACGATGCCGCCGCCTGCGGACCGGGCGAGCGTGACGATCTCGGCGCTCATCGATCTCGTTCTAGCGGCAGTCGCATGAACTTCCGTCACTCATTCGAGTGAACTGCAAGAGCCGCTGCAAGAAACTGCGTAAGTCGGGTTCTTAGCTCTCGACAGGACGAATGTAACGAGGCGTCGCGGCCACGCCACGTTGTTAACAGGAGGCTTTCCGGCGTGGTCGATCGAAATGCTTCGTTTACACATCGGAATTCATCTCCTGCTCGCATTGTCTCCTCGCGAAGGGAGGTGAATCACATGCTGAAGCTCTTCGTTGCCGCGCAGTCGAGGCTCGCCACGCTGCGCAGCGAGGAGGGCCAGACGATGGCCGAGTACGGCGTCGTTCTCGCCGTCATCACGCTCGGAATCATCGCGGCTCTCACCGCGCTGTCGGGCGGCATTCGGGCAGCCCTCCAGGGGGTGGTCGAAGCCATCACGCCGTAGCTCACCGCGAAAGCGAGAGGAGGGGAAGATGTCGACGCACCGGATCACGTTGCACCGGGAGAGGGGGCAGACGATGGCGGAGTACGCCGTTGTCCTGAGCGTGATCACACTCGCCATCGTCGCCGCGTTCTCGCTCCTCGCCGGCGCAATCCAAAGCGCCTTCGAGAGAGTCGCCGCGCTTGTGGGGCTCGTCGTATGAGCCGGGCGAAGACCAATCGAGCGATGGGCGCCCCACGGCCTGGGGCGCCCATCGCGGGAGAGCGCGGTCAGGCGATGGTCGAGTTCGCCCTGATCATGCCCGTGCTCTGCATCGCCCTCTTCGCGATCATCCAGTTCGGGATCCTCTACAAGGATTACTTGACCCTGACCGACGCGACCCGGGTCGGCGCGCGCAAGGCCGCCGTTAGCCGGACGACGGTCGATCCGGTCGGGCTCGCCGAAGCGTCCGTCCGCAACGCCGCGTCCGATCTGCGTCAGGCGGATCTCGACGTCGACGTGACCGCGACCGCGTGGGCGCCCGGCGCCGATGTCACGGTCGAAGCGACCTATCCGTACAAGGTCAACGTGCTCGGCATGGTCGTCGCTTCCGGGCGGCTGTCGAGCTCGATCACGGAGCGTGTCGAATAGCCGCGCGAAATAGCCGCCCAACTTTCACCTCAGCCATTTCAACCACCATTGTGAACCTCGTCGACTGACACAGCGACACACAAAGGAAGAAGACGCTCATGACGTACCGCCTGAGAAACATTTCGATCGCGATCGCGTTGGCCGTTGTCGCCGCGCTTCTGACGAGCTTCTATGTGACGAACTACCAGCGGAGCGTCCGCCACGACGAGGCGAACGTGCAGGTCTTCGTCGCGGCGCGCGACATCCCGGCCGGCACCGACGGCGCAGATGTGGTCGCGAAGGGGATGCTCACCAAGGCCGACGTCGTGCGCCGCAGCGTCGTCCCCGGCTCCATCTCGGACCCCGCGCAGATCGACGAGCTCGTGGCGTCGCAGCCGATCTTCGCGGGCGAGCAGGTGACGACGCGCCGCTTCGCGACGCCGGCCGAGCGTGGCATTCGCGCGCAGCTCACCGGGACGATGAGAGCGATCCAGGTCGCGGGCGACCAGCATCAGATCCTCGCGGGAACGCTCAGGGCGGGCGACCGCGTGGACGTGATCGCCTCGGTCAAGGTCGATGGCAACGGGGAGATCCACGCCACGCGGATCGTCCTGCGCGACATCGAGGTGCTGAAGGCGCCGGCCGGCGCGGGTGCCGGGGCGCCCAAGCTCAGCGGGTCGAACTCCGATCTCTCCGTGCTCCTGGCCGTCACGGACACGCAGGTCCAGAAGCTCTTCCACGTGCTGAAGCACGGCGACTGGTCGCTCGAGCTGCGGCCGCCGGTCAAGTCCAGCGACAGCCCGGAAACCGTCGTCTGGGTCGGCTCGATCCTGCGCGACGGGCTCCGCGGTGGCCAGCTCGACGAGCTCGAGTTCGGAAGAGGAACGCGATGACCACCGCCGGCGAGAGCCCGCGCGAGCGGGTCCGGGTCTACGTCACGGGCGCGTGCGACGGAATCGAGCGGCTGCGCGAAGCGCTCGCCTCGCACTCCGAGCTCGACTTCGTCGGCTGGAGTGACCAGGTCGCGCGAGGCGAGCGCTGCGCTCGCCGGCGGCCATCTCCAGGTCGTCGTCCACGCGACGCGGGCGGCGGCGCTGCCGGCCGGCGAGCTCGCCGCGATTCGGGAGCACACGCGGGCGCCGATCGTCGTCCTCGCCTCGGGGGAGTCCTCGGCCCTGCTCGAGGACGCGCTCGACGCGGACGTCGCGGACGTGCTCCTGTTGCCGCAGCTCACCGAGAACGTCGTCTTCTCGCTCCGCAAGGCGGGGCACGCGGGTCGGCGTATCCTGGCCGAGGGCGGGCAGGGTCGCCAGGGCCGCATCGTCACCGTCTTCTCGCCGAAGGGAGGGACGGGGAAGACCGTCATGGCGACGAACCTCGCCGCCTCGTTCGCGAAGCACGAGCGCAAGCGGACGCTCCTGCTCGACCTCGACCTCCAGTTCGGCGACGCCGCGATCATGCTCGGGATCGAGCCGGACAAGACGATCTACGACCTCGTCGTCGCCCCAGGCGAGCTCGACACGGAGAAGCTCGCCGGCTACACGACGCGACACCAGTGCGGCCTCGACATCCTGCCCGCGCCGCTCCGTCCTGAGGACGCAGAGCTCGTGACGGAGTCGAAGCTCGCGCGCCTGCTCGAGGTCGCGCGCGAGTCCTACGACGTGATCGTCGTGGACACGTCGCCGTTCTTCCACGGGCCGATGCTGGCGACGCTCGACCGGACCGATGAGCTGCTCATGCTCTGTGGGCTCGACGTGCCGACGCTGAAGAACGTGCGCCTTTCGATGCAGACGCTCGAGCTGCTGTCGTTCCCGGCGCAGCGGATCCGCTTCGTCCTCAACCGCTCGAACTCGAAGGTCGGGATAAAGAAGAAGGAGGTCGAGGACGCGCTCGGCATCGAGATCCGCTTCGAGCTGCCGTCCGACCGGGCCGTGCCGCTCGGCGTCAACCGGGGTCAGCCGCCGGCGATCGCCGACGCGGGGGCCGACTTCTCGCGCGCGATCCGCGAGATCGCGAAGTCGCTGGTCACGAGCGAGCCGCCGAAGAAGCGCCGTCTGCTCGCGGCGCTCGCGAGGGCCTGATGGGTCTGCACGACCGCCTCTCGATGGGGAACGGTGCCGTCGGCCAGGTCGCCGAGCATCCGGCTGCGCTCGCCGGTCCCGCTCACGTCCCCGCTGCGGAGGCGACCGACCCCTACGCGGAGCTCAAGACCAACATCCACCACGCCGTCATCGCGAAGGTCGGGCCGGAGCTCTTCAAGCGTGAGAGCGGCGAGGACCTCTCCGAGCGCGTCCTGCTCGCCGTCACCGAGCAGCTCGCGCTCGACCGCACGCCGCTGACGCGCGAGGAGCGGCGCCGGATCGTGCGCGAGATCGCCGACGACGTGCTCGGCTACGGCCCGCTCGAGTCCCTCCTGCGCGACGACTCGATCAGCGAGGTGATGGTCAACAACTTCGACCGGATCTTCGTCGAGCGGCACGGCCGCATCGAGCGGGCCGAGGCGGCGTTCGTGGACAACGCGCACCTGCTCCGGATCATCGACAAGATCGTATCGCAGGTCGGGCGCCGGATCGACGAGGCCTCGCCGATGGTCGATGCGCGCCTGCCGGACGGGAGCCGCGTCAACGCGATCATCCCGCCGCTCTCCCTCAGAGGGCCGACGCTGACGATCCGCAAGTTCGCCCGCGACCCCTACACGATGGACGACCTGATCTCGTTCGGATCGCTGACGCCGCAGGCCGCGCAGTTCCTCGCCGCGTGCGTGAAGGGAAAGCTGAACCTCCTCATCTCCGGCGGCACCGGCACCGGCAAGACGACGATGCTGAACGCGCTCTCCTCGTTCGTCCCCGGCGACGAGCGGATCGTGACGATCGAGGACGCGGCCGAGCTCCAGCTCCAGCAGGAGCACGTGATCACGCTCGAGTCGCGACCGCCGAACATCGAGGGGCAGGGCGAGATCCGGATCCGCGAGCTCGTCCGCAACGCCCTGCGCATGCGCCCCGACCGGATCATCATCGGCGAGGTTCGCGGCGCGGAGACGCTCGACATGCTCCAGGCGATGAACACGGGGCACGAGGGCTCGCTCACGACGATCCACGCGAACTCGCCGCGCGACGCGCTCGCCCGGCTGGAGACGCTCGTTCTGACGGCCGGGATCGACCTGCCGCTGCGCGCGATCCGCGAGCAGATCTCGAGCGCGTTCGACCTGCTCGTCCAGATCTCGCGGCTCGTCGACGGCTCCCGCCGTCTGACGCACGTGACCGAGGTGCTGCGGATGGAGTCGGACGTCATCACGCTGCAGGACCTCTTCGTCGCGAAGCCGCCGGACGAGGAGGCGGCGGCCGCGGCCCGCGGCTCGCGCCTGCTCATGCCGCTTACCTGCACGGGGCTCAAGCCGCACTTCCTCGAGAAGCTCGCCGCGAACGGCGTCGTGCTGCCGCCGGCGTTCTTCCGCGAGGACGTGCCCGCCTTCGGCGGAGCCGGCTACGGAGGCTTCCAGTGAGGCGGGCGCTTCCCGTCCTCGTCGCGCTCGCCGCGGTCCTTCCCGGGACCGCGGCGGCCGGTGCGCGCTTCGGCGGCATCGACACGAGCGCATACCCGGTGGTGCGCGCGACGGTCGTCGCCGACGGCGTGCCGAACCTGACCGAGAACGGCCGCCTTGTGGCGGGGCTCGAGGCGGTCAACCTCGGGAGGTCGAAGAGCGTCGTGCTCGCGGTCGACCGCTCGCGCTCGATGGCGGGGCCGGCTCTGGCGGCCGCGGCGGACGCTGCGCGCAGCTTCGTCGCGTCGAAGCGGGAAGCCGACCGGATCGCCGTCGTCGGCTTCGGCTCGCGCGCCGTCGTGCTCACCGGCTTCTCGAGCGCGACGATCGACGCCGACGCGGCGCTCCGCACCCTCGGCGTGGACCGGCGGCAGGGAACGGCGCTCTACGACGCCGTCGTCGTCGCGGGCGCGGCGTTCTCCGGGGAGCCGGCGCGTGGGCGCGTCGTCGTCCTGCTCACCGACGGGAGCGACGTCTCGAGCGAGGCGACCCTCGCCGGTGCAACCCGAGCGGCGCGCACGGCGGGAGTCGCCGTCTACGCGATCGCGATCGCGAGCCGGGACTTCTCGCCCGCGCCGCTCAGGGAGCTCGTACGGGCCACGGGCGGCCGCTACTACGCAGCCGCCTCCGCGGGGGTGCTCGAGGCGGTCTACGCGTCGATCGCCTCCGAGCTCACGCGCACGTGGGAGCTCTCGTACGTGACCTCTGCGCGACCGGGCGATCGGCTCCGGCTCGCAGTCGCCGGCGCCACCGCGGACGCGACAGTGCCCGGCACTCCGATCCGGCTCGAGGCGGCCGGCTCTCGCCTGCCCAGTCAGCTCTTCGCACTCGGTCCGCTCCTCGTGGCGCTCGCCGTCGCCGCGTGCGTCTTCGCCGCGGCCGTCCTCCTGCTCGCCGCCCCGCGCGGCGACCGTCTGCGGCGGCGGCTCGCGCCGCACCTGGGCGCGCGCGTCCGAACGCGTGCGCGAGGGCGGGCACAGGAGCGCTTCGCGACGGCGTCGATGGTCATGCGCGCGACCGAGCGCGCGTTCGGTCAGCTCAGGGTCTGGCACTCGCTCCACCGCCTGCTCGAGCGCGCGGACGTGCCGCTGCGGACCGTCGAGCTCGTCTATGCGGCGGCCGGGTCAGGCCTCCTTCTCGGCCTGCTGTGCGCCGTCGCCGGCGCGCCGTTGCTCGTCACACTGCTCGCGCTCGCATTCGGCGCGGCGATCCCCGTCCTCGTCGTCTCGGTGAAGGCGCGCCGAAGGCTCGCGGCGATCGAGGAGCAGCTTCCGGATCTGCTCGTGACGCTCGCGGCCTCGCTCAAGGCCGGTCACAGCTTCCGTCAGGGGATCCAGGCGGTCGTCGACGAGGATCGGCCACCGGCCAGCGCGGAGTTCAAGCGCGTGCTGACCGACACGCGCCTTGGGCGCCCGATGGACGACGCACTCGCGGAGATGGGCGAGCGGGTCGGCTCGAAGAACCTCACCTTCGTCGTCACGGCAGTGACCATCCAGCGCCAGGTGGGCGGCAGTCTCGCCGGCATCTTCGACATGGTCGCCGACGCGGTTCGCCAGCGGCAGCAGTTTGCCCGCAAGATCCGCTCGTTGACGGCGATGGGCCGCGCGTCGGCCTACGTCCTCGTGGGCATCCCGTTCTTCCTGCTCGGCGCGATCTCGCTTGTGAACGCCGAGTACATGGACCCGCTCTACCACACCTCGACGGGGCGCACGCTGATGGTGGCCGGGGTCGTGATGATCGCGTTCGGGTCGCTCGTTCTTCGGAAAATCGTCTCCTTCAGGGGTTGATCCATGCTGCTCGCGCTCTCAGCCTTCCTGCTCGCCGCAGCCGTCTTCCTCGCCGGCGAGGTCGTCACCCAGCCCGCCCGCGAGCGCAGGCGCTCCGTCCGTCGTGCCGCGACGTACGGCCGCGTCCGGATCGCCGGCGGCGGGATCGAGCGGCTGCGCTTCCGCGAGCGCGTGCTGGAGCCGGCCGCGCTTGCGCTCGCGCGCCTCGCCCTCCGCCTGACTCCGCGCGCCAGCATCGAATCGACGACGGCGCGGTTGCTCGCCGCCGGGATGGGAAGGAGCCTGACCCCGACGGCGTTTCTCGCCGCCGAGGCCGCGTTCGGCCTCGGCGGCGCGCTCGCCGGCCTGGTGCTCGGAACCATCGCTGTCGGCGGCTCGGGTGCGGTCGCCCTCGCCGCGGCGCTCGGCGGCACGGGGTTCGTCCTTCCCGGCCTCGTCGTGTCGTCCCGCGGCCGGCGCCGGCGGGAGGAGATCCGCTCGCAGCTCCCCGATGCACTCGACCTGCTCGCCGTGAGCGTCGAGGCGGGGCTCGGCTTCGACGGCGCGGTCGCGAAGCTCTCCGAGCACATGGAGGGCGCACTCGCCGACGAGCTCTCCCACACGCTCGGGGAGATGCGGATCGGCGAGTCGCGCCAGGATGCGCTGAAGAAGCTCGCCGAGCGCGCAGCGACGCCTGAGGTGGCGAGCTTCACGCGCTCGATCATCCAGGCCGACCAGCTCGGCATCTCGCTCGGCCGCATCCTGCGGGTGCAGGCGGCGGACACGCGGCTGAAGCGGCAGGCGGCCGCCGAGGAGCGGGCGATGAAGGCGCCGATCAAGATGCTCTTTCCGACCGTCCTCTTCATCTTCCCGGCGATGTTCCTTGTCATCCTCGGGCCCGCGCTCCTCAGCCTGCTCGAGCTCTTCTGATGAGCTCGACCGAGCACGAGACCGAGCGCGGCTTCGGCACGGGGCTTCGTGCGCAGCTTCAGAGACGGCGCGACGTAGACTCGCCGGTAGCCGACCTCGAGGCCGTTCCCCCGCCGGCGCAGCCGGCTGTCGGAGCAAGCGAGCAGGGCGAGTGCGCCGGTGAGACTCCGGAGGCTCCGGAGGGTGTCGGCGAGGACGTTCGTGCTCAGCCCACGGGCCGGCACCACTCGGAGATCGACGCGATGCTGGAGCTCCGCTCGGCGGAGGTCGACGCCCGGGCCGGAAAGGTCGCCGCGCTCGAGGCCTCGCTCCTCGAGCAGGAGCTCCAGCTCGCCGCCCGGGCCGAAGCGGCCACGGCCGAGCAGCAGCGCCTTGCGGAGCTCCGCTCCGCGCTTGCCGCCGCGGAGACGCGGGCGGGCGAGCGCGAGAAGCAGATCTCGATCAAGTTCCGTGAGCTCCAGACGGCCGATCGTGAGCGCACCGAGTCCGCTGCGGAGCTCGCGAAGCACGAGGCGGCTCTCGCGCAGCGCGAGCGCTCGCTCGAGCGTGCCGCGGCGGAGCTGGCAGCGCGCGAGGCAGAGGCGGCCGGGCGCGCCGAGGCTCGGGAGTCGGTCGTCCAGACGCGGGCGTCGGCGCTCCGTGAGCGCGAGGCCGCCCTTGACGAGCGCGACCGGAGCTCCGCCGAACGCGGGCGCGAGTTGGCGAAGGCTGAAGCGTCGGCGACGGCGCGCGACGAGCAGCTTGCGGCGCGTGAGGCGGAGCTTCAGTCCCGCGCCGACCGGCTCGAGCGAGAGCGCTCCGGCCAGGGTCAGCTCGAGGCGGCGGTGAGCGCGCGCTCGACGGAGCTCGCCGCGCAGGAGAGCAACCTCGCCGCGCGCGAGGCGGAGCTGAACCTGCGCGAGGCCCAGCTCCGGCGCGGCGAGGCGGACGGCCAGACCGCGGCGCAGCTCGAGACCGAGGCGCGACGGCTCGACGACCTGCGTCGAGAGCTGGCTGCGCGCGAGGCCGAGCTCGGCAGCGGCGAGACGCTGCTCGAGTCGCAGCGAGCCCGGGTCGAGCGGCGCGAGAAGCGCCTCGGCCAGACGGAGGAGAGCATCTCCGATCGGATGCGAGAGCTCGACGAGCGCGAGGCGGAGATCGAGGCCCGCGAGGCGCGCTCCGACGCCGAGCTCGATCTGTTCAAGGCAAAGCTCGAGCAGCGCGAGCGGGCGGTCCGGGAGTTCGAGCTCCGGCTCGGAAGGAAGGAGAGCGACCTCGCGGTCTACGTCGGCGAGCTGCAGGAGCAGATGGAGCAGCGCGAGGCCGACTGGTGGGAGAAGCAGCTCGGGCAGCCCGTTTCGCGCCCGTAGGGCACGGCGCGCGGGTGCCGCCGGACGCTCAGGCCGTGCTACGAAGACACGGGGCCCGCCACCACAGCACGGGCCCCGCTGCTCCCGAGGGAGCACGAGCACGACTTCAGGGGAGAGGAGTCGCGCCGGTCAGTGCGTATCTCTTGCACAATGCTCGCCGGGATGCGAGCCTGCCCTGTCGGGCAACGGCAGACGAAAGGATTGGGTATGGGAAAGTTTCGTTCACTCTCGACGATGGGGCAGGTGGCGCTCGGCGGGAGCGTGCTCTATCTCATCTTCTCTTTCTTCAAGTGGCAAGAGGCCTGCGTCGGCGGTGACATCGGCATCTGCGTCAGCCGCAACGCGTGGCACGGCTGGGGCTGGATCGCTGTGATCGCCGCGATCGGGATCATCGTCTACGAGGTCGGGATGCTGATGGGCACGAAGGTCGACATCCGCGGCATGGCCCCGACGCTCGTTTCCGGGATCCTCTCGCTCGTGCTGCTCCTCGCGACGGTGCTGAAGTTCTTCGTGGACAACGAGTTCCGCAAGTTCTTCTTCGCCGGTGTGCTCCTGATCCTGTCGATCGTGATCGCCGCAGCCTCCTGGATGCGGATGAAGGAACAGGGCGTGAAGGTGCCGCGCCCGGGCGGCTGCCCCGCCGGCCTGACGGCTCGCTGACGCCGCCGCGCCCCTTCGAGCGGGCGCGGCGGCGGCGCTACACTAGGTGCATGGCCGAGATCGGGACCATGCGCGTCAAGAGCGGCCTCGCCGAGATGCTCAAGGGCGGGGTGATCATGGACGTCGTCGACGCCGAGCAGGCGAAGATCGCCGAACGGTCGGGCGCCGTCGCGGTGATGGCGCTCGAGCGCGTACCGGCCGACATCCGCCGCGACGGCGGCGTCGCGCGCATGTCCGACCCGGAGATGATCACGGAGATCCAGGCGGCGGTGACGATCCCGGTCATGGCCAAGTGCCGGATCGGCCACTTCGTCGAGGCGCAGATCCTGCAGGCGCTCGAGGTGGACTACATCGACGAGTCGGAGGTGCTGACGCCCGCCGACCTCGCGCACCACGTGGACAAGTGGCAGTTCACGATCCCGTTCGTCTGCGGCTGCACGAACCTCGGCGAGGCGCTGCGCCGGATCTCCGAGGGCGCGGCGATGATCCGCACGAAGGGCGAGGCCGGCACCGGCGACATCGTCAACGCGGTGACGCACATGCGCGCCGTCTTCGGCGGCATCCGCCGGCTCCAGTCGCTGCGCGAGGAGGAGCTCTTCGCCGAGGCGAAGGAGCTGCGGGCGCCGTACGACCTCGTCAAGTGGGTCGCCGACAACGGCCGCCTGCCGGTCGTCACCTTCACCGCCGGCGGAATCGCGACGCCCGCCGACGCGGCGCTCTGCATGCAGCTCGGCGCCGACGGCGTCTTCGTCGGCTCCGGGATCTTCAAGTCGGGCGACCCCGAGCGCCGCGCGAAGGCGATCGTCGAGGCGACGACGCACTTCGCCGACGCGGAGATCCTCGCCCGCGTCTCGGCGGGCCTCGGCGACGCGATGGTGGGCATCTCGACCGCGAGCCTCGCGCCCGAAGAGCTGCTGGAAACGCGCGGCTGGTAGCCCTAAGCTCGCCGTGTGGGGCGGGCTCTCGCGCTTCTCATAATTCTACTGGTCGTCCCGTCGGCGCAGGCCGAGCGGTCCGGGGCGACCTGGGTCGTCAAGAACTTCGGCGACGCGCCGGCGGGGGCCGACTCCTCGAACCCCGGCCCGGAAGGGTCGCTCCGCTACATCCTCATGCGCCAGGCGAAGGCCGGGGACATGATCGTCTTCGAGCGGCCGGGGCAGGTCGAGCTCACTGCGCCCCTCCGCGTGCGCTCCGAGCTGCGCGGCCTGCGCATCGTCGGCACGGTGGGGGAGGCGAAGGCGGGTCTGCGCGACCGGAGCGCGATCCCGTCCTGGACGACCGGCACGAGCGGGGCGTTCGGGCTGTTCGTGTTCGCCGACGACGTCACGGTCCAGGGGCTCGTGTTCTCGGACGTGCCGCTCGTCGTCTCGGGCGTCACCGCCTCGGACCGGCCGCAGGGCGTGCGCGTGCTGGAGAACCTCTTCACCGGCCGCCACGGCTACCTCGGTGTCGTCATCGCGGTAGGGACGATCGTGCGCGGAAACGAGTTCCGCGGGCATCAGGACGTGTCGGTGAAATCGGCCCTGACGCGGCGGACGACGATTGCCGACAACACGTTTTCGGCCGCCGGCAAGACCGCGATCGACGACACGGCGAGCCGTGGCCTCCAGATCAACGGCAACCGCTTCGAGTCGACGGTCGTGAGGATCACGTCGCTCTCGGCGACCGTCTCCGGGAACACGTTCGAGAGCCCACGCGGGGTCGTGCTGGACGTGTCGCCGGACGCGCCGCAGCAGGGGCCGATCTCCGTTCGCAAGAACGTGTTCCACGCCCGGGGCGGGCTCGTGGCGCTCGTCGGGACGCGGGCGGGGCGCCTCGAGCTCGCCCGCAACACGTTCGAGGGAAGCGGCGGCTCGCTCGCGGCCGTGACGTGCTTCCAGGGCGGCAGCGGCACCGCCGTCGTCGAGTCGAACACCTTCACGCGCACGGCGCTCGGCGTGAACTGCTCGTTCGACGCCAGGATCGACGTGCGGTGGAACACCGTCTCCGGCTCGAACGGTGTCGGCATCCGGGTCGACCGCGGTGACGACGTGCACCTCTCCTGCAACACGCTGCGGGGCAACCGGCAGGCGGGCCTCTACGTCCTGCCCGGCGCGCGCGTCGACAGCCGGGGAGACGCGGCGACCGGCAACGGCGGCGCCGGAGCGCTCGCACTGAAGGGCGCGCGCCTGAGCGTCCGCAGCGCCCGCATGGGCGGCAACGGCGGCCCCGGCATCGATCTCGAGCCGGCGGGCCAGTCACCGGCCGCCGGTCCGGGCGCGCCGACGCTGAAGCTCGACAAGGACGACAACCGCCTTCACGGCTCCGCCTGCGCCGGCTGCCTCGTCGAGGTGTACGAGTCGGAGGAGGGCGCGAAGCAGGGCAACCCCGGGCACGGCGAGGGCATCCGTTCGCTCGGCTCGGTTCGCGCCGGCGGCGACGGCCGGTTCGAGTTCCCGGCCAAGGGCGAGCTCGACTGCCCGGCCTCCGGCAAGCTCACGGCGACGGTCACCGCGAAGGCCGGCGACGCGACCTCGGAGTTCTCAAGAGACGTCGAATGCGCCTGCACGCTGTCGGCGGAGTTCGGCCTCGACAGGGCACGGGTGCCCCGCAACGGCTTCATCAACTTCGGGATCAAGGTCTTTCTGCCGACCGGCGCGACGGTGACCAAGGCGACTCTGACTGACGCGAAGACCAAGAAGCGGCCCTCGCCCGTCGCGCTCGGCCCGTCGCTGCAGTGGAAGGAGTTCGTGGACAAGACGCTGGCCGGCGCTCCGAACGAGCACGACTTCTTCGCCGGCGTCACCTACCGCGAGAGCGCGCCGGACGCGACCGGCCCGTCGCTCGTATGGCACTACCCCGTCGCGTACGATCCGCCGAAGCGGGGCGGGGCGGGTTGCGGCGGCAAAGTGCTGGGCGTCTTCCTCGCGCCCCGGGGAGGCTAGGAAGCTCCCTACAATCGAGAACGTGAAGATCGGCGTCCTGGCACTCCAGGGGAACTTCCGCGAGCACGCGGCGATGCTGCGGCGCCTCGGCGCGGACGTCGTCGAGGTGCGCCTGCCCGAGCAGCTCGAGGGCCTTGACGGGCTCGTCGTCCCCGGCGGCGAGTCGACGACGATGACACGGCTGATGCGGCTGTACGGCCTCGACGAGGCGATCCGGCGGTTCGCCGGCCCGGTCTTCGGCACCTGCGCCGGGATGATCGTGCTCGACCGCAAGCATCTCGGCCTGATGGACATCGAGGTCGAGCGGAACGCCTACGGACGGCAGGTGGCGAGCTTCGAGGCCGACCTCGAGCTCGCGGGCGAGCAGGAGCCGCTGCGCGGGGTCTTCATCCGCGCGCCGCGCCTCAGCGACGTCGGGCCCGAGGTCGAGGTGCTGGCCGAGCACGCGGGCAAGCCGGTGCTGCTGCGCGCAGGGGCGCTTCCTCGTCGCCGCCTTCCACCCGGAGCTGACCGACGACACGCGCGTCCACGAGCGCTTCCTCGAGCTCGTGAAGGAGGCGCTGAGTGTCGGGGCATAGCAAGTGGTCGTCGATCAAGCACAAGAAGGGCGCCGCCGACGCCAAGCGCGGCAAGCTCTTCTCCAAGCTCTCGCGCGCGATCATCGTCGCGGCGAAGGAGGGCGGAGGCGATCCTGCCGGCAACCTCGTCGCTCCAGAACGCGATCGAGAAGGCGAAGTCCTACTCGATGCCCAAGGACAACATCGACCGCGCGATCGCGAAGGGCTCGGGTGCCGAAGCCGACGCGAGCGCGTTCGAGACGGTCGTGTACGAGGGGTACGGCCCCGACGGCGTCGCCGTGCTCGTCGAGGCACTGACGGACAACCGCAACCGCACGGCCGCCGACGTGCGCCACCTCTTCGCGAAGCACGACGGCAACCTCGGCACGACCGGCGCCGTCGCCTGGCTGTTCGAGCGGCGCGGGATCGTGCTCGTGGACGCCGGCGGGGTGGACGAGGACGAGCTGCTGCTCGCCGCAGCCGACGGCGGTGCCGACGACGTCGAGCGCGACGGCTCGGTCTTCAGTCGTCTCGAGCGCGCCCGAGAGCCTCACGGCGGTGCGCGAGGCGATCGAGGACGCAGGCTTCGCGATCGAGTCGGCCGAGCCCTCGATGGTGCCGAAGACGACGGTCACGATCGAGGACGAAGCGACAGCGAGGAAGGTCGTGCGCCTGATCGATGCGCTCGAGGACTTGGACGATGTCCAGGACGTCTACGCGAACTTCGACATCCCCGAGCAGGTGTTGGAGGCCGTCGCCTCCTAGTAGCGTTCGGGCGCGAGGGGAGTGACTGGGGCGCAGCCGGATTCACTCCGGCGGAGCCCACGCAGCAGCGAGAGCGCGAGAACCGTGAAGGAGGGGGCTCGTGGGGGAACCACGGGTTCCCCCACGGAGGGCGACGTCCAGGGCGTCTACGCGAACTTCGACATCCCCGAGCAGGTGTTGGAGACCGTCTCGTCGTAGGCGAATCACCCCTTTTAGGGGGGCACGCGGGGCTCGGCTGAGAGATGATCTGCGTAGGGCATTCGCGTAAGACAAGGCGTTTGGCGGCCACGCCGATCACAGAAGGTTGGACATGGTCAAGCAACGCCTGCAGGGAACGCTCGAGAGCTCCGCCCGGTCGGGCGACGAACGTGGTCAGGTGATCGTCCTCTTCGTGCTCTTCTTGGTCGTGCTGCTCGGCATGGCCGCGCTCGTGATCGACGTCGGCTACGCCTACTACGCTCACCGCTCGCTGCAGGCCTCGGCCGACGCGGCCGCGCTCGCCGGCGCCCAGGAGCTGCCCGACCCGGTCCGCGCTGAGGCGGTCGCCAGGGAATACAGCCCTCAGCCCGGCGGCAAGAACGAGCACGTCGGCATCGACGAGGTGACGACGACCGTCGAGACGAAGTGCTTGAGCTCGATCCCCGGCTGCGACCCGGTGAACGCGGTCGTCGTGATGGAGCGCGCGCCGGCGAAGACGTTCTTCGCCGGCCTCCTCGGCATCGACACGTTCAAGATCACCGCGCGCTCGACCGCCTGCTCGCCGTGCGGCGTCAAGCCGCTCGACATCATGATGGTGCTCGACCGCACCGGCTCGATGTGCCAGACCTCCACCGGCGCGCCCGACCCGGCCTGCACCGACCTGAACAACGCCCGCGACGGGATGAAGACGTTCCTCCAGTACCTGGAGCCGACGACGCAGTGGGTCGGCCTGACGGTGCTGCCGCCGGCATCGAGCAAGAGCACGAGATGCAACACGCCGAACGAGTCGTACTACAACAACACGTCGTCCGCCTACACGGTCGTCGGCCTCTCCAACGACTACTCGCAGAACCGTGTGCTGCGCACCTCCTCCAACCTCGTCGCGACGATCAACTGCCAGAAGGGGAACGGCCGCACCGCTTACGCGAACGCGCTCGAGGCGGCGCAGAAGGAGCTCGAGACGAACGGCCGGCCGGACGTGAAGAACGTGATCGTCTTCCTTTCGGACGGCGCGGCGAACACGGGCCCGACCTATTACCCCTCGAGCTCGCCGTACCGGAAGCAGCCGTGCCGGCAGGGCGTCACGTCGGCCGCGACGATCAAGGCCAAGGGGACGCTGATCTACTCGATCGGCTACGACCTGAACGCGGTCAACGGCGGCGCGAACAAGTGCAAGTCATACACAGGCGCCGACGAGTCGCCCTCGATCACCGCGTACTCCGCGATTCAGCAGATCGCCTCGTCGCCGGGCGCGTTCTTCAACAAGCCGTCACCGGGACAGCTGCAGGGAATCTTCACCGAGATCGCAGTAGACCTGGCTCGGGGCACGTCCGCGCTGATCGACGACGACGCGGAGTAGAAGAGCGCGTCGTCATCCTCAGCCGATCTCGACCGGCTGGTGGACGTCGTCGAGGGCGAGGTCGAACTCGAACCTCGCTCCCGCTCGACGGCGTCCTTGCCGAGCGCCTCGCGCAGCTCGGCGGGGACGTCGGCGTCGAACTCGAACAGCACGGACAGCTTGCGCAGCAGCCGGTCCTCTTTCCGGTCAGCAGCTCGAAGCTGGACTCCTGCACAGACTCCTCGACCTGAGCCCGCCGCGACGGATCGACCTCCGTCGTCGCGCTGCCGGGCAGCCCCGGAGGCCGACGAGCCCGTTCAGCGCGGCGACGACGTCGAGCTCGCCGGTCACCCTGTCTGTGTCGTCCGGGCCGTCGGAGAGCTTCGGATCGACGATCACGGTCTCGATCGCCTTCAGCATCTCCCGTCCCGGTGAGGTGAGGAGCAGGAACAGCGACTCGGGGGTCGTGATGAGGATGTCGGGCGGCGTGCGCAGCATCTGCCGGCCCTCTCGATGATCGGTGTCGCCGGTGCGGACGCCCAGGAGGCGAGCGAGTACGATCGAGCGTGACCCCGAGCCGACCGCAGGCCCTCCACTTCACCGGCGACCCAGAAGGAGACGCAGGTCCTCGCAGGATCCGCTCGCGCTCACGATCGGCTTCGTGCTCGACCAGCAGGTCAGCGTCGTCGGAAGCGGTCGGCGCTGGATCTGAACGTAGGAGGCGAGCGAGTACGATCGAGCTGACCTCGACAAGCGGCTCCGCGTGCTCGACGCGGCGACGATCGCCGCGGGGGAGCGGCTCGCTCGAGGAGGTCTACGCGAGAACGGCCTGCTCCGGTTCCCCGGACCACGGGAAGGTTGCAGGAGCCGGGCTGGCGGCATTCGTGGACGAGATCCGGGACCCGCTACCGGCCGTCCACGCCCCCGACGAGGGTCGACCACGGGGCATCCCCGATGGGCGGGGACGTGTGACAGAGCTCGAGCTCCGCGCCCGGTGGCTGAACGGCCTACCCAGCCCGCGCGATTGAGTGTGCCCGCGCTGGGCCGGGATCGTCTGCCGACACTCGTCAGCGTGACTGTCCCGATCCTGAACGCCGAGGACTACGTCGGCGAGCAGATGGCAGCGCTGTGTGCGCAGACCTACCGGGGCGCGTGGGAGGTCGTGGTGGTGGACAACGGGTGCACCGACCGGAGTATCGACATCGTGCGTAGCTTCGCTTCGCGGCTCCCCTCCCTGCGGGTGGTCGAGTCGTCGACGAGGAGGAACCTGAACCACGCCCGCAATGCCGGCGCGGCTGCGGCGCGCGGGGATCTCCTCTGCTTCTGCGACGCCGACGACGTCGCGACGCCTCGCTGGCTCGAGGCGCTCGCGGCGGCGGCGGCCGGCGCCGATGTCGTGGGCGGCCCTCTCGACGAAGAGATCCTCAACAGCGCGCGGACGCTCGCATGGCAGTCTCCGAGCCGGCTGACCGAGCTCCCGCTCGCGCACGGCTTCCTCCGGTATGCGCCCGGTGGGAACTGTGCCGTGTGGGCCGCCGTCGCCCGCCAGCTCCGCTGGGACGAGGACTTCTCGTTCGGCAGCGCGGATGTGGAGTTCTGCTGGCGCGCGCAGCTCGGCGGCTACACGCTCGCGTTCGCTGCCGACGCCGTCGTGCAGAGGCGCTTTCAGGCTCGCGCGTACGCCATGGCTCGACGCTACTTCGACTACGGGAGGCCCGGCCCACTACTCTACCGCCGCTTCCGCGCGGTCGGAATGCCGAGATCGAGCCTCCGGGAGGCGTTCGCGGCCTGGGTGTGGCTCGTCCGAGGAGCGCCGCGCGCGACGCTCTCCTGGCCGTTCCGGGGTCGGTGGCTGCGGCGCGCAGGCATGCGCTCAGGACGGCTCTTCGGAAGCATCCGACACCGGGTGCTCTTCCTGTGAGCAGGCTCCATCTCCTCGAGGTGGGCCTGCGCTGGCCGCCCGAGGACTACCTGCGGCGCAAGCTCGAAGGGCTCGCGTCGCGGGGAATGCGGGTCACCGTCGCCGCTGAGGTCCGCCGCCGCGACGCGAGGCATCGGCTGCAAGGCGTCGACCTGCTGCGGCTGCCGTCATGGGACGAGCCGAGGCTCGCGATGCTCGGCGGTATCGCCCGTGACGCGCTCGTTCTAGGCATTCGCCGACCCACGCCGCCTCTGGGGCCTGCTGAGGGCGGCGAGAAGCGCGCGCCTGGTGCGGGTCTCGCTCCCGCTCGTGCGCGCACGAGCCGACGTCGTGCATTTCGAGTGGGAGTCCGCCGCAGTCGCGTTCCTGCCCGTGTTCGACGCGTACGACGCGCCGACCGTCGTCTCGAGCCACGGCAGCGTCTACGTCCGGCCGCACACGGGTGACGAGCGCGTCAGCCGGGAGCTACGCGGCACTCTTCGGGAAGGCGGCGGCTGTCCACTGCGTGGCCCAAGCGGTCAGACGGGAAGCTGCCCGCTACGGGCTCGACCCGCGCAAGGCGCGAGTGATTCCCACCGCCGTGGACACCGCTTTCTTCTCTCCCGCGAGCGAGCCGCGTGCGGCGCAAGATCGAGTTCCGGGTCGTGGGCGTCGGAGAGCTGAGCTGGCGCAAGGGGTACGGGGACGCGCTCGAGGCGGTCGCCCGACTCGCCGGCTGCGGGGTCCCCGTGGTCTACGAGGTCGTCGGCGGCGCGCCTTCGCCGGGAAGCGCCAGAGCCAGTGACCGGACACGCCTCCTCTACTTGATCCACGATCTCGGGCTCGAGGATCGCGTGCGCCTGGTGGGGCGAGCTCTCGCAGGAGGAGTGTGCGCGACCTCCTGCGCGGGGCAGACGTCCTTCTCCAGGCAAGCCTCAGCGAAGGCCTGCCGAACACGGTCCTCGAAGCGATGGCATGCGCGCTCCCCGTCGTCGTGACCGACTGCGGGGGCCTGCGCGAGGCAGTGACCGATGGCGTGCAGGGATTCGTCTGTCCGCGGCGGTCGCCGCAGCTCCTCGCGGACGCCTTGCACAGCCTCTGGGCGGAACCGGTGCTCGCCGAGCGGATGGGACGCGCAGGTCGCGAGCGGGTGCTGGCCGAGTTCACGCTCGCCGCGGCAGCTCGACAGCTTCGTCCAGCTCTACGAGGACGTGGCTCAGGCCAAGGGGCGGCCGAGCCCGCTGCGTAGGAGCTCCTCGCCCCGGATCAGCGCCTCGCCGAAGCGGCGGCCCACGAGACGGCGCCTGACGGGGCTCACCTTCGTACGGAAGCGGTGCCTGTAGTCGCTCCGCGTAGACGCCCACACGCGGCCATTCGAGCGCCCGGCCGGGGTGGATCCAGACGGGAAGGGCAGCGCCCGTGTGGTAGCCGGCGCGCGCCGCAGCCGCGACGACGCGTGGCGTCACGGCGCCGTAGGGGTACGCGATCGAGCGGCAGGGCTGTTCGTCCGCGCCTCGCAGTCCTTCTTCGATCCGAGCAGCTCCCGTTCCAGCGACCCGTCGTCGATGCGCGACAGATGCGGATGTGACCTGGGAGTGCGAGCCGATCTCCCAGCCCGCCTCGGCCAGCTGGGCGATCTCGTCCCATGACATCGGCGCGAGCTCGTGCTCGTGCTCGGTGCCGAGCCAGCGGTCGAAACCTTTCCAGCTCAGCGCCTGTCCCCGATCGATCCACTCCGTGGGCACGAACAGCGTCCCCGGCAGCCCACGCCGAGCGAGCAGGGGAAACGCATGCTCGAAAATCGAGCGCAAGGCATCGTCGAACGTCACGGCCACGGTCCTCCGCGCCGGCGGGGACAGGACGGCCTCCGTGAAGGTGGCACCGCGGTAGCCGCGCGCGAGAACGTAGTCCAGCTGCTCCTCCAGGCGCTCGAGCGGCACGGCGCCCGGTGAGGGCCACGTGTCGCTGATCCCGTGGTAGCAGAGAACCAGCACGTCTCCCATTGCGCGAAGTATGCGTGGTTCGTCCAGTGTTGACTGCTGGCGCCCGGGGGCCTGGACCGGCTCGGGGAGCGGGCCGTAAATGCCGATCGTCGTGTGTGACATGGTTTCCCGGTTGCCCAGGACCGTCCTTTTCCTCCACAGCTCTTCCGGCCTCTACGGCTCCGACCGTCAGCTCCTCAGGCTTGCGGAAGGACTCGACTCGTTGCGCTTCAAGCCGCTTGTCGTCTTGTCCGGGAAGAGCGAGCTGGCCGCGGTGTTGCAGGAGACGGGCATCGAGACGATCTGCGCACCTCTCGCGACGCTGCGCCGGAGTCTGGCCTCCGGCCGAGGGTCTGGTCGGGACGGCGGTCCTGCTCGACCGCAACCGGCGGGAGCTGGCCCGTATCGCCGCAGAGCGTGCGGTGGCGATCGTCCACACGAACACGTCGATCGTCATCGGCGGCCAGGCCGCGGCCGAGGCGATCCGGATCCCGCACGTCGTCCACGTCCGGGAGATCTACCCCGGGCTCGGTGGACGTCAGGAAGAAAGGCTTCTGGCCACTCCTGCGTCGGCGCCTCCTGCGGGCGGACGCGCTCGCGTGCGTCTCGCAGGCGGTTGCGGCGCAGTTCCACGGGATGGACCGTGCGTTCGTGCTCCACGACGGGGTCGTGCCGGTCGTGCCGGCACCGCGCGAAGCTGCACGGGCGGCGCTCGAGCTTGACCCCGATCGATTCGTTGTCGCCGTGCTCGGCCGGCTCAGCGACTGGAAGGGGCAGGAGGTGCTCGTCCGTGCGCTCGCCGCGCCTCCGCTCGCGGAGATCGGAGCGATCGGCCTGGTGGTCGGCGCACCCGCTCCGGGTCAGGAGCGGTACGAGCGGGCGCTCGTCGCCCTGCGTGAGCAGTCTCGGGCTCGGACACCGGCTGCGGCTGCTCGGATTCCGGCGCGACATCGAGACCATCCTGGGGGCCGCGGATGCGGTTGCCGTCCCGTCGACCAGTCCCGACCCGTTGCCGAACGCGGCGCTCGAGGCGGCGTCTGCCGGGGTGGCCGTCGGTGGCGTCCGCCGTGGGCGGCCTGCTCGAGATCGTCGACGACGGGAAGACCGGCCGCCTGGTACCACCGGGGGACGCGGATATCCTTGCCACGACTCTGCGCCAGCTTGCGACCGACGCCCCGACGAGGATCCGGCTGGGCGAGGCCGCAGCGGCCGACGTTGGTGAGCGCTTCAGCGTCCCGCGAATGCTCGACGAGGTGCAGCGATGCTACGAGCGCCTCGCTGGACTGACGAACCGGCCCGTCGCCTGGATGCTGCCCGGGCGCGCGCTGCGGGTTACTTGCCGGTGGCGAATGAACTGCGCTTCGTCTGGATGTCCGACACAGCTCGCAGAGCTCGGCTACCAGACGGTGGTGGTGCGCGATCGGGCGCGACGGGGCGGGTGGCGGCCGCGCTCCTCAGCCTGCGCGCCACGCCGCTCCTCGGCTTACCTCGCGGTGCGGCGCCGCGCCGACGCTCGTCTTCAGCGACACGCTCCGTCTGCGGCTCCCGCTCTCACGGTGATCAAGTTGATCCTGCGCGACCGGGTGGTGACGGTGGCGGACGTGCTTGGCCTCCTCTCGCTCGAGATCGAGCAATCGACGCCGAGCCGCTCGCTCCGGGCGGTCTACCGCCCGATTTGGCGCGTGCTGGAGACGCTCCTGCTTTCGGCGGCCGACCTCGTAATCACGGTCAACGACCGTCACGCGGAGCTCGTCACCGAGGCGCGACCGGGCACCAACGTCCACACTCTTCGCCACGCGACCGGCGCGACGCTGGCGACCGTTGCGGCTCCGGAGCGGGCGGCGATCGGGATTCCCACGGACGCGGTCGCAGTCGGGTTCGCCGGCTCGCTGATCTACTCGCGCCTCGATCCGATCTTCGCCGCGCTGGGACGGAGCTCGGCGACGTGCCCCTCTGGCTGGTCGTGGTCGGCGACGGACCCGACTTGCACCGCTACCGGGAGCTCGCCTTCGAACGCGGGTGGCTCGGGACGAGTGTCCTGTTCCTGGGCGCCCTCCCGTACGGGCGCGACCGCCGGCAGCCCTCAGCGCCTGCGACATCGCCTACAGCGAGTGCTGGTCCGAGGCCGGCTTTCCGACCAAGCTGTTCGACTACATGGCACTCGGCCTGCCGATCGTGGTCGAGGGCAAGCCTCAGCTGCGCGAAGTCCTGACCGAGGGGCGGGACGCGCTCTTCCTCGCACACCCGGCGAGCTGGCGGTAGCGCTACGTCTCCTCGCCGGCGACGCGGGCCTCCGCGCCGAGCTCGGCCGCCGAGCGCAGGAGACCTTCCTCGGCGCCCACACACCTTCCCACCGGCTGCACGAGCTCGCTGCGCTGCTCGGGGTCGACCACGTCGCGGAAGCGCCGCAGCCGGCGGTCACCACCAGCGGCGAGCAGGCCCGGCCACAGCCGCGCGTCGTTACGTTGTCGTCCCCGTGCGTAACGCGTCCGACACGCTCGAGTCGTCAGCTCGAGGCGATCGCCGGCCAGGACTACGGCGGCAGCCTGGGAGGTCGTGATCGCCGACAACGGCTCCCTCGACGGAACCGTCGAGATAGGCGAGCGGTGGTCGGCGACGCGGCCGAGCTGGCGCGTCGTCGACGCGTCCGGTCGCAGGGGGGCGGCGCACGCACGCAACCTGGGAGCGCTCGCGGGCCGAGGGGACTTCTTCGCCTTCTGCGACGCGGACGACGTGGTCGAGCCGGGCTGGCTCAGGGAGCTGGCACGAGCGGCGCGGCGAGGTGACGTTGTCGGCGGCCGCCTCGCAGTCGACCGCCTGAACGACCCGCTCAGGAAGAGGTGGCAGAACGCACCTACCCGTACCCGCCTCCTCACCGCCCATGGCTTCCTCCCGTTTGCGAGCTCGGGCAACTGCGGCGTGTGGGCCGACGTGTTCGAGCACCTGGGAGGGTTCGACGAGGAGTTGCTCGTCGCCGAGGACATCGAGCTCTCGTGGCGCGCGCAGCTCGCAGGGTTCCGCATCTGCTTCGCGCTCGATGCCGTCGTCCAACTGCAGTACCGCGTTCACCTCGGCGACTTCGCCCGCCAGCAGTACAGCTACGGGTTCAGCGCGGCACAGCTCTTCCGGCGCTTTGCCGCCGCGGGCATGCCGCGGGCGCGGCCGTCCCTCGCACTGCTGAAGTGGATGGCGCTGGCGCTGAGCATGCCGGCCGTCCTCGTCGTGCCTCGCTGGCGGGGACGATGGGTGGCGTTGGCAGCGCACCGCTGCGGGGGAGAGCCGTGGGGAGCGTCCGCAACACGGTCTCTTACTTGTGAGCGCGCTCCATCTCGTGGAGGTCGGGCTCGAATGGCCCCCGGAGCCGTTCCTGTGCCGGAAGCTGGAAGGGCTCACGGCCCGCGGCCTACGGGTGACGGTTGCGGCCGAGGTGCCGCGCAGCCGAGCGAAAGGGGCGCTCTCCGGGGTGGCCTTGCTCCGCCTCGGCCATGCGCGGGAGCCGCGCGCCGTCACGGCGTTCTGGGTCTTCGTCGACGGCGTTCGGCTGGCCGCACGGGGCCCGCGCCGGGTGCTTCGGGTCGTGCGGGCGATCGGGAAGCCACGACTGCTGCGCGCCGCCTTGCCGCTCGTGCTGGCCGATGCGGACGTCGTCCAGTTCGAGTGGGAGGGAACTGCGCTTCGCTACCTCCCGCTCTTCGACCAGCTCGACTGCCCCATCGTCGCGGGTTGCCGTGGGTCGGGCATCAACATCTTTCCCCACATCGGGTACGGGCGCCGCGCCGAGGGCTACTCGCTCGTGTTCGCGAAGGCGGCGGCCGTACATTGCGTCTCGAACGCGATCAGGCGGGAAGCAGCCCGTTACGGGCTCGACGAGGCCAAGGCCCACGTGATCCGCGCCGGCGTCGACACCGACTTCTTCCGCCCCGGCCTGAGAGCGGATGCGACGGAGTTGCGCGTCGTCGGTGTCGGCGGCCTGACCTGGATCAAAGGCTACGACTATGCGCTCGAGGCGATCGCTCTCCTGGTGCGGCAGGGCGTGCCCGTCTGCTACGAGATCCTCGGCGCCGAGCCGGGGCCGGACAGGGGCATTCCGGGCGACCGTCGGCGCCTCCTCTACCTGATCCACGAGCTGGGCCTCGCAGGGCGGGTACGGCTACTGGGCGAGCTCCCACCGAGCAGGTGCGAGAGCGGCTGCACCGGGCGGACGTCCTGCTGCAAGCGAGCCTCGCAGAAGGGATCCCGAACGCTGCGTTGGAGGCGATGGCCTGCGAGGTCCCGGTCGTCGTCACCGACTGCGGCGGGCTCCGTGAGGCGATCACGGACGGCGTCGAGGGCTTCCTCACCCCGCGGCGCTCGCCTGAGGCACTTGCAGCGGCGCTGGCGGCCCTCTGGCGCGATCGAGCGCTCGCACGGCGGATGGGGCAGGCGGGCCGGGCGCGTGTCCTCGCCGAGTTCACGTTGCGCCGCCAGCTCGAGAGTTCGTCCGCCTGTACGAGGAGGTCTCACGCCCTCCGACGACCATGAGTCTCCGCTTGCCGCTCGGCTCGAGGGGATCTCGTCGACCAGCTCGACCTCGACCGGGACACCCGGCAGGTAGTGCCGCAGTAGCTCGGCAATTCGCCCGCGGGCCGTCACCGAAGGCCGGAGGTGGGCACGAGGCGAAGCGTGAACGACCGGTCGCGGCGCTGCACGACCTGGAACTGGCGACGGCCGGGGCGAGTCGGGGATCAGAGGGTCGTCGAGCACCAGGCCGCTGACGCGCGTGCCGGCTCCGTCGACGGAGCGTATCGGCGGTCCGGCCGACGACGCCGCCGAGCTCGGCAGGCCGCGCCCGCAGCGGACAGGGTGCCCGTCGCCGGCGACGGCGAGATCGCCGGTTGACGTAGCGGATGAACGGCATGCCGAGGTTGTGCAGGTCTGTTACGACCACCTCCCCGGCTCGCCGGGTCGGCGCGGGCGCTCGCCGCCGCCGCTCGTCGCGCACGACGACCTCGACGACGAGCGTTCTCCGGCTGGACGTGCAGCCCGTCGTGCGGCTCGCACTCGGTGGCGATGAGCATCATCTCGCGGCCGCCGTAGGTCTCGAAGACGGCCTCGCCGAAGGCCTGCTCGAGCACCCGCGATCGCCGGGCAGCAGCTTCTCGGCGCCGCACAGCACGGGGATCGTCCCCCAGGTGCGCCCGCCGCGTCTGCGACGACGTAGCGCGCCAGCTCGGCGCCCGCCCTGCGCTGTAGCAGACGATCGTCCGCGGGCGCTTGCGCCGGATCAGTCCGACTCCCGAGCAACGTGCTCCTCGGAACGCGATGCTCGAGTCGGCCCAGTACTCGTGCCGGAACATGCGGTCGGTCTGGACCTCAGATGCGGTCGGCGGCTCCGCCAGCGGAGGCTCGTGCCTGGACGGCCGGCGGCGCCGCCCCAGAAGTGAAGTGCACGGTCGCCCTGGCCGGTAGCCGGCCCACCCGTAGCCCGCGCATGCTTGCACCGCCTGCCGCCAGTACTCCGACTCCTCGTCGTACGCGAAACGCAGCGGCTGGCCCGTCGTGCCGCTCGTGCGCTTCGGATCGTCGGGAGCGGCGGCCGCGAGCGGCGCGTCGTCGCCGGCGTCGCTGCGCGTCGGCGCGCGTGAGCAGCGGCAGGCGCGCGAGGTCGCGCGGCGCCGCGGATCTCGTCGGGCGCAGATCCCCGCGTGCCTCGAAGCGCTCGCGGTAGAAGGGGACGTGCGCGTGGGCGTGGCGAGCAGCCGACCCAGCTCCGCCGGCCTGGATCGCCGCCAGCTCGTCCGGGCGAGCGCCACTGCGTCTCGCTCGAGATAGCGCAGGTGGCGGAGCGTGCTCCGGCCGCGGTACCAGCTCTCCCAGGCAGGGAAGATCACGGACCTGTAGAGCGGCCCGTAGACCTGCACCCCTCGGGACGTGGTCGAGCGCGGCTTCACCCGGGACCGACCGCCCCCGGCGCTCGCGCCAGCGCGCCGCCACGATCCCGAGCAGGAGACCCGCGTGGCGCGCGCCCTCGACGAGACCCTGGCGACAGCGGGCTCGAGCCGCGTGGGCGACGGCGCCGGCGACGTACCTCGCCGCGCGAGCCAGAGGCGTCGACGTCCGCCTGCCTCCGACCGTGTAGCCCCGCAGGAACGCCTCCGTCAGCGTCCGTGGCCGCGCCCCCACGTGCCAGAGCCACGCATCGGGAACGTAGACCATGTGCCCGCCGCCCTCGAGCAGGCGTTGCTCCCATTCCCACTCCTGCTGGCGTGGCAAGCCCTCGCGAAACAGGCCGACAGCCGCGAGAGCGGGACGCTGCACCGCCATGTTTCCTCCCCAGATCTCGCCGACCCTTTTCCTCTGCCCCTTCGTTCGAAGGTCATGCCGCTGTGGGTGCTGCTGGACACCGCGAGCTCGTGCGCCCGGCCAAGATCCGATCGGGCCCCCACGCACCCGGCCTCGGGTGTCGGAGCTGCGCCCGCGGACGAGCGCGGCGGCCGACCCGCGCGGGGTCGGAGCCCGTCGTCGTCGACGATGCAGTCGGGTCGCCGCGCGCCGCCTGACACCCCGGCGTTTTCGAGCGCTGTTCGCGTCTCTCTGCACCAGCCGCAGGGCAGCGAATCTCCGGCAGCCGCGGCAAGGCTCCCCGAGCGGCGCAGCAGGAGGGAGTTCGTCAAGTCGAGCCCATTGTCGACGACGATGAGCTCGAAGATCGATGCGCCGGGTACTCCTTGAGGACGGCGAGACGACTCGAGACGACGCGTAGGGAGCCTCGAAGACGCGGTTCGAGGTCGGCACGACGACGGAGGACGCGGAAGGGCTCCTCGCTCCCAGCCCACGACGTTCTCGGCGGCCCGGCGGACTTGCCCGGCTGAAAGGACGAGCCCGAGGACGACCGAGCCAAGACGATCCCGAGCGGGGCGAGGAGGAAAACCTCAGGCCACCGGCGGACTCGAGGCGGCACTCGGGGCGTGGGATCGATGCATCGCGTACCGCGCTTCGGTGAGGAGAGCCGCGGATCGGGTTGCCGCAAGGACAGCGCCTTCGCATATCGGAATCGGCGGGACGTGGCGAGGTAGAAGATCGGCGACAGCAGAGAGATCGTCTGGCTGAGAACCTGCACACCTGGTCGATGTCGCGAAAGCGGACGTAGAGCGCGGACAGTGGAAGCCGACTCCGGTCGTGAGCAGGCCGAGCAATCCGATCGCGGAGAGGCAGCTCGAGCCAGGGAGAGCCACGGCGTCACCCCTGACCGAGGATGAACACGAAGGCGACCACCAGGTGATGGCGAGGTCGAAGGAGCCCCGTCACGACGGACGCGGGCGGGACGGCCAGATGTGGGAAGGGGAGCTTGCGAAGGAGCTCACTCCGGTCGTGAAAGGCTGGGAGACCGCGCCGGCCGTCCACCTAAACGAAGAGGGTCCAGAGCACGATTCCCCAGCAACAGCCACGTCGGCGTAGTTGGGGGATCGTGCCCGTGAAACGGCCCAGAGCCGTGGAAGACGAGCAGGAGCGCACCCGAACTGGGCGAGGGGACGAGCGACTGGCCCACAGGAAGGTTCATGGCCGTGCCGGAGTACTTGAGTCTTGAACTCCGTGAGAAGCCAGCGCAACCCAGCGAGGCTGCCGGAAACGTCTCGGTTCGGGTCCGAGTAACGCAGGATTGCGGCGCCCGTGAAAGTCGGGGCGCACCTGCTCGCATCTCGGGCGCTTCGCCTGCGGCGCGACCCGGTCGTCGCCCTTGCTCAGATCATCGTACTGCTCTGCGATCGTCGTCAGGCTCGCCGATGTCCGACGACCCTCTCGCCTCGGTGCAGCATCAGCGCTCGCGTAGCAGCACCCCCCTCACCAGCCTTCCATGTCGTGGGTGACGAGGACGATCGTCTTGCCCGCGTCGCGCATGCGGCCGAAAGTGCTCGAGGCACTTCCTCCTGAAACGCCGCGTCGCCGACCGCAAGCACCTCGTCGAACAGGAGCACGTCGGCGTCGACGTGGAGCGGCGACGGCGAACGCAAGCCGGGCTGCCATCCCGTCGAGTAGTTCTTCAGCTTCTGGTCGGCGAAGCGCTCGAGCTCGGCGAACGCGAGGATCGTCGTCGAAGCGCGCCGGGCTTCGCGCCGGCTGAGCCCGAGGAGAACGGCGCTCTGATACGGCATTGTCGCGAGCGGCAAGCTCCGGGTTGAAGCCGACCCCGAGCTCGATGAACGGCGCGAGCCGCCCCTGACATCGACACCCGGCCGGAGTCCTGGACGGTAGATGCCGGCGAGGCAGCGAAGCAGCGTGCTCTTGCCGCTGCCGTTCTGCCCGACGATGCCGAAGAACTCGCCGCGAGCGACCTCGAAGCTCACGTCGCGGAGCGCGTACATCACTCTCAGTGCCCTCCCGACGGGCAGGGGATGCAGAAGCCGATCGCGGAGGGTCGTGTAGCGCTCGCGCGGCAGGGAGAACGACTTGGTCACCGAGTCTGCGGCGATCGCCGCAAGCGAGCTCTGCCGTGACTCTTCGATCTCGGCCGCCGCCCGGCGGCGGTCGCGCAGCATGCGCACGCTACGGGGGTCCACGATGTGCTCACCGCCGAGACGATGTCGTGCATTGCGCGCTCGATCCTGGCCGCGTTCGTGACAAGCTTCATCGTCAGCATCCTTCCGCGTCTCCTTCCTGACCTGGGAGGACGGTTTGGTCAACATCTTGCCGGAAGCCTCCAGGATCGCGGCTCGCTGGAGCTCGAACGGCGTTCGAGGTCGGCGCCCGCCCGCCGCTGCGCCGCGGAGGAAGGCTCGGGTTTGGCGCCGGGCGGAGCGGTAGCACGCTCCAGATGGTCGACCCGACGCAGGCGTCCGGCCCAGCCGCGGCTCGATCCGTTCCCGTGGGCGTCGTCTGCGTCTTCGCCCCGGTAACGCTCCTCACCGTGACGCTGGAGAAGTCGGCGGCAGACGAAGACGAGCTCCACATCCACCCTGGTGGACAGGGCGTGTGGGTGGCCCGGATGATCACGACACTCGGTACGCCCGCGGCGCAGGGGGCGAACGGAGCCTGGATCCAGGACCGGCGCGGAGGCGAGCGCGACTCGATCTGGGAGGGTGAGGCCGCCACGCTCGGGCGCCACGAGATCGACGAGCTCTATTCTGCGACGCTGGCGGAGGCGATGGCCGCAGGCGTCTGCATGATCGCCGGCGCGCACGAGATCGAGCACGTCCTCGACGACGACGTCTTCGAGCGCGGTTCGTCTCGCCGACCTCAGCGCGAGCGGTGTGCGCGGCGTCAGCCGATTCCGACGGGTTGGTTGACCTCGTCGAGGGAGAGGTCGAACTCGAAGCGGGCGCCACGCCTTCCTCGCCCAGTGCCTCGCGCAGCTCGTCGAGCTGCGCCTGTGGCGATGTTCATGGTGTCCGGGTTCCCTTCCTTTTTGCCGGGTAAACCCGGGCGGCGTGAACGTCACGGGGCAACCCAGTCATCCGAGCACTGAGTTGCGCGGGGAGGAACGTCCGCCGGCCTGCCTAACCTCACCTCGTGAAAGTTCTCGGCATCGACCCGGGGACGGCTGCATGCGGATACGGCATCGTCCACGAAAGCGACGGGCGCCTCAGGGCCCTCGACTTCGGGTGGTGGCAACACCCGCGCGCGCGAGCGCCCGGAGCTGCGCCTGAAGACGATCTTCGAGGGCGTGCAGGAGCTCATGCGGAGCACGCGCCGGATGCCGTCGCGCTCGAGGAGTCGTTCGTCGGCGCCGACGCCCGCACCGCGCTCTCTGTCGGGCAGGCGCGCGGGCGCCGTGCTCGTCGCGTCCGCGCTCGCCGGCGTCGAGTGCGCGGAGTACGCGCCGGCCCGCGTGAAGCAGGCGGTCTGCGGCTACGGCCGCGCCGAGAAGGCGCAGGTGCAGCGGATGGTGCAGACGATCCTCGGCGCTGCGCGCGCCGCCGACGCCGCACGCACGCGGCCGACGCGCTCGCGGTCGCGATCTGCCACGCGCTCGCGCCGCCGCTGCTGAAGGCCGTGCGCGTCGTGATCGCGCGGCTGCGCGGCAAGCCCGTCGCGCGCCGCCCGGACGGGCTCGTGCTCGACGTCGAACGGCGTCGGCTACCTCGTCGCGGCGACGCCGAGCGCGCTGCGCACGGCCGACGGCGACGGGGAGGTCACGCTCGAGACCTACCTCCACGTCCGCGAGGACGCGCTCCAGCTCTACGGCTTCGCCGACGCGCCGAGCGCGAGCTGTTCGAGCAGCTGCTCTCCGTGTCCGGCGTCGGGCCGAAGGTCGCGCTCGCGATCGTCTCGGGCTCGCCCCCGGCCGAGCTGCGCCGCGCGATCGCGCTCGAGGACACCGCCCGCTTCGAGGCGATCCCCGGCATCGGCAAGAAGACGCGCGCAGCGCGTCGTGCTCGAGCTGAAGGAGAAGCTCGGCGCCGACGCCGTCGCCGCCGGCCGCGGCGGCGTCGGGACGGCGCACCTCGTCGCGCGCGACGCGCTCGTCGAGCTCGGCTACTCGCTCGTCGACGCCGAGCAGGCGCTCGCCGAGGTCGATCCGGAGCTGCCGCCCGAGGAGCGCGTCCGCGCTGGCGCTGAGGAAGGCGGCATGACGCGCGAGACGCAGTTCCTCGCGCCCGTGCTCGCAGCGCGGAGGAGGACGAGCTCGACCGCTCGCTGCGGCCGCGCAGGCTCGACGAGTTCGTCGGCCAGGAGCGGCGTGAAGGAGCAGCTCGCGATCGCGCTCGACGCGGCGAAGGCGCGCGGCGAGGCGCTCGACCACGTGCTGCTCGTCGGCCCGCCGGGGCTCGGCAAGACGAGCGCTCGCGTACATCGTCCGCGAGGAGCTCGGCGTCGGCATCCGCACCGTCGCCGGGCCCGGCGCTCGAGCGCAAGGGCGACCTGGCGGCGATCCTCACCTCGCTCGAGGCGCGCGACGTCCTCTTCATCGACGAGATCCACCGGCTGAACCGCGCGGTCGAGGAGATCCTCTACCCGGCGCTCGAGGACTTCCGGCTCGACATCGTCGTCGGCCAGGGCCCGGCGGCGCGGACGCTGACGCTCGACCTGCCGCCGTTCACGCTCGTCGGCGCGACGACGCGCACCGGCCTGCTGACGACGCCGCTGCGCGACCGCTTCGGGATGACCTTCCGGCTCGGCTACTACGAGCCGGCCGAGCTGGCGACGATCGTCCGCCGCTCGGCGCGGCATCCTCGGCGTCGAGATCGCGGACGAGGCCGCCGAGGAGATCGCGCGCCGCTCGCGCGGCACGCCGCGCGTCGCGAACCGGATCCTGCGCCGCGTGCGCGACGTCGCCGAGGTGCGCCACGCAGGGCGCGATCACGACCGAGATCGCCGCGCGAGGCGCTCGAGCTGCTCGAGGTCGACGAGCGAGGGGCTCGAGCGCACCGACCGCGAGCTGCTCGAGGCGATCGTGCACAAGTTCGGCGGCGGGCCGGTCGGGCTCTCGACGCTCGCGGTCGCGCTCGGCGAGGAGCCCGACACGATCGAGGACGTCTACGAGCCGTACCTGCTCCAGCTCGGCTTCATCCAGCGGACGCCGCGCGGGCGGATCGTCACCGAGCTCGGGCTCGCGCACGTCGGCGCCGGCCAGGCCGCCGCGCGCGCGGATAGCTCTGCTTCTAGATGTCGTCGTCGATGCTCTGGGTTCCCGGCATTCGCCGGCCCGCTCGACGACCTGGTCGACGCGCATCCACCGGCGGATCGAGCAGTTCGCCGAGGAGGCGCGGCGTCGAGCAGGCGTTCGTCGAGATCGAGCTCGTCGACGGTGTCCGCTACACGGTCGAGTCGATCTCGCCCGAGCCGGGCTACGGCTTCGTCACGATCTGCCTACCCGAGGACGACACCCGTGGCCGCGACGGACAGCAGCCCGTGCCGCCCGAGGAGGTGATCGTCCCGATCGGCTCGATCAAGCGCATCGAGCTGAGCGAGGCCGCCGACGAGCGAGCCGCGGCTCGGCTTCTCGCTGCCCGACTCGTAGCTCCGCCGGCCGGGAGGGGACGCGCCTCAGGAGCGCTAGCGGTGGAACATGCAAGCTCGTGCCAGCTCGGCACCGGCGCGAGCTCGAGCAGCGCGCGGCCGCCGCGCGGGTCGCGGTAGGCGAAGTCGCCGAGTTCTCTCGTCCCAGACCACCTCGAGCAGGCCCTCCTTGACGCGGTGGTCGAGCCAGGCGCCGCGGAAGACGAGCTTGCGCAGCCAGTAGACGAGCGACTCGCCGCTCGACGAGCGAGATGCGCTCCCAGTGGCGGACGAGGTAGCGGCCGAGCGCGCTGCGCGGCTCCTCGATCCGGCCGTCGGCGGCGAGCTCGACGAGGTCGGCGGTCTCGTCCTCGTCGAGCTCGTTCGCCTCGACGAGGCCGAGCTTGACCGCCGCCGCGGTCACCCGCTGCTCGAAGTCGGCGCCGTTGAAGCTGAAGCGGTAGCCGAGGAACTCGACGACGTAGTCGTCGCCGGACGTGTAGTCGCTCTCGCTCACAGCCGTACAAGGTAGCCTCGGGAGCCGTGCGCAACCGCCGTCTCTGGATTCCGATGACCCTCGCCGTGCTCGCAGTCTGGCTCGTCGGCACGTGGGTGACGAAGTACTCGCTCGAGCAGATGGCCGTGCTGGCGCCGGTCGCGATGGTCGTCGTCGGGCTGACGATCGCCCTCCCGCTGCTCTGGGTGAAGATCGTCCGGGACTCGCTGCGAGCCGGCGGGACTAGACGAGCAGCCCGCGCGGAACCCGATCGCGACCGCCTCCGCCCGCGTCTTCGCGCCGAGCTTGGCGACAGCGAGGCGACGTGCGACTTGACCGTCTCGGGCGAGAGCCACAGCCGCCTGGCGATCTCGGTGTTGACGAGCCCTCCGCGACGAGGCCGAGGACCTCGAGCTCCCGTTCCGAGGGGCGCTCGCAGATCTCGACGGCCGGCTGTGTCTGCACGGGCTCGCCGTCGCTCGCGACGAGCCGGAGCTCGCCCTGGCGCAGCCGGCGAACCAGCTCCGTCGCGGCCATCCGCGCGGTGGCGGTGGGGTATGGATGCTCGATGAGAGTGCTCATGCACCCAGGATCACCCGCCTGGGGGAGAGGCGGGCTCAGCTCCGGGGAGAAAACGGCGTGAGAGGATGCGGAGCGCGGTCGCCGGCGGCTTCGTCCGACGGCGCGCGTACCGTCTCTGTCCATGCACGAGGGCAGCTGGACGATCCGCCCCTGCGCGTACGGCGAAGTCGCCGCGCTCGCGGGCGAGCTCGGCGTCAGCGAGATCACCGCCAGCGTGCTCGTCCGGCGCGGCTACGCCGACCCGGACGCGGCGCGCGCGTTCCTCGCCGGCGAGCTGCCCCCGCACGACCCGTTCGCTGCTCGGCGACATGCGCGAGGCGTGCGACCGGATCCGCGCCGCGATCGCCGCCGGCACGCAGATCTGCGTCCACGGCGACTACGACGTCGACGGCATCTGCGCGACCGCGCTCGCGGTGCTCGACGCTGCGCGAGCTCGGCGCCGACGTCGGCTGGCACCTGCCGAGCCGCTTCGAGGAGGGCTACGGCGTCGTCCGGCGAGACGCTCGCGCGGCTGGCCGAGGAGGGGTTCGGGCTCGTGCTGACCGTCGACTGCGGGATCACCGCCGTCGAGGAGGTCGCCGCGGCGCGCGCCGCTCGGGCTCGACGTGATCGTCACCGACCACCACCGGCCGGGCGAGGCGCTGCCCGACTGCCCGATCGTCGCGACGCGGCCCTCGAGTACCCGTTCCCGGAGCTCTGCGGCACCGGCGTCGTCTACAAGCTCGCGCGAGGCGCTGCTCGGCGCCGGGCGACGAGGCGCTCGCCCGCCACCTCGACCTCGTCGCGCTCGCGACGATCGCCGACGTCGTCCCGCTCGTCGACGAGAACCGCGCGCTCGCGATCGCGGGGCTGCGCTCGCTCGCGACGCACGCAGGCCGGGCCTGCGGGCGCTGATGCGTCGCGCGCGGTCGATCCCGCCGCGGTCGACGCGAGCGGCGGTCGGCTTCCGGCTCGCGCCGCGGATCAACGCCGCCGGCCGTCTCGGCCGGCCCGACGCCGCGCTCGAGCTGCTCCTGACCGAGGACGAGGCGGAAGCCGCGGCGGCTCGCCGGCGAGCTCGAGGAGCTGAACCGCGAGCGGCAGGCGGTCGAGGAGCGGATCCTGCGCGAGGCCACGCGGCTCGATCGAGGCTGGCCGGAGCGCGAGCGCCGCCGCCGCGGCTACGTCGTCGCGGAGCGAGGAGCTGGCACGAGGGCGTGATCGGGATCGTCGCCTCGCGGCTCGTCGAGCGCTACCACCGCCCGGTCGTCCTGATCGCGCAGGCACGGACGGCGACTGGAAGGGCTCCGGCCGCTCGATCCCGAGCTTCGACCTCCACGGCGCGCTCGCCGCCTGCTCGGAGCACCTCGAGCGCTTCGGCGGCCACCGCGCCGCCGCCGGCCTCTCGATCCGGCCGGAGGCGGTCGACGCGTTCGCCGAGGCGTTCGCCGCCCACGCCGACGCGCGTTCTCACGGACGACGAGCTGCGGCCGGTGCACGCACGGTCGACGCGATCGTGCCGGGCTCGGCGCTCACGCTCGAGCTTGCCGCCGAGCTCGACCGGCTCGCGCCGTTCGGGCTCGGCAACCCCGGCGTGAACCTGCTCGTCGCCGGCTGCGAGCGGTCGACCGATCGCCCGTCGGCGAGGGAAAGCACCTGCGCTTCCGCGTCCGGCAGCGCGGCCGCGACGCCGGCAGCGCGATCGCCTTCGGCCTCGGCGGTCAGCTCGACCGTCTGCCGGCGTGAGGCCCGTTACGACCTCGCCTTCCGGCTCCAGGAGAACCGCTGGAACGGCACCGTCGCGCCGCAGCTCGTCGTCCGGCGGATCTCGAGACGCCCGAGCGCTACCTCGAGCTGCGCGACCGGCTTCGCGGCCGAGTGGCGCGAGGGCGAGAGCGCGTGGACGCCCGGAGGCGCGGGCGATCTTCGCCGAGCTCGGGCTCGAGCGGCGCGCAGGCGCCAGCGCGCAGCCTGCTCGAGTCGGAGACGTTCCGCGCGCTGCTCGAGCGAGCGCGACGCGCTGCCGCGCGCCGCCTAGAGAGACGCGCTGCGCTCGGCGCGGGCGAGGTCGTCCGGCACGCAGCGGAGCTCGCCGCCCAGCTCGGCGAGCAGGCGGCGCAAGCGCTGACGGCTTTGCGGTTCCGCTGACGGCGTCTGAGCACGGGTCGCGTCGTTCGCGACGCGCGCGTGGGCTCCTGCGCGCGCGAAGGATGGCCTCGAAAGTCGCCCGCAGTACACTGTGGAAGATGGCCGTCGTCGAGGCACCGAGACGCAGTCATCAGGAGCCTCGTCGAGGAGCTGATCGCGCGTCGAGACGTACAAGCCCGAGCGTCGACCGCGACCTGCTCGCGCGGGCGTTCTCACTTCGCCGCGAAGGCCCACGAGGGGCAGCAGCGCCGCTCGGGCGAGGAGTTCATCCACCACCCGTTCGGCGTCGCGAAGATCCTCGCCGAGCTCCAGCTCGACGAGCAGACGATCGCCGCCGCGCTCCTGCACGACGTCGTCGAGGACACGGAGGCCGACCTCGAGGCGGTCGAGCGACGAGTTCGGCGACGAGATCGCCCAGCTCGTCGAGGGCGTCACGAAGCTGACGCGGATCCAGTTCCAGAGCCGCGAGCAGGCGGAGGCCGAGAACTACCGCAAGATGATCGTCGCGATGGCGCAGGACGTCCGCGTGATCCTGATCAAGCTCGCCGACCGGCTCCACAACATGCGCACGATCGAGTACCTCGGCAAGCAGAAGCAGGTGCAGAAGGCGAAGGAGGCGCTCGAGATCTACGCGCCGCTCGCGCACCGGCTCGGCATCCACGCGATCAAGTGGGAGCTCGAGGACCTCTCCTTCGAGACGCTGCACCCGCGCAAGTACGCCGAGATCAAGGCGATGGTCGCCGAGCGCCGCGCCGACCGCGAGGAGCACGTCGCGAGGCGCCGGCGAGATCCTCCAGCGCGAGCTCGACGAAGGCGGACATCCCGGCCGACATCTCCGGCCGCGCGAAGCACTTCTACTCGATCTACGACAAGATGGTGAAGAAGGGCCGCGAGTTCAACGAGATCTACGACCTGACGGCGATGCGCGTGATCGTCGAGCGCGCCGGCGACGAGGGGACGCGCGACTGCTACGGCGCGCTCGGCCTGATCCACTCGCTCTGGAAGCCGATGCCGGGCCGGTTCAAGGACTACATCGCGATGCCGAAGCTGAACCGCTACCGCTCGCTGCACACGACCGTGATCGGGCCGGAGGGGACGCCGCTCGAGATCCAGGTGCGGACGCGCGAGATGCACGAGGAGGCCGAGCTCGGCGATCGCCGCGCACTGGGTCTACAAGCGGGGCAAGCCGCCGGAAGGGCGGACGACGAGTGGACTCGCCTGGGTGAAGCAGCTGATGGACTGGCAGGCCGACGAGACCGACCCGCGCGAGTTCATGAAGACGCTCCGCACCGACCTCTTCGACGACGAGGTCTACGTCTTCACGCCGAAGGGCGAGGTGAAGACGCTGCCGGCCGGCTCGACGCCGATCGACTTCGCCTACGCCGTGCACACGGACGTCGGCCACCGCACGGTCGGCGCGAAGGTGAACGGCCGGATCGTGCCGCTCCACTACCGGCTGAAGAGCGGCGACATCGTCGAGATCCTGACCTCGAAGTCGGGCCGCGGGCCGTCGCGCGACTGGATGTCGGCTCGCCGCGTCCTCGCGCGCCCGCAACAAGATCCGCCAGTGGTTCTCAGCGCGAGACGCGCGGCGAGACCGAGCAGAAGGGCCGCGAGGCGCTCGAGCAGGCGCTGAAGGCGCAGAACCTCCCGTACCGGAAGCTCGCAGGCTCGGCGGTGCTCGCGCAGGTGATCCGCGAGACCGGCTTCAAGAAGGCGGAGGACTTCTACGTCGCGCTCGGCTCCGGGAAGCTGCAGTCGGGGCAGATCGTCAACAAGGTGATCCAGCGGCTGAAGACCGACGAGGTCGCCGAGGAGCCGATCGATCACGCTCAAGCCGCCGAAGGCGAAGCGACACGGTCGCCGGCGAGACGCTCGGCGATCAACGTGCCCGGCGTCGAGGACGTGCTCGTCCGGCTGGCGAAGTGCTGCACGCCGGTGCCGGGCGACGCGATCGTCGGCTACATCTCGCTCGGCAAGCGGGATCACGATCCACCGCGAGGACTGCCCGAACGTGAAGGCGCTGATGCGGAACCCGGAGCGGTTCACGCCGGTCGAGTGGGAGGGCGGCGCGTCGCCGAGCTTCCGCGTCCAGATCGCGGTCGAGGCCTGGGACCGCGCCGCGGCTGCTCGAGGACGTCGCGCGGACGTTCTCCGAGCACGGCGCGAACATCGTCGCCTACGGCGGCGAGCGTCGAGGACCAGATGGCGAAGAACTGGTACACGGCCGAGATCGGCGACGTCAAGGACCTGCGCTCGCTCCTGACCGCGCTCCGCAACATCGAGGCCGTGTTCGACGCCTACCGCGTGACGCCGCAGTGAGTGGGCGGCGGGAGCGGCCGGGCTGGCTTCCGAGCGGCCGGGAGCTACGGCTCTTCGGCGGCGTCGCGCTCGTCGTCGGGATTGCCGTCGGCGTGCTCCAGCGGCTGCTCTGACCCATCCCTCGAACGAGGGATTCAGGCGCGCGAGGGGAGGCGTACCCCATTTAAGGGATTGCCCCCGTCCGGGAACTGCGTAGAACGAGTCGTAGGGGGAGAGGGGCTGGAAGCCGCGGCGCCCACCCGCCCTCGAGACGAGGCGGGCGCGCGGCTCTTCATTCGCATCGGTGGGACGCCAGCGGCACCGCCCCGGAGGGGCCGTCGGCTGCTCGCCTGTGGACACATCGGCACATACTCGGCACAGCTCGTGACACACACGTGACGGTGTCAGACACCGTCACGTGTGTGTGCCGCAGGTGTAAGAAAAGGCGCGCGTCGGCGGAACTACGGCTCCCAGGCCTCGCCGCCGGTGTCCCAGCCGACGAGCGCGTACGGGGAGACGAGCAGCGCCACCCGCTCGAGGAACTCTCGGTCCTCGACTCCGAGCTCGCCGGTCGCCTCGAGTGTCGGCGACGCAGGTTCCCTGGAAGACGACGGGAAACGCGGTCGCCCCCGCGGCTGCGGCGTCGTCGCCGGCTTGCGGGCCCAGCGCCGGGCCGTCTTCCTCGACGAACCGGATCCCCGCCCAGGCGTAGCCGGCCCGCTCGACGAGGACTGCGACGACCTCGCGCAGGACGTCGTCGGCCTCGCCGCCCCGGCCGACGACGCGGTCGACGGCCTCGAGCGCGTCCCGCAGCTCGTCCGCGCGGCTCATTCCTCGAGATCGCCGCCCTCGAACGCGCGGAGCGCTCGCGCCACGAGTCCGGGATCGCAGGGGCGGCCCGTTCCTCCATGTCGACGAGCACGAGCGTCTGCGTCGCCGTCACCATCAGCTCGTCGTCCTCGACGGTAGGCCGCGAACTCGTAGGTGACGCTCGAGCGGCCGATCCGGCTGATGCGGACGAAGACCTCGAGCAGGTCGTCGAAGCGCGCCGGCGCGTGGTACTCGACTGCCATCGCGCGCATCACGAACTCCCGGCGGCTCGTGCGAGACCGTCGGCATGTCGAGGTGGCGGTGGTACTCGACGCGCGCGAGGTCGAAGTACGGCAGGTAGCGGCCGTAGTAGACGACGCCCTGCGCGTCGGTGTCCGAGAACCCGACCCGGGTGAGCGCCGAGACTTGAACGGCGGATGCGGTCGGTGAGGCGTCCGAGCTCGGCGTCGTCACGTCTCGATCCTACGCCCGGATCAGCGCCAGCACCTCGTCGCGCTTCGCCTCCATCAGCTCCTGCGAGCGCGCCTTCGAGGTTGAGGCGGAGCAGCGGCTCGGTGTTCGACGGCCGCACGTTGAAGTGCCAGTCGGCGAAGTCGACCGAGATCCCGTCGAGGTGGGAGACGCGCCGCCCTCGGCGCCGTAGCGCTCCTTCAGCTCCTGGAGCTTCAGCGGGCACGTCGGCGACGGGCGTGTTGATCTCGCCGGTGATGAAGTAGCGCTCCCGGTACGGCGCGCAGGATCTCGGAGAGCTTCGTGCCCTCGCTGCGAGATCAGCTCGAGCATGAGCAGGAACGGGACGACGCCCGTGTCGGCCTGCGAGAAGTCGCGGAAGTAGTAGTGCGCCGAGACCTCGCCGGCGAAGACGGCGTCCTCCTTGCGCATCCGGTGCTTGATGAACGCGTGGCCGACGCGGTTGACGAGCGCGATGCCGCCGGCGCGCTCGATCGTCTCGGGCACGGCCCAGCTCGCGCGCACGTCGTAGATCACCTTCGCGCCGGGCTGCTTCGCGAGCATGGCCTCGGCGAGCAGCGCGGTGACGAAGTCGCCGGGCACGAACTCGCCCGTGTCGTCGACGAAGAAGCAGCGGTCGGCGTCGCCGTCGAACGCGACGCCGAGGTCGGCGCCCTCCTCGCGCGTCTTGCGCGACGATGAACTCGCGGTTCTCGGGCAGCAGCGGGTTCGGCTCGTGGTTCGGGAAGCTGCCGTCCGGCTCGAAGTAGCAGGGCACCGACCTCGATCGGCAGCCGCTCGAGCACCGGCGGCAGCATCGCGCCGGCCATCCCGTTCGCGGCGTCGATGACGACCCGCAGCGGCGCGATCGCGGCGACGTCGACGAAGGAGAGCACCTTCTCGACGAAGCCGGGCCAGACGTCCTCGGCCCGCACATCGCCGCGCCGCCCTGGCGGAGGCCCGAAGCCGGCGAGCGCGCGGTCGCGCACGTCGAGGAGGCCCGAGTCGCCGCCGACCGGCAGCGCGCCGCGGCGGACGATCTTCATCCCGGTGTACTCCTTCGGGTTGTGCGAGGCGGTGACGCAGATGCCGCCGTCGAGCCCGAGTGAGCCGACCGCGAAGTAGACCATCTCCGTGCCGACGAGGCCGATGTCGAGCACGTCGGCGCCGGCGTCGGCGGCGCCCTCGATCACCGCGGCTGCCATCGCCGGCGAGGAGAGCCGCATGTCGCGCCCGACCGCGATCCGGCGGGGCTCGAAGTGCTCGACGTACGCGCGGCCGATCGCGTAGGCGCCCTCCTCGTCGAGCTCGGACGGGTAGATCCCGCGCACGTCGTACGCCTTGAAGACCTTGGGGTCGAGCATCGTCTCGATGCTACTCGGGAACCGCAGGCCCGCGTCCGGTATAGGGGGTGACGTGAAGGGCGCATACTCCCGAGGGAGAGGATGAAGCTCGTCGCCTCCGCACTGGCCGTAGCGGCCCTCGGGCTGCCGGCGGCGCACGCCTCGCCGGCCGGCCTGCCGGGGCTCGTCTACACGGCGGGCTACGGCAACAGCATCCTCACGCGGTTCGATCCGGTCACGCTCGAACGTACGGGCCCAAGCGTCCGGCTCGGGGGTCCCGCGAGCAGCTGGAGCTACTCGCCACAGCGCCGCTTTCTCGTCGTCGCGAGCCGGCCGCAGACGCTCACCGTCGTCAACGTGGAGACGATGCGTGCGCTCGGACGGATCCGGCTCGCTCCGGGCGCCGGCCTCGTGAAAGCCGTCTTCTGGGTGCGGCCGGATCGCGTTCTCGCGGTCCGCGACACGCCTGCGGGCGCGCTCGTGGTCGCCGTCGACCCGCTCGCGCGCAGGATCGTGCGCCGGACGCAGCTCGCGCGGCCGTTCGGCTACGGCCTCGGCCGCTTCCCGGACGGCGTCGCGTTCCTACTCGACTCGCGCCGAGGTCTGGCGCCGGTGCAGGTCGCGGTCGTGGACGCGGAGGGCCGCGTGCGGATCGCGACCGTCAACCGCGCCGTGATCGGCAGCGCCGAGCGCGGCTCCGGCGCCGCGATCGTGATCGAGCGCCAGACGCCCGGCTTCGCCGTCGATCCCGTGGGCCGACGGGCGTACGTCGTCGACGCCACCAACCGCATCGCTCGAATCGACCTCGAGACGCTGGCGGTCACGTATCGCGGCGGATTGCGGAGCCTCGCGAAGAAGTCGATCGGGGGCTCGTTCCGCTCCGCCCAGTGGCTCGGGGGCGGGCTGATCGCCGTGTCGGGCGCCGATTACGCGTCGCCGCCCGGCGCGGGGGCGGGGCCGAAGCCGGTCGGCCTGCGTCTGGTCGACGTGCGTGCCTGGACGACGCGCACGCTCGAGCCGACGGCGGAGAGCTTCAGGGTGGCGGGGAATCTTCTGCTCGTCGAAGGCTCGGAGACTCGCTACGCGCTCCGGGCGACCGCCTACGGCCTCGACGGGCGCGAGCGCTACCGTCTGGATCTCGCCGGCTCGACGTGGATGAAGAAGCAGGGTCGGCTCGGCTACGCCTGTCGCGATGCCTTCCTGCGCGCCGTCGTCGACCTCTCGACCGGCGCCGTCCTGCGGAGCGGGTTTGCGCCATCGACCCGCTGCCCGACGCTGCTCGGGGGCGACTCGCGGTTCTAGGCGGAGGAGCCGCTCCAGCCGGAACCGCCGGGCGCCCCTGGCGTAAGAAGGCGATCAGGCGCTTCCTGTCAACCGTGGTTCTCGCCCTCGCCCTCGCCCTGCCCGGCCTTGCCCTGGCCGAGAAATCGCTCACGGCTCGGCAGCAGCTGCCCGCGACCGTCACGCGCGCCCCAGTCCCTACAATTCCGGTGTGGAACGGAAGCTCGCGACCGTCGTCTTCGTCGACCTCGTCGGTTCGACCGAGCTCGTCGCCGGGAGCGACCCGGAGGTCGTGCGCCGCCGGGTGAGCCGGTTCTTCGAGCGAGTCTCCCACTGCATCACGATGCACGGCGGAGTCGTCGAGAAGTTCGCCGGCGATGCCGTGATGGCCGCGTTCGGCGTGCCACAAGCCCACGAGGACGACGCCGAGCGCGGCGTGCGAGCGGCGCTCGCCATCCTCGACGAGGTGCACGCGCTCGGCCTCGAGGCTCGCATCGGGATCGAGGCGGGGGAGGTTGTCGTCGACGACTCCGACTCGACCTTCGCCACCGGAGAGGCGGTCAACGTCGCCGCTCGTCTCCAGCAGGCCGCCGCCCCCGGCGAGACGCTGATGGGACCGACCGCGTACCGGCTCACGCTTGGGCGCATCCTGGCCGAGGAGCGCGAGCCTGTCGCGCTGCGCGGCTTCGAGGACTCGGTGCCGGTGTGGCGGCCGCACGGGATCGTGGACGGGGAGGGCGCACCGTGAGCGTCGATGCGCCGTTCGTGGGCCGGGAGGCTGAGCTCGAGCTGCTCGCAGAACTCCTTGGCGCGCTCCACGCGCGACTGCCGCACGCTGCTGTTCACGATCTACGGCGAGCCGGGGGTGGGGAAGAGCCGCCTCGCACGCGAGTTCCTCGCGGGCGTCGAGGGTGCGACGATCCTCTCCGGTCGCTGCCTGCCCTACGGCGAAGGGGTCACGTACTGGCCGCTGGCGGAGATGGTCAAGGCCGCGGCCGGCATCAGCGCCGACGACCCGGTGCCGGAGGCTGTGGAGCAAGCTGCGCGCCTGCTGCGGCGACGACGCCGTCGCCGATCTGCTCGGGCTCGCCGCCGGCGTGCTGGAGGCCGTCGAGACCGAGCGCGGCCAGCAGGAGATCGCCTGGGCGGCACGTGAGTGGGCGGGGCAACTCGCCGACGCGCAGCCGCTGATCCTCGTCTTCGAGGACATCCACTGGGCGGAGGAGCCGCTGCTCGACCTGATCGACCACCTCGCCGAGCGGGTCAGGGAGGCGCCGCTGCTCATTCTCTGTCTCGCGCGGCCCGAGCTGCTCGACGTCCACTCCGGCTGGGGCGGGGGCCGCCTCCGCGCGACGGCGATCGAGCTGGAGCCGCTCGCGCCGGCCGAGAGCGAGGCGCTCGTGGACGCGCTGCTCGCCGAGCACGCGCTCTCGCCTGAGACGCGGCACCTGACTGTTGGAGAAGACCGAGGGCAACCCGCTCTTCGTCGAGGAGACCATCCGCATGCTCGTCGAGGAGGGCGGCGACGGGCCCGTGCGCGGCATCCCGGACACGCTCCAGGCCCTGATCGCCGCGCGGATCGACTTTCTGCCGCCGGACTGCAAGGTGCTGCTCCAGCGCGCGGCCGTCGCCGGCCGGATCTTCTGGCGCGGAGCGTTCTCCGCGCTCGCCCCGGAGCTCGACGACCCGGGTCGGGCGCTCGACGGGCTGATCCACCGTGACTTCGTCACGCGCGAGTCGCGGACGACGATCAAGGGGGAGCGGGCCTACCGCTTCAAGCACGTGCTCATTCGCGATGTCGCCTACGGCGGGCTCGCCAAGAGCATGCGCGCCGATCTGCACGCACGCTTCGCGCGCTGGCTCGCCGAGCACGCGGGCGGGGAGCTGCTCGAGATCCGTGCGTACCACCTCGACCAGGCCGCACTCCTGCACGCGGAGCTGGACGGCGCGGTGCCGGCGGAGCTCGCGCACGAGGCGGCGGCCGCCCTCGAGCAGGCGGGCCGCCGCGGCGTCGCGCGCGAGGCCAACCGGTCGGCGCGGAAGCTCTTCCGCCGCGCGGTGGAGCTCGAGCCCACGCTCGAGCGCCGCTTCCAGGCGGCCCGCGCAGCGTGGCGGCTCGACGACCTGCCGGCCGTCGCGGCCGAGATGGAGGTCGTGCGCGCCGCCGCTGCGGAGGCAGGAGATCGCGCGGTCGAGGGCCGTGCATCGACGGTGCTCGCCGAGGTGGCGCTCCTGCGCGACGCCGACCTGCCGCGCGGGCGCGAGCTCGTCGAGGGAGCGCTCGAGCTGCTGCAGGACGCCGAGCCGGAGGACCGTTTTCACGCGCTCACGACCCGCTCACGCATCGAGTGGTGGCTGGGCAACCTCGCCGCCGACGAGAAGTACCTGCGGCGGGCGCTCGCCGTCGCGGAGGAGGCGGGCCGCCGCGACCTCGAGGCTACCGCGACCGAGGAGCTCGCCTCGGTCGCGCTCTCCCGCTACGACCTCGAGCAGGCCTCCTTCCTCGCCGAGCGCGCCCTCGAGCTGCTCGCCGGCAGCTCCCACCGCGTGGCGCGGGCCTGGGCCCTGCTGCAGCGCGGGCGGGTCGCGATGGCGTACGGCCGGCTCGACGACGCCGAGGCGGATCTCCGGGAGGCGATCGAGCTGTTCGACGAGGCCGGCGCGGCCTGGGGGCTTGCCCGCGCGAACGACGTCGCCGCGAGCGTCGCGTGGCGGAGTGGCGACACGACGACCGCCGAGCGGCGCTTCCGCGATGCGATCCGGCTCCTCACACCCATCGAGGACCGCGGCGCGCTGTGCGAGAGCCAGAGGCAGCTCTCGCAGCTCTACGTCGAGCTCGGGCGCGTGGACGAGGCGGAGGTGCTCGCGCTCCAGGCGCGCAAGACCGTGGGCCCGCACGACATGGCTTCCCGTGCGACGACACGGATGGCGCACGGGCTCGTCCGGGCGGCCCAGGGCCGGGACGAGGAAGCGGAGCGCCTGCTGCGCGAGGCGCTGGACGTGATCAAGACGACGGGGATCGACGTCCGTGCGGGAGGCGACGCTGAAGACGCTGGCGGGGTTCCTGCGGGAGCGCGGCCGCGCCGCGGAGGCGGAGCCCTACGAGGCGGAGGCCGCCGGGCTGTCGGCCTGCCGAGGCCGCCTCGAGCACGGCGCGGATCGCCTGACTCGACGCCTCGTCGGGCGATTCGGAGATCACGGTCGCCGGGCGCTCGAAGCGCGCGAGTGCCTCCGCGAGCGGCTCGGCGCGCAGCGTGCCCTCGCCGTAGGGCAGGTGCTTCGTCTCGTTGCGGTTCGCGAAGGCGATGTCGCTGAAGTGGATGTGGAACGGGGCGCCGGGCGCGAGCACGGCGTCGGCGCCCTCGAGCGCGAGCGCGAACGGCTCCGTCTCGGTGAACGCGCCGTCGCTCGTCGCGTGCATGTGCGCGAAGTCGAGCACGGGGCGGACCCAGGGGAGCTGCGAGGCGATGAAGAGGACGTCCTCGGCCGACCCGAGATCGCGCACGCGGCCCATCACCTCGACGCCGAAGGGAACGGCGCGGCCCTTCGCCTCGAGGCGGGCGCGCAGCTCTCCGAGCTGCTCGACCACCGACGCGAGAGCGTCCTCGCGGCCGCGGCCGAGCAGGAAGCCGGGATGGAAGACGACGAGCTCGGCGCCGCAGGCCGCCGCGACCCCGGCGGAGTGGTCGAGCATGCCGACCGCCATGTTCAGCTTCTTGCCGCGCTCGGCGTGGCCCATGAAGGCGGCGAGCGGCGCGTGCACCGAGAGCGCGACATCACGCTCTCGCGCGGCCGCGCCGAGCCGCTCCGCCCAGGCGTAGTCCATCCAGAAACCGCCCTCGAAGTCGATCTCGCAGGCGGAGTACCCCGCAGCGACGAGGAGCTCGATCGCTCCCTCGGGGCTCTCGCGGGAGGGGATGCGCGCGGGGCCGACGCGGATGCGTCCCATGAGGGGAACGTAGCGCACGAAATGCCGTCCGACCCTGTTTCTACCCTCTTCGCATGGCCCAGCAGCCGACCCGGATCGACCTCCTCGAGCTCGACATCGACCTCCGCCTCTCCGACCTCTGGCGGGAGGCCGCCGACGTGCAGGAGTGGAACCTCGAGGTCGTCGCTGCCTTCATGCGCGCCGCCTACGGCAAGGGCTACTGCGACGCGCTGACCGAGGACGCGCCGGGCAGCCTCTGCCACGATCACGGCTATCGAATCCCGCCGCGGCGCGAGCTGCCGCGGCACGCGGCGTAGCGCCTTCGCCCCACCTGCTCGACCTCGAGAAGTGACCCTGTGGCGGAGCCGGACGCTACACAGCTTGGCCCGGCGCAGCCTCGCTCGGCTCGAGCGGGAGGAGTGTGAAGGAGGGGGCTCGCGGGGGAACCATGGGTTTCCCCGCGCTTGCGGCGGTAGAATCCCGCCCGTGGCACGGAAGCGCAGCCCCGCGCGGCTCGTCGTCGCGCTGTCGGTCGCGGCGGTGCTCGCCGTCTTCCTCCTCTACACGTCGCTCGCCGGCGGGGGAACGCCGTCGCTCGCGCCGAGCGAGCTGAAGGGTCGCACGGGCGAGGTCTCGCTCGCCGGCCGCGTCGTCGGCCCGATCAAGGGCGACGCGCATCTCGGCGGGCTCCGCTTCCGGCTCAGGGACATCAAGGGGACGGCGCGGGAGACCGTTGCCGTCGTCTACACGGGCTCGGTGCCCGACCTCTTCAAGGTCGGCCGGGACATCGTCGTCGAGGGGAAGCTGCGGAACGGGACGTTCGTGGCCAAGCCCGGCTCGCTCGTGACGAAGTGCCCGTCGAAGTACGCCCCGAAGAAGTCCGCCTGACGGATGCCTGAGCTCGGCCGCGCCGCGCTCGTCGTCACGCTCGGGCTGGCGCTGTACGCGCTCGTCGCGGGCGCGGCCGCCGCCCGCACGCGCCGCCGCCGACTCGCCGCCTCGGCGCAGAACGCGCTGCTCGCCGCCTTCGGCTCGACGGCGGTCGCCGCGGCCGTGCTGCTCGTCGGCCTTCGCCCGCGACGACTTCTCGTTCGTCACCGTGATGGAGTCGTCCAGCCGCGACCTGCCGATCGGCTACGCGCTGTCGGCGTTCTGGGGCGGCCAGGCGGGGTCGCTTCTGCTCTGGCTGCTGCTCCTGACCGCCTACGGCGCGGCCGCGGTCCTGCTCAACCGGCGCCGCGCGCGCGACCTCGTCGTCTGGGTCGTGCCCGTGCTCGGCGCGGTGGCCGTCTTCTTCTCGCTCCTGCTCGTCGCCGTCGCGAGCCCGTTCCACGACACAGCCGGCGCCGGCCGACGGCTTCGGGCTCAACCCGAGCCTGCAGAACCCGTACATGATGGCCCACCCGCCGCTCCTCTACCTCGGCTACGTCGGGCTGACGGTGCCGTTCGCGTTCGCGATGGGCGCGCTGCTCGCCGGCCGCAGCGACGAGCGCTGGATCGTCGCGACGCGGCGCTGGACGCTCTTCGCCTGGGCGTGCCTCGGAATCGGGCAGCTGCTCGGCGCGCACTGGGCGTACGAGGAGGTCGGCTGGGGCGGCTACTTCGCCTGGGACCCGGTCGAGAACGCCGCGCTGATGCCGTGGCTCGCGGCGACCGCGTTCCTGCACTCGGTGATGATCCAGGAGAAGCGCGGGATGCTGAAGGTCTGGAACGTGCTGCTCGTCATGCTCGCGTTCGGGCTCTCGCTCTTCGGCACGTTCCTCACGCGCTCGGGCGTCCTGAACTCGATCCACTCCTTCACCGAGAGCTCGATCGGGCCGTGGTTCCTCGGCTTCATCGTGCTCGTCGTCGCGTTCTCGCTGGCGCTCGTGTTCTTCCGGCTGCCGCTGCTGCGCGCGAGGACGAAGCTCGAGTCGCTCGTCTCGCGCGAGGCGACGTTCCTCTACAACAACCTGCTGCTCGTGCGCGCTGACGCTGACGATCCTCTGGGGGGTCGCCTTGCCGATCCTGTCGGAGGCCGTGCGCGGCGAGTCCGTGGTCGTCGGGCCGCCCTACTACAACTTCTTCCTGCGCGCCTTCGGGCTGCCGCTGCTCCTGCTGATGGGGATCGGGCCGCTCGTCGCCTGGCGCCGCGCGTCGCTGCGCGGCCTGCTGAAGACCTTCGCGTGGCCGGCGGGGACGGCCCTCGGCGCCGGCGCGATCCTGCTCGCGCTCGGCGCAGGCTCGTCCGTCCCGGGGCTGATCGCGTACACGTTCTCCGCGTTCGTGCTCGCGTCGATCGCGCTCGAGTTCGCGCGCGGGCACGCGCGCCCGCCGTGCGCTCGCGGGCGAGCTCGTGGCCGCGCGCCTTCTCCGACCTCGTCGCGCGCAACCGCCGCCGCTACGGCGGCTACGTCGTTCACGCCGCGATCGTCCTGCTCGCGATCGGGATCGCCGGCTCGAGCGCGTACGACACGGTCAAGGAGGCGAAGCTCCGGCCCGGCCAGGCAGCTGGCCGTCGGCGGCTACACGCTCACGTACGCGCGACTGACGGAGCGACCGGCCGCGAACGCGACGGAGGTGCGGGCCGTGCTGGACGTCCGCCGCGGCGGCGACCGGCTCGGCACGGTCGAGGCCGGCAAGAACGACTACACCGTCGAGCAGCAGGTCTCGAACGAGGTCGGCATCCGCAGCGACTGGCTGACCGGCGAGGACCTGTTCCTGATCGCCGAGCAGGTCGAACCCGACGGCACCGTCTACTTCAGGGTCTTCGTCAAGCCGCTCGTCAACCTGATCTGGCTCGCGGGCATCGTCTTCGTGCTCGGCTCGGTCGTCGCCCTCTGGCCGGACGCGCGCGAGGAGCGGCGGCTCGCGCTCCGCTACGGCGACGCCCACGTCCCCGCCGCGGAGTGACCGCGCTGGCGCTCGTCCTCGCCGCCCTCCTCGCCGTCGCCTGCGTCGTCGCGGTGGCGCTGCCGTTCCTCCGCGAGCCCGAGCCGGGCGACGACGCCCTGGCGGAGCCGGGCGAGGAGGGGCGGAGGCGCCTCGCGCTCGCCGAGGAGCGCGACCGCGCGCTCGCGGCGCTGAAGGAGCTCGAGCTCGACCACCGCACCGGGAAGGTCGCCGACGAGGACTACCGCGCGCTCGTCGGCGCCGCTCAGGCGCGAGGCGGCCGAGGCGCTGAAGGCGCTCGGGAACGGCCAGGGAAGGGACGAGTAGCGGCGTCCGTGCGGTGGGCAGGGGCAGCCGGCGCGTCCGGCGAAGATTCGGAGCGATGGGGCGCCGACTCGCCATCGGCTTCGCGCTGGCCGCGCTCGTGCTCGCCGCCGCTCCGGCGGGGAGCGACGAAGGGCGCGGCCTCACCGACCAGAAGCGCTGCGGTCGACGACCAGATCGCCAGCCTGCAGGACAAGATCCGGCACGCCACCGAGCGCGAGGGCGTGCTGACCACCGAGATCTCCGCCGTGAGCACGAAGATCCACGGCCTCGAGGACGACGTCGCCGGCGCCACGAGCAAGCTCGAGCAGCTGCGCAAGGTGCTGATCCTCCACCAGCGCAAGCTCAACCGGCTGAACGCGCTCTACACGGTGCAGACGCGCAAGCTGCCTCTTCCTCCAGCAGCAGTACCGCGAGTCGGTCGCGCGCCTGAACAGGCGGCTCGTCGCAGTCTACACGTCGAACCCGCCCGACGCGGTGTCGGTCGTGCTCGCGGCGTCGAGCATCGGCGAGCTCGTCGACCAGGTCGACTTCTCGAACGCGATCGGCCGGCAGGACGAGCTGATCGCCGCCAGAGTGAAGGGCGCGAAGCTCGAGATGCAGGCGACGCGGAACAAGACGCGCAAGGTGCGCGCCGGCGTGCGGGCGGTCACGCGGCAGATCGTCGACCCGCACGAGCGAGCAGCTCCGCGTGCGCAACAGCCTCGTCGCGACGCAGCAGGAGCTCGCGGACGCACGCAGGCTCAAGGAGTCGAGCGCTCTCGTCCGTGCGCGAGTCGAAGGACGAGTACGCTGTCGGAAGTGAGCGCGCTGCTCGCGCAGAGCGCCGAGATCGCGGCGAAGATCCGCGCCGCGCAGTCCGGCGGCGGCGTCAGGCACCGGCGCGGCGCCGGCCGGCGGTCTCGGCTGGCCGGTCAGCGGCCCGGTGACGAGCCCGTTCGGCTGGCGCTGGGGCCGGATGCACGAGGGGATCGACATCGGCGTCCCGTACCGGGACGCCGGTCGCGGCCGCGCCGCCGGGACGGTGATCTACGCGGGCTGGATGGGCGGCTACGGCAACCTCGTCGTGATCGACCACGGCGGCGGCCTCGCGACGGCGTACGGCCACAAGTCGGATGCTGTCGGTCGGCGTCGGCCAGGTGGTCTCGCAGGGCCAGATGATCGGCTACGCCGGCTCGACCGGCCACTCCTCCGGCCCGCACCTCCACTTCGAGGTGCGCGTGAACGGCAGCGCCGTCGACCCGCTCGGGTACCTCTAGCGAGTCGCTACGCCGCGTCCTCGACGGCCGGCAGCGCCGCGGCGTCCACGACGCGCAGGTCGGGCAGGGTGCGCCAGCGCTCGTCGAGGTCAAGCCGTAGCCGACGAAGAACTCGTCCGGGACGGTGAAGCCGACGTAGCGGACCGGCAGGTCGTCGACGAGCCGGCGGTAGGGCCGGTCGAGCAGCGTGACGGCTGCGAGGCCGCGCGGGTCGCGCAGGCCGAGCGTCCGTGCGAGGAAGTGGAGCGTCAGGCCCGGTGTCGACGACGTCCTCGACGATGAGCACGTCGCGGCCGTCGATGCGGCGCGTCGAGATCCTTGAGCAGCCGACGCCGCTGCCGTCGGTCGCCCGCGAGCGTAGCCGGCCAGCTCGACGAAGTCGACGTGGTGCAGGATCGGCAGCGCCCGCGACAGGTCGGCGAGGAAGACGAAGCTCGACTTCAGCGAGGCGACGAGCAGCGGCTCGCGCCCGTCGTAGTCGGCTGCGATCTCGGCGCCGAGCTCCGCGACCCGGGCGGCGATCTCCTCGCCGGGAGAGGTAGACCTCGCCGATCGGGTCCGTGCGGGGTCGTCGGCCGTCTATGAGGCGAGCTTCAGCCGTATCGCTGGGCCAGGCGCTCGATGTCGCGCCTGTAGAAGAGCTTGACGTTGACGTCCGGGTAGAGCTCGTCGCAGCTTCGCGGAGCTTGCGGTTCTTGCGCGTGACGAGCGACTGCTTCATCACCGTGACCTCGATGTAGAGATCCTGCTCGGGCAGGTAGAAGTCGGGCGCGAACGCCTCGAGTGACGCGCCCCTCTGCGTCGCGGCTCGAGCACGAACGTGCGCGGCTCGTACGCCCAGGGGACGCCGTAGTAGTCGAGCATCTTCGCGCACTCGAGCTCGACGTGGTTGGCGAACCGCGGCGGTTCGCGTGCCGCGATATGCCTGGAAATCGGGTGCTACTTCTCTCGCACTCACGCGAAGGATAGCGACGGCCTCGGACGTGCCCTCTCCTAGACTTCCCGCCATGGCCGCGGCGAGACTGACGGTGTCTTCCGGATCGCCCACATCTCGGATCTGCACTGCGGCGAGCCGTACTTCGTCCCGAACCTGATCGAGCGCGCGATCGCGGAGATCAACGACCTGCGGCCCGGATCTCGTCGTCTGCTCCGGGCGACCTGACCACCTTCGGCTTCAGCCAGGAGTACGTGCAGGCGAGGAGTACCTCGACAAGCTCGAGTGCGAGGCGCTCGTCGTCATCCCCGGGAACCACGACTCCCGCAACGTCGGCTACGTCCACTTCGAGGAGCTGTTCGGCGAGCGCAACTCGGTGCTGCGGCTCGGCCGGCGTCACCGTCGTCGCCGTCGACTCGACCGAGCCCGACCTCGACCACGGCCAGATCGGCCGCGGGCCGCTACCGCTGGATCGAGGAGCAGTTCGCGGCGACCCGCCGAGCTGCGGATCTTCGTCGCTCCACCACCACCTGCTGCCGGTGCCGGGCACGGGCCGCGAGCGCAACGTCGTCTACGACGCGGGCGACGCGATCGAGTGCCTCCAGCGCGCGGGCGTCAACCTGGTGCTCTCGGGGCACAAGCACGTGCCGTACGCGTGGCGGCTCGAGAACATGTTCATCGTCAACGCCGGCACCGTCTCGTCGCTGCGGCTTCGCGGCAACACGCGGCCCTGTTACAACGTGATCGAGGTCGCGGGCGCGCACGTGGCCGTCTGGCGCCGGTACCCGTTCCACGGCCAGGAGCGGATCATCCAGTTCTCGACCGACACGCTCGAGTTCGAGAAGTACACGGGCCGCATCGAGCGCGAGGTCACGTCGCCGGAGATGACCCGCGCCCTGGCCGTGATCGACGGCGAGCACTACGCCGCCGGTCGTGCGCGACGCGCTCGCGGAGCTGCCGTACGAGTTCGTGGCGGCGCGTGCTCGTCGGCGGCACCGAGAAGCTGCGCGGCGACGCGGACTACGGCGTGCCGCTCGTCGACGAGCCTCGACGAGGCGCTCGGCGGCCCACCGGCCGGAGATCGTCGTCGACCTCTCGGACGAGCCCGTGCTCGGGCCACGCGAGCGGCTTGCGCTCGCGAGCCGCGTGCTTGCACGCGGGCTGCCGTACGCGGGCGCGGACTTCCGCTTCGACCCGCCGGCGTTCGAGCCGTTCGCGCTGCCCTCCCTCGCGGTCGAGCGGCACCGGCAAGCGGGTCGGCAAGACGGCGGTCACGGCGCACGCGGCGCGGCTGCTGGCTCGCGACCGGAAGGTCGTCGTCGTCGCGATGGGGCGCGGCGGGCCGGCCGAGCCCGAGGTGGTCGACGCCGCCGCCGGTGCTCGACGAGCTGCTCGCGCTCTCCCGCTCGGGGCGTCACGCGGCCTCCGACCACCTCGAGACCGCCGCTCGTCGCCGGCGTGCCGACCGTCGGCTGCCGCCGCTGCGGCGGCGGGCTCGCCGGGGCCGTCGCGACCTCGAACGTCGAGGCCGGGGCCCGCGTCGCCGCCGCGCTCGCTCCCGACCTCGTCCTCTTCGACGGCAGCGGCGCGGCCTGGCCGCCCGTCGCGGCCCGCCGCCGCGTGCTCGTCGTCGGTGCGCACCAGCCGCCCGAGGTCGCCGCGGGCTACCTGAACGCGTACCGGCTGCTCCTGGCCGACCTCGTCGTCGTGGCGATGGCCGAAGAGGGCTCGGGCATGGGAGCGTGTGCGCGACGCGGCGGCCGTGCGCGAGGGCATCCCCGTCGTGCCGGTCGTCCTGCGCCCGCGGCCGCTCGCCCCGGTCGCCGGGCGGCGGGTCGCGTTCTTCTCGGCGGCTCCGGCCGAGGCGCTGCCGCGGCTCGCGGCGCACCTCACGGAGGCGCACGGGGCCGATGTGGTCCACTCCTCCGGCAGTCTCGCCGATCGCGAGGGGCTGCGACGCGAGCTCGCCGGGCTGGACGCCGACGTCTGGCTCGTCGAGCTGAAGGCCGCCGCCGTGGACGTCGTCGCCGAGGCTGCGCGCGCGTGTGGAGCGGAGGTCGTCCTCTGCGCGGTGAACGTCGAGCCTCTCCCCGGCCACGAGCTCGACGCGGAGCTGCTCCGCCTCGGCGAGGAAGCCTGCTCGTGAGACGCTCGCTGCCACCCTCCTCCGCCCGCGCGTTCCTCGGGCGCTGCTCGCGGTGCCGGGCCGGAGGGGACAGTACGGGGAGTACGGACCCGGAGAGACCGGTGCCGCGAGCGGCGTCAGGCGGTGGCGGAGCCGGGCTGCGCCCGGCGGGAGCCGACGCCGGCGAGGGGCGCGCGTGACAGAGCGGTTGCATCTCGACCCGCTGCCGCTCGGCGGGGCCGGCTCGCCGCCGTACTCGAAGGGGCTGATGGCACGGGCGCTGATGGTCACGGGCCTCCCAGCTGACCGCGCGTACGAGCTCGCACGACGGATCGAGTCCGACCTCGCCGAGCGCAAAGCCGACGGCCTCGATCTCGACCGGCTGGCCGCGCTCGCGGTCGAGACGCTCGGCGAGGGGGAGGGGCTGCGCGCCGCCCGCCGCCTGCGCCGCTACCGCGACCTGGCGGAGCTCGACGCCCCGGTCATCCTCCTCGTCGGCGGCGGCACCGGCACCGGCAAGTCCAGGGTCGCCACCGAGGCGGCCCACCGGCTCGGGATCACGCGCGTCACTTCCACCGACTTCGTCCGTCAGACGATGCGCGCGTTCTTCTCCCGGGAGTTCATGCCCTCGATCCACACGTCGAGCTTCGAGGCCGCGCTCGCGCTGTCGAAGGCCGAGGAGGAGGAGTCGGGCGATGCCGCCCTGCTCGGCTTCCTCGACCAGACCCGAAACGTCCTCGTCGGCGTAGAGGCCGTGCTCCGGCGCGCGCTCTCTGAGGGCTGGTCGATGGTGCTCGAAGGCGTCCACCTCGTCCCGGGGATGGTCCCCACGGATTTCGAGGGCGCGCTCGTCGTCCCGTGCGTGCTCGCGATCCACGACGAGGACGCCCACCGCGGCCATTTCTGGATCCGGGACGCCGAGTCCGGAGGCCTGCGGCCGATGGAGCGTTACCTCGACAACCTGCCGGTGATCCGGACGATCCAGGACTACGTCGTCGAGCGCGCTGCGCGCCACGACGTGCCCGTGATCGAGAACACGTCCGTGGACGCGGCGCTCGGCACGGTGATGGAGCTCGTGCTGACCGGGGCGGAGCGGCTGCGGGCGCAGCGAGGCTAGACTGGAGGCGTGGTCACGCGCGAAGACGTCCTGCTCGCTCTGCACGACGTCGAGGATCCGGAGCTCGGGATGGACATCGTCGAGCTCGGTCTCGTCATCGACGTCGAGATCGCCGGGCCGAAGGTGAAGATCCTGCACACGCTCACGTCGATGGGCTGTCCGGCCGGGCCGATGATCCAGGAGGACATGCACCGCGCCGCCACCGAGTTGGAGGGCGTCGACGACGTCGAGATCGAGCTGACCTTCGACCCGCCGTGGACGCCCGACCTGATGTCGGACGACGCCAAGTTCATCCTGGGTTTTGGCTAGCGCCAAAACCTAGAAAGGCCCGCCGCCAGAAGCCGCGCCGTGTTGGGAAACTACCCAGCGCGGATCCGCGGCGACTCTGATTTCCGGTCTCTGGTACACGTCGACGATGGACGCACGGCTCCAGAGGAGTGTGCGATGGCGTGCAGCAGCTGCGCGGCTCGGAGGCCGAGTCTCCTCTTCGGCCTCGCTCTGGCTCTGGCTGTCCTGTTCGGCGGACTCGTCGCCGGAGCCGGCGCGTCCGGCCGGTCGGACGAGGAGTACCGCCGGCCGGAGACGGTCACCGTGGCGATTCCCGGCGAAGGCGAGATCGCCTATGCGCGCATCGTCCTTCGTCGCCTTCCGTTTGGCACGACGCTGCGGAAGCCCGCACTCCCGACGATCGCGGTTGCGAACCGCGAGCGCCTCCCTACCGCCGTCACGGTCTTCGCGCGCGTCGCGCCCCACGGTCAGCGCGGGGAGGTCGTCCCGGAGTTCGTCGTCGACGTGGCCGTCCTCAGGCCCGCACGCAGCGTCGCGGGCACGCCCATGGGGCCGTCCCAGCCTGCTCGGAGCCTTCGCCTGACGATCACTCCCGACAGGGACGAGCTCGGCGTGGTCACGCTTGAGACGGAATCGGCGGCGCTGCGGCGCAGGGGAAGCTTCCACGGTCCCGATCCCTATGAGCTCTGCGGCCCGGATCAGCTCCCCCGCGGGAAGTCCAAGCGGATCGCGGGCCCGGCGCTCGAGCGCTTCTCGCCGGCGACCTCCTTCCGCTGGGCCTACGCGGCGGCCTGTGACGCGCCGATCCCAGGTGACGTCGCGGCTCGCATCGGCGGCGTCGCAGCCTGGGGCACGTGGTCGCTCTCGAGCTCTGACCCGAAAGGCATCGAGTTCACCATCCGCGCGAACCGGGCGATCACCAGCTTCGGGATCGTGGTCCCCGAAGGCTCGCTGACCCGCTACGTCCCTCCGACCGGCTTCACGTGCCCGCACGCCGGCATCGACTTCCTCGAGTGCGAAGGGTCCCTCGCGGCTCGGACGCAGTCCGCCGAAGGGCGGATCGGCCTGACCCCGCTTCCCCGGAAGACGGCGACGGGAAGCCTCCATGTGACGACGAGAAACGCGGCCTACGGGCCGTACCGGCTGCGCTTCGGGGGCTGAGCTCGACTGTCTAGCGATTCCCGGCGTCAGCCGGGAATCGCCAGCACGATCTTGCCGAGCTGCTCGCCGCGCTCCAGGCGCTCGTGCGCGGCCCGGGCTTCCGCGAGCGGGAACACCGAGTCCACGTGGATGCGCGCGCGCCCCGTGCGGACGAGTTCGTAGGCGCCGAGGAAGTCCTCGCGCGCGCCCATCGTCGAGCCGTAGACCGTCAGCTGCTTCCACCAGAGCCGGTGCAGCATGGCCGGCGGGTTCGGGCCGCTCGTCGCGCCGCAGATGGCGATCCGGCCGCCGACGCGCACCGCCGCGAGCGACGTCTTCCAGGTCGCCTCGCCGACGTGCTCGACGACGATGTCCACACCCTCACCGCCGGTCGCCTCCTTCACGGCGGCGGCGACGTCGCCCGTCGCGTGGTTGACGACGGCGTCGGCGCCGAGCTCGCGCGCCCGCTCGAGCTTCGCATCGCTCGACGAGGTGACGATCGTGCGCGCGCCGAGGGCGCGGGCGATCTCGAACGCCGCCGTCGCAACACCGCCGCCGATCCCCCAGACGAGCACCCACTCGCCCTCGCGCAGCCCTGCCTTCGTGACGAGCATCCGGTAGGCGGTTTCGTAGACGAGCGGGAAGGCAGCGGCCTGCTCGAACGAGAGCGCGTCGTCGAGCGGGAAGACCTGCTTCGCGGCCAGCGCGATCAGCTCGCAGTTCGTGCCGTCGCCGTGCTCGCCGACGACGTGGATCGTGGCACCGTGCTCGAGTCCCGGGTTGATCACGACGCGGCCGCCCTCGGCGAAACCCTCGACGCCCGCGCCGAGCCCGGCGACGATGCCTGCGCCGTCGGCGCCGAGGATTCGCGGCTTCGGCACGGAGGGCAGCCCCTGCCGGATCCAGAGGTCGAGATGGTTCAGCGAGGCGGCTCGCAGCGCGATCAGCACCTCGCCGGGAGCGGGTGCCGGATCGGGCACGTCTTCGTAGCGCAGGACCTCGGGCCCGCCGTCCTCGTGGATGCGAATCGCCTTCATGGGCACAATCCTCCCATGACCGCCGCGGAGCTCGCACGGGTAGGCGAGGAGTTGGGCCTCGACGCCGTCGGCGCCGCCCCCGCGGGGCCCTATGCCGAGACCGAACGTCACATCCGCGAGCGCCGTGCGCGCGGGCTCTTCGCCGGAATGCGCTTCACGATGGCGCGGCCGGAGGTCTCCTGCCATCCCGAGGCGCTGCTGCCCGGCGCGCGCACCGTCGTCTCGGCCGCTCTCTGTTACTACGCGCAGGGCCCGGAGCCGGGCGCGGGGGAGGGGCGGCTGCCCCGCTACACGTGGTGGGACGCCTACGCGGAGCTGGGCGAGCGGCTGGACGCGCTAGGGCGGCGGATCGGCGGCGCCTACCGCGTGCTCGTGGACTCGAACGACCACGTCGACCGCGAGGCGGCGGCCCGGGCCGGCCTCGGCTTCTACGGCAAGAACACGATGCTGATCACCCGCAAGCACGGCTCGTGGGTCGTGCTCGGCACGCTCGTCACCGACGTCGAGCTCGAGCCCTCGCCGCCTCTCGATGCCGGCTGCGGCTCCTGCATGCTCTGCATCGAAGCCTGCCCGACGGGCGCGCTCGACGAGCCGGGCGTGCTCGACGCGACGCGCTGCCTCTCGTACTGGACGCAGGCGCCGGCCTCGATCCCGGAGCCGTACCGAGCGGAGCTCGGCGCGACGGTCTACGGTTGCGACATCTGTCAGGACGCCTGCCCCTGGAATCGCGGGATCGAGAAGCGGCGCGGCCGCGAGGCTCCGCCCGCCGCGGCCGAGCCGGTCGTCTCGCTCGTCGACTGGCTCGAGGCCGAAGGCGCCGAGCTCGTGCGCCGCTACGAGCGGCTTTACGTGCCGCGCAAGGACCCGCGCTACCTGCGCCGGAACGCGCTCGTGGCACTCGGCAACGCGGGCGGGCCGGAGCACCACGCCCTGCTCGAGCGCTACGCCCGCGACCCGGAGCCGCTGCTGGCCGAGCACGCGTCGTGGGCGCTCGCCCGCCTGGACGAGCGCTCCCGCGCGGAGGTTGTCGCATGAGTGGAGAAGGGGAGGCGAGGTTCGCAGCGCTCGTCGTCCACGAGCTGCGCAGCCCGCTCGCCGCGATGGTCGGGGCGGCGCGCATGCTGCGAGCACGGTGGTCCGAGCTCGACGACGCCAAGCGGGACGGACTGCTCGCGCTGCTATCGGACGAGGCCGGACGCGTCGAGCGGCTGCTCGGCGACCTGCAGGACGCCACGCGCGTCGTCGCGGGCGGTTTCGCCTACGAGTTCGCCGAGGTGGACGTCGGGCGGATCGTCGACGATGCCGTCGCCGCCGCGCGTCTCGGCCGGGAGGGAGTCAGCGTGGCTGCTACCGTCCCCGAGCCGCTGCCGCCCGTCCGGGGCGATGCCGACCGGCTTCGGCAGGCGCTCGACAACCTGATCGGCAACGCGGTCAAGGCTTCGGCGAGCGGCGACACCGTTGAGGTGAGGGCCGAGCGCCGCGACGGCCTCGTTCGGGTCAGTGTCAGCGATCGGGGGCCAGGCGTCGAAACCACTGACGCCGAGCGGATCTTTGCGGCCTTCGAGCAGGCGGCCAGCCGCCCGGGCGCGGGCCTCGGGCTCCACGTCGCCCGGATGGTCGCTGAGGCGCACGGCGGCACGATCGAGCTCGCCCTGAACCCGGGCGGCGGCGCGACGTTCACACTCGTGCTGCCGGTCCAGTTCTGACATGGAGCAAACGTCAAGGGGTGAGGCTCGGCCGAGAGGCTTGTTGATGATCAGGTGTTCCTGAGCGCTTGATCGGTTGCGATTGCCCAGACGAATCCGGCGAGCTCGCGGGCGCAGGCAACGACTATCTTCTGCTGCGGTTTGCCCCTGCCGGCCATCCGCTGCCAGCGCCAAGCGCGTTCGATCACGACCGCGTCTTGGCTGCGTTGGCGGCGGGCGAGTTCGTAGCCGCTTGCTGGACGCCACATCGCGGGTGTTGTATACCTGCACCGATGTCGCCGCGACGCGCTTCCCGAGCCCATGGAAGTTGTTCCAGGGTTCGCGCAACAATTGGGGCGGTGTGTCGTCAGAGGTATCAACAGCACAGCGGACAGCTCGCGATCGTGTTTGGCTAACCGGTCAGGCGAGAGGCGAATTTCACTCGGAGAGGCGAATTTCACTCGTTGACATGCCTAGTCGTTGGCAGGCGTGACGGAAGGAGGAGGTCGTGAAGCGGTACAGGTTGATTGCGGCAGTGGGTGCTCTGGCGATGCTCACCGTCGCGTTGAGCGGGTCGAGTGCGTACGGCGGGTCGAGCGCCCGAGCGGGACCCCGATCAAGCTCGGCGTGCTGACGCCGCTGACAGGGAACTTCGCGCCCTGGGGCATCCAGGTACGCGCAGGGGCGGCGCTTGCAGTAAACGAGATCAACAGGTCGGGCGGCGTGAAAGGGCTGGGGCAAGGGCGGCTTCTCAACCTCGCCGTCGCGGACGACCAGTCGACGAACACGACCGCGGCCATCGACGGCTTCAGGCGGCTGACGCAGCAGGAGGGCGTCGTCTCGGTCGGGGGCATCATCGGCAGCGCGATCGGGCTGGCGACCACGCGGCTCGCCGAGGAAGCGAAGGTGCCGTTGTTCCTCGTGAAGTCGGGTAACAACGAGGTCCTGACGCAGTCGAGCCGCTACACGTTCCGCACCTGTCTGCCTGCGGCTGCCATGGTGGCTGCAGTCGGTCGTGCAGCTCGCGCAGCGGCGTGAAACCCGTAGCGTCGGCGTGATGATCGCCGACTACGCGTGGGGCCAGTCGTTCAAGTCGTCGCTCGAGGAGGAGGCCAAGAAGGCGCCGAACATCAAGTTCAACATCCAGGTTGCGCCGGTTCCGACGACCAACTTCACGCCGTATCTCCGTGCGTTCGGCGACGTGTCGTTGATCGTGGCGATGGGCCATCCGCCGGGCGCGGGGCTCGATTCTGGCTCAGTCAGGACAGCTCGGGATGAAGGCGCCGGTGATTGGTGCGTACTCGCCGTACTCGCTCACTGCGAAGAACGCTGGGTCGGCGGCGTTCGGCCGCTGGAGCGACTTCAAGTGCATGGGCACGGCGACCAAGGAGTACAAGAACCTCGCGAAGCGCTACCTGCGGACGTTCCCGCAGAACGAGTTCTTCGAGGACGACGCGCTGGCGGGCTACGCGTACGTGAAGATCGTCGCGGAGGCGATCAGCAAGGTCGGAGTCAATCCGCAGAGGATCGCCGCCTACGTCCACGCCAACACGTTCAACATCCCTGGGTACGCGTGGCCGCTCAAGTGGACGCAGTGGGGCGAGATGGTCGGGGCGCGACCGCAGTTCGCCGTCCTGACCAACGGCGCGCCGCCTGAGCCCGGGTTGAACACCGCTTCGACCACCTTCTGGCCGAGAGTGCTGTTCAGGTCGCAACCGCTGACCCCCTATCGTCCGCCGTCGTAGCCTCGGAGGCCGAATCTGCTACTCGAGGTAGACGCGATCACGAAGCGCTTCGGCGGTCTCCCGGCCGTCGACGGCGTCACGTTCGGGATCGACGACGGCGAGATCGTCGCCGTCGTCGGTCCGAACGGGGCCGGAAAGAGCACGCTCTTGAAGGTCATCGTCGGTCTGGAGCGGCCGACACATGGCAGCGTCCGGCTGCACGGTGCGAGGGTCGACGGTCTTACCGCCCACCAGGTCCGGCGCAAGGGAATCGCGATGGCCATGCAGACGACCGCTCCCGTTCGGCTCGATGACGGTCCTGGAGAATGTCGTCCTCGGCGCGATGTTCGGCGTCAGTCACGGCGTCGTCGGCGAGCGCGAGGCGAGGCGGCGGGCGGCCGAGGCGTTGGCGTTCGTGGGGCTGGAGGAGCAGTGCCGACCAGCCGGTCTCGAGCCTGAACCTCCATCAGCTGCGGTTCCTCGAGCTCGCGAAGGCGCTCGCGGGTAAGCCCAGGGTGCTGCTGCTCGACGAGGTGATGGCCGGCCTCAACGAGACGGAGCTCGCCGCCTCGGTCGAGATCGTGCGGAGCGTCTGCGACACGCTCGGCACGGCCATCCTGTGGGTCGAGCACGTGATGAGCGCCGTGATCCAGCTCGCCGAACGAGCGATCGTCCTCAACTTCGGCAAGGTCCTGGCCGAGGGCGCGCCCGAGGTCGTGATGCGGGACCCGCAGGTCGTCGACGCGTATCTCGGGCGGGCCCGCATTGCTTGAGGTCGTCGGGCTAGCAGCCGGGTACCTCGGCGAGCGGGTCATCGACGGCATCGACGTCGAGGTCCGTACCGGCGAGGCGGTGGCGATCATCGGCTCGAACGGCGCGGGGAAGACGACGCTCTTCCGCGCGATCGCCGGGCTGCTTCCGGCGATGGAGGGCCGGGTCGTCTTCGACGGGAAGGATCTGACCCGCCGTCCTGCCCACCGCATCTCGCGCGCCGGAATCGCGTATGTTCCGGCCGAGCGGCATCTGTTCCCGGCGATGACCCTGAAGACCAATCTCGTTCTGGGCGCCTATCCGAACCGGCCCGACCGTGAGACGCTGGAGCTCGTCTACGACCTCTTCCCGCGGTTGCAGGAGCGACAACGCCAGCAGGCGGGAACATTGAGCGGCGGTGAGCAGCAGATGCTGGCAGTGTCCCGCGCGCTCATGGCACGGCCGCGGCTGCTCATGCTCGACGAGCCGACGACCGGGCTCGCCCCCAAGATCGCGCAGGTGGCGTTCGAGGCGTTCGAGGGGCTCAAGAAGCACGGGATGACGCTGCTGATCGCGGAACAGCAGGTGCCGCTTGCTCTATCCGTGGCCGACCGCGGCTACGTGCTCGAGAACGGCCGGATCCGGCTCGAGGGTACTTCCGACGAGCTCGAGCAGAACCCGGAGGTTCGACGCGCGTACCTGGGTGTCGCGTGAGAGCGGTCATCCTCGACGGGATCGTGCTCGGGCTGGCGTTCGGCCTGCTCGGCGTCGGGATGACGCTCGTCTACGGTCTCGGCGGCGTCATCAACCTCGCATACGGCCAGATCGTTGTGCTCGGCGGCGATCGTCGATCTCGCTCGTCATGGACGACGGCGTTTCGACGGCTCTGGCCGCCGTCGTGGGCGTGCTGGCGGCGGCCGGCGTCGCCGTCCTGCTCGACCTCACGTTGATGCGGCCGGTCTACCGCGAGCAGGGCGAGGAGCGGATCGCTCCTGGGTCTCCTGCTGACGCTGGGGGCCGCGTTCGTCATCGGTGGACTGCTCACCTGGCGCTATCCCACCGGCGCGCTGTACATCAACATCAGCGGCGAGCCGATCTCGATCCTCGGCGTGCCGATGGCGGTTGGGAGCATCTGGGCCTCCGTGATCGCACTCGTAGTCGGGGCTGCGCTGCTCCTGTTCTTCGGCGCTACGACCTTCGGGCGTGGCGTCCGCTCCGTGATCCAGGACGAGATCGGCGCGCGGCTCGTGGGCATCAACCCGTCGTTCGTCCGCACGGTCATCTTCGCGCTGAGCGGCGCGCTGGCCGGGATCGTGGCGATCACGCCGTCGATGAGCGGGCCGCTGACGGTCAACGCGGGCTTCGAGCTCACCACCTTCGCGCTCATCGTCACCGTCGTGGGCGGTCTCGGCAGCGTCGCGGGAGCGTTCCTCGCGGGTGTGCTCCTCGGGGTCGTGAACACCGCTGAGCGCCCAGTACATCGGGCAATACATCACGAGCGTGATTCTCCTCGGCGCCGCCGCCCTCACGATCCTCATCCGGCCACGCGGGCTGCTCGGGCGGTAAGGGCGATGGGGAAGACGATGGCCTTGCCGCGTCTTGGCGCGGTCGTGTCAGGCCGTCGGCCGCGCGCTCCTCCCGATCGTCGCCGTGGCCGCGATTCTCGCGGTCCTCCCGTCGGTCTGGTTCGGGGATTCGCCTTTCACGACGTCGCTGGCCGTGAAGGCGCTCGTGTTCGCCGCGTACGGGATCGGCTTCAACCTCATCTTCGGGTGTACGAACCAGCTCTTCCTGTGCGTCGGCGCTCTGGCCGGGATCGGCGGCTACGGTGCGGCCATCCTCACGGACGAGACCTCGCTGCCCATGGCCGCAGGCGTGGCCGTCGGTACGGCGAGCGCAGCGATCGTCGGCGGGCTCCTGAGCTGGATCGCGGTGCGGCGCTCGCTCGGCGTCATCTTCACCGGGATCGTGACGCTGGTCTTCTCGCTCGCATTCGCCAACCTGCTCCTCGGCCAGCGCGACCTGACGGGAGCTGAGACGGGTCTCGTCGTGACGGCGGCTCCCGCTGGCCTCGCCGACGATCGCGTCGGCGCCTACTACGCCTTCGCCGGCATCGTCGTCGCCTTCCTGATCGTCTTCCGTGCGCTTCAGCTCTCGCACGTCGGGTGGGCCTTCCGTGGCCTGCGCGACAACGAGATGGCCGCGGAGCTTGCCGGCGTCGACGTCGCGCGGTACCGGATCTACGCCGCCACGGTGGGGTCGGCGATGATCGGTCTCATCGGCGCTCTGTATGCCTACAGCTCCGGCTTCATCAGCCCGGCGACATACGCCTTCGACCAAGTGGACGTTCGCGTCTTGGTGCTCGCGGCGTTCGGCGGCCTCGGCACGTTGCTGGGCCCCGTGATCGGCGCGGCCGCGTTCGCGATCCTGGACGAGAGGCTGTCGACGAGCCTCGAGCTACGGGAGGTTACGTACGGCATCTTCGTGGTCGCGATCTTCCTCGGCTTCAGACGGGGTGTGGTCCACGCCGTCGTGGGCGTGTTCAACCGGCTCTTCGGCCGACGAAGTCGTGGTCGAACCTGACGAAGGAGCCGTATCCCAGGTCCCACGGCGTGAGGTAATACGGCGACGAGCAGCCTTCTGGTCATGCGGCGCCCGCCAGCCGCCGCGACTGCCCGACGATCATCTGCTGCACGTCGCCCTCGTCGAAGCCGGCGCCGAGCAAGCGGTCGGCCCAGAGCGCGAGCCCGTCCTCGACCGCGGGGTAATCGGGGTTCCCGAGATCGCTCGAGAAGAGGGAGCGCTCCACGCCGACCGCGCGCACGCCGTCGAAGACGTGCTCCCACGTCGTCTTCCCGCTCCACGGCGTGGTCAGGCAGCGCTCGAGCAGGCAGCCGCGCGCGGCCAGTGATACCTGGTCCTCGATCGAGAAGTCCTGACAAGTGAACTCCGGATGCGTGACGACGATGTGCGCGACACCTTCCTTGAGCGCTCCGTCGACGACCGCGAAGGTGTCGTCGCGGGCGAGGTGCCCGGTGGCGAGGATCAGCCCGTGACGGGCGATCGCGCGGAGCACGTCGCGCGTCTCCGGGAGAAGCTGCCCGTCCGCGCCGGTGACGTGAACTAGGGCGAAGCCGGCAAGCCCTAGCTCCGCAAAGCGGCCGGCGAGCATGCGGTCGTCGATCCGCCGCGGCGGCACGTCCGGGGCAACGTGGACGTGCAGGTCGTACGCGCCCTGCACGAGCACGCGAGCCCGTTCGCTCGGTCGCATCTCCTCGGCCGGCCGCGTCGCCATCGCCGCGAGCCTACCGCTTGCCGGTTGCCGCCAGTTCTGCGAGCTGCGCGGCGCTCGCGTCCGCGATCCGGGGCTGGACTCCGAGCTCGAGGAGCAGGTCGCGGGCCGCCTCCATCTCGTCGACGCGGCGCGCAGCGTGCTTCCGGCTTCCCTCGAGAGCACGCTCGAGAGACGGCCGCCCGATCATCGTCGCGATCTCGTTCTCGAGCCGGTTCGCGTGCCCTGCCACCTCGGCCGTCTGCATGCTCTCGACCACGGCTGCGGCGAGCCCTTTCATGAAGACCGAGCGTACGAGCTTCAGGGCGGCCGCGTCGCCGGATCGACCTCGCGTGGACATCCAGCCCGACAGTTACCGTCATAAACTCGTTCATGGTCGGCGACCTCCGTATGTGGCTCTACCGGGCCAAACCCCGGCAACCCACGACAGATGCGTAGGCGCCGACCACTCTCCGCCAACAGCCGGACACCGCAACCCAAGGGCTACGGCTCCATCCTGTCTAACTGCGCGTGCCGCTGCGGCCGCGGGTGCGGCTCGACGCCGAGCTCGCTCGCGAGCCCGTGCGCGCGCCGGGCGATGCGCGGCGCAGGTCCGCCGGCTCGAGCACGACGGCTTCGCCGCGGACGGCGAGGATCTCGCCCACGAGCCACTCCGCTGCCGACCTTCTGCTCGCGCAACGCGCCGCCGTCGGTAGCGGCGGGGCGCCGCGCTCGACTTCCAGCGGGCGACCGCCTTCGAGTAGAGGATCCGGGCCACGCGGGCGTCGCGGAGGTGGTCGGGCTCGAATCCCTCGCGCGGCTCGAAGGTCTCGCGTCGTCAGCGTGGCGCTGCGCATCCGGTCGAGCCGGAAGGTCCGCACGCCGTCGCGGGTGCGGTCCCACGTGTGGACGTACCAGTGTGGCAGCTGGCGCTCGAGCCAGTACGGCTCGACGAGGTGCGTCGACGGCCGCGTCCTCGCCGTCCTTCAGGTACTCGATCTCGACGAGCGCGGCGCTTCGATCGCGTCGCTGAGCGTGGCGATGAGGTGCTCCTCGGCCCGGTCGGTGCGGCTCGGGCGTCTGCGCGAGCTCGAACTGCCCGAACGTCTCCTCGAGCTTCTTGCGCACGCGCGTCGAGCGGCGGGTGCGCGTCGGCGGCGATCATCGGGCCGACGAACTCGAGCGCGAGACGGATCGCGCGCGCTTCGAGCGGAGTGAGACGCGGCGGCGAGCGGAACGTGTCGCCGCACAGCTCCTTGTCGACGTGCACCGTCGCCGTCGCAGCTCGGCGTAGACGGCGTAGCAGCCGCCGCCGAAGTTGACGAGGTTGAGCAGCGAGAGATGCTCCTCGAGCTCCTCGGCCGGGATCGGGAATCGCTCGACGAGCTCGCTGCGCCGGGATCTCGCCTCGCGTCCTCGCCGCACGCCGCGAGGAGGTACGCGAGCAGGGCCTGGAGAAGCCCGAATCGCTCCGGCGCGACGGGGCCGGCCGGGCGCTCGGCGGCGCCGTCGGCGCCTCGCGGCTGCGGCTTCTCGCGCGCCGGCTTCGGCGGCCGCCCCTCGTGGCGGTCGCGAACGCGCCGCAGGCCGTCGCCACCTCGCGGCGCAGCGCGTCCGGCTCGAGCGGCACGGCGCGCCCGTCCTGGCGCAGCACCCACGAGGCGAGCTGCGCGATGCTCGAGTACGGGGTCACGAAGACGTCGTCCTCGAGCCGTCCGGCGTCGCCGTAGCGTGCGCTGGACCCACCAGGCCGTGTCGCCGCGCGAGCTCGATCCGCGCCTCGCCGACGGTCGTCGCCGATCTGCCAGGCGGGCGGCCGCGGTGCGCGTCGACGTCGAAGTCCGGGGGCAGCCGGAAGTCGCGCTCGCGCCGCGTCGCGAACCGGATCTCGCCGCGGATCCGCGAGACGCGGAACGTGCGGATCTCGTCGCGGTCGAGGTCGCGCCCGACGACGTACCAGCTGCCCTTGTCGGGTCAGCAGCGCGTACGGGTCGATCGTCCGCTCGCCGACTCTCGTCGCGCGCGATCGACCAGTAGTCGAAGCGAGCGTCCGCTGCTTCGAGATCGCCGTCTCGAGCTTGCTCAGCCGGCCCGCGAGCTCGGGCGAGTAGTCGGGGTCGCGCACCTCGACGCGCACGGCGGTCTCGGTCGGCGCCTCGGCGAAGCCGGGCCGGCCGAGCGCGAGGTTCTGAAGCGCGAGCCGGAACGGCTCCGCATAGGCGAACTTGCCCTCGAGGAGGTAGAGGCACGTCTGGAGCGCGGCGAGCTCGTCGTCGGTGAGCTCGAGCGGCGGCAGGAAGTAGTGCTCCGAGCGCAGCGTGTAGAGCTCCTCGCCCGTGAACTCGTCGCGCTGCGACTGGAGCGGGACGCCGAGCGCGAGCAGCTCCGCGCGGTCGGAGTAGAAGCGCCGCGCGAAGGCCTCGTCCGACATCTCGGAGTAGCCCTCGACGTTCTGCTTCACGTCGCGCGCCGTGAGCGGGCGCCGCTCCGCCATCAGGAAGGCGACGAGCGAGAGCTGGCGGATCAGCTTGTCGGTGTCGTGCGACATCGCCGGCGAGCTTACCGCTCGCGCGGGACGAGAACGGAGCCTGACGCGGCGCGCAAGCGCGTCAGGCGGCGAGCGTCGAGCTGCTCGAGGTGCTGGTGCGACGGGCAGTAGTGCGGCTCGGGAAGCGGCGTCCGCTGGCAGGCTTGCCCTTGCGGGTCGTCGCCTGGCAGCGGGCGACGCCGCCGTCGAATGCGCCGGCCTCGATCTGCTCCTCGATGAACGACGACGGCCGCGCCGACGCCCTCGCTTCACGGCCCAGGCGACCTGCGCCTGGCCGTGATCGGGAAGTAGCCGCCGGATGTCCTGAAAGAGCGTGCGGTCGGGATTCGCGAAGTAGTGCGGGTCGTCGGCAGCCGCTCCATCGTCTGCTCGCACGGCGACGAGGACTTCGCGGCGGGACTCGAGCTGCGTCTCGACGTCGGCGTACGGGTCGATGAGGTCCTTGATCGACCGATAAATGGCTCGCGAGTACTGATACATACACGCCTGCAACTGGGCGGCTCGCTCTTCCATGGTCGGGTTCTGGCACTCCCTGATAGAGCACCCGGAAACGGTTCGGTGTGAGCCCGAGTGAGACGACTCGGTGGACGAACGCGGACAAGTCTACAGCCTTCGTGCCGCTGTTACAAAGTCTGAACAATAAGTGTCCGTACGGACAACGCGGTTCAGCGAGAGACGCGGCGTGTGTACGCGGTCGAAAAGGCCGCGCGGGCGTCCGGCAGCGCGCGCGTCGCCGCGTCGAGCGAGTCGAAGACGCCGGCGAAGACGACGTAGTAGCCGGGGTTGAGGCTCGCGAAGTCCGACGAGCCGGAGGACGCCGGCCTCGGGGAGGCCGCCGGCCCGGGCTCGCCGCGCCTGCGCCTCGGCGGCGGCGCGGCCGCCTCCTCCGGGAGCGAGACGAGCACGATCGTCCAGCCGTCCCGTCCGGCCGGCCACGCGCCGGTCACCGGCGGGCGGTGCCGTCGTGACAGGCGGTGGTGCCGTCGTGACAGGCGGTGGTGCCGTCGTGACAGGCGGCGGCGGGGTGGTCACGGGTGCGGTCGTCACCGGCGGACGGGCTGTCGTCACGACGGTGGTCGTGGGCGGCCTGCGTCGACGTGCTGTTCGCGACCGAGTTCCCGTCGGCGCCGGAGACGGCGATCGCGACGGCGGCGCCGGCGACCGCGACCCCGAGCGCGAGCAGCGCCCGTACCGACCACAGCGAAGGGCGGTCCACGACGGATCGAGTCTAGCGGCAAGCCCGGAAGACGCTCGCGCGCGCTAGAGCTGGACGACGACGAGGCGCTCTTCGGTCATCTCGCGCACTGCGTAGGCCGGGCCTTCGCGCGTGTTCCCGGAGTCCTTGACGCCGCCGTAGGGCATCTGGTCGGCGCGGAACGTCGGCGCCTCGTTGACCGTGACGCCGCCGAACTCGAGCCGCTCGCCGCGCCGAGCGCCGTCTTCAGCGAAGCGGTGAAGATCCCGGCCTGGAGGCCGAAGCGGGTGCCGTTGGCGAGCGCGATCGCCTCGTCGAGCGTGTCGTAGGCGTTGACGGTGACGACCGGCCCGAAGACCTCGTCGCAGCGAGACCTTCGCTCCGGCCCGGCGCCCGGCGATCACCGTCGGCCGGAGCAGCTCGCCGTCGGCGCTCCGCCGGTGAGCTCGGCGCCGCGCGGCGCGCGCCTCTTCGATCCACGCGAGGATTCGCTCCCGGTGGCGCTCGTCGATCAGCGGCCCGACGTCGGTCGCCTCGTCCGCCGGATCGCCGACCACGAGCGCCTCGACGCGGGGCACGAACGCGCGCGAGGAACTCGTCGTGGACGGCGCGCTGGACGTAGATCCGCTGCACCGAGATGCAGCTCTGGCCCGGCGAACGCGAAGGCGTTTGCCGCGAGCTTTGCCGCAGCCTCCTCGACGTCGGCATCGGCCTCGACGATCACCGGCGTCGCGTTGCCGAGCTCGAGCGCGACGTTCTTGCGCGGCGCTCGCTCGCGCAGCGTCCAGCCGACCTCGGCCGAGCCGGTGAAGGTGATGAGCTTCACGCGCTCGTCCTCGACGAGCACGTCGCCGATCTCGGCCGCCGGGCCCGCGAGCACGTTCAGCCAGCCCGCCGGCAGCCCGGCCTCGTGCTCCAGCTCGGCGAGCAGGAGCGCCGACAGCGGTGTCTGCGAGGCGGGCTTGAGCACGACCGCGCAGCCCGCGGCGAGCGCGGGGGCGATCTTGTGCGCGACGAGATTGAGCGGGAAGTTGAACGGGGAGATCGCGCCGACGACGCCGATCGGGCGGCGGACGGTGAAGGCGAGCTTGCCCTCGCCCGCCTGCGACGCGTCCATCGGCATCATCTCGCCGGCGAGCGTGCGCGCCTCGACGGCGGCGAACGTGTACGTGGACATCGCCCGCGCCGCCTCGACGCGCGCCGCCTTCAGCGGCTTGCCGGCCTCGGCGCAGATCGTGCGCGCGACCTCCTCGTGCCGCTTGCCGAGATAGGCCGGCGACCCGGACGAGGATCTCGGCGCGCTTGTGCGCGGGCAGCGGGTCGGCCATCGCCGCGCTCGGCCGCGTCGACGCGCCGCGCGCGTCTCGGCGGCGCCTGCCTTCGCGACGCGGCCGACGAGCTCGCCGGAGTACGGCGAGCGAACGTCGATCCAGTCGCCGGTCTCGACCCACTCGCCGCCGATCAGGAGGCGTTTCTCGGGTACCGTGGCGGCCACGACCGAAGTCTAGAGTCTGCAGTAGTGCATCCGCGCCCGAGACGCGCTACGCAAAGAGCGGCGACGTCAACATCGCCTACCAGGTGGTGGGCGACGGGCCGCTCGACCTCGTCCTCGTCCCCGGCTTCGTCTCCCACCTCGAGCTCGACTGGGAGGAGCCGCGCTCCGCGCACTTCCTCGAGCGGCTCGCCTCCTTCTCGCGGCTGATCCTCTTCGACAAGCGCGGCACAGGGCTGTCCGACCGCCCGGGCGGCCTGCCCGACCTCGAGACGCGCGATGGACGACGTCCGCGCGGTCATGGACGCGGTCGGCAGCGAGCGCGCGGCGCTCTTCGGCTACTCGGAGGGCGGGCCGCTCGGCATCCTCTTCGCGGCCACCTACCCCGAGCGGACATCGGCGCTCGTCCTCTACGGGACGTACGCGAAGCGCCGCGATCCGGACGACGACTACCCGTGGGCGCCGACGCGCGGAGGCGCGGGAGGCGTACCGCGGAGCAGATCGAGCGCGACTGGGGCTGGGAGGCCGACATCGGGGCGCATGGCTCCGACCGCCGACGAGGCGATGGCGCGCTGGTGGGCGGCGACGGGCTCGCGCAGCCGCGAGCCCGGGGGCCGCCCGCGAGCTGATCCTGATGAACAGCGAGATGGACGTCCGTCACGTCCTGCCGGCGATCCGCGTTCCGACGCTCGTCCTGCACCGGTCGGGCGACCTGGATGCGCGAGTCGAGGAGGGCCGCTACATCGCCGAGCGGATTCCCGGCGCGCGGTTCGTCGAGCTCGCCGGGCGACGACCACGTCCCGTGGATCGACGCCGACGGTATCCTGGACGAGGTCGAGGAGTTCCTGACCGGTGTTCGCCCCGCACCGGAGCTCGATCGCGTGCTGGCGACGATCCTCTTCACCGACATCGTCGGCTCGACGGAGAAGGCGGCCGGCGCTCGGCGACCGGCGGTGGCGCGAGCTGCTCGAGCGGCATCACGCCGCCGTCCGGCGCGAGCTCGAGCGTTTCCGACGGCCGCGAGGTCGACACCGCCGGCGACGGCTTCTTCGCCACCTTCGACGGGCCCGCGCGGGCCAGTGCGCTGCGCGCTGCGCGGTCGCGACGATGCCGTGCGCGCGCTCGGGCTGGAGATGCGGGCCAGGCGTGCACACCGGCGAGGTGCGAGCGGCTCGGCGGCGACGTCGGCGGGATCGCGGTGCACATCGGCGCACGCGTGTCGGCGCAGGCGGGCCCGGGCGAGGTCTGGTCTCGAGCACGGTGCAAGGATCTCGTCGCCGGCTCCGGCATCGAGTTCGAGGACCGCGGCGAGCACGAGCTGAAGGGCGTTCCGGGCTCGTGGCGGCTCTACGCGGTGGTAGATTGACTGGAGAGTCAATGAGCCGGACGCGTGCGGCTCTCGCTCGTCATCTACGCGTCGCGGATGACCTGAGCCACGCGCGAGAGGTCGGCGTCCGAAAGTCTCAGCTCGCACGCACGAGCGAGGACCTCGTCGGCGGCGCGGACGGCGGCGAGCGGCACGCCGAGGTCGTCGGCGAGCGTGAGGACGAGGCGTAGGTCCTTCCGCATCAGCTCCACGGTGAACGCGACAGGCGTCTCGTCGGGCCTGAGGAACGCGTCGCGCTTGTAGAGGACGTACGGCGAGGCGGCGACGCCGCCGGCGAAGACGTCGTACGCCGCCTCGCGCGCGATGCCCGCTCGCTCCGCGAGGACGAGTCCCTCGGCGATCGCCTCGTTCATGACCGCGACGACCGAGTTGACGGCGAGCTTCATCGCGGCTCCGGTTCCGGCGCCGCCGAGGGAGAAGCTCGCCCCCGTCATCGCGGCGAGGACGGGCTGTGCGCGCTCGATCGCCTCGCGTTCGCCTCCGATCATCGCCGTGAGCGCCCCTCGCTCGGCGAGTGCCGTGCTGCCGGAAACGGGAGCGTCGATCCAGTGGGCGCCACGAGCAGCCACGTCGGTCGCAAACGAGACCGCCGCCGCGGGGCCGATCGTGCTCATATCGATCAGGATCGATCCTGGCGAGAGGCCGGCGAGCACGCCGTCCTCGCCGTGCAGCAGCTCGCCGAGCGCTACACCGTCGGAGACCATGGTGACGACAACTTCGGCGTCCGCCGCGAGGGCGCGCGGGCTGGCGGCGACGGCGGCCCCGGCGGCGGCGAGCTCGTCGCAGCGCGACGCCGTACGATTCCACACCGTTAGCGGGAACCCCGCCTCGAGCAGCCGGTGCGCCATCGGTGCTCCCATGCGGCCGAGGCCAGCGAAGGCGACATTCACAGCTCAGGACGGCTCGACGTCACGTCCCGCTCGTCTCGAGCTGCTGCGAGGGGGCGAGCTGCGCCTCGAGATAGTCCCAGTCCCGGTTGAAGCGGTACGAGTGACGGTCGGACGGCGCGGGAGCCGACGTCTCGAGCCACTTCACGCGCTTGCCGCTCGTGTTGTAGAACGCGTGGACGCACCCGACGCCGGTCCAGAACACGTCGCCGGGAGAAAGCGTGTACCGCTGGTCGTCCGCGACGACCTCCACCACGCCTTCGAGCATGTAGTACGACTCCTCGAACGGATGGTCGTGCGGTTGCGCGACGCCGCCGGGCTGGTACTGGACCATGAACATCGTGTGCAGGTGCGCGTCGACGCGCTGGTCCACGAGCATCTTCACCGTGATGCCGCTGTAGGCGAGGAGAGCGGTCGCCATGCTCGCCGAGACCGTCGGCTGGTCGACCGGCGCGCCGGCCTTCAGGTGGTCGACGTCCATCTGCCAATCGTCGAGCCGGAAGAGGTTCCGGTTGCGCGGATCCCGCACGTCCAGCTGCGCCGGGACAGAGGACGGCGCAGGCGCGACGAAGAACGTGTCCGGTGGCCCCTCGCCGGGTTGTCGTGGGCGCGGCGCCATCATGTCGATCCACGAAGCGGCTTCGCCGTCGACTCGCCAGGCATGCGGGACGCCCACCGGCACGACGCCGCAGGCGCCCGGCGCGAGCGCCACGCCGCGCCCGTCGAGGTAGAGGGTCGGCTCGCCTTCGAGGACGAAGAAGCTCTCCTCGAACGAGTGAACATGCGTGTCGACATGGCCGTGCTCCAGCTGACAGAGACCGAGTCCCATGTGAACCGACCCGGCGGTCCCGTCGACGAGCGCGCAGCGCTCGAACGCCTCGCTTCGTGACGTGTATTCCGGGACCGGGATGATCTCCTCCCGGCGCTTCAAGTGGTGCACGCGCTCCTCCTCGGTCTGACTCGAAGGTTGTTTCCTGGGGCGCGAGCCGCCGTCACAGCAGCATCCAGCCTCCGTCGATGTCGAGATTGACGCCGTTCATCGACGGATTCTCGAGCAGGAAGAGCGAGGCGTCGACGACGTCGCTCGTCTGTACGTTGCGACCGGTCGGCGTGCGTGCGCGCACGCGCTCGAGCACCTCCTCCTTGCCGCTCCAGGTCGGAGTGTCCCCGACGATTCCGGGGTGGATGGCGTTTACCCGTAGCGGTGCGAGCTCGATCGCGAGCGTCCGGATGAGCGTCGACACGGCGCCGTTCACCGTCGTCACCGTCGTCGACCCGGGATAGGGCCTGTCCTTTGCCAGCCCGCCGAAGAGAAGGAGCGAGGCGTCGTCGGCGAAGCGGCCGACGAGCTGGTGCACGACCTCCGTGTAGCCGACGAGCTTCAGGGTCGAGAGGCGGATCGCCCCGTCGACGTTGTAGTCGGCGACCGAGTTGTCGTCGCGCTGGATGGCTGCGAGCACGAGCCTGTCGACCCTCTCGACCCCGCGGAGGCTCTCGCCGATCGTGTGGGGGTCGGCGAGATCGACGCCGAGGCCGCGGGCGTCGCCCTTCAGCTCGGACGCGACCGCGCTCGCACGCGCTTCGTCGCGCCCGCTGACGGCGACGCGGGCGCCTCTCTTGACGTAAGCCTCGGCTATCGCACGGCCGATGCCGGAGGTACCTCCGATCACGACGACGTCAGAAGACATGTCACCCTCGCTGTCTCATCGGATTGCGGGACCGACCCGGTCGTTCGATGCAACTCTACAAGCCGCGCCCAGCCGCCTCCAACGGTGCAGGTCTGTTCGCTTCATGGCGCGGACCATGCGGGGAGAGCCAGGACGCGGCCGCCGAGGAGCGGCGTCAGATGCCGAGGCAGATGCGCTGCACCTCCGCGTCGTTCAGCAGCGCCTCGGCCGTCCCCGACAGGACGATGGTGCCGTCGCTCAGGAGGTAGCCGCGCTGCGAGATCGCGAGCGCGCGCGTCACGTTCTGCTCGACGAGTAGGATCGAGACGCCGGTGGCGTGGATCTCCTGGAGCGCGTCGAACAACGTGTCGACCACGACCGGCGCGAGCCCGAGCGACGGCTCGTCGAGCAGCAGCACCCGTGGACCGGACATGAGCGCGCGTCCGAGCGCGAGCATCTGTTGCTCGCCGCCGCTGAGCGTGCCGGCGCGCTGCTCCCCGCGATCCTTCAGGATCGGGAACAGCTCGCGAACGCGCTCGAGCCGCGTGTCGCGCTCGGCGCGGGCGGAGCGCCGGTACGCGCCGAGCAGCAGGTTGTCGCGGACGCTCATGCCGGCGAAGATCCGTCGCCCCTCGGGCACGATCGCGATCCCGTAGTCGCCGACCTCGTGGGTCGCCGGCCGCATCAGGTCGACGCCGTCGAGGACGATCTTTCCGCTGCGATCCCTGAGCAGCCCCGCGAGCGCGTTGACGAGCGTGCTCTTGCCCGCGCCATTCGGGCCGACCACGCTCACGATCTCGCCGTCGTCGATGCGGAGGTCGACGTCGCGAAGCGCGCGCGCTTCCCCGTAGAAGACGCTGAGCCCCTTAACCTCGAGCACGGTGCTCCCGGCCGAGGTAGGCCCGCTGAACGGCAGCGTCGTTCATCACCGTGTCCGGCGCTGCGTCGGCGAGCTTCGTCCCGCGGTCGAGCACGACGATCCGCGTCGCGATGCCGGTCACGACCCGCATGAGATGCTCGACCATGACGATCGTCGCGCCGCCCTCGTGGATCCTGCGGAGGACGGTGACCGCCTCGTCGAGCTCGGCGGGGTTCAACCCGGCGAGCACCTCGTCGAGCAGCAGCAACGTCGGCTGCGTCGCGAGGGCGCGGGCGAGCTCGAGCAGCAGCCGCTGGTGAAGGTTGATCTCCTCCGGCAGCGCGTCGGCCCGTGCGGTGAGACCGACGACCTCGAGATACTCTGCGGCGCGGCGACGCGCCTCCTCGACGCTCTGGCTGACCTGACCGAACATGCACGCGATCGCGACGTTGTCGCGGACGGTCATCGACGCGAACGGCTTCGGAATCTGATGCGTTCGCGCGATGCCGCGATGTGACCGTACGTGCGGCGAGACGCGGTCGATCCGGCGCCCGTCGAGCCGCACCTCGCCCGCCGTGGGCCTGTGGACCCCGGAGAGGATGTTGATGAGGGTCGACTTGCCGGACCCGTTCGGGCCGACGAGCCCGACGATCTCGCCGCGCTCGACCGCGAGCGAGACGCGGGCAAGCGCGTGCACGCCGCCGAAGCGCATCTCGACCTCGACGCACTCGAGCAGAGGCCGCGAGGGCGCGGACGCGGGGGTGGGCGCCGCCGCGCTCATGGGGCGGGAGCGTCTCCCAGCGGCGAGGCGGCGAGCTCGCGGCCGTCGGCGCGGCGCTCCGCCCGCGGTCGGCGGCCGACGAGCAGGACGAGCGTCGCGGCGGCGAGCCCGGTGCCGAGCCAGTCCGTCGCGGCGCCCCACCCGGCGACGCCGGCGACCGTTATCCCCACGACGAGCGCCGCGCCGGCGACGAGCGCACGGCGCGGCCGCTCGCGGAGCCGAGCGTGGAGGCCCTCCGGCGCGAACAGGATGGCGAGGACGAGGATCGCGCCGAGCACGACCTGACCCCAGCGTTCGAGCCCCGAGTTCGTGAGCTGTTCCTGCAGGGTGTAGATGAGCAGGGCGCCGATCACGGGGCCCAGCCAGTGCCGCCGTCCGCCGAGCACGCTCATCACGATCACGAGCAGCGGGATGTTCAGGGAGAAGACGGTCTCCGGCGTCAGGTACCCGATCTGCAGCGCTGCGACGGCGCCGGAGAGGCCGCCGAGGAAGCCGGAGATGGTGATCGCGAACATCTTGTAACGGAACGTCGGCACACCGAGCTCCTCGGCGACGTCCTCCTCGTCGCGGATGGCGAACAGGCCCCAGCCGAAGCGCGAGTGCTGGATCAGGAAGGCGGCGATGACGGAAAGCGCCGCGACGGCGAGCCCGAGCCGGTAGATGAGCGCCTGGAACTCGCCCAGCCACGCGGGGTACGTCGGCACCGAGATCGCGATCCCCTGTCCGCCGTCGACCCAGGTGCTCAGCCCCGCGGTCGCTGCGAGCGTGAACGTCACCGCCAGCGTCAGGAGCGCGAAGATCTCGCCGCGCAGCGAGCCGAGCCGGAACGCCAGCGCTCCGACGGCCGCCGCCAGCAGCGCGGCGAGCACCCCCGCGATCGGGATCGTGACGAAGTAGTTCACGCCTTCGCGGCTGACGAGGTCGGCCGAGGCGTATATGCCCATCCCGTAGAAGGCTCCCTGCCCGAAGCTGAAGTACCCCGTGTACCCGGAGAGGATGTTCCAGCTCGTCGCCTGCGCGATCCAGAAGAAGATGAAGTACGCGAAGACGAGGTAGTAGGCCGGAAAGCCCGTCGCGACCTGCAGGTTCGGCACGAACGCCAGTGCGGCTGCGATCGCCAGCAGAACGGCGAGCTGGGTGTGCTTCACGAGGAGCCCAGCCGTCCGAAGAGTCCGTTCGGCCGGAAGAGCAGCGCGAGGATCAGGAGGAGGAAGACGACGAGCGGCGACCCAGCGGCGTCCACGCGACGCCGACCACGCTCGAGACGCCGCCGATCAGGAGGCCCGCCCCGACGGCGCCGGGCAGGTTGCCGATCCCGCCGAGGATGACGACGGTGAAGATGATCCCCACCCACTCGAACGCGAGCTGCGGGAACAGGCCGCTGTTGATTCCGACCAGGACGCCGGCCACCGCCGCCATCGCGGCGCGAGAGCCCCGCCGTCAGCACGCCGATCCGCCGGTCGTTCACGCCGAAGGCGGCGGCGATCTCGCGGTCGTTCGCGAGGGCGCGCAGGGCCTTGCCGAAATACGTGTGCCGGAGCACGACGTACACCGCCGACGGCGAAGACGAGCGACGCTCCGAAGGCCATCACCTGCGGCACCGGGAATGCGATGTCGCCGACGAACAGCGCGCGGGTCGCGTAGGGGTTCTCGGCCGCGTCGATCCGGCGGAAGTCAGCGCTCCAGATGTTGTTATCAGCCGGACTGCGATGATGAAGAGCCCGAAGGTGAGCAGCAGCGAGTTGAACTCGTCCACCTGGAAGCGCTCGATCACCCAGTGGATGGCGACGCCGACCACGAACAGGGCAGGGCACGAGGATCGAGCGCCGCGAGCAGAGGGTCGGCGCCGGTCGAAGCCGTCAGCTGATAGGTGACGTAACCGCTGGCGAGGATCAGCGCGAAGTGCGCGAGGTTGATCACCTTCAGCAGGCCCCACGTCAGCGAGAGTCCGAGCGCCATGACCGCGTAGAGCCCGCCGATCATGACGCCGGAGACGGCGGCTTGTGCGTAGGTGGTCATCGATGGATCACCGCGCGACGGTCGGCGATGGTGCTACGCCGGCGCGGGGAGCCGGGGTCACCGCCCCGGCTCCCCGCCGCCGACGTTCTCTACTTCAGACCGCCCGGCGCCAGCAGCTTCGCAACGCGCAGTCGGCTGCGGCCAGACGACCACCCAGCGGTTGCTCTGGATCTGCTTCAGCGCGCTCTGCGTTCGGCGGGAAGTTGTGCTGTTGCTGGTCGAACTTCAGGTTGCCGATGAACGTCGTCTTTGCGCCGTTCGCGAGCAGATAACCGCAGATCTTGCCGTTGTCGAGGCTCTTCGTGCCGCGGACGCCGGCGACGAGAGTCTCCCACGCACTCCACGACGCGGCCGCCTGCGTGTCGAACACTTTGTAGGGCAGCCGCGCGGCCGCGGCGGCCGCGCCGAAGTTCGCGACGATCCGCTTCGCCGGCTGGCCCATGCGCTTGAGCAGGCGCCCGTTGGGCTCGAACAGCGACAATGACAGCACGCCGTTCGCGGCCGCCCCCATCGCGAGCAGCGGCCCGGGTGCGGGGAAGAGCGTGAAGAACTGCGGCGCGCGGTAGTTCAGCTGCTGCATCGCCTGGATGAGGTTGACCGGATCGAGCGCGAGCCCGCTGTTCCAGACGAGGTCGGGTTCGGCGGCGCGCACCTGCGCCGCGATCGAGCCCCAGTCGGAGACGCTCGGCGGGTACTTCAGGTCGAGCACGACGTTGAAGCCGGCCTTCTGCGCCTCGGACACGGCCCCGCCCTCGCTCGAGCCCGGCGGTCCGTAGGAGATGAAGTTGGTCGAGCCGCCCGTGTTGGTGACGAACGCGATCCGCTTGGGCGGCTGCTTCTGGGTCTTCAACGTCTGGAAGATGAACCGCGGCACTTCGAGGTTCGGACGACCGCCCGTCGACCAGGTGGGGAACTGGCAGCGGTAGGTCAGCGCGTACGTCAGCACCGCCGTGTGGTTCGGCAGCACGTAGCCGTGGCGCTCCGCGACCGCCATCGCCGCAACGATGTTCGGCGTGGCATACGGCCCCATGATGAGGTCGACGCGCTCCTGGCTGATCAGCCGCTCGTACAGCGCCGACACCTTCGCCGGGTCGGACTCGTCGTCCAGCAGCTTCCACTGGACGGGCCGGCCGAGCAGGCCGCCGTTTGCATTGATGTACTTCACGTACGTCTCGCCGGCGACCTTGTGGACAGCGCCGGTCGCGCCGAACGCGCCGGTGAGCGACAGCGTGCTGCCGATGACGATCGGCTCGCCGCTCGCCGCTGGACCCATCGCCTGCGTCTTCTGCGCCGACGCGCGCTGGACGCTGCCCGCCGCTACGAGGCAGAGCAGCACGAGTGCGACGGCCGCTCCGCGGCCGCTCTTTCCGTTGAGATAACGACGCTGCATCTGCCAACCACCTCCCGGAGAGGCCGCTACCGCCAGCAGCCGTTGATGTCTCCCGGTCGCCGGCAGATGCCGCCAGGCGGGAGGACGCTGTACCGTATTACTAAACAGCGTCCAGTGTCAAGCATCGCGAGCTCGAGGACGTCCCGGGCTCGTGGCGGCTCTACGCGGTGGTAGATTGACTGGCGAGTCAGTGAGCTCCGACGCCCTCATCATCGACGCCGTCCGCTCGCCGATCGGCAGGCGGAACGGGACGCTGGCCGCGATTCGCGGCGACGAGCTCTGCGCGCAGGTGCTGAACGGCCTCGTCGCGCGCCACGACCTCGACCCGGGCGAGGTGGAGGACGTGCAGCTCGGCTGCGTGACGCAGATCGGCGAGCAGGGCTGGAACATCGGCCGCCTGATCCCGATGATCGCCGGCTGGCCCGAGACGGTCTGCGGCACCACCGTGGACCGCCAGTGCGGCTCGTCGATGCAGACGAGCTTCAACGCGGCCGCCGCGGTCTGGTCGGGCCAGCTCGACGTCGTCGTCTCGGCCGGCGTCGAGATGATGTCCCGCGTGCCGATGGGGTCGAACGGCGGCGACATCTCCGACAAGCTGCACGACCGCTGGCAGATCGTCCCGCAGGGCATCTCCGCCGAGGTGCTGGCGAGGGAGTGGGGCCTCTCGCGCGAGGCGCTCGACGCCTACTCGCTCGAGTCGCACCGGCGGGCGCTTGCCGCGAGCGACGAGGGCCGCTTCGAGAACGAGATCGTGCCTGTGGAGGTCGGTGCCGGGGGCGCCGCCGTCCTCTTCGCCGTGGACGAGACGCCGCGGCGCGACAGCTCGGCTGAGAAGCTCGCGTCGCTCCAGCCGGCGTTCCTCCCCGGCGGCGTCGTCACCGCGGGCAGCTCGAGCCAGATCTGCGACGGCGCGGCCGGCGTGCTGATCGCCAGCGAGCAGGCCGCCTCGCGCCTCGGACTCGAGCCGCGCGCCCGCTTCGTCTCCTTCGGCCTCTCCGGCGTGGATCCGCACCGGATGCTGCACGGCAACCCCGACGCCTGCCGCAAGGCTCTCGCCAAGGCCGGCCTCGGCTGGGACGACATCGGCGTGATCGAGGTCAACGAGGCGTTCGCCTCGGTCGTGCTCCAGTTCGTCGCCGACACCGGGCTCGGCGACCGCATGGACGACGTCAACCCGAACGGCGGCGGCATCTCGCTCGGCCACCCCCTCGGCGCGACGGGCGCCCGCATCACCGCGACGCTCCTGAACGAGCTCGAGCGCCGCGAGGCCCGCTACGGGGTCGCCTGCATGTGCATCGGCTTCGGCCAGGCGATCGCCGGCGTCGTCGAGCGCCTCTAGGCCGCCGGGCGCTCGGCGTTGCCGGCGAGCTCGGCGCAGACCTGCTGGGCCACTTCGACGAAGACCTTCGCCGCCGGCGAGCGATAGCGGTCGCGGTGCCAGACCATCTGGATCACGCGCGGCGGGATCGGTGGGTCGAGCCCGAGCACGGCCACGCGCTCATCGCTTGTCTCGACGGCGAGCAGCGGCACGAGCGCGGCGCCGACGCCGGCCGCGACGAGCCCCTGCACGGTCCCGTTGTCGTCGGAGCGGAACGTGACCTCCGCGGCGACGCCGCGCATGCGCAGCGCGCTCTCCGCGAGCGCCGTCGTGCGGCAGACGCGGTTCCCGATCAGGTCGAACGCCTTCGAGGTCGCCCACGCGCACCGAGCGCCTGCCGGCGAGCGGCGAGTCGGCCGCGACGAGCACGACGTAGGGGTCCCGCAGGAGCTCGACCGCCTCGAACGGCCCGTCGAGCACCGGCAGCATGGCGAAGGAGACGTCGAGCTCGCCGCGCTCGACGAGCTTGAGCAGGCCCTCGTCGGAGGCGTCCTCGGTGAGCTGGATCTCGACGTGCGGCCAGCTCTCGCGGAAGCGGCGCATCAGCGTGGGGAGGATCCTCGCGCCGACGCTCTGGTAGGTGCCGACCCGGAGCGCGCCACCCTCGCCTGCGAGCAGCGAGGCGATGTCGGCCTCCGCCGCGCGCAGCCGCGCGACGATCGCCTCCGCGTGACGCAGCAGCAGCTCACCGGCTTCCGTCAGAGAGACCCGGCGTGGGCCGCCGGGGCGCTCGAACAGCTTCGCGCCGACGATCCGCTCGAGCGTCGCGATCTGCTGGCTGATCGCCGACTGCGTGTAGCCGAGGCGCTCCGCGGCGCGGCCGAAGGAGCCCTCGCGGGCGACCGCCTCGAGCGCGGCCAGGTGCCGGACCTCGACGCCGAGCCAGCGATCAGGTTCCATGATCGAATTAAAGCATAACTCGACTTGTGCTTATAGATGGTTTGGCCGATCATGTGCTCATGGAAATCGCAGCCGTTCTCTTCATCGTCCTGATCGGCTTCGCCGCCGTCCTCGCCGGCGCGGACTCGCGCATCGACGAGACCGAGCACCGGCGCCGGCTCTGGGGCGGCGTCAACTAGCTGATCGATCGGAAGCCGATCGATCAGCTAATGGGGGAGCGGTCGCCGAAACCGTAGCCGTCGGCGACTACGCCTCCAGCGGGCTAAGACCGAGATCGACCGGCTGTGAGGGCGCGCCGTCGCGGAGGAGCTTGTCCAGCAAGTCGGCGATACGCGGCGGTTCGATAGCCGCGTCAGTCAAGCGCAGCTCCGCGACACTCCACCATCTGGCGGCTTCGATCTGGGCAGACTCATCGCTCGCGCCGAGAACAGGCTCGTCGTCGCCACACGAGGCGAGGAAGAAGCGCGTGTCCATCCGGCGCAGCGCACCGCGATAGCGAATGTCCTTCTGCCTGCGCCAAACGCACGGCCCGATCGACACGGCGAGACCTGTCTCCTCGAACGCCTCCCGACCCGCGGCTTCCTCGAAGGTCTCACCATCTTCAAGTCCTCCTCCGGGCGTCGCCCACACCTGGGTTCCATCGTTCCGCCGGTGATGTAGAAGCAGGACCTCCGTCCCGCGAACGATCACGGCCCTAGCTGTCCGCCGGAGTTCCACGCCGAGAGATCCTACGGCCCTGCGAGGCCACAACGTGCGTTTTCCGAGCGAGCGAGATACCCTGATTCTTAGAGGATTGATCGGGGTTTTCCGATCAATCCTCTAGGATCGCCCGCGATGGAGGTGCGCACGGTCGGCGTCGTCGGGCTCGGCACCATGGGTGCCGGCATCGCCCAGCTCTGCATCCAGGCGGGCCTCGAGACGGTCGGCCGCGAGGTGACGCTGGAGCTCGCCGAGCGCGCCCAGGGCGGCATCGCCCACTTCCTCGGCCGCGCGGTCGAGAAGGGGAAGCTCGACGCGGCCGAGCGCGACGCCGCGCTCGGGCGGCTCCGGCTGACGACCGAACTCGCCGACCTCGCCGGCTGCGACGTCGTGATCGAGGCGATCGTCGAAGAGCTCGGCCCGAAGCGCGAGCTCTTCGCCGCGCTCGAGCGGGATCGTGCGGCCGGACGCCGTGCTGGCGACCAACACGTCTGCCCTCTCGGTGACGGAGATCGCGGCTGCGGCGAGCCGGCCGGAGCGAGTCGTCGGCATGCACTTCTTCAACCCGGCGCCGCTGATGCCGCTCGTCGAGATCGTCCGCGCCGAGCTCTCCTCCGACGGCGCCGTCGAGACGGCCTACGCGCTCGGGCAGCGGCTCGGCCGCAACCCGATCCGCTGCCACGACACGCCCGGCTTCGTCGTCAACCGCGTCCTCATCCCGCTGCTGAACGACTGCGTCCGCGTGCTCGACGAGTCGCGCGTGGCGCCCGAAGATCTCGACACCGCGATGACGAACGGTGCCGGCTGGCCGATGGGGCCGTGCACCCTCGTCGATCTCGTCGGCATCGACGTGCACGTGCACGCCTCCGAGGCGCTCTACGAGAAGCTGCGCGAGCCGCGCATGGCGCCGCCGCCGCGGCTCGTGGCGATGAAGAACGCAGGCCTGCTCGGGCGCAAGAGCGGGCGCGGCTTCTTCTCCTACGACAAGGGCTAGAAATGACGCGCCGTCCGCGGTGCGTTTACGCTTTCCTTACATCCCGCTCACCCCGGCCACATCGCCGGAACCGATACTCCGGACACCGATGCGAAACGCGCTCCTCACCCTGCTCGTCGCGGCCCTCGTCCTCCCGGCGGCTGCGCTCGCGTCGCGGGGCGCGCCGGGCGACGGCACGCTCTCGGTCGAGGGTGCGAGCGGCGTCGTGATCGTGCAAGCGCGCGGCGCTGTGATCGGCCGCGTGGACGCCGGCCAGATCGTGATCGCCGACCTGAGCCCCGGCGACAGCAACGACCCCGTCGTCTGGGGCGCTCAGTTCCGCCGCCAGATCGGGTCCGGCACGTTCATCTACAGGGGCCGCAACATCACGTTCCGGCTGATCGGCGGCGGCTTCAGGGTGACGGTCAAGGGGTCGGGCATCTCGATCTCGGTCGTCGGCCGCGGCGAAGCGTTCTTCGACGGCGAGGGTGCCGGCGTCTTCTCGACGAGTGGCGCGGACTGCAGGCTCGCACCGGAGACCTGCCGGCCGCTGCCGGACGTGGGGCAGCGGATCAAGATCGGAGGGTCCCAGCCAGCGGAGCGCTCGGCTGGCTCCGGCCAGCGCCCGCAGCCCGGACCCGGAGAGAAGCAGCCCGGCCCGAGCGAGCGGCCCCCGGGCGCAGATCGGATTTCTCAGGTAGTAATGCCCTGATGGCGGGCGGACAGCAGACGATCCTCGTGGTCGAGGATGAGGCCTCGATCGCCTCGTTCGTCTCGCTCTATCTCAAGAACGCGGGCTACGCGGTGCGCGCGGTCACGACCGGCAACGCCGCGATCCAGTACGCGGCGTCGGAAAAGCCGGCGCTCATCATCCTCGATCTGATGCTGCCCGACGTCGACGGGATCGAGGTCTGCCAGAGGATCCGCAAGGACTCCGACGTCCCGATCCTGATGCTGACCGCCCGCGACGAGGACGTGGACAAGATCGTCGGGCTCGAGGTCGGCGCCGACGACTACCTGACCAAGCCGTTCAACCCCCGCGAGCTCGTCGCGCGGGTAAAGAGCGTGCTCCGCCGTTCGGCGCCCGAGCGCCGCGGCGACGCGACGCAGGAGATCCGGCACGGTGACCTCGTCATCAACGCCGGCCGTCGCGAGGCGAAGGTGGGCGAGGACGAGATCCAGCTCGCGCCGAAGGAGTTCGACCTGCTCTGGGAGCTGCTCGACCACAAGGGGATCGTGCTCACGCGCGACCAGCTGCTCGAGCGGGTCTGGGGGTACACGTTCGCGGGCGACACGCGCACCGTGGACGTCCACGTGCGGCAGGTCCGGCGCAAGCTCGGCGATGCGTCGCCGATCGTGACCGTGTGGGGCGTCGGCTACAAGGTCGGCCCCGACCGGAGCGCCACGCCCGCAGCCTAGGGCTTTGTTCCGCTCTCTCCGCTTCCGTCTGCCCGCCCTCTTCCTCGTCGGCGCCGTGCTCGCCGGCGTCGTCGCGTCGCTGATCGCGCTGCGGCTCTTCCAGGACTACACGCGCGACCAGTCGGTCATCGAGCTGCGGCGGGAGGCGGAGGGGCTCGCACAGCTCTACGCCGAGTCGGCACTGCGTGCGAGCGACGAGGGCAAGGCGGCGCCCTCGTTCGCCGCCGAGAAGCTCGAGCTGGCGACCGGGGACCGGCTCTTCTACGTCGGCACCTCGATCTTCCCGGGGCAGGACTCGGGGCTCGAGCGGTTGCCGGAGAGCGTGATCGGCGCTTCGGTCAGGGGGGAGGGGAAGATCGTCACCTTCGAGTTCACGCCGCCGCGCGAGGAGCGCACGTTCCTCGCGGTCGCCCATCCGCTGCGTCTCGCGCCGGGCACCCCGCCCTTCGGCGCCCTCGTCGTCGCCAAGCCGAAGACCGAGCTGCGCGCCCGCTGGCTGACGCTCTTCGAGCGGCTGGCACTCGCGTCCGTCGGCGGCATCCTCATCGCCGGCCTGTTCGCCCTGTACCTCTCGCGCCGGATCACCGAGCCCGTGCTCCAGCTCTCCCGCGCCGCCGACGAGATCGCGGCGGGACGGCGCGACGTGGCCGTGCCGGCCGTGCCCGGCGGCGGCGAGATCGGGCACCTCTCCGACCGCTTCCGCGAGATGGCGGTCCGGCTCGCGGAGGCGGAGGAGCTGGAGCGGAACTTCCTGATGACCGTGTCGCACGAGCTGCGCACGCCGCTGACGGCGATCCGCGGCCACGTCGCGGCACTGCGCGACGGCCTCGTGGACGACCCGGACGACGTCGCGCAGACGCTCGACGTCGTCTCCGCCGAGACCGACCGGCTCGAGCGCCTCGTCGGCGACGTGCTCGACCTCGCCAAGCTCGACGCCCATCGCTTCACCGTCCTGACCGAGGAGGTCGACATGGGCCGGCTCGTCGAGCGCGCCTACTCGACGTTCGCGGAGGAGGCGCGGCGGCGCGGCATCGACTACCGGCAGGAGGTGGGCTCGGCTCCGGTGATCGTGTCGGACGGCGACCGGGTGCTCCAGATCATCACGAACCTGCTCGCGAACGCCTTCCGCTGGACGCCCGACGGCGGCCGCATCGACGTGGCGCTCGGCGCCACGAACGGCTCCGTCACGGTTGACGTCGCCGACAGCGGGCCGGGAATCTCCGACGACGAGCGGGAGCGGATCTTCCGGCCGTTCTGGTCGAACGACGGCCGTGGCACGGGTCTCGGCCTGCCGATCGCGCGCGAGCTGGCGATCGCCCTCGGCGGCCGGATCGAGCTGGAGACGCGCGTGGGAGCGGGCAGCCGCTTCCGGCTCGTCCTACCGGCGGAGTCGGTCTACGCCGAGGCGTCCGCGCGGCGCTCGTCGAGCCGGTAGACCGTCGCCCCGGAAGCGACGCGCTCGACGCGGGCGAGCCGCTCGTCCACGCCCTTCCAGCCGGACGCGACGAGGTCCACGAGCAGGGCGAGATCGTCGATCCGCGCATGCCGCTCGGCGAGGAGGTCTCCCTCGATCCGCTCGAGCCGCCGGATCGCCTGGTTGAGCAGGCCGCGGATCTCGGCGATGTGGCGCGCGACGGGAAGCACCTCGGCACGGAGACCGTCGTGCACGGCTGCGCCGACGCGTTCCGGGAGCGAGGCCTCGAGCTCCGCCGCGGCGGCGGCGAACGCCTCGATCTGGTCGCGTGCGCGCTCCAGCGCCGCCTCCAGCGCGGCCGGCTCCGGGCGGCCGGCCGCAGCCGCCGCGATCCGCGCTTTCGCCCGCTCCAGGGCAGCCTCGTCCATCGCGGCCAAGGCTACTCTCATCGTCGGATGGAGTCATCGGTCCTCGACTATTCGCTCCCGCCCGAGCTGATCGCCCAGCATCCGGCGGAGCGCCGCGACGCCTCGCGCCTGCTCGTGTACGAGCGCGGGAGCGGCATCGTGCGGCACAGGGCCTTCGCGGAGCTACCCGTGGAACTGGCCGGGGAGCTCGTCGTCGTCAACGACACGCGCGTCGTCCCGGGCCGGCTTCGCCTGCGCCGGCCGACAGGCGGGTACGTGGAAGTGCTCCTCTTAGAGGCCGTCGAAGACGGGCTCTGGGAGGCGCTCGCGCGGCCGACGCGGAAGCTGAGGCCGGGGGAGCGGTACGGCCCGGTTGAGCTCGTCTCGCACCTCGGCGAGGGTCGCTGGCTCGTCCGCCTCGACGGCGAGCCGGCGGGCGAGACGCCGCTGCCGCCCTACATCACCGAGCCGCTCGCCGACCCCGAGCGCTACCAGACCGTCTACGCCGACGAGCCCGGCTCGGCCGCCGCGCCGACGGCGGGCCTCCACTTCACTCCGGAGCTGCTCGCCCGCCTGGACGTCGAGCGCGTGACGCTGCACGTCGGCCTCGACACCTTCCGTCCGTTGAGCACGGAGACGCTCGAGGAGCACGAGCTGCACGGGGAGCGCTACCGCGTCGAGCCCGCCGCGTGGGAGCGGATCCGGGACGCCGAGCGCGTGCTCGCGGTCGGCACGACGACGGTGCGCGTGCTCGAGACCCTCGCGCGCGGCGGGCCCCTCGCCGGCCGCACCGACCTCTTCGTCACTCCCGGCTTCGAGTTCCGGCGCGTGGACGCGCTGCTGACGAACTTCCACCTGCCCCGCTCGACCCTGCTCGCGCTCGTGATGGCCTTCGCCGGGATCGACGAGACGCGGCGGCTCTACGAGCTGGCGATCGCCGAGCGCTACCGCTTCTACTCGTTCGGCGATGCGATGCTCATCCTGTGAGCGCGTTCGAGGTCACCGCGACCGACGGGGCGGCCCGGGCCGGCGTGATCGCTACGGCGCACGGCGAGATCCCGACGCCGGCGTTCATGCCGGTCGGGACGAAGGGCACCGTCAAGAGCCTTCACCCGGACGAGGTGCGCGCGCTCGGGGCGCACGTGATCCTCGGCAACACCTACCACCTGCACTTCCGGCCCGGCGAGGACGTCATCGCCGGGCTCGGCGGCCTGCACGCGTTCTCCGGCTGGGACGGCCCGATCCTCACCGACTCCGGCGGCTTTCAGGTCTTCTCGCTCCGCGACACGCTGCTCGCCGTGGACGACGACGGCGTCACGTTCCGCTCGGTCTACGACGGGACCGAGGAGCGCTTCACGCCGGAGGTCGCCGCCCGGATCCAGGCGCGGCTCGGCTCGGACATCGCCATGTGCCTCGACATCTGCCCGCCGCCGGGCGTCCCACGTGCCGAGCTGGAGGAGGCCGTGCGCCGGACGACGCTCTGGGCCGCGCGCCAGGTCGAGGCCGAGCGGGCACCCGGCCAGCTCGTGTTCGGGATCGCACAGGGCGGCACCGACCCCGAGCTGCGGCGGCGCTCGATCGACGAGATCTCGGCGCTCGGCTTCGACGGCAACGCGCTCGGCGGCCTGAGCGTGGGGGAGGACCGGGAGCTGATGTTCGAGACGGTCGCCTGGGCGGCGCCGCTCCTGCCCGCCGGCCGCCCGCGCTACTTCATGGGCATCGGTGATCCCGAGGGGATCCTCCGTGTGATCGCCGCCGGGATCGACATGTTCGACTGCGTGCTGCCGACCCGCACGGCGCGCACCGGCTCGGCTCTCACGTGGGAGGGCCGGCTCAATCTGCGCAACGCCAGGTTTGCGCGCGATCCGCGGCCGCTCGACGAGGGCTGCGCCTGCCCCGCGTGCGAGCGTTTCTCCCGCGCGTACGTCCGCCATCTCGTCACGCAGCAGGAGCTGCTCGGCCTGCGGCTGCTGAGCCTGCATAATCTTCGGTTCTTGCTCGACCTGACCGCGGGGGCGCGGGCGGCGATCGCACGAGGGGAGCTGCAGGCCTTCACGGCCGAACGGCTCGCCCGGCTCGCCGCAGCGCCGAAGGAGGAGGCCTCTTGAGTTTCTTTGTCGTCATCATCGTCATGTTCGCGCTGATGTACCTGCTCGTGATGCGGCCGCAGCGCCAGCGCCAGCTCGCCCAGCAGCGGATGCTCGACCGGATCGTCGCCGGCACCGGGATCCTCACGGGGGGCGGCATCTACGGCACGGTCGAGGAGGTCGACGAGGACGGCGATCTCTGGGTCGAGATCGCCGAAGGCGTGTCGGTCCACGTCGCGCGCCGCTCCGTCGGCTCCGTGATCGACTACGTCGAGGAGGAGGAGGACGAGCCGGAGGCCGAGGCCGCCGAGGAGGAGCCCGAGGCCGTCGTGGAGGAGGAGCCCACGGCCGCGGGCGAGCGCTCCGCCGCCGAGGAACCCCGCTAACCTGACACCCGCTCCGTGAACCGCCGCTCGTACCTGATCCTCGTCTCGCTGCTCGCCGCGGCCCTCGTCGGCGTCGGCCTGATCGGCTGGCCGGGCTCGCCGGTGCACGACAAGGTCACCCTCGGCCTCGACCTCCAGGGCGGGCTGGAGGTGATGCTGAAGGCGGTCCCGCCGAAGGGCCGCCCGCTCGAGAAGAGCGACCTCGACCGCTCGGTCTCGATCATGCGCAGCCGCATCGACAAGCTCGGCGTCGCCGAGCCGGAGATCCGCAAGCAGGGCGACGACCAGATCGTGATCCAGCTCGCCGGCGTCCGCGACCCCGCCGCGGCCGCGAAGATGATCGGCAAGACGGCGCAGCTCGAGCTCTACGACCTGCAGCAGAACCTCGTGCCGCCGTCGATGAGCGCCAGCCGCAGCCGGTGGCGAAGGCATCGGTCTTCGACCTGCTCGCCGGCCAGCAGGCCCTCGCGCTGAAGGGGACACCGGACACCTGGTACCTCTTCAACGCCAAGCGGAAGGTCGTGGCCGGCCCGACGGCCACGAAGGAAGGCGCCCTGCGCAAGTTCAAGGGCGAGCTGCCGAAGGGCTACAAGCTCTTCGCCGTCCCGCCGAAGACGGTCGTCGTCTCCTGCGGCACGGCGAGCCCGTCTGCCCGCCCGACATCGTCGAGCCCGTCAAGACCTTCTACTACCTCTTCAAGTACGACCCGCGCGAACGGCGTGCCCGAGATGACGGGCGCCGATCTCAAGCTCTCCGGCACGAGGCAGGACTTCGACCCAATTCGGCCAGCCGATCGTGCTCATGCAGTTCACGGGCAAGGGCGGGAAGAAGTTCCAGAGACATCACACGGCGGCTCGCCCAGCGCGGGAAGCTGCTGACGAACACGCTCGGCGGTGGGAACAAGATCACACAGCACTTCGCGATCGTGCTCGACCGGGAGATCAAGTCGTGGCCGCAGATCGACTGCGACGCGACCCGAACGTGTCGAACGGCAGCTCGAGCGGCGCGCAGATCACCGGGCATCGGCACGATCGGCGAGGCGAAGGACCTCGCGCTCGTGCTCCAGACGGGCGCGCTGCCGGTGACGTTCGAGCAGATCGAGCGCACCGACGTCTCGGCGACGCTCGGCAAGGACTCGCTGCAGCAGGCGAAGAACGCGGCGCTGATCGGCCTGCTCGTCGTCGCGCTCTTCCTGCTCCTGCTCTACCGCTTCCTCGGCGTCGTCGCCGTGATCGGGCTCGCGATCTACGCCGCGTTCCTGTACGCGGCGATCCTGCTCCTCAACGTGACGCTGACGCTGCCGGGCTTCGCCGGCCTGATCCTGACGATCGGCGTCGCGGCCGACGCGAACGTCGTCATCTTCGAACGCATCAAGGAAGAGGTGCGCGCCGGGAAGTCCGTGCGCGCGGCGATCGCCGCCGGCTACCAGCAAGGGCTTCCACACGATCGTCGACGCGAACGTCGTCACGGCGATCACCGCGCTCGTCCTGTTCGCGGTCGCGACCGCGCGGGGTGAAGGGCTTCGCGCTGATGCTGCTGATCGGCACCGCGATCTCGCTGGTGACCGCGGTCGCCGCGACGCGCGCGATGCTCGGCCTGCTCGCGGGCTTCCGCTGGTTCGACAACCCGCGCTTCATGGGTGCCGGAACGGCGCAGCGGGCGCGCTGGCTGCAGATCGACTTCATCGGCAAGCGGCGGCTCTGGTTCTGCGCTCTCCGGGACGGTCGTCGATCGTCGTCAGCGTGGTCGCGCTCGGCGTCAAGGGGCTCAACCTCGGCATCGACTTCAAGGGCGGCACGCAGATCACGTTCAAGACGCCGAAGTCCGGTCGCGCTCGACCAGCGTGCGCGACCAGACGCGCGCGATCGGGCACGGCGACGCCGTCATCCAGGGCCGCGGCACGGCGACGGACGGCGACCGGTACACGAGCTTCCAGATCCGCACGGAGTCGCTCGACGCCGGACGCAGCAGAACACAGCTGCAGGCGCGATCTCGCAGACGAAGCTCGGCGCGACGTCGATCGGGGTCAAGAACGTCTCCTCGAGCTTCAGCCGCCAGATCGCGCAGGCGGCGATCCTCGCGATCATCGTCTCGCTCGCTGCTGATCGTCGTCTACATCGCGTTGCGCTTCCAGTGGAAGTTCGCGCTCCCGGTGATCGTCGCGCTCGCTGCACGACATCGTGATCACGATCGGCATCTACGCGCTCGAGCGGGCGGGAGGTGACGACGGCGACGGTCGCCGCGGTGCTGACCGTGCTCGGGTACTCGATCTACGACACGATCATCATCTTCGACCGCGATCCGCGAGAACATGCCGCTGATGCGGCGGGCGTCGTTCGCGACGATCGCGAACATCTCGCTCTGGGAGACGATCCGCCGCTCGCTCGCGACGACGTTCATCACGCTGCTGCCGATCGTCAGCCTGCTGCTCTTCGGCGGCGCGACGCTGAAGGACTTCGCGTTCGCGCTGTTCGTCGGCATCGCCTCGGGCGCGTACTCGTCGATCTTCGTCGCGGCGCCGCTCCTCGACGATGCTGCAAGGAGCGCGAGCCGCGAGTACCGCGCGGCGGACGCGAGCGACGTCGGCGGGATCGAGCGTCGGCGGCGCGCTGCGCGACGCGCCGCGAGGCCGAGCCGAGGCGTCCGAGCCGTGGTCGCGCGCGGTCGAGAGCCGCGACCGAGCCGGAGCCGGCGCCGGCCGCGACCGACCGGCGCGGCGCAGGCGCCGAGCGTCGCAAGTCGCAGGCCAAGCGCGAGCAGCGGCGCCAGCGGCGCCGGACGCGGCCGCATGGCCGCGCCCGATAGGTCGGCGCGCGACGTCGTCGAGCGCCTCGCGCTCGCCGCCGTCGGCGCCGTCGCGCTGACCGCCGAGCGCGATCGACGAGCTCGCCGGGAGCTCGCGCGAGCGCGGCGGCATGCGCCGCGACGAGGCGCGCAGCTGCTCGAGGACGCTGTCGCTCCGCTGGCGCGGCGACGCGACGCGGCTTGGCGAGCGGGCGGGGGAGGGCCTCGCAGGCGTCGCTCGCGCAGCTCGGGCTCGTCACCCGCGAGCGAGCTCGAGGAGCTCGAGCTCCGGCTCGCCCAGCTCGAGCACCGGCTGCGGCTGCGTCGAGGACGGCGAAGCCGCAGCCGGCGGTCGCGTCGGCACTCGCAGCGCTGACGCCGCAGGGTGGGAATCCGTGCCGATCCGTGCAACACTGAGCGCGTGGCGCAGCACGCCAAGCAGCGCAACCTCGGCCGCATGTCCGAGATCGCGCAGGTCGCGGTCCGGCACGGCTTCGGCTACTTCTTCGAGCGCCACAAGCTGACCGACCTGCTGCCCTGGCCGCGGACGCCGGTCGCGCTCGAGGACGGAGCCGTCGCCGAGCGCGGGCCAGCACCTGCGCGAGATGCTCGACGAGCTCGGGCCGACGTTCGTCAAGTTCGGCCAGCTGCTCTCGACGCGGCCCGACGTCGTCCCGCCCGGACATCATCGCCGAGCTGCGCAAGCTCCAGGACGACGTCACGCCGTTCCCGTTCGACGCAGGTCGAGCGGTGGTCGAGGAGGAGCTCGAGCTCCGATCGAGAAGCTCTTCGTCGAGTTCGAGGAGACGCCGATGGCGGCGGCCTCGATCGGCCAGGTGCACCGCGCCGTGCTCCCGAACGGGCGCCGTGTCGCGGTCAAGGTGCAGCGGCCCGAGGCGCCGCGCCAGATCGAGGCCGACCTCGCGCTCCTCTACCAGGCGGCGCGGATCGTCGAAGGAGCGCGTCCGCGCGCTCGACTTCATCGACGCGCGCGAGCTCGTCGACGAGTTCGCGCGCTCGATCCGCCAGGAGCTCGACTACCGGCTCGAGGCACGCAACGCCGCAGACGTTCCACCGCAACTTCGCCGGCGCACCCGCACGTGCGCATCCCGCGCGTCTACTGGAGCTACACCGCGTCAGCGCGTGCTGACGCTCGAGTTCCTCGACGGGCAAGCAGGTCGCCGACCTCGAGCTCGAGCAGCTCTCGCTCGACGAGCGCCGCGATCTCGCGTACCTGATGACCGAGGCGTGGATGACGATGATCTTCCGGCACGGCTTCTTCCACGCCGACCCGCACCCGGCGAACATCCTCGTGCTCGAGCTCGGGCGAGATCGGCCTCGTCGACTTCGGCCAAGTCGGGCAAGCTCACCGACGACGACATGTCGAAGCTGACGCGCGCTCTTCATCGACGCGGCGACCGAGAACGTCGACGCGCTGCCGCAGCGGCTCGCCGACCTCGGCGTCCGCTACGACCGAAGGCGCGCGAGGAGGAGTTCCGCTCACGCCTGCGCGAGCTGTACTACACGCTACTACGGCGCGCGCCTCTCCGAGATCGACCCGCTGCAGGTGATCCGCGAGGCGTTCGAGCTGATCTACTCGCATGAACCTGCGCCTGCCGACGCGCTTCGTGCTGCTCGACAAGGCGATCGCGACGCTCGGCTCGGTCGGCGTGGAGCTCTACCCGGACTTCAACGTCTTCGAGGTCGCGAAGCCGTACGCGCGCGAGCTGATGGTCGCAGCGCTTCACGCCGCGGCGGATCGCCCAGCGCGCGCAGCGGGAGGCGCGCGACCTCGCCGGGATCGCGCGCGAGCTGCCGTACCAGGTGCACGACATCCTCGAGGAGCTGCGCGCGGGCCAGATCGAGGTCGGCTTCGTGCACAAGGGGCTCGACGAGCTGATGCACAAGCTCGACGTCGTCTTCAACCGGCTCGTGATCGCGCTCGTCGTCGCCGGCGGCCTGATCGGCTCGAGCCTGATCGGGATCTTCGCCGAGGGCGGGCCGCACGCTGCTCGGCCTGCACGTCGGTCTCGTGCTCGGCTTCGTGCTCTCCGGCCTGCTCGGGGTCTGGCTGCTCTGGGGAGTGGTTCGATCCGGCCGGCTGTAGCGGCCGCGCCCCGCGCGGACGGCTGAGGAGTCTTCGGCGCACTTTCGTTGAAAAGGACATCTGGCGGTGGGGCGGCGGCCGGGCTAGCGTCGGCACATGACCATCACCGCGCTGCTCCTCGCCGAGCCCGAGACCGAGTTCCGCGACTTCCTCGAGCGTCACCTGCGCGACGACGGCTTCGAAGTCCTGCGCGCCTCGTTCCGCTCCCAGGCACTCACGCTCGCCGAGCGCGAGCGCCCGCACCTCGTCCTCGCGTCCGACCCCGACCTCTGCCGCAGCCTGCGTGAGGGCGAGCCCGGCCGGAAGTGGGACCGCGACGTACCCTTGATCGTGCTCGTGCCCGAGGAGGCCGACCCCGTCGATCGCGTCCGGGCGCTCGAGCGTGGCGCCGACGACGTCGTCGAGCGCCCGTTCGTCTACGACGAGCTGCTCGCCCGCATCCGGGCCGTGCTCAGGCGCTCGTTGCCCTCGCCGCACGAGCGTCTTGAAGCGGGCGAGATCGTCGCCGACCGCCGAACCCGAACCGCCACCGTGCGGGGCGAGCGCGTCCCGCTCGCCGGCAAGGAGTTCGAGCTGCTCTGCATGCTCGCCGTGGAGCCGCAGCGCGTGTTCAAGAAGACCGAGCTCCTGCGCGACGTCTGGGGGTACCACGCCCACCACCGGACGCGGACGCTCGACTCCCACGCGTCGCGCCTGCGCGTGAAGCTCTGCCGGGAGCCGGACGACAGGTTCGTCGTCAACGTCTGGGGCGTGGGGTACAAGCTCTTCGAGGCGTGAAGGCCTCGCGGAGCTCAGGCGCCGTCCATCTACTTGAGCCGCCAGGATCGTAGCCGGGGTCGCTCGATCGTCGCGCCGCTCGCCGACCGTGGCGACTCTGGAACGGAAGCAGAATCCCATGGACAGGGGATCCTGCTCGACCCGGACCGGCCGATGATCAGAGCGCCGATCCGTTCGGCACGCATCGCCCGATCCGGAGGTCCTCTTGCCGGCTCCACGAACGGCGTGGACGCTCGTCGCCGCGCTCGCAGCCCTACTCGTCCCCATCCCCTCGCCGGCCGCAAGCCAGTGCAGCTCCGGCGACGGCTACGCTTACGCGGGCCTCGAGAGCGCGAGCCGCGCGAGCGGGATCGCTGCGACGATCTCGAGCGTCTCGCTCCCACGGGTCGCGGGCGGGCACGTCGCTGCCTGGATCGGCGTCGGCGGGTCGGGCGCCGGGCCGAACGGCGCCGACGTATGGCTCCAGGTGGGGCTGAGCGCCTTCGCGGGCTCGCCGAGCGCGCTCTACTACGAGCTCAAGCTCCCGGGCCGCGCGGCGAGGTACGTCGAGATCAGGAGGAACGTCGCGCCGCGCGAGCGGCATCGTCTCGCCGTGCTGGAGCTTGCGGATCGCCCCGGCTGGTGGCAGGTGCTCGTCGACGGGCGGCCAGTCGCCGCGCCCGTTCGCCTGCCCGGGAGTCACGGCGCCTGGGAGCCTATCGCGGTCGCGGAGAGCTGGGACGGCGGGGTCGGAGCCTGCAACAGCTACGCGTACAGCTTCGAGGGGATCGCGCTCGCGACGGCCCCCGGGAACTGGTACCCGATCACCGAGAGCTACGTCCTGCAGGATCCGGGCTACCGCATCGTCCGCCGCGGCGGGATGAGCTTCCTCGCGACCTCGCGTTCCTGAGGCGCGCCGCTCAGCCGCGGAAGCGGATGAGGAGCGTTGAGCGCTCGCCGTCGGGGTCGGTGGCGACGAGGCGGATCAGGTAGACCTTGCCCCGCTGCAAGACGCCCGCCGGCAGCTGCAGCGCGAGCCGCAGCGCCTGGGCGCGCGCGGACGCGGCGGCGATCGCCGTCCCGTCCGCCCGCGTGACCGTGGGGCCGAGCCGGCTGCCCTTGAGCAGCGCCAGCTGCTTTCCGCCCTTGAGCGGGGTCGCGGTCAGCCGCAGCTGGGCGGGCTCGTCGACCGTGACGGTGGTCGCGACCAGGGCGACCTTGCCCCGGCGCCTGGCCTGCAGGGGCGGCGCCAAGGGGCCGCCGGCGCGGGCCAGCCGTGGCTGGCCGGGGTGGCCAGAGGCGCCGCCGGCGGAGGTCGGCGGCGTCACGAGCGGCGCGTTCACGGTGATCGTGACGCTGTTGTTCTCCGGCTTCGGATCGGGCGTGAAGGAGCGGACCGTCGCCTTGAGGACGAGCTCGCCCGGCGCCGCCACCTTGGCGGTGACGATGAGGTTGCCCACCCGCGCATCGCCGGAGAGCCAGTCGAGATCGCAGGTCAGCGTCCGGTCGGCAACGGGCCCACAACCGGGGCCGCGATCGACAGAGGTTGAGACGAGCGTGATCCCGGCCGGCAGCTCGAGATCGATCTTTGCGCCCGGCGCAGGCCCTGAGTCGATATCCGTGGCCTTGAGGTAGTACGTGATCGTCTCTCCGACAGCCGCGGTCGCCGGCTGCGCGTAGCCGGTCAGCTCGAGGTCGGCAAGGCCCCCACCCCCTCCACCGCCTCCGCCTCCGCCTCCGCCTGGTGGCGGGGGTGGTGGCGGAGCGGCGGCCACGATAGCCGTCGCGGCCGAGCTGGCCGAGCCGGAGCCAGCGGCGTTCGTGGCCGTGACGGCGACCCGGATCGTTGAGCCGACGTCGGCGGTCGCGAGGATGTAGGCCTGGCTGGTCGCGGCGGCGATGTTGGCGCAGCCTGCGCCGGCGCTGTCGCAGCGGCGCCACTGGTGGGCGAAGCTGATGGCGGGAGTGCCGTCCACGTGCCCGTTCGCGGCCGTCAGCGTCTGGCCGGCCTGAGCCGTGCCGGAGATCGTCGGCAGAGCGGTGTTCGTCGGCGGCGCCGGCGGCGGCGCCACGATAGCCGTCGCGGCCGAGGTGGCCGAGCCGGAGCCGGCGGCGTTCGTGCCCGTGACGGCGACGCGGATCGTTGAGCCGACGTCGGCGGTCGCGAGGATGTAGGTCTGGCTGGTCGCGCCGGCGATGTTGGCGCAGCCTGCGCCGGCGCGTCGCAGCGGCGCCACTGGTAGGCGAAGGTGATCGTCGGGGTGCCCGGTCCAGGTGCCGTTCGCGGCCGTCAGCGTCTGGCCGGCCTGAGCCGTGCCCGAGATCGTCGGCAGAGCGGTGTTCGCCGGCGGCGCCGGCGGCGGCGCCACGATAGCCGTCGCGGCCGAGCTGGCCGAGCCGGAGCCAGCGGCGTTCGTGGCCGTGACGGCGACGCGGATCGTTGAGCCGACGTCGGCGGTCGCGAGGATGTAGGTCTGGCCGGTCGCGCCGGCGATGTCGGCGCAGCCTGCGCCGGCGCTGTCGCAGCGGCGCCACTGGTAGGCGAAGGTGGTGGCGGGCGTGCCGGTCCAGGTGCCGTTCGCGGCCGTCAGCGTCTGGCCGTCCTGAGCCGTGCCCGAGATCGTCGGCAGAGCGGTGTTGACCGGCGGCGCCGGCGGCGACGCACGATAGCCGTCGCGGCCGAGGTGGCCGAGCCGGAGCCGGCGGCGTTCGTGGCCGGTGACGGCGACGCGGATCGTCGAGCCGACGTCGGCGGGCGCGAGGATGTAGGTCGGGCCGGTCGCGCCGGCGATGTCGGCGCAGCTTGCGCCGGCGCTGTCGCAGCGGCGCCACTGGTAGGCGAAGGTGATCGGCGGGTGCCGGTCCACGTGCCGTTCGCGGCCGTCAGCGTCTGGCCGTCGCGAGCCGTGCCGGAGATCGTCGGGAGAGCGGTGTTCGCCGGCGGCGCCGGCGGCGGCGCCACGATAGCCGTCGCGGCCGAGGTCGGCCGAGCCGGAGCCGGCGGCGTTCGTGCCGGTGACGGCGACGCGGATCGTCGAGCCGACGTCGGCGGTCGACGAGGATGTAGGTCGTGGCGGTCGCGCCGGCGATGTCGGCGCAGCCTGCGCCGGCGCGTCGCAGCGGCGCCACTGGTAGGCGTAGGTGATCGGGGGGTGCCGGTCCAGGTGCCGTTCGCGGCCGTGAGCGTCTGGCCGGCCTGAGCCGTGCCCGAGATCGTCGGCAGAGCGGTGTTGACGGGCGCGCCAGTCGCGACCTGGCTCCAGTTGAGCGTGATGCCGCCCGTGGCACCGCCGTAGCCGTCGACGGCGATTCGGTAGACGGTTCCCGCGCTCGCGCTGAAGCTGACCATGCTTGTGAGGACGCCACCGCTGTCGTCGTTGCCCGCGACCAGGCTGAGGGTGGCGACGCTCGAGCCAGTGTAGACGGCGAGCAGCGTGTCGAAGGGACTGCCGACGGTGTCGATCGTCGCCGTCCCCGCGGTTGGAGCCGTCCAGCGGTACCACACCGAGTGGCCGCCGCCGTTGCCGGCGTGGTTGGGCTCGCCTGCCTCCTTGCTCGCGCCGACGTTCGTCCCGCTCGCCTGGCCGCTCGCGCCGCTGAGGTCTTGCGACGAGGCGAAGGCGTCGTTCGCAGGCACCGTCTGAGTCGTCGCGCTGGCCGTCGCCGCGGTGCTGGTGTTACCTGCGGCGTCGAAGGCGACGATCGAGTAGTTATAGGTCGTACTGGAGGCCAGGCCGGTATCGGTGTAGCCCGTCCCGGTGACGCTGGCCATTTGGACGCCGCCGCGGGAGATGCGGTAGCCGGCAACGCCGACGTTGTCGGTCGAGGCGGTCCAGGAAAGGGCGACTCGCGAGGAATCGAGGGCTGCCGCGGTGAAGTTGCCCGGCTGAGTCGGTGTCGTCGTGTCGGCTCCGAAGGTGATGTTGACCACGGCGCCGCTCGAGGAGACGGACTGGGTCGAGAAGGTCACCTCGCGCAGCGGGTCGTAGAGTGACTTGCCGACCGCCAGCGGCGCGTCGGAGAAGCTCGAGGTCGACGCCGTCGTGTCGACGAGCTGGGACTGGTCCAGCGTCGTGTAGCTGGGGACGATACGCACCGTGACGCCGTTGACGACGAAGTCGGAGGCCGAGAAGTCGTCGAAATAGGTTCCAAAGGGCTGGCGGAACTCGAGCAGGAAGTACGTACTCGAAGTGCGCTGGATGCGCAGCGCCTGGACGCCGGTCGGATCGTAGGACTCGATCGGGTCGAGCACGTAAGTCCCGTCTGCTGAGACGCCGAGCGTGTTCGCCGCCGTCAACCAGCCGAAGTTGCCGCGAGCGAAGTTCGTGTGCTGGCGCCAGCTGGCCGAGCCCATGATGCTATAGGGGTCGCCGTACTCGGTCGAGGTGCAGTTCGACGTCGTCGCCGAGAGCGAGACGCGGACGCTACTCTCGGTGCAGTTGTAGGAGTTCGAGTGGTGAGTGCCGAAGTTATGGCCAAGCTCGTGGCCGACGACTCTCATGGTCATCCCATAGGAGCCGTTGACCCAGGACTGAGTGCCCGGGAGATACGCGATACCTCCCCAGTTGCAGGCCGGTGCCGAGCTGAGCGCGTAGACCTTGTAGTTGTAGCTGCTCAGGTTGACGCCGGCCGCGGTCGCCGCTTGGTCGGCCTGCGAGGCCCAGGTCGTGAAGTCGCAAGTGGTGGCGTTCGAGGCGGCGATCGTGTACCAGCCGTAGACGTCGCCGGAGAGGGTCAGCTCGCTCCAGGAGACCTCGTTGTAGTAGGCGGCGACCGAGTTGGCGTTGGCGAAGACGATGCCGTTCGCGTAGGCCGGGGTGTAAGGCTGCGACGTGTCATTGGAGAAGTTGACGAGCAGGACGGCGACATTGGCGCCGGTGGTAGCGGCGACCGCAGTGCTACCCGGCGCCGCCGTGATACCGCCGGCGGCGACGGCGATCTCGTTGCCGCTGCGCACGCCGGTGACGCTGACGCGGCTTGCCAGCGTCAGTTCGGGGCGTGCCTCGGCGAACTTCAGCGTGTAGGTGCCCTGGCTTGTCTCGAGGCTGTAGTCGAAGTCGGCGTGCGCGTGGGCGAAGTCGTCACCATGGACGACGACCAGCTTGCCCTCGAAGAGTGCAACACCTGCCCCTGAGGAGGCACCCGCGCCGCCGACGGCAAACGCGCCGGACAGAGCCATGAACGACACGAGCAAGAACTGGGCTCGGCGTGACATTAGCCCGGATCGTTCATTACCGTAGTGGGCTTTCCATTTCGTTGGCCCAATGTCTTCGATTGCTGATCTGGGACGGTGACGGAGGTTCAGGCTGGTTGAGGGTTGGGGCCATCAGACGAGTTGGCGGTAGGTGGTCTGTTCGTGCTGGGTGGCGAGCTCGATGAGGCGGTAGAAGTGAGCTTGACCCGTTTTGAGCTTGACCCATTTTGCTTGACACCGGGTTTCATGCGGCTACGGCGTCTTCGGTGAGTGTTGCATGGTGGGCGGCTTCGTACTCGTTGGGGCTGAGGTCGTCGAGCGTGGTGTGCATCCGCACCGGGTTGTAGAAGGCCTCGATGTAGTCGAAGACCCTGAGCCGGGCGATGTCGCGAGTCAGCAAGACTTGGACGTGTCTGGTAGCCACAGTGGTCTCTCCTGGCAACACTAGGCACAAAGTCGTTCCTTTTCAACTGACCGTTCGGCCAGGTGAACTGACTCCGAGTTCTCCCCACGCGTTTCGGGAGGTCGGGGAAGCTCTTGGCGCCGGTCGCCGCCGCCGTGGGAAAGGACGAATCATCTTGCGTGCCACCGAGCCGCCTCCTCGCCGCGCGACAAGCTGCCGCCGCCTTCGCGGGATTGCACAACAGACAACACCGTATACCACGGTGTTGCCATTCGTACAATGTGCTAGTAGAAGTGAAGGGGTATCGACTCCCACGCGTCGCGCCTGCGGGCGAAGCTCTGCCGGGAGCCGGACGACCGGTTCGTCGTCAACTTCCGGGGCGTCGGCTACCGGCTCATCTACAGCAGCGCGCCCTCGAGCCGCAGCAGGCGCTCCTTCACGTGCAGGCCGCCGGCGTAGCCGGTGAGCGAGCCGTCCGAGCCGACGACTCGGTGGCACGGGAGCACGATCGGGATCGGGTTCCGGTTCATCACGGTGCCGACGGCGCGGGCCGCCTTCGGCGCGCCGACCTTTGCCGCCAGCGCTCCGTACGTGGTCGTCTCGCCGTAGGGGACGCGCGCGAGCTCGGCGAGCACGCGCTCGGCGAACGGGCGGACGCCGCGCAGGTCCACCGTCAGGTCGAACACGTGTCGCGTGCCCGAGAAGTACTGGTCGAGCTCCCGCTTCGTCTCGTCCACCGCGCGCGGCGCGCGCAACACGCGCGGGCCCGCGAGCCGGGCGAGCAGCTCGACGTGCTCCTCCGAGCCGTCCCCGCCGAACTCGATCCGCAGCAGGCCGCGCGGGGTGACGGCGACGAAGAGCGGGCCGATCGGACTCTCGACGACGTCGAAGCCGGCGTCGAGCAGCCCTGCCGCCGCGGCGGCCTCGCGGAAGCGGCGGTCGAGGTCGGAAGTCACGGTCACTGGGCGCTCCTTCCGCGCAGCCGGCGCACGCCCGAGGAGGCTGCCTGGCGGGCCGCCTCCTGGCTCGAGCCGAGCGCGACTGCGATCCGGTCGTAGGGGAGGTCGAAGCCGTAGCGGAGGACGACGGCGGCCCGCTCGGTGGGCGGCAGCCCGCCGGTCAGCTCGCCGAGCCCGGCCCAGTCCGGCCGGCCGTCCTCGACGGCGATCTCGGGCACCTCACCGCCTGCCGGGCGCGCGCGCCGATGGGTGTCGATGGCGACGCGGCTCGCGATCGTGAGCACCCAGGCGCGCAGGTGGCCGGCGTGCTCGAGGCGCGGGTAGGCGTGGAGGGCACGGAGGAACGTCTCCTGGAATGCGTCCTCGGCGGCCTGGGCGCCGAGCCGGCGGCGCAGGAGCGCGAGCACCTCGCCGCGATGCTCTGCGTAGAAGCTCTCGAACGGCGGCACCTTCACTCGCTGCATCATCTCCTCTAACGCGGCGCGCGGCGGATCTGTGAGAGTGGAGGCGTGCGCGTCGCCGTCGTCGGCCACGTCGAGTGGGTGGAGTTCGCCCGCGTCGAGCGGGTGCCGGAGGCCGGCGCGATCGTCCACGCCGAGGAGTGCTGGGCCGAGGCCGCGGGAGGCGGGGCCGTTGCGGCCGCCGAGCTGGCGCGCCTCGCGGGCGGCGCCTCGCTCTTCACCGCGCTCGGAGACGACGAGCTGGGCCGCCACGCGCGCCTGCAGCTCGAGGCTGCCGGCGTGACGGTGCACGCGCGGCCGCAGGAGACGCAGCGGCGCGCCGTCTGCTTCGTGGATGTCGTGGGCGAACGGACGATCACCGTGCTCGGCGACAAGCTCCGCCCGCGCGGCGGCGACGAGACCCTGCCCTGGGACGAGCTCCGCCGGGCGGACGCGGTCTACTTCGTCTCCGGCGATGCGGATGCGTTGAGGCATGCTCGAACGGCGCGCGTGCTCGTCGCGACGGCGCGTGAGCTGCCGACGCTGCGGGCAGGCGGCGTCGAGCTCGACGCGCTCGTCGGCAGTGGCGAGGATGACGGCGAGCGGTACCACACCGGCGACCTCGAGCCGCCGCCGCAGCTCGTCGTCACGACCTCGGGCGCGCTCGGCGGCTGGGCCCAGCCCGGGGGCCCGTATCTGGCGGCGGCCCTGCCGGGCGAGCGGGAGGATGCCTACGGCGCCGGTGACTGCTTCGCCGCGGCGCTCGCCTTCGCGCTTGCGGAGGGGCGCCCGCCGGCCGACGCTCTGGCGTTCGCGGCCGAGCGCGGAGCCGCCGCGCTCACGCGCCGGGGCGCCGGCGTGGCCGAGCGGGCGTAGGCGCGCTCGCGATGCGGTGACGGCCCCGAGGCGGTCTCGCGTTCTTGGAGGTAGACAAGTGGGGGAATGTGGTCTAAAGTGGGGCATCGTGGGAGATGCCCACAGAGGGATTCCATGTTCTTCGGCGAGCACGAACACACCATCGACGACAAGAACCGGCTCACCTTGCCGGCGAGGTTCCGCACCGCCTGCGCGGGCGGCGTCGTGCTCACTCGGGGCCTGGACACCTGCCTCGACGTCTACACGCGCGCCGACTGGGACGCGCTCGTCGAGGCCCGGCTCGCACCGCTCGACCCGTTCTCGCGGGAGGCGCGCGACCTGATCCGCTTCTTCTTCTCCGCCGCCGCCGACGCCGAGCTCGACCGGCAGGGCCGCGTGCTCGTGCCGCCGGCTCTCGCGCGGCACGCGAAGCTCGGCCGCGACGTCGTGGTCGCCGGCGTGCGCGACCACCTCGAGATCTGGGACCGGACAGCCTGGGCCGCCCACGTGAGCGAGATCGAAGGGAGCGCAGACGATGTTGCCGAACGTCTTGCACAGAAGCGCGGCTGATCACGTCCCCGTGCTCGCCGACGAGGTGCGCCAGCTCCTCGCCGTGCGCCCGGGCGAGACGGTGGTGGATGCGACGTTCGGGGCTGGCGGTCACGCGCGCGTGCTCGCCTCCGATCTGCAGGGACAGGGGAAGTACGTCGCGATCGACCGCGACCCCGATGTGCGCAGGTACTTCGACCGCTTCAAGGCACAGGCCGGCGTCCAGACGCGAATGCTGCGTGGCGAGTTCTCGATCGTGCTCAGCCAGCTCGCAGCGAACGACGTGAAGGCCGATGCGATCCTGCTCGACCTCGGCGTCTCCTCGATGCAGATCGATCGGCCCGAGCGCGGGTTCTCGTATGCGACCGACGCGCCGCTCGACATGCGGATGGACTCGACCGCGGAGCTGTCCGCGCGCAACCTCGTCAACGAGGCGGACGAGCGCGAGCTGGAGCTGATCTTCCGCAGGTTCGGCGAGGAGCGGTACGCGCGGGCGATCGCCCGCCAGATCGTCCGCCGCCGGGTCGAGCACCCGTTCGAGCGGACGGGCGAGCTCGTGGACACGATCAAGCAGGCGATCCCGACGCCCGCACGCTTCGGCGACGGCCATCCGGCCAAGCGCGTCTTCCAGGCGCTGCGCATCGCGGTCAACGACGAGCTCGGCGCGCTCGAGGCCGCCCTGCCCGCGGCCCTGCGGATGCTGCGCCCCGGTGGCCGGATGGCCGTCATCAGCTTCCACTCGCTCGAGGACCGGATCGTCAAGCGCTTCTTCCGCGAGCAGGCCCGGGGGTGCACCTGCCCGCCCGAGCTGCCGATCTGCGTGTGCGGCAAGCAGCCGACGCTGCGGGACCTGACGCGCAGGCCGGTGCGGCCGAGCGCCCGCGAGGTGCAGGAGAACCCGCGCGCCGGGTCGGCGAAGCTGCGTGCGGCGGTGAAGGTGGCCGAGTAGTGGCCTCGGGGGCCGAAGCTCTGCGTGTCGAGGCGCCGAAAGCGCGCCCGCAGCCTGCTCGGCGGGCGGCGGCGAAGCCCGGGCCGAAGTCGCGCGCCGCCGCGAAGCCGCGCCCGCTCGCCGGCAGCGTCGTCTGGATCGTCGTGCTCGGCGCCCTGCTCGCCGGAGTCGTGGCGGTCAACGTCGCCGTGCTCCAGCTCAACCTCTCCCTCGACCGGCTCGGCCGCGAGCGCGTGCAGCTCCGCGCCGACAACGCGAGCCTCTCGGCCCGGCTCTCGAGCGCTTCGGCCGCCGCCCGGATCCAGACGCAGGCACGGGGAAAGCTCGGGCTCGTCCCGGCCGACCCCGGCACGACGTCCTACGTTCAGCTCGCCAAGTGAGCGAGCGGGCCGCCAACCGCCGCATCCGCCTGCTCCTCGTCTTCTTTGCGCTCGTCTTCGCCGGCACGCTCGCCCGAGCGGTCTGGCTGCAGGGGGTCCAGGCCTCCTCGCTCGAGCGGATGGCGCTGCGCCAGCACCGCGAGACGATCGTCATCCCCGCCGGGCGCGGCACGATCTTCGACCGCGCCGGCAAGCCGCTCGCGATCGGCGAGCAGGCGACGACGGTCTACGCGGACCCGAGCCGGGTCGAGGATGCGCGGGCCGTGGCGCTGGCTGCCGGCAAGGCTCTCGGCATCGATCCGGAGCAGCTCTACCCGCAGCTCACTGATCGCTCGCGCGCCTTCGTCTACATCCAGCGCAAGGCGGACTCCACCAAGGCGGCCGCCCTCCAGAAGCGCGATCTCGCCGGGCTCGGCTTCTACCCCGAGGAGCTGCGCGCCTACCCGCAGGGGAGCGTCGCGGCCCAGGTGCTCGGCTATGCCGGCGTGGACAACGAGGGCCTCGAGGGGCTCGAGCGCGCGCTCGACGCCGAGCTCGTCGGCACGCCCGGCCGCGAGACGATCGTCAAGGACCCCTTTGGGCGCGCGATCGACGTGACCAGCTCGACGGTGGAGGAGCGCGGCGCCGACGTCACGCTGACGCTCGACAACCAGATCCAGGCCGGCGCCGAGGCCGTGCTGGGCGCGACCGTCCGCCGCTGGAACGCGAAGGCGGGGACGGCGGTCGTGCTCGACCCGAAGACGGGCGCCGTGCTCGCGATGGCGGTGGCCCCCGGCTACGACGCGAATCGCTTCCCGGCAGCGCCGGTCGACCGACGCCGCAACCGCGCGGTCACGGACACGTACGAGCCGGGCTCAACGTTCAAGCTCGTCACCGTCGCCGGCGCGCTCTCCGAGGGGCGGGTCGCGCCCTCGACGAAGTTCACGCTGCGGAGCTCGATCCAGGTCGCGGACCGGGTGATCAACGAACACGCGCCGCGGCCGACGCAGCGAATGAGCGTGGCGCAGATCCTCTCCCAGTCGTCGAACGTCGGGACGATCACGCTGGCGCAGCTGCTGGGCAAGCACCGGCTGTACTCGTGGATCGACAGGTTCGGCTTCGGACGACCGACCGGGCTCGACTTTCCCGGCGAGAGCCGGGGCATCGTGCTCACGCCGGATCTCTGGTCGGGCTCGACGATCGGCAACATCCCGATCGGTCAGGGGATCGCCGTCACGCCCGTGCAGATGGCCGCCGCCTACGCGGCGATCGCGAACCGCGGCGTCTGGCGGTCGCCCTACCTCGTCGAGCGCATCGGCGCCGAGAACAGGCGCCCGAGGCACGGACGCCGGGTCGTGACCACCGCCGTCGCCGCGCAGCTGATGACGATGCTGCGCGATGTCGTCTCCGCCGAGGGCGGCACCGGCGCGGCCGCGGCCGTGCCGGGCTACACGGTGGCCGGGAAGACGGGCACGGCAGCGAAGCCGGACTCGCGGGGCGGCTACTCGGACTCCCGCTACGTCGCCTCGTTCGTCGGCATCGTTCCCGCCTCGAGCCCGCGGCTCGTCGTCCTCGTCACGGTGGACGAGCCGAGGGGCGCCATCTGGGGCGGCGTCGTCGCCGCGCCAGCGTTCGCCGAGATCGCGCGCCTCGGCCTTCAGCACCTCGAGGTCGGCCCCGACCAGCGGCTCGTGGCGTCGGCCGGCTGAGCCGGCTCCGGTAGACTCGCCCGCCGATGGAGCTCGAGCGCCTGATCGCCGCGCTTGCGCCGAGCGAGGTCGTCGGCCGGAGGGATGTCGAGGTGCTCGATCTCGCCTACGACGCGCGGGCCGCGACCCCTGGCGCACTCTTCTTCTGCGTCCCCGGCGCCCGCTTCGACGGCCACGAGTTTGCGGCCGCCGCGGTCGGGAACGGGGCCGTCGCTCTCGTCGTCGAGCACGTGCTCGACGTCGCCGTGCCGCAGCTCGCCGTCGCCGACGCGCGCGCCGCGATGGCGGTTGCCGCCGACGTGTTCTTCGGGCAGCCGACGACCGAGCTCGAGGTCGCCGGCGTTACCGGCACGAACGGGAAGACGACGACGGCGTTCCTGCTGTACGCGATCCTCGCGGCCGCCGGCAGGCGCCCAGGCCTGCTCGGCACGATCGAGAGCCGGATCGGCAGCGAGGTGCGCCCGGTCGTGCACACGACTCCCGAGGCGATCGACCTGCAGCGCACGTTCCGCGAGCTGCTCGCCGCCGGCGATCGCAGCGTCGCGCTCGAGGCCTCCTCACACGCCTCCGTCCTCCACCGGCTCGACCGTGTGCGCTTCGACGCGCTCGTGTTCACGAACCTCAGCCAGGACCACCTCGACTTCCACGAGACGATGGAGGACTACTACGGCGCCAAGCGCCGTCTCTTCGTCGGCGCCTCCCCGCCGCCCGCGGCGGTGAACGTCGGCGATCCGTACGGCCGCCTGCTCGCAGACGAGCTCAAGACCGCCGGCCGGGCGCCCTTGCTCACGTTCGGCCTCGCCGTCGACGCCGAAGTACGCCCGGACCGGCTCAAGCTGGGCGCCGGCGGAACCAGCCTCACCGCTGCGGGGATCGAGATCGCGAGCCGGCTGCGCGGCCGCTTCAACGTCGAGAACGTGCTCGGCGCGATCGCGGCCGGCCTGCTCCTGGACGTCGACCCGGACGAGATCAAGACCGGCGTCGAGTCGGTGACGGGCGTGCCCGGCCGCTTCGAGACGGTGGACGAGGGGCAGCCGTTCGAGGTGGTGGTCGACTACGCGCACACACCGGACTCGCTCGACAACGTCCTGCGCACGGCGCGCGACCTCGTGGACGGGGGCCGCCTGATCTGCGTCTTCGGCTGCGGCGGCGACCGCGATCGCGGCAAGCGGCCGTTGATGGGACGGATCGCGTCCGACCTCGCCGATATCGTGGTTGTCACCTCTGACAACCCGAGAAGCGAGGATCCGCTTGCGATCATCCAGGACATCCTTCAGGGCGCCGGCCTCGCCGTCGAGATCGACCCCGACCGCCGCTCTGCCATCGGGCGGGCGCTCGCGCTCGCCTCCCCCGGCGACGTCGTCGTGATCGCCGGCAAGGGCCACGAGCAGGGGCAGGAGATCGGCGACGTGAAGCTCCCGTTCGACGACCGCGGGGTCGTGCGCGAGGTGCTGCGAGCGTGATCGCGCTCTCGCTCGAGGACGTGCGGGGACTCGTCGCCGGCGAGCTCGATGGCGAGGGGCCGATCACGGGAGTCCAGATCGACTCGCGCAGAGTACGGCCGGGCGACCTCTTCGTGGCGGTGGGGCGCGGGTCGGAGTACCTCGCGGACGCGCGCGCCGCCGGCGCGGCGGCGACGCTCGTGCCCGACGTCGCAGAGGCCGCGCTCGCCGCGCTCGGGGGTGCCGCGCGCGCGCGCAGCGCCGCGACGGTCGTCGCGATCACGGGCTCGACGGGCAAGACCTCGGCAAAGGACATCCTCGCCGCGCTCTGCGCGCCGCACCGGCGCACGGTCGCGGCCGAGGCGAGCTTCAACAACGAGCTCGGCGTCCCGCTCACGCTCTGCCGCCTCGAACCGGCCACCGAGGTGTGCATCGTCGAGCTCGGCATGCGCGGCTTCGGCCAGATCGCGGCGCTCTGCGCGTTCGTGAAGCCGGACATCGCGCTGATCACGCACGTCGGGCCGGTGCACCTGGAGCTCGTCGGGTCGGTCGAGGGCGTGGCGCGCGCGAAGGCGGAGGCCGTCGCCTCCCTGCCGTCGGGGGGGATCGCGATCGCCCCGCTCTCGCCGCTGCTCGACCCGTATCTCGCGCGGGACGACGTGGACGTGCGCCGCTTCGACCCAGCGGCCGTCGAGCTCGCCGGCGGCCGGGGCCGCTTCGACGTGCGCGGCACGCTCGTCGAGCTCGACCTGCCGTTCACGGCGCGCCACCAGGCCGAGAACACGCTCGCCGCGCTCTACACGTACGAGGCCCTCGGCCTGCCGCTCGCGCGTGCGCAGGAGGGCGTGGCCGCGATCGCGTTCTCGCCGTGGCGCGGCGAGGAGCTCCCGCTCGCGGGCGGGGGCTTCGTCGTCAACGACGCCTACAACGCCAACCCGACCTCGATGCGCGCCGCGCTCCTCCACCTGTGCGAGCGCGCCGCCGGCCGCCGCCGCGTCGCCATCCTCGGCGAGATGGCCGAGCTGGGCGAGGAGGGGCCGCGCTACCACCGCGAGATCGGCGCGCTGCTCCGCGAGCTCGGGATCGAGGTGCTCGTCGCGATCGGCCCGCTCGCGCGCGGCTACATGGAACCGGGAGTCGAGACGATGCGCTGGCTCGACAGCCCCGAGGGCTTCGACGACCTGGTTCGGCCCGGCGACGCGGTGCTCGTGAAGGCCTCCCGCGCGGCCGGGCTCGAAGGCATCGCGCCCAGCCTGGCGAACGAGTCTGTCGGATGACACGGGTCCTGATCGCGGGCCTGATCGCGATGGTGATCTCGATCGTGATCGGCCCGAAGTTCATCGAGTTCCTCCGGCGCAACTCGCTCGGGCAGCCGATCCGCGCCGAGGGTCCGGCCGGCCATGTCGTCAAGCAGGGAACGCCCGTGATGGGTGGGCTGCTGATCCTGCTCTGCACCGTGCTGCCCTTCCTCGCGCTCAGCAAGTACACGCTCTCGGCGTTCACCGTGCTCTTCATCATCCTCGGCTGCGGTCTGATCGGCTTCGTGGACGACTTCACGAAGCTGCGCCGCCGCCGCTCGCTGGGCCTACCCGGCCGCGTGAAGATGGTGCTGCTCGGCGCGATCACGGTCGGAGTCGGCTTTGCCGTCAACCGGATGGACGCGCTCGACAACTCGATCTACGTCCCGATCCTCGACGTGGAGGTGCCGCTCTCGTGGGCGTACTACCCGTTCCTGTTCGTCGTGATCGCGGGCGCCGCGAACGGCGTCAACCTCACCGACGGCCTGGACGGTCTCGCGGCCGGGACGGGGATCGTCGCCCTGCTCACGTTCACCTCGATCAACGTCATCGCCTACATCCGCTCGGGCCCGGTCGGCGAGCGCAGCGCGGTCTCGCTGGACCTCGCCATCCTCGGCGCGGCCCTGATCGGGGGGACGATCGGCTTCCTCTGGTACAACGCCTTTCCCGCGGAGGTCTTCATGGGCGACACCGGCTCGATGGCGATCGGCGGGGCGCTCGCCGGCTTCGCGATCATGACGGGAACGGAGGCGCTGCTGCTCCTGATCGGGGGGATCTTCGTCGTCGAGGCGCTCTCTGTGATGATCCAGGTCTTCACCTTTCGCTACATGGGCCGGCGCGTCTTCCTGATGACGCCGATCCACCACCACTTCGAGATGAAGGCGTGGTCGGAGACGAAGATCATGGTGCGCTTCTGGATCGTCGCGGCGATCCTCTGCGCCGTCGGCTTCGTCCTCTACTACCGGTACTACGTGAAGTTCCGGCTCTGATGGAGCTGCCGCGCAGGGTGCTCGTCGTCGGGCTCGCGCGCTCGGGCCGGGCGGCGGCCGCAGCGCTGGCGCGGCGCGGCGTGGAGGTTGTCGCGGTCGACCGGGCCGCGGAGGTGGATCCGGGGGACCTCGCAGCGCTCGGGGTGGACGTGCGCCTCGGCAGCGAGGACGAGTCGCTGCTCGACGGGGTCGGTCTCGTCGTCAAGAGCCCCGGCGTGCCCAGGGAATCGCCGCTGCCCGCGGCGGCGCGAGCCCGCGGGATCCCGGTGTGGAGCGAGGTCGAGCTCGGTGCCCGCCTGCTGGACAACCCGCTCGTCGGCGTCACCGGCACGAACGGCAAGACGACGACGTCGGAGCTGCTCGGCGCCGTCTTCCGCGCCGCCGGCCGCTCCGTGGAGGTTGCCGGCAACGTTGGGAGGGCGATCTGCGACCTCGACGGTGCGATCGGTGCGGACGCCTGGATCGTCTGTGAGCTGTCGAGCTTCCAGCTCGAGGACATCGTCACGCTGCGGCCGCGCGTCGCCGTCCTCCTCAACCTCGAGCCCGACCACCTCGACCGGCACGGGGCCGTTCAGGCCTACCGCGACGCCAAGCTGCGCATCTTCGAGAACCAGGGCGACGGCGACGCGGCGGTCGTCCCGCGCGGTTTCCCGTCGGTGCCGGGCGGGGCGCGCAGGGTCGAGTTCCGCTGGGACGACCCGCTGCCGGCCGAGCCGCGCATCCCCGGCCAGCACAATCGCGAGAACGCAGCCGCGGCTGTCGCCGCGGCCAGAGAGGCGGGGATCGAGGAGAAGGCGATTGCCGAAGGACTGCGGACGTTCCCAGGCGTTCCGCATCGTCTCGAGCTCGTCGCCGAGATCGGCGGCGTTCGCTTCGTCAACGACTCGAAGGCGACGAACACGCCGGCCGCCCGGCGGGGGATCGCGGCGTATGCCGACGCGCCGCTGCGGCTGATCCTCGGGGGCTCGGGCAAGGGCGAGAGCTTCGACGAACTGGCCGCCGGACTGCCCGGGTCGCTTCGCGGCGTGTACCTGATCGGCGAGACGGCGGAGGAGATCGCGGCGTCGCTCGACCGCGCCCGCGTCGCCTACGAGCGCTGCGGCGACCTGGCGCGTGCGGTCGCGGCCGCGGCCGCCGCGGCCCGGGCCGGCGACGTCGTCCTGCTCTCCCCGGCGTGCGCGAGCTACGACCAGTTCGCGAACTTCGAGCAGCGCGGGGAGGAGTTCAGAAGGCTGGTGCAGAAGCTCCACAGATGAGCCGCGGTCAGCTCGAGCAGCGCCTGCTCGTCCTCGTCACCCTCTCGCTGGTCGCATTCGGCCTCGTGATGGTCTACAGCGCGACGTCCGCGCCGGCCGCGCTTGGCAGCGGCGACCCGATGCGCTACCTCGAGCGGCAGGCGATCTACGCCGTGTTCGGGCTGGCGCTGCTGATCGCCGGCTCGCGCTTCGACTACCACCGGCTGCGCCGGCTGGCGCCGGGGCTCGTGCTCGCGGCGCTCGGGCTCTGCCTCGCGGTGCTCGTCGTCGCCCAGCCGATCAACGGCGCGCGCCGCTGGTTCACGCTCGGGCCGGCGTCCTTCCAGCCGTCGGAGCTGGCGAAAGTCGCGCTCTGCGTGTGGGCGGCGGCCTGGCTCGCGAAGCATCCGACGCCGCGGACGCTCGGCGAGCTCTGGCGCCCGGTCGGCCTGCTCACGCTCATCTTCTGCGGGCTGATCATCGTCGAACCCGACCTCGGCTCGACGATCGCTCTCGTCCTCTGCGTGGGCGCGATCCTGCTCGTCTCGGGAACGCCTCTGCGCGTGCTCGGCGTGGCCGGCGGAGCGCTCGCGGTGCTCGGCCTCCTCGCGATCTGGGTCGAGCCCTACCGGCGCGAGCGCGTCTTTGCGTTCCTCGACCCGTGGAAGGACTCCCAGGGGACGGGGTTCCAGTCGGTGCAGGCGATGATCGGGCTCGGCTCGGGCGGGCTCACGGGCGAAGGCCTCGGTCAGGGCGTGTCGAAGATCTTCTACCTCCCCGAGGCGCACACGGACATGATCTACGCCATCGTCGGCGAGGAGCTCGGGCTGCTCGGCTCGGCGGCGCTGATCGCCGCATTCGGGCTCTTCGCGTACGCCGGCTTCCGGGTCGCGCTGCGCTGCCGCGATCCGTTCGGCAAGCGGCTTGCGACGGGCCTGACCACGCTGGTCACCGCACAGGCTGGGGTCAACCTGGCGGCGGTGCTCGGGGTCGCGCCGCTGACCGGGATCCCGCTCCCGTTCGTCTCGTACGGAGGCTCGAGTCTCGTCATGCTGCTCGCGGGAGTGGGGATCCTCCTTAACATCGCGGTCAACGATGTCGTCGTCGCCCCCCAGAGAGCTCGCGTGCCTGATCGCAGCCGGGGGCACCGCCGGACACGTCCGGCCGGCGCTCGCAGTGGCGGAGGCCCTGCGCGCGCGCGGCGTGCGGGTGACGTTCGCGGGGTCGCCGGACCGCGTGGAAGCCCGGCTCGTCCCTGAGGCGGGCTTCGAGCTCGACACCTTCAGCATCTCCGGCCTGCCCCGCCGGCCCGGCCTCGCGCTCCTGCGCGCGCTCGTGAGGGCCGCAGCGGCGCCGCGCGCTTGCTCGCGCATCCTCGGGCGGCGGCGGCCCGACGTCGTCTTCGGTGCGGGCGGCTACGTCGCCGGGCCGATGGTGCTGGCGGCCAGGCTGCGCGGGATCCCCGCCGCGCTCGGCGAGTCCGACGCCCACCTCGGGCTGGCGAACCGGCTCGCCGCTCCGTTCGCCCGCCGCGTCTTCCTCGCGTACGAGCTTCCCGGCCGGCACGGCGGCAAGTTTCGCGTCACGGGCCGGCCCATCCCGACGCCCTCGCGGCCCGTCGCACGCCCTGAAGCACGTGCGCTGTTCGGCCTGCCGGCGGAGGGGCCGGTCGTCTCCGTGTTCGGCGCCCTCGCCGGAGCGCGCAGCGTCAACGAGATGGCGCTGGCGGCGTGGGGCGAGCGTGGCCCGGCCGTGCTGCACATCGCGGGCGAGCGTGACTTCGAGTCGCTGCGCGAGCGCGTGTCCCGCCCCGGTTATGTGCTGCTGCCCTCGACGAACGAGTTCGGTGCGGCGCTCTCGGCCGCCGACCTCGCCGTCTCTCGCGCGGGCGGCACGGTGTGGGAGCTCGCCGCGGCTGGCACGCCCGCGGTGCTCGTCCCGTACCCGCACGCAACCGGAGACCACCAGGCGCTGAACGCGCGCTACTTCGAGCGCGGCGGCGGCGCGGTCGTCGTGCCCGATGCCGAGGTCGCGCGCGTACCGGCGCTCGTGGCCGAGCTGCTCGCGTCGCCCGAGCGGCTCGCGGGGATGGGTGAGGCCATGGTGCGTCTCGCGCGCCCGGGTGCCGCCGAGGAGATCGCAGAGGAGCTGATCGCGCTTGCAGCCGCTCGCCGGTAGGCGGGTCTACTTCGTCGGGATCGGCGGCGCCGGCCTGTCGGCGTACGCTTTCCTCGCTCACGCCTGGGGCGCGGATGTCCGCGGTTGGGACCGGAACGAGACGCCGTACCTGGCGGGACTCGACGGCGTGCGCGTGGACCTCGGCGGAAAGCCTGCGCCGCCCGATGGGTGGGAGGTGGTCGTCTCGACCGCGTTCGCGGGAGCGGTCGCGGGGCGCAGCCGGGCCGAGTTCCTCGCGGAGCTCGTCTCGTTCGCACGGGGCCGCTCGCTCGTCGTATCGGGCACGCACGGGAAGACGACGACGACGGCGATGATCGCCTTCGTCCTGCGCGAGACCGGCCGGGACCCGAGCTGGCTCGTGGGCGGCGAGGTTCCTCAGCTCGGCGGCAACGCGGGCGCGGGGGAGGGGTGGCTCGTCGTCGAGGGAGACGAGTCCGACCGGACGGTCGAGGCGCTGCTGCCCGAGATCGCGGTCGTCACCAACGTCGAGCTGGACCATCACGCGACGTTCGCGTCGGCGGCCGAGCTGGAGGAGCTGTTCGAGCGCTGGCTCGCGCGCGTGCCGCACGCCGTCCGGGGTTGGGAGCTCGAGCCCGTCTCGTTCGAGCTCGCCGTGCCCGGAGAGCACAACCGCCGGAATGCCGCCGCTGCGCTGGCCGCGCTCGAGCTGGCCGGCGTCCCGCGTGCCGACGCGGAGCACGTGCTCGCCCGGTTCACAGGCGCCGGCCGTCGCTTCGAGCCGGTCGGTGAGGAGAGGAGGCGTCACCGTCGTCGACGACTACGCCCACCATCCGAGCGAGCTCGCCGCGACGCTCGCCGCCGCGCGCCTCCAGGGCCGGCGCGTGCTCGTCCTCTTCCAGCCCCACCTGCCGTCGCGCACGCGTCATCTCTGGCGCGAGCTCGGGTGGGCGCTGACGGCCGCGGACGCCGCCTGCGTGACCGACGTCTACGTCGCCCGCGAGGAGCCGCTGCCGGGCGTGACGGGGAAGCTCGTCGCCGAGGCCGCTGCGGAGGCGCGGCCCGGCATGCCGGTCGGCTGGGCGCCCACGATCGAGGAGGGGGCTCGGCTCGTCGCCGCGTGGGCGCGACCCGGCGACCTCGTGCTGACGGTCGGCGCCGGTGACGTGGACCGCGCCGGGCCCCTGATCCTGGAGGCCCTCCGATGAGAATCGAAGAGGGAGTGCCCCTCTCCCAGCTCACCACTATCGGCACCGGCGGGCCCGCGCGCGCACTAGCGCGCCCGAAGACGATCGCCGAGCTCGAGGAGGCGCTCGCCTGGGCAGGCGAACGAGGGCTCCCGGTCTACGCCGTCGGGCTCGGCTCGAACCTGCTCGTCGCGGACGCGGGTGTGGACGGCCTCGTCGTCAGGCTTGCGGGCGAGCTGGCGGCGGTCGAGATTCGGGACTGCGTGTTGGCCGCAGGAGGCGGGGCGGCGAACGCGGTCTGCCTCCACCGCGCGCGGGCGGTCGGCCTCGGCGGTTTCGAGTTCGCCTGCGCGATCCCCGGCACGGCGGGCGGCGGCGTGTGGATGAACGCCGGCGCGTACGGGTGCGAGTGGTCGGACGTGCTCGCGCGCGCTCTCGTCGTCACCGCTGCGGGCTCCGGCTGGCTGACGCCGAGCGAGCTCGGGCTCTCCTACCGCCACTCGGACCTGCGCCACGGCCAGGTCGTCGCACAGGTCGAGTACCGGCTCGAGCGGCGTCCGGCCGCCGACGTGAAGGCCCTCGTGGCCGACCTGAACGCGCGCCGCAAGGCGAGCCAGCCGACCACCAAGCGCACCTTCGGCAGCGTCTGGAGGAACCCGTCCGGGGACGTCGGAGCAGGCCGGATGCTCGAGGAGTGCGGCCTCAAGGGCTTCCGGCTCGGCGGTGCCGTCGTCTCGCCCCTGCACGCGAACTTCATCGAGAACGCCGGTGGGGCGACGACGGCCGACTGCCTCGCGCTGATGGCCGAGTCGCGGAGGCGCGCGCGCGAGCGCTTCGCCGTCGAGCTCGAGCACGAGGTCGTCTTCCTCGGCGGGATCGACCTGCCGCCCGGCTGAGCCCGCCCGCCGCGCGGGAGATTTCACACTCCTGTGGCACCCACGTGCGCGTGTCAGACACCGTCACGTGTGTGTCACGGATCGTGCCGAGTGTGTGATTTCTCGTCCACAGGCCCGTCGGGCCGGTAGGAGCGCGGTGCGGCGCGGCGAACATCGTGCCGTGGCCGGCCGGGGACGCTCGCAGGGAAGCACGCGCCCGCGTGCGCGGGTGGATGCCGCCGTCGTACCCTTCCCGCGCAGGCGCACGTCCAAGGGCAGTCGCCTCGCGCTCTCCCGCCTCGCCCCGTCCGGCCGCTCCCTCCTCCTCGGCTTCGCGCTGCTCGTCGCGGCGGCGGGCGCCTACGCGGCCGCCCGCGAGACGTCCGTTTTCGCCGTGCGCTCGGTCGACGTACGCGGCGCGCGGCCCGCGGTCGCCGCGCAGGTCGAGCAGGAGCTTGCACCGGCGCTGGGCCAGAGCCTGCTCGCAGTCGATCTCGATCGTCTGCGCCGCCGCGCCGAGGCGCTACCCACGGTCCTCGGCGTCTCCTTCGACCGCGCCTTCCCGCATACGCTCCGCATCGCCGTGACCCCGGAGCGGCCGGTCGCGGTCGTGCGCCAGGGCGCTGGATCATGGCTCGTGTCGGCCCGCGGCCGCGTGATGGGAGAGCTCGAGCGCGGTGCTCGGCGTGGCCTCCCGCGCCTGTGGCTGAAGCGTGACGTGCCGATCGAGGTCGGCGCCCAACTCAGCGGCGACCCGGCCTCCGCGGTTCGCGCGGTCGCTCCGCTCGCCCGCAAGCCGCTGCCCGGGCGGATGTCCCTCGTGCGCGTGACGCCGGACGAGCTGACGCTCGTGCAGCGCTCCGGGCTCGAGGTGCGCCTCGGCGACGCTTCTGACCTCGCGCTCAAGCTCGCCGTCGCGCGGCGCATCCTGCCGGCGCTCGCCGGTGTGGGTGGGTACCTCGACGTGAGCGTTCCCGAGCGTCCAGTCGCCGGTCAAGACCTAAACTCTCAGGTTGAGGTCGAGAGTATACCCTCGACCACTACTTGAGTTCTCCGTTGACAGTGCCGAAAAGGAAACGTACCCTGAACGCGGAATGAGCGCTTCGACACGACTTCTCCTCGACTGGAGCTTCAGGTCGAGACTACCTGAGGGATTGAGAGATGAGAGACCAGACCGGTAGCTATCTCGCAGTGATCAAGGTCGTCGGCATCGGCGGCGGCGGCACGAACGCGGTCAGCCGCATGGTCGAGGCCGGCCTCGCCGGCGTCGAGTTCATCGCCGTGAACACGGATGCGCAGGCGCTCCTGATGTGCGACGCCGACGTCAAGATCCACATCGGCGCGAAGACGACCCGGGGACTGGGCGCAGGCGCGGATCCCGCGGTCGGCTACGCGGCCGGGACGGAGAGCCGTGACGAGCTGAAGGAGGCGCTGAAGGGCGCCGACATGATCTTCGTCACCGCGGGCGAGGGCGGCGGCACCGGCACGGGCGCCGCGCCGATCGTCGCCGAGCTGGGCCGCGAGCTGGAGGCGCTCACCGTGGGGGTCGTGACGCGCCCGTTCGCCTTCGAGGGCCGCAGGCGCTCCGAGGCCGCCGAGATGGGCATCCAGAACCTGCGCGACCGCGTGGACACGCTGATCGTGATCGAGAACGACCGGCTGCTGCAGGTCGTCGAGAAGCGGACGCCGGTGACCGAAGCGTTCCGAATGGCCGACGACATCCTCCGCCAAGGCGTCCAGGGGATCACCGACCTGATCACCGTCCCCGGTCTCGTCAACCTCGACTTTGCCGACGTGCGCACGATCATGCGCGACGCAGGCTCGGCGCTGATGGGCATCGGCATCGCCTCGGGCGAGAACCGGGCGGCCGAGGCTGCGCGCACCGCCGTCTCCTCGCCGCTGCTCGAGGCCTCGATCGACGGCGCGACCGGCGTGCTCCTCAACATCACCGGCGGTCCGGAGATCGGGCTCTTCGAGGTGAACGAGGCGGCCGAGGTCGTGACGAGCGCCGCCGATGCAAACGCGAACGTGATCTTCGGTGCCGTCATCGACGAGAGCATGGGCGACAGCGTGCGCGTGACCGTCATCGCCACCGGCTTCGGCGGTCGTCCGCGTCGCCGGCGTGTCGAGACCGCGGCGGCGACGGCGGGCGGCTCACGCCCCGGCGGTGAGGCGACCGACGCCGAGCTCGAGATCCCATCCTTCCTGCGCGAGGACTAGGACCGTCGGTCCGCGGCGCCTGACTCGTTAGAGTCAGGCCTCGTGCAGACGTTGCTGCGCACGCCGCTGTACGAGCGCCACGTCGCCCTGGCGGCGCGCATCGTTCCGTTCGCGGGCTGGGAGATGCCCGTCCAGTACGAGGGCGTGATCGCCGAGCACCGCGCCGTCCGCACCGACTCCGGTGCGTTCGACGTCTCGCACATGGGCGAGCTGCACGTCGAGGGGCCCGCGGCGCACGCCTTCCTGCAGTCCCTGCTGTCGAACGACCTCGACCGGATCGGGGACGGCGACGCGCAGTACACGCTGCTGACGAACGAGAGCGGCGGCATCGTGGACGATCTGATCGCCTACCGGATCACCCCGTTCCACTACCTGCTCGTCGTCAACGCCGGGAACCGGGAGGCGGCGTATGCCTGGCTCAAGGAGCGCGAGGCGCGCGGCAGCGAGGTGCGCGACGCATCCGACGAGTACGCGCTCGTCGCCGTCCAGGGGCCGCGCGCGCTCGACCGGCTCGGGCTACCGCCCGCACGTCCGTTCACGCACGGGCTGGCCCTGCTCGACGGGATCGAGGCGATGGCCTGCCGTACCGGCTATACGGGCGAGGCCGGCTGCGAGCTGATGTGCGCCGCCGAGGATGCACCCGCGCTCTGGGATGCAGTGCTCTCGCGCGGGGTGACGCCCTGCGGGCTCGGCGCGCGCGACACACTGCGGCTCGAGGCCTGCTATCCGCTGCACGGGAACGACATCACACAGGAGACCGACGCGATCTCGGCCGGGCTCGGCTGGGCGTGCGCGCTCGGCAAGGAGTTCACGGGCGCCGCCGCGCTGCGCCGGGTCAAGGAGCAGGGGCCGGCGCGCCGGCTCGTCCCGTTCGTGATGGAGGAGAAGGCGGTCCCGCGCCAGGGGATGCCGATCGAGGGCGGCGGCGAGGTGACCTCCGGGACGCACTCCCCGATGCTCGACGTCGGCATCGGTATGGGCTACGTGCCGGCCGGCCGTTCCGCGCCCGGCTCCGAGATCGTCATCGACGTCCGTGGCAAGCCGCGGCGAGCCCGCATCGTCGAGAAACCCATCTACCGCAGGAGGGAGACATAAGTGGCTGCGCCGGAGGGCTACCCCGAAGGACTCAAATACCACGCCGAGCACGACTGGGCGCGCATCGATGGAGACGAGGCCGTCCTCGGCATCACCTGGTTCGCGCAGGATGCGCTCGGCGAGCTCGTCCACTACGAGGCGCCGTCCGCGGGCGCGACGATCGCCAAGGACTCCCCCTACGGCGAGGTCGAGTCCGTGAAAGCCGTCTCCGACGTGATCGCGCCGCTGTCGGGCGAGGTGCTCGAGGTCAACCAGAAGGTCGTGGACGCTCCGGAGACGGTCAACGACGACCCGTACGGCGAGGGCTGGCTGGTCCGCATCCGGATGAGCAGTCCATCCGAGCTGGACGCGCTACTCGACGCCGCGGCCTACAGGGCCGTCCTGGAAGCGCAGTAGATGGCGTTCCTGTCGCTGACCGACGCAGACCGCGCGGAGATGCTCGCCGCGATCGGCGTCGGCTCGATCGAGGAGCTGTTCGAGCAGATCCCGCAGGGCGTACGCCTCGGCCGGGCGCTCGACCTCGAGCCGGCGCTCTCCGAGGCCGAGCTGATGCGCCACCTCGAGGAGCTCGCGGCCCGCAACGTCCACACGGGAGCGGAGCTCTCCTTTCTCGGCGCCGGGATCTACGACCACTACGTGCCCGCCGTCGTGGACGCGATCCTCTCGCGCGGCGAGTTCCTGACCGCGTACACGCCGTACCAGCCGGAGATGAGCCAGGGCGTGCTCCAGTCGATCTTCGAGTACCAAACGGCGATCTGCGAGCTGACGGGAATGGACGTCTCGAACGCTTCGGGCTACGACGGGACGACGGTCGCCGCCGACGCGTGCTTCATTGCGAAGCACACGACCGACCGGACGAAGGTCGTGCTGGCCGAGGCGCTCAACCCCCAGGTGCGCCGCGTCGTGAAGACGTATGCGCCGGGCTTCGGTCTGGAGGTCGTCGAGGTTCCGCACCGGGACGGCACGACCGACCCCGACGAGTGGCGCACGACCTGCGCCGACGCGGCGATCGCGATCTTCCAGCAGCCGAACTTCTTCGGCTGCCTCGAGCCCGCGCCGGAGCTGGCGGCGACCGCGGAGCGCGCGGGCGCGCTTGCCGTCGCCCACGTTGACCTGCTCTCGCTCGGCGTGCTCGAGGCGCCGGGCGCCTACGGCTGCGCGATGGCGATCGGCGAGGGTCAGAGCGCCGGCACGTTCATGTCGTACGGCGGCCCGCACTTCGGCTTCCTCGCCGCGCGGGGCGAGTTCATCCGTCGCATGCCGGGACGGATCGCCGGCGAGACGACCGACCTGAAGGGCGAGCGGGCGTTCTGCCTGACGCTGCAGACGCGTGAGCAGCACATCCGCCGCGAGAAGGCGACCTCGAACATCACGACCAACCAGACGCTGCTCGCGCTCGCAGGCCTCGTCTATCTCTCCTGGCTCGGCCCGCAGGGTCTGCGTGAGCTGGGGGAGACCTGCATGGCGCTCGGCGACTACGCCAAGGAGAAGCTCGGACACCGGCTTGCGTTTCCCGATAAGGCAACATTCAAGGAGATTGCCATACGAACCGGACGGAACGCGGGCGAGGTGATCGCGGCCGCCCGCGACCGGGGTGTCCACCCGGGGTACGCGTTTGGCCGCGACTACGAGGGGCTGGACGACGTGCTGCTCGTCGCGGTCACCGAGAGGCGCACCCCGGCCGAGATCGATCGCCTCGCCGAGGTGCTTGCGGAGGTGACCGCCTGATGGAGCTCATCTACGAGAAGTCGAAGCCGGGCCGCCGCGCCGGCACCGTGCCGAGCTACGGTCTGCCCGCTCCGGACGTGCCCGTGGAGCTCGCCCGCGCCCGTCCGCCGCGGCTGCCGGAGATCTCGGAGCCGGAGCTCGTGCGCCACTTCACCGCCCTCGCCGACCGCAACTTCGGCATCGACACGGGCTTCTACCCGCTCGGCTCCTGCACGATGAAGCACAACCCACGCGCCAACGAGCGCGCCGTCGGGATCCCGGGCTTCCGCGACCTCCACCCGCACCAGGAGGAGGACGGCGCGCAGGGCGCGCTGGAGCTCATGTGGCGGCTGCAGGAGATCCTCGCCGAGGTGGCGGGCCTGCCCGCCGTCTCTCTTCAGCCCGCCGCGGGCTCGCAGGGCGAGCTGACCGGGCTGATGCTCATGCGCGCCTACTTCGCCGACCGCGGCGAGGATCGCGACACGATCGTGACGCCGGACACGGCCCACGGCACGAACCCGGCGAGCGTGACGATGGCGGGCTACAAGCTCGCCAAGGTCGGGACCGACGCGCGCGGCAACCTCGACCTCGACGACCTGCGCGCGAAGGTGGACGGCCGCACCGCCGGCCTGATGCTCACGAATCCCTCGACGCTTGGGCTCTTCGACGAGGGGATCGAGGAGGTCGCCCGCATCTTCAAGGGCGCGGGCGCGCTCATGTACTACGACGGCGCGAACCTGAACGCCGTCTGCGGCCTCTCACGGCCGGGCGACATGGGGTTCGACATCGTCCACATCAACCTGCACAAGACGTTCTCGCAGCCACACGGCGGCGGCGGGCCGGGCGGCGGGCCGGTGGCCGTGCGCGACATGCTCGAGCCGTTCCTGCCGATCCCGCAGGTCGTCCGGGACGGCGACCGCTTCCGGCTCGACTCGGACCGGCCGAAGTCGATCGGCAAGGTGCGGGGCTTCGCGGGGCCGTTCGGGGTGTTCGTCCGCTCCTACGCCTACATCCGGCGCTACGGGCCTGCCCTCAGGGAAATGTCCGAGGTCGCCGTGCTGAACGCGAACTACCTGCTCGCGAAGCTGCGTGACGCCTACGACCTGCCCTACGACCGCCACTGCATGCACGAGTTCGTCCTCTCGGCGCGGTACCTGAAGCGCGATCACGGCGTGTCGGCGCTCGACGTCGCCAAGCGGCTGATGGACTTCGGCATCCACCCGCCGACGGTCTACTTCCCGCTCGTCGTGCCCGAGGCGCTGATGATCGAGCCGACCGAGACGGAGACGAAGGAGCGTCTGGACGAGTTCGTCGCGGCGATGCTGCAGATTGCGTCCGAAGCCGCCGAGCAGCCCGAGCTGCTGCACGAGGCGCCGCACGTACGGCCGGTCGTCCGGCTCGACGAGGTGAAGGCCGCCAGGCGCGCGATCGTCAAGTACGGCTTCGAGCAGCACCCGGACCTGGCGGCCGAGGCGGCCGGCACCTCTTCTTAACGCCACGGCAATCCTCGCGGCGGTACAACGCAGGCGTGCGCACGAAGATCGCAGCGCTCGTCGTGACGCTTGCTGTCGCGGTGGCAGCCCTCGGCACCGGCCTCGTCGTCGTCGGCCGGGACGCGGCCGACTCGGCGTCGGCGCCGGCGCCGTACGCGCTGCAGGCCCAGTTCGTCCAGGTCGTGCGCAGCGTCGCGCCGTCGGTCGTACAGATCGAGTCGGCCGAGGGCCTCGGATCGGGCGTGGTGTACGACGGAGCGGGGCACGTCGTCACGAATGCGCACGTCGTCGGCTCGTCGCGCACGTTCCAGGTCACGCTCGCCAACGGCAAGCGCGTGCAGGCGACCCTCGTCGGGGCCTTCGCCCCGGACGACGTCGCCGTCATCCGGCTCGACGGCGCGAGGCCGAAGCCGGCCCGCTTCGCCGACTCGTCGAAGCTCGACGTCGGCGACATCGTGCTGGCGATCGGCAACCCGCTCGGCCTGCTCAGCTCCGTCACGGAGGGGATCGTGAGCGCGCTCAGCCGCACCGTCCCGACCGAGAGCGGCACGCTGCCGAACACGATCCAGACATCCGCGCCGATCAACCCCGGCAACAGCGGTGGCGCCCTCGTCAACCTCGCCGGCCAGGTCGTCGGCATCCCGACCGCCGCGGCGGTCGACCCGAACCTCGGCCGGGGCGCCTCGGGCATCGGCTTCGCGATCGCCTCGGATCGCGTCACGTTCATCGCCGCGCAGCTCATCCGCGACGGGCGCGTGACGAGGACCGGCCGCGCCTACCTCGGCGTCCGGGTCGGCGACATCACGGGCAACGGCGTCCTCGTCGGCGAGGCGGTCGCAGGCGAGCCGGCGGCGCGGGCCGGCATCCGCGCCGGGGACGTCATCGTCTCGATCGCGGGCAAGCCGACGCCGTCCACGACCGGCCTCTCCGAGGTGCTGGCCGCGCTGAGGCCGGGGCAACGCGTGGCGGTGAGGATCGTCCGCCAGGACGGAAGCAGCGCGACGATCCAGGTGACGCTCGGCGAGCTGCCCGGCGGCTGATCGATCAGCCGGCGCTACTTCCGCGCGAAGGCGGCGAGCACGCGGAGCGGGATCCCGCCGCCGTGCTCGCCCCGGACGACGCGGAGCCGACGGGGTAGGAGCGGCACGAGCGCCCGCCGGGCGGACCGCTCCGCCGTCTCGAGGGCGAGCCGCTGCACGCGCCCGAAGTGCACGCCGTACGCCTCGCGGAGCTCCGCCGGCAGCAGGCCGACGGTCACGGGCCGGAGGGCGCGGAAGCCGGGCCGCAGAGCGAGCGGGACGGGCGGGTGGAGAACGACGTCGAGCACCGCCCGGGCGTCCGCGCCCACGGCCAGCGAGGCGATCGTCGCGCGCAGGTACTCCTCGAAGTCGGCGAGCCTGTCGGGCAGGACGTCCGCCGGCGTCCCGAACACCCGCGCGACCGTCTTCATGTCCTGGTAGAAGCCCTCGCGATCGGCCTCCGACAGAGAGCCGACGAACGCCTCGTGCATGACGAGGCCGGTGTCGACGAGCGTCGCGTGCACCCAGAGCATCAGCTCGGGGTCCGAGGCCGAGTACGGCGTCCCGGCCGCGAACGGCCCGACCGGCTCGCGCAGGCGCCCGCGCACCGACCCGTGCACCGCCTCGACGATCGCGCCGGTGCGATCCGCCTCCTCCCGCGTCCCGAACACGACCGTGTAGAGCGCCAGCAGCGTGCGGCCGAGCCGCTTCCACGGGTCGGCGTCGTAGTCCGAATGCCCGACGATCCCGGCGGCGACGAGCGGATGCGCCGCCTGCATCAGCAGAGCGCGGCCGCCGCCGAGCATCAGCACCGACTCGGCGCCGATGCGCCGGATCGGCGCGTCCGCCGGGAAGTAGCCCGTCAAGCGGCCTTCAAAGGCGGGGCCGCGGCGAGCTGGCCGCAGGCCGCGGCGATGTCGCGGCCGCGGGTCAGGCGCACCGTCGCGGGCAGGCGCGCCCGGTCGAGCACATGCTTGAAGGCGGCGATCGCATCGCGCGACGAGCCCTCGAACGGCCCCGTCGGGTTGTACGGGATGAGGTTGACCTTGAAGGCCTTCGGGTCGAGCAGCGCCGCGAGCTGCCGCGCCTGCTCGGGCGAATCGTTGACGCCCGCGAGCATCACGTACTCGACGTAGACCTTGCGGTGGCGCAGCTCCACGTGGCGGCGGCACTCGGCGAGCACGTCGGCGAGCGGGTAGCGGTCGTTGACCGGCATCAGCTGGGAGCGGAGCTTCGGGTCGGCGGCGTGGAGCGAGAGCGCGAGCTGGATCGGCTCCTCGACCTCGTCGACGAACCGCGTCAGGCCGGGCAGCCAGCCGACGGTGGAGATCGTCGTACGCCGGTGTGTGATGCCGGCGGCGGGCAGGCGGCGGGCGGCGGCGATCACCTCGTCGTAGTTGAGGAACGGCTCACCCATCCCCATGAACACTGCATGGTCGACGGCCTCGACGCGCCGGAAATGGAGCGCCTGGTCGAGCATCTCCGAGGCCGTCAGGTTGCGGCCGAACTTCATCTGTCCCGTCGCGCAGAACCTGCACGTGAGCGGGCAGCCGGACTGGCTCGAGAGGCAGAGCGAGCGGCGCCCGTCGCGGTAGCGCATCAGCACGGCCTCGACGGGATGGCCGTCGTGAGTGCGAAAGAGCGCCTTGACGGTGCCGTCCTTCGAGCGCGCCTCCGTCTCGAGCGAGAGCGTCGTGAACGGGACCTCCTCGGCGAGCGCCGCCCGCAGGCGCGCGGGCACGTTCGTCATCTCCTCGTACGCCGCGGCGCCGCGTGCGGCCCACTCCCACACCTGAGCGGCGCGGTAGGCGGGCTCGCCGCGCGCGGCGAGCGCCTGCTCGAGGAGAGCAAGATCCATGCAACGAGGGTAGCTGTGCCGGGTTACGCTCTGACCGTGATCGACCTGCGCTCGGACACCGCGACGAGACCGACACCCGGCATGCGCCACGCGATCGCGCAGGCCGACGTCGGTGACGAGCAGCGGCGCGAGGACCCGACGGTGAACAAGCTCGAGCGCCGCGCCGCAGCGCTGCTCGGCCAGGAGGAGGCGGTCTTCCTGCCGACGGCGACGATGGCGAACCAGATCGCGCTGCGCGTGCTCACGGAGCCGGGCGACGAGCTGCTCGCCCACGAGGACTCGCACGTCCTCATCTCGGAGGTCGGCGGGCCGGCGATCTTTCACGGCGTGATGACGCGGGGACTGCCCGGCGAGGCGGGCCGCTTCACGCCCGACCAGGTGCGGGCAGCGGTGCGCGAGCCGTCCATGCACTCGCCGCGGACGAGGGTCGTCTGGGTCGAGGACACGCACAACCAGTCCGGCGGGCGCATCTGGCCGCTCGCCCTGGTCGACGCGCTCGCCGCGTGCTGCCTCGAGCACGACCTCGCCTTCCACCTCGACGGGGCGCGCCTGCTCCACGCCGCCGTCGCGACCGGCCAGTCGGCGGCGACGATCGGCGCCCGCTTCGACACCGTCACGCTCTGCCTCTCGAAGGGCCTCGGCTGCCCGCTCGGCGCTCTCGTCGCCGGCTCGGCCGAGCCGATGGCGCGGGCACGCCGCTACAAGCACCTCTTCGGCGGCGCGATGCGGCAGGCGGGGATCGTCGCGGCGGCCGGGGTCTACGCGCTCGACCACCACGTCGAGCGGTTGGCCGAGGACCACGCGCGAGCCCGCCGCCTCGCCGAGGGCTGGCAGGCAGCAGGGGTTCCCGTGGATCTCGAGCAGGTGGAGACGAACTTCGTGCAGGTGGACGTCGCTCCGCTTGGGCTGACCAAGGCCGAGGCGCTGATCCGGCTCGCGGAGGCGGGGGTCGGTCTCTCGGCGACGATCCACCCGACGCGGCTGCGCGCGGTCACGCACCTCGACGTCACCGACGACGACGTCGAGCGTGCCCTCGAGCTCGTCCCGCGCGCGCTGGGGGCCCTTGTCGGCGTCTGAGGCGCTGCGCGGTTAGATGATTGATTCCTGATCACCGCACCCCCGAGTGGGGGCCTGGGCGCGGTGCTTCGCGGCCGCCTCGCCCGGCACCAAGGCCACCAGGCTTGGCACCGGTCGAGGCGACCACGCTGCTTGGCCCATGCCCTCCCTGAGGGCACGCCGATTAGGAATCAATCATCTAGCGGTCTCCGGCGATCCCGAAGGCGACGGCGATCGCGGCGTAGGCGACGAGCAGTGCGATGCCGCGGGGGCGGCTCGAGCGGCCGTCGCGCAGGACGAGAGCGGTGACGGCCGTCGCCGCGCCGAGAGCGCCGAGCTCGACCGGCCGGAACGAGAGTGCGAGCGGGTCGATCAGCCAGGCGAGCAGCGCGACGGCCGGGATGAGGAACACCGCCACCTGGGCGCTCGACGCGAGCGCGATCTCTGCCGCGAGCGCGATCTTGCCACGGGCGGCGACGACGACCGCGCCGCCGTGCTCGGCCGCGTTTCCGACGATGGCGACGATCACGGCCGCGACGAAGAAGTCGGAGAGGTGAGCTTTCTCGGCGAACGCCTCCAGCGAGCCGACGAGGATCTCCGCCACGAACGCCGTCAGGACGGTGGCTGCGCCGAGTGCCAGGAGCGCGGCGCGGAACGACCACGACTCGATGTCAGGGTCGGCGCCGTCGTGCGCCGCCCTGTGGCGGCGGAGGCTCCTCCAGGTGACGAGGACGTAGACCGCGAGCAGCGCGACGGAGACCGGGATGGAGAGACCGGCCAGCGAGCTGCGCTCGGGGTCGCCCGACCAGCCCGGCACGGCGGGAATCAGAAAGAGCGCGAGGGCGAAGGCGACGAGGGCGAGCGAGACGAAGCTCGACCCGCGGTCGACTTCTCCCTTCCCGCCGAGGACGAGCGAGAAGCCGAGCACTAGCAGGAGGTTGCCGATGACCGAGCCGACCAGCGACCCGCGCACGACCCCGGTCAGGCCCTCGTTGACGGCGATCAGCGCGATGATCAGCTCGGGCGCGTTGCCGAACGTGGCGTTGAGGAAGCCGCCGACTCCGGGCCCGGTGTGCTCGGCGGCGTGCTCGGTCGCCTCGCCGATCAGCCAGGCGAGCGGGACGAGCGCGACCGCGGCGAGCACGAACTCCCACGTGTCGCCCGGCGAGGCGACGTAGTGCAGCAGGATCGTGAGCGGCGCGAGAGCGAGCGCGGCGAGGAGGATCCGGCGGATCACGGCGCGGGTACCCTACCCGGCCCGCGATCGAGGCCGCCGCGTCGCCCGCCGGCCGTCGCCCGTGCCTGAAAACAGCGCGTTTGTCAAGTCTTGCGGGACCGGTCGTTCATGCACACAATCGCGGCGTGCAGCAGCCGATGCAGGCCCCGGCAGAGCTTCCACTTCATCCTCAGGACGAGGTGGAGTGCCGACGCTGCGCGGTTCACTGCGACAAGGTCGTCTACCCCGGAGCGTGCATCGAGCGGGCCTGCCCGTTCGTCTATGCCTACGAGGCGTGGGGGCACACGTGGATCGGCTGCATGCAGAAGGTCTACGAGGTCGAGATCGACGTGGATCTGCTGGCCGCGGCAGAGTCGCGCCGTGCCGGCTTCGGCGCGGTGAAGGCGATGCGGCCGCCGTTGCCGATGTGCCGCGTCGAGGTTGCCGAATGCTACGACGCGCGCGGCGACGACCTCGGCTGCCGGAACCCTGAGTTCGGCGAGATCCCGCTCGCGCAGCCGAGCTTCCGCGTCTTCGCGCTGCTCGCTCCGGGCGCCTGACGCTGGACGTCGAGCGCGCCCTCGAGCTCTGGCTCGCCCACCGGCGGCCGCCTATCGCCGGCCCGGCCGTCGCAAGAGGAACAGCGGGGGGCGTGCGTGCGTTCCAGGAAGACGCCGGGCTCGAGCCTGACGGCGTCGTCGGCCCGCGCACGTGGGCCGCACTCGACGCGGTCGTCCAGGCCGCGACTCCGGCCCTGCGCGCGCCGCTGCCTGCCGCCGTGAGCTTCCCGGCCGACTCGTATCCGCCGGCCTCGGGCTGGTCCGGCCTGCAGCCGTGGGTGGCGCCCCAGGTGCGCGCGATCTGCGACCGCTTTGGGTTGCGCCTGAGCGGGGGCTGGGGCGGGCACCCGCCGCACGCCCGGCGCTCCGACCACCGCTGGGGTGGCGCCTGTGATCTGGTCGGCCCGCGGGCGAGGGTGGTCGCCTGCACGCGCTGGGCCGACGGCCTCCGCGCCGACCCGTGGCGCCGGGGCGCCGTCTTCCGCTGGGTCGGCGGCCCGGCGGCGGACGCGGACGGACCCGAGCCCGGCCACGTCGGCCACGTCCACCTCTCGTGGTTCCGCGAAGGCCCGGCGACCACAGTGTTCGGGACGGCGGGCTTCGCCTAGGACCGCCGGCTCAGCCCACGCCCGTGGAGGGCGCGCAGCCGCCTCAGCTCCTCGGCGTCCGGGCCGTGACCGTCGGGGCCCGGCGTCTCGAGGATCGCCGGCAGGTGCTGGAGAGCGGGGTGGGCGAGGAAGACGCCGAGGCCCTCGCCGATCAGGCCCTCGCCGATCGAGGCGTGGCGGTCGCGGTTCGAGCCGAGCGGCGCCGCACTGTCGTTGACGTGGAGGGCGCGCAGCCGGTCGAGCCCGACGAGCCGGTCGAGCTCGTCGAGCGCGGCGTCGAGCGCCGTCGGGTCGCCGTGACGTCGACGCCGGAGACGTAGAGGTGGCGAGCTGTCGAGGCAGAGGCCGAGCCGGGGATGGCGGTCGAGGCGGTCGATGATCGCGGCGAGCTCGCCCGTCGAGCGGCCGATCGTGCCGCCGGCGCCGGCCGAGTTCTCGAGCAGGAGCCAGGTGCGGTCGCTCGTCAGCTCGAGTGCCTGCGCGAGCGCCGGGGCGAGCCGGTCGAGGCCGGTCTCGAAGCCCGCGCCGAGGTGCGAGCCGAGATGGAAGATGACTCCCTCGGACGCGATCGCCACGGCGACCTCGGTCGTCGCCCGCAGTGCGGCCACCGACTTCCGGTAGATCTCGTCGTCGGGTGCGGCGAGGTTGAGAGGTAGAGCGCGTGGCAGACGACGCTGCCGATCCCCGCCTCGGCGCGGCGCTCGCGGAAGCGGGCGAGATCCTCCGGCGCGTGCGCCGTCGGCCGCCACATGCGCGGGCTCTGCGTGAAGACCTGCACGGCGTCGCCGCCGAGCTCCTCGATCCGGTCGATCGCGCTGTAGATGCCGCCGGAGGACGAGACGTGGGCGCCGAAGAGCACAGCTACTTGACCATAGCGGCCGCGCCCACTCCGGCCACTAGAGTTGCCGCATGCCCGTCCGCGTCCGCATGGCGCCGCGCCCGACCGGCTTCCTCCACATCGGCGGCGTGCGCACGTTCCTCTTCAACTGGCTCTTCGCCCGCGGGCGCGGCGGCGAGTGCCTGCTGCGGATCGAGAACACCGACACGAGCCGTGAGGTGGCCGAGTCGGTCGAGCAGATCCAGCGCTCGCTCGCCTGGCTCGGGATCGACTGGGACGGGCCGGTCACGCTTCCAGCTCGACGCGATGGAGCGCTGCCGCGAGCTGGCCGCCCGGCTCGTCGCCGACGGGGCACGGCCTACGAGGACGAGGGCGCGATCCGCTTCCGCATGCCGGACGAGGGGACGACGGGCTGGGAGGACGCGGTCCGAGGCCGGATCGAGTTCCCGAACGACGCAGCTCGAGGACCTCGTGCATCGTCCGCTCCGACGGCCGCGCGACGTACAACTTCGCCTCGCCCGTGGAGGACATGGACGACGGGATCACGCACGTGATCCGCGGCGACGACCACGTCTCGAACACGCCCAAGCAGATCCAGATCCTGCGCGCGCTCGGGCCACGAGCCGCCGGTCTACGCGCATGTCTCGCGACGTGCTCGGCGACGACGGCAAGAAGCTCTCGAAGCGCCACGGCGCCGTCTCGGTGGACGAGTTCCGCGACCGCCGGCTACCTCGCCGGAGGCGCTGCTCAACTTCCTCGCGCTGCTCGGCTGGGCCCCCGACGGGGAGACGACGATCATGTCGCGCGGCGGAGCTGATCGAGCGCTTCTCGCTCGAGCGCGTCGGCGCGAGCCCGGCGACGTTCGACTACGCCAAGCTCGACTGGATGAACGGGATGTACCTGCGTGCGCTGCGCCGCGGACGAGTACGCGGACGGGCTCGCCGCGTACCTGCGCGAGCAGGGCTACGACTGGCCGGAGGAGCGCGTGCGCGCGGCCGCGCCGCTCGTGCAGGAGAAGATCGCGCGTCTCGGCGAGTTCCCGGCGTTCGCCGGCTTTCTGTTCGGACGACGGTCGAGCCGGACCCGGCCCTGCTCGACGCGGGCGATCCTGCACGAGGCCGAGTCGGCGCTCGCCGCGGTCGAGCCGTTCGCGACCGCGGAGATCGAGGTGGCGCTGAAAGGGCTGTGCGAGCGGCTCGGGCGCAAGCCGCGGGACGTCTTCCCGCCGATCCGCGTCGCGGTCACCGGCTCGCAAGATCTCGCCCGGGCTCTACGAGAGCCTGGAGCTGCTCGGGAAGGACGAATCGCTGGCGCGGATCAGGGCGGCGCCGCGCGTGCGCCCGAGGTAGGCTCCGCCGGATGAGCGTTACTGCCGTGAGCACTCCCGCCGAGTTCGAGCAGCGGCTCTCCCGCTACCTGTTCGAGCGCTCGGAAGAGGCCCGCGCCGTCCGCGTCGGCGAGAAGGAGACCTCCGAGCAGGCGGCGATCGTCGAGCGCTACCGCGATCTCTTCTCCCGCGCCCAGCTTGACGCGCTGCACGAGGCGGAGGCGAGCGCGGGCCCCGACGAGCGCGAGCGGCTCTTCCGCCTGCGCAAGACGTGCGAGTCGAGCATCGTCGCCGCCGAGCTGGCCGAGCGCGAGGACGCGCTCGAGAACGCGCATGCTCGCCGCGCGCGTCTCGTGGCGCGGGGAGGAGCTGCCGCTGCGCTCTGCGCAGGCGAAGCTCGCCGTGCTGCCCGGCTACAGCGATCGCGACGAGCTGGGCGGCCTCGCGCGATCGCCGTCTCGGGCGGTTTCAACGAGGACCGCCGTGAGCTGCTCACGGCGGGCGAGGAGCTGGAGGCCGAGCTCTCCGGCGAGCCCGACCCCGTTGCGCGCAGCGAGGCGGAGAAGGGCGTCTCCCTGCGCGAGCTGGAGCGGGCGCTCGTCGCCGCACGGGAGGCTGGAACGCCCGCCTACGACCGCATGCGCGAGCGCTGGTTCGAGAGGCTGCTCGGGCCCGAGCGCGAGCCGGCGCCGACGTCGAACCACACGAGCTACCTGCGCCGCCTCTCGCCGCTCGAGGACACGTACACGCGGGAGCGCGGAGTGCCCGTCGGGATCGGCGACGCTGCAGGCGCTCGGCTTCGACCTCGAGAACGAGCCGAACATCCGGCTCGACCTCGAGGACCGGCCGCAGAAGTCGCCGCGCGCCTGCGTGATCGCCTCCGACCCGCCGACGGTCGTCCACCTGATCACGCGCGCCCAGGGCGGGCTGCACGACTACCAGGCCTTCCTCCACGAGGCCGGGCACGCGCTCCACTACGCCGGCTGCGACCCGTCGCTGCCGTACACGTTCCGCAAGCTCAGCCGCGACCACGCGCTGACGGAGATCTACTCGTACATCCTCGAGGCGATCACGCGCGAGCCCGGCTGGCACGCGTTCCACTTCGGCCTCTCCGACGAGCAGGCGGCCGAGAACGCCGAGGCGACGACCTTCCTCGAGGCGCTCCTCTTCCGGCGCTACAGCGCGAAGCTCTCCTTCGAGCTCGGGTTCTGGTCGCGCTTCGCCGACGACGGCGGCACGCCCGGCGGCTACTCCGAGGGCCTCACCGCGGCGACCGGCATCCGCTATCCGGCCGAGAACTTCCTCTCCGACATGGACGCGGGCTTCTACTCCGCCGACTACCTGCGCGCCTGGATCCGCTCCGCGCAGCTCCGCGCTCACCTCGTGCGCCAGGTCGGGGAGGACTGGTGGCGCTCGACGGGCACCGGTGAGATCCTGCGCCCGCTCTTCCGCGAGGGGACGCGGCCGACGAGCGAGGAGATCGCCGCCCGGATCGGCTTCGACCCGCTCGACACGGCTCCCCTGCTGCACGAGCTCGGCGCATGAGCGACCTGCGTGATCTCGTGGGGACCGAGCTGGGGCCCACACCGTGGCTCGAGATGACGCAGGACCGCGTCAACCTCTTCGCCGAGGCGACGGGGGACCACCAGTGGATCCACGTCGAGCCGGAGGCCGCCGCGGCCGGGCCGTTCGGGACGACGATCGCGCACGGCTTCCTCTCGCTCTCGCTGCTCGTCCCGTTTCTCGCCGAGGTGCTGCCGGTGCTCGAGGGGTTCAGCATGGGGATCAACTACGGCCTCAACAAGGTGCGTTTCATCTCGCCGTTGCCGGTCGGGAGCCGCATCCGGGCGCGCTTCACGGTCGAGTCGGTCGAGGAGGTCACGGGCGGCGAGCAGCTCGCCTTCGCGGTGACAGTCGAGCGCGAGGGCGCGGAGAAGCCCGTGCTCGCCGCCGAGTGGCTCGTCCGCTACATGGCGTGACGCCGCTCGAGCCAGCGTCGCCGGGGCGGGAGGTCTGGCTAAGCGGGAGGACGTCCGCGAGCTCGGCGCGTTCGCGAACTAGGTTAGATTCACGCCATGAGCGAGATCCGGGCGGCGGTCGTCGGCACGGGCTTCATCGGCGTCGTCCACGTCGAGGCCCTGCGCCGGCTCGGCGTCGAGGTCACCGGCGTCGTCGGCTCGACGCCCGAGCGCGCCCGCGCGAAGCCGGGGCTGCCCGAGCCGTACTCGAGCTTCGAGGCGATGCTCGCCGACGAGCGGGTGGACGTCGTCCACCTGACGACGCCGAACCACCTCCACTTCGAGCAGTCGCGCGCGGCGCTCGAGGCGGGAAAGCACGTCGTCTGTGAGAAGCCGCTGGCGCTGGACTCCGGCGAGTCCGGCGCGCTCGTGAAGCTCGCGGAGGCGAGCGGGCTCGTCCACTGCACGAATTACAACCTCCGCTTCTATCCGCTCTGCTGGGAGGCGCGGGCGCGCGTCGCGCGCGGAGACCTCGGCACGGTCTGGAACGCGCACGGCTGCTACGTCCAGGACTGGCTCCTCCACGACACCGACTGGAACTGGCGCCTCGACCCGGCGCTCGGCGGCGCGCTGCGCGCGGTCGCCGACATCGGCACGCACTGGCTCGACCTGACGAGCTTCGTCACGGGTCGCCGCGTGGCCTCGCTCTTCGCCGACCTCGCGACCGTCCACCCGGTGCGGCGCGTGCCGACCGGGCCGGTGGAGACCTTCTCGGGCGGCGGCGACGACGTCGAGCGCGTCGAGCGGGCGGTCGAGACGGAGGACCTCGCCCACGTGCTCGTCCGTTACGAGGACGGCACGCGCGGCTCGCTCGTCGTCTCGCAGGTCAGCGCGGGGCGAAAGAACCGGATCTTCTTCGAGGTGGACGGCTCCGGGGGTTCGCTCGCGTGGAACGCGGAGCAACACGAGGAGCTCTGGCTCGGCCACCGCGACGCGCCGAACGAGGTCCTGCTGCGCGACCCCTCGCTCATGGACGCGGCGGCGCTCGGCTTCACCGACGTCCCCGGCGGCCACGCCGAGGGCTTCCAGGACACGTTCAAGATGCTCTACCGCGCCGTCTACCGTGCGGTCGCCGCCGGCGCGATGCCCGCCGAGCCCGACTTCCCGACCTTCGTGGACGGGCACGAGCAGATCCTGAACTGCGAGGCGATCGCGGCGAGCGCGCGCGAGGGACGCTGGGTGGAGGTGGCGCGATGAGACTCGGACTGATGACCGCACCGTTCCCCGACCTGACGCTCGAGCAGGTGGCGGAGTGGTCGGCGGCCAACGGCTTCTCCATGCTCGAGGTCGCCTGCTGGCCGGCGGCCGGCGGGCAGAAGCGCCGCTACGCCGGCACCTGCCACATCGACGTGGACGCGCTCGACCCCGATGCCGTGCTCGCGGTGCTCGACCGGCACGGCCTCGAGATCTCCTCGCTCGCCTACTACCCGAACAACCTCCACCCGGACGACGCCCACCGCGAGGAGGCGAACGGGCACCTGCGCAAGGTGATCGACGCGGCGGCGGCGCTCGGCGTCCCGATCGTCGGCACCTTCGCCGGCAACGACCAGGCCCGGCCGTTCCCGGAGAACCTCGAGCGCTTCAAGCAGGTCTGGCCGCCGCTCGTCGCCTACGCCCGCGAGCGCAGCGTGAAGATCGCGATCGAGAACTGCCCGATGATCTTCTCCTTCGACGAGTGGCCCGGCGGGCAGAACCTCGCCTGGTGCCCGGCGCACTGGGACGCGATGTTCGAGGCGATCCCCGACGAGGGCTTCGGGCTCAACCTCGACCCGTCGCACCTCGTCTGGCTGATGATCGACTACGAGCGGGTGGTCTACGACTACGCCTCGCGGATCCTGCACGTGCACGCGAAGGACCTCGAGATCCGGCGCGACGGCCTCTACCGGCGCGGGACGCTCTCCTCCGGGATGGGCTGGCAGGTGCCGCGGATTCCCGGCCTCGGCGAGGTGGACTGGGCGCGCTTCGTCGCGGCGCTCTATGCGGTCGGCTACGACTCCGTGATCTCGGTCGAGCACGAGGACCGGACGTTCGAGGGCAGCGAGGAGCTCGTGAAGCGGGGCTTCCTCGTGGCGCGGAACGCGCTCGCACCGCTCATCGTCTGACAATCGCCCTTGCGGGAACGTAACGTAGGAGTTACACTCCCTCCAGCAAGGCAGCGTGCGACGAAGAGGGGAAGCAGCGTGACCATCGATACCGGCTACCGCGAGCGAAGGCTTGCCGAGCGTCTTCGGGACCCGGTCTTTCGGGCCGAGTACGAGCGAGCGCAGCGTCAGATCGCTCAGGTGGACTCGGTCATGCGGGTGCTCGACGAGCTCCGGATCGAGGCGGGCATGTCGAAGGCCCAGCTCGCTCGTGAGATCGGCAAGAACCCCGCCAGCGTTCGGCGCCTCTTCACCAGCGAGGTCAATCCCGAGCTGAAAACGGTCGTGGCGATGGCGGAGGCGCTCGGCGCCGATATCGTCATCCGGCGGCCGCGACGGGCGCGCTCCGCACGCCGCACGACTTGCCGCACCGCGCTCTCTTCCTAGAGCTTCACTTCCGGCGTCGCGACGGCGTACCGTCTGCTACATGTCGTGGGCGGTCGTCTACTACAAGACGCGTGACGGTCAGGTTCCAGGTGTGGAGTTTCTCGAGGGCTGCCCGGTCGGCGTCGAGGCGAAGATGGAGGCCGTTCTCACCGCTGTCGCCGGAGCGCCGCCCCCGAGCTTTTCCGGCGGCGGCATGTGGGAGGCGATGCACGGCGACATGGGTGGCTACTACGAAGTGCGTGTGAGTGGCCCGCGGAGAGAGCAGTTCCGCCTGTTCTGCCTGCTGGATCGCGACGGGCCAGGGCTCAACGAACCGGCCATCGCCGTGCTGGCCGGCCTGAGGAAGCCGTTCATGACGACGTTTCGCGCGGACGAATACGCGCGGATCCGCGCATACGGCACCGACTACCTGAGCACGGACCCGAGGCGCATAGCGGCCTGATCGACGTCCGCGCGACTACTGAGAGGCGCTCGTCGCGGCGCTCTATGCGGTCGGCTACGACGGCATGATCTCGGTCGAGCACGAGACGCGACTTAGGCGAGATCGGGCGCGGCGGCGCGCGACGTGAGTGCCTCGATCGGCACGACATCGAGCGCCCGGGCGTGCGTCGCACCGAGCACGACCTCTGGCGCCTGCCCGGCCTCGTACGCCTCGAGCCAGCGCGACGCGCACAGGCACCAGCGGTCGCCCGGCTGAATCCCCTCGAACCCCCACTCCGGACGCGGCGTCGAGAGGTCGTTCCCGGCCAGGCGGCTGAACTCGAGGAACTCCGCGGTCATGACCGCGCAGACCGTGTGGCTGCCGACGTCCTCCGGGCCGGTCGAGCAGCAGCCGTCCCGGAAGAAGCCGGTCAGCGGCTCGCTCGAGCACGGCTGCAACTCGCCTCCGACGACGTTCACGTCGGCTTCCCGGCTCATTGGTCGGAGCCCTTCAGCGCTTGAGCAGGCTGTGCACGGGCCATCGTTCAGGGGCGGGCCGGGTGATTCCGGCCGCCTGGAGGATCGGACGTGCGCGCGAAGCTCATCTGTGGCGTCCTTTCGTGTCGGCCCGAACGCGGGATCCTAATCTGGCGACGGCTCCCCCGCAATGCATCAGGGGACGAGGGCGGTAGGCGGCGGGAACGCGGCCCAGCCGCGCTCGGCCAGCGTGGCGAGGCTGCTCGACTTGACGCCCGCGTCCGAGACCGTCAGAACGCTGTCGCGGACGACCAGCGAGCGGCGGACGCCCGGCGTCCCGCTCAGCTTCCCCGCTTCGTGCTCGATGCGGCCGGCCGAGTCGATCCCGCGGGTGCGATCGATCCGGAACCCCAGCGCCCGCTGTTCGAACGGGATCACCATGAGCCCCGTGCGCGGCCAGTAGAGGAACGCGTGGTGGTCCGACTCCGCCTCCGACCAGCCCACACCGAGCGACTCCTTGTACAGGCGCGTCGGGTGCCGGAGATCGGAGACGTCGAAGAGCGAGAGCTGCGTGCCGAGCGCGCGCCCCTCTTCGCTCACGTCCTGGCCGACGCCGAGGAGCAGGTCCTCGCCGATCGGGTGTAGGTACGCGGAGTAGCCCGGGATCTTCAGCTCGCCGAGCACGCGCGGGCGCTCGGGGACGGCGAGGTCGACCGTGTAGAGCGGGTCGATCTGCCGGAACGTGACCACGTAGCCGGTGTCGCCGACGAAGCGCACCGCGTAGACGCGCTCGCCCTTGCCGAGCTCGCCGATCCGGCCGGCCTGGACGAGCGCGCCGTCGCGGTCGCGCAGCGTCGTCAGGAACGACTCGCTCTCGCCGGGGACGCCGCTCCACCACGCGGGGCTCTCGGTGCTGACGACGCGCAGGACGCCGCGGTACTCGGAGAGCGACCACTGGCTGAGCAGGTATCCGGAGACGTTGCCGCTGCCGCGGTACTGGGTCCGCTGCGGGCTCGAGATGTCGAACTTGTGGATCGCGGTGAAGACGCCGTTCTTCTCGTCCATCGGCGTGTCGGGGTTGGGCCGGTCGGCCCAGCGCTCGGTCGCGACGTAGAGGCTCTCGGGCGACGCGTAGACGATCCGACCGTCCGTCATCACGGCGACGGAGTCGACGGGCTCGAGCCCCTTCGTGAGATCGACCGTCAGGACGGTGAGCATGCCGAGGCCGGAGAAGGCGGCGGCCCTGCGCACGTGGCGGCACTGGACGAGCGGCCGCGGCTTCCCGGCCTTCGCCCCGGCTCGCCGGACCCGGTACGTCGGCAGCCAGCTCGCGACGCGGGACGAGGCGACGACGGCGCGGTTGCGCTTGGCCGTGGCGGCGAGATCCGCCTTCGTCCCGGTCGTCGGCACCGCGAACGGCAGCTTGCCCGGAACCTGCGACGCGACGACGATCCGCGCGCTGCCGCCGACGAGCCGCGCGGCCTCGTACGAGCCGTCGAGCGTGAGCGTGCGGACGAGGCGGAGCCGCTTCGGATCGGCCACGTTCACCTCGGAGAGAACCGACTGCGACGGCTGGTAGGGCGCGAACCGCGCGGCGACGGCGGGAAGCGGCTCGATCCAGTAGCCGCCGCGCGAGAGGACGAGCAGCCGGTCGCCGTGCAGGAGCAGCTCGTGGCTCATGGCCGGGTCGAGCGCAAGAGTGTCGAGGAGACGCGGCGTCGGGTCGCTGACGTCGACCGCGTTCAGCTTCCCGTTCGCGACGGCGAAGAGCGTGTTGCCGTCCGTCTTGACGATGTCGGGCTCGTCGACGCCCTCCTCCTGGACGTTCGTGCCGGAGTAGTCGACGCCCTCCTGCTGGGGTGCCGCGTCGCGCGTCGCCTCGACGATCCCGCCCCGGCCGAACGGTGAGCCGAGACCGTAGGGGCCGACGAAGCGTCCGGCGTTCGACTTCGCATAGTCGAGCAGCTGGCCGCACGAGCCGAAGGCGGCGAGACGCGGCGTCTTCGCGGTCTCGGCCGCCGCGCGGCCGGCGGTCCCGGCCAGCGCGGCGGCCACGAGCAGCGCGAGCGCCGCGAGGAACGCGACGCGTCTGGAGAAGTTCATCACTCTCCTTATACGTCACACGTGCCCGAACCGTCACCGCCAGACCTGGACGCCGCCACGCTTGCTCTAGGCTGCCGGGATGCGAACTCGCCGCCTGGGCAGCTCCGGCCTCGAGGTCTCGGTCGTCGGGCTCGGCTGCAACAACTTCGGCGGCCGGATCGACGAGGACGCCTCGCGCGCGGTCGTCGACGCCGCGCTCGACGCCGGGCATCACGTTCTTCGACACCGCCGAGACGTCTACGGCGACAGGGCGACAGCGAGGAGATCCTCGGCCGCGCGCTCGCGGGGCGGCGCGACCGGGTCGTGCTCGCGACGAAGTTCGGGCACGAGCTCGGCGACGGCGAGACCGCGCGCGGCGCGCGCCCGCTACATCCGCGAGGCGGTCGAGGGCTCGCTGCGGCGGCTCGGCACCGACTGGATCGACCTCTACCAGTACCACCGCCCCGACGGCGTGACGCCGGTCGAGGAGACGCTCGGCGCGATGGACGAGCTCGTCCAGGAGGGCAAGGTGCGCGCGATCGGCTCCTCGAACTTCTCCGCGCAGCAGGTCGAGGAGGCGCGACGCGCTCGCCGCGCGAGCGCGGCCTCGCGCCGTTCGTCACCGACGCAGAACGAGTACTCGTGGCTCGTCCGCGCGAGGCTGAGCGAGGAGCTCCTGCCGGCCTGCGAGCGGCTCGGCGTCGGCTTCATCCCGTACTTCCCGCTCGCGAGCGGGCTGCTCACCGGCAAGTACCGGCGCGGCGAGCCCGCGCCCGAGGGCACGCGGCTGCACGGCCGTGAGCTCGACGCGACGCGCCGACGTGCGACCGGGTCGAGGCGCTCGAGGCGTTCGCGGCGCGAGCGGGGCGTCGCGCTGCTCGACGTCGCGATCGGCGGGCTCGCGGCGCAGCCGGCGGTCGCGTCGGTGATCGCCGGCGCGACGAAGCCCGAGCAGGTGCGCGCGAACGCGGCCGCTGGGGCATGGGAGCCCGCGCCCGAGGAGCTCGCGGCGCTCCGCGCGCTCTAGCGGCTCTCGCGGAGATCGTGGCCGCCGCGCCACAAGCGTCTAGGCTTACCTAGATGGAGTACCGCACGCTCGGCCGCACCGGGGTGAAGGTGAGCCCGCTCTGCCTCGGCGCGATGATGTTCGGCGCCTGGGGCAACCCCGACCACGACGAGTCGATCCGGATCATCCACCGCGCGCTCGACGCGGGGATCAACTTCGTCGACACCGCCGACGTCTACGCGCCGGGCGAGTCCGAGGAGATCGTCGGCAAGGCGCTCGCGGGCGGCAGGCGCGACGAGCGTCGTGCTCGCGACCAAGTTCCACGGCCCGATGGGCGACGACCCGAACCAGCAGGGGCAACTCGCGCCGCTGGATCATGCAGGCGGTCGAGGACAGCCTGCGCCGGCTCGGCACCGACTGGATCGACCTCTACCAGGTGCACCGGCCCGACCCGTCGACCGACATCGACGAGACGCTCGGCGCGCTCACCGACCTCGTCCGCGCCGGGCAAGATCCGCTACCTCGGCAGCTCGACGTTCCCGCGCCACGAGATCGTCGAGGCGCAGTGGGTCGGCGGAGCGGCGCGGCCGCGAGCGGTTCGTCTGCGAGCAGCCGCCCTACTCGCTGCTCGTCCGCGGGATCGAGGCCGACGTGCTGCCCGTCTGCGAGCGGTACGGCATGGGCGTGATCCCCTGGAGCCCGCTCGCCGGCGGCTGGCTGACGCGGCAGCTACCGCAAGGGCAGGAGCTGCCGACCTCGGGAGCACCGGGCCGAGCGGCTCCCGGAGCGCTTCGACATGTCGCTGCCCGGCGAACCAGCGCAAGCTCGACGCCGCCGAGCAGCTCGCGCAGCTCGCCGAGGAGGCCGGGCTGACCCTGGTCCACCTGGCGCTCGCGTTCGTGCTCGAGCATCCGGCGGTCACGGCGGCGATCATCGGCCCGCGCACGATGGAGCAGCTCGAGAGCCAGCTCGGCGCCGCCGACGTCCAGCTCGACGCGCGACTGCTCGACCGGATCGACGAGATCGTCCCGCCGGGCACGAACTGTCAACCCCGCCGACGCCGGCTGGCAGCCCCCCGCGCTCGCGGACCCGTCGCTGCGCCGCCGCTAGGGCACCGCATCGAGATCCGTGGCTAGGCCGGCGCGCCGAGCTCCTCGAGCAGGCGCTGCGCCCGCCGGACGCCGACGACGTGCCCCTTCTGCTCGAAGACGACCCGGGCTTCCGCCACCGCGTCGGCGGCCTCGGCGTTCCGGCCGGCGAGCGCGAGCACGTCGGCGAGCGCGAGCAACGCGTCGGTCCTCACGTCGAAGTAGTCGGTGCGGGCGGCGAGGTCGACGGCCTCATGCACCAGCGCGATGCCGCCGTCGAGGTCGCCGCGGCGGGCGAGGATCCCGCCGCGCACGAACCGTTGCCGCACCTGCGGCTCGACGTCGTCCGGTTGCGAGATCGCGTCGACCTCCGCGAGGATCGACTCCGCCTCCTCGAGCCGTCCCTGGCGGAGGAGCGTCTCCGCGAGCAACCCGCCCACCGAGGAGCGGAAGCCCGTCTCGGCGAGCGACCCGAGGAGCTCCCAGCCCTCACGGAGGACGCGCTCGCCGGCCACATCGTCGCCGGCGAGCCACTCGATGCGGCTGCGGCTGCCGGCGCCGCCGCCGCGCAGCACAAGCATGCCGACGTCCTCGAGCTCCGCGAGCGCCGCGTCGGCCTCGGCCCGCGCCGCGTCGAAGTCGCCGGTCGTGGCCGTGAGGCTCGCGTGGAACAGCTTTCCGAACGATCTCAGCATGATCCTCGGCGAGTGGCTCAGCTCCTCACAGAACGCGAGGCCGTCCTTCACCGGCGCCGGCCCGTGCGTGTTCGCTACCGCCTGCCACGCGAGGATCCGGTCCTGCGCCTTGTGGTCGCCGGCGCGCACCGCCACCTCGTGGGCGAGCGCCGCCACCTTCTCCGCCTCCGCCGCGCGCCCGAGGAAGAAGGTGAACTGCGAGGCGAGGGCGAGCGCGGCCGCCAGCACGAGGTCGTCGCCGCGGTCGCGAGCGGCGTCCGCGATCTCGGTCGCGACGGCGACGGCCTCGTTCAGCTGTCCGCCGGCTTTCCCTTCCGTTCCGCTCACGGAGCGCAGCGGCGCGAGCTGGAGCTCCGCGAGGTCACGGACGTGCTGGTCGCCACTCGCGGCGGCGAGCTCGGCGGCTTCGGTCAGGGTGGCCGACGCTTCGGCGAAGCTCCCCCGCTCAGCCAGGGCGTCGCCGAGGTCGCACAGGAGCGCCGCCCGGCGCTCGTCGTCCCCCAGTAGCTCTGCGGCGCGTGACAGGAGCGTCATCGCCGCCGCCGCGTCGCCGCGCAGCAGGGCCGCGCGACCCGCCGTCGCCAGATGCGTGCCGGCTCGCCGCGCTGCGTCCTCTCCGCCCAGGCCCAGCTCGCGCCGGTAGCGCGCGGCCTGCTCGAGGTGGTGGCCGAGGATCTCGTCGAGCTCGACGAGGTCGCGGCCGTGCTCCTCCAGCCAGGCGGCGAAGCGCTCGTGCAGCTGCGCGCGGGTGGCCTTCGGCAGCGCGTCGTACGCGGCGTCGCGGATCAGCAGGTGGCGGAACCGGTACGCGTCGTCCCCGGGGAGCTGGGTTCGTTCGGGCCGGACGAGCTCCTTGCGGACGAGCGAGAGCAGCCGTGTGGTCAGCTGCGGCTCGCCGTCGGCGAGAGCGCCTCGACGGCGCTCCGGTGGAAGACGCGGCCCTCGACCGCGCCGCGCTCGAGCACGTTGCGCTCGGCCGGCTCGAGCTGCTCGAGCCGCGCGGCGAGGAGCGCCTGGATCGTCGGCGGCACCGCGATCTCGTCGCTGCCGGACTCGCGTACGAGCGCGAGCATCTCCTCGAGGAAGAGGGGATTGCCCTCGGACGCCTGGCTGATCCGCTCGCGCAGGCCTCCCTCGATGCCGCCGAGCGCGTCGAGCAGCCGGTCGGTCTCCTCGGCGTCGAGCGGCTCGAGCAGAACGGTCGTGGCGTTCCACTTCCCGCCGCCCCAGCCTGGCCGCCGCTCGAGCAGCTCCGGGCGCGCCATGCACAGCAGCAGGATCGGCGCGTCGCGGGAGAGGTCGGCGACGTGCTCGACGAGCTCGAGGAACGCGTCCTCGCCCCAGTGGATGTCGTCGAGGACACAGACGAGCGGCTGCTCCTGCGCGTGTTCCTCGAGGAGCTTCCGGAACGCCCAGGCGATCTCCTGAGCCGACGTCGGCTGGTCGGAGTCGCCGAGCAGCGATCGCATCGCGGCCGCCGCGCCGGGGTCGGCAGGGAGCGCGTCGAGCTGCTTCACGACCTCGACGACAGGCCAGTACGTGATGCCCTCGCCGTAGGAGAGACAGCGGCCGCGGACGACGCGCGCGCCGTCCAGCTCCTGGAGAAACTCGGCGGCGAGGCGCGACTTGCCGACGCCGGGCGCGCCGAGCACGGTGAAGAGCTGGCACGAGCGGTTGCGAGCCGCCTGCGCGTGCGCGTCGCGCAGACGCCGCAGCTCGGTCTCGCGCCCGACCATCGGCGCGGACGCACGGCCCTCCGGCGCCGCGCCGACGCTCAGCAGCCGGTACGCCGGCACCGGCTCGTGCTTCCCCTTCAGGGCGAGCGGCTCGACCGGCTCCGCCTCGACCGACTCCCGGACGAGCCGCAGCGTCTCCTCGCCGAGCAGCACCTCGCCCGGCGCGGCCGCCTGCTCGAGCCGAGCCGCGACGTTGACGGCGTCGCCGGTGGCGAGGCGCTCCTCGGTGCCGGTGACGACCTCGCCGGTGTTCACGCCGATGCGTCCGTCGAGCCCGAGCTCCGGCAGCGCAGCGCGCATCTCCGCCGCCGCGCGCACGGCCCGGAGCGCGTCGTCCTCGTGCAGCACCGGGACGCCGAACACGGCCATGACGGCGTCGCCGATGAACTTCTCGACCGTGCCGCCGTGCGACTCGACGATCGCCTTCATACGCGCGAAGTAGCGCGCGAGCAGGGCCCGCAGCGCCTCCGGGTCCATTGCCTCGCCGAGCGCGGTCGAGCCGGTGAGGTCGCAGAAGAGGACGGTGACGGTCTTGCGCTGCTCCCGCGCCGGCGCCGCGTCGGCCAGCGGCGCGCCGCAGCCGTTGCAGAACGTAGCGTCAGGCGGGTTCTCGCGGCTGCAGGCGGCGCAGGTGATCATCACCGGAGGCTAAAGCACTCTGCGCGCCGGGGTGAGACGAGAAGCCCTGCCGTCAGGCAGGGCTTGAGCGGGAGCGACGTGAAGACGGGGTGATCAGCGCGTGCCTGGCGGCCCCGTTGCGGCTGCGAAGGATCAGGCGGCTGCGGCGCAGACGAACATCCGGCGCGGTGGCTTCCGGGCCGGCGCGGGCGTGACCAGCCGCGTCTCGCGAACCCGCCACAGCCTGCCATCGTCGAAGCTGACTTCATCCCCCGCGCGCGGGACCGTCTCCAGTTGCCGCTCGGCGACGTCCCAGCGCCCATCGGGGAGCTCCAGCATGAACATGTAGCGATGTGGCGCGTGTTGCTGCGCATCGGGTGAGCCCTCCGCGATCGTTGCGGCCGGCAGCAGCGCCCGCAGGAGCGAGGTATACGCCATCAGATGTCCGACGGCCTCACGGCTCACGTCCTGCTCATCGCCCGCGACGCTCTCGAGTGTGCGACGTTGCGACGCGAGCACTCTCTCGAGCTGGTCGGCGTTGTGCGGCGTGATGTCCGGCTCCACGTCCTCACCATCGACCCCGGCGACGTGCTCGCCCGACCCCTCGCACGAGGGAACGCAAGTCTCACCCGATCGCGGCATCCTTGACGGTGTGACCCGCGCCGCGCTCCTTGTGTGCCTTGCACTTACGCTCGCCGGTGCTGTGCCCGGAGGCGCCTCGCGCCTGCCGCAGGCTCCCGCCTGCCCGGTCTTCCCGGCCTCGAGCCCGTGGAACCAGCGGGTGGACAAGCTGCCGGTCGCTCCGAACTCGGCCAGGGTCGTCGCCGCGATCGGCGTCGACGACAACGTGCACGCCCACTTCGGCTCCGGCCTCTGGGAGGGCGGGCCGATCGGGATCCCGATCACCGTCGTCCGCGGCACGCAGGCGACGTCCCGCGTCGCGTTCGAGTACGCGGACGAGTCGGACAAGGGGCCGTACCCGATCCCCGCGGACGTCGCGATCGAGGGCGGCCGCGGCTCGGACGGCGACCGGCACGCGCTCATCGTCGATCGCGACCGCTGCAAGCTCTACGAGCTCTTCGCCCTCTACCCGGCGGGCGGGGGCGGCTGGCGCGCCGGCTCGGGCGCGATCTTCGATCTCGGCTCGAACAAGCTGCGCCCCGCCGGCTGGACGTCCGCCGACGCGGCCGGCCTCCCGATCCTGCCCGGCCTCGCCCGCTACGAGGAGGTCGCCCGCGGCCGGATCGACCACGCCCTCCGCTTCACGGTGAACGACACGCGGCGCGCCTACGTCTGGCCGGCACGGCACTTCGCAAGCGACACGACGGACCCCGGGCTGCCGCCGATGGGCCTCCGGCTGCGGCTGAAGCAGAGCTATCCGATCGCAGGGTTCCCGCGGCAGGCGCGAATCGTGCTCCAGGCGCTGAAGGAGTACGGGATGATCCTGGCCGACAACGGCTCCGACTGGTACCTCAGCGGCGCGCCGCACCCGAAGTGGTCGAACGACCAGCTGCACACGCTGCACCGGGTCCCCGGCTCGGCCTTCGAGGTCGTCGACGGGACGATCCTCAGGCGCTGAGCCACCCGTAGCGTGTTCCGCTCATCCCGGTGTGAAGACCTCGCTTGCGCGAGAGCGCGCCGTTCAGGCTCGCGGCCACACCTCGCCGCCGCTGAAGAGGCGGCCCGGCTCGAGCTGCTCGTAGCGCGCGAAGACGTTGCCGGGTTCGATCCTGAGCTCGTGTGCGAGCGTCGCCGCGACGGTCTCGAGGATGCGCTCGACGAGCTCAGGCGTCTTCCCCGAGCCGCCCGCGATCCGGACGAGCGGCGGGTGCGTCGCGAACGGCTGCACCGTGGGCGCCGCGCCGCCCTCGGAGTAGCGCCCGGGCTCGAGCTCGTCCCACGTCGCCCAGGTTCCGCGGGGCTCCTCGCCGAGCAGCGCCGCGACCGCCTGCGTCACGGCCGCGAGCACGCTGCCGACGTTCACACCGGCCGCCTGGGGCAACGCGCGGATCTCGATCACGGGCACGTGCGTACCCTATGCCTGTGAGCACTCCGCGCTAGGCGCGAAGACGGGGACGCTTCTATGAATGTCAAGACCTGGTCCCGCTTCCATCTTGCGGCAGGAGCAACCAGAGGAAGCCGTGGCCGGACGGCCCGGGGAGGCGGGTTTTCCGCGCTCCCCGGGCCTTGCGCCCTTGCTCGTTCGCCCTCGCCGCTAGAGGGCGTCCGCGAGATTGCGGAGTGTTGTGGCCTGGCTCGATGTCAGCCAGCCACCCGGGACGAGCCCGGAAACGTAGTGCTTGTACGCGGAGATGAACGCCGCCTTGTGGGACGGGCTGAAGTGCGGCCCGATCGAAGTCAGGAACTTGCAGGCCGCGCTCGTGAGCAGGTTGACCGCCCCCTTTCGGAAGGCGCTCGACCCCTGGTACTTCGCCGAGCCCTGGATGTACTGCTTCGTCAAGGTGCACAGGAAGTTGGAGGTGACGACGACGGTGACGGTCGCCGTGCCTGTTCCCGTGTTCCCGGACCTGTCGGTGGCCGTGCAGGTGATCGTCGTGGCGCCGACCGGGAACGTCGAGCCGGAAGTGGGCAAGCACGACGCCGCACCGACGTTTGGGTCGTCGTCCGTGACCGAGACGGTGTAGTTGACCGTCGCGCCCGCCGGGCTCGTCGCGTTGACGGTCGCCGGGGCGGTCACGGTCACGACCGGGTCGGTCGTGTCCGAGCTGCAGACTCCGCTGAGATTGGAACTGACCAGCCATGGCGTGAAATCGACGTTGGCGCTGGTCGTGCTCGCTGGCGCGCCCGGTCCGAGCGCGCTACCCCACCAGTTGCACTCGGCGTCCAGCTCCTCTGGCACGTCGTTCTGAACCGTTGAACTGGAACCCGTGTAGCCGGTGATCGAATTCCGGTTGACGTGGATATCTGTCGGATCGGCCAAGCCCGGGGACCCCTCCTGCGCCAGTTACAACGAGTGCAGCGTCTCTGAAGAGGGTTGCTGTTTGGTGGTGTTGGCGACGATCTGGTCGGCGGTCTTGGTTCAGACGAACGGTTGGGCCGGCCAGTCGGTCACGCCGCGAGCGCGAGATCGAGCGTCAGCGGGCCGTTCGCCCGCCGATCGACGAACGTCCGCAGCCAGAGCTCGAGCTGGATCAGCGCCCACAGCCGGTTCGCGTTGTTCCGGGCGCCCTCGACGTGGTCCTCGATCATGCCCCGCACGTACTCCTCCCGGAAGAAGCCGCGCTCGAGGGCGCTCGGGTCGAGCAGGATCTCGCGCGGCAGGTCCCGCAGCGGGCCCCGCAACCAGGTGTCGAGCGGAACGCCGAATCCCCGCTTCGGGCGGTCGAGGAGGTGGTCCGGGAGCCACGGCCTGAGCGCGTCCTTGAACAGCTTCTTCGTCGTGCCGCCGCTCAGCTTCCATTCGCCGGGAAAGCCGGCGCAGAGCTCCATGAACTCGTGGTCGAGCAGCGGCGAGCGCACCTCGAGCGAGTGGGCCATCGACGCGATGTCCATCTTCACGAGCAGGTCGCCCGGCAGGTACGTGTTGACGTCCACGTCCAGCAGCCGACTGACCCGATCGTCCGCGTCCGAGGCCAGCCAGAGGTCGCGGACGACCGTGGGCGCCGTTCGCTCGCCGAGCTGCTCGCGGAGCTCGGGCGTGTACATCCGCTCCCGCTCGCGCTCGGTGAAGTACGCCACCCTCGCGGCGTAGCGCTCGTAACCGGTCATCGTCGACGTCCTGGCGAGCCGGTCGAGGCGCGAGCGGAAGCTCGACTCGCTCGCGCCGGGCCCGAGCAGGCGTGCCACGAGCGCGAGCCCGCGCCGAGCGGGAGCCGGCAGCGCCGCGACCCGGTCGGCAACGCCGGTGCCGACGTAGCGGTTGTAGCCGGCGAAGCTCTCGTCGCCGCCGTCGCCGTTCAGCGCCACGGTCACGTGCCGGCGCGTCAGCTCGGCCAGGTAGAGGCTCGGGATGGCGGAGCTGTCCGCGAACGGCTCGCCGTAGTGCCAGACGAGCCGCGGCAGCACGTCAATCGCCCTGGGCTCCACGCGCAGCTCGTGGTGGTCGGTGTCGAACAGCTCGGCGACCTCGCGGGCGTGACGCGTCTCGTCGTAGGCGTCGACGTCGAAGCCGATCGAGAACGTCTTCACCCGCCCCTCCGACTGCTTGGCCATCGCCGCGACGACCGCGCTCGAGTCGACGCCGCCGGAGAGGAACGCGCCGAGCGGCACGTCGCTGCGCAGGCGCAGGCGGGTCGCCTCGAGCAGCCCGTCGCGGATCAGCTCGTGCGCCTCGGCCTCGGTGGCGGCGTCGTTCCGCCGCCGGTACGAGAGCCGCCAGTAGCGCCGCAGCTCGATCCGTCCTTGCTCCCAGACGAGCGTGTGCGCCGGCGGCAGCTTCCGCAGCGCCGCGAAGGCGCTCAGCGGATGCGGGACGTACTGGAAGTGGAGGTACGCGTCGATCGCGTCCAGGTCGATCGAGCGGTCGACCTCCTCGATCCTGCAGGATCGCCTTCGCCTCCGAGGCGAACCAAAGCGTGTCGCCGCGCTGCGCGTAGAAGAGCGGCTTCTTGCCAATCCGGTCGCGCGCGAGCAGCAGCCGGCGAGCCTGCCGGTCCCAGAGCGCGAAGGCGAACATCCCGCGCAGGTGGTGGACGCAGTCGGCGCCGTACTCCTCGTACAGGTGCACGATCGCCTCGGTGTCGGACCCGGTCGAGAAGCGGTGGCCGCGGCCGGCGAGCTCGTCGCGTAGCTCGCGGTAGTTGTAGATCTCGCCGTTCAGGACAACGACCACCGATCGATCCTCGTTGAAGATCGGCTGATCGCCCGTCTGAAGGTCGATGATCCGCAGCCGCTGGATGCCGAGCCCCACCGGGCCCTCGGCGTAGACGCCGCGCAAGTCGGGGCCTCGATGCTCGATCACCGAGCACATCCGGTGCAGCAGCTCCTCGTCCACCGGCCCGTTGCCGGACACCTTGCCCGCGATGCCACACATGGGAAGGAGCCTAGCGTCGTTTTCGGGCGAAGCGGACATCACCCAGCCGCCCGCGAACACGGCGAACAGCGCTCCTGAAAGATGCGGGCTGGGAACTCGTTTCAGAACGAAGCGTTGTGCCGCCGGAACGAGGCGACTCGACTCCCACAGAAGCATCCCCGGCTTCACTCGTGACGCCGGCTTCGGTGCGCCGAGAATGCAGGCGCTACGCCCAGCGAAAGAAGCGAAGCGCCAGCAGCGACGCTCCCACGAGGAAACCCGCCGCCGCCAGGAACGAGGTCCACTCCCACGCGAACCCCAACCACGGGTCCTGCAGGATCCGGACGGCGTGCGTGAGCGGGAGCGCGTTGGCGACGTACCGCATGACACCGCTCATTACCTCCGGCGGCGGGCCGCCGCCCGAGAGGAGCAGCATGACGAAGAAGAGGATCGAGCCCGCTCCCTGCGCCGCGCGCGCGTTCGGGAGAACCGCGCCGAGCAGGATCCCGACCGCAGCGAAGAGCAGCGTCACGAACACAAAGACCGCGAGCACGCCAAGCAGTGATTCCGGCTGCTTGTTCGAGTAGACGGCGGCCGTCGACCCGACGACGAGCACGGTCCCGACGAGCGTCAGCCCGAACGCGACCAGAACCTCGGCGGCAAGAAGCGTCCACACCGAGACGCCGCTTGCACGGAACCGGCGGAAGATGCCGAGCTCGCGGTAGGACGCGAGGTGCACGGGCACCGAGACGATGCCGACCGCGGCGGCGACGAGGGCGACGTAGGCCGGCACGTAGTAGTCGATCGCCCCGACGTTGCGGAAGACGATCTCGTCGCGGTCGGCGGTCGAGTTCCCGAACACCTCCGCGAGCACGAAGAGCATGATCAGCGGGAACGCGAAGGTGAAGACGAGCGTCAGCGGGTCCCGGAGGAGAAGCTTCGTCTCCACCCAGGCGAGCTTGTGGATCTTTGCCACCGCACTCACTGCTCCGCTCCGACCAGCCGCAGGAACGCATCCTCGAGCGTCGGCTGCTCCACCCGCATGTCCTCGGGCACGATCCCGCGTTCGACGAGCGCTGCCGCCACGATCGGCAGCACCGGACCGTCGCCGACGACCTCGACCTGCCGGCCGTGCCGCACCACCTCGCGGACGTGCGGGACGTCCTCGAGCCAGCCGAGGTCTCGGTCGTTGGCGCTAAAGCGGACGCGGGTGCCGCCGCCATGCCGGGCCGCGATCTCCGCCGGTGTGCCGCCGGCGACGAGGCGGCCGTGGTCGAGGACGGCGACGCGGTCGCACAGCCGCTCGACCTCCTCCATGAAGTGCGTCACCAGGACGACCGTCGTCCCCTGGTCGCGCACGGCGCCGATCAGCTCCCAGGCGACCCGCCGGGCCGCCGGGTCGAGGCCCGTCGTCATCTCGTCGAGAAAGACGACCTCCGGGTGGTTGACGAGCGCAAGCGCGATGAACAGCCGCTGCCGTTGGCCACCCGAGAGACTGTGGAAGGAGGCATCGCGCTTTCCCTGCAGGCCCCAGTCTTGGAGAAGCCGGTGCCAGTCGGCCGAACGGGGCCCGAGCGCGGCGAACAGGTCGAGTGCTTCCCAGACTCGGATCCGCTCCGGCAGGGCCGATTCCTGCAGCTGGCAGCCGATCCGCTGTCGCAGCTCGCCTCCCTGCGTCCGCGGATCGAGCCCGAGCACGCGCACCTCGCCGCCGTCGGCGCGACGCAGCCCCTGGACACACTCCACCGTCGTCGTCTTGCCCGAGCCGTTCCGGCCGATGATCCCGAAGATCTCTCCCCGCATCACCTCGAGCGACACGCCGTCGACGGCGACCGTGTCGCCGTAGCGCTTGCGCAGCCCCTCGACGTGTACGGCCCGCTCCCCGCCCACGGCGCCCGCCTCCTACCGGCTGCCCGCTGGTGCGTGGTGGAAGGCTCGTGCCTCGCCCGTGCGGAAGACGCGCGTGCAGCCGTCGATCGAGCGCTTGTGCTGCTCGTTCACCTCCCGGTCGATCGCGACCTCTTTCATCCGCGGCCTGTCATTCGTAGCGACGCGCTTGGACGATGCGGAGGCGAGGCCGATGCCGGCGGCGACGCCGGCTGGCGCATCTCCTCTCGGAGATTGGATCACAGATCCGTCATGGGGCGCTTCTTGGACTACGAGCGGCTGCGGATGCGCACGGACGGCATCGCTGCGATGACTGCCTAGAGCCTCGGTCGGAGGGCGAGAGCCGGCCCCGCTTACGCGTCCTCGGACGGTTTCCTGAACGCATTCGGGGGGAGAGACTCGCCGGCGAGGAGTCGCATGAGCGGGGGGAAGAGGGGTGTGGGTAGCGTGCCGCGGTCGAACCACGCCACTTCAGAGAGCTCGTGCGCTGCTGCTGCGCGCGCCTCACCGGATACGTGCGCGGCCGTCAGCCAGAGAGTGATGTAGTGCTTCGACTCGGTCTCGAAGACGTCGTTCGTGATCGCCACGAAGCGCGGTTCGGAGATCTCCACGCTCGTCTCTTCACGGGCCTCGCGGACGGCGCACGTCTCTGGGCTTTCGCCGAAGTCGAGATGTCCCCCTGGCGTCGACCACGTGCCGTCGCCGTGGACGTGTCGGCGTCGGACGAGGAGGAGGTCGTCACCTCGCGTGATGATGATCCCGACACCGATATGGGGGTGCGGCAGATCGTTCATGGTGGCCGCATCATGACGTGCGTGGAGCTGCACGAACGCACCGCGACGGAACGGCGCACGCCCGCAGCCTCAGCTCTCGGGTCGGGCCCGCTTCCAGCTTCGGCGGCCGGGCGATAGGATCGGGAGTGTGACTACGTGGGCCTTCCGTGTCCGTTCGGCGGTCGCCTTCCGGCGGCGCCGCGCGCGGGCAGCACTTCCTTCGAAGTAGCAGCCTCGCCGACACGCTTGTCGTTGAAGCCGGGATCGCCCGAGGCGATCTTGTCATCGACGTCGGCGCCGGCCGCGGCGCCCTCACCGGAGCGCTCCGGCGAGCGGGCGCTCGCGTCATCGCGCTCGAGATGGACGCGACGCTCGCCGCTGGTCTGAGGCAACGGTTCGACAACGATGCTCGAGTGGCCGTCGTGGCGGCCGATGCACGGACGTGGCCGTGGCCGGCTGAGCCGTTTTCCGTGGTTGCCAATCTCCCGTTTGCCGGCACGGCGGCGGTCTTGCGGTCGTTGCTCGACGACCCGGACGTGTTGCTGCGATCCGCGCACGTCATCGTGCAGTGGGAACTCGCCGCGAAGCGCGCAGCAACTTGCCCGGCGACGCTGCAGAGCGTCTACTGGGCCGCGTGGTGGAGGCTCGCAGTCGCGAGGAGGCTCGCGCCCGCGGCGTTCGCCCCGCCGCCTCCTGTCGTTTCGGCAGTGCTCGCCATCGAGCCTCGTGACGAGCCTCTCGTGCCTCGGGCGGATCACGCCCTGTACCGCACGTTCCTGGAGCGCGCGTGGGCCGACAAGCCCCTTCGAATGACGTTGCGGCGCATGCTCGGCCCGCGCGAGCTGAAGCTCCTCGCCGCCGCCAACGGCTTCGACGACCGCGCGCTTCCGCGTGACGTCGACGCGCGCCAGTGGGCCGCCATCTACCGCTGGTGGCGCTCGCAACGACGATGATCGACGGGAGACGGGGTCGGGTTTGCGACAAACGCTCGTCGCTCTACGCCCGCGGCTTCGGCTCCCGAAGCTGCTTCGTCCGTGTTCTTGGCACGCAAGACCTGATCCCGCTTACGCGGCACGCTCCCGCCCGGCGAGGCGATCGCCCGTGCCTACCGCGAATTCGACTACAGGATGCGCGAGATCGCCGGTGCGCTCGGTTGCCACTACGCGACGATCAGCCGCCGGCTGCGCGCCTTCGAGCAGGACGGGGTGTCGTAGTGCAAGACAGACCTGACTGTGAGAGTGGGGCTCGGTTCCGTCTGGGGCCGCTGCCAGGCTCGCGCCGATGCTTTTTGCCCGTGACTCAAGACCTGACCGGCCCTTGCTTGCGAGGTGTCTTTGTGGGGATCTGTCCGGGTGGGAAGCTCGGTGCCGGCCTGGCGCCGCGTGCTGGCTTGATCAGAAGCCTGTCCGCCTGAGGGCGTGACCCATCACAGTCCTGCCGCCTCGCGGTTGCAGCCTCCGGACCGGCACCGCTTGTTCCCCCCACTGGTGGAGGTGGTCACATGCTTGCACACTCCCTCGACGTCGTCATCGGCGTCGACAGCCATCGCGACACGCACGCGCTGGCGCTGGTCGCGGCAGCGACCGGCGTTCTGCTCGCCGAGACACAGATCGAGGCGAGCGCTTCGGGTTATGCGCGCGCGCTTTTGCTGGCGCGGACACAGGCGCCGGGGCGCCGCTGCTGGGCGATCGAGGGGACTGGCTGCTACGGCGCCGGTCTCGCCCGTTATCTCTCCGGTCGCGGCGAGCTCGTCGTCGAGGTCGCCCGGCCGCTGCGCGCCGAGCGTCGGAGCGGTAAGTCGGACGCACTCGACGCGGTGCGCGCGGCCAGAAGCGCGCTCTCCCAGCGCCATCCCGGCCAGCCTCGCTCGGGCGGTGAGCGGGCAGCACTGCAGGCGCTGCTGGTGACGCGCGCGAGCGCGGTCGCGGGAAGGGCGGCCGCGCTCTGCCAGCTGCGGGCGCTCGTCGTCTCAGCGCCCGAGCCGCAGCGCAGAGAGCTGCGCACGCTGACGCGGGCGGCTCTGCTTGCCCGCTGCGCGAGCCTGCGCCCGCGAGCCTGCGCGACCGTCGAGGCCGGCGCACTCAACCACTGCCTGCGCGCGCTCGCCCGGCGGGCACGCACACTCGACCAGGAGGCGCGGCTGCTCGAGCGCGACGTCGAAACGCTCGTCCAGCGGCTCGCGCCAGCGCTGCTTGCCCAGCCCGGAGTCGGACCGGTGAGCGCAGCACAGGTCCTCGCCTGCTGGTCACACCACGGCCGCCTGCACAACGAGGCGGCCTTCGCACGGATCGCCGGTGCCGCACCGATCCCGGCCAGCTCCGGTCGCCTCGTCCGCCACCGACTCGACCGGGGCGGTGACCGACAGCTGAACCGTGCCCTACACACGATCATCGTCAGCCGCCGCAAACACCACGCCGAGACGATCGCCTACATCGCCCGCCGCCAAAACGAGGGCAAGACCCTGCGCGAGGCGATCCGCTGCCTCAAACGCTACCTCGCCCGCTCACTCTTCCGGCTACTCGAAGGAATGCCGCTGGCGACTTGACTCCCATAGAAGCATCCCCGGCTTCAGGACGAGGCAACGTGCGACGGGATCCCTCTGTAGCCGCCGGTGCGTGGGTGGAAGTCCTGATGAGCCTCTCCTCACGCGTGGGTCCCGTGGCCGGTACGGGCTTCGGCTGCTGGTGCGATCTGCGCGGCGCGTGTGCAGGCTGCGATCGGCGTCGAGCTGAGGACGAAGTGGACTCCGTGCGTCTCCTCGAGCGACATGCCCGAGCCGGCGCCCGGCGCGACGTCGAGCACGAGCGCGGGCCGGTTCCAGCGCTCGTACTGGTCGGCGTCGATGTAGAAGGGGCAGCCGTCGACCTCGCCGAGCAGGAGGTCGTTCGGCCCGAGCAGGAGCTCGCCGTCGGGGAAGCACATCGGGGAGCTGCCGTCGCAGCAGCCCCCCGACTGGAAGAACATCAGCGGACCGTGCTCGGCTCTCAGGCGCCCGATCTCCGCGATTGCGGCGTCGGTGGCGACGACCCTGGGAGCCGGATCCGCTTGCATCGTTCTAGAAGAACCCGAGCGGCTTCGGGTCGTAGGAGACGAGCAGGCACTTCGTCTGCGTGTAGTGGTCGAGCATCATCTTGTGGTTCTCGCGCCCGACCCCGGAGACCTTGTAGCCGCCGAAGGCGGCGTGCGCCGGGTAGAGGTGGTAGCAGTTCGTCCACACGCGGCCGGCCTTGATGCCCCGGCCCATGCGGAACGCCTTGCTCGTGTCGCGCGTCCAGACGCCGGCGCCGAGGCCGTAGAGCGTGTCGTTCGCGATCTCGAGCGCCTCCTCCTCGTTCTTGAACGTCGTGACCGCGAGCACCGGGCCGAAGATCTCCTCCTGGAAGATCCGCATGTCGTTCGTGCCCTTGAAGACGGTCGGCTGGAAGTAGTAGCCGCCCTCCAGCTCGCCGCCGAGGTGGGCGCGCTCGCCGCCGATCAGCAGCTCGGCGCCCTCCTGCTTGCCGATCTCGACGTAGCTCGCGATCTTCTCGAGCTGCGCCTTCGAGACCTGCGGCGCCGAGCTGCGTCTCGCGGTCGAGCGGGTGGCCCTGGCGGATCGCGGCGATCCGCTCCAGCGCCCGGCCCATGAACTCGTCGTAGATCGACTCCTCGATCAGCGCCCGCGACGGGCAGGTGCAGACCTCGCCCTTGTTGAACGCGTAGAGCACGAGCCCCTCGATCGCCTTGTCGAGGAAGTCGTCGTCCTGCGCCATCACGTCGGCGAAGAAGATGTTCGGCGACTTGCCGCCCAGCTCGGTCGTCGACGGGATGATGTTCTGTGCGGCGTACTGCATGATCAGCCGCCCGGTCACCGTCTCGCCGGTGAAGGCGATCTTGGCGATCCGCTTGCTGGTCGCGAGCGCCTTGCCGATCTCCGCACCCGGGCCGTTGACGACGTTGATCACGCCCTCGGGCAGGATCTCCTCGAGCAGCTCCATCAGCTTGAGGATCGACCACGGCGTCGGGCTCGCCGGCTTCAGCACGACGGCGTTGCCGGCCGCCAGCGCCGGCGCCAGCTTCCAGGCCGCCATCAGCAGCGGGAAGTTGAACGGGATGATCTGGCCGACGACTCCGAGCGGCTCCTTGAAGTGGTAGGCGACCGTGTTCTTGTCGATCTCGGAGATCGCTCCCTCCTCGCCGCGGATCACCGAGGCGAAGTAGCGGAAGTGGTCGGCCGCGAGCGGGATGTCCGCGGCGAGCGTCTCCCGCACCGGCTTGCCGTTCTCCCAGCTCTCCGCGACGGCCAGCATCTCGAGGTTCTCCTCGATCGCGTCCGCCACCTTGTTCAGGACGCGCGAGCGCTCGGTCGTCGAGGCCTCGCCCCAGGCGTCCTTCGCGGCATGCGCGGCGTCGAGCGCGAGCTCGACGTCCTCCGGTGTCGAGCGCGGCACCTCCGTGAACGGCTCGCCCGTCGCGGGCGTCACGTTCGTCGGAGTACTCGACCCTCCACCGGCGCGACCCAGTGGCCGCCGATGAAGTTCTCGTAGCGCGACTTCAGCTCGACGGGACTGTCGACCTGTCCCGGAGCCGCGAAGGTCGCAGCCTTCTCGATGGTTGCCATGACTCTCCTTCCGTCAGGCGATACCAGCCGCGAATGCGGCTGCCATGTGACCATCGCAGCCGCCATACGCCACGGCATCGGGGAGGGGCTTGATTCGAATGTGGGAAGACCGCACCCCGTTCGTTGAGGGGAAGGCGAACAGGTCATGGCGCCGCGCAGAGTCTGCTTCGCGTCGAGACGCACGCCTGACCGCGATCGTGCGCTAACCTGCGGCCACCGCGCATCTCTCCACGATCGGCCACGAGCACCATGTGGAAGGACGAGCGAAGACGGGGTCAGCCCTTGCATTCCAACACGTGGTTCGGAACTCGCGGGGCTTCTACGCAACTACTGTGACGTTCGCCGCCGCTCGCCGCGCTAGCTTGGTCTCATGGCGCGTCCGCTGCCGCTTGAGCTCCCCGGCGGCATCTACCACGTCACGGCGCGCAGCAACGAGCGGCGCTCGATCTTCCGCGAGGCGATCGCCCGTGCCTCCCGCGAATACGACTACAGGATGCGCGAGATCGCCGGTGCGCTCGGTTGCCAGTACGCGACGATCAGCCGCCGGCTGCGCGCCTTCGAGAAGGACGGGGTGTCGTAATGACAGCAAGACCTGACTGGCTTCAGGATGTGGCGCTTGCGCGCGGCGCCAAGAGCGACGAGCGGTGGCGAGATTCGCGGCCGCGCTGAAGTCTGGAACCCGGTGACCGACATCTCGTCATTCTTCTCCGGCTACCGGTGGACATGCAAGCGGCCGTCAAAGAGTTGTGTCCCTACGGTCACAGGAAGCCGCTGCTCTATCCACTGAGCTACGGGGGCAAATGGCTCAAACAAGCCGTTTGAGTCATCTTGTGTTCTATCCACTGTATCCGCCGCCACATCCTGCCCTCCGTCTTTTGCGCATTGGAGTAGGGGACGTCGGCCCAGAGCCCGATCGTCTGCACCTGGGCGCCCTCGTCGTCATGGCGGTCGTTGTCGGCGGCGGCGAATCCTGCGGTTGAAGCGGCGGCGAGAAGTGCCGCGAGGAGTGGAGCTAGTGCGCCTTCTCGTAACGTTGCACTCAAAACTCCTTCCTGACCGGATCGAGCCGCGCCCGCTCTGCGAAATGACTGGAGCTTCGCGCGCGCGGGGCGAGTTTCCGGTCAAAGGTTTGGAGAAGCCGCACTAGATGGTTGCTCATGGCTCACGACGCTAGGGCTGGGGGCGGGCCAGGCAATGCAGATCCGGTTACGAGGCCGTGTCGGTGGGGTTATCCTGATTCCGCTGGGGAAGCGACGATTGACACGACGCGCTGACTCGTGTGTAGTTGGTCGTGGTCGACGTGAAGATCAAGAGCCTCCCTCTGATGGACGCCTTTAGGGACTTGAAGAAGGCCCGCTCCGAGTGTGCGGCGACGGAAACGCTGGACCGGGCGACGCCGAAAGATGATGGGCAGGTCGAGCGCCGAGAACCGGTTCATGCGGCGGAGGCGGCGACGACGGAGCGCGCCGCCGAGAAGGCCATCGTCGTCCAGAGCGACGCGGCTGCAGCGGGCCACGAGCAGCAGGGCCGTGATCAGCTTCAACTGGCGAACCGAGTCCTGGCGGGAATCGGGACGGCGATCATCGTTATCTGCGTGCTGTACGGTCGACCGTGGGACGAGAACCTGGATGAGGTTCGCCGAGCGGGCGGCATCGGCATCCCGCTCTCGGTGCTCGCCTTTGGAGTTCTCGGGCTTCTGCAGCGAGGTCGCGGCGGCCTCCTGGCGTACGTGCTCGGAAAGGACAAGCGTCTCTCGACATCTCTGACACAGGTCGCCCTCTGGACGGTTGCGATCGCAACGGCTTTCCTCTACTTCATCTCGCTCGCCGCGTTGTCCGATGACGCGCTCCACGACCTCGACAAGACGCTCGGTTCCAGTTGGGCCGAGTTCCCGGAGGAGTACCTGCTGCTCCTCGGAGGGCCATTCGCAGCAGCCGTGCTCGCTCGCCTCTCGGTGGGGATGAAGGTCGATGCGGGGCGCCTACAGAAGGTCGAGGCGAACCAGACGAAGCTGCGCGACATCGTCTCGGACGACGACGGGCGTGGAAATCTCGTCGACGCACAGTTTCTCGTCTTCAACTTGGTCGCCCTGGTCTGGTTCACGGCGGCTCTAGTGGTCGAATCCACAGGCCTGCCCGCCGTGCCGCCGGTGCTCGTCGGCTTGACGAGCGTCTCCGCTCTCGGGTACACAGCGGCTAAGAGCGCGGAGGCGAACCAGCCGCTCATCAACAGCGTGACGCGCCGACTCGGGGCAGGCGCGGGCGGGATCCGCCCCGGCGACCTCGTCGAGGTGCGCGGCGTGAACTTCGTACCCCCGGGGGCGGGGTCGGAAGAGTTCCTCGCTCAGCTCGTGGTGCGCTTCAATGGGATCGACGTTCTTCCTGAGATTGGAGTCGACGGCGAAGGCCGTGTGCTGTCGGCAACCAACACGTCGCTCGTTGCACGTGTGCCGAACACGCTCGCGGCCGGTTTTGTGGACGTGAGCGTCATCACTGCCGCTGGCGCCGAATCGGCTTCACGCCCGGTCACGATCGTTCCGAACAAGGCGATCGTCACAGGGCTGGAGCCGGCGTTCGGGACGCCGGGGGAACCCCTTGTGGTGCGAGGCCGGTTCTTCCTCGGCCCGCAGGCCGCGGATGCTGCACGGCCGACGGTGCTGTTCGATGGGATTTACGCAGAGGTAACGGCAGCGAGTGATGAGGAGCTGACCGTCACCGTGCCCGAGGACGTCAAGGGGGAAAGCGTCGATCTCACTGTGTTAGCCGCTGGCAGCGTCCTTCCCGGTGACGTGGTGAAGCTTCGTTTGCATCCCAGGCCTTGAGCGGTCAAGACCGCGTGCGCTGGTTCGATTCCTGAAGGCAGTCAGGTCTTGCGTTCCAACACGTGGTTCGAGGATGTCCCGTTCGTCGTGGAACTTCGTGACGGCGGTCCCGGTGTTGATGGTCAGGCGGTGACGAGGATAGCGGCCTCCTGGGTCGGGGACGGGACGGTCGTGCGGGCGAGCTCGTGCTCGATCGCGACGGCGAGCGTGGCGAGGTCGCGGTAGCCGATGATCCTGCGGAACTGCCGTTCGGCTTCGAGCATGCCGGCGGCGGTCCAGCGGAGCGCCATCTCGCCTGACTGCCAGCGCTTGACGTTGCGGCTGGTGCGGCGGACGCATTCGATCATCGACTCGCACGGGTTGGTCGACTCCAGCGTGCGTTTCAGGTTGTCGCGGATCCCGAGGCGGGTGAGCGTCAGCGTCTCGGTCATGCCCTCGCGCAGCGAGCCGGCGGCGCCGGGGTGGGTCCGCTCGAGCTCGCCGGCCAGCGTCTGCAAGCGATCGAGGGCGCGGGCGTGATCGTGCTCGGCCCAAGCGGCCCGTAGCCGGCGCTTGACGGGCGGGCGGTCGCGCTCGGGCAGGTGGTCGAGCACGTTGCGTTCCTTGTGGCGGATACAGCGTTGCACGGGCGCCTCGCCGAAGACGGAGCGGATCGCCTTGCGCAGCGCCTTGGCGCCGTCGATCACGAACAGCATCCCCTGCTCGGGGTCGAGGCCGCGCTCGACGAGATCGGAGAGCAGCGCGGTGGCGACGGTCGCGTTCTCGGTCGAGCCTTCGGTGCTTGCGTACACCGGTACGCGTCGTGACTCTGCGAGTCGGCTGCGCTGGCGGGACGTCGATCTGGTCGAGGGGACGATGCGCTTTCATGAGAAGTACGGGAAGGTCGCGGTCAAGCCGATCCCCTACGAGCTGCTCCACATCCTGCACGCGGCCGTCGAGTCGACCGAGGTGAGCTGTAAGCCGGACGACTACGTGATCCCAAACCGCCGGCTGGCGACCGTGCGCCGCTCCGAGCGTTCGAACAAGGTGATCTGGGAAACCGTGATCAAGGTCGCGGAGCGCGCGGGGGTGAGGGCGACGGCCCACGCGCTGCGTCGGGCGTTCGCTGTCGCGTTCCTGACGAGCCACCCCGGAGCGCTGGAATCGCTGCAGGCGCTGATGAATCACTCGCGGATCGACACGACGCAGGTGTACCTGCGTGCGCTCAACCGATCCTTGGCGATGGAGGCCGTCAGGGATCTGCCTTGGGCCTCCGGGTTTAAGTCGAATGCAGTAGAGGCCCATACGGGATTCGAACCCGTGCCGCCGCCGTGAGAGGGCGGTGTCCTAGGCCACTAGACGAATGGGCCGCGCGGAACTGAGTCTGCGAAGGCTAGCGGCACTCCGTCGCGTTGAGCGCGACGAAGCGGGGGAGGCCACCGGCGGAGAGCATCACGTCGCCGGCGGTCTTCCCCTCGGCGGTGAACGTCAGGTTGCCGAGCCGGTAGGCGACGACGGCGCCGCCTGAGCCTGATGGGCTTCAGCTTGCGGGCGTAGGCCGCCTTCAGGTCGGCGACCCGCGAGCACGGGCCGAGGCCGGCGGCGGTTCGGTACGCCTTGTTCCAGGTGACGACGCCGAGCGCCTTCGTGCCGCCCTCCTTGAAGTAGACCTCGGTGCGCGCCTTCGCGAAGACAAGCCGCTTGAGGCCGCCCTCGAGGTGGTCCACGCGCGCGGCGCCGAGCTTCGCCTTGGCCTGCGCGGCGGTCGCGCCGACCATGACGCCGCCGATCGCGGAAGGCTCGATCGGATACCGCTCGGCCGCGCCGTCGGCAGTGGCAAGGGCGAGCGCGAGCGGCGACGATAAGGAGCAGCTTCACGCCGACGGAGCCTAGCGCGCCTTCGGTAGCGTTGGCACCGGTGCTGCGCGTCTACCGGATCCCGTTCTCGACGAACGTCGAGCGCGTCGCGCTCGCGGCCGGGCACAAGGGCATCGAGCTCGAGTGGGTGGACGTGGACCCCGCCGACCGCTCGCCTGTCGTCGCCGTCAGCAGCCAGGAGCTCGTGCCGGTGCTCGACGACGACGGCACGATCGTCTTCGACTCGCCGCTCATCCTCGAGCACCTCGAGCGCCGCTTCCCGGAGCCGCCGCTCTACGCGGCCGACCCGGCCCTCCGCTCCGAGCAGGCCGTCTTCGTCGAGTGGTTCAACCGGGTCTGGAAGCGGCCGCCGAACCTGATCGCAGCCGAGCTGGAGAAGCCCGATCCCCACCGCGCGCTGATCGAGGAGTGGGGCGCCCGGATGCGCGCCTCGCTGGACGTCTTCGAGGGCCTGCTCACCGGCCGCGACCACCTCCTCGGCGACTTCTCGATCGCCGACGTGATCGCCTTCCCGTTCCTCAAGTACGCGACGATCTGGCCGGAGGGCGACGAGGAGGTCTTCCACCACGTCCTGCGCGACAACCTGAGCCTCGACGGCCGCTACCCGCGGCTCGAAACCTGGATCGCTCGCGTGGACGAGCGCCCGCGCGCCTAGATCGAGCTTGAAGCCCCAGCAGCGGCGCGGGCGGGCGGGGCAGTAGCCGAAGCCGGCGCAGGGCGCGAGCTCGCTCGTCCTGGTCGTCTGGATCGATTGCCCGCAGGGAAGCGGTGTCGTGTCGAGCAGGCGCAGCTCGTCGGTCGCCCCGCTGCCCGCCGTCTGCCAGCACGAGCCGGCCGAGAAGCGGTGCGATGCGCCCGAGCCCGGGCCGTTCCCGCCGCGGGAGACAAGCCCTTGTCCCGGGGGCACGTCCTCCAACCTCGGAAGGGCGCTCGGGCGCATCACGACCCTATCGACGTGCGAGCGTCGCAGCACCGTGCCGACGCCCGGCTGTCCACTCACCGCAGGTCGAGAGTGTCGGGCGCTGCATGGCGCCGTCCACGGGCGATCGTAGAGCGTCGCCTGGACAGGAGCGTCGCGGCAGACGGAGACCAGAGCGCGGACCAGAGTCCGTGGAGGTCCGGCCGCCCGCTCACGCCTTGTACTGCGGTGTGGCTTCGCGCTCCTCGAGAGAGGCCGCGACGCCGGGATGCATCGAGCACCAGACCCTGAGATAGCCGTCGAGCCGGATCGTGCCGAGTAGCGAGTCGCTCGGATCGCCGTCGAGATTGATCGCGTGCCTGGCGGTCGCTCTGGCCCGCACATCGCACCGCTCGAGGTAACGCACGAGGTCGTCGATCAACGCGGGTTCGCTCAACTTGATGCGCACGGTCGCTGGGATTCTGGAAGGTGGCCTCGGCCCCCGACATCTCCGAACGGCCACCCTCGACATCTCCGAACGGCCAGATTGGTGTCTCGACCCGCCGCGTCGACCAGCTGGTCGAGTCGCTCGGCCTGCGGATCTCACGCTCGGAGGTGTCGCGCGTCTGCGCCGGCCTGGACGAGCAGGTGGAGGCATTCCGCTCTCGGCCGCTCGCGAGCCGCTACCCGTACGTCCGTCGAGTGGCTCGTCGGCCGCCGCTACCTCTCACTCGACTCGCTCGCCCCGCTCCTCGCGGAGCGGGGCACACAAGAAGACCAGGAGGAGGTGCTGGAACTGGACGAGGTCTGGAGCGCAGCGCGGCCTGAGCCTTCGTCCACCATACGGCGAGTTACACCACGTCCTGGGACTTGACTCGCAGGCGATGCGCTCCTACGGTGAGCCGAGGCAACGGTTCGACGGGGGGGAGCGCACAGATGATGCTCTTGCGGGGTTGATCAGGGAGGCGCTGACGGACGCTCCCCGGCGGGCGCGCGGTGCCGGCCCTCGGGCGCGTGCGGAGAAGGCAGGCGTCGAGCTAGCCCGGCTGGACCACGCGAAGGTTTAGGAGACGTGTTCGGTATGACCGGCATCGGCGGCGGTCGGTAGTAAGTTGTATGTTCAGTTCCCTTTGCTCGGAGGGCCAAGGGACAGGGGTTCCAACAGCGGCGGGGAGACAACGGGGGGAGGCAACCTTGATGAAGCTCTTCGGAGAAGGACGCGTCGAGCTAGCCCGCCTGGACCACGCGAAGGTCTAGGAGACGTGTTCCGTATGACCGGCATCGGCGTCGGCCGGTAGCTTGTATGTTCAGTTCCCTTTGCTCGGAGGACCAAGGGACAGGGGTTCTAACAGCGGCCAGGGAGACAAACGGGGGAGGGGCACTGTGATGAAGCTTTTGCTAGCGGATGACCATCAGCTCGTCCTGGACGGCGTGCGGGCGGCGTTGGAGGGTGCGGAGGATATTGAGATCGTGGGGGAGGCTCGGGTCGGGGAGCGAGGTGTTGCCGTTGGTGCATCAGTTGGGGCCGGATGTGGTGTTGCTGGATATTCGGATGCCGAAGATGGATGGGTTGGCGTGTTTGTCGTTGTTGCGGAAGCGGTTTCCGAAGGTGAAGGCGGTGGTGTTGTCGGTGTTCAGCGATCCGGAGCACATTCAGGCGGCGCTGAAGAGCGGTGCGTGTGGGTACATCGTGAAGAGCATCGATCCGCGGGATCTGGCGTCGGCGTTGCGGCAGGCGATGGAGGGGACGGTGTTTCACGCTTTGGGGATGCCGGAGGGTGATGGTCAGCAGGCGGCGCGGGGTGCGGGGTTGACGGAGCGGGAGATCGTGATCTTGCAGGCGGTTGCGCGGGGGTTGTCGAATCGGGCGATCGGGCGTGAGTTGTGGGTGACCGAGCAGACGGTCAAGTTCCATCTGACCAACATCTATCGCAAGCTGGATGTGTCCAACCGGACCGAGGCCGCACGCTGCGCCTACCGGCTCGGGCTCGTCGAGAGCCCGATGGTCGAAGCCGCCGCCGGAGTCTTCTAGACCTTGGGGGGCGAGCTGCAGATCGCACTGCGGGTTCCCGGCGTCGCGGCGAACTGGGACGGTCGCGCGAGGCACGCGCTCGTCTGCGCGCTCGCTGTCGTCGCGCTTGCTCTGACGGCCGCCGGCATCCGTGGGCGCCGGCGGCCCCGCGGTGGGCCTCGCCCTCGTCGCGACGCAGCGCTCGTGCTGCCGTACGTGGCGGATGCTCAGCTCACGAGGGGGTGCGCCTGATGACGCGAGATCCGCTCCGCGCCGAAGCCCATCTCCGCGCCGCCCGGCGGCTCGAGCCGTGGAATCCAGCCACGCTTTAGGCGTCACGCTGAATCCAAGGGAGCCGCTCTTACAGTCTGGCCCCCGCCGGCCCTGAGCGGTATGCGCGCCGGGCTCGGCGGCGCGTCCTCCGCCGCCTTCGGCCTCCACGCGAGCAGCGTCACCCACACCTTCGTGGGGCCGCCGGGGCTGCTCTCCACGCCAAGCGTGCCGCCCAGGAGCCGTGCACGCTCGCTCATGCCGATGAGGCCGAGCCTGCCGCGCTTCGCCGCATCGAAGACGGCACGCTCGACCTGGAACCCGACGCCGTTGTCGACGATCTCCGCGTGGATTGAGTGACGGCGCCGACAAACCGACACCGTGACCTCGCTCGCACGACTGTGCTCGCGCACGTTGGCGAGCGCCTCTTGGACGATCCGATGGACCGCGATTCGCTGAGAGGTCGTGAGGTCTTCCAGATTGCCCTCGATCGTGACGCTCGCGTTGATGCTCGCGCGCGCGGCCAGCGTGGCCACCTCTGCCTTGATCGCTGCTTCCAGTCCTTGCTTCACGAAGGCCTCGTCCTCGAACGAACCGGCCATCTCCCGGAGCGTCGCGTCGACTGCTCCGAGACGTGCGGAGAGGTCGTCGACGCCGTCGATCAGCGCGTCCCGCGTCGGGACGGCGGTGACGCGCTCCAGAATCTGTCGCCGGAACAGCTGGAAGTCGCCTCGCAGCAGTGCGAGGCCCTGGAGCGGATCGTCGTGGAGATCGAGCCCGATCCGCTGAAGTCGCCGCTCGCTCGCTCGCGTCAGGAGCGTTAGTGTCTCCGCCGAGCGTCGGAGCAGCAGCTCGCGGTCGAGGACCGCGCGCAGCGCTATCGCCGTCTCACGCCCCAGTGCCAGCGCGGGCTCGACCTCGCCTTGCCGTGCGCGGAGGACGAGTGCCGCTGCGGGCTGGTCCATCCGGAGGATCGGCACTGCGCGAATGAGGCCCCGCCGGGGAATGTCGCCTCCGAACACGGTGCGGCGAGCCGCGGCGCGGACACTCCGCGTCGCGCCGGAGGCGCCCACGTGGACGAGCGGCTGGAACGCCTTGGTGGGCTGCCAGAGCCACACCGACGCCTCCGTCACGTGCGGCAGCAGCAGGAGCACTCTGAGCGTCGTCTCCGCTGCGAGCCGCGGGGGGAGCTCGAGGAGCCGAGGGTGGTTGACCGTCTGGAGGAACACGCGCATCGCGGTGACATCACGCGGTTCGCCCGACACGTCCCCAGCGATCGCGAGGAGCGCCTCGACCTCGTCGTCGCTCCAGTCACGCTCGAGCGCGAGTCCCGCGAGGACGTCCGCGAGGAACGTCGCGATCAGCTGCTCCTGGCCGATCTCGGGACCGAAGCTGCGGGCGAGCTCGCCGGTGTGCTCTTTCCCCTCCTTAAGCGCCGCGACCGTCGCGCGACTCCGGCCGAGCACGCCGCGGAAACCCCGCTCGAGCTCGTCGAGGAAGCGTTGTCTGGGATAGGCGCTCATCGGCCGCTCCGCGCCCCGCCCGCCGCTCGGACGCCTGCCGGACCGCAGCTGCGGCGAACTCGCCGAAAGGCGCGGTGGAACCCGGCCTTCGTCCACAGTCGCGGCCGCGGCCCAGGCGTAGTCTCGCATCCTTGCGCGTGGTTCTCGCATCTCGTGACCGACGGTTTCTGCGTGTCATGGGTTTTGCGCTCGCACGTCTGGGGTGCGACCCGGCAGCGGTTTCCGATCAGCCCGCGGTGCTCAACTTGGTTGAGGGTCACGGCGCGAGCGTCGTGGTCATCGACGGCACGGAGTTGCTTGCGGACGCCAGGAAGCTCGCGAAGGCGCTGAGCGCCCTCGATCCGGCTGTCCACGTCCTCGTCGTCCACGAGGATGCGCGACGCATCAGCTCGCCGAGCTTCCCGCTGCTCGCGAAGTGGGACGAGCCGGAGGCGCTCGCCCACGAGGCTCTCCGCTGGCACGTCGCCGCCGGCGGGGCAGTCGCCGCTCCAGAGCTGTCCTGACGCGCGTTCCGGATCCCTCCCGGCCGGGTCGGCCCATGCACGGCCACATATCCTCGGGCGACGCTGCATCCGTCTCAAGGTTACAGGTCGATCGCCGAGAGACAAGAGCTCGACTGCGCGCTACCTTCGGGCTGCCTCGAGGAGGGCGCCGGAGATGACGTCGATCAACGGCTCGCGCCGGTCGCGTGGGATCATGACCGAGCCGGTCGGCTTCTTCACGAACGCCGGCGGCTGCCGATCGCCACGGAGGTCACGGAGGAGGCCACGCTCGATCAGCGCCGCGTCGGCGGCGCCGAGCCGGCCCGCGAAGACCGTGTACGTCGGCGTCCCCAGGAGCGCCGACTCGCGGCTCATCGTCCCGCCCGCACCGATCACGACGTCCGCGAGCGCGAGCAGGGAGCGGCCGTCGACGGCATGTGACGGAACCGTCACCCGCTCCAGGGCGGCGAACCGCTCGGCCTGATCGCGCGACCGCGGCAGCACGACCACCTGCACGTCCGGCCGTCCCCGGGCCGACTCGACCAACTCGTCGAACCACTTATTCCCGCCGCGGTGGTACAGCGCTCCGTGGGGCGGAGGCCTCATGATCACGATCACGCGCCCCGGATCGAGCCCGAGCTCCTCGACGACGGCCGGATTGGGCCGGAAGCCGGCGAGATAGATCTCCTCCTTGAACCCGTCGTACCTGCGGACTCTTCTCCGCGACGCGCCGCAGCGTCGAAGCGCGCGGTCGGGGAAGCTGGCCGGGACGACGATCACTCCGGCGAGCCGGAAGCTGAGGTGGTTCGCCGGCTGGTACTCGTAGTCCATCATCGTCACCGCCGGGATCGACGCCGCCCGCGCGGCCACGAGCTGCGCGTAGGAGCCGTGCGAGAGCGCGACGTCGGGCCGTTCGGCGCGCGCGACGCGGTAGAGGCTCCACGCGCGCCGCGCGATCGTGCGCGCCTTGGCGGCGCGACCGCCGGGGCTCTCGCCGCCGACGACCCGGACGTGGGGCCAGATGCTCTCCGCGAGCTCCACGGTCTGCGCGTGCCGCCGCGCCGTTAGGCAGACGTCCCAGCCCTCCTCCTCGAGGCGCTCCACGATCGGGCCGAAGAACGGCACGTGGGGCGAGTTCGAGAGGTCGATCCAGACCTTGGGCGCGCGCGTCGCGGTCACGTCCCCGTCCTCAGCTGCAGCGCCGCGAGGGCGCGGAACGAGGGCGCCGTCGACCAGCGGACGAACGGCACGCGGTGGCGCCAGTGCCGGCCCCGGCGAAAGTAGACGTAGCCGGCCGGGGCGAGCATGTCCTCGACGAGGAGGGCGGCGAGCCGTTCCGCCCGCACGAGCGCGTCCGGCCGCCACGGCGCGACCGCGAGCCACGTCTCGATCGCCTGCGCGTAGCAGTGAGAGTCCAGCGGCGGCGCGCTGTTCGCGTCGTAGCGCGGCCGCCCGTCCGTCTCGAAGAGATGCTCCTCCCAGTACCGGACGCCCTGCTCCAGGCGGGGGAGCGCCTCGGGCACCAGGTAGAGGCAGGTCGCGAGCGCCTCGAGCACGTAGCCGGTATGGAAGTTGTCGACCCAGTCCTGTCCGGGACCCTCGGCGTACGGCCACGACCCGTCGGGACGCTGGCCGGCGAGGCTCGTCTCGGTGGCGCGGACGACGCGCTCGCGGTCGACGGGCGCATCCGCGACCGCGGCGGCCCGGGCGAGCACCGCGCAGGCGAGCAGGTTGGCGTTGTGGATCAGCTTCGTGTCGTGGGGCACGTACCGGAAGAAGCACCGCTCGCCGTCCTCGACGAGCATCTGCCGCTCGAGGAAGGCGGCGGCTCGTGCCGCCGGCTCCCGCCAGCTCGGATCCTCGAGCAGCGCACACCCGTCGAGGAGGGCCTGCGCGGCGAATGAGGTCGCGATCGTGTTCGGGGTGTCGCGGCCGTAGAAGAAGAAGCGGGTCTGGACGTCGAAGTGGTAGCCCCACGCGAGGCCGCCGTCCTCCGCGCTGCCGTTCTCGACGAGCCAGGTCAGCCACCGCTCCGCCTCGGCCAGCGCCGCGCGGTCGCGCTTCGCCGCCCAGAGCCGCGCGTACGCCGACGCGACGAGGGCGACGGCCTTCGCGTTCAGCGCGGGCCTGATCCCGAGGAGCGGCCGGACGTTGAGCGGCGCGAGCTTGACCGCCTGCGTCAGGAGCCGCCGCCCGACGGCCGTGCCCAGCGAGAGCACCGGCGTGAGCGGGCTGTTCAGGCCGTCGTAGGGGTCGTAGCCCCGCCAGCCGCGCGCCTCGCCCCAGTCGCGGATCCGCGCCACGGCTTCCTCGACCTCCGTCGAGGTTCCTGCGGCCCGTTCAGCCGCGCGGAAGCTTGCAGGCTCGACCACTCGGTTTCGCGCCACCACTCGGTCTGACGCTAGCCGCGGCCGCGGCGCGCCGCCTCCGGCCAATGGTCCCCGGCACCCTCGACGTTCGGCCATGACTCGTGCACGATTCCCCGCGAACGAAGAGTCGTCCGCCCCGGCTCGCGGGGATCAGAGGGCATGCGCGCGCTCGCGGCGTCGAGCATCGTCGTCTACCCCGTCTGGTGCGGCGCGGAGCGATTCCGTGCGCGTCGGTCCGCCGGTGACGGCGGCGGTCACAGGGTCTCCCTCCCACGAGTGCTCGGGCGGTAGAACGACGACGACCTCGCGACAGAGAGGGGAACCAGATCGATTGCCCTGTCGATCATTCGCCGCCCTGCCAGCCTGATCAGGTACTTCGGCTGCCGAATCGAGTAGCATGGTCTGCCGCCAAGATGACCGCCGCCACTATGACCGACCCGACTTCAAGAGGTGTTTCGTCACGCATCGTAGGGGAGAACCTCTTGAGCGTCAGGACGCTCGACCGTTCTAAGACTACTCGTCGGTCATCTCGGGCGTGAGGGGTCGAGCCAGAACGTGACCGCCCGAGTCGGAGTGCTTTCGGCGGCCGAAGCGGAACGGGCTGCTGAGATCCTTGCTGCGCGGCAGAGTCGACTTCGTGCCGTCTGGCCGGCAGCCGGGGCATCCTACGAGGCACCATCACGATGTCTTGAGCTGCTCGAGCCGCTGCTGGCCGAGGGTGAGGCGCTCGGAGCATGGCGAGGGTCGCAGCTCGTGGGTTTCGTCGTCGGCGTGGCACACGGAAGGTTTGGAGTGATACCTGCGGCCGGACACGGCGTCCGGGGTGACGACCGCGATGTCGGAGGCATCTACGGGATGCTCTACTCGCTGCTGGCCGAACGTTGGGTCGAGCGCGGCGTGGCGATCCACGATGTCGAGCTTCCGGCCTTGCAGGAGATCGAGGACGGATGGAACGAGCTTGGCTTCGGGCGGAGGGTCTGCATCGCCAGTCGGCCTACCGCGCCGCATCCCGGTCACATTTCACGGGACTCCCCGGCCGAGGTACGTATTGCCACCCCGGATGATCTCTCGACAATCGCTCGTCTCTCCGCAATGGAGATCGAGTTTCGGGCCGGCGTCACCGATGTTTCTCGAGGGAGGTCCGCCCGACCTCGCGATCGTTCGTGCGAACCACGAGGAGCTGTTCGCGCTCGGGGCGGTTCATTTCCTCGCCTCTGTGGAAGCCGAACCTGTCGGTCTCCTCACCCTCTTGCGCGCGAGCCGGTTCGCCCCGATCTGCGCGGAAGATGCGCCGTTCGTCAGCACGACGGCGACTGATGCTCGGTATCGTGGGAAGGGGATCGGAGGAGCACTCGTTGCCGCCGCCCTGGCGTGGGCTCGTGAACGCGAGTACGGTCATCTCGACGTGAGCTACCTGTCCTCGAACCTTCTCTCCCGATCGTTCTGGCGGGGATGTGGCTTTGCTCCGGTCGGATGGAAGGTCGCTCGTCGGCTTCCGGACTCGCTTTTCAAGGTAGGTGGCGACGCGGCCGATGAATTGGGCGCATAGTCGTCCGGCGACAACCGACCCAATGGCCCATACCACCTCGCTCAGTCAACTTCAACGGCCGGCCCTGGCGTCCGTCAATGGCAAGCTCGTTCCCTACGACGATGTCAAGATCCACATCTCAGCCGAGGCCCTCACTCGCGCCCTGAGCATCTTCGAGGGCATGAAGGGCTACTGGGATCCTGAGGCACGAGAGTTCGGGATCCGCAACCCGCGTCGGCACTACGAACGCCTGTGTCGCTCGGCAGCCCTCCTCCACATTCCGGTGGACTTCACCTATGAGGAGTATCGAGACGCGTGTCTCGACATCGCCCGTGCTCTTCTCAGCGTCGACAGGGACATGTGGTTCCGGGCGACGATGTACGTCGTCGACGGCCACTGGGGGAAGGCACGCGCGCCGATCTGATCGTCACCGCCTTCCATCAGTCGAAAGACCTGACGCCTCCGATGAGCGTCACGGTCAGTTCCTGGCGGCGGTCGGGGGACACGCAGCTGCCGTACCGTGTAAAGGCGTCCGCGAACTACGTCGTTGCGCGGCAGGCACGGATCGAGGCGAGCGGGCGAGGCTTCGATGATGCCGTCTTGCTCAACGACGCAGGTCGCGTGGCCGAGGCGACGGGATCGTGCATCGTGTCGTTCCGCGACGGAGTGGTTTTGACGCCGCCTGCGTACGAAGGAGCTCTGGAGAGCATAACCCTCGACGTCGTCGAGAAAATCTGCAATCGCGACGGCCTCCGGTTCGAGAGGCGTCCGCTGGATCGGACGGAGCTCCTGACGAGCGACGAGGTGGCCGTCGCCGGCACCATCTCCGAGCTGACGCCCGTCTCGCGAGTCGACACAGCGTCCTTTCGCACCGACGGTGCCTTGTCGGCGCTGCGAGATCGCTACCTTCGGGCTATGAGACGCCAGGAGGTCGTGAGCGGCCTCGAGTTCGAGGTGGTCTCCGCGGACGAGCTTGCGCGCGAGTGAGGAGGGGGAGCAGCCCCGGCACGGGATTCCTCGGGCCAGACACCGAGGCCGACCTTCTCATCCGTGCGCGGCAACCGTCGTCTAGCCGTGCCGTCGAGTTCCGCGCGAAGGGTGGTACTCGACAAGGTGCCGGGCTACGGGTAGAAAGTGACCACGATGGCATTGCAGAATCGCGAGACCGCCCTCGACCCCGGAGCCGTGCCGGGAGCGACCGCGTGCAGGCATTGCGCTGCCCCACTCGAGCTTAGCGTCGTCGACCTCGGGAAGTCGCCTCTCTGCCAGACGGTGCTCTCGACGGAGCAGCTCGAGCAGGCGGAGGCGTTCTATCCGCTCCACGTCCGCGCCTGCGAGACGCTGCTGGCTCGTCCAGATCCCCGAGTTCGTGCCGCCCGGCGGAGATCTTCCGGAGTACGCGTACTTCTCGGCGCTACTCCGACTCCTGGGTCGAGCATGCACGCGGTACGTCGAGCACGATCGACCGCGCGGCTGCGGGCTCGGCCCGACAGCCTCGTCGTCGAGCTGGCATCGAACGACGGCTACCTCCTCCAGCACTTCGTGCCGCACGGGATCCCGGTGCTCGGGATCGACCCGGCGCAGAACGTCGCGGAGGCCGCGGAGGAGCGCGGGCGTGCCGACGCTCGTCGAGTTCTTCGGCGCGAGCTGGCCGAGCGACTGGTCTCCGAGGGGACGCAGCGCCGACTCGTGCTCGGCAACAACGTCCTCGCCCAGGTGCCGGACATCAACGACTTCGTCGCCGGGGTGAAGATCCTGCTCGCACCCGGCGGGACGGTGACGTTCGAGTTCCCCCATCTCGCGCGGCTGCTCGAGCACCTCGAGTACGACACGATCTACCACGAGCACTTCTCGTACTTCTCGCTGTCACTCGATCCGTGAGATCTTCGCCGCCCACGGGCTCGGCGCTCGTCGACGTCGAGGAGCTCCCGAGCCACGGGGCTCGCTGCGGGTGTTCTTCGCGCACGCCGAGGACGGGCGCCGAGCCGCGGCCGGCGGTGGCCGAGCTCCTCGCCGCGTGAGGAGCAGGAGGGCCTGCGCGACGCCCGAGACCTACGCGCCGCTTCGCCGAGGGCGTCGAGGAGTCGAAGCGGGCGCTGCTCGAGCTCCTGATCGAGCTGCGGCGAGAGGGCAAGCAGGTCGTCGGCTACGGCGCGCCGGGCAAGGGGAACACGCTGCTCAACTACTGCGGCATCCGCACGGACTTCCTCGACTACACCGTCGACCGCAATCCGTACAAGCAGGGCAGCACACGCCCGGGAACGCACATCCCGATCCATCCGCCCGAGCGGATCGCGGAGACGCAAGCCCGACGTCATCGTCGATCCTGCCCGTGGAACCTCGCCCGCGAGATCAGCGCGCAGCTGGCCTACACCGCCGAGTGGGGCGCGAAGCTCGTCGTCCCGATGCCGCGCGCGACCGTCTTCGAGCCGGGCTCGGTTCCGCGCGCGGGTTGACAGCCTCACCTGCGAGCTCACCTGGAACACGTTTCGTAATCACCTGATCCTGGAGTACGAAGTCCGAAGTTCGACGGTGACCTCGGTGCGCCGAACGTCTTCTTTCCCGTTTCGGAGGAGCTCGCTCGTGAGAAGACCTCCCTCATCGTGAAGGGCTTCGCCAGCCACAGTCGAAGCACTGGTTCGACGAGGCCAGTAAGCTCCCGCTGGAAGTCGCATGAGAGTCCTCGTCACCGGCCACCATGGCTATATCGGCTCGGTCCTGGCGCCGATCGTCGCCGAAGCCGGCCACGAGGTCGTGGGTCTGGACACGTTCTTCTACCAGGGCTGCGACTCGGGCGCTCGGACAGTGGCAGCCGAGTCGCTCCGCCGACGTGCGTGACGTCCCGGTTCAGACCTCGAGGATCGACGCGGTCGTCCACCTCGCGGCGCTCTCGAACGACCCGCTCGGCGACCTCGAACGCCGGACTGGACGACGAGATCAACCGCGACGCGACGCGTCGAGCTCGCCGGCCGCCACGCGAGGCGGGCGTCCAGCGGTTCGTGTTCGCCTCCTCCTGCTCGATGTACGGCGCAGCGGGGACGGACGACGCGCTCGGACGAGGACGCGCCGCTGCGGCCGCTGACGCCGTACGCCGAGTCGAAGGTGCGCGCCGAGGAGGCGACTCCTCGAGCTTGCCGGGCGACGACTTCGCGCCCGTCTCGATGCGAAACGCGACCGCCTACGGCGTCTCGCCGCGACTGCGCCTCGACATCGTGCTCAACAACCTCGTCGCCTGGGCGCACACGACCGGGGCGATCCGGCTGCTGAGCGACGGGACGGCATGGCGCCCGCTCGTGCACGTCCGGGACGTCGCGACGCGCGACGCTCGCGCTGCTCGAGGCGCCGGCGGAGCAGATCCGCGGCGAGGCTTCAACATCGGCTCGGACGAGCAGAACTACCGGATCCGCGAGCTCGCGGAGATCGTGCGCGCGCGGTGCCCGGCTGCGAGATCGAGTTCGCCGAGGGCGCCTCGCCGACCCGCGCAGCTACGCGTCGACTTCTCGAAGTTCGCCCGCGGTTCCCCGACTGCGTGTTCGAGTGGACGGCCGACCAGCGGGGCGGACGAGCTGGCAACCGCCTACGAGGACGCCGGGCTTGCTGCGCTCGAGCAGTCCAGGGTGATCGCTACATTCGGCTCGACCGGCTGAAGCGGCTTCTCGATCGTCAGGAGCTGGACGACGGTCTGCGCTGGAACGAGCACGCCGTCCGGACACGGCCTGACACTCGGGCTCGATCGTGATCGGGATCGTCCGGACAGCGGGGTCTACCACCGCTGGTGTGCGCTCGGGTCGACGAGGATGCTGGAGCCTAGATTGATCTACGTCCCTCGGGGCGGGTCGTGAAGGTCTGTCATCCTCGCCGGCGGGTTCGGCTCCAGACTCGAGCGAAGAGACGGGCGTGAGGCCCAAGCCTCTCATCGAAATCGGCGACGAACCGATCCTCTGGCACATCATGAAGATCTACGCCGCCCACGGGTTTGACCGACTTCGTGATCTGCTGCGGCTACAAGGGCTACCTGATCAAGGAGTACTTCGCCTGGTACTTCTCCGCACCCGCGGATGTCACGTTCGACCTTCGCGAGCAACTCGATGCAGATCCGCATCGCCGAACTGAGCCGTGGCGGGTGACGCTCGTCGACACGGGCGTCGGACACGATGACCGGAGGTCGGCTGCTACGGATCCGCGAGCACGTGGGCGACGAGCGACGTTCTGTCTCACGTACGGCGACGGCGTCGCTGACGTCGACATCGGAGGAGGCTGATCACCTTTCATCGGGAGCAGGGGTGGATCGCGACGGTGACCGCTGTCCGGCCAAGGGTCGGTTCGGCGAGCTGGCACGAGGGACGAGACTCGTTGGTCGAGCAGTTCCGCGAGAAGCCGCTGGGAGACGGGGGCGTGGATCAACGGAGGCTTCTTCGTGCTGGGCCGGCTGCCCTGGGGTACATCGACGGGGCCGGCCCCGTCTCGAGCTCGACCCGTTGCAGCAGCTCGCCGCGACGGGCAGCTCGGGCGCCTACCGGGCACCTCGGGTTCTGGCATCCGATGGACTCGCTTCGAGATCGCGTGAACCTCGAGGCGATGTGGAGCAGCGTCGAGCACCGTGGCGAGTCTGGGACTCAGGGCCGGGAATCGACTGGCAGGCAGTGCCGCCTCCAGGCGACAGCCGGCGGGATCGATGCACGCGTTGATGCGCGAGTTGTTCCCGATTCCGGGAGCCTCACCGGAGAGGGCGACCGGAGGACGCTCGAGGTCGTCGCTCGCGATCTGGCGCTCGGTGACCGAGGTCCCGACCGGCTCGGAGGTCTTCGACTGGACGGTGCCGAGAGAGTGGAATATCCGTGAGGCGTGGATCGACGGCCCGGACGGCGGCACATCGTGGACTTCCGCGACAACCCGCTGCATCTCCTCGGCTATAGCGTCCCCGTCCGCGCGACGGTCGGGTTCGACGAGCTTCGAGGAGCACCTGTACACCGATCCGGATCGGCCCGGACGTGATTCCCTACCGCACGTCGTACCACACCGAGCGGTGGGGATTCTGCCTTCCGGAGCGCCGCGGCAGTGCGGCGCGCTCGTCGCAGGGGAGTACGACGTGTGTCATCGACACGTCCTCACACGACGGGTCGCTCTCCTACGGCGAGTTGCATGATTCCCGGATCGGGTCAGGCGACGAGATTCTGCTCTCGACCTACATCTGTCACCCGTAGCTCAGGCGAACGACAACCTCTCGGGAATCGCCCTGTTGCGCGATGCTGGGGGGACGCTGCTGCAGAGTCGATCCAGCTGCGATACACATACCGCCTGCTCTTCAGTGCCCAGGATCGCTCGGTCCGATCAGCTGGCTCGCACCGAAACGAGGACGCGGGTCGAGAGGATCCACGCCGGGTTGGTCGCTCTCCTGCGTCGGCGATCGCGGGCGGTTCACGTACAAGCGCAGTCGGCAAGGGACTGCGGAGGTAGACCGGGCCGTCGAGCACGCCCTCGACGCTGTGGCGAGCCCGTCGAGCTGCTGGACTGGTTCCCTTAGGGGGGGCGACGAGCGCCAGTACTGCTCGCCGGGCTTTGACCTGCCGGTCGGCGGCTGTCGCGCACACCGGCCGATCAGTTCGCGGAGTACCACTCCTCGGCAGACGATCTCGACTTCGTCCGGCCGGAGCCGCTCGCGCCGCTCATTTCAGCCTGTACCTCGCCGTGGTCGACATCCTCGAGAACGAACGGCGTCTAGCTCAACCTAACGCCGAAGGGCGAGCCACAGCTGGGGAGACGAGGCCTCTACCGGACGGTCGGCGGCGGCGACGCGGCCGCGAGAGGTCGCGCTCCTCTGGGTGCTCAACCTCGGTGACGGCGAGCATTCGCTCCTCGACATCGCGCAGCGCTCAGGCCTTCCTTTCGCGACATCCATGCTGCGGCTGCGGCACTTTCGGCGCACGATCTCGTCCGCCCACTGCCGCGAGGCGTCGGAGTAGCTCGGTCGCGTGTCAAGAAAACGCCGTGGCCGCGGCGTAATCGGGCCACTGGCGATCCTTGTCGGACATGATTCGATCGTCGGCCTGCGGCCACTCGATCCCGAATGCGGGGTCGTCCCAGCAACGCCATGGGCAAGGCCAGACGCGTACTCCGTCGAGTGGAGGTAGAACGCCTCGGTCCGGTAGACAAGCGTCTGGTACCCGTGCGCACAGGCGGGGATGTAGAGGCCCAGTCGGTCTCGCGGCGGAGAGCTCCACTCCGATCCAGCCGAGGTAGGTGGGCGAGGAGGGACGAAGATCGACGGCGACGTCGTACACCGCACCTGCGGTGCAGCGGACGATCTTCACCTCCTCGTGCGGCGGACGCTGGAAATGCAAGCCGCGAAGCGTCGCCTTGTGCTCGTTGTACGCCACGTTGCACTGTGCGATGTCGGTCACGAGTCCGAGCGCTCCCAGCTCGTCCCTGCACCAGATGCGAGCGAAGAAGCCGCGCTCATCCGGCAGCGACTCGGGTTCGAGCAGAAATGCCCCCTCGAGAGTTCGTCGGCCGGACGATCACGCGACGTATCCCGTGAAGCAACAGCTCACAACTGAACGATACGCAGAGTTGCGCGTCCGTGTCCCGCTTGACGACGGCTGGTCGGCACTCCGGCCGCCCGGGCGGTCGTTCGCCGCGACCTGAGATCGGTGGCACCGGCGCACGCGGCCTGCGATCCGCTCGCGCCGGATGACCCGTGCCCGGTGGGGAAGTCGGGCCGTGGGCCCGCCCCTTCGCGAATGCGACGGTCATGCCTGGAGGCGACATCGCGACTCGCGCTCAGGCAGGTTGAGCCCGGTGGGCGCGGGCTATCGCAAGTCGATAGACGCCCACCGTTCGCTCGATCATCCGCTCCACGGTGTATTCCTCAAGGATCCGCGCACGGGCCCGCGCGCCGAGCGAAGCGGCCAGCTGCGTGCCAGCAAGCAGCCTGCGCATCGCCGCCTGAGGAGTCGGAGACGCTGCCGAGACGTATCGGGCCGCCGCCGGCTTTCCGTCCGGTGGCTCCACGACCTCCGTGTTCCCCCGCGTCAAGTAGTCGCGAGTCATGAAGACGAGTCCCTTGACCTCGCCCGGTGCGCTACCGGGGCGCTGCGAGACTCGTCGGGCGTTTGCCTTCAGCAGACTGAGGTAGTTCCCGTGGTATTTGACCACGATCGGTGTCCGCACGGCAGGTTAGAGCAACCCGTGCGCGCCGATCGACTCGCTGTGGACGACGTCGAACGGTGCGGCGCGGTCGGCGGCGAGGAACGTCGTTCGGTACTTCTGATACCGGCGCTTGTCGGTGCGCCCCGGTGTGTCTACCAGGTGACAGGTCGCCGTTCAGGCGTTCGCCTCAAGCGTCTCGTATGCAAGGCAGATGACGTCGACCTCGTGACCGGCCGCGATCAGGCCGCGGATCAGATCGTGGGTGTGGCACTGCATCCCGCCGATCCCGTGGGCGCAGTCGGTCATCACGCAGACGCGCAGTGTCCAGCCCGGCGTCTCGCGGGCGGGATAGATTGACGCGGATGGCATCTCTCCTGATTCACCATACTGACAATCGCGCGTTGTGCCGCCTCGGCGCCAGGCGGTTCTCCTGCTGACCGTCGGGCGCTCCCAACCCGGCACGGCGACGCTCTTCGGCCGCGATCATCCCGTCCACGGGGCGATCGCGATCTCCCAGGTCCCGCCGTCGCTCGCGGTCGCGATGAGCGCGGGCGCCGTGCCGAAAGCGAGACGGCCGCTCGAGCCGAACGGGATGCCGGCGCGGTCGTTCGGGGGCGCCAGCCGATTTGCTCGTCGTCGCCGACGCGCACTTCGGCTCGACAGCGTCCGAGTTCGCCGTCGAGTACGTGCTCGCCGCGCTCGGGGAGGACACCGCCCCCGGCCGACCTGTCGGACGACGACCTGTCGAGCATCGCCTTCGACGCTGGACGTGAGGTGGAGCGCGCAACGAGCGAGCCCGGAGGCGCGTACCCGCGGAGTCGGACGACGCTCGCGCTCGCGCTCGTAACCCCGGACGTCGTCCAGTGGGCAACGTTCGGCGACTCGCTCGTCGTCGCCGGGGACGGCGCCAGCGCGTCGCTGCTCGCGAGGACACGGGCGACCTACCTCGGCTACTCGTTCGCGCGCGCCGAGGTGTCTTTTCTGCTCAAGCGCGGTCGGCAGCCTCGCCGCCGGGACGACTACGTCGTGCTCGCGACCGACGGCCTCTGCGACGGGCGGGCGGCGAGCCCGGGCGACCTCGTCGGCCGGGTGATCCGTGACCGGGGCGACGCGACCTCGAGCGCGCGCCGGATCGTCTCCGAGGCGCTCGCGGCAGGTGCGGCGGACGCGGTGACCGTGGTACTCGCAGCACCCGAGCGCGACGGGTGAACAGCGAGAGTCAGCCCGCGGCGGGCACGTCGGCCACGGCGGGGAGGGCGACGTCGACACGCTCGCCGCCGGATGCCAGCGAACGCTCCACCGCGTCCACGACACGCACCACCTCGACCCCGAGCTTCCCGCTCGAACGAGGCTGGCGTGCTCCCCTGGTCGCGCGGCAGAAGTCGAGCATCTCCGCCCGTGCGGCCCGCGGCCCTCGGCGGTCGCCGGTTCGCGCGCCCGGAGCGAGTCTCCGACGGTCCGTAGCGGACGCGCGGCACAGTGGGATCGTCGGGCCGGAGCCCCCTTCCCCTCGCGAGGGGTCTACGCGTAGACGACGAACCCGATTGAGTGCGATGACCGACGACTCGCACGTCAGCCCCGAGCTCGCGCTCGTCGACCCCGAGCTCGCAGCCCGACTGCGCGCCGCGCATGTCCCTCCCCGGTCTCCCGACAGGCCGCGGCCGTCACCCGCGCCGGCGCCGCGGCAGGCAGCCGTACCGGCCCGCCGGGGTTGGCGCCTGCGGCCATTCGAAGCCGTCACCGCACTCGCGTTCGTGGCGCTGCTCGGAGCAGCATTCCTGCCGCCGCGCAACCCGCCGACCTTCGCCGCGCCGACGCGGAGCGGGCAGATCACGCTCGCCTGGCCGGAGCGACGAAGCTCTGACCTCTACCTGCTCGAGATCAGCGACGGCGAGACGGTCGTCTACCAGCGCCGGCTGGAGCGCCCCAACCTCGACGAGAGCTTCGCGCTGGTCGACGGCCGGGCCTACCGCTGGCGAGTCTTTCTGCTCCTCCGGTCTCACTCGGCTGCGTCGGAGCCGATCGCGCGCGGCACGTTCGTCCTCGGCTCCTGACGAGCGCGAGCGGGAACACCCACGACGACCGCACCCGGCGCGACGTCCTTCGTCACGACCGCCCCGGCGCCCGCGAGTGCGTCCGCGCCGATGCGCACGCCCCCGAGCACGAGCGCCCCCGAGCCGATGCTCGCACGACGCTCGACGACGACCGGTAGCGGCGTCCAGTCCTCGGCGCCCTGCGGGTCGCCGGTGTCGGTTGTCGCGCGCGGCGTCTTGTCGTTTACGAATGTGACGCCGTGCCCGATGAACACCTCATCGTGGATCTCGACGCGTCGCCTGGGGCGAGGCGCTCCTCGATACCTTCCAGCGCCTGCGCGCGCTCCCGCAGGCGCCATAGGCCGCGGCAAGCAGCGTTCGAACACCGGCTGAAAAGAACGACCGGCCTTGGCTTGTTCGTGAACGCCGCCTCGGCCGGCTTCGCGCCTACCGAGCCGACCGAGGGGCGCCGAGCGCCCCGCTCGCGAGAGCCCGCTGCCCGCTCGGCTGGTCAAGAGCGCCCCGGAAGGCGACCTCACCGGCTCTTGAACGATCCGGGCTAGACTCGGCGCGATGCGCGTGCTCATCGGCATGCCCGATCCGAGCTCGATCGGATGATCCGCCACGTGCGAGCCGCCCTTCGTCGCGGAGCTGTGCAGGGCCGGCGTGGACGTGCGCGAAGCGGTCTACGTCTACGGCGACCGCTTCGACGGGATCACCTTCGCGCAGAGAATCCGCAGGGTCCTGCGCACGGCGCGGCTCTTCCGGCGGATCGTGCGCACCGAGCGGCTGCTCGACCTCGTCACCGCTGAGCTCTGATAGCCGGGGTTGCCCATGTCAGGGGTCGCGACTAGGTTGAGCCGGTGACCGATCTGCTCGTGGTCGTTGGCGCGCGACCCAACTTCATCAAGGCTGCGTCCGTCCTTTCCGCCGCACGCGCGAGCGGCCTCGCGACCCAGCTCCTGCACACCCGTCAGCACTACGACCGGGAGCTCTCACGCGTGTTTTTCGATGAGCTCGGGCTCGACGAGCCCGACGTGTTCACCCGCGGCTACGGCACCGATGCCGTCGTGATCACGGCCTCAACACGCTCGAACGAGCCGCTCGAGCTCGCGCTCGCGGTGGCCCGCCAGCGATCACGGGTCGTGATCGTCGGCGCCGTCGGGATGGAGCTGCCTCGCTCCCCGTTCTACGAGAAGGAGCTCCAGCTCACGATCTCGTGCTCGTACGGTCCGGGCAGGTACGACGCAGCCTACGAGGACGCCGGGGTCGACTATCCCCTGGGCTACGTGCGCTGGACGGAGAACCGCAACATGGAGGCGGTGCTCGACCTGATCGCCGGAGGGCGGCTCGACGTCCGTTCCCTGATCACGCATCGCTTCCCGATCGAACGGGCGCTCGACGCCTACGACCTGATCACGGGCAAGACCACGGAGCGGTATGTCGCGATCGTGCTCGAGTATCCCGACCGGACGACGGGTGGCCGGAAGCCGCAGGAGGCGAGCGGCGCCGCCGCGGTTATGCCGGCCGACACGATCTCCGCCGGGTTCGTGGGTGCCGGCAACTTCGCCCAAGCCAACCTCCTCCCGCACCTCGTCAAGCTCGGGGTGCCGCTGCGCGGCGTCGCCACCTCCCGCCCCGTCAACGCGCAGTCGGTCGCGACCAAGTTCGGCTTCGCCTTCGGCACGACGGCTCCGGGCGAGGTGCTGGCCGACGACGCGACGAGCGCGATCTTCGTCGCGACCCGCCACGACAGCCATGCGCGCTACGTCGCGGAGGCGCTCGAGGCGGGTCACCACGTGTTCGTCGAGAAGCCCCTGGCGGTGACGTCGGACGAGCTCGACGAGGTGAGGCCGATCGCGCTCGCGGCGTCCGAGCGGGGTCAGTACCTCGCGGTCGGCTTCAACAGGCGCTTCTCGATGCCGTTTCGCGCGATCGCGGAGTTCTACGCCGAGCGACGGGAGCCGCTTGCGATCACCTATCGCGTCAACGCGGGCCGCCTCCCGCGCGAGAGCTGGATCCAGGCGGACGACCAGGGTGGGCGGCTCGTGGGCGAGGGCTGTCACTTCGTCGACGTCTGCTCGGCGCTGATCGGGGCTCGTGCTCTGCGCGTGTACGCGGCGGCGACGCGCTCCCCCAACCGCGCGGTGGTCGACGAGGACTCGGTCAGCGTCGTGATCAGCTACGCCGACGGCTCAGTCGCGACCCTCGTCTACGTCGCGAACGGCAGCACGCGCCTCGCGAAGGAATACTGCGAGGCGAGTGCCGACGGCCGGACAGCCGTGATGCAGGACTTCGCCAAGGTGACCTTCTACTCCGACCGACGGCGTCGCGTTCGCTCGTTCGACGGGCGCAAGGGGCATGCGGAAGAGGTCGCCCACTTCCTCGAGGTGATCCGGGGCGAGACGCCGCCCGTGTTCACCATCGACGGGCTGGCCGAGACGTCCCTCGTCACCTTCGCCGCACGCGAGTCCCTCCGGGAACACGCGCCGATCGACGTCGCGCCCTGATGACACGCACCGATTACGACGAGCTCGACACGAAGATCATGCGCAGCTCGGCCTGGGCGCTGCTCGGCCTCGGCGGGCTGAACCTCTTCTCGCTCGCGACGACGATCGTCCTCGCCCGGCTGCTCGCTCCCCAGGACTTCGGTCTCGTGGCGCTGACGCTCGCGCTCCTTGCGGTAGCCCAGATCGCGCAGGAGTCCGGTCTCGGGGCCGCGCTGATCGTCCACCGAGGAGAGCTACGCTCCGCGGCGGCGTCGGTCTCGGTCTTCTCACCCGTCGTCTCGGCACTGCTCTACGCCGCAGTCTTCCTCGTCGCCCCGACGCTCGCCGATCTACTCGACGAGCCGCGCCTCGTCGACGTGCTGCGCGTCACCGCGCTCACGCTCGTGGTGCGCGGCTTCGCAATCATGCCGATCGCGTTGCTCCAGCGCGAGATGCATTTCCACTCGATCACCGCGATCGAGCTGACCGCCGGAGTCGCCCAGAGCGCGACGGCGATCGGGCTCGCGCTCGCGAACGCCGGCGTGTGGAGCCTCGTCGGAGGCCAGCTCGCCCTCGCGCTCGCGCAGCTCGTGCTCGCCTGGTCTCTCGTCCCGCTGCGCCCCTCGCCCTTCGAAGCCCGGCGGACGACGCTGCGCGAGCTGATGCGCTTCGGTCGTCACGTGGGCGTCGCGAACTTCGTCCACTACGGGAGCGCGAGCGCCGAGGCCCTCGTCGTCGGCCGCGTGCTCGGCGCCACGCCGCTCGGGTACTTCAGCGTCGCGAAGCGCCTGGCAGAGATGCCCGTCGCGGTCGTCGGAAACGTCCTCGGGCGCGGCGTGTACGCCGCGCTCGCCCGTCTGCAGGACGATCGGGACGCGTTCCGGCGCGTCTGGCTCGAGAACATCCAGCGCGTGGCGCTGCTCTCGGTGCCGGCGACGATCGGGCTCGTGGTCGTCGCCGACCCTCTCGTCCGCACCCTGCTCGGCGAGGACTGGCGCCCGGCGATCCTCGCACTGCAGATCCTGGCGCTGAACGGCATCGTGCGAGCGTTCGCGGCCAAGGCGGGAGAGGTGTTCCAGGCGCTCGGGCGCCCGCAGCTGCGTGTGGTCGCGGAGGTCTCCGCTCTGCTCCTGCTCGTCCCTGCGCTCGTCGCGGGCGCGGCGTGGGCAGGGATCGAGGGCGCCGCCGTCGCGATCGTGCTCGTCCACCTCGCGATCGGAGCGCCGTTCGTGTACGTCGTGATGCGCTCCCTGCACGTGACGACCCGCCAACTCGTGGGTGCGATCGCGCGCCCCGCCGTCGGATGGTGCTTGATGACCGTTGCGCTCCTGGGCCTGCACCCGCTCGTCGCCGGCCTTCCGGCCGGGATCGAGCTCCTGACGCTCGTCCTGGCGGGCGGAGCCGTGTACGCGCTCTCGGTCGCGCTCGTGGCCCGCGAGCTCGTCGTCACGATGTGGCTCAGCCTCCGCGGCGTGCGCGTGTCGGGCCGCCCTGCGGGCGAGCGAGCGCCTTGAGCTTGAGCCCGCACCGCAGTTCGAGCCTGCACCGCAGCTCGAGTCTTCAGCGTCCTAGCTTCTAGCTGGGCCTGCTCGTGCTCGCCCGCGAGCCGCCGCGACGGATCTTCCGGTGGGTGGCATGTAGCTGCAGGCGGACGCCGCGCGCGAGGTGCTCGGCCGTCGTCCCCTCGAGCAACTCGCGGAGAGCGGCGCGGTGGAAGCTGCGGAACTCGCCGCTGAGCCAGCGCCGGGGACGCCGCACAAGCCACCACGCGTACTCGACCAACCGCGCAGCGAGCTTGCGGTCGTACTCGTCCTTCGTGAGGAGTATCGGCCCCCACCGTTTGAAGACGCTGAGGTCTGCGGGGGCGAACGTCCCGATCCGCAGCGATCGCACCGTCAGCGCCTCGTTGTGCTGCCGCGTGTAGGTCAGGACCTGGTGGACGAAGCCGAAGTCGCTCTCCGAGAGCACGTCGATGCACGCCTCGAGGTCTCCGTGGAGGTTCGCCTCGTTGTAGAACCGCGGTTTCGCGCGAACGAGATCGGCGCGGAGGAGGGTCGAGGTCGGCGAGCCGAAGAGGAACGGAAGGGGACCACCGAGCAGGAACGAGCGGGCAACCTCGCGTCCGGGCAGGAGTTCGACGGTCGACGGGAGGCCGTCGAGCCCGACGCGATCCTCGTCGAGGCGATAGGCCCCGACGAGCCCCACCGTCGGATGACGCGCCGCGAGGCCGACCATCCGCTCGAGGCACTCGGGATAGAGCCAGTCGTCGGCATGGACGAGCTTGACGTAGGCGGCCCCTGGCGGAACGAGCGACAGTGCGCGATTGGCGCTCGAGAGCGGATGACCAAGGTGGTCCTCGTGCGCGACGACGCGAATCCTCGGGTCGTCCCCCGCCAAGCGCCGGGCGAGCGCCACCGACCCGTCGGAGCTGCAGTTGTCGACGACGAGATACTCGAACGAGCGATAGGTCTGGCCGATGACGCTCTCGATGCACTCCGAGAGATAGCGCGCGCCGTTGTAGACCGGCGTGACGACGCACACGAGAGGATCGAAGGGGCGCGCCACCCGCCAAGCATAACGGCGCCGTCGCCCCGTGCCTCGGAGATCCAAGCTTGCGGTCTCTCCGACCGTCACTACACTTGAACGAGGGGATGCCGATCGCAACTGTCTATCGGACGCTGTGGCGTCACAGGCTCTTCGTCATCCTGCTGACGACCGCGATGGCGGCCGCGGCGTTCCTGCTGACCTCGCGGCAGCCGAAGATGTACACGGCATCCTCGCTCGTGCGCATCGAGCAGAAGGTCAACCAGGCCTCGGACGTCTACGGGTCGCTCATCACGGGAGAGCGGCTCGCCCGCACTTATGCGGTGATCGCGGAGACGAGCTCGGTGCGCGAGCTCGTGCGCGTCCGACTCGGAAGCTCCGTGCCGGACGACGCGATCCGGATCGACGCCGGACCCATCGCGAACCTCGAGCTGCTGCGTCTCGGCGTCACCTACACCGACCCTGTGATCGCGGCCAGGGTCGCGAACGCCATCCCGAGCGCGCTCGCCGAGTTCGTCAGCCGGGACGGAACCTCGCGCGAGATCATCACCACGGTCGAACGAGCGGCTCCGCCCGGTTACCCGAGCTCTCCGAACGTCAAGCTCAACGTCGTGATCGCGATCCTCCTCGGACTGATCCTGAACAGCGGGCTCGTGTTCCTCATGGAGGCGTTCTCGGATCGCGTCCAGAACGTTGAGGATCTCGAGCGGATGACGGGGCAGCCGGTGATCGCCGCGATCCCGAAACTCACGTTTGTCACGTCGCTGCCGAGCATGGCCTCGGAGGTCACCGCCGGGCACGCGTTGCGCCGACAGGAACGCAGGCCGCGTCCGGGGTCAGCCGAGGAGCAGGGCGTCGAGGGTCTGCCGGCGCCGACCGTTCTGCCGCAGCGGCGGCGCTGGGGCGCAAATGAGTGATCGCGGGCCGGTCTTCCGCCAGGCGCTCGTCGAGCCGAGCTCGCCGTCCGCCGAGGCCTTCCGGACGCTGCGTCTCGCCCTTCAACTGCGCGGGGCGTCGGACCGGGGCACGGCAATCGTGATCACGAGCGCCGAGGCGGGAGCCGGCAAGTCGACGACCGCGGCCAACCTCGCGGTCGTCTCCGCGTTCGCCGGGGCCAAAGTCCTGCTCGTCGACGCCGACCTGAAGAAGCCGATCCAGCATGAGATCTTCGGGTTGTCCCGCTCGCCGGGTCTCGTCGAGCATCTGGCCGAGTCGGGAGACCTCGACGCGTACGCAGGTCGAGGCCCCGGAGAGCTTAGGGTACTGACCGCCGGACGCAGCATCGCCCGCTCCAGCGACGTGACGTCCACGACGCGCATGGCGGAGATGCTGCGCAACGCGACGAGTCGCTACGACGTCGTGATCGTCGATACGCCGCCCGTGCTCCTGACGGCGGACGCCCAGGGGCTCGCAGCCCACTCCGACGTCGAGATCGTCCTTGTCGTCGACCGAGCGAGCCGCGGCAGGAACGTCGTCAAGGCGTTGCGCCGGCTCGAGTTGATCAACGCCAAGATCGCCGGGCTCGTGCTCAACCGAGACGGGCAGCAGCAGAAAACGTACGGCTACTGACATGCGCGCAGCACGGGCGCTCCCGGCGACGCAGGCGCTCGTGACGATCGCCGGAGCGGCGCTGTCGGCGCTCACGCTGTACGTGTTGCTCCAGATGGGTCTGACCGCCGCGATCGCGATCGCGGCACTCCCGCTGATCGCCGTCGGGGCGGCGCTCCTCCTGACGTCCGACAGGGTCGTCCTGCTTGCGGCGGCGCTCGTGTTGCCCATGTCGGGCCTCGCGGTCTTCGCACAGCCCCTACCCGTGCCGGGCGCGAGCGTGTTCTTCCAGGACATCGTGATCGTGCTCGCGGTCGGCGCCTGGGCCTTCGGCTCGCTCATCTTCGGCCGGCGCGGCGAGTGGCCAAAGGTGCCCCGGGCACCAGTGCTCGGCTGGGCGTTTCTCCTCTTCGCGGTCGCGATCATCGTCGCAACGCTGCGTGGCCATTACGCGTACGGCGCCACGCTCTTCGGGCAGCCACTGCGGCTCGTGGCCTACGCCGGCATCGTCGTGACGCTTGCCGGCATGACCGTCGACGGGCTCTACCGGTTGCTCCGCGCCGTGCTCTACGGCGGGACGCTCGTGACGATGCTCTGGGCCTCGTACTTCGTCGCGACCGGCACGTCGCAGACCGACCAGCTTGCCCTGTCGACGGGTGGTTCGCGGATCCTCGGGATCGGGGCGAGCGTCTACTGCGCGAGCGCACTCTTCTTCGCGCTGCTCAGCCTGCGGCTGACGCCGCGCGGCAGCGCCCGCATGCTCCATCTGACGATGGCCGTGCTCGGCCTGTTCGGGGTCGTGCTCGGGTTCGGGCGGGCGGTGTTCACCGCCACGGCGCTCGTCTGCCTGGTGCTCCTAGTGTTCTCGCGATCCATGCGGAGCTCCCTCTTCAGCGTGATCCCGCTCGCGCTCCCCTTCCTGATCCTGATCGGCATCATGATCCCGCAGGTCGCACCCGACCTCGTCGAGACCGCGCAACAACGGGTCTCCGCGCCGCCCTCCACCGACGCCAACGTCCAGTGGCGTGTCGAGGCGAACAAGGCGGTCTTCGCCCAGGTTCGGGAGCAACCGCTCGTCGGGGTCGGCTTCGGCCGACTCTCGGAGTTCTTCATCCGCGTCGACGCGGGTGACGGCGTGCTCGTGCCGCAGCGGATCGAGATCGACCAGGACCCGCACAACTCATACGCCTATCTGTGGGCGGGAGGCGGCCTTGCGGCACTCGGCACGTTCGTCCTTCTGCTCGCGACGTTCGCCCGCGACGCCGTCCGACGGTTCAGGTCGAACCCGGATCCGAAGGGCCGTCTGATCGTCCTCTGGGCATCAGGGTCGCTCTTCGTCTTCCTGCTCAACGCCGCGTCTACCCCCTCGTTCACGAGCCCCGTCGACCTGCTCACGATCTGGCTACTGATGGTGATCCCCGCGGTCGTGCCGTACGTCGGAACGCCTGCCGCGACGCGACCGACTGTCTAGCGCCGGACGAGGCACCGACCCATCGTACCGATCTACCGCTCGCCCCGCCACGATCCGAGCGTCGGTCGGGGCTGCGGGAACGCATGCTTCACGACCTCCTCGAAGCTGCCCGCTCGCGCGTACGCGTCGTGGTAGAGCGTGTTCGTCGGCTGCACGCCGAGCGTCGCCGCGCAGTCGAGCTGGGTCGGCTTCTCGCAGTAGCTGCTCCGGTAGAGGCCGAACAGGAGATAGACGCCGTAGCCCTTGCCCGCGCTCGTCCACTGGAGCGTCGGGATCCCGGCGAGGGACACGAGGCGACGCCCAGGCGAGATCGAGGTGTGGCACTGCGGGACACGGGCGCCGGAGGTCTCCCAGGGGCTCCACTCCGCCCTTCCGAGACCTCCGGCACTCCAAGTCAGCTACCTGCCAACACCACCGGGGAGCGAGGCAACTTGTCAGCGGCACCCCAAATGTCGGTCAGGACATCCTCGAAGGAGGTCAGATTGGGTCCAGATCACCCTCTTACCAAAGATTCAAGACGAGAGATCGATCCTCGAATCGCTGGCCTCGCCCTACGGGCGTCCGTCGATCGAGCCAGCACGCACCGTTACGTAACCAATGCGGCGCCGGCGATCTTCTCCCGCAGAGCGGGAAAAAGGGCCTGTGCAGCTCAGGCTCGCTTGCGATAGACAGCGACGTACTCTCCTTCGAGCGCCTTCCACCTCCCGGCCGTAATGAGCTTCGCGAACTTTCCGACGAGACGCCACATCGATCTCAAGGGCCGAGGAAGCGGCTCGGGAGCGTCCCCATAGAATCGTTCATGGACAAGGTCGAATCCCTGACCAGCCATGATTCGGGAAAGCCGCCCAGGTGAGAGATCACGGTGTAGGTATGTGTGAAAGGGGCCGACGCCGGGCGCGCCGACATCCGGAAGCCTGAAGATTCGGGAATACACCCATACGTGAAAGCGGTGCGGTGTTAGCTTCGTCAGTATCCCCTTGATCGACCAGAGGTGGGGAATTCCGATGATGAAGTCTCCCTCTCGACGGAGCGCCCCAGCGATGTTCACGATAGCCATTCTCGGGTGCGGCACATGCTCAAGCACCCACCAACAGATCACAGCATCGAATGCCTCGGGTGGTAAAGGATACGACTGGATGTCTCCGACGATCTTCTCGTCGACGTTGTTGTTTCTCTCGAGTGCGGCATCCGACACATCGATGCCGACGAGATGTACGTCGTGCGGCAAATCGATCGGAAGCTGAAAGCCACATCCGGCGTCGAGAACACTCTGCAATCTTCCGTCGGCAAACCGAGCGTCGACGATCTCCTGAAGCTCATACCCAGCGTCACCCCGAAAGACGCGCGCTCTGACGTTCTCCGGCATCCGCGATTCTCCACGTTTCTCGACGGGAGCTGCGAACCCCACGGCCTTCGTGCGGCCTGTCCCTTCCCCCACGCTCACAGAGGCTATCGTATCCCTGTAGACGTGGAAATTGGCGGCGGCGGTCCTGGTGTGATTGTCAGGAGGTAAGGACAATAGCGGCCTCCTCGGTCGGGGTGGTGGTGCGCTCGCGGTCGATGGGAGTCAAGTCGGCTGTAGTGGTGTAACGCCCTCGCTTGAGCTTCCAGATCGCCTCCTGGACTGCTTCGTCGCTTGTCGGTCGCATCAATGTCATCGTCCGCTCGCCCGGCACGACACCCGGCCAGTGGTGGCCGGTGGCGTTCTGCCCCTCGCTTCCGTAGGTCGGCCTCCCGCCCGTCATCTTCTTCTTCTTCTTCTTCTTCTTCTCCCAGACGGCCGTCAGTCCGGCGTTCACCGGGCCGTGCGGAGCCTGTCAAGTCGAATGAGACAGCTCGGTCGTGAATTTAGTGTGCAGCCTCCTTGCTGTCGGGCTTGTTGATCCTGGCGCCGGTCGGTCGCGTCGGCGGCCGTGGCGGCCGGCGGACGAACCGTTCGTGTGTGGCGGCGTAGGCCGTCTCGAGGATGGCTCGCCTGGTCGCGGCGCTCGCGCAGCTCTCCGTTCGCCGCCAGCAGCCGGTACATCGTGCGCTCCGAGGCCACATAGGCGCCCTCGTCCAGCAGCGTCGCCCACACCTCCGCCGGCGAGCAGTCCGAGGAACCGCTCCCTGTGCAGCTGCGCGAGCACCGCCTCGCGCTCGCCCGGCGAGAGCGCCCTCGCCGGCGCCGGCGCCGTCCCCACCAGCGGCTCGACCTCTGCGACGGCTTGGTCGATCATCGCTGCGGCTGCCCGTCGTCGGTCTCGCTCGCGCCCTTGGCCAGCAGCTCCTCCAAGAGCGCGGAGACGTTTCCCTGCACCCAGGTCACCCGGCGCACCGTCTCGAGATCGGCCTGCGTACGCTCCAGCCGGCGGCGCAACACGCCGAGCTCGATCTGCTCCGGACTCGGCCCGCGCGGACCACGCCGCCTCGGCGCGAGCGCCACAAGCGCACCCGAGTCGCGCGCACGCCGCCACTCCGTCAACAGCGACGAGTGCAAGCCCTCACGGCGCAACAGCGCGCCATCTCACCCGGCCGCGAGCACGCATCGGCCTCGCGCACGATCCGCAGCTTGTACTCCGCCGAGAACCGCCGCCGCCGCGGCCGCTCGACCAGCTCCGGATCCGCACGACCCCCACCGACCGGGCGCGCCCGCCGGCCGATCCACTCCGCTCGCCTACGGCTCCCTGCGCTACTCGGCCGGCCGCATCCCGCACCGCCTCCAGCCTCGTCGACTCCAACATCCCCACACTCCATCCTCGCCCTCGAGCTCAGTAATCCGACACCCGCAGCTGTCTCACCCGAGCTTGGCAGAGAGGGCACGCCTGCTGTGAAACTGTGCCTGCGTGACGCGTGCCCTGCTGTGGATCTGTTTGGTCGGTGGGCTACTTGCCGCCGTGTGCGTGGGCGCGGCGCTCGCGTACGCTGACGCTTTCCTGACCACAAAATGCGCGGCGGGCATCATGGGACGCCCTCGCCCGTCTGCAGTGGAGTTAGCGAGCGAACAGGCGCGCGAGACCCGCCGGAAGGTCGCTCCTGAAGAGACCGTGCTGGATTCGCAGGTCGGCGAGCATGAATGCAGAGCGCTGCATCAGCGATAGCGAGAGGAGAGCATCCACCGTCGTCTCCTTTGGCTGTGCGCGTTCTTTCGCCACCATCGAGGCCGAGCTTGTTGCCAACCTGTAGCGCGCTCACCATCCTCGAGCTTGCCGAGACCGTTCTCGCCGTCATCGACTCCCGGAGCGAGATCGCCTACCAGGCTCTGCCGGGGGACGACCCCCACGTCCGCTAACCGGACATCACGCGCGCGCGTCAGATCGTAGGGTGGGAGCCGAAGGTCGAACTGAAGGAAGGACTGCGACGAATGCTGGGGATGGATGCGCGAGTGGCCGTCGATGCGTAGGCTCGTCGGACTCCGGCCGCTGCTGATCTGGTCGGGCGTCCTCGCCACGATCGTCTTCTCGTACCTCGCGCTGCGCGGCGTCCACTTCAGCAGCGATCCGATTCCCGCCTTCGAGGTGAAGATCACACCGAACTGGATTCACCCCGCGTACGGTGGCGTGAACCACAACGCCGTGTGGGTCGTCGGCAAGTCGCCGACGACTCCGCATCGCTCGCCGGACTCTAACCACTGGCAGATGCGCTATCTGCTGCTCGACCCTCGCTACAAGGACCAGGACGGGCGCTCGGGTCGCGACGAGTGGTGGTTCATCATCGAGCGAAACTGGCCGACCGACTATCCGGTGACAAACCACGGCAAGTGGGCTAGCCAGGTGAACTTCCACAGCGTGGCCGGTGACGCCGGGCCGAACGGCGGCGTCGGCTGGGGCTTCGGGACGGGCGTCTCCTCGCTCGCCCTCGACTGGCCCGGCACGCCGACACCCGGGTTCTCCGTCTTTCCGATGTGGCCGAACTACCGCTACCCGCTGCCGGCCGTCGAACGTGACAAGTGGAACACCTATGTCGTGCAATTCATCGCCGGACGCACGGATGGCACGACCGTTCGGCCAGGGGCCCTTCGCGTCTGGGTCGACGGCCGCGACACGCCGGTGATCAACGCCACGAACATCAACACCGTGCAGCGGGCGCAAGCGCCTGACGGCAACTGGTACGTCCAGCGCTGGATGCAGCTCTGGGAGGGCGACTACACGATGGATCTCCCGGTGGTCTCCAGAGTGAAGTTCGCGCTAACCCGCGTAGGTGCGACGCTGGAGGAGGCCGTCAACGACCGCCCGACGGTGGGCGACGACAACGCCGGCGGGCAGTACTATCGCGGCACCGGCGAGAACCTGGGGGCGCCATCGGCCGTGCAGATCGAGCCGCGGGCCGCCGGAGCTGCCGCCATCCCGCCAAGCCTCAGACGACCTCGCTGGCGACGAGCGGGTCAAGCTCACCACCACGACCTCGGCGGCGACTACTTCCGCCGCCGCGACCCCGAACGCCAGACCCGACGCCTCATCGCCCAACTCGAAGCACTCGGACACACCGTCACCCTCCAGGAGGCCGCCTGACCCTCAGCGGGATTTTCCCTTCAGGCGCGCAAGGCCGCCGCCGTTCCCGTGCTCCTCCCGTTTGCATTGGCTGATGCGCGACCGGCTGCGTGCCAGCGGGCTCGAGCGTCTGCTGGTTTCCGAGCGGCAGATCGTGCCGTGCGACCCGCTCGACGCTCCTCGGTCCCCAGCGGGCCGGGTTCCGGTGCGCCCGGCTTCAAAGAACCGGCCCCGGTACCGGCAATCACTAGACCAAGGATGGAAGAGCTTGCTGGGCCGAAGCGCTTCGATCCTGACATAACGTTCGTGCAATGGGACTAGGCATCAAGCGGGGAGACGATGACGCACGCGAAGAACAGCAACCACTCGAAGGCGAAGACGACGAACGGGGACTTCTCGAACGTCTATCGCGGTCGGTCCGTGCTGGTCACCGGTGGCGCGAGCTTCATCGGGTCCCATCTCGTCGATCGGCTGCTCGAGTTCGGGGCGGATGTGGTCGTCGTCGACGATTTCAGCAGCGGGAAGCGGGCGAATCTGAACCGGAGCGCCGACGCCGTCATCGAGCTGGATCTGGCCGATCGGGCGGCGGCACTCGCCGCGCTGCCGGCCTGCGAGTTCGTGTTCCATCTCGCGGCTGTTCACGGCGGCCGGGGCTTCATCGACACGTTCCCCGAGCTCGTGCTGGTGAACCTGGCGATCGACAACAACGTCTACACGGCGGCGGCTCAAGGGGGCGCGCGGCGGGTGATTCACGCGAGCTCGGCCTGTGTTTACCCGACCGGGCTCCAGGCTCGAGAGGACAGCCGGCATCTGCTGGCCGAGGCCGAAGCGGGCTTCGACACGCCGGGGAAGGCATTCGCGGACGGCGCGTACGGCTGGGTGAAGCTGATGGGCGAGTTCCAGCTGGAGCAGATCGCGCAGCGGGGACGGTTCACGGGCGCGTCGGCGCGGATCTTCACCGCCTACGGCGAGCGGGAGAACGAGAGCCATGCGGCGATCGCGCTGATCGCGAAGGCGCTCCTGCGGGCGGATCCGTTCCCGATCTGGGGCACCGGCCTGCAAACCCGCAACTTCACCTACGTGGCCGACACGGTGCAAGGACTTCTGCTCCTGGGGGCGCTCGACGGAGACCAGCCGTTCCAGGCGCTCAACGTCGGCTCCTCGCAGCACCACACCGTGCTCGAGTTCCTGGACGTCGTCTTCTCCCTCGTCGGTTGGCGGCCGCAGGAGATCGAGAGGCAGACCTGGCGGCCGGTGGGCGTCGCGAGCCGCGCGAGCAACAACGACCGGATCCAGGCACTCTGCGGTTGGGAGCCCTCCACGTCGCTCGCGGAGGGGGTTTCCCGCACGCTGGCCTGGTACGAGGCCCACAGCGATCGCCCCGACACCGTCGAGGCGCTCGAGCAGGTACTCCTTGCACGCTGATCCCGCATCCCAGCGGAGCGTCGAGCTCATCCTGCCCGCTCACAACGAGGAGCGTTCGATCCCGCTCACTGTGCGCGAGTTCCTCCAGGCCAACGCATCCGCGCCGTTCAGGTTGCGGGTGCTGGTCGCCGAGGACGGCTCCAGCGACGACACCCGCGGGGTCGTCGAGAGGCTCGGCCGCGAGTACGAAGGGCAAGTAGCGATCACGCCGCCGAGCGAGCGCAAGGGCTACAGCAAGGCGGTCCTGGACGCTGCCCGTTCGGCCGGCGCGGAGATCGTCGCCTTCTGCGACGGCGACGGTCAGTTCGACCCGCAGGATCTGGCGAAGCTCGTCGCCGAGCTCACCCCCGGCTGCGCGATCAGCGGTCGCCGCTCGCCTCGCCTCGATTCGCGGTTCCGGATCCTCGCTTCCCGCTCGTTCGGCCTCGTCTACCGGCTCCTGATCGGGCTCCGCATGGGTGACCCGTCGAGCCCCTTCGTTGTCGTCCACCGCCCCGATCTTTCGCGCTTCCTCCCGACCGAGACCCACCTGTCTCAGGGCTTCTGGTGGGAGTTCTTCGCCCGCGCCCGCGCCGCCGGCCTCGAGATCCGCGAGATTCCCGTCACGCACCGGCCGCGTCACGACGGCAAGACGCAGGTGTACCGGCTCCGCCGGATCCCGAACATCGCCGCCACGCATCTCCGTGGTCTCTACCGTCTGCGGAAGGAGTTGCGGAACGGCGCTCGTGACGCCGCCCTGGCCGCGGCTTCGCCGGGCGTCGATCCCGCCGCGTGAGCTCCACCACGACGAGGGCCGTGAGGACGGGGCCGACGGGTCGGATTCTGCTGCGCTCGTACTTCGTCCTCCGGGATCTTTACCTCCGGTTCGGGAAGGCGGCCGAGTTCGTCCTCGTGACGGGTTTCAATGCCCTGACGCTCGGTGCCGCGCTGCTCTTTTTCGGCAGGGTCTGCGGCATCGAGTCCGTGTTGGTGACGATCGTCGCGGCGCACGGCACGTCCGCGACGCTGAGCTACGTCTTCTGCAGTCGCTGGGTGTGGTCCCAGCCGAACGACTCGCTGCGACAGCGAGTTGTGCGTGCACTCGCATTCTTCGGGCTCGCCGCCGTCACCGCCGTGGCGAGCCTCGCCGTCACCGCCGCGCTGGAGAGCGAGACCAAGTCTCTGCTCTTCGTGGTGCTGAACTACGGTGTCGCCGGCGCCATCACCGTAGTGAAGTTCGCCGTGCAGCGGTGGGCGATGACGTCTTCACGCGTGGCCGCTGGACGCCCAGCCACGGGGTCGCACGCTGTCGTCCCCGCCACGGCTCCGGATCCGCTCGCCCGTCTCGAGGCTAGGAGCGGAAGCTGACCCAAGTGAGTCGTGATCAGTTTGCCGCTCGTGCAGACGCCCCCTTCGCGCCGACGCCGCTGGACGCACGCCCTGCGAGAGCGACGTTCCCGAGATCTGGCTCTCGATCCTCACCAGCCCAGCAGGTCCGCCGCGGCGTCTACCACGACGTGCCAGGGCTGATCGCCGCGATCGACTTCTACATCGAGCGCGCCCAACCGTTCGTCTGGACCAAGACCGCCAACGAGATCCTCGCCAAAGCCACCAAACATCACCCCACTTCAGAGACGCTGCACCAGCTGGTCCCCAAGAGCGGCCGCGGAGACCGCGTCTCGCCGTCGTTCGAGCCCACGCTCGCCTTTGCTCAAGCGATCGCTCGCCGCCCGTCGTTGGGCCGAAATCGCGCGCGACAGTACGGTCGAGAGGCATGAGCGCGATCTCCAAGTCGGCCGCCGACGCCGGCGCTGTCGGCGTCGCGCGCTCGCGGCCGGTCATCTCTTCGGCGGCGGCCCGCCGGGCGGTCGTGGCGCTCACGGCGGCGGCGGGCGCCCTGCGCTTCTCGACGCTCGGAACCCAGAGCTACTGGCACGACGAGGGAGCCACGGTCCTACTCGTCCGGATGGGATTCGGCCGGATGCTCTCGACGATCCCGCACTCGGAGTCGACGCCGCCGCTCTACTTCGTCGTCGCGTGGGCGTGGGCGAGGCTGTTCGGGACCGGCGAGGTCGGCTTGCGCGCACTCTCCGCAGCGTTCGGGACAGCGCTCGTCGTCGTTGCCTACGGCGCGGCGGCGGCGCTCGTGTCACGTCGGGCCGCGGTGGTCGCGGCGGCTCTCGTGGCGGTGAACCCGCTCCTCTTCTGGTATTCGCAGGAGGCACGCGCGTACTCGCTGCTCACGCTCTTCGGCGGGCTGTCGTTCCTGTTCTTCGCGCGCCTCCTGAACGGCGGCCGGTCCGCCAACCTCTGGCTCTGGAGCGCCGCCTCGGCGCTCGCGCTCACGACCCACTACTTCGCGATGTTCCTCGTCGTGCCAGAAGCGGTGTGGCTGGTCGTCCGGCGGCGGCGCGCCCGCTCCGTCTGGCTCGCAGCAGGGCTCGTCGTTGCGGTCGGCGGCGCGCTGCTGCCGCTCGCGATCCACCAGCGGTCGACCACCGGCCAATATTATCCGTTCCAGGAGATCCCGCTCTCCACGCGCATCTTGCAGATCCCGAAGCAGTTTCTCGTCGGCTTCGACTCGCCCGCCGAGAAGCTGGTGACGATCTTCGGCGGCGCGCTCGTCGTGGTCGCGCTCTGGCAGCTCGTCGCCCGCGCCGATAGGCGCGAGGCTCGCGGCGTCGCCTCTGCAGGCGTCGTCGGCGTCGTCTCGGTCGCGCTGCCGGTCGTGCTCGTCCTCGTCGGGCTCGACTACCTGCAGACGTCGAACCTGATCGCAGCCATCGTGCCGTGCGCCATCTTGGCGGCTGCGGGATTCGCCGCCTCACGAGCCGGGCTCGCCGCGGCGGCGGCGCTCGTCGTCCTGTCGATCTTCGTGATCGTCTCCATCGACACGAACGTCCAGTTCCAGCGTGGGGACTGGCGGACGGCCGCGCGCGCGCTGGGGGCTCCGCAGACCGCGCGCGCGCTCGTCGTTACGCCCGCAGACGGCCTCATCATGTTCCAGGTCTACCAGCCGGACACCGTTCTGCTCGCCCGACGAGGCGCGGCCGTCAGGGAGATCGACCTGGTCGGGTTTGCGGACAAGCAGCGGCTCGGCCGCTACGTCTCGCCGCGCGAACTGCGGCGACCGACGCCGGCACCCGGCTTCCGCCAGGTCGGGCGCATCGATGGCGCCACGTTCACGATCGTCAGGTTCCGCGCCGCGACTCCCCGTCCGGTCACGGCAGCGCAGCTCGACGACAGCCGCCTCGGCGACTGGACGCTCGACCAGACGGAGGTCCTCTATCAGCCCGTCGCGGGCGTCTCCGCGCGATGAGCGTGCGCGAGGAGCCCTGGGGCGCGGCGAGCACGGCCTGGTAGACGACCTCGGCGCCGCCGCCGTGCATCGCTTCCGCGCTCTCGCGCGCAGCTCGTTCCCAGTCCAGGTCGGGCTGGTGCGAGATCTCGACGACCGTCTTCCCCTCCGCCTTGAGGCGGCGTAGGTATGCATCCTCGTGTTCGAGCCCCTTGCGGAAGACCAACTCGGCTTGCTCATCGTCGGGTGGTGGGGTCTCGAGTCTGCCCTGTGCAACCTGGAGGGAGAGCTCTGTCAGGTGCTCGCATGCGAGATAGGCGGTGAGATCGGAGGGCGGAGCCGGCGCAGCTCCTCCCGTTCCTCGCTCGAAAGGCCCGGCTGCTCGCCCGCGTCGATCGCGGACTGCTTCACCCACAACCGCAGAGACTCGCTCGAGACGCCGAGATCGTGAGCGATCTCTCTCAGCGGCCGGCCGCTGAGGCGATACAACGCGACCGCCTTACGCCGAAACTCCGGCGGGTACGGCCTCTGGTAGTTCGATCCGGTAGGCATGGGACATCCTCCGTGCCTGGCCGGACAACGCCGACCAAGCGCTCAGGTGTCCACGAAAGCAGTGAAGATCTCGCAGGTGATTCGTCGGGGGCATTCCACCTGCGTCGTCGCAGTCGGCTGGTCAGGCGCGGTCGTGGAGGAACCGCTGCTCAGTTCTGCTCTCGACGGCGAGGTGTTTTCGGTGGCAGCCCAATCAGGCGGGACGCCGGACGCGCGTGCTCGTTGATCTCGACGGCGAGAGCTTCAACGAGGCGTGGCTCGCGGCCGTCGAAGCAGCCCAGCGCGCCTAGCGCCGCGGTTCGCGCCCTCCCGAACTCTCAAGTAGAAGAGGCCGGAGCTTCCTGGCTTTGCACCCGCTACTTGAGCGAGCGAGATACCCCATTCGAGGAATGCGAGGCAGCTCTCGTCGTCCGAGAACCAGGAGTGGAAATCAGCGAAGGTGGTCGGGTAGTCCCGTCCTCGAAGTAGGCGTGTAGCGGCGATTGTGCCACCTTCGCATGTTGTGACAGTGACGAGCACGAGGTGGCGTCAAGCCGATACCCCATCAGCGGAGATCGGGTTCGGGTTGCGCACGTTGTAAGAACCGCAAGTTCACCCGAAAGGGGGAGCCGCACACGAAAGGCCCGGTCGATCCAGGGGTGGACAACGTCACGAAAGGACGTGCCTACCGATGGATAGACGCCGCCGCGTTCACATCCTGCTGCTCTTCACAGCCGCGCTCGTGTCCACGACCGCAGCTTTCGCCCGAGGAGCAGCGAGCAGCGATCCGATTCCCGCCTTCGAGGTGAAGATCACACCGAACTGGATTCACCCCACGTACGGTGGCGTGAACCACAACGCCGTGTGGGTCGTCGGCAAGTCGCCGACGACTCCGCATCGCTCGCCGGACTCTAACCACTGGCAGATGCGCTATCTGCTGCTCGACCCTCGCTACAAGGACCAGGACGGGCGCTCGGGTCGCGACGAGTGGTGGTTCATCATCGAGCGAAACTGGCCGACCGACTATCCGGTGACAAACCACGGCAAGTGGGCTAGCCAGGTGAACTTCCACAGCGTGGCCGGTGACGCCGGGCCGAACGGCGGCGTCGGCTGGGGCTTCGGGACGGGCGTCTCCTCGCTCGCCCTCGACTGGCCCGGCACGCCGACACCCGGGTTCTCCGTCTTTCCGATGTGGCCGAACTACCGCTACCCGCTGCCGGCCGTCGAACGTGACAAGTGGAACACCTATGTCGTGCAATTCATCGCCGGACGCACGGATGGCACGACCGTTCGGCCAGGGGCCCTTCGCGTCTGGGTCGACGGCCGCGACACGCCGGTGATCAACGCCACGAACATCAACACCGTGCAGCGGGCGCAAGCGCCTGACGGCAACTGGTACGTCCAGCGCTGGATGCAGCTCTGGGAGGGCGACTACACGATGGATCTCCCGGTGGTCTCCAGAGTGAAGTTCGCGCTAACCCGCGTAGGTGCGACGCTGGAGGAGGCCGTCAACGACCGCCCGACGGTGGGCGACGACAACGCCGGCGGGCAGTACTATCGCGGCACCGGCGAGAACCTGGGGGCGCCATCGGCCGTGCAGATCGAGCCGCGGGCCGCCGGAGCTGCCGCCATCCCGCCAAGCCTCGGCGGCACGGCGCCCGCCCCAGCATCGGCACCAGCACCCGCGCCAGCACCCGCGCCAGCACCCGCGCCAGCACCGGCACCCGCGCCAGCACGAGCGTCAGCACCCGCGCCCGCGCCCGCATCGGCACCAGCACCCGCGCCGGCACCAGCACGCGCGCCGGCACCAGCAACGGGGAAGGACCTCACGGTCTTCAACCCGACGCTGAGCGGTCGCAAGACCGCGGAGGTGCGGTGGGACGGGCAGGTGTTCGCGACAGGTGGCGAGCTACGCGTGCACGTCTCCGAACGAGGCATCGACTGGGAGCGCTTCCTCGGTCGCCATCCGGAGCTCGTGAGCGCGTACGACATTCCCTACATCGCTTGGGACGAGCAGAGGTTCTTCAGCACGGACGACCTCGAGCGCTACCTTGCCACGCGGGGAGCGGTGTATCGCCGCTGGGCGAAGAACCATCCGTCGGCTGCGTCGCTGCTCGCACCCGCGCCGGCACCCGCACGCGCGCCGGCACCAGCAACGGGGAAGGACCTCACGGTCTTCAACCCGACGCTGAGCGGTCGCAAGACCGCGGAGGTGCGGTGGGACGGGCAGGTGTTCGCGACAGGTGGCGAGCTACGCGTGCACGTCTCCGAACGAGGCATCGACTGGGAGCGCTTCCTCGGTCGCCATCCGGAGCTCGTGACCGCGTACGACATTCCCTACATCGCTTGGGACAAGCGGAGGTTCTTCAGCACGGACGACCTCGAGCGCTACCTTGCCACGCGGGGAGCGGTGTATCGCCGCTGGGCGGAGAACCATCCGTCGGCTGCGTCGCTGCTCGCCGGCAACGTCTAGGTGGACTGACTACACACCTGCGAGACGGCTGATCGCGTCCGGGCCTCCCGCGAGCCTGGGGTTGCTGAGATCCCAGATCGCGAAGGAGGCCCGGATGCTTGATCTAGTCTGCCCGCCCGGACGGATGCGCTTCTCGTTTGAGTCGCGCGAACGCCACAAGAGCATCGGGGCCGCTCGGTCGTCGTGTCGCTCGCCGGCTGTGGCGGCTCTGGAGCGGAAGCGCAGGATCCCGTGGACAGGGGATCCTGCTCGACCCGGACGGGCCGATGATCAGAGCGCCGATCCGTTCGGCACGCATCGCACGATCCGGAGGTCCCCTTGCCAGCTCCACGAACGGCGTGGGCGCTCGTCGCCGCGCTCGCAGCCCTACTCGTCCCCATCCCCTCGCCGGCCGCAAGCCAGTGCAGCTCCGGCGACGGCTACGCTTACGCGGGCCTCGAGAGCGCGAGCCGCGCGAGCGGGATCGCTGCGACGATCTCGAGCGTCTCGCTCCCACGGGTCGCGGGCGGGCACGTCGCTGCCTGGATCGGCGTCGGTGGGTCGGGCGCCGGGCCGAACGGCGCCGACGTATGGCTCCAGGTGGGGCTGAGCGCCTTCCCGGGCTCGCCGAGCGCGCTCTACTACGAGCTCACGCTCCCGGGCCGCGCGGCGAGGTACGTCGAGATCAGGAGGAACGTCGCGCCGCGCGAGCGGCATCGTCTCGCCGTGCTGGAGCTCGCGGATCGCCCCGGCTGGTGGCAGGTGCTCGTCGACGGGCGGCCAGTCGCCGCGCCCGTTCGCCTGCCCGGGAGTCACGGCGCCTGGGAGCCTATCGCGGTCGCGGAGAGCTGGGACGGCGGGGTCGGAGCCTGCAACAGCTACGCGTACAGCTTCGAGGGGATCGCGCTCGCGACGGCCCCCGGGAACTGGTACCCGATCACCGAGAGCTACGTCCTGCAGGATCCGGGCTACCGCATCGTCCGCCGCGGCGGGATGAGCTTCCTCGCGACCTCGCGTTCCTGAGGCGCGCCGCTCAGCCGCGGAAGCGGATGAGGAGCGTTGAGCGCTCGCCGTCGGGGTCGGTGGCGACGAGGCGGATCAGGTAGACCTTGCCCCGCTGCAAGACGCCCGCCGGCAGCTGCAGCGCGAGCCGCAGCGCCTGGGCGCGCGCGGACGCGGCGGCGATCGCCGTCCCGTCCGCCCGCGTGACCGTGGGGCCGAGCCGGCTGCCCTTGAGCAGCGCCAGCTGCTTTCCGCCCTTGAGCGGGGTCGCGGTCAGCCGCAGCTGGGCGGGCTCGTCGACCGTGACGGTGGTCGCGACCAGGGCGACCTTGCCCCGGCGCCTGGCCTGCAGGGGCGGCGCCAAGGGGCCGCCGGCGCGGGCCAGCCGTGGCTGGCCGGGGTGGCCAGAGGCGCCGCCGGCGGAGGTCGGCGGGGTCACGAGCGGCGCGTTCACGGTGATCGTAAGGCTGTTGTTTTCGGGCTTCGGGTCGGTCGTCCAGTAGCGGATCGTTCCCTTGAGGACGAGCTCGCCCGGGGCGGCCACCTTGGCGGTGACCGCCAGGTCCCCGAACCACGCATCACCGGAGAGCCAGTCGAGATCGCAGGTCAGCTTTCCGTCTGCGACGGGACCGCAGCCCGGCCCGCGGCTGGTGTACGTCGAGACGAGCGTGATCCCGGCCGGCAGCTCCAAGTCGACCTTCACCCCCGGTGCCGGCCCGTAGTTCACGTCCACGGCCTTCAGGTAGTACGTGATCGTCTCCCCGACAGCCGCCGTCGCCGGCTGCGCGTAGCCGGTCAGCTCGAGGTCAGCAAGACCCGCACCCCCTCCACCTCCGCCACCGCCACCGCCACCACCGCCGGAGGAGGGCGGCGGCGCCGGAGCGGCGGCCACGACAGCCGTTGCGGCCGAGCTGGCCGAGCCGGGGCCGCCGGCGTTCGTGGCCGTGACGGCGACCCGGATCGTTGAGCCGACGTCGGCGGTCGCGAGGATGTAGGCCTGGCTGGTCGCGGCAGCGATGGCGGCGCAGCCTTCGCCGGAGGAGTTGCACCGCTGCCACTGGTGGGCGAAGCTGGTGGGGGAGCCCGTCCACGTCCCGTTCGCGGCCGTCAGCGTCTGGCCGGCCAGGGCCGTCCCCGAGATCGTCGGCAAGCCGGTGTTCGCCGGCGGCGGACGCGGGAGAACGAGAAGCCCGGCCGTGGCGAGCGACGTCGCTCCGATGTCGTTCAGGGCGGTGACCATCAGGCGGAGATATGACCCAACGTCGCCGGCCGTCGGCGTGTAGGTTGGCGCGGTCGCGCCGGGGATCGCGACGCAGCCGGTGTCGCTGCTCGTGCAGCGCTGCCACGCGTAGCCGAACGAGGACGGGTCGTCGTTCCAGCTGCCGTGGTCCGCCGACGAGGTCACTCCCTCCGCAGGCGCGCCCAGGATCGCCGGGCCGACGACGTTGCGCGGCGAATGGAGGATCCTCGCGACGATCGTCCCGTAGTAGCCGCTGATCTGGATCGGGAAGTGCCCGCTCGGGTAGGCGTACTGCACCTTCAGCTGCTGGTAGATGTCGGGGTTGATGTATGGCTTCTGGAACACGTCTTTGAACGTCCAGCCGCCGTCGTCGCTCGCGAGCAGGTGCACGTCGGTGTCACCGGGCGGGTAGAGCCCCGAGGGCTCGTGCGTCGTGCCGATGAGGAAGACGCCGTCGAGCGAGAAGGCGGAGTAGGACGTGCCCGGCTGCGGCGAGACGGAGGCCACCGAGCCGGTTGTGAGGTCCAGGCGCTGCACGGAGCCGGGGTCGAACGGTGTATCGGTGCCGAAGAAGGCAAAGCCCTCCCTCGCGAACACGATGTCGACCGCCAGGCACGGGTTGCCACTGCAGACGACTTCCCAGGTGACGCCGTGATCGCGAGAGCGTTCGATCGCCGCCCGCCCCTCGTCGCCGTAGCCGACGTACAGGTCGCCGGTATACGGGTTGACCTGAACGAAGTGAATGTGGCGATAGATGTTCGTCTCACCAATGACGCTCCACGTCTGGCCGTCGTCGGCGGACCGCCAGACCCAGTTCGGGTGCATGCTGGCGTCCAGCTCGTTGTAGCTGCCGACGTACGCATAGGTCCCGTCGTCGGTGATCGAGTGCGGGGTGAGCGTCGTGTAGATCTGGTCGGGGCCGACGACGTCGAACTCGAGCGTCTGGATCCAGCTGCTACCTCCGTCGTCCGACCGGAAGAGGAAGGCGGGCCCATGGTTGACCGTCGCGATCAGCGTGCCCGTGCTGAGCACGGCGATGGAGATGATGTCCGAGTCGTTCGGGAAGTCGAACACCGGCGTCCAACTCCGCCCCTCATCGCTCGACCGGTAGAGCCGGTACCGCGCCGTGAGGTCGTCGAGGATGATCGACTTGCCGTACGCCATCCCGTCGCGGCCGACCGCGAGCGTGACGAAGGACGGGTTCTCGTGGACGACGTCCACCCGGATTTCGCCTCGCGCCTCACCGGTCGCTCCCAGCGCAAGCGGTGCCGCAAGGACGAGGAGTAACACGAAGAGCAGGCGACGGCGCTGCACGGTGCAAGTCGTATCAGCCGCCGGAGCCGGTCGCATTGGCCGAGTGTCTAGGTCGAACCACGCCCAAATCCGACCGGTCCGGGCCGCGCCGAAGGTCGAGGTGACATCGGCTGCTGAGAAGTGGCGTAACGCACCACTTCCGCCCGGCGGTGGCGCCGCTTCACCCTAACCTTTCGACGGGCGCCGTTGGACGATCTAACGGCGCAGCCTCGCCACCGCGCTCCTACCGTTCGCGGTGATGAGCGATCGTCTCATGGGTCGGAGAGCGGCCGACTGTAATGCGACTAGTGCGCCTTCTCGTAACGTTGCACTCGAAACTGTCTCATGGCTCAGGCGGCGAGGAGGAGGCGTTCGTTCGCGCGCGCGAGTCGTTGTTGGCGGCGCTCGGGCTCGTTACGGTAGCGGATGTGTGCCGCCATCGCGAAGCCGAAGCTGTCCCAGTCGAGGTAGTCACTCTTCTTGACGATGAACTCGCTGATGGCGCCGAAGTGGCTCTCAATTCGGTTCAGGTAGCTGGCGTAGGTGGGGGTCGGCACGAGCTCGACGTTGTGGTCGGCTGCCCACGCCCGGAGCCAGTCTCCGGCGGCGCGGTAGCCCTGGAGCGGCGACTGTTCGTGGACGAGCCGTTCTCGGTCGTCTGCGCTGGCACGTGTCCGTGGGACTACGTCGTGCCGCACACGGGGCACCACATGATGCGCGCCCTCGCCGCACAAGGCCGTCGCACCCTCTACCTCGAGACGAGCCACTTCATCGGCCGCGATGTCTCACGCCGCGCGCGATCCCGGCCCGACGGCACGGTTCGGCGTCTCTTCGGCGGTGACGATGTGGTGCCCGGCATCACGGTCGCGCGCGCCGTCAACCTCCTCCCGCGCCGCCACAAGTACGGCTTCGCGGCGATGGTGAACTCTGCGGCGACGGTGCCCTTCGTCCGGCGATTGATCGCGGGCTTTCCAAAGCCGGTCGTCCTGTGGATCTACGACCCGACCGCACTCTCCATGGCCGGCTCCCTCGGCGAGGCACTCACGGTCTACGACTGTGTCGACGACCTGCCGGAGCACGTCGGCGAGGACACACGGCGGCGGGCATTCATCGCACTGGCGGATAGGCGGGCCGCCGAGCGGGCGGACCTCGTCTTCGCGACCTCGACGGCGCTTCGGGACCGGCACGTGCAGGTCAACCCGAAGACCTTCCTCTATCCGAACGGCACCGACCACGTGCACTTCTCCCACGCCGCAGACCGCTCGGCCGCCGCACCCGAGGTCGCCGGGCTCCGGCGGCCCGTCATCGGCTTCGCAGGCAATTTCATCAACGGGAAGATCGACTTCGCGCTGCTCGAGCACGTCGCGCGCGCGCGCCCCGACTGGACGCTGCTGCTCGTCGGGCCGGGGCACGAAGGGACGTACGAGCCACTCACGAGGCTCGCTCGCCTGGCGAATGTCGAGTGGCTCGGTGCCAGGCCCTACTCGGAGATGCCGGGCTACGTCGCTGCATTCGACGTCGGGCTGTGCCCATATCAGTGGAACGCTCTGAACGCGAGCGTCTTCCCGCTGAAACTCTACGAGTGCCTTGCGGCCGGCAAGCCGGTCGTCGCGACCGGCAACCCGGACCTGGCGGGAATGGAGCCGGACGTCGTGCTCGTTGCCGATCCAGCAGAGGCCGTCACGGCGATCGAGGCGGCGCTCCGGCGCGACAGCGAGGACGACCGTACGCGGCGGATGGCGCTCGGCGCACAGCACACGTGGGAGCGGCGTGCGCTGCGACTCGTGGAGCACATCACTGCCGAGCTCCAGCTCGCGACACAGGCACGGCCGGCATCCGTGTAGGCGGACGAGCTCAGGGCGGCCGCGACCGGCGCGCTTCGGAAAGTGGGTGTGGGATGATGACCTCGGAGCCGCTCGTCAGCGTCGTGACGCCCGTCTACAACCAGAATGGCGGCGCTCGCGGCCGCGCCGACCGGTCGCCCTCGTGCGATCGAGATCGCCGACGCAACAGCGGCGATCGCGCTCGCACGCTGTCTCCAGCCGAGGTTCAACGTCGTCGGCACCTCGCGTCGATCGAGCAAGAGGTGCACCCAGGGGACGCCGCGGTCGGAGAAATCCGTCTTCAGCATCTGCGACGTGTTCCATTCCTTCAGATGGGTACCGCGGATCCTCGGGTCGAGGAGGATTCGTGCGCCGTGGTCGGCAAGACGCATTCCGAGCTCGACGTCCTCGATCGGGGGTCGTGCATACCGCCTCTCGTCGAAACCGCCAGTCCGCTCGAACGCATCTCGGCGCACCGCGCCGATCCCCGCCCAGAAACGTCGAGGCGTACCCACCTGCTCGGGTATGGACGTGGTGGTGCAGCCGGTTCCTGAAGCGCGCCGTGAGGCCGGCCGTGGCGACAATGCCGTCGTCTGCTCCGAAGACGGCCGTCAGCTCCAGGCCACCGTTGAAGTGCTCTCTGATACGCACGAAAACGTCCTGCGCGACGACGACATCGGAGTCGACGAAGACGATCAGCTCGGCCGTCGACCACGAAGCACCCAGGCTCCCGGCGATTGCCGGGCTCGCGCGCTTCGGCTGCTCCACGACGAGCACCTCGTCCGGCGGCTCGTCGGCCGAGAGCAACACGTCGACGCAACGCTGGAGGGTCGGCGGTGAGTTCGTGGCAGGGACGACGGCTGCGAGTCGGCTCACCACAGCAGTCTAGGTCGATGTTGCCGTGGGTCGCGGCTGCGTTGGGGGCGACGCTGGGTCTCTATGCGCTGCACGCATTCTCGCCTCTCAGGATCGACAGCGACGTAACCGAGTACCTCGTGATCGCGGCGTGGATCGCAGATGGTCACGGGGTTCCGTCCGACGCAGGCTTCCCTCCGGGCCTGCCGTTGCTCATCGCGGGGCTCGACGCGGTCGACCTCGCTCGCTCGTGGACGATCGTGCTGATGAACATGGCGTTCCTCGTCGCGGGTCTCGTCGCCGTTGCCAGCGTCCTCCGGCGGGATCTCGGCTTCTCAACTGTTGGCATCGTCGCAGTGTGCACCGCGACCCTGCTCTCTTTCCCACTCATCCGGACCGCCTCGCACCCGCTCAGCGATGTCCCCTTCTTTGGGCTCGGGCTTTGCGCCGTCGCGCTTGCTTCGGCGTCCCGTCGGCGCGGGAGCTACGCGCTGTTTGCAGGTGCCGTGATCCTCGCGATTGCCGCGACGGCTGTGCGTACGATCGGCTTCGCGCTTGTGCCGATGTTGTTCGTGGCTCTTCCCACGCGCCGGAGCCGCTGGGTTCTCACGTCGGCGTGCCTCGTTGCCGGTGCGGTCGTGTTCGTGGCCGTCGGTCCCGTCCGTTACGTCTCGGAGGCGGTCGAGGAGTGGCGCGACGGCCCACTCTCGGTCCTCGTGTCTCATGTCTGGGACCTGGTCAGGGCGATCGGCGAGCTGGCGCTCAACGCTCCACACGAGCGGGTTCCCGACGCAGTTGCGGCGATCTACCCGGTGATCGGCGTGCTTTCGCTCGTCCCGATCGTAGGTGGCGCCTGGCTCCTCCGACATCGATCGCCGGTCGCCGTCACGTTCATCTCATCGATCGCGGCCGTGCTCCTCGTCTGGCCGTTCGTCGACGCGCGTCTTCTACTGCCTGCGGTCCCGCTGCTCGTCGCGTGCGTCGTCGAGGGGTTCAGGGCCACCGCCGGCCGTTCCGCCTTCCTCGCGGGTGTTGCCTGGTCTGCCGTATTCGTCACGTTCGGCATCGTCGTTCTTGTCGTGTCGCTGCGGATCACCTTCGCTGGTGACCGCTTTCCCGAGGTGTACAACGCGAACCTCCGGCAGACATATCGGATCGCCTGGGGGACAGCGCAGCCGAGGCGGGGTAGCGGCGTCGATCCGAGGGCTCTCTGGGCGCTCCGGCGCTACGAGCCCCGCGCCGTCGGGGAGCCCGGGCGCACCCCGCGACCGTGACTCTGCCCGGTACCCGTTCGTCCGTGCCCAGGCGGACCGCTCCGCCTCCAGAACCAGATCCAGTCGCTGCTACCGAAGAATCTGGGCTAGGTCGGATGGGGTGCGTACGGTGTCGAGCTCCATCCTCTGCTCGAGCTGATCCCGATCGCCTGGTCTGCCCCGGGTCGGGTTCGCCGCAATCAGCTTGCGGCCGCGCTCGGGCCCTCGAACGGCCGGCATGTCGTCGTCTCGCGTGGCGAGCCTGGTGTCGCGCTCTTCGGTGATCTCCGCCGCCTCGAGGGAAGCGACAGATCGGTTCGCGTCTACGAGGCGCATCGACCGTGCGTCGCGAAGCCTCGGACGGCGTCGATGCGCGCCGGCTCTTCGCCTCGCTGCTGTCCGAGGGGATCCGGCGGCTCGAGCGCGATGCCGTGCGGTTCGCCGACGGCGTCGTGTGCCTCACCGTCGGTGTGCGTGACGAGCTCGGGGCGAGCGGTAACAATCGAGAACGAACCGGATCTTAACTGCATGCATCTCGCGCAAGGACGAGCCGTTCGAGCTGGTGAAGATCGATATCAAGACCCATGCTTATCCGGTTTGTTCCGCAGCGGGTCTTTCCGCTTGGTGGGCGAACTCGTGGTAGGTGCTCGGTTAATGGGCGGTTCCGAGGCCCGAGCGAAATTCCCGCTGAACGACTCCTGAATCCGCTCGCTGCCGACAGTCGGCTGGAAGTTCTCAACAGACGCGGCGGTGATCTAAGATCTTGGCGTCGATGCACCGCTCCTTACGGATTGCCCTCGTCTACCGCCATTTCAACCTTTCCGGGAGTCTCGAACGCTTCCACGTCGAACTCGCCCGCGGCTTGGCGGACCGGGGACACGAAGTGCACGTCTACTCGATCGGCGCGACCCGCGACACGAGTCTCGCGGTTGGCTGCACCTTCCACGGCGTCCATGTGGCGACGGTGCGGCCGGGGGAGTGGTCGGCGCGGGAACTTCTCTCATTCGCCGTGAACGCTGCGCGGGCCGTCCGAAAGGAGCCATTCGACGTGGTTCACACCCGGCTCCCGAGCACCTGGGTCGGGGACATTGTGCATCTCGCCGGTGTTGCGCCGGGCGAGGGCGCGCGCGCGGGCGCCTCCGCTCCTCGTCGATTCGCGGGCAACCTTCGGCATCCGGGCCAGCTCGTGCGCCTTGGCGTGGAGCGGAAAGCCATCCGATCGCGGCGGGTCAATCGGTATCACGTCGACAGCAGTCAGGTTCTGGCCGACCTCGTGCGCTTCTACCGTGTTGACCCAGCACGCGCCACGATCGTGCCGCCGGGTGTCAACGTTGACGATTTCAAGCCCATCCTTCAGAAGGGAGCGCTTAGGCGGGAGCTTGAGCTGCCGGAGACGGCCACCCTGATCCTCTTTTGCGGCCACGACTTTCAGCGTAAGGGGCTCGATCGAGCGATTGCCGCCCTCGCGCGCATGTCCCATCCCGCCCACCTCGTCGTCGTCGGCGGGCGCGGCAGCGCGCAGGAACGTCAGTACAAGCAGCTCGCAACGGCTCGCGGCGTGGCGGGCCGCGTGCACTTCGCGGGTCCGCGGGAGGACACCCACCGCTTCTTCCAGGCCGCGGATGTCTTCGTCCTGCCTACGCGCGTGGATATGTGGGGGACGACCGTCGTCGAGGCGATGGCGACAGGTATCCCGGCGATTGTGACGGACGTCGCCGGCTCGGCGGACATCGTCGACGATGGCGCGTCCGGGTACGTCCTTCCCAGTCCGTTCGACGCCGACTTGCTCTCCTCGCTTCTCGATCGGCTGGCTTCCGACGCGGACCTGCGCCAGCGCGTCGGCGAGACCGCCACAGAGAGGGCGCGCGGCCTCGAGTGGAAGTACCATGTCGATATCGTCGAGGCCGAGATGCTTGCAGTCGCGGATGAGATTCGCCGTTCGCAGTGAACTCGCCGTCTCAAGCTGAGCTCCCGCGAACCCGGCCGCGCGACGCTGGGCGCCTCCTGCCTACCAGACCATCCTCCGACATCGCGCGCACTGCCGCCGAGCATGGCCTGCGAGTCGTCGCTCCCGACCGCAACTTCGCGAGCCGCGCCGACGTGCTCGTCCTCGGCGATTCGTTTCCGAGGCTGGATGTCGACGAGGCGAGCGCGGCGCGCGCGCGCGCCGTGACGATCGGCCACTCGGCGTCTCCCGCGGTCGAGCGGCGGCTCGCCGACCGGGCGGGTGATGCTCGTACCGGACGCGCTCGCGGCCGCGCCGCCGGGGCGCTCGTGGCGCTCGACTTCGGAGCGTGGGGGCTCGATGCGGGCTCGGCGGTCGCAGGACGCACGGGCTCGGGGAGTAGCCGGGCGGGCTTCTACGCTTGGAGCGGGCGTCGTTCGCGAGCGCGCCTGCGAGTTGCTCGGGCGTGCGGCGCGGCGGCGCCGAACTCGCGGTAGAGCGTTCGCCACCGCACACTCAGCCTCTCGGCCGGCGCACTCGAGCACGCGGGCCCGGGCCGCCTTACCCATGCGCCGCCGCCGCTCGGGGTCGGCAGCGAGATCGACGATCGCCGCCGCAAGCTCGTCGACGCGACCCGGCGTGACGAGCACGCCCGTCTCTCCGTCTACGACGAGTTCTGTGACCCCTCCTACGGGCGTCGCGAGCGCGGGCAGCTCGAATGCCACCCCCTCCAGGAGCGCCATCGGAAGGATCTCTCGCGCCGAGGGGAGGCAGATCAGGTGGCGTCCCAGCGTCCGGGTGAATTCGTCCGGGCGTAGCTCCGCTTGGATGACGGCTGGTACAACCACCAGCACCGCCACTCCGGGATCGGCCTGATGATCCCGGCGACCGTCCACCACGGGCGCGCCGAGAAGTTGGGCGCCGAGCGCGCCCGCGTCCTCCAGGAGGCCTACGCCCGGACGCCCGAGCGGTTCGTTCGCCGGCCGCCCCGGCCGACGGCGCTGCCCACCGCCGCCTGGATCAACGAAGGAGGCTGCTCACTAAACTCCAACGCCGACCGTCTCATTGGATTTGACAGACTCCGAAGCTCGGCGTCGTAGTGCCGGCCCGTGTGGAGGAGCGTGCAGGAGAGGCCCTGGGCGCGGGCGGCGGTGACGACCGAGGCCGCCTTCATGAAGTTCGGCCGCGCGCCGACGACGATCAGGAGTTCGCTCACTGCAAGCCAACCTAGGAGAGGGGGGACCTGGACTCGCCAGGAGAAGGTCTAAGGTTCCGCCGCCGAAAGAAGGGGTGCCCCGAGGCAGCGCGAACCCGCTCCCTGAGCCACAGAACACCACCGAGGCGGGCCGCGAGCTGGTTCACCGAACCCCGGTCGGGAACGCCGATCACGCGCAGCCGGAACGGGTCGGCGTCCGGGCCGTTCCACCCGATCTCGACCGTCCTCGCGGAGACGCAGCCGGCGCCGCGCACGAGCGCGACCTCGCGCGGCCCGTGGTCGCCGTTCGGGTAGCTGAAGTGACGGCAGCCTCGACCCGTGAGCGCCGCCACCTCCACGGTAGAGCGCTCGATCTCCTCCCGCGCGCGCTCCTCAGTGCACTGCGTGAGGATCGGGTGGAAGCGGGTGTGCGCCCCGAAGTCCACGCGCTCGACCATCGCCTCGACCTCCGCGTGCGTGAGTGCCTGGCGGTCGCCGTGCTCGGCCGTCTCGGCGAACCCGGAGCGCTCGAGGAGCGCAGTCCGCTCCTCGTTCGGCCTGCGCTTGAGCGGCTCCGCCGCGATGCCCTCGACGGTCCACCAGAAGTGCCGCCGCGTGCCCACGATCCCGGTGCAGAGGTAGATCGTCGGGGTCACGTCGTGACGGCCGAAGACATCGAGCAGCGCGAAGTTGCCGCGGTGGCCGTCGTCGAGCGTGACGACGACGCTGCGAGGCGGGACCCTCGACCAGTCCCGCGCGTGCAGCGCGTCGGCGACGAGATCGAGCGGGACGATCGCATGGCGTCGTCGAAGGAAGCGGAGATGCCGGTCGAGCACCTCCGGCGGCGGGTCGTGGTAGACGAGGATCGCCACGCGGCGGCGCGTCAGCGTGCTGCCGACGAGCTGCGGGATGCCGCTCCACCGGAAGGCGAAGGCGAGCGCCTCCTTGGCCGCGGCGGCCGCGGTCACGGGTTGCCTGCGCCCGATAGCCGGCGCGGGCGGTGGGTCGCCTCGGCAAGCGGCTCCGCGGCGGCCTCCTCGAGCGCGCGCTCCCACTCCGCGATTGCGTTGTCCCACCCGAAGCGCGCGCACGCGTGGTCGCGGCACCGGCGGCGGAGCTCCGGCCCGGCGAGCGCCTCCGGGCTCGTGCCGCCGGCGAGGAGCTGCGGCTCGAGCGGCCCGAGCAGCTCCGGGGTGGCGCCGACGGGCGTCCCGCGGACGGGCGTGCCGGTGGCGAGCGCCTCGGCGGTGACCATGCCGAATCCCTCGAAGGCGAGTTTCGGCAGGACGAAGAGATCGGCGGCCCGGTACCAGGTCAGCAGGGCCTCGTCGGGCACGGGGCCGACCAGCTTCACGAGGTCGCCGAGCGACGACTGCGCGACGAGGCGCTCGAGCGGGCGCTGGAGGCTGCCGCCGCCGACGATCACGAGACCGACGGGGCGCCGCTCGTTGAGGATCCGGGCGGCGCGGACGAGGCCCTCGAGCCCCATCCGCGGCTCGAGCCGCCGGGCCGTTACGAGCAGCGGGAGCTCCGCCGGCCACCCGAGCTCCGCGCGCGCCGCGGCGACGCCGGCGCCGGGGGAGAAGCGGTCGACATCGACGCCCCCGTCGACGAGCCGCACGCGCGGGGCGGCGTCCGGGTGCTCGGCGAGGAGCAGGCCCCTGCTGAACTCGCTCAGGAGCAGGATGCGGCGCGCGTGCTTCGCCGCGAGCCGCTCGAAGCGAGCGAGCGCGGGCGCCAGGCCGTAGCTCGCGAGGCGGTCCGGCCAGAGCGGCAGGCGCTCCCTCACCTCGCGCAGCTCGCGCGCGGTCGGCGAGTGGAAGACGTAGGCGAGCGGCACGCGCAGGCGCGCGGCGAGCAGCCCGGCGGCGCACGTCGAGGCGTGCGCGAGCAGGACGTCGAAGCGGTTGCTCCGGACCGCCCGTGCGTGGCGCCGGGTCTCGACGACGTCCGTCATCGTCACCGGTAGCTTCGTCCGGGCGAGCACGCTACGGACGAGGATGTCCCGTCCGGTGTGGAACTTCGACGGCGGTCCGGGTCTGACGGTCAAGTGGCTTGAACGGTAGCGGCCTCCTCGGTCGGATGGAGTTCGCGGTGGATCGCGGCGGTCAGCTTGGCCCGGTCGCGGTGGCCCTTGACCCGGCGGAAGTGGCGCTCGGCCTCGAGCATGCCGGCCGCCGTCCAGCGCTGGCGCATGTCGCCCGAGCGCCAGCGCTTCACGTTGCGCTGCGTAGAGCGCACGATCTCGATCATCCGGCACCGTCACCTCGTGTCCACGCTCGACAAGCACCGCGGCCGTGTCCGTCGCGAGCCGCGCCACGCCGCCCTTGAGGTCGGGGAACCACTGGTCCGTCGCGACGAGGACGCGCATCAGCCGATCGCGGCTGCGACCAGATCGTGCAGCTGCTGCGTCCGCGTCTCCCACGTGTTGCAGCTGGCGATGCGCATGCGGCGCTCGCGGTCGGCGTCGCTGCGGGTCGTCAGCGCGGTCTCGATCGCGGAGGGGCGAAGGCCTCCGCTCCGCGTGCGACGAGCACGTCCGGCTCCGCCCCGAGGAGGTCAGGGTTGCCGCTGGTGACGACGGGCTTGCCGGCGAAGCCGATGACCGGCCCAGGGGGCCCCTGCACCTCCGGCGCCGCGAACGCACGCTTGCGGGGGTCGTCGCGGACGAGCTCGGCGTGGTCGTCGACGCAGTCGTAGAGCGCGAGCGCCTCCCGCAGGCACCGATCATCGGCGCCGTGCAGGGGTCGTAGATCCAGAGCACGAACGGCTGCGGGAGTGTCCGCGCTACGCGTCGGACAACGCACGCGGTGAGCCGACAGTTGATGGCGTTCGCCAGCCGGCGCGTGTGGCCCCACGGCACCACGTTCAGCCCCTTCCGTACGCCGATTCCCAGGCCTGCGGCGACAGGCACACGATCGAGAAGGCCGCTTCGGTGTCCGCTGCTGCGGCCACCAGGGCGGGGTTTGTCGTCGCTTCGGTGGAGAGAACGTTCACGGCCATAGGCAGCCCGCTGGTCGGCTTGGCGATCGGAAGCAGCAGACGAGCGAGCGTATGTGGGCGCTCCGGCGGGTATGTGGGCGCTCCGGCAGCCGACATGGACGAACGGCTAGCGAGGCTCGTGCTTCGGTCCGAGGCCCGTACGCGCGGCGCCTCCGTACGATTGAAGCGCGATGAGCGCGTCTCCAAGTGCCCTGCAGCGACGCCTGCGCGGCCGCTCCCGGCGACCCGGGGGCGAGCCCGCCGCGGACGTGCCGTTCTTCGATCTCGCTCCCATGCACGAGCCGCTCAAGGCGCAGATCCTAGCGGACGTCGCGCGGGTGATCGACGAGGGTGCGTTCACGAACGGAGCGGCCGTGCGCGCATTCGAGGAGGCCTTTGCGGACTACTGCGGCGTCGACCACTGCGTCGGCGTTGGGAGCGGGCTCGATGCGCTCCGCCTCGGGTTGCTCGCGAGCGGCATCGAGCCGGGCGACGAGGTGCTCGTACCCGCTGCGACGTTCGTCGCGACCTTCGAGGCCGTGACGCAGGCGGGAGGGCGGCCCGTGGTCGTCGACGTGTCCGAGAGCGACTACACGATCGATCCCGACGCCGTCCGAGCGGCCGCCGGGCCCCGAACGCGGTTCATCGTCCCCGTGCACCTGTACGGCCAGCTCGCGGACATGCGGGCGCTCGGACGGGTCGCCGACGCCGCTGGCCTCGCGATCGTGGAGGATGCCTGCCAGGCGCACGGCGCCCGCCGGGACGGGATCACGGCGGGCGCGAGCGGAGTCGCGTCGGCATTCAGCTTCTATCCGGGGAAGAACCTCGGCGCCTTCGGCGACGCCGGCGCGCTGGTGACGGTCGACGGCGAGGTCGCCGCGCGCGTTCGGGCACTGCGCGAGCACGGCCAGGTCGAGAAGTACGAGCACGAGGTCGTGGGCTACACGTCCCGGCTCGACACGCTCCAGGCGGCGGTGCTGCTGCGCAAGCTGCCGCTGCTCGACGAGTGGAACGAGCAGAGGCGTCAGGCGGCGGCGTCCTACTCGAAGGCTCTTCGTGGCGTCGGCGACCTCGTGCTGCCGCCCCGTGTTCCGCACAACGATCCCGTCTGGCATCTGTACGTCGTGAGGACACGCGAGGTCGGCCGGCTGAGGCGCTTCCTCGCCGCGGCGGGCATCGGTACCGGTCGGCACTACCCGACGCCGGTGCATCTCAGCGGGGCGTACGCGTGGCTCGGACACCCGCGTGGGTCGTTCCCGGTCGCGGAGGCGCTCTGCGACGAGGGCCTGTCGTTGCCGCTCTTCCCGGGAATCGCGGCGTGGCAGCTCGAGCGAGTGGTCGAGTCGATCCGCTGCTACTTCGGCGATGGCAGCCGGTAGGCCCGCCAATTCGGCCCGGTACCGGCTGATCCGCGACGTCGACTTCGGCGAAGGCGTGGTCGTCCACCCGTTCACGAACCTCTACGGATGCCGTATCGGCGACCACACGCGGATCGGGCCGTTCGTCGAGATCCAGCGTGGCGTCGTCATCGGGGCGCGCTGCAAGATCCAGAGCCACGCGTTCGTCTGCGAAGGGGTCGAGATCGGCGACGGCGTGTTCGTGGGGCACGGCGTCGTCTTCATCAACGACAAACGGCCTCGCGCGACGACCGACGCCGGAGACGTGCAGACCGAGGACGACTGGACGCTGATGCGCACGGTTGTCCACGCGCGGGCGTCGATCGGATCGGGTGCGGTCGTGCTCGGCGGCGTCACGATCGGTGCTGCCGCGCTCGTGGGGGCCGGCGCGGTCGTGACCCGGGACGTTCCCTCGGGCGCGACCGTGGCCGGCGTGCCGGCGCGTGCGCTCCGCCCGGTCAGTGCGCCGTGAGTACGTTGTCCGCGCGCACGGGCACGCGCTCACCGCCGCTCGCGAGGGACCTGTCGACAGCCTCGATCATCTCGACGACCTCGAGCCCGAGCTGCGGAGACGACCGCGCCGCCGAGCGGCCGCGTACGGCTGAGCAGAAGTCCTGCATCTCGACGAGGATCGGCTCGACGGCGTCGACCCGCGGCGACACGATGTCGCCCGTCCGGTAGCTCAGCTGGTACTCGCCGAAGCTCGTCGGATCCGGAAGCAGCACCCCCGAGTCGAAGATCCGGATGGGCTCGTGACTCGTGTCGTCGTAGACGACCATCTTGCGGGAGCCGACCACGGTCGTGCGCCGGAGCTTGCTGGGCGCGAGCCACGCCAGCTCGACGTGCGCGATCGTCCCGGACGGGAACTCGAGGTTGATGAAGGCGACGTCGGGCTTGTCCGAGAAGACGCAGCTCCGACTGGTCGCCGAGACGGCGACGGGCGACTCGTCGAGCCAGTAGCGCAGGATCGAGAAGTCGTGGGGCGCGAGGTCCCAAACCACGCTGACGTCGCGCTGGTGGATTCCGAGGTTGACTCGGCTCATCGAGATGAAGTACGTCTCGCCGAGCTCCCCGCTGGCGATGAGATCCCGGACGATGTTCACCGGTGGGCTGTACAGGAACGTGTGCCCCGTCATGATCACGAGCTCGCGCTGGCGGGCGAGCTCGACGAGCGCCGCTGCCTCCTGCACCGACTGCGCGAGTGGCTTCTCGACGAACACGTGCTTGCCGAGGCTGAGGGCCGCGCTCGCCAGCGCGTAGTGCGTCCCGACCGGCGTCGCGATCGCCACCGCCTCGATGGTCTCGTCGCCGAGCACGTCCTCCACGGACGTCCGGCCGTCGATCGCGGGGTAGCGCCGTGTGATCTTCTCGATCGCCTGCGGGCGGACGTCGCACACGCAGACGACCTCCGCGTCGTCCAGCTCGTGAAGGTTCCGAACGAGGTTTGGGCCCCAGTAGCCGAGGCCCACGACCCCGATCCGCACCGGCCCTTGCGGCTTCGCGCTCCGCCGGAGCAGATCGTCCGCGAGCGTCACGCGGTGCTCCGCGACCGGAGGACGTGCCCGACGGTCCGAAGCATGAGCGCGACGTCGAGCCCGAGCGACCAGCCGCGCGCGTAGGCGGCGTCCATCTCCAATGCCTCCGAGAACGGCGCATGCGCGCGAGCCGTCACCTGCCAGAGACCCGTCAGCCCGGCGGGCACCAGGAAGCGGTCGAAGTAGTGGGGCGCGAAGTGCTCGACCTCGTACGGGATGCAGGGCCGCGGGCCGACGAGCGACATCTCTCCTCGCAGCACGTTGATCAGCTGCGGGAGCTCGTCGAGGCTGGTTCTTCGGAGCCAGCGGCCGAACCGTGTCACGTCTCCGCGGTCCAGCTTGTAGAGGCCATTGTCGCTCGGCTGAGCCTTCACGTCCATCACCGTCTTGATGTACTCGCGGTGGATCCCCTCGTCCGCGCCGGTCTGCATCGTCCGGAACTTGAGCAGGGTGAATTCCCGCATGTTCATTCCGAGCCGGGTCTGCCGGAAGAAGACCGGCCCGGGAGAGTCGAGCTTAATCCGGATCGCGATGTAGAGCAGCAGCGGCGCTGCGAGCAGCAGGCCGAAGGCCGCTCCGAGCACGTCGAGGCCGCGCTTCATGAGCCGGGACGACCGGGAAAGGCGGGCCGGCGGCAGCCCGAGCAGGGGGAGGCCCTCGACGGTGTGGACCGCGACGTTCGGCCCGACCAGCTCGTAGAGGCGCGGCACGATGTCGATCTGGACGTCGCAGTCGCTCAGGGAGCGGACGAGTCTGATGGTGTCCTCGTGCGCATCGTGCGAGAACGCGATCACGACGCGCTCGATGTCGAAGAGCCGGACGATGGCCGGAAGCCGATCAGGGTCGCCGAGCACGGTCAGGTGCGCGAGGTCGGGCCGCCGCTCCTTCGGGTCCGCGTCCACGAAGCCGACGAGATTGACGCCGTACTCGGGGTGCTGGAGCAGCTTCCGACCAACGAGCTGGCCGACGTCGCCGGCGCCCACGATGACCGTGTTCTGGAGGTAGGTGATGCTGCGACGGCACAGGGTGCGCGCCGTGACCCGGCCGGCGGTGACGAGAACCGTCGCCAGCGCCCAGAATGGGACGAGGTCGCGCCAACCTCCGTCGAGGAAGCCTGTCGCCCAGGAGTAGACGACGAAGAGCCACACGCCGAGCGTCATGAGCTGGAAGACGCGGACGATGTCGTCGACGGTGGTGTGGTCGGTCCGCTCCTCGTCACGGTCGTAGAGTCCCGAGAGCTTCGCCGCGACGACCCACGCGGGGAGCGCGAGCATGAAGAGGGCGTCGGCCGGTGACAGACGTACGGCGGCGCCGGCGGCCACCGGCACCAGCGTCTCGGTCAGGAGGAACGCCAGCGTGAGCCCGACGGCGTCGGCCACGAGCAGCATCCGCCGGACGAGCCATCCGCGCCTCCTGCCGGTCGCGGTCCTCCGGCGCCGCTCGAGGATCTCGAGCGTTCGCTTGTCCACCCGGCCCGCGAGCTCGGCGAAGAGGGTCGGTGCCTCGGCGAGCGGTGCGTGCGTCGCGCTGCTCACGAGCGGGTCCTGGCAACGACGCTCTCGAACCTGAGATTCCACCCAGCTGACCACTCGTATCGCTCCCCCCCGAAGCCGAATGTCTCGAACCTAGGGGGCGGGAGCCGAGGCGGGAACGGACGAAAGCGCAAGCCCTCGGGCCCGGAAGTCTAGGTCCCGTCCGGACGCGGTGCGTGCGCCGAGGCCGCACCGCGGCGGAAACATACCGGGAGTCCAGGAAGCCGCCGCCTCTTCGGTCGAGGCAACCGATCCAGGTGGTCGGTACCGTTGCCAGGTCCGATTCCGGCACACCGGCACGAGAGGGAACCAGAGATGCCCGACAACGCCCACCGCGGCACGGCGTGCGCCCCCTCACCACCATCGTCGCTGCTCTCGTCGTCATGGGCGTGATAGGGACGGTGGCGAACGCGAGCGAGCCGCTGCCCACCGCTCCCGTGGCGGTCTACGCGATCGGAGACTCGATCATCAACGCGTGGGGCGCGCTCGGCGACGCTACGGCGCATCCTCAGCGCGGGTCGCGGCGGATGCGGCCGACATCCTCGAGGTGAGCATCGTTCCCGCCCGCAACAACGCTGCGCGTCTCGCTCTGCTCCGCAGGAGTCGGGTCGGCACGGCGGTCACCGGGTACTGGCGGAAGACGATGTCCTACCACTTCGTGTCTCCTGAGGCGCGTGCGCGCGTCGACCTGCGGCTGCGCGTCCCGATGACTCCTGGGTGCGGGTATGCCCTACGCCCTCGTCTGATTCGCGTAACGATGTGGCGATGCCGATGAGAGTGCTCGTCGCGGATGACCATAAGCTCGTCTTGGACGGCGTGCGGGCGGCGTTGGAGGGTGCGGAGGATATCGAGATCGTGGGGGAGGCTCGGTCGGGGAGCGAGGTGTTGCCGTTGGTGCATCAGTTGGGGCCGGATGTGGTGTTGCTGGATATTCGGATGCCGAAGATGGATGGGTTGGCGTGTTTGTCGTTGTTGCGGAAGCGGTTTCCGAAGGTGAAGGCGGTGGTGTTGTCGGTGTTCAGCGATCCGGAGCACATTCAGGCGGCGCTGAAGAGTGGTGCGAGTGGGTACATCGTGAAGAGCATCGATCCGCGCGATCTGGCGTCGGCGTTGCGGCAGGCGATGGAGGGGACGGTGTTTCACGCTTTGGGGATGCCGGAGGGTGATGGTCAGCAGGCGGCGCGGGGTGCGGGGTTGACGGAGCGGGAGATCGTGATCCTGCAGGCGGTTGCGCGGGGGTTGTCGAATCGGGCGATCGGGCGTGAGTTGTGGGTGACCGAGCAGACGGTCAAGTTCCATCTGACCAACATCTATCGCAAGCTGGATGTGTCCAACCGGACCGAGGCCGCACGCTGCGCCTACCGGCTCGGGCTGGTGGACGGGCCGTCTTTCGCCCGTCAGGAGCAGGCGAAACACACGGGCTAAACTCGACTTTCCGCCGTTGCGCTCGGACTGCGCTGAGGGGACCCTTCGAGGATCGCCGCGCTCAACGTCTCCCTTGTCGTCCTGGTTCTCGGCCTCGGAGCGGTGGCCGCGTTCACCGCTGGAGCCGTCCTCGCTCGCCTGTGGCGCCGCCGAACGCTGCATGCCGAAGGGCGGGTGCCGCCGGAGGCGCTCGGGTACATGACCACCGCGCTCCACGAGGCAGACGAGCAGCTGGCACGCCTTCGAACCGCGCTCAAGCGGCAGGAGGCGGAGATGAAGCAGCTCCATCGCTCGAGCCAGATCGGTCGCGCTCAGGGCCTCGAGGCCGTCGTGGAGCAGGTGCTCGAAGCCGCCCTCGAACTGTCGGAGTCCGATGCCGCGACAGCCATCCTGCACGAGAACGAGACCGACCCGCTCCTGTTCTCCCGAGGGTTGTCGCCGGACGAAGATCCCCGGGCCGTCGTCGGGATGCCCGCGTCGCCGGGTGTGCGTTCGATGTCTCTCGCCTACGAGTACGCGTCGGGCACGCCGTCCACCGGCCAGCTCGCAGCGGGCGTGGTGCTTCCACTTCGCGTCGACGACGTCGACCTCGGCCTGCTGGGGGTCTTCCGGCGAGTTCCGCGAGCCCCGTACGTCGACGAGGACGTGGGAACGCTCGAGGATCTCGCGGGCGAGGCGGTGTCAGCCATTCTCAGCGCCCGTGGGTACGAGGACCTGAAGCAGTCCGCGATTCGCGACGGCCTCACCGGTCTCTACAACCGGACGTTCTTCCATCAACAGCTTGTGTCGGAGATCGGGCGCGCGCGGCGGTATGACCGGCCGCTCGCTCTCATCGTCTTCGATCTCGACGACTTCAAGAGCGTCAACAAGGCACTCGGGCATCTCGAGGCGGACGCAGTGCTCGGCGAGGTCGCGGTCAGGCTCAAGGCCAGCGTCAGGAGGGCAGACATCCCGGGCCGCGTCGGAGGCGACGAGTTCGCTGTGATCATGCCCGAGTCGAGGCTCCGAGACGCCCGGCACCTCTTCGAGCGGGTGCAGGCCGCCGTCTTGTCCGCGCCAACCCTGACGGGGTTCCAGGTTTCGTGCTCCGCGGGGATCGCCGCCTTGCAGCCGGACGACGATGCGAGATCGTTCTTCTCGAGCGCCGATCGAGCGGCGGAGGAGGCGAAGCGGCTCGGCAAGGGTCAGTGCATGACCGCGGCCGAAACGTCCCGGGAGCAGAGTCACGACGACGAGGGACGCAAGGCGTCCTGGTAGCGCGGCCCGGCCCCGGGCTGTGGATCAGAAAGCTCCGCTCTCGATCTGCCGCAGTCGCGACAGCGCCGCCGAGGCGAGTTCACATAGCTGGAGGCTTGGGGTGCGGCTTTCCGTTGGGATTGATCCTGCTACAAGTGATGCGCCGCACGGCAACTAGACCGGCGCGACGCCGACCACTCGCCGGTTAGCAGGCTTGTGCCCACGCGAGAGGGATGCTCAGCGCCTCACTGAGGTTCGCCGGCCCGCAGCCTGCGGGCCGGCGTTGCTCTTCGATCCACGCAGAGACCCAGTCAGCGCCGGTAGGCGTGCTCCCAGTCGCCGTCGCACTGCACGAGCTACCAGTGCTGGGGTTCTTCAAGCACGGCGCGCATCGTGTCAGAGCCAGAGGGAGTGGCGGCCCTTCGGGTCGGTGATCATCCGCCGCGCCGGTGGGTGGCCGCCGTTCGACTCTAGGACGTGCCGAACGCGCTGGGCGTAGCGCCGCTCGCTGGCCTTCCCGTTCGCTTCGAGCTGCATCAGCATCAGTAGCCGGTTCATCCGGTCGCGGTTGCGGAAAGCGAACTTCCGCTGCGTGAGGTCGTGCTTGATCTTGCGAAAGTGCGGTTCGAGGGCGTTCGTGCTGGCAGGGACGCCGCGCATATGGTCGAGCTGCCACGCGACGCGCAGTTCCATGGAGACGTGGCCTGCCCACCAGGTCGGTGAGGAGTTGTCGAGCCACTTCTCGATCGGCGGAAGGTTGGCCTGCCGCGCGAGCTGGCAGAAGCCGTCCCACGACGTCCGGTTGTTGAAGGCGGTGTCGAGCGCGTCGGCGAGCGGCGTCCCGAGCCGTTTGTTGCGGTAGAGCAGCCTGTGCAGGGCGTTCTTCAGGTGCCAGTGGCTGAGCCAGATCAGCGGTGAGGAGCGGGGGTTTCTGACTGTTACAAGCCCCCAGAATCAACCCACCAGGAAGCCGCACCTCCGAGGCTTGATGCGACGAGCACCTCGAGCGCCGCTTTCCCGAGCCGCCGCTCTACCCGCCGGATCCGCGCCCGTCCGCGGGCGTGACAATCCGGTCGCGCTGCGCCCGGATTCTCTAGAGGTGAAGGGACGGGACGGCGCGGCGGGACGCTTCGCGGCTCGAGCCTAGCCGGGGACAGAGCGACGGCTTCGATCCAGCGTCGAAGCTTGAGGAACGGCCGCTTCTTAGAGATTCTCGAAGGCGTCAGCCTTCGAGAATCTCCCTCGCGTCAAGCCGCTCCTCGAAGTCGCGCCGCAACTCTTCGCCGCTCGCGAGCACCTCGTAGCGCGGCCGGCGCGGCGGCAGCTTCACGATCCGCACCAGCTCGTCGCGGTCGCCGTGACAGCGGGCGTACGCCTCCGCCTCGCTCAACGGCTTCAACCTCGTCTTTCTGCGACCCAGCACCGGCCAAGGCTACGTACCACGATCGCCCGCCCGTGTGAACCCGTCCGAAAACGCCCGGTCCGCAATTTGCTGCAGAAAGCTCAAGCGGCCTCGCGCAGCGCCTGCAGCTCGCGCTCCTGCGCGAGGCGCTCGAGCGCGGCGATTTCGATCTCCTCGACCTTCCGGCGGGGGAGGCCGAGCAGGCGCGCGGTCTCGCGCAGCGTCGCCGGCTCGCGGCCTCCGAGCCCGAAGCGGAGCTCGATCACGTCCCGCTCGCGCTCCGGCAGCGCGGCGACGGCGCGCGCAAGCGCTGCCTCGAAGAGCTGGACGTGCAGCTCCTCGGCCGGCTCCGCCGTCTCGCCGGGGATCAGGTCGCCGAGCGTCCCGCTGTCCCGCTCGGCGCTGAGCGGCTGCTCGAGGCTCGTCACCGTCCGCGGCGCCGCGCGCGCGGTGCGGATCTGCGCGAGCGTGAACCCGCTCGCCTCGGCCAGCTCCGCGTCCTCCGGCGGGCGCCCGAGCCCGGCCAGCAGCTCCTGCTCGATGCGGGCGAGCCGCCGCTCGGCGTCCAGCACGTGGACGGGGACGCGGATCGTGCGCGCCTTGCCGGCGATGCCGCGCTGGACGGCCTGGCGGATCCACCAGGTGGCGTAGGTGGAGAACTTGTAGCCGCGCCGCCAGTCGAACTTCTCGACCGCGCGGATGAGCCCGAGCGTCCCCTCCTGCACGAGGTCGAGCAGCGAGAGGTCGTGGCCCCGGTAGCGCTTGGCGATCGAGACGACGAGCCGGAGGTTCGAGTTGATCATCCGGTCCTTTGCCTCCCGGTCGCCCCGCTCGATCCGCTTGGCGAGCTCGACCTCCTCGCGCGCGGTCAGCAGCGGGTAACGGGATGCCTCGTTGAGGAAGAGCTGGAGCGCATCCGTCGTCGTTACCGCGAGATCGCCGTTCGCGTACGCCGTCGCCGGCGCCTCGTGGCCGCAGTCGTCGCGCACCTCGATCCCCCGCGCCTCGAGCTCCTCGTAGAGCGCCTCCGCCTCCTCGTCGTCGAGCGAGAGCGCCTCGATCTCGGAGAGGCGGACGAAGCCCTCCTCCTCCGCGGCGCGAAGCAGATCGGCGGTCGCCTCGCTCATACGGGCGCCCCCTGGGGACGCGACGCCTCGTCGAGCAGGCGCACGACGTCGGCGTCGGAGACCTGGTCGAAGTTGCGGTACCAGACGCCGACCGCCCAGAAGTCCCGGAGCTCGTACAGGCAGACGAGGCCGTCGGCCTCGCGCCGGACGGCAGCTGCGGTCTCCGCTGCCGCGACGGGGACAGCAGCGATGACCCGGGACGCGCCGCGGGCGCGGGCCCAGCGGACGGCGACGATCATCGTCGCCCCGGTCGCGAGGCCGTCGTCGCAGAGCACGCAGGTCGAGCCGGCAAGGTCGAGCGCAGGATGCGCGGCGTGCAGACGCCGGTCGAGCTCGTCGGCGTCGCGCTGCGCACCGGCGACCGCACCGGCGAGCGCCTCCTCGGGAATCCCGCCCGGGTCGCGCACGAAGACCTCGCCGCCCGGCGCGACCGCTCCGAGGGCGTACTCGGGTTGCCCCGGGTGGCCGACCTTGCGCACGGCGAGGGCGTCGAGCGGGATGCGGAGTGCGCGGGCCACCTCGGCGGCCACCTCGACGCCGCCGCGCGCGAGCCCGACCGCCACCGGCCGTGGTGCCGCCTCGACCTCGGCCTCGAGCGCGCCCGCGAGCCTGACGCCCGCGTCGCGGCGGTCGTGGAAGAGCGGCCCGCCGAGCACGACGAAGCCCTCGCTGTTCACACCTAGATGGTTGCAGAGCCGGCAGGCCGGCGGCATCGTCCGGCGCGCGGATCGGCTTGCGGGAAAGCCGCACGCGGCTCCGGCGGGGCCACGATGCGCGATCGGGCCTCAAGCGCGATCCTCCCTGCGATGGCGACGCGCACCGCACCATCGCGGCGCGAGCTGGAGTTGCTCGTCGCCGAGTATCGGCACCTGCGCAGCGAGCACGAGCGCGCCGGGGAGGGCAGCCGCGCGCGGCGGCACCTGCAGGACCGGCTGCTCGAGCTGCGTGGCCGTCTCGACCGCTTGCTCGAGGTGTGGGTGGCCGAAGAGAAGACCCGGGAGGCGTGGCGGGCGCATCTGCACCACGGCGACCGGGCTCCGGCCGAGCCGGGCGAGAGCCCGCCCATGCTCGTGTTCAGAGGGCGCTCGCAGGCGGGGTCGGCAGCGGAGGTGCGCGAGCGGCCGGACGGCGACTTCGACGTCCGCGTCGACGGCAGCCTGGTCGAGCGCGCCGAGCTGGGCGACGACCTCGCGCAGGAGCTGCCGTGCACGCTCCGGCTCGACGGTCTCGAGTTTCGCGAGGTGTTCGAGGCCCCCGCGGTGGCGCTCGCGGCGGCCGAGGAGTTCTTCGCCACCCCGGCCAGCCCGCCGCCGTGGAAGCACGCACGCGAGCTCGTCGCGGACGGGATCGTGGACACGACCTTCGCGCTGACCCCGCGCGGCAGGCGGGCGCTCGCGCGGCGTGCGCGACGATGAGCGCTCCTGCGCTCCTGGCCGTGCCGGTCGAGAATCCGGAAGGGCTCGACCTCGTCCTCGGCCAGGCGCACTTCATCAAGACCGTCGAGGACCTCTACGAAGCGCTCGCGGGCAGCTCGCCCCACCTCCGGTTCGGCCTCGCCTTCTGCGAGTCGTCGGGGCCGCGCCTCGTGCGCAGCGACGGCAACGACCCGGAGCTCGTCGCGTTGGCCGAGCGGAACGCGCTCGCGATCGGCGCCGGGCACTCGTTCGTGGTCTTCCTGCGCGAGGGCTTCCCCGTCAACGTCCTCAACCAGCTCAAGCTCGTGCCCGAGGTCTGCCGGATCTTCTGCGCGACCGCGAACCCGGTGCAGGTCGTGCTCGCCGAGACGGAGCAGGGCCGCGGCATCCTCGGCGTCGTGGACGGAGAGGGCCCGCTCGGCGTCGAGGGCGACGCGGAGCGCTCGGAGCGGCGCGATCTGCTCCGGCGGATCGGCTACAAGCGCTGAGGTTTTCCCGAAGGCCCCGTCCGGGGCGTTCCCGATGCGGGGCGGCCGCCGGCGAGAGATGATCGGGAACCGGGAGGAGGTGCCTCGATGGAGAAGACGGCGATGTACGCGCCGCTCGGCCTCACCGAGTCCGAGCTGCGCACCGAGCTGGAGCAGGAGCTCGCGCGGGCGATGCACGCGGAGGGCGATGCGCCGACGCTGCACGCGATCGCGCACAGCATCGCGCGGGTCCTCTCACGCGACCACCTGCGCATGGTGGAGCAGCTCGAGGAGGCCGGCATCAGGCTGACGAACGCCGGCGAGTGAGACGCCGGAGATCGGTGCGTCTCTGAAGGTCGCGCTGCTCGGGGACACGATGCTCGGGCGGGGAGTCGCGCGCGCGCTCGCGGACCAGCCGCCGGCGTCGGTCGTCGCGCCGGAGGTGGTCGAGGCGGCGCGCGAGGCCGATCTGGCCGTCGCGAACCTCGAGTGCTGCATCTCCGAGCGCGGCGAGCCGTGGCCCGATCCGGGCAAGCCTTTCTTCTTCCGTGCGCCGCCGGCCGCGGTCGAGGTGCTCTCCCTGCTCGGCGTCCGCTGCGTCACGCTCGCCAACAACCACGCGCTCGACTACGGCGAGGAGGCGCTGCTCGACACGTTCGCCCACCTCGACGCCGCCGGCATCGCCTGGGCCGGCGCGGGGCCGGACGAGGAGCGGGCCCGCGAGCCGGTCGTGCTCGAGCACGGCGGCTTCAAGCTCGCCGTCGCCGGCGTCTCCGACCATCCGCGCGAGTACGCCGCGGGGTCCGGGCGGCCCGGGATCGCCTACGGCGAACTGGGCGGCGAGCTACCGGAGTGGCTTCGGGCCGCGATCGCGACGGCGGGCGCCGACGCCGTGCTCGTGGCGCCGCACTGGGGCCCGAACATGGCGCCCGCTCCCGTCCCGCGCGTGCTCGCGGCCGCCGCGGCGCTCGTCGAGGCCGGTGCGACGGTCGTCGCCGGCCACTCGGCGCACGTCTTCCACGGCGTCGCCGGGCCCGTCCTCTACGACCTCGGCGACTTCCTCGACGACTACGCGGTCGACCCGGTGCTGCGCAACGACCTCGGCCTTCTCTTCCTCGTCACGCTCGACGCGGAGGGGCCGCTCCGGCTGGAGGCGGTGCCCCTGCAGGCTCGAGTACGCGTACACGCGCCTCGCCGACGGCGGCGAGGCCGACTGGATCCGGCGGCGCTTCGTGCGCGCCTGCTCGGAGCTCGGCACCGAAGCGAGGGTCGAGGCGGGCCGGGTCGTCGTCACCCGGGATATCCGTCCGGGGGAACACGGATGACAACGGGCGGCGCGTCGGGCGATGATCCGCCCATGAGCGGGGCGAACGACGGCCCGGCGAAGCGCCGGCGCGCGACGCCGCTCCGGCGCGCGCTCGCGCTCAAGCCCGGACCAGCTCCGCCGCCGGCTCGACCCGAAGTCGCTTCCCTTCACGACGACCGCCGACGTCGAGCCGCTGACGGGCACGATCGGCCAGCCGCGGGCGCTCGACGCGATCGAGTTCGGGATCCGAGATCGAGACGCGAGGCTACAACCTCTTCGTGGCCGGCCTTCCCGGCTCGGGCCGGACGACGACCGTGCGCGACTACGTCGACCGCGCGGCGGCCGCGCGCACGGCTCCCGACGACTGGGTCTACGTCCACGACTTCGCCTCGCCCGACCGCCCGGCCGCGATTCGCCTTCCGGCCGGCCGCGGCGGAGAGCTCCAGCGCGACATGGTCGAGTTCGTGCGCGCCGCGCGGCGCGAGATTCCGCGCGCCTTCGAGAGCGAGGAGTACGACCGCCGCCAGCGCGAGATCCTGCAGGAGATCTCGCGCCGCCGCGACGAGCTCGCCGAGGAGCTGAAGGCGCTTCGCGCGCGAGCGCGAGATCGTGCTCGAGATGACGCTCGTCGGCGTGGTCAGCGTCCCCATCGTGGCAGGCGAGCCGCTGACGAAGGAGGGCTTCGAGAAGCTGCCGCCGGACCGGCAGGCGCAGATCGAGCAGCGGGGCCGCGAGGTGCAGGAGCGGGACCGCGACGTACGCGCGCGCGCTCCACGAGCTCGAGAAGGAGGCGACCGAGCGCGTGCGCGCGCTCGACCGCGAGGTCGCCCTGTTCGCGCTCGGGCCGCTCCTGCAGGAGCTCGCGCGAGCGCTATGCCGGGCACGAGAAGCTGCTCGCCTGGCTCGACGCGGTGCGCGACGACGTGCACGATCACCTGGCCGACTTCCGGGACGGGGAGGAGGGTGGCGGCGAGGCGGCGGCGATCCTCCAGCTCGGCGGCGGCCGCCGCCGCGGCGACTTCACGCGCTACGAGGTGAACGTCTTCGTCGGCAATCCCGCCCCCGACGGGGCTCCCGTCGTCGAGGAGCGCAACCCGACGTACTACAACCTCATCGGCCGGGTCGAATACCGCGCCACGCTCGGCGCGATGATGACCGACTTCCGCGAGATCAAGCCGGGCGCGCTGCACCGGGCGAACGGCGGCTTCCTCGTCGCTCGAGGTGCTCGACGTGCTGCGCCACCCGTTTGCCTGGGAGGCGCTGAAGCGGGCGCTGAGCGGCGGCGAGGTGCGGATCGAGAACCTCGCCGAGGAGTACAGCGCGGTGCCGATGGCGACGCTGCGCCCGGAGCCGATCCCGCTCGACGTCAAGGTCGTCCTCATCGGCTCGCCGCTGCTGTACCACCTGCTCTACCAGCTCGACGAGGACTTCCGGGAGCTGTTCAAGGTGAAGGTGGACTTCTCGCCCGAGATGGAGTGGGACGACGCGAGCGTGGGCGCACTACGCCGCCTTCGTCAGCCGCTGGGTCGAGGCCGCCGGCCTGCGCCACTTCGACCGCGAGGCGGTCGCGCGGCTCGTCGAGCACGGCGCGCGCGCTGCGCGAGAGCCAGCGCAAGCTCTCGACGCGGCTGATCGACGTCTCCGACGTCACTTCCGAGGCGAGCTTCTTCGCCGGCGAGGCGGGCCGCGACGTCGTGCGGGCGGTGGACGTGGAGCGCGCGATCGCCGAGCGCGAGTACCGCTCGAGCCTGCTCGAGGAGCGGATCCAGGAGCTGATCGCCGACGGCACGATCGTGATCGACGTCGCCGGCGAGCGGGTCGGGCAGGCGAACGGGCTCGCGGTCCTCGACGTCGGCGACTACTCGTTCGGCAAGCCTTCCCGCATCTCGGCGCGCGTGTCGGTCGGGCGGGGCGGCGTGCTCTCCGTCGAGCGGGAGATCGAGCTGTCGGGCCCGATCCACTCGAAAGGCGTGCTCATCCTCTCGGGCTACCTCTCGGGCAGCTACGCGCAGGAGCGGCCGCTCGCGCTCGCCGCCACGCTCACCTTCGAGCAGTCCTACGACGAGGTGGAAGGGGACTCGGCCTCCTCGACCGAGCTGTACGCGCTCCTGTCCGCGCTCTCGGGGCTGCCGCTCGACCAGGGGATCGCCGTCACGGGCTCGGTCGACCAGCACGGCGAGGTGCAGGCGATCGGCGGCGCGACCCGCAAGATCGAAGGGTTCTACGCCGTGTGCAAGGCGAAAGGCCTGACCGGGCGCCAGGGCGTGATCGTGCCGGCGGCGAACGTCCAGCACCTGATGCTCTCCGACGAGGTGGACGGCGGCGGTGCGCCGCCGCCGCTTCCACGTCTGGGCCGTGCGCAGCGTGGACGAGGGGATCGAGCTCCTGACCGGCCGGCCGGCGGCGGAGGTGCACAGGCTCGTCTCCGAGCGCCTTGCGTACTACGCAGAGCGGGCGAAGGAGGCCGCCGCGGGTTCGTCCGAGGAAACTCCGGCGGCGTCAGGGCGCGGAGCCGTGCGGGGTCGGAGGGGAGGCTAGGGCACGTTCGTGCTCGACTGAGCGGCGTGGGCTGGCCGGCGACGGCGGAGGAGCTCGTCCGCGTCCAGCTGGAGCTTGGGCGAGCGCGTCCGAAGCCGTGGCGCTTCGAGCCCGGAGCGGTGGTCGGCGGTTGCTTCGTGTGTTTCCCGCGCGGCCCGACCGGGCCGGGCGGGGCCGGCGACCGGGCCTGGGCGGCCGCGCGCCGGCGGGACGGTCGCGGCCGTCCCGGGGGAGGCAGGCGCGCCGTACGAGGCGGGACTGCTCGCGCTGCGCGAGGGGCCGCTGCTCGAGGCGGCCGTGCGCGCGCTGCCCGCGCCGCCCGACGTCCTGCTCGTGAATGCGACCGGACGCGACCACCCGCGCGGCGCCGGGCTCGCGCTCCACCTCGGCTCCGTGCTCGGCCTGCCCACGGTGGGCGTCACGCACAGGCCGCTGCTTCGCCGTCGCGGACGGCGACGTGCTGCGCCTCGACGGGAAGAAGGTCGGCCGCCTCGTGACGACGCGCGGCGGAACCCGGCCGCTCGCCGTCCACGCGGCCTGGCGCACCGACCCGGAGACGGCGGTCGCGGTCGTCCTCGCCTGCTGCCGCGGCGCCCGGACGCCGGAGCCGCTGCGCGAGGCCCGCCGGCTCGCGCGGCTTTCCCGTAGCCGCGGTCCGCGTGGCTCCTGATGTCGGTCCCGCACTCTGGCGGGAGCATGCAGGAGGTCGGAAAAAGGAGGAGCGATGATCGCGGAGATCTCGGTCGTCCCGCAGGTCGCTGGACCGGCGCGCGAGATCGTCGCCCGTGCGGTCGAGGAGATCGAGGCGCTCGGCCTCCCGTACGAGGTCGGCGCGGTCGGCACGAGCGTCGAGGGCGAGTTGGAGGCGATCTTCGAGGCGGTGAGGTGCATCGAGCGGCGGCTGCGCGCCGACGGCGTGGAGCGCGCGGTCATCGACCTGCGGCTGCAGTTGGAGCCGCACGCCGAGACGCTCGAGCACCAGGTCGAGGGGATCGCCGGGAACCAGGCGTGAGGGAGGTTCGGGGGAGGGCGCCCAGCGCCCCTCCCCCGAGGGCGATGAGCTTCCCGACGCGCTACTGGCACGCGCTCGCCGGACGGGCGGGTGCAGTGCGACGTCTGCCCGCGCGCCTGCAAGCTGCAGCGAGGGCCAGCGCGGGCCTCTGCTTCGTGCGGGCGCGCGAGGGCGACGAGGTCGTGCTCACGACCTACGGCCGCTCGAGCGGCTTCTGCGTCGACCCGATCGAGAAGAAGCCGCTCAACCACTTCCTGCCCGGCACGGCGGTGCTCTCGTTCGGCACGGCCGGCTGCAACCTCGCCTGCCGCTTCTGCCAGAACTGGGACATCTCGAAGTCGCGCGAGATCGACACGCTCGCCGACGCCGCCTCGCCCGGAGCGGATCGCCGAGGCCGCGCGAGCGACTCGGCTGCCGCGAGCGTCGCGTTCACCTACAACGACCCGGTCGATCTTCCTCGAGTACGCGATCGACGTCGCCGACGCCTGCCGCGCGCGCGGGATCAAGACGGTCGCGGTGACCGCCGGCTACATCTGCGCCGAGCCGCGGCGCGAGCTCTTCGCGCACATGGACGCCGCGAACGTCGACCTGAAGGCGTTCACCGAGGACTTCTACCGCCGACGTCTGCGGCGGCGCACCTGCGGCCGGTGCTCGACACGCTCGAGTACCTCGAGCACGAGACCGACGTCTGGCTCGAGATCACGACGCTGCTCATCCCGGGCCAGAACGACTCCGACGAGGAGCTCGACGCGCATGACGCGCTGGGTCGTCGAGCAGCTCGGGCCCGACGTGCCGCTGCACTTCACCGCCTTCCACCCCGACTACAAGATGCTCGACGTGCCGCCGACGCCGCCCGCGACGCTCACGCGCGCGCGCGGCGATCGCCCGCCGCAACGGCGTGCGCTACGCCTACACCGGCAACGTCCACGACCGCGAGGGCGAGAGCACCTGCTGCCACGCGCTGCGGCGCGCTGCTCATCGAGCGCGACTGGTACCGGCTCGGGACGCTGGCACCTGACCGACGACGGCCGCTGCCGCGCCTGCGGCACGCGCTGTCCCGGGCGTCTTCGACGGCCCGCCCGGGGACTGGGGCCCGAGGCGGCTGCCGGTCCGGCTCGCGGGTGTCTGACGCCGACTGTGTCGCGTTCCTCCAGTGGGCGCTGCCGCGCCTCCGGTTGCGCTGGCCGGGCTTCCGGCGCGTCCGGCGGCAGGTCTGCAGGCGCGTGGCGGGGCGCGTGCGCGAGCTCGGCCTGCCGGATCTCGACTCCTACCGGGCCCTCCTCGAAGCCCGGCCGGCCGAGTGGGACGAGCTCGACCGGCTCTGCCGGATCACCATCTCGCGCTTCTACCGCGACCGTGCGGTCTGGGAGGCGCTGGCACGCGATGTCCTGCCGGCTCTCGGTCCGCGGCCGCGGGCCTGGAGCGCCGGCTGCGCCTCCGGCGAGGAGCCGTACACGCTCGCCCTGCTCGGCGAGCTTCGCATCGTCGCGACGGACATGGACGAGGCGGTGCTCGGCAGGGCGCGGGCGGGCGTGTACGGGGCGAGCTCACTGAAGGAGCTACCGCACGAGCTGCTCGAGCGCGGCTTCGTCCGTCAGGGCGCGCGGTGGCGGATCCGCCCGGAGATCGCCGGGCGCGCCACGTTCCTTAGCCACGACATTCGCGCCGGCGCCCCCGATGGCCCCTTCGACCTCGTCCTCTGCCGCAACCTCGCCTTCACCTACTTCGACGAGGAGCTCCAGCACGAGGTCGCGGCGACCCTGGCGGCCGCGCTGCGCCCCGGCGGCGCGCTGGTGCTCGGCGCGCACGAGCGCCTGCCGGAGGGCGCAGCGGGCTTCGAGCCCTGGCCCGCCGCCCCGCACGTCATCCGGCGCACGTAGCGCTGTCCCGTCGCCCGGACTCCGGCTCGTCTTCCGGCCCAGCTACTCGACCCAGTCGAGCTGCGAGTCGGGGACGCCGGCCGAGCGGCCGTATGCCTCAGCCTCGGCACGTCCAGCCTTGTCGCCAACCGCGTAGCGAAAGATGCGGTTCGCGAAGATCACGAACTTCTCGCCGCCCGCCGCGAAATCTGTGTACCACCCGCCGTGCTCGTCGAGAACCTTCGCCAGCGCGTCTGCGACGCGCTCTGCCTCTTCCTCAGGAAACTCGAACGCGATCATCGTCCACACAGACGGCTCATCCGGCGCGGTGTCCTGCACCGGGTAGCGCTCGATCGTGGTCAACGTCAGCGGCAAGCCTTCAAGCCGCGCTCCCAGTCGAATGCCCTCAGCGAGGACATAGCCAGCGATCATCGGTCTCTCCCTTCGGCTCCCTGCCGAGCTTACTCCGCTCGCCGACCGCGACGTGAAAAGGCCCGCACAGGCGAGCCTTTTCACTATGGCTGCGGGGCAAGGATTCGAACCTTGACTACCCGGTCCAGAGCCGGGCGTCCTACCGTTAGACGACCCCGCAACGGGTCATTCCGGCGGCGAAGTGTACCGCCTGCTAGATCTCGAGCCGGTAGGTCGGAACGAGGCTCTTCTCCGCCTCGGTGTCGATGTGGGCGACCACCTCGACGTACGGCTCGAGCCCCGAGCCCTTCAGCTTCGCCTTCAGCAGCTCGTCCACCTGGAAGATCCCCGACGAGTTGTTCATCGTGATCTCGATCTTCACCGGACGCGACTCGCCGGCCTCGATCGAGACGGACTCGATCGCCGCCGCCGAGAGCGAGTGCATCGAGACCCGGCCGTGCTCGAACGGGATCCGCGAGCGGCCCTTGGCCATGTCGAGCGCGTCGGCGACGCGCAGGATCCCCGCCTCGAGCGCGAGCGGCTGCCCATCGGCGCGGTGGCTGATGATCGCCTGCAGCACCTCGGAGACGATCACCGTCAGGTCGGGCTCGTCGTACACGCCGGCCAGCAGCTCGCGCAGCTTCGGCTCGGCGAGGAAGAGGGAGAAGTCCTCGTGCTCCTTGCGGTGGACGGACATGCCGATGTCGTGCAGGAGCGCGGAGAGCGCGACGACGACCTCCGAATCGTCTGCGGTCAGACCGTAGTCGCGCGCGAGCGACGGCTCGACGCCGCTCTTGACGATCTGGCGGAGCAGCTTGAGCGCGATGTTCGTGACGATCTGGATGTGGACCCAGGAGTGGTCGTTGATCCCGAGGCGCGCGATCGCGTTCACGTTCTGCACGTGCCACCAGCCCTTGATCTGGTCGTCGTCGTTGACCCGGTCGAGAACCGTGCGCAGCTTCCGGTTCCCGCGCACGGGCAGCTTGATCCGCATCTGCGCGACCGCCTGCGCCGGCGTCATCCGCGCTTCCCGCTGGGCCTCGTGAGCGTCCGTCACGTCGGCCGGCTGAGCCTGAAGTACATCACGGTCCAGGAGAGTGCCACGAACGGCGTCACGAGGCTGTCGGCGATCGTGCCGCCGGCCCAGTTGGCCGCGAAATCGGGCAGGAACGAGAAGATGGCGACGAGGACGCTGTGCGCCGCGAGCGCGAGGAGGAGCGTGACGAGGATGACGCCGAACACGGTCCAGCCGTTGCCGCGCACGAGCTCGGTCGAGCGGCGGAAGGAGTCGCCCGCCGAGCGGCCCTCGATCACGATCACCGGCGCGAGGAGGGCCCAGCGCGTGAGCAGGACGAGGCCGGGAACGACGAGGAGGACGAGGCCGAGCGCGATCCCGAGCCCGCCGAGGAGCCCGGCCGAGATGAGCGCCGGCAGTCGCGGCCGGACACGGTCGTAGACGTCGCCGATCGTCGTTTTGGCCTTGCCGGAGCGGACGTCCTGCACGGTCGCGACGAGCGTTCCCTGCACCCAGAACGCCCCGACGAAGCCGACGACCACCGAGACGAGCCCCCACGCCACCGCGACGCCCTTGCTCTCGTTGCGGGCGTCGACCGCGATCGCGCTCAGCAGGTCCACGAACACGAAGACGGCGGCCGCGGTGAGGACGAAGCGGCCGAAGTAGCTCCGGTAGAGATCGAGAGCCTCGCGCAGGACGTCGCCCATCGTCACCGGGCTAGCGTATCTCCGCCTGCGGCCGCCGACCGCGGGCAGCGGGATAATCGCCTGCGCATGCGACGTCGGACACTCATGGCAGTGCTCGTGGTGGTCGTGGCCGGAGCCTGGGTCGCGGCCGCGGCTCTGCTCTGGCGCTCGTCGGTGCCGGGCGGGCTCCGTCTCCCCGCGGTCGACCTGCACGCGGTCTTCAGCGACGCGGAGCTCTCGCGGGCGACCCGCTTCGCCCGCTTCGAGCGCGTGCTCTGGGTGCTCTCGCAGGTCGCGCTCGTCGCCGTGCTCGCGGTCTACGCCGCCCGCGGGGCCCGCTTCGCGCGCGAGTCGGCGGCGGGCCCGATCGGCACCGGGATGCTGCTCGGCATGCTCGGCTTCGCGCTCGTCTGGATCGCGCAGGTCCCGTTCCAGCTCGTCTCCCTCTGGTGGGAGCGCCGGTACGGCATCTCGAAGGCAAATTACTTCGAGTGGCTCTTCGAGGGGTGGTTCGGGCTCGGCGCCACGTTTCTCTTCCTCTGCTTCGCGCTGCTGATCGTGATGGCGCTCGCACGCGTCCTGGGCGACCGCTGGTGGCTCCTCGGCGGGCCGGCCTTCGTCGGGCTGGCGGCGCTCTTCCTCTTGGTCTCGCCGTATCTGCTGCCGAACACCCATCGGCTCGACGACCCGGCGTTGCTCGCGGACGCGCGGGCGTACGAGCGCGCCGAGGGGGTCGGGCCGATCCGGATCGACGTCCAGGACGTGAGCGAGTTCACCGAGGCGGCGAACGCGATGGCGCTCGGGGTCGGACCGACCCGCAGGATCGTCCTCTGGGACACGCTGCTCGAGTTCCCGCGCGCGGAGGCGAGCTTCGTGCTGGCGCACGAGATCGCGCACCACTCCCGCGACCACCTGCCGAAGGGGCTCGCCTGGTACGCGCTCTTCGCGCTGCCGGGGGCCTGGGCGATCGCGCGCGCGACGCGCCGCCGGGGCGGGATGCGGAATCCCCTCGCCGTGCCGCTCTCGCTGCTCGTGCTCGTCGTGCTCCAGCTCGCCGCGCTGCCGTTCGAGAACGCGATCGGGCGCCGCATCGAGGCCGAGGCGGACTGGGTCGCGCTGGAGCGGGCCCGCAATCCCGCCGCCGCCCGCGGCGCGTTCCGCCGCTTCACGGTCGACTCCCTCTCTGACGCGAGCCCGCCGGGCTGGGCCTACGTCCTACTCGACGGGCACCCGACGATCGAGCAGCGACTCGGGATGATCGAGGCGTGGGATGTCCGTCACGCCACGTCAGCCGCCCAGTCCCCATAGAGCGAGGCGTAGAGCCCCTGCGCGGCGACGAGCTCGTCGTGGGTTCCCTGCTCGACGATCCGCCCGTGCTCGAGCACGACGATCCGGTCGGCGTCGCGGATCGTCGAGAGCCGGTGCGCGATCACGAACGCCGTCCGGCCCGCGAGCAGCTGTCGCAGCGCGCTCTCGATCTGCCGCTCGGTGCCGATGTCCACCGACGAGGTGGCCTCGTCCAGGATGAGGATGCGCGGGTCGGCGAGCAGGGCGCGGGCGAAGGCGACGAGCTGCCGCTGCCCGAGCGAGAGCCGGAAGCCGCGCTCGCCGAGGTCCGTGTCGTAGCCGTCCTCGAGCTCCGAGACGAAGGCGTGCGCGCCCACGGCGCCGGCCGCCGCCTCGACCTCCGCGCGCGTCGCCTCGGGGCGGCCGAAGGCGACGTTCTCGGCGACCGTGCCGGCGAAGAGGAAGCCCTCCTGCGGGACGATGCCGAGCTGGCGCCGGAGCGAGCGCTGTGTGACCGAGCGGAGGTCGTGCCCGTCGATCGTGATCCGGCCCTCGCGCGGGTCGTAGAAGCGCGCGATCAGCTTCGCGATCGTGGACTTGCCCGCTCCCGTGTGGCCGACGAGCGCCACCGTCGTCCCGGCGGGCACGTCGAGCGAGATCCCGTGCAGCACCTCCGGTAGGTCGCCGTAGCCGAAGCGGACGTCCTCGAAGCGGACGTGGCCCTCGATCCGGGGCAGCTCGCCCGCCTCCGGCGCGTCCACGACCTCCGGCTGCTCGTCCAGCACGTCGGAGATCTTGTCGAGGGCCGCGATCGCGGACAGAAAGGTGTTGTAGAGCTGGGAGAGCTGCTGCACCGGGTCGAAGAAGTTCGCGAGGTAGAGCATGAAGGCGAGCAGCGTGCCGAGGGTCATGCCCCCGTCGAGGACGCGCGAGCCGCCGTAGCCGAGCACGATCGCGACGCCGACCGAGGAGAGGAGATCCACGGCGGGGAAGTAGAGGCCGTTGAGAACGACCGTCTCCTGGTTCGCGTCGCGGTAGCGCTCGCTGACGCCGCGGAAGCTGCGCTGGTTCTCCGGCTCGCGCGTGAAGGACTGGACGACGCGCATGCCCGCGATGTCCTCGGCGAGCGACGCCGTCACGAGCCCGAGCCGCTCGCGCACACGCCGGTAGGCGCGGTTCGAGCGCATCCGGAACCACGCGGTCGCGAGCGCCACGAGCGGCAGGATCGTCAGCGTCGCGAGCGCGAGCCGCCAGTCGATGAAGAAGAGGACGAAGGCGGTGCCGACGAGCAGGAGCGTGTTCTGGACGAGGCTCGTGACTCCGTCGGTGACGAGCTGGTCGAGCGCCTCGACGTCGTTCGTGATCCGGCTGATGATGACGCCGGTGCGGTTGCGCTCGTAGAAGCCGAGCGAGAGCCGCTGCAGGTGGCCGAAGAGCTTGGCGCGCAGGTCGGCGAGCACGCGCTCGCCTGTCCAGCCGGTCAGGTACGTCTGCGCCGACGAGAGCACGAGCGCGAGCACGGCCGCCCCGATGAAGGCCGCGACGATCCAGCCGAGCGCGCCGACGTCGCCCCGGTCGATGCCCCTGTCGATGGCGAGCTTCGCGAGGTACGGCGGTGTCAGCGCGACCGCCGTGTAGGCGAGCAGCGTGACGAGGGCGAGCGCCGTGCGGCCCTTGTACGGCAGCGTCAGCCGCACGAGCAGCGCGAGCCGCCGTCTCGTCCGGCGCCACGACCAGTCCGCGACCTTCGCGCCGCGCTCGTCGGTGAGGTGGCTGCCCGCCTGCCAGACCTTCACGATGCGGCCTCCAGCGTCTCCTCGGGCTCGGCCACCTGCCGCTCGATCAGGCCGTGCTCGTGGATCTCACGGAAGACGGGGCTCGTCTCGAGCAGCTCCGCCTGCGTCCCGCGCGCGACGATCCGGCCCCGGTCGAGGACGACGATCTCGTCGGCAAGCGCGATCGTCGAGAGGCGGTGCGCGATGATGAGCGTCGTCCGGCCGCGCATCGCCTCGCGCAGGCCGGTGCGGATCTGCGCCTCCGTCGTCGCGTCCACCGACGCGGTGGCGTCGTCGAGGATCAGGATGCGCGGGTCGATCACGAGCGCGCGCGCGATCGCGATCCGCTGGCGCTGGCCGCCCGAAAGCGTGATCCCGCGCTCGCCGATCACGGTGTCGTAGCCCTTCGGCAGCCGTTCCACGAACTCGTGCGCCTGGGCGGCGCGGGCCGCGGCCTCGACCGCGTCCTGCGTCGCCTCGCGCACCCCGAACGCGATGTTGTCGCGCACGGTCGCCGAGAAGAGGAAGGGGTCCTGCGAGATGACGCCGATCTCGCGCCGCAGCGAACGGCGTGTGAGATCGCGCACGTCGACGCCGTCCACGAGCACACGCCCGGCGCCGGCGTCGTAGAAGCGCGGCACGAGCGACGCGAGCGTCGTCTTGCCGGAGCCGGTGTGCCCGATCAGCGCCACCGTCGTCCCGGCCTCGAGCTCGAGGTCGATGTCCTCCAGCACGGCGCGGCCGGTTTCATAAGCGAATGACACGCGCTCGAACCGAACGGCACCAGGCCCAGGTGATAGATCGGCCGCGTGCGGCCGATCCGCGATCCCCTCCGGCTCGTCGAGGATCTCGAAGATGCGCTCGCCGGAGGCGGTCGCGCGCTGAGCCTGGCCGATCCACATGCCGAGCATCCGCAGGGGCCCCACGAGCATGTTCAGCAGCAGGTTGAACCGGAAGAACGAGCCGATGCTGAGCGAGCCGGAGACGACCATGTGGCCCGCGGCGATCAGCACCGCGCCCTGGGCGAGCATCGGCAGGAAGGCGAGGAGCGGCACGTAGACCGCACGCTGGCGGTTCGCGCGCACCGTCTCGCGGAAGACGTCGTTCGCGCTCCGCTCGAAGCGCGCCTGCCGCCGCTCCTCCTGCGCGAACGACTTGACGACGTGGACGCCGACGATCGACTCCTCGGCCACCGTCGCGACGTCGGCGAGGCGCTGCTGGACGTCGCGCAGCACCGGGTGCGACACGGTCGAGTAGCGGTAGGCGACGGCGACGAGCGGCGGCGTGATCGCGAGCGCGATCAGGGCGAGCCGCCAGTCGATCGCAAGGAGCACCGCCGTGACGGCGACGATCGTGATCACGTGCTGGACGAAGAAGATGAGCCCGTAGCCGAGGAAGAAGCGGACGGTCTGGAGGTCCACCGTCGCGCGCGACATCAGCTGGCCGGTCTGGTGGCGGTCGTAGAAGCGGAAGGAGAGGCGCAGGAGGTGCGCGTAGAGGCCGTCGCGGATGTCGTACTCGACGGCGAGCGCCTGCCGGCCCGAGATCAGCCGGCGGCCGACCATGAAGAGCGCCTTGGCGACGCCGACACCGAGGATGGCGCCGATCTCGAGCGCGAGCGTCGTCCCGTCCCGGTCGCCCTCGAGGGTGTTCACGACGGAGCCGGTAAGGAGGACGACCGCGATCGCTCCGCCCTGCGAGAGGACGGCCAGCACCGAGGAGACGACCAGGGAGCGGCGGTAGGGGCGCAGGAAGCCGAGCAGGCGTGCGAAGGTCCTGCGGTAGGGCGTCCCGCTCACTCGTCCGAGCGTAGCTGCACGGCGACGAAATACCGGCCGGCGTGGAGCACCTCGCCGCCGCCGAGCTCGGAGGCGAGTCCCTCGGCGGTGAAGTAGCGCTTGTAGACCTCCCAGCGCGAGCCGTCGTTGAGGGTTCGCGGCTGCCAGTGCTCAGAGATCGACGGCGAGCCTGCGACGAGTCCACGACGACGAGCTCGCGGGCGACGCGGCAGGCTTCGGCAACGAACTCGCCGCGCTCGAGCTCCTCAAGGTGGCCGAAGAAGAAGCTTGTGAACACACGGTCGAAGGAGTTGTCAGGGAACGGAAGCGGGAAGCGCGTCGGCAGTGACGAATGCTGCCTGCGGAATCCGCTGCGACGCGATCGCGATCATCGCCGCGCTCTGGTCGAGCCCAGTCAGCTCGCCGGGGAGGTGGCGCGTGAGGAATCCGGTGCCGCAGGCGACGTCGAGCGTGCGCGCGGGCGGAAGCGCTGCGATCGCGGCGATCAGAGCTTCGCGCTCCTCGTCCCAGCCGGGGCGGTCGCGCTCGGCGAATAGGCCCGTGCCGAGCCACACGTCGTCGTACTCCGGTGCACGCTTGTCGTAGTACTCCCTCACGGCTCCTAGAGTACGCAGCGATGGATCTTCCGCTGGAGTCGGTGCCGAACGTCTCGGAGGGCCGGGATGCCGAGGCGATCGCCGCGGTCGGCGCCGCCTTCGCGAGCCAGGCGCGGCTGCTCGATGTCCACTCCGACGCGGATCACAACCGCTCGGTCTACACGCTCGTCGCAGGGGACGAGGATCTCGTCGAGTCGCTGCTCGCCGGGATCGCGGCCGCTGCGGAGCACATCGACCTGCGTGACCACGAGGGCGTGCACCCGTGCATCGGCGCCGCCGACGTCGTCCCGCTCGTGCCGCTGCGACCGGAGGACATGGAGCGCGCGAAGGCGGCCGCGCTGCGGCTCGCGCGGCGCGTCGGCGAGGAGCTCGGCCTGCCGGTCTTCCTCTATGGCGAGCTCGCGCCCGGGCGCGGGCCGGCCTTCTTCCGCCGGGGCGGCCGCGAGGAGCTGCAGCGGCGGCTCGACGCGGGAGAGCTCGCTCCGGACTTCGGCCCGCCGCGGCTCGACGAGCGCGCCGGCGGCGTGATCGTCGGCGCCCGCAGACCGCTGATCGCCTTCAACGTCGACCTGCGCACGCAGGACGTCGAGGTCGCGAAGGCGGTCGCGGCGGTCGTGCGCGAGACCGGGGGCGGCTTCCCGGGGCTGCGCGCGCTCGGCCTGGCGCTACCGCGGGCAGGGCTCGTGCAGGTGAGCATGAACGTGGAGGATCACGAGCTCGCGCCGCTGTACGAGATCGTGGCCCGCATCGAGGCGGAGGCGACGGCGCGCGGAGTGGAGGTCGCCGGCTCGGAGCTCGTCGGCCTGCTTCCGGCCGCCGCCGCGCTCCCGGCCGCGGCGGCGGCGCTGCGGCTTCCGGCGCTCGATCCGTCGCGCGTGCTCGACCTGCGGCTGCTCGAGAACTGACACGGCTACACTCGCGCCGTGCCCGAGACGCGCGCCCTGACCGGCGAGGACCTGACCGTCGCCGACGTCTGGGAGGTCGCCGTCCACCGGGCGCCCGTCGGTCTCACCGACGCTGCCCGCGCCCGGATGGTCGCGGCCCGCGAGGTCCTCGACGCCACGCCGAGCACGAGCACACCTACGGCGTGAACACCGGCTTCGGCCGTTTCGTCTCGCAGCCGATCCCGCCCGAGCAGGCCGAGGAGCTCCAGCTTCGTCTCCTGCGCAGCCACGCCTGCGGGGTCGGCGAGCCCTACCCGCCGGAGGTCGTGCGCGCAGCGATGCTCCTGCGCGCGAACGCACTCGCCAAGGGCTACTCGGGCGCGCGCGTCGAGACGGTCGAGCTGCTCGTCGCGTGCCTCAACCGCGGGGTCCTGCCGCGCGTTCCGGCGCGCGGGTCGGTCGGCGCGAGCGGCGACCTCGCCCCGCTCGCCCATCTCGCGCTGCCGCTCGTCGGCGAGGGGCAGGCGTGGGTGGACGGCGAGCTGCTGCCGGGCGGCGAGGCGCTGCGCGCGGCCGGCCTCGAGCCGATCCGGCTGGCCTCGAAGGAAGGGCTGTCGCTCGTCAACGGCACGCAGTTCATGGCCGCGATGGCCGCACTCGGGCTCGTGCGCGCGCGGCGGCTCGCGCAGGCCGCCGACGTCGCCTGCACGCTTTCGCTCGAGGCGCTCCAGGGCTCGCGCACGAGCTTCCTGCCGGGGATCCACGCCGCGCGTCCGCTGAAGGGCCAGGGCGACTCGGCCGCGAACGTCATTCGCCTGCTCGAGGGCTCGGCGATCATCGAGTCCCACCGCTGGTGCGACAAGGTGCAGGACGCCTACTCGCTGCGCTGCGCGCCGCAGGTACACGGCGCCAGCCGCGACCTGCTCGACTACGTCGAGGCGACCGTCGCGGTGGAGCTGAACGCCGCCACCGACAACCCGCTCGTCCTCGTGGCCGAGGGCCTCGTCGTCTCGAACGGGAACTTCCACGGGCAGCCGCTCGCCTTCGCGCTCGACGTCCTGGCGATGGCGGTGGCCGAGCTGGCCTCGATCTCCGAGCGGCGCGTCGAGCGGCTCGTCAACCCGAGCCTCTCCGGCGGCCTGCCGCCGTTCCTGACGCAGGAGGGCGGCCTCAACTCCGGCTTCATGATCCCGCAGTACGTCGCCGCGGCGCTCGTCTCGGAGAACAAGGCGTTGTGCCATCCTGCGAGCGTGGACTCGATCCCGACGAGCGCCGGCCAGGAGGATCACGTCTCGATGGGGAACGCGGCCGGGCTGAAGGCGCAGCAGGTGCTCGCGAACGTCGAGCACGCGCTCGCGATCGAGCTGCTCGCGGGAGCGCAGGGGGTCGAGTTCCTGGCACCGCTCGAGCCGGGGGCAGGCGTGCGCGCCGCCCACGCCGCGGTGCGCGACGCTTTCTCCGCGCCTGCGCGACGACCGCTCGCTGTCGGCCGACATCGAGGCTGTCGCGGGGGCGATGCGCGACGGCTCGCTCGTTGCCGCCGTCGAGGCGGAGGTCGGGGAGCTGCTGTGATCTTCCGTCGCGGGCGCCGGGGGATGGCGATCGACCTTCCCATGCCCAAGCACCCCTACCGTGACACCGCCGTCTTCAACGGCGTGCTCGCGGGCGTCCTCCTGCTGGTCGCCTGGCTGACGGGCGGCTCGCTCGACCGCGCTCTCGGCTGGGCGGCCATCTACTTCGTCGCCGCGACGGCGTGGGGCTGGTGGAGCTTCCGCCGCCGGCTGGCGCGCGAGGCGGCGGTGGCGAACGTGCCCGCAGTCGAAGAGGAGTGAGCGCGACCGACACGCTGGACGCCACAGTCGAGGCGCTCTGCGGCGACCTCTCGCGCATCCGCGCGCCGCGCGGAACGGCGCTGAACGCGCGCTCGTGGGCAGACCGAGGCGCCGCTGCGGATGCTGCTCAACAACCTCGACGCCGAGGTCGCCGAGCATCCGGAGCAGCTCGTCGTCTACGGCGGCTCGGGCAAGGCCGCGCGCTCGCACGACGGCGCTGAAGGCGATCGTGCGGACGCTGCTGCGGCTGCGCGAGGACGAGACGCTGCTCGTCCAGAGCGGCAAGCCGGTCGGCGTCTTCCGGACGCACGAGGGAGCGCCGCGCGTGCTGATCGCCAACTCGCTGCTCGTGCCGCGCTGGGCGACCTGGGACGAGTTCCGGCGGCTCGAGGCGCTCGGCCTGACGATGTTCGGCCAGATGACGGCCGGGAGCTGGATCTACATCGGCACGCAGGGGATCCTGCAGGGCACCTACCAGACCTTCGCGGCGGCGGGGGAGACGCACTTCGGCTCGCCCGATCTCGCCGGGCGGACGATCCTCACGGCCGGGCTCGGCGGCATGGGCGGCGCGCAGCCGCTCGCGGCGACGATGGCCGGTGCGGCGATCCTGTGCGTCGAGGTCGATCCGTCGCGGATCGAGCGGCGGCTCGAGACGCGGTACCTCGACGAGGTCGCGGACTCGCTCGACGACGCGCTCGCGCGGGTCCGCGCGGCGGCGGCCGAGGGGCGGCCGCTCTCGGTCGGCCTGCTCGGCAACGCGGCCGACGTCGTCCCCGAGCTCGCCGGCCGCGGCGAGCGCTTCGATCTCGTCACCGACCAGACCGCCGCCCACGATCCGCTCACCGGCTACGTGCCGCAGAGGCCTCTCGGTCGAGGAGGCGGCCGCGCTGCGCGCGTCCGACCCGGACGAGTACCTGCGGCGGGCGCGCGCGTCGATCGCCGTGCACGTTCGCGGCGCTGCTCGAGTTCGTCCGGCAGGGAAGCTACGTTTTCGACTATGGCAACAACCTGCGCGGGGAGGCCTATGAGCAGGGCGTAACGGATGCCTTCACATACCCGGGCTTCGTCCCGGCCTATATCCGCCCGCTCTTCTGCCGCGGGATCGGCCCGTTCCGCTGGGCCGCCCTCTCCGGCGACGCGCAGGACATCGCGACGATCGACGAGGAGCTGCGGCGGCTCTTCCCCGACGACGCGCTGCTGCAGCGCTGGCTCGAGCTGGCACCCGAGCCGGGTCGCGTTCCAGGGGCTGCCCGGCGCGGATCTGCTGGCTCGGTCTACGGCGACCGGGCGAGGGCGGGGCTCGCGATCAACGAGCTCGTCCGCTCGGGCAGGGTGACCGCGCCGGTCGTGATCGGGCGCGACCATCTCGACTCGGGCTCCGTCGCCTCTCCCTACCGCGAGACCGAGGCGATGCGCGACGGCTCGGACGCGATCGCCGACTGGCCGATCCTGAACGCGCTGCTGAACATCGCTGCGGGCGCGACGTGGGTGAGCGTCCACCACGGCGGCGGGGTCGGAATCGGCAACTCGATCCACGCCGGCATGGTCGTCCTCGCCGACGGAACCGACGGCGCGGCCGACCGCCTCGAGCGCGTGCTCACGGCCGATCCAGGCACGGGCGTGATGCGCCACGCGGACGCCGGGTACGACGAGGCGGTCGCGGCCGCGCGCGAGCGGGGGCTCGACCTGCCGTCGTGCTGCCCGGCCCATGAGCGCCGACGACGCCTCGGCGCCTGCTGGTCCGCGACCTCGCATCAGCTCGCGACCCCCGCGGGCCGCGCCGCGCCGCTGCGCGGCCGGGCGCTCGGCGACGTGGACGTGATCGAGGACGCCTACGTCCTCTGCGCGGGGGCCACGATCGAGGCCGTCGGGCGCATGCGCGACCTGCAGCCGCTCGCGGGCGAGGTCGAGGAGCTCGACGGCCGGGGGCTCTGCGCGGTGCCCGGGCTCGTGGACTGCCACACGCATGCGTGCTTCGCCGGCGACCGCGTCGAGGAGTTCTCGCTGCGCGCGGCGGGCGCGACGTACGAGGAGCTGCACGCGGCCGGCGGCGGGATCCTCTCGACCGTGCGGGCGACCCGGGCGGCCGGGGAGGAGGCGCTCGTGGCGGCCGTGGAGCGTCACCGCGGCTGGATGCTGCGGGCGGGCACGACGACCTTCGAGGCGAAGTCGGGCTACGGGCTCGACCGCGAGACCGAGCTCGCGCAGCTGCGGGCGATCCGGGCCGCGGGCGGCGTCCCGACCTTGCTCGGTGCGCACGCGGTGCCGCCCGAGCACGACGACGCGGACGCGTACCTCGACTTCCTGCTCGCCGAGGTGCTGCCCGACGCGGCGCGCACTCGCCGAGGCTGCCGACGTCTTCCTCGAGCGGGGCGCGTTCGACGCCGCGCAGGCTGCGCCGCTACCTCGAGGCGTGCCGCGACGCCGGGCTCGCGCTCCGGCTGCACGGCGACCAGTTCACCGAGGCGGGCGCGATCCCGCTCGCGATCGAGCTCGGCGCGCGCTCGGTCGACCACCTCGAGGCGACCGGGTCGGACGGCGTGCGCGCGCTCGCGGCGAGCGACGTCGCCGGCGTGCTGCTGCCGGCGAGCGCGCTCTTCCTCGGGCGGCCGATGCCGCCGGCGCGCGCGCTCGTCGACGCCGGCGCCGCGATCGCGCTCGCGACCGACTTCAACCCCGGCAGCGCCTTCTGCGAGAGCCTGCCGCTCGTCTGCTCGCTCGCGTGCACGCAGCTCGGGCTGTCGCCGGCCGAGGCGCTCGCCGCCTGCACGGTGAACGCGGCGCACGTGCTCGGCCGCGCCGACCGGATCGGCCGGCTCGCGCCGGGGTTCGCCGCCGACGTCGTCCTGCTCGACGCGCCCGACTGGCGCCACCTCGCGTACCACCTCGGCGGCGAGGTCGTCGCCAGCGTGGTCAGAGGCGGCGCGGTCTCGCGGCCGCCCGAGGCATAATCGGCCCATGGCCGACGAGAAAGCAGCGCCGCCGCCGGGAGAAGGAGAAGCGGCACGAGTACGAGGTCGTCTACATGGACGCCGACGGCAACGAGGTTCCGTCCGGCGAGGCGAGGAGGAGGCAGGCCGCCCGAGCCGCTCGCGGCGGCAAGAAGCAGCCGGCGACGCGCCAGCGCGGGCGCGGGAACGTGCCGCAGCCGCCGTCGTGGCGCCGCGTCGCAAGCGCGGCGCTCATCTTCGGCCCGATCATGTTCATCGCGATCTGGCTGCTCGAGAGCAGCGCCAAGCCCATGGCGCGCGCATCGCGATCGCCGCGTTCTACACCGTCGCTGTTCGTCCCGCTCTTCTACTTGATGGACTCGCTCGCCTACCGGACGTACCACGAAGCGCCTCGCCCGCGACGCCGAACGGCGCAAGGGCTAGCGGAGCGACCATCTAGACTCGTGGGCCAAATGGCCCTCGTCGTCGAACAGCTCTCGCTCGGCCCGATCGGGACGAACTGCTACCTCGTGCGCGCCGAGCGCGGCGCGGCCGAGGCGGTCGTCGTCGATCCGAGCGGCGACGCGGCCGAGATCCGCCTGCGACTCGCGCAGATGGGTGCCCGCTGCGCCGCGATCCTGGTCACGCACGGCCACTGGGACCACATTCTCGGCGTCGCCGACCTCGCCGAGGGCACCGGGGCGCCCGTCTACATGCCGGCCGGCGAGCGCGCGCTGCTCGAGACCCCGACGGCGTTCTGCGCGGCGTGCTCGTCCGGGCCGTGGGCGCCCGACGTGCTCGTCGAGGGAGGCGAGACGATCGAGGCTGCGGGCATCGCTTCGAGGTCCTGCACGTTCCCGGGCACTCGCCCGGCCACCTCGCCTACCACGCCGACGGCTGCCTCTTCTCGGGCGACGTCCTCTTCGCCGGCTCTGTCGGCCGCACCGACCTGCCCGGCGCCGACTGGGAGACGCTCCTCGGCTCGATCCGCGCGCTCGTCGGAGCGCTACCCGCCGGAGACGGTCGTCTACCCCGGACACGGCGCCGCCGACGACGCTCGGCGACGAGCTCGCGCGCAACCCGTTCCTGGCCGAGCTCGCGCGCACCGTGAAGTTCGAGGCGCCGCGGGGGACGCACGACATCCTGCCGGCCGAGCAGCCGCTCTGGCGGCTCGCGCTCGGCGAGGCGGAGCGGCTCTGCGCGCTCTACGGCTACCGCCGCATCCAGACCCCGTTTTCGAGGACACCGCGCTCTTCGCCCGCACGTCCGGTGAGGGCTCGGACGTCGTGCAGAAGGAGATGTACACGTTCGCCGACCGGGGCGACCGCTCGCTGACGCTGCGCCCGGAGGGGACCGCGCCGATCTGTCCGCGCGTACGTCGAGCACGGCTCCACCGCGAGCCGCAGCCGCAGAAGCTGTACACGATCGCGCCCATGTTCCGCTATTCCGCGCCGCAGAAGGGGCGCTTCCGCGAGCACTGGCAGCTCTCCGTCGAGGCGATCGGCTCGGACGATCCCGGCGATCGACGCCGAGGTGATCCAGCTCTACGACGCGCTGCTGCACGAGCCTCGGCGTCACCGAGTACACGCTCGAGCTGAACTCGATCGGCTGACCGCGAGTGCCGCCCGGCCTATGTCGAGCAGCTGCGCCGCCTGGCTCGACGCCGCACCGCGGACGCGCTCGACGAGGACGACGCGCGAGCAGGCGGCAGACGAACCCGCTGCGCGCTCTCGACGACATCGAAGAACCCGCTGCGTGCTCGCGCGGCGCTCGCGGAGGCGCCGACAGATCGGCGAGTCGCTCTGCGACGCGTGCCGCGAGCACTTCGCGGCGGTGCGGTCGCTACCTCGACGCCTACGGCGTTTCGTACGAGCTCGTGCCAACACTCGTGCGCGGCCTCGACTACTACACGCGCACGACCTGGGAGTTCGTCGGCCGAGGCGATCGGCGCGCAGAGCTCGATCTGCGGGCGGCGGCCGCTACGACGGCCTGGTCGAGGAGATCGGCGGCCCGCCGACGCCCGGCGTCGGCTTCGGCGCGGGGATCGAGCGGCTGCTGCTCGCGCTCGAGGAACAGCGGATCACGGCCGCGCCGCCGACGATCGACGTCTTCTTCGCGCTCGAGGCGGGCGCCCAGCGCGAGTCAGCGTGCTCAGCTGGATGGCGCGAGCTGCGCGCGCGCGGGGTCTCCTGCGACACCGACTACGCCGGCCGCTCGCTCAAGGGCCAGCTCACCCAGGCCGCGCGCCTGGGCGCGGCGACGACGGTCGTCGTCTCCGCGGCCGGCGCGACCATCCGCCGGTCGGGCGCTGCCGACGAGGCGATCTCGCACGACGCCGTGCTCGCGAGGCTGTCGCCATGAGCTGGCGCGACGCTGATGTGCGGCGAGCCGCGCGCCGAGCACGTCGGCGAGCGGCACACGCTGGCCGGCTGGGTCGCGCGGCGGCGAGACCACGGCGGCCTCGTCTTCGTCGATCTGCGCGACCGCGCGGGGGTCACGCAGCTCGTGATCAACCCGGAGCGCTCGCCCGAGGCGGCCGAGGCTCGCCCACGAGATCCGCAACGAGTTCGTCCTCCAGGCCGAGGGCGAGCTCGTGGCGCGCTCCCCGGAGACGGTCAACCCGGAGATGCCGACCGGCGAGGTCGAGCTGCAGGTCGACCGGCTCGACGATCGTCTCGCGCTCGACGCCGCTCCCCTTCCAGCTCGACGAGGAGAACGTCGACGAGACGCTGCGGCTGCGCTACCGCTGGCTCGACCTGCGCCGCGACAAGCTCCAGCGCAACATCACGTTGCGCGCGCAGATGGTCGGGATCATCCGCAGGACCATGGAGGAGGCCGGCTTCCTCGACATCCAGACGCCGATCCTCTTCAAGCCGACGCCCGAGGGCGCGCGCGACTTCGTCGTCCCGTCCCGCCTCCAGCCGGGCCGCTTCTTCGCGCTGCCGCAGAGCCCGCAGATCCTCAAGCAGCTGACGATGGTCGCGGGCTTCGACCGCTACTACCAGATCGCGATCTGCTTCCGCGACGAGGACCTGCGCGCCGACCGCGTGCAGGAGATCACCCAGCTCGACGTCGAGATGTCCTTCCCCGACCAGGAGTTCCTCTTCGGGCTGATGGAGGAGATGTACGCTCGGGTCTGGCGCGAGTGTCTCGGCGTCGAGATCGAGCACGCCGTTCCCGCGCATGACCTACGCGGAGGCCGACCGGCGCTTCGGCAGCGACAAGCCGGACATCCGCTTCGGCCTCGAGATCGAGGACGCGACGGAGGTCACGCGCGGCTCGGAGTTCGGCGTCTTCGCGGGAGCAGAGGCCGTGCGCTTCCTGCGCGTGCCGCGGGAGCTCTCGCGCGGCGAGCTCGCCAAGCTCGAGGAGATCGCGAAGGAGTGGGGGGCGAAGGGCCTCGCCTACCTCGTGTACGACGCGGACGGGCGAGGTGCGCTCGCCGATCGCGAAGTTCCTCTCCGCCGCCGAGCTGGAGGCGCTGCGGCAGCGCGCCCGGCGACGACACTGCTCTTCGCTGCGGACGACTGGGACAAGACCTCGCGCGTGCTCGGCGCGCTGCGGCTGCACCTCGGGCGCGAGCTCGGCCTGATCGACGAAGACGCGTTCACGTTCCTCTGGGTGACGGACTTCCCGATGTTCGAATGGGACGAGGACGGCGAGCGCTGGGGCGCCGTGCACCACCCGTTCACGCGCCCGACCGCCGAGTGGAAGGAGCGCTTCGCCGAGGAGCCCGGCAAGGCGCTCGCGCACGCCTACGACGTGGTCGTGAACGGCAACGAGCTCGGCGGCGGCTCGTTCAGGATCCACGAGCCCGAGCTCCAGGCGAAGGTCTTCGACCTTCTGCAGCCTCTCACCGCGCTGAGCAGCGGGTGAAGTTCGGCTTCCTGCTCGACGCGCTTGCGATGGGCGCGCCGCCGATGGGCGGGCATCGCGTTCGGCATCGACCGCATGACGATGGTGCTCGCGGGCGAGCCGAACCTGCGCGATGTGATCGCGTTCCCGAAGAACCAGGCCGGCGTCGATCCGATGAGCGGAGCGCCCTCGGAGGTCACGCCGGAGCAGCTCGCCGAGCTCGGAATGCGGCTCGCCGAGCAGGAAGACTAATCTCGACGGCGCAGTAGCCGATGAATTGGTCATACTTCTGGCGGGCCGCGCGTTTGGTGCCGCCGACCAGGCAGGAGAGAGATGTCCACAGGTGACTCAGAGCGTTCGCAAGCCCCGGGGCTGACGGCTCTCCCCAACCTCGAGTCGCTTCCCTCCGCGGGCGAGGGCTACGACAAGGACCGCGTGCGCGAGGCGTTCGACGCCTTCCGCCGCCACGCGTCCCAGCTCCAGGCCCAGCTGCGCGTGCTTCAGGCCGCGCGCAAGACCGCCGATGTCGAGCCGACCGGCCACGCCGTGCGCATGGACGCGCTGCACCTCATCCGCGCCGCCGCCGAGTTCGCCGACACGCTCGAGCGCGACGCGCAGACCGCGTCCGCGACGCAGCTCTCCCGCACCGAGGAGGAAGTGCGCAAACGGCAGACGGACCTCCAGGCGCGCGAAGCCGAGGTCGAGCGCTTCCGCACTGAGAGCGAGCGGCAGCGCGCCGAGATCGTCACCACCGCCAAGAACGAGGCGCGCGACCTGCTTGCGAAGGCGAATGCCGACGCGACACGGGAGCTGCGCGAAGCGGAAGCACGCGCGAGCCGCCTCCTTGAGCAGGCTCGCCACCAGGCCACCGAGCTCACGAACGCGGCCCGCGCCGAGGTCGAGCAGACGCTCGAGTGGGCCCGTGCGCAGGCCTCCGCGGTCATGGCGCGCGCCCAGGACGGCGTCGAGAAGCTGCTCGCGGCTGCCGGCCTCGGCGAGCCGGCGATGACAGAGGTCGTGAAGGCGATCCTCGGGTCGTTCGAAGACAGGGACGAGGCGCCGTTGCGTCCGGCCGAGGCGATCGCAGGCGGTCCACCGCCCGCCGCCCCGCCCGTGTCGGCTCCCCCCGCGCCCGCGCCGCCGGTGAGTCCGCCGGTCCCGAGCGGCCCGCCGCCGGCGTACAGCCCGCCTGCGGCGCCGGCCGACGAGGAGCCGGAGCCGGTCGAGGGCGAGCAGGACGAGCCCGAGCCACACCGTTAGGATCCACGCCGTGCCGGGTCGTCTCGGTTTGAGGTTCGCCCTTGAGGTTGCCTTTCTCGTTGCAGCCGCCGTGATCGCGGCTCTGCTCGAGCTGGGCTGGCCGGCGATCGTCGCCGTGATGAGCGTGGCCTGGATCGCGACGACTGCGGTTGAGTGGCGCTTGTCGCGGGCCGCGGCGCCCTCGCAGGCTGCCGTTCCGTTGCCTGCGGCGGCGCCGACCCCAGAGGGGATCGTCGTCGTCAAGCCGGCCCGCCGGGACGTCGAGTCGCCGCTCGAGACGGAGTCGGTGGAGGGCGAGACGAGGTTTCCGCCCGTGCTGGCCGAGATCCCCGTGCACGTGCGCGTGCTGCCGCGCGCAGAGGCGCCGGAGACCGTCGTCGAGGAGGCGCTGGAGCCTGCCGCGGTGGAGCCCGAACCCGAACCCGAGCCCGAGCCCGAGGCGGAAGCCGAAGCCGAGCCCGTCGAGGCTCCCGCGCCGCTCGTGGCCGTGCCATCTCCGCCGCCCGAACCCGCCGCCGTTCCTCCTCCGCCGCCGCCTCCGGAGCCCGACCGCGTGGTCGCCTTCCCCGCTGTCGCCCACGCGCCGCAACGCTGGAACGTCTGGGAGCTCGAGCGCCTCACCCGCGCGCGAGCCGGCGCCGACCCGGTCCACGACGAGGAGCTCGGCTTCCTGCTCGTCTACCTGCGCGATTTCGCCCTGGCGGACGGATCGCTGCCCGAGGAGTTCGACGATCTCGTGCGCGAGTCGTTCGGGGACGTCATGGGAGCCGCCGCGAGCCGGTGAGCCTCTCCGTCGCGCAGCGGTCGCTCGCCCTCGCGGCGGTCGCGCTGCTCGCGGCGACCCTGGCCCTCGTACTGGCGCGCGACCACCGCGCGGCGAGCGCAGGGGACTCGATCCCTCCGACATCGGCAGGTAGCGGCTGGTACGAGGCTCTCGCGGCACCCCTGGCGCCGGGCGCCGCCGGCGAGCGAACAACCTGCGGGCGCGTGCTCGAGGCGGGCTCGCTCGGGGTCGCGCACCCGGCGCTGCCGTGCGGCGAAAAGCTCGTGCTCGCGTACGGGACCGTCGAGACTACCGCCGAGGTCATCGACCACAGGCCTGTGGGCGCGGGGAGGCAGTTCGAGCTGACCCCGGCGCTCGCGGTCCGCCTGGGGCTCGCCGGCACGCAAAGGCTGCGATGGCGCTTTGCAGCCGGTGTAGAGTGAGCTGGCTCGACCCTGTGCGTGGCTCTCGCTCTCAACGTGAACCAATGCACATGCGAAGGGAGCTCGCGTCCGGCTCAGGCCTCAACCGCCGAAGGCCGGTAGGGCACCCACCTGGTATGACCAGGTTCGCAAAGGGCGCTGAGTTTTCATCGGCAGGGTGGAGCCTTACGTTCTGGCCAGCCGACCCTCCGGCTCCGTGCCGAAGTACCCTGGACTCGTGATCGAGGTCACCGGTGACGTCTCGCGCAACGGCGAGTGGGCGCTCGTGCGGCTCGCCGTGGACCGCGGCAGGATCGTGCAGGCCGACGCGCCCGGGCTCGACCGGCCGCTCACAGGGCTGACCCTGCTCGAGGCGGCTGCGGTCACGGGAGAGACGCTCGCTGTCGATGCGCTCGCCAACGCGCTGGGGCCGTTGTTCGTCGCCGCGCCCGTGCCCGGCCGCGTCGCGGTCGCGATGAGCGGCGGCGTGGACAGCGCCGTCGCGCTCCTGCGGAGCGTGCCCAACGCGATCGGCGTCACGCTCCGGCTCTGGCTCGACCCGCAGGGGCCCGACACCGAGCGCGCCTGCTGCTCGCCGGAAGCGGTCCTGCAGGCCCGCGCGACCTGCCATGAGCTCGGCCTGCCGCACGTCACGCTCGACCTGCGCGAGCAGTTCCGGCGCGCGATCGTCGAGCCGTTCGTCCGCTCCTACGCCCGCGGCGAGACACCGAATCCGTGCGGGCGCTGCAACGGGAGCTTCCGCTTCGCGGAGCTGCTCGCCTTCGCGCGCCGCGCCGGCTGCGAGCGGCTCGTCACCGGCCACTACGCGCGGGTCGTCACGCACCGCGGCCGGCTGCTCGTCGGCCGCGCCGCGGACGCGGCGAAGGACCAGTCGTACATGCTCGCGCGGCTCGATCCGCGGCTGCTCGATCGCATCTCGTTTCCGCTCGGCGGGCAGGGCAAGGAGGAGACGCGCGCCGAGGCCGAGCGGGCCGGGCTCGCCGTCGCGCGGCGGGCGGAGAGCCAGGAGGCGTGCTTCCTCGCCGGCGGCGACTACCGCACGTTCCTCGCGCGGCAGGGCCTGAACGGCGGCAGCGGGGCGATCGTGGACGAGCGCGGGCTCGAGCTCGGCCGCCATGCGGGCTTCTGGCGCTACACGTCGGGGCAACGGCGCGGCCTCGGGGTCGCCGGCGCGGAGCCGCTGTACGCGTTGCGAACCGACGCGCGGACGAACACCGTCGTCGTCGGCACGCGCGAGGCGCTCGCGCGCACGAGCGTGTCGGCCCGCGGGCGCCTCCACGTTGCCGCCTCGCAGGTCGAGGCGAAGCTCCGGTATCGCTCGCCTGCGGTGCCGGCGCGCGTCGAGACGACGGCGCGCGGGTTCCGCCTGCGGCTGGAGGAGCCCGCGTACGCGGTCGCGCCGGGGCAGGTCGTCGTACTCTACGACGGCGACGCCGTAGTCGGCTCCGGCCTCGTCGTGTCCGCCGGGCGCTAGGATCCAGGCGCATGCCAATCGCCGACTTCACCTGGGCCGACCTGACAGACCTCTCGCTCTCGGTCTTCCTGCTCGCGGCCGGGCTCGGCCTCGGCTACGTGTTCCTCCGCCTCGGCGGCGCCTTCGGGCGCCTGTCGTCGTTCATCCACGGCAGCGAGCGCGAGGTGCTGCCCGTGATCTCGAAGGTGGGCAAGAGCGTGGACAAGGTGAACGCCGAGCTCGACAAGGTCGGCCAGATCACCGACAGCGCGGTGGACATGGCCGACAGCGTGGACACGGCCGTGCGCTCGGTGAGCATGGCGATCTCGAAGCCGGTGCAGAAGGTGTCCGGCTTCGCCGCGGGCGTGACCCACGGCGCCTCGGCCTTCAGGGCGAGCCGCGACTGGAGCGAGGCGAAGCGGGCGGGCAAGGCAGCCGCCTCCCGCCGCGAGGCCGAGCTCGCCGACGAGCTGCACCGCACGGGCTCCGACGCGCAGTAAGAACTCGTTTCAGAACGAAGTGCTGTGCCGCAGGGGCACGCTGGGCCGCGCACCTACAATCCTTCGGATGCACACGACCGCCGAGCTTCGCGAGGGCTACCTCTCCTACTTCGAGTCGAAGGGCCACAAGAGGCACCCGTCCGGCTCGCTCGTCCCGCCCGCGTTTGACCGCTCGACGCTGCTGACGAGCGCAGGCATGCAGCCGCTGATGCCGTACTTCCTGGGCCGGGAGGAGCCGCCCGCGCGGCTGTTGACGACCGCGCAGAAGTGCTTCCGAACGCCGGACATCGACGAGGTCGGGCTCGACGGGCACCACCTGACGTTCTTCGAGATGCTCGGGAACTTCTCGTTCGGCGAGTACTTCAAGGAAGGCGCGATCGAGCTCGCCTGGGAGTTCATGACCGAGCACCTGAAGCTCGACATGGACCGCGTCTTCGTGACCGTCTTCGCCGGCGACCCGGCAGCTCGGGCTCGGCGAGGACGAGGTCGCTGTCCGGGCGTGGGAGCGGGTGGGGATGCCGCCGGAGCGGATCGGCCGCCTCGACCGGTCGCACAACTTCTGGTCGGTCGGCGGGCCCGGGCCGTGCGGCCCCGACACGGAGATGTTCTACGACCGCGGCGCGGGGACCGGCTGCGGCCGCTCCGAGTGTGCGCCCGGCTGCAGCTGTGAGCGCTTCCTCGAGTTCTGGAACCTCGTCTTCATGGAGTTCGAGCTCCATCCCGACGGCACGCTGACGCCGCTCCCGGCGCAGAACGTGGACACCGGCCTGGGGATCGAGCGGACGGCCTCCATTCTCCAGGGCGTCATTTCGGTCTACGAGACCGACGGCTACCAGGCGATCATGGACTGGATCGCCGGGGAGAGCGGTGTCGCCTACGGGGAGTCCGAGCGCGCGACGAAGGCGCACAGGATCCTCGCGGATCACGGTCGCGGGATGACCTTCCTCGCGGCCGACGGCGTGATCCCGTCGAACGAGGGGCGCGGCTACATCCTCCGGCGGATCATCCGCCGGGCCGTTCAGCAGGCGCGGGCGATCGAGCTCGCAAGCCTCTGGCCGCTCACCGACGTCGTCGTCGAGCAGCTGGGCGAGTGGTACCCCGAGCTGCCCGAGCACCGGCAGCAGATGCAGGAGATCGTCCGCGCCGAGGAGGAGCGCTTCTCGGAGACGCTCGAGCGCGGGCTGAAGGTGTTCGAGGAGCTCGCGGGCGGCGAGGCGATCTCCGGCGCGGACGCGTTCACCCTCGCCGCGACGTACGGGTTCCCGGTCGAGCTGACCGTCGAGCTCGCCGAGGAGCGCGGCCAGGCCGTGGACGTGGACGGCTACCGGCTCGAGATGGAGCGCCACCGCGAGATCTCCCGCGCGGGGGCCGCGGAGATCGGCGCCCAGCGGGCGGCGGAGCTCGCCCACGCGGCCGGGTTCACGACGGAGTTCGTGGGCTACGAGAAGACGGACGTGCTGACCCAGATCGGCGCGCTCGAGCAGGTGGACGACCGGCTCTTCCTCGCCAAGCTGCGCGAGTCGCCGTTCTACCCCGCCGGCGGCGGCCAGGTCGCGGACGCGGGCTGGATCGAGCTGGACGGCGACGCCGGCGTGCGCGCGGAGCTGCGCGAGGCGTACCGCTTCGAGGGCGACCAGGCGCTCCTCTTCGAAGGCGAGGGCTTCTCCGCAGGCGACCGTGTGCGCGCGGTCGTGCCGTGGAAGGTGCGCTTCCCGACGATGGCGAACCACACGGCGACGCACCTGCTCCACCAGGCGCTGCGCGACGTGCTCGGCGACCACGTCAAGCAGGCGGGCTCGGCGGTGCGTCCCGACAAGCTCCGCTTCGACTTCACGCACCCGCAGGCCCTCTCCGAGGCCCAGCGCGAGGAGGTCGAGCGGCGGGTCAACGAGACGATCTTCGAGAACCTGCCGGTGCACGTCTTCGAGACGCCGCTCGAGGAGGCGCGGCGGCTCGGCGCGATGGCTCTCTTCGGCGAGAAGTACGGCGAGATGGTGCGCCTTGTCGAGGTGCGCGGCTACTCGCGCGAGCTCTGCGGCGGCACGCACGTGCGCTCGACCGCGGAGATCGGAGCGCTCGCGATCCTCTCCGAGGGCTCCGTCGGCGCCGGCGCGCGGCGGATCGAGGCGGTCACCTCCGGCGAGGCCTACGCCCTTCTCCACGGTCGCTCGCGCGAGGCCGACGAGCTCCGTGGCGAGGTCGGCGAGCTGCGCAAGGAGGCGAAGAAGCGGCCGGGTGCCGGGGCCGAGGAGGTCGCGCCGGCCGTCCGGGAGGAGAACGGCGTCAGCGTGATCGTGCAGTCCGTGGACGGGCTCGACGCCGACGAGCTGCTCGACCTCTCCGACCGCTTCAAGCAGCGCCACGCGCCGGCCGCGGTCGTGCTCGGCTCACGCGAGGACGGCACGGTGCACCTCGTCGCCAACTTCGACGAGTCCGTCGCCGAGCGCGTCAGCGCGTCCGACGTCGTCAGGCAGGCGGCGGCCCTCGTCGGCGGTGGCGGCGGCGGGCGGCCGACCATGGCGCGCGCCGGGGGCAAGGATCCGGAGCGGCTGCCGGAGGCGCTCGCCGAGGCGGAGCGCCTGATCGTCGCCGCTCTCTCGTGAAAGTGCTCGCGCTCGACTACGGTGCCGCCCGCACGGGCGTTGCCGTCTCCGACCCGACGGGGACGATCGCCCGGCCGCTCGGCGTCGTCTCCCGCGCCGCGACCGAGGCCGGGCTCGCCCGCATCGCCGAGCTCGTCTCCGAGCACGAGCCGGACCGCGTCGTCGTCGGCCTGCCGTTGACCCTCCGTGGCGAGCGCGGCCCGCAGGCGCGTGAGACGGAGGCGTTCGTCGCGGCGCTGGGCGCGGTGCTCGCCGTCCCGGTCGAGACCTTCGACGAGCGCTTCACGACGGCGATGGCGGCGCGCACGCCCTCGCCGGCGCCGGAGGACGCGCTCGCGGCCGCGCACCTGCTCGAGGGCTATCTGGCATGGGCGAGCGGCCGGGTGTAATTCCTCCGCGGCCGGGGCTCCCGCCGCGCCCGCCGGTGCCGAAGCGCGCGATCGTTCGCCGGCGCGCGCTCGGCGCCGCGCTGCTGGCCGCCATCTTCGCGTTCATCGTGTGGGCCGCGGTGACCGCGACGGGCGGGGACAGGCCACTACACCCGCGACGACGGCCGCGCCGCCGCCGGTCGTGCTCAAGATCGTCTTCCCGGAGGGCTTCACGCGCCGGGAGATGGCGAGCACGGATCACGGCCGTGCGGAAGATCGCGCAGAGCAAGCGCGCCGTGACGCCGAAGCTGACGGCCCAGGCGTACCTCGACGCGACGGCGAGGCTCGTGGCGCCGTCCGGCTTCCGCGCCGACGCGAAGGGGCACGGTAGCGAGGGCTTCCTCTTCCCCTCGACGTACGAGTTCCTGCCGGAGACGACGGCGAAGCAGTTCGTCGCCGGCCAGCTCGCGTTCTTCCGGGAGAACTGGGCGGAGCTCAATCTCCGGTACGCGAGCAAGCGCAACCTGACGCCCTACGACGTGCTGATCATCGCGTCCATGGTCGAGAAGGAGACCGTCGCCCCCGATGAGCGGCCGCTCGTCGCCGCGGTCATCTACAACCGGTTGCAGGCGCGGATGCCGCTCGGGATCGACGCCACGATCCGGTACGGGCTGAACGTGCCCGCGACCGAGCCGCTGCGCGGTCTCCCAGCTCGAGAGCGACAACCCCTACAACACGCGCCGCCGGACGGGCCTGCCGCCGACGCCGATCGCCAACCCCGGCCTCGCCTCGCTCCAGGCCGCCGCCCATCCGGCGCAGGTAGACTACCTCTACTTCGTGCGCAAGCCCGACAAGGTGCACCACTTCTTCACCGCGAGCGAGCAGGAGTTCCTGAAGAAGGCGTGCGCGTACGGTTACGGCTGTGACTGACCTTCGCGGGACAACAACGCTCGTCGGGTTGATCGGCGATCCGGTCGCGGGCTCGCTCTCGCCGCGGATGCAGAACGCAGCTTTCGCGGCGGCCGGGCTCGACTGGGCCTACGTGCCGCTGCCGGTCGCGGCGGAACGGCTCGGGGAGGCCGTGCGCGGGCTCGTCGCGCTCGGCTTTGCCGGCGCCAACGTGACGATTCCGCACAAGCGGGCCGTCGTCGAGCTCTGCGACGAGCTCGACGAGGTCGCCGAGCGCGCGGGCTCGGTGAACACGCTCGTCCTGCGCGACGGCCGCGTCCTCGGGTCGAGCACCGACGGCGAGGCCGTGACGGGCGCGATCGAGGCCGCCGGCGCGCGCTGCCTCGTCCTCGGGGCCGGCGGCGCTGCCCAGGCCGTGATCGCCGCGCTGTGGGACGCGGGGGCGGCCGACGTCGAGGTCGTCTCACGGCGCGATCCCGGCTGGCCACCGAGCGGGGCCGGAGCCGGCGTGATCGTGAACGCGACGCCCGTCCGCGACGACGCGATCGTTGCGCTGCGGCCGCAGCAGCAGGTGGTGGACCTGGCCTATCGTGCCGACGGCTCACCGACCGCGCTCGTCGAGGCGGCCCGCGCAGCCGGGTGCGTCCGGGTCGTGGACGGGCTCGACGTGCTCATCCGTCAGGGCGCGGCCGCGTTTGAGCGCTGGACGGGAGCGCCGGCACCGGTCGAGGCGATGCGGGCCGCCGTCCGGGGCGGCTAGGCTCGTGGTCGTGAGCCTCGGCCTCGTTACTGCCGGAGAGTCCCATGGCCCCGCGCTGGTGGCGATTGTGACCGGGCTGCCTGCCGGGCTGACGCTCGACCGCGCGGCGATGGACGCCGACCTGCGGCGGCGCCAGGAGGGCTACGGTCGCAGCCCGCGCCAGCAGCTCGAGACCGATGAGGTGGAGGTGCTCGCCGGTCTCCGCCACGGCCGCACGCTCGGGACACCGCTCGCGCTCGTCGTGCGCAATCGCGATCACGCGAACTGGGAGTGGGGGATGAGCCCGTGGCCGCCGGAAGGCGAGCCGTCCGGCAAGGGAGTGAAGCCGGTGACGCTGCCGCGGCCCGGGCACGCCGACCTCGCCGGCGCGCTCAAGTACGGGCACGACGACGTCCGCAACGCGCTCGAGCGCGCGAGCGCGCGCTCGACGGCGGTCGTCGTCGCCGCCGGTGCCGTGGCGAAGGCGCTGCTCGGGGCGATCGGCATCTCCGTCGCGGGCTCCGTGCTCGAGATCGGCGGCGCCACGGAGACCTCGACGCAGACGGCGGCGATGGACGCGGCGAAGCAGGACCGGGACACGCTCGGCGGCGTCGTCGAGGTCGTTGCGACTGGCGTCCCACCCGGGCTCGGCTCCTACGCGACGCGCCCGGAACGGCTGGACGCGCGCCTCGCCTCCGCGCTGATGGGGATTCAGGCCGTGAAGGGCGTCGAGGTCGGCGAGGGTTTCGCGCTCGCGCGGAAACGGGGCTCCGAGGCGCACGACGAGATCGAGCCGGGCCTGACACGCCGCTCGAACCGCGCCGGCGGCATCGAGGCCGGCGTCTCGAACGGCGAGCCGGTCGTCGTCCGCGCCGCGATGAAGCCGCTGCCGACGCTGATGCGCCCGCTCGATTCGGTCGACCTCGCCACGGGGGAGCCCGCCCAGGCGCTGGTCGAGCGCAGCGACGTGGCGGCCGTGGAGGCACTCGCAGTCGTCGCCGAGGCAGCCGTTGCCTTCGAGCTCGCCTCCGCGGCCCGCGAGAAGTTCGGCGGCGACGCGCTCGGCGACTTCGTCGCCGCACACCGCGCCTACCTGGAGCGGATCGGCTGGATCGGCCGCTGAACGCACTCGCTCGGCACCTCGCACTCGTCGGCTTCATGGGCGCGGGGAAGTCGGTCATCGGCCTGCAGCTCGCCGAGCGGCTCGACCGTCGCTTCGTGGACCTGGACGCCGAGATCGAGCGGCACGCAGGACTCTCGATCGAGAGGCTCTTCGCCAAGCGCGGCGAGGCGCACTTCCGCACGCTCGAGAGCGAGCGCGCGCTGGAGGCGCTGCGCGCACCCGAGCCCGCAGTGATCTCGCTCGGGGGCGGTGCCGTCACCTCGCCGGAGATCTGCGCGGGATTGCGGGCGCGGGCGTTCACGGTGCTGCTCGACGTCGAGGTCGAGGAGGCCTGGCGGCGTGTGCGGGGCGGCGACCGGCCGCTCGCCCGCGACGAGCAGTCGTTCCGTGCGCTCTACGAGGCGCGGCGCCCGCTCTACGACCAGGTTGCGGACGGGCGCGCCGACGACGCCGACGGCGCCGTGCTCGCCGCTGCCGGCATCCACGTCGAAGCCGGCTCGCTGGCAGGGCTCGCGGCGCTCGTTCCCGGCGACGGGCCCGTCGAGCTGGCGCTCGACGCCAACGTGGCCGAGTTGCACGGCCCGGCCATCCGGGAAGCGCTCGGCGCACGGCTGACCAGCGTGCACGAGCTGCCGCCCGGCGAGGCGGCCAAGAGCGCTGAGATCTGCGGACAGCTCTGGCAGGCGCTCCGGCTCGAGCGGGGCGGCACCCTCGTCGCCGCCGGAGGCGGCTGCACGACAGACGTCGCCGGCTTCGCCGCCGCCACGTACCTGCGCGGGGTCGCCTGGGCTGCCGTGCCGACGACGCTCGTCGGCCAGGTGGACGCCGCGCTCGGCGGCAAGACCGCGATCGACCTACCGGGCGGCAAGAACCTCGTCGGCGCGTTCCACTGGCCTGCGCGCGTGGTCTGCGATCCCGACGTGCTCTCGACGCTGCCGGACGAGGAAGTCACCGCGGGCATGGCCGAGGTCGTGAAGACGGGACTCCTCGCGGGTGAGCCGCTCTGGGAGCTGCCGCGCGCGGAGAGCATCCGGTGCTGCGCGGCGTTCAAGGCAGCGCTGTGCCTGCGCGACCCCGAGGACCGCGGCCCGCGCAACGCGCTCAATCTCGGTCACACCTTTGCGCACGCGCTCGAGGCGGCGGCTGGCTACGCGGGGCCCTCGCACGGCGAGGCGGTCGCGCTCGGTCTGCTCGCGGCGACACGGCTCTCCGTCGAGCACCTCGATCTCGACCCGGCTGTCCCGGGTGAGATCGAGCGGGTGCTGCGGCCCGCGCCGGCGAGCGTGAGTCGCGAGCGGGCGTGGGAGGCCCTCAACCGCGACAAGAAGGCCGCGGGGGGCCGGCCGCAGCTCGTCCTGCTCGAGGCGCTCGGCGTTCCGCGGATCCGTGTGGAGCTGCCGGACGAGGCCGTGCGGGCCGCGCTCGACGCCCTGATCGCCGGTTAGACTCGCGCCCGTGCGGGTCGCCGTCCTGAACGGAGTCAACCTCGATGTCCTCGGGCGCCGCAACTCGGCGCACTACGGCGCACTCACGCTGCCGGAGCTGGAGACGCGAATCTACGAGTGGGCCACCGAGCTCGGCTGCAGCGCCCGCTGCCGGCAGACGAACCACGAGGGCATGTTCGTGGACTGGTGCCACGACGCGCTCGACTGGGCCGGCGGCGTGATTCTCAACCCCGGCGCCTGGACGCACTACTCGTGGGCGATCCACGACGCGGCGGAGCTCTTCACCGTCCCGGTCGTCGAGGTGCACCTGTCCGACATCGAGGCACGCGAGGAGTGGCGGCGCTTCTCCGTGCTCGGCGACCTCGCGGCGAAGAGGATCATGGGCAAGGGGCCGGAGGGATACCGCGAGGCGCTGGAGTTCCTGGTGAACGGCTCGTGAACAGCCGTCTTGAGCGCCTGCGCGCGGGGCTCGAGCTGCCGCTGCTCGTCACGACCCCGGTCAACATCCTCTACCTGACGGGGCTCTCGAGCACGAACGCCGCCGTGCTCGTCGAGCCCGGCCGGGCCCGTCTCTACACCGACTTCCGGTACATCGAGCGCGCGCAGGCCGCCGAGGGCGTCGAGGCCGTCGAGACCCCGCGGACGGTGCTGCCGGCGCTCGCCGAGCTCCTCGACGGCACCGTCGGCTTCGAGGCCGACCACGTCACGTACGCGGGTTGGCAGACGCTCGGCGCGAACGGGCTCGCACTGGTGCCGACGCAGGGCGTCGTCGAGGCGCTACGCGCCGTCAAGGAGCCCGCCGAGCTGGACGCGATCCGCGGCGCCGCCGCGATCTCCGACCGCGCCTTCGAGGCGCTCGCGCGGGAGCGCTTCACCGGTCGCAGCGAGCGCGAGCTCGCGTGGACGATGGACCGGCTGCTGCACGACTTCGGCGGCGAGGGGCCTGCGTTCGAGACGATCGTGGCCGCTGGCGAGAACGGCTCGCGCCCGCACGCGATCCCGGGCGACCGCCCGATCGAGGCAGGGACGCTCGTCACGATCGACGCCGGCACGACCGTCGGCGGCTACCGCTCCGACTGCACGCGCACGTTCTCGACCGGCGATCTGCCGGACGAGCTGGCGCGGATCTACGAGGTCTGCCTCGCGGCTCAGGAGGCCGGTCTCGCCGCCGTTCGCGCGGGCCTGACCGGTGTCGAGGGCGACGCTGCGGCCCGGCGCGTGATCGAGGGAGCAGGCTACGGCGAGCGGTTCGGGCACGGCCTCGGTCACGGTGTCGGGTTGGACATCCACGAGGCGCCGGTGCTGCGCCCGGAGTCCACCGACACGCTGGTGGCCGGGAACACCGTGACGGTCGAGCCCGGGATCTACCTCCCCGGCACCGGCGGCGTGCGCATCGAGGACCTGGTGATCGTCACCGAGGACGGCGGCGAGCGGTTGACGCGGTTCACGAAGGACCTGCTCACGGTCGCCTGAGTAGACTGGCGCGCGGCCATGGCCGACGTCGTCTCCACCAACCAGTTCAAGAACGGCATGCACATCGAGCTCGAGGGCCTGGTGTGGCGGATCGTCGAGTTCCAGCACGTGAAGCCGGGCAAAGGCGGCGCGTTCGTGCGCACGAAGCTGAAGGCGCTCGACTCGGGCTCCGTCGTGGACAGGACGTTCCGCGCGGGGGAGAAGTTCCCGCGCGTGCACACCGAGGTGACCAACGTCCAGTTCCTCTACGAGGACGGCTCCGAGGTGCACTTCATGCACGAGGGGACCTACGAGCAGTTCGCGCTCCCCGTCGTGGAGGTCGCGGATGCGCTGCCGTACCTGCTCCCGTCGAGCACGGTGCAGATGCTCCAGGTGAACGGCAAGCCGTCGGGGATCCAGCTTCCCGCCTCCCTGGAACTGACCGTGACCGACACTGAGCCCGGCGTGAAGGGCGACACGGTCTCAAATGTGATGAAGCCGGCGACACTCGAGACGGGTGCCGTCGTCGCCGTGCCGCTGTTCGTGAACCCGGGCGACCGGATCAAGGTCGACCCGCGCGAGCACCGCTACATCAGCCGCGCGTAGCCGCGTAACACTGCGTAGCCAAGTGACACTGTGTTACTTGGCGTAGTGCGGCTGTAACCGCCGAGCCGGCGGGAGAGTCTGTCTCCTCAGCCGACGGGACGCCCGTGCGCCGCTAGGCTCCCCTCCGATGCCGAAGCTCATCGATACCACGATTCGCCTGCTCTCGCAGGAGCCGCTCGCGGGGCGGATGCCGACCGCGGAGGTGCTCCGGCTCGCCGAGATCCTCGACGGTGCCGGCTTCGCCTACCTCGAGGTTTCGGGCGGCGGCGGCTTCGACGCGGCCGTCCGGCGCGGCGTCGAGAGCCCGTGGGAGCGGATCCGGGCCCTGAAGGCGCGGACGACGACGCCGCTCGGGATCGCGCTGCGCGGCCGTTTCCTCGTCGGCTCGCGCGCCGTGCACCGGGACATCGTGCGCCGCTTCGTCGCCTGTGCGGCCGAGAACGGCATCTCCGTCTTCCGCATCCACGACCCGCTGAACGACGTCTCGAGCCTCCGCCGCTCCGCCGGCGCGGTGAGGGAGGCGGGGGGAGAGTTCCACGCCGGGCTCGTCTTCAGCCCAGGCCGGCCGGGCGAGGCCGACGCGCTCGTCGAGCAGGCGCGCGAGCTGGGAGACCTCGGCGCGGCGTGGGTGATCGTCCACGACCCGTCGGGCGCGCTCGCGCCCGCGAGCGCGGGCGACCTCGTCTCGCGTGTGGCGGTGGCCAGCGGCCTGCCGGTCGGCTACTTCAGCCAGGGCGCCGCGGGCACCGCGCTCGCCGACTCGCTCGCCGCGGTCGACGCGGGCGCCGAGCTCGTCGCCTGCGCCGTCTACCCGCTCGCGCTGACGCTCCACCGCGTGTCCGCCGAGTCGCTCGTGCAGGCGTTGCACGGCTACGGCAAGCAGACCGGCGTGGACGTGGCGAAGCTCTGGCAGGCATCGGATCTCGTGGACGAGCACATCGGCGACGAGCCGGTGACCCCGCTCGCGCCCCGCATCGCCGTGCGCGCGGCCGAATACGACCTGCCGACGGGGCTCGTCGCGGCGATCGACGTCCACCTGCGCGCTCACGCCGCGGGCGATCGCCTGCTCGAGGTGCTCGAGGAGATCGGCCGCGTCCGCGCCGAGGCGGGCTGGCCGCCGCTGGCGGCGCCGATCGGGCAGATCCTCGCCTCGCAGGCGCTGCTCAACGTCCTCTCCGCGCGTCGCTACGGCTCGCTCGTGGACGAGTTCCGCTCGCTCGTGCAGGGGCGCTACGGCACGCCGCCCGCCGCGGTCGACGCGACGCTCGCCCGCGCGGTCTCGCTTCTCTCCGGCGACCTCGCGCTCGACGACGACCCGCCGACGACGGAGGACGTCCGCGCGGAGGCGGAGGGGCTCGCCGCGAGCGAGGAGGAGCTCGTCCTGCTCGCGATGTTCGGCGATGAGGCAGAGCCGCTGCTGCGCACGATCCGCGCCCGGCACTCACGCGACGAATCGCTCCTCGTGCAGGGCATCGAGCACACGCGCGCCGAGCGGATCCGCGAGCTCGTCCGGATCGTGCAGGAGAGCGGCGTGGCGGAGATCGAGATCGAGGACGAGGGGATGCGGGTGTCGGTGCGCCGGACCGACGAGGCGCTCCAGCCGCTGGGAACGCCGATCGACGCAGACGAGCCCGGCCCTGCCGCGCCGGACATCGTCAACATCGAGTCCCCGATGGTCGGCACGTTCTACCGGGCGCCGCAGCCGGGGGCGCTGCCGTTCGTCGAGGTCGGCGAGACGATCGTGCCCGGGCAGACGCTCTGCGTCCTCGAGGCGATGAAGCTGATGAACGAGGTGAAGGCCGAGCTGGCCGGCATCGTACGCACGATCCACGTCGAGAACGCGCAGCCCGTCGAGTTCGGCCAGCTGCTCTTCGGCGTCGAGCCGATCGTCGCTCCGCCGGCGGTCTGAAGTGGCTCGGAGCCACTGAGATGTTCTCTCGCGTACTCGTCGCGAACCGGGGCGAGATCGCCGTGCGCGTGATCCGTACGCTGCACGAGCTCGGGATCGAGGCCGTCGCCGTCTACTCGACCGCGGACCGCGACGCGCTGCACGTCCGCCTCGCCGACCAGGCGGTCTGCATCGGCCCGCCGAGCGCGACCGAGAGCTACCTCCGCATCCCGTCAATGATCGCGGCGGCGGAGACGACCGGCTGCGAGGCCGTTCACCCCGGCTACGGCTTCCTGGCCGAGAACCCCGCCTTCGTCCGCGCCTGCGACGAGAGCGACCTCGTGTTCGTCGGCCCGCCCGCCGACGTGATGGCTGCGATGGGCGACAAGGCCCGCGCGAAGGAGGAGATGCGCCGCGCCGGGGTGCCGCTCGTTCCCGGCACGGACGGCGCCGCCTCGCTGCACGAGGCGCAGGCGACGGCGGCCCAGCTCGGCTATCCCGTCCTGCTGAAGGCGGTCGCCGGCGGCGGGGGCAAGGGGATGCGGCTGGTGGAGGCTCCCGGAGAGCTCGAGCTCGCGTACACGACCGCGCGCACCGAGGCGGAGGCGGCCTTCGGCGACCCGGCGCTGTACGTCGAGAAGGCTGTCGTGCCCGCGCGGCACGTGGAGGTGCAGGTGCTCGCCGACGCCCACGGCGGCGTGCTCACGCTCGGCGAGCGCGAGTGCTCGATCCAGCGCCGCCACCAGAAGCTCGTCGAGGAGTCGCCGTCGCCTGCGCTCGCGCCCGAGGCGCGCGAGGAGATGGAGCGGGAGGTCGAGCGCGCCTGCCGTGCCGTCGGCTACGTCAACGCCGGGACCTTCGAGTTCCTGCTCGGCCCCGGGGGCGAGCACTACTTCATCGAGCTGAACTGCCGGCTGCAGGTCGAGCACCCGGTCACGGAGCTGACGACCGGAATCGACATCGTCCGCGAGCAGGTGCGGATCGCGGCCGGCGAGCGGCTCGAGACGACGGGCCGGGCGCCGCGCCGCGGGCACGCGCTGGAGATCCGGATCAACGCGGAGGACCCTGCGCGCGACTTCATGCCGGCGCCGGGCCGGATCGAGCGCTTCCGAGCGCCGCTCGGGCCCGGTGTTCGCTTCGACACGCACCTCGACGCGGGCGCGGTGATCTCGCCGTACTACGACTCGCTGATCGGCAAGCTCGCGGTGTGGGACGAGACGCGCGCGCGCGCGATCGCGCGCGCCCTGCGGGCGCTCGGCGAGCTGGAGGTTGATGGGGTTCCCACGACCCGGGAGTTGGCGATCGAGATCCTGCGCACGCCGGAGTTCGCCGGCGGGGAGTACTCGACGAGCTTCCTCGCGGACGCGGCTCACCGACTGCCCGCGCTCTCGTTGTGAAGCAGGACGATCTCGTCCTGGCGGGGCCGCACGGCCGGATCACGGTGCCGGGCGCGGCGCTCGCGGCCACGGTCCTGCGGGCGGCGGACAGGATCTCCGGCGCGCGGCCGCACCGGCCGCGGCGCGGCGTCGGCGTGGAGGTCGATGAGGGGCGGGCGCTCGTCCGTGTCGAGCTCGCGGCCCGCCTGGGCGAGCCCCTGCCCGGGCTCGGCCGGGCGGTGCAGGAAGCCGTGGCACGCTCGCTCGCGCTGATGTTCGCGCTCGAGGCGACCGTGGACGTCACGATCGAGGAGGTCGAGCCCTGATGGCCGGCCGGCGCGCGGCGCGGCGGACCGCGCTCTTCCTCCTCTACCAGTGGGACCTCACCGGGCAGGCGCTCGCGTCGCTCTACGAGGGTGACGCCGAGGGCTTCGCACTCGAGCTGGCGGAAGCGGTCGCCGCGCGGGCGGAGGCGCTCGACGCGCGGATCACGGCCTCTGCGGAGGGATGGACCGCCGACCGCCTCGGTACGCTCGAACGGAATATCCTGCGCGTCGGGATCTATGAGCTCGAGGAGGAGACGGTGCCGCCCGAGGTGGCGATCAACGAGGCAGTCGTGCTGGCGAAGCGGTACGCCTCCGACGAGGCGGGGAAGCTCGTGAACGGGATCCTCGGCCGCGTGGCGCGGGAGGAGGCGGCGTGAGACCCCCTGCATCGACACCCGACGCCCGTGCCGGCCAGGGGCGCGCGTGAGTGCGGACGAGGCTCTGACGCGGGCGGAGGAGCTGCTCGAGCGGCTCAAGGCGACGCGGGAGGAGCTCGAGAAGCTCGCTTCCGCGGGGGAGCCGGACGCGGCGATCGACGTCCTCACCGAGCTTGCGGAGCTCGCCAAGGAGGTCGAGGCCGAGCTCCGGAAGGCGCGCGCGCGGGCCGATGCGGGCACCTGACGAGCTGGGGGAGCTCGTCGAGGCGTACCTCCGCGGCCTCGCGTTCCGGCGCGAGCTCGGAGGGTTGGAGGAGGCGATGCGCTACACGCTCGACGCGGGTGGCAAGCGCGTGCGGCCCGTGCTGTGCCTCGCCGTCGCCGAGGCGGCGGGCGGCGACGTCGAGGCGGCGCTGCCGGCCGCCGCCGCACTCGAACTCGTGCACACGTTCTCCCTCGTCCACGACGACCTGCCGGCGCTCGACGACGACGAGCTGCGCCGCGGGCTGCCGACGGCGCACGTCCGCTTCGGCGAGGCGACGGCGGTGCTCGCGGGCGACGCACTGGTCGCGGAAGCGTTCCGGCTGGCGCTCTCGTACCCCGGCCCGGACGTCGCCCGCGAGCTCGTCGAGGCGACGCTCGACATGATCGGCGGCCAGTACCTCGACGTCACGGGCGCCGCCGGCGACCTGGCGGCGCTGCACCGTCTGAAGACGGGCGCGCTCTTCTCGGCCGCCGTCGGCTGCGGCCTCTGGGCGGCGGGCGTGCCGGGCGAGGAGCAGGCACCGTGGCGCGCATTCGGCGCGGAGCTGGGGCCGCTCTTCCAGATCGTGGACGACGTGCTCGACGGCGACGGCTACGTCCTCCGCCTGGGCGAGGAGGCGGCGCGCGCTCTGGTCAGCGAGGCGGCCGCGCGGGCCACGGCGATGCTGGCCGCGATCCCGGCCGACACGTCGGTCCTGGCGGAGCTCGTCCGGGGCCTCGCCGCGCGAACGTCCTAGAGCTCCTCGGCGAGCGAGTCCATGAGCAGGCCGTCCTGCCACGTGCCGTCGGGACCCAGCCAGTACCGGCGCATGACGCCGACGCGGCGGAAGCCGGCCTTCTCGTAGCAGCGGATCGCTCGCGCGTTGCCGAGCGCGGGGTCGATCGTGACGCGGTGGTGGCCACGCTCGCGGACGAGCCAGCGCGCCAGCGTGCGCACCGCGTCGGTGCCAAGTCCCTGCCCGTGCCAGGCGGAAGCAAGGAAGAGGTCGATGCCGGCGTGGCGGTATTCAGGCTCGCTCTCCTCGTGGCACTGCGCCATCCCGATCACCTCGCCGCCGGCTTCGATCGCGAAGGCGTCGACACCTTCCCGGCCCTCCACCTTCGCGGCGAGGTACTCGACGGTCAGCCCCGGCCACCAGTGGGCGACCTCGGGCTCGGCGCCGATCTCCGCCAGGCGCGCGGCGTCGTCGACCCGCAGCGGTCTGAGAACGACCCGTTCGCCCCTCACCTCGGTCACCCGGCCGTTGTACCACTACCCTGCAACCGTGAAGAAGCGGCTCGACGTCCTGCTCGTCGAGCGCGGCCTCGCGGAGAGCCGCGCCCAAGCGCAGGCCCTCGTCATCGCCGGGCTCGTCCCCGGCTACGAGAAGCCCGGTGCCCAGGTGGACGAGGGTGCCGAGCTGACGGTCGAGCGGCCGCCCCGCTACGTCTCCCGCGGCGGCGAGAAGCTGGAGAACGCTCTCGCCGCCTTCGGCGTCGATCCGGCCGGCCGTGACTGCCTCGACGTCGGTGCCTCGACCGGGGGGTTCACAGATTGCCTCCTCCAGCACGGCGCGGCGCGGGTGATCGCGCTCGACGTCGGCTACGGGCAGCTGCACCCGAGGCTGCGCGGCGACCCGCGCGTGACGGTGCTTGAGCGCGTCAACGTCCGCTACCTGGCCGAGTTGCCGTTCGCGCCGCGCCTCGTCACCTGTGACGTCTCCTTCATCTCCGTCCGCACGGCACTGCCTGCCGCGCTCGCGCTGGCTGCGCCGGGCTGGGAGGCGCTCGTGCTCGTGAAGCCGCAGTTCGAGGCCGGGCGCGCCGAGGTGCGCAAGGGCGTCGTCCGCGACCCCGACGTGTGGAAGACGGCGCTCTTGCGCGCGAGCGAGGCCGCAATCGGCTGGGGTGCGGAGACCGTCGGCGTCGTAGACTCAGGCGTGCCCGGCCCGAAGGGGAACCGGGAGTTCTTCCTCCACCTCGTCCAGCGAGAGAAGGCCGTCCTGCCCGATGACATCGCCCGCCGCATCGCCGACGCCGTCGCCTAGGGCGGTCGCCCGCGCCGCCGTCGTCACGCACGGTAGGGCGCAGGCCGCCGGCCCGGCTCTCGCGCGGCTCGAAGAGGCCGCGCGCGCCGCAGGGGTCGAGCTTGTCTTTTCCGCCGAGGAGGCCGAGAAGCACGGCCGTCCGGCCGCAGCCGACGGCGCCGATCTCGCAGTCGTGCTCGGCGGCGACGGGACGATGCTGCGCGCGCTCGCGCGCTTCCTCGGCACCGGTGTGCCCGTCGTCGGGGTCAATTTCGGCCGGGTCGGGTTCCTCTGCTCGATCCGCCAGAGCGAGCTGGAGGAGGGGCTTGCGCGGGTGTTCCGCGGCGAGTACGACGTGGTCGAGCTGCCGACCATCGAGGTCGAGGCGGGGGAGGAGCGTCGCGTCGCCGTCAACGACCTCGTCGTGACGAGCGGTACACTCGGCCGCATGGTCGAGCTGGAGTGGGAGGTCGGTGGCGAGCGGCTCGGCGTCGTGCCCTGCGACGGGATCATCTGCTCGACGCCGCCGGGCTCGACCGCCTACAACCTCTCGAACGGCGGGCCCGTGCTCGTCTGGGGGATCGACGCGATGGCGGTCACGTTCGTCGCGCCGCACTCGCTGCACGCGCGCCCGATCGTGATCCCGCCGGGGCGCGACCTCGTGGTCTGGAACCGGACTCCGGACGTGCCCGCCGCTTCGCTCGTGGACGGGCACCGCGGCGACGATCTCCCGCCGGACGGCCGCATCGTCGCGCGCGTCGGCGCGCAGCGCTCGCTGCTCGCGACGCTGCCCGAGGCAACCTTCTTCCGCCGCTACCGCGAGACCTTTGCTTCGTAGGCTGCGCATCGAGAACCTCGTGCTGATCCGCGAGGCGGATCTCGTCTTCACGCCCGGCCTGAACGCGATCACCGGCGAGACCGGGGCCGGCAAGACGATCCTCGCGCAGGCGATCGGCCTGCTGCTCGGCACGCGCGGAGACGCCGCGGCGGTCGGCGCCGGCGGCGCGGAGGCCTACGTCGAGGCCGAGCTGGACGTCCCGGACGGCTTCTTCGAGGAGGACGAGCTGGCGGCGCTCGCCGAGCTGCGGCCCGAGGACGAGCCCGGGCTCACGCTCGCGCGGCGCGTCTTCCCCGACGGACGGACGCGCGCCTACGCCTGGGGACGCGCCGTGCCGCGCGAGGACCTCGCGGCCGCGGCCGAGCGCCTCATCGCCATGTCGGGGCAGTTCGAGCAGCGGCGGCTCGCGCGCCCCGCGTACCAGCTCGACGTGCTCGACGCCTTCTGCGGCGAGGAGCAGCTGCGCCGGAGGCGGGCCGCGCGGCTTGCGTGGCGCGAGCTGCAGGCGGCGCGCCGGCGCCACGACGACGTCGCCCGTGACGCGGCGGGGACCGACGCGCGGCTGGCCGAGCTGCGGGCGCTCGTCGAGGACACGGTGGGCCTTGAGCCGGGCGCCGAGGACGAGCTGCGCGCCGAGCGCGAGCGGCTCCTGCACGTGACCGAGCTCGCGCTCGGAGCCGGCGCGGCGGTCGAGGCGCTCGCCCCGGACGACGGCGAGGGCGCCGCCGGTCTCGCAGCGGCCGCCGAGCGGGCGCTCGCACCGCTCGAGCGGCTCGCACCCGAGCTCGCGCAGGCGGCGGGCGAGCTGCGCGACGCCGAGCTGCGCCTGCGCGAGGCGGCGAGCGACCTGCGTCGCTTCCTGGACGCGCTCGAGGCCGAGCCCGAGCGGCTCGCGCAGGTGGAGGCCGGGCTCGACCGGATCGCCGCGGCCAAGCGTCGCTTCCGCTGCCAGACCTACGAGGAGCTGCTCGCGCGGGCCGGGGAGGCCCGACGGGAGGTCCAGGCCGTCGAGGGAGGCCGCGACCCCGTGCAGGCCGCGGCCGAGGCGCTCGCCGCCGGTGAGGCCGAGGTGGCGCGCCTGGCGGGCGAGCTGAGCGAGGCCCGCGGCACGGCCGCCGAGCTCTTCGCCGCAGCGGTCGCCGCCGAGCTGCAGGGGATCGGCCTGGGTGACGGCGAGTTCCGCGTCGAGCTGGCCGAGCGTGAGCCGGGCCCGAGCGGCGCCGACGAGGCCGCGTTCCTGATCCGCCCGAACAGCGGCCTCCCGTTCGGCCCGGTCGCCGAGACGGCATCGGGCGGAGAGCTGTCCCGGGTCGCGCTCGCGATCGCCGCCGTCGGCGGCGGGGAGACGATGGTCTTCGACGAGATCGACGCCGGCATCGGCGGGCAGACCGCGCATGCGGTGGCAGAGACGCTGCGGCGGCTCGCCGGCCGCGCGCAGGTCGTCACGATCACGCACCTGCCGCAGATCGCAAGCGTCGCCGACCGCCATTTCCGCGTCGAGAAGGTGCCCGGCGACCCGACGCACACCCGGATCGAGGCCCTGGACGACGCGGACCGGCACGCGGAGCTCGAGCGCATGCTGGGCGGGCGGGACTTTCTTGCCGTCCTGGCGGACGGCAAGAAACTCTAGAAGTGATGGGATGATGCGTTCGGCGCAGACGGAGCGAAGCTCGATCTTCGCCGAAGTCAGAGCGAGAGCGTGGATCCGGCCCACCGCGCGGCTGTATTCCAGCCGGTTCTCTAGGGATTTCGCCCAAAGGGCGAAATGCCAGTGAGCACGGCCGAGCACAAAGGCCCCGCACGCCTCGGGCGGCGGACGAAGGAGCTCGTCCACCGCCTCCGGCCCGGCGACGTGGCGATCATCGATCACGCCGACCTCGACCGCGTCTCGGCCGAGGAGCTGCTCGAGTCGGGCGTGCGCGTCGTCGTGAACGTCGCCGAGTCGGCGAGCGGGCGCTTCCCGAATCCCGGCCCGCTCGAGCTCGTGCGCGGCGGCGTGTGCCTGATCGACGCTCCCGGCGCAGAGCTGTTCGAGCAGCTCTCCGACGGCGAGCTTGTGACCGTGCGCGGCGCCGGGCTCTACCGCAACGGCGACCGGCTCGCGGAGGGGCACGTGCTGGAGGAGGGCGAACTCGAGCGGGCGCTTGCCGACCAGCAGGGCCGTGTGACCGAGGCGCTCGAGTCCTTCGCCGAGAACACGATGCGCTTCCTGCGCGACGAGGGCAAGCTGCTGGCCGAGGGGATCCCGTTCCCGGCCCTGCGCACGCGCTTCCGCGACCGCCACGCGCTCGTGGTCGCGCGCGGCCCCGGCTTCAAGCGCGATCTGCGGATCGTGCGGCCGTACGTGCGCGACTTCAAGCCCGTGCTCGTCGCGGTGGACGGCGGCGCCGACGCGCTGCTCGAGACCGGCCTCGTGCCGGACGTGATCGTCGGCGACATGGATTCCGTCACCGACGAGGCGCTGCGCTCGGGCGCGGAGCTGCTCGTCCACGCCTACCCGGACGGCCGCACCCCAGGGGCCGCGCGGCTCGAGCGGCTCGGCCTGCCGTTCAGCGCCGTGGCCGCTCCGGGGATCAGCGAGGACCTCGCGCTGCTGCTCGCCCACGACAAGGGGGCCGAGCTGATCGTCGCCGTGGGCACCCACTTCAACCTCGTCGAGTTCCTCGAGCGCAACCGCGCGGGCATGTCCTCGACGTTCGTCACGCGGCTGAAGGTGGGGGAGATCCTGGTGGACGCGAAGGGCGTCTCCCGGCTCGTCAGCCGCCGGGTCGGCATCGCGCCGCTGGCCGCGTTCGTCGCTGCGGGACTCGCCGGGATCGCGACCGCGATCGCCGTCTCGCCGGGGCTGCGCAACGTCATCGACCTGCTCGCCGGCGACGTGCGGCGGGTGCTCGGCCTCTAGCCCTCTGCGAGACTGAGACGCCGGTGTTCGACTTCCGCTACCACCTCGTCTCGCTGACGGCGGTCTTTCTCGCCCTCGTGATCGGGATCCTCGTCGGAATCGGCATCTCGGGTCGCGGTTTCGTGGACCAGGCAGAGCGCAAGCGCCTCAACCGCGAGATCGAGCAGCTGCGCACCCAGCTCAGCGTCGAGCGGGAGCGCGCGGGAACGCTCGAGCGGCGCGAGCAGGCCGAGCAGGACGTCATCGAGGCGTCCTACCCCGTGCTCGTGCGAGGGGCGGCTGGCCGCGAAGCGGATCGCCGTCGCTCTTCGTCGGCTCGAACGACCAGCCGTTCGCCTTCGCCGTCGGGCAGGCCGTGCGCGACGCGGGCGGGCGTGTCACGCGGTCGAGGGCGCTGCGCGTGCCGATCGACGCGGTGGCGATCGAGAAGCGGCTCGCGGCGGTGCCGGCGCTCGCGGGTTACGTGGGCGACGCGCAGCTTCCGAACCTCGGGCGCGACCTCGGCCGCGAGCTCGTCGAGGGGCGGGAGACGCCGCTCTGGGACGCGTTGTCGGGCGTACTCGTCGAGGAGCAGTCGGGCGCGCCGCTGCTCGTCGCGGACGGCGTCGTCGTCCTGCGCACCGCGGCCCCGCAGCAGGGCCCGACGGCGGTCCTCCTCGCAGGCCTCTACGCGGGGCTCGCGACCGCCGGCGTCCCGGCGGTCGGGGTCGAGGGGGCGGAGACCGACCCGAGCGCCGTGCCGGTCTTCGCGCGCGCGCGGCTCTCGACCGTGGACGGAATCGAGACGCCGCCGGGCCGGCTCGCGCTCGTGCTCCTGCTCGCCGGCGGCGAGCCGGGCAACTACGGCGTCGAGCAGACGGCGACCGATGGGATCCTGCCGCCGCTCGAGCCACTGCCCGCGGGTGGCTGAGCCGGAGGTGCTCACGATCCTCGTCGCCGCGCGCGACGAGGAGGAGCGGATCGGCAGCACGGTTCGCCGCCTTCGCGAAGCCTTCCCCGAGGCGCAGGTAATCGTCGCCGACGACGGCTCGCGCGACCGGACCGCGGCGGAGGCGGCGAGCGCCGGTGCTCGCGTCCTCAGGCTGCCCCGCCGCGGCAAGGGGCAGGCGCTGTGCCTCGCCGAGCGCGCAGGCGCCGCCCGGGGCGCTGCTGCTCTGCGACGCCGATCTCGACGGCGACCTGCGGCCGCTCGTCGAATCGCGCGCGGAGCTCGCGATCGCCGCCTTCGCCCGCCGCCAAGGGGGCGGGTTCGGGATCGCCAAGCGGGCGGCGCGCGCGTTCATCCGGGAGCTCTCCGGCTTCGACGCGCGCGAGCCGCTCTCCGGGCAGCGGCGCCTGTCCGGCGCGGCGCGCGCCGCCTGCTTCCCGGTCGCCGCCGGCTTCGGCGTCGAGACCCGGATGACGGTCGACGCGGTGCGGGCGGGCCTCACGGTCGAGGAGGTCGAGCTCGACCTCGCGCACCGCGCAACCGGACGGGACGCGCGCGGCTTCCTCCACCGGGGCCGCCAGCTCGCCGACCTCGTGCTCGGGTGCGGCCCGACGGCGGTCAACCACCGCGGCCTGCGGCTGCCGCTCGCCGGCTGGATCGTCGCTGTAGCGGAGCCTCTTGCCGCGCCGGTCGCGCTCGTCGGGCTGGCCGACGACGTCTGGAGCGGCCCCGAGCGCGGCTTCCGCGCGCACCTCCGCGCGGGGACGACGACCGGCGTGCTGAAGCTCGCCGTGATCCCGCTCTACGGCCTCGTGCGCACGCGCTCGCTCTCGGGCGCGCTGCTCGTCGGGCTCTCGGCGAACGCGCTCAACCAGCTCGACACGAAGCCGGGACGGGCCCTGAAGGCCTTCTTCCTGGCCTCCGCGCTGCTCGGCTTCCGGCCCCGCAAGGCCGCGGTCGCCGCCGTCCTCCTCGCTCCCTACGATCTGCGCGAGATGGCGATGCTCGGGGACTCGGGGGCGAACGCGCTCGGCGCGCTGGTAGGCTGTGAGTCCGTGGCCCGCATCTCAGGACACGGAGATGGTGGCGCGATCGGCGCGCTCGCAGGCCTCACCTACCTCGGGGAACGGCGCTCACTCGGCGCCCTGATCGAATGGACTCCCGGGCTGCGGCAGATCGACGCGCTGGGGCGCCAGCGGTGAGCGCGAGCCCGACGAAGTACGTCTTCGTCACCGGCGGCGTCGTCTCGGCGCTCGGCAAGGGCATCGTCGCCGCGTCGCTCGGCCGGCTGCTGAAGGCGCGCGGGCTCACGGTGCAGGCGCAGAAGTTCGACCCGTACCTGAACGTCGATCCCGGCACGATGAGCCCGTTCCAGCACGGCGAGGTCTTCGTCACCGAGGACGGCGCCGAGACCGACCTCGACATCGGCCACTACGAGCGCTTCGTCGACGAGAACCTCTCGCGCAACGCGAGCCACACCGCCGGCGCGATCTGGGACACCGTCCTGCGCAAGGAGCGCAAGGGCGAGTTCCTCGGCGCGACCGTGCAGGTGATCCCGCACATCACGAACGAGATCAAGGCGCGCATCCGGCGCGCCGCCGAGGCGACGCCGACCGACGTCGTCATCACCGAGATCGGCGGCACCGTCGGCGACATCGAGTCGCTGCCGTTCCTCGAGGCGATCCGCCAGTTCCGGCGCGAGGTCGGCCCCGAGAACGTGCTCTACGTCCACGTCACGCTCGTCCCGTTCATCGAGGCCGCCGGCGAGCTGAAGACGAAGCCGACCCAGCACTCGGTCAACGAGCTGCGCCGCATCGGTATCCATCCCGACGTCGTCGTCTGCCGCTCGCACGAGGAGCTCTCGCCGGACATCCGCGACAAGATCGCGCTCTTCGCCGACGTCGACCCGCGGGCCGTGATCGCCTGCCCCGACGTCCCCGACGTCTACCTCGTCCCGGCCGTGCTGCAGGAGGAGGGGCTCGACGCGCTCGTCTGCGAGAAGCTCGGGCTCGACGCGCCGGCGGGCCGACCTCGGCGAGTGGGACGACGCTGACCGAGCGGATCGAGCGAGCCGGCGCGAGGACGTCGAGATCGCGCTCGTCGGCAAGTACGTCAAGCTTCACGACGCCTACCTCTCGGTGCACGAGGCGCTCAAGCACGCCGGGCTGCACAACGGCTGCCGCGTGCGCGTGCGCTGGGTCGACGCCGAGAACATGTCGCTACGAGGAGGCGGCCGAGCGAGCTCGAGCAAGTCGACGGCGTGCTCGTTCCGGGCGGCTTCGGCTCGCGCGGCTGGGAGGGGAAGATCCTCGCCTGCCGCGTCGCGCGCGAGCGCGCGATCCCGTACCTCGGCATCTGCCTCGGCATGCACGTCGCCGTCTCCGAGTTCGCGCGCCACGTCGTGCGGCCTGGAGGGCGCGAACTCGACCGAGATGGACCCCGAGACGCCGTATCCCGGTGATCGACCTGCTGCCCGAGCAGAAGGAGATCGAGGACCTCGGCGGCACGATGCGGCTCGGCGCGCAGGCGGTCGAGCTCGCCGAGGGGACGCGCGCGCGCGAGCTCTACGGCGAGGCCGTCGATCCACGAGCGGCACCGGCACCGCTACGAGGTGAACAACCACTACCGCCAGCGGCTCGTCGACGCCGGCCTCGTCGTCTCCGGCACGTTCCAGGAGGGCCGGCTCGTCGAGATCGTCGAGCTGCCCGACCACCCGTGGTTCGTCGCGAGCCAGTTCCACCCGGAGTTCAAGTCGCGCCCGACGCGGCCCGCGCCGCTCTTCCGCGATTTCGTCGGCGCGGCGCTCGACCGCGCGCGCGCGGCGCGCGCAGCGGCGTCGCCGCTGCGCGCCGCCCGGCTAGGCTCCGGCGCGTGACGTCGGCGCCAGACGCTGCTCGTCGCTCTTCCTCGAGCTCGCCGCGATTCCGAGCCCGCCGGGCGAGGAGCGCGCCGTCGCCGACCGCGTCGCTCGCCTACCTGCGCGAGCTCGGGCTCGACGGCCGACGAGGACGGCGCCGGGCCGGCGATCGGCTCGAACGCCGGGAACGTCTACTGCCGGCTGCCCGAGCCGACGGCGCGACGGGCACGCCGCATCTTCCTCTGCGCCCACCTCGACACGGTGCCGCCGGACGGGCCGATCGAGCCGGTCGTCGAGGACGGCGTCGTCCGCAACGCCGGCGGCACGATCCTCGGCGCCGACAACAAGGCGGCGGTCGCGGCGATGCTCGAGACGGCGCGCGCGGATCGTCGAGGAGAGCCGCCGCACGCGGGCATCGAGCTCGCTCTTCACGCCGAAGGAGGAGGTCGGCCTGCGCGGCGCCGCCGCCTTCGACCACACGCGCCTCGCCGCCAGGGTCGGCTACGTCTACGACCAGGCCGGCGCCGATCGGCGAGGTCGATCCTCGGCGCGCCGACTCGGCGGTCGCTCGAGGTGACGTTCCACGGCCGTGCCGCGCACGCCGGCATGGCTCCCGAGGAGGGCCGCTCCGCGATCGCGGCCGCGGCGCGGGCGATCGCCGACCTGCGCCTCGGCCGGATCGACGAGGAGACGACGCGCGAACGTCGGCGTCGATCACGGGCGGCACGGCGCGCAACATCGTCCCCGAGCGCTGCTCGTTCGAGCGCCGAGGCGCGCTCGCACGACGAGCGCGAAGCTCGCCGAGCTCGTCGCAGGAGATGCTCGACGCGTGCTCGTTCGCCGCGACGCTCGACCGACTGCGAGGTCGAGACGAGGTCGAGCGCGAGCTACCGCGGCTACCGCTTCCGGCGCGACGACGAGCCGGTGCGGCTCGCGCGCGACGGCGCTCCGCGCGTGCCGGGCATCGAGCCGCGCACCGCGCTCTCGCGGCGGCGGCGCCGACGCGAACGTCTTCAACGAGCGCGGGCTCGCGCTGCGTCAACCTCGCGAACGGCATGGCGGAGATCCACACGCCCGACGAGCACATCGCCGTCGCCGACCTCGACGCGATGGTCGACGTCACGCTCGCGCTCGTCGAGGCGGCGCGTGGCGCTTAGCCTTCGCCGCGGCGCCGTCACCGCGGTGCTCGAGCGGCACGAAGGGCTCGTGCGGCTCGAGGTGGACGGCGCTGCCGTGCGTCGCCTACCCGCGGCTGACCGGGCCGGTCGCGCTCGGCGACGAGGTGGTCGTCAACACGCAGGCGCGCGATGCTCGGGCTCGGCTCGGGCGGCTTCGACGTGCTGTACGCGAACCTGACGCGCGGGCTCGGGCTGCGCGGCGGAGCCGGGCGCGCACGTGATGAAGCTGCCCGTACACGCCGCGTGCAGGCCGCGGTGCGGCACGCCGAGGAGGACGGCGAGCTCGCCGAGCCGACCTCGACGGCCTGCCCGTCGTCTGCTGCTCGCTGCACAGCCAGCTCGCGCCGGTCTGCGCGGCGCTGCGCCGGCCTGCGCGTCGCCTACGTCCAGCTCGCGGGCGGCGCGCTGCCGGTCTCGCTCTCGGACGCCGTGCGGGCGCTGCAGCGAGCGCGGGCTGCGTCGAGATCGCGGTCGCCGTCGGCGCCGTGCTTCGGACGGGGACGTCGACTGCGTCTCGCGTCGCGTCGGCGCTCGCCGTGGGCGCAGCGCAGGGCTTCGACGTCGCCGTCTGCGCGATCGGCCCCGGGATCGTCGGGCACCGCGTCGGCGTTCGGCCACGGCGGCGCTCGCCGCGGCCGACGCGGCGAACGCGGCGATCGGCGCTCGGCGGGCGGCCGGTCGTCGCCGTCCGCGTCTCCGACGCCGACGCGCGCGAGCGCCACCGCGGCGTCTCCCACCACACGCGAGCCGTGCTCGGCTCTGCCTCGGCGACTCGCGGTCGCCTGGCCGGCGAGTCTCGCGCGCCGGACTGGCTGTCCGGCGCGAGGACGTGGACGTCGCCGGCTGGCGCGAGGCCTGCGCAGGGCTTCCGCTCGCGCACATGGGCCGCGGCCCGGACGACGATCCGTGCGTTCTTCGCCGCCGCCTACGCGGCCGGGCGCCTCGCGCGGGAGCTGCGGCGCTGAGCGGAGGCGCCGAAGTGCCCCGAAACGCCCCCAGGGGACCCCGAGTCCCTGAGATCAGCCTACCGGGCCGATCCGCGCGGCGGGATACGACTCCGTGTCGAAGCGTGCCGGCGGCTGGACGCGAGCGTCGCCCAGCCTCGTCCCGAGGCTGTATCGTGCCGCGCGCCGTGCGGATCGGCGTCGCCAAGGAGATCAAGCCCGACGAGTACCGCGTCGCGCTGACGCCTGCCGGCGCGCGCGAGCTCGTCCAGCGCGGCCACGAGGTGCTCGTCGAGACGGCGCCGGGGACGGGCAGCGCCTTCCCGGACGACGCAGTACGAGCGCGGTCGGCGCGCGGATCGTCGTCGGTCGACGAGGTCTGGGGCGAGGCCGAGCTGCTGCTCAAGGTGAAGGAGCCGATCGCGGCCGAGTACCCGCGGCTGCGCGAGGGGCTCGTCCTCTTCACCTACCTCCACATCGCCGCCGACGAGCCGCTGACGCGGGCGCTCGTCGACAGCGGCGTCGCCGCCGTCGCCTACGAGACCGTCGAGACCGACGACCGGCGCGCTGCCGCTGCTCGCGCCGATGAGCGAGATCGCCGGGCGGCTCGCGCCGCAGGCCGGCGCGTACTTCCTCGAGAAGCCGCTCGGCGGGCGCGGCCTCCTGCTCGGCGGCGTGCCCGGCGTCGCGCCCGGGCAGCGTGCGTCGTCATCGGCGGCGGGATCGTCGGCTACAACGCCGCGATCATCGCGCTCGGCCTCGGCGCGCAGCGTGACGATCCTCGAGCGCTCGATCGACCGCATGCGCCACCTCGACGAGATCCTCTCCGGCCGGGTCAGGCTGCGTGATGTCGTCGACGCCTCCAGATCGAGGAGTCGGTCGCGCGACGCCGACCTCGTGATCGGCGCCGTGCTGATCCCGGGCGCGCGCGCGCCGAAGCTCGATCACGCGCGAGATGCTCGCGCGACGATGAAGCCGGGCGCGGTGATCGTGCGACGTCGCGATCGACCAGGGCGGCTGCGTCGAGACCTCGCAGGCCGACCACGCACACCGATCCCGTCTACGTCGGTCGACGGCGTCATCCACTACTGCGTCGCGAACATGCCCGGCGCCGTGCCGATCACGTCGACGAAGGCGCTGACGAACGCGACGCTGCCGTACGTCGAGGCGATCGCCGACCACGGCCTCGCGCGGCGCGGTCGCGCGCGACCCGGCGCTCGCGCGGGGCGTCAACGTGCTCGACGGCAAGATCACGTACGAGGCGGTCGCCGAGGCGCACGGGCTCGACGTACACGCCGCTCGACGACGTGCTGCCGCTCGCGGCCGCGTCTAGCGGCTCGCTCGGCCGGCTTCGGCTTCTTCGCGCTCTGCGCCGGCGAGAGCCTCACGACGAGCCACGTGACGCCGGCGGCGAGGGCGATCACGCACGACGATGAAGACGAGCGAAGCCGAGGAGGCCGAGGACGGTCGACCAGCGCGACCGTAGAATAGCCGCGTGCCGCGCGCGTGCGTGATCGTGCTCGACGCCGTCGGCGCGGGGGCGCTGCCGGACGCGGCGCGAGTACGGCGACGAGGGCTCCGACACGCTCGGCAACGTCGCCCGGGCCGTCGGCGGCCTCGACCTGCCGAACCTCGAGGCGCTCGGCCTCGGCAACGTCGAGCCGCTCGAGGGCTGCCCGCCGCAGCCGGGCGCGCCCGCGGTCGCCGGCCGGCTGCTCGAGCGCTCGAAGGGCAAGGACACGACGACCGGCCACTGGGAGCTGATGGGCATCGTCACGCCGCAGGCGCTTCCCGACCTACCCGCACGGCTTCCCGCACGACGTGATCGACCCGTTCATGCACCGGACCGGCCGCGGCGTGCTCGGCAACAGGCCCGCGTCCGGGACGGAGATCATCCAGGAGCTCGGCGAGGAGCACCAGCAGACGGGCAAGTGGATCGTCTACACGTCCGCCGACTCGGTCTTCCAGATCGCCGCGCACGAGGAGACGATCCCGCTCGAGGAGCTGTACGACGGCTGCCGCGTCGCGCGCGAGATCCTCACCGGCAAGCACGCCGTCGGGCGCGTGATCGCGCGGCCGTTCGTCGGCGAGCCGGGCAACTACGAGCGCACGCCGAACCGCCACGACTTCTCGCTCGAGCCGCGCCGGCCGAACTACCTGTCGCTCGTCCGCGAGGCCGGCGCGAAGGTGTACGGCGTCGGCAAGATCGGCGACATCTTCGCCGGGCTGCGACATCGACGAGTCGCACCCGACGAAGTCGAACGTCGAGGGGATCACAGCAGACCGAGCAGCTGCTCGCAGCGAGCTCGACGAGGGCTTCGTCTTCGTCGAACCTCGTCGAGACGGACATGCTCTGGGGCCACCGCAACGACCCGGTCAACTTCCACCGCTGCCTCCAGGACTTCGACCGCCGGCTGCCCGACCTGCTCGACGCGCTGCGGCCCGGCGACCTGCTGATCATCACCTCCGACCACGGCTGCGACCCGACGACGCCGTCGACCGACCACTCGCGCGAGCACGCGCTGCTGCTCGCCTACGTCGCAGGGCAGGAACGCGGCCGGGCGGATCCACGAGGGCGAGTTCGCCGACGTCGGCGCGACGGTGAACGCGTGGCTCGGCGGCAAGGCGCCCGGCGACGCGGCTCCCGGGCCAGCCGATCGTCGAGCCGTGAAGCTCGACGACCCGCGTCGTCGTCCGGCGCGAGTACGCGAGCGAGGACGCGCCTCGCCGCGCGGCAACGCGCCGTACCGGGCGCTCGACCGAGGGCCCGAACGCGCGACGAGCTCGCGTTCGAGGCGGTCGCCGAGGTCGCGCCGCGGCGCGTGCTCGAGGTCGGCTGCGGGCCGGGCGAGCTCGCCGAGCGGATCGCGCGCGAGCTCGGCGCGCGAGGTCGTCGCGGTCGACCATGTCGCCGCGGATGGTCGAGCTCGACGCGCGGCGCGCGGCGTCGACGCGCGCGTCGGCGACGTCGCAGGAGCTGCCGTTCGGCGACGGCGAGTTCGACTGCGTCGTCGCCGCACTGGATGCTCTACCACGTGCCCGATCTCGACCGCGGCGCTCGCCGAGCTGCGCGCGCGTGCTCGCGGCCCGGCGGCCGGCTCGTCGCCGCCACGAACGGCGAGGCCAACACTGCACGAGCTGTGGGAGCTCGTCGGCGTGGAGCCGACGCGCGGAGCTGCTCGTTCGGCGCCGAGAACGGCGAGGCGTCGCTGCTGCGCGCACTTCGCGCGCGTCGAGCGGCGCGACGTGCGACGGCGACGGTCGACCTTCCCCGACTGCCGAGTCGATCACGGCGTACATCGCCTCGTCGATCGCGCAGCGCGCACCTGCGCCGACGCGTGCCCGAGTTCGACGGGCCGTTCCGCGCGACGCGCGCGCATGCCGTCTTCGTCGCGGAGAAGGCGTCGTGAGCTCCGCCGTTCTCTTCGTCGAACAGCCGTCGATCCGCCCGGCGGAGCTGATCGAGCGCAAGCGCGACGGCGAGCGAGCTCGCCGCCGAGGAGCTCGCGCGAGCTCGTGCTCGGCTACGCGCGCGGCGAGGTGCCCGACTACCAGATGGCCGCGTTCTGCATGGCCGTCTACTTCCGCGGGCCTGACCGGCGCCGAGACGTTCGCGCTCACCGACGCGATGATCGCGCAGCGGCGAGACGCTCGACCTCGGCGCCGCGCTCGGGCGGCAAGGTCGTCGACAAGCACTCGACCGGCGGCGTGGGCGACAAGACCTCGATCGCGGTCGGGCCCGATCGTCGCCGCGTGCGGCGTGCCGTTCGGGAAGATGAGCGGGCGCGGGCTCGGCCACACCGGCGGCACGCTCGACAAGCTCGAGTCGATCCCCGGCTTCCGCGTCGAGCTGACGACCGACGGAGTTCGTCGCCCAGGTGCGCGAGGTCGGGCTCGCGATCGTCGGCCAGACGCGCCGACCTCGTCCCGGCCGACAAGCAGCTCTACGCGCTGCGCGACGTGACCGCGACGGTCGACAACGTCTCGCTGATCGCGGCGAGCATCATGTCGAAGAAGATCGCCGGCGGCGCCGACGCGATCGTGCTCGACGTCAAGGTCGGCGACGGCGCGTTCATGAAGACGCTCGACGACGCGCGCGTCGCTCGCCGAGACGATGCTCGAGCTCGGGCGGCGCGCCGGCCGCGAGGTCGTCTGCCTGCTCACCGACATGGACCAGCCGCTCGGGCGCGCGGTCGGCAACGCGCTCGAGATCCGCGAGGCGGTCGACGACGGTCCGCGGCGACGGGCCGCCCGACTTCACCGAGCTCGTGCTCGACGCCGTGCGCGCACCTGCTCGCGCTCTCCGACCTCGGCATCGACGTCGCCGAGGGCCGCCGGCGCGCCGAGGCGGCGGTCGCCGACGGCTCGGCGCTCGCCGCGTACGAGCGCTGGATCCGCGCGCAGGGCGGCGATCCCGACCTCGAGCGCGCTGCCGGCGGCGCCGGTCGTCCGCGAGGTCACGCGCGCCGCGCGACGGCGTCGTCGCCGCGGCTCGGCGCGATCGCGGTCGGGCATCGCGGCGCTCCACCTCGGCGCCGGGCGGCGCGACGAAGGACGGACGCGATCGACCACGCGGTCGGCGTCGTCTGCCGCGCGAAGCGCGGCGACGAGGTCGCCGGCGGGCGAGCGCGCTCGCCGAGGTGCACGCGCGCGACGACGCAGCCGCCGGCTGCGGCCGCGGCCGAGGCCGTGCTCGCCGCGTACGAGCTCGGCGACGAGCCGCCGCGCCGCGCGACCGATCGCTGCTCGAGCGTCGCTCGGCTAGGCTGGACGCGTGCCCGAGCTGCCCGAGGTCGAGACCGTTCGCGCCGGCTCGCGCCCGTGCTCGACGGGCGCGCGGATCGCGCACGTCGAGATCCACGACGCGCGGCTCGACCGCCCGTACGAGCCCGGCGGGTCGCGGCCGAGCTCGACGGCGAGCGCGTCGACGCGGTCGAGCGGCGCGGCAAGTATCTGATTGTTCGGTTCGAGATCGGTCGCGTGCTCTCTGATCCACCTCCGGATGACGGGGAGCTTCCGGCACGGCCGGCCGGGACGCTGGCCGACGATCCGCACCGGCGCGCCGTTGCTCAGCTAGACGACGGATCGGACGTCGCCTACCGCGACGTCCGCCGCTTCGGCACCTGGCTAGCTGCTCGAGCCGGGGGAGCTCGAGCGCGTACCTCGCCGCGCGGCTCGGCCCGGAGCCGCTCGGCCGCGCTTCACGGCGCGCTACCTCGGCGCGCGGCTCGCCGGCCGGCGGGCGCCGGTGAAGGCGGCGCTCCTCGACCAGCGGACGGTCGCCGGGCTCGGGAACATCTACGCCGACGAGGCGCTCTGGTACGCGCGGCATCCATCCGCTGCGCCCGGCGGGCGAGCCTCGACGCGGACGAGGTCGCCGCGCTCCATCGCGGCGATCCGCACGCGCGCTGCGGCTCGGATCGGCGCCAGGGCGCCGACGCTCCGCGACTACGCGCTGCCCGACGGCGCGGCGGCGCGATGCAGGACGAGTTCAGGGTCTACGGCCGCGGCGGCGAGCCGTGCGACCGCTGCGGCACGCCGATCGCGAAGACCCGCGTCGGCGGGCGCGGCACGCTGGTTCTGCCCTGCGCTGCCACCCCGCGTGCCACCCCGGTCGAACAGACGCGACGGGCCATCACGCGTCAGACGACGGGAGGCTTGGCAGCGTCCATTCCCGGCATGGCCCGGGACTAGACTCAGCGGCATGGCCCGCACCTACAAGACCGAGGCGGTCGTCCTCCGCTCGATCCGCTTCGGCGAGGCCGACCGCGTCCTCCACCTCTACACGCTCGACCGCGGCCGGGTCGGCGCGGTCGCGAAGGGCGTGCGCAAGACGAAGTCGCGCTTCGGCGGCCGGCTCGAGCCGCTCTCCCACGTCGAGCTCGTGCTCCACCAGGGCTCGGGCGAGCTGCAGACCGTCACCGGCGTCGAGCTCGTCCGCCCGCACAGCGCCGCGCGCGAGGACTCCTACCGGCTCGCCGTCGGGCTGATCGGCGCCGAGGCGATGCTGCGGCTGTTCACCGAGCAGGAGGCGAACGAGCGGGCGTTCACGGCGCTCACGCGCTTCCTCGACCTGCTCGACGAGACGTCGCGGCCGCCGCGGCGCGGCCCGGCGCTCGACCCGCTCGCGCTCGTCGTTCCAGCTCAAGCTGCTCTGGCTCTCCGGCTACCTGCCGCACCTCGACGAGCTGCGTCGAGTGCGGCGCGACGGAGGGGCTCGTCGGCTTCTCGCCGCGGCCGGCGGCGCGGTCTGCGGCGCCTGCGGGCACGCGGGAGGGGCGCTCGCGCTCTCGCCGGAGGGACTGCGCGGCATCGACGGCGCTCCTGCGCGCGCCGCTCGCCGAGGCCGTGCGCCGGTCTCACCGAGCGCGGCGCGCGCGACGCGCTCGCGGTCGTCACCGCCTCGTACGAGTACTCACGGCGGCTTCCGGCTGCGCACGAGCGCGTGACGCGTGAGAACTAGCCGCTCTTCGGCGAGCGCCACGGCTGCGCAAGCCGGTCCTGCAGGTGCTCGCGCGCCCGGCGATCGGGATCCGCTCCTGCGCGAGCGAGTCGCGGTCGCGGATCGTGACCGTGTCGTCCTCGAGCGTCTGGTCGTCGATCGTGAGCGCCCACGGCGTGCCGATCTCGTCCTGGCGGCGGTAGCGCTTGCCGATCGCGGCCGCCGTCGTCGTACTCGACCGACATCGACGCGCCGCAGCTCCTCGTAGAGCGCCCGCGCCTTGCTCGACCATGCCCGCGTCCTTGCCGATCAGCGGCAGCACCGCCGCCTTCACCGGCGCGATGCGCGGATGGAGCCGCAGCACGGTGCGCTCGCGCTCGGCGACGACCTCCTCGTCGTAGGCGTCGACGAGGAACGCGAGCGCGGCGCGGTCGACGCCGGCCGCGGGCTCGATCACGTGCGGCACGTAGCGCTCCGTCGTGGCCGACCCACTCGAGCTTCGTGCCCGAGTGCTCGGTGTGCTGCGTGAGGTCGAAGTCGCCGCGGTTCGCGATCCCCTCGAGCTCCGACCAGCCGATCGGGAAGAGGTACTCGAGGTCGCTCGTGCCGCTCGAGTAGTGCGAGCAGCTCGTCGGCGTCGTGCGCGCGCACGCGCAGGTGGCTCTCGCGCAGGCCGAGGTCGAGGTACCAGCGCGCGCCGCTCGTCGATCCAGTAGCGGTACCACTCGCTCGGCCTCGGCCGGCGGCACGAAGAACTCCATCTCCATCTGCTCGAACTCGCGCATGCGGAAGAGGAAGTTGCCCGGGCGTGATCTCGTTGCGGAAGCTCTTGCCGATCTGCGCGATGCCGAACGGCGGCTTCACGCGCAGCGAGCTGAGGTGACGTTCTTGAAGTTGACGAAGATGCCCTGCGCCGTCTCGGGCCGCAGGTAGGCGCGTCGAGCCCTCGTCCTCGCACCGGCGCCGACGTGCGTCTCGAACATCAGGTTGAACTGGCGCGCCTCGGTGAGGTCGCAGTCGGGCGTCTCGCCCGGGCGCTTCGACGGCTTGCGTGCCGCACTGCGCGATGCTCGAGGTGGTCGGCGCGGAAGCGGAGCTTGCAGGTGCGGCAGTCGACGAGCGGGTCGGAGAAGCCGGCGACGTGGCCGGAGGCCTCCCAGACCTGCGGGTGGAGGATGATCGCCGAGTCGAGCAGCGACGATGTCGTCGCGCTCCTGCACCATCGCTCGCAGCCAGCGCGGCCTTGACGTTCTGCTTCAGCAGCACGCCGTAGTGGCCGTAGTCGTACGACGAGCCGAGGCCGCCGTAGATGTCCGAGGACGGGAAGACGAAGCCGCGCCGGCGGCAGAGCGACGACGATCTTGTCGATCGTCGCGGCGTCCGGCTCGCGTGACGTTACCGTCTCGAGCTCGGCGCGCATGCCCTGAAACTGACGGTCGCACGAGCTAGCGCTGCCGCCGACGAAGCGACCGCGACGTCGTCGAGCTGCACGTCGTCTCCGACGCGACCGGGGAGACGGCGGCGCGCCTCGTGCCGCGCTCGAGGCGCAGTTCCCCGAGCAGCCGTTCGTCGAGATCCGCCACCCGCGCGTCGAGCGTCGACGACCTCCAGCTCGCGGTCGCCGGATGCAAGGGCCGGCCGGCGGTCGTGATCTACACGCTCGTCGAGCCGAGCTGCGCGAGGCGATGCGCGCGCTCTGCCGCCGCGCGAGGCTCCACTACTGCGACCTGCTCGGCCAGCCGCTCGACGCGGTCGCGAAGGTCTCGGGCAGCGCGGCGAAGATGACGCCGGGCGCGCGGCCGCCGCTCGACTCGGCGTACTTCAAGCGGATCGCGGCGATCGAGTTCGCGGTCAAGTACGACGACGGCCTCGGCCGCGGCCTCCACGACGCCGACATCGTCCTCGTCGGCGTCTCGCGCACGTCGAAGACGCCGCTCTCGATCTACCTCGGCTACCTCGGCTACAAGGCGGCGAACGTCCCGGTCGTGAAGGGGATCGAGCCGCCGGCGGAGCTGTTCGAGATCGACCGCGCGCAGGATCGTCGGGCTCACGATCGACGCCGAGCCGGCTCGCCGAGATCCGCCGCGAGCGGGTGCGAGCTGATGGGCGGCGACCGCCGCGTACGCCGAGCTCGACGAGATCTACGAGGAGCTCGAGCACGCCGCGGCGCTCCACCGCCGGCTCGGCTGCCCGGTGATCGACGTCTCCGAGCTCTCGATCGAGGAGACCGCGCTGCGCATCGTCCGCGTCGTCGAGCGGCGGCGCGAGCGGCGAAGGCATGCGGCCGCGTGAAGCCGAAGCCGCCGGTCCCGCTCTGGCGCTGGGCGCTCTGGTAGGTCGCTGCTCGCCGTCGCCGCTCGTCCTCTTCTACGTCCTCTTCACGCCGTTCTGGTTCGGGCTGCGCGTCGCTCGCCTGGCTCGCCGAGTTCCGCGCGCGCGGCAGGCGCCGCTCGGCGGCGTGACGGCCCGCCGGCGTGGGAACATCAGCGCCGATGAGCTGCGGCCGCGCTACGTCTACGACTTCGACGAGCCGCTGACGGCGGGCGCGAGCTGCTCGGCGGCAAGGGGATCGGGCTCGCGGAGATGACGCAGCTCGGCGTGCCCGTGCCGGCCGGCTTCACGATCACGACCGACGCCTGCCGCGCCTACATGGCCGCGGGACGACGCTGCCGGACGGGCTCGAGGACGAGGTCGCCGAGCACGTCGCGCGGCTCGAGGAGCAGACCGGCAAGCGCTTCGGCGACCCGGACGACCCGCTGCTCGTCTCGGTGCGCTCGGGCGCCGCGGTCTCGATGCCGGGGATGATGGACACGATCCTCAACCTCGGGCTCGAACGACGACGGCGGTCGAGGGGCTCGCCGCGCGACCGGCAACCGCGCGCTTCGCCTACGACTCCTACCGGCGCCTGATCCAGATGTTCGGCGAGGTCGTCGACGGGATCGACGGGCACCGCTTCGAGGACGCGCTCGCCGACCTGAAGCGCGAGCGCGGCGTCGCGCAGGACACCGACCTCGACCGCCGACGACCTCGCCGAGCTCGTCGAGACGTTCCGCGCGATCTACCGCGAGGAGAAGGGCGGCCGACTTCCCGCAGGACGCGCGCGAGCAGCTGCGCGCGCGGTCCGCGCCGTCTTCGACTCGTGGGACACGCCGCGCGCGCAGGTCTACCGGCGCGCGAACGAGATCCCCGACGACCTCGGCACCGCCGTCAACGTCGTGCAGATGGTGTTCGGCAACAAGGGCGAGCGCTCGGGCACCGGCGTCGTGCTTCACGCGCAACCCGTCGACCGGCGAGCAGCGAGCGTCTACGGCGAGTACCTCGCCGAACGCGCAGGGCGAGGACGTCGTCGCCGGGCATCCGCACGCCGCAGCCGCTCGAGGCGATGCGCGCGCGACCTGCCGGAGGCGTACGAGCAGCTGCTCGAGACGCTGCGCCGGCTCGAGGAGCACTACCGCGACATGCAGGACATCGAGTTCACGGTCGAGGACGGCCGGCTCTACCTGCTGCAGACGCGCGCCGGCGAAGCGCACCGCCGCCGCCGCGCTGAAGGCCGCGGTCGACATGGTCGACGAGGGGCTGATCTCGCGCGAGGAGGCGGTCGTCGCGGATCGACCCGGCGCAGCTCGACCAGCTCCTGCATCCGATGATCGACCCGGACGCGGCGCTCGAGGTCGGTCGCGCAAGGGCCTGAACGCGTCGCCCGGGCGCGGCGAGCGGCGGCGATCGTCTTCGACGCCGACACGGCCGAGGAGCGCGGCGAAGGCGGGCGAGCCGGTGATCCTCGTCCGCTGGGAGACGACGCCCGACGACATCCACGGGATGATCGCCGCGCAGGGGATCCTCACCGCCCACGGCGGCATGACCTCGCACGCGGCCGTCGTCGCGCGCGGGATGGGCAAGCCGTGCGTCGCCGGCTGCGAGGGCGCTGACGATCGACGCGGCGGCGAGATCGCGCGCCTCGGCGGCCACGAGCTGCGCGAGGGCGACGTGATCACGATCGACGGCGGCACCGGCCGCGTCTATCGTCGGCGCGGTCGCCGCTCGTGCCGCCGCAGATCAACGAGGACTTCGAGACGGTGCTCGGCTGGGCCGACGAGCTCCGGCGGCTGCGAGGTGCGCGCGAACGCCGACACGCCCGACGACGCCGCCAAGGCGCGCGAGTTCGGCGCCGAGGGGATCGGCCTCTGCCGCACCGAGCACATGTTCTTCGGCGAGGAGCGGCTGCCGGTCGTGCAGGAGATGATCCTCGCGCCGAGACGAGGAGGGCCGCCGCGCCGCGCTCGACCGGCTGCTGCCGTTCCAGCAGGCCGACTTCGAGGGGATCTTCGAGGCGATGGCCGGGCTGCCGGTGACGATCCGGCTGCTCGACCCGCCGCTGCACGAGTTCCTGCCGTCGCTCGAGGAGGCAGGCGACCGACGAGCGCGATGCGCGCAGCGGATCCGCGCGCTGCACGAGTCGAACCCGATGCTCGGCACGCGCGGCTGCCGGCTCGGGCTCTGTTACCCGGAGATCTACGAGATGCAGGTGCGCGCGATCGCGCGCGCCGCGAACGCGGTCGCAGGAGCGCACGGGCGAGGCGCCGCTCGTCGAGATCATGCACCCGCTCGTCGGCTTCGCCGAGGAGCTGCGCCGGCTGCGCGAGCTGACCGAGCGCGTGATGGGCCGAGGAGGCGCCGGGCTCGAGTACCTGGTCGGGACGATGATCGAGCTGCCGCGCGCGTGCATCCGCGCCGACGAGATCGCCGAGCACGCCGACTTCTTCTCCTTCGGCACGAACGACCTCACGCAGACGACGCTCGGCTTCTCGCGCGACGACGCCGAGGGCAAGTTCCTCGACGCGCTACCTCGACGGACGGCGTGCTCGAGCGCAACCCGTTCGAGGTGCTCGACCAGGACGGCGTCGGCGACCTGATGCGGATCGCGGTCGAGCGCGGCCGCGGCGTCGAAGCCGGACCTCAAGCTCGGCATCTGCGGCGAGCACGGCGGCGAGCCGCGCTCGGTCGCGTTCTGCCACGACGCTCGGGCTCGACTACGTGTCGCTGCTCGCCGTACCGCGTGCCGCTCGCGCGGCTCGCGGCCGCGCAGGCCGCGCTCGCAGAAGCCGGCGTCACCGCGGTCGTCATCGGCGGGTAACAGAGCTCATTTCAGAGTGACGCAAGGCTTCATTCTGAAAGGAGCTAAGGGACTCCTCCAGAACACCGACTCGGCCATGATCAAGACGCTGTACGACCTCCAGCTCGCGGCGGCCCCGCTCTTCGCGTGGCCGCTCGCGGCGCTGGCGGGCGCGACCGCGCTCGCGTCGTTGCGGACGGGCATCTTCCCGCAGTGGTACGGGCTCGCCTCGGCGGCCGGCACCGTCTGATTCGTCGTCGCAGGCCTCTCATGGGCCCGCGAGGGCTTCTTCGAGGTGGACGGCGCGGCTGTCTGGGTCGGAATGATCGTGTTCGTAGCGTGGACGCTCGTCACGAGCGTCGTGCTCCTCCAGCGGGCACAGGCCCGCGAGGAAGCGCCGCGGGCCGCGATGGCCTCGATGTAGCAGGAGCGGCGGCAAGGGCGCGGCCTTCGGGGGTCGCGCCCTCACCGCGCGAGTGGACACGGTCGCGGCCGCCCTCCGCGTGCTGAAGCCCGAGCGAGAGAAGCTCGCCGTCCTCTTCGGGTTGCCCGCGCCGGTCAAGGCAACCCAGTCGATGGCGATCGCCAGCTCCCGTTGCTGACCAGTGCTAGCGTCGAGCTATGAGTTCTCTGTTCAAGAAGGCGCACAAGACGCATGCGTTTGCTCAGCCTGCTGGCGTCCCCTATCCCCATCTCAACGAAGATGAGACGACTGGCTCGCGGGGCGGTTCCGACGACGAGCGCCTCGTCCAGCAGTTCTCTGAGATTTGCAAGCTGGTCGAGGATTCGACAGAGCGCGCGAGGCTGCTCGGAGTAGCGGTTCGGGTAGACGCTGCTTGGCAGGAGGGCAAGATGTTGCCGTTGCTCCGAGCGCACCGGAAGGTCATTGAGCGCACCCTCCGAGGTCTGCGCGGCGGACGGGGTTGAGTTAGGGCCGTAGCGAAGACTGGCCTCGGTCAGCGATGAGCTGCCGCCGACCGGCGTGGCAGTTGTTCGCTTCGAGGAACTCGCGGATGGCTTTCGAGTAGACCTGCTCGTTCGCCATCTTGTTCCCGGCGAGCTGCATGAGGATGAGCCGCCGGTTCAAGGGGCTACGAGACGCGGATGTCCGCGAAGGTGAGGAGCCGCACGGCCGTCCCGGTGAACTGCGGCGCGAGGTAGACGATCAGGATCGCGCGGTCGGACCCCTTCTGCTTGTACGTGAAGCCGAGGAAGCCAGGCGGCGTGCGCTCGCCCGAGCCGAGCCCGTGGCGCTACGCATAGCCCCGCACCTTGAAGTATGCGACGAGGACGCTCGCGACGCCGATCGCGGCGAGGCTCGCGTAGCCGAGCAGGCCGGGATTCCCGTACACGGCGTGGCCCCGGCCGAGGCGCGAGAACGCGAGCATCGCGAGCATCCCACCGGCCAGGCCGCCGAGGTGGCCGCCGATCGAGATGTTCGGGACGGCGAACGTGAAGGCGAGGTTGAGCACGAGCATCGTCATCGCGCTGCCGCCGAAGACGTACGTGCGCTGCCGCTCGAGCACGATCGCGGCGCCGAGGATGCCGAAGATCGCGCCCGAGGCGCCGACGGTCGGCGCGAGCGGCTTGAAGAGCAGCGCCCCGGCCGAGCCCGCAAGCCCCGAGACGACGAAGAGCCCGAGGAAGCGCCCCCGGCCGAGCGCCGCCTCGAGCGGCTGCCCGAACCACCAGAGCGCGAGCATGTTCATGCCGAGGTGGATCGGCCCGTAGTGCAGAAAGGCTGCCGTGAGCAGCCGCCACCAGTCGCCGTGGGCGACCCCGATGACGTTGCCGTCTGAGTCGATCGCGGCGGCGATCAGCACGCCCTTCTCGAAGATCCAGCCGGTGTTCGCGTTGACCCCCGAGCCGCCCGCGAGCTGCGCGGCGTAGATGCCGACCATGACCGCGATCAGGGCGCGGGTGACGACACCGCCCTGCCCCGCCCCGGAGGCGCGCTGGATCCTGCGCACGACCTTCTGGGGCCCCTGTGGCTGCCCGGAGTGGTCGGGACAGCGGATCCCGACGGGCGCGAAGACCATGCAGTCGGGGCAGATCGGCCGCCCGCACTCGGAGCAGGAGACGTAGGTCTCGCGGTCCGGATGCCGGTAGCAGCGAGGCGCCTCGTCCACGGCGGCTAGCGTACAGGCGTGCGCGTCCACGTCGCCTTCACACCCGACGAGGCTGCCGAGGCCCCGACGGGCGTCGTGATCGACGTGATTCGGGCGACGTCGACGATCTGCCAGGCGCTCGCCTCGGGTTACGAGCGGGTCTACTGCGCGGCCGAGGTCGAGGAGGCCCGCGCGCTCGCCGGCGGGCTCGAAGGCGCGGTGCTCGGAGGGGAGCGGAAGGCGGTGAAGATCCCGGCTTCGACCTCGGCAACTCGCCGAGCGAGTACGTCGAGCCGCAGGGGCGCGCCGTGGTCATGTCCACGACGAACGGGACGCGCGCGATCGTGACCGCGGCCGGCCGCTGCGAGCGCGTGCTCGTCGCCTCGCTGCTCAATCTGGCCGCAGTCGTGGCCGCCGCCGCGGCGCACGGGGAGGACGTCGCCGTCTTCTGCGCCGGCGTTCAGGGTGCCTTCACGCTCGACGACGCCTACGTCGCCGGCCGGATCGCCGAGCTGCTGGACGGCGCGAGCAGCGACGCGGCCGAGGCGGCGATCCGCCTCTCCCGCTCGTTCGCGAACGCCGAGGAGGCCTTCTACCTCTCGCACTCCGGCCGCAACCTCCACGCCGCCGGGCTGGACGCGGACATCGCCTGGTGCGCGGGGGAGAGCGTGCTCGAAGTCGTCCCGCGCTTCGTCGGGATGCACGGCACGGCCGCCGAGATCTCGCTCGAGGGATGAGCGGGCGCGCGCCGGCGCTCGCGGCGGCTGCTCTGGCGCTCGCCGCCGCCGCCGTGTATGTCGCCGCCATCTCGGCCCAGGACGAGCAGGGGATCGGCAGCGGCCGCGAGGTGCTCGTCGTGATCTCGCTCGGCGGGGCCGGCGTCGCCGAGCTGCTCGCCTCGAGGGCGCCGTCGGCGTTCGCTCGAACGGCACTCGCGAGCGCGGGGGCGTTCACGCTCCTCGTCTGGACGGTCCTGGGAGCGCTCTCGATCGGAATCTTCGTCCTTCCCGCCGCCCTGCTCGCGCTCGTCGTCACCGGTCGCGCGGCCGGGGAGCTGGACAGCCGGGCGGCCGCCGCGGCCGTGGGCGGAGGAGCGCTGCTCGCCGTCGCCCTCGCCACGGCCGGGCTCGCGCTGACGGGCTGAGTCGCCGGCCGGGTGCTACCTGGATGGAGCCGGAGCACGCGCGCCTGCGCGCCCCGCGACGAAAGGCGGAGGCGGATGCGCGGAACGATGATCTGGTTCAACGCCACGAAGGATCACGGCTTCATCTCCACGGAAGAGGACGAGCGCCTCTACGTCCACGGCAGCGCCTTCACGGGCGGCGTGCGGCCGCCGGAGCGCTGTAACGGCACCGTCGTCGAGTTCCACATCCTGGAGGTCGGCGGCGAGCGGAAAGCCGAAGAGGTCACGGTCGTGCCGTACGTGGAGCCGCGCCGCGCGCGCCTCCGCCACAGCTCGCGCTAGTCGAGCTTGCCCTCGACCTGCACGATCTGGTCATAGCGAACATAACGACCGCCCGCCCCGATCGGCACCCACTCGCCCGCAAACCTGCCTTTGCGGGACATGAAGTCGTCGAGCGCCTGCTCCAGAGACTCGCCCTCGCGCAACTCGATGAGCTCTACGTGGCGATCCGGCAGAAACGTGACGCGAAAGTGCACAGCGTCATCTTGCACCATGGGGGCACCCGCATGGTGCGAAGAGGGGAATCCCGCGACCTTGACAGGAGAACGTATGTTCGTGTAGAACATACGTTCCGATGATCGCCTGCCTCCTCATCCCAGGGTTCGAGCTGAGGGCCGCGCTGCGCGCCCGGCCGGGACTCGGGCTCGAGCCGGCGGCGCTCGCGCCGGAGCCGGGATCCGAGCCGCTCGTCGGCCCGGTCACCGCCGCCGCGCAGGCGGCCGGGGTGGAGCCGGGGATGCGCCTCGGGGAGGCGCTCGCGACCTGCCCGCGGCTCGTGCTCGTCGAGCGCGACCCGGCGGCAGTCGAACTGGAGTGGGAGGGAGTGCTGCGCCGGCTCGAGGACGCGGGCTTCGCGGTCGAGCCGGTCGAGCCGGGCGTCGTCTCCTTCGAGACGAAGGGCGTCGAGCGGCTCTACGGAGGTCTCGAGGCGGCGCTCGCACGGGCGCTCGCCTCGGTCGGAACTGCCTGGGAGCCGCGCGTGGGCGCGTCGCGGCGCCGGTTCGCAGCCCTCGCGGCTGCGAGCGTCGCGCGTCCCGGGCAGGCCATCGTGGTGGCGGACGCGGAGGAGCGGCGCTTCCTCGCGCCGCTGCCGCTCTCGCTGCTGCCGCTCGCGCCGGAGCGCTACGCCGAGCTGGAGGGGCTCGGGGTGCGCCGGCTCGGCGAGCTGGCGGCGATGCCGGCGGCGGCTGTCGCCGAGCGGCTCGGGCCGGAGGGCCGGGAGTCCTGGCGGCTCGCGCGCGGCGGCAGCGGGGAGCGGGTGCGCGGCCGGCGGCCGGCGGCGGAGCTCGCCGAGGCGCTCGAGTTCCCGGAGGCCGTCGGCAACGAGCTGACGCTGCGGCGGGCGCTCGGCTCCCTGCTCGACCGGCTGCTCGCGCGGCCGGAGCGGGAGGGGAGGCCGTTGCGCAAGCTCGCGGTCTCGGCCCGGCTCGTCGGCGGCGGCTCCTGGCGGCGGACGGCCACGCTGCGCGACGCGACCGCGGAGCGGAGCCGCCTGCGGGCGGCGCTCGGGCCGAAGCTCGCCGAGCTGCCCGCGCCGGTCGTCGAGCTGCGAGTCGAGGCGGTCGAGCTGGCCGAGCACACGGGCACGCAGCTCGAGCTCGTCCGCCCGCAGGGCGAGGTGCTCGGCGCGCGCCTCACGGAGGGCCTGCGCCAGGTGCGGGCGGGCGTCGGCTCCGGGTCGGTCTGTGCGGTGGTGGAGGTGGCGCCGTGGTCGCGCATCCCCGAGACGCGGGCGCTCTTCGTCCCTCGGGACGAGCTAAACGCCCCCCGGCCGGCGCTCGTCGAGGCGGGCGCGTGCGGTGCGCCGGTGCGCGTCAACCGCCAGGCGGTCGCGTTCCTGCGCGAGGAGTGGCGGGTGGTGGACCGCTGGTGGACGGACGAGCCGGTCGACCGGCGCTACTTCGACGTCGTGCTCGAGTCGGGGCAGAACGTCTGCGTCTACCGCGACGGGGAGCAGAAGGCATGGTTCGCGCAGCGAGCCTGACGCGAACGCGCTCTCGCGTTCCTGGCGCGTCGCTGGCAAAGGAGGACGTCCGCGCGACGCGCCGGACAGTACAGCGGGTACGGCCAGCGGCGCGAGCGGCCCCGGAGGCCGGCCTCACCGACCGAGAGGGGTCGCGGCCAGGGGCGCGAGAGCTCAGTCAGCGAGCTGAGGTTGAGCGCGTGGGCCGCGAAGCTCTCCCACTCGGCCGCGTGCGCGGCCGGCACGACCACCCACTCCTTGAACGGCTGCCCGTTGCCGGAGGGGTCGAAGAGCTCCGCGCCGTCGAGGGCGAGCGCCTGTTCGCGGACGGCCGCGTCGGGGAGCTTGAAGACCATGCCGCTCGCCGTGCGCGAGAAGCCGGCAACCATCTTGCCGCCGCGCTTGACGCACGGCATGCCCATCATCTGGCCGAGCTCGACATCGTCGTTGCGCGCGAGCAGGTCGTCGCAGAGATCGTCGTAGCGCTTGCGGGCGGTCATGCCTGATGTACGTCGAGCTGCACTGCCATTCAGCCTACTCGTTCCTCGACGGCGCGTCGCAGCCCGAGGAGCTCGCGGCGCGCGCCGCCGAGCTCGGCTACGAGGCGCTCGCGCTCACCGACCACGACGGCGTCTACGGCTCGCTCGAGCTCGCACACGCGGCCAAGGCGCTCGGCGTGCGCCCGATCACGGGCGCGGAGGTGACGCTCGAGGGCGGCGCGCACCTGACGCTGCTCGTGGAGACACCGCAGGGCTACGCCAACCTCTGCCGGCTGCTGACCGCCGCTCACGCGGGCACGCGGGAGGGCCGGGAGCTGCGGCCGCCCGCGCTCGACCCGTCGCTGCTCGAGAGCCACGGCGAGGGCCTCGTCTGCCTCTCCGGCTGCGCCCGCGACGGCCTCGCCGTGCGCGACCCGGCCGCCGCCGCCCGCGTCGCTTCCGTTTTCGGCCGGGAGCGCTTCTACGTCGAGCTGCAGCGCCCCTTCGAGCGCGGCGACGCGCGCCGCAACGCCGCCCTGCGCGACCTCGCCGGGCACCTCGGCGTGCAGACCGTGGCCAGCGGCAACGCGCACGCCCACCATCCGCGGCGGGCGCCGCTGCAGGACGTGCTCGTCGCGATCCGCCACCGCACCTCCCTCGACGGCAGCGAGCGGGAGCGGCGCGGCAACCGCGAGGCAGTGCTGCTCGCGCCGGCGGAGGTGCTCGAGCGCTTCCCGGACGACCGCGCCGCCGTCGCCCGCACGGTCGAGCTCGCCGACCGCCTGCGCTTCGACCTGACCGAGGAGCTCGGCTACCGCTACCCCGACTTCTCCCAGGGCTCGGAGCCGGCCATCGCTCAACTCGCACGGATCTGCAGGTACACATTCGACGACCGCTACGACAGGGTTAGTCCAACCGTTTGCGCGCTGGCGCGCGGACGGTTGGACGAGGAGTTGGCCCTGATCGACCGGCTCGGGCTCGCCGGCTTCTTCCTCCTCCACTGGGAGGTGCTCGAGCTGGCGCGCGAGATCGCCTGCGAGGTGCGCGGGCCCGGCTCGCCGCGCCGCTTCCTGCCGCCGGGGCGCGGCCGCGGCAGCTCGGTCGGCTCGATCGTCTGCTACCTGACCGGGCTCTCGCACGTCGACCCGGTCGCCTCGGGCCTCTCGCTCGGCCGCTTCCTGAACGAGGAGCTGACCTCCGTTCCCGACATCGACCTCGACTTCCCGCGCGACATCCGGGAGAAGCTGATCGTCGCCGTCACCGAGCGCTACGGGCGCGAGCACGCGGCGCTCGTCGCAAGCTTCTCCACCTACCGTTCGCGCGGCGCGATCCGGGACGTCGGCAAGGCGCTCGGGCTCCCCTTCGCCGAGCTGGAGCGGCTCGCGCGGCTCTCCGACGGCTGGGACGCGAAGCGGGTGGCCGAGGAGCTGGAGCGGCTGCCGGACGCGCAGCGCAAGCTGCTCTCGCCGCGCTGGCGTGCTTTCACCGAGCTGACGGCGGAGATCGCGCGCCTGCCGCGCCACATCTCGCAGCACCCGGGCGGGATGGTGATCTCGTCCCGCCCGCTCGTCGAGCTCGTGCCCGTGCAGCCGGCGGCGATGGCCGGGCGGCAGCTCGTCCAGTGGGACAAGGACTCGTGCGCCGACGCGGGCTTCCTGAAGATCGACCTGCTCGGCCTCGGGATGCTCTCAGCGGTCGAGGACTGCGTTGAGCAGATCGCGCGCGCCTACGGCGAGCCGATCGACCTTTCGCGCATCCCGCTCGACGACGCCGCGGTGTACGCGGAGATCCAGGCCGCCGACACCGTGGGCGACTTCCAGATCGAGAGTCGGGCCCAGATGCAGAGTCTCCTGCGCACGAGGCCCGAGAACCTCGACGATCTGACCGTGCAGGTTGCGCTCGTGCGGCCGGGGCCCATCCAGGGCAAGGCAGTGCATCCGTACATCGAGGCCCGGCGGCGGCTGCGCGAGGACCCGTCGTACGTCCCCCCGGTCGACCACGAGCTGCTGCGCGAGCCGCTGCGCGACACGCACGGGGTCGTCGTCTTCCAGGACCAGGTGCTCGCGGTGGCGACGGCGCTCGCCGGCTTCAGCGTGGGGGAGGCGGAGGGACTGCGGCGGGCGATGAGCCGCAAGCGCTCGCGGGACGCGCTCGAGGCCTACCGCGCCCGCTTCGTCGAGGGGGCGGCGCGCAAGGGAGTGGACGGGCAGACGGCGGACCGCGTCTACGACAAGCTCATCGGCTTCTCGGGCTTCGGCTTCCCGAAGTCGCACGCCGCCGCCTTCGGCCTGCTCGCCTACCAGTCGGCGTGGCTGCGCCACCATTACCCGGCGGAGTTCCTCTGCGCGCTGCTGAACGCGCAGCCGATGGGCTTCTACCCACCGGCCTCGCTCGTCCGCGACGCGCAGCGGCGGGGGGTGGAGGTGCGCTCCCCCGACGCGAATGCGAGCGGCGCGCGCTGCGAGCTGGAGGAGGAGTCGGTGCGGATCGGGCTCGCGTACGTCGCGTCGGTGGGGGAGGAGGACGCCGCGGCACTCGTCGCCGAGCGCGAGGCGAACGGCGAGTTCGCGGGGATCGCCGATCTCGCCCGGCGCGCGCCGCTCGACCGGCCGAGGTTGGAGGCGCTCGTCCGCTCGGGTGCTTGCGACGCCTTCGGGCGGCGGCGCGACCTTCTGTGGGAGCTCGGGCTCGTCTTCTTCCCGCAGACCGTGCGCGGTGAGACGAAGCAGCTGAGGCTGGCGCTGGAGCCGGCGAACGAGACGCCCGAGCTGCGCGATCTCACCATCTGGGAACGGATGCTCGCCGACTACCGCCAGACGGGCATGTCGGTCGGCGTCCACCCGCTCGGCCTGCTGCGCCCGCACCTGCCCGCGGGGACGCTGTCGAGCGCGGAGCTGCGGGAGCGGCGGCACGGCTCCCAGGTGGCCGTGGCGGGGATGGCGATCGCCCGCCAGCGGCCGTCCACGGCGAAGGGGATCGTCTTCATGCTGCTCGAGGACGAGCACGGCCAGGTGAACCTGATCCTGCCGTCGCAGGTCTACGAGGCGTACCGCGCAATCGTGCGCGGCGAGTCGCTGCTGCTCGCGCGCGGCCGCTACGAGCGCGTGGGGGAGAACCGCAACGTGCTCGTCGCCTCGCTCGAGAGCCTCGCACCGCTCGCGCGGCGGGTCGCGGCGGGCGACGTCTCAGGAGCCCTGCCGCGGGCCCATCACTTCGGGCATCGTTAGATGATCAGAGGCCGAGCGCGAAGTGCGGGAAGCGCTTGACGGCCGCGCGGTCGAAAGCATCGCGGTACTCGCCGGCCACGTTCTCCTCCAGTGTCGCGGCGTAGGTATCGCGCAGCGCGGCGAGCGCCTCGGTGCCCGCCTCGCAGACGAGGAGGTAGTCGCCGTAGAGCTCCTCGGCCTCGTCACGCTCGGCGGCGTCGTAGGCGGCCTCCGCTTCCGTGGCTTCCCGCAGCAGAGCGGCCTCATCCTCCGCGAAGAGGCGGAGCTGGCGCTGAACGAGGTCGGCGAAGCGGCCGCGGCGGAAGCTCAGAGCAGCTCCTCGTACAGCGCGAGGTGAGCGGCCGCCGAGGCGTCCCACGTCAGCTCGGCGCGGGCGCGCCGCGCGCCCGCTCGGGCGGCCTCGAGCGCCTCTGTGTCATCGAGGAGCTCGCCCAGGGCGGCCGCGAGCGCGTCGACGTCGCCGGGCTGCACGACGCGGCCGGCACCGTACCGGGAAACGACCTCGCCGAGCCCCGCGACGTCGTAGACGACGGCGGGAACGCCGGCTCCGAGCGCCTGTAGGAGCGCGCCGCTCTGGTCGAGCTCGGCGCGGTACGGGAACACCGCGACTGTCGCGTCGCCGAGCGCGCGCTCGACCTCGGGCCGGGAGAGGTAGCCGAGCCGCAGCTCGGCGCCGTCGAGTGAGGGCAGCGGACAGGTCGGGTCGCCGGCGACGAGCAGGCGGGCGCCGTGCACGCGCCGCACCGCCTCGGCGGCGTGCTCGAGCTGCTTGTAGGGGCGGATGACACCGAGAGCGAGCACTGTGCGGCCGTCGTCGCGCCGTTCCGGGTCGGACGAAAACACGGGGTGAGGGATCACGCGCAGCCTCTCTTCGGCGAGGCCGAGACCTGCCAGGGCGTCACGGCCCCGCTCGCTGTGGACGACGACACGCGCACAGCGGGCGAAGAATCGCCGCCAGAGGGCGGACTTCGCGGCTGTTCGACGCGGGAGGAGGTCGTGCGCGGTGAAGACGAGCGGCGCCCGGTGACGCAGGAGGCGCGCGTCGAGCTCCGGCCAGGCGAGCCACTGCACGTGCAGGACGTCCGCGGAACGCACCCGGAGCCGCGCCAGCCCGAGCGGGTGCTCGAGCGCCTTTAGAGGCAGGCGCAGCCGCGACCGGTGAAACAGCCGAGCGGAGAGCGGGTAGAAGAGCTCGCTGCGGAGGTAGCCCTCGGGTGGCGGCGTGTCGCCGAAGCGGAAGCGGGAGGTGACGAGCTCGACCTCCGCTCCCGCACGGGCGAGTGCCGCGGCGAGCGCGTGGTCGTACGGCGGCGTGAAGGCCGGCGGGTCGGCGAGGACGACGCGCATCCCTCGTAGCGTAGTGCCGGGTAAGGTCGCGGAATGACGTTCGAGGAGGCTCGCGCCCAGTTTCCCGTCCTCGAGCACACCGCGTACCTGAATGCGGGCACGTTTGGGCCGCTCTCGCGCGCCACAGCGGCGGCCGTGGCGGCATGGCAGGCGCGCGACCTGGAGCACGGCCGCGGCGGCGGCGCCTACTTCGAGGAGGTTCTCGCGCTGAGGGAGGCCGTGCGGGCACGGCTCGGCGCTCTGGTCGGGGTCGAGCCCGAGCGCGTCGCACTGACCGCCTCGACGACGGACGGCTGCAACATCGTCCTCGCGGGTCTGGGCCTCGGGCCGGACGACGAGGTCGTGACGACGAGCGAGGAGCACTTCGGGCTACTCGGGGCGCTGCACGCGAGCGGCGCGCGCATCGTCGTCGCTGAGCCCGCGCCGGAGGCGATCCTTGCCGCGGTGACGCCGCGGACGCGGCTGCTGGCGCTCTCGCAGGTGCTCTGGACGACCGGCCGCGAGCTGCCGCTCGCCGATCTGAAGGCCGAGACGGGGCTGCCGGTGCTGAACGACGGCGCCCAGTCCGTGGGCGCGATCCCGGTGGACGGCTCCGCGTTCGACTTCCTCACGATCTCCTGCCAGAAGTGGCTCTGCGGCCCCGACTCGACGGGCGCGCTCGTCGTCGCCGATCCCGAGCGGTTGCGGATCGCGCGGCCGAGCTACTTCTCGAAGGTGGACTACGAGGCCGACGGCCGGTTCACGCCGACGCCGGGCGCAGCCCGCTTCGATCCGAACTGGACTCCCGCAGCGTCGCTCGCGGGACTGGTCGCGGCGCTCGACGGTGCGCCGGAGTGGCGCTACGCGCGCGCCGCCGCCGCGGCGGGCCGGCTCCGCCTGCTGCTCGCCGGCAAGGCCGATGTCGTCGCGGGAGGCCACACGCTCGTCTCCTTCCGGCCCCAGCGCGAACCGGCCGAGACGGTCGCCCGCCTCCATGCTGCGGGCATCGTCGTGCGGGCGATCCCGAGGACCGACCTCGTTCGCGCCTCGTGCGGCTGGTGGACGAGCGACGGCGATCTAGAGCGCCTCTGCGAGGCGCTCTAGGTGGCTGCGGTGCGCAGGCCCAGCTCGGCGGCGATCGGCTGCAGCGCGGCGACGACGTTCGCGATGTGCTCGTCCAGGTCGAGCCCGAGCAGCTCGGCCCCGTGGTAGACCTCATCGCGGTGCACGCCGGCCGCGAACGACGGCTGCTTGAGCTTCTTCCGCACGGACTTCGGCTCGAGCCCCTCGAGGCCGGTCGGCCGCACGAGACCGCAGGCGTGTACGAAGCCGGACAGCTCGTCGCAGGCGAAGAGCGTCCTCTTCAGGGGCGTGTCGCGGGGCATCGCGAGGTGCTCGGCGTGGGAGAGGACGGCCTCGATCACTTCCTCGGGCCAGCCCTCCTCGCGCAGGATCGACGCGCCATCCTGCGGGTGCTTGTCGAGCGTCGGGTGAAGCTCGTAGTCGAAGTCGTGGAGCAGCGCGACGGCAGCCCATAGCTGCTCGTCCTCGCCTCCCTTGCGCGCGTAGAAGCGCGTGGCGGCCTCGACCGCGAGAGCGTGCCGCAGGAGCGACTCGCTCTTCGTGTAGCGGGTCAGTGTCTCCCAGGCGCGCTCACGGGTGACGTCCACGAGGACGGTACGATAGCCGCCGCCTGGGGGTAGGCGGGTACGATACCCGCCGCCCGTGGACTCCTTCGTCATCGAGGGCGGACACCCCCTCGCCGGGACGATCCGCGCCGCCGGGAACAAGAACGGCGCCCTGCCGATCCTCGCCGCCTGCCTGCTCACGGGAGAGCCGGTCCGGCTCTCGAACGTGCCGCGGATCCGCGACGTCGAGACGATGGTCGAGTTGCTGGCCGACATCGGGGTGGCCGTTGCCTGGGCGGGCCCGAACGAGGTCACCGTGCACGCCGCCGGGGTCACGAAGCTCGAGCTGGACGAGGAGCTGTGCCGCCAGATCCGGGCCTCGTTCCTGCTCGCCGGGCCGCTCCTAGCCCGCTTCGGCCGGGTCGCCGTGCCGCCGCCTGGGGGTGACGTGATCGGCCGCCGCCGGCTCGATCCGCACGTTCACGCCTTCGCCGAGCTCGGCGCCGAGATCGTGGCCGACCGCGGGTACGAGATGCACGCGGACGCGCTGCGCGGCACGCGCATCTTCCTCGACGAGGCGAGCGTCATGGCGACCGAGAACACCGTGATGGCCGCCGTGCTCGCCGAGGGCGAGACGACGATCACCAACGCGGCGTGCGAGCCCCACGTACAGGACCTCTGTCGCTTCCTCGTCTCGCTCGGAGCCCGCATCGAGGGGATCGCGTCGAACGTCCTCCGGATTGAAGGCGTCCGCGCCCTCTCGGGCGGCGAATGGAGGATCGGGCCGGAGCACATCGAAGTGGCGAGCTTCATCGGGCTCGCCGCGGTGACCGGGGCCGACCTCACGATCGAGGACGCGGCGCCGGAGGATCTCGCGCCTATCCTGCCCGTGTTCGAGCGGCTCGGCGTCCGGGTCGAGGTGACTGGGACGACCGTCCGCGTCCCCCCGTTTCAGGAGCTCGTGATCCGGGATGACCTCGGCGGGCAGATCGCGAAGATCGAGGACGGCCCGTGGCCCGCCTTCCCGGCGGATCTGACGTCCATCGCGCTCACGATCGCGACGCAGGCGCGTGGAACGATTCTCATCTTCGAGAAGATGTTCGAGAGTCGGCTGTTCTTCGTGGACAAGCTCGTCGCGATGGGAGCGCGGATCATCCTCTGCGACCCGCATCGCGCGGTCGTGACGGGCCCCGCGCAGCTCTACGGCGAACGGATGGAGAGCCCCGACATCCGAGCCGGCATGGCGCTCCTGATCGCGAGCCTCTGCGCGGAAGGCGCTTCGCGGATCGGGAACATCGGCCAGATCGACCGCGGCTACGAGCGGATCGACGAGCGCCTGCGTGGGATCGGCGCTCGGATCGAGCGCGTCTAGGTGCGGCTGACCGCGAGCGAGAGCGGACGGCTGGTCGCCGCCTGGAGGTCGTCCGTTCCGCCGAAGCGGACGCGCACGCGGTAGCTGCCGGCGTCGAGGGTGAAGCGCCAGCGCGCGCCTCCGCGCGGCCCCGTCGTCGCGCGCGACGCACGCATCCAGCCGGCGCCGTCGAACGACTCGAGCACGAGCGACCGGCCCGCGACCGTGACCGCGGAATTCCCCGAGCGGAGTGTCGCGTGGATGTCGATCGACTGTCGGCGCCGGCCCGTGCGGCCTGGACGCAGTGACCGTCACGGCTGCGGGCACCTGCCCGAGCGAGACGGTCCACGGCTGCGAGGAGCCGGTCTCGCCCCCGGCCGCGTCGAGCGCTGCCACCGTAAACGCATACGTGTTCCCGCTCACCAGCGAGTACGACGCCGCCGTCGTCGTCGTCGAGGGCAGCAGGACGCGGTGCGAGCCGTTCTCGGTCACGGCGAGGCGGAAGCTGGCGGCACCGGTGCCGACCCAGCTCAGCGTGACGCGCCGGCCCTCGCGGGTGCCGGAGAGCTGCACGAGCGTCGGAGCCTGTGCGATCTGCCCCTGCGCGCTGGCGACGGCGGCGGCGACATCCAGGACGCCGAAACCGAGCTCAGGAGTCCACGCTCCGCGACCGGAGGCGGTCTGCTCGAGGATCGAGGCTACCTGCTCGGCGGAGAGAGAGGGGTTCGCCGCCCAGACGAGCGCGGCGGCTCCGGCCACCTGGGGCGCGGCGAAGGACGTCCCGCTCGCGAAGCCGTACAATCCGGAGGACGATCCGGGGAGCGGAACACGGGGGTAGCGGTCGACCAGGGAGGCCGAGGACACGGCACCGAAGACGTTCTCCCCCGGGGCGGCGAGCGACACATGCGACCCCGAGTTCGAGAACGAGGCGCGCCGGCCGGCGATCGTGGACGCTGCAACGGCGAGGCCCCGGCCGCCGACACCTTTCGAGCCGGGCGGTTGCAGGAGCGCTGCCGGGTACTCGACGGGGTTGCCGCCGCCGCCTTCGTTCCCGACCGCCGCGACGAGGAGAACGCCCTTGCTGAAGGCGTAGTCGATCGCCCGCCGTTCCGCGACCGACGTGTCCCGGCCGCCGAGGCTGAGATTGATGATCTTCGCGCCGTTGTCCACCGCCCAAACGATCGCCGCAGCCTCCTGCACATCGGTGAAGGAGCCGTCGGCCGCGCCGGCCTGGACGACCAGGAGGCGGGCGTCACCGCCCGTGCCGGCCATCCCTTCGCCGTTCGTGGCGGAACCTGCGGCGAGCGAGGCGACGAACGTGCCGTGGCCGTTCCCGTCGACGACGTCGCCGCTGCCCGTGCGGACGTTCCACGTCGCCGGCGTCTTCACTGCGAGGTCGGGTGCCGAGAGGTCGGCGCCGGTGTCCACGACGGCGATCGTCAGAGCAGCCGCGGCGCGCTGGATTTGCTCCGGGACGAGGTTCGCCTTCACGGCCGCGTACTGCCACTGGTAGGCCCCACCTGGGAGAGCACTCGCGGCCAGGGCGGGCTCGACGTACGGCGTCCGACCGACTTCGCGTTCGACACTCGTGATCCCCGGGAGCCGCGCGAGCCGCCGCGCGAACCGGTCCGGGCCACCCGAAGGACGCAGGACGGCGATCCCGAGCGCGGGGATGCGCCGGAGGACGGCGGCGGGCTCGCGCGCGAGCGCCGCGCGGAGCGCGCTCTCGGACGCGTAGGAGACGACCGCGGTCCCTCGCGGCCAGGCGGCGCCGGCTCTTTCGCCGGTCGCAGCGGCTGTCTGCGCCGCCGGCAGCAGCAGGGCTGTGAGCCCGGCAACGGCGGCGACGACGAGCCCTCTCACCAGCTCTCTTGCACTCACCCTGAGTCCAGCGCCCCTCTCCTGCGGCAGGCGTCTCGCCTGCGAATCCTCGCATGGTGTGCGGAAATCGCCGAAAACGCAAGGCTCCGCTACCCTCGATCGGTCCAGATGGAGAGGCCGCCGCCGGCGAGCCGCAACGTCGAAAGGACGCGCATGCCCGAGAAGTCAGTCATCCGCACGGAGGCCGCGCCGGCACCGTTCCAGGGCGCCCCGTACAGCCAGGCGATCGTCGTCGGCGAGCTCGTCTTCACCGCCGGGCAGCTCGGCCTCCGGCCCGACGGCAGCGGTCTGGCGGGCGAGACGATCCAGGAGCAGACGGAGCAGGTGTTCGCCAACCTCGCGGCGATCCTCGAGGCAGCGGGCAGCTCGCTCGAGAAGCTGGTGAAGACGACAGTCTTCCTGCAGCGCCTGGACGATTTCGCGGGGATGAACGAGGTGTACGCAGCCCACGTGGGCGCGCAGCCGCCCGCGCGCTCGACGGTCGAGGTGGGGAAGCTCCCGTCCGGGGCGCTCGTCGAGGTCGAGGCGATCGCTCACCTTTAGATGATTGATTCCCGATGATCGGGGCCGCGCGCTGGGGTCTCCGGCGGCAGAATGGGTCGCATGAGGGCCGAGACCGTCATCGCGACCCACGGGAACACCGACTTCGACGCGTTCGCGGCGATGCTCGCCGCCCGCCGGCTCTACCCCGGCGCCGCCGTCGCGCTCGGCAGCCTCAATCGCAACGTGCGCGAGTTCTACCGCCTGCACGCGGACGAGCTGCAGGCGGTGGAGGCGTCGCGGCTCGAGCCCGACGCGATCCGGCGGCTCGTGGTGGTCGAGACCGTGCACGCGTCGCGCCTCGGCGAGCTCGAGCGCGTCGCACTCGATCCGGCCGTCGACAAGGTGCTCTTCGACCACCACGGCGACGAGCTGCCGGACTGGATCGACCCAGCTGCGGCGGTGCTCTCGCGGGACGGAGCGCTGACGACGACGCTCGCCGGCATCCTCGCCGAGCGAGAGCTCGAGCCGACGCCGCTCGAGGCGACGGCGTTCGCACTCGGCATCCACGAGGACACGGGCTCGCTCACGTACGCGACGACGACCCAGCGCGACGCCGATGCGCTCGCGTGGTGCCTGCGCCACGGAGCACGCCAGGACGTGATCGGCCGGTACCTCCACATACCGCTCTCCGAGAGCGAGCGCGAGCTGCTCCACCGCCTGACCGAAGCGCTCGAGCCAGTGGCGACGGCCGGGGAGGAGGTCCTGCTCGCCGCGGTGACGTGGCCGGTCTACGTGGACGGCGTCTCGAACCTCGCGCACAAGCTGATCGACTTGACGGACTGCCGCGCGCTCGTGCTCCTCGTCGAGATGGAGGGCCGGGTCTTCTGCGTCATGCGCAGCCGCGGCGGCGCCCTCGACGCGGGCGCGGTCGCCACAGCCCTCGGGGGCGGTGGCCACGTGCAGGCAGCCTCCGCGATCGCGCGCGTGCCGCTCGCCGAGGCGCGGCAGCGCGTGCTCGACGCGATCCCCGGGGCGGTGCGCGAGCCCCGCCGGGCGCGCGACGTGATGTCGAAGCCAGCGCGCTCGGTCGGGCCGGCCGAGACGGTTCAGAAAGCGATGATCGCCTGCCAGCGCCACGGCCAGAGCGGCATCTTCGTCGTCGAGGGCGGGCTGCTCGTCGGCTCTGTCGGGCGGGAGGACCTCGACAAGGCGATCGGCCACGGACTGGCCCACGCGCCGGTGAAGGGGATCATGAGCGGCGGCACCGTGACGTGCGGCGAGGACGCAACGCTCGCCGAGCTGCACGGGCTCGTGACGGCCGCCGACGACGGCCGGGTCGCGGTCGTGCGCGAGGGCCGGCTCGCCGGCGTCGTGACGCGCTCCGACCTGCTGCGCGCCCTCGAAGGGCCGGCCGGCCCCGTAGAGTCCGCGCCCGTGAGCCTCGCGGCCGAGCTGCGGAAAGTGAAACGGCTCGCGCCCGTGTTCGCGGCGGTTGCGGCGCTCGGGGACCGCGTCGAGGCGGTCTACCTCGTCGGCGGGGCCGTCCGCGACATCCTGCTCAGGGAGCCGGGGTTCGACGTCGACATCGCGGTCGAAGGCGATGCGATCTCGTTCGCCCGTGCCCTCGCGGAGCCCCTCGGCGGCCGCGTGACGCGCGCACGAGAAGTTCGGCACCGCCGCCGTGCTCTACGGCGAACACGAGCGCGTCGACGTCGTCACAACGCGCACGGAGTTCTACGACGCGCCGGCGGCGCTGCCGTCGGTGGAGCGGGCCGCGATCCGCGAGGATCTGTTCCGGCGCGACTTCACGCTCAACGCGATGGCCGTCTCGCTGAAGGCCGCCGACTTCGGTCGCCTCGTGGACCCGTTCGGCGGGCGGCGCGACCTCGAGACGCGCACGCTGCGGGTACTCCACAACCTCTCGTTCATCGACGACCCAACACGGATCTTCCGCGCGATCCGCTACGAGAGCCGGTACGGGTTCCGCCTCGAAGAGCACTCGCTGCGGCTCGCCCGGAGCTGCATCGAGCTCGGCCTCGTGGGCGACCTCTCGACCTCCCGGCTGCGCGACGAGCTGATCGCGCTGCTCGAGGAGGGCGAGACCCGGCACTCGATCTTCCGGCTCGGCGAGCTGGGAGCCGACCGCGCCATCCACGCGCACCTTCGCGCCGACGAGGAGGCCGCCGACCTGCTCGCGCGCCTCGTCGAGCTCCGAGCGCAGTACGGCGTGGACGTGCCCGCCTGGCGCCTCGGGCTGATCGTGCTCGCGCGCTCGCTCACGTCCGACGAGGCCTACGGCTGGCTCGCACGGCTGAAGGCACGACGGCGCGACGCCGAGCGGATCGCCGGGGCGATCGCGGTGGCGCCGCGCGTCGTCGAGCGTCTCCGCGCCGAGCGACCCGATCCCGCGCAGGTGGTCGCGCTCTGCGATCCGTACGCACCCGACCTGCCGCTCTACGCGCTCGCGCTGTCCGATTTCGCTCCCCTGCCACGAGTACTTCCGCAGCCTGCGCGACGTGCGGCTCGAGATCACCGGGGCCGACCTGGCCGCGCTGGGCCTCGGAGAGTCGCCGCGCGTGGGGGAGGTGCTGGCCGAGCTGCGCCGCCGCAAGCTGAACGGCGACCTCGACGGGCGCGACTCCGAGCTCGCGGCGGCGAAGGAGTTGATCGCTCAGCAATGAGACACCCTCTGTCAACCCCCGACGCCCGCGCGTCCCTCGCCGGCGGCGGCGGAGCCGGGCCGGGCCCGGCGGGAGCCGACGCGGCGGGGACGCGCGAGCGCCTCGGCCGACCGGGCGAACGCGCTGCGCTGGGACGGCCGCGCCGGGCGCTACGAGGTCTGGTACCTGATCGTGGCCGGGAGATTCTGGCTCCGGTACACGCTGCGCGTCCCGACCGACCCCGCGGAGGAGGGCGAGGCCGTCGCTCTGGCTCGTCTCGTTCGCCGGGGCGCCGGTCGCGCGGAAGGAGGTCTTCCCGCTCGACGGCCTTTCGCGCCGCGGGGCCGGGTTGGCCGATCGGGCTCGGGCCAGCGAGCCCTCTTCGGGACCGCCGCTCGCGGATCGCTCGCCGGCGCACGCTGGGAGCTCGAGCTGCACGGCGACGCGCCCCCGTTCGCGCACGCGCACCCGCTCTTGCGGGCGCTGCGCGTCGCGAAGACGCAGCTCGTCTGCTCCGCTCCCGCGCTCGCGGTCTCGGGCTTCGTCGAGGTGGACGGCGTCAGGCACGCCCTCGACCGGGCGCCGGGACACCAGGCGCACGTCTGGGGCTCCCGGCACGCGCAGCGCTGGGGCTGGGCGCACGCCAACGCCCCCGGCGGCCGCTGGGTCGAGGCGCTCGCCGCCAAGGTGCCCGGCGCGCCGCAGCTCGCGCTCTGGGCGACGGAGGAGCGGCGGGTAAACGGCCCGCTCGCGCTCCTGCGCACGCACGCCCTCGTCGAGCCCGGCCGCCTCGACGTCGGACCCGTACAGCGTCGAGGCCGACCCCGGCGAGCTCGTGGGGGTCACGTACCACGACCCCGACGGGACGCCGGCGTACTGCTACCACGCCGAGCGGGCGCGCCTGCGCGGCCCCGGGATCGACGTCGCCACCGCGGCGCTCGAGTACGGGACACGGGAACCTCTGCCCGGCGTCGCGCTCGCGCTCTAGGGAAGGGCCGCGCGCGTCGCGGCCTCGACGCCGGCGAGCAGGCCGGGCGGATCGGCCCGTAGAGCGGCGACCGCCTCCTCGATCGTCTTCAGCGTCTCGCGCTCGATGTCGCTCGGCAGCTCGTGCTCGTCGAGCACCGACACTTCGCCGCCGGGCAGGAAGAGGACGTCCACGGCGAGGTCGAGGTAGACGATCCCGTCCGGCTCGACGTCCAGCAGCTCGGCGACGCTGCAGTAGACGCCGAGCGTTTGCTCGCCGGAGAGCCAGTGATAGGCGGTGTACGGCCGGTCGTCCCAGAAATGGCCGATCGTGACGGTTCCGGCGGGGAGCACGAGAAGCGTGCCGGCGAGGCTGCGCTCCTCCGGCAGGACGTAGCGGACGGCGGCGTAGCGGCCGGGATCGAGCACGAGCAGCTCGCACTCCCACTCCTCCACCGAGCCGTCGAGGCGAACCTTGCGTTCGAGCACGGTGCGCATCGCCTGAAGTGTCGCCGATGGGCGCGCTACGGTCACGGTGTGAGACGCCCTCTCCCTACCTCCCGCGTCCGCGCGTTCCTCGAGCGGCGTCAGGCGGTGGCGGAGCCGGGCTGCGCCCGGCGGGAGCCGGCGCCGGCGAGGGGCGCGCGTGAGATGCGTTGAGCTTCTGCGCTGGGGTACGCCCGGGCCGTACGAGGTCGCGTTCTCGACGCGGCGCGGCGGCGTGAGCGACGGCGCGTTCGCGTCGCTCAACCTCGGGCTCCTGACAGACGACGAGCCGGAGCGCGTCCGGCAGAACCGGCGCCGTCTCTGTGCGGCCGCGGGGCTCGACCCCGACCGGGCGACGATGGTGAGGCAGAGACACGGCAGTGAGGTGCACCGGGCCGCGGCCGGTCGTGGGATCGTCGAGCCCGGCGCGGCGCAGGCCGATGGAGACGGTCTCTGGAGCGACGAGCCGGGCGTGGCGATGCTGCTTCTGACCGCCGACTGCCTTCCGATCGCGCTCGCCCGTCTTCCGGGGCCGGAGCCGGCAGTCGCAGTCCTCCACGCCGGCCGGCGCGGGCTCCTGGACGGTGTCGTCACCGCCGGGGCGCGCTCGCTCGGCGGCGGCCCGCTGGCCGCCGCGATCGGTCCCGGGATCGGGCCCTGCTGCTACGAGGTGGGTGAGGACGTGGCGCGCCCGTTCCGCGCCGCCTTCGGCGACGACGTCGCCGAAGGCGGGACGCTCGACCTCTGGACGGCCGCCGAGCGCGCGCTGCGCGCGGCGGGATGCGAAAGCGTGGAGCGGCTGGACCTCTGCACGGCGTGCGACCCGGAGCGATTCTTCTCCCATCGCCGCGACCGCGGCCGCACGGGCCGGCAAGGGGTGATCGCGCGTGTTGTCGGCTGAGAGTGTCCGCGAGCGGTACGAGCGCATCCGGGCCGAGGCCGGCCCGGGGGTGACGGTCGTCGCGGCGACGAAGTACGTCTCCCTGGAGGACATGGCGGTGCTCGTGAACGCGGGCGTCGAGGTGGTGGGGGAGAACCGGGCGCAGGACCTCGAGCGCAAGCATGCGCTCTACGGAGACGCCTTCCGCTGGCACTTCATCGGTCACCTCCAGTCGAACAAGGCCAGGGTCGTGGGCGGGATCTGCGAGCTCGTCCACTCGCTCGACTCGCACTCGGCCGCGCGACGGCTGACTGTGCCGGCCCTGCTCGAGGTGAACCTCTCCGGCGAGGGGACGAAGTCGGGCGTGCCGCCCGAGCAGATCGGGGCGTACGTCGCGGCCTACCCGACCATCCGAGGCCTGATGACGATGCCGCCCGCGACCGGCGACCCTGAGAGCTCGCGCCCGCACTTCCGCCGCCTGCGGTCGCTCGCCGCCGAGCACGGCCTGCCCGATCTCTCGATGGGCACGAGCCAGGACTGGCGCGTCGCCGTCGAGGAGGGCGCCACGCTCGTCCGGCTCGGCTCCGTTCTGTGGCAGGGTTAACATCTCTGAAGGCATGGGCTTCTCGAACGTCTGGAATCGCACGCTCGTCTACTTCGGCATTGCCGAGGAGGAAGAGGACTGGGACGAGGACGGGTTCGCCACGAACGAGGAGCTGGAGCGGAGCTACCAGTCGCGCGAGCGCGCGAACGTGCGCCGGCTCGCACCGCGCCGTCAGCGTGAGTTCGACGACTGGACCGACCCCGAACCGGTGCCGCAGCCCGCTGCCTGCGCGTCCGCGGCTGCGCGGCGTCGAGGCACTGCCCACGCCGGGATCGGGCCAGCTCCACCTCGTCGTGCCGCGCAGCTTCAACGACGCGCAGCAGATCGCCGACAAGTTCAAGAGCTCGATTCCCGTCATCCTCAACCTCCAGAGCGCCGACCAGGAGCTGTCGAAGCGACTGATCGACTTCGCGAGCGGTCTCACGTACGCCCTGGACGGCGGCATGCAGCGTGTGGCCGACAAGGTCTTCCTGCTGACGCCGGCGAACGTCCAGCTTTCGGCCGAGGAGCGGGCGAAGATGCTCGAGCGCGGCGGCTTCTTCAACCAAGCCTGACCTGGACGGTAGGAACTCGCGCGCCCGGGCCGAAGTAGCGACCATGGGCGACCCCCTCGCCGTCGGGCTGCTGTTCGACACCGCCACGAACGTGCGGCGGTTCGTCGATGTCTTCATCGGCGTCTACGTGCTGCTGCTCTTCGTCTACATCCTGACGTCGTGGGTGAGGGTGCCCTACGCGCCGTGGCTGAACCGGCTGCAGCGCTTCCTGTTCGACGTCTGCGACCCCTACCTGCGGATCTTCAGGCGCGTGCTGCCGCCGTTCGGGCCGCTCGACCTCTCGCCGATGATCGGCGTGCTCACACTCATCGTCCTCGACCGGCTGCTCGGTGTGCTGATCGAGCGCGTCTTCTAGAAGGGAGATCCCATGGCACTCACCCCCGTCGAGATCAGACATCTCCAGTTCGGGCGTCGCCTGCGCGGCTACTCCACCGGCACCGTGGATCGCCTGCTCGCCGAGATCGCCGACGCCTTCGAGGACGTCTGGCGTGAGCGCGCGGACCTCGCGGACCGGGTGGAGCAGCTCGAGGCCGACCTCTCGAAGCACCGTGAGACGGAAGGCCTGCTGCGGGCGACCCTCGTCTCCGCGGAGCGCTCGTCGCGCGAGCTCAAGGAGCAGACACAGCGGCAGGCCGACACGATCCTCGCCGAGGCGCACGCCGAGGCCCGGACGGTCACCCGCAAGGCGACGGGGGAGCGGGAGCGCCTCGAGGCGGAGGTGCGGCGCGTGAAGGCGCTGCTGCGCTCGGCGCTCGCAGCGGTCGAGGAGGAGCCCGCCGAGCGCGGCCAGGCGCCCGAGGAGATCACCGAGACGGGTCTCCGCAAGATCGTCGGGTAGCTTGGAGATATCCTGTCGGGGGTGAGCACCCCGACGATCAAGATTCGAGTCCGCGTCTCTCCCGGTGCGCCGCGTCCGTGCGTCGTCGGGCGGCACGGCGAGGCGTGGAAGGTGCGCGTCGTCGCGGCACCCGAGCGCGGGCGCGCCAACGACGCGGTCGTCACGCTGCTTGCCGAGACCCTGTCGCTCCGCCACGAGGACGTCGCCGTCGTCGGCGGCGCGACGTCGCGCGACAAGGTCGTGGAGCTTGCCGGCATCAGCGCCGAGGAGGCCGACCGGCGCCTGACACGGGCAGGGGAGGCGGTGCGGCCGTGACCTCGCTGGACCTGGAGCGCTTCCGCGCGCTGCTGGAGGAGCGGCGCGCCGAGCTGGCCAACGCGGTCGTGGGACTGAACCACGACGGGCCGCTCGCGGACGAGGCCGGAGGGTTCGTCTCGGCGAGCGCCGACGACCACCACCTCGCCGACACTGCAACCGACACGTATCGCAAGGGAGCTCGACGAGGGATTGATCGAGGACGCCGAGCGCGTGCTCGTGGAGGTCGACGCCGCGCTCGCGCGGCTCGAGGCCGGCACCTACGGCCTCTGCCGCGCCTGCGGTCGCGAGATCGGCACGGAGCGGCTCGAGGCCGTGCCATACGCGACGCTCTGCATCGACGACAAGCGCCTGGAAGAGCGCGGGTGAGCGAGCCCGCACGCGAGCAGGGGCCGCCTCGCCGGGCGGTCGAGGTCCGCGTCGGCTCCTCGACGAACGCTCTGGCGCCGATCTCGAGCGCCGAGCGCTCGCTCGCCGCGCGCCCGCGCGAGTGGTTCGAGTTGGCCGCGATCGCAGTAGCGGCGGTCGCAGCCGACCAGCTGACAAAGCAGATCGTCACGAGCACGCTCGCCCTGGGGCACGCGGTGGAGATCGCGGGCCCGTTCTCGATCCATCACGTCCAGAACTCGGGGATCGCCTTCGGCCTGTTCGCGAGCGCGACCTCCGCGGTGATCCTGCTCACCGGGATTGCCGTCGCGTGGATGCTGTTCTTCTTCGCTCGCTCGGCCCTTCGTCACCCGCTCCTGCCCGTGGCGCTCGGGTTCGTCCTCGGCGGCAGCGTCTCGAACCTCGTCGACCGCATCCGGCTGGGGCACGTGACGGACTTCCTCGACATGCGCTTCTGGCCGGCTTTCAACCTCGCCGATACGTTCATCGTCGTCGGCGTCGCGATCCTCTTCCTCGCGCTCGTCACCACCGATCGTCCCGCCACGCGCTCACGCCGGGTTGGCGACGCTCCGCTACCGCGTTCCTGAGGACGGCGCGGGCGTCCGGCTCGACCGGGTGCTCGCGGCTCGACCCGAGGTGGGCTCACGTGGAGCCGCTGAGCGCCTGCTCGCGGCGGGGTCGGTGCGCGTGGACGGGGAGGCACGAGCGAAGAGCCACCGGTTGCAGGGCGGCGAGACGGTCGAGTTCGAGCTGCCCGACGTGCCCGAGCCGAGCGCGCCTCCGGCAGTTCCCGGCCTGATCGTCTATGAAGACGAGCACCTGCTCGTCGTGGACAAGCCGGCGGGTCTCGCCGTCCACCCGGCGCCCAGGCGGCCGGAGCCGACGCTGGTCGACGCCCTGCGGCCGTACGGCCCGGCGGGCGGCGACCAGGAACGGCCCGGGATCGTCCATCGCCTCGACCGCGAGACCTCGGGGCTGCTCGTGGTCGCGCGGACGGAGGACGCTCATGCCCGGCTCTCCCGCATGGTGCGTGCCCGTCTGCTCGAGCGCCGGTACCTCGCCCTCGTTCGCGGCGTTCCGGGCTCGCGCACGGGACGGATCGAGGCGCCGATCGGGCGCGACCGGCGCGACCGCACCCGCCGCTCGCTGGACACGCCGCTCCCGCGCGCCGCTGTCACGCACTTCGAGGTCCTGGAGACGCTGCGGGAGCACGCCCTGCTCGACGTCAAGCTCGAGACCGGGCGAACGCACCAGATCCGCGTCCATCTCGCCGCGATCGGCCTGCCGGTGGCCGGAGACGCGACGTACGGTGCGGCCGGCGACCTCGGGCTCGCCCGCCAGTTCCTCCACGCCGCGCGCCTCGCCTTCGACCACCCGGTGACCGGCGTGCGCGTGGACGTCTCCTCGCCGCTTCCGGCCGACCTCGCCGCCGCGCTCGAGCGCGCACGCCGTTAGATGATTGGTTCCCAATCACCGAACCCTAAGGGCACGCCGATCAGGAACCAATCATCTAGACTGCAGCGGTTTCTGTTCCACGACCCGGCGACCAGGCCGGGCGGGGGTGCCGGGCGCTACGCCCGGCTCCGCCCGCGCCCCGCCGGCAGACGCACCACATAACCAGAGAAAGGGGCGGTCTTGTCCGTCGTCACCATGCGTGAGCTCCTGGAGGCCGGAGTCCATTTCGGCCACCAGACCCGTCGCTGGAACCCGAAGATGAAGCGCTTCATCTTCGCCGAGCGCGGCGGTATCTACATCATCGACCTCCAGCAGACGCTCGAGCTCGTCCAGGAGGCACACGACTTCGCGCGCAACATCGCGAGCCGGGGAGGCTCGGTGCTCTTCGTCGGCACGAAAAAGCAGGCCCAGGACGCCGTCCGCGACGAGGCGATCCGTGTCGGCATGCCGTACGTCAACAACCGCTGGCTCGGCGGGCTGCTGACGAACTGGCGGACGATCGCCGACCGGATCTCGCACCTGCACGATCTGCGGCGCTTGAGGGAGGACGGCCAGCTCGACCTCCTGCCGCCGAAGGAGCGGATGGCCATGCTCGCCGAGCTGGAGAAGCTCGAGTCGAATCTCGGCGGCGTCGCCGACCTGCGCCGCCAGCCCGACGCGGTCTTCATCGTCGATCTGCGCAAGGAGCAGCTCGCGGTGCGCGAGGCGCGCCGGTTGGGGCTGCCCGTCATCGCGCTCGTGGACACGAACTGCGACCCGGATGAGGCCGAGTACGTCATACCGGGCAACGATGACGCGATCCGCTCGTGCGGCCTGATCGTGCGGGCCGTCGCCGACGGCGTCGCCGCCGGGAAGGCCATCGTCACCGAGCGGGAGCTCGCCGCCGGGCTCGCGGCCGCCGCTGCTGCTGCGGCTCCCGCCGAGGAGCCCGTCGTGGCCGCAGAAGAGCCCGCCGAGCAGGCCGTTGGCGCTGAGACCGAGACGCCGGCCGCGCCGGAGGAAGGCGGGGACGCGTGACGGCGATCGCCGCAAGCCTCGTCAAGGAGCTCCGCGATGCCACCGGCGCGGGGATGATGGATTGCAAGCGCGCCCTCGAGGAGACCGGCGGCGACGCCGAAGCCGCCCGGACGCTCCTGCGCGAGAAGGGCATGGCCCAGGCCGGCAAGCGCGCCGGCCGTGCGACGACCGAGGGTCTCGTCGGTTACCTGCTCGAGGATCGGCGGGCGACGCTCGTCGCCGTCGGGTGCGAGACCGAGCCGGTTTCGAAGAATGACGAGTTTCTCGCCTTCGCCGAGAAGGTGCTGCGAACCGTCGATGCATCCGGGCCCGAGGCCGCCGGCGCGCTCGAGCCCGAGCGCGTGGGGTTGGTGGCGAGGATCGGCGAGAACGTCGCCGTCGTCGGAGCGGAGCGCTACGAGGCGGGAGAGGGCGAGCTGCTCGCCGCGTACGTCCACCCGCCCGCGAACAAGATCGGCGTGCTCGTGAAGGTCGCCGGCGGGACGCCGGAGCTGGCCCGGCAGCTCGCGATGCACATCGCGTTCGCGGCGCCCGAGTGGGCGGCGCGCGACGACGCGCCGGCCGACGTCGTCGCCGCCGAGCGCGAGATCTACGCGAACTCCGACGAGGTGCGCTCGAGGCCCGAGGCCGCGCGTGAGAAGATCGTGGACGGCATGCTCGCAAAGCGGTTCTTTGCCGCGCAGCCCGGCGGCGTCCTCGCCGACCAGCCGTGGATCCACGATCCGTCGCTGTCGGTCGGGAAGGCGTTCGCCGAGGCCGGCGCGCGCGTCGTGGCGTTCAGGCGGCTCTCGGTCGCCGGGTAGCGTGAGACGCCCTGTGTCAACCGCCTCCGCTCGCGCGTTCCTCGGGCGCCGCTCGCGGTGCCGGGCCGGAGGGGACAGTACGGGGAGTACGGCTCCGGAGAGACCGGTGCCGCGAGCGGCGTCAGGTGGCGGCGGAGCCGGGCTCTGCCCGGCGGGAGCCGACGCCGGCGAGGGGCGCGCGTGAGCGTCCGACCCGACGAAGCCGTGGGGCGGGAGCCGGAGGGCGGAGCGCTCGCCTTCCGACGCCTCCTGCTCAAGCTCTCAGGCGAGGCTCTGATGGGCGAGCGCGAGTACGGGCTCGACCCTGGCACGATCGGCGCGCTCGCGCGCGAGATCGTGACCGTGCGGGAAGAGGGGCTCGAGCTCGCCATCGTCGTCGGGGCCGGGAACATCTACCGCGGCATGGCCGCGGCGGCGGAGGGGATGGACCGGGCGACCGCCGACTACGCCGGCATGCTCGCGACGCTCCTCAACGCGCTCGCGCTCCAGGACGCTCTGGAGCGGCTCGGCGCGCACACGCGCGTCCAGTCGGCGATCTCGGTCTCCGAGGTCGCGGAGCCGTACATCCGCCGTCGCGCGATGCGCCACCTCGAGAAGGGGCGGATCGTCATCTTCGCCGCGGGAACCGGCAACCCGTTCTTCACGACCGACACGGCCGCGGCCCTGAGGGCGCTCGAGATCGGCGCCGAGGCGATCCTGATGGCGAAGAACGGCGTCCAGGGCGTCTACGACGGCGACCCCCGGACCGACCCGGAAGCCGTCTTCATACCGGCGCTCTCCCACCTCGAGGCGATCGAGCGCGGTCTGCGCGTGATGGACACGACCGCGCTCTCCCTCTGCATGGACAACCGGCTCCCGATCCACGTGTTCGAGCTCGCCGAGGGCAACATCCTGGCGGTCGCGCACGGTGGGCGCGTCGGGACGCTCATCTCCACCCCGAGCCAGGAGGCGTGATGGCCCCAATCGAGGAGTTCCTGACGGACGCGAAACGGCGGATGGACCGCTCGATCGAGACCACGCGCGGCGAGTTCAACAGCGTGCGCACCGGCCGCGCCTCTACCGCCTTGCTCGACCGGATCACGGTGGACTACTACGGGACGCCGACGCCGCTCAAGAACATCGCGACCATCTCGACGCCCGAGCCGCGCCTGCTGTCGCTCCAGCCGTTCGACCCGTCCTCGATCAAGGCGATCGAGCGGGCGATCCAGGAGTCCGACCTCGGCCTGACGCCGTCGAACGACGGCAAGGTGATCCGCCTGCCGATCCCGCAGCTCACCGAGGAGCGGCGCAAGGAGCTCGTCAAGCTCGTCCGCAAGCTGGGCGAGGACGGCAAGATCGCGATCCGCAACGTTCGCCGCGACGTCATGCAGCACCTGAAGGACCTCGTCGTCAACGGCGACGTCGGAGACGACGAGGAGCGGCGCGCCGAGCAGCAGGTGCAGAAGCTGACCGACGACCACACGAAGGCGATCGACGAGCTGCTCAAGCACAAGGAGTCGGAGATCATGGAGGTTCGAGCCCTTTCGGGCTCAAACCTCTAGAGAGACCTCCCGGATGCAGCAAGACCCCTCTAGCGATGCCGCGAGCGCGGTCCGCAGCGTCGCGATCATCATGGACGGCAACGGGCGCTGGGCCCGCAGGCGCGGGCTGCCGGTCGCCGAGGGCCACCGCGCCGGCACGAAGGCCCTGCGACGCACGGTCGAGGCGGCCATCGACCTCGGGGTCGAGTCGCTCGCCGTGTACGCGTTCTCGACCGAGAACTGGGCGCGCCCGCCCGACGAGGTGGAGGCGCTGATGGAGATCTTCGGCGAGACGATCGAGCGCGAGTTGCCCGACCTCGCCCGCCAGGGCGTGCGGACGCGCTTCATGGGCCGGCGCGATCGCGCCCCCGAGGCGCTGCGGCAGCAGATGGCGCAACTCGAGCTCGAGACTGCCTGCAACGACCGCCTTCAGCTCTGGATTGCCTTCGACTATGGCGGGCGGAGCGAGCTCGTGGACGTCGCGCGCCGGCTGGTCGAGGACGGCGTCCCGTCTGCCGAGATCGACGAGGCGGCGCTGGCCGCGCGCCTGTACGCGCCCGAGCTCCCGGATCCGGATCTTCTGATCCGTACCTCCGGCGAGCTTCGCGTCTCGAACTTCCTGCTCTGGCAGGCGGCGTACGCGGAGCTGCTGTTCGTGGACGACCTGTGGCCCGACTTCGGCGAGGAGCAGCTCCGGAGCGCGCTCTCCGAGTTCGCGAGCCGGCGCCGGCGGTTCGGCGGGCGATGACTCAGCTCGTCTCGCGGAGCCTCGTCGCGCTCGTCGGGCTGCCGCTCGTGCTCGGCGCGGTGTGGCTCGGCGGGTGGTGGGTGTTCTCGCTCGTGCTCGTGGCGGCGCTCGTCGCGCTCCATGAGCTGTACGTCATGGCTCGGTCGCTGCGTCCGCTGGTCCTCGCCGGCTACGCGGGCGCCGTGCTCGCCCTGCTGGGCGGGCAGCTGGGCGGGCTCGAGTGGATGCTCGGGGGCGCGCTGGCGACGCTGCCCCTCGCCTTCCTGCTCTACGGGATCGCGTCCACGCGGCAGTCGGCGACCGTCACGCTGGCGGCAACGGTGCTCGGCGTCGTCTGGATCGCCGTCGGGCTGGCACACCTGGAGCTCCTCCGCGACCTGCCCGAGCACGGCCGGCTTGCGACGTACGCCCTGCTCCTTGCCGTCTTCGCCGGCGACACGGCCGCCTACGCGGTCGGACGGCTCGCCGGGCGCCACAAGCTCGCCCCGGCGATCTCCCCCGGCAAGACGTGGGAGGGATTCGTCGCCGGGACGCTCGCCGCGATCGCCGCGGCTTTCTTCACGTTCTACGGCACGGGGTTCATGGACGGCTGGCGCTCGCTCGTCTTCGGGGGAGCCGTGGCGCTCGCCGGCGCCGCGGGCGACCTCTTCGAGTCGTCCATCAAGCGCGATCTCCTCGTCAAGGACTCGGGCTCGCTGCTCGCGGCGCACGGAGGGATGCTGGACAGGGTCGATTCGCTCCTCTTCGCCTCGGTCGCATCCTTCTATGTCGTGCTGGCGTTCGGGTACGGTTAGCGACTTGCCTGCGGTCTCCCGCCTTGCGCCGGTCCTGCTCGCCTCGGCCGTTCTGCTCACCGGGTGTGGAGGCGGGGGCGGGGCCGGCGGCGCCCCCGCCGGAGGCACGAGTGACACCGGCGGCAGTGGAGTTCAGTCCGGCGCCTACCAGGGCGGCTTCGAGATCTGCAGCGACGGGACCGTCGAGGAGATCGCGAATCTGTACGGCGTTCCGGAGGGGACCGCCGAGGCGGTCGCCGAGGTGATCGCCGAGGCGGTCTCGGGCGGCACGCCGGAGGATGCCACGAACGCGACGCAGGGCTGCCTGGACGCCTTCGCGCAGCAGCAGTAACCCTCGCGCCCCTGCGGCAGGCCCTCCCGGCCGGCGGAGCCGGCCTCCGGGCGCCCCAGGAACGCGAGGGCGGCCCCTTGGGGGCACGGATTGGGCTCCCCGTACACTCTTCATCGTGAAGCGAATCGCTCTGCTCGGGGCCACCGGCTCGATCGGCCGCCAGGCGCTCGAGATCGTCGCAGCCCACCCCGGGCTCGCGCTCTGTGCCGTCGCGTCGGGCGCACAGGACCTCGCGGGGATCGCGGCCGCGCACCGTGTCGAGCACGTCCAGGTCGGCTGTGACCTGACAGAGCTCCTCGACGCGAGCCGGCCGGACGTCGTCCTGAACGCCGTTGTTGGCTTCGCCGGAGTGGGGGCCACCTTGTGGGCGCTCGAGCGGGGCGTCACGCTCGCGCTGGCGAACAAGGAGAGCCTCGTCGCCGCGGGCGAGCTCGCGCTGGCGGCCCAGCGGCGCGGGGGAGGGCTCCTGCTACCGGTAGACAGCGAGCACAGCGCGGTCTTCCAGTGCCTGGAAGGCCGCGCTCCCGATACTGTCGACTCGCTGGTGCTGACGGCCTCGGGCGGTCCCTTCCGCGGCCGCACGCGCGACGAGCTGTCCTCCGTCACCCCCGCGGAGGCGCTCGCGCACCCCACCTGGAGCATGGGGCCGAAGATCACGGTGGACTCCGCGACTCTCGCCAACAAGGGACTCGAGCTGATCGAGGCCCACTTCCTCTTCGGGCTCGCGTACGAGCGGATCGAGGTCGTCGTCCACCCGTCCTCGGTCGTGCACGCACTCGTGCGCTTCCGCGACGGCGCGGCGCTCGCTCACGCAGGCTATCCCGACATGCGCGTCCCGATCTCCTTCGCGCTCACGTACCCCGAGCGGGCCGCGACTCCCGTGCCGGGGCTCGATCTCGCGGGCGGCCTCACGCTCGAGTTCGAGGCGCCCGACCTCACGACGTTCCCGCTGCTCGCCCTGGCGCGCGAGGCGGGGGGTCGAGGCGGCACGTTCCCCTGCGCCTTCAATGCGGCGAACGAGGTTGCCGTCGCAGCGTTCCTGGCGGGCCGCCTGCCCTTCCTGGGCATCGCGGACGTCGTCGCGGAGGCGCTCGCCGCCGTCGGAGGCGCGCCGGCCCGGGATGTGGCCGAGCTTGTCGAAGCCGATGCGGAAGCTCGGCGGATCGCGGAGCGCCTCCTCGGGGCGGTCGTATGAGCATCGTTGTCGCGATCGTCGGCCTGGGGCTCCTGATCCTGATACACGAGCTCGGTCACTTCCTCGTGGCGCTCGCGGTCGGACTGCGGCCGCGGAAGTTCTACGTCGGGTTCCCCCCGGCGGTTGCGAAGACGACCCGCAACGGGATCGAATACGGCATCGGCGCGATCCCGCTCGGCGGGTTCGTGAAGATTCCCGGCATGCATCGCCCGGCGCCTGCCGACGTCGACGTGCACTTCCGTCGCGCCCTCGACGAGGCTCCGGGACTGGTGGGCCCGCTCGAGCGGCTGCGCCGGTCGCTGGGCGCCGGCGACTTCGACGCCGCCCGCGGTGCCCTGGACGAGCTGACCGAGGCCGTCGGCCGCGTGCGGCTCTCCGCACCCGCGGCCACGGCTGCCGGGAAGGGCCTCGCGGAGCTCGGGGACGCCCTCGGGCCGGAGGCGTACTGGCGGGCGCGAACCTGGAAGCGCGTCGCTGCGATTGTCGCCGGGCCGGGGGCCAATGTCCTGCTGGCCGTGCTCCTGTTCGCCGGCCTGTTCATGGCGGGCGGCGGAAGGGCGACCTCGACGATCGACACCGTGGTCCCGGGCACGCCCGCCGAGCGGGCCGGCCTGCGGGCAGGCGACCGCATCGTCAAGATCGACGGCGCCGGCGTGAAGGCCTCGCACATCTCGGAGCGCATCGGCGACTCCGGCGGCCGGCCGCTCGCGCTCACCGTCGAGCGCGACGGTGGCGAGGTCACGCTGCCTCCGACGGTGCCGGAGCGGACCGACGGGCGCTACCGCCTCGGGTTCCGATTGAGCGGCGAGGGTCTCGGCCCGGCCGACGCGTCCTGGCAGGCGCTCCGGCTCACGGGGGTGGTGACGAAGGAGATCGGCGCCTCGCTCGGGCAGCTCGTGACGGGGGACGGCCGCAAGGACATCGCGAGCCCCGTCGGGATCGTGCAGGGTTCGTCCACCGCGGCGCAGGAGGGCGTCGAGACCTACCTCTGGGTGCTGGGCCTGCTCAGCCTCTCACTCGCGCTCCTCAACCTGTTGCCGCTCCTGCCGCTCGATGGCGGACATATCGCCTTCTCGCTGATCGAGGGCGTGCGCGGGCGGTCGGTCGGGCGAGAGGTCTACGAGCGCGTGTCCACGGTCGGGATCGCCCTCGTGCTGATCCTGTTCTTCATCGGGCTGTCGAACGACATCGGCCGGCTCGGCGGGGGCTAACCTTCCGGGATGGCGTCGGAGGCTCGGATCAAGGTCGGGAGCGTCGCGATCGGCGGCGGGGCGCCCGTCGTCGTCCAGTCGATGACGCTCACGCCCACGCGCGACGTCGAGGCGACGACCGCGCAGATCGCCGCGCTCGCGTCGGCCGGCTGCGAGGTCGTGCGTGTCGCCGTCCCGAAGAGCGAGGATGCCGCCGCGCTGCCAAGACGATCGTGCGCCTCTCGCCGATCCCCGTGATCGCCGACATCCACTTCAACGCCTCGCTCGCGCTGAAGGCGATCGAGGCGGGCGTGGCAGCGGTGCGCATCAACCCGGGCAACATCGGCGGCCCGGACAAGGTCGAGCTCGTCGTCAGGGCAGCGAAGAAGGCCGGAATCCCGATGCGCATCGGCGCGAACTCGGGCTCGCTCCCCAAGCACCTGCACGCGCTCGCCCAGCGAGGACCAGGCGGAGGCGCTCGTCGCCGCCGCGCTCGAGGAGGTCGAGCTGCTCGAGAAGCTCGACTACCGCGACTTCAAGATCTCGGTCAAGGCGACGCACGTGCCGACGATGATCCGCGCCTACCGGATGCTCGCGGCGAAGGTGCCCTACCCGCTCCACCTGGGCGTCACCGAGGCGGGAACGCCGTTCTCCGGCTCGATCAAGAGCGCGATCGGCATGGGCGCGCTGCTCGCCGACGGGATCGGCGACACGATCCGGGTCTCGCTCACGGCCGACCCGGTGAAGGAGGTCGAGGTCGCCTGGGAGATCCTCAAGGCGCTCGGCCTGCGCGAGCGCGGGCCGATCATGATCGCCTGCCCGTCGTGCGGGCGCGACAACGTCGGGGTCGAGAGCCTCGCCGTCGTCGTCGAGGAGCGGCTGAAGGCGTACCCGCAGCCGATCGAGGTCGCCGTGATGGGCTGCGCCGTCAACGGCCCCGGCGAGGCGGGAGACGCCGACTTCGGGATCGCCGGCGGCCGCGACGTCGGCTTCATCTACGCGCACGGCCGCGTGCTGAAGAAGGTGTCGTCGGACGTCCTGATCGACGAGCTCTTCCACGAGATCGACCGCTGGATCGACGCCGGGATGGTGCGGCCGAAGCGCCTGAAGATGGCGAAGCCCGCCGCGCTCGCCATGGCCGAGGCCTCCCTCATCCCGCTCGACTAGGCTGCCGGGACTGTGATCGCCCGCGCCTCCACGCTCTTCCTGCCGACCCTGCGCGAGGATCCGGCCGACGCCGAGGCGGTCAGCCACAAGCTGCTCGTTCGCGGCGGCGTTCGTCCGCCAGGTGAGCGCAGGGGTCTGGACGTTCCTGCCGCTCGGCTGGCGCGTGCACCAGAAGGTCGTCCAGATCATCCGGGAGGAGATCGACGCGATCGGCGGCCAGGAGATGCTGATGCCGGTCCTGACGCCCTTCGAGCTCTGGCAGCAGTCGGGGCGCGACTACATCCAGGAGATCTTCCGGCTCAAGGATCGCAACGGGCGCGAGTTCGTGCTGCCGATGACCCACGAGGAGACGGTCACCTTCCACGCGCGGGAGCTCCAGAGCTACCGGCAGCTGCCGCAGATCCTCTACCACTTCTCGGTCAAGGAGCGCGACGAGCCGCGCCCGCGCGGCGGCCTGCATCCGCGTCCGCGAGTTCATCATGAAGGACTCCTACTCGTTCGACCGCGACGAGGAAGGGCTCGACCGGAGCTTCAAGCTGCACGAGGAGGCCTACGACCGGATCTTCGACCGCTGCGGGATCGAGGTCCACGCCGTGCAGGCCGAGTCGGGGATGATGGGCGGCAGCTGAGTCGGTCGACTTCCTCGCGCCGGCGGGCTCGGGCGAGAACACGCTCGTCACCTGCGAGCGCGGCGACTACGCGGCCGATCTCGAGATCGCGCGCGGGGATCCCGCGCGCGCCCGAGCTTCCCGAGCGCCTCGACGCCCCGCGCGAGGTCGAGACGCCCGGCGTGACGACGATCGAGGCGCTCGCGCGAGCTCCTCGGCATCGACCCCGCGGCGACGTCGAAGGCGATGCCGGTCGTGAAGACGGACGGCACGCTCGTGCTCGGGCTCGTCCGCGGCGACGACCGGCTCGAGCCGAGCAAGCTGGCGGCGCGCGCTCGGCTCGGACTTCCGGCCCGCGACCGAGGACGAGATCCGCGCGGCGTTCGGCGCCGACCCCGGCTCGCTCGGGCCGGTCGGGTTCGAGGGCGAGGTCGTCGCCGACGAGGCGCTGCGCGAGGGCCAGTTCGTCGCGGGCGCGAACCGCACCGGCTGGCACCTGCTCGGCGTCGAGGCCGGTCGCGACTTCCAGCCGCGCTTCGCCGACATCCGCGAGTCGAAGGCAGGCGACGCCTGCCCGCGCTGCGGCGGCGCTGCTCCGTTTCGAGACGGCGATCGAGGTCGGCCACATCTTCAAGCTCGGCACGCGGTTACTCCGAGCCGCTCACGCGACGTTCCTCGACGAGGACGGCAAGGAGCGCCCGCTCCTGATGGGCAGCTACGGCATCGGGCCCGGGCGGGTCATGGCGGCCGCGGTCGAGCAGCGCCACGACGCCAACGGGATCAGCTGGCCGGCCGCGATCGCCCCGTACGACGTCCATGTCGTCGTCCTGCCCGGTGCCGAGGAGATCGCGGAGCGGGCCGCCGCGGCGCTCGAGGCGGCGGGGCACGCCGTCCTGCTCGACGACCGGGAGCTGCGCGCGGGAGAGAAGTTCGCCGACGCCGACCTGATCGGGTGCCCGGTGCGGGTCACGGCCGGCAAGAAGTCCCTCGAGGACGGCGCCGTGGACGTGCGCGCCCGGGCGGACGGGGTCGAGGAGCGTGTTGCCGCCGCAGACGTGGCACAATGGGTGGCCGGAAGGTAATGGCGCGCCGGCGAAAGTTCAGCGAGGAGCCCTTCGGGCCCACCATCGAGCGCCTCCTGGCAGAGACGGGCCTCACGTACCGTGCGCTCGCAGCGAAGACGGGGCTCTCCGCCGGGTACCTCAACCACCTCGTGCACGGCAACCGGCCGGTGCCGTCGAACGACGTCATCGCCCGTCTCGCCGACGCGCTGGGCGTCGAGCCGGAGCATTTCCGCGAGTACCGCCTGCGTTCGATCACCGAGCGGCTCGAGGAGATGCCGGAGCTCGTCGACCGGCTCTACAAGCGTTTGAGCGCGTAGAGCCCCTCGCAGGGCGGTTCGGTAAGGTGTCCGTCACCACGGGGCGTGGCGCAGCCTGGTTAGCGCGCTAGTCTGGGGGACTAGAGGTCCCGAGTTCGAATCTCGGCGCCCCGACTAGAAAGGGACTACTCGGCGACGCCGTTGAGCGTGCGTCGCGATCTGGGTCGTCGTGGGCCGGGAGAGCGACAATCGTGGGCCTCTGATCTAAGGTGCCGCTCCCTTGCGATCAGGTCCGTGTCGTTCGCCAACCTCCCGGCGCATACGACTTGCGCACCGTCTCGACGTACGGCACCGGGCTGACGATGGCCCGGATCTCCGTCTGCACGTGGCGCTCGACCGTCGGCTTGGACGGTGCCGCCGTCTCCTCGCCCCAGACGAAGGTGACTTCGGTGCCCGGCTCCGCGTGCTCGGCATCGAGAATCGCCAGCGTCAGCATCTTGCCTTCGTTCGCGCTGTAGCCGACCCAGGTCGAGACGCCGACCGTCTTGCCGTCGTCGTGACCTCTGTCGAAGGGATGCATCGAGTAGACGGCCGACGGGAAGTCGATGAACTTGGCGCGCTGTGTCCTTCTGGAACTCGCTGCCGATTGCGCGCATCACATCTTCGTTGTCGAGCGCGAGCGTGACCTTCTTGCGATGGGGCCCTTCGGCGCGCTGCTCGAGCGCCTCGCGGCCGATGAAATCGTGATCGAACTTGACGTAGCTGGCCGTAGCCGAGATCCCAGGGCGTGAGGTAGTAGTCTTCGATGTTCGGCGGAATAGAAGCTGCCGCCGATCGACGCTTTCGCCTCGTAACAGTCGGCCGGGAGCCACTCGCGATAGGCCTTCAGTCTGTCGCCCGTGTAGACGGCCGGCAGCGGCGACGGGATCCAGCCCGACTCCAGCGTGTTGGACGAGTAGGCGCGGCCGCCCACCTGCCGCAGGCCGAACTCTTCGCCGGCCTGCGACCAAGGCCTCGCGCACGGCTTCGCCGTCGTCCCAGGGGCCGAACAGCTCCCAGCCGGGCTGGCCGGCCATGCCGTGCCGCAGCGCGCGGACGGACTTGCCGGCGATCGTCAGCGGTCGTCATGTTGAAGAACTTGAGCTCCGGCGGGGCACTTGCCGAGCACCTTCTCGATCACCTTCATCGCGTTCGGGCCCTGGACCTGGAAGCGGTAGGACTTCCTCCGCCCGTCCGTGCGCAGGGCCGAGCGCTCGTCGAGCTCGACCTTGACGTCGTAGCCGCCGGTGTCCGCGTGATACCGGATCCAGTTCAGAGCGGGCGCGCGGCCGACCAGGTTGAACTGGTTCTCGGCCAGGTAGAAGAGGATCACGTCGCCGATCACATAGCCGTCGGGCGTGCACGGCACGAATTGCTTGGCCTTGTCCGACCGCGAAGCCCTCGAAGCTGTTCACGGCGAGCTGCGAGAGCAGTTTCAGCGCGTCGGGGCCTTCCACCGCCAGATCGGCCATGTGGTAGGACTGGTTGAACAGGACGCAGGTCTTCTGCCACGCCTGCTGCTCGTCCCGCCAGTTCGTGAATTCGGCGGGCACGCCCGGATAGACGTTCGGGCCCGCCTGCGGATCGCGCAGCAGCGCGACCGGACTCTCCGCGGCGGCGAGCACGTCCTCCAGGCTGCGGTGGCTCATGGTGGTCCTCCTTGGACGGGGTCGGCGTGCGCCTGCTCGCCGAGATAGCTGGCCACGAGCAGCTGCCGGTCGTCGCGCAGCTGCTTCGCGTGGTTGTGCGCCACGATCTGCCCGTGCGACAGGACGTAGCCGCGATCTGCGACCTCGAGGGCAAGATGAACGTGTTGCTCGACCAGCAGCACAGCGCAGCCGCGCTCCTGCGCGAACGTGCGCACGACCGGGAGCAGCCGTTCGACGATCACCGGCGCGAGCCCGAGGCTCAGCTCGTCCAGCAGCAACAGCCTGGGGTGGCGCGCAAGAGCGCGCGCGACAGCGAGCATCTGCTGCTCACCGCCAGAAAGTAGGCCGGCGCGTCGGCCCTGGAGCTCCCGCAGCTTGGGGAAGTACTCGTACGCGAGGTCCTGATCGACCGGCTCGCCGCGCGCTCCGACGCGGAAGTGCTCGGCCACGGTCAATCCGAAGAAGAGACCGCGGCCCTCGGGCACGTGGGCGATCCCGAGGCGCGCCCGGGCACTCGGAGACGTGCGCCCGAGATCGCTACCTTCGAAGATCACGCGCCCAGCCATCGGCCGCACGAGACCGGAAATGGCGCGCAGCGTGGTCGTCTTCCCCGCTCCGTTCGCACCGAGCAAGGCGACGATCTCGCCGGCACCGACGGTCAAGTCGAGCTCGCGGATGACCGCAGCCTCGTCGTAGCCCGCAGTGAGCCGTTCGATCGACAGGAGGTGGTCAGCCACGATCAACCTCGCCCGTGCTGTGGTGGGCCGTGGCGGCTGCCGAGTCGAGAACCGCTGGAGTGAGCTCGGAAGCCGCACCACCGAGATAGGCGGCGATCACCTGCTCGTCGCGCCGCACGACATCGGCCGCGCCGCGCGCGATCGCCTTGCCGAACTCCAGCACGACCACCTCGTCGCAGATTCCGAGCACGAGGCCCATGTCGTGATCGACAAGGAGCATCGCCTGACCGGCGTCAACGAGGCGGCGCAGCCGTTGACCGAGCTCCGCGCTTTCGCGCGTGTCGAGACCTGCGGCAGGCTCGTCGAGACAGACGACCCGCGGCTTCGCAACAAGCGCCCGCGCAATCCCGACGAGCTTGCGCTCCCCTTGTGACAGGTCGCTCGGCAGCTCGTCCACGATCGCATCGAGCCCGAGCAACTCGATCGTCGGCTCGATCTCCGACGAGCTCGTGCTCGGAGCCGTGACGGCTTGCTTGAGGGTGCGCCAGACCGAAGGCGGGTGCGATGCGACGAGAAGGTTCTCGCGGACGGTGAGGTCGTCGAACAGCTCGATCGACTGCCATGTCCGGAGGAGGCCGCGCTGAGCGCGGTCATGTGGGGGCAATCCAGTCAGATCCTCGCCGTCGAGCTTGACCATGCCCTGTGAGTGGACGAAGCCGGTGATCGCGTCGATGAATGTCGTCTTGCCGGCGCCGTTTGGCCCGATCAAGCCGACGAGCTGGCCCTCTCCGATCTCGAGATCGAGGCCTGCCAATGCGTGGACCCCACCGAAGCTGACCGAGATCTGAGTGGCTTCGAGAACCGGAGTCAGCGTGCGTTCCGGAACAGCCAGCGCGCGCATGCCAGCGGAGCATATGCCACCAGCCGCGCTGAGCAAGAACTGGCCTGACCTGCGCCACCAAGCTTCGCTTTGTCCGCAGCGAGGGCGGCAGTGGCCCGTATTCCTTATGCCTATTGGGTTTTGACCGACGCTCGACCAGCTGACGGCCGTGCATACACACTGAACAACAGGCCCCAACTGTGCGCGGATTGCGAAGAACGCGGGAGGTCGGGGCACGAAGATCAGCACCATGGGCCGCAGTGAGCGGCAAAACACGAGTCTCCTGCTCGGCTCCCCGAGCGAGAGGAGGAAGGAGGAACGCGCATGAGGTTCGTGGAGCGAAACCCTCTCGGACGCCTCACGCTCGTCGTCGGTGTCTTCGCGGCCGCGCTCGCAGTGACGGTTCCCATCGCGCTCGGGCGCGGTGCGGCGAGCGGACCGGTCACGGATTACGTCAAGTACGTGGGCGGCAAGGCGGGGAAGGCAAACCCGAAGCTCTCGCCGATCGTGATTGGGGCCATCAACACCCAGGGCGGCCAGGTCCTCGTCGGACCGAACTGGACGAAGGGCGCCGAGCTCGCCGTGAAGTACGTCAACAACAATCTCGGCGGCGTGCAGGGTCATCCTGTCGTCCTCAGCAAGTGCTTCACGACATCGGCCGAGGAGGACGGAACGAAATGCGGTCAGAAGTTTGCGAATGACAAGCGCATTTCGGTGGTCGTGTTCGGCGCTGTCGCTGTTGGCAATCAGTCGTTCTACGCGGCGCTCGGCGGCAAGAAGCCAATCGTCAGTGGCGTGGCACTTCTGCCGGTCGACGCCATCCAGAAGAACGAGTTCGCTCTCTTCGGTACGAACGACTCCGTGCTCGGACCGTGGGGCACGTTCGCGAAGACGCACCTCAAGGCGAAGACTGCGGCCGTCATCTACCCGCAGATTCCGGGCATCGATGTCGGCGCCAAGGTCGAGAAGATCAGTCTCGAGGCCGCCGGAATAAAGACCAAGCTCGTCGGCTTCGACCCGAACGCCACCGATCTGATCGGACCGCTGACCGCAGCCGGCGCTCAGACGGCGGACATCGTCGTGCCGCAGAGCAACGCCGCAGGTTGCGTCAACGTCGCGAAGACACTGCAGCAGCTCGGCGTCCCCGGGTCGAAGATCGTGTCGAACCCGCTCTGTCTCAGCGGTGAGGTCGCGGCAGGTCTCGGCGGCGACCTGGCGCCTTGGGTCTACGGGATCGCATCGTCGCTCGCCGGCGACAAGAGCGACAAGGCGGTCGTCCCATACAACAAGGCGATGGCCAAGCTCGGCCAGGCGAAGCTCGCCGGCGATGCCTGGGTGATCGTCTCCTGGGGCCAGATCCTCACGACCGTGAAGATGATGAACGCCCTCGGCGTCAAGAACATTACCGCGCCGAAGCTGACCACGGCGCTTCGGAACTTCAAGGGCCCGCAGGCACTGGGCGCACCAAGCCTCCACTGCGGGAAGTACAAGACCGAGCCGGCCGCGTGCAACGACCAGACGCAGTTCTTCCAGTACGAAGGGAAGGGCGTCTTCAAGCGGCTCACGGGTTGGTTGCGGCCGCCCAGCAACTTCACGCCCGGGGGCTAGGCAGGCCCTCCTCCTGGGACGGGATCCCTTCGGCGAAGCTCCTTCCGCCGAGGGGATCCACCCGGGGACGCAGTCGGTATGGACTTGACGCAACTCCTCCTCTTCGCCCTCCTCGGGCTGGGAGGCGGATCGCTGATCTCCGGGATCGCGATCGGCATCGTCCTCACCTATCGCGGCTCCGGCATCATCAACGTCTCCACGGGCGCCGTCGCGATGCTCGGCGGCTACTCCTACTGGTCGTTCAAGACAGGCGTCTACGGATGGCACGTTCCGACGGCGCCTGCGCTGCTGTTCACGCTGATCGTCCTGCTCACCCTCGGAGTGCTGATCGAGTTCGTCGCCTTCCGGCCGCTGAGAACGGCGTCGCCGCTCGCGAAGCTCGCCGCGTCCCTCGGCGTGCTCCTCGTCGCTCAGGCGGCGGTATCGCTCGCCTTCGGAATCGCCACGAAGCCGCAGCCGCCCGTGCTGCCAAGAGGCACTGTCACCGCGTTCGGCGCGACGGTGCCGGTCGATCGGTTCATCCTGCCGGCGATCGTCATCGGCGCGACGCTCGTGCTTTCGCTTCTCTTCAAGTTCAGCCGCTTTGGAGTCGCAACACGGGCGGCCTCGGAGAACGAGGTCGGCGCGATGCTGCTCGGGCTCTCGCCCAATCAGCTTGCTCTCGCCAACACGCTGCTTGCGACCGTCGTGGCCGGCGGGCTTGGGGTGCTCGCCGCCTCCATCACCCAGCTCGACTCGACCTCGCTGCCGCTCCAGGTCGTCCCCGCCCTGACCGCGGCGCTGTTCGCGCGCTTCACGTCGTTCTGGATCGCGACGGCGGTCGGGCTCACGATCGGGATGCTGGAAAACATCCTCTACTACCTCCAGACGTTCAGCTGGTTCCCGTCCGATCAGGGCGTCGCGATGCCCGGAGTGCAGCCGCTGCTCGTCTTCGGGCTGATGGTGGTCGCGATGTTCGTGCGAGGGACGAACCTGCCCAGCCGAGGCGAGCTTGTGGAGCAACGCCTCCCGCTCGCTCCGCGGGCCCAGCGGCTCTGGCGATCGGCGGTGATCGCGACCGCGGTTGCTGTCGTCGCGCTGATCGTCCTGCCCTACGACTTCCGCCAGGCGCTGATCACGTCCCTCCTGGCGACCGTGATGTGCCTTTCGCTGGTCGTGATCACCGGATTCGTCGGGCAGATCTCGGTGGTGCAGCTCGCGCTGGCGGGCGTTTCCGGCTTCATCCTCTCGCACCTGGCCGTTGACTACGGCGTCGGCTTTCCGTGGGCGATGCTGATCGGTGCGAGCGGCGCGACGGTGTGCGGGCTCGTCATCGCAGTCTCGGCGCTCCGTGTCCGCGGCGTCAGCCTCGCAGTGGTCACCCTCGCGGCCGCGGTTGCGATCGAGCAGTTCGTCTTCCTGAGTACGACCTGGGGCGGCGGGAGCTCGAGCTCGCCTGTGCCGGAGCCGAAGATCGGCATCGATCTCGGCCCGTACGGCCCGTTCAAGGGCCTGGACGGGAACGTTCCGAGCCCCGTGTTCGGCTTCTTCGTGGTTGGAGTGACGCTGGCTCTCGGGCTGCTCGTCGCGAACCTCCGCCGCTCGGACCTCGGACAGCGGATGCTCGCCGTTCGCTCGAACGAGCGAGCAGCCGCCGCCGCGGGGATCAACGTCCGGAACGTCAAGCTCGCCGCGTTCGGGCTCAGCTCCTTCATCGCCGGGATCGGCGGCGCGCTGTACGGCTACAACTTCAGCTCGGTCACAGTCACCCGATTCTCAGCCCTGACCGCGCTCAGCCTGATCGCCTTCGCCTACGTCGGCGGAATCACGATGGTTTCGGGCGCCGTCGTCGCGGGACTGATCTCGGTCCAGGCGCTGTTCCCGTACGCACTCGAGAAATGGTTCGGCGTCTCAGGGAACTGGGCGCTGCTGTTCGGCGGCGTCGCGCTGATCGTGACACTCTTCCAAAACCCGGACGGCGTCGCTGGAGCCACCTACCGCAAGCGGCAGTTGAAGAAGAAGAAGAAGAAGAAGGGTGGTCCAGGCGGGCCGCGCCGTGGTGTTCTCGTAGTCACCGGAAGGGAGCTTTGATGGACCGGATTCTCACGACCCACGTTGGCAGCCTCGCCCGTCCGCGCGCGCTCCTCGATCTTCTGGCCGCGGCCGAGCGCGGCGAGAGCATCGATGCAGCCGAGTACGAGCGGGTTCTCGCTGAAGCAGTGACGGACGTCGTCCGCCGCCAAGCCGAGGTTGGTATCGACGTCGTCGACGACGGCGAGATGGGGAAGTCGTCCTGGATCACATACCTGTACGAGCGCGTGAGCGGCCTCGAGCCGCGGCTCGTGCCCTTGGAGGGGGGCAACATCCTTCCTCCAAGTCGCGACCGGCAGGCTTTCCCGGAGTTCTACGCGGAGCACGACGCCGCCTTTGCCCGCGAGCTCGAGAACCAGGTGAGACTCGCAGACGCTGACCAGGCCCCAAAGGCTGGAGCCGTCGAGGCAAAGGGCAAGTTCTGGTTCTGCACCGGCCCGATCACGTACGACAGCTCCGCCCTCGCGCGCGATCTCTCGCGTCTCAAGACGGCACTCGACGGAGTCGACGTCACCGACGCGTTCCTCCCGGTCGTTGCCCCGGCGAGCGTCTACTGGCTGCGCAACGAGTACTACGCGACCGAGGAGGAGTTCGTCTTCGCCGTCGCAGATGCGCTGCACGAGGAGTACAAGGCAATCGTCGACGCTGGCTTTCTCCTCCAGGTCGACGACGCAGTGCTCCTGCACGAGTACGACTCGATCCTCTCCCTCGGCGGCTCGGTCGAGGACTATCGGCGCTGGGCGGAGCTACGAGTCGAGGCTCTCAACCACGCCCTGGCGGGCATCCCCGAAGACCGCGTCCGCTACCACGTCTGCTTCGGCAGCTGGCACGGCCCTCACGTCTTCGACCCGCCGCTCGCCGACGTGATCGACCTCGTCCTCAGTGTGCGTGCCCGCTACTACCTGATGGAGCAGGCGAACCCGCGCCACGAGCACGAGTGGCGGATCTGGGAGAACGTGACCCTGCCCGAGGGCAAGGTGCTCGTGCCCGGCGTCGTCACCCACCACACGAATATCGTCGAGCATCCTGAGCTCGTCGCCGAGCGGCTCGTGCGCCTCGCAAAGCTCGTGGGCCCGGACGCCGTCATGGGCGGAACCGACTGCGGATTCGCGCAGGGCGCGTTCCTCCAGCGCGTCCACCCGACCATCCAGTGGGCGAAGCTGCAGGCACTCGCCGAAGGGGCCCAGATCGCCACGAGGAAGCTCTTCGGCCCGCGCGCGACATCCTAGCATCGGCTGGCTGCTTGACCTGGCGACTTGCCGGTCGTACGTTGTTGGGTTGATCGTCTCCGGAAAACGAGAGACGATCGGGAAGGTCGTACGTCGGGGTCGCGTGAAGTGACGCTTCTGATCGATACAGCGGTGGTACCCGCCCACGAGAGGCTGGACTTCTGGCTGGAGTCCTCGTGCCACGCGTACCACCCGCTCCAAATACGTACGCCGAGCAAGGACGGGTTCTGGGCCCAGATGTGGGGCTACGACGTCGGCCCGATCGGCGTCTTCAGGATCGCCGCGGCAGCCAACACGATGATTCGGACGTCGCACGACATACGGGCGAGCGATCCGGAGTGCCTGCACTTCTCCGTGATCCTGCGCGGAGCACTGAACGCGGCTCAGGACCGACGCACGACGCTCGTACGGGTGGGGGACGTCTTCAGCTACGAGACGTCCCGCCCGGCGATCCTCCGGACGGACGAGCCGTTCGAGTCTCTCGTCGTGAGCGTGCCGAGACACCTGCTCGGCCGCGACACGCCGCGGATCAGCAGCCGAACGGCCGTCGGGATCTGCCAGCCCGACGGGCACGCCACAGCTGCCGCCAGCTTCGTCCGCAGGCTTGCGCGCCGGCTCGAGGACGGCTCGTTCGCCCCTGCCGATAGGTCGACGACGGCAGAGCACGTGCTGGATCTGATCCGGGGGCTATACGCCGGGCCGGATTGGTCGCACGATCGGGCGAGACCCGCGTCGCGCGCCGAGATCCTCCTCAGCGTCGAGTCCTGCATCGAGTCGAACCTCGGCGATCCCGACCTCGCCCCCGCGGACATCGCCAGGGCGAGCTTCATCTCGACGAGGTACCTCCATAAGCTCTTCGAGTCGGAGGGGACGAGCGTCTGCGAGTGGATCAGGAAGACACGTCTCGAACGCTGCGCCCGCGATTTGCTCGATGCGACGCTTCGCCACCAAACGATCCTCGCCATCGCAAGTCGTTGGGGCCTGCCTGGCGCACAGCATTTCAGCAGGGTCTTTCGGATCGAATACGGGTGCTCGCCCCGGGAGTTCCGCCGCCAGAGTCGAAGGGGCGGCTGAGCTCACGGCTCTGCGACGGGCGTCACGGCCGGAACGGCCGCGTGCAGGCGGGGACGTCACAATCGGAACGAGCCTGCCTCTCACAGGGAGTCTCGCCCCGTTCGGCCCGACGCTCCGGATGGGCTTCCAGCGGGCGGCTCCCGCCGGCGAGCCGGGGCGCGGGCCGCACCCGTCGCCGTCCTGGGTGGCCGGGCATCCGGCATAGAATCGCGACTCGTGACGAGCGACGACCAGCCGAAGTACCCGATCGAGTCGGTCGACAACGCGCTGCGCTTGCTGCTGCTCATCCGGGACTCGTCGTCGATCAGCGCCGCCGAGGCGAGCCGGTCGCTCGGGGTCGCGCCCTCGACGGGGCACCGACTCCTCGCGATGCTCCAGTACCACGGCTTCGTCCAGCGCGACGCGCGCACGCGCCGCTACCGGGCCGGCGAGGTCCTCACCCAGATCGGCCTGGCGGCGCTGGGCGACTTCGACATCCGCGCCGCGGTGCGGCCTCTGCTCGAGCAGCTCGTGGAGAAGGTGGGCGAGACCGCGCACCTGACGACGCTGCGCGGCCCGTCGGTGTTCTTCCTCGACTGCGTCGAGACCGACAAGGTGCTCCGCGCGGGCTCGCGCGTCGGACAGTCCCTGCCGGCGTACGCGACCGCGGCCGGCAAGGCCGAGCTCGCGCTGCTGCCCGAGGATGCCGTGAAGGAGCGCTACCCGTCCGAGCGCCTCGACGCGGTCACCGACCGTACCGTGGGCAGCCGGGAGGAGCTGCTCCGCCAGCTCGCCGAGGTGCGGGAGCGGGGCTACGCGGTGAACACCGGCGAGAGTGAGGACCACGTCGTCGCGGTCGCCTGCGCGATCTCCGACCGGGCGGGCAGGGTCCGGGGCGCAGTCACGGTCGCGGGCCCCGACGCGAGGATCTCCGCGAAGGAGCTTCGCCGCATCGCCAAGACGGTGCAGGAGACCGCCGAGTCGATGGGGCTCGTGTTCGGCGCCGACTCCTGAGCGGCACCTCAGCCAGCCGGTCGCCGGGCGAGGTCGTCGAACGCGGCCGCGCTCACACGACGCCCTTCGTGCGGAGCTCGGCGATCTGCGCGGCGTCGTACCCTGCCTCGGCGAGCACCGCGTCGGTGTCTTCGCCGAGGCCCGGCACGCGTCCCGCGCGCCCGCTGAGCGGGAAGCGCACGACGGGGATCGGCCCGACGGGGGAGTCGGCCTCGGCGAAGAGGCCCGCGCGCGACGAGCTGTGGGTGCTCGACGACCTCGCCGATCGTGCGGACGCGCCCGACCGGCAGCCTCGCCGCCTGCAGCCGCTCGGCCCATTCCTCGGCCGGCGCGGTGGCGATCACGCTCCTCGACGAGCCGGTCGACGTCGTGCCGCGCCTGGGTGCGGGCGGCGATGGTGGCGAAGCGGGCGTCGTCCGCCCACTCGTGGCCGCTCGACCGCCTCGCAGAAGCGTCGCCAGTCGGCGTCGGAGGCGACGACGACGTTCACGTAGCGGCCGTCGGCGGCGAGAAACGGCCCGTACGGAGAGAGGTACTGATGCCGCATGCCGGAGCGGGGCGGCTCCTCGCCCGCGGTGCCACCAGTGGTGCGGGTAGTAGGCGAGCCAGAACGCGGCGGACTCGAGCATCGAGACGTCGAGGTAGGCGCCCTCGCCGGTGCGCTCGCGGCGGTGCAGGGCGGCGGCGATCCCGAGCGCGGCGTGGACGCCGGCGATCTGGTCGGTGAGTCGGGATCCCGACCTTCGCCGGCGCCTCGGGCGTGCCGTTCGTGAGCAGAATCCCGGATTCCCCCTGGACGAGCAGGTCGTACGCCTTGACGTCGCGGTACGGCCCGTCCTGCCCGTACCCGGAGAGACTGCAGTAGACGAGCCGCGGGTTCTCGGCCCGCAGATCTGCGGCGCCGACGCCGAGCCGTTCGGCGACGCCGGGGGCGAAGTTCTCGACAGAAGACGTCTGCGCCGGCCGGCGAGGCGCCGCAGCACCTCGCGGCCCTCCGGCGTCTTCGCGTCGAGCGGCGATGTCGCGCTTGCCGGCGTTGAACGCGACGAAGCCCGTCGAGAGGCCGCGCACTGCGTCGTCCCAGCCGCGGACCACGTCGCCGCGCCGGGCGGCTCGACCTTCACCACGTCGGCGCCGAGCGCGGCGAGGAGCAGGGTGCAGAACGGCATCGCGACCGCCTGCTCGAGCGCGACGACGCGGACGCCCGCGAGCGCGTCTCCGATCACGTCTTCGGCGTCGGGAAGATCTCCAGGCTCGGCGCGTGCGCCCGCTTCCAGACCATCACCGAGCGGCGGTACCGGATGACGAGGTCGCCGTGCTGGTTGTAGCCGCGCGTCTCGACCTTGACGATCCCTTGTGTCGGGCGCGATCGCGACTCGCGCTTCTCGACGACCTCGCTCTCGGAGTAGAGCGTGTCGCCGGGGAAGACGGGATGCGGCAGCGTGATCTCGTCCCAGCCGAGCGCGAAGCCGTTCTCGCTCACGTCTGCGACGCCCATCCCGGCGACGATCGAGAGCGTGAGCGCGCTGTTGACGAGCGTGTTGCCGAACTCCGTCTTCTCGCCGTAGTCGCGGTTGAAGTGGATCTGGTTGGTGTTGTTCGTGAGCAGCGTGAACTGGATGTTGTCGGCCTCGGTGACCGTCCGGCCGTAGCGGCAGCGGTAGACGTCGCCGACCTCGAAGTCCTCGAAGAACCGGCCCTGCCAGCCGGGCTTGACCTCACCCATCGCTCACCTCCGTCAGCCCGATGCCGAGCTCCTCCGCCACCTCGAGCAGCCGCTGCGCGCGCAGCACGATCGGCCGGTCGACGAGCTGCCCGCCGACGGCGACGGAGGCGTCGCCCCGCGCCGTCGCCTCCTCGAAGGCGTCGGCGACGCGTGCGCGCGTAGGCGAGCTCGTCGGGCGTCGGGCTGAAGCGCTCGTTGATCAGCTCGACCTGGCGCGGGTTGAACGTCGACTTCGCGTCGAAGCCGAGCCGGCGCGACTGGACGATGTCGGCGAGCGAGCCCGTCCGGGTCGTCGAGGTCGGGGAACACGCCGTCGATCGAGAGCACGCGCGCCGCGGCCGCCGCGACGACGAGCGCCGAGCGCGCGTAGACGAGCTCGGCCGCCTCGCCCTCCCGCTTCGTGCCGAGCCCGAGGTCGAGCGCGTAGTCCTCGGCGCCGAACATGAGCGCGACGACGCGCGGGTGCGCCGCGGCGATCTCGGGTGCGCGGAGCAGCCCGGCGGCGCTCTCGATCGCGGCGACGATCCGGACGTCGCCGTCCGGGTCGAAGCGCTCGATCGCGTGCCGCGCGACCTCGAGCACGTCGTCGGCGCCGCTCGACCTTCGGCAGGCAGACGCCCTCGAGCCCGGGTACGAGCGATCGCCTCCAGGTCGTCGCGGAACCAGTCCGTGTCGACGGCGTTGACCCGGACCGTGCGCAGCGGCCCCGGCGGCCGCCCGCCGCAGCACCTCGGCGACCAGCTCGCGCGCGACCGGCTTCTCCTCGGGGATGACGCCGTCCTCGAGGTCGAAGAAGACGGCGTCGGGCGGCGTCTCGAGCTCGTAGATCTTGTCGAGGAAGCGCTGCCGGTTGCCCGGCACGAACATCCAGGAGCGGAGCGGGCGCGCCATCAGTACGACCTCGGCATGCCGAGCACGCGCTGGCCGACGTAGGCCAGGATCAGGTTGTTGCTGACCGGCGCGATCTCGAGCAGCTTCGCCTCGCGGAACTTCCGCTCGACGTCGTACTCGCGCGCGAAGCCGTAGCCGCCGTAGGCGGTCATGCAGGCGTTCGCGGCCTGCCCACGAGGCCTGCGAGGCGAGCAGCTTCGCCATGTTCGCCTCGGCCCGCACGGCTCGCCGCGGTCGAAGAGCGTCGCGGCCTGGTAGCGCAGCAGGCTCGCCGCCTCGACCTCGCGCGTGCGCCTGCGCGAGCGGGAACTGGACGCCCTGGTTCGCGCCGATCGGCCGCCCGAACACCTCGCGCTCCGAGGCGTACGCGCGAGCCGCGCTCGACGAACCAGCGCCCGTCGCCGATCGCCTCCGAGGCGACGAGGATCCGCTCGGCGTTCATCCCGTCGAGGATGTAGCGGAAGCCCTTGCCCTCCTCGCCGATCAGGCTCTCGGCGGGCAGCTCGAGGTCGTCGATGAAGAGCTCGCTCGTGTGGTGGTTCACCATCACGTCGAGCTTGCCGCATCTCGACCGCGCCGTCCGGCCTCGCGCAGGTCGACGAGGAACACCGAGAGCCCCTCGGTGCGCTTCTCGACCTCGTCGAGCGGCGTCGTCCGGGCGAGCAGGAGCATCAGGTCGGACTGCTCGACGCGCGAGATGAAGACCTTCTGGCCGTTGACGACGTAGCCGTCGCCGCGGCGCTCGGCGCGGGTGGCGAGCCGCGTCGTGTCGGAGCCGGTCGTCGGCTCGGTGACGGCGAACGCCTGGAGCCGGAGCCGCCCTGCGGCGATCTCCGGGAGGTAGCGCTGCTTCTGCTCCTCGGTGCCGTGCCGGAGCAGCGTGCCCATCGTGTACATCTGGGCGTGGCACGCGCTGCCGTTGCCGCCGGAGCGGTTGATCTCCTCGAGCACGATCGCGGCTTCGGTCATCCCGAGCCCTGCGCCGCCGTACTCCTCGGGGATCAGGATCGAGAGCCAGCCGCCCTCGGTCAGCGTGCGCGACGAACTCGTCCGGGTAGTCGCCCTCGGCGTCGACCTCGCGCCAGTACTGGTCGGGGAAGCGGGCGCAGGTCTCGGCCGACGGCCTTGCGGATGGCCTCCTGGTCGTCGGTGAGCTGGAAGTCCATCTCAGACGGCGCGGCGCCGACGAAGTCGGCCGTGTCGAGGAAGTGCTGGATCTCGCCCCAGAGGTCGTCTCCGGAGGGGACGTAGGCGACGATCATCCGCGTCGCGCCCGCCTCCTCGTACTCCTCGAGCCGCTCGGTCAGCCCGTCGAGGCTCGAGCCGGCGAACATCGGCACGCGGTCGAGCATCTCGTCGGGGACCTGTTCGCGGGCGGCGCCGAAGCCGTCGCTCGAGTAGGCGCTCCGGATGCGCTCGACCTCGTCGCCGAGGCCCATGTCGGTGAGCATCTGGCCGTAGCCGTTCTGGATCGCGTAGAAGGTGAGCACCTTCTTCAGCGTCCGCCTCGCCTCGGCCGGATCCTCGTGGAGGGCGACGCGGAGCTTCGGGGCGACCTGGAAGCCGTTCGGGTCGCGGCCGGCGGAGCGTGCTCCCTCGTGGCACCACTCGACGATCTGCGCGCACTCGCTCGGGGTTCGCCATGTTGATGATGACGCCGTCGGAGATCTTTCCGCTCAGCTTCGCCATCTTCTCGCCGAGCGCCGCGAGCCAGATCCGCAGCGGGTGGGAGGGCGGCTCGAAGGCGAGCTTGAAGCCTCCCGAGCTCGAGTAGTACTCGCCGGCGTACTCGACGCGCTCGCCGGAGTACACGGCGCGGACGATCTCGACGTACTCGCGGATGCGGCGCAGCGGCTTGTCGTAGACGTCGCCGTGCCAGGCCGCGATCGTGGGGTTCGCGACGCCGAGGCCAAGGATCAGGCGTCCGTCGGCATACTCGTTCAGCGTCGCGGCCTGGATGCCCAGCGTGACCGGCGACCTGCCGTACATGTGGTAGATCGCCGTGCCGATCTCGATCCGGCTCGTCATGGCGGCGTAGGCAGCCAGCAGCACCATCGGGTCGCGGCTGTTCGACTCGCCCTTCCAGACGCATCCGAACCCCCGCTCCTCGGCGAGTTGTGCCGCGTCGACACAGATCCGCGTGGGCACCTGCGCCGCGGAGTTGAACTCGGTGTCGATGATCACGACCGCGCACACCGCCTTTCGTGTGGCAGAATGACGTTCTTCTATATAGAATAGCTCCTACCGACACCGGAGGCGAATACGAATGTGCGACGAGCATCTGATCGAGCTGGTCACCGGCGAGAAGGTCGACCTGCACAAGCACGGATTGCACCCCTCGCAGATCAAGGTCGGCCGGACGCTGACGCTGGAGCGCGTCCTCCAGATGAACTCGCGCACGTACTTCTACGCGATGCTCAAGGACAACCCCGAGCTGACGGCCATCTACCCGGGCATCGAGAACGACCTGCTCGCAGGCGCGATCGACTGCCACATCCACGCGTACCCCGACTTCGTCCACCGCTCGCAGGACATGATCGACATCGCGATCGACGCCGCCCGGGCGAAGATGCGCGCCGTCTACTTCAAGGACCACTGGAACCTGACGGCGAACGCCGCCTACCTCGTTCAGCGCTACGTCGACGAGATGGTGGCCGACGGTCGGCTCGAGCAGCGCGTCGAGGTGCTCGGCGGGCTCGGCCTCAATCACGGCATCAACCCGGAGGCGGTCAAGATCGCGCTCCAGTATCCGAACTGCAAGATCCTCTGGTTCCCGACCTTCAAGTCCTTCGGGTGGGCGCGCTTCGCTGGCATCGAGAACCGCGAGGGCTACGTGCGGCTCGTGGACGACTCCGGCAACGTGTTGCCCGAGGTGCGGCAGGTGTTCGAGCTCGCAGCGGAGGCCGGCGTGCTCTGCAGCCTCGGGCACACGGACTTCGAGGAGCTGCTGCCGCTCTGCACGCTGGCGAAGGAGATGGGAGTCAAGACGCTCCTCGACCACCCACTGCTCGAGCTGAACAAGCTCCTGATCGACGAGATGCAGCAGCTCGCCGACCTCGGCACCTACGTCGGCACCTACTGCCAGCCGATGATCCCCTCGCTGTACCAGCCGGTCTGCGACCCCTACGAGACGGTGGACACGATCAAGGCGATCGGCGTCGAGCGTTGTGTCGGCGGTAGCGACTTCGGCCAGGTCCTACACGTGAACACCGTGGACGGGATGCGAATCTTCATCCGCGCGCTGCTCGGCTTCGGCATCCCGCCGGAGGACGTGAAGAAGATCATCACTGACAACCCCGCGCGGCTGCTGGGGCTCGAGCCGCTAGAGGGCTGATGCCGAGCAAGCTCGTCTCGCTCACCGACGCTGTCGCCGGCGTCGAGGACGGTAGCCACGTCGCGCTGGGCGGCTTCGCGATCACGCGCTGCGTGGTCGCCGCCGTCCACGAGCTCGTGCGGGCGGAGAAGCGAGACCTCCTCGTCAGCCAGGTGGTCGGCGGCATGGACACCGACCTGCTCGTCGGCAGCGGCTGCGTGCGGAAGCTCGTCTACTCGGGCGGATCGCTCGATCGCTTCGGCTCGCTGCACGCGGTCAACCACGCCACCCTCTCCGGCGCGCTCGACGTGGAGGAGTACTCGAGCCTGGCGCTTACCTTCCGCTTCCACGCCGCCGCCCTCGGGCTCCCGTTCCTCCCCACTCGGTCGATGCTCGGCTCGAACCTGCTCGAGGAGCTCGTCGAGCGGGACGGGGACGTCCGCCTCGAGCGCGACCCGTTCACCGGACAGCCGGTGGTGGTGCTCGCCCCGCTCCGCCCCGACGTCGCCTTCGTGCACGTCGACGTCGCCGACGAGGACGGCTACGCCGTCGTCGGCGGGCCGACCTGGAGCATCCGCGAGACAGCGATGGCAGCGCGGCGGACGATCGTGCTCGCCGAGAAGGTCGTCCCGGCAGGGACTCTGCTCGACCCAACGCGGTCACGATCCTTGGCCCGTCCGTCACGGCCGTCGTGCACGCGCCCTTCGCGGCGCATCCCGACGGCCGTCGCAGGGCATTACGACTACGACCGAGCGCACCTCGAGCTCTACGCTGCCGCGGCGCGTGCGGGCGGCGAGGCGTATGCCCGCTATCTCGACGAGTACGTCCGCGGCGTCTACTCGCACGAGGAGTACCTCGAGCGGGCGGGGGTGGTCGTATGAGCGACTGGACCCCGAGGGAGATGATGGCCGTCGCGGCCTCGCACGCGATCGCAGCAGGACGAGGTGGCCGTGGTTGGCCTCGGGCTGCCACAGGTGGGCGCCCTGCTCGCGAAGCTGACCCATGCGCCCTCGGCGGTGCTCCTGCTCGAGATCGGCGTCGCCGAGTCGATGCCGACCGAGTCGGCGATGGGGATCGCAGACCCGCGGCTGTGGAAGGATGCGCGGGCGTTCTGCGGCATGATCGACATCCTCGGCCACCTCCTCCACGGGGGACGAGTGACGCTCGGCATCCTCGGCGCCCTCCAGGTCGACGTAACCGGGTCGATCAACTCGACGCTGGTGACGCAGGAGGACGGCACGACGCGCCGCTTCAACGGTTCCAGCGGCGCCAACGACATCGCGTCGCTTGCCGGCCGCGTGATGGTGGTGATGCGGCACGACCCGCGCAAGTTCAAGCGCGCAGGTGGACTTCCTGACGAGCCCCGGCGCGAGCGTCGGCGGCAAGCCGCGGCTCGACTCCGGCCTGACGGGACGCGGCACCTCGACGATCGTCACCGACCGCGCCGTGATCGCGGTCGGGCCCGAGGGCCTGTGCCTGCAGAGCGTCTATCCTGGCGAGGACCCGGAGCGGGTGGCCGCCGAGACCCCGGTGCCGCTCGATCTGGGGGACGTTGCGGAGTCGGCGCCGCCGACCCGCGAGGAGCTCGCGCTGATCCGCGAGAAGCTCGACCCCGGTCGCTGGTACACGGCCTGAGATGAGGAACCCAGCTGACTGCGTTCGCTCCGCCGGGATCATCACCCGCGACGAGCGCCCGCACCCGCTTCCGTGCTGAGATGACGGCGACGCGTCCGAGGCCCCCGTACGACTACTGGCCAATTGTCGAGCGGCCTCGGCTCGAGTGGCCCGGCGGCAAGCTGCTTGCGTTCTAGATCGGCCTCAACATCGAGCATTTCGAGCCGGGGAAGCCTTCCCCCGCCATCTCGCCTGCGCACGCGACGCTGCCGGTCGACCCGTGGGGTTCGAAAACTCGGTCACTCGGTTCGGGAGGTCGCTGAGGTGGTGGCGGGGTAGCGTCGGCTTCCCCGTCTGTTGGAGGTCGCGCGTGTTGTGGTCGCTTGCGTACTTGGGTCGTTCGCCGTCTGTTCGAGCTGATGGTGCTCTGTTGCCGGTCGCCGCGGTCGAAGAAGCTGGAGATCCTTGTGCTGCGGCACGAGCTCTCGATCCTGCGCCGGCATGCGAAGCGCCCGGCGCTCCAAGAGGCGGATCGGGTGTTCTTGGGGGCGTTGAGTCGGGCGCTGCCGCGCCGGGCCTGGTCGGCTTTCTCGGTCAGTCCGCGGACGCTGCTGCGCTGGCACCAGCGGCTGGTGGCGCGCCGCTGGACATACCCACACCGTCGGCCTGGACGTCCACTGGTCGATCGCGAGGTTCAGGCTCTCGTCGTCCGTCTCGCGCGGGAGAACCCGGCTTGGGGCTACCGGCGGATCGTCGGCGAGCTGCACGGCCTCGGAATAGGCGTCTCAGCGAGTTCGGTCCGTTCGATCCTGATCCGGCATCGGCTACCGCCGGCGCCCGAACGAGACGGCGTCAAGCTGGCGGCTGCTCCTACGCCAGCAGGCGGCGACGATGCTTGCCTGCGACTTCCTCACGGTCGAAACGGTCTGGCTGACCCTGGCGGCCTCGTCAACGAATACAAAGCAGCCGCATGACTATCACTCACCGCCCGTGACCGAGTTTTCGAACCCCACGCCCTTCCGCCTCTTCATGTAGACCGGCTGAGCAGAGGCGCATCGTTTCGCCTATCCAGGCAGTGACCGGACGGCCTGCTCGATCTTCCCGGCTGCGTAGACATTGGATCATGTCCTCGGGCCATGGCCAGATTCGGTCAGCGCCGGACGAGGTGGGGGAGTGGGTAGGCGTGTGAGAGACACGCTCGGCGAGGCTGCCTGAGAGACAGAGCCGAACTCACCTGGACCATCGGCCAGTGGTGCGACCCTGCTCCGCGCCGTAGCGTCTCGTCTTGATGTCGGAGGCCTCGGGGCGGAGCCTCGAAGATACGGCGCGTCGTGTCGCGTCGTACCTGCTGATCGCGCTCTGCGCTCTCGCCGCGTACTGGTCGCCCCCCGTCGTGCACGCCGGCACATTCGACCTCCCGCCGCCGCCGACGACGAGCATCAACGAAGCGCCGCCGGCTTCGACGGCTCCGGTGCCGCTCCCGGACCCCGCTCCCACCCCTGCTCTCGTCCCCTCACGGCAGGCACGCACGGCCCGACAGCCGCGGCCCACCGCCCCGGCCTCGACCCATCCGGCGGCGACGACGCCGGCCCTGACCCCCGTCCCTGCACGACCGGCTCCCGTCGCCTCACCGCCTCGGCAGACTCCGGCTGCCTCGCCGTCTCCCGCAATCGTCCGTCCTGCAGGAGGGTCACCCGCCCGCGCGCCTGCAGCGCAACGACCACGTCCGCGCGTCAAGCGGCCGTCGAACCCGAGCCCCCACCCCGTCGCCGAACGGGTGAGCATGAAGCCGGCCGCCCGTCCGGCCCTGCAGCTGAGGAGATCCCCTCGCGGCGCGCGTCCTTCGGCCACCACGCTCGTCCCGCCGGCCGCCGCCGCCGCCGTACCGCCACTGGCCCACCGCGAGGCCGGCACGGCCGACGGACTGTTCCTCCTCGCCGTGCTCTCGCTCGCGCTCCTGCTTATCCTCACCGCCCTCCTGCCCGCTCCGGCGGCCGGCGGGCGGTCGCCATTCAGGACAGCCGACGCGAGGAGCACGATCGGTGGCGTCGGCGTCTCGCTGCTCTTCGCGGCTGGATTCCTGTTCCTGCTCATCGAGTTGACGGCGCAGTGAACCGACGGCTTCTACGGGTGATCCTGGTCGTGATCGCCGCCACGGCGCTCGCGAACGCCGGTCCCGCGCTTGCCGACGTGACGGCCGCTCCCGACCGAGGAGCTGACGTCAACGGGTGGTACAATCACACGCTTGTCGTCACCTTCACGTCGTCGGACACGGCCGTCACGTGCGGTGACTCGGTCTCCTACAGCGGTCCCGACTCCGCCTCTGCGCACGTAGAGGGCATCTGCGAGGGACCGCTCGGTCCCGTGGTCGTGTTCTTCGACTTCAAGTACGACGCCACCCCGCCGAGCGCGAGCGGGCAGGCGGACCGGCCGCCCGACGCGAACGGCTGGTACAACCACCCGCTCACGATCGGCTTCGGCGGCACTGACGGTACCTCCGGCATCGACTCGTGCAGCGGCGGCGGCTACTCCGGTCCCAACACGGCTGGGTCGACCGTCAGCGGCAGCTGCACCGACAACGCCGGCAATACCGCGAGTGCCCCCTTCAGCTTCAAGTACGACGCCACCCCGCCGAGCGCGAGCGGGCAGGCGGACCGGCCGCCCGACGCGAACGGCTGGTACAACCACCCGCTCACGATCGGCTTCAGCGGCACTGACGGTACCTCCGGCATCGACTCGTGCAACGGCGGCAGCTACTCCGGTCCCGAGGGCGCCAACGTCACCGTCACAGGCTCATGCACCGACAACGCCGGCAATACCGCGAGTGCCCCCTTCAGCTTCAAGTACGACGCCACCCCGCCGTCCGCGACCGGCACGGCCGCCCGTGGACCCGACCGCGCCGGCTGGTACAACCACCCGCTCACGATCGGCTTCAGCGGCACTGACGGTACCTCCGGCATCGACTCGTGCAACGGCGGCAGCAGCTACTCCGGTCCCGGGGCCGCCAACGTCACCGTCACAGGCTCATGCACCGACAACGCCGGCAATACCGCGAGTGCCCCCTTCAGCTTCAAGTACGACGCCACCCCGCCGAGCGCGAGCGGGCAGGCGGACCGGCCGCCCGACGCGAACGGCTGGTACAACCACCCGCTCACGATCGGCTTCAGCGGCACTGACGGTACCTCTGGCATCGACTCGTGCAGCGGCGGCGGCAGCTACTCCGGTCCCAACACGGGTGGGTCGACCGTCAGCGGCAGCTGCACCGACAACGCCGGCAATACCGCGAGTGCCTCCTTCGGCTTCAAGTACGACGCCACCCCGCCGTCCGCGACCGGCACGGCCGCCCGTGGACCTGACCGCGCCGGCTGGTACAACCACCCGCTCACGATCGGCTTCAGCGGCACTGACGGTACCTCCGGCATCGACTCGTGCAGCGGCGGCGGCAGCTACTCCGGTCCCAACACGGGTGGGTCGACCGTCAGCGGCAGCTGCACCGACAACGCCGGCAATACCGCGAGTGCCTCCTTCGGCTTCAAGTACGACGCCACCCCGCCGACCGCGACCGGCACGGCCGCCCGTGGACCCGACCGCGCCGGCTGGTACAACCACCCGCTCACGATCGGCTTCAGCGGCACTGACGGTACCTCCGGCATCGACTCGTGCAGCGGCGGAGGCAGCTACTCCGGTCCCGGGGCCGCCAACGTCACCGTCACAGGCTCATGCACCGACAACGCCGGCAATACCGCGAGTGCCCCCTTCAGCTTCAAGTACGACGCCACCCCGCCGACCGCGACCGGCACGGCCGCCCGCGGACCCGACCACGCCGGCTGGTACACCCACCCCGTCATCGTCACCTTCGGCGGCAGTGACGGTACCTCCGGCATCGACTCGTGCAGCGGCGGAGGCAGCTACTCCGGTCCCGACGGAGCGTCAATCACCCTGTCGGGTAGCTGCAGCGACAAGGCCGGAAACCGGAAGGACACGCAGTTCTCCTTCAAGTACGGTGCGACACCACCGACGGTCAGCGTCCCGAGCGATACGACGCGCGAGGCGGACGGGCCGTCGGGATCCGCCGTCACGTTTACTGCATCGGCCTCCGATCCGCTCGACGGGCCGCTCACGCCTGCGGCGATCACCTGTTCGCCGGCGTCGGGCGCGGTCTTCCCGCTCGGCACCACGACGGTCACATGCACGGCAACCAACGAGAGGGGCACGGATGGCTCAGCGACGTTCGCCGTAACCGTGGTCGACACGACCCCGCCTCGGCTGAACGTGCCTGTATCCATCACCGTCTCCTCCGGGGGCGCGGACGACGTCTCTGCCGACAGCGCGGTCATCGCGAGCTTCCTCGCTTCGGCGAAGGCGCAGGACATCGTGGACGGGGCGGTGCCGGTGAGCAATGACGCGCCGGCCCGCTTCCCGATCGGAGGAACGACCGTCACCTTCACCGCGACCGACCTGGCCGGGAACCACCGCGTGGACACGGCAACCGTGACCGTGGGAAAGGACAGCGCTCCGCCTCCCCCGCCGCCGGACGTGACGCCGCCCGCGAACGTCCGCGCGCTCACGGCAAAGACCGGCGACCGAACGATCACGCTCACCTGGAAGAACCCTCCTGACCCCGATTTCGACCACGTCGAGGTCGAGAGCTTCCACAGCGGGCCTGCCGCGTCCGTCGCCTACCGAGGCTCCGAGACGAGCTTCACGGCTTCCCGGCTGACGAACGGTATCTCCTACCGGTTCGTCGTCGTCAGCTACGACAGGGCCGGCAACGCCTCGGTGGGGCTCGCGATCGAGGCGACGCCTCAGGTGGCTATGCTCATCCGCCCGCCCGCGGGCGCCGTCGTGCGGACACCGCTCGGGTTCACATGGCGACCCGACCGCGGCGCGACCTACTACAACCTGCAACTCTATCGTCTCGGCCCGTCCGCGGCCAGCGTCGGGGCGCCCGCGAGCGTCAAGGTGCTGAGCACGTGGCCGATCAACAACGTGTTCAAGCTCCGCCCAACCTGGAATTTTGCGAAGAGGACGCAGCGCCTCGTTCCCGGAACGTATCGGTGGTACGTCTGGCCCGGCTACGGGGCTCGTGGTCGTGCCCAGTACGGCCCGCTGCTCGGGGAGAGCACCTTCACGGTGCGCGCCGGGTGAGGCGCACCTGCGGCGAGGGGCTGGAGGCTCCCCCTCCGTTTGCGGGCGGTGACTCGCTCGACAACGAGCTCGACGTCGTCGCGCCGAACCCGTACGGCATCGAGACGTCGGCACGCGGAGCGATCCGAGCCCGACATCCCGCTCAGCGGTCCTCCCCGAAGCCGCCAATAGGAGCAGGATCGCGGAGACGCGAAGTGATCCCGACTGAGGGGAGAGCGGTGGAAAGGCACCGCGCAGCCCTTTAGACTCGCGCCGCGGTGCGTGGCGGGCTTCTCGTCTCTCTCATCCTTGTGGCACTCCTCGGCGTCCCGGGGGCCGCCGCAGCGGCGCCTCCGGTCGCGGCGATCTTCTACTACCCGTGGTACGGGACGCCCGCCCGAGACGGAGCGTGGCAGCACTGGCAGCAGAACGGCGGAGCGCCGCCGAAGCGCATCGGCTCGGGCTTCTACCCGGCCCGCGGCGCGTACTCCTCGAGCGACCCCGCGGTGCTCGCTGCGCACATGAAGGAGATCGCCGCCGCCGGCATCCGGGAGGTGATCGTCTCGTGGTGGGGCCGGGGATCGGTCGAGGACAGGCGACTGCCCGCCGTCGCCGCAGCGGCGCGGGCGCGGGGCCTCGGAGTCGCTGTTCACCTCGAGCCGTACGAGGGGCGTACGGCCGAGAGAGCGGGCGCGGACGTCGCCTATCTTCGGCGGCAGGGGATTCGCGACGTCTACGTCTACGACTCGTCGGCCGTTCCCGACGACGACTGGGCGACACTCAACGCCGGGCTGCGCGGTGTCCGACTCTTCGCCAACACGGCGCTCGCGGGCAAGGCCGCGGCCGGAGGTTTCGCCGGCCTCTACACCTACGACGTGCTCGTCTACACCGGCGGGGCCTTTCCCCGTCTCTGCGAGCAGGCCCGGAAGCTGCAGCTGGTGTGCGCGCCCTCGGTCGGACCGGGATTCGACTCCCGACGCGCAACCGGCGAAACCCGCGTGCGTGCGCGAGCCGCCGGCGCGGTCTACGACCACATGTGGGCGCAGGGGCTCCGTTCCGGCGCCCCGATCGTGACCATCACGAGCTACAACGAGTGGCACGAGGGAACACAGATCGAGCCCGCGCGGGCACAGCGCGGATACGCAAGCTACGACGGCGCGTGGGGGCTGCGCGGAGCGGCCGCCGAGACGGCTTACCTCGAGCGGACCGCGTACTGGACGGCGCGCCTCAGTAGAGCGCGGTCGCCAGCGCTCGGCGGTACGTCACGCTGAGCGGGTGCTCAGGCCCGAGGTCGCCGAAGAGGGCGACGGCGAGCCTTCGCAGCAGTTCCCGCACCGCAGGCTCCGCCTCGGGGATCCGCTCGACGATCTTCGCGAGTGCCCGTTCCGTGTCTCCGGCGTCCAGTGCGGCCACGACCTCCGGCAGCTCTCCCCGCTCACGAAGGGTGTCGAGGAGGACGGCCGCCTCGGAGGGGGCGAGCAGGGCGTCGAGGAAGGCGGCGACCGACTGCGAGCTCTGGGCACCGACGAACTCGGACACGACGTGGCCGTTGCGGAATGCCTTCACGGCCGGGATGCCGCGGATGCCGTAGCGCTGCGAGAGCTCCGGGTTCGCGTCCACGTCCACCTTGGCAAGCACGACCTGACCGGCGCGCGCCTCGGTCTCGCGGTCGAGCACCGGCCCGAGCGTCTTGCAGGGGCCGCACCACTCAGCCCAGAAGTCCACGACGACCGGCAGCTCGTGCGAGCGCCCGACGACGTCGTCCTCGAACGTCTCCGTCGTTACGTCCATATCGACGTCGAACGATAGCCGGGCCGCCTTCCGTCCCGGCGGGTCAGCCCTTGACCACGCCAAGGGGGACGAGGCGGGCGACGCGGCGGGCGAGGCCCGCGCGCTGGACGACGTCCACGACCCGCTCGACGTCCTTGTAGGCGAACGGCGCCTCCTCGGCGAGACCCTTGTTGGAGGGGCAGCGGACGACGATGCCGTCCGCTTCGAGCTGCCGCCGCAGCTCGGCGCCGCCGATCTGCTTCTTCGCGGCCGTGCGGGAGAGGCGGCGGCCGGCCCCGTGGCAGGTCGTTCCGAACGAGCGCTCCAGCGAGCCCGGCTCGCCGGCGAGCACGAAGCTCGCCGTCCCCATCGACCCCGGGATGAAGACCGGCTGGCCGGCGGCCCGGTACTCGGCGGGGATCTCCTCCGACCCGGCCGGGAAGGCACGCGTCGCGCCCTTGCGGTGGACGAGGACGTCGCGGCCACCGTGGCGCTCGACCTTGGCCACGTTGTGGGCGACGTCGTAGACCTGGCGGGTCGACGTGGCCATTTCCGGGCCCAGCACGCGCCGGATCGCGTCCCGGACGCCGTCGGCGATCGCCTGCCGGTTCGCCCAGGCGAAGTTGGCGGCCGCGGCCATCGCGGCGAGGTACTCGCGCCCCTCGGGGGATGAGGCCGGCGCGCAGGCGAGCTGCCGGTCGGGGAGCTCGATGCCGTAGCGGGCCTGGCAGGCGTCCATCCGGCGGACGAAGTCGGTGCAGACCTGGTGGCCGAGCCCGCGCGAGCCGGAGTGGATGAGGACGGTCACCTGGCCCGCGGCGAGGCCGAAGGCCTCCGCCGCAGCCGGGTCGAAGATCTCGTCGACGCGTTGCACCTCGACGAAGTGGTTGCCCGACCCGAGCGTGCCGACCTGGCCGTGGCCGCGCAGGTGGGCGCGCTCCGACACGGCCGCGGGATCGGCGCCGGGCAGCCGTCCCTCCGACTCGGTCCGGTGGATGTCCTCGGGAGAGACGCCCCGCAGAGCCCGCGGCCCGTCGCGCAGCACCGCGTCGAGCTCCTGCGGTCCGAGGTCGAGCGGGCCGCCGCGGCCCGTGCCGGCCGGGATCCGCCTCGAGAGCTCGTGCACGAGCGCCTCCCGCCGCAGCCCGAGCTCGGGCTCCGAGAGCGGCAGCGCGAGCAGGCGCACGCCGCAGTTGATGTCGTAGCCGACGCCGCCGGGCGAGACGACGCCGTCGGGCAGCGCGGTGGCGGCGAGGCCGCCGACCGGGAAGCCGTAGCCCTGATGGATGTCGGGCATCGCCAGGGCGGCCTCGACGATCCCCGGCAGCGTGGCGACGTTTACCAGCTGCTCGAGCGACCGGTCGCCCCGAATCGCCTCCAACAGCTCGGCATCGGCGAAGACGCGGGCGGGGACGCGCATGTCGGGTCGGAAAGACGCAGGAATCTCCCAGAGCGTCTCGTCTATGCGCCTGAGCGCTTCAAACATCGAGCACCACCCTGGCCCGCCAGCCCGTGCCGGCGGGGGAGAGCTCGAGGTCATGATAGGTTACCGCCTTCACGATGTGGGGCGGGTCGCCTCGGCGCCCACTGACGCGTGCGTGCAACCCGCCCGGGCGTAGAGCGATCTCGGCCCGCTCCGGCACGAACGCCTCCGTCTCGGCCAGGAAGACGAGCTCTTCGAGCCACGCCGCGAGCAGCGCCGCCGGATCAGGCGCCTCGGCATCCACCTCGTGCAGGGCGTGCGGCCCGTCGGCTGGGCCCACGAGCTCGGCGTAGGCGGCGAGCGCGTCCGCGAAGACCTCCCTCTCGGATGTCGCCTCGATCGCCAGCTCGAGCTCCGCGGTGTGCTCGACCCAGCGGTACACGGCTCACGCCGGCGGCAGGAAGACGTCCGCGCCGCAACCCGCGATGAGTGCGTCGAGGACGTCCTCGACGGCGACGCCGCGCAGGGACGCGTGCGAGAGATCGACCCGGACGTCCGGCCACGAGGGAAGCCCGAGCGAGCGAGCGCCCTCGGCGGAGCCGAACGAGAGCAGGCTCGCGGTTGGAAAGACCCCGCGCTTTCCGGTCTGGCGACGGGCGATCCCCTCGAGCTCGCGCAGCTCCTCGAGCGGGTCGACGCGCACGTTCGAGTCGGAGCCGATGCAGAGCGCGATGCCCCGGTGCTCGATGAGGGCCGCCGGCAGGAAGCCGTCGGCGAGATCGGCCTCCGTCGTCGGGCACGCGCAGATGCGCGCCCCCGCCTCGGCGAGCAGGTCGAGCTCGGCACCGTCGGCGTGGGTCGCGTGCACGACAGTGGTGAGCTGTCCGAGGCAGCCCGTCCGCGCGAGCAGCTCGATCGGCCGGCACCCGTGCTCGGCGAGGCACTCATCGATCTCGCGCGGCTGCTCGTCGGCGTGGACGTGGAGCGGGAGCCCCTCGCGCTCGGCGTAGCGGCCGATCTCCTCCAGCCAGTCGGCGGGGCACGCCCGGACGGAGTGGGGGGCGACGCCGACGCGCGCGCCGGCGGCGCGCAGCGCCTCGACCTCGTCGATGTACGCGGCAACGGACGCCTGGCGGAAGCGGTCGAGCCCGCCGCGGGCGTAGACGACGTGGAGGAGGACGACCTCGATGCCCGCCGCGTCCGCCGCCTCGAGTGCCGCGAACGCCTCGGGAAGGCCCAGGTAGTGGAACTCGCCGACGGCGGTGTACCCGGCTGCGCCCAGCTCGAGGTAGGCCGCTTCGTACTCACGGCGGACGAGCTCCGGCGTCTGGCGCTCCGCCTCGGCGAGCATCACGTCGCGCCAGGCCCAGAAGTCGCCGCCGCCCGCTCGGCCGCGCAGCGCACGCTGGAAGGTATGGCTGTGCGCGTTGACGAAGCCCGGCAGTGTCCGCGTGGCCGTCACCGGGGCCGACGCTAGCACCACTATCCTTCGACCGCATGGCCGGCAACGCCGTCTCCGCGCCCCTGCGGCAGCTCCCGAACGTGCTGACGCTGCTGCGGGTCGTCCTGATCCCGGTCTTCGTGGCCGTCCTGCTGGCAGCCGACGGCGGGGAGGCAAGCTGGCCCGCCGGGATCATCTTCGGCGTCGCCGGCGTCACCGACCAGGTGGACGGCTGGCTCGCGCGCCGCTGGCGCGTGGAGTCGCAGTTCGGCAAGCTCGCCGACCCGCTCGCCGACCGGCTCATGATCGACGCGGCGATCGTGCTGCTCTGGCTCGACGGCAAGCTGCCGTGGCCCGGGCTCGTGGTCATCCTGTTCCGGGACGTCCTGCTCGTGGGTGGCTACCGGCTCGTGGCCCCGCGCGGCTACGACTTCGCGGTCACACGGCTCGGGAAGCTCGCGACCTGGCTGCTCTACTCGGCGGTCGGCTGCGTGCTCGTGACATCGCGCGAGGCGGAGTGGCCCGAGTGGCTCTTCTGGGCCGGGCTCGCGCTCGCGGTCGTGGCGGGCATCCAGTACCTGCTCAAGGCGCACAGCGAGGTCGGGCGCGGCGTGCAGGGAGACGGAAGCCGGGCGCGAACAGAGTAAAAGCCTCAAGCTGAGGTTGACCCCTCAGGCGTTGGGCTGCTTTACTGAAGGCTACTCTCGTCCGCGAAAGGCGTATGGAACCTCTTCCCGACCTTGCCACTCTCTCCGACGACGAGCTGAAGAAGCTGATCGAGCAGCTCGAGCACGAGGAGAACGAGATCTCGTACCGCCGCCGGCTGCTGCAGGGTCGCGTCGACATCCTGCGCGCCGAGCGCAACGCGCGACTGAAGCGGTCCGTCGAAGGGGGGACGGCGGAGCCCGTCGACGTCGACACGCTCGCCGACATCCTCTCGTCGAAGGGAGCGCCCCCGGCGAAGGAAGAGGCGTGAGCCGCGGGCTCCGGACGGGGTCGCCATGAGCCACGTCTACTGCCCCGAGTGCGGCTTCCAGAACCCCGAGGCCGCGAACTACTGCTCGAAGTGCGGCTCCATGCTTGCCAGCGACGAGAGCGGCGAGACGACGATGACCTTCGCCCCCGAGGAATCCGACGAGGCGCCCGCACCCGTGGACAGCGGGATCGCCGGGCCGGCGCTCGTCGTGCGCTCGGGTGGCGGCAGGGCGGGCGAGAGCTTCGTCCCGTCGGGCGAGCGGACGCTGATCGGCCGCTCGCCGGAGTGCGACGTCTTTCTCGACGACGTCACCGTGTCTCGTCGGCACGCCGAGCTCGTGCGCAGCGGCGGGGCGTTCGTCGTTCGCGACCTCGGCAGCCTGAACGGCACGTTCGTCAACCGCCGGCGGATCGAGTCCAAGGAGCTCGAGGACGACGACGAGCTCCAGATCGGCAAGTACCGCCTCGTCTTCCGGCGATGAGCACCGCGATCCACACCGCGAGCGACCGTCGGCTGCTTACGATCGGCGCCGTCTGCACGCGCCTGCAGGAGGAGTTCGCGGACATCTCGATCTCGAAGATCCGCTACCTCGAGGACCAGGGGCTCGTGACGCCGCGGCGGACACGCGGCGGCTACCGTCTCTTCGGCGAGGAGGACGTCGAGCTTCTGCAGACGATCCTGCGCCTCCAGCGCGACGAGTTCATGCCTTTGCGCGTGATCCGGCAGCAGCTGTCGTCCGGAGCGGCGGGCGAGCGCCGCAGGCGCCGCGGGCCGAGCCTCGGTGAGAGCGAGCGCGAGGTGGATCTCACGGAGCTCTGCGACCGCTCGGCGATCACGCACGAGCTGGCGCGCGCGCTCGAGGAGTACGGGCTTCTGTCGCCTCGGATCGAGGCGGGAGATCGGATCTACCGGGAAAGCGACGCCGACGTCGCCGCGGCAGCCGGCCGGATGGCGCGTTTCGGAATCGACGCTCGCCATCTGCGCGCGTTCCGGAACGCCGCGGGGCGCGAGGCGGCGCTGCTCGAGCAGCTCGTCGCGCCTGCGCTCCGGTCGCGGAACCCGGAGCGGCGCAAGGCCGGCCTCGACGACCTCCAGGCGCTCGCCGAGGCGGCCCAGGAGCTGTCGTCGCTCCTCTTCTGGCGCGACCTGCGGAATCTCGCAGAGCGGTAGGCTCTGCACGTGGCACTCGACCTCGCGTCCCGGATCCGGGACGTCCCGGACTTTCCGACGCCGGGCATCGTCTTCAAGGACCTGATGCCGCTGATCGCCGACCCGGCCTACTTCAGGGAGACCGTCGACCGCCTGGCCGAGTGGGCGAGGCCGAAGCAACCCGACCTCATTCTCGGCGCGGAGGCACGTGGCTTCATCTTCGGGGCGGCGCTCGCGTACGTCCTCGAGGCGGGCTTCGTCGCCGCGCGGAAGCCGGGGAAACTGCCCTCGGAGACGGTGCGGGTCACGTACGAGCTCGAGTACGGCACCGACACGCTCGAGGTGGAGGCCGACTCGATCGGCTCCGGCTCGCGGGTGATCGTGCTGGACGACGTGCTCGCGACCGGCGGTACGGCGAAGGCGAAGTGCGGCCTGGTCGAGACGCTGGGCGGTCACATCGTCGGCGTCGGCTTCGTCGTCGAGCTGACCTTCCTGCACGGCCGCGACCGCCTTGCCGGCTACGATATCCACGCGCTGATCGCGTACTAGCCGCCAAGCTCCCTGCCGCGAGGGGTGCGTGGTCCGTCCGCTCTGCCGATTAGAACGTTGACATGTACGACGCGTTCACGAGCACGTGGTCGTTCTCCTGCCCGACCCGGGGCGGGGCGCGCGTCGCGCTGTCGGCGTTCCGCCAGCTCGAGCGCCTGCCCGGAGCGGCACACCCGGCCGTCTACCGCGTCCGCTTCGACTGCGGGTGCGGAGACGAGCACCTCGGCCTCCTCTCGCACGACGACCTCGACTGGGCGCCGCTCGGGGCCGGCGCCGGGACGTTCGTCAACCTGATGACGTCTCGCTCGGAGCACGCCGGCACTGAGCTCGTCGACCTCGCCGCTGCGCGCATCCGGGCGGGGCAGTGGCCGTGGAGCTTCTTCTGCTACCGGGAGGGGCGGCCCCGACCGGTGTACCCGTCGTCGTTCCTCCTGCTGGCGCCGGGCGGGCGCTCGCTCGGGGTCGCGGTGTGCTGCCCGGAGTGCGGGGCCGTCTCGGTGAACCTCGTCACGCCGGAGCACGTCGACGTGCCGTTCTGGAACGACGCACGCATCGGCGTCGTCGAGCACGTCTTCGGTCGCGACGCGCTGTGCACACTCGACGAGTTTCGCTCCGAGCTCTACTCGGCGCGGTTCGACGAGAGGCGGCTCGACCTGTCGTGAGACTCCCGCCGGAGCGCTTCCCTGAGAGGGGGGATCACAGGAACGCCCCGCCGCGGCCGATACGGAGGGAGATGGACGCCGCCGCGCTCCTCCTATCGCACTGCTTCGCCTTCGAGCTCGCCGAACGCCGCGAGCCCGTTCGCGCGCGCCTCGACGCCAAGCTCGGGCACGAGTTCGCCTCGCGGCTCGTCGCCGCCCTGACGGCGCATTCCCGCGCCGGCTAGCGCGCGCGCCAGCCGGGGTGCTGTTCGCCCCGCACCCGGACGTACAGGAAGATCGCGCCGCCCGCGACGAGCGAGAGGATGAATGCGGTCGCCCCCGCGACGCCGATCGATAGCATCCCTAGCCAGAGGTAGAGGAAGAAGACGAGGGCCCAGACGAACGAGATGACGCCGTGGTCGAGAGTCGGTGGGCGCAAGTGCATCACGGCGATCCTACTGAAACGGCCTGGCGGCCGTTTCAGTCAGCCGAAGGACTGGCGGCGATCCGTGCCATTCGAGCGCAAGAGGCGGTTTCGCGTTCCTGGCGCGTCGCTGCGCGTGGCGGGCCGGAGGGGACAGTATGTGAATACGGCCCCGGAGAGCCCGGTGCGCGCAGCAGCGCGAGCGGCCCCGGAGGCCGGCTCCGCCGGCCGGGAGGGGCCGCGGCCAGGGGCGCGAAACGGGACCAAAGATTCACCGAGCCGGTGGCGCCTTCGTCCACCCAACCCGCTGACATTCCGCTTCCGCGTACCGCCGGCGAGCTGAGCTTCGACCTAGTAGCGCTCCGTGCTCGGTGCACGCGGAAACCTATGACGCTCGAGAAACGAGTGCAAGCGCGATCCGGGATCGATTTCCGCAATTTGCGTGTCTTTTCGTCGAGCGGCGCCGGAAGTGAGTCCGGCCCGTAGGATTGCCGCGTGGGCCGCCTCGCTGTCGTCGTCGCCGCAGGAGCGGCCATGCTCGTGGCGCTCGCGCTCGCGGCCTTCGGGGTGGGGGAGGAGGTCGGTGCGCTCTCCGACTGGCAGGCGCTGACGCTCGGCGTCGTGCAGGGAGCGACAGAGCTGCTGCCGATCTCGTCGTCGGGCCATCTCATCCTCGTGCCGTGGCTCGCCGACTGGACGTACCTCGAGCAGCACGACGCCTACAACCAGACATTCGACGTCGCGCTCCACCTGGGGACGCTCGTCGCCGTCGTCGCGTACTTCTGGACGGATGCGCTGCGGCTCCTGGCGGCCTGGCTTCGCAGCGTCCGGCGGCGCCGGATCGAGACGCCGGACGAGCGCGTTGCGTGGTTCGTCTTCGTCGCGACGATCCCTGCCGCTCTCGCCGGCGCCCTCGGCGAGAGCCTGATCGCCGAGCGCCTGGGCGAGCCCTGGCAGATCGCGATCTTCCTCGCGCTCTTCGCCGGCGTCCTGTGGTGGGCCGACCGGCGCCCGCAGCATCGCGAGATGTCCGACCTGGGGCTGGTCGCGGCCGCCGGTATGGGGCTCGCGCAGAGCCTCGCGCTCATGCCCGGCGTCTCGCGGTCGGGGATCACGATCACAGCCGGGCGCCTCCTGGGCCTCGACCGGGACTCCGCGGCTCGGTTCTCCTTCCTGCTCCTGATCCCGACCGTCCTCGGCGCCGTCGTCTACAAGGGGCTGAAGGATGTGGTCTTCGGCGACCTGCCCGCCGGGTGGGTGGGGCCCTTCGCGGTCGGCACGATCGCAGCGGCGGGCAGCGGCCTCCTCGCGGTCTCGGCGCTGCTCGGGTACGTCCGCCGCCACGACTACTCGCTGTTCGTCCTCTACCGCCTGCTCGCGGCGACCGCGGTGCTGCTGCTGATTGCCGGCGGCGTCCGGGCAGCGACGTTCTAGGCTCCCAGTCCGCCGGAACCGCCGTCGCGCTGGACTGAATCCGGCCGGCGGCCGTGGGGAGGCGGCCCCGGCGGGACATGTCCGGCTCAACTTGACATAACACCGCTTATCGTGCGTACCCCTAGACACCGGCTTTGCACGGAGTCAAGCTCTTCCCGGGACCGTGGACACCGACGACCGCACGTCACCGTCGCCACCGGCGAGCGTCATGGACCTCGAGCCGCTCCTCGGGAGCGACGACGTTCGCACGCTGCTGGACGCCGCCGAGCAGTGCGGCTCGCTGCGCGCGGCCGAGCTCGCCGAGCTCGTCGAAGCACACGAGCTCGACCCGCTCGAGCAGGACGCGCTCGCACGTGAGCTCGAGCAGCGCGGAATCGAGGTGCTGGAGCACGCGCCGGAGGCCGAGAGCGTGGCCTCGCCGGCGCAGGACTCGACCACGGACGCGCTGCAGCTCTTCCTGCGCGAGGCGGGCCGCCTCGCGCTTCTCACGGCCGCCCAGGAGGTCGAGCTGGCGAAGCGGATCGAGCGTGGCGACGAGGCCGCGAAGCAGCGAATGATCCAGGCGAACCTGAGGCTCGTCGTGTCGATCGCGAAGAACTACCGCAACCAGGGGCTGCCATTCCTCGATCTGATCCAGGAGGGCACGCTCGGCCTCATCCGCGCCGTCGAGAAGTTCGACTGGCGCCGAGGCTTCAAGTTCTCGACGTACGCCACGTGGTGGATCCGCCAGGCCGTTGCACGGGCGCTGGCCGACAAGGCGCGCACGATCCGGATGCCGGTGCACATCGTCGAGCGGCTGCAGAAGATCAACCGCGCGGAGCGCACGCTCTGGACGCAGCTCGGCCGCGAGCCGACCGCCGACGAGATCGCCGACGAGGCGTCGCTGCTCGTCCAGCAGGTGCACGAGGTGCGCGTCGCGGCCCGCGCCTCGACGAGCCTCGACCAGCCCGTCGGAGACACCGAGGACGCCGTCTTCGGAGACTTCGTCGCCGGCGACGGCCCGCTGCCGGAGGAGGAGGTCGAGCAGGCCCTCCGCAGCCAGGCGCTCGCGCAGGCGCTCGCGAAGCTCACGGAGCGCGAGCGCGACGTGGTCGCCATGCGCTACGGGCTCGCCGACGCCGAGCCGCAGACGCTGGAGGAGATCGGCCGCCGGCTCGGGCTCACGCGCGAGCGCGTCCGCCAGATCGAGGTCGAATCGCTCAGGCGCCTTGCGACGCTGCGCGAGATGCAGGCAGTCGAGAGCTAGACGCGAAGCCGAGCGCGGCCCCGCCGAAGATCGCTCCCGCTGCTTCGATCCCGATCCGGGCGCGGGCCGCCTCGTACGCCTCGTCGAGCCGCGCGGGACGGGTCTCGCGGTGGCCGTCCGACGCGACGAGCTCTGCGTGCCCTTCCTCGACGAGCCGCCAGGCCAGGTCGCGCGTGGCAGGTCCGTGGTGGCCGAGGAGCGAGCTCGCGTTCACCTGTAGCAGCCAGCCGCGCTCGGCGAGCTCGAGCGCGACCGCAGGCCGATCGAGCACCGCGTCGGCGCGCTCGGGGTGCGCGATCACGGGCAGAAGGCCGGCGCCCTCGGCGTGCTCGGCCAGCCGCACGAGCGTCTCGACCGGGCCGGCGAAGGGAACCTCCATCAGCACCGCGCCCGTGCCCTCGAGCTCGTAGCGGCGCGGGTCCTCCTCGAGGAGCGGCGGGTCGGGCGTCAGCTCGAAGCCGAGCCGCAGCTCGAGTCCCGCACGCGGCGCCAGCCTGTCAAAGGCGGCCCGGACAGCGCTTTCGCGCTCACGGGTCAGCGGCAGGTGAGGCCAGACGTGCGGCGTGGCGAAGAGGACTTCCGTGCCGTGGCGCGCGGCGTCGCGACAGAGGATCTCCCCCACCTCGACCGAGGCCGCACCGTCGTCGCCCGAGGGAACGACATGGCTGTGCACGTCGACGAAGAGCGGCCGCTCCATCCCACCAGCGTACCGGCTAGGTGCGAAGGTAGAACTCGAGGCCGGGCGCGACCGCGCGGAGCTCGCGCAGGGCGCGCGACTCGAGCTGCCGGACGCGTTCGCGGGTGATGCCGAGGCCGACGCCGACCTCCTCGAGCGTCATGGGCGTCTGGCCAGCGAGGCCGAAGCGCTGCTCGAGCACGTAGCGCATGCGCGGGGCGAGCTTCGCGAGCGCTTCGTGGAGCTCGCTCGACCGCAGCCGGTCCGAGGTCTGCGCGTCCGGCTGCTCGGTCTTCGTGTCCTCGATCATGTCCCCGTAGAGGCTCTCGCCGTCGCCGACCGGCGTCTCGAGGCTGACGGTCTCCTGGATCAGCTCGAGCAGCTCCCGCACGCGCTGGACGGGGAAGCCGCTCTCCTTCGCCATCTCGTCGAGCGAGGGGTCGCGGTTGAGCTTCTGCGCGAGCACGCGGCGCGAGCGCGTGACGCGGCGAACCTGCTCGGCCACGTGCACGGGCAGCCGGATCGTGCGGCCCTGTTCGGCGAGAGCACGTGTGATCGCCTGCCGGATCCACCAGGTCGCGTACGTCGAGAGCTTGTAGCCCATCGAGTAGTCGAACTTCTCGACCGCGCGGATGAGCCCGAGGTTCCCCTCCTGGATGAGGTCGAGCAGCGGGACCGGCGCCTTCGTGTAATGGCGCGTGATGGACATGACGAGGCGCAGGTTCGACTCGATCAGCTTGCGCTTTGCGTCCTCGTCGCCCTCGTCCTTGCGGCGGGCGAGCTCGCGCTCCTCCGGCGGCGTCAGCAGCCTGCCGTCGCCGATGGCGCGGACGTAGAGCTTGAGCGGGTCCTGGGTCGCCGGGTCGAAGTCGAGATCGATCTCGGCGTCGGCGTCCTCGAGGGCCTCGGCGGGGTCGCTCTCCGCGACCGGAGCCGGCAGGAGCTCGAGGTGCGGCTCCGCAGCAGGCTCGCTCGCGAGGGGCTCAGCAAGAGGCTGGTGCTCCACGATGCCCTTATCGGCCGTCGGCGCGCACGGCTTGAGGGTCGGGCAAGGATTCGCCGGGTCGCGGCGATCGTGGCCGCTGCCGCTTAACCTCCGCTCAGGGTGCCGTCGGCCGCCACGGCGACGCCGTCCTCGCGCAGTCGTGCCCGCACGAGGAACTGGAACGCGGCCCAGCCGCCCGGGCGCACGTCGACCATCCGGTACACCTGCCACTCGGTCAGCAGGCGGGGATCGGCGCGGCGCGCCTCGGCCCAGTCGGCCATCTTCGGAAGGCGGCCGAGGCGTCGCGCGAGCGCCGCGCCCTGCTCGACGGCGCGTTCGAGGCGCTCCTCCCCCACCGGCACGTCGAACCCCGCCTCGCGCAGCGCCGTCGTCAGCGAGCCGAACGTGTGCCAGATCAGGGACTTCGAGGGCATCGCTCCTCGGCGCGCCTCGATGTCGCGCGCCGTCGGCGTCCGGCCTAGCTCGTCTCCGAGCGCTCGCAACAGGCCGAGCAGCTCCTCGCGCGTGACGAACCGGCGCGGCACGAGACCGGCCTCGCGCTTGGCAACGTTCCACCTTCCGAACCGCTCGATCACCGTCTGTGGGTGTACGCGCGTCTCGGGATCCGCCGCGAACTCTCGCATCGTCGGCGAGCGCCCGAGCCGCGCCGCGCACGACCGCAGCTCGGCGAGCATCTCGTCATCGGAGTAGCGGCGGCGGATGCCGGCGCGAAACTCAGCGAGAGCCGCTTCGTCGATGCCGGCGACCGTTGGCCGCCGGCGGTGTCTGGCCATGCAAGAAGCTTAGAGCTTTTTGCACGATATGCAAGTAACCCCGAGCAGGCACCGGCCGCCGCCCCGCCCGGCCGGCGCGCGAACGCTAGGAGACCGCGCGGAGAGCCGGCTGCGAGGCACGGCCCGTCTCCCCGCCGAGCACCTCGAGCGGAAGGATCCGCTCCAGCGCACCGACGCAGCGGGCGCAGAACTGCGAGCCAGCCTGCCGGCGCAGCTCCTCGAGCGCCTCGTCGAGCGGCCGCGCCGCCCGGTAGATGCGCGTCGTCAGCATCGAGTCCAGGGCGTCGGCGACGTGGATGATGCGGGCCCCGAGCGGGATCTCCTCGCCCCGCAGGCGGTCGGGGTACCCAGTGCCGTCGAACCGCTCGTGGTGGTGCCGGATGGACGGAACCGCATCGTCGAGGAAGCCGAGGCGATCGATGATGCGCGCGCCTTCGTCGGCGTGGCGCTGCATCAGTGCCCACTCCTCCTCGGTGAGGCTCGCCGGCTTCAGGAGGATCGAGTCCGGGATCGCGAGCTTCCCGATGTCGTGGAAGAGCGCTGCGTGCCCGAGCAGATCGAGCTCGATCTGCGAGAGCCCGAGCTCCCTGCCGATCGCAAGCGCGAGTTGCTGGACACGGCGCGAGTGGCCGGCCGTGTACGCGTCGCGCGCGTCGACCGTCGCCGAGAGGCTCTCCATCGCCGCCGTCGAGCGCTCCTTCAGAAGCCGGTTGGCCTGCTCGAGCGACACGTTCTGGGTGTGGATCGTCTCGGCGGCCTGACGGAGCTTCTGAGCGGAGCGGCGCGTGTGGGCGAGGTAGGCATCCTGCGTCTTGCGCATGAGCACGAGCGGCACCGCGAAGACGGCGAGAGCGTAGAGACCCGCGGCGTGATAGCCGATCGCGATGACCCCGCCGATGAACCCGTAGACGATGTAGTGCGGGGCCAGCCACGCGAACCGCTCCTGCCAGACGCGCCACCACTGCTCCCGGCCCTCGATCGCGAGTGCGAGCGACAGCAGCCCGGTGTTGGCGGCGAAGTAGGCGGCGCCGGCGGCGAGCCCGGCCGCAACGGTGACCAGCTCGCCGAGACCGCCGCCGAAGCCGGCGGCGAACACGCCGGCAGCAGCGAGCGAGGCAAGCGTGAGCGCGCCGACGTTGAAGAGGACGCGGTGTACGGGCGCACGGCGTGCGCTCCACTCCACGACGGACGTCGTGATCGCGAGGGCGAGCGCGGCGCGGGGGCCGAAGAGGGCCGCGCCCGCGAGCGCACCGACGGCGCTGACCGAGATCGAGCCGTCGTCCACCTCGAGCGCCAGCGCCTGCCCGACGCCCACGAGGGCGACGATCGCCAGCAGCCCGATCACGTCCGTGGAAGCGCCGAAGACGAGCCCGGCCGTTCCCGCAACGAGTCCGATCGCGCCGACGAAGGCGACGAGCAGCCCGAGCCGCTTCGAGAGCTGCACGAAGCGTGGGCCCTCGACCGTGTGCGTCGTGTGCCGCGGCTCGAGCGCCGGGAGGTCGGGCACGCGTGCGAGCTGATCGCGGTCGTCTTGCTCCTCCGGAACGGCCACCAGCGGCTCGCTGCGATCGACCGGGGTCAGCAGCGGCTCGGAGCTCGCACCGAGCACGCGATTGCGTCCCTGGAGCTTCGCCCTGTAGACGGCGAGATCGGCCTGGTGGATGAGGGCGTTCGCGTCGACGGCGTCTCCGGGAAAGCCCGCCACGCCGATCGAGATCGTGGCGCGAATCGGCTCGCTGGAGGTCTCGACCTCGTAGCGCTTCTCGGCGACGGCACGGCGGATCCGCTCGGCGATCTCGAGTGCCTGATCCGTCGGCGTCTCCGGCAGGAGGATGCTGAACTCCTCGCCGCCGAACCGGGCCGGGACGTCGTAGTGGCGGAGCTGGGCCCGGAAGACGTCGGCGATGCCCTTCAGGACGGCGTCACCCGCGAGGTGGCCGTACGTGTTGTTGATGTCGCGCAGGAGGTCGAGGTCGGCCATGATCAGCGACAGCGGCCGCTCGAAGCGGCCGGCGCGCGCGACCTCCTCCGACAGGGCGTTTGCGAAATGGCGGGCGTTGAAGAGGCCGGTCTTGGGGTCGACCCGGGCCTCGGCCTCGAGCTGAGGCACCGACAGCGCGCGGTGAATGAGAACCAGAGGCGCGATCGCGAAAGGGATCAGCCACGGGTTCCAGAGCCAGAAGGCGGCGACCCCCACTCCGAGCGCGGCGAACACGAGCTCGGTGGACAGGTGCTGGAACGAGAAGAGCATCCGCATCGGCTGCCCGCGGCCGAGACGGAGCATCGGCGCGATCAGCGCCGCGTTGACGAGGATGAAGACGCTCGCCGCCGCCGCTCCGGCGAGCGCGAAGCGAGCATCGGTGTTCGCGATCAGGCCGTCGAGGCGCTGTACGCCGCGCGCGGCGCCGGCGGCACCCATCGTCGCGAGCGTGTAGTTGAAGATGTTGAAGCTCTGGATGTACCAGACCGGCCGGCTCCGCAGCCATTCGGGTACGTTCTGGACGATCGCGATCAGCGCGACGAGCTCCAGCGGAAGCAGGAGCGCAGCGGGCAGCAGGAAGACGCCGGTCGTGTGGTACGACCGGTTGCCCGGCGTGCGGACGACGAAGAGCTGGGCGAGCGCAACGCTCGCGCCGAGGATCGCGAACGTCGTCCAGTCGCGTGTGTGCTGGTCGATCCGGATCACGAACGGCCCGGTGACCGCAGCCGCGATCACGGCGACGATGACGAAGTAGCCGAACGCCTCGGGCGAGAGGCGCGTCGAGGCGGCGTCACCGATGCGCGGGCGCTGGAGTGCCGCGTCGGAAGGGATCGCGCTCATCGTCTCGTCACTGGCTCCCGCATGGCCTGCCTCTCACCTTCGTTCCCTCGGTCCTCGCCGGCACACGCCGGCCGCAGTGAGGGGTCCGGGTTCGTGTCGTACGGACGGCAACCTAAGCGGTCGCGGGGCATCGCTCATCCCCCGATCGAGGTACCGCTCCTCAGGATCACCCCAAAGGGTGAAGCCGGGGCCGGCCCAAGCGGCCGGCCCCGGCTCTCACTCACCTACGGGATCGGGACTTCGTCCGGGATCGCGAGATCCGGATCGAGCGCCGCAGCGTCTGCCTCGACCGGCGTCAGCTCGTAGCCGTCGAGATCGAGCGTGTCGCTCGCGGCCGCGTCCTCCCAGGACACATCCGACCAGGACACGTCCGTCCAGGACACGTCCGTCCAGGACACGTCGCTCCAGGAGACCGAGTCCCAGGAGACGTCGCTCCAGGAGACCGAGTCCCAGGAGACCGAGTCCCAGGAGACGTCGCTCCAGGAGACGTCCGTCCAGGACACCGCGTTGAACGCCGGACCGTCCGGGCCGGTGACGACGAACCCGTTCAGCGCGCCGTTCGGGTTGGCCACGTTCTTCGGCAACGTGCCCGAGCGGGCCGCGTTGACCTGGCCGACGCCGCAGGAGCCGGCGGCTGCCTGCGGGACGGCACGGGCGCGGGCCATCATCGTCGCCTTCACCTGGTCCGGCGTCAGTGCCGGGAACCGGGCGAGGAGCTGGGCCGCGATGCCCGAGACGACCGGCGCCGAGAACGACGTGCCGGACAGCTCGACGTAGCCGTTGCCGACGAGCTTGTCGGCCTTCGCCTGCGCGAGCGACGAGCTCGACGGAATCGGACCGACCATGTAGCGGCCGGCCGCGCAGATCTCCGGCTTCTGGAAGCCGTCGTACGTTCTGCCGTAGGCCGACCACGGCGCCCTGCTGTCATCGTTGATCCGCGCCGTGCCGGCCATGTCCATCGCACCGACGGTGATCACGAACGGGTCGTTGCCGGGCGCATAGCGCACGCCGCTCGGCCCCGTCGCGCTGCCGTAGTTGCCTCCAGCGGCCACCACGACGACACCGCCGAACCAGAGCTTCTCGACCGCCCGGTTGAGCGGGTCGTTGTAGAACGGCCCGATCGAGCCGGAGTGGAGCGAGAAGTTCGCCACCCGGATGTTGAGGGCAGACCTGTTCTCGTAGATCCATCCGGCCGCCGCGATGACGTCGCTCGTCAGGCCTGAGCCGGAGTCGTCCATCACGTCGAGCATGACGATGTCCGCGTTCGGCGCCGCGCCGGCATAGCCGGGAGCGGAGCCGGCGGCGATCCCGGCCACGAACGTGCCGTGGCCGCGGCCGTCACCGGGCGAGTTGTTCGCCACGGACGTCATGTTGACGGTCGTCACGTTCCGCCCGGCAAAGTCGAGCTTGCTCGTGTCGATGCCGGAGTCGACGAACGCGATCGTCGGGGCCTTCGGGCCGTACCAGAGCCTGGCCGCACCGTTCTCGTGCGTCCAGAGCTGCGTCGAGGAGTACGTGGCCAGCGTCACGGGAGCGTTCTCGGTGACGATCAGCCCCTTGATCTTGGACAGCTTGTCGACCTGCCTCGCCGTCACCTCGAGGGTGATGGCCCCGATCAAACCCAGGTTGCGCTGGAACTTGCCCAGCTTGCGAGCGGCCTTCTCGGAGTCCGGAGCGTTCGGGTCGACCTGGACGATGACGCTGATCAGGGCGTCAGGCGTCGCCTTCGCCCTGTCTTTGAGCCTCTTGGAGACGTACGAGACGTCGCCGTTACCGGAGGCGGAGGCGCCCGGCCTGTCCGGCCTGTCTCTGCCGTGGGCGGCCGTGGCCGCGAGAGGCATGGCCAGGGCCAGTACGGCGATCGCCGTAACGAGTCCGCGCCCTCCCTTGCCCCACAGTGCATTTGAGCGGAACTCGCCGCCGCGATTCCCAGAGCCCCACAAAGCGCTCTTGCGAACGTCGCCGCGGGTGCCGCCTGTCTTTCCTGCCATCTCTCTCCTGTTCCGCGCCGAAGCGCGAGCCGCAGTTCATCGCAGTCCCGGAGGCCGTACTGCAGAGACCGACCGCCGGGTGGGTGAAACCGCGTGAACCGTATGCGCCGGTTCGGGCCGACTCCTCCCCCTTTCTGGTGAGCGCGCCGAAGTTCACTCGAACGGGGGAGTCGGTACGCTCGCAGTCGATGGGCGCGCGCCTCGCAGCGGAGACGATCGCCGCGCGGGCCGCGGCCGGGCTCTCACGCCTGGCGGGTCGTGGCGGCGGCACGACGCTCCCCGGGAAGCTGCTCCGGATGCTCGACCCCGGCGCGATCGACGCGCTCGCGGCCCGGTTGCCGCAGGGATCGGCGCTCGTGTCCGCGACCAACGGGAAGACGACCACGACGGCGATGGTCGCGCGCATCCTCGGAGACCGAATGCCCCTCGCCTGGAACAGCGCCGGCGCGAACCTCGTCTCCGGCGTCGCGACTGCGCTCATCGAGGGGCGCGGCGCGCAGCTCGGTCTCTTCGAGGTGGACGAGGCCGCGCTTCCGGAGGTCGCGCGCCGTCTGCGCCCGCGAGCAGTCCTGCTCGGGAACCTCTTCCGTGACCAGCTCGACCGCTACGGGGAGCTCGAGCACGTCGCGGAGAGCTGGCGTGACGCGGTGGCGGGACTCTCCGAGGACGCGGTTGTCGTCCTCGGGGGCGACGACCCCCTCGTCGCCGATCTGTGCGGCGCCGTTCCAGGGCGCGCGATCCTCTACGGGCTCGACGACCCGGCGGTTGCGCGCCCCACCCTCCAGCATGCGGCCGACTCGAAGTACTGCCTCCGCTGCGGAGCGCCGTACGGCTACGACGCCGCGTACATCGGCCATCTTGGAGACTATCGCTGCGCCAAATGCGGGCACGAGCGGCCTCCTCTCGACGTCGCGGCCCGCAGGATCGAGCCGGACGGGCTCCGGGCGGTCTCGTTCGACCTCGTGACGGGCGCCGGGGAGACTCGGGTGACGCTCCCGCTGCCGGGTCTCTACAACGTCTACAACGCCGTCGCTGCCGGCGCGCTCGCCCAGGCGCTCGGCGGCACCCTCGACGAGATCCGATCGGGCCTCGAGGGCTTCAGCGCGGCCTTCGGGCGCTTCGAGCGAATTCCGGCCTACGGCAGGACGCTGCTCGTCCTGCTCGTCAAGAACCCGGCGGGCGCGAACGAGGTTGTCCGCACGCTCGAGCCGAGCGCACCGCGCGTGCTGCTGATTGCGCTCAACGACGCGACCGCGGACGGAAAGGACGTGTCGTGGATCTGGGACGTCGATCTCGAGCCTCTCATCGCGAGCGCGCAGACGGTCATCGCCTCCGGCGACCGCGCCGCCGAGCTGGCGGTACGGCTCCTCTACGGCGGCCTCGAGCGCTCGGCGCTCGTCGTCGAGCCGAACCTCGAACGGGCGCTCGACCGTGGCCTCGCGCTCGTCCCGCCCGGCGGCGAGCTGCCGGTGCTGCCGACCTACACGGCGATGCTCGCGCTGCGCGGAATCGTCGCGCAGCGCGGGCTCGTCACGCCGTACTGGCTGCAGGCTCCGGTCTAGCTGTCCCAGGAGACGGTCGCGCTGACAGCGCCATCGTCCCACGAGACGCTGGAGGTGCCGCTGTCCCACGAGACGGCCTCGCTCGAGCCGCTGCTCCTGAGTGCGCCGCCGGCAAGTGCCAGCGCCGCGAGGAGAGCGGCCAGTGCGAGGCTGACCTTCTTGTTCCTGTAGGAGAACTGCCGCATTGTTCCCTTTCCATCTCGGCGACGCGACCGCCGCGCCGCTCGTACTTGGAGGCACAGTGATCTGGCCCGCCACCGACTGCGTCCCCCTTTCTCGGGAGTCGGCGCACGAATCCCTCGTTCGAGGGAGTGGCCTAGACTGGCTGCGGAATGCGGATTGCCGTCGTCCACTTGTATCCGGACCACCTCAACATCTACGCCGATCGCGGCAACATCGCCGTGCTCGAGCGGCGCGCCGCGTGGCGGGGACACGAGCTCGACGTGCGGGCGGCGGGGCCGGGCGACGCGCTGCGGCCCGGCGAGCCCGACCTCATCTATGTCGGCGGGGGGCAGGACCGCGAGCAGGCGCTCGTGGCACCCGACCTCGCCGCCAAGGGCGACGCGATCCGGGAGGCGGTGGCCGGCGGCGCAGCTCTGCTCGCGGTGTGCGGTGGCTACCAGCTCCTCGGCCGCGGCTACCGAGATCGGTACGGCGGCTTCCTGCCGGGGGCGGGCCTTTTCCCGCACGAGACGGTGGCAGGTGAGCTGCGCATGATCGGCGACGTGCTGCTCGAGTGCGAGCTCGAGCCGGGCGAGCGGCGCGCGCTCGCCGGCTTCGAGAACCACGCCGGGCGGACACGTCTCGACGCGGGTGCGACGCCGCTCGGCCGCGTGCTCGCCGGCTTCGGGAACGACGGGGAGTCAGGCTACGAGGGCTGCCGTGTCGGGACCGCGATCGGGACGTACCTCCACGGTCCGCTACTCCCGCGCAACCCGTGGCTCGCCGACTGGCTGCTCTCGTGCGCGCTCGCGCACGCGACGGGCGGCGAGCCGCCCGCCCTCGCCCCGCTCCCCGACGAGCTCGAGGCGGCAGCGCACGCGGTCTCGGCGCAGCGGGCACGGGCCCGGGGCGGCCGAGGCAGGCGCTAGCTGATCAGGGAACCCAGACGCGGCCGAGGTAGACCGCGGCGTCGCCCGGCCGCCAGCGCTGCAGAAAACGCTGGATGGGCGGGTGGAGCACGATCGCGTCCAGCTCGCCGACGTCGAAGAGCCGGTGTCCGCGCACGGCGTCGTCGTGCGAGGCGACCCCCGTGAGCGAGCCGTCGAGCGTGCCCGCGAAGATGATGTGCACGACGTGCTTGGCCGCGAGGCTCCGCTCAGGCGCGATCGACTCCACGATCGCGACCGGGCCCTCCATCGGCACCGCACCGGGCGCGCCGACGACGCCGGTCTCCTCCGCCAGCTCTCGGTGGAGGGCGTCGAGCAGGCTCTCGCCCGAGTTGACGCCCCCGCCGGGGAGCAGCCACGCCTCCTGCCCTCGCTTCTCGTGCCGGCACAGCAGGATCTGTCCCCGCCAGCGCAGGATCGCCGAGACGCGAATGCGCGGCTCGCTCATCAGTGCGCCGAGGAGCCGAAGCCGCGCGCGCCGCGCTCGGCGCTCGGCGGTAGCTCCGCGACCTCGACGAGCTCGACGTCCGGAACCGGCAGCACGACGAGCTGGGCGATCCGCATCCCGGGCTCGACGGTGAACGGCTGCTCGCGGTCGGTGTTCAACAGCACGACGCGCACCTCGCCCCGGTAGCCGGAGTCGATCAGGCCCGGCGCGTTCACGATCGTGATCCCGTGCCGCGCGGCGAGCCCCGACCGGGGCTGCACGAACCCGGCGTGGCCGTCGGGAACGGCGACGGCGAGCCCGGTGCCGACCGTGGCGCGCTCGCCGGGGCCGAGCGTGACGCTGTCGCACGCCGCGAGGTCGAGCCCGGCGTCGCCAGCGTAAGCCTGGGCCGGCAGTACGGCGCCCTCCCGCAGCCTCGTGATGTGGAGCTCGATCACGTCGTCTTCGCTTCGCGGAGACGAGCGGGAGCCTCCGCGATCAGATAGGGCGCGAAGCGCCGCACCTCCCGGCGGGGAAGGCGCGCGCGGACGAAGACGCCCTCCTCCCGGTCCTCGCGCTCGGAGATCGGCGCGCCGAGCCCGTACAGCTCGGCGAGAGCCGCCCCGGCGGCGTACGGGACGAGCAGCCGCACGTCCTCGAACCGCTCCGCGAACAGCTCGGCGACGCGCTCACGCAGGTCGTCGAGGCCCTCGCCGGTGTGCGCGGAGATCTGCAGTGCAGTTGGATGGCGATTCTCGAGCCGCCGGCGTCCGAGCGGATCGACGCGGTCGATCTTGTTCAGGACGAGCTCGACGGGAACGTCGTCCGCGCCGATCTCGTGCAGGACGCCGTTCACCGCCGCGATCTGGAGCTCGAGCCGGTCCTCGGGTGCCGACGCGTCGGCGACGTGCAGGACGAGGTCGGCGACGAGCGTCTCCTCGAGGGTGGCCGCAAAGCCTTCGACGAGCTGGTGCGGCAGCCGCCGGATGAATCCGACGGTGTCGGTCACGAGATACCGCCGCCCGTCGTGCTCGAATCCGCGCGTCGTCGGGTCGAGCGTCTCGAAGAGGCTGTCGTTGACCGAGACGCCGGCACCCGTGAGGGCGTTCAAGAGCGTGGACTTGCCGACGTTGGTGTAGCCGGCGAGCGCAACTGTGGGCGTCTCGGCGCGGCGGCGGGACTTCCGGCGCGTGCCGCGCTGCTTGCCGAGCTCCCGCAGGCGCGGCCTTCAAGAGCGAGACCCGCCGGCGCGCGATTCTTCGGTCGGTCTCGAGCTGGGTCTCGCCGGGGCCGCGCGTCCCCACCCCGCCGCCCAGCCGCTCGAGGTGCTTCCACAGCCCCCGCATCCGCGGCAGGTTGTATTCGAGCTGCGCGAGCTCAACCTGCAGCTTGCCTTCGGCGCTGCGCGCGTGCTGGGCGAAGATGTCGAGGATCAGCTGCGTGCGGTCGACGACCCTCGAGGAAAGCGCGTCCTCGAGCGTGCGCTGCTGGGTCGGGTCGAGCTCGTCGTCCACGAGCAGGACGTCGGCGGCGGCGGCCTCGAAGGCCGCCTGCAGCTCGCCGAGCTTGCCCTTCCCGACGTACGTGCGCGGGTCCGGCCGCTGCCGAGACTGAACCAGCTCGGCGACGGGCTCGACGCCCGCGGTACGCGCGAGCTCGCGCAGCTCGGCCAGCTCGTCGTCGGCGTCCACGGTCTTTGCCAGCACCGCGACGATGAGCCCACGCTCGGGATCTGCTCCGGGCGCGGGGTCGGGCTGGCGCGTCGTCACGACTCGATTCTGCCACGCTACGCTGGCGCCCGATGGTAAGCCTCTCCGAGCGGCTCGCAGCAAGGACCCTCGAGCTCGTGAACGTCTACTCCGAGAGCCGGCACGAGACGGAGGTCGCCGCGCTCGTCCGCTCGCTCGTACCGGAGAGCTTCGTGCCCGTGTACGAAGCGGAGATCGCCGCCGTCTACGCACCGTCGCGCCGGCCCGGCGTGCCGCTCGTCGTGCTCGCCGGGCACTACGACACCGTGCCTCCGCAGGACAACCTCCCGGGCCGGATCGACGACGGCTGGGTCGTGGGGCTGGGCGCGAGCGACATGAAGGGGGGCGTCGCCGTGCTGCTCGAGCTGGTGCGCGACCTGGCCGCCGAGCACGTCGAGACGGCCGTCGATCTCGCGCTGCTCGTCTTCGGGCGCGAGGAGCTGCCCGCGAGCGAAAGCCCGCTGCCGGCTCTCTTCGAGGGTACGCCGCTCCTGCGCGAGGCCGCGCTCGCGATCCTGCTCGAGCCCACCGATGGGACGATCGAGGCCGGCTGCGTCGGCAACCTCAACGCCCGGCTCGTCTTCCACGGCACGAGCGCCCACTCCGCCCGTCCGTGGCAGGGCGAGAACGCGATCTCGAAGGCCGTCGCCGGGCTGCGCGAGATCGCGGCCCTAGAGCGCCGCGAGGCGGTGGTCTGGAGGGCTCACGTTCTACGAGGTGCTGAGCGTCACGCAGCTCTACGCCGGAATCGCCGACAACGTCGTCCCCGACCGTGCCGTCGCCCACCTCAACTATCGCTACGCACCCGACCGGACGCCCGAGAGCGCCGAGGCGTACGTCCGCTCGCTCGTGCCCGCCGGCGCGGAGCTCGTGATCGCCGGCGACTCGCCCCCGGCGCGGGTCGTCACCGACAGCCCGCTCGTGCGGGCGCTGCGCGCGGCCGGCGAGCTCGAGCTGCGGCCGAAGCAGGCCTGGACGAACGTCGCCGACTTCACGTCGAGGGGCCTCGACGCGGTCAACTTCGGGCCGGGCTCGACCTTTTACACGCACAAGCGCGACGAGCGGGTGGAGATCGCCTCGCTGGTGCGCGTCCACGAGGCGCTGCGCCGCTTCGTCACGGGTGGCGTCTAGGCCGTGCCCCTGTCCCCGATCCTGCGCGCGCAGGCGACGTATCCGTTCGTGCGACTCGACGAGGCCCGGCGCGCTGCCGAGGCCCGCGGCGTCGAGGTGATCGACTTCGGTCGCGGTGACCCGCAGGAGCCGACCGACCCACGCATCCGGCAGGCGCTCGTGGACGGGCTGCGCGAGCGCATGGGCTATCCGGCGGCGGCGGGCCTTCCCGAGCTGCGCGAGGCGATCGCGAGCTGGGCGGAACGGCGCTTCGGCGTGGCGCTCGACCCGGCGACGAACGTCGTCCCGACGCTCGGCTCGAAGGAGGCGATCTTCTCCTTCGCCCAGGTCGTGCTCGACCCCGCGGCCGGCAAGGACACCGTCGTCGTGACCGAGCCCGGCTATCCCGTGCAGGAGCGCGGAGCCGCGATTCGCGGGAGCGCGCGTCGTCAGAGCGCCCCTGCTCGAGGGCAACGCCTTCCTGCCCGACCTCGACGCGGTGGGCGAGGACGTCTGGAGCCGGACCGCCCTCTTCTGGGTCAACTACCCGAACAACCCGACGTGCGCAACTGCGCCGCCCGCCTTCTACGAGCGCCTCGCCACGCTCGCGCGCGAGCACGACTTCGTGCTCGCCTCCGACGAGGCCTACAGCGAGCTCTGGTTCGAGGAGCCGCCCGCGTCCGTGCTCCAGGTCGCCGACTGACGAACGTCGCCGCCTTCAACTCGCTCTCGAAGCGCTCCTCGATGACGGGGTACCGCTCCGGCTTCGTCGCCGGCGACCCGGCCCTGATCGGCGCGTTGAAGGCCTTTCGCCCCTCCGTCGGGACGGCGCCGCAGGAGTTCGTCCAGCGCGCCTCGATCGTCGCCTGGAGCGACGAGGAGCACGTCGAGACGGCGCGAGCCACGTACGCGCGCAAGCGCGCGCTCTTCCTCGACCTCTTCGCGCGCACGGGCGTGCGCGTGGCCGGAAGCGGGGCGACGATGTACATCTGGGTGCGAGGTGCCCGGCGGAGAGAGCTCGGAGGGCGTTCGCGCGACGGCTGCTCGAGCGCGGCGTCCTCGTCGCGCCCGGCGCGTATCTGGGCCGTCCGGCGAGGGCTACTTCCGGCTCGCGCTCGTCCCGACCGAGGCGGAGTGCGTGCGCGCCGCCGAGATCCTGGAAGATGTCCTCTGATGGAGGAGCTCAGGCGGCGGATCGAGGAGCTGTTGGAGGACGGAACGCCGGAGGCCGGGCCCGTCGAGGAGGCGATCGCCGCTGCTCGACCGCGGCGAGCTGCGCGTGGCCGAGCCGCGCGACGGCGGCTGGGTCGTCAACGAGTGGGCGAAGAAGGCGATCCTCCTCTACTTCAAGCTGCGCAAGGTCGAGCCGATGGACGCCGGGCCGCTCCACTTCCTCGACAAGATCCCGCTCAAGCGCGACTACGCCGAGCGCGGCGTGCGCGTCGTTCCGCCCGGTGTCGCACGCTACGGCTCGTTCCTCTCGCCGAGGGAGTCGTGCTGATGCCGGGCTACGTGAACATCGGTGCCTGGGTCGGGCCGCGGACGATGGTGGACACCTGGGCGACGGTCGGCTCGTGCGCGCAGATCGGCGCCGACGTCCACCTCGCCGGCGGTGTCGGCATCGGCGGCGTGCTCGAGCCGCCGCAGGCCATGCCCGTGATCGTGGAGGACGGCGCCTTCGTCGGCTCTCGCTGCATCGTCACGGAGGGCGTGCGGATCGGCGCGCGGCGCCGTGCTCGCCGCCAACGTCTCGCTGACGGCGTCCGTGCCCGTGATCGACGTCACCGGCGTCGAGCCGGTCGAGTACCGCGGCGAGGTGCCGCCCCGCGCGGTCGTCGTCCCGGGCACGCGCCCGAAGGAGTTCCCCGCCGGGACCTATCAGCTCGACTGCGCGCTCATCATCGGCTGGCGGCAGAGGCGCACGATCTGCGCGTCAGCCTCAACGCCGTGCTGCGCGAGTTCGAGATCGCCGTCTAGATCTAGAGGAACGCCTCGCCGGAGCAGATCTGCTCGGCCGGGCCTGTGAGGACGGCGCGGCCGTCCGTCTCGATCGCGACGCCGAGATCGCCTCCCGGCAGGTGGACGGTGACCGGGCTCTCGCACCGGCCCCGGGCGACGGCGGCGGCCGCGACCGCGACGGCGGACGAACCCGAGGCCGACGTCTCCCCCGCGCCGCGCTCCCAGACGAGCGGCCGTCAGCTCGTGCGGGCCGTCCACGCCCACGAGCTGGACGTTCGTGCGCTCGGGAAAGCGGGGATGGCGCTCGATCCGCGGGCCGAGGCGCAGCAGGTGCTCGCGGACGGGCGGTCGGAGGACGACCGCGTGCGGGTTGCCGACGGAGACCGGCGTGAACTCGACTGCCTCGCCGTCCACGTCGATCGTCTCGGTCTCCCCGACCTCGACGGCTCCCATGTCCTGCTCGACGTCGCGGGCGCCGAGGATGCGCGCGCGGCGACCTCGCGCGGGCCGACGCGGACCGTGACCGCGGTCGGCGCCGGCGCGCGCGGCGAGCCAGCGCGCGGCGATGCGGACGCCGTTGCCCGACATCTCCGCGGTCGAGCCGTCGGGGTTCCAGATCACGACCTCGGCGCGCGTCCCGTCCACGGACACCACTTCCAGCACTCCGTCCGAGCCGATCCCGCTGTGCACGTCGCAGAGCCGGTGCGCCTGCGTGGGCGTCAGCGGCGAGCCGACCTCACTCCGCTCGACGAGCAGGTAGCTGTTGCCGAGCGCGTGCCACTTCGAGAATCGCATCCGCCGTCTCCTTCGCGGGTCGGTCGGCCTCGATCATGACGATGCCCGGGATCCGGCGCATCCACTTCCGCTGGTAGGCGGCATAGCGCCGGGTGCGGAGGATGACCGCCGCGCGCGCCTGCTCCGCGGGCAGGTCAGCCAGCTCGCGCAGGCCGAGCGCCTGGGCTGCGGTGCGGGAGATTCCGCCGGCGAGAGCTCGCCTGGCCTCGTCGGCGGCCCCGGCGGCGAGCATCGCGTCCGCCCGCAGCTCGATCCGCCGCTCGAGCACGTCCTTCGGCACGGCGAGCCCGAAGATCAGCGTCGGGTGGCGCGTCTCGCCGCTCCAGAGGCTGTCCTGCGCCGGCGCGAGGCTCGCGCCCGCCTCTGACAGCTCGAGGGCTCGCACGACGCGGCGCCGGTCGTGAGCATGAACCGCGGCGGCGGCCGCGGGATCGCGCTCGGCCAGGGCCGTGTGGGCGCCGGCCGGATCGGCGTCGTACACGGCCTCCCAGCGCTGCCGCGCTCCGGGCGCGGGCGGCGGCGGCAGCTCAAGCTCGGCGAGCGCGGCACGCAGGTACAGGCCGGTGCCGCCGGCGACGACCGGCACGCGCCCGGCTGCCAGGAGCTCGTCGATTGCCGCGTGCGCGAGCCGCTGGTATTCGCCGACCGAGCCGTCGTGGTCGAGCGGCCACACGCCGACCAGCAGCGTCGGGCGGTCCGGCTGGTTCGTGATCAGCGGCAGGCCGCGATAGGCCTGCATCGCGTCGGCGGAGACGACCTCGCCGCCGGTGCGATCGGCGAGCGCCTCCGCAACCGCCGTCTTGCCCGAGGCGGTCGGGCCCGAAGAGGGCGAGAACGACCCCGCTACGCGGTTTCGGGACCGGCATACGTCTTCCAGCCGATCTCATTGTCCTCGGTCGCGACCGGCCGCTCCTCCTCGGGGTGGGCGGCGCGGTGCTCTCGGAACCACGCGACGGCACGCGCGATCCCGTCGTCGAGGGGCACGCCGGGCTCGTAGCCGAGCAGGTCGCGCGCCCGGCCGATGTCGGCGACGTAGTGGGTCACCTCGCCGAGCAGCGACGGCGCGATCGTCATCTGAGGCTCGACGTCGAGCTCCGCGGCGATCAGCTCGGCACAGCGGACGAGCGTGTTCCCGCGGCCGTAGGCGAGGTTGATCGTCTGGTTGACGACGCGCCCCTCGGCGAGCGCCTCGATCCCGCGCACGACGCCCTCCACGCAATCGTCCACGTAGGTGAAGTCCAGCGTCTTCTCGTGGCCGCCGAAGACCGTGATCGGCTCGCCGCGGAGCAGCGAGTGGATGAAGAGCGGGATCACGCGCACCATCCGGTGCAGGTCGTTGTCGAACCGGCCGTAGACGTTGGAGAAGCGGAAGACGAGGTACGGCAGCCCGTAGCAGCGGGCGAACGAGTAGACGAACGCCTCGCCCGCGATCTTCGAGGCCGAGTACGTGCTCTCCGTGAAGGCGAAGTCGGCCGTCCCCTCGTCGTAGCCCTCGAAGCGGTGAACGTCGCCGTAGACCTCGCGGCTCGAGGAGAAGACGATCGGGATTCGCTGCCGCCGGCAGTGGTCGAGCACGTTGAAGGTCATCACGGTGTTCTCGAGCGCGCGGTGCGGCAGGCGGACGAGCTGGTGCACCTTCGCGTGCGCGGCGAGGTGGACGACGACGTCCGCGGCGACGGCACCTCGTCGCCCAGCGGGGACGTCAGGTCCTGCAGCAGGTACGGGAACGCGTCGGTCCACGTGTTCGGCCGGACGTCCACGCCGAACACGTCGTGCCCGTCCGCGAGCAGGCGCAAGGCGAGGTTCGTGCCGATCTGGCCGCTCGAGCCGGTGACGAGGACGCGCATCAGGCGGCCACGAGCGCCGCCTGCGTGCCGCGCAGCGTCGTCGACGTCGCGCCCTCGATCAGCACGTCCACGAGCTCGCCCGCCTCGGCGGTGCCGCCGAAGTTCACCATCGTGTTCCTGCGCGTCCGGCCGCGCAGGATCGCCGTGTCGGTGCGGCTCAGCCCTTCGACGAGCACCTCCTCGACGCGGCCCACACGCTCGGCGTTCCGCTCCGCCGCGATCCGCTGGACGAGCTCGACGAGCCGCTCGAGCCGGTCGTGCTTGACCTCGTCGGGCACCTGATCGGGCAGCTCCGCCGCCTCGGTGCCCTTGCGCGGCGAGAAGATGAACGTGAAGGCGCTGTCGTAGCGCACCTCCTCCACGACCTCGAGCGTCTGCGCGAAGTCGTCCTCCGTCTCGCCCGGGAAGCCGACGATCACGTCGGTGCCGAGCGCCAGATCCGGGACGGCGGCGCGGAGCCGCCCGACGAGGGCGAGGTAGCGGTCGCGGTCGTACGTCCGCCGCATCGCCTTCAGCAGGCGCGACGAGCCGGACTGGAGCGGCAGGTGGACGTGCTCGCAGACCGCCGCGCACTCGGCGAGCGCCGCGATCACGGGCGCCCGGAAGTCCTTCGGGTGCGGGCTCGTGAAGCGGATTCGCTCGATCCCTTCGACGGCGTCGCAGGCCCGCAGGAGCTCGCCGAACTCGGTGCGGATAGCCGGGGCGAGGTCGCGGCCCCAGGAGTTGACGTTCTGGCCGAGCAGCGTGACTTCCCTGACGCCGTCCGCCGCGAGCCGAGTCACCTCGGCGACGATCTCGCCCGGCCGGCGGCTCTGCTCGCGGCCGCGCACCGCCGGGACGATGCAGTAGGCGCACGCGGAGTTGCAGCCCATCGAGACCTGCACCCACGCGTGGAAGGCGCGCTCGCGATGCAGCGGGCAGATCGGCGGCGAAGTGCCGGTGCTCGCCGAAGGCTCCGCGAGGTGCCTCGCCGCCCGCGCCGAGCCACTCGCCGAGGTGCGGGATCGAGCCCGGCCCGAACGCGACGTCAACGAACGGATAGAGCTCGAAGATCCGCTCTCGCTGCGCCTCGGCGTAGCAGCCGCCGACGGCGATCACGAGCTCCGGGTTCTCGCGCTTTCGCGCGCCAGCGTCGCCCAGGTAGGCCGAGAGCCTCGTGTCCGGCTTCTCGCGGATCGTGCAGGTGTTGAAGACCAGGACGTCTGCCTCGTCCCGGGACGCTGCCTCGCCGATGCCCAGGGACTCGAGCATGCCCTTGATCCGCTCGGAGTCGTGCGCGTTCATCTGGCAGCCGAACGTGGTGACGTGGTACCGCTTCACAGCCGCGAAAGTCTAGCCCGCCGTCCTCCATCGCCCACCCGACGCCAAGTGACACGGTGTTACTTGGCGAGGAGGCGGGCGGAGCTCAGTTCGCGACCTCGATCGCGCGGCTCTCGCGGATCACGATCACCTTCACCTGGCCCGGGTACTCAAGGCTGTCCTCGATCTCGCGCGCGATCTCGTGCGAGAGGAGGACGGCGCCGTCGTCGTCCACCTCGGTCGGCTCGACCATGACGCGGATCTCGCGGCCGGCCTGGAGCGCGTACGCCTTCGCCACGCCGGGCTTTGCCGCCGCGATCTCCTCGAGCGCCTCGAGCCGCTTGATGTAGTTCTCGAGGTTCTCGCCGCGCGCGCCCGGGCGCGAGGCCGAGATCGCATCGGCGGCGATCAGCAGCACAGCCTCGACGGTCTGCGGCTGCACCTCGTAGTGGTGGGCCTCGACCGCATGCACGACGCCCTGCGTCTCGCCATACCGCTTGGCCCATTGCGCCGAGATGAGGGCATGGGTGCCTTCCACCTCGTGCGTCATCGCCTTGCCGAGATCGTGCAGGAGCGCGGCGCGCTTCGCCGTCTTGACGCTCGCACCCATCTCGGCGGCCATGATCCCGGCGAGATGGACGACCTCGAGTGTGTGCCTGAGGACGTTCTGGCCGTAGCTCGTCCGGTAGCGAAGCCGTCCGAGCACCTTCACGAGCTCCTCGTGGAACTCGCCGCAGTTGGCCTCGAACACCGCCTGCTCGCCGGCCTGGCGGACATGGTCCTCGAGCTCCGCCTTCGACTGGTAGTACATCTCCTCGATCCGGGCCGGGTGGATGCGCCCGTCTTCGATCAGCTTCTCGAGCGTCATCTTCGCCACCTCGCGGCGGAGGCCGTCGAAGGACGAGAGCACGACCGCCTGGGGCGTGTCGTCGATGATGAAGTCCACGCCGGTGAGATGCTCCAGCGCGCGGATGTTCCTTCCCTCGCGCCCGATGATGCGTCCCTTCATGTCGTCCGAGGGCAGTACGACCACGGAGACCGTCGTCTCGGCGGTGTGACTCGCGGCGACTCGCTGCAGCGCGTCGGCGACGAGGCTCCTGGCGCGCCGCTTCGCGTCGGTGCGCGCCTCCTCCTCGAGCTGGCGCGCGCGCCGGGCGAGCTCGTGCCGGATGAGGTCCTCCGAGCGCTCGAGGAGGTGGCGCTTCGCGTCGGCGGCGGTGAGGCCGGACAGCCGCTCCAACTCCCCTACCGCCTCGTCCTTCACCGCCTTGAGGTCCTCCTGCAGCTGCCTCACGTGGGTCTCGCGATCGACCAGCCCCTGCTCGCGGCGGGCGAGGTCGGTGAGCTTGCCGCCGATCTCCTCTTCCTGCTCGAGGATCCGCTCCTCGATCTTGACGATCTGGCGCCGCCGGTCCTGCACCTCCGTCTCGATCTCGGAGCGCAACTTCACGGACTGCTCGCGGGCCTCGATCTGCGCCTCGCGCCGGATCGCGTCCGCCTCGCGCGCGGCCACCCGAACGCGCGAGCCGCCGCGCAGCGTCAGCCAGGCCGCGGCGGCCGATCCACCTGCGACGAGCCCGACGAGTACCGCGATCATCGTGAGCATGCTCCGCTCCCACCGTGCGAAGGTTCGATTGCCGCGGCCGGAGCCGCGGGTGCTCACATCCGGCGGTCGGCCGTCAGGCCGCCTTCCGGGATCGGCAAAACACGGTCAGGCGACCGTTCGTGCTCCCCTTGGGGAACGAGGCAGCCGGAGGGAAAGAAGCGGTGCTTCGAGGGTCAGCAAGCTGTTCACCGATTTCGGAAAAGCGCTCTGTGCAGGCAAAACGTCAAATGCAGCTCACCTATGATATCGCGTCCGGGGGTGTCTCTGCAACGGCCGCCTCGACGACGTCCTCGGCGAAGCCCCGTGCGGCGAGATAGCGCGCCGTCTTGACGCCCGCGCCCCGACGTGCGACCAGCCCTGCCGCCCGGTCGGGCTCCGGGTCGAGGCCGGCGAGCGCGGCGGCGATCTCGTCGTCGCCGATGCCGCGGCTCTCGAGGTCGTCGCGGATGAGCGCGTCACCCGCTCCGCGCGCCGCCAGCGCGGCGGCGCGGCCGCACGCGAAGCGAGCGTCGTCCACAAGGCCGGCGCGCACGAGCGTGCCGAGCGCCCGTTCGCGCTCGCCCGGAGCGACCCCTTTGGCCGCGAGGCGCTCGACGATCTCGGCCGCCGACCGGTCGCGGCTCCGCAGCGCTACGGAGGCGGCGTCCACGGCCTCGAGCCGTCGCACCTCGCGCCGCAGCACGCGCAGCCGCTCCCGGTCGAGCTCGTCCCCCTCGCCGATACCCGCTCGCAGCAGGGCCTCGACCGGCAGCGTCCGCCACGGCTCTCCGTCCAGGTGGACGACCGCGCGCCCCGGCCGCGCGGGGCGCACGCGCGGTCAGCGTCTTTCGTGGCTTCGCCACGAAAGACTAGGAGAACTTCGACGGCGCTCGACCTCCGCCGCGGCCTCCGGCTCCTCCTCTAGCGCAGCTCGTCGCAGGCGACTGCGCTGGCGAATCCGCCGGCGACTGCGCCGGCAGCAGCCGGGCGGAGACGACTTGCTCCGGCGGCGCTTCGGCCTGGATCCGAGCGAGGATCTGCTGCACGACGTCCGGGTTCTCGGAGAGGAAGGCAGTCGCGTTCTGCCGCCCCTGGCCGAGCCGGTCGTCGCCGAAGCTGAAGTACGAGCCCGACTTCTGCACGATCTTCTTCTCGAGCCCGACGTCGAGCACCGTGCCCTCCCACGAGATGCCGGTGCCGTAGATGATGTCGAACTCGGCCTGCTTGAACGGCGGCGCGACCTTGTTCTTGACGACCTTGACCCGCACACGGTTGCCGAAGGCCTCCGTGCCGTCCTTGAGGGTCTCGATCCGGCGGATGTCGAGCCGGACGGACGCGTAGAACTTGAGCGCGCGGCCACCGGGCGTCGTCTCCGGGTTGCCGAACATGACGCCGATCTTCTCGCGCAGCTGGTTCGTGAAGAGGCAGATCGTGTCGGTGCGGTTGAGCGTGCCCGCGAGCTTGCGCAGCGCCTGGCTCATCAGCCGCGCCTGCAGGCCGACGTGCGAGTCGCCCATCTCGCCCTCGATCTCGGCCTTCGGCGTCAGCGCCGCGACCGAGTCGATCGCGACGATGTCGAGCGCGCCCGAGCGGATCAGCAGCTCCGAGATCTCGAGCGCCTGCTCGCCGGTGTCCGGCTGCGAGACGAGCAGGTCGTCGACGTTCACCCCGATCCGCTTCGCGTAGGCCGGGTCCATCGAGTGCTCGGCGTCGATGAAGGCGCAGATGCCGCCGCGGCGCTGGGCCTCGGCGATCACGTGGTAGACGAGCGTCGTCTTGCCCGACGACTCCGGGCCGAAGACCTCGATGATGCGCCCGCGCGGCAGCCCGCCGATCCCGAGCGCGAGATCGAGCGAGAGCGAGCCGGTCGAGATCGCCGCGATCGCGACCTGCGCCGCGTCGTTCATGCGCATGACGGAGCCCTTGCCGAACTGTCGCTCGATCTGTCCGAGCGCGACCTCGAGAGCATCCTCGCGGTTCATCCCTTCATCCTCCTAGCGAAACGGCGTCGAGAACCTCGTACTGCGCCCCGGACGGGTGCAGCCGAGAAAGGAAAGCAGCAGCCTCGGACGGAGCGAACCGCCCGACTGCAGGCAGCGGCGGAGTGAGCTGCGGTGGGGCCCGGAACCGGAGCACCGCGACGTGCGGCAGCCACGGGCGCCGTTCCCGTTCGTAGACGCCGAGCGCCTCCAGTCGCTCCTGCAAGCACCCGGCGAGCAGACCGGCCTCGCCCGAGGGGTCGGAGAGCACGAGCATGGCGACGCTGCGGGTCTCCCGGTAACGGAGGGCCTCGAGCTCGAACGGGCGAGCGGCGCCCGCACTTTCGCGGAGCGCCGCGATGATCGCGTCGAGGTCGCCGAGCGGACGGCTCCCGAGAAACGCGAGCGTGACGTGCAGGTGGTCGCGCGGGAGCACCCGTCCGAAGCCCTCGAGCTCCTGACGCTGCCACGTCTGGAAGGCGTCCAGCACCGGCTCCGGCAGCCTGAGGGCGAGAAAGAGTCGGAGCCGACCATCGCCGCTGACGGTAGCAGCGGTCGTCACACCTGTTCGTCGCGGCTCTGTGTCAGAAGCCGCCGCACGAGATGGAGCGCGGCGACCGCGGCTCGGGCGCGGATCGCCTGCCGATCGCCGGGGAAGCTGAACTCCAGGGCGCGCCCGCCGTCGGGGGCGGCGGCGTGCAGGAAGACCAGGCCGACGGGCTTCTCCGGCGTCCCGCCGCCGGGGCCCGCGATGCCCGTCACGGCGAGGGCGACGTCCGCGCCGAGCCGCTCGCGCGCGCCCCGCGCCATCGCCGCCGCGGTCTCCGCCGAGACGGCGCCGTGCTCGGCGAGCACGGCTGCGGGAACGCCGAGCAGCAGTGTCTTCAGCTCGTCGGTGTACGCCACCACACCTCCCCGGAAGACGTCACTCGCGCCCGGCACCGACGTCAGCCGGCCGGAGACGAGCCCACCGGTGCAGGATTCTGCCGTCGCGAGCGAGAGCTCGTCCGCCCGGCAGAGCTCGAGCACGATCTCCTCTATCCGCCGGTCGTCCTCGCTGAAGAGGTAGCGCTCGAGCGGCGCACGCAGCGCCGCCGCAAGGGCCCGCGCACGGCCCTCCGCGCCCGAGTCGGCGTAGAGATCCACGTGGATCTCGAAGTCGCGCGCGCAGATGGTCGCCTCCACTCCGTCGCCGTCCCCGCCCGCGTCGGCGAGCGCTTTGGCGACGGCGGACTCGCTCGCGCCGAAGAAGCGCAGGACGTGCCGCGACGGCGGCTGGGCCCGCGCCAGGACGCGCCGGACAGGATCGCTCTCGAGCGCCCGCGGCCAGAGGCGCCGCAGCTCGCCGGGCGGGCCGGGTAGGACGACGACGACGCACGAGCCGGTGTCCACGACGAGTCCGGGCGCCGTGCCCGCGAGCCCGAGGCAGAGAGCTCCGTCCGGCAGAGTCGCCTGCTTCGTCACGCCCGCGGCGAAGTCTCCGTACGGGCGCCTCATCCGCTCGGCGAACGAGCGAGAGATCCTTTCGATCTGCGCCTCCAGCCCGGCGTCGACAGCGAGCGCGCGCTTGGTCACGCGCGCGACGAGCTCGACGGTACGGTCGTCGTGCGTCGGCCCGAGGCCGCCGGACACGAAGCAGATGTCGGCGGTGAGGCCGTCGCGCAGCGCGTCCTCGAGCTCCTCGGGCCGGTCGCCGACGATCTCGATTCGCACCGGGTCGAGCCCGAGGGACAGCGCTTCCTGGGCGAAGAACGGCCCGTTCAGATCGGTTCGCTCGCCGCGCACGAGCTCACTGCCCGTGACGACGATGGCGGCGCGCGGTCGCGTCAAGCGGCGGTGTCCGCTGTGGAAAGCCCTTCCGGGGTGACGAGGAAGGCCGTGGAGGTGGCGGGCAAACGCATCCGCAACCCGTTCACCTTCACGTTCACGTTCTCGGGGTTGCCGAAGGCGACGTAGATCCGCTTCTGGACGAAGCGCTGGCTCTGGCCGCGCTCGAGCGTCCCTCCGTAGAGCAGCCTGCCCGTGCCGGACCCGGCCCGCACCTCCATCCAGGAGTCGCCCTTGACGGCCGAGACGGCGAGTGCCGCGCGCCCGGGCTTGCTCGACGGTGCGGCGATGGTCTTCGGCCCCGCCTGCTTCAGCGCCGGAGTGACGGCCGCCGGCTGGAGGCCCGGGACCGACTCGCCGCCGGCGCCGCCGAACTTCCAGGCGACGATCACGAGCGCGGTGACGAGCACGATCGCCGTCAGGGCGAGCAGCAGGACACCGGACTCGAACCGGCGTCGCCGGCCGCTCCGCGGCGGCGGGACGCGCCGGGTGCGCAGCGGCGGCTGGTCCTCGTCGCCGACGACGAACCGCGAGTTGTACTCGTCCACATAGAGACCGCCGTCGAGCCCGAGGAAGTCCGCGTACGTGCGCAGGAAGCCCTTGATGTAGGTATGCGCCGGCAGCATCTCGAAGCGCTCGTCCTCGAGCGCGCGCAGGTACTTGCGCGCGGATCTTCGTTCCCTGCTCGACCGCAGGAAAGTCGAGCTGCTCGCGAAGCCGCGCTTCGCGCAGGCTGTTACCTATCTCGAACATGGCGACGGAGGCCATTCTAGAGACGACCCGCCCATCGTGCCCTACTTCGTCGCGACGAGCTCCAGCAGGCCGTAGACGCCGACCGCGAGCGCGGCTGTGACGGCCACCAGCAAACCGGCAACGCCAAGCGCGCGACCCAAGGTCGCCGCCCGCTCGCCCCCGGCCCGCCCGAGGGTCCGCTGGATGCGCGCGCGGGCGCGGCGGCAGAGCGCGACGGCGAGGCCGCCGAGCCCGGCCGCGAGCGGGATCGCGAAGGCCGCGTCGAGGAGGGCGTACGCCTGCGACCAGTGCGTGGCGGCGATCGCCACGGGCATCGTCGCGAGGGGAGAGCAGCCCGGCGACCACCGCCGCGCGCGCGCTCCTGTTCGGGAGCGGCTGCCGGCTACTGCTTGACATACGGCTTGCCGACGGCGGCCGGAGGAATCGACCGCCCGATCACGCCGGCGACCGCGATCAGCGTCAGCGCGTACGGCAGCGAGCGGAAGAGCACGGCTCCCGACTCGGAGTAGACGGGCAGGCGGTCGGCGAGAGCGCTGGAGAGGCCGAACAGGATCGCCGCGGCCGCGGCGCCGAACGGCCGCCACTTCCCGAAGATGAGCGCGGCGAGCGCGATGAAGCCGCGGCCCGCGGTCATGTTCTGGTTGAAGGAGCCGACGAAGCCGATCGAGAGGTACGCGCCGCCGAGCGCCGCGAGCACGCCCGAGAGCGTGACCGCCGCGTAGCGCGTCTTGTAGACGGAGATCCCGACCGTCTCCGCAGCCCGCGGGTGCTCGCCGACCGAGCGGATCCGCAAGCCCACGGGCGTCTTGAACATCACGATCCACGAGACGACGATCGTCGCCAGTGCGACCCAGATGAGGAGGTTGAGCTGGCCCACGATCGGCCCGACGAAGTACCAGTCCTTCAGGAACGAGAGGTGGACGTCCGGAATCCTCGCGACGTCGGAGGGCGTCCCGGTCTCCTGGTAGATGTCGATGAAGAGGTAGCCCGTGATGCCGAGCGCGAGGAAGTTCACGGCCGTGCCGCCGACGATCTGGTCGGCGCGCAGGTGGATCGCGAAGTACGCGTGGACGAGCGCCAGCAGCCCACCGGCGATGCCCGCGATCGCCACGCCGCCGAGCCACGAGCCCGTCCTGTCGGCTCCCCAGATGCCGAAGAAACAGCCCATCAGCATCATGCCCTCGAGGCCGATGTTCACGACGCCACTGCGCTCCGAGAACATGCCGCCGATGGAGGCGAAGATGAGTGGCGTCGCGTAGCGAAGCATCGCCGCGAAGAGCGCCGACCACACGACGACGCCCTCGAGATTCGCCACGCCGGACTGCGTCGTCAGCAAGCCGAGCCCCGCGCCCAGGAGGCCGAAGACGGCGGCTCCGGCGCCGAGGCGCCGGACGCCGCGGGCGAACGCGTAGCCGCCGAGCGCGACCGCGACCGCCCCGACGAGAAGTGGCACCACGGGCGACCGCAGCATCACCGGCGGCGTCATCAGCCACGCCGCGAGGACCCCGGTCCCGACGCCGAGCCAGGCGATCGCGCGCGCGCCGCGCGGGACGCGCGCGAGGAAGGTTTCCCGGGCCCTGCTCACCCGGCCGCCTCCCGCCCGAGCCGGCGCTTCCGCCGCAGGCCCCAGACGTAGAGGATCAGCACGTCGGCCCCGACGAAGAGCACGACGAGCCCCTGGATCAGGAGCGTGAGGTTGCTCGCCAGCTCCGGCCGGAAGATCTCGGGATCGAGGTTGCGCGTCGAGGTCCCGGTCTGGAGCGCCGCGAACAGCATCGCCGCCAGACCGGTGCCGATCGCCGTGTTGCGCCCGAGGAGCGCCACCGCGATTCCGGTGAAGCCGATCAACGACACCTGGATGTCGTTGACGTTGAGGCGGTACTGCCAGCCGAGAATGTCGAGCGAGCCGGCCATGCCTGCGAAGAGGCCCGAGATGGCCATCGCGAGGAAGTAGTTGCGGGAGACGGAGATGCCGCCGTAGCGGGCCGCTTCCGGGTTGAAGCCGACCGCGCGCACCTCGTATCCGAGCGTCGTCCGGCTGAGGATCACCCAGAACGCGACGAGGGCTCCCGCGGCGACGAAGAGGCCGATGTGGAGCCCCTGCAGCACGGGATCTCCCCAGAAGACGGTCAGCTTCGCGCCCTCGGCGACGTCGTTCGAGACGGGCACCCACGGCTGCGTGTCGTTCTGGAGCGGGCCGCCGAGACCGAACAGGAAGATCCCGACCCAGACGGCGATCCAGTTGAGCATGATCGTCGTGATCACCTCGTGCGCGCCGACGGTCGCCTTCAGCAGGCCCGCGAGCCCGCCGTAGAGCGCGCCGGACACGGAGGCGGCGACGATCGCGAGGAGGATGTGCAGCACCGGCGTCAGGCCCTGGAACGACGAGCCGACCCAGACCGCGACGATCCCGCCGACGATGTACTGACCCTGCCCGCCGATGTTGAAGAGGCCGCAGCGGAAGGCGAACGCGACCGCGAGCCCCGTCAGGGCGAGGGGGACCCAGATGATGAGCGTCTGCTGGAAGTTGAGGGCCGCCGTGCAGGGGTCGGAGCACGTCTGCCACGGCAGCAGCCAGTTGAGCCCGGACCCCTCGAAGATCGCCTTGTACGTCGTGAGCGGGTTCTTCCCCGTCGTCGCGACGACGACCAGGCCGCCGACGAGGAAGGCGAAGACGACGGTGATGAGCGGAGTGACGATCCCGCCCGCCCGGTGGAGCACCGCCAGCCGCGCCGCGGCCGTCGAGCCCTCGCCGCCGCCCTCCTCCACGGGCTCGATGTCGCTCACGCCACCGCCTCGCGCCGGCCGCCGCCGGTCATCGCGACGCCCACCTCCTCCTCGGAGACGCCGGGGGCGAACTCGGCCACGAGCTCGCCCTCGTAGATGACGAGGATGCGGTCGGAGAGCGAGAGGATCTCGTCCAGCTCGAGCGAGACGAGCAGGATTGCCCGGCCCTCGTCTCGCTCCTCGACGAGCCGCCGGTGCACGAATTCGATGGCGCCCACGTCGAGGCCTCGTGTCGGCTGCGCCGCGATCAGCACGCGCGGGTCGCGCGACACCTCGCGGGCGACGATCACCTTCTGCTGGTTGCCTCCGGAGAGCGAGCTCGCGCGCGTCTGCGGGCCGCCGCCGCGGACGTCGAACTCGTTCAGCAGGCGTGCCGCGCGCGTGACGAGGCGTCTCGGATAGAGCCACCCCCACCTGGAGTCCGGCGGGTAGCAATAGTCGTGGAGGGCGATGTTCTCGGCGAGCGTGAAGTCGAGGATGAGGCCGCGGCGCTGGCGGTCTTCGGGGATGTGTCCCTGACCGGCGTCGAGCATCTCGCGCGGGCTCGGGTTGCGGTGCTCCTTGCCGCCGACGACGACGTGCCCGCTCGCCGAGCGGCGCAACCCCGTGAGCGCGTCGATCAACTCGGTCTGCCCGTTTCCGTCCACGCCGGCAACGCCGAGGATCTCGTTCGCGCGCACCTCGAACGAGACGCCGCGCACCTTCTCGATCCCACGGTCGTCGAAGACGCGCAGGTCCTCGACCTGGAGCAGCGGCTCGCCGGGCGCCGCGGGCTTCTTGTCCACCCGCAGAAGCACCTCGCGCCCGACCATCCGGCGCGCCAGACCCTCCTCGGTCGCCCCCGCGGCGGCGAGCGTCTCCACCCGCACGCCGCGGCGCAGCACCGTGATGCGGTCGGCGATCTCGAGCACCTCCTTCAGCTTGTGGCTGATGAAGACGATCGACTTCCCCTGCGCCGTCAGGCTGCGGATGATCTCGAACAGCTCTTTCGCCTCCTGCGGCGTCAGCACGGCGGTCGGCTCGTCGAGGATGAGGATGTCGGCGCCCCGGTAGAGCGCCTTCAGGATCTCGACCCGCTGCTGCATTCCGACGGTGATGTCCTCGACGAGATCGCGCGGTCCGACTGCGAGCCCGAAGCGCTCGGACAGCTCGCGCACGCGCTTCTCCGCCACGGCGTAGTCGAGGAAGATCCCCTTCGCGCGGGGCTCGGTGGCGAGGACGATGTTCTCGGCCACCGTCATCACCGGAATGAGCATGAAGTGCTGGTGCACCATGCCGACGCCGTTCTCGATCGCCGCGCGCGGCGAGCCGATCTGCACCGGCTTGCCGCCGATCCTGATCTCGCCCTCGTCGGGGTGGTAGAGGCCGTAGAGGACGTTCATCAGCGTCGACTTACCCGCGCCGTTCTCGCCCAGGAGCGCGTGCACCTCGCCCTGCCTCAGGTCGAAGCTGACGTTGTCGTTCGCCAGGACGCCCGGGAACCGCTTCACGATCCCCCGCATCTCGAGGACTGCCCGCTCGCTCATCGCTGCGGGATTCTACGGCGCCGGGCGGGGCGGTCCGCAATCATCCCGGCGTCCGGGGCGTCTCGGGGATGTCCGCCACGCGTCCCGCCGCCAGCGCGGCCTGAACCTGCTTCACGCGCACGACGAGCTCCGGCGCGACGAGCCGGCTGATCTCACCGAGCCCGACGCCGCCCGAGGCGACGTCGAAGACGACGTCCTCCCCGCCCGCGAAGCGACCGTCGCGTGCCGCCTGGATCGTCAGGAAGACGGCGACGTCCGCGTTCTTGGTCGCACTCGTGAGCATGTGCGGTCCCAGGGAGAGCCGATCGACGTCCACGCCGATCCCCCAGACGCTGCGTTCCCTCGCCGCCTCGAGGGCTCCGAGGCCGCAGCGACCCGCGACGGGGAAGACGGCTCCGACCCCCTGCGCTATCTGCGCGAGGGCGAGCTCCTTGCACCGGACCCGGTCGCCCACGCCCCCCGTGTAGGCGTGCAGCAGCTCGATCTTCGGATCGCCGGCGCGGGCGCCGGCCTGGAAGCCGGCGATGTAGCGGTCGACCTCCGGCGTCCGGCGGCCGCCGATGGAACCGACGATCCGCCGCGCGGCGGCGGCCTCCTTTCCGACGAGCGCCGCGAGGTAGCCGGCCAGGTAGCCGGCCTCCTGCTCCACGAAGAGGAGGCCACGCACGTTCGCCGGCCGCGAGGGAAGCGACTCCTGCGAAACGTCCACGACGGCGAACGAGACGCGCGGGAAGCCGCGCGCCGCATCGTCCAGGGCCTTCCTGGTCGTGCCAGCCGCGATCACGAGGTCGTAGCCGTCGCCCGCGGCGCGGGCGAGCACGCGCCCGTCGTCGCCTCCGTGCGACATCACGACGCGGCCCTCAATCCCGAGCTCGCGCACCGCGCGCTGAACCCCCTGGCCGGCGAGCACCTGGAGCTCGGTGGCCGGGCCGATGACGAGGGCGACCCGGATCGTCCGCGCCGGCGGTGGCTCGACCCGCGCCGTCGGCGCGGTGGTCGTCGCGGCCGTCTGGGCACCGCCCCCGCAGCCCGCGAGCGCCGCGGCCACGAGCGCTGCGAGCGCGGTCCTGCCGGTCATCGTCCCCCCTGCCGCCACGTGGGACCATTCAACCAGGGAGGCGACGCGGGAGGCGGGCCGAGTGGTCCGCCTCCCGCGTCGGAGGGTGCTACTTGACCGTGCGCGGGATCTTGCCGAGCTTGCCGGCCTTGATCTCTGCGACCGTCTTGTTCAGCAGCGCCTTGAGGCTCTTTGGCGCCTTCGTGCTGATCTTGCCGTAGCCGACGCCGTTGTTCGACAGGTTGAACACGGAATCGGTGCCGCCCTTGAACTTGCCGTCCTGGACCATCTTGGCGGTCGAGAAGACGGCGACGTTCACCTTCTTCTGAGCGCTCGTGAGGACGTGCGTGCCGATGTAGCCCTGATCGGCGTCCACGCCGAGACCCCACGCCTTCTTCTCCTTGGCGGCGGAGAGCACGCCGAGGCCGCACTGTCCGGCGACCTGGAACATGACGTCAGCGCCGTCGGCGATCTGGTTGAGCGCCTGCTCCTTGCACTTACCCTGATCGACGAAGTCCTGGGAGTAGCCGTTCAGCGTCTTGATCGCCTTGTTGACCTTCTTTGCGCAGTACTGGTACCCGGCGATGAAGGCGTCCACCGGCGGGATCTTGAGCCCGCCGACCGAGCCGATCGTCCCGGACTTCGAGACGGTGGCGGCAGCGGTGCCGACGAGGCAGCCTGCCTGCTCCTCGGCGAAGATCAAGCCGCGGACGTTCTTCGGCTTGCCCTTGAGGGCGACCCACGGGTAGTCGATGATCGCGAACTTCGTCTTCGGGAAGCTCTTCGCCGCAGCGGACACGGCGTCGGCCATGAGGAACCCGACCGCGACCACGAGGTCGTAGTCGCCGCGTGCCGCGGTCGAAAGGTTCGGCACGTAGTCGGCGTTCGACTTCGAGATGAACACGCGGCCTTTGACGCCGAGATCCTTGATGGCCTGCTTCAGGCCCAGGTTGGCCAGCATGTTGAACGACTTGTCGTCGAGGCCGCCGATGTCGGTCACGAGCGCGACCTTGATCGTCTCTCCCTGCGTTTTCGCGGGTGCGGCCGAGCCGATGCTCGTGACCGCGAGCGCGAGCAGAGCTACGAGCGAGACTCCGAGCACCACCATGAGCTTGCTTCTCTTCACTTGCCCTCCTTCGATGTCTATCCCCGTCCTACGACGTGGGATCTAAGCGCAAGTTGGCACCGGTTGCCAGCCGAAACCGACGGGATCGGTGCTTTGGTGCGCTGGAGTGGCTCAGCCGGCCAGCACGCGGTCGAGGTCATGCGCCTCGATCAGCACGTGCCGCGGCTTCGAGCCTTCGTAGCCGGAGATGATTCCGCGGCGCTCGAGCATGTCGATCAGCCGCCCCGCGCGAGTGTATCCGACCCTCAGTCTCCGCTGCAGCAGCGAGACCGACGCGGTCTGGGTTCCGACGACGATCTCGATCGCCTTGTCGAGCAGCGGGTCCTCGTCGGGGTCGAACTCGTCGTCCCCGTCGCCGTCGTCGCCAGCCGGGGCCTCAGGTGCCTCCAGGAGGCTCTCATCCAGCTCCTGCGGCCTCTGCCCGCGGCACTGCTCCACGACGAGGGCGATCTCCTCCTCGCTCACATAGGCGCCCTGAAGGCGCTGTAGGCGCGAGGTGCCGAGCGGCTTGAAGAGCATGTCGCCCTGCCCGAGCAGGCTCTCGGCGCCGGCCTGGTCGAGGATCACGCGCGAGTCGGTCTGGCTCGAAACCGCGAACGCGATCCGCGACGGCACGTTCGCCTTGATCATGCCTGTGATCACGTCCACCGACGGCCGCTGCGTCGCGAGCACGAGGTGGATGCCGACGGCGCGCGACTTCTGCGCCAGCCGGATCACGCAGTCCTCGACCGCCTGCGGGCTGATCATCATCAGGTCGGCCAGCTCGTCGATGACGACGAGCAGGTGCGGCAGCGGGTCCTCGCCGCGGGCGCGGAAGGCCCGGTTCGCCTCGGACAGGTTGCGGGCGCGGACGAGCGAGAGGCGCACGTAGCGGCGCTCCATCTCGGCGGCGACGTTGGCGAGCACGGCGCTCGCCTCCTTCGGGCTCGAGACGACCGGCGTCAGCAGGTGCGGGATCGACTCGTAGTAGCCGAGCTCGATCCGCTTGGGATCGATCAGGATCATGCGCACCTCGTCCGGCGTCGCGCGCAGCAGGATCGAGGTCAGCATCGTGTTGATGCAGCCGGACTTCCCCGAGCCGGTCGTGCCGGCGATCAGCAGGTGCGGCATGCGCGCCAGGTCGGTCCAGACCGCGTTGCCCGAGATGTCCTTTCCCAGCCAGACCGCGAGCGGGCTCGCCGTGCCGGGAAGGTCGTCGTAGACGTCGCCGAGCGTCACGAGCTTCGGCGAGAGGTTCGGCACCTCGACGCCGACCGCCTGCTTGCCGGGGATCGGCGCGAGGATGCGGATCTCGGTCGTCGCGAGCGCGTACGAGAGGTCGTCCTTGAGCGCGGCGACCTTCGACACCTTCGTGCCGGGCGCCAGCTGGAGCTCGTAGCGCGTGACGCGCGGGCCCGAGATCTGGCCGAGAATCGTCGCCTCCACCCCGAAGTGCGCCAGGGTCTCGACCAGCAGCCGCGCAACGGCCTCGCCCGACTCCTTGCCCGCCGGTGTGGTCGGCGGAGCGGAGCGGAGCAGGCTGCGGTCCGGCAGGCGATATGGGGCGTGCTCGGAGGGCAGCTCGAACAGGCGGCCCGACTCGAGCGTCGTTTCGTCCTCTGCCGGCGGCAGCAGGAGCGCCGGCCGCTCCACGCTCTCCCCGACGACGTCCGGGAAGTCGTGCACGGCATCGACGAGCGGCGGGTGGTGGCTGAGCGGCATCGAGCTGGGCTCCGGAATCGGCATGGCGACACGGCGGTCGCGCGAGCGCCGGGCCGCAACTCGCGCGCGCCCCACGGCGTGCCCCGAGCGGCGGAGAGCGGCGCCCACCGAGGCGCCCGACAGGAGCAGCGTCCCCATCGCGAGCGCCGTCACGCCTGCGAGCAGCGAACCGGTGCCGCCGACCAGGCGCGCCAGGCCTCCGCCCAGCCACTCCCCCACGTACCCGCCGTGACCGGAGCCGGAGCCGAGCGTGATCATGAGGCCGGCGACGGAGAGCGCGAGGCCGACGCGGAAGGGCCGCACGTCGAGCAGCGCGCTGCGGAAGAGCATCAGGCCGCCGACCCCGGCCAGAGCGAGCGGCACGACGTAGGCCGCTTCGCCGACCACGGCGCGCAGCCCGTCCGCGATCTTCGAGCCGGCGAGGCCGCCGTCCCACCCGGCCCAGAGCAGCGAGGCGAGGAAGATTCCGAGCGCGGCGAGCCCGAGCCCGATCAGCTCGGGATGGTGATGCCCGCGCGGCCGCTTCGCCTTCTGCTTCTTCACCCGTGCGGGCGTGCGGGGCTGCACGAGCCGCCTCTTCTTCCGGCCGGCCATAGGCCGACTGCTTCTGCGCAGCGCGTGCGTCTCCTGCGCCCCTGCCGACCGCGCTCTCCTAGCCGAGCGAGGCGATTCGCTCGCAGAGGAGCTCGAGGAAGCGCTCCGCGTCGATGCCGACTCCGACGTGCGCATTCGGGGTGCGGCCGGTGCGGTTCCAGAGGTCCACGACCGTCCGGCCACGGCAGAGCGACGACTCGCAGTCGATCTCGACGTTGCGGTGCAGGGTCTCGACTAGGTCGGGCCACAGAACGTGCGCGACGGCGACGGCGTCGTGGATCGGCGAGTCCTCCGTTCCGTAGGTCGTGCGGTGGTAGATCGAGAAGAAGTCGTAGAGCTCGGCGACCGCGCGGCCGATCCGGCCGGACGCTCGCAGCCGCTCCGCGTGCGCGCGCGTCAGCAGCGCCTTGTGCGTGACGTCGAGCCCGATCATCGTCACGTCGAGGCCGCTGCCGAAGACACGCGCGGCGGCCTCGGGATCGGCCCAGACGTTGAACTCGGCGGCCGGGGTCACGTTCCCCTCGGCGATCGCGCCGCCCATCAGCACGATGCTGGAGATGCTCCCGGCGACGTCGGGGTGGCGGGCGAGCAGCAGCGCGACGTTGGTGAGCGGCCCCACCGGCACGAGCACGGTTCCCGGGCGGATCCGGTCGGCCATGAAGTCGACAGCGTGCTGTGACTCGGGAGCGCGGCTCGGCGGCGGCAGGTCCGGCCCGTCGAGACCGCTCTCACCGTGCACGTACGCGGCGATGAACCGCTCGCGCACGAGCGGCCGGTCGGCTCCGGCGGCGACGGGGATGTCGGCGCGACCGGCGAGGTCGAGCACGCGGATCGCGTTCGCGGTCGTCTTCTCGAGCGTCTGGTTCCCGGAGACGGTGGTGACGCCGAGCACCTCGAGCTCGGGGCTCGCGAGGGCGAGCAGGAGCGCGATCGCATCGTCGTGCCCCGGGTCGCAGTCGATCAGGATCGGCGTCGTCACGCGCGCAGTATCGCGTCCACCTCGGCCGCGGTCGGCAGGCTCGGCTGGGCGCCGAAGCGGGAGGCGGCGAGCGCCCCGGCGGCACACGCGCGGCGCAGGGCCTCCTCCGCGTCCCGGCCCTCGAGGAGGGAGACGACGAGGCAGGCGGTGAACGCATCGCCCGCGCCGGTCCCGTCCACCGCAACCACCGGCGGCGGGGTCGCTCGCGCGACCTCCCGCCCGTCCTCGAGCAGGACCGCGCCCGCGGCGCCGAGCGTGACGGCGACGAGGCCGTCGCGGCGGCCGAGCGCCTCCAGCTCGTAGCCGTTGACCACGGCGACGTCCGAGTCCACGGTCACCGGCCGCGCGGGCGCGGCGTTCAGGCAGAAGAGCCCGCCCGCTTGCTCCCACGCGCTGACGACCGCCTCGTCGGGGATCTCGAGCTGGCAGAGGACGCCGTCGCTCGGCGCCAGCTCGAAGCCGCCCACGTCGACGTTGGCGCCGGGAGCGACGACGATCTCGTTCTCCCCCGCCGCATCCACGAGGATGAGCGCGACGCCGGTCGGGTACGTCCACCTCGCGCACGTCCAGCTCGACGCCGGCCTCGCGGAGGCCCGCCAGCGCCTCTGCGGCGAACGGGTCACGGCCCACGCAGCCGACGAACCGCACCCGTGCGCCGAGCCGCGCGGCGGCGACCGCCTGGTTCGCCCCCTTGCCGCCGGGGACGCGCTCGAAGGATTCGCCCGTCACGGTCTCGCCGGCCCGAGGCAGGCGCTCGCAGCGTGCGACGAGGTCGAGGTTGACCGAGCCGACGACTGTCAGATTCACGGTCACAGCGCTACCACAAGAGGCGGACCCTCGCGTTCCTGGCCGCGGCCCCGGAGGCCGGCTCCGCCGGCCGGGAGGAGCCGCGGCCAGGGGCGCGAGGGGTTACGCCGCAAGCGCCCTGAGATCGTCCACGGTGGAGCCGAGCAGCGTGTCCTGCAGATCGAACAGGCCCGCCCAGAGCGACGAGACGTCGGGGGCGGCGTCGAGGCGCGCCGCGTCGTCGAGCCCCTGCAGCGCCCGCACGAGCACGGCCAGCTCGAGGTAGGCCGCTGCGACCCGGTTCGGGCAGACGCGCACGCCCGCGCGGTCGAGCACCTTCTCCCACGACACGAGCTCGCCGGCGCCTGGGCCGCTGTACCAGGAGCGGCCCTCAGCGCGGTCCGGCTGGAGCTCGACGAGGTACCGCTTGAGGGGCTGCTCCAGACCCGCGAGCGCGGTTTCGGCCCGGTCGGCGGCACGACGCAGCGCCGCCTGGCGGCCCCCCGGCGTGGACGGATCGGCCTCCCCCTTGCCCCAGCGCTCGAGCAGGCGGCAGAACGCGAGCGCCGCTGCCTCACAGGCGCGCAGCTGCCGGATCAGGCGGTCGCCCGCCGGCTGTGTGTGAGCGTTCCGGGCGAGGACATCAGGCCAGCCTGGAGTCATCTCAAACGCTCGACTCCAAGCCGGCGCACCCTCGCGTTCCTGGCGCGTCGCTGGCAAAGGAGGACGGCCCCGCCGCCCGGGAGGGGCTGCGGCCAGGGGCACGAGGGGTCAAATCTCGATCACCACGGGGAGTATCATCGGCCGCCGGCGCGTCTTGCCGTAGATCAGCTGCCCGACGGCGTCGTGCAGGTGCTCCTGGATCAGCTTGATCTCGACGATGTCGCTGCCGACGAGATCGGCGAGCACGTTCGCGGCCTCCTCGCGCAGCTCGTCGAGGAGCTCCTCGTCGTCGCCGAAGCCGCGCGCGATCAGCTCCGGCGGGGCGGTCACGCCCCCACTCGTGCCCGAGAGGGTCGCGACGATGATCAGCACGCCGTCCTCCGACAGCCGCCGCCGGTCGCGGAGCGCGACGTCCTGCACGTCGCCGACTCCGAGCCCGTCCACGAACGTGACGCCGGCCTCGACCTGGCCGACGATCCGCGCGCCCTTCTGCGACAGCTCGACGACGGAGCCGTTCTCGGCGATCACGATGGCGTCGGCCGACACGCCGGCCTCGCGCGCGAGCTGCGCGTGCGCGGCCAGCATCCGGTACTCGCCGTGCACCGGCATCACGGCCTTCGGCCGCACGAGCGAGAGCATCGTGCGCAGCTCCTCCGCGCAGCCGTGCCCCGAGACGTGCACCGGCGCGATCTCCTGGTGGAGCACCTCCGCGCCGTTCTTCGCCAGCCGGTTGATCGCGTCGTGCACGCGCAGCTCGTTCCCCGGAACGGGCTTGGCGGAGATGATCACCGTGTCCCCGCGGTCGACCGAGACCGTCTGGTGGTCGTTGTACGCGATGCGTGTGAGCGCCGACATGGGCTCGCCCTGGCTGCCGGTGCAGAGGATCAGTACCTCGTGCGGCCTCAGGTTCGCCGCCTCCTTCGGGCTGACGATCGCGTCCTCCGGGATGTCGAGGTAGCCGAGGTTGCGGGCGATGCCGAGGTTCTTGCGCATCGAGCGCCCGACGACCGCGACCTTCCGGCCGCACTCGACGGCCACGTCGGCGGCCTGCTGCATGCGATGGATGTTCGAGGCGAACGAGGCGACGATCACCTTGCCCTGCCGGAGCGGGATCAGCGTGCGGAAGGCCTCGCCGACCAACCTCTCCGACCCGGTCATGCCCGGCCGCTCGGCGTTCGTCGAATCGCCGAGCATGAGGTCCACGCCCCGGCTGCCAATCTCCGCGAGCTTCCCGACATCGGTCTTGAGCCCGTCCACAGGCGTGTGGTCGAGCTTCCAGTCGCCCGTGTGCAGGACGCGCCCGGCCGCCGTCTCGAGCACGATCGCGACGCAGTCGGGAACCGAGTGGGCGACGCGGACGAACTCGACCCTGAACGCTCCCAGCTCGACCGGCAGCCCGTCCGGGTCGGCCTCCACGAGCTTGGCCGCGCGCGAGAGGCCGTGCTCGTCGAGCTTCGACTGGATCATCCCGAGGGTGAGCCTCGTCGCGATCACCTGCTCGACGTCGATCTCGCGCAGGACGTACGGCAGGGCCCCGACGTGGTCCTCGTGCGCGTGGGTGAGGATGACCGCGCGCACGCGCCTGCCGCTCAGGTAGCCGAAGTCGGGCAGCAGGATGTCCACGCCCAGGTGCTCGTCACGCGGGAAGGCGAGCCCGGCGTCCACGACGATCGTGTCCTCGCCGCACTCGTACACGGTCATGTTCTTCCCCACCTCGCCGAGACCGCCGAGCGGGATCACACGCAGCGTTCTGTCCACGAGCGTGAGTGTATGCGCGCCAGCCGATGGGAGCCCGAGGGCCTGCTCCCGCGTAGGACGGGCTGCAGCCGGTCGAGCAAAGATCCCCCATTCGAGTGTTTCGCTACTTGCCGTGTGCGAACACAACGTGTCCATGCGGTTCCTGCGAACCCTCCGCCGCTGCGACGGCGTCGTCGTCGTCGTCTCGGCACTTGCCCTCGTGGCGCCCGCGTACGCGGGCGCGGAGTCGACGTACGGACCGAAGGTCGACCCCGCGCTTGCAGCGCTCGCCCAGACTGCGCAGGCGGGGTTCGCCGAGGCGCAGGGTCAGCGCGAGAGCTCCTTCCGCGCCGAGCAGCAGAAGCTCGAGGTGGACGCGCTCGAGCAGCGGCGTCAGCGTGAGGAGGCTTCGCGCGACGCGGAGGCGCAGCTCGATGATGCGTTCGCAGTCGTTCAGCACGACCGCGACGTCGCGTTCCAGCGCGACCGGGCCGACCGCACGAAGGCCTTCCGCGCCACGCTGCGCCAGTTCGACGCCCGCTTCAAGAAGGCGCTGCGGCAGGCGAGGCCCGAGGCCCGCGCGCGGATGGTCGCGAAGCACGCGAAGCGCAAGCTCGCGCTCGAGCGCGCGTTCCGCGCGAAGAGCGAGAGGCTGGGCAAGGCCAGCGAGGCTTCGAACGAGCAACTCGCCGCGGCGTACGCAGCCAGTCAGGCGCAGCGCGCCGCCGCACTGCAGGCCGAGCTCGAGGAGCTCGACGCCCGCAGCGCGGCGACGCTGCAGGAGCGCGAGTCGTCCTTCGCCGCCGAGCGGGCAGCCCGCGAGAGCGAGCAGGCCGCGATGACGCTGCCGGCTCTCGCGTTCGGCGCCGATGTCAGCGCCGCCCGCGACCAGGTGGGCGCCACGCTCCGCTACGACCTCACGCTGATCGATGCCCAGGCGCTCACGGTGCGCCTCGGGGACATCCAGCGTCTCGCCGACCAGCCGGGGGTCTCGTATCTCGCGGCAGATCTTCCGACCGAGCCGACGTCGACGCCCGCACCGGGCTTCTCGCTCCCGGCCCTCGATTCGCTCTTCCCCGGCATCGTCGGCGCGCCGGCAGCCTGGGCGAAGGGCTACACGGGCAGCGGGATCGGGATCGCCGTGCTGGACAGCGGCGTCGCCCCGCTCGCCGACTTCGGCGGACGCCTCACGAACGCCAGCGTCGCCGGCCTCGCCGACTCCGCCGACGACCAGCTCGGCCACGGCACGTTCGTGGCCGCCGTCGCCGCCGGCCAGTCGACCGACGGCCGCTATGCCGGCGTAGCGCCGGGCGCGAAGGTCTTCGCGATCAACGTCTCCCGCGGCAACAGCGTCCTCTCGAGCGACGTGATCAAGGGCCTCGAGTGGGTGCTGGCGAACCGCGGCGCCCCGAACAACATCCGCGTCGTCGTCCTCTCGCTGACCGAGTCGCTCCCGAGCTCCTACCGCACGAGCGCGCTCGACTTCGCGGTCGAGAAGCTTTGGCAGCGCGGTGTCGTCGTCGTCGTGTCGGCCGGGAACAACGGCCCCGACACGATGCAATTCGCCCCCGCGAACGACCCCTACGCGATCACTGTCGGCGCGTCGGATCCGAACGGGACTGCCGCGACCGGCGACGACGTCCTCGCCAGCTTCTCCTCCTTCGGCAAGACGATCGACGGTCACACGAAGCCCGAGCTGCTCGCGCCCGGGCGTCACGTCGTCTCGGCGCTTCCCGAGGGCTCCACGCTCGACCTGATGGCCCCGGACGCGAACCACGCCGCCGCCGGCTACGTGCGGATGAACGGGACGTCCGTTGCCGCGCCGCAGGTCGCGGGCGCCGTCGCGATCCTGCTCCAGGAGAACCCGTCGCTGACGCCGGACAAGGTCAAGTGGCTCCTCGTCTCGACTGCCCGCCCCGTCAGCGGCAGCAGCGCGAACGGACTCGATGTCGAGCGCGCCCTGGCCTACGAGGGCGAGCTCGGCCGCGCGAACGTCGGCGTCAACCTCTCCCTAGGCCCGGCGCGCGCGGGTGACGACGATAACCGCAGGAGCGAGTTCAACGCCGGCGCGCTCCGCGAGGCGCTCTCCTGGGAGAAGGCCGCGGGCAAGCTCGAGAAGAGGTCGCGCTGGGAGAAGGCGGCGGAGGCCTGGGACGAGGCCGCCGAGCTCTGGCTGGAGAAGCTCGACGTCGGCTACAAGGCAGCGGTCGACTCGGATCTCGGCGCCAACGCGTGGGTCAAGTACGGCGAGTGGTCGAAAGCGGCCGAGTCCTGGGAGCGCGCGGGAGCGGCGGCAGAGCGTGTGCCGGCCTGGCAGTCGGCGGCGACGTATCTCGGTCTCGCCGCGGGAGCCTGGGAGAGCAAGGGCGACCTCGACAAGGCGGCGCTCGCCTGGGAGCGCGCCTCCGGCGACTCCGAGCTCGCAGCCGCGATCCCGACCGCGACCTTCGAGAACAAGGCGATCGGCTGGATCAAGTCCGTCTCGGCGCTCGAGAACGCCGTGGCCGCCTGGACGAAGAAGGGCGCGCTCGACCGGGCCGCCGCCGCTGAGGCGCGCCGCGTCGCGCTCCGCGCGCAGGCCGACCGAGTGGGCCAACGCCTCCTGGACGAACGCGTCGTGGACGAACGCGTCCTGGACGAACGCCTCCTGGCTGAATGCGTCCTGGACGAACGCGTCCTGGACGAACGCCTCCTGGACGAACGCGTCGTGGACGAACGCCTCCTGGACCAGCGCTACCTGGGAGTAGTCCCGACCCCCATGCCAACGACTGCCTCCCGCACCCGCGATGTCGACCTGACGCTACTGATCAGCGCGGTTGCCTCGATCGCAAGCGTGTTGCTGATGGCGACCGCCGGCGAGACGTACCGCGCGATCGTAGAGCGCCCCGGCGACCTCGCGGTCTTCGTCGGGCTGACGCTCTTCCTGCACCTCCTCTCCGTCGAGATCTACGGCAAGGGCCGGATCGGTGTCGCCGGCATCGGCGCGCTCGCGGTCGGCTTTGCGATCGGCGTCGGCCCGGCGATGGCGACGCAGGTCGTCGCAGCGCTCGCGCTCTATCTGCGCGACCGCCGGACCATGAAGACGCACAAGGCGCACAAGGCCCTCTTCAACGCCGCGACGCTCGCGCTCGCAGCGGGAGCGGGCGCCGCCGTCTACCACGTGATCAGCCAGCCCGGCTGGTCGGCGCTCGAGCGGATCGGGCCCGCGTTCGCCGGCGGCGCGGTCTTCTGGCTCGTGAACATCGGCCTGCTGATCCTCGTCGTCAGCCGGCGAACACCGGCGAGCGCTTCAAGACCGTGTGGGATCAGTTCTTCCGCTGGCTGACGCTGCACTACGTCGCGTTCGGGCCGCTCGCCCTCGCGTCCGTGATCGCCTACGAGCGCGTCGGCGTCACCGGCGTCGTCGCCTTCACCCTTCCCCCCGCGCTGCTCCTCCTGTCCGTGCGTCAGTACCTCGACCGCACGAAGGAGGCCGTCGAGGAGGTGCGCCGCGCGAACGAGAGCCTCGCGCAGCGGAACGAGGACCTGCAAGCGCTGCTGCAGCTCGCCGGCGGGCTGGCGGCGCGGACGCACGACATCCGCGAGCTCGCGGCCTACGCCGAGGAAGAGGTCGCCCGGCTGACGAAAGGCGAGGCCCGCATCTCGACCGAGCCCGACGGCAGCGGCCTCGACCTCGTCGCCGGCGGCGTCAAGGTCGGCGCGCTAGCTGTAGGCATCGGCGAGGGCTTCGACGAGGCCCGCTGGGTGCGGGTGCGCGAGGCAGTGCTCCCCCAGCTCGCGACCGCAGTCGAGAGCGCCGGGCTCGTCGAGAAAGTGCGGCGGCAGCATCTCGCCACGATCGCCGCCCTCTCGCGCAGCATGGAGGCGAAGGACGACTACACCGGCGGCCACGTCGAGCGCGTCTCCGAGCTCGCGGTCGCGCTCGCCGAGCAGCTCGGCTACAGCGGGCCCGACCTCGACGCGGTCGAGATCGGCGCGCTCCTACACGACATCGGCAAGATCGGCATCCCGGAGTCGCTCCTGCGCAAGCCGGGCCCGCTCGACGACACCGAGTGGGAGGTGATGCGCAAGCACCCGCTCGTCTCGGAGTACATCCTCTCGAGCGTAGACCTGCCCGAGATCGTGCTTCAGATCGCCCGCTCGAGCCACGAGCGGATCGACGGCCTCGGGTATCCGGACGGCCTCGCCGGCGACGAGATCCCGCTGTCCGCGCGGATCGTCCTCGTCGCGGACGCCCTCGACGCGCTCACGAGCACCCGCCCCTACCGCGCCGGTCGCGGCTTCCATGCCGCCTTCGCGGAGATTCGCGCCCACTCCGGCACGCAGTTCTGCCCCACGGTGGTGGCGGCCCTCGGCGAGCTCTACCGGCTGCGCCCGATGCTCGTCAGCGACGGCTTGCACTCCGTCGCGATGAGTGTCGCGTAGCGCGAGCTCCCTCCCCAGAATGGACACGTCCGAAAAGGACACTTGACAGAACCGGCGGCGGCGACGCACGATGCGGACCGTCAGCACGTTGAGCCGGGGCTGGTGCCGCTGCGGCACTCGGCGGCCCGCGCGGAGCGGCTCCGCGCGGCGCGCCACTCTCTTCCTATTCCCTGGCCGGCGCGAACCGCGCGTCCGCAGGAACCCGCAACTCGAGCGCGTGCAACGCGAGCCCGGTGAGCGCGAGCACAACGCACGCGCCGATCCACACTCCCGCCGGCGAGACCGCGAGCGCGACCGCGCCGAGCGCCGGGCCGATAGAGAAGCCGAGCGCATAGGAGTTCGTCAGCAGCGACAGGTAGCGTCCCCGCAGGCGCTCCGGCGCAAGATCGGCGACGAGGGCGCTCTGCGTGGCGCCGTGCAGCGTCTCGGCGAGCGTGAAGCCGATCGTCATCGCGAGCAGGAGCGCCAGCGCCTCCCCACCTTCGAGCCAGAGGGCGGTCGCGACGACGAGCAGGAACGACGCCGAAGCGAGCCAGGCCGCCGCGGCGATCGCACGCACCCGAGAGCGGCCCGCCAGGGCGCGCGTGATCGGTAGCTGGGCGAGCGCGACGACGATCATGTTGACGAAGAAGAGCGCGCCGATTCCCTTCTCGCTCACCCCCACCTCGGTGTTGGCGAAGACCGGCAGCGTCGCGTCGAACTGCGCGTAGGCCGCGGTCACGAGCACGACGTTGATCGCGATGACGGCGAGGAAGACGCGGTTGCGGAAGACTTCGCGGTAGCCCGGCGGGGCGGCGCCGGGAGGCTCGGGCTCCCGCCGCGGCGGCCGTACGGCCGTCAGCACGAGCCCGTAGACGACGAACGTGGCCGCATCGAGCAGGAAGAGGACGGTGTAGGTGCTCGCGTCGGCGGTGGTCGCGATCAGACCTCCGGCGACCGCGCCGAGCGCCATCCCGAGGTTCTGCGTGATCCGCTGCACCGCGAACGCCGCATCGCGCCGGTCGGGGCCGATGACCCCGATCAGGAGCGTGGACTGGCTCGGCCAGAACGCGGCCGTCCCGGCTCCGGCCATCGCCGCGAGCACGAACGCGTGCCAAGGCTCGCGAATCAGCGGGAAGAAACCCCAGCCAACGGCCTGCAGACCGAGCGCCAGCGCGAGCACCGCCCGGGCTCCGAATCGGTCGATCGCCGCGCCGACGACCGGGGTCGCGAAGATCGTCACGACGGCCGTCAGGCCGACGGCGAGGCCCGCCAGCCCGAGCGGAATCCCGCGCACGTTGGTCAGGTAGATGAGCAGGAACGGGTAGACGAGCCCGGTGCCCACCGAGTTGACGAGCCCGCCGGCCTGCAGCCGCCAGGCATCCCTCGTCAGGCCGGGCGCGAGGCCGCGCAGGTAGCGCCGCACGGGCGCGCTAGACCGCCGTCGGCTGGAGCAGGCCGAGGCGTTCCAGGCAGCCGCGCACGCGCTCGCGCTCCTCATCCGTCGCCTCGACGAGCGGCAGGCGGAGACCCCCAACCTCGTGGCCGAGCAGGTTCAGCGCCGCCTTGATCGCGATCGGGTTGACCGCGACCCTGATCAGGTCGATCGCCGGCCGCAGCTCACCGTCGAGCGCGAGCGCCCCCTCGATGTCGCCCGCCCTGTGCAGCTGCACCATCCGCTTCACCTGCGGTCCGACCACGTGCGAGTGCACGCAGACACCGCCGGTGCCCCCGAGCTCGAGGAACGGGAAGACGAGGTCGTCGTCGCCCGCATAGAGCGCGAGCCCCGCGTCGACGATGCCGCGCGCCTGCTCGAGGTCGGCGTGAGCCTGCTTGACGGCAACGACGTTGGGGATCTCGCCCAGCCGCACGATCGTCTCCAGCTCGAGGTTGAGGACGACCCGCGACGGGATGTTGTAGACGATCACCGGCCGGTCCGTGACCGCCGCGATCGCCTCGAAGTGCCGCACGATCCCCCGCGGCGGTGGCTTCGAGTAGTACGGCGTGACGACGAGGAAGCCGTCCACGCCGAGCTCGTGGGCCTTCTCGGTCAGGTGGACCGAGTGCGCCGTCGAGTAGGTGCCGGTGCCGGCGATCACCGTGGCCCGGTCTCCGACCTCCTCGACCGCCGCCGCGTAGAGCGCGAAGCGCTCGTCGTCGGTCAGCGTCGGCGACTCGCCGGTCGTGCCGGTGACGACGAGGCCGTCGGAGCCGTTCGCGACCAGGTAGCGCGCGAGTGCGCGGAAGCGGCCGAGATCCACGCTGCCGTCGGCCCCGAAGGGCGTGACGATCGCCGTCAGCAGCTCGCCCAGCACGGCCCGATTCTATCCGTCCGACGCGACGGGTATCCCTGACGCCGATGGGGCGCGAGTTCAAGCAGTTCCTGCTGCGCGGCAACGTCGTCGATCTGGCAGTCGGCGTCGTCATGGGCGCGGCCTTTGGCGCGATCGTCAACTCGCTGGTCGGGGACATGATCACGCCGCTGATCGGGGCGCTCGTCGGGAAGCACGACTTCGGCGAGCTCCACTTCACGATCAACGGCTCGCGCTTCGCGTACGGCACGTTCATCAACGCCCTGATCTCGTTCCTCACCATCGGCACCGCGATCTTCTTCCTCGTCGTCAAGCCCGTGAATGCCCTGCTCGCGCGCTCGCGCGAGGAGCCCCCGGCCGACCCGACGACGAAGAAGTGCTCCGAGTGCCTGAGCGAGATCCCGCTCCACGCGCGCCGCTGCGCGCACTGCACGTCGGAGCTCACGGGAGATGCTTGATCGGCGAGCCGATCAAGCATCTCTAGGGCGTCACATTTCGGCTGGAACCTCGTCCGCGCCGGCGGTGTAGGAGCGCTGTGATGAGGCGACCAGCCGTTGCTCTTCTCGTCGCAGTCGCCGTCCTCGCCGCTTCTGCGAGCGTCGCTCGGGCGGCTGCGCCGCGGATCGTCATCGTCAGCGGGAAGCCGCTCGCGCACCAGGTCGTGATCTCCGACTGGGAGCGCATCTCCGTCGTGGTCGGGGAGATTGCGAGCGGCCGCATCGTCCCGCGGACGCAGCTCGCGAGTCGTCCCCGGCTGAAGCTCTCGCTGTTCTGGGGGCCGCGGTGGAACGACTACCTCGACAAGGGCAACCCCGCGGCGGCGTTGCGGCCGCGGCAAGCCGACCAGTTCGGCAGCTTCTACCCGTCCTGGCGCGGCCGCCCGGCGTCGATCGACCTGCCCTGGGCGGGAAGGTGGCCCCACCTCGTGTCAGCGAAGGCGCTCACGATCCTGAAGCGATACGGCGTCCCGGTTAGGGTCGCGTAGCTTAGAGGATTGATCGGTGATTCTCCGATCAATCCTCGAGGAGCGCGTCGAGGCCCACGGTGAGCCCCACGGGCAGGTTGCGCAGGCGCTCGAGTGCGAGCAGGACGCCCGGGACGAACGCCTCGCGCGAGGTGGTGTCGTGCCGGATCGTCAGATACTGCCCGGGCCCGCCGAGGATCACCTCCTGGTGGGCGACGAGGCCCGGCAGGCGCACGGAGTGGATGACGGGGCTCGTGCCCATCGCGGCGGCGGTCGCCCTGGCGGTGCCCGACGGCGCGTCGAGCTTCCGCTCGTCGTGGGCCTCGACGATCTCGGCCCGCGGCAGGTGCTTTGCGGCCTCGGCGGCGAAGCGCATCATCAGCACCGCGCCGATCGCGAAGTTCGGAGCGTAGAAGCACGGCAGCCCGGCCGCCCGCGCGGCCGCGTCCACGGCCGCCTCGTCGAAGCCGGTCGTGCCGATCACGCACGGGACGCCCTGTGCGAGACAGGCGCGCACGTTCGCCTCGACGGCGTCGGGCCGGGTGAAGTCGACCGCTGCGTCGCAGCCGGAGGCGTCCGCGCGCTCGCCGCGCCGGAGCGGGCGCACGTCGTGCCCCGCGGCCGTGAGGGCGGGCGCGAGCACGGCCCCGACCTTGCCCCCGGCGCCGAACAGGCACACCCTCATGCCGCGTCCGCGTAGAGAGCGGGGTTCACGCGCGCCACAGCCTCCCGGAACCGCTCTTCGTCCGGCCCGATCCCCGCCGCGGAGAGCCGCTCGGGAACCAGCAACTCGGCGGCGAGCGCGGCAACTTCCGTCGCTTCGACACGGTCGATCCGCTCGACGAGATCCTCCGCGGAGAGCAGCTCCGTGCCGGTGATCAGCGACTTGCCGAGCCGGCTCATCCGGTTCGACGTGGACTCGAGCGAGAGCAGCATCCGTCCCTTGAGGTTCTCCTTGGCCCGCGAGAGCTCGTCGGCGCGGACGTTGCCGGCGGCCACGTCCGCGAGCTGTCCGGCGGCGATCTCGAGACACGCGGCGAGGTTCTCCTCGCGCGTGCCGACGTAGATCCCGAGCTGGCCAGAGTCGGTGTACTGCGAGCCGAAGCTGTAGACCGCATATGCCATCCCCCGCTTCTCCCGGATCTCCTGGAAGAGGCGTGAGGACGCCGAGCCGCCGAGGATCGCGTCGAGCAGCGAGGCGGCGAAGCGGCGCTCGTCCGCGCGGGCGATGCCCGGAGCGCCGAGGCAGACGTGGTACTGCTCGGTGTCCTTGCGCTCGAATCGCCGGCCGGCCGGCGGCAGGTCGCCGAGTGGCAGCCGCGGGACGCGGTGCGGCTCGGGATCGCCGTCGCGGGACTTCGCCACCAGCTCCAGCAGCCGCTCGTGCGTGAGATTCCCCGCCGCGGCGACGACGACGTTCTCCGTGACGTACGCGGCGCGGTGGTAGCCGGCGATCTCTTCTGGCGTCACCCGCGCGATCACGTCCGCGCTGCCGATCACGGGCCGTCCGAGCGGATGCCCGCCGAACACCGCCTCGGCGACGTAGTCGTGTACGAGGTCCTGCGGGTTGTCCTCGACCATCGCGATCTCCTCGAGCACGACCTCCCGCTCGGCGTCCACCTCCGCGAACGCCGGCCGGAAGACCATGTCGGCCATCACGTCGAACGCGAGCTCGAGCTTGTCGTCGGGGACGCGCGCGTAGACGACCGTCGTCTCCCGAGAGGTCGCGGCGTTGAGCTCGCCGCCGAGGCCGTCGAAGATCTCGGCGATCTCCTGCGCGCTGTAGCTGCTCGAGCCCTTGAAGAGCAGGTGCTCGATGAAGTGCGAGACGCCCGCCTGCGACTCCTCCTCGTCGCGGGAGCCGGCGCCGATCCAGAACCCGAGCGCGACGGAGCGCACGCTCGGCACGTGCTCGGTGATGACCCGTTCGCCGGCTGGAAGAGTTGAGAGCTCGTACTGCTGCACGGCGGGGATCCTACTTCCGGAACACCCCGGGGGCGGCTCGCGCCGCCCCCGGGCCTGCCTCGCTCTCTAGCGGCGGTCGCGCCCGCCACGGCCGCGATCGCCGTCACGGCGCGGCGGGCGCTCCTCCCGCTCGCGCGGGGGCGCGTCCTTCGCGCGCTCGATCAGCACCTCCGGCAGGACGAGACCGCCGTCCTCGTGCTTGGCGACGAGCTTCAGGCCGATCCGGCCCCTGGCCTTGTCCACCTCCTGCACGAGCACGTCGAGCACGTCGCCGCGGGAGATCACGTCCTCGATGTGAGCGACGCGCCCCGGGCCGACGTTCGAGACGTGGAGCAGCCCGTCGGTGCCCTTCTTCAGCTCGACGAAGGCGCCGAACTCGGTCGTCTTGACGACCTTGCCGGTGAACGTGTCCCCCACCTCGGGCTCCTTCGTCAGCCCGGTGATCGCCGCGATCGCGGCGTCGGACTTCGTTCCCTCGGTCGCGTAGACGAGGATCGTCCCGTCCTCCTCGATGTCGATCTGGACGTCGTAGTCGGCCTCGAGCGCGCGGATCGTCTCGCCGCCCTTGCCGATGATCAGCCCGATGTACTCGCGGGTCGATCTTCACCGTCGAGATGCGCGGGGCGTGGGCGGCCAGCTCGGTGCGGGCCTCCGGGATCGCCTCGAGCATTCGGCCGAGGATGAAGACGCGCGCCCGCTTCGCCTGCTCGAGCGCGTTCCGCATGATCTCCTGCGTGACGCCGGTGATCTTGATGTCCATCTGGAGGGCGGTGATGCCCTCCTCGGTGCCGGCGACCTTGAAGTCCATGTCACCGAGGTGGTCCTCGGCGCCCTGGATGTCGGTCAGGACGACGTAGTCGTCGCCCTCCTTGATCAGGCCCATGGCGATGCCGGCCACCGGTGCCTTGATCGGCACGCCGGCGTCCATCAGCGCCAGCGTCGAGCCGCAGACCGAGCCCATCGACGACGAGCCGTTCGACTCGAGCGTCTCCGAGACCAGCCGGATCGTGTACGGGAAGTCCTCGGGCGCCGGGATCATCGGCTCGAGCGCGCGCTGTGCGAGCGCCCCGTGGCCGATGTCGCGCCGCTTCGGGCCCCGCATGAAGCCCGTCTCCCCGACCGAGTAGGGCGGGAAGTTGTAGTGGTGCATGTAGCGGCGCTCGGACTCGAGCGACAGGTCGTCGATCCGCTGCCCCTCCTTCGCCGTGCCGAGCGTGAGCAGCGTCATGATCTGCGTCTGGCCGCGGGTGAAGAGGGCCGAGCCGTGCGTGCGCGGGGAGACCGACACCTCGCATTCGATCGGCCGGATCTCCTCGGCGCCGCGTCCGTCGGGACGGCGCTTGTCCACCGCGATCTTGTGGCGGACGAGGTTCTTGTACGCGGCCTCGGCGGCCTTCTTGACGTACTGCTTCGTCATGGAGTCCTTGACGGGATCGTCACCCTCGGCCGGCGGCGAGCCGACCGGGAACGGCAGCTCGACGCCGTCGACGATGCGGTCGAAGAGCAGTGACCGCTTGGCGGACTTGAGTTCCTTCGAGTCCTGCTCGGCCTCGGTCAGCGCGCGCAGGTCGTTCTCGAACTGCGCGTCGACCGGACCCTGGACGGCGGCCAGCCGTGCACGCTCGAGGAGCGCCTGCAGGCTCGCGGTCACCTGCGTGCGGCGGACCATGTCCTCCTCGCTCGAGTCCATCGTGATCGCCGGGCAGAGCTCGACGATCAGCTCCTCCACGACCGCGCCGGCCTCGCGCAGGCCCTCGGCCTGGATCCGCGAGTTGATCGCCGCGCCGTGAGCGCTCTCGAGCTCGGCCGTCACGTCCGCGTCGAGCCACTTCGGCTTGCCCGCCTGGCGGGCCAGGTCCTCCTGGGCCTCGCAGAGCTTGATGATCTCGCGGTGGGCGAGCTCGAGCGCCTCGAGGATCGTCTCCTCCGGCACTTCGCCCGCGCCGGCCTCGACCATCGTCAGGCCGTCCTTCGTGCCGACCACGACGAGATCGAGCGTGCTCTCCTCCTCGATCTCGGCGAGCGTCGGGTTGACGACCAGCTCGCCGTCGATGATCCCCACGCGGACGGCTCCGACCGGTCCCATGAACGGCAGCGGCGAGAGCATCAGCGCGGCGGAGATGCCGTTGATGCAGAGCATGTCGTGCGCGACGACCATGTCGGCCGAGAGCACGGTGGCGATGCACTGCACTTCGTTGCGGAAGCCCTTCGGGAAGAGCGGCCGAATCGGGCGGTCGGTCATGCGCGCGGTCAGGATCGCGCGCTCCGTCGGGCGCCCTTCGCGCTTGAAGAAGCCGCCCGGGATCTTGCCCGCGGCGTACATGCGCTCCTCGACGTCCACGGTAAGCGGGAAGAAGTCCGCGCCTTCGCGCGCCTCCAGCCGCCCCTGTGCGGTGGCGAGCACGAGTGTGTCGCCGCTGCGAATCGCGACGGCGCCGTCGGCCTGCTTGGCCAGCTTCCCCGTCTCGAAGGTGATGTCGCGCCCGCCGATCTCCACGGAGACCGAAGCGGTGCGCTCGGTTGTAGTACTCATTGAATTGTCCTCCAACTCCTTGTTCTGAGAGGTGGAGGTTTGAGTCAGCGCCGTACCGTGGCGCGGGGCTCGCTCAAACTTCCACCTCCCTTGACGTGACGAGCTAGCGCCTGAGGCCCAGCTCCTTGATGAGGGCGCGGTAGCCCTCGAGATCCTTTCTCTGCAGGTACGTCAGGAAGCGCCTGCGGCGACCGACGAGCTTCAGCAGCCCGCGCCGCGAGTAGTGGTCCTTCGGGTGCGTGCGCAGGTGCTCGGTGAGGTCGTTGATCCGCCTCGTGAGCATCGCGATCTGCACCTCGGGAGAGCCGGTGTCCACGGCGTTGCGACCGTGCTTTCCGACCAGCTCCAGCTTCACTTCCTTGGTGAGGGCCATGCGTCCTCCTCGATTGACGTCACCGGCACCCCCGCCGCCGTGAAGGAAGAACACGTCCGGCCGAGCTGCGGTCTCCGCGTAGGCTAGCAGCAGAGCCCGTTTCGGGGATTCCCGGCGACCTCCGCCGGTCAGCGCGAGAGCGCGACGAGCAGCCGCGGGCGGCGCTCGGCGGAGCGGCGGACAGATCGAGCCTCGCCCGCAGGTGCCGAGGCCGGCATCCAGCCCACGTAGCCGCAGTGCGGGCAGCCGGGGTTGGTCCAGACCGTCCCGCCACCGGCGGGCTTCGAGTACGTGTTCGTGCATTCGAGACAGCAAACGCTCAAGAGTGCCGTCGGTCGCGACTGGGCGGTCATAAAGGCGGAGATTCCGCTCCGGCCGGAAACGTGCGCCTCTACACGGGGCGGATTGCGGCGCGCGTCGCCTTGACGTCGCGGCCGATCTGCTCGACGAGCGCTTGCTCGGACTCGAAGACCTGCTCGTCCCGGAGCCGCTCCCAGAGCTCGACGACAAGCCGCTCGCCGTAGATGTCGCCCTCGAAGTCGAGCAGGTATGGCTCGATGCGCAACTCCTCACCGCCGTAGTGCGGGTTGGTGCCGACCGAGATCGCCGCGCGGTGGCCGAGCGTCGCGCCCGCGTAGATGCCGTGCCGCGGCACGAGCAGGTACGGGTCGAGCGCGAGGTTCGCCGTCGGGAAGCCGAGCGTGCCGCCCCTCTGGTCGCCCGCGACGACGACGCCGTCGAGCTCCGGCGGCCGACCGAGCATGCGAGCGGCACCGGCGACATCGCCGTCGTGCAGGCAGTGGCGGATGCCGGACGAGGAGATCCCCTCCACCTCGGGCGCCTCGAGCACCTCGAACCCGAGCCGTTCCAGGAGGGCGAGATCGCCGGTGCGCCGCCGGCCGAAGCGGAAGTCGTGGCCGGCGACGACCACCTGAGCGTCGAGCGCCCGCAACCACGTCTCGGCGAACTGCTCCGGCTCGAGGTGCATCAGCTCGTCCGTGAACGATGCGACGACGGTCCCCTCCACGCCGAGCGCCGCGAGCAGCTCGAGCCGCCGCTCGAGCGTGCAGAGCATCTCCACCCGGTTTCCGAGAGCGATCCTCGGGTGCGGGTCGAAGGTCACGACCGTCGGCGCGAGCCCGGTTGTGATCGCCGTCGCGATCACGGCCCGGTGCCCGAGATGAACGCCGTCGAAGGCGCCGATCGCGACCGCGCGCGGCTGGCGCTCGAGCTGGGACGGAGCGTGGGCGATCTTCACGGGAGCCTCGCCAGCGCCTCATCGCCGGAGATGATCCGCTCGGAGTCGGCCTCCTCGACGTGGAACGGGCCGACCTCGGTCCGCCGCAGCGCCCGGCAGTGGCCGCCGAGCGCGTCCGCGATCGCGCGCACGTACGTCCCCGAGCTGACGCGCAGGTCGAGCGTGGCGATCCCGCCCGAGTACGCGACGAGAGCGAGCGCCTCCACGCGCGAGCGCCGGAGCGGCATCTCGACCACCACGCCGCGCCGATGCAGCTTGTAGGCGCGCTCGCCGCCGATCTTCACCGCCGAAGCGGCCGGGATCGGCAGCTCGATCTCCCCGCGCAGGCCCTCGAGCCGCTCTTCCAGCTCCGCCGCGGACGGCGCCTCGCGCCGCTCGACGACCGCTCCCTCCACGTCGCCGGTCGAGGTCCGCGCCGTCAGGTCGACGTCCGCCACGTAGCGCTTGTCCAGTCCGACGAAGCTCGCCGCGAGTCTGGTTGCCCTGCCCGACAACAGCACGAGAAGGCCTGTCGCAAACGGGTCGAGTGTCCCCGCGTGCCCGGTGCGCGCGCCCGTGCGCCGGCGGACGTCGTTCACGATCGCGAACGAGGACGGCCCGGCGGGCTTGTCGACGAGCAGGATCCCGCTCGGCTCAAGCGCGCGAGGCGGCATCGGCGAACTCGCGGCGAATGAACTCCGCGATCTCTTCGATCGGAAGGTCGCTGGAGAAGCCGGCCGCCTGGCGGTGGCCGCCGCCGCCGGACTTGCGCGCGATCGCGGAGACGTCGATCTCGTCCACCGACGCCCGCAGGGAGACGCGCCGTGCGGGCGTCCCGCCACGAGGCGGCTCCCGGATCAGGGCCGCCATGTCCGCGCCCTCGACCGCGCGCAGGTAGTCGATGATGCCCTCCGAGTACGGCTCGGCGGCGCCCACCTCCGCGAAGTCGGTCCGCAGCAGGTACGAGACGACGAGCCTGCCACCCTCGTGGACCTGGGCCCGGTCGAGGGCCCGCGCGAGCAGCTTCAGCTTCGCGAACTGGACGGTCTCGTACACGCCCTGGAAGACCTTGTGCACGTCGGCGCCGGCCTCGACGAGCTCCGCGGCCAGCCGCAGCGCCTTCGGAGTCGTGTTGGCGTACTGGAAGCGCCCGGTATCCGTGACGAGCGCGGCGTAGAGGGGCTCTGCGATCTCCGGCGTCAACTCGACGCCCAGCGCGGCGAAGACGTCCCGGAGCACCTCGCCGGTGGACGACGCGTCGGGAACGACGAGGTTGACGTCGCCGAAGCGGGAGTTGTCGTGGTGGTGGTCGATGTCGATCGTGAACGGCGCCTGGTGCAGGATCGCCGGGTCCGGGCCGAGGCGGCTCTCGTTCGCGCAGTCCACGGCGACCAGCACCCGCTCGCCGGCGTCCTCCGGCAGCTCGCGGCGCAGGTCCCCGAGGGGCAGGAACCGGTACTCGCCCGGCAGCGGCGCCTGTCCGAGGAGGTACATGACGCTGTCCTTGCCGAACCGTTCGAGCGCGAGGTGCATCGCGAGCAGCGAGCCGAGCGCGTCGCCGTCCGGGTTCTCGTGCGTGGTCACGAGGAAGCGCTCGTGTCCGCGGATCGCCGCGACCACGGCGTCCAGGTCAGCTCGGGTCTGGTTCGTCGTCACGTGGTGCGACCTCGTCGATCAACTTGGTCAGGCGCATCCCGCGCTCGACCGTCGGATCGTATGTGAACGTGAGCTGCGGGGTCCGGCGCAGGCGGAGCTCGCGTCCGATTCGCGCCTGCAGGACCCCGTGCGCCGCCTGCAGGCCCTGGAGCGAAGCCCGCAGCGTCTTCTCGGAGCCGAGGACGCTGACGTAGACGGTCGCGTGGTCGAGGTCGGTCGTCGTCACGACGCCGGTCACGGTCACGAAGCCGATGCGGGGGTCTTTGAGCTCCGGCACAGCCTCCGAGATGACGGCCCGGATCGCCTCGTTCACCCGCCGCATGCGCTCAGAGCTCTCAGTCATCGAGGGACACTATCTCGCGCCGGACGAGCCCCAGCTCGAACGCCTGGCCGCCGAGCCAGCGCTCGGCTTCGTCGAGCAGCCGCACGAGCTCGCGGTGCTCTCGCGCGACGCACGAGAGGGTGACACCGGCGCGCTGCCAGACGTCGTGGTGGTCGACCTCGGCCACCGAGGCGCCGACGCGGTTGGCGAGCTGCGCCTTGACCGAGCGTAGGTGCATCCGCTTCTCCTTCAGCGAGTGCGCCTCCGGGAAGTGCAGCTCGACCGAGAGGATGCCGACGTAGCCCGTGCCCACGTGGTCGCAGCCGGTTAGCCCCCGGAGGTGGCGGGCTCATCGAGGCTCTCGCGCTCGACCTGCCTCGTCTCGTAGGCCTCGAGGACGTCGCCTTCCTTGACGTCATTGAAGCCGTCGAGCAGGATGCCGCACTCGAAGCCCTCCTGGACCTCGCGCGCGTCGTCCTTGAACCGCTTCAGCTGGGAGATCGACGTGTCCTGGACGACGGTGCCGTCGCGGATCACGCGCACTTGCGCGCTGCGCTTGATGACGCCGCTCGTGACCATGCAGCCGGCAATCGTGCCGAGCCGGGAGACCTTGAACAGCGCCCGTACCTCGGCCTCGCCCAGCGTCTCCTCGGTCCTGAGCGGGGACAGCAGGCCGACGAGCGCCTGCTGGATGTCCTCGGTCAGCTTGTAGATGACGCGGTAGGTGCGGATGTCCACGCCCTCGCGCTCGGCGAGCGCCTTCGCCTCGGCGTTCGGACGCACGTTGAAGCCGACGACGAGCGCGTCCGAGGCGGAGGCGAGCATGACGTCGCCCTCGGTGATGCCGCCCGACGCCCTGGTGGATGACGTTGACGCGAACCTCGGTGTGCTGGATCTTCGCCAGCTCGGAGATCGCCGCCTCGACGGAGCCGACGACGTCGCCCTTGAGCACGAGGTTCAGGTCCTTGACGCCGCCCTCCTGCAGGTCGGAGAAGAGGGTCTCCAGCGAGACGCCGCGCTTGACGCGCTGCGCGAACTGCTCGGTACGGAGGCGCTGCGCGCGGAGCTGCGCGAAGTGACGGGCCTGGCGCTCGTTCTCGACGACGCGGCAGACCTCTCCAGCGGGAGGCGGGTGATCGAAGCCGAGGATCTCGACCGGGTCGCCCGGACCGGCGTCCTTCAGCTTCTCGCCCCGATAGTTGTAGAGCGCGCGCACCTTGCCCCAAGCGTCGCCGGCGACCACCGGGTCGCCCACACGCAGCGTGCCGCGATGGACGAGCATCGTCGCGACCGGGCCACGGCCGACGTCGAGGCGCGACTCGATGATCGGGCCCGAGGCCTCCGCCGTCGGGTTCGCGGTCAGCTCGAGCTCGGCGTCGGCGACGAGCAGGACCTTCTCGAGCAGGACGTCGAGGTTGAGCTGCTGCTTCGCCGAGACCTCTGCGAACTGCGTCGTGCCGCCCCACTCCTCGGGCTGCAGGCCCTCGGCCGCGAGCTCGCTCTTGACCTTGTCGATGTTCGCGTCCGGCAGGTCGACCTTGTTGACGGCGACCACGATCGGCACGCCGGCCGCACGCGCGTGGGAGATGGACTCCTTCGTCTGCGGCATCACGCCGTCGTCGGCAGCGACGACGAGCACCGCGACGTCGGTCACCTTGGCGCCGCGGGCGCGCATGGCGGTGAACGCCTCGTGGCCCGGCGTGTCGAGGAAGGTGATCTTGCGCCCGTTCGAGCTCGACCTGGTACGCGCCGATGTGCTGCGTGATCCCGCCGGCCTCGGTCGCGGCGACGGTCGTCTCGCGGATCGCGTCGAGGAGCGTCGTCTTGCCGTGGTCGACGTGGCCCATGATCGTCACGACCGGCGGCCGCGCCTGGAGATCCTCGGGAGCGTCCTCGTAGGCCTCCGACTCGGCCTCTTCGTCGGCCGCGTGCTTGATGATCACCTCGCGGTCGGCTTCGGCGGCGATCAGGATGACCGATTCGTCGGGGAGCGACTGCGTGATCGTGACCATCACGCCGAGGCCCATCATCGTCTTGATGATCTGGGCGACGGGAAAGCCGAGCGCGGCCGAGAGCTCCTTCACCGAGACGCCCGAGGGAACGGTCACCGGGCCCGTCGGAGGCGCGATCGGCGCCCCCTTCGGCTGGCGCTCGCCGCCGCGGGGCCCCTGGCGGTCGCCGGGGCGTGACGGCCGGGCCGCCGGGTTGTCGATCACGACCCGGCGCTTGCGGCCGGGCGCGCCCTGACGGGGGCGGATCGGGCGGTTCGGTCTGTTGGGGCCGTTCGGCATCAGTGGTCAGTGTAGAGGCCCGCGAGCGCCGGGCTCACGTGGACGGTGCGGCGAAGAACGCGCGAGAACGCCCTCTGGGCGACCGCGCGCTCGAAGCAGGCGAGGCGGCGGCACGTGTACGCGCCGCGACCCGGCTCCCGCGCGCCTGCCGTCAGCTCGCCCTCCGGCGCGACGAAGCGGACGAGCTCGCCCTGGGCGGCCTTCCGGCCGCAGCCGGCGCAGGTGCGGCGACCGGGCCGTCACGCCTCGTCGCCCTGAGCCTCCCCGGCCGCGGGGGCCGGCTCCTCGGTCGGCTCCGCTTCGGGCGCGGCCGCCTCGGGCTCCGGCGCGGGCTCGGGCTCCGTGCCGACGAGCGCCTGGTGGGCGGAGACGCCGCAGTAGCGGGAGCCCGGCAGAGCTGCGTTCGGGCAGCGCTTGCCGTTGGTGAGGATCGCGCCGCAGCGGCCGGTGTAGTCGCCGTCCTCGCCGCCGCCGGCGTAGGCCGCATCGGCCTCCGCCTGGGCGAACTCGGTCTCGGACTGGATGTCCACCTTCCAGCCGGTCAGGCGCGCCGCGAGGCGGGCGTTCAGGCCTTCCTTGCCGATCGCGAGCGCGAGCTGGTCGTCCGGCACGATCACCGTCGCCTCGCGCGTCTCGTCGTCCACGAAGACCTCGCGCACGCGTGCGGGCGAGAGCGCCTTGGCGATGAAGCGGGCGGGCTCGGTGTTCCACGGGATGATGTCGATCTTCTCGCCGCGCAGCTCGGAGACGACCATGCGCACGCGCGAGCCGCGCGGGCCGACGCAGGCGCCGACGGGGTCCACGCCCTGGGTGTGCGACTCGACGGCGATCTTCGAGCGGTAGCCGGGCTCGCGAGCGACGCCGCGGATCTCGACGAGGCCGTCCGCGATCTCCGGCACCTCGATCTCGAACAGCGCCCTGATCAGCTCGGGGTCGCGGCGCGAGAGGATCACCTGCGGGCCCTTCGTGCCCGAGCGCACCTCATTGATGACGGCCTTGATGCGGCTCCCCTGCTCGTAGCGCTCGCCGTCCACCTGCTCGGCGCGCGGCAGCAGCGCCTCCACCTTGCCGAGGTCGACGAGCACGTTGTTGCGGTCGCCCGCCTGCTGGATGATCCCGGTGACGACCTCGCCCTGGCGGTCGACGTACTCCTCGTACATCATCGCGCGCTCGGCCTCGCGAATCCGCTGCTGGATCACCTGCTTCGCGGTCTGCGCGGCGATGCGGCCGAAGTCCGAGGGCGTGACGTCCGTGCGCTTGATCAGGTTCTCCGGGACCTTCGACCAGTCGAGATCGAGATCGTCGTCGGAGAGGAGCGTGTGCGAGCGCTCGCCCGTCTCCTCCTCGATCCGCTCGAGCTCGGTGAGCGCGGACTCGCGGGCCTCCTCGAGCAGCTCCACCTCGAGGTCCTTGGGGATCTCGATCGCGAAGACGCGGAACTCACCCTCGTCGTCGAGCTCGACGACCGCGTGCCGGGCGGCCCCCGGGGTCTTCTTGTACGCGGCGTGGAGGGCGTCCTCGAGCGCGCTGACGAGGGCGTCGGTCTCGATCCCCTTCTCGCGCTCGATCTGGCGAACGGCCTCGATGATCTCCTGGCTCATCTCACTGCCCTTCGTCGATGAGGTTTCCCCGCACGATCGCCTCGTACGGGATGCTGACCTCGGTGTCCTTGGCGTTGAGCGTGAATGCGCGCTCGCCGGCGGCGACGAGCTCGCCGCGGAAGCGCGAGCGCCCGCCGATGTCGCCCGCGGTGCGCACGGCGACCTTGCGGCCGACGACGCTCCGGAAGTGCGCCGGCTTGCGCAGCGGGCGGTCCGGCCCGGGTGAGGAGACATCGATCGTGTACGCCCCGCGGTAGGGGTCGAGCAGCCGCGTGACCCGCTCGCAGAGGGCATGATCGACGCCCTGCGGGTGATCCACGTAGACGCAGAAGCGCGCAGGTGAGAGCAGCTCGACCGCGAGCACCTCGGTGCCCGGCAGGCCGCGCTCGACCGTCTGCGAGATCTCCCTCTCCAACGCCTTCTCCTTCGTGAACGTGTCCGCCATGGCCGTCGCCTTCACAAAAAATGGGCGCTGCGCGCCCATTTCGCCGAACCGGTGAAAATGGTGCAGTGCAGTGTAGCACGAGCGCCGCGGCCGATCTCGACCGCGTCCTCGAGGCTACGTCGAGCACGATCGTCACCGGGCCGTCGTTCACGAGCTCGAGCTCCATGCGCGCGCCGAAGACGCCCGTCTCGACCGCGCACGCCCTCGGCGCGCAGCGCCGCGCAGAAGCGCTCGTAGAGCGGCTCCGCCTGCTCCGGGGGCGCGGCGCCGGAGAAGCTCGGCCGGTTGCCCTTCGCGGTGTCGGCGATCAGCGTGAACTGGCTGACGCGAGCGCCCGCCGCCGACATCGAGCACGCTCAGGTCGAAGCGCCCGTCGTCGTTCTCGAACACGCGCAGGCGCGCGACCTTGCCGGCGAGCCGCGCCGCAGCCGTCCGGCGTCGTCGCCCGCGCGCGACGCCGAGCAGGACGACGAGCCCGTGGCCGATCTCCCCGCGCGACGCGTCCACCGACCCGGACCTCGGCCCGGGACACGCGCTGCACGACAGCCCTCATGCGAGCGATCACTATGACCGATAGATGCGCGGTGGAGGCCGCCGAGGTCCCGTCCCCGTTGCCGCCCGAGTTGCGCCGCGCCGAGAGCGCGCCCGCAGCTCGGCATGACTGCTGCTCCGGGACGGTCATCTCACGGTGGAGCAGCTCGAGGCGGCGCTGGCCGAGAAGGAGTCCCGCGGCGCGCGGCTCGGAGAGATCCTCGTCGAGCACGGCTGGGTCGACCGGCGCCGTCGTCGCGCGGGCGCTTGCCGAGCAGCACGGGCTCGAGTTCGTCGACCTCGTCCGCGTGGACGTGGACCCGTGCGCCGCCGGCGCTCCTGCCCGAGAAGCTCGCGCGCCGCTACGAGGCGCTCCCGATCCGCTTCCTCGACGAGTCCACCGTGCTCGTCGCCGTCGCCGACCCGACGAACGTGCTCGCCTCCGACGACCTCCGGCTCGCGCTCGGCCTTAACGTGCGCTCGCGGTCGCCGCCGGGCCGGATCTCCTGCCGCGCTCGGCGAGGTCTACCGCGCCCAGGTCGACGGTCGAGGAGCGCCGCCCGAGCACGTTCCCGAGACCGACCCGCACCTCGTCGAGGACGTGCGCGAGGGCGCCGCGACGAGCGCGCCCGCGATCAAGCTCGTCAACTCCCTGCTCGCGCGCGCGATCGAGGAGGGCGCCTCCGACATCCACTTCGAGCCGCAGGCGAAGCGGATGGTCGTCCGCGCCCGGATCGACGGCGTCATGCGCCGGCTCGACGACGGTCCCGAAGACGCCTCCAGCCCGCCGTCACGAGCCGCCTCAAGATCATGGGCGAGCTCGACATCGCCGAGCGGCGCGCTGCCGCAGGACGGCCGCGTCTCGATCCGCTTCGGCGGCACGCCGATGGACCTGCGCATCGCCATGCTGCCGACCACTTACGGCGAGAAGGTCGCGCTGCGCATCCTCCACCGCGCCAAGGGGCGGCTCGGCCTCACCGAGCTCGGCCTGAGCCCGACCGCCGAGGGGCCTTCACGCGGGCGATCAGCCAGCCGTTCGGCGCCGTGATCGCCTGCGGGCCGACCGGCAGCGGCAAGACGACGACTCTCTACGCGGCGCTCGACTTCCTCAACGACGAGGGTCGAGTGCTGACGACGATCGAGGACCCGGTCGAGTACCAGATCCCGGGCGCTCAACCAGGTCGAGGTGAATACGCGCGCGGGCCTCACGTTCGCGCGCGGCCTGCGCACGATCCTCCGCTCCGACCCGGACGTCCTCCTCGTCGGCGAGATCCGCGACGAGGAGACGGCGCGCATCGCGATCCAGGCGGCGATGACGGGCCACCTCGTGCTCGACGACGCTCCACACGCACAACGCGGCGAGCTCGATCGCACGGCTGAAGGACATGGGCGTCGAGCCGGGCCTGCTCGCGACGTCGCTCAACTGCATCGTCGCGCAGCGGCTCGCCCGCCGGCTCTGCGTCGAGTGCCGCGAGCCGTACGCGCCGAGCGAGGCCGAGCTCGCCGGGATGGGCATGCAGGACGCCGGGGGCGAGACGCTCTACCGCAGCCGCGGCTGCGCCCAGTGCGCGGGGACCGGGTACTCCGGCCGCGTCGCCCTGTACGAGGTATGCCCGTGCACGGCCGGATCCGCCGCCTGATCGAGGCCTCGACCGACGAGATCTTCGCCGCCGCCGTCGAGGACGGAATGACGACGCTGCGCAAGGACGGGATGCGGCTCTGCCGCGCCGGCATCGTCGTCGGTCGACGAGATCCGCCGGGTCACCGGAGACCGGCTCGCGTAGCCCGAACGGCGCGCTGAGAGCCGTCCCGTCGCCGGGTCAGGCATCGAGATCGAGCACTCGCCGCCCGTACGTCTCGCTCTCCGGCCGCAGCGACCGGGCGAGCCTGTAGTGCCCGTTCGCCTCGGCACGGCGGCCCAGCCGCTCAAGGCAGCGGCCGAGCGCGTAGTGCGCGTAGTCGTCGGTCGGAGCGATCTCGACACCGCCCGGAACTCCCCCTCGGCCTCGGCGACGCGGCCGCTGCGGAAGTAGGCGATGCCGAGCGCCTCGCGGATCGAGGCCTTCCCCGGCTCGCGCCTCTTCGCCTTCTCGAGCGCCACCGTCGCCTGTGCGGCGAGCCCATCCTTCAGATGGCGCCGTCCCTGCTGGAAGAGGTCGTACGTCTCACTCATCCGCGCAGCCCCAGTGAGCGGAGGGAGAGGAACCCGCGCACGCGCTCGACGCGCGAGAGGCGGGTGCGGACGACACGCAGGAGCGCGCGCAGCTCGCGGCGGGCGAGCCGGGCGGAGGACACGGCGCCGCCCGGCGGGCCGAAGCGAGCCGCGCCGGCGGCAGCGGCGAAGCCCTTCGCGCTGACGCCGAGCTCAGCCTCGACCAGCGCCCGGAGATCGCCGAGGGTAGCGCTCTCGGAGACCGGCAACCGCTGGTCGGCGAGGAAGCCCGCGAGCTCGCGCCGGGCGGCGCCGGCGAGACGGCGCGGGTCTCGCGTCAGGTAACGAAGGCGCTGCGCCGCGAGCTTGGCCAGGCCGAGCGCCGCCGCCGCTCCGCCGAGGAGGACCGCGGCGAGGAGCGCCAGCCCCCGGGCCGCTCCCGCCGCCGTCGCCGCCCGCCGCTGCGGCCCTTGCTGCGCTCGCGCAGCAGGCGGTCGAGCGTCCCGCCGCCGGGGTCGAGGGCCCGGTTGCGGTCGAAGCCGGCGGCCGCGGCGATCGCCCGGAACGCGTCGGCCGAGTCGGATGCGGTCGTATACGGAGAGGTCAGGGTGCCCCGCGCCGGGGTCGGGTCGAAGGTCAGCCAGCCGTACCCAGGGAACCACGCCTCGACCCAGGCGTGAGCGTTGTGGTCGGTGACGACCCAGGCGCCGTCCTTGAAGGTGCCGCTCGTGAACCCGGCCGCGACGCGCGCCGGGATGCCGAGGAAGCGCAGCATGAGGGCCATCGAGCCGGCGAACTGCTGGCAGTAGCCCCGTTTCGAGCGTCCGACGAAGTCCGCCAGAGGCGGCATCCCTGCCGCCGGCTCGGGCGGCTGCTCGTCGTAGGCGAAACCCCCGGTCGAGCGCAGCCACGTCTCGATCGCGACCACCGCCGCATACGGCGTCTCCGCGCCGGCCGCGAGCTGCCGGGCAGTTCGGTAGAGCCCCTCGTACGGCCACAAAGCGCCGTAGCGGTCGTCCTTGAAGAGCGCCTCGATCTCCCGGTCGCGGCCGCGCGCGCCGAACGGGAGAGGCCGCGTTCGCCCGATGTCGAGATAGCGGAGGGCGGCACCCGGGTAGGCTGGCTTCACCCGGGCGAGCGCGGCCGGCCTGGGCCTCGGCGCGTAGCTCCAGGCCGTGTAGAGCTGACCCTGGCGGAGGCGGCGCGGGGCGCGCACGACGCCGCCGCTGAGCTCGAAGACGGTGCCGAGCGCGGCAGCCTCGAACACCAGCGGTTGCGTCGCGGCGACGAGGTGGTCGTCTCGCAGCGACACGACTTCGACCTCCTGCTCGATCCACGCGCTCGCGTCGCTCGCGCGGGCGGGCAGGAGCGGATCGGGCGTCAGGCCGTTCGTGGCGACCCCCACCCGCAGCGGCACGAGCCCTTCGATCCAGCGGTCGGAGGTGAACACGTCGAGGGTCGTGGCGCGCCAGTAGTACGCCCGCTTCGGGCCGCGGATCCGCAGGACGACGGTCTTCCGCTCCGGGAAGCGGATCCCCGTGTAGCTCGCGTCCCAGACGTACGCCACGCCGACGGGCGTCGCCGCTCGGTCGTAGAGGTCCCACGCCTGCCACCGGAACGCGCCGTCGCGGGCGACCGCACCGCTCGTCGCCGCCGCCGTCGCCGCGAGCACGAGCACCGAGCCGGCCACGGCGGCCGGCCCCAGGCGGCGCAGCCCCGGAGCACGCAGGCCGGCGAGAGGCCACAGCACCGCGGCGAGCAGCGCCGCTCCGAGGAGAAGAGGACGGTCCCCGGCGAGCAAGGTGGCGGGCCAGCCGCCGGCCGCGACGACGATCGCGGCGGCGGCGAGTGGACGGCGGGCGGCGAGCGCGAGACCCAGCGCGAGGCAGAAGCCGAAGATCGCGACCAGCACGGCCCCGTGCATGAGCGGGTAGGTGCCGGGGTCGAACGGGACGCTGACGTCGTAGAACTCGAGCGAGCCGTCGCGGAGACGGGCCAGCAGCGGGCCGAAGCCGTAGTGCGAGGCGTCGAAGGGCGAGGCGGAAAGCGTCACCCAGGCCGCGGCGATGATCGCGGCGAGCGCACCGGCGGCGCGCTGCCAGACCCGTGGCAGGAGGCCCGGCACGAGCGCGAGCACAACGACGAGCAGCGCCCGGTCTCCGTCGCCACGGGGGTGCTCGAGCCGGAGCCAGAGCGCCGCCACGACCGCGGCGGGAACGGCGTAGAGCGCCGCCGTCCTACGCACGGGTCACCCCCGCCGCCCGGCGCAGGCCGAGCGCGGCCCGCAGGTCGTCGCCCCGGCGCACGACCGCGACCTGCACGCCGGCCGCCTGCAGCCGCAGAAGCTCCGGCTCGGGTCTCGACCGACGGCCCGCGAAGCTCGCCGTGTCCACGAAGACGAGCGAGGCTCCTCGGTGGGAGTGCGTGCGCCGGGTCAGGCGATCGACGAGGCGGTGCTCGAGGCGGGCGGTGACGACGACCAGCTCGAGCGCCTGCGCGGCGGCACCTTCGCCGGTGACGACATCGGCCAGCGGCCGCGTCCCGTCGGGCTCGGCGGCGGCCAGGAGGTCGAGCGCCGCGCCCCAGTCGCCGTCCTCGGAGCTCACGCGCACGCTCTCGGTGCGCGCTCCCGCACAGACGAGGACGGCGCGACGGCCACGGCGGGCGTGTGAGCGCAAGATCGAGCCGGCCGCCCGCACCTGGGCCTCAAAGCTCTCGCCGGCGGTCGCTCCGGCGGCCGCGTCGAGCACGACGGCGACCTCGTCGCGCGGCGCATCCTCCAGTTCCTTCACCATCAGGACGCCGCGTTTCGCGGTCGAGCGCCAGTGAACTCCCCTCAGGGACTCGCCCTCCTGGTGCTCTCGCACCGAGTGGAGGTCGAACCCGGACGGTCTGCGCAGGAGCAGACGGCGCCCGCCTTGGGCATGCGCGCCGCTCTCCGAGAAGAGCGCGTCCAGCTCGACCAGCCGCGGATGGACGACCACCGCGCCTCCAGCCGCCACCGCCATCGTCACACGCTCGAGGCCGAACGGATCCTCGACCACGACCTCCGCGTGCTCGAAGACGTAGCGCCCGCGCGGCACGCGCTCGAGCACGTAGCCGCCCTCGAGCCGCCCGCCACGCCGGCGCACCCGCGTCTCCCGCTCCCCGATCCGCGAGATCCGCTCGCGGACGACCGCCGTGCCGAGCGGAACCCTCGACTCCCGCTCGAGGGTGAGCGTGACCCAGACATCGTCCCCCTCGGCGTGCTCGCCGCGGCCGAACCACCGCGTGAGCCGCACAGGCGCTCCCGCAACCCGCACCCAGAGGCGCCCGCCGGCCGCCGCGAGGAGGAGACCGACGGCGACGGGGTAGAGCGGGCGCGAGCCGAACGCCCAGGCCGCGACGTACGTCACGGACCCGAGCGCGAGCGCGAGCCGGCCCCTGGACACTAAACCGGGACGGGCGTCTGCTCGACCGCCTCGGCCACGAGCTCCTCCGCCGTCGCGCCCGCCGAGCGCGCCTCCGGAGCGAGGATCAGCCGATGCGCGAGCACGGGCGCCGCGACGGCCTTCACGTCGTCGGGCAGCGCGAAGTCGCGCCCCTCGGCGAGCGCGCGCGCCTTGGCCACGCGGAGGAGGGCGATTCCCGACCGGGGACTCGCGCCGAGCGCGACCCGCGGGCTCGAGCGCGTGTGCCGGAGCAGCGCGACGACGTAGCGGCCCAGACTCTCCTCGACGTAGATCGCCTTCGCGTCCTCGATCGCGGAGAGGATCTCCTCGCGCCCCGCCACGGGCGTGAGCGACTCGAGCGGCGGATCGGTCGTCTGCTCCGCGAGCATGCGCGCCTCCTCGGCGAGCGGCGGGTAGCCGAGCGCGACGCGCAGCGTGAAGCGGTCGAGCTGAGCCTCGGGCAGCGGGTAGGTGCCCTCGTACTCGATCGGGTTCTGCGTCGCGAGCACGATGAACGGACGCGCCAACGTGTAGGTCTCGCCGTCGACTCGTCACCTGGCTCTCCTGCATCGCCTCGAGCAGCGCGGACTGGGTCTTCGGCGACGCGCGGTTGATCTCGTCCACGAGCAGGACGTTGGCGAAGACCGGCCCGGGCCGGAACTCGAACTCGCCGCTGCTGCTGGTTGAAGACGCTGACGCCCGTGACGTCGGACGGCAGGAGGTCGGGCGTGAACTGCAGGCGCGAGAAGGAGACGTCGAGCGAGCGGGCGAGCGCCTTGGCGAGCATCGTCTTCCCGACGCCCGGAAAGTCCTCAACGATCAGATGCCCCTCTGCCACGAGGCAGAGCACGCAGAGCCGCAGCGTTTCGGCGCGCGCGTGCACGACCCGGGCGAGATTGCCCTCGACCCGGCCGATCGCCGCCGCCGCTTCGGCGGCCCCCAGCGGCTCAGCGCGCGTCAGCGTCGCCCCCGGCGAGCAGGCGCTCGACCTCGTCGAGCACCTCGGCCGCGATCACCGCTTTCGGCGCCTTGCCGACGCGACGCTCGCCCGCGCGCATGACGAGGACGACCTCGTTGTCCGGCGCGTCGAAGCCGATGTCGTTGCGACCCACGTCGTTGAAGACGAACAGAGAGGCGCCCTTGTTGGCAAGCTTCTCCCGCGCACGCGCGAGACCCTGGTCGCCGGTGTCGGCGGCGAACCCCACGAGCACCTGCCCGTTGTCGCGCCGCGACCCGAGCTCGGCGAGCACGTCCGCCGTCGGCTCGAGGTCGACCCGCCAGCTGTTCCCGTCCTTGGCCCGCTTCCCGGCGAGCGCCTCTGCGGGCCGGTAGTCGGCCACGGCGGCGGCCATGATCACGACATCGGCGTCGCGCCGGGCGAGCGCCTCGCGCCGAAGGTCTGCGGCCGTCGGCGTCTCGACGAGCTCGACCCCGTCGGGCGGGGAAACGGAGAGGTTCGCGGCGAGCAGCGTCACCGTCGCCCCACGCCGGGCCGCTTCGGCCGCGAGCTCGACGCCCATCCGGCCGGACGAGCGGTTGCCGAGGAAGCGGACGGTGTCGAGCGGCTCGCGCGTGCCGCCGGCGGAGACGAGCACGCGCCTGCCGGCGAGCGCGCCGCTCCTCGCCGTTCCCAGCACCTCGTCGATGCGTGCCGCGATCGCCTCGGGCTCGCTCATCCGCCCCATGCCGACCTCGCCCTCGGCGAGCTCCCCCGCCTCCGGTCCCGACCACGTGCACGCCGCGGGCCCGGAGCGTCGCGAGGTTCGCCTGTGTCGCCGGGTGCTCCCACATGCGCGTGTTCATGGCGGGTGCGACGACCACCGGCCCCGCGTGCGCGAGCGCCGCCTCCGTCAGGAGGTTGTCGGCCAGCCCGTACGCGAGCTTCGCGAGCGTGTTCGCCGTCGCGGGCGCGACGACGAGCAGGTCGGCCCGGCGCAGGTGCGGGTACGGATCGTCGCTTCGCCCCCGACGCGCGAGCGCGAAGAACGTCTCCGCCGTGACGAAGCGCTCAGCGCCCGGTGTCGGCAGCGGATAGACGTCGTGCCCCGCCTTGACGAGCAGTCGGCAGAGCTCGCAGGCCTTGTAGGCGGCGATGCCGCCGGAGACACCGAGAAGAATGCGGGCCATGATCACATTGTGCCCGTTGTACCCCGCGCCGAAGGAGTGATCATGGCGGAGGGGCCGCAGGCCCCTCGTCTAGTACGTCCGCGTCAGCTGACGTACTCGTACTTGATCTTGCCCTGCGCGATTTCCTCCATGGCCATCGTCAAGTAGTTCTTCGAGCGCGACTCGACGAGCGGCGGCGGGGCGTCCTGAAAGCCCATGCCCTCTCCGAGCTGGTGGTGGTAGTCGTTGATCTGCCGGGCGCGCTTCGCCGCCACGATCACGAGGGCGTAGCGCGAGTCCACGTTCTCCAGCAGGGCGTCGATGCGGGGGTGGATCATCGCCGGCCCATGGTACCTGCGAGAGCCAGCTCCCGCTCGACGATCGCGGCGAGGATCTCGGTCGCGCGCTCGACGTCGTCGTTGCGGACCATGTAGCGGAAGCGGTGCGCCTGCTCGAGCTGCCAGCGCGCCAGCTCGATCCGCTCGCCGATCTCGCCCGTGCTCTCCGTCGCGCGCTCGCTCAGCCGCCGCTCGAGCTCGGGCACGTCGGCGGCGATAAAGATCGTCACGGCGCCGGCCATTTCGTCCTGCACTGCGAGGGCACCCTCGAGCTCGAGCTCGAGCACGCAGACCTTCCCCTCGCCGGCGATCCTGTCCAGCTCGGAGCGCAGCGTCCCGTAGCGGCGGCCCGAGACATACGTGATGTGCTCGAGGAACTCTCCCGCCCCAGTCCTCCGCAGGAACTCCTCGTCGGACAAGAACCAGTAGTCGCGGCCGTCCACCTCGCCCGGCCGCTGCGGCCTCGTCGTCGCCGAGACCGCGACCTCCAGCTCCGGCACCCGCTCGGCGAGCGCCTTGATCAGCGTGCCCTTGCCGGCACCCGACGGGCCGGTGATGACGAAGACAGGGTTTCTCGACAAGTCGAGAAACCCTAGAGGGCCGCGGCGCCGGGCCGCGGCGGATTGGACGGGGACACTGACCCGTGGCGATGTTCGTCGGATATGGCCGGGCCGAGTGTTTCAGCGAGCGCCACCGCGGTGGACGCCGACCCCCTCGTTGCAAGACCCGGCTGCGCCCACTCTTTAGGTGATTCTCGGCGCAAGCCGAGAATCACCTGTTGAAGAGCGCAATCAGCTCGGCCCGCTGCCGCTCCGAGAGGCCGCCCACCGTCTTCGACTGGCTGATCCGGCAGTGGTTCAACATCCGAGCGGCCTTCACACGCCCGAACTTCGGCACCGCCATCAGCATGTCGAACACCTTCGCGGTCGAGACCCACTCCGGCGGATCCATCAGGATCTCCTCGATGAGGATGCGGCCGTCCTTCAGGTCTCGTTTCAGCTTGGCGCGCCGGACGCGAATGTCGTTGGCCCGCGCGAGCGCCTCCATGCGTTGATCCAGTGAACGTAGCGGCGCCTGGGCCTGAGTCTTCGACGCGACCATGGACGCCGATACTAGCAGCCTTCGCGCTCGGGTCAAGCCTGACCGATTTCGCAGATTTGCAGGTCTTTTACAGTTGCCTAGCGAGGCACCCACTCCCCCAAAGGGGGGTTCGAGGCCACTCCTCGGGCGAGGAGCGGCTCCGCGAAGCCACACGCGACAGCACTCGCCTCCAGCTCCGCCCTGATCCGCGCGGGCGCACCGGGGTCGGGAAAGAGAACCGTGCCGAGCGCCACAGCGCTGGCGCCGGCGGCGATCAGGTCGAGCGCGTCCCGACCCGTCATCACGCCTCCCATTGCCACGATCGGTAACGTGGTCACCCGCGCGCAGGCGAGCACGCACGCGAGCGCGACCGGCTTGAGGGGTGGCCCGGAGTAGCCGCCGGCTCCTGCGCCGAGCCCGGGCCGCAGTGTCCGCTCGTCGAGCGCGAGCCCGCGCAGCGTGTTTACCAGGGACAGGCCGTCGGCCCCCGCCGACTCCACCGCGCGCGCCATCCCGCCGATGTCCCAGGTCGCCGGCGAGAGCTTCGCGAAGAGCGGCTTGCCCGTTCGCTCCCGGCACGCTGCGACGATCTCCGCCGCGGTCTCGGGGGCCTCTTCGACGTTCGGGCAGGAGAGGTTCAGCTCGATCGCGGCAACTGCGTCACCGTCGAGTCGTCCACACGTCTCGGCGTATTCGCGGGCCGAGAATCCGCCGACGGAGACCCAGATCGGCATCTCCAGCTCGCGGAGACGCGGGAGCGTCTCCGCCAGGAACCGGTCGATGCCGGGACCCTGCAGGCCGATCGAGTTCAGCATTCCACCTTCGACCTCGGCGACGCGCGGCGGCGGGTTCCCCTCACGCGGCTCCGGCGTGATCGTCTTGGTGACGAAGGCGTCCAGCGAGCGCGCGACCTCGGGCGCCGCGAGCGCATCGAGGCAGCCGGACGCGTTGAGGAGGAGTGCGCCGCCGGGAATGCCGCGACTCACGCGCGCCCCTCGCCGGCGTCGGCTCCCGCCGGGCCAAGCCCGGCTCCGCCGCCGCCTGACGCCGCTCGCGGCACCGGTCTCTCCGGGTCCGTATTACCCATACTGTCCCCTCCGGCCCGGCACCGCGAGCGACGCCCGAGGAACGCGCGGGCGTAAGGGGTTGACACAGGGCGTCTCACGACGCCTCCCGCAGAACGGGGCCGCTGAGGCAGAGCCGCTCGTAGTGCCCTGCCACCTCGACGACGCAGCCGTAGCAGGCGCCATAGCCGCACGCCATCCGTGCCTCCCACGCGAGCTGCGCCCCGGGAACGAGCGCGCGCAGGGCCTCGAGCATCGGCTCCGGGCCGCAGGCGAGCACGTCTCCGGGGTCGTCCGGCAGCAGCTCGGTGACGAGCGTCGGCTCGATGCAGACCTCGGCGTTCGGAACGAGCGCGGCGGCCTCCGCGTGCCACTCGGTGCGGAAGCCGAGCAGCGCCCGCGGCCGCCCGAGGCGTTCGGAGAGGTAGGGCAGCGGCGCGATCCCGATCCCGCCGCCGACGAGGAGCGGCCGCTGCACCGAGAGGTCGTAGCCGTTTCCGAGCGGGCCGAGCACGCCGATCTCGGCGCCCGGCCCGAGCGCGCAGAGGGCGCGCGTTCCCGGCCCGATCGGATCGATCAGGAACGCGAGCTCGCCCGGAGGCGCGAGGCAGAGGCTCATCGGCCGGGGCAGCAGCCGTCCCGGCGCCTCGAGCATGAAGAACTGACCGGGGATCCCCGGGTCCAATGCGCCCCGTTCGAGCCGCAGCAGCGTGTAGGGCCCGACGAGCTCCGCCGCAACAACCCGAGCGCTGACCCGGCTACGCATCTCGCTTATCGACGCTGGGCCACAGGTTGATGTCCTCGGGCGGAGCCGGGCTTCGCCCGGCGGGAGCCCCCGCCACTGCCCGAGCGCGACCGGCGGGAAGGAGGGGGCTCGCGGGGGAACCCTGGGTTCCCCCGCGCTGGAGGCGCTCCTGCAGGGAGCGTGCGATCTCCGTGCGCGCGTTGGCGATCGCGTGCACGGCTGCCGCGGCGCCGGAGATGGTCGTGATGCAGGGAACGCGGGCGGCGAGTGCCGCCTCGCGGATGCGGTAGCCGTCGGCGCGGGCGCCGGAGCCCTGGGGCGTGTTGACGACGAGATCGCAGCGACCGCGGCGCACGAGATCCACGACGGTCTGACCGCCGTCGGCGGCCTCCGTCACCTTCGCCACCTCGTCCACGTCGAGCCCGGCGGCGGCGAGCGTCCGCGCCGTGCCCGCCGTCGCGACGATCCGGAAGCCCAGGCCCGCGAGCGCCGCGGCGACCGGGACGCAGGCCGACTTGTCGGCGTCGCGCACGGAGAGGAAGGCGGTGCCCGACGTGGGCAGCGGGCGCCCGGCCGCGCGCTCGGCCTTCGCGAACGCGCTCGGGAAGTCGGGCGCGGTTGCCATCACCTCGCCCGTCGAGCGCATCTCCGGCCCGAGCACCGAGTCCGCGCCCGGAAAGCGGGCGAACGGGAGCACGGCGGCCTTCACGCTCACTTCGGCCGGGGGCCGCTCCGGCGGCAGGCCGAGGTCGGCGATCCTCTCCCCCGCGGCGAGCCGGCAGGCGGCGGCGACGAGGTTGACGCCGGTCGCCTTGCTCGCGAACGGCACCGTCCGCGACGCACGCGGGTTCGCCTCGAGCACGAACACCTCGCCGTCGGCCACGCCGAGCTGGACGTTGAGCAGGCCGACGACGCCGAGCGCGGGGCCGAGGCGGCGTACGATCGACTCGACCTCGGCCTGCGCCGTCGCGGTCAGCGACGGCGGCGGCAGCACGCAGGAGGAGTCCCCCGAGTGCACGCCGGCCTCCTCCACGTGCTGCATGATCGCGCCGATGTAGACCGTCTCGCCGTCGCACAGGGCGTCCACGTCGATCTCGATCGCGTTCTCCAGGAAGCGGTCGACGAGCGTCTGCGGCCGCTCGTTCGCGTGAAAGGCGGCGAGCACCTCGTTCGGCCGGTAGCACACGCGCATCGCCCGCCCGCCGAGCACGTAGGACGGCCGCACGAGCACGGGGTAGCCGATCCGGTGGGCGATCCCGACCGCCTCGGTGCCCGTCTCCGCGATCCCCCACTCCGGGCAGCGGATGCCGAGCTCGCGCAGCACCTCGCCGAAGCGCTCGCGATCCTCGGCGAGGTCGATCGCGTTGTGCGGCGTGCCCATGATCCGGTAGCCGGCGCCCTCGATCCAGCGCGCGAGCCGCAGCGGCGTCTGGCCGCCGAACTGCGTCACGACACCGACGGGCTGCTCGCGGTCGCAGACGGCGAGCACCTCCTCGGGCGAGAGCGGCTCGAAATAGAGCCGGTCGGACGTGTCGTAGTCGGTCGAGACGGTCTCGGGGTTGCAGTTGACCATCACGGCCTCGTAGCCGAGCTCCCGGAAGCTCTGCGCCGCGTGGACACAGCAGTAGTCGAACTCGATCCCCTGCCCGATCCGGTTGGGGCCGGAGCCGAGGATGACGACGCGCGGCTTGCCGCCGGCGGGCAGGGCCTCGTCGGCCTCGCCCCAGGTCGAGTAGTAGTAGTTCGACGCCGCCTCGACCTCGCCCGCGCACGAGTCGACGCGGCGGAACGAGGGCCGGATGCCGGCGGCGAGCCGGAGCGCACGCAGCTCCTCCCCGGTCACGCCGCGCGCGGCGCCGATCGAGTCGTCGCCCCAGCCTGCTCGCTTCGCGCGCAGGATGTCCCCGGAGTCGAGTGCCTCCCTCGCCCGCGCGATCTCCGCCTTGAACCACGGGTGGACCCCCTCGGAGAAGTCGTCATAGGTCGCCCACGGAGTGGGCGACCCGGCGTCGAGCTCGCGCGAGCCGAAGGCCTTGAGGAACGCTTCGGAGAAGGTGCGGCCGATCCCCATCGCCTCGCCGACCGACTTCATCTGCGTGCCGAGCGTCTGATCGGCGCCCGGAAACTTCTCGAAGGCGAAGCGCGGGAACTTGACGACGACGTAGTCGAGCGTCGGCTCGAAGCTCGCCGGCGTCGTCTTCGTCAGGTCGTTCGGGATCTCGTCCAGCGTGTACCCCACGGCGAGCTTCGCGGCGACCTTCGCGATCGGATAGCCCGTCGCCTTCGACGCGAGCGCCGAGGAGCGCGAGACGCGCGGGTTCATCTCGATCACGCGCAGGTCGCCGGTCTCGCGATCGCGGGCGAACTGGATGTTCGACCCGCCGGTCTCGACGCCGACCGCGCGGATGACGGCGATCGCCGCGTCGCGCAGCTCCTGGTAGGCCTCGTCGGAGAGCGTCATCTGCGGCGCGACCGTGACCGAGTCGCCGGTGTGGATGCCCATCGGGTCGAGGTTCTCGATCGAGCACACGATCACGACGTTGTCGGCGCGGTCGCGGATCACCTCGAGCTCGAACTCGTCCCAGAGGCGCACGGACTCCTCGACGAGCACCTGCCGGATCGGGCTCTCCTGCAGGCCCCGCTCGACCTGGTTCCGCAGCTCCTCCGGGGTCCCGACGAAGCCGCCGCCGTGCCCCCCGAGCGTGAATGCCGGCCGCACGACCGCAGGCAGCGCGATCCCGTCGAGGTCATCCGTCGAGGTGACGATCCGGGAGGTCGGGACCGTGAGCCCGCAGGACTGCACCGCCTCGCGGAAGAGCTCCCGGTCCTCGGCGCGCCGGATGACGTCGACGGGAGCGCCGATCAGCTCGACTCCGAGCTCGTCGAGCACGCCGGCCGTCGCCAGCTCGATCGCGAGGTTGAGCGCGGTCTGCCCACCGAGCGTGGGCAGGAGCGCGTCGGGGCGCTCGCGGCGGAGGACGTCGGCGACGCTCTCGAGGTCGAGCGGCTCGATGTACGTGCGGTCGGCGAAGCCGGGGTCGGTCATGATCGTCGCCGGGTTCGAGTTGACGACGATCGTGCGGAAGCCGTCCTCCCTGAGCACCTTCAACGCCTGGCAGCCCGCGTAGTCGAACTCGCACGCCTGCCCGATCACGATCGGGCCGGAGCCGATCACGCAGATGGATTCGATGTCGGTGCGCCGCGGCACTACCCGCGCAGCTCCTCGACCCAGAGCGCGAGGATCGGCCAGGCGTCGTGCGGGCCCGGCCCGGCCTCCGGGTGGAACTGCACCGAGCGGGCGCGCAGCTCCGGGAACTCGAAGCCCTCGACCGTGCCGTCGTAGAGGGAGACGTGCGTGGCCTCCCGCGCGTCGGTGGGCGCGACGGCGAAGCCGTGGTTCTGGCTGGTGACGAGCACTCGCCCGCTGCGCCGCTCGAGCACGGGGTGGTTCGCGCCGCGGTGCCCGAACGGGAGCTTGAACGTCTCGTGCCCCGTCGCGAGGCCGAGAAGCTGATGGCCGAGGCAGATGCCGAGCACCGGCACCCGCCCGAGCACGGAGCGCACGATCTCGGTCTCCTCGCGCAGCGGGTCGGGGTCGCCGGGGCCGTTCGAGAGCAGGACGCCGTCGTGGGCGGCGAGCTCGTCGGGATCGGCGTCGTGAGGGAAGACGGTGACGGCGGCCCCGAGGCGCTCGAGCCGGCGCAGGATCGAGCGCTTGGCACCGTAGTCCACAACAGCCACGCGCACGTCGCCGGCGGAGGAGAAGACGTAGGACTTCTCGGTCGAGACCTCGGCCGCAAGCGCGCGGCCGGTCATCGGCTCCTGCTCGAGCACGCGAGAGCGCACGTGCTCGGCGTCGTGCCCGCCGGCCGCCGCGGCCGCGCGCATCGCGCCGCGCTCGCGCAGGTGCAACACGAGCGAGCGCGTGTCGATCTCCGTCAGGGCCACGATCCCACGTTCCCGCAGCCAGTCCGTCCAGGCCGGGCCGCGCGCCTGGCGCATGAGCGCCGCCCGCACGTACGGGCGGTCGGACTCGGAGCGATCGGCCGCAACGCCGTAGTTGCCGACCATCGGCGCCGTGAAGCAGAGCAGCTGCTCGTGGTAGCTCGGGTCGGTGACGAGCTCCTGGTACCCCGTCATCGCCGTCGCGAAGACGGCCTCGCCGAAGGCGACGCCCTCCGCGCCCACGGACTCGCCCGTGAAGAGCGTGCCGTCCTCGAGGACCAGGAACCCGCTCACGCCTCGAATGCCACCTGCCCCGCCGCTACCGTCAGGCGCACCACGCCGCGCAACGTCTCCCCGAGCAGCCACGAGTTCACCGAGAGGGAGCGGAAGCCGCTCTCCTCCACCCGCCACTCGGCCCCGAGATCGAGCAGGACGAGATTCGCCGGCTCCCCGATCGCGATCCGCGGCACCGGCAGGCCGAGGGCCTGCGCGGGGCCCGACGACAGACGCTCGAGCACGAGCTCGAGCGGCAGCACACCCGGCTCGACGAGACGCGTGTAGAGGACGGCGAACGCCGTCTCGAGGCCGGTGACGCCGAACGGAGCGGCCTCGAACGGCGCGTCCTTCTCGTGGCGGGCGTGCGGCGCGTGATCGGTCGCGATCGCGCCGATCGTGCCGTCGCGAAGCGCGGCGAGCAGTGCCTGGCGGTCCTCCTCGGCCCGCAGCGGCGGGTTCATCTTCACGTTGGCGTCGAGCGAGCGGACGGCCTCGTCGGTGAGGCAGAGATGATGCGGCGTCACCTCGGCGGAGGCGCGCACGCCTGCGGCTTTCGCGCCTCTGAGGAGATCGACGGATTCGCGGGCGGAGAGATGCATCAGGTGGACCGGGCGATCCTCATAGGCCGCCAGCGCCAGGTCGCGGCCGACCATGGCGCTCTCCGCCACGGACGGATACCCCGTGAAGCCGAGCTCCGCCGAGACAGCGCCCTCGTGCATCTGACCGTCGCGCGAGAGCGTCGGCTCCTCGCAGTGGAGGGCGAGCGGCCGCCCGGCCACCGCGCCGTACTGGAGCGCGCGGCGCAGTAGACCCGCCGCGACCACCGGCCTGCCGTCGTCGGTGAACCCGGCTGCGCCCGCGTCGGCGAGCTCGGCCATCTCCGTCAGCTCGCCACCGGCCTGGCCCTTCGAGATCGCCGCCATGAAGCCCGTCGGGATCGCGGCCTCCACGCGCGCCAGCTCGACGAGCGCGCCGAGCACGGCGGCGGAGTCCACGATCGGGTCGGTGTTCGGCATCGCCAGGATCGCGCAGTAGCCGCCCGCCGCGGCCGCGGCGGTCCCGCTCGCGATCGTCTCCTCGTCCTCGCGTCCCGGCGTGCGCAGGTGCACGTGGGGGTCGACGAAGGCGGATGCGAGCACGAGCCCGGGGGCCTCGACGACGCGGTGCCCGTTCACGGCGCGACTCGAGCCTGACGGCTCGATTCGCGCTATGAGCCCGTTTTCGACCGTGACGTCGAGGCAGGCGTCGATGCCTGCGCCCGGATCGAGCACGCGCGCGCCTTTGATCCAGAGGCTCGCGCGGGACCGGGCTTCGCATGGAGCAGCGCGCTCACGCGACGCTCACCGCGTCGGCGGCAACGGCGACCGGGCCCGTCGTCAGCAGGTCGTAGAGGACGGCCATGCGGACGACGAGGCCGGAGCGCACCTGTGTCTCGATCAGCGCATCCACCGCGTCGGCGACGCGGGGGTCGATCTCGACGCCGCGGTTCATCGGCCCGGGGTGCATCACCTTCTGCCCCGGCCGCAGCCGCTCGGGCGTGATCCCCCAGCGCGCCGTGTATTCCCGCAGCGACGGCACGAACGCCTCGCCGGCCTCCATGCGCTCCTGCTGCATGCGCAGGACGTAGACGACATCGGCGGCGGCGATCGCGCCGATGTCGGTGGAGGTCTCGCAGCCGAGCGCCTCGATCCCGCGCGGCAGCAGCGTCGGCGGCGCGACGAGGGTCGAGCGGGCACCGACGAGCGCGAGCGCCTGCACGAGCGAGCGCGCGACGCGCGAGTGCAGGACGTCGCCGACGATCGCCACGTGCAGCCCCTCCAGTCGGCCGAGGGACTCCTCGATCGTGTAGAGGTCGAGCAGCGCCTGGGTGGGGTGCTGGTGCTTGCCGTCCCCCGCGTTGACAACGCTCGCGCCCGTGTAGCGGGCGACGAGCTGCGGCGCGCCGATCTGCGGATGGCGGATGACGATCACGTCCGGGTCGTACGCGGAGAGCGTCAGCGCGGTGTCCTTGAGCGACTCGCCCTTGTCCGCGGACGAGCCTGCGGCGCGGATCGTCATCGTGTCCGCCGAGAGGCGCTTGGCGGCCAGCTCGAAGCTCGACGACGTGCGCGTCGAGGACTCGTAGAAGAGGTTCACCACCGTCCGCCCGCGCAGGGTCGGCAGCTTCTTCACCTCGCGCTCGAGCGAGCGCGCGAGCGTCCTGGCGATGCCGAGGATCCGCTCGACGTCGTCGCGCGCCAGGTCCCCGATCGAGAGCAGGTGCCGGCGGGGCGCGCGGCCAGGCGGCACGAGATCGCTCGTCACGAGCCTGATGTCAGCCATCTGAGGTCTCCTCACTGGAGCCGATGAGCAGGACGCGGTCGACCTCGTCGACCTCGACGAGCTGCACCTGGATTCGCTCCTCCCGGGCAGTCGGGAGGTTCTTGCCGACGTAGTCGGGCCGGATCGGCAGCTCGCGGTGGCCGCGGTCGACGAGGCACGCGAGCTGGACGCGCGTCGGCCGCCCGAAGTCGAAGATCGCCTCGATCGCCGCCCGGATCGTCCGGCCGGTGTAGAGGACGTCGTCCACGAGCACGCAGGTCATCCCCGCGAGCGGGAAGTCGAGCGCGGTCGAGCGCACGACCGGCTGCGCGTGCAGCGGCGCCGCGCCGTCGCGGACCGCCACGTCGTCGCGGTGGAAGGTGATATCCACTGCGCCGAGCGCGACCTCCACTCCGCTCCGCTCGGCGATCAGCCGCCGCAGCCGCTGCGCGAGCGGGACGCCGCGGGTGTGGATGCCGACGAGGGCGACCTGCGTCAGGTCCGGGTTGCGCTCGATCACCTCGTGCGCGATCCGCGAGAGCGTACGCTCGATCGCGTCGCCATCCAGGAGAACCTTGGTAGCCGACACGCTCGCCGGGCTCACGGCGCCGGCGGGGTCGGCGGTGCGGGTGGTGCAGTCGTCATCGCGGTTCCTTTCCGGCCTCGCTGGACCGGTCTTAAAGGGTTTCGAGCAGGATAGCGGCCCGCGAGGACGGCGGGGCAAGGAGCGCGGCGAACGCCGCTACGACGCCGCGGTCGGTGTCGATTCAACGATCGCGCGCAGCGTACTCACCGCTTGCGTGAACGGTTCCCATGCGTGCAGGCCGATCACGTAGTCGGAGGTGCGCGTGTGCCAGACAAAGATGACGCAGACCCGGTGCCAGGCGTTGCAGGCGCCGCGCAACGCCTGGCACCGTGCCTACAGCGTTCATCAGGGATTCCGGGCCTCACGCGCACCTGCGACGTGCGGAACTCGGGCGAACGCGTGCGCCCCGACACCGATGGACACGGTCGTCCCCTCGTCGCGAGCGACTCTGATCGTCTCGTTCGTCACGTCGCTCACCGTTCCGAACTGAGTGTCGAGACCCTCGCCCGCTCGAGCGAACGCGACTACGGTCGCGCCGACAGGCAGTGCCGCGAGCAACGGCGCTCCCCGCGCCCGGCGTGACGAGCACCCCGAGCAAGAGCATCACGGCGACGATCTGAGCGAGGATCATTCTGCGCATGTAACCCTCCTTGTGATGGCGGACTGAAGTACCGCCGCAGCTCCGACCGGCAAACACGAGTCGACTCACCACGGGCCGAGTGCCGAGCAAGGGCGTACGGTGTACGCAAGGTGAGGCGCCGAGGTGAGCATGTGTCGCTACATCTTGGGGTCACGATGGCGGTAACGGCGCTCGACGAGCCGCCGGCGGCTCGTCGAGCCGCGACAGAGCCAACGCTTCGCACGGGCGTTGCCGTCTCCTGAGGGCCGGCCGCGAAAGGATCGCCTCGGGTGCGCTATTCGCAACTGCGCACGCCGAGGCGGATGACTGCGCGGCGGGGCGAGGGCTCGTCGTCGATCCAAATACTGAGCGGCACGCAGCGGGGCGAGCGGGCCATTACGAACCCATCCCAGAAAGACACGGGCCACCCGTCAAACCGTCCCGAGATCTCGCCGCGTCGACACGCGATGAATGTAACCACTCGATAGGCATTGCGAAAATCCCATCCTCGCTCTGGCGGTGGGCCGTAGAAGAGCCCGACGCCCCGTCGGGTGCGTTGAGAAAGCTCGATGGTGACCCGGCGGCCGCCCTTCACGAACACCGCGAACTTGTCCCCTACGACGCTCTGAGCGTACGCCGGCGGTGAGCCGCCAGCGCGCGGGATAGCCAACGGGCCGACGACGAGGTTCCACCGACTCGAGAACATGGATATACCCGCGCCCAACCCTTGCTGTGAGGAACAGTCCAGCACGACACCGACTGGGCGCCGCTTGGCCGCAACGGTTTGCCCAGCCGGACCGCCCGGCGCGGCACCTGCTGAGGCAACCACGGTCGCCACAGCGGCCATCGCAACTGCGGTGCAAGCGATCACTATGCCGAGTCGAGCGACCATTCCCTAGATGGTAGACGGTGAGCGGGGTTGTTCCCACTCCGATCGCCGGCGTGTTTCGAGGGCCGGGCGGGACTCGCCACGAACGCGGCGACTCCCGCCCTGCAGCGGCTCGGATACGCGAAAGCGAATCCAGACGCCGATGAAGTCGGAGCAATCACTCAGTCTACGTAAGAGTCATGTGGATCCGGCCGCTGGTCACTAGCACATTATATACGGACCTGAGGTCGCGGTAGCTCCCGTGACCGAGATCGTAGATCTCGACCTGTAGTAGAGTCCAGAAATACACGCAACAGGGTTCCCGTATCCGAGTGTGTAACTTCCAATAGTTCCGTCAGGAAAATTGAATCCTTTGCTGTCAACCTCGGTACACGAATTGGTATAGATAGTGTTACATTTCAGGAGGCGCAGAGTGAAGCCAATCGCGTGGGACGAGCCGCCTGGACAGTAGACACCGCCATAGGACTTGACTCCCGCGACCGGCGCGTTGGCGACCGGTGAGCAGTGTGCCAATGGAACAATCGGAGGCGCGGTCGAAGCTACGGTAGGAGCGGCGACGGCGCTGGCAGCCACGAGCAGAGCGACGAATAGTCGACGAGTTGTACAGAAGCGACTCACTGTTCCTCCTTCGATCTACTTGGTTTCTACGGTGATCCGGGGTGATGCGTCCTTGTGTAACCGTTAACAGGCATACGTGCCGGAGAGATACGAGCAAACGACTCCGGCGCAACCCCCACCACAACCTGCGTTGGTGTGGCCTTCGCAACAGTAGTGCCTTCTGTTCGGAACTCCGTTGTGCGTATGGCAGTCGCCTATCCAGCACCAGACGCATGTGAGGGACGGCGGACAGGACGGCCCACCGTAGCCCTGAGCCGTACAACAGAGGTTGCAACCATGCTGGGGCCAGCAGGGGTCGCATCTGCAGTGGGAGGCGTAGGCGTTCTCTGTACGAGCTAGCGCTACGGCGAGCGGCGCGAGCGTGACAGCCCCGAGCCGTCGCAGAAATCTACTACGCTCGACACGTCTCGCCACCTCGTTCGTCAGGTTTTCGGTGAGCATATGGCGACCTCCCTTCGATGTCGCGACATGGGATACGGCGTCATCTCAACTCCAGAATGCGTTGCCTGAGAGAGTGGACAACCACAGGACGAGAGCGGTGCAGACAGCGAGTGCGAGCGCATGTGTCCGGCGCACGTGCCTCCGACTGAACTCGAGGGCGTCCAGCAACTCCGGGACATGAACAGCATCGACTGCCATCATGGGAGCAAGCCAGACCGACAGGGCGCGGCCGCTCCAGTAGGCGAGAAGGATCGCCGCGCCCTGGGCGGGGCCTCCTGAGAACACCGCGAGCGCGATCACGAACCACACACCTGAGAAGGTGAACCACGTCGTGAAAACCAGGCCGATATCTATGCCCCATAGCACCGCGGCGGTCGTGGGATTGAGATTCTTGGCCCAGTGACCGGGAGTCTGCCGTCGGAGCTGGGGAATCCGACGAGAGGGAAAGCAGACCTCCCGAGCTATACAGGCAACGGCAAAAGAAACGATGATGACGACATAGATCCCCTCGTTGGGCCATTTGATCAGACCTCCCACAACACCGAGAGCTGCTCCGAGTAGTGCGCTTGAGGCGGCTCCGCCGAGGCTGTACGCAACCACCTGCCCGAGCCATCTCTTCCGTTCCTCTGGCACCTTCCCGAGGGCCATCGTCGCTCCAATGAGCGACCGTCCTCAGAGACCGACAAGTTGCGTCCAACCGATCACGACCACGCTAGCGAGCAGAGCCAGACGCACGTCAAGAGCGCTCACCGCTGTCCCGCCGAGAAGTAGGAGAGCCGGCACCAGAATTACCGCGTTTCTCACTCGCACTCGCGACGATGCGGTGGGCGTGCTAGTTGACGCGACAGGTAGTCGCATTCTCGCGGCAGCGGTCATGCGTGAACCCCATCCGCAACGAAGAGATCCTCAAGTTCGGCGCCCCTCATGGGGTTGCCATAGGTCTCGACTATGCCACTCTCGGAAACGATGATTGCCGCCGGCGTGCGGTTTACGCCGAAGCTTCTGCTGATCGCGCCATCAGCGTCGACGACCACAGTGGCGTCGAATCCGTACGTCGCACTGAGGTCCCGACAGTCCCCTTCTGTTGCCCGGCAGACGATGATCACTCGCCCCTCGACCTTCTCTTGTAGAGCTTCGAGCTCGCCCAATGTGGTTGAGCACGTCGGGCAATCTGGAGCGACAAATAGCAGTGCGGTGCGCTGTCCAATCACGGAGGACTCATCCACGGGAGCGCCAGAGACGTCATGTGCAGAGAACTCTGGAACGCGTTGACCAGTCAAATGATCGTCGAACGGGAGGGGATGGGTCACCGAGGGGAGTTCCGTCCTCCGAGCGTATCCGCGCACGAGACCGAGCAAAACCAACGTCTGAAACACAACAAGGGCCCAAAGCGCAGCGTAGGAGACGTAGAACGGAGCCGTCATCACGCGCTCCTCATGTCTCTCGGTTTTCTCCACGGGCTTTGCAGATTCAGCGCCTTAGCGACTTCAGGAAGCGCAAGCAGCCACGCCCCGAGAACAAGCAAGAAAGCAGCGACTCCGGCAGCCTCAACCAGCCGGAGCAACGACTCTGCTCCGTTCTCAAAAAGCGTTCCGGCTGTCACCGTAGAACCGCCAACGACCAGAAGAGCGATCAGTGGACACGCAAGTAGAACAATCCGAACCAACGCGCGTGGCGAGACCGTATCGCTCTTGCTACCAAAACAACCGCACGGGATTTGTCGACCACGCAACAGGTTGATCGCGATACCCGTCGCGAACACCGCGAGCAGGACGACGGCGACCGATCCTGCGACAACCACGAAGTAGCCGCCGATCATCGCAAGAGCCACGGCGCCTTCCAGAAAGGCCAAGACAGGCGCCAGCACGGACACGAGTCCGAGCGGCAAGACGGCGTAGCCAGCGACTGTCTTTCGAAAAGCTTCCGTGTCAATTAGCTTGGGTATTGAAGCCGTCAGGAAGACTGACCCGACCGCGAGCTGCAGCGCATAGACGATCAACTCTCCCGTCGCGACGCTCACCATGATCACCCCGTTTCGCGATCTCCATCAGCCAATATGGCGCGCAGATCGAAGCCATCCCAATAGAGATTGTTAGTGACAGAAGTCAACCTCCATTTTGTAGACCAAAGCTCCGGTCCGAGCTCCGGGTCAACCCGCAGCCACCCAAAGCTACGCCTCGCTGCCTCGACATGAGCGGGCACCTTGGCCGAGAATGCGGGTGAATCTTGCCAGACCGAAAAGCTGTACCAGGTCGTTGGGTTCTCCACGAGGAAGGCGTTGCGCAGCATTCGGGGGACGTCGGAGCGCTGTGCGGCTCCGACGACTCGCTGATACTCACGATACGAACGAACGAGAAAGCGCGGACTCCGAAGGCCGAATCGCGTCACGACACACGTAATCGAGGAATCAACGAAATGTTCGCCTGGTCGGGTGAGTGACGCTAGACGTCGAGCCTGTACGTCAGCGCTTAGCATCTGAGGCCCGGCCGATAACGGCAGGGACAACGCGGAGTGCGACGAGGGTCATGTCATCCTCTTCCAGGCGATCTGTCCCTTCCGCCACGAAGGTTTCCCCGATCGCAAATGCAGTTTGCGGCTCACCGTCTGGTCGCGTCGAGGGAGCCTCTGGCGAAAGCGAGACATGCAGTTCACGGCCTGTCGGTAGAACGGTGGCTTCCAACGAGTCTCGAGCGGGCTCAGACTCCACTCTTGCAACAACCCACGTGGACTCCGGAGAGGACTCCTGCAGCGCCATGGCGCTTTCAGGGCCCGACAGGAGTGCCCCGCGCCGGCCGATGCGCCAGCAGCCAGAATCGTCCGCCGGTTGTATCGGACATCGCCCTTTCCATCAGACATGAAGAGCCTCCTTTTGGAGGGGTGTCCCGCGTCGAAGACATCGCGACAACGGGGTTTCCCGATACGCGTCAGACCCAGGATAGGTCACTTGCGCCCCCTCAGACACCGCCAAAAAGCGGCGCGATTGGATTGGAGTCCGCCGGGGAACCTACCCTACTCGTCTATTTTTGTCAAGCCTTCTGATCTATTTTGGTCACGCCCCATTGGTCTCCTTGGTCCAGTTGCGAGAGGCACGACCCGGATCGAGAGCGAACCGGCTATTGTTTCTCGTTGGGCCGGCGGCAGGCCCCGTGGATTGGAGTCCGTGGGTTTGTGCTGCCGGCCCTTCCACCCGGTAATCGGGCCCGTGTTGGATTCCTTGGCCGCCGTCGGAACCGCTGACGCGAAGCCACGCGTCACTTCAGCTCGCTCACGAGCCTGCGTCCACTCGCCCTCCAGCTTGGCGCGCGTCCCCGCGAGGACGGCGGCGCGGTCAGCGCTCGGCGACGGCGACCAGCCACTCAAGCGCGTAGTCGATCCGCTCCGGGAGCTCGCGCTCGGCGCGGGCGAGGCCCTCGGCGTGCTCGGCGTCCGGGATCAGTCGCAGCGTGGAGATGTAGCGGCCGCGGATCTTCTCCAGGGCCTCCTCGCGGGACGCCGAAGCCTGCTGCACGAGCGGGACGAGCCGAACCTCCGCGAAGCCCGCGCCGGTCAGCTCGGCTTCCAGACCGTCCTCGGTCGGGAAACGGGCGCGGTCGATCGCCTCGAGCGACGGGAAGAGCTGGTTCAGCCAGTAGCCGTCGAAGTGCGACGGGTCGAAGGTCGCGATCGCCGCCCTTCCATCCGCCGTCAGCACGCGTCGCCACTCGGCGAAGGCGCGCGGGCGGTCGACGAGGTGGACGACGAGCCGGGCGACGACGCGCTCGAACCAGCCGTCCCTGAAGGGCAGATCCTCTGCCGGCGCCTGCCTGAACCCGACCTTGGCCGGCGCGTTGGCGTGCGCCTGGTCGAGCATCTCCGGCGAGCGATCGACCGCCCAGACCTTGGCGATCCCCGCCAGCTCGGCCGCGAGCGCGCCCGGTGCCGCAGCCGACCTCGAGCACCCGCCGGCCCCGCAGGTCGCCCTCGCGTACGAGCAGCTCGTACAGCTCGCGCCAGTTCGCGTCGACCGGGCGAAGCCGATCGTAAGTGGCTGCTAGAGGGCCGAAGTCAGGGCTAGTCCGAGGAGAGCTCATCGGGCTCGGTGAGCGCCTCGATGGCCTCCTGGGCCGCGAGCAGCGAGGCCTCGGCGACGAGCACCTTCTGCGGCAGATCGCCTGCCGCGCCCGGCTCGTCCGGAACGGCGTCTCGAGCTCGGACTCGATCCCGGCCGTGCGGAGGATCGTCTGGATCTCCTCGGCCTCGGTCGACGTCGGCGGCGACGACCACCTGAACCATCCGCGTCACGACGTGGAGGCTACCTCAGGACGGCCGAGCGAGAGCGCCGCCCTTGACGAGCTCCGGCCCGCCGCGCTCCTCGAAGTGCAGGAGCGACGACGTCGAAGTCTCTCGGCACGACCGTCTCGGGGAACACCTCCCGCGCCTCGCGGGCGACCTCCGGGCCGAAGTAGCGGCTCGAGAGGTGCGTGAGCGCGAGCAGTTCGCGCCTGCGCGGCGCGGGCGACCGTCGCCGCCTCGCGCGCCGTCGAGTGCATCGGTCTCGGCGCGCCCGCTCGCGCTCCTCCTCGCAGAAGGTCGCCTCGTGGACGAGCAGGTCGGCCCCGGCGGCCGCCTCGACGACGGACTTCGCCGGCGCGCGTGTCGCCGGTGAGCACGAGCTTGCGGCCCGGCCGCGGCGGCCCGAGCACCTGCCCGGGCGCGACGACGCGTCCGTCGGCCAGCGTGACCGGCTCGCCCGTGCTGGAGCGGCGCCGCGCTCGCGGCCCGAACGGGACGCCGAGCGCGTCGGCGGTCTCGACGTCGAAGCGGCCCGGACGCTCGTCCTCGACGAGCGCGTAGCCGATCGCGGTCAGCCCGTGCTCGACGGCGAAGGGCTCGAGCCGGTAGCCGTCGCGGGCGAGCGCGTCGCCCGGCGCGCAGCTCGACGACTCCAGCTCGTACTGAGCCTGCCGAAGATGCGGCGCAGCGCGCCGAGCAGGTCGCGCGAGCCCGGGCGGCCCGTAGAGGGTCAGCGGGGCGTCGCGGCCGCGCAGCGAGAACGTCTTCAGCATCCCCGGCAGCCCGAGGTAAGTGGTCGGCGTGGTAGTGCGTGAGGAAGACCTCGCGCAGCTCGACGAGGCCGACGTCGAGGCGAGGAGCTGCCGCTGCGTGCCCTCGCCGCAGTCGAAGAGCAGCCGCTCGCCGCCGCGGCGCACGAGCGTCGCCGACGGGGCGCGCTGCGCGGTCGGCATCGAGCCGGCGGTGCCGAGGAAGACGACGTCGAGGTCCACGGGGTCTGAGTCTAGGTCGCCGCTGCGGCAGCCGCCGCGCTGGAGTACGCTCGCCCGATGGGCGAGGTGTTCCAGGGAGGCCGGCTCGTGGCGCAGGCGCTCAAGGCCGAGGGCGTGGACTGCGTCTTCACGCTCTCGGGCGGCCACGTCATGCCGATCTACGAGGGCTGCCGGCTCGAGGGCATCCGCGTGCTCGACGTCCGGCACGAGCAGGCCGCCGCGCACGCCGCCGAGGCCTGGGGCCGGGTCCGGCGCGCGTGCGGCGTCGCGGTCGTGACCGCGGGGCCGGGCGTGACCGGCACGGTGACCGCGGTCGCGAACTGCTTCGCGGCGCAGACGCCGCTCGTCGTGATCGGCGGCGCGCGCCCGCTGGCGCAGGCCGAGCAGGGCGCGCTGCAGGAGTTCGACCAGCTGTCGCTCTTCAAGCCGATCACGAAGTGGGCCGCCGTCTGCTCCTCGACCGCGCGGATCCCCGAGTACGTCGCGATCGGCTTCCGGCAGGCGCTCGCGCCACCACGCGGCCCGGTCTATCTCGAGCTGCCGATGGACGTCCTTTTCGAGGAGGCCGCCGCCGACCGCGAGCCGGCGCCGTCCCGGTCCGTCCGCTCGCGCCTTCGGCGACCCGCGAGAGGTGATGAAGGCCGCCGATCTGCTGAACGCCGCCGAGCGCCCCGCCGTGATCGCCGGCACCGGCATCTGGTGGGACGGCGCCTGGAAGCAGCTTCGCCGCCTTCGCCGAGAACGGCCGCCTGCCGGTCTTCCTCAACGGCTCCGGCCGCGGCGCGCTGCCGCCCGAGCACGAGCTCTTCTTCCAGCACGCGCGGAGCGCCGCGCTCGCGGCCGCCGATGTCGTCTGCGTGATCGGCACGCCGCTCGACTTCCGGCTCACGTTCGGACGGTTTCCGGCGACACGAAGCTGATCCACGTCCACAGCGACCCGCGCGAGCTCGGCCGCAACCGCGCGCCCGACGCCGGCGATCGTCGGCGACTGCGCCGCCGTGCTCGGCATCCTCGCCGACGGCGTCAAGAGCCCGCGCCACGATCGCGGCCGCCTGGCTCGAGCGGCTGCGCGAGGCCGAGGCACGCCTGGTGGGACGAGCACCGGCGCCGAGATCGAGTCGGACTCGCGCGCCGATCCACCACTACCGCCTCGGTGCCGAGCTCGACAAGGTGCTCGACCCGGGCACGATCGTGATCGGCGACGGCGGCGACGTCGTCGCCGCGCGTCTCGCGCGTGCTGCGGGTCCACCGCCCCGGCCACTGGCTCGACCCGGGCCCGTTCGGCTGTCTCGGCGTCGGCCCGCCCTACGCGCTCGGCGTCAAGGCCGCGTTGCCCGACAAGCAGGTCGTGGTCGTCGCCGGGCGACGGCGCCTTCGGCCTCAACGGCTTCGAGCTCGAGACGCTCGTCCGCTTCGACCTCCCCGCGGTCTTCGTGATCGGCAACGACGCGGCCTGGGGCGAGATCCGGATCCCGCAGATCGGGATCTACGGCGTGGAGGGCGAGGTCGCGACGCGCCTCGCGCCCACGCGCTACGACCGGCTCGGCGAGGTCTTCGGCGGCCACGGCGAGCACGTCGAGCGACCCGAGGAGATCGCCCCTGCGCTCGAGCGCGCCCTCGCGTCGGGGAAGCCGGCGATCGTGAACGTCATGCTCGACCCCGACGCGATGGCGGGGCACGCGTACAGGGGCATGTAGCCTCGCGCGCCTGGCCGCCAGAACGCGAGGGGCTCTATGGAAGCACGAGGATCTGGCCCGGGCGGATGGTCACGCCCAACAGGTGGTTCCGCTCCCGCAGCTCCCAGACGCCCTCGCGCGGGTCGCCCGCGTAGTGGGCGACGGCGATCGACCAGAGCGTGTCCTGCGCCCGCACGGCATAGCTCTCCTCCGGCCCCCGCGCGCCCGAGTCGCGCACGAACACGGCCCAGAGGAAGACGGCGAGAACGGCGACGATGACCACGCGAACGAACATGTGTTCCCCATGCTAGAGCGAACACGCGTTCGTGTCAAGGGCTGAGAACTACCCCTTCGCCGGGAGAGACGGAGAGCCGCTGCCGATACCGCTGCGACGGCCGCTCGTCGATCGAGTCGACCCAACCCGACGCGAGGAAGACGAGCTCGGCGATGACGAGGGGCGGGTCGGCGTCGATCCACTCGACGCGCTGCCGCAGCACCGTCTGCTCGGCAAGCACCTGCGACGTCTCCGGGTCGATGATCAGCAGCCGCCGCGCCTTCTCGCCGTCGTCGTAGAACGCCGGGCCGCTGAGCGCGATGCCGCGGCGTCCGGCCGGATCGGTGACGGGACCGACGAGCTCGACGCCCTCAAGTCGCGCCATCACCCGGTAGAGGGCCGCTCGGAGCTCCAGCGACGTGGCGGGGCTGTAGAGGAGATCACCGATCTTCTGGAGCATCTCGCCGGCGACGGTGTAGCCGTCCTCGGGCGGCGGGTTTTCCGTCGCTGCCTCCGCACGAAGCGCCGCCTCGAGCGCGTCGGGATCCGAAGGGAGGTTCGCATCGTCCCGGAAGTGGTCACGCGGCCCGAAGCGCTGATCGGACACCGGCCGCGGTTCGGTTCGGCCGCCGTCGCTCGTCCAGCGAGCACGATCCTTGCCGCTCAGAAAGATCGGCGCGCCGCTCGTCTCGCGGATGCGGCCGGAGCCGTCCGCGCCGACCCAGCTCTCGCGGAGGCTCGGAAACAGGATGGAGAACGGCGGGTCGTCGGTGTTCGTTCCCAGGTCAAGCACGCGCACCTTGGAGTAGACGTAGTGGCCGCCGCGCGTAGGCGGCTGTGCGGCCGCGGTGACCGCGAGCTGCTCGAGCGTCTCGGCGGCCGCCGGCGACGCGCCGAGCCGCTCGTCGGGCAGCAACGCGCTCGGCACAGCCGCGAGTACGGCAACGAGCGCGCCGACAGCGACCGCGGCGGCGGCGAAGCGCGCGAGACGGCGCTGCCGCCGCCGAGGTTCGCGCGTCGGCTCGAGGGGCAGCGCGACGATCGTCGCCAGCAGGTTGCGGGCTTCGTTGCTGCTTCGAGCGCCCGCGACGTCCGCCGGCGGGACCGGGTTCTCTTGCTCCAGCATCTCAAGCAGCTCTTCGCTACGCATCAGGCTTCCTCCGTCCGAAAGTCAGGTCGTGGGGAGGCGCGCTCGTCCTCGCCCGCCTCGAGCTCCTGCGTCAGTCGCGCACGCGCGCGGTGCAACCGGACGCGCAGCGCGACGCGCGAGCAGCCAAGCGACGCCGCCGCCTGCTTCGGGGTCATCCCGTCCCAGGCAATCAGGAGTAAGGCTTCACGCTCCTGTTCCGGCAGTTGCTCCAGCACCCGCGCCAGCTGCGATCCACGAGCAAGCGCCGGCGGCGGCGCGGCGGCCGGCGACGGTTCGGACGCCACTCGCTCCGCGAGAGCCGACCGCCGCTGTTCGCCGCGGCGCTGGTTCGCCAGCACGCGGCGCGCGACGGCGTACAGCCAGGGGCGTGCGTTTTCTGGCACGTCTGCCAGCCGTCGCCACGCGACGGTGAACGTCTCCGCCACGACATCCTGCGCCTGCTCCGACGCCGTCCGCCGCCGCGCGTATGCCAGCACCGCCTCGTAGTGCGTTAGGAACAAGCCCTCGAAGCGCCGGCGGCGATCGTCGCTCATACCATCGATCTGTTCGGCACGTCGATAACTGTTACAGCCGGATCCGCAGCCGCCCCGCCCCCGGCGCGACGAGGAGGTGCAGATCGCTGACCGCGCAGCGTCTTCGCCGCCGTTATGTCACGGGCAAACCTTTACGCCGAAGCCTTTGTCGATAGGCTCGGCGCAGGGGTAGACGCCCGAGTCGGTACTCATCGGCTGGCGCTCTACAACGCTTCCCTTGCTGTCGAGAGCGATCGCCAGCTCGAGGCGGTGCCCGCGCTCGTAGTGAGTCGGCGGAATCTCGTGAAGGATCATCCCCTCGACAGGCTTGACGCGCTCCATGTCGCCATCCTCGTACCGGAGCTCGACGACTGCGACCTCGTCGCGTACCTGGCCGCCGAAGAGGACGGGGCGCGCGCCGCCGTAGATACCGGCAGCCATCGGGACGTCGAGCTCTCTGGGTGGGCAGCCGCCGCCGCGGTTGTGGACGTAGCAACGCCCGCCGTCGGTGGTCGGGATGACCCAGACAGCGATGCGCTGGCCGTTCGTGGCGCGGAAGTCGATGATTCGCCGCGCATCGTCGACGATCGCCTTCGCGGGGAGACTCGCCACCTGGCCGTCGGGCAGGCGCACGTACCTTTCGATCTCTTGTGCCGGGGTGAGCTCGAACGTCTGTCGGGCGATCACTTCTCCGTCTGCGTCCTCGGCGACAAGCGCGGCCAGGTGATGGCCGGGACGGCGATGTCCGGGCGGCACGAAGTAGAGGTAGAAGCCGGCGTCGATCGGCGGCGAGACCCAGACGACCGGGATCTCCGCCTCCGTGCCGTCGGCGAACTCGGCGACGAGCCGGCGGGTCTCAGTCGCCAGCAGGTTCCCGCCGATCTGCTGGAGGACGCCGTTCGCGTCTGGGCTCCAGCTCGTGCCGAGGAGGAACCTGTTGAGGTCGGGCGACGCCCGCGGCGGCGGAGGTGGCGGGGTCCGGTCTTTCCGACAGCCGCCGGAGAGCTCCGTCCACTGGAAGCAGAAGCCGCCGCTTCTCGTCGGCGCGACTGCGAGAACGTGCACGTTGCCGTCGTGGCGCACCTCGGTCACCTTGCGCGCCGTGTTCGGAATGATTCCCGTGTCCATTCCGACCGGAGCCATGACCGTTAGCCGATTGAACTCGAGCTGCACGCGCTCCGGCGCGGGCTCCGCCTCGAACCAGTCGATGATCACGCGATGCAGGCCGAGCGCCGGCGCAGCGACGACGACGGCAAGAGCCGCGGCCGCGCCGACCGCCACGACACGAGCGCGCAGTCCGCGCGCACGTCGGCGGACGTCGAGCCAGTCCGCGTCGTCGGCGTCGTTCTTCAGCGCGGCGAACCGCGCTGCCAGCAGCTGATCCCGGTCGTCGGTCATCGCTCCACTCCTTGCTTGTCGAGCATCGCGCTGAGGCTCGCGCGCGCCTGCGCGAGCGAGGCGGCGACTGTTCCCTCGCTGATGCCGCAGACGACGGCGATCTCCGCATAGGGCAGGTCGGCGAAGTAGCGCAGAAAGACGATGAGACGCCGCCGCGGAGACAGGCTCTTCAGCGCTTCGGCGAGTTCGGGGTCGCGCTCGGGCTCGGGCAGCGTCGCCACGGAAAGCGCCTCGTCGAGCGGCAGATCGCGCCCGTTCCTCCGTGCCTCAAGCGCGGCGCGGAGCGCGATCTTCCACACCCAAGCCTCGAGCGTCCCCTCTCCCCGGTATCGGCGCCGTTCGCGCAGGGCACGCGCGAAAGCCTCTTGGACGAAATCGCGCGCCGACTCGTAGCTCCCGGCGATCGGCGCGATCCCGTTCCGGAAGGAGATGTAGCGGTGCCGATAAAGGTCCTCGAGCGCTCTCTGCCTCTCGTCCACTGTCAGTACGAGGCTAAACGGCGCTGATTTCTTTAGCCGGCCGGCCGTGTTCGGTCGCTGGGGAACCATTCGCCGGGCGCAGATTCCCGTCTTCGCGTCGGCGCGCGCTAAAGAAAACGCGCGGGCGGAGGATCATTACAGCGTGATCGGCTTCAGGGATCGACGCTTGGACGAGCTCGAAGCGCTCTACCGCTCCCGCTTCCCGCACTTCGTCCGCGTCGCCATTGCGATCACCGGAGATGAGGAGCGCGCGCTCGACGCCGTGCAGGACGCCTTCGCCAGCGCCGTTCGCAGTCGACGCAGCTACCGCGGCGAGGGGCCGCTCGAAGCGTGGGTTTGGCGCGCGGTCGTTAACGCCGCGCGCAAATCGGTGACACGCCGCCCGCACGTCGAGGAGCAGCAGGCCGGGGTGAGCGAGAACGGCTGGCACCCGCCGGAGTCGGAGCTGCTCCGCGCGATCGCTCTGCTGCCCGAGCGGCAGCGGCTCGCGCTCTTCCTCCGCTACTACGTCGACCTCGACTACCGCTCGATCGCCCAGGCGCTCGATGTCGAGGTCGGGACTGTCTCGGCCACGTTGAGCGCGGCCCATACGTTCCTGCGGCGGGCACTGAAGGAGGTGCGGCGATGATCGACGTGGAGCCGCTCATTCGCGAGGAGCTCGAGCGTGCCGTCCCGCTCGGCGACGCGACTCGCGCAGACTGGGACGGCGTGCTCGACCACGCAGGAGCGCGGCGCGTTCGCAGCCGGCCCCTGATCGCGCTCGCCGCCGCCACAGCGGCGCTCGCCGTGCTCGCGGCGACGCCTATCGGCGGCGCCGTCGTCCGCGGCTTCGGGGACTTCTCGAAGTGGCTGACCGGCCAGGTCGGCGAGCCCGCCGGCGAGCGCGACCAGCGGGCGTTCGAGCAGGCGAACCGCCGCTCGTGGGCCGGCTTCCCGGAAGGGGTTGAGCTGCGCAGCCTGATCCGCACGCGCGCCGGCGGCCGCGAGTACGAGCTGTTCGGCTTCCGCAGCGGCGAGTCGCTCTGTCTGCGCCTCGTCGCACGCGGCCTCGCGCAGGGCCCGGCGCTCAGCTGCGCGCCGCTCCAGGAGCTCCGCGACGCGCGCGAGCCCGCGCTCGTCGTGCTCGCGGACCACGGCTTCGCTCGACGGAACGTCCTCCCGGTGCCCGCGGATGGGGGGTACGTTGCCGCCGAGTCTTCAGCGACGTTCGGCATCGTCGCCGACGGCGTGCGCGGGGTCGAGCTCCGGGCCGACGACGGCCGGCACCGGGCAACCGTCGCGTCGAACACGTTTCTCTACGTCGGCGCCAAGCCGAAGCTCGGCACGCGCGTGCGAGCGGTGTACGCGATCGGCCCCGGCGGCGAGCGGGTGAGGCTGCCGTTCGCGCAGGCACCCTTCGGCACACGCGACCTCGGGAAAGCACCCGACGCGGAGCCCACGGGGCCGGAGAAGGTGGAGCGCGTAGTTAGCGGCGGCCGCGTCGGATGGCTGGAGCGGCGCGAGCGGCGGGGCGAGGAGCCGGACGCGCGCCACCTCCGAGGGCCCATGACTCGTTTCGACTTCGCGCGGCTGCTGGCGCCCGACCCGCAAAGCCACATGCGCATCCTGGTCGGGATCGGCACTCTGCCCCGCTACGGCCTCCGCGCCGGCGAGGAAGCCGTCTGCGTCTTTCTCGTCAGCGGCGGCACCGCCGGCGGTGGCTGCAACGACCTCGATCACCCGTTTCCGCGCGCACCGTTCATGAGCAGCCAGAGCCTCTTCGGCGGCGGCGACCAGTACGCGACGCTCAATGGCCTCGCAAGCGATGACGTCGCCCGGATGGAGCTCTTCCTCGCCACCGGCGAGCGCCGCCCGATCCCCTTGCGCGACAACGCCTGGCTGATCCAAGCAGCCCGCGCCAAATACCCAGTGCGCGTCGTCGCCTACGACGCGGATGGCAGGGTGATCGGCGTCGATACGCTCGAGGGGGGTCCGGCATCCGCGCCCCGCGACATGCCGCAGCCGGTCGCCGCAACCTGGAGGACGCTGTTCCGCGTCACTGGCGAGCGCGGACAGGTCGCGCGTCTGCGGGTCGCGCGCTCGAGCGAGGGTGGTCGCTGTTTCGAGACTCGTTTGCCGGGCGGTGCGGGCGGAAGTGGTTGCCTGCCGAAGAGCTTTCAGGGCCCGAAGCTCCAGCTCGGCGTCTCGACGGGTGTGCGCAGTTCGTGGGTGAGCGGGCGGACGCACCCTTCCGTCGCCGTGCTCGAGCTCCGTTTCGCAGACGGCAGGCGGGCGCTGGTCGAGCCGGTCGAGGGATTCGTGCTGTGGATGCTGCCGGCGGAGCACGCACGCCGCGGCCACCAGCTCGTCGAGGCCGTCGGCCGCACCGCGGCGGGCGAGGAGATCGGACGCCAGCGCTTCAGACTGGAGGTGTTCCCCGGCGAGTCCTCGGGTTCGTCGCGTGATCGCTGAAGGGGCCTGCGGCGTACGCCAGCGTCAAGTAAACAATCCCGTGGGAACTCGATGACGAGGCGCGCCGGCGTTCGCGCGCAAGCTCTAGGACGCCCACTCGGAGGCGTGCCACAGGAGTGAACGCCTGTGGCACGCGCAGATCATCACGGCGGGACGGGGAACCGCTCGAGGAGCTTCCCCGACTTGTCGTAGGCGCGGATCGCGCGGACTGGGTTGATCGGTAGCCTCGCGTCTGGCCGGCGCTTCTGAGCTTGCGGCAGTAGCCGCGTGCCCGGCGAGCGCAGGTGTGCGCGGAGCAGGTAGAAGCGGAGGTGCGTCTGCAGCTTTGGTGGAGCGTCGTACATCTGCGCTGGGAGAATCTGGCCGTTGCGCAACTCGATTTCAACGCGAGCCACGGTCGGGGCGGTGGGTCCGGCAACCACCGTCACCACCGCGCTGCTGGAAATGCTGCCGCTACTGAAGTAGCCGACGACGTGCTTCGTAGGCGGCTGCGGGAAGACGCGGTCGGGCGGCGCGCCGACGACGGGCATGCCGCAGGCGCCTGCACCGTTGAAGGCTCCCTTGCCGGGGATCGCGTAGTCGATGCAGATGCCGCGGGTGCTCCTCCAGGCGATGAGCGCCCAGTCGGATCCGCGGGTCACATAGACGAACGAGCCGACGGGGTGTGGATCGGACTTCGAGCGGTCGTGTGAGCGGTGGAAGAGTTCGACCTGGGCGAGTAGGTTGATGCCGACGCCGACGGCGGTGCCGACTCCTCCAACGAGCAGCACGAGTGCGACTACAAGCGCGAGCCGGCGCGGGCGAGACTGTGAGGCGAATCGGCTGAGCAGGCGTGCGTGCAGCCGAGGAGCGCGCGCTCGCTCGATCTCGGCGAGCAGGTGCGTCCGGCGGGTCGGCAGCCGCGCCAACGAGAGCGCCGGCTCGGGTGGAGTGAAGACGTCGTAGCTCATCGAGGATCCTTCCCTTCGGCAGATGCCAGCTGCGTACGGTCGTTTCCGAGATCGAGTTGGTCCCTCAGGTGGTGGCGCGCCCGGTGTAGGCGCGTGCGAACGGTCGGTTCTGGCACCGAGAGCGCCTGAGCCGCGGCGGCCGACGACAACCCCTGCCAGACGCAGAGCGTGAGCACGTCTTGTTCCACGCGCGGGAGTGATGCCACGGTCACGAGGATGTCTCGCATCTGCTGTTCGCGTTCGAGCCGGTCGACGACCGCGTCTGCGAAGTCGCTCTCGTCGCCCGCAGGCAGAACCCGCTCGAGCGCCGCTCGATAGCGTCGCAGCGAACGGCGCTGGTTCCGGAGGACGTTCGTGGCGACGCCGTAGAGCCACGGCAGAACCTTGTCGCCTGCGAGGCGCACGTCGTCGTGCTTGCGCCACGCTTCGAGGAAGACGACCGACGTGATGTCCTCGGCGAGCGCATGGTCGGCCGTACGGCGGAAGCAGTAGGCAAAGATCGCGCCGGCGTGGCGGTCGAACAGCACTCCGAAGGCGTCGGTTTCGCCTAGGCGCGCCTTCTCCCACAGGTCGCCGTCATCGAGGACGCTCATCACCTTCTACATGTCCGCACAACCGTGCCGCGTTCGCATCCGCAGCTTCGCGCGATCTCATTCCGCCTCCTCCGGGATCGGCACCAGTGACTGCGCTGCCTTGATGAGCATGTCCTTGCTCGACGCCTCCAGCTGGACGTACGAGTCGCCGACGCGTGTCTGCCCCTGCCACAGGACGACGCCCGTCGCAACCGCGCGACCACCCTGCTTCGGCACGCTCGAGACCTCGATCGGATTCACGACGAGAGAGCCGGGCGAGGGCGCCCGCTCTAGAGCCAGGTATCCGTATCCGAGCGCCGGCTGGAACGATTCCCTGATCGAGACGAATCGCGATGACGCGAAGGCGGACAGGTCCGCCGGCCGTTCGCCGTAGAGCAGTTGCAGTGCCTCCGCCCGCGTCGGCGATCGGCCGCTGCCGGGTCCGAAGCCGATCGAGAGCGTGTCGATCGTCGCTCGCGTCAGCGCGAGCCCTTCGACATCCTTGCCAGCCCAGACGGCGCGCCCGCCGAACCTCGCTGCCGCCTCGCGCGGATCTGTCGGCTGAGACGAGACCACGCCGGTGAAGGTTGGGCTCCGCTCCGACCCAAGCGGCGCCGGCTTCGCGAAGCTCGCCTGCTCGGGCGCGAGCGTCTCGGCAGTCGTGATCGAAACCTGCGACCCGGGCTCGACGCGGCCGCCGACGAGCGTGCGAACGAGCAGCGGCTTGCCGGTATCGCGGTCGACGGCGACCTGTTCCACGCGAGGCAGGTCAGCGCCGGTGATCGGGTCGACGGTTACCCGCGGCTCGAACTCGACCCACTCGACCGGGCGGCCCTCGACCTCTCCGGTGCCCGCCCGCTTGGCGTCGCCGCCGGCAAGCGCGTCGCGGTAGCCGGATACGAAGCCCGCGAGCGCGGGATCGAGCGTCGGCGGCTGCTCGGGGACCTGCCGCGGCGTCGTCCCGTTGTCGCCGTTCGGGTTGCAGCTGATCCGCAGCTTCGTCGCCTCGGCGGGATGTGCGGCGATCCAGGCGCAGGTGTAGATCGGTCCGGAGCTCGTCCACCCGCCCTGCGGCGTCTGCAGCGTCTCATCGGCCACGCGGCCGTTGACCCGCGTGACGGTGCGCTCGAGCTTCCGCGTGCCGTCGAACCAGAGTTCGGTCTCGACCACCGTCTGCCGCTCCGTTCCGCTCGTGAGGTCGACGACAATCGGCTGCGAGCTGACCGAGCGCGTTACGACGTGGATCACTTGGCCGTCGCCGATCGCCGCGAGCGCGCGCTGGACGATGCCGCCGCTGCCGCGCTCCCACGGTGCGACGAGTGCCAGTGCGACCGCGAGCGTGACGAACGCCGCCGCAAATGCCGCGTGCGGCAGCCGGAGCCGGCGACGCCCCGGCCGCCGCTGCGTCGCGGCGACGGCGTCCGCGATCGCGAGCAAGTCAGGGTGGTCGGAGAGCAGGTCGAGCAGCTCCGCGTCCGCGAAGACGCCGCGTTCCGTGACGCTCATGGCGTGATCCCCTTCCGTTCCAGCTGCTCCCGCAAGCTCTCGAGCCCGCGGAGGAAGCGCATCTTGCAGGCCGCCTCGGTGCTGCCGAGGCGGCGTCCGGTCTCGGCGAAGCTGCGCCCTTCCAGCAGCTTCGCGACGACAACGTGCCGCTGGTGCTCCGGCAGTTCCGCGATCGCCTCGCGGATCGCCTCCGCTACACCCAGCCCGTACTCGGAGTCGGGTGCGGGCACGAGGTCGAGCGCCGCCGCCGGCGCCGCTTCGGGGGTACGCGACGCGCGGCGGACCTCGTCGATGAGCCGGCGCCGGGCGACCGTGTACAGCCATGCCAGCACGGGTGTCGCGCCCGGCGCGAACCGCTCCAGCCGGCGCACCGCGTCCACGAACACCTCCTGCGTGACGTCCTGCGCCTGGGCGTCGCTATCGGTTCGGCGGCGCACGTAGCGGTAGATCTGCGCGTAGTGGCGCCGGAAGGCGCGCTCGGCGGTTTCGCCCATCAACCCCCTTCTCGTCGGCGGCCGCCGAAGGTAACGCCGCCGCCCCCGTTACCTTCGGACAGTGCGGCGCGAGAAGCAAGGAGCGCACGCAGGGAACGACTAAAGAAACGCAATGAGGGCAGGGTCGTAGTGGACGTGAAGAGGGAAGGCGGCCAGCCGTGCGGCAACACCGCGTCGGCAAACGGGGGACACACCAATAGCCGCTCGTGCCGATTAGCTACGCATCGGGGTACAGGAAAGCTCGCCGACGCTCCGTCCCCCCGCCGCTACGAGACGGCCCTTCCGCAGGGGGCCGTCTCGAACTTTTTTCACACGACTTCGACCCCCCCGCCTTGGCGGCCTCCGGAAGCTCGTGCCGGCCCTTTGAGATAGCGGACAACGGCAGGGGATCTCGTGGTTTTTCTGCCCCTCGCGGTTGTACGAGGCCCGCAGAGCTCGCCGCCGAACGTATAGCGCGCGCTCGTTCAGGTCGATGTCCGCCCACGTCAGCCCGAGCAGCTCCCCGAGCCGCAGGCCCGACAGGACACGGCCTAAAGGAGCGTCTAGCACGCCGTCGCCGAGCGGCCTACGTTCCAGCGAGGCCGGGGCAAGCGCGGGGAAGCATCCGAGCGCGCCGGGAGTTCGGCCCCGCGCTCCGGCCTGGCTGGTCGTCCGCTTCGGGCGGTATCCAGGGCTGCCGGAACGGGGCTTTCCAGTCGTACTGGATCACCGGTTCGAGCCGGGCGATCATCACCGCCTTGAGGAGTGATGCGTACTTCTGCGCGAGTTCTCCGATCTGGTCTATCGCCCTGTTCAGCTCATCGAACGTGGGAACCTCATGCGTCTGTTCAGCCGCCGTGTGCGCCACCGCCTCGTGGGCGTATTTCTCCACGACGCTCCCGGCTGCCTCCAGCCGCTCGATGTCTGCGCGCACACCAGCGGCGTCAACATGGTCGCGGTCTCGACCACCGGCGAACCGGTCGAAGTTCTCGTGAGCGTCCGCTTCGAGCTGCGGGTCGGGGCCCTTCCTCAGCCACACGGCTATATGTCTCTCCCGCGATGCGACCCGCGGATGCTGCGCGATGTCGTCGAGCAGGCGCCGTAGGGAGACCGTGTCCCGGCGGCGGTCGAGCTGGCGTCTGACGCTCGACGTCTGCGTCGTCGCGTACCAGACCCCGAAGGCGTCGAAGATCCCAGAGGCAGGGAGGTTGGCGGCCTGGGTGATCTCGGCGAGCCCCCGCCACAGCTGCCGGTAGTGGTGGGCGTGGTGCGTCTCCTGGAGGATCATCTCCAGATGCGCGTTCCAGCGCTCCCATCGAGCATCATCTCTTGCGCGCGTCGTCCGTGCGCTCATGAGGGGCACTCTACGGGTGCGAACGGCCAGCTTACGTCGGGCTCAGACGGGTAGGTCTGGCTGGTAGAGCTCGGCTTTCTTCAAGTCGGCAAGGCCCTCCCGCGCCCGGTCTTCCGGGCCACCGCCGGGTCGGCATCAGCCCCGGGGAAACGTGGCTTCGGTGAACTGGCTAAACAACGAGCCATGAATCCGCATCATTACCCGTAGATGCGCAGCCGTCACGACCGTCTGCTCTGCGAGTTGGAGGCCCTCTATTTGCGGGACTACCAGAGCTACGTGCGGGCCGCACGGGCCATCACGGGCGATCGGGAGCGCGCGGTCGAGGCGGTGCAGGACGCATTCGCACGGGCGATTGACGCCCGCCGCAGCTTCCGCGGCGACGGCCCTCTCGCAGCCTGGATCTGGCGGATCGTCCTAAGCGCGGCTCGTGCTGCCGCCCGCGCGCCGCTCGTCGAGGAGTCGCTCGCTGAGTCGCCCCGCTCCGAGCCGCCGCGGGTAGCCGAGCTTGCTCCTTTGATCGCGGCGCTTCCGGAGCGGCAGCGGCACGCGATCTTTCTCCGCTACTACGCCGACCTCGACTACCGCTCGATCGCGAGCGTGCTCGGCATCGAGGTTGGGACAGTCAGCGCGACACTCGCTGCTGCGCATCGAGCCATCAGGCGTGCTCTGCAGGAGGAGGTGGTTGCCAGTGATTGACGTCGAGCCGGTGATCAGGGAGGAGTTGGAGCGGCTCGCGCCCGAGGCGGAAACGGAGCTGCCGGACTGGGGTGACGTCGTCCGGCGGGCCAGTTCGCGGCCGAGGCCGCAGCGCCCTCGCGGTCGCCGCCCGGCGCTGATAGTTGCCGTCGCGCTCGCGGTTGCCGCCCCAGCACTCGCCTTCAGCAGTGGCGTGCGTAGCCTGCTCGGCTTCGACCGGCCGGAGCCCGTCCTTGAGCAGGCCAGCTTGCTCGTCTCCGCGCCAGTCGGGAACGGCTTCTACGCCCACGCCTGGGCGTCGCCTTCCTCGACGGGCGGCTGGTGCGAGTTCCTCACGATCGATCACAGCCCGGTCGCACGCGCAGCCTCTGATAGCAACGGCGGCGGTGCCTGCAGCACGAACGGCGGCAGACGTCCGCGTGCATCGCGTGAGGTACCGCTCACCATCAGCCTGAGCGTCAGTCGCCGTCCGAAGAGCGGCGTCCTGGCGAACTGGGTGCCGCCGATCGTGGAAGGAGCGGTGCTGCCGAGCCTGCGGGCCGCGCGGGTCGAGGTGAGCTGGAACGGCGGTTCGCTCCCGCTTCGCCTGCGCAACAACAACATCCTCGGCGGCTCGCCCGCTCTCTACATGCCGCCGTTCGAGAACTTCCCCTACATCATCGTCGCCTATGACGCTCGGGACAAGGAGGTCGCGCGGAAGCGGCTGCAGAGCCCGGCGCTGATGCTGATGAACGGCTGGAAGGAGTACTCGCGCGAATACAAGAAGTGGAAGAACAGCAGCCGCGATTAGAAGTCCGTCGGAGCCGGGCAACGATCAGCCCGAGCGTCGGAGGTCTAAAGAAGCGATCTTCCGAATCGGTCATGTTGGGTGATGGCTAGAGCGAGAGGCGCGAGCCTGATCGAGTTGCGAGGCCTCTACGAGCGGCGGCTCTGCGAGTTCCGCCGCGTCGCCGCTGCGATCGTCGGCGGACGCGAAGCGGCCGAGGATGTCGTGCAGGAAGCTTTCGTACGCGCGGTTCGGGCGCGAGATTCGTTCGCTGGCGACGGCCCGCTGGACGCCTGGGTCTGGCGGATCGTCGTGAACGCGGCGCGGGATGCGCGGGCACACGCGTCGCGGCCGTTCGGCGCGGGCGCTCCGATCGCAGCTTCTTCGGGCTCGGGCGACGAGCGAAGAGACCGGGTGCGGGCGGCGGTTGAGCAGTTGCCGGAGCGGCAACGGCTGATCCTCTTCCTTCGCTACTACGCCGACCTCGATTACCGCTCGATCGCCGAGACGCTCTCGATCAGCGACGGAACCGTCGCTGCAACCTTGAACGCCGCCCACGCGCGGCTACGGCAGCTGCTGACGGAGGTCAGGCTATGAGCCAGCTCAACTCGGTCACCGAATCGCTCGACCTACTCGTCGAACCGTTCGACAACAACGGCGACTGGGATCAGATCCTTCGCCGCGCTGGCGTCGCGGCGCCACAAGCTCGTTCGACGGTGCGGCTGCGGCGCATGCTCGCGTTGGCGGCCGTGGTCTGCGGCCTGCTCGCGGCGGCTGCATTCGCAACCGGGCTCGTGGATCGCTTCAGCTCGTGGCTGAGCGGCAGACCAGGAACGCCCGCTCCGGCGAACGACCAGCGCGGGTTCGAGGAGCGCAACAAGGTTGCTTTCGCGTCCTTCCCCGAAGGGACGAAGCTGCGGCTCTTGCTCCGCCGCACCGTCAGCGGCACGACCTTCGATCTCCTCGGCTTCCGCAACGGCGACGCCTACTGCTTGCGGCTCGCACGGGCGGATCGGCCGACTGGGATCGGGCGGAACGAATGCCTGCGCGCCGATGAGTTGCGCGGTCGCGCTGCGCTCGTCGCTGGAAACGCCTGGTTCAGCGTCGGTGACCCTGCCCTGAGCATCAGCGGTGTCTATGGCTTCGCGAGCGATGACGTGGAGGCGGTTGTCGTCAGGCGCGCTCGCGGCGAGGAGCGCGTGCCCGTCCAGAACAACGTCTTCCTCGTGCTGAATGGCCAGCGGAAGGGGACGGTACAGCGTCATCCGCGCCCCAACTACGTCCTGACCGTCACAGCGCTTCTCAGCGACGGCACCTCGCGCAACGTTCCCTACGTCGTCGAGGGCCAAGGCGTGTTTCCTGACGGCCGGATCCCCTCGGTTCCCAGCTACTTCAGGCACGGACAAGCCTCGACGTTGAACGGGCCGACGTCGGTAACAGCTCCGATCGAAGAGCCGAAGATCGGCTGGCTCGAACGGCGCGAGGAGCGGGGGAAGCCGCTACCGCAGCCGCGCGGAATGCAGGTCGAGTTCGGGCGGGTGATCCAGCCCGACCCGGACAACCCGATCCGGATCGGGGTCGCGAGCGCCTCGCAGTTCGGGCTCTCGGGGGCGGGTCGGCCAAAGCAGGGCGGGATCTGCGTCATCACCTACGCGCCACTCACCCTCTCGGCAGGCAGCTACGGCTGCTCGGAAGACCCCTTCGCGCAGGGGGCGCTGAATCTCGGCCCCATGCTGGGAACACCGATTGTCCATCTCGACGGGATCGCCGCCGACGGGATCAGCCGCGTCACCGCCTACCTCGCGAGCGGGCGCTCGGTCGAGGCGGCACTGCGCGACAACGTCTTCGGCGTCGCGGTGCCGCAAGCCGAGCTTGGCGCCCGAGTCGTCGGCTATGACGACAAGGGCCGGGTGGCAGCGATCACCGAGGTTCCCGGCAATGCAGTGGCGCTTCCCTGCCCGCCTGCCGAGCTGCCGACACCGACTGAGCAGCTCCCGGATCCGCGAAAGTGGGAGCGGATCGACCTTGCCCGTATGACCGTCGCTGGCGAGAGGATCCTCGGCAGGACGCCGGAGGAGGTGCGGGAAATCCTCGGAGAGCCGACGCGGGTCATCGCAGCGGCGCAGCGGACAAACGGCGTCGCGATCCCAGAGTTCCGTTACGGCGGCGGAATGCCCGCCGACCTCGGGCTCGCGATCCGCTTCTTCAAGAAGGGCGACAGGATCTATGCCAACGACCTGTTCTTCCAGTCACCCTCGCTCGTCGACGCGAAGCTCGGACACGTGCTGCGGATGCAGCCGCTACAGCTGCAGCGCGTGGTCACCTCGACCTACGGCGATACCTACAGGCTGTACCGCGGCTACGGCTCCGATCCGCTGGTCGGCTGCACCGGAAGCTTCCTCGACAGGTCGAGCCCGGCCGGGATCAGCTTCGGCTTCAACCCTCACCGGCCCTCGCGCCCGTATTTGACGATCAGGACGAACGGAGCAGCGGGATAGGGTGCCTTAGTGTCGCAAGGACACTCACGAAGAGTGATCGTCCGGGGCGGGCGGTTGAAATCTACGGGTGCCTGACGGACGTGAGGCGTCGTCGTCGATCGAGGTATTCGGGATTGGATCGCGCTTGCACATCTCCGATGGTCGCTTGTGCGAGAAACCAGCGAGATCCGGCTCCGACATTGGAGTTGGAGTTGGCCCGCTCTCGTTGACCAAGGTGTCAGCAGAAGCGGGGTAACTCCACCCTGAGGTCAGTCCGAGTACCGTTACTTCCTCGCGGTCTGGGCGTCTATCGGGGTATGGAAGAAGGCGTGGCCGAGCTCTTCCGCAGCCACCACCGTGAGATCTACTCCTTCGTGCGCCGCCGGACGGCGTCGCCTCACGACGCAGAGGACATCGTGCAATCTGTCTTTGCGAGCGCCGTCGCCCATCTCGACGAGGCTCGTTGCCAATCGCCGGGAGTGCTCCTCTGGCTCTACACGGCCGCCCGCCACCGGCTTATCGATGAAGCGCGCCGCCGCCGCGCGCACGAGCCACCGCTTCCCCTTCACGAGGCTGGAGAGCTGGCGGCACCCGAACGCATCTACGGGGTCGACGTCGCTCATGCTCTGGCTCGCGCGATCAAGAGCCTACCCAGCAGTCAACAGCGCATCGTCGTGATGAGGTTGATCGAGGGCCGCAGCTTTGCGGAGATCGCCGAAGCGACGAGATCCACGGAAGCTGCATGCAAGATGCGGCTCGCGCGCGGGCTCGACGCGATGCGAAGCGATCTTAGAAAGGAGGGATTGGAACCATGACCCGCGTGAGCGCCTGGGCTGAACCGGACCTTTGGGAACTGTTCGAGGACGATGTCGAGCTGCTCGCGATCGCCGATGCAATCGCGGTCACACAGCCGAAGCCCCAAAGTCATAGCCGAGCGCGTCGCCTCGCTCTTGGTACGGTCGCAGCCGCTGCGGCCATCGCCCTGGTCTCGCTGCTCTCCCCCTGGCAGCTAGGCTCCGGCGGCAACGGGATCATCGATCGTGCCCTCGCCGCGATCGGTCAAGGGAACGTTCTTCACGCGGTCGTCCAGTTCGAACGGTCAGCGACGGACAAGCGAGCGGCGCTCGAAGTCGAGCAGTGGTACGACCAGCAAAGCCGGGAAGTTCGTTTCGTCCTTCGAAGCGGCGCACTGATCCTTGACGACGTACTGATTCGCCCGGACGGAACCGCTGTCTCGTTGAAGGGTGAGGTACCGGGCGAGCCCGTCAGAAACCGCCTCGACCCGGCTCTCGAAACCTTCCTGACGGGCTATGTTCCGGCGCTCCAAGACGGGACGGCGCGCGACACCGGCACCGGCGGCGTCGCCGGACGAGCCGTCCACTGGATCGAGATCCCGCTCGAGGGCGACGGCGATTCCGAGCAGATAGCCGTCGACTCCGAGACCGGGAAGCCGCTTCTCGTCCGGCAGCTGTCGCGCGGCGCCGAAATCGCGCGATACCGGATCCTGACCCTCGAGCTACGAGCCCGGCAGCCAGACGACTTCGCGCACCCATCGAACGACAGGACCGGCGGCTAGCACGAAACGGCCGCCGTTGAAGAAGGGCTGGCGGCGGTGCCCACCGGGGTGGAGTTGCAGCTGACCCGCTCCGGTTGACACCAAGATGCCCAGAGAAGTGGGGAAGCCCAGACGACCTGTCAAGGGATGGTTGCCCAAGAGCCGAGTCTCGGGACCGCGCGCGGCGGTCCCGAGACTCGAGATGCGGCCTACCTGACCGTGAAGGGCTTCGAGACGAAGACGCTCGCCCGGGCGGGGTTCGCCCACGCCGTCAGCCGGATCGCGTAGACGTAGCTGCCGGGCTTGAGCGCTCCCTTCGGGAGCTGCACGACCGGCGTGTAGTACGCCTTGACGAGGCTCGCCGCCGAGAGCACCGGCGCTCGCACGGAGGCCAGCTCGCGTCCGATCTGCTCGGCCTTGATGCTGACGGCGAAGACGCCCGCCTTGTAGTTCGCGTCCTCCTCGGCGTAGGCCTTGAAGTTCCACGCCTTCTGCTTCTTCGACTTCGATCCGAGCTTGCCGAAGTCAGCCTTCGCGCCGAGCACGGTCGTCGCGTGCTTCCAGGAGCGCGGCGTGCCCTTGCAGGCGCCGCCGGTCTCGGCGATCGCGTCCTGCACTGCCTGGTTGGCGGCGCGGGCGGAGCCGTCCACCCAGCGCAGCCCGGCCTGGAAGCCCGGATCGCGCGGCTGATCGTCGTAGTAGCCGAAGAAGTTCAGCGTCGCGACAAAGGCGTCGCAGACGATGTAGCGGACGAGCTCGCCGTAGATCTTCGCCTGGTTGTCCTCGCTCGTGACCGGGATGTTCTCGGCACCCGTGTAGCCGGGCTGCCCTTCGGTACTCACCTGCCAGCCGACCTCGTCGGCGTCGCCCGCGAGCCCACTCTCGGCGTGCGGCTGACCGGTGCCGTTGAAGGCGTCCCACAGCGCCTGCTTGAGCCGGTCGACGTTCGGCACGCCGATGCTCGGCCACTGGTAGCCCTTGAGCAGCGCGTCGCTGTTCCTGTTCGGGTACGGGTGGAAGCTGATCTTGTCCATCAGCGGCTTCGTGCGGCCGCTGCCCCGGTACCAGTCCCCCAGCGCCTTCAGAAAGCGCACCGGCGACGTGGAGACGTTGCTCGCAGCGCCCGGCCGGTCGTTGCCGCGCGGCGAGAGGCCGATGCCGCTGACGACGATGCCGCCGTCGATCGCCTTCAGAGCGTCGTAGGCGGCGGCGAGCCACTCGCCGAAGGCCGCCGCGGAGGCCTGCGTGCCGTCGGAGTTGAACTGCGGCTGCCAGAAGCGCGGCTGGTTCGGCTCGTTGCCGATGATGAACTCCCTCACCTGCGGGTACGTGCGCGCGACGAGCGCGACGTAGCTCGGCGAACTGCGCCGCGGTCGCCCCTTCCGCCGCCGCCTTGGCCTTCGTCGGGAAGATCGCGAGCACGACCTTCAGCCCCTTGGCGCGGGCGGCGGGGATCGCGCCGTCGAGGAACGTCTGGTCGCTGATCGTCGTCGGCGCGGCCGGGTTGAACTTCGCGCTCATGACGTTGATCTTCAGATTGGCGTCCACCATCTGCTGGAAGAACGTGGACTGCGCCCCGCCCTCCGTGAACTTGCCGGTGTCGTCGTTCGCTCCGAAGTCGGTCGCCGACGCGCCCGCCGCGAGCGCGAGCATCGCGCACCCGACCGCGCCGACCGAGATGAGTCGTCTCACTGTGCGCCCTTGATTCGCAGATCCGATTGACGCAGCCTGCCCGCGCACACGCCGGGCGGCAATCCCCTATCGGAGTGACGCCAGCACCGCGTCGAGCAGCCGCGCCGGCGCCGAAGCGGACCGGATCGTCCGCGGTGAGCCCGGTCTCGGCTTCGACGCCGGCGATCGCCGGCGCGCGCCTCGTCCTCGCCGAGGCCGGCGGTGTTGAGCGCGATCGCACGCGACGCGCGCGCGCCGCGCGGGCAGCGGACACCGCCTCGTGAGATCGCCACGAGCTCCGGGAGCGGCGGGAGCGGGTGGCCCGGGATAGCCCTCGATCTCGGTCGTCCCCGGCCTGTGGCAGAGCACGAGCGCGTGCGGCGCGCAGCCGTGCAGCAGCCCGAGCGTGACGCCGCGAGTAGGGCGGGTGGCAGACGCGCCCTGCCCCTCGACCCACAGGAGCGTCGCCCCGCGCGCGCGCCCTCGACGACGAGCCGCTCGCGCCGCGCCGGCGAGGAAGTCGGCGACGACGGCGTCGACGGCGATCCCCCAGCCCGCGATCGCGATCCCCGTCTGGCCGGTCGGGACGAACACCGAGCGCGAGGCCGCGCGCGCGCGCCTCGCGGTCGAGCTCGAGCGACACGTCATCTTCCCGATCGCGCAGTCGGAGCCGACGGTGTGCACGATCCTGGCGCCGGGAGCTCGAGGTTCGCGCCGGTCGGCACGTTCAGGTCGTCGGGCGGCCGGCGCAGGTCGTGCAGCTCGACGCCGTGCCGGCGCGCGAGCTCGGTCAGCTCGGGGTCGTCGCCGAGGAACTCGTGCAGGCCCGTTCTCGACGTGCAGGCCCTTTCGCGATGCAGCTCTTGAGCAGCTCGCGCCAGGCGGGCGGAAAGCGACCGCCCTGGGTCGCGACGCCGACGAGCGCATGCGTCGGGCCGAAGCGGAGCGCGTCGTCGACCGCGCCGACGATCGGGACCCGTCCTGCGTCTCCCCCGCGCGCTCGGAGTCGAGGATCGCCACGACCGTCGTCGCGGCCGTAGCGCGATGACGCCGCGGGCGGTCTTGCCGTAGTGCGGGTCGCCCGAGTAGCCCTCGGCGAGGATCAGGCAGTCGCGCTCGCTCGATCAGCCGACCCCCAGACCCGGCGCATCCGATGGCGTCTGAACGCCGTCGACGAGGCGACACCCGGCCAGGGGTCGTTCTGCGAGCAGGAGGTTGCCGTCGAGGTCGACGTGGTCGCAGAGCGGCGCGACGGCGCAGCCGGCGGCGATCCCGAGCCCCGACTCGACCATGCAGCCGAGCATCACGCCGAGGCCCGAGCGCACGCGCCGCGTGCGCCATCCGGATCCGCCTCGCGGATGCCGCCCGACTTCGCGAGCTTGATGTTGATGCCGTGCGCGAGCTCCGCGCAGGCCGCGACGTCGGCGAGCGTGTGGCAGTCCTCGTCGACGTAGACCGGCACCGGCGAGCGCGCCTTCAGCTCCGCGCCGCCCGCGTCGCCCGCGCGGAGCGGCTGCTCGCAGTACTCGACCCCGAGCGCCGCGAGCTGCGGCAGCGCGTCGAGCGCCTCGTCGAGCGACCACCACTCGTTGACGTCCACCTGGAGCGGCAGCTCGGTGACCGCGCGCACGGCGCGGACGCGCTCGACGTCGAGACCGTCGCCGCCGCCGAGCTTCAGCTTCAGCCGCCGGAAGCGCGGCGCCGCCTTCTCGGCGCGGCGGGCCATGTCGTCGGGATCGCCGAGCCAGACCGTCCACGAGGTCGGCGGCCCCGTCCGCGGCAGGCCGAGCAGCCGCCAGACGGGGACGCCGAGCAGCTTCCCCTGCAGGTCGTGGAGCGCGTGCGTCGAGCGCCGACTTCGCCGCCTGCTCGCCCGGGAGCTCGGCCAGCCGGGCGCCGATCTGCCTCGAGCGCGAACGGGTCGTCGCCGACGAGCGCCGCCGTGCTCCTCGACGAAGGCGAGCGCGGACTCGGCGCTCTCCTCGTAGCGCTCGATCGGCGCGCGCCTCGCCGAAGCCCGCTGACCCCGTCGTGGCGCAACTCGACCTGGAGCACGTCGGCCCAGTCGCTGCGACTCGCGCGCGATGACGAACGTCTCGGCGAGCTGCAGGCGGACGATGCGGGCCGAGAGCTCCACGCGGCAAGCCTACTCGGGGAGCGCGCGGCGAAGCCGGCGGCGGAGGAAGCCGCCGCGGAGGCCGGCAAAGTCGGCCTCCGCGCCACAAACCGCCGCTCCAGCCCGGGCGCCGAGTACACTTGCCGTCCCGAGCGCCCGTAGCTCAGGGGATAGAGCGTGCGCCTCCGGAGCGCAAGGTCGCTGGTTCGATTCCAGCCGGGCGCATACCGACCGTCCGCCGCATCAGTCCGGCTGCCGCTCGAGCTCGCGCTGGAGTCGCTGGTACTGCTCGAAGACGGGTCGGGGGCAGGCACCGAAGCTGCCGTGGTTGAGGAACGCGATACCCGGGTCGAGCAGGAAGTCCAGAAGGGTACTGTCTCGTCTCGGTGACCGGCTACCTCCGCAGCCTCAACCCGCGCCTCCCGCGCTCGGTGCAGATGCTCCAAGCCGGCGGGCTCGTGAACGCGTTCGGGAACGGCGTCGTGCTGCCCGTTCACCTTCATCTACCTGCACAACGTCCGCGGCTTCGGGCTCGGCACGGTCGGCCTCATCCTGGCGACGAACGCTGCGGTCAGCCTCGTCGCCGGGCCGGTTGCGGGCTCGCTCGTCGACCGGGTCGGCGGCCGGGCGTCTGCTCGGGATCGCGCTCGTCTTCCTCACGCTCGGCTTCGGCCAGTACGCCGTTCATCCACCGAGCCCTGGCAGGGCTTCCTCGCCACCGCCACGATCGGCATCGGCAACGGCGCGTTCTGGCCGGCGCAGTCGACGCTGATCGCCGGGCTGACGCCTCCGGAGAAGCGGCCCGTCGCCTTCGCGATGCAGCGCGTCGTGATGAACCTCGGCATCGGGCTCGGCGGGCTCGCCGGCGGCCTGATCGCCACGACCTCGCGCCCGGGGTCGTTCACGGCGCTCTTCCTCGCTCGACGCCGCCACGTTCGTCGTCTACCTCGTCCGTCCTCTTCTTCCTCGTGCCCGAGCCCGCGCGGGCGCACCAGCGCGCACGGGCCGGCGCGGGCCGCTACGCCGACGTGGTCCGGCACAGGGTCTTCATGGGGCTGATCGCGGTCAACACGCTCTTCATCGCCGCCGGCATCGCGCAGCTCGAGCTCCTGCCCGTCTACGTGAAGAACGAGGCCGGCGTGACCGAGCGCGGCGATCGGGCTCGTCTTCTTCGTCAACACGGTCGTGATCGTGGTCGCGCAGCTGCCGATCGCGAAGCTGAGCCGAGGGCCGGCGGCGGATGCTGACGTTCGCGCTGCTCGGCGTCGTCTGGGCGGCCGCGTGGCTGCTCGTCCCGGTCAGCGGGACTCTGGCTGTCGGGGCCTCTCCGCCACCGCCCTGCTCGCGTTCGCCGGGGCCGTGTTCGCGATCGGCGAGTGCCTGCACGGCGCGGTGCAGGCGCCGCTCGTCTCGGACCTCGCCGACAGCCGCCTGATGGGCCGCTACATGGCGATGTCGGCGCTCTCGTGGCAGGTGGGCTTCACGATCGGCCCGGCCGCGGGCGGCTTCCTGCTCGCCTTCACCCCAACGGGGCTCTGGCTCGTGGCGGCCGGCTTCTGTCTCGCCGCGGGGGTCGCGTCGCTCGCGCTCGAGCCGAAGCTCCCGGTCGCCGCCCGGCGGACGCCCGTCGCCGCCGGCGCAGAGGCGCTGACGCCGCGCGGGGTACAATGCGGCTCAGACGATGACCATGGACGACCCCCTCAGTACCAATGCCCAGCCTGCCCCGCATCCGGCGGAGTCCCCGGCGCGGCATCGTCCGCGAGGTCGTCGCACGCCCGTCTGAGCTCCATGAGCTCACGGCCGGCGGCCTGACCTGGGTTCACCTCGAGCACCCGGGCGCCGCGAGCGTCGCAGAGCTGCAGGAGCGCTTCGGCTGGCACGCCCTCGACGTCGAGGACGTGCTCTCGAAGCGCCAGCGGCCGAAGGTGGACGAGTACCCGGACGAGCGCTACTTCTTCGCCGTCCTCCACTTCCCGGTCTACGACAAGGCCGTCCAGCGGCTGAACGCCGCCGAGCTCGACCTCTTCCTCGGCGCCGACTACCTCGTCACGCTGCCGAACGTCGAGCTGCTGCCCGTCACCCGGCTCTTCCGCCGCTGCGAGGAGGACGAGAGCCTGCGCAGACAGCTCTTCGCGAAGGGCTCGGGGTGCCTGCTCTACGAGGTGCTCGACGACCTCTTCGACTACTGCTTCCCGATCCTCGACAAGATCGGCCACAAGCTCGACTCGATCGAGGACGACATGTTCGAGGGCCGCTCGCGCGAGGTCGTGCGCGACATCTCGAACGTCAAGCAGGAGATCATCTCCTACCGCAAGATCATCAAGCCGGAGCGCACGACGCTGCGCGTGCTCGAGCGCCGCGTCGAGCAGTTCCTGCCGGAGGAGCTCGACCTCTACTTCGACGACATCGTGGACGCCGCCGAGCGGATCTGGGACCTGCTCGACAACTACAAGGAGGTCGTCGAGGCGCTCGAGGAGACGAACGAGTCGGTGATCTCGCACCGCCAGAACGACGTCCTGCGGCTGCTGACGCTGATCAGCGTGACGGTGCTGCCACTCACGCTGCTCACCGGCATCTTCGGCATGAACGTGCTCTTCCCCGGCGAGGGCGCGCACACGGCGTTCTGGGTGATCATCGGCGCGCTCGTCGCGACGCTCGCCGGGATGGTCGGCTTTTTCCGCTACAAGCGCTGGCTCTAGCCGCCGCTTCCCTGGCCGGCGGGCCCTCCCGGCCGGCGTAGCCGGCCTCCGGGCGCGCCTGACGCCGCTGGACTGCAGGATGCCCCAGGAAAGCGGCGGGCCCTCGAGACTAAGAGATGAGGGCCCGGCGCAGCGCGACGGCGACCGCCTGCGTGCGCGTCGAGGCGCCGAGCTTCGACATCGCTGTCGCGAGCTGCGTGCGAGCGGTGTCGGGCGAGATGAAGAGCGCCTTGCCGATCGAATCGTTCGTGTGCCCGTCGGCCAGCATCCGCAGCACGTCGCGCTCGCGCGTGGTCAGCGCCGGCCTCCCGTTGGGGAGCTGGGAGATCAGGACGTCCGCGAGCGACGGGTCGATGTACACGCCTCCCGCCGCGACGGTCTCGATCGCGCGGGGCAGCGCCTCGAGCGGCGCATCCTTGAGAACGTAGCCACGGGCGCCGGCGTCGAGCGCCTCGGTCAGCAGAGCGGCGTCGTCGTATGCGGTGTAGAGGATCGCCCCGGTCTGCGGCGTCGTCCGGCTCAGGCGGCGGATCACCGCCGTCCCGGAGAGCACCGGCATCCGCGCGTCCACGAGGAGGACCGTCGGCCGCTGCGCCTCGACGAGCATCGCCGCCTCCTCGCCGTCGCGGGCACGTCCGACGACATGGAGCCCCGCCCGCTCGAGGTGGGAGCAGATCGTCTGCAGGATTGCGGGATGATCGTCGGCGACGACGCAGGTGATGCCTTCCGTCATGCCCGGTGAGTCGGCCGGAGACGCGCGAACATGAGCCGTTCCCGCCCGGATCACTCGAACGGGGGAGCCGTGCGCTCCGCCTCGCGGTCTGGTAGAAGCTGATCGTGACCAGGCCGCTCTGGGCGCCGTGGCGCCTCGAATACGTGACGCGGGCCGACGAGGAGCGCGAGTGCGTCTTCTGCGCCGAGACGGCCGGCCGGGTCGACCCGAGCCTCGTCGTGCACCGAGGCTCCCTGGGGCTCGTGATCCTGAACAAGTTCCCGTACGCGTCGGGCCACCTGCTGATCGCCCCGACGCGCCACGAGGGCGAGTACAGCGCCCTCTCGGACGCCGAGGCGCTCGAGCTGCACGCCCTCGCCGTGCAGGGGATGGCGGCTCTCACCCGCACGTTCGCGCCGCATGGCTTCAACCTCGGCTGGAACCTCGGCCGCGCCGCGGGGGCGGGCCTCGCCGACCACGTCCACGGCCACGTCGTGCCGCGGTGGAGCGGCGACACGAACTTCATGCCCGTGCTCGCCGACGTGAAGGTGCTGCCGGAGCACCTGCTCGAGACGCGCGACCGGCTCGCCGCCGCGTGGCGCGCCTGAGCGCGGCGCTCTTGCTTTGCAGGCATTTTCTGGCTTGATTCCTCGTCCGAGGGATCACCGGCACACGTCGGCAGGTCGATCTCGGGGCCGTGGATCGCGCCCGTGCCGCCAGCTCGGGGCGGGTCCGTGCCGCCGCCTTCATCACGGCCGCGCTGAGCCTCGCCCTCACCTTCGCACCCGACGGTTTCGCCGCCGGCGGCCGCTACACGGTCGACGGCGGCACGAAGTCACAGCGCGCGCAGGTGCGGCTCGCGCTCGACGCCAGCACGTTCGACTGGGGCCTCATCCCCGGCGAGGTTCGGATCAACATTCGCCGCGGCGTGTCCGCCCAGTCCCGGCCGGGCGAGATCTGGCTCGACGGCCGCCTCCTCTCGAGCGGGCCCTTCGCCTGGGCCGTCGTCCAGGATGAGTACGCGCACCAGATCGACTACTTCCTGCTCGACGGCGGGGCACGCGGGATCCTCAACGAGGCGCTGGGCGGCCGCGTGTGGTGCCGGACCGAGATCGCCAACCTCCCCCACTCCGCGTACGGCTGCGAGCGATTCGCCTCCACTGTCGTCTGGACGTACTGGCCCAACGAGCAGAACGCCTACCGGCCGCGCGCCCCCGGGGACGAGTCCGCGGCGATGGCGCCCGACCGCTTCCGCGGGCTGCTCGAAGAGCTGCTCGGGCGTGCCCCGGCGACGCGGGTGTTGCTGCTCTACCCCGACGGCGACCGTCGTTAGGTCGCGATCAACGTCAGTTCCCGTTCGAGCGTCACTCCGCCGCCGCTGAACACGTTTGCCGCGATCCGGACGACGTAGGTGTGCCCCTTGACCGGGACGAGCCCGAGGATGGCGATGCGCGCCGCGCCGTCGGCCCCGTAGGGTGCGCTCGGTTGAGCGAAGCTCAGCAGCGTGCCGTTCTCGAATACCCCGACGTTGAAGCCCACCTGTTCGCCCGGCGTCGTACCGGCTCCGTACCCGCGCAGCGGGACCGTGACCAGCGGATTCGCGACACCGCCGGGAATGTTCACGATCGCGTTGCGCGCGTCCACGGTCGCCGCCGCCGCACGGAAGACCGCGAGCGCCGGCTTGGCCGAGCCCGACGTCGTCAGCAAGCCGCTCTGCCACTCGCTCGTCGGATGGTCGCGGAACACGAACCAGATGAACATGCTCACGCGGGCGTCCTTGCGGGCGAGCGCGAGCGCCTGCCCGGCATACAACGCCTGCTGCGCGCGGGAGATGCCCTTCGGCTCGCCGTCCGGCTTCGTCTCATGGCCGTATTCGGTGATCCACACCTGGACGTTGCGCCGCTTGAACCACGAGTCGAGCGACGTCTCGAACCGGGGGAGCGACGAGAGGCTCACGTTCGGCCAGCGCATCTTCTGTGTCGGCTTCATGCTCACCGGGTACGGATACGGATGGTGGGCCCACGCGTCGAATTTCAGGCGCGGATTCGCCGCCGCGACGAGCTGCGCGAAGCGGCCCGGCGAGTGCGTGTCGGAGTTCCCGCTCACCTTCCGGTCGCGACCGTGCGACGATGTCTCACCGATCGCCACCTGCGCCCGCGCGTTTCCCGCCTTGATGCCGGCGTAGGCGGCGGCGTAAAGCTTCGCGTAGAGCTTCGGTCCGACGGACCTTCCGCGTGCGTCGAACTGGGGCGCCAGGAAGAGCTGCAGGTTCGACTCGTTCCACACCGAGAAGAAGCGGACGAACGGGTAGCCCGCGTACCGTCCCGAGTAGCGATCTGCCAGTGCGCGTGCGAAGGCCGTCATGTCGCTCGACCGGGTGGGCAGATAGTTCGGGGTCTTGCCGCCGTTCGCCCACTTCGGCGTTCCCCAGATCGTCAGCAGGACCTCCATGTCGCGCGCTTGCGTGTTGCGCACGAGCTCGTCGAGGTCATCGAACCTGTAGGCGGGATCGAAGGGGTTCGAGGCGCTCGCCGGACGCGTCGGCGCGACGTTCGCCCAGGTCACGAGCGTGCGGACGACGGTTGCGTCCGCATTGCGCGCCTCGTCGAGCAGTGCGGCGCGGTTCTCCTCGTAACGGAAGTTGGGGTCGTCATGAAAGCCGACCCACATGCGCGGGGCGGCGGCTGCGAGCTGCGGCAGCGCGGCGGCGAGCAGGCAAGTGAGCACGAGAAAGCCTCGGAATCGTCTCATACGGTTCTCCTGTTCGAAGAGGGACGGCTAGACCGTAGCGCCCGCCTGTGACGTTGATGTAAGGAGAGAGCGGCCTCGGAGAAGAGGCCGCTCTCTGGGAGACGCACCATGCCTGCGAACCTGGAGCGACGGAGGAAGGCTCCGGCTGCAGCGACCCAGAACGACTCGACGGAGTTTTCCTGGAAGCGGGCGATGGGGCTCGAACCCACGACCCTCAGCTTGGGAAGCTGATGCTCTACCAACTGAGCTACGCCCGCGTGATGGCTCAACCATACCGAAGGGAGGACGTTTCCGCCCTCCCCCGGCGAGCCGCGATATGGCTCTGTCTACTACCCATCTACTAGCCCGCCACGGCAACCGCGGCCCGCATCGGATCGAACTTCTCCGCAGCCTCGGCCAGCCCCGCCGGCATCAAGTGCGAGTAGACGGACAGGGTGATGCTCGGGTCACTGTGCCCGGCCACTTGCGCGATCAGGAGGATGTTCGCGCCCTCCTCGATCAGCGCGCTCACAGCGAAGTGGCGCAGGTCATGCCAGCGGAACCCGTCGAGCCCTGCCGCCTTCAACGCGGTCTTGAACTCGCGCCGAACGAAGTTGCCCGGGTCCATCGGTGTCCCGACCGCCGAGGCGAACACGAAGTCACGCTCGCCCGAGTAGCGCATCCGCGCCTTGCGCTCGAGGAGTAGCTGCCGGATCGAGCGGAACAGCGGCAGGCTCCTCTCCCCCGCGTCCGACTTCGCGCCCTCGGTGATCTCGCCCGCGAAGTTCTGCGCGTGGACGTGGATCAAGTTCTGCTCGAAGTCCACGTCGGCCCAGCGCAACGCGAACAGCTCGCCGCGGCGGGCACCCGTGGCCGCGGCAACCATGATCGCGTCCTTGGCACCATCGCGGGCCTTCGCAATGATCGCGTCCACCTGCTCGCGCGTCGGCGGGACGATCTTCCTCGGCGCCTGCCGCTTGTTGCCGAACAGGCGAACACCGCTCAGCGGATTGCTCGGAATCAGCCGATCCTCAACTGCGCTCACGAGGATCTGCCGGAGCGGGCCGATCGCATTCCTGATCGTCGCGTCGGATTTCCCGTCCGTGCGCATCGCCGCCACCAGAGCCTTGACCTCCACGGGGCTAATCGCGGTCAGCTCCATCGCGCCGAGCATCGGGACAAGATGAAGCTGAACCGACGCGGCGTAGTTCGCGTAGACGCGAGGCTTGACGTGCGGCTTCGCGTACCGCTCAAGCCATGCCTGCGCGGCCACCTCGAACGTCATCGGCGCCGACACTGCCGGCGGGTCGATCGGCCACAGGCCACCGTTCCGGCCGAGCCCTACCTCGATCTCCGCCTTGCGCGCCTTCGCCTCCTTGACGCCGGAGGCAACGCGCTCCCACACCTTCCTGCGCTTGCCGGTCGCCCGGTCGAGCGCGTAGAAGGCCACATAGAGGCGGCGCTCCCCGCCGCCGGTCGCGCGTTCAACGATGCTCGCCATTGTCGGTTCCTTTCTCTCCGGCTCGTCCTGGCCCGGGTGCTGGTTCGAGGAATGTGCTGCCGGTCGAAGGATCGAGGCGACGTCGAGCCGCCATGACCCACTTCGGCGCGGTCTTCTTGGAAATCGTGAAGGCTTCGGCAATCGCGAGGATGGGCCTGCCGCTCGGGAGCGCCGCCCGGTAGACCTTCGCCACGCGCCTCAGCGTCTCGTCCGAGAGGCGCTTGCCGCGCTGCGGTGTCTCGGTCTGCTGCTTCTTGTACGCCTCGATCCAGCCTTCCTTGCCCTGATCGGTCAGGATCGCCGGCACCCGCCGGAGGCCCCCCTTGCGCTGAACGAGGCGTAGCGCCGCTCGCGGGCCAACCGCCCGCGTGATCTGTTGCAGGTTGATCGAACGCAGCAGCGTGGTAGTCACCGGCCGCTCGTCACTGCGCACACGCAGCTCGACGCAGACAAGCTCCCCGCTCCTGACGACGTACCGGAGCGTGAGCCCGGTACGCTCGCCGAGCGGCCAGATGACCCAGAATGTTCGGGGCATGAGGTACTCGCCTGCCATGTACTCGATGGCGTCCTCATCTTCGAGGCAAACGATGGCGTACCCAATCGCTGCGACTACCGAGCGGTAGCGACGACCCGACGGCGCGGGCGGAATCCCCCACGCAGCGAGGTTGTACCTGGGCAGAACGTGCCAGTCGCCCGGGCGCGGAGTGTCTCTCGGGATCTTCGCCATGAGCCGAAGCGTAGCGAAATCGGAACGGTGCTGTCAATACACTTCCTATCCATTCCTACCGCGACGCAATCTGGGCATGGCGCGAACTAGGAACGGTGCTGGCATTGCCCTAGTCTATCGGCATGAACACGTCAGCACTCGGCCTACTCGTGGATGCAAGGGAGGCCGCCGCCACTGGCCGCGGCCGCGCGATCCGTGAGGCGGCCGGTCTAACCCAGGGCGAACTCGCCCGTGCAGTCGGGGTGACACCGGGAGCGGTCAACCGATGGGAGGCCGGGACACGGAAGCCGACCGGCGAGCCGGCGCTCCGCTATGCCCGAATCCTCCGTGTCTTGCGTGAGCAGATCGCAGGAAGGCTCGCCGCGTGAGCACCGCGCTTCCGCAGCTCCTCACCGCCGAGCAGCTCGCTGACGAACTCGGCTTGCCGAAGAAGGGCAAGAACGGCGACGTCGCGGACACGAAGCGCATTTACCGCTGGCACGAACGGGAGCACGACCCGCTGCCCGCCTTCAAGGTCGGTCGCTCGCTCCTCTTCGATCCGGCGAGCGTGTCCGCCTGGCTCGACGCTCAGCGCGTCGGCGAGCGGGAAGCCGCGGCGTGAGCTTCGTCCCCACCGATCTGCCGTCCACCCTTCGCCGCGTCGTCCAGTCGATCAACGTCGCCGTCGATTGGCTCGAGTCCGGTACGCCCGACGATCAGCTCGACGCCGCGCTGATTCTCAACTACTGCCTCGACGACCTCGAACGACTGCTCGCCGCCCCCGAAATGCGCGAACCCGACTCTTCGCCGGGTCCGAGTTCGCGCGATGCCTACCTTGAACAATCTTACCACTCACCCCGCGCGGCAACGTCCGTCTAGGCTCGCGATCGTCGCGGCGCTCGACGCGCTCGAGGTGGGCGATCACGCGCTCGCCGTCGAGATCCTGCTCGACGCGCTCGAGGGAGACGGCCAGTACGTCTCGCGCTGCCGCTGCGAATGCGGCGCCGGTTTCGAGTGGCCGGGGCTGCTCGACGCGCACCGGCTCGCGGTTCACTACCTAGACGACGAGGAGGCCGATCGTGCCGCCTGACCTCGGCGAACTGCTTGAGCCGTTCGAGCGTTGGCTCTACATGCCCGACGCGCGCCCGCTGCTCGCGGTCCTCGCCACCGTCGCCGCGAACCGACTCGACGGCGACGCGGTATGGCTCGTCCTGGTAGGCCCGCCCGGCGGCGGAAAATCGGAGATCCTGCAATCCGTCGCCGGGCTCCCGAACGTCCACCCGACGGGAACGCTGACCGAGCCTGCGCTACTCAGCGGCACCCCGAAGCGGGAAAAGGACGCCGACGCTAAGGGCGGCCTCCTGCGCGCGATCGGCGACTTCGGGATCCTGCTCTGCAAGGACTTCGGCTCCGTCCTCAACATGCAACGCGACTCCCGTGCCGCGGTGCTCGCGGCCATGCGCGAAATCTATGACGGCTCCTGGACGCGGCACGTCGGCACCGATGGGGGCCGGACGCTCCACTGGTCCGGGAAGGTCGGACTGATCGCCGGGTGCACGCCGACGATCGACCGCCACCACGCCGTGATGGGCTCGATGGGCGAACGCTTCGTCCTGTTCAGGATGCCCGAGGTTGACAGCGCCGAGCAGGCGCGGCGGGCACTCGCCCACGCCGGCCGAGAGCGCGCCATGCGCGCCGAACTCTCAGCCGCGGTCGAGCGCCTCTTCGCCGGAGGGCTCACCGAACCGCGGCAACTCGACGAGGCAGAACGCGACCGGCTCATCGCGCTCGCCACGCTCGCCGTCCGCTGCCGAAGCGCGATCGAGCGCGACGGCTACACGCGAGAGATCGAGCTGATACCCGAGCCGGAGGCGCCGACGCGGCTGATCGTCGTCCTCGAACGGTTGCTCGCCGGGCTCGACGCGATCGGCACCGGCCGCGAGCAAGCGTGGTCGGTCATCGTCAAGGCCGCGGTCGATAGCGTCCCCGCGCTGCGCTGGGCCATCATCCAACAGCTCGCCGACGCCGGCCCGACCGAAACCTCGCGGATCGCCGAAGCGCTTGGCTACCCGACTCCGACCGCACGACGGGCGCTCGAGGAACTGACCGCGCACGGTGTCGCGCAACGGTTCAAGCAGGGCGACGGGAAAGCGGACGTCTGGGACCTCACACCCTGGACGCGAGACCGTCTCCTCGAAGCTGGAACCTTTCCCGATTTGTCTCCTCCTATACGGAGAGGAGAAGTAAAGAACCTCCCCGACGTTTCGGGAACGGTTAGCCCAGAGCTCTGGAACAGCCCCCTAGAAGAGGACGGAACCGACGAGCCAGAAGAAGCCGCAGTATGAAACGCCCTGTCACCAAGGGGTTGAAAGCCGCGCCCTCGCGCCACTGACGACGCCAGTCTTGGACGGTACGCATGCTACAAAGAGGACGGAACGCGCAATCCCTGTCGGGGAGCGGTGTTGCGGGGTGCTGCGCGCCCCCCTCCCCGGAGGGGCGTCTAGATGCTGATTTAGGGCAGCCTGGAAGCCCGATCGGCGTTCGGCGCTCGCGCTCGCCCGCTGCGAGGAGTGCGGGAGGAGGGGGGATGCGCGCCTTCGCTACCGGGTCACGGCGACATTGCACACAGAACGGCGGCGGCTGTGCTCACGGTGCGCCGGGGAGTCGTGGCAGCCTGAGACGTTCGGCCGATGCTCTACCGCGTACTCACCGGCGCCGTGGTAGGGGCCGCTCGCCACGGCTCCCGTTTCGCTAGCTGCGTCCGCGAACGGCGAGCGCCGCTTGCGCTGCGTTCCAGGCCCGCCGCGAGACGATGGCCGGGTGAGCCTTCTGGACGCCGTACTTCTCACCGGCATAGACGGGGTTGGTGACGATCCACCGCACCGTTCCCTTGCCCCAGGTCGCCCCGGTGGGCGATGCGATCCCGTCCAGGTTCAGGTCGCGGGCGATCCGTCCCGGCGTCCGTCCCTCGCGCGTCTCGGCGAAGATCCGGCGGACGACCTCGGCCTCGCCGTCATCGGGCGAGAGGATGCCGCCCGTCGAGCGGTAGCCGAACGGGATGCGGCCGTGAACGTGCCGACCTAGCGCCTTCTTCTTTGCCTTGCCGGCGCCGACCCGATCGGCGATCATCGCGCGTTCGAGCTGCGCCACGAGCGCGAGCTGCCCGCGCATGAACTCGGCGATAGCCCCGTCGCCGTTCTCCTCGGCCGCTGAGAGCAGCCGGACGCCGTTCCGCTGCAAGCGGCGTTCGAGGACGATCAGGGTTGCGTAGTCTCGGCTGAGCCGGTCGAAGCGGGCGACAACGAGCGCGTCGTACTCACGGCGTTCGGCCCGCTCGACCAGGGAGAGCAGCACGGGCCGATGCTCGTAGGAGAAGTCCTCGCCGTCCCGGACACCGCCGCTTGCGGATTCGGCCACGACGCCGAGTAGGTTGAGCCCCTTGGCCTCGGCGAAGGCTCGCACGCGGTCCCGCTGCGTCTCTAGGCCCATCCCCCGTTCCGCCTGGCCGGCCGTCGAGACGCGCAGATAGGCGACCGCGCGAAGCCCCGGCGTGGTGCCGGGGCTCGCGCTCTGACTGTTGACGTTCTTTGCCATCGTTCGTCCCTTCACGCGGCGACGGGCTCGGGCACGTTCGCCCCAGCCTCGCCCGCAGCTTCGATGATGAGATACAGGACCGCCTGCACGTCGCCGAGGACGCGCAGCGCAGCCTTCGCGGGGCTCTTGTCGGCGGCGTAGGAGCGGACGTACTCGGCACCATGCCAGAGGTAGCCGTCGAGCCCGTACAGCTTGCACAACGTCGCCGCGACAACCTCTGCGACGACCTCTTGCGACTCGCTCTGACCTCCGGCCAAGTCGGCGCCGCGTGCCTGTAGAACGCGCCGATGGGCGGCATGGGCCAGCTCGTGCAGGAACACGTTTTCGTCGTGCGAGCAGAGGACGATGCGTTCCCGGTTCGGCTGGTAGAAGCCGAGCGCGTCGGTTGCGAATGGCGCCCATACGACGGAGACGCCGAGCGCACCGGCGACCTCGAACAGCGGCGGCATCGCGGGCGGGTCGTACTGCTCGCGCTCGATCGGCAACCCCTCCGTGTCCTCATAGCGGAACACGGGGACGCCGACGAAGCCCGCGACGAATGGCCGCGTCATTTCCTCGCCCGTCTCGGCATCCTTCTCCGTCCGCTTCCGCGTGAGCGGGGCCAGGATGTAGACCGCCTTGGAGCCCTTGCAGACGTTCCGCGCGACTTCCTTCCACTGCTGGAATCCGCGCGCGTCGGTCGTGCCCTGGCGCAGCATCAAGAGCTGATTGCCGAGCGACCAATTCGCGCACGGTGCGAGCCCTTCCAGCCGAGCGATGCACGTCCGAGCGATCATCTCGGGCAGCTCGCCCGAGTCGAACATTTCGAGGATCGCGGTTAGGGCATCCTCGGCCGCCTCTTGCCGCCGGCTCGGCCCCTTCTCCGCCTTCGGCCCCTGCAACCCCTTGCCGCCCCACGAGCGCGAATGAGGAGCGTAGGACGTGCGGCGTGGCCGCTTCCTGCCTGATGCTGCGTACATGGTGTCCCCCTTGTGGGAATGGACTCGATAGGCAGCACCATCCTATGCACATCGGGCAGCTATTGTCAAATACCTAGTCGAAAGAGAGCCTCTATCCGCTTAGGCAAGCGGGAATCGGCTAGGGATGATTCAAGGGTCAGGGACACTCTCGGGGCCGCGTTCTGCGGGCCGTGGGGTCGGCTACGATGGGCGATCGGGGCGAGGGTTTCGGTGTCCCTTCGGGTGACTCGATAGGCAGCCCTCGCCCCGTCTCGTTCCCCGCAGTAGGCGACTGCACCGCGAGCCTGACCCGCGTCTCGATACCCGCCGTCCGCTCGACGTCGAGCCCGACCCCCGATCCGCCGGCGAGCACCCCCTCCCCCCGGCTGGCAGAAGACGCTCGGGTCCCTCTTCTCGACTACTTGTCGCGCGCCGGCTTGACCCGGGGATGTTAAACGCGGCCCTCGTCAGGACGCGCTATCCATCTCTCAGGGTGCGCGCCACGAAAAACCCCTGCATTTCCTTGGGAACAGTCGCACCGAGAACCGTGCGCGTCGCATTTGCACTCTGAGCGGCCCTCTTTCGTCGGGGTCAAGCCGAATGTCCCTAGAGCGCATCCCCGTTTTGGTCCATCCGGAGCTGTTTCTGGCGGACGTGGAAAAACCGCGGCTCCCCGGAACGCTTTACGCGCCCACGCACGCGAAAGGGTGACCCACGCCTCCCCCGCGCGGAGCGGGAGGACGGGTCCCGCCGTCTGAGCAGCGATCGCAGACCATCGGCTCACATTGCAGTAGACGCCGTCCGTCCGATCCTCTACCGTCCCACATGCGACCGATAGTGGGCCACCCCCGAGGGGTGACCCCTTCGGCCGCTCCTTTATGGGAAAACCTTGAATCCGACGATCTGACCGTTCGCCGGGTTCACGGCAAGTCGCTGTCGGAGACGGTCCCACTGCGGCGACACGCTTTGTCCTGCCGCGATGTTGCGCCCGTGGGTCCGCAGCGACCGTCCGCACCACCACGCGGCCACGTCCGCGATCTGGAGCATGCACGAGTAGTGCGACGGGACGAAGAACGGAGTCTCGACGACGTGGTTGATGGTCTGCCAACCCGTCCCACCTGAGCGGTAGCGGGCGTGTGCCTGCCGGATCGTTTCCTCCTGCCCCTTTGCGTCGTCCGCGACCACCAACCCGACCTTGTCGTCGCGCTGATCCAGGAAGTAGTCGAAGCGCTCGATCATGAACTCGTAGGTCAGGAACTCCGGCGCGCGCGGCATCGCGTACTGCGCTACATGGCGAATCTTGTCGATCGCCATCATGAACAGCGTGAGGTTGTGGGTGTCGACCACGTCGAGAACGGCGTCGACAAGCTGCTCACGCGTCGTGCGCGACATGCCGGCGAAGAACTTCTTGCCGTTCTCTACGTCGGTCATGTGCAGTTCCCACTTCGGCGGCCGTGGTGGTGGCACAAGTGCGTCGATGCGGCTCATGAGATCCGTCTCTACCGCCTGCCAGCGTTGGTCGTGAACAACCACGCCCCCTAGGACATGGAAGGGCTGGCGTGGGTCGTGGAGGCCGGACTTACCCGACTCGTCGGTGTAGAGCAAGAACACGACGCCCTATCGTTGTCGCCGCGGTGACAACGGTCAAGGATCGCAGTGAAGCAGAGCCTCAGCAGCGCACGCTCGCGCCCGCGGCTGCTCGTCTACGCGGCGCCCGGCCAGAGCGGCTGCACGATGCGGGCGCTTCGGAACGCGCGGCTCATCTGGGCGTATCGGGAGGGCTTCATCGAGGGGCTCCCGTTCCTCGCTCCCGGCGAGACTCCTCGTCGCGATTCGCGCTACTCGACCGGCGACCGCTCCCGGCACGCGGCCCCTGACCGGACGCAGCGGCGGCGCGGGCTCGGAGAGCCAGAACGGCGTGGTCGCGGTCATGCACCGATGCTATCCGCGGCCCGGTAACTCCGCGCGCTCGGCGCCACTGAGCCGCCAGACCGTCTCGTCGATGTCGTCCTCAATTTCAGCGAGGCGGTCGACCTGCTCCTGTCGCGCGGCATCGGCGGCGTCTCTGCCAAGCCTTGCGAGGGCCACGTGAGTCTCGATATCAGGACTGAACCGCGGGATTGGCAGTCGGGCAAGAGCCGCGGGAGTGACTCCCGTCAGCACTACGAATCGCGCTAGAGCCCGTTGCGCGGGGGCCGAGTTGATGAAGGCTGCGAGGTAGTGCGCTTCTTCGGGGGATGAGGCGTAGAAGATGTTCGACTTGTTGTTTGGGATCGAGAGGGTTGTTCGCCCGAGTTGCGAATCGAACGCTGGCTCTTGTACAGCGGCGACTGGTTGCCCGATGTAGCGCACGAACACGAGCGCACCGTCGGCGCGAAGGTGATCGATCGGACCGGAGAGCGCCCATGGGAAGAACTCGTCGACCTCTGCCTGGTACATGGCCCGGTCCGAGTACCTGCGGATCCAAGGTTGTAGATAGCGGAACAGCCTCGAGAAGCGTGCAGCTACAACGTCGACCGTCAGGCGCGTAACGCCCTCGGCGGTGACGCCATACGGGACGAACCAGTACCGCCCTGTGGGCGCGACGACCCACCGCGTCACATCCTCCCCTTTGACGAGCGGCCACAGGAGGTCCGCTTCGACCACGCCCTCACGCGGCTCTTCCCCGCGTGTGTTGTCGCCAGCTTCAGGATCGTTCCGGATCCGAACTTCATGATTGCGACCGCTCGGAGCACGTGTCAGGATCGAGAACGTGTAAAGACCGTCGAGTCCTCGCGTCTCGTAGCCTCGGCCAAGCGAATAGACGGCTCCCTCGGGCGGTCGCAAGGGTAGCGATCCCTCGACTGGCGACAAGCCCCAAGGCGACGAGATGTCTCTTCTATCGACCGGCTCGATCAAGGCGTCTTCAGCGACGAGAACCTGGCTGGCGCGGGCCCAACTCCAGTCGTGCCTTAGCCTCGCGCGTGGGATGCGCCGCCACATCCGCGCGGGAATCGGGAACCCGGCGGGAATATCCGGCTTGACGTAGAGCGCGATCGTTAGGTTCGCCGCGTCAGGAGCGAACGGGCTCACGGCCGAGAAGTCGTCCATGGAGAGCACACGGAACTCGACGTCGGTCTCCTCGCTGGCGCGCGCGCGATCAGCGTCGTCGGGTCGAAGGTGCGACCGACGGAACGCATTGCCGCCCGGATCAGCGAGTTGAACACTCTGAGGGAGGAGCATCGCCACGATGCCCGATCTGGCGTATGTCACGATCGAACGGGCGAGCATCAGAGTTGAGATGTCGGACAAGGGGGCCCCCTGTCGCCGGCCTCGGGTCCGCCACAGGCCCCAAGCGCGCCAGATCGGCTCCGACCGTTGCTTCCACCCTTCGGGTAGATCCTTCCAGGAGACCCACGGCGGATTGCCAACAACGAGATCAACGGGTTCGAGCAGGTACGGAGCTACGAACTGCTCCAACACGCGTGCCCAAACGTCATCGCGCTCTTCGTCACGAAGCCGAGCAAGTTCATCAAAGAGCGAACCCGCGGTGGATCTGATCACGGGGAGCTGGTCCTCCTCCAGTTCTCCGTCGCGGCGCAACTCTGCTTCAAGAGTCGTCAAGAAGAGGCTCCGCGTAAGGTTCCCGCGAAGTCCGGCTTCGAGGTTGCGTCGCAGGATGCCCATGCGCACGGGCTGGAGCAGAGCCCTAGCGACCCGGAAGTCCGTTATCGCGGTGGGAATATCGATGAAGTCTCCGCCTGTCCCGATCTCAAGTTGGCCCGTCTGAACGCGCGGCAAGATGATCGAGTCGGCTTGGTACACATGGAACGCGACCTCGGGCATGACCTGTGCTCTATCGCCGAGCACGAGGAGGAGGTTCACACGGGACATCAGTGCGCTTACGGGATTGATGTCGAAGCCGATGACCGAGTCCGCTAGGTCCTCTAGCGCGGCTTCGTCCTCACCGCGCTCTTCCTGGTCAAGCCGCAGTAGGCCCGTGCGCATCGCGGCCACGAGGAACGTGCCGGAGCCACATGCAGGATCGAGGATGCGGGGCGGAGATCCGTCAGGACGCTCCCCTACTAGGGCAAGTCCACGCGCAAAGACACACTCAGCGAGCCACCGCGGCGTGAAGAACTCGCCGAGGCTCTTCCTTAGCGGTCTCGGTACCACCGCCTGGTATAGGTCTCGGAGCAGGTCGATCTTCATCCCACCCGCATTAGCAACCCGCGCCCAAGCGAGATGGGAGAAGAGGACGAGGATCGCGCGGAGAAGCCGGAGCAACTCGTACGAGCGCGCCGCTTCGTATGCGTACCAGTCGAAGAGATCGCTCGCGAGGAGGCCCGGAGCGCCGAGCTGCTCGCTCAGCTCGCCGGACTCGAGCCTTACGAGGCGGTTGACAAGGGCATCATCTTCGAGATGGGCCCACTGCGACGGACGCCATTCTTGCTGCTGTTTTTGGATGGCAAGAACCTCAGCTGCCACGAGCTTCGCCGACAGCGCAACGAAGGTGTGAAGCGCGTACACCGTCTCTGGATAGGTCCGCTCGCGGAAGACGTCGTGGAGGGAGGCAAGCATCTGCTCTCGCCTTGGTCGGCGAGGCCACCGTGCATCGACGTCGTTGATCCCATAGGCGATGCCCGCTGACCTGATCCACTGGTGGAAGAGCGTGTCTGTCCGGCCCTCAAGCTCACGCTCCCCGAGCACGGTTGCCAACTGCCCAAGGAGTTCAACCACCTCGGCACGGCCAGGCCCAAGGAACGCGATCAGGTTCCTGCTATTGACAGGCGCCGCTCGAAGACTCGTGAGGAGGTCAAGAACCGCTTGGCTTGTCTCGATTGAGGTCTCGCGCCAAGCAAAGCGAGCGACCGGCGGAACGAGGGTTTCCTCGCCGAGGTCGAGGGCTATCTGCTCGCCGACGTCCGCCTGAGCCTCGATATCTCGGAGAATTCCCCAAATCTCACCATCGGTGATGATCACAACGCGGGCCCCTAGCGTCGGGTCATCGAGATACTCCAGCGCTTGCACGGCGGCCGACTCACGTTCCCGCCGAGCTCGGAGCAACTGCGGCCGCTTGTACTCCAGAATCGCCTCGCCGAACATCGAATCGAAGCGGCCGGCGCGACCCGTGCCCTCTTGCCGGATCGCCTCCGGAGGGAGACCGACCTCGTGGAGAACGAATGGCACGAGCACCTGAGCTAGGTCGCTCCGGAGATCGGCCTCGATGTTGCGGTTGCGAGCGCTCCAAAGCGCCTTCTCGCTCAGCTGCTCAGCGAACGGGGGCATCGGGAACGGGGGCATCGGGGGTTGATTGTCTAGACCGCAGCAGACGGCGCTCGAGGAGACATCTATTCTCCACGCTCGAGAAGTCGTAGCCTGTGAGCCAGGGCCGGGTCGCGTTGCAGCGCCCGGGCGTTCGGCTCGCCGCTCGGCCCTGGAACGTTCGCCGTCGCTTAGTCAATCGTCCCCGAACTCCCGCTCGGCGCACTCCGGGCAGAACGTGACCGCCTGCCCCTCGTCGTCTAGGGGTGCGCGCCAGCCCTCGGCGAACTCGCCGGAGACGGCGCCGCAGTTGGCACAGGTCAGCGGCTCAGCGTCCATAGGGGGGATCACGCCCTCGCCGCGCCCCTGCGAGCGACGGAGACGCGCCCGAGGCTCGGAACCCTCGGACGGATCGGCGACGCGGCTTCCGCGCTCGGCGCGCGGGGACCCGCGGCGCTCTGCCTGGCGATCGACGAGTCGGTCAAGCGGTGGGAGTTGGTTCAGGTCACGGCCGACGCCGCGACGGGCTGCGGGGCTGGCGCGGTCGAGTCAGGCCCGGACCCTACGCGCCGCCGGAACCGTCCGCCGCCTGCTCGCGGATCGACGCGACGCGCGCCCGCTCCGGCGTGACGCGAGCCTCCCGGCTTGCCGTCGAGCTCGCCCTGGGGGAGACTCGCGCCGTGGCGGACGAACCGCAGACCCGAGAGGCGCTTCGATGTTGCGAGTGCGGACGGCTCTGGCTCGACGACTCCGAGCGGTGGCGCGCGTACCTGACGGTCGACGACGAGGTCGCGCACTACTGCTCGGAGTGCGCGGTCGCCGAGTTCGACGGGTAGCCTCGCGCGCGTTCGGATTTCAGGATCCGAGGGAGCCCGTCGTGCGGCGTGAGCCGGACTTGGAGGCGAGCAGCTCCTTGATCGCGTCGGCGTCGAGCCCTCCACCGCCCATCACCGAAAGGCGCCCAACCAGGCACTTTTCGGGCCGGGATGTCCGCCTAGTTCTGATCGGGCTCGACTGCGTCCTCCTCGGCGCGACGACGACGAGCCTCGCTCGCCTGACGAAACTGCTCGTGGCGCTCCTCGATCTCTCCAGGCGAGAGGGTCTGGATGCCGCCGCCGAAGCCGCCCCACTTCTTGACCTCGGCGACGAGCTCCTTGAGACGAGCGTGGACGTCGTGAAGGTCGTCCCTGTTGACCGTCTGCAGGCCCCAGTAGACCCCGAGGTCGAGCGTGATGTCCTCGTTGAACTCGCGCTTGAGCGACTCGTCGGCGTACGTAACGCGCGCGATGTAGACGTCCGGGAAAGCGTCTCGATTGCGCTGGATCGCCGAGTCGAATAGGGTGCGGAGCTCCTTGCCGGGAGCGAGTGTCGCGATCCCGTCGGTGAATATCTTGAGGGCCTGCACGCGCTGATCGGTGCTGTCGATCGAGCTCGTGAGCGGGGGCGTGATCGAGATCGTCACGTTGCGTGCGAGCGTCGTGCCGATGTTCGTGACTCGGAGGAAGAAGAGGAAGTCTTCGACGTCGAAGTCGACCACTACGAACGGGCGGGCCTGCTGCTCGCGCAGCTTCTTTGCCTCTCCGACCTGGCGCAGCCCGACGATCGCCGCGATGCCGAGGACGAGCAGCTGACCGGCGAGGAGCCCGACGCCCGCGATTTCAGTCCAGCTGACGTGTGCGGCGACTGGTGCGACTGCGGCTATCACGCTTCCGAGTATGCCGACGCGAGGCCGCTGGCCTGGCGCCGGCTGCACGGCACGTCGCCGGGCGCGAGCGTTCGAGCGGACTCACGCGCGCCGCTCCGGGGAACCTGTCATGCTGCGCCGCGTTCACTCTCGGCAACAGGAGCTGCTCATGGCAAGGCGCGATGACAGGCTCAAGCGGATCAAGGCTCTCGAGCAGGCGCGGGGCGGGAACACCGTCATCGCGTACCTCACCTCGACGCGCGGCGGGCTGGAGGCGCAAATGGCCATGGACGCCATACCCGTCATCTACCGGCACTTGGCGGCGATCACGACCAAGCCGGAAGACACCGTCATTGACCTCTTCATCGTGTCGAACGGCGGCGAGGGCACCGTGCCGTGGCGCCTAGTGACGCTGATTCGCGAGTTCTGCAATGAGTTCAACGTCCTGGTCCCGCACAACGCGTTCAGCGCCGCCACGCTCACGGCGCTCGGCGCAGACAAGGTCGTCATGCACCCGATGGGAATGCTCGGGCCGACCGACCCGACTGCGAACTCCCCGTTTAACCCGCCGAATCCGGCGGTCGAGGGTCAGACGCACGGGATTAGCGTGGAAGACGTCGCCTCGTACATCGCGCTCGTGAAAGACGACGTAGGCATCCGCCACGAGGACGAGCTAGTCCAAGCGTTCGGCGTCCTCGCTCGCAAGGTGCATCCGCTGGCGCTCGGCAACGTAAAGCGGGCGACCCTTCAGTCGCGAATGATGGGCGAGAAGCTCTTGGGCCAGCGACCGGAAGGCGAGATTGGCTCCCACGACCTGAACGAGATCATCGACAAGCTGACCTCGCAGCTGTACTTCCACGGCCATCCGATCAACCGTAAGGAGGCGCGCGACGACCTTCGGCTCCACTTTGTGGAATCGGCGGAGCCGGCCGTTGAGACGGTTATGTGGGAGCTATACGAGGAGTACGTACAGGACATGGAGCTCGACTCGTTCTTCGACGTGGCTAACGAGCTAAGTGCCAAGGGCGGCCTTCCGCCCGTGCCGGCGCTGGCCGCTGGTACGCCGACCATGCCCAACCTGACCACGACGCCGCTCGGCCCATACCCGTACGCCTACGTCGAGTCAACTGCGGCCGTCGATGTCTACGAGGTGGGGTTCGAGGTCACGGCCCAGCGGCTCGCTGATGGCCAGCTCCAGACGCAGGTAGTCCGTACCTCCATGGGGTGGAAGTAGCGGAGCGGCCGTCAGGTCTTAGACGCTGGTGGCAGTGAACGCCGCACTGGCGTTTGCTGCCGAGTCATCCTGCGCGGGGTTCGCCTGCTTGCCTGGTGCAGCGGCGCGCTCCGTTTGCGACCGCAGCTGCTCCTGCACAACCGACTGTCCCGGCTGCAAAGGAGAGATCGAGCGGAACCGCTCCGGTACAGCGCTTGTTGCGCCAGCCGCAGCCGAACCCGCTGTGCGGGTGCCCGCTACCTTCGCTGCGCACGTAATCGTCATGGGCTCCTCCCTATATCGACGTGCCAGACGGCACGTGACAATCCCTTAAACGAGGTTGTACCACGATGTGTTCCGGCCTCATAGCTTCCTTACACCCGTGCGTTCGGACCCAGAAAGCCCTTTCCTGCTGCTTGCGGGATATAGGACGTTAACGGGTTACGCGACTTCATGTACTTGTCAGGCGTCCGTTGAAGTGTTGCTTGACAGGCAGACGGATGTGTCCGCTGTTCGCATCGGGAGCGCTAACGCCACGCTGACCGTCGCCGTAACGCCCGCACGCGCCTGCACGATCACCGTCACGTACTCGACCGGCCGGGTAGGGCAACTCCTGCGTGGCGGATGCTCGAGCTCCATCTACCACCCGTCTACCAGGAGCCGCCGAAACGGGACGGGACGCGGTGGGAGAGCGGGGGAAGGGTTGCGCCCCGGTAGCCCCACAGCAGGCCGTTCGGGGGGACTACCGGGGACAGCGCGGGACGCGGCGGGAACGTCACCCCACATTGGGAAGCTGATGCTCTACCAACTGAGCTACGCCCGCGTGGGGCCCTGATTGTAGTCGCTACGTCGCCCGGGCCAGGCCCTCCAGCTCGGCCGAGTAGCGGCCGGCGACGGCCGCGCTGTTGCAGCGGGCGCGATGGGCGAGCGCGGCCTGCGCCGCCTCGACGTTCTCCTCCCGCCGGCCCAGGCCTTCAACGCGGGCGCCTGCAGCGCCCGGCCGTACGAGAACGAGAGCGTCCACGGCTGCGCGCCGTTCGAGTTGATCGCGTTCAGGTTCTCGGTCGCCTGCACGTCCGACTGGCCGCCGGAGAGGAAGACGATCCCCGGCACCGCGGCCGGAATGACCTCCCGGAAGCACTTCAGCGTCAGCTCGGCGACCTGCTGCGCGCCCGCCTGCACCGGGCACTGCTTGCCGGAGACGACCATGTTCGGCTTCAGCAGCATCCCCTCGAGGGAGACCCGCTGCTCGTCCAGCTCGCGGAAGACGTGCTGGAGCGTGCGCAGCGTCACCTCGTAGCAGACCTCGATCGTGTTGTCGGCGTCCATCAGGACCTCCGGCTCGACGATCGGCACGAGCCCGGCCTCCTGCGAGAGCGCCGCGTAGCGGGCGAGCGCGTGTGCGTTCGTCTTGGATGCAGTAGTCGGTCGGGATTCCTCTCGCCGATCGTGATCACGGCGCGCCACTTCGTGAAGCGGGCGCCGAGCGCGCCGTACTCGGCGAGCCGGTCGCGCAGCCCGTCCAGGCCCTCGGTCACCTTCTCGTCCGGAGAGCCGGCGAGCGTGTGCGCGCCCTTGTCGACCTTGATCCCGGGATCATCCCTGCGGCCGCGAGGGCCATGGGGAACGGCACGCCGTCGTGCGTGGACTGGCGGATCGTCTCGTCGAAGAGGATGACGCCGGAGACCCACTCGCCGAGGCCCGGGGTCGTGAACAGCAGCTCGCGGTACGCGCGCCGGCTCTCCTCGGTGGACTCGACCCCGATCGAGTCGAAGCGCTTCTTGATCGTTCCCGAGCTCTCGTCCGCGGCGAGGATGCCCCGGTCCGTCGGCGACGATCTCCCGCGCGGTCCGCTCCAGCTCAGCTGACAGCATCGCGCTCTCCTTTCATCAGTCCGGTCACTTTCGCAAGTGGGTGCACTGCCGAGATCCGGCGCACGGTGCCCGAGCGCGAGCGCATGACGAGCGACTCGGTCTCGACGCCGGCGGCGCGAGACGCGCACGCCGCGCAGGAGCGCGCCGTTCGTGACGCCCGGTGGCGGCGACGAAGACGTTGTCGCTCGCGACGAGGTCGTGGGTCGTCAGCACGCGCTCGGGATCGAGGCCCGCCGCGAGGAGCTTCTGCCGCTCGTCCTCGTCGCGCGGCCAGAGCTTGGCCTGCAGCGCGCCGCCGAGGCACTTGATCGCGGCCGCCGAGATGACGCCCTCCGGCGTGCCGCCGATCCCCATCAGGATGTCGACGCCGGTGCCGGGCCGCGCGGCCGCGATCGAGGGCGCGACGTCGCCGTCGCGGATGAGGTTGACGCGGGCGCCCGACTCGCGCAGCTCGGCGATCAGCGCGTCGTGGCGGTCGCGCTCGAGCACGACCACCGTCACCTCGGTCGGATCGATGCCCTTCGCCTCGGCGACGCGGCGCACGTTCTCGGTCGGGCGAGGCGTTGATGTCGATCGCGTCCGCGGCCTCGGCGCCGACGGCGATCTTGTCCATGTAGACGGCGGCGCCGGGAAAGAGCATCGTCCCGCGCTCGGCGACCGCGATCACGGCGATCGCGTTCGGCTGGCCGAGCGCGGTCAGGCGCGTGCCCTCGAGCGGGTCGACGGCGACGTCCACGTCGGGCCCCGAGCCGTTGCCGACCTCCTCGCCGTTGTAGAGCATCGGCGCCTCGTCCTTCTCGCCCTCGCCGATGACGACGACGCCGCGCATGGCGACGGTGTCGAGCAGCAGCCGCATCGCGTCCACGGCGGCCTCGTCGGCCGACTCCTTCTGCCCCCGGCCGATCCACATGGAGGCGGCGAGCGCGGCGGCTTCGGTGACCCGCACGAGCTCGAGGGCGAGGTTGCGGTCGGGCGCGCTCACTGCGCCGCTGATCCTAGCGCCGCCGCCTCCACGGGCGATGCGTCCTCCGGCTCGTAGAGGACGATCGCCAGCCCGGCCGCGACGACGAGCGCGCCGCCCACCGCGACCTGCCAGCCGAGCGCCTGGCCGAGGATCGCCCACGCGAGCAGCGCCGCCGACGACGGGCTCGAGGAACGCGAGGACGCCGATCGCCTGCGCCGTGACGCGGCGCAGCAGCGAGACGTAGACGAAGCCCGAGAGGCCGGTGAAGACGACGCCGAGGCAGGCGAGGTAGAGCGCGTCCAGCTCCGCTCTCCGGCAGGACGCGCGGGGCCGTGAGCAGGAACGGGCGCGAGCGTCGCCGCGGCCACGACGTAGCTCCAGAAGGCGATCGTCGCTGGACGGCAGGCGCATGCGTCAGCCGCTTCGTCGCGATCACGAGGGCCGGCGTAGGTGATCGGCCGCGCCCAGCCCGGCGGCGACCGCGAGCGGCCGCGCGTGCCTCCCGCCCTCGCCGGCGAGCGCGATCAGGGCGATGCCCGCGCCGCGCGGGGACGAGCGCCGCGAGCGCGACGCGACTGCGCCTCTCGGGCAGAAAGACCGGCGCGAGCAGGGAGAGGAAGACCGGCGCCGTGTACACCGTGAGCAGCGCCACGGCGACCGACGAGAGCTTGATCGTCTCGAAGAAGAGGTACCAGTGCCCCGCGAGCACGACGCCGACGACGCAGCAGGCGCAGCGGCCGCTCCGGCAGCCGGATCACGTCCGCTCGCCCGAGTGCGACCGCGACGGCCCCGATCGCGAGCGCGGCGAGCGAGAGCCGGAAGAAGACGAGCACCGAGGCGTCGAGGTCGACGCCGGCGACGATCACCGAGATGAAGCCCCACGAGGCCGCGAGCCCCGCGACGGAGAGGTTCCAGCGCACCTGCCGATCCCTACATCCGGTCGGGCGCCTCGACCCCGATCAGGTCGAGGCAGCGCGCGATCACCGAGCCGCGTCGCCTGGCAGAGCCCGAGCCGGAACGCCTCCGCCTCGCTGCCGAGCACCTTGTGCTCGTGGTAGAAGCGGTGGAAGTCGTCGGCGACGCGGATCGCGTAGGTGGGGATCGCGTGCGGGGCCCGCCGCTCGGTCGCCTCGGCCGCGACGCGCCGGGAACTCGGCGAGCCGCTTGATCAGCTCCCGCTCCTCCGCGGCCGGGGCGACCGGCACCTCCGCCGACCCGACCGCGCCGGCCGGCGTTGCGGAGGATGCCGGCGATCCGCGCGTGCGCGTACTGGACGTAGTAGACCGGGTTCTTCTGGCTCTTCTCGGCCGCGAGGTCGACGTCGATCTCGATCGTCTGGTCGTGGCCGCGACTGACGAGGTACCAGCGGGCCGCGTCCACGCCGATCTCGTCCATGAACTCGTCCAGGAACACGACGTCGCCGCGGCGCTTCGACATCTTCGTCTGCTCGCCGCCTCTCGTCAGGTGGACGAGCTGGTAGAGCAGCACCTCGACGGACTCGGGATCGCGGCCGAACATCGCGGCGAGCGCCCGGAGCCTGCCGACGTAGCCGTGATGGTCGGCTCCGAGGACGTAGATCAGGCGGTCGAAGCCTCGCGCGAGCTTGCGCGCCATGTACGCGCAGTCGCCCGCGAAGTAGCCGGGTGTGCCGTCGGACTTGATCGCGACCCAGTCCTTCTCGTCGCCGTAGGCGCTCGTCCGCACCCAGACGGCCCCCTCCGCCTCGTAGGTGTCCAGCAGCTCGAGTGCCGAGCGGGATCTCGGCCTCGATCTCGCTCTGCCGCTCCCACGTGTCGAAGTGGATGCGGAAGCGCTCGAGCGTGCTCTCGATCAGCCGAAAGCATCGGCGGCACGGGGTCGCCGCGCAGCGCCGCGAGCTCCTCGACGTACGCCCCGCGGTAGCCGTCCTCGGGCGGCTCCTCGCCGCGCCGGACGAGCCTCGACGGAGGCGCGGAAGCGGTCCATCTGCAGGCCGGCGTCGTTGTAGTAGTACTCGCGCTCGACCTCATGGCCGGCGAAGGCGAGCAGGCGCGCGACCGAGTCGCCGTAGGCGCCGTTCCGTGCCGAGGCGACCGTGATCGGGCCGGTCGGGTTGGCGGAGACCATCTCCACCTGGACCCGCTCGCGCGTCGCCGCCGAGCCCCCGCCGTAGCCGTCGCCCGCGGCGAGCATCTCCGCCAGCGCGTCGCCGTACCAGGCCGGCTCGAGCCAGAGGTTGAGGAAGCCCGGTCCGGCCACCTCGGCGCGCTCGACGCCCGCGATCCCGGTCGCAGCGGCCGCAAGCTCCTCCGCGAGCTCGCGCGGCGCCCGCTTGCGCGCGGGCGCGAGCCGCAGCGCGGCGTTCGTCGCGTAGTCCCCGTGCGCCGGGTCGCTCGGCCGCTCGAGCTCGACCGGGCAACCGGCGAGCTGCTCGAGAGCCGAGGCGAGCCGCTCGAGGGCGCTAGCCGGCAACGGCCCCACGCGGAGCGAACAGCTCCTCGAGCTTCCGGATCTCCTCGGCCGTGCCGACGCCGATCAGCACGTCGCCGACTTCGAGCAGGACGTCGGGCCCCGGCGTCGTCTCGAAGCCGCCTCCGCGCTTGCGGAGCGCGATCACGAGCGCGCCCGTGACGTCGCGCACGCGCAGCTCTCCGATCGTCCGGCCCCCGTGCCCGCACTCCGCCGTGATGCGGATCTCCTCGAAGCGGAGGTCGGGCGCGGAGCCGCCGGCGGTCGTGACGATGTCGAGGAAGGCCGCGACCTGCGGCTTGAGCATGAGGTTCGCGATCTGCAGGCCCGCCTGGGCGTACGGCTGCACGACGTGGTCGGCTCCTGCGCGCCGCAGCTTGCGAGCCGCCGCCTCGTCGGAGGCGCGCGCGACGATGACGACGTCGGGCCGCATCGCCTTCGCCGAGAGCGTGATGTAGAGGTTGTTCTCGTCGGAGTCCGACGAGGCGACCAGGCCACGGGCACTCGCGAGCCCCGCGCGCTCGAGATCGAGCGTCCTCGGTTCCGTCGCCGAGCACGACGTGGAATCCGTCGGCCGCGGCGGCGCCGACCGCGTCGGGGTTGACGTCCACGACCACGCACTCGGCGCCCGCCGGCGCGCAGCTCGGCGGCGACGCGCCGGCCGACGCGGCCGTAGCCGCAGACGATGAAGTGGTCGCTGAGATTCTCGATGATGTACCTCCTTCTCCGCTCGCCGCCTGTCAGGACTGTCCTGGCGAACAGCTCCACGATCGAGCCGGCGACGTACAGGAAGATAGCGACCCCGCTGACGAGCAGGAAGATGGTGAACAGCTCGGCGGTCGCACCTTCCGGCTTCGTGTCGAGCCCCGTGAGCGAGATGGTCACGACGGCGCGGTACAGCGACGAGATCCACGGCTCGTCGAGGATCAGCCGGAAGCCGACCGTGCCGGCGACGAGCAGGACCTGGAGCGCGGCCACGGCGGAGAGGAAGCGGCGCAGGTTGAATCCCTCCATCGGCGCTATCGTAGGCCCGTGGACGACTCCGACGAGCGCAGGCTCAACATTCACATCGACCCGGAGCACATCGCCGGCGTCTACGCGAACTTCGCCAACGTCAGCTTCTCGGACTACGAGTTCACGCTCACGTTCGCCAGGATCGACCACGACGTCGAGGAGGGCGACGTGCCCGGCGTCGTCGTCTCCCGCGTCAGCATGTCGAGCCGCTTCATGAAGGAGCTGATCGACGCGATGCAGGACGGCTGGTCGAAGTATTCGACCGTCAAGGGGATCCAGGATCTCCCCGAGACGCCCTCTCCGAGCTCCTAAAGCTCGCGTGGGGGAACCCATGGTTCCCCCACGCGCCCCTCCTCCCCGCCGCTCGTTGCTCGAGCTCGGGCTACGCTCCCGCCGGGCACAGCCCGGCTCCGCGGACATCCGCTTCTCGGTGGCAGATCAACGAGACTTCAGACGCAATGCGCATCGCCGTCATCTCTGACGTCCATAGCAATCTGCACGCGCTGCAAGCAGTGCTGGCGGCGATCGACGCCGATGCCGTCGACGAGATCTGGTGTCTCGGCGACGTCGTCGGGTACGGGCCGCGGCCGAACGAGTGCTGCGCGCTCGTCCGCGAACGGGCCTCGCTCTGCCTCGCCGGCAACCACGACCTCGGCGTCATCGGCACGATCGACCTCGCCTTCTTCGGCGGCGACGCCGGCACCGCGGCGCGCTGGACGCGCGCCGTGCTCGGCGACGAGGCGCGTGGCTTCCTCGCCGACCTCCAGCCGTCGGGCCGGGCGGCCGGAGTCGAGCTGTACCACGCGAGCCCGCGCGACCCGGTCTGGGAGTACGTGCTCGGCCCCGAGCAGGCTCTCGCCGCGCTCGCCGTCACCTCGGCCCCGCTCGTCCTGATCGGTCACAGCCACTTCCCGCTCGCGCTCCGGCTCGACGGGACGCGTGTGCTGGGCGGGAGCGCCGCGCCGGGGCACGAGGCCGACCTCGCCGAGGGGCGCTGGCTGCTCAACCCCGGCTCCGTGGGGCAGCCGCGCGACGGCGACCCGCGGGCCGCGTGGCTCCTGCTCGACACCGGGTCCCACCGCGCGTCGTTCCGCCGGGTCGAGTACCCCGTCGCGCTCACGCAGGCTGAGATGCGTGCCAGCGGCCTGCCGGAGATGCTGGCCGCGCGACTCACGCACGGCGCCTGAGGCAGGACCGCTAGAGCGGCGGCGCGGTCTCGGTCTCGACGGACGTCTCGACCCGCGCGGCCGAGCCGAAGGTGATGCCCTCGCGGGCGAGCGCGAGCTGGACCTCTTCCCGCGCCTTGTAGATCCGCCACTTGACCGTGGCGAGCGTGATCTCGAGCGAGTCGGCGATCTCGGTGTACGACAGGCCGACGACGTCGCGCAGGAGCAGCGCCATCTTCAGGTCGACGGTGAGGCGCTCGACCGCCCGCCAGATGGCATCCATCGTCTCCACGCGCTCGAACGGCGGGTCCACGACTTCGAGCGGCGGCGCGTCCTCGAGCGAGAGGACGGCCCGCGGCCGGCGCTCGAGCGCGCGGAGCTCGTCGAGCACGCGGTTCTTCGTCACCTGGAAGAGCCACGTCGTGAAGCGGGAGCGCAGCGAGAAGCCCGGCAGCCCCTGGTAGACGCGGAGGAAGACCTCCTGCGTCAGGTCTTCGGCGAGCGCGCGGTCGCCGACGAGCCGCAACACGTAGTTGAAGATCGGCACCTCGTATGCGCGGACGATCAGCGCGAAGGCACGCTCATCGCCCCTCTGTGCCTTGCGCAGAACGCCGAGATCAGGCTGCGGAAGAGGCAAGCCGGCCAAGTATAGCTAGGTGGTTGACGGGGTTGCCAACGCCGCCCCGGTCATCTCGGACGGCGTGTTCAAGCCGAGCAGCGTCAGGATGGTCGGGGCGAGGTCCGACAGCTCGCCGCCCGCCCGCAGGACGAAGCCGCGGGCCGTCAGGATCAGCGGCACTGGGTTCGTCGTGTGGGCCGTGTGGGGGCTCATGCCGTCGTCCTCCAGCATCTTTTCGGCATTTCCGTGGTCTGCCGTTAGCAGGCACGCGCCGCCCAGGCGAGTGACCGCGTCCACGACGGCGCCGAGGCACTCGTCCACGACCTCCACCGCCTCCGTCACGGCGGGAATCGAGCCGGTGTGCCCGACCATGTCCGGATTGGCGAAGTTGACGACCGCGAAGCGGTAGCCGTCCCCGATCTCGGCGCAGAAACGCCGGGCCAGCTCGCGCGCCGACATCTCGGGCTTCAGGTCGTAGCTCGGAACGTCGCGGGGCGAGGGGACGAGGATGCGCTCCTCGCCGGGCCAGGCCTCCTCGACGCCGCCGTCGAAGAAGTACGTGACGTGCGCGTACTTCTCGGTCTCTGCCGCGTGCAGCTGCCGGGCGGCGGCGGCGGAGAGCGTCTCGGCGAGCGTCTCGCGCACCTTCTGCTGCGCGAAGACCACAGGGCACTCGAAGTCGTCGCGGTAGCGGGTCATCGTCGTCAGGTCGTAGCCGGCCTCGAGCAGGCGCTCGGAGAGCTGCCGGGCCCGGTCGGGCCGGAAGTTGAAGAAGAGCGCGGCGTCCGTCCCCGCCTTGAGGCGGGGACGGCCGCTAAGAACCACGGGATCGATGAACTCGTCGGTAACGCCGCGCTGGTAGCTCATTCGCACCGCTTCCACGGGATCGTCCGCCGTCTGTCCCTCGCCTAAACAGATCGCGCCGAAGGCGCGATCTGTCCGTTCCCACCGCGCGTCGCGGTCCATTGCGTAGTAGCGGCCGCAGACCGTCGCGATGCGATCCGCGGGAAGCTCCGCGAGATCGCTCACCGCGGCGTGGGGCGAGACGTCGCGCCCGTCGGTGAAGGCGTGCAGCCACGTCCGGTGGCGCATCCCCTCCCGGTCAGCGAGGTCGAACAGCGCGCGCAGGTGCTCGACGTGGGAGTGGACGCCGCCGCCGGAGACGAGTCCGAGCAGGTGGACGTCGCCGCCGCGCTCACGCGCCCGCCGGAACACCCCGAGGAGCGCCGGGCTCTCGAAGAAGGAGCCGTCGGCGATCGCGAGGTTCACCCGCTGCAGGTCCTGGAAGAGCACGCGCCCCGAGCCGATCGTCAGGTGGCCGACCTCGGAGTTCCCCATCTGGCCCTCCGGCAGCCCGACGGCCTCGCCCGAGGCCAGCAGCGTCGTGTGTGGGAACCCGGCCCAGAGGCGGTCGAAGACAGGTGTCCGCGCGAGCGAGACGGCGTTCCCCGGCCCGGGCGCGGCGCAGCCCCAGCCGTCGAGGACGACGAGGGCTACGAGAGGGAAGCTGCCGTCCGGCACATCGCCTCGAAGGAGCCGGGGTCGAGGGAGGCGCCGCCGACGAGCGCGCCGTCCACACCGGGCTGCGCGAGCAGCTCGGCCGCGTTGTCCGGCTTGACCGAGCCGCCGTAGAGGACGCGCGTCTCGTGCAGCGACTTGATGAACGCGTGCGCCTCCCGGGCCGTCTCCGGCGTCGCCGTCTTGCCCGTGCCGATCGCCCAAACCGGCTCGTAGGCGATCACGAGCCGCTCGTGGCGCGGCAGCACGGCGACCTGGCGGGCCAGCACGGCCTCGGTCTCGCCCGCCTCGCGCTCGGCCTCGAGCTCGCCCACGCAGGCGATCACGCCGAGCCCCGCCGCGAGCGCCGCCTCGCAGCGCAGGCGCACGGTCTCGTCCGTCTCGCCGAAGAACTGCCGGCGCTCGGAGTGGCCGACGATGGCGCCGGCGACGCCGAGCTCGAGCAGCATTCCCGCCGAGATCTCGCCGGTGAACGCGCCCTCCGCCGCCCAGTGGACGTTCTGCGCATAGATCGTTCGCCCGCTCTCGACCGCGGCAGCGAGCGAGACGTACGGCGGGCAGACGACTGCCTCGACGCCGGCGGGCGGGTCGAAGGCGGCGAGGAAGGCTCGCGTCTCGGCGGGGCCCTTGAACAGCTTCCAGTTGCCGGCGATCAGCTTCATGTGCCCTCCTCTGGTATCGCCGCCACGCCCGGCAGCTCCTTGCCTTCGAGCAGCTCGAGCGAGGCGCCGCCGCCGGTCGAGACCCACGAGACGCGGCCGGCGAGCCCGAGCTCCTGAAGCGCCCGCGCCGAGTCGCCGCCGCCGACGACGGTGTAGCCGCGCACGTCGGCGACCGCCTGCGCCACCGCCTTCGTGCCCGCCGCGAACGCGGGCCATTCGAAGACGCCCATCGGGCCGTTCCAGAAGACCGTCTTCGCCCCCTGGATGACCTCGCCGAAGCGCCGGCGTGACTCGGGGCCGATGTCGAGCGCCAGCCACCCCTCCGGAACCGCCGCGGCCGGAACGACGATGGACTCGGCGTCGCGGTCGAAGGCGGCGGCAGCCACCACGTCGACCGGCAACTCCACGTGCACGCCCTCTAGCGGAGCTTGCGCAGCAAGCTCCGCCGCCATCTTGCCGCCGACGAGCACGGTGTCGGCCCGGCCGCCGAGGTGCTGGAGGACGGCGAGCTTGTCCTCCACCTTGGCACCGCCCGCGACGAGCACGAAGGGCCGCTCGACCTCCCCGAGCAGGCGGCCGAGCATCTTGAGCTCCCGCTCCAGCAGCAGGCCCGCGTACGCGGGCAGCAGCTCCGCGACGCCGACGGTCGACGAGTGCGCGCGGTGTGCCGAGCCGAAGGCATCGTCCACGTAGAGGTCCATCCCGGCCGCCAGCTCGCGCGCAAACCCGGGATCGTTCTTCGTCTCGCCCGGGTCGAAGCGGGTGTTCTCGAGCACGCGCACGCGCGGGTCGGCGAGCAGCTCAGCCAGGCGCGCCGCGACCGGCGCGATCGCGTAGGCGGGATCCGGCCCCTTCGGCCGCCCCAGGTGGGAGCAGACGGCGACCTCGGCGGCCCCGCGCTCGAGCAGCAGCTCGAGCGTCGGCAGCGCCGCCCGGATCCGCGTGTCGTCCGCCACGCGCCCGTCCTCGAGCGGGACGTTGAGGTCGGCGCGCACGAGCACGCGCTTACCCGTGACGTCGGCGTCGCGAACCGAGCGCGGCCTGCGCACGAGGGCCCTAGACCAGCTTCGGGATGAGGTCGACGAGCCGGCAGCTGTAGCCCCACTCGTTGTCGTACCAGCCGAACACCTTCGCCGTCCGCCCGTGCGCCATCGTCAGCAGCGAGTCGAAGATGCACGAGTAGGCCGAGCCGTTGATGTCGGTGGAGACGATCGGGTCCTCGGTGTACTGGAGGATTCCCTCGAGCGGGCCCGCGGCCGCGACCCGGTAGGCCGCGTTGATCTCCTCGACGCTCACCTCGCGGGCGAGCGTGACGACGAAATCGGTGATCGAGCCGGTCGGTATCGGCGCGCGCACGGCGACGCCGTCCACCTTGCCCTTCAGGTCGGGAAGGACGAGGCCGATCGCCTTGGCCGCACCGGTCGAGGTCGGGATCAGGTTGATTGCCGCGGCCCGCGCCCGCCGCAGGTCCTTGTGCGGCAGGTCGAGGATGCTCTGGTCGTTCGTGTACGCGTGGATCGTCGTCATGAAGCCCGACTCGATCGTCGCCAGCTCGTGCAGCACCTTGGCGAGCGGCGCGACGCAGTTCGTCGTGCAGGACGCGTTCGAGACGATGTGGTGCGAGACCTTGTCGTACGTGCCGTCGTTCACGCCGAGCACGATCGTGATGTCGGGCTCGCTCGCCGGCGCGGAGATGACGACCTTCTTCGCACCCGCGTCGAGGTGCTTCTGTGCCCCCTCGCGCTTCGTGAAGAAGCCGGTGGACTCGAGCACGACGTCCACGCCGAGGTCGCCCCACGGCAGGGCGGCGGGGTCGCGCTCGGCCAGCACCTTCAGCTCCTGGCCGCCGGCGCGGATGACGCCGTCGCCCAACTCGACCCCGCCCGGAAGGGGCCCGAGCAGCGAGTCGTACTTCAGCAGGTGCGCCATCGTCGCGGCGTCGCCGAGGTCGTTGATCGCCACGATCTGGATGTCCGCCCCGCGCTCCAGCTGCGCGCGGAAGAAGTTGCGCCCGATGCGCCCGAAACCGTTGATGCCGACGCGAATCGCCATGCCGCTCCTGTCGTCGCTTGTCCCTCCGCGAGTCTAGCGACGGCCGTCGGGCGGGAACTCAGTACAGGCTGCCGGGCTTCGTGGCGCTGGCGGGCCGGAGGGAGAGCTCCGAGGACGATCTCTCCCTCCGTGCCACCGAACTCGGACCTCCGGCGACGGACGGGGTCTGGATCCCTCGCCGGACGAGCACGTACCCGCCGTGAGCGGGAGTATGCAACAGCGGCAGCGCGAAATCATCGGGTTTACAAGTGACAATGCTGCGGCGCGATCATCCCTCGGCAAGCCGTTTCAGCTTCTCGAGCCGCCGGTGCAGCGCCGCCTTCGTCGCGGGCGGCGCGCACCGCTCCCCCAGCTCCCGCAGCGAGCGCGTCGGGTAGCGCAGACGCAGCTCGGCGGCCTCGCGCAGCCGGTCCGGAAGGTCGGCGAGCACGCCGTCGTCCCGCAGCCGGCGCACCGCCTCGAGCTGGGCCTGGGCCGCGCGGCCCGTGCGTACGAGGTTTGCATGGTCGGCGTTCGCGAGCCGGTTCGCCTCGGCGCGCAGCGCCGTGACGACCGACCGCTCCTCGAGCGCGAGCACCGTGTCGGCCGCGCCGGCGGCGGCGAGCAACCCCTCGATCGCCTCTGCTCCCTTCGCGTACGCAATCGCGTGCCGGCCGCGATCGCGAACCGCGAGCCGCACCCCTTCCGCCGCGGCGACCCACGCCGTGAACTCGGCACCGGCGACGGAGGCGCTTCGCAGCTCGAGGTGCGGCGAGCGCGGCGCCGAGACCGAGCCGCCGCCGAGCAGCGTCCCGCGGAGATACGCGCCGCGGCAGCACTTTCTCGCGACGACGCGCCTCGGCGGCCGCTCGAGCGGCGCCAGCCGCGCGTCGAGCACACCGGCCTCGTGCAGCACCTGGAGGGCGCGCGCGTCGCCCTCGACGTGGAGCTGGTACCGGGTCGGCTGAGCGAACGCCCGCTGCCGGTAGGTGCGGATCTCGGAGTGGATGCCGAGCTCGCGCAGGAGCGAGAAGGCGCGGCGCGCCACCGCGGAGCTGCCGACGTCGAGGTGGAGCGCGACCTCGCCACGCCCGCGCAGGTGCAGGCTGCCGGCCGTGTGGAAGAGAGCCGACACTTCGGCGAGCCGGTCGCAGTCGCGGGTCGGCGCGATCGCGGCCAGCTCGTTGCGGATGTCCTCAGAGAGTGACATGCTCGAGTCGCAGCAGGCGGCGCTTGAGCTGAACGCCGCTCGTGCCGTAGCCGCCGATCCCGCCGGCGGCGACGACGCGGTGGCAGGGCAGAAAGAGCGCGAACCGGTTGCCGGCGCAGAAGCCCCCGACCGCGCGCTGGGCACCCGGACGGCCGGCAAGGGCCGCGAGCTCGCCGTAGGTCACGACCTCGCCCCAGGGCACCGCGCGCAACGCCTCAGCGACGGCCCGCTGGAAGGGCGTGCACCAGTCGAGGTCGAGCGGGACGTCGGCGAACGTCACGCGCTCGCCCGAGAGGTAGGCGGTCACGCGCTCGACGATCCAGCGTGACGCTTCTGGCACGGGCCTCGTGGACGCGTCGTGGGGATCGTGAGACGGCACCGGCAGGTCGTGCTCGACGACGCGGCCTCCCGCCAGCCACACCTCACCCCGGCCCCAGCCGGCGACGTCGTAGGCATGCCGCGTCACGCGCATCGTTTCGAATCTACAATCCCCTCCCGCATGACCGCTCCCGGCCACTTCCGGCTCCCCCAGGCTGTCAACGAGCCGGTCAAGGCCTATTCGCCCGGCTCGCCCGAGCGCATCGAGCTCCAGGCGCGCCTCAAGCAGATGGACGGCGAGCGCATCCGGATCCCGCTCGTGATCGGCGGCAAGGACGTCTACACCGACGAGACGTTCGAGGCGATCGTCCCGCACCGCCGCGGCCACGTCCTCGCCGACGTCTCCAAGGGCGGCGCCAAGCACGTCCACGAGGCTATCGCCGCCGCCCGCGAGGCGCACCGCGAGTGGTCGCAGCTCCCGTGGGAGCAGCGCGCCGCGGTCTTCCTGCGCGCCGCCGAGCTCCTCGCCGGCCCGTGGCGCGCGACGATCAACGCCTCGACGATGCTCAACCAGTCGAAGACCGTGCACCAGGCCGAGATCGACGCGGCCTGTGAGCTGATCGACTTCTGGCGTTTCAACCCGGGCTTCATGACCCGCATCTACGAGGAGCAGCCCGTCTCCTCGCCCGGGATGTGGAACCGGCTCGAGTACCGCCCGCTCGAGGGCTTCGTCTTCGCGGTCAGCCCGTTCAACTTCACGTCGATCGGCGGCAACCTCTCCTCCTCCCCCGCGCTGATGGGCAACACGGTCGTCTGGAAGCCGGCCTCGACGTCTGCGCTCTCGGCGCACTACGTCATGAAGCTGATGCAGGCCGCCGGCCTCCCCGACGGCGTCATCAACGTCGTCTACGGCTCCGGCGCGGCGATCGGCGACCCCGCCCTGGCGAGCCCCGAGCTTGCGGGTGTGCACTTCACGGGCTCGACCTCGGTCTTTCACGGCATGTGGAAGACGGTCGGCGCGAACATCGAGCGCTACCGCAACTACCCGCGCCTCGTCGGCGAGACGGGCGGCAAGGACTTCATCGTCGCCCATCCGTCCGCCGACGCCGCGGCGGTGGCGACGGCGATCGTCCGGGGCGCGTTCGAATACCAGGGCCAGAAGTGCTCGGCCTGCTCGCGTGTGTACGCGCCGTCGAACCTCTGGCCCGAGGTGCGCGAGCTGCTCGCGGCGCAGGTGAGCGAGATCCCGATGGGCGACGTCGCCGACTTCACGAACTTCATGGGCGCCGTGATCGACTCCTCGTCGTTCCGGACGCAGGCCGAGGCGATCGCGGAGGCGCGCGCGGACGCCGACAGCGACGTGCTCGTGGGCGGCGGCTGCGACGACTCCGAAGGCTACTTCGTCGAGCCGACGGTGATCGAGACCCGCAACCCCGACTTCCGGCTGCTGCGCGACGAGCTGTTCGGCCCGGTCGTGACCGCCTACGTCTACGACGAGAAGCGGTGGGACGAGACGCTCGCCCTCGTCGACCGGACTGCGCCGTACGCGCTCACGGGCGCGATCTTCTCCGACGACCGCTACGCGCTCGGCGAGGCGCAGCAGGCACTTCGCTACGCGGCCGGCAACCTCTACCTGAACGACAAGCCCACCGGCGCGGTCGTCGGGCAGCAGCCGTTCGGCGGGGCGCGGGCATCGGGCACGAACGACAAGGCCGGCTCGCTCTGGAACCTCATCCGCTGGGTGAGCCCGCGCACCATCAAGGAGACGTTCGTGCCGCCGACGGACTATCGCTACCCGTTCATGGCGCCCGACGGCGCCTGAGCTCGCGTTAGCCTGGGCCCGTGCAGCGAGTCCTCGATGCGATCGAAGTCTTCTTCGACCGCCTCGCGGCCGTGGACTTCGCACCCCTCGCGGTCGCCGTCGCGCTCCAGCTCGTCAAGCTCGCGTGCACGAGCCGCGCCTGGCGCAACGTGATCGCCGCCGCGTACCCGGACCAGCGCGTGCGCTGGCGCCCGATTTTCGGCGCCTACGTCTCGGCGGTCGGCGTGAATGCGATCCTCCCCGCCCGCACCGGCGACGCGGTCAAGCTGATGCTCGCGCACCGCGCCCTCCCGGGCAGCACGTACACGACGCTCGCCTCGAGCCTCGCAGCGATGGCGGTGTTCGACTCCCTCGCCGCCGGCTCGGTGCTCGTATGGGCCTTGACCCAGGGCGTGCTGCCCTCGCTCGACGTCCTCCCCGACCTGCCGAGCTTCGACTTCGCCTGGTTCCTGAACCACCCGCAGGCCTCGGCGGCGATTGGCGGCATCCTGGCCCTGCTGGCGCTCGTGGCCGCCTTCTGGATCCACCGCCGGGTGCAGGAGTTCCGCGCCCGCGTCTTCCAGGGCGTCGCCGTCCTGCGTGACCGGCCGCGCTACCTGCGCGGGGTCGTGTTCTGGCAGGCCTGCGACTGGGCGCTCCGGCTCGTCGCGATCTCGTTCTTCCTGAGGGCGTTCGACATCGAGCCGTCGCTGCGCAACGTCCTGCTCGTGCAGGTCACAGGGAGCCTCTCCACGCTCGTCCCGATCAGCCCCGCCGGGATCGGCACCGAGCAGGCGTTCATCGTCTACGTCTTCAGGGGCGCGGTGCCCGAGACGGCGCTGCTCGCCTTCAGCGTCGGCATGAAGCTGACGCTCGTGGCCGTCAACGTCGTCGTCGGCTTCACGGCGATCCTGCTCACGCTGCGGACGTTCCAGATCCGCCGGGCCGTCGCGGCGCACCAGGCAACCGACGAGGAGCCGTAGATGACTATCTCGACGTGAAGGAGAAGGCGTTCACGCCCGCACTGGACTCCGTCGCGGCGAACGTGACCGCCGTGTGGCGTCCGGGCGGGATCGGCACAGTCACCTCGCCGTTCATCAGCAGCGAGTCCGGCGAGACGATCGCCTCGATCGCCGTCCGGTCGACCCAGATCGCGAACTCGAGAATCGGCTCGTTCGCGTCGAGCTCGGTTGCGATCTGCGGCGTCGAGTCGGTGGTGAGCTGCTCGTCCGGGCTGATCGGGTTGAAGCCCACGCTGCCGGCGAGCTCGAGCTTCCAGGCGCCGCCCTCTTTCCGCGCCGGCAGCCCGTACGCGCCGTAGGCCGTCGTGCCCTCGTGGGTGATGTGGCCGGCGATCACGGCCACCGCCCAGTCCGGGGTCGCCTGCACGGAGAGCGCGACCTCGAACGCGCCCTCACGACGGAACGCGCCCACGCCCTCCGTCAGATCCTTGCCGAACGTCTTCGCGAACGCCTTGGCCGTCGGCCCGTAGACCTGCCGGGCGCGCCTGGTCAGCATCGAGAAGAGCGCGTCGGTGTCGCCCCTGGCCGCTGCGTCCACGAACCGCGTCAGCGCCTCGCCGGCGGCGGGCTGCTCGGGGTACGTCCTCGCAGGCGGCTGCGTGGCCGTCGCTACCGTCTCGGGCGCGCTCTCGCCGCCGCCGCAGCCCGCGAGCGCGAGCGCGAGCGTGGCGAGGATGGCCGGCAGGGCGATTCGTCTCACGGGTCAGGCACCTCCGGTCTTGTGTAGCTGAGCGTAGACGGCGCGGGCGGTCTTCGGAGGAAGACCCGGGACGCCCTCGAGCTCCTCCTGCGACGCCGCGAGGAAGGCCTCGGCGGAGCCGAAGTGGGCGAGCAGCGCACGCCGCCGGGCGGGGCCGACGCCCGCGAGCGTGTCGAAGATCGAGCCGAACGACGCCGTCTCGCGCCGGCGCCGGTGGAGGCCGACCGCCTTGCGGTGGGCCTCGTCGCGGATGTGCTGCAGCAGCTGGAGCCCCGGGCTGCGCCGGTCGAGCAGGATCGGCTGCGAACGGCCCGGCACGAACACCTCCTCGACCCGCTTCGCGAGCGCGATCACCGCGACGCGCGGCAGGTCGTGCGCCTGCATCGCCTCGAGTGCCGCGGAAAGCTGGCCCTTGCCTCCGTCGATGACGACGAGGTTGGGGACGGCGGCGAAGCTCTCGTCGTGCGCGGACGAGCTCGGTGCCGCCGCGAGCCGGGAGAAGCGGCGCGAGACCACCTCCGCCATCGCGGCGAAGTCGTCCTGGCCGGCCTGCCCGCGCACGGCGAACGTCCGGTAGTGGGCCTTCTTCGGCATCGCGTCCTGGAACACCACCATCGATCCGACGATCGCCTGCCCCTGGATGTTGGAGATGTCGAAGCACTCGACCCGCAGCGGCAGGCTCTCGAGGTTGAGCGCCTCGCGCAGCTCCTCGAGCGCAGCGACCCGCCGCGCCCGTCGCTGCTCGCGCTGCACGGTCTCGGATTCGAGCGCGAGCTGCGCGTTCTGCGCGGCCAGCTCCGCCAGCCGCCGCTTCTCGCCGCGCGCCGGCACGCGCACCTCGACGCGCGAGCCACGCCGCTCGGAGAGGAACTGGGCGAGCGCCTCGACGTCGCCGGCGTCGCGCGGGACGACGAGCTCCGGCGGGATGCTCGGCATCGTCCCGTAGTACTCGAGGCAGAACGCCTCGAGCATCGTGGACGTGTCCTGCCCGGCCACGTTCTCGAGATGGAAGCCGTGGCGGTCGATGAGCTTGCCGCCCCGCAGCGGGAAGAGCTGAACGGCCGCGACGTCGCCTGCGACGGCGATCCCGATCACGTCCACGTCACCGACGTCGCGCCGGTCGGCCGCCTGCCGCTCGGCGAGATGCTCGATCGCGTGAAGGCGGTTGCGCAGCCGCGCCGCCTCCTCGAACCGCTCCCCGGAGGCCGCCTCCTTCATCCGCCGCTCGAGTTCCCGCACGATCGGTCGCGTCTCGCCCGAGAGGAACTCGATCACGCCCTCCACGATCCGCCCGTAGTCCTCCACGGAGATCGCGCCGATGCACGGCGCCGTGCAGCGCTCGATGTGAAAGTCGAGGCACGGGATGCCCGAGTGGCGGCCCGGCTTCGGCCCCTCGCAGGGACGGAACTGGAAGACGCGGTTGAGGACGTCGAGCGTCTCGCGCACCTTCTTCGCATTCGCGTACGGGCCGAAGTAGACGACCCCGCGGCGGTGGCGCTCGCGGGTGAACATGACGCGCGGGTACTCGTCCGCGACCGTGACCGCGATGTAGGGAAACGACTTGTCGTCACGCAGCCGCACGTTGAACGGCGGCCGGTGGCGCTTGACGAGGTTCTGCTCGAGATGGAGCGCCTCGGCCTCGCTCTGGGTGACGATCACCTCGATGCCCTCGATCCGCTCGACGAGCTGCGCCGCGCCCACGCGCCCGTCACCGCCGGCGCGGAAGTAGCTGCGCACGCGCGAGCGCAGCGACTTCGCCTTCCCGACGTAGAGCAGCTCGCCGCCGCCGTCGCGGAAGAGGTAGACGCCGGGCTTCGCCGGCAGCGCAGCGAGCTGCGCGCTGAGCTCGTCCAGCATGACGGCTAGCGTATCCGCCGTGGACATGTCGCCTCCCCGGCCGCCGAGAGGGCGCTCGCTCGCCGCCGTCGCGGCCTGGCTGCTCGTCCTCGTCGCCGCCCCTGCCACGGTGGCCGGCGGGCCGGGGATGACTCTCGGAGCCGCCGAGGACGTCGTCCGCTCGCCGGACCTCGTCAGCGCCAAGACGAACATGTCCCTGCTCCGCCTCGCCGGCTTCCGGGCCGTGCGGATCACGAGCATCTGGGCTCCCGGGCTGCAGGCACCGACGGCCGCGGAGCTGAAGGTCCTGCGGAACGTCGCCGCGGCGGCCAGCCTCAACGGCGTCCGCGTCTACGTCTCCGTCTCCCACGCCGGATCGAAGACGACGCCGCTGACCCCGGAGGCCCGCGCCGAGTTCGCGGCCTACGCCGCCGAGCTCGTACGCGCGCTCCCGTCCTTTCGCGACGTGATCGTCGGCAACGAGCCGAACCTCAACCGCTTCTGGCTGCCCCAGTTCGGCCCCGACGGGTCGGACGCCGCCGCGCCCGCCTACCTCGAGCTGCTGGCGACGACCTACGACGCGCTCAAGGCCGTCTCGCCGGCGGTCAAGGTCTACGGCGGCGCGCTCGCCCCGCGCGGCGTGGACAAGCCCGGCACCCTCCGCGACACCCACTCCCCGACCTCCTTCATCAGGGACCTCGGCGTCGCCTACCGGGCGAGCGGGCGGGCCGAGCCCGTGATGGACGCCTTCGCTCACCACCCGTACGCCGATACGTCGAGCCAGTCGCCCGACTTCGCCCATCCGCGCTCGACCACGATCGGGATCGCGGACTACTCGAAGCTCGTCGCGCTGCTTGCGGAGGCGTTCGACGGGACCGCGCAGCCCGGGTCGACGTTGCCGATCCTCTACGACGAGTTCGGGGTCGAGTCGGCGATCCCGGCCGACAAGGCGCTCCTCTACACGGGCGCCGAGCCCGCGACGACCAAGCCGGTGGACGAGGCGACCCAGGCGGCGTACTACCGCCGGGCCCTCGAGCTGTCGTTCTGCCAGCCGAACGTCACCGGCGTGCTCTTCTTCCACAGCCACGACGAGCCGGCGCTGCCGGCATGGCAGTCGGGCGTCTACTACTCCGACGGGACGGCGAAGGCGAGCGCGGTGGCCGTGCGGCAGTCGCTCGCCGCGACCGCCGGGGGCTCAATCGCCCGCTGCGCGGGTCTCGCGCTCTCGCCGCGGCCCGAGGTGCTCGTCTTCCCGAGCGGCAGGTCCCTCAAGAAGCAGCCGTTTCGCGTTCGCCTGCGCTGCGACCTCGACTGCGCGTACAGCCTGCGGCTCGAGAAGCTGCCGAGAAGCTCGACGACGCTGGCCCGCCGCGGGGTCGCGAAGGCCGGCGTCGCGACGGTGATCGAGCTGCGGGAGCGGCGGCTCGCGGGCGGCGACTACCGCTTCACGCTCCGACTCACACACCCGGTGAACCGGGGCGAGGCGACGCTGCGGGTCGGCGAGGCAGTCCGAATCGGCTAGCCGTAGGTGTGCTGGCCCTTCCAGGTGCGAACCATGGCGTAGACGCACACGCCGAGCACGAGGAAGAAGGACAGCGCGTCGGGCCCCGACGCGCCGCGCCAGAAGTAGAGCCCGAGATCGGCGACGGCGAGGAGCGCGGCGCCGTAGAACACGAAGCGCGGACGCTCCGGCCAGCGGCCGATGTCGCCCCGCCGTTCCCTCCACAGCAGGAAGACGAAGAACGCGACCGCGAGGAAGAAGGCGATCGACACGAGCGCGTAGAGGGCCGCCAGTGTCGAGTCGAGCGAGAGGACGACGATCACCAGCGCGACCGCGGCGATCAGCAGGAAGCCCCGCACCGTCGGATTCAGCTGCGAGAAGAGGCGCCTCATGACCCCGTCATGTACGCACGGGCCGCGAGCGCTCCTGCCAGCAGGCAGGCCCCCGAGAACCACAGGAGCCGCTTCGGGCCGGCTGGCGGGGCGTAGAACCACGGGGAGAGCACGGCGCCGAGCGCAAATGCGCCGTAGGCGTAGTGCAGCCGGTCGGGAGCGCGGCGGTCGTCCGAGAGCAGCAGCAAACCCGCGCCTGCCTGGGCGATCAGCAACGTCTGCGCGAGCGCGAGCAGGTGGGTGACGGCTCCCCCGGCGGCGCCGCGCCGGCGATAGGCGATCCCGCCCGTGGTAGCGGCGAGCCCGCAGACCGCGAGTACGGCCACCGCGAGGGCGGCGTGCGCGGCTACCATCGGCCCGGAACCGACGGAGGAGACGATGACGTGGTCGAAGAAGGCAAGCCTGCTCCCGATTTCTCGCTGACGAGCGACACGGGCGAGACGATCTCACTCGCGTCCCTGCGCGGGAAGCCCGTCGTCCTCTACTTCTACCCCAAGGACGACACTCCCGGGTGCACCGTACAGGCCTGCAGCATCCGCGACTCCTGGGGCGAGTTCGAGCGGCGCGGCGCCGTCGTGCTCGGCGTCAGCCCCGACGGCGTCGCCTCACACGTCAAGTTCAAGCAGAAGTACGGGCTGCCGTTCCCTCTGCTCGCCGACACGGGCCACGAGGTCGCCGAGGCCTACGGCGTCTGGGTCGAGAAGAGAATGCTCGGCAAGACGTACATGGGGATCGAGCGCTCGACCTTCGTGATCGCGCCCGACGGCACGGTGGCGAAGGTGATGCACAAGGTGAAGCCCGACGAGCACTCAGACGACGTGCTGGCCGCGCTCGGGTAGCCGGGACAAGATCTGGGAATGCCGACGCTAGAATGTCGGCCGCCCGCGGATGTGGCGGAATTGGTAGACGCGCACGGTTCAGGTCCGTGTGCCCTTAGGGGCGTGGAGGTTCAAGTCCTCTCATCCGCATGACCCGCGCCGTCCCCGGGCGGCGTTGCCGCCTTCACGACCGATTGGGCGTCTCACCTCGTACGATGGCCGTCGTGAAACGGGGTCTGCTCGTCGTCGTCGCCGTCCTGCTGCTCGCAGGGCCTGCGCAGCCGCGACCGGACGGTCGAGGCCCTTTCGTCGAGGTCGTCGTGGCGCTCGACGCCCCGCCGCTCGCGCAGGCCCATCCCGGCCGCACGACCTTCTCGCGCTCGCAGCGCCTCCGGCTGCGGGCGCCGGCGAGCGTCGCGTACGTGGACCTGCTCGCCGCGGACCAGCGCCGCCTCGAAGTCCGGATCGCCGACGCCGTGCCCGGGGCCACCGTCCGTCGCCGCTACCGGATCGTCGTGAACGGGCTCGCCGTCGTCCTACCGGCGGCGCAGCTCCGGCGCCTGGCGCTGCTTCCCGGCGTTCGCGCCGTCTACCCGAGCGTCCGCTACCACACCCTCCTCGACCGCAGCCCGCAGCAGATCGGCGCTCCCGCGCTCTGGGGGCCAGGCCTCGACACGGCCGGGCAGGGGATGAAGATCGCGATCATCGACCAGGGGATCGACCAGAGCCACCCTTTCTTCGACCCGGCCGGCTACACGATGCCGCCCGGCTTTCCGAAGGGTCGGGCCGCCTACACGACGGCGAAGGTGATCGCGGCGCGCGTGTTCGCTCCCTCCGGCCGCAAGGCGGAAACCAAGCCGTTCGAGCCCGAGAACTCCGAGCACGGCACGCACGTCGCCGGAATCGCGGCCGGGAACACCGGGACGGTCGCCCCCGGCGGCGGCGTGGCGTCCGGCGTGGCGCCGAAGGCCTACCTCGGCAACTACAAGGCGCTGACCGTGCCCACGGCAAGTGGCGTCGGGCTGGACGGCAACTCCCCGGAGCTCGTCGCGGCGATCGAGGCGGCGGTCGCGGACGGGATGGACGTCATCAACCTCTCGCTCGGCGAGGCCGAGATCGAGCCGTCGCGCGACGTCGTCGCCCTCGCGCTCGATGCCGCCGCCGACGCTGGCGTCGTTCCCGTCACCGCCGCCGGGAACGACTTCGCCGAGTTCGGGGGCGGTTCGATCAGCTCGCCGGGCACTGCCGCGAAGGCGATCACGGTCGCCGCCGTCTCGACCTCGCGCTCGAGCGCGCCAGGGGTCGTCTCGGGCTTCTCGGCCGCGGGTCCGACCCCGCTCTCGCTCCGGCTGAAGCCCGACGTGAGCGCACCGGGCGCGGGGATCCTGTCGGCGATCACCGGCGGTGGGTGGACCCGGCTGTCCGGCACGAGCATGGCCGCGCCGCACGTCGCCGGGGCCGCCGCGCTCCTCCGGCAACGCCATCCCGGGTGGACCGTGGCTCAGATCAAGTCGGCACTGACCCAGACCGGAACTCCGGCCTACGCGGACGACGCGCGGACGCTGGAGGCGCCGCCGACCCGTCAGGGAGGCGGCGTGATCGCACTCGCCCGCGCGGATCGCCCACTCGTCTTCGCCGCGCCGACGGCGCTCTCGTTCGGGCTCCTGCACCGGGGGGAGAGCGCGGAGCAGGCCGTGGAGCTGAGCGACGCCGGCGACGGGGCCGGCGACTGGGCCGTCAGCGTCGAGTCGCACCCGGCCGGCGCAACCGTGTCGGCTCCTCCGACCGTGACTGTCCCCGGCTCGCTCGCCGTCACCGCGGCGGTTGCCGGCGACGCGAAGGAGGGGGAGGTTGCCGGCTTCGTCGTGCTCACGCGCGCAGGCGAGCGTCGGCGGATCCCCTTCTGGCTCCTCGCCGAGGTGCCGCGGCTCTCCGAGGCGAAGACGACGGTCCTCGCCACTCCCGGCCTGTATCGCGGCGACACGCGGGGCCGCGCCGCGCGCGTCAAGCGCTACCGCTACCCCGATCGCGCGGGCCAGGATGCGGCGCTCGACGGCCCCGAGCAGGTCTTCCGGGTCACGCTCGACCGGCCCGTCGCGAACTTCGGCGTCGTCATCACGCGGCTCGGCGGGGGAGCGAAGGTCGAGCCACGCATCGTCCGGGCCGGAGACGAGAACCGCCTGCTCGGCGTCGCGGCGCTGCCCTTCGACCTCAACCCCTACCTGCGGAGCTTCCAGGAGCCCGTGCTCGCTGCGGGCGCGATCAGGCCGCCGGCCGGCGCCTATGACGTCGTCTTCGACGGCGCCCGCGCCGGCAGCTTCACGTTTCGCTTCTGGATCGCCGACACGACGCCGCCGTCCGTGACGCTGCTCGGCCGGACCGTGACGAGGGGAACGCCCCTCGTCGTGCGCGTCACCGACTCCGGCTCCGGCGTCTACGCGCGCTCGCTCGTGATCGAAGTGGACGGTGACGAGCGGCGGGCGAAGCTCGCGCCCGACGGCACTGTGAGGCTCGCAACGGGCGGGCTCGCACGCGGGCGTCACGCGCTCGTTGTTCAGGCCTCCGATGTCCAGGAGAGCCGCAACATGGAGAACGTCGCGGCGATCCTGCCGAACACCCGCGTCTTGCGGACGACGTTCTCCGTCCGATAGCCGGACTCGTGCCTCAGATCCTGTCGTTCTCGTCGATCGTCGGCAGGCGCTCGAGGTCGCGCTGCACGCTCGCGACGAACTCATCGTTCTCGCCTCTGACCACCTTCAGCTGCGCTTTGCGCCGCCGGCGCTCGCGCGCCCGCCGCGCGTCGGGCCCGACGCGCAGGCTCACCCGCGGCCACTCTGCGCCGACGAGCAGAGCGGCGGCGAGGGCGAGCAGCACGATCCAGGGCCAGCTCACGACTCCGATGGTAGCGACCCGCGGCCCGTAGACTTCGGCGCCGTGCGCTCTCTCGCCGGAGTCGTCTGCGTCCTCGCGGCGCTTGCCCTGCCCGCATCCGCGCTCGCAGGCGAGCAGACGCTCGTCCTCCGCTCGCAGCAGATCACGGTTCCCGGCTACGGCGTCTCCCAGGGCACGTTGCTCGTCCCCTCGCCGAGCGAGGACGGCTACGTCGTCGGCCTGGACGTGGACGTCGTGGACGGGTCGGGCGCCGTCCAGGGCGACGACGAGATCATGCTTCACCACGTCGTCTTCGCCCGCTTCCCGGGGCGCGACTTCACCTGCGGCAGCCCGGCGGAGCGCTTCTTCGCACTCGGAGAGGAGCGCTACGCGCTCCGCCTGCCGCCGGGCTACGGCTACGCGAACAAGGGCACGGACGGCTGGGGCATGGTCTACATGCTGATGAACCACAAGCGCTCGGAGCTGAAGGGCTACGTCCGCTACACGGTTCGCTACGTCACGGGCGAGTCGCTCGTTCCCGTGACCCCCGTTTGGCTCGACGTGCGGAACTGCACCGGGCCCGACCCGGTCTTCGACGTCCCGGGCACGGGCCCGCCCTTCTCCACCTACACGAAGACGTCGGAGTTCACGATGCCCCGCAGCGGCCGCATCGTCGCCGGCGGCGGCCACGTGCACGGCGGCGCGGTCCGGCTCGAGCTCCGCAACGCAACCTGCGCCACGACGCCGTTCATCTCGGAGCCGACCTGGGGTGGCCCGGAGCCGAAGCCGCTGCTGCACGAGCCCGGCCCGGCGAACATGTCGTCGTTCATGAGCACCGAAGGGATCCCCGTAGCGGCCGGCCAGAAGCTCCGGCTTGCCGCCGTCTACGACAACGACGTGCCCCACACGCGCGCGATGGGGATCATGATCCTCTATCTCGCTCCCGGCGACGTGAGCGGCTGCCCGGCGACCCCGGCTCTGACCGTCGACCGGGGCTCCCCGTCTCTGCCGCCGCCGTTCACCATGCCGCTTCCGCGCGCGCCGCAGGGGAAGGTGGCGAAGGACGCGACGTCAACCTGGGTCGGCGACTACCGCTACGGCGCCGAGCGGGTCTCGCTGAAGCGTGGCGCGACGTTCACGTGGCGCTTCGCCGGCGGCGTGCGCCACGACGTCACGCTCGTCAGCGGGCCGGTCGGCTTCTCGGCCCCCTGGACGCTGAAGGGCACGTTCGCGCACCGTTTCACCCGACGGGGCACCTACAAGCTGTTCTGCTCCCTGCACCCTGCGCAGATGGTGCAGGAGATCGTCGTTCGCTAAACCGGCGCGCCTGCTTTGCCGAATACAGGGCAATGACCTTCTCGCTCACGGTCGGGTATCTCGTCATCGGCGCGACGCTGCTCAAGGCAGCGCTCGTGCAGGCGAGAGTGCTCCCGCCGTCGGCCGGTACGGCCTCGCCTTCGAGCGCCGCTACCTGGGCGAGCCCGTCTGCCGCTGCCACCTCTAGGGCGCCTCATGGCTCGTAGAGGTAGATCTTCATGGGCAGGCGCGAAAGCGGCACGCCGCCGCCCGCGGTGACGAGCCACGTGTCCTGCATGTAGAGGCACGTCTCGCCGTCGGCGGAGATCGCATGCGGGTGCATCGAGAGCACCATTCCCTCGCGCAGCTCGACGTCCACCCCCTCGCCGATCCGCGGGTGCTCGATCATCGTCATCCCGATCGAGTGGCCGGTGACGTGACCGAGGTTCCAACCCCGCCCCGAGAAGCCCTTCGACACCGCGTGGTGCGCATCGTGGGCGGTACCGCCGGCCCGCAGCGCCGGCTTCGCCGCCTCGTAGTACTCGTCGTAGGCCTCCATCATCCGCAACGTCTCGTCGCTCGGCGGCCAGGCGCCGGCGATCGCGCGCGAGACCTCGACCCAGTGCATCCCGGGCCCTGCGACCTCGAGCGAGGGCAGGACGAAGTCCCCGACCACCGCGTCGCCGCGGGCGATCTTGAACTCGGGGGAAGCCGCGCCGTGCCGTTCCCCGACGAGCACCATGTTCATCGTCAGGCGGCCGCAGCCCTCGCGCACGAAGAGCGCCTCGGCGGGGGCCATCATCTCGGCGGCGGTCCGGCCCGGGCGGTAGGCCGAGAAGAAGGCCTCGAAGCCCTGCTCGTTGATCCGGACGCTGTCCCGCACGGACTCGAGCTCGGCCTCGCTCTTGACCGCGCGCGCCAGGTCGAACTCGACGTCGAAGGGCACGAGCTCGAGCCCCGCGGCCTCGAGGGCGCGGTAGTCGCGCACGGTCATGATGTAGTCGAGGCCGTAGACGCCCACGCGCTTCCAGCCGCGGTCGCGGGCCGTGACGGCGATGTGCTCTCCCGGCCGCTCGGCGAAGACCTGCTCGAGCTCGGCCGTGCCGTGCTCGCCGACGTAGCGCGCCTCGGTCGGGAAGACGATCTGCGCCGCCCCGTCGGCCGGCACGACGACGTAGGCGTACCGGTGCACGATCTGGAAGCCGGAGAGGTACGTGACCGAGCCCTCGAACCCCGAGTACTCGCTCCCCGAGACGACGAGCGCGTCGAGCGAGTGCTCCGCCATCGCGGTCCGCACATTGCGGTGGCGGCGCTCGAGCTCGCTTCCTAGTTCCACGATCTCTCCACCCCTTTGATCAGCGCCGTGACGGCGTCGTTGAGCGGCGTCGCGACGCCGAGCTCTCGCCCGAAGCGCGCGATGCCGCCGTTCAGGTAGTCGATCTCCGTCGGGCGGCGGGCCTCGACGTCCTGCAGCATGCTCGCCTTGTGGCCGTAGCCGACCTCCGGCCGGGCGGCGTAGTCGACCAGCTCCTCCGGATCGGCGTCGAGCACGATCCCCTGCGCGGCGGCGACGGCCTTCCCCTCGGCGACGAGACCGCTGACGAGAGCGCGGAGCGCCGTGTCCTCGCAGAGGCCACCGTGCGTCAACCCGGTGAGCGCGCCGAGCGGGTTCGTGGAGGCGTTGAAGATCACCTTGCGCCACTGCGGGCCACGGGCGTCCGCGACCGCCTGGGCGGGCATCCCGGCGCGGGTGCAGGCCTCCGCGAGCCGTTGGATCTCCGCCGCGGGCGCGGGACTCGGCTCGAACGGGCCGAACGTCGTGTCCCCCCTGACGTCCCACCGCACGTGCCCCGGCTCGACGAGCCTGCCCGCCGGGAAGGTCGTGCCGCGGATCACGCGCTCGGCGTGGCGCGCGATCGTCTCCTCGTTGCCGACGCCGTTCATGACCGAGGCGAGGCAACCGCCGGCGAAGGCGTGGGCGGTCGCGGCAACGGCGCCCTCGGCGTGCATCGCCTTCGTGGCGACGATGCCGAAGTCGCACGACGGCAGCTCCGACGCGTGCGTGGTGGCGCGGAGACGCCCGAGCACCTCGCCTGCGCCGGAGAGGCGCAGACCGCGCTCGTTGATCGCGGCGACGTGGACGGCGTTGAGATCGAAGGCCCAGACGTCGACGTCGTCGAGACACGCGAGATTCGCAGCGAAGAGGCTGCCGACGGCGCCGCAGCCGACGATGCAGACCCTCATGCCGCCTTCTTCTCTCGGCGGCGTCCCGGCAACCGGAGCGTGAGCTCCCGCCCGCCGGTGATGCCGCTCGGCCGGAGGATGAGCACGACCGCCATCAGCGTGCCGACGACCACGAGGCGCGTGCCCGTCGGCAGGTCGAGCGTGAAACCGATGCTGACGCCCTCCTCCGCCTGCCCGAGGAACGCGTCGAGGCCGCTCACGGCGAGGGCGCCGAGCACGGCGCCGAAGAGGCTCGTCGCGCCGCCGATGACGAGCATCGCGAGAGTGAGGAACGCCAGTTCGAGGTACACCTGCTCGGTCGTGATCGATCCGTACATGTGGACGAGCAGCCCGCCTGCGAACCCGGAGAGAGCGCCGCTCAGCGTGAACGCCCACAGCCGCTGGCGGTGGACGTCGATGCCGATCGCCTGCGCCGCGGCGGAATCCTCGCGCGTCGCGCGCAAGAGCCGGCCGGGCCGGCTCCGCTGGTAGACGAACGCGATCGCGACGACGGCGACCGCGCCGACCGTCGCCTGGAGGAGACCGGTCGTCTCGGGCACCAGCGAGAGCAAGCCCGCGCCGGGCCCGATCTTCGTCCAGTAGCGCAGGATGTTGTGGGTGATCTCGAGCACGGCGAAGGTCGCGATGCCGGCCGCGAGTCCCGAGAGCCGCATCAGTGGCGCTCCGACGAGGAATGCGAAGATCCCGCCGACGGCGGTCGCGAGCAGCAGCGACTCGAAGCTGCCGATCGAGTGGTCGCGGATCAGCGCGAAGGCATCGGGCAGCGCCGCGGGCTTGACATCCGCCGGAACGGTCGTCACGCCCGCGGCGAAGGCGCCGACGGCGACGAAGCTCACCTGGCCGAACGAGACGACGCCTGAGTTGCCGACGAACACGTAGAGCGCGACGACGATCGCGACCATGATCAGCGAGTTGCGGAAGTAGATCTCGATCGACCGCGAGAAGAACGTTCCCGCGACCCCGACGGCGACGAGCAGCAGCGCCGGGCCGAGCAGTTGCGTGAGCGGGAACCTCCTCACACCCTGTCCACCACCGACGCGCGGCCGCGGGCGAACAGACCAGCCGGACGCAGGAGCAGGACGAGGATGACCAGCGCGAACACGACCGAGGGGAGGTAGACGCTCATGTCGGTCGGCAACGCGCCACCCAGGAAGCCGATCGCGAAGCCGATCGCGAAGCCGCCGAGGGTTGCCGAGCCGAGGCGGTCGATGCCGCCGACGACGACGCCGACGAGGACGATGATCGTCTCCTTGAGCGCGAAGTCGGACGTGACGAGCGGCGTCTGCACGGTGAGGATGACCGCGACGGCCGCCGCGAGCAGGCCGGAGAGCAGGACGGCGAACGCGATCACCGTGTTCGCCCGCACGCCGAGCAGCCGCGCCGTCTGGAAGTCGATGGCCGCCGCGCGCATGTGCAGGCCAATGCTCGTGCGCTTCAGGAGCAGGGCCAGCAGCCCGAGCGCCAGCGCGGCCACGACGATCGCCACGAGCGTGACCTTGCGGACGTCCACACCCGCGACCGTGATCGCCTGGTTCAGGGACGCGACCGACGAGGCCGGCTTGCCGAGTGCCCCGAACTTCAGCAGCGCGACGCTCTGGAGGAGGAATGCGATCGCGAACGTGGCGACGAGCATCACCGCCGGCGACTGGGTGCGCAGGGGCCGAAAGACGAGCCGCTCCATGCCGAACGAGAGAGCGACGACCACGGCGAAGCACATGACGATCCCCGCCGCCAGGGGCCAGTCGCTCGTGAGCGCGAGCGTGTACGCCCCGGCCATCACTAGCTGGCCGTACGCGAAGTTGACGAGGCGGAGGACACCGAACACGAGCCCGATGCCGACGGCCATGAGCGCGTACACGGCGCCGAGCCCGACCGCGTCGACGAAGGTCTGAGCGTTGACGGCTGCGAGCAGCGTGCTCATATGGCGAAGTAGGCGGCGATCATCCGCTGCGTGTCTCCGGCGTCCGCCGGGGTGAGTGTGAGCCGGTGCGCGCCGTTCGAGATGACGTAGGTGCGGTCCGCGAACGCAACCGTCCGCTGGGCCCGCTGCTCGACGAGCAGGACCGTGACGCCGCGCTCCCGCACGGCGGCGAGAGTGTCGAAGACGACGTCCACGATTCCCGGTGCGAGGCCGAGCGACGGCTCGTCGAGCAGCAGCAGGTCGGGGGCGGCGACGAGCGCACGGGCGATCGCGAGCTGCTGCTGCTGGCCGCCGGAGAGCGCGCCCGCGTGCCGCGCGCGGAAGTCCCCGACGACCGGGAACAGGTCGTAGGCCTCCTCGACGGCCGCCTCCGCGCCTTCCTGCGAGCGGCGGCCGGCGAGCCCGAGGCGCAGGTTCTCCTCCACGGTCAAGTCCGGCGAAGATGCGACGGCCCTCGGGTACGAGCGCGATCCCGGCGCGCGCGACGTCCTCGGGCTTGCGACCGACGAGCGAGCGGCCGGCGAGCCGGATGTCGCCGCCCCGCACCGGCGCTGCACCCATGATCGCGTGCAGGGTCGTGGACTTGCCGGCCCCGTTCGGGCCGATCAGGCCGACGATCTCTCCCCTGCGCACCTCGAGCGACAGTCCGCGCACGGCTGGCACGGCCCCGTAGCGGACCTCGAGACTCTCGACCTCGAGGAAGAGCTCACTCACCGCTCCGTCTCCTCGTGCACGGCGGTTTCGCCGAGGTATGCCGCGGCGACGTCGAGGTTCGTCCGGATCTCGTCCGGCGTGCCTTCGGCGAGCGTCGTCCCCTGATCGAGGACGTGGATCCGGTCGCAGACCTCCATGATCAGCGCCATGTTGTGATCGATCAGGAGAACGCCCGCCTTGTGGTCGTCACGCACGGAGCGGACGACCGCCGCGAAGTCGGGCACCTCGGCCTCGGGCAGACCGGCCGCCGGCTCGTCCATGAGCACGAACAGCGGCTCTGTCGCGAGCGCGCGGGCAACGCCGAGCCGCCGCTCGTCGCCGTGCGCGAGTGCCGAAGCCGGGCCGTCGGCGACGTGCTCCAGGCCGAGCAGCGCGAGCAGCGCCGCCCGCTCGTCGCACCGCTTCCCGCGAGCGGGTGCCGACCCCGAGCGCGGCGACCTCGACGTTCTCGCGGACGGAGAGGCTGCGGAACGAGTGACTGTGCTGAAAGGTCCGAGCGAGCCCCGCCCGCCCGCGGCGGTGAGGCCTCCACGTGGTGATGTCACGACCGTCGAGCTCCACCGAGCCGGCCGTCGGGAAGTCGAAGCCCGTGATGACGTTCACGAGCGTCGTCTTGCCGGCGCCGTTCGGCCCGATCAGGCCGACGACCTCGTGCCGGTGCAGCTCGAGCGTCACGCCCTGGAGCGCCTGCACTCCCTCGAACGAGCGCGACACGGCGGTGGCCCGGAGGGATCCTCCGGGCCACCGCTCCGTCTGCGGACTGCGTCGGTCAACCTTCCCGGCGCTAGATCTTCGCCGGCGAGGTCGCCGTCACCGCGCCGACGTACTTCGGCACGTTGTTCTCGATCCGCATCACGCGGTACTGCCGGCCGAACACCGTGTGCAGCTTCGCCGAGAAGCTCACGAGCCCCGAGATCGTCGGGCACCTTCTTGAACTTCTCCATCTGCGCCGCCAGCGTCGGCTCCCTTCGTCGAGCCGCCGGCCCGCTTGATCGCGGAGACGACGCCGTCGATCGCGGCGGCGCCGGTGACGAAGCCGCCCGTGCCCGGCGGGTGGCCGGCCTTCGTCATTGCCTTGACGAGCGCGTTGACGGCCGGGTTCGGGTCGTTGCCGAACGCCGAGGCGTACGTGACGAAGTAGTAGTTCGTCACCTTCGGGCTCTTCGGGTATCCAGTACGTCCCGTCGCCGGCCCACGAGTTGAGGATCGGCGTGTTGTTGCCGAGCGAGCGCAGGCCCGGACACGAGCGCCGGCAGCTCGCCGAACGCCGTCGCGAGATCGCGATCACGTCGGCCTTGACGTCGTTCAGGCGGCTGACGACGTTGGTGATCGTCTTGTCGAAGGCCGTGTAGCTCTCCTTGGCGACGATCTTGCCGCCGAGCTCCTTGAACCGGACCTCGAACGCCTTGACGACGTCCTTGAAGTAGATGAGCAGGTTGTCGGTCGCGATCGCGGCTGTCCGCCAGCCCTTCTTGTAGGCGTACTCGGCCATCGCGGCGCCCTCGTCCTGGGCGACGTTGCCGAAGCTGAAGGCGAGCTTGCCTTGCGTGCCGAAGCGCTTCGGGCCCATCTGGTCGGTGCCGATGCACGGCGCCACCGCGAGCACGCCGCGCTTGATCGCCTCCTGCGTGGCGGGGGCGCGAGAACTCGACGTCGCAGGTCACGAAGAGCACCGATCGCGCCCCTGGCCGAGCAGGCCCGCGGCGCACGACTTCGCCTTCGCCGGGTTGTTGTTCTGCGTGTCGCAGGTCTTGATCTCGAGCATGCGTCCGTCGACGCCGCCCTTGGCGTTGATCTGCTTGATCCGAACCTGCGCCGCCGCGAGCGCCGGGCCGTCGAACGGTGACATCTGCCCCTTGCTGTCGTAGGCCCAGCCGATCACGATCGGGCTGGCCGCGCGGGCGGCGCCGCCGACGCTCGCCGCGACGAGCACCGCCGCCGCCAGCGCCAGCACGAGCCCGCCGAAGACGCACCCTTTGCGTCCTTTCATCGTGTATCCGTCCTCCTCGACTGCGTTGCAGAACGGTGACCTCGCTGCCCTCACCATGAAGCCTCCTTCGCCTTCACGAGCCTGTACAGAGCCGTGTGCAGTGGGACCGGCACGCCGTGACGCTCCGCCTCGCGCGACGAGCGAGCCGGTGATCAGGTCGATCTCGGTCGGGCGGTGCGCCTCGACGTCCTCGAGCATGGACGGGTAGTGCGCGCTGCCACGGCGGGTCGCGAGCACGTTCATCTCCCACGGGTCGTCGTGCAGCTCGATCCCCGGCGGCCGCCGCGACGCGCTTGCCCTCCTCGATCAGGTCGTGGACGAGGTGGCCCAGGTCGGTCGGGCTCGTCTTCGGCGGCGAAGTGGCCGTCGTGCGGGAGGCCGGTCAGCGCCGCGACCGCGTTCACGGTGGCGTTGAAGATGAGCTTCGACCACTGGGCCGGGCGCAGGTCGGGCAGCGCCTTCGCCTTCAGGCCGGCGCTCTCGATCAGGCCGGCGACCTCCTCGACGCGGGCATACGGCGTGTCCTCGTAGGGCCCGAGCCACGTCTCGGTGTCGAGGATGTACTCGACGTGGGTGTCGCCGTGGCTGGTACCGCTCATGAACGTCACGGCGGAGACGATCGGCCAGTCGCCGCGGCGCGCGGATCGCCTGCTCGGCGCCGAGGCCGTTCAGTACGGGCATCACGGTCGCGCCGGCGAAGCGCCCTGCGAGCGAGCCCGCCGCCGCCTCGAGCCCGGTGGCCTTCGTCGCGACGATGCCGAGGTCGAACTCGGGCAGCTCGTCGGGATCGGCCGTCGCGGTCACCTCGGCCGTGAAGTCGCTGCGCCCGGTGATGCGCAGCCCGTGCTCGTTCAGGGCGTCCGCGTGGTCGCGGCCGGCGGGTCAGGACGCTCACCTCGGTGACGCGGGCGAGGTGGCCCGCGAAGAGGCTGCCGATCACACCCGCCCCGATCACGCACACGCTCGATCACGCGCGCCCCGTGCGGTCACGCGGCGACGTGCGGCATCACGGAGCTCGCGAAGAGCTCCTGGTTCTTGATCGCCATCCAGTGCGGGGCTCCGCCGGCGTTGACGGTGATCGCGATCTCGGAGATGCCCGCGCAGATCTCGCGCGTCGCCTCGATCCGCTCGATGATGTCCTCGGGCGTGCCGACCCAGACGTAGTCCTCCGCGACGAGCTGCTCGAACGGCATCGCGGCGAGCTGCTCCATGATCCCGGCGGCGTAGAAGCCGTAGCCGGCCTTCGACGAGATCGTCGGCGGGCAGGCTTGTCGTACTCGGTCAGCGGCGAGCAGTTGCCCTGGATGAAGCCGGTGACCCAGTCGCGCGCCTCGCGCAGGGCGGTCTCGCGGTCCTCGTCGAGGTGGCAGGCGTGGATCCAGACGATGTCCGGAGTCGTGCCGTGCTCTGCGCACTTGGCGCGGTAGAGATCGAGCTGCTGCTCGAGCGCGACGTAGGGCAGCAGCGGCGGCACGGCGACACCCCAGCCGTGCTCGGCGGCGAGCTCGTAGGTGCGGTCGGAGGTGCCACCGACGAAGACCCTGAACTTCCGCTTCGGGAAGGGGACGATGTGCGAGTCCTCGACCTGGAAGTACTCGCCCTGGTGCGAGAACCGCTCGCTGCCGAGCGCCTCGAAAAGCAGGTCGACCGCCTCCTCGTAGCTCGGGCGCGCGTGCTCGTCGAGCGGCACGCCTGCCTTCGGCGGGATCCAGCCGTGACCGCGCCCGACGCCGAACTCGTAGCGGCCGCCGGTGAGGATGTCGGTGGCGGCGATCGCCGAGGCCAGCACCAGCGGGTTGTGGTACGGCAACGCGTGCAGCATCGTGCGGAAGCGGATGCTCTTCGTGCGCTGCGCGGCCGCCGCGAAGAAGGCCGTCGGGTTCGTCGAGATCGAGAACTTCGGGAAGAAGAAGTGCTCGATCGACGGCGTAGGCGTCGTAGCCGAGCCGGTCGGCGTTGACGATCTGCTCGAGCACCTCGGCGTAGAGCTGCTCGGGCGTCTTGCCCGGGGTGCAGCTGGATCTCCGAGTACAGGCTGAACCTCATCGGGCGTTCCTCGCTGGTCGGCGGGGCGGTGACATGTCTCCGCGACGGGTCGGAGCATCCCACGTCCTGACATGACAGTCAATGAGGGCGCGGAGCTCCTCGTCGCTGACGAGGCCCCGCTTCTCGGTGCCGAGCCGCTTGACCGCCGCGAGCAGGTCCGGGTAGCGCTCCTCGGGCACGTCGAGCCCGAGCTCGGCCACCTTGATCCGGATCGAGTCGAGGCCGCTCTTCTTGCCGAGCACGATCCCCCGCACCGCCCCGACGAGCTCGGAGGAGTACGGCTCGATCGCCTGCGGGTCGTGGAACTGCGCCGCGACGGCGCCGACTCTCGCGCGTGAAGAGGTCTCGCCGGTGAGCGGCTTCCACGGCGCGAGCGCGTAGCCGGAGCGCTCCTGGACGAGCGTCGAGAGAGCGCGACTGCGGTCGAGGTCGGAGGCCGCGTCGGGATCCCGTAGAGCGCCTCCAGGGCGAGCGCGACCTCGCCGAGGTCGGCGTTGCCGGCCCGCTCCCCCATGCCGTTGATCGTGCCCTGCACCCACGTCGCCCCCGCCTGGACGGCGGCGACCGCGGCCGCGGTCGCGAGGCCGAAGTCGTTGTGACCGTGCCAGTGGACGGGGATCTCCTGCCCGAGCCAGCTCGATCGTGCGCGCCGACGAGAACGCGGCCGCCTCCGGCGTCGCGATCCCGAGCGTGTCCACGACGACGACCTCCGTCGCGCCGGCCTGCGACGGCGGTCTCGTAGGCCTGGCGGAAGAAGTCGAGGTCGGCACGCGTCGAGTCGACGCCGAAGAAGGCGACCTTGATGCCACTCCCCGACGGCGAAGGAGACGGCGCTCCGGATCCGCTCGAGCATCGTCTCGCGCGAGACGCCGAGCGCGGCGAGCTTGCCGTCGGAGATCGGGCACTCGATCACGCGACGCCGCCACGCCGAGCTCGACGAGCGCCTCGACGTCGCGCCTGGACGGCGCGCGAGAAGCCCCACACCTCGGCGCGCAGGCCCGCCGCGGCGATCAGCTCGACCGCCCGCCGGTCGTCGTCGGAGACACGCGGGAAGCCGGCCTCGATCCGGTCGATCCCGGCCTCGTCCAGCGCGCGGGCGATCTCGAGCTTGTCCTCGGGGCTGAGCACGACGCCGACGGTCTGCTCGCCGTCGCGCAGCGTCGTGTCGTAGAGGCCGATCGGCCCGCGCGGCTGCGGGTCGAGCGCGAGCCTGTTGAGGTCGCCGGTCCAGAGCTTCGAGCGGTCGATCGTCGATCCGCAGCTCGACGATCCCGTCGGGGAAGGAGGAGAGCTTCTCGACGCCCGTGCCGGTGACGAGGAAGTTGTCCTCGACGCGCAGGCCGCCGCCGCCCGGCCAGTAGATGCCGGGCTCGAGCGCAAGCACCATGCCCTCCGCGATCTCGCCGCCGCCGGCCTGGTGGGCGTACGGCGGCTCGTGCGCGCGCGCGCCGACGCCGTGACAGATGGGGTGCGACGGCTGCCCCGGGTAGCCGGCCGCGGCGATCCCCGCGCGGACGAGACGGTCGAGCTCGGCGAGGCTCGCCCCCGGCTTGCAAAAGGCGATCGCTTCCGCGTACACCGCCAGCAACTGCTCTTCGAGCCTCACATAGTCCTCGCGCAGCTGCCCGAGGCCCAGATTCTTCGTGTGATCGCACCAGTAGCCGTCGGCGCAGACCCAGATCTCGAAGAGCGTCGGCTCGCCCTCGACGACCGGCCGGCTCGTCGTCGCCGTGAAGCTCCTGATCCCGGGCCCCGACCAGACGAGCGAGAAGCCGAGCGCGAGCTCGACCTGCCCCCGCCAGCCGGTGCCCTCGCCGTGGACGTAGCCCTCCCAGAGCGCGCCGGCCTCGCTCTCGGTCATCCCGGGATGGAGGTTGTGCCTGACGTGCTCCATCGCCGCGGCCGCGATCTCGTTCGCGAGACGCATCCGCTCGACCTCCTGCGGGGTCTTGAGCGCGCGCGCCTGCGCCAGAAGCGGCGTCGCATCCTCGACGTCCAGCCCGAAGGCATGGAACCAGTCGTGGGTGAAGGTCGTCGGCTCGCCGGCCATGCGATCGGAGGCCTGCGTCCCGAGCGAGAGCTCGAGCCCGATCCGCCCGTAGCCGCGCTCCGCGATCACCGCCTGGGCAACCTCCGTCGCGCGCGCGACCGGCGGGCGTGGGTCGGACGGGTGGTAGCCGGCGAAGAGGCGGACGTCGGCCGTCCAGGCCGTGCGCGCCGCGTCCTCGGCGGAGGGCTCGAGGCAGACCAGCACCGGCTCGCCCTCGCGCGGGAAGACGACGGCGTCGTACCCCTTCATCCCCCAGAAGTTCGTCAGGTAGAGCACGTTGTCGGGCGCCCGGGCGACGAGCGCGTCGAGGTCGCGCTCGGCCATCAGCACGCGCACGCGCGCGAGCTTGGCGTCGTCGCGCGGCCAGCTCACCAGCGCACGCTCGGAGGAGCCGGCTCGCCGTGCCCCTCCTGCCAGGAGATCACCGGGTTGCGGAGGGTGCCGATGCGCTCGATCTCGCACTCCATCACGTCGCCGGGCCTGAGGTAGAGCGACGCGGCATCGGGCGAGAAGCCCGCGACGCCGGACACCGTGCCCGTCGAGAGGACGTCGCCGGCCGAGTAGCCGAGCGCCGAGTAGTGGCTGATGATCTCCGGGATCGTCACCGACATCTTCCCCGAGTGCGAGACCTGGCGCGACTGCCCGTTGACGCGCAGCTCCATCGCCAGGTCGTGCGGGTCGGGGATCTCGTCCGGGGTGACGATCCACGGCCCGAGCGGGCAGAAGGTATCGATCGCCTTGCAGAAGGAGAAGACGCCGGAACGCATCTCGCGCCGCTGGATGTCGCGCGCGGTGATGTCGTTGAAGATCACGTAGCCGCCGATGTAGTCGGCGGCCTCCTCCGGTGGGAACCACTTCCCGGCCTTGCCGATCACGACGGCCAGCTCGAGCTCGTAGTCGAGCTCCTCGGTCAGGTGCTCGGGGTAGATGACCGGCTCGTCGGGCCCGACGATCGCGTCCACGTTCTGGAAGAAGACGATCCACGGCGCGATCTCGTGCGTCCAGCCGACCTGCTTCGACTCCTCCTCGTGCTCGCGGAAGTTGCCGGCCGTGTGGAAGAACTTCTTCGGCACGATCGGCGCGTGCAGCCGCGCTCCGGCGAGCGGCACGCGCTCGCCCGTCTCGCCGGCGCCGCCGCGCTCGAACCACTCGCGCATCGTCGAGACGCCAAGGACGGCGATCTCCTCCCCGACGACGTGGCCGACGCGGCCCTCGTCGAAGGTGACGAGCTTCACCCAGCGACCCCGCAGACACGCATCGCGGCCAGCGCGTAGACCTGCGCTGTCCGCGCCAGGCCGTCGATGTCGAGGTTCTCGCCGTACTCGGTGTCGAGCAGCCCGGTGGAGGTGCCGTAGTTGACCGTCGCGATCCCGTAGCGCGTCAGCACCGAGGCGTCGGAGAACCAGCGCGCGACGTCACGCTCGGGCCGCTGCCCGAAGACCTCCTCGTGCGAGGCGTCGATCGCGGCGACAGCGGGTGTCCCTCCTCGATCTCGGCGCCGGGCGCCGTGACGTAGACCTCGCCCTCGATCCCGTAGGCGGGGAAGCGCTCCGCCAGGCCGCGCACCATGTCGAGCACCTGTCGCCGCGCCACCGCCATCGGCTTGCGTCGGCGGCACGCGCACATCCAGGAAGAGGTCGGTGCGGTGCGGCGTGCGCGAGACGCGCCAGCCGAAGCCGCCCTGGATCGCGCCGACGTTGACGATCGCCTTCGCGCCGCGGTAGGCGTTCTCGGGATCGTCCTCCCAGGACGGGATCCACTCCCGCACGGCGGCGAGCACCTCCTGCATGCGCAGGATCGAGTTCTGGTCGCGCTTGCCCTCGGTGAAGGCGGTGTGGATGAAGTGGCCCTGTGTCGAGAGCCGCAGCCAGAGCGAGCCGAAGTGGCCGAGCACGATCTTGCCCTCGGTCGGCTCGCCGAGGATGCACATGTCGGCGACCCCGCCGTGGGAGACGAGATGACGCGAGCCCGCCCCGTAGCCGCGGTACTGCGCCCCCTGAGCCTCGCCCTGCTGCGTCTTCTCGATCTCGCCGCAGACGGCTGCGATCATGACGTCGCCCTTCAGGGTCACGCCGGCGTCGGTCAGAGCCTCCAGCGCCTCGACGTAGCAGGCGAGCGCGCCCTTCATGTTCGAGATCCCGAGCCCGTAGAGGCGCCCGTCGCGCACGAACGGCTGCGGCTGGAAGCCGGGAACGTGCGCCAGCCAGGGCTCCTTGCCGGAGTACGAGGTGTCCATGTGGCCGTTGAACATGAGGGACGGCCCGCCGCCGGCGCCGGCGCGGATGCCGAGCACGTTCGAGCGGCCCTCCTCGACCTGCTGCCGCTGCACGTGCAGGCCCATGTCCGTGAAGGTCTCCGCCATCAGCTCGGCCATCGCCTGCTCGCTCCCCGTGAAGCTCGGGGTTGCGATCGCGCGGCTCGCCCAGTCGACGAGCCGCTTCCGGTCGATGCGAATCTTCATCGGTCGCGGAAGTGTGGCAGCACCTGCTCGCCGAAGAGGCGGATCTGCTCGTGCCGCTTCGCGCCCCACAGCTCGAGCATGATGTGGCTGGCGCCCGCGTCACCGTATTCCTCGATCGCCGCGATGCAGTCCGCGACCGTTCCGGCGATCGGCTTGCAGCGGTCGAGCAGCGAGTCGGTGACGAGCTCCTTCGCAGCGAGGCGGCCGCCCCGCTCCATCGCCTCTGCCACCGGCCGGATCTCCTCCGGGTCGATCTCCGCCAGCTCGAGCAGCGTGTCGGCGGCGCCGCGGATGTTCTGCACCTTGTTGGCGAGGTACATGCCGGCGATCTCGCGCGCGCCGTCGCGGCCCTCGTCGCGGTCCGCCCCGATCGACGCGACGACCGTGCAGCCGAGGTCGAGCTCGGCCGCGTCCTTGCCCGCCGTGGCGGCTCCGAGCGCCATGTTGCCGCGCGTGTAGCGGACGAAGGCGGGCGTCGTGATCGACGGCGTCAGCACGCCCTCGGCGATCTCACCGCCGAGCGCCTGCATCTTCGGCGCCGTCGCGGCGACGTACAGCGGCACCGCGCCGCGCGGCGAGTGCGCCTCGTCCGAGAGGGCAGGGATCGAGGCCGAGAAGACCGTCCCGTCGTATTCGAAAGCCTCTCCCCCGAGGGTGCGGCGCACGATCTCGACCGAGTCGCGCATCGCACCGAGCGTCGAGATCTTCTCGCCGCCGCGCTTGACGTTGTTGAGGAAGATCTTCGAGGTGCCGAAGCCGAGCAGGAAGCGGCCGGGCCCGGCGGCCTCCTGGACGACGCGGGCGTCCATCGCCGCCTGCACGGGATGGCGCGTGAAGGGCGAGATGATCCCCCAGCCGATCGTCAGGCGCGTCGTCTCGCGCGCCATCAGCGCCGAGACGACGGTCGAGGAGCGCGCCTCCATCCCGTGCTTGCGCCACCACGGGTAGGCCTCGGCGAGCCAGATCGTGTCGATCCCCGCCTCGTCCATCGCGCGTGCGCTCGCGAGCATCTCGTCGAGCGGCTCCATCGTCAGCTGCATGACGCCGATGCGGAACGGCACCGCCACCTGACTCATCGCCTCTCTCTCGCCCGTCGTGGCATCGGGGAAACCCTATACGAGTCTGACATGTCACGGAAGTCCCCTCCGGTGTCACCTCAGCAGATGCGCGGCAGCGGGTCGCCGACCAGCATGTCGACGATCCGCGTCCCGCCGAGCGACGTGTCGAGGACGACAAAGCCCTCCGGCTCGTCGCGGATCTCGCCGACGAGCGCCGCGCCGGCGCCGAGCGGATACGAGCGCAGGGCCGCGAGGGCGGCACCGGCCGCGTCGGGAGCGACGACGGCGACCAGCCTGCCCTCGCTGGCGACGTAGAGCGGATCGATGCCGAGAATCTCGCAGGCCGCGGCGACCGCGGGGCGCACGGGGAGCGCCTCCTCGGCGAGCGCGACGGCGTGGCCGGACTGGGAGGCGAGCTCGTTGAGCGCGGTCGCGAGCCCGCCGCGGGTCGGGTCGCGCATCCACCGCAGACCGTCGCCGAAGGCGACGAGCGACGCGGCGAGCTCGTGGACGGGTGCCGTGTCGCTTTCGAGGTCGACCTCGAGCGCGAGATCGCCGCGGGCGATCATGACCGCCATGCCGTGATCGCCGAGCGACCCGGAGACGAGGACGCGGTCGCCCGGCCGGACGTGCTCGGGGCCGAGCCGGACCCCGTCGTCGAGGGTGCCGACGCCGGCCGTCACGACGTACAGGCCGTCCGCATTCCCCCGCTCGACGACCTTCGTGTCACCGGCGACGATCGCGACGCCGGCCGCTCTTGCCGCACGGCCCATCGAGGCCGCGATCCGCCGCAGGTCGGCGATCGCGAAGCCCTCCTCGATCACGAACCCGGCCGACAGCCACAGCGGGCGGGCGCCGACCATGGCGAGATCGTTGACCGTGCCGTTGACCGCCAGCTCGCCGATGTCCCCTCCGGGGAACGTGAGCGGGGAGACGACGAACGCGTCGGTCGTGAACGCGAGCCGGGCGCCACCGGGGACGATGGCCGCGTCGGCAAGCGGCGCGAGCTGCTCGCTCCCGAGCTCCTCGAGGAAGAGCGCCTCGACGAGGTCGCGGGTCGCCTTGCCGCCGGCGCCGTGGGCGAGAGTGACGAGCTCGTCGCGCAGGACGCGGCGGCCCGTGCGGCTACGCACCGACCGACTCTTCCTGCGGCCGCCGCAGCCGCCCGTACGCGTAGAACGCGGCACAGGCGCCCTCGCTCGACACCATGCATGTCCCGAGCGGCAGCTCCGGCGTGCACGCGGTGCCGAAGACCTTGCACTCCCACGGCTTGATCTTCCCGGTCAGGACCTCGCCGCACTGGCAGGCCTTCGGGTCCTCGACCTGCACGCCCGGCAGCGGGAAGCGCGCCTCCGCGTCCCACTCGGAGAACGCCTCCCGGAGGCGGAGCGCGCTGCGCGGCAGCATCCCGAGGCCGCGCCACTCGAAGGCCTCGCGCAGCTCCATCGTCTCGGCGATCGCAGCGAGCGCACGCGGGTTGCCCTGTGCGTGGGCGACGCGCGTGTACTGGTTCTCGACCTCGCAGCGGCCCTCTCGATGCTGCCGCAGGAGCATCGCCACCGATTGGAGCAGGTCGACGGGCTCGAACCCCGAGACGACGACCGGCCGCCCGAACTCCTCGGGGATGAAGCGGTACGCGTCGGTGCCGATCACGGTCGAGACGTGGCCCGGACCGACGAACGCGTCGATCGAAAGCCCCGGCGTCTCGAGGATCGCCCGCAGCGGCGGCTCGATCGTGACGTGGTTGCAGAAGACGGAGAAGTTCCGGATGCCTTCCGCGCGGGCGCGCAGGAGCGTCACCGCCGTCGCGGGTGCCGTCGTCTCGAAGCCGACCGCGAAGAAGACCACGTGCCGGGCCGGCTCCTTCCGGGCGAGCGCGAGCGCGTCGAGGGGCGAGTAGACCATGCGCACGTCGGCCCCGCGCGCCTTCGCCTCGAGCAGCGAGCCGCGCCCGCCGGGGACGCGGACCATGTCGCCGAACGTGGCCAGAGTGACACCTGGCAGCTCGGCGAGCGCGATCGCGTCGTCCACGCGGCCCATCGGGATGACGCAGACCGGGCAGCCAGGCCCGTGGACGAGCTCGACCTCGGGCGGCAGCAGATCTTCGAGGCCGTGCCGGTAGATGACGTGCGTGTGGCCGCCACAGACCTCCATCACCCGAACCGGCACCTTCGGTCGGACGAGCCCGGAGATCTCGGCGGCGAGCGCCTTCGCGAGCGGGGGCGACCGGTACTCGTCCACGTACTTCACGCCGGCGGCCCCTCCACGCGCTCGAGCGCGATGCCCGCGTGGCAGAGGAGGATGTCCCCCGGAGCAGCGTCGGGAACGAGGTCGAGTGCGACGCGCCCGGCCACGCCGTCCACCACGATCACGGCCTCGTCGCCCTCGACGGCGGTGACGCGGACGGCGACCGCCGCGTCAGAGCACGTCACGCACCGCTCCGGCGCCGGCGTCAAGGAACCGTCCCCGCACGGAGCTCGTCGAGCTCACGCTGGAGCTCCGCCGCCTGCGCGAGCAGCTCGAGAGTCGTGCGTGCCTCGTCCTCGTCGATCCTCGCGAGCGCGAAGCCGACGTGGACGAGCACCCAGTCGCCGACCTCGACCGGTGCCGCGGGCTCGTGGACGAGCGCGACGCTGATCTCGCGGCGCACACCTGCGATGTCCACCTTGGCGAGCCCGGCTTCGGGGTCGGTGAACTCGATGACCTGTCCTGGGATGCCTAGGCACATGCCAATAGCCTCGCCGCGGCCACCGCGGCCTGACCGTAGCTTATGCCGCCGTCGTTCGGGGGCACGAGCCGGTGCGAGAGGACGCGAAAGCCCTGCTCCTCGAGCCGCCCGCGGAGCGAGGCCAGCAACCGGCAGTTCTGGAAGCTGCCGCCGGACAGGACGACCGTGCGCGGGCCGCCGGCCTGCGCGCAGGCTTCGGCGAACGCACTCGCCACCCCCTCGTGGAAGGCTGCGGCGATCTGCTCGCGCGCCCGCCCGCCGGCGAGGTCATCATGGGCGGCCGCGACGAGGTCCGCCCCAACGATCGCTCCCCGCTCGATCCGGCACGGGTAGGCCGCAGCCGGCACGTCCGCGGCTAGGTGCTCGAGCTCGATCGCGGCCTGGCCCTCGTAGCTGACTCGCGCACGCACGCCGAGCAGCGCGGCGACGGCGTCGAACAACCGGCCCACCCCCGACGACAGCGGCGCGTTCACCTTCAGGCTCTCCCGCACGAGCCCCCAGCGCTCGAAGGGCACCGGCCGGCCCGCCCGCTCGAGGTATGCCGCCGCCATGCGCCAGGGCTCGCGGATCGCCGCCTCCCCGCCCGGGAGCGGCACGGGCTCGAGGTGGGCCAGCCGCTCGAACGACGCAAGGTCGCAACGGAACAGCTCGCCGCCCCAGAGGGTCCCGTCGGGCCCGTACCCGGTGCCGTCGAGCACGACGGCGAGCGCCTCACCCGTCTCGCCGTGCTCCGCGAGGCAGGCTGCCGCATGCGCGTGGTGGTGCTGCACCTCGACGAGCGGCAGTCCCTGCTCGTGCGCCCATTTCGTCGCCCGATACTCGGGGTGCAGGTCGCACGCGACGGCCTCGGGCGTGACGTCGAGCATGCGCAGGTACAGCTCGAGATCGGTGCGGAAGGCACGGTAGGAGAGCTCGTCGTCGAGGTCGCCGAGGTGCGGCGAGAGGAAGGCCTCGCCGCCGCGAACGACGCAGAACGTCGCCTTCAGCTCGGCGCCCGCGGCGACGAGCGGCCGCGGAGCCGCGACAGGCAGCGGCAGGCCGGCCGGCGCGTATCCGCGGGAGCGACGGAGCGGGAAGGCGGCCCGCACGACGGAGTCCTCGCAGCGGCGGTGGATCGGGCGGTCGTGCGTGAGGAAGGCGTCGGCGATGCCGCCGAGACGCCGCCGCGCATCCTCGTCGTCGAAGGCGATCGGCTCGTCGGAGTGGTTGCCGCTCGTCAGGACGAGCGGGATGCCGGCGTCGCCGCAGAGGAGGTGGTGCAGCGGCGTGTACGGGAGCAGCAGTCCCAGCCACGGCGAGCCGGGCGCGACCGACAGTGCGACGGGCGAGTCCGGCCGGCGGCGGACGAGGACGATCGGGCGCGCGGCTCCGCGCAGGAGCGCGTCTTCCTCGGGCTCGACGAGCGCGAGCGTGGCGGGCGCGGGAGTCATGACCGCGAACGGCTTCTCCTCGCGGTGCTTGCGCGCGCGCAGCCGAGCGACCGCCTCCTCGCTCGACGCGTCGCAGGCGAGGTGGTACCCGCCGAGTCCCTTGACGGCAACGATGCTGCCGGCGCGGAGCAGGCCGGCGGCCTCCGCCAGTGGCAGCGAGAGCCGCGGCCCGCACGCGGGACAGGCGATCGGCTCGGCGTGGAACCGGCGGTCGGCGGGGTCCTCGTACTCGCCTCGGCAGTCGTCGCAGAGCGGGAAGCCGGCCATCGTCGTGCTCGCCCGGTCGTACGGGACCTCGCGGACGATCGTGAAGCGCGGCCCACACTGCGTGCAGTTGACGAACGGATAGCGGTGGCGCCGGTCGGCGGGATCGTGGAGCTCACGCAGGCAGTCGTCGCACGTCGCGACGTCCGGCGGGACGAGCGCGCCGCGGCCCGCGGACGCGCGGCTCGGCAGCACCGCGAAGGCCCGCTCGCCGCGCGGCTCGACCGGCTCGGCGACGACCGAGTCCACGCGGGCAAGGGAGGGGGCCTCGGCGGCAACGGCAGCGGCGAACGCGTCGAGCGCCGCCGGGTCGCCCTCGACCTCGACCACGACCCCGAGGCCGTCGTTCAGGACGAAGCCGCCGAGACCGTGCCGCCCGGCGAGCCGGTGGATGAACGGGCGGAAGCCGACCCCCTGAACGACGCCGCGGACGCGCAGGCGGAGGCGGGCGGTGACGGCGGGACCTGCCATTGGACAGAGGCTGCCCGCTGCCGCCCGCACGCGCAAGCGGGCCGGCCCGGAAGGAGGTAGCGGCAAACCCGCAGCGGCCCACGGGGCTGTACCGATGGCACACGCTGCGCCAGCAGAGACGCTGGTACCGGCACGATGACGGAGATCCCGACGGCACCCGAGAACGGAGTGCTCGACCCGCAGGGCCTGGAGGCGCTCGTCCGCTCGCTGGCCGGCCGCGGCTACCGCGTCGTCGGCCCCCTCCTCCGCGACGGCGCGATCGTCTACGACGACCTCGCGTCGGCCGACGACCTTCCGGCGGGCTGGACGGAGGCGCAGGAGGCCGCGACCTACCGGCTCGAACGCCGGGACGACGACGCCCGCTTCGGCTACCCCGTCGGGCCGCACTCCTGGAAGCGCTTCCTGCTTCCCGCCGACGTCCGCCTCTGGCAGGCGCGGCGGCGCGACGGCGGGCCACCCGAGATCGTCGAGGAGCCGCCACCCGACCGGCCCTTCGCTTTCATCGGCGTCCGCTCCTGCGACCTGCACGCGATCGCCGTTCAGGACCGCGTCTTCCTCGAGGGGACCTACCTCGACCGCGACTACGCTGCGCGGCGCGGAGGCGCGTTTCTCGTCGCCGTCAACTGCGGCACACCGGGCGGCACCTGCTTCTGCGCCTCGATGGGGACCGGGCCGCGGGCCGAGTCAGGCTACGACCTCGCGCTCACCGAGATCATCGAGGGCGGGCACCGCTTCCTCGTCGAGGCAGGGTCGGAGCGCGGCGCAGAGGTGCTGGCCGAGCTCGGCGCGCGCGAGGCGGGAAGCGGCGACATCGAAGCGGCGCTCCGCGTCTCGCACGAGGCCGCCCACCGCATGGGCCGCCGGCTCGAAGCGGACGGCCTGCGCGACCTGCTGGCGCGCAACGTCGAGCACCCGCGCTTCACGGACGTCGCCGAGCGGTGCCTGACCTGCGGCAACTGCACCCTCGTCTGCCCGACCTGCTTCTGCACGTCGGTGGACGACGTGAACGTTCTCGGCGGCGATGCGGCCGAACGGCGGCGGCGCTGGGACTCGTGCTTCTCGGTGGGGTACTCGTACATCCACGGCGGCAGCGTGCGGCCCTCCGCACGCGGCCGCTACCGGCAGTGGCTGACACACAAATTCGGAACCTGGATCGACCAGTTCGGCACGTCCGGCTGCGTCGGCTGCGGGCGGTGCATCACCTGGTGCCCGGTCGGGATCGACGTGACCGAGGAGCTCGCCGCCATCCGGGTCGCCGACGGAGAGGTGGATCATGCGCACGCTTGACCAGGTCGTCACTGAGTTCCCGTTCTTCGCCGGCATGGAGCCGGAGCACCTGGAGCTGATCGCAGGGTGTGCGAAGAACGTCCGCTTCCAGGCGGGGGAGCGGCTCTTCCGCGAGGGACATCCCGCCGACACGTTCTACGTCGTCCGCCGCGGGCGCGTCGCACTGGAGATGTTCGTCCCGCCGCGGGGCTCGATCACGATCGAGACGATCGAGCCGGGCGAGACCGTCGGCTGGTCGTGGCTGTTTCCTCCGTACATCTGGCACTTCGACGCGCGCGCCGCCGAGCTCGTCCGCGCCGTCGCGTTCGACGGCGCCTGCCTGCGCGGGAAGCTCGAGTCGGACCCCGTGCTCGGCTACGAGCTGCTGTCACGCTTCGCCCAGCTGCTGATCGACCGGCTCCAGGCGACCCGGCTCCAGCTCCTCGACGTCTATGGCGATCGCCCCCGCACCTGAGCCCCTCTCCGCGCCCGGAGCGATGACGCCCGAGCCGTTCCGCGTCCTGCGCAGGCGGCGCGAGACGGCCGACACGTGGACGCTCGAGCTCGAACCCGTCGGTGGCGAGCCGGTGGTGCCCGCGCCGGGGCAGTTCACGATGCTCTACGCCTTCGGCGTCGGCGAGGTGCCGATCTCCTCGAGCGGCGACCCGACCGCCGGCGGGCCGCTCGTGCACACGGTGCGGGCCGTCGGCGCGGTCAGCGAGGCGATCTGCCGCACGAAGCCCGGCGGCATCCTCGGCGTGCGCGGCCCGTTCGGCACCTCCTGGCCGGTCGAGGAGGCCTGCGGCTGTGACCTCGTCATCGTCGCGGGTGGGATCGGGCTCGCTCCGCTACGGCCCGCGCTCTACCAGGCGCTCGCCGATCGCGGCGCCTACGGGGCCGTCGTGCTTCTCGTCGGCGCGCGCACGCCGGGCGACCTCCTCTACGCGAAGGAGCTGGAGCGCTGGCGCGGGCGCTTCGACCTCGACGTCGCCGTCACCGTCGACAACGCCGGCGGCGGCTGGCATGGGAGGGTCGGCGTCGTGCCGAGGTTCGTCGCGGACGCCGGCTTCGACCCCGCATCGGCGGTCGCGCTCGTTTGCGGGCCGGAGATCATGATGCGCTACACCGCGGCGGCGCTCATCGAGCGCGGCGTTCCGAAGGAGCGCATCTACATCTCGCTCGAGCGCAGCATGCACTGCGGCCTCGGCCACTGCGGCCACTGCCAGCTCGGCCCGGTGCTCGTCTGCCGCGACGGCCCGGTCTTCCGGCTGGACGACATCGAGCCGTTGCTCGGGGTGCGGGAGCTGTGAGCGCGCGCAGGCCGAAGCTCGCCGTCTGGAAGTTCGCCTCGTGCGACGGCTGCCAGCTCTCCCTGCTCGACTGCGAGGACGAGCTGCTCGACCTCGCGGGCGAGATCGAGATCGCCTACTTCCTGGAGGCGTCGAGCGCGACCGTGAAGGGGCCGTACGACCTCTCCCTCGTCGAGGGGTCGATCACGACACCGCACGACGCCGAACGGATCCAGCAGGTGCGGCGCTCGTCGCGCTTCCTCGTCACGATCGGCGCCTGCGCGACGGCGGGCGGCATCCAGGCGCTGCGCAACTTCGCCGACGTGAAGGACTGGATCTCGGGTCGTCTACGCCACGCCCGAGTACATCTCGACCCTTGCCACGTCCTCTGCGATCTCCGACCACGTCCCGGTTGACTTCGAGCTGCGCGGCTGCCCGATCGACAAGGGGCAGCTCGTCGAGGCGATCACCGCCTTCCTCGGCGCCCGCCGCCCGAACCTGCCCACCACCAGCGTCTGCTTCGAGTGCAAGGCGCGGGGAACGCCGTGCGTGCATCGTGGCGAAGGGGACGCCCTGCCTCGGTCCCGTCACGATGGCCGGCTGCGGTGCGCTCTGCCCCGCCTACGACCGCGGCTGTTATGGCTGCTTCGGGCCGATGGAGACGCCGAACACCCGCGCGCTCGCCGAGCGCTGGAAGGAGCTGGGGGTCGACAGCCCCGGGCTCGTGCGAGCATTCCGGACGTTCAACGCCGACGCGGCGCCCTTCAAGGAGGCGAGCCTCGACCATGAGTGAGCGTGCGAAGACGAGGACGATCCGCACCGACTACCTCGCCCGCGTCGAGGGCGAGGGCGCGATGCTCGTGAAGATCAAGGGAGACGAGGTCGTCGACGTCCAGCTCAAGATCTACGAGCCTCCGCGCTTCTTCGAGATGCTCTTGCGCGGGCGGCAGTTCACCGAGGCGCCGGACATCACCGCCCGCATCTGCGGCATCTGCCCGGTCGCGTACCAGATGAGCTCGATCGCGGCGATGGAGCAGATCTGCGGCGTCGAGGTCTGCGACCCGATCCGCGCGCTCCGCCGCCTCCTCTACTGCGGCGAGTGGATCGAGAGCCACACGCTCCACGTCTACATGCTGCACGCCCCGGACTTCCTCGGGTACGCGAGCGCGGTCGAGCTCGCGCGCGACCACCGCGACATCGTGGAGCGGGCATTGCAGCTGAAGAAGATCGGGAACGAGGTGATGCGCGTCGTCGGAGGGCGGGAGGTCCACCCGATCAACGTGCGCGTCGGAGGCTGGTACCGCGCCCCCACGCTCGCGGAGCTGCGGGCTCTCGTCCCGCAGCTCGAGTGGGCGCGCGAGGCCGCCGTCGCCACGGTCGGTCTCGTCGGCGGTTTCGACTTCCCCGACTACGAGGCCGACTACGAGTTCGTCGCGCTCCGACAGCCGGGCGAGTATCCGATCGAGCGCGGCCGGATCGTCTCGAGCTCGGGACTGGACATCGCGGTCTCCGAGTACGAGGAGCACTTCGTCGAGGAGCACGTGGAGCGCTCGAACGCACTCCACTCCACCATGGTCGGCAAGGGAGCCTACCTCGTCGGCCCGCTCGCCCGCTACGCGCTCAACTCCGCCGAGCTCTCGGAGGTCTCCCGTGCAGCCGCAGCGGCGGCGGGCCTCGGCCCTGTCTGCCGCAACCCGTTCCAGAGCATCGTCGTTCGCGCCGTCGAGACGGTCGAAGCGTGCAACGAGGCGCTTCGGTTGATCGAGGCGTACGAGCGGCCCGAACCGGCCGCTCTCGAGGTCGTGCCGCGCGCGGGCAGCGGCTGCGGCTGCACCGAGGCGCCGCGAGGCATCCTCTGGCACCGCTACACGATCGACGGCGAGGGCACGATCCTCGACGCGAAGATCGTGCCGCCGACCTCCCAGAACCAGAAGATGATCGAGGAAGATCTCGGAGGCGTCGTCCGCTCGTCGCTCGACCTGCCGGAGGCGGAGCTCGCCCTCCGGTGCGAGCAGACGATCCGTAACTACGACCCGTGCATCTCCTGCGCGACGCACTTCCTGAAGCTCGAAGTCGAGCGCACGTGACGGCGCGGCGAGTGTCCGTCGCCTGCCTCGGCAACCGCTTCCGCGGCGACGATGCAGTCGGCCTGCTCGTGGCCGACGGCGTCCGCGCCGCCGGCGTCGAGGTGGAGGAATGCGAGGACGAGCCGACCCGGCTGCTCGAGTCGTGGGAGGAGCTCGACCTGCTCGTGCTCGTGGACGCCGTCCAGTCGGGATCGGCGCCCGGCACGGTGCACCGCGTGGACGCATCGTCCGGCACGCTGCCGGAGGGCCTGACGCTGACCTCCTCGCATGCGTTCGGGATCGGCCAGACACTCGAGCTCGCGCGAGCGCTCGGAAGGCTTCCGGCCCGGGTCGTCGTGTACGGCGTCGAGGGCGCCGTCTTCACCGCCGGCGCGAGGCTGACGCCCTCGGTGGCCTCCGCCGTGCCGGGCGTCGTCGCGGCGGTCGTACGCGAGCTGGAGGAGGGAGGCTAGGTGCACGAGCAGGCGCTGATGGACGACCTCGTGCGCAAGCTCGAGACGGTGGCCCGCGAGGAGGGCGGCCGGCGCGTGCGCAGCGTCCGCGTCCGGCTGGGCGTGCTCTCGCATTTCACGCCGGAGCACTTCCGGGAGCACTTCGAGGACGCGACGCGCGGCACGCTCGCCGAGGGCGCGCAGGTCGAGGCGGAGCTCGGCACCGACCCGGCCGACCCGGCCGCGTCCGGTGTCGTGCTGGAGAGCGTCGAGCTCGAGCTCGCCTAGCCGGCGGCGGCCGCGACGACCTGCTTCTCGAGCGCCGCGAGCACGTTCCCGACCTGCTGGTTGACGATCGGCTGCAGCACGCGCTGCCCCATCGCGCCGACGGGACCGGCGATCCGCACGTCGGCCTCCCACTTCATGCTCGTCGTCTCGCCCGTCTCGGAGAGCGTGAACGCCGTCGTCATGGTCAGCAGCGCGCCGACGCCGTTCCCCTTCGCGCTGAGGCTCGCGAACTCCGGCGGGCGCTCCTCGAGCTTCTCGAACGCGATCGTCATGCGTAGGCCGCCGAGCCCGAGCGGGATCTTCACCTTCGCCTGCCAGTGGCGGTCGTCGGCGATCTCGAAGCTCTCGACACCCGGCATCAGCTTCGCCATCTGCTCCGGGTCGTTGACCACGGCCCAGACGACGTCGCGCGGAGCCGTCAGCGCCTTCACTCCCTCGACCTTCATCGGGAGACCACCTCCACGTTCGCTCGGGTAGCTTCCGGGTCCTGCAGCATCTCCCAGATGCGCCAGTACGGGTTGCAGCTCTCGTAGACGATCGGCGCTCCGGCCGGCTTGAGCGCGTCCTGCACCGCAGCGCAGACGGCGTGGATGCCGGCGCCGCCGCCCTCCCCCATGCCCTTCGTGCCGAGCTCGTTCGTCGGCGACGGCGACTCGATGAAGCCCGTCTTGAGCGGCGGCATGTCGAGTGTGTGAGGCACGTGGTAGTCGTAGAAGTTGGCGGTCAGGAGAGTGCCGTCCTCGTCGTAGACGAAGGCCTCGTGAATCGCCGCTCCGAGCGCGTGCGCCGTGGCGCCGTGCACCTGCCCCTCGACGATCTGCGGGTGGATGCGCGTGCCGCAGTCGTCCACGGCCGCGTAGTCCACGACCTCGACGACGCCCGTCTCCCGGTCGACCTCGATCACAGCCGCGTGGATCTGGGTCGCATACGTCAGCGTCAGCTTGCCCATCTTCTTCTCGGTGTCCACGACGCCGAAGTACGGGCGGTAGACGAAGCGGTGGTTGAGCGTCGGGTTGAAGTCCGGCGGCAGGAGCGCGTTGTTGGCGTTCACGATCGCACCGAGGGCCATGAACGGGAGGGCGGCCTCCGGCGGGCCGTCCTTGATCCGGGCGAAGCCGTCGGAGAGCTCGATCGCCTCTTCCGGCGCGCCCAGGACGAAGGCGGCGAGTGAGACCATCTCTTCGCGCAGCAGGAGCGCCGCGCCGCGGACGGCCATCAGGCCGGTGACGGCGAACTGGCTCGCGTACGTCCCCGAGAAGCCGGCGTGCGAGTTGAACCACGTGTCGTGGCCCGGGCGCACGTGCACCTGGTCGGGCGAGCAGCCGATGAGCGACGCGACGAGCTGCGCCGACGTCGTCTCGTGCCCCTGGCCCTGCGGGACGGTGCCGAGCGTGACGACGACCTCGCCGAAGATGTCGAGCTTGACCGTCGCCGCCTCGTTGTTGCCGGAGAACTGGAGCTCCGGGTTGACGAGCTGCGACTGGCCGAAGTTGTTCGTGCCCGAGTCGAGCGTCGAGCCGATGCCGACGCCGAGCAGCTTGCCGCGGGCCGCGGCCTCGGCCCGCTTCGCCTCGATCGAGTCGTAGCCGATCAGGTCGAGCGCGATGTCGAGGCAGCGGGCGTAGTCGCCGGAGTCGTAGACGCAGCCGTTCGGCGTCTCGTACGGCATCTGCTCGGCCTTGACGTAGTTGCGCTTCCTCAGCTCGACGGGGTCGAAGCCCAGCTCGGCGGCGACGATGTCGATGATTCGCTCGGTCAGCCAGAGGTGCTGCATCCGCGAGTAGCCGCGGTTCGGCGACACCGGCGACTTGTTCGTGACGACCTGCGTGAAGTCCACCTGGATGTTCCGCCAGCCGTAGCAGCCGGGTGTCACCTGCGCCCAGATGATGCACCCGAGCGGCTCGTAGCGGGGGAAGGCGCCGCAGTCGTCGAGCGCCTTCACCTTGAAGCCGGTCATCGTCCCGTCGGCCTGCACGGCAACTTCGACGTCGAGGAACGTGCGCTCGTTGCCGTGCGCGTTCGCCAGGTGCTGGTCGGTGCGCCACTCCGTCCACTGCACCGGGCGGCCGAGCTTGCGCGCGAGCAGGCAGAGGGTGACGTAGTAGCGGGTGCAGGCAGATCTTGTTGCCGAAGCCGCCGCCGATGTCATGGGTGACGAAGCGCAGCTTGTCGATGCCGGTGCGCAGCGCGGGCGCCATCCAGATCGCGCCCACGCCGGGCATCTGGTGGTTGCAGTGGAGCGTCCACTGCCCCGTGCCCCGCTCGTACTCGACGAGTGCGCCGGAGCACTCGAGCGGCGTGGACGAGAAGCGGTGGAAGTGCAGCTTCTTGATCTTCACGACGTGGTCGGCCTCGGCGAGCGCGGCGTCCACGTCGCCCCAGTCGAAGACGCCCGACCAGACGACGTTCGTGCCCGCTTCGTCGTGCAGGACGACCTCGTCCTTCAGTGCCTCCTGGCCGTCGACGAGGACGCCGAGGGGCTCGTACTCGACCTCGACCAGCTCGGCCGCGTCGCGGGCGAGCTCGCGGCGTCGCCGCGCAGACGGCGGCCACCGGCTCGCCCTGGAAGCGCGCCTTGCCGACCGCGAGCGCGTAGTCGCTTGATCTGGTTGCCCGGCGCGACCGACATCTCGAAGAAGGGGTCGGTCTGGATCGCCACCTCGTCGCCGGTGAGCGTCCCGTACACCCCCTCCAGCGCAAGCGCCGCCGAGACGTCGATCGAGAGGATCTTCGCGTGCGCGTACGGCGAGCGGACGAAATGGACGTAGCCCATTCCGTGGCGGCGGACGTCGTCGAAGAAGACGCCCTGGCCCTGGACGAGCCGCTTGTCCTCCTTGCGCGGCACGCTGACGGCCGACGTAGCCCTTCTCCGGAGCGGCGACCTTCTCGGTGACTGGTGGTCGTGGAGGCGGTCGAGTCGCTCACTTCACGCCCCCGTCCGGCCGCCACGACGGCTTCGACGATGTTCACGTAGCCGGTGCAGCGGCAGATGTTGCCCTGCAGCGCCTTGCGCACCTCGTCCTCGCTTGGGTGCGGGTTCTGCGCGAGCAGGCGCGTCGCGCTCATCAGCATCCCCGGCGTGCAGTAGCCGCACTGGAGCGCGTGGTGGTCGGTGAACGGCCTGCTGGAGCGCGCGTCAGCTCGCCGTCCGCGGCGAGCCCCTCGACCGTGGCGATGCGGGCGCCGTCGGCCTGGACGGCGAGCATCATGCAGCTCTTCACCGCCTGGCCGTCGACGTGCACGGTGCAGGCGCCGCAGTTGCCGGTGTCGCAGCCGACGTGCGTGCCCGTCAGCTCGAGGTCGTCGCGGATGAAGTGGACGAGCAGGCGGCGGGCATCGACGTCGCGCTCGTACGTTCGCCGTTGACCTCGACCGAGATCGACATGCTCCGTGGCCGGCTCGCCACTCAGGACCCTTCGCTCGCTCGGCCGCCTGCAGGACGGCGCGCACGGCGCAGACCTCGGCCAGGTGACGGCGGTAGTCGGCCGCTCGCGTGGACGTCGGAGGGCGGGTCGAGGCTCGCGCCGAGACCCGCGGCCGCCGCGCGCACGCTCGCCTCCGCAGTAGTCGCCGCCGGCGAGCGCCTGCTCCAGCGCGCGTCGCGCGCACCGGGACGGCGGAGACGCAGCCGATCGCGACCCGCGGCCCGGCTGGCCCGACCGACGCGGCCGCGTTCACGATGTAGGTGCCGTGCGTGCCGATCGTGACGCCGCGAACCCGTCGCCGATCGCCGGGCGGCGCGGCGGGCACGCGCGATCTTCGTCAGCAGCTCGCCCTCGCCGACCGCGGTCAGGTAGACGCCGAGGAAGAAGTCCTCCGCGGCGACCGTGCGCTCGCCGCCGGCGCCCGCGGATCGTGAAGGTCGCGCCGAGGGCGACGAGCAGCGGCGGCAGGTGGTTCGTCGGATCGTTCGACGCAGACGTTGCCGCCGATCGTGCCGCGGTTGCGCACCTGGACGTCGGCGATCGTGGCGCCGACCTCGGCGAGGATCGGGCGCGCGACCTCCACCTCGGAGGAGGACGATCGAGCTGCGCAGTAGGTGACCATCGCGCCGAGCTCGAGGCGGCCGTCGGCCGAGAACGCCGATCGTCCGCAGCTCGTCCACGCGGCCAGGTCGACGAGCACGTCGGGCGAGGCGGCGCGCGCCTTCATCACGTTGACGAGCGTCTGCCCGCCGGCGAGCGCTCGCGCGCCTTCGTGCTCGCCGAGCAGGCGCGATCGCCTCCTCGACGCTGGCCGGGCGCGCGTACTCGACCTCGCGCAGAAGCATGCCGCTATGCAACGCACACGAATCGGTGACATGTCAAGCGGGATCCGGCGGTGGTAGCGTCGCGCGCGATGGCGGGCTACGACGCCGTCTTCGTCGGCGCGGGCATCAACTCGCTCGCGGGCGCGGCGCTGCTCGCGCGCGGCGGCTGGCGCGTCTGCGTGCTCGAGCGCGACGACCGCGCTCGGCGGCTGCATCCGCACGTCGAGCGACCTCACCGCGCCCGGCTTCACGCACGAGGTGCTGCCGTCGTGGCACCCGCTCTTCGCCGGCTCGCGCCGCCTACGCCGAGCTGGGGGACGAGCTCGACCGGCGCGGGCGTCGAGTACCTCAACACCGACCTGCCGACCGGCACCGCCTTCCCGGACGGCTCGGCCGCGTTCCTGACGACCTCGCTCGAGGGGAACGTCGCCGAGTTCGAGCGCCACGCCGCCGGCGACGGCGCCGCCTGGGAGCGACAGTTCGACGGTTCATGGCCAACGCCGACCTCCGCTTCGGCGTCCTCGGCACGAGCTCTGGTCGCGCGCCGGGCTCGGGCTCGGCCGGAAGGCGCTACCGGCGGCTCGGGCGGCGCGGGCTGCTCGAGTTCGCCGGCGGCGACGCTCGTCGAGCTGCCGCGACTGGGTCGACGGCGACGTTCGCAGTCGGACGCGGCGCACGGCCTGCTCGCGCCCTGGGTGCTGCACACGGGCCTCGGGCCGGACCAGGCGACGTCCGGGCTTCATGACGCAGGTGATCGCGTGCGCGATCCAGCTCGGCGGCATGCCGGTGCCGAAGGGCGGCGGCGTCCGGCTCGTCGAGGCGCTGGCGGCGATCGTGCGCGAGGCCGGCGGCGAGCTGCGCACCGGCGCCGACGTCGAGCGCGTGCTCGTCTCGCGGCGGCCGCGCGACCGGCGTGCGGCTCGCCGGCGGCGAGACGGTCGCAGGCGACGCGCGCGGTCATCGCGAGCGTGACGCCGACGCAGCTCTACGGCGAGCTGCTCGCCGAGGGCGACGTGCCCGCGCGCGGTGCGCCGAGGCGCGCGCGGCGCTTCCGCTACGGCCGCGGCGGGATGCAGATCCACCTCGCGCTCGACGAGCCGCCGCGCTGGCGCGGCGAGCGAGCGCGCTCGCGCGGCACGGCGATCGTGCACGTCACGCCCGGGCTCGACGGCGTCTCGCGCGCGGTCAACGAGGCCGAGCGCGGCCTGCTGCCGGCCGAGGCGACGATCGTCTGCGGCCAGCCGTGCGCCGTCGATCCCGTCGCGCGCGCCCGACGGCAAGTCGATCCTCTGGATCCAGCTCCAGGAGCTGCCCGCCGGCCGCGAAGGGCGACGCGGCCGGCGAGATCGACGTCGGGCGACGGGACGTGGACGGAGGAGCTGCGCGAGGCGTACGCCGACCGCATCGTCGCGCGCCTCGGCGCGCAGATCGCGAACCTCGAGCGCGCGACGCTCGAGCGCGTCGTGCTCTCCCCCGCCGACATCGAGGCGCTGAACTTCAACCTCGTCGGCGGCGACATCTACGGCGGCTCCTGCGCGCTCGACCAGAACCTGCTCTGGCGGCCGATCGCCGCAGGCGCCGGGCCACGCGACCGCGGTCGACGGGCCTCTGGCACATCGGCGCGAGCACGCACCCGGGCCCGGGGCTCGGCGCCGGCTCCGGCTACCTCGTCGCGAAGAGCTGCTCGACCAGCCGCCGCTGCCGACGGCGGCGTGCTTGCGAGAGCTGCCGCGAGGTCGGCCGATGAAGCTCGTCGCTGTCCGAGATCTCGACGGTCAGCGCCTCGTTCGCCGAGGACGTCGCCGCCTACGCGGCCGCCGGCTTCGACGGGATCGGGATCTGGGAGTTCAAGCTCCCCGACGACGACGAGGCGAACGTCGCGCTGCTGCGCGAGCCGGCCTCGGCGTCGCGAACTGCGTCCCGGCCATCCCGTCGATCCTGCAGCTCGCGATCCCGGGCATGGAGGGCCCCGCCGACCCGGCGGAGCGGATCGAGGCGCTGTGCGCGAGCATGCGCCGCCTGGCCGCGCTACGAGCCGGAGTCGGTGCTCTGCCTGACCGGGCCCGCTCGGCGACGCTCGCGAGGCGAAAGGCGCGGCGCGATCGTGATCGACGGCCTGCGCGCAGTCGCCGCCGCGGCCGTCAGGCCGGCGTGCGCCTCGGCCTCGAGCCGATCCACGCTCGGCAGCGCGACGCGTCGTCGTTCGTCACGTCGATCGCGGAGGCGATCGATCTGCTCGACGAGGCGGGCCTCGACGACGTCGGGATCATGGTCGACACCGTACCACGTCTGGGACACGCCGACGATCTCGCCGACATCGCTCGCCGAGCATCGACCGCATCACCGGCGTCGCACGTCGGCCGACGGCCCGCCGGCCGGAGCGCACCGACCGCGTCGCTTCCCGGCGAGGGGATCTCGCGCACCCGGAGCTCGTCGTCGCGCTCGCGCGTGCGGGCTGGGACGGCTACGCTCGACGTCGAGATCTTCTCCACGCCGGACGTCTTCTGGGGGCTGCCGGCCGACGAGGCCGCCCGTCGCTGCTACACGGCGATGCGCAGCCTCATTCCGTAGCGGGCCCCGCACGCTCGCGGGGAATCCCGGATGCGCGGCCGGGCCGGCCGCGGCAACCTCTCTGCGTGCTCCCTCCACGCGTCCTGAAGCACGTCAACCGGGTCGTGATCGCGCTCCTGCACACCCCCGCCGGCCGCGTCGTCGGGCGCTCGCTCGCGCTGCTCGCGTACGGCAACCTAGCGTCCACTCCCCGCGCACCCCAACACTGACACAACCATCGGCTATTTGCATACCCGGTCAATAATCCGCGGAGCGCTGATAGAAAGCGACGCACGGACCAACTCTGCGAGGGCCACATTCGCAAGCGGCGCGTGGACCCAGACGAGCCGGCCTTGTGCTCGCCATGCCTGCTTGACGCCGTCGCTGTAGACGCGGACCCCAGCCACGCGATTTACCTCGGGAAGCCCACGTGCGCTGCTCGAGGAGGCCGGGGTCGTCCAAAAGTAGCGCTGCTTTCGCGCAGCGGTGACCGTCTCTAGTGCGCTTCCGGTAGCACCGACGTCCCAGTATCCGGCTCGCGCGAGCACCTTACGCAGCCACGCAGCGTCGGGGCTGCAAGACCACTCGCAACGGCCGGAATCGCCGGCCACGGCCGCGCCGCCTCCTGCCGCGGCCGTGAAAACCATCAGAGCAGCCAGCACAGCCGTCGTGCGCATCATGGCTGTCCTTCCTTTTTGCACAGTTCTGGCACCATCCTAGTCGAGCAGAAAGACGCCGAGGCACGCGACGCCCGAAAGCAGTGTCGACGCCGTCTGATAGGCAGGTGCGAGACGATCGAGGCTCTCGTCCCAGCGCATCCGATCTCGCGCCCGCCAGCGGCCGAGTAGAGTGTACGATCGCCCGACGCCGAAGCCGAAACCGGCTGCGAGAACGCCAAGACCTGGCTCGAGGACGAGCAGAGCGATGGCGGCCACGTACGGTGCAGTCGCCGGAACGTACGTTCGCACCCCTGTGCCGAGTTCGAACGCGAACTGCCCGGCCGACGCGTACGGATGGTTGCGGAAGACGTCCTGCGGGATAAGCCGACGGTTCTCCGGCAGGTCGAGCCGGAGTACGCCGATGTCGCGGAGAACCGCAACGGCGACGGCAGCCGCAACCGCGCACACGGCCAGAGCATCCGGGACCGGCGAGAGCACAAGGCTGCCGATCCCTAGGAGAATCGCAGTCGTGAGCGCGCCGGCGAGCAGCGCTACGACGAATACGCCCACCACCGATGCTCGAGAGACGTGAGCCCGCCAGACCGGCTGGGTGAGCATGCGTGCTCCGTTGACGCTTCAGGTGGACCCCGACAGCGAGTGACCGGCGAAAAGCCCGGCAAGAAGCCAAAGCACAGCCGGCCGGCCAGCGATCAACGCAGCAACCAACGCACCGAAGCCGACTGCGACGATTGCCACCGGCTCGGTGTCTACCAGGCGGAGCGTCCTCGTCGCGGCGCCGCTCACGTCACGGATTCGTGTGCCGGCAGATCGTGTTCCCGCAACCACCGTTGTAGCAGGCTGTGCCGTCGTGGCAGCGATACAGGGTCGAAGCGTCGCAGCGCCAGTTCCAGCCGTCATATCCGCCCGACCAGCACTCGTTGGGCCGCAGGTAGTGAATCGCCCCGTTCGGACCGAGCGCGCCACAGCAGAGATGCCAACCGTTGGCATTGCAGCACCCCGAGCCTGGGCTGGTGCCGCAGATCGTACTCGGTCCGCAGCCAGGGCTGCAATCGTGGGATGCCGCGTAGCTCGTACACGGTCCGCTCGTCGTGTACGGGTAGATGTCGTAGCCGTCGGCGAAGGCCGGGCGCACGAGCGGAAACATCTGGAGCGAGTAGAGCCCCGTCGCGATCCCGGCGCCGATGAGCCCCTTTACGAACGTGCGACGAGACGCCGGCGTCTCGATCAGCGCAATGCGCCGTTCGGGTTTCCGGGCATCCGCTGGGGGAACGTCGCCTCTGACGATGTTGTCGAGTGTGAGCGTCATGCGAAGACTGACCTCCGTGAGTCGAGTGCCGGTACGAGGGCGCGCAGCGCGGCGGCCGAACCGAGCGGAGCGGCGGATTCGATCCGCCCGTCCTCGTCGACTACAACCGCAAACGGCGTGGCGGGCACCGAGAACGCGCTGAGTAGATCGGGGCTGTCGGCGTAGATCACCGGCTTCTCGTGGTTGACATGGTGCGCGGGGCCGGCCGACACGACGGAGAGAGCCGTCCTGGCGAAGGCGCCCCCGTCGAGTAGCGTTGCGAGTTCCCCGAGCACGAGCTCGCAGCTGCCGCACTCCCGGTCGACAAAGATGATCAGCGTCGGGACCATCCTCCGGGTAGCCATCGGCGTTCAGCGACGGGGCTGCGGATCGAAGCGTGGGACCGCCTGCGGCGAGGCCCCGCAGCCCGCGACCGCGAGCGAGCGCGTGCACCTGTCGAACGAGTCCGGCAAGCGCCAGGCCGAACAGGGCAAGCACGATCCAGGCGGCGAGCAGCGCCGAGGTGGTGACGCTCACGCTTCACTTCCCCGTGCGCGCGGCTCGGCAAGGCAGCCCGGCAGCGACCAGGCGATCAGGGCCGTGGCAACTCCCGCCGATGCGGCGAGCGCGATCTCGCTGCCGTCGAGCCCTCCTGCGTCCAGCAGGACGGCCGCGTAACAGGCAGCGGCTGCCAGAGACGCCGCTCGTGCGACCGTCCAAGGCGAAACGGACGGTGAACCGTCCCCGCAGGCGCACGGCGTCCCCGGGCGCGTGTGCAGGAGATACGCAGTGTAGACGGCGAAGGCGGCGAACATCACCGCCGATGCAGCCAACGCGAGACGCATTGCTCCCGCGCCGAGTGCGGCGGCGGTTGATACGCCGAGCAGCAGCTCACATGCGACGAGCGCCCAACGAACTGGCGCAATCAGCCCCATCGGCAGCGTGCCTTGCATCCGCAGTTCCTCATCGAGGCCGTGCCGGTCGTAGATGTGGAGGGCGGCCGCAATGATGAGGGTGGACGCGACGGCAAGCGCCGCATAGGCGGCAAGATATGACGTCATGCAAACTCGACACGCAGCGTTGCCAGCCTGTCGTAGAAATCCGCGTCTCCGACAACCCCGCGCCTCGGGCTGATCGTCACGATGGCCGACTCGTTGACGAGCAGGAAGTGCCAGCGGTTCTCGCCGGGTGAGATGCTGAACAGCTCGCCGCCCGCAACCCGTGTCCCTTTCCACGCTGGCAGCGTGCGGACGAGCTCGTGGGTCGGACGGGACACATGAAGGAGGCCCACGTCCTGCGCCTCCTTCAGCAGAGACGGCGGGTTCTCGAAAGCGGTGTCCGCGCTCGGCTTCGGCCTGATCGTCGGCGCACCGTCGGCGACATCGAGCTCGAAGCGGTCGAACAGGCCGACCAGGTCGGCAACGCCTGCGCTGTTGTAGAGAAACGCCAACACCGCGGCGGCGTCTCGGCTCCAGACGCCGACCGCTGCCCAGCCGGCCGCCGCGGCCCCGACGCGCGACCCGCAGCGTGCCGCGCTGAAGCGTCAGTGTCTCGGTGAGCGGCACGCCGATCACTCCGCTGAACTCGCCGGCGAATTGGATGTTGCCGCCTGTCAACTCGTGCCTGACCCGGCGCGGGCCGATGGCTACGACTCCGGCGCTCGTCGCCGGCCGCCCGAGATCAACGTCTCCGGCAATGCGAACTACGGAGCCGTCGAGTGTGGTGTGCGTCGCTGTAGCCATCGTGTTGTTGTCAAGGGGTTCGCGTCGACCGATGCCCAACATCTTGGGCCTCGGCGCCGGCTCGGGCTACCTCGTCGCGAAGAGGCTGCTCCAGCCGCCGCCGAGGCGGCTGCTCGCACAGCTACCGGGGAGGGCGGCGTATGGATCGCGCTCTCCGAAATCTGGACCATCGACGGAGACGCCCGAGCTCCTGTGGGGGCTGCCAGCCGGCGAGGTCGCCCGCCGCAGTCACGCGGCGATGCGCAGACTGATTCCGTAGCCGGCCCCGCGCGGTCGCGGGGAATCCCGGATGCGCCGCCCGCGCGGCACCGGCAGCCTGAGCGCGTGCTCCCTCCGCGCCTCATGAAGCGCGTCACCGGGTCGTGATCGCGCTCCTGCGCACGCCCGCCGGGCGCGTCGTCGGACGCTCGCTCGCCCTGCTCGCGTACACCGACAACCACGGCGCCCGCCGCCAGTTGCCGCTGCTGCTCGCGCGCGACGGCGAGGCCTTCGTCGCTCTCGCCGCAGCGCCCGAGCGCAAGTTCTGGTGGCGGTCGCTCGACGGCGGCGGGCCGGTCGAGCTGCTCCACCGCGGCAGGCGCCTCGGCGGCCGAGGCGAGGTCGTCCACGATCCGGACGAGCGCGAGCGGGCGCTCTCCGTCTACCTCACGCGCTTTCCAAAGGCCCGCGCCGTCGCTGAGGGCGCCGTGGTGGTGCGCATCCGCACCGCACTTCCGGCCTAACTCGTTCTTCCATCTCTCGCGCTACTTCGGGAGGTCGATCGTGAGCGACTGCCGAACGTTCGTTTTCGGGTCGATCAGGTGAAGCCGGGCGGGCTGGCTACTGAGAACCCTGACGGCGCGGCTGCTCGTCGTCATCAAGATCGGCGAGCGGAGCTCGATCTGTGCGGCGATCCTCCCGCTTTCACCGGCGATTCGCGTGACGCCGCTGTACGTTGCTACCCACGCATCACCGAACCCGGCCACGAGGGCCCGAGGTTCTCCGTTGACCGAGACCCATCGGGTCAGCTGCTTTCCTGTCCGCGCGTCGAACGCGGCCACGCGGTTCGAGCAGACATCATCAACCCAGAGCCGGCTTCCGTCGACGGCCATCTTGGCGTCACAACTCAGCCGCAGCCTCGGTCCGACCAGGCGGTTGTTGAGCGGATCGATCCGCGAGATGAGCCGTGTTCCGCGAGGGCCGGTGAACGCCCCTCGCGTCGGCACCCATTCGCTGAAGACGCCCGCAGCGCCGCCGGCGATCACCGTGAGACGGCCCGGAACCCGGATCGTCGCCAGGACGCGTCCGGTGCGAGGATCGAGACGGAGGACGGCGTCGTACTCGGGCACCCCGGTCCAGATACTGCCTCGAGCCACTACGACACTCGTCATCGCCGTGGCAGGCCCGACGTGAACGGCGCTGCCCGTTTGGGGCTGCACGCGGTAGAGACCTGAGCTGGACGCCACCCACAGGACACGCCCGCTGACAGCGATCGCGTGCGCGAAGTTCCCAGCCTTCGCAGCGACGGTGGCGCGGCCGCCTCCGGGAGTAACCCGGATCAGGCGACCGTTCCCGTCGGCAACCCAAACGCTCCCGCCCGTTTCGGCGAGCGCCGTCGGCCAACCCCCCTTCGCCGGGGCCGAGCCGGGGAGGACGACCGCTGGCAGGCCAGCGAGGATTGCAAGTACGAGCGTGATCGACGTCTTCGTCGGCCTCATCAGATCCGTCCGGTACAAGCCTGTCCGCCGGGACGACGACCGGGCTGCCGTACGAGCGGCGGAAGTAGAGGATCGGGATCGACTCCGGGTCGGGTGCCATGCCGGCCTCGACGAGGCCGGTGACGACGACGTGGTCGCCGGTCTCGAGCTCGCCGAGCGTCGTGCACTCCGCGTGGGCGACGGCGTCCTCGTGCAGGATCGGCATACCTCCGAGGCCCGGCGTCCACGAGACGCGCGAGAACTTGTCGTCGGCCTTCGAGGCGAAGAGGTGCGAGGTCGTCGCAGCCGTCGGCATGAAGTTGACGACGAACCGCTTCGAGTGCAGCAGGGCCGGCAGCGTGCGCGAGTTGCGGTCGACGCAGACGAGCAGGATGCGGCGGCTCGGCCGACACGCTCGTGACCGCGTTCGTGGTCAGGCCGCGCGGCGTGCCGTCGGGCTCGAGCGTGGTCACGATCGCGACCCCGGTCGGGAACGCGCTCATGATCTGGAAGAACTCGTCTCGTCGAGACGGGCACCGCCCCAGTGTGACATGTGACACCTGGCGGACGCATCCCTCCGGCTCATCCCATGCCGAGCGAGAGGATGCCGCGGTCGATCAGGCCCATCGTGAACGCCGCCGCCGGCAGCAGCTTGACGCCGTAGGCGTCCCGCAGGAACCACTCGAAGTAGACGAAGGCGCTCGACCGGACGGTGCCGACGCGCTCCAGGCGGCCGAGGTCGCACACGGCCACCGATGCGCGCAGGACCGGGTCGGCCAGGTACGCCTGGACGAGGCCGTCCGCGGCGGCACCGAGCTCGGCGAGCACCATCAGCGGCGGCCCGCCTGCGAGGCGCTCGACCCCGACGACCCCGTTGCGCAGCACGAACCTGGCTCGTCTCGTCGCGCCAGCGCACGACGAGCTCCGCCGGCCCCGCCGTCAGGACCTCGACGTCGTCGAGGTCGTCGCGCACAATGCGCGGCGAACGCTGCCAGCACCTCTCCCTGGGTGACGGTCGTCGCAGCCCACTCGAGCGGCCGTGCGACCGCGCGCGCGACGAGGTCGGCGCGCACGGCGTCTCGACGTCCGGGCTCGAGGCAGCCGTCGGCCTCGAGCTCCTCCACGACGCTCTGAGGGCACGGCGCCGGCGGGCAGCGCGCCGAGCGCCTCGTCGAGGAGCGCCTCGAGTGCTGCTGCCTTCGGCTGCGAGAGCATCGACGCGAGCGTAGTGCCTCGTACGCACCCTGCCATCTACGAGATGCTCTCGATTGCGTCCGCGAAGGCGGACGGCGACAGCTCGGCGAGCCGCACGAGCGTGCCGCCGCCGGCCTCTGCGAGCGCCTCCGCGCAGCCGCCGGCCGTGGGGCGCTCGGGCGGGGTCGCGTCGACGACGACGAGCCCGATGCCTGCGCGCCGCAGGGCGCGCGCCTCGGCGAGGACGTCGGCGAGCGGGTCTCCCCCGCGCCGCAGCGGCACGTTCGGCAGCCCGTCGCTGACGACGACGAGGAGCGGTCGCGCGTTCCGCCGCTTGCGGAGCTCCTGGCGCAGGAGCCTGCCCGCGAGGCGGAGCGCGTGCGGCAGCGGCGTCCTCCCGGAGAGCGGGATGCCCCGCAGCGCGTTCGACGCCACGCGCAGGCTGCCGGTCGGCCGCAGCGCGACGGTCGCCTCGGCCACGCCCGACCGGAAGGCGACGAGGGAGACGCGGTCACCGCGGGCGGCGGCGTCCTCGAGCAGGCCGAAGACGAGCCCCTTCACCTTCTCGACGAGCCGGTCGGCGTGCAGCGAGTAGCTGTTGTCGACGACGAAGCAGAGCTCGAAGGGAACACGGTGCTCGCGCACCTTGCGCCGGAGATCTTCCGACGCGACGGCGGGACGGCCGTGCCCCGCCCTGCCGGCCCGTGCGGCGGCCGCGCGCAGCGTGGCGTCGACGGCCACGTCGACGTCGGCCGGGCCCGCCAGCCGCGAGCGCGAGTACTTGCCTCGCCGGAGCGCGACGAGCGAGCGCTCACGGCGGCCGATCGCGCCGCGCTCGAGACGGTCGGGCCTCGGGCGCTCGGGGAACGCGCGCGCGGCGTCGACTGCGAGGTCCGCGATCGCCGGAGGCGCCGCCTCCAGCTCGGTCAGCTCGGCGTCGGCCCCGGCGTCGCCGGGCCCTCCGCTTTTTTTTCGCTCGCCTCCTGGTCCAGCACGTCGTCGAGGATCCGCCGCAGCACCCGCTCGTCGATGCCCGCGCCGCCGCCGAACGGGTCGACCGGCACGCGGTGGCCGAGCGCGAGCGAGGCCGCCGCGAGCAGCTCCTCGCGTCCCACCTCCCCGTCACCGGCGAGCGCCGCCAGCGCCTTGGCGCACTGCAGCACCGTCACGTCGGCCCGGTGGCTCGCGACGCCGGCGCGCACGACGAGGAGCGCGATCGTGCGATAGGCGCCCGGGGAGACCACGACCTCGCTCAGGCGCCCGCGCGCCTGTTGCAGCGTCGCGGCGAGCGCGTCCTCCGCCTCCGCCCAGCCGGCGCGGAAGGCGTCCGGGTCGGTCGTGAACGCCTCCCGGCGCCGGATCACCTCCGCGCGCAGGTCCGGGTCGGCGAGCGCCTCGACCTCGACGCGCAAGCCGATCCGGTCGGCGAGCTGGGGCCGCAGGTCGCCCTCCTCGGGGTTCATCGTCCCGACGAGCAGGAACCGGGCCGGGTGCGAGACGGAGACGCCCTCCCGCTCGACGACGTTCGTGCCGAGCGCTGCCGCGTCGAGCAGCACGTCGCAGATGTGGTCGTCGAGCAGGTTGATCTCGTCGACGTACAGGATCCCCCGGTTCGCGTCGGCGAGCAGGCCCGGCTCGAGCGCCATCACGCCCTTCGCGGAGCGCCCGGCCGATGTCCACCGAGCCGGCGACGCGGTCCTCGGTGGCGTTGAGCGGCAGGTCGACGATGGAGACGCGCCGGGCTGCGGCCTCGAGACGCTCCCCGCGTGCCCGCCGCTCCCGGCAGGCGGCGCACGGCGCCGCCGGGTCGCACGAGAAGGGGCACCCGGCGACGACGTCGATCTCGGGCATCAGCTCCGCGAGCCCACGGACGGCCGTCGACTTGCCCGTGCCGCTCGGCCCCTCGACCAGCACGCCGCCGACGGCGGGGTTGACGGCGTTGAGCAGGAGCGCCTGCTTGAGGCGCTCCTGCTCGACGATCGCGGTGAAGGGGTACGACGTGCTCAGCTGAGGATGAGCGGCTTCCCGAACGTCGGCTCGGCCTGTGGGATGGGCGCGAAGTGCCAGGTTCCGATGAGCGGGACCGCGGTGTCGCGGTTGACCTTGACGTCGATCACTGTCGGGCGGCCGGACGCGAGCGCCGTCTCGAAGGCCGATCCCAGGTCGGACGGCTGGTCGACGGTGAGACCGAGCGCGCCCATCGACTCGGCCATCGCTGCGAAGTCCGGGTTCCAGAACTCGCCCGTCGACTGCTTCACGAAGCTCGTCCCGATCTCACGGTTGTCCAGGTAGAAGCGCTGCAGGTCGCGGATCACGCCGATCGTGTAGTTGTTGAGGATCACCCAGACGGCCGGGATGCCGTACTCGGTCGCCGTGGCGACGGCGCCCGGGAACATCATGAAGCTGCCGTCGCTCGTGACGCACACCGCCGGCTGCTCCGGCCGTGCGAGCTTCAGCCCGAGCACGCCGTACGTGCCGAAGCCCATGCCGGCGAAGCCGCCCGGCGTGAACACCATCTGCGGCCCGTAGGCGTCCCAGTACTGCTCCACCCACGTCTGATGGTTGCCCGTGTCGGTGATCATCAGCGTGTCGTCCGACGCAGCCGCGCGCAGCTCCTTGATCACGCGGCGCGGGTCGATCGGCACGGCGTCCGAGGCCTTCTCCGGCTCGATGAAGTTCGACCACTCCGACTTCCACGCCTCCACCTGCTCGTGCCAGCCGGTGCGCTCGCGCTTCGGCCCGGCCCTCTCCGCCAGCTCGCAGAGCTGCCGCAGCACCTCGCGGATGTCACCGACGATGCCGAGCTCGGTCGGGTAGTTGCGGCCGATCTCCTGCGGGTCGATGTCGACGTGGATCAGGCGGGTGGGCGGGATGTTGTACGTGTAGCCCGGCAGCCACGACGACGCGTGGATGTCGGAGAAGCGGCAGCCGAGAGCGAGGATCACGTCCGCGTTGCGCGCGGCCTCCTGCGCCGGGTACTCGCCCCAGCACCCGGCGATGCCGAGGTGGAGCGGGTGCCGGGCGCTGATCGCGCCCTTGCCCATGAAGCTCGAGTAGACCGGGACGTTGACGTGCTCGGCGAAGCGGAGGAGCTCCGCGCTCGCCTCGGAGCAGATGACGCCGCCGCCCGCCAGGATCAGCGGCCGTCGCGCGGCGAGCAGCAGCTCGAGCGCCTTCGCGACCGCCTCGGGCGAGCCCGGTGTGCGCCAGTTGAGCATCTCCGAGTGCTCTTCCGGCCGCGGCACCTCCACGTCGTCCTTCGTCACCCACAGGTCGTACGGGATGTCGAGGTGCACGGGCCCGGGCCGGCCGGTGCGTGCGAGCTTGAACGCCTTCGGCAGGAACTTGGCGATGTCCTTGACCGAGTGCGCCTGGAAGCTGCGCTTCGTGATCACCCTCGCCATGCTCGGGAAGTCCGCCTGGAAGTAGCGGTACTCCTCCTGCAGCGCGCCGGAGTCGTTCTGCGTGGTGGCGACCTGCCCCGTGATCGCGATCATCGCGGAGGAGTCGTAGAAGGCGTTCGCGATCGCCGCCGTGAGCAGCATCGGCCCGGGGCCGGTCGACGTGTAGACGGGGATCACCTCGTGGCTGACGCGGTAGTACGCGTCGGCCATGTAGCCGGCCCCCGTCTCGATCCTCGGGAAGATCACCTTCAGCTCGCTCTGCCGGTCGTAGACGCTGTCGAGGAGGCCGATGGCGCCGTGGCCTGCATAGCCGAAGAGGTACGGGACCTTCTCCCTGACGAGGTACTCGGTGACGAGATCGGCTCCGCGCAGCTCGGGCATGTGAGAGCTCCTTCCTCGATGATCGAGTTTTCGTGTGGCGATTCTGGCTCTCCGTCGCAGCGCGTGCAACGCGGAAAAGCCGCAGAGTCTCGTGGCCGGAGGGAGCTAGGTCACGTCTCGAGCTCGCGGACGACCACGGCGAGGTTCTCGTGCCAGATCGTCTCCGGGGTCGGCGGGAGGACGTCGTCCCAGATGGCGGCGAAGCTGCCGATCAGCTGCGGCATCCGTGCGGGACGCGCCATGAACCACCAGTGGAGATGCTCGCCGCCGTCGCCCCAACGGCAGACGTGCACGCGGCCGATCTCGCCGACGGCCCGCACGGCGCGCTCGATGCGGGCGAGCAACACACCCAGCTCGGCGGCGAGCTCGTCCGGCAGGTCGCCCGGCTCGCCGTAGTGCGCACGCGGCTCGAGCAGGAGCACGACGGGAAGACTTGCGGGGCGCTTGAGGGTGCGCAAGCGCCAGCGCTCGATCGTCCAGAGGTACTCGTCATCGGCGGCTGCGCACGCCCCGCAGTCGATGCCGCCCGCGCCGTGGCGCGGCGCCTCGCGCTCGACCGGCGGCTGGAGCGAGCGCGGCCGCAACTCGCCGTCGAACGGGAACGTGTCCCACTCCTCCACCGGAGGCATCCGCAGCGCGTTCGCCGCGCGCGCGTAGAGCTGCTCAGGGGTTTCCGGCACGGCCGCGAGCCTTCCACGGGCGAGTGTCCCGACGCGTCACAAGACGATGGTAACGTCCGAGCGCGTGGAGTGGCCGCAGTCCTTCTACGAGCTCCGGCGGGGCGAGGGCTGCGCGATGTGCGCCCAGGGCCGCCCGGCCGAGACGACGTGGGGCGTGCGCATCTTCGGCGGCGAGGTGTCCGACGCGTACCTGCGACGGGCCGAGATCCAGCGTGGCCTGACGATCGTGATCTGGCGCGGTCGTCACGTCGCGGAGCCGACGGAGCTCTCGCCGGAGGAAGCCACGGCGTACTGGCTCGAGGTCGTCCGCGTCGCGCGTGCGCTCGAGCTGCACCTGCAGCCGGTGAAGATGAACTACAACCTGCTCGGCAACTCGCTCCCGCACCTGCACACCCACCTCGTCCCGCGCTACGCCGACGATCCCCGGCCCGGCTGGCCGTTCCCCTTCCCCGAGACCGAGCCGCCGCCGATGGACGAAGACGCGCTCCAGGCCGACGTCGAGGCCCTGCGCGCTCTCCTCACGTCGTAGGCGCGAGAGGGCGGCGGAGCCGGGCTCGGCCCGGCGGGAGCCGCCCGGCCTGGTGTGAGAGACGGCTCTCGCGTTCCTGGCGCCCCGCTGACGTCGCGTAGGGAGGGGGAACAGTGCGAGTGCACGGGCCCCCGACTGGAGCGGCGTCAGCGGGGCGAGGCGGCGCCGGAGGCCGGCTCCGCCGGCCGGGAGGCGCTGCCAGCCCGAGCGTGAGAGGCAGCTCTCGCGTTCCTGGCTCGTGGCTGACCGTGCGCGGCCGGAGGGGATAGTGCGTGAGCACAGACCCGGAGAGCCGCGTGCGGTCAGGCGCGAGAGGGCGGCGGAGCCGGGCTCTGCCCGGCGGGAGCCGCCTGGCCTGGTGTAAGAGGCGGCTCTCGCGTTCCTCGGGCGCTGCTCGCGGTGCCGGGCCGGAGGGGACAGTACGGTTGTACGGCCCCGGAGAGCACGGTGCCGCGAGCGGCGTCAGGCGGCGGCGGAGCCGGGCTCTGCCCGGCGAGAGCCGACGCCGGCGAGGGGCGCGAGAGAGCTCCCCGGGTTGGACTCGAACCAACAACCCTCCGGTTAACAGCCGGATGCTCTGCCAATTGAGCTACCGGGGAAGGCAGCGCGCAGATTCTAGCGGCGGGCCTGCGAGCTCAGGCCGGCTCGAGCACGTAAACACGGATCTCGCGGCCGGCGCGGCGGCTGTAGCCGTCGTAGCCGGGCCAGACCTCGCGGGCTCGCGCCCAGTAGCGCTCGCGTTCCTCGCCGCTCGCGCGCCGCGCGCGCACGGGCCGCTCGACGTCGTCGACCGCCACCGCCGCCGCCGGCTCGGCGTCGAGGTTCAGCGCCCACGCGGGATGGCTCTTGCGCCCCCAGTTCGAGCCGATCACGACCACCGAGCGGCCGTCCCCAGGAACCCAGATCAGCGGGACGGTCCGCGGCTCGCCGCTGCGCCGGCCGGTCGTCGTCAGGAAGCAGAGCGGGAAGTCCGTGGCGAAGGTCGTCAGCGAGCGCCCGCTGCCGCGCAGGCGCAGATCGGCCCGGTGCAGCACCCGCGAGCCGACCCAGGCGAACGCCCTCGTGCGCCCGAGCTGCCGGACCAGACGCCCATACGGATTCATGCAAGCTCCGAGATCGCCTGCCGCACCCGGGCGAGGGCCGCCTGCTGGTCCTTCACGCGCGCGAGGTCGGGCTCGGCCTCGATGTCGCGCCGCAACCGCCGCTCGCGCAGCCGCAGCAGCAGCTCCCTGCCGGTGCGCTCGTCGAGCCCCTCGCGCGCGGCGCGCGCGTCGAGCTCGGCGCGCAGGGCGACAAGATCCTCGTCGGTTCCGGGCTCGAGCAGGTGCGCGCGGAAGCTCCGGTGCAGCTCCGCGTCGAAGTGCTCCGGCCCGAGCTCCGCGAGCAGGTGGAGGAGCGAGGGAATCGCCGCGCAGGCGGCGAGCGCGTTCCGCTCGAGCCGGTCGCCCGCCTCCAGCACCTTCGGCGCCGCCTCCTGCGGTAGGCCCCGCGCGCGGCGCGGCGTCAGCCCGGCGAGCGTCTCCTTCGGCAGGTCGAGCTTGTCGGCAAGCAGCCGCAGCGCGTCCTGGCGCTCGGGCGAGTCCTCGATCCGCTGCAGCACCTCGCGTGCGCGCACGAACCCCTCCTGCCGATCGGGCGCACGCTTGAGCTCGAGCCGGACGCGGTAGACGACGTAGCTCTCCGCCCCATCGAGCCGCTGCTCGAATCCCTGCGGCGCGTCGGCGGGATCCTGGCCCTTCGGCAGCGTCACGACGCGCACGTCGAAGCCCTGGCCGACAGCGAGTTCCATCCCGCGCAGCGTCGCCTCCTCCCCGGCCGCGTCGGCGTCGAAGCAGAGGTAGACGCGACGCGTCAGCCGCTGGAGCTCCTTCAGGTGCCGCTCGGTGAGCGCCGTCCCCATCGAGGCGACGACCGGCTCGAACCCCGCCTGGCGAAGCGCGATCACGTCGGTGTTCCCCTCGACGACGACCGCCCGCTCCTGCTTGGCGATCGCCTGCCGCGAGAGGTGGAGCCCGTAGAGGATCGCGCTCTTGTGGAAGAGCTCGCCCTCGGGCGAGTTCACGTACTTGCCGCGCAGCGGGTCGTCCTCGCGCAGCTTGCGGGCCTGGAAGCCGACGATGCGCCCGCGCGCGTCGGCGAGCGGGAACATCAGCCGCGGCGGGAAGTAGTCGTTGCCGCGCGCGTTCACGAGGCCGGCGCCCTTGAGCTCGTCGCGCGTGAAGCCCTTCTCCAGCGCCTTCTGCGCCAGGCCGCTCCCGGGCGAGAGGCCGAGCCGGAACTCCTTGCACACGGCCTCGCCGAGCCCCCGGCTCTCGAGGTAGGCGCGTACCGGCTCGCCGGCCTTCGTCTCCCACAGCACGCGCTCGAAGAAGGACGTCGCCTGCTCGAGCACCGCGTGCAGCCGGTCGCGGCGCTTACGGTCGGCCTCGATCTTCGGCGAGGACTCCTCGTACTCGAGCGCGACGCGGTAGCGCTCGGCCAGCGCCTCGACGGCCGCCGTGAAGTCGAGGCTCTCGGTCTCGCGCACGAACGTGATCACGTCGCCGCCCTTGCCGCAGCCGAAGCAGTAGTAGAGCTTGTCCGCCGGATTGACGGAGAAGCTCGGCGTCCGCTCCTCGTGGAACGGGCAGCGGCCGGTGAAGCGGGCTCCGGCGCGCCGCAGCGCGGTGCGGCCGGAGACGACCTCGACCATGTCCACCGCCGCCACGACCTCGCGAACCGACGAGTCCTTGATGCGCGCCACTAGAGACGTTCAGCGTACGCCAGCGCGAAGCGGTCGGTCATGCCGGCCACGAACTCGACGATCTCGTCGGCGCCGTCGCCGCGCGCGACGAGGTGCTCGAAGATCGCGCGGATCGCCGTGTGCGCGCGCTCGTGCTCCCCCACCGCGTGCGGCCCGAGGTAGACGTTGTCGAACATGAACGCGCGCAGCGAGAGCATCGCCTCGCCGATCTCGGGGCTCTGCGCGATGTCGCCGGCGCGCTCCGACGTCTCGACGAGGTCGTGGACGAGCGTGTCGATCCGCCTCGCGCCCGTCGGCCCGAGCAGCTCCACCTCCGCCCGCGGCAGGTCGTCCGGGCCGAGGATCCCGAACCGGACCGCGTCGTCGATGTCGTGGTTGAGGTAGGCGACACGATCGACGATGCGGACGATCCTGCCCTCGAGCGACTCCGGCTCGGCCTCGCCGGTGTGCGTGAGGATGCCGTCGCGCACCTCGGCGGTCAGGTTCAGCCGCTCTGCGATCCGCGCCGACTGCTCGTTGTGGCGGAAGCGCGTGCCGAAGGCCTCCTGCACGCAGCGGTCGAGCTCGGCCTCGCCGGCGTGCCCGAAGGGCGGATGGCCGAGGTCGTGCCCGAGCCCGATCGCCTCGGTCAGGTCCTCGTTCAGGCGCAGGGCGCGCGCGACGTGCGCGCGATCCGCGTCGTCTCCAGCGTGTGGGTGATGCGCGTGCGGTAGTGGTCGCCGGCCGGGTCGATGAAGACCTGTGTCTTCTGCTTGAGGCGCCGGAACGGCTTCGAGTGGACGATCCGGTCGCAGTCGCGCTGGAACGGCGTCCGCACGCCGCACTCGTCCTCGGGCCGCAGGCGGCCGCCCGTCGCGTACGAGCGCACCGCCGCAGGCGAGAGCGAGCTCTCCTCGAGCCGGCGGATTCGTTCTGCGAACGAATCCGCTATGGGGCCTCTGGGCTCAGGCACCTTGACAGAGTAGTAACCCCGCCGGTCGAAGAGGCGCCGCTCGGGGCAACGCCGTGGCAACAGCTTCGGCGGCTGGAGAACGAGGCGTCTCGATCCCCGCCGACGGCGTAGCCAAGGCCGCCTCTCAGTGTGAGCCGCGCGCAGCGCGGCTCACACAATGATCGGGAACGGTGCCGCCGTCCACGCTCCAGGCGGCACCGGTCACGAACGCGGCCTGCTCCGAGCAGAGGAAGGCGATCACCGCGGCGATCTCTCCGGGCTCGCCCAGACGCCCGAGCGGGCGACCGGCGGCGACGGCGGCGAGCGCCTCCTCGCGCGTCTTCCCTGAGAGTCCCGCGACCTGGTCGGCCAGGCCGCCCTCGCCGAGCCACGCGTCGGTCGCGACAGGGCCCGGGGTGACGGCGTTGCAGCGGATCCCCTCCTTCCCGTACAGATCGGCGACGAGGCGAGAGAGCGAGAGCACGGCAGCCTTGGCGACCGAGTACTCGGGCATGCCGGTCGAGGGCCGCTTGCCGGCGGACGAGGAGACGTTGACGATCGCGCCCCCGCCGGCCGCGCGCAGGTGCGGCAGCGCCGCGCGGATCGCGCGCACGTAGCTCATCACGTTCAGCTGCCAGGCCTCCTCCCAGAGCTCGTCGGTGACGTCCTCGAAGCGGCGCTGCTCTGCGTAGCCGACGTTGTTGACGAGCACGTCGAGCCGCCCGAGCGCGGCGACCGCCTCCGCGACCAGCCGCTCCGACTCCCCCGGCCTGGCGAGATCGCAGGCGACGTGCAGGGCCTCGCCGCCGCCGGGCGCCGCGCCGCGGCCGCTCGTCACCACGCGCGCGCCCTCGGCGGCGAGCAGCCGCGCGGTCGCGAGCCCGATGCCGCGGGTCGAGCCGGTGACGACGCACACCTTGTCTCGCAGGCCGAGGTCCATCGGCGGCTAGCCTAGCGAGCGTGGTCACGACGATCCTGCTCGCCCGCCACGGAGAGACCGACTGGAACCGCGAGCACCGCGTGCAGGGGCACACCGACCGGCCTCTGAACGACACCGGCCGCGCGCAGGCGCTCGCCCTGGCGGAGTCGCTCGCCGGCGAGCCGCTCGACGCGGTGTACGCGAGCGACCTCAGCCGCGCCTCCGAAACCGCCCGGGCCGTCGCCGAGCCGAGGCGCCTGCCGGTGAGGACGCTCCGCGAGCTCCGGGAGAAGGACTTCGGCACCTGGGAGGGCCTGACCGACGAGGAGATCCTGCGCCGCTTCCCCGACGCCCGCCGCGGCCACTGGGGCGACGGCGAGACGAGCGAGGCGATGGCCGGACGCGTCGTCACGGCGGTGCGGACGATCGCGGAACACCACCCCGGCGAGCGCGTGCTCGTCGTCTCCCACGGCGGCCCGCTGCGCGCCGTCCTCGCCCACTGCTCCGTCGCCGGCGACGGCCCGATCGCCAACTGCCACGTCGCCCGCCTCGAGATCGAGGACGGCGACGTCCGCTGGCTAGACTGATCTCGTGGAGGACTACACGAACAAGTACAAGGGCGAGCAGATCGAGGTCGCGCTCTTCGGCGGCGAGTACCAGGAGGGCGTCCTGACCGCGTACTGCTCGATCGAGGACGTCCCTCACATCGAGCTGAACGGGCACATCCTCGTACCGCTCCAGAACGTGGCCTCGCTCCACTGCTCGAGCCGCTGCGACGCGCCGACGCCCGACTGGCCGCCGCGCGGCCTCGTCGACGACGAGCCCCGTGACGAGCTCGACGACGACCGCGGCGACGAGCTCGACGACGAACGGTAGGCGCCGGCGGTGCGGCTCGACGCTGCACGGAACCTCGCCAAGGCCTGGCTGCTCCTGCTCATCGTCGGCGCGCTGCTCGGCGGGCTCGGCTGGGCGCTCGACGGGGCCCGCGTCGCGTCCGTCTTCGTCTTCTGCACCCTGCTCGCGGCGCTCGGCGTGTATGCGTACTCGCGACCGGGTGCTGCTCGGAATGCTCGGCGCCCGGCCCGCCGCGCTCGCCGAGAATCCCGCCTTTGCGGCGACGGTCGAGCGCCTGTCGAGGAGGCTCGGAATGGCGCCGCCGAAGCTCTACGTCATCTCCGACGGCTTCCCGCGCGCGCTGACGGCCGGCCGCGGCCCCCGCGGCGCGGCGCTCGCCGTCTCACGCGGCCTGCTCGCCGCTCTGTCGCCTGCGGAGCTCGAGGGGGTGATCGCTCACGAGCTCGTGCACGTCCGCAACCGCGACGTGCTCGTCCAGACGACGGCCGTGATCGTCGCGGCGACGCTCGTCGAGCTCTCGCGGATCGGCGGCTGGCTCGAACGGGCGCTGCTGTTCGTGCTCGCCCCGGTCGCGGCCGCGTTCGTGAGCCTGCTCCTCTCGCCGAAGCGCGAGCTCGCCGCCGACCGGGCCGCGGCGGCGCTGCTCGACACTCCGCACGGGCTCGCCGACGCCCTTGTGCGACTCGAGCAGACGAACGAATTGATCGAGTTTGCCGCCAGTCCCGCGACGGAGCCGCTCTACACGCTCAACCCGTTCGCGGAGGAGGGCCTCGCGCTGATGTTCGTCACGCACCCGCCGGTGGCGCAGCGGGTCGAGCGCCTGCGCAGCCTCGACCCCGACTGGCGCAGGAAGCTGCACGCTGCCTAGAACGAGAAGGGGCCGCTCTCGCGGCCCCTTCTGAAGGTAATTCGGCGGCGACCTACTCTCCCAGGGGCGCGTGCCCCAAGTACCATCGGCCCTGAGCAGGCTTAACTTCTCTGTTCGGAATGGGAAGAGGTGTACCCCTGCCGGTATGACCGCCGAAATTGTCGAAGGGCGCCGGATGGCGCGCACCCTCAAAACTCCATAGCGACTTGGGCGTGTTCTAAATCAAGACCTCGGGCAATTAGTACGGGTCTGCTGAACGCATTGCTGCGCTTACACATCCCGCCTATCAACCTGGTGGTCTTCCAGGGCCCTTACTCCCTCTAGGGGATGGGGAGCCTCATCTCGAGGTGGGCTTCCCGCTTAGATGCTTTCAGCGGTTATCCCATCCAGACGTGGCTAATCAGCAATGCCCTTGGCAGGACAACTGATACACCAGAGGTCTGTTCATCTCGGTCCTCTCGTACTAGAGACGACTCCTCTCAAGCTCCCAGCGCCCATGGTGGATAGGGACCGAACTGTCTCACGACGTTCTGAACCCAGCTCGCGTACCGCTTTAATGGGCGAACAGCCCAACCCTTGGGACCTGCTTCAGCCCCAGGATGCGACGAGCCGACATCGAGGTGCCAAACCCTCCCGTCGATGTGGACTCTTGGGGAGGATAAGCCTGTTATCCCCGGAGTACCTTTTATCCGTTGAGCGACGGCAATTCCACTCTTAACCGCCGGATCACTAAGGCCGACTTTCGTGCCTGCTCGACTTGTCAGTCTCGCAGTCAAGCTCCCTTATGCCTTTGCGCTCTACGCACGATTTCCAACCGTGCTGAGGGAACCTTTGCGCGCCTCCGTTACATTTTAGGAGGCGACCGCCCCAGTCAAACTGCCCACCTCACGCTGTTCCCGACCCGGATAACGGCATCGGGTTAGAAGCCCAGAATTCGAAGGGTGGTATCCCAAGGGTGGCTCCACGAAGACTAGCGTCCCCGCTTCACAGCCTCCCACCTATCCTGGACAACGAATACCAAACTCCAACGTCAAGCTGCAGTAAAGGTTCACGGGGTCTTTCCGTCCAACCACGGGTACTCGGCATCTTCACCGAGACTACAATTTCACCGGATCCCTCGTTGAGACAGCGCCCAAGTCGTTACGCCATTCGTGCAGGTCGGAACTTACCCGACAAGGAATTTCGCTACCTTAGGACGGTTATAGTTACCGCCGCCGTTTACTGGGGCTTGGATTCAAAGCTTCGCCCGAAGGCTAACCTCTCCTCGTGACCTTCCAGCACCGGGCAGGCGTCAGCCCCTATACGTCGTCTTACGACTTAGCAGAGACCTGTGTTTTTGGTAAACAGTCGCTTGGGCCGTTTCACTGCGGCCCCCTCGGGCTCAGCCGCGAGTAAATCCGCGTCACCCTACCGGGGCGCCCCTTCTCCCGAAGTTACGGGGCCATTTTGCCGAGTTCCTTAACGAGGGTTCTTCCGATCGCCTTGGTATTCTCTACCTGCCCACCTGTGTCGGTTTTGGTACGGGCACGTCCCACCTCCCTAGACGCTTTTCTAGGAGGCATGGCTTCAAGGACTTCGCTCCTTACGGAGCTCGGCATCCCGTCTCAGGCTTGATGGGCGACGGATTTACCTATCGCCCGCCCTACGCGGTTACCCCCGGACGACCATCGCCGGGATCCCCTAGCCTACCCCGTCCCGCCATCGGTGATAGCGGTGGGTACGTGGTACAGGAATATCAACCTGTTGTCCATCGCCTACGCCTTGCGGCCTCGGCTTAGGTCCCGACTAACCCTGAGCAGATTAGCTTTACTCAGGAACCCTTGGGCATTCGGCGGAGGAGTTTCTCACTCCTCTTTCGTTACTCATGCCAGCATTCTCACTTCCCAGGCCTCCACGGCTGGCTTACGCCGCCGCTTCGCCGGCCAGGGAACGCTCCCCTACCACTCCGCTTGCGCGAAGTCCGTGGCTTCGGCTCCTAGCTTGAGCCCCGTTACATTGTCCGCGCCCGACCACTTGACCAGTGAGCTGTTACGCACTCTTTTAATGGTGGCTGCTTCTAAGCCAACATCCTGGTTGTCTGTGCAATCGGACATCGTTTCCCACTTAGCTAGGAATTAGGGGCCTTAGCCGACGGTCTGGGCTGTTTCCCTTTTGAGCACGAAGCTTATCCCCCGCACTCTGACTGCCGCGCTCTGGAATACCGGCATTCGGAGTTTGCCTGATTTCGGTAAGCTGGTAGGCCCCCTAGACCAAACAGTGCTCTACAACCGGTATTGAACACGCGACGCTATACCTAAATATATTTCGGGGAGAACCAGATATCTCTGAGTTTGATTAGCCTTTCACTCCGACCCACAGGTCATCACCGCCGTTTTCAACCGACGTGGGTTCGGTCCTCCACGGGGTCTTACCCCCGCTTCAACCTGCCCATGGGTAGATCACTCAGTTTCGGGTCTGCCTCCGACGACTGAACGCCCTGTTCAGACTCGCTTTCGCTACGGCTCCGTTTCCTTAACCTTGCCGTCGAAGAGTAACTCGCTGGCTCATTATGCAAAAGGCACGCCGTCACCGGACAAAGCCGGCTCCGACCGCTTGTAGGCACACGGTTTCAGGTGCTATTTCACTCCCCTTCCGGGGTACTTTTCACCTTTCCCTCACGGTACTAGTTCACTATCGGTCGCCAAGGAGTACTTAGCCTTACGGGGTGGTCCCCGCAGATTCCGACCGGGTTTCACGTGCCCGGCCGTACTCAGGTACTCGTCAAGGAAGGCAATGCGCTTTCGCGTACGGGACTGTTACCCGCTGTGGTGTGGCTTTCCATCCACTTCCGCTAACGCACTGCTTTGTAACTTCCCGACCCGCCGGCAGGCGGATCCAGACGAGCCCTACAACCCCCAGGTGACAACGGCTGCCGCCTGTCACATCACTCGGGTTTGGGCTATTCCCTTTTCGCTCGCCACTACTCAGGGAGTCGAGGTTTCTTTCCTTTCCTCAGGGTACTAAGATGTTTCAGTTCCCCTGCTTGCCTCCACATGCCCTATTTTATTCAGGCATGGGTACGCGCGCATTACCACGCGCAGGTTTCCCCATTCGGAAATCCCCGGATCAAAGGTCGGTCAGCACCTCCCCGGGGCTTATCGCAGCCGCCCACGTCCTTCATCGGCTCTTGGCGCCAAGGCATCCACCGTGTGCCCTTATTCTCTTGATCGAAAAGAACACGCATGTTGTCGCTATGGAGTTTTCAAGGTGCACACGGGCCGGCGCCCGTACGCGAGACGACCACCCGGGGGCGGTCTCTCAAAACTCAGCAGCGTGCGTTACGTCGAGGTCGACGTAATTCCAGGCGAGCCCGGACACCGGACGACCTCGAGAGGCCATCGACGAGCCGGACGCCTGCCGGAGTAAGAGCTCCGGCATTCCCTAGAAAGGAGGTGATCCAGCCGCAGCTTCCGCTACGGCTACCTTGTTACGACTTCACCCCAATCATCAACCCTACCTTCGACGGCTGCCTCCCTTGCGGGTTAGCCCACCGGCTTCGGGTATTGCCGACTTTCGTGGTGTGACGGGCGGTGTGTACAAGGCCCGGGAACGTATTCACCGCGGCATTGCTGATCCGCGATTACTAGCAACTCCGCCTTCATGGAGGCGAGTTTCAGCCTCCAATCCGAACCGGGACCGGCTTTTTGGGATTCGCTCACCCTCACGGGTTTGCAGCCCTTTGTACCGGCCAATGTAGCACGTGTGTAGCCCAGGACATAAGGGGCATGATGACTTGACGTCATCCCCACCTTCCTCCGATTTGTCACCGGCAGTCTCCTATGAGTCCCCGACATAACTCGCTGGCAACATAGGACAGGGGTTGCGCTCGTTGCGGGACTTAACCCAACATCTCACGACACGAGCTGACGACAGCCATGCACCACCTGTGCACCTGCTCCGAAGAGGGAACGTGTTTCCACGCTTTTCAGGTGCATGTCAAGCCCTGGTAAGGTTCTTCGCGTCGCGTCGAATTAAACCACATGCTCCGCTGCTTGTGCGGGCCCCCGTCAATTCCTTTGAGTTTTAGCCTTGCGGCCGTACTCCCCAGGCGGGGTGCTTAATGCGTTAGCTTCGGCACGGGAGGAGTCGACACCTCCCACACCTAGCACCCATCGTTTACGGCGTGGACTACCAGGGTATCTAATCCTGTTCGCTCCCCACGCTTTCGCGTCTCAGCGTCAGTACCGTCCCAGAGAGCCGCCTTCGCCACGGGTGTTCTTCCTGATATCTGCGCATTTCACCGCTACACCAGGAATTCCACTCTCCTCTTCCGGACTCTAGCCTGACGGTTTCCATCGACGTCTGGAGGTTGAGCCTCCAGTTTTCACAACGGACCTATCAAGCCGCCTACACGCTCTTTACGCCCAATAAATCCGGACAACGCTTGCCCCCTACGTATTACCGCGGCTGCTGGCACGTAGTTAGCCGGGGCTTCTTCTGAAGGTACCGTCACCCTCTGGGCTGTTAACCCGAGTGGCTTCGTCCCTTCTGAAAGAGGTTTACAACCCGAAGGCCTTCTTCCCCCACGCGGCGTCGCTGCGTCAGGCTTTCGCCCATTGCGCAAGATTCCCCACTGCTGCCTCCCGTAGGAGTCTGGGCCGTGTCTCAGTCCCAGTGTGGCTGATCGTCCTCTCAGACCAGCTACGGATCGTCGCCTTGGTGGGCCATTACCCCGCCAACAAGCTAATCCGCCGCGGGCTCATCCTCGATCGGAGGCCGAAGCTACCTTTTCTCGCCGGCTCGAGAGCCAGAGAGGCTATCCGGTATTAATCCGGGTTTCCCCGGGCTATCCCAGAATCGAGGGCAGATTACCCACGTGTTACTCACCCGTTCGCCGCTGTCCCCGGGACCGAAGTCCCGGTTCTCGCTCGACTTGCATGTGTTAAGCGCGCCGCCAGCGTTCGTCCTGAGCCAGGATCAAACTCTCCGTGAAGATGGATTTGCCCCGAGGGGCAATCTTCTCTTCGAGCTTGAGCTCAAAGTGTCTCCCACCCGAAGGTGGTCGACGGGTCTTGTGCCTCACGCAGGCCGAAGCCCACGCGAAGTTCTCGACGTAAACGCACGCTGCTGAGTTTTCAAAGACCGCTTGCCGCTGCTGCGCAAAAAAGCCTCCGACCCGACTCGCGGCGGAGGCCTCCTCAAGATCCGATACACGTCGTATCCGATGCTTCCGAAGGCTCTCCGTGGGTCGCGTTGCAAGACAGTCCTACACAGCCCTTCCGGGCGGCAAGAGGGATGATAGCACCGCCCCCTTCCCTGTCAAGAAGAGGTGTCAGCCCGAGCGGAAACGCACAAAACGGCGTTTCCCCGCCTGCACGACGGCTCCGTCGAGCCGTTCCCGTGGCAGATCGAGCTCGGCGACGACGGCACCGCCCACCTTCACGCCGCCCTGGGCGATCAGGCGCCGCGCGTCGCTCGTCGAGAGACCGAAAGCGGCCGCCAGCGCCGCCGGCAGGTGCACCGGGTCCCCGTCCGGCAGATCAGCCTCGGCGACGTCGTCCGGGGCCTCGCCCTCGCGAACGACACGGGTGAAGTGGGCCTCGGCCTGCACCGCCGCCGCCGCCCCGTGCGAGCGCGCGACGATGAACCGCGCGAGCTCGAGCTTCGCCTCCATCGGGCCGCCCCCCGGCACCGGCCGCTCGAGCACCAGCCCGCACCACTGCGCGAGCTGGTCGTCGCTGATCCGCATCGTCCGGCCGAACTGCTCCTCCGCCGCCATCGCCAGCGGGATGTTGTTGCCGACGGACGAGCTCATCTTCTCGCCGTCCCATGAGAGCAGGAGCGGCGTCGTCAGCACGACCTGGGGCTCGAGCCCGTAGGCCTGCATGACCTCGCGGCCGGCGAGGAGGTTGTAGAGCTGGTCGGTCCCGCCGAGCTCGACGTCGGCCGCGACGGCGACCGAGTCGTACGCCTGCATGAGCGGGTAGAGCAGCTCGGAGACCGAGATCGGCTCGCCGGTGACGTACCGCTTCGCGAAGTCGTCCCGCTCGAGCATGCGCGCGACCGTGATCGTCCTCGCGAGCCGTACGATCTCCGCGTAGGTCAGCGTGGACAGCCACTCGCCGTTTCGGCGCACCTCGGTGCGATCCGGGTCGAGGATCACCATCGCCTGGTCGAGGTACGTGAGCGCGCTGCGCTCGATCTCCTCATCCGAGAGGATCGGCCGCTCCGCCGACCGCCCGGACGGGTCGCCGATCCGCGTCGTGTAATCGCCGACGATGAGGACGCCCACATGGCCCTCGTCCTGGAAGGCGCGCATCCGCTGCAGGGGGATCGCGCGTCCGACGTGGATGTCCGGCGAGGTGACGTCGATCCCGAGCTTCACGCGCAGCGGCCGGCCCAGCTTCAGCTTCGCCTCGAGGCCGCCGGCGGGCAGGAGGTCGACGGCGTTGCGCGTTAGCTCGGCGAGGCCCATGGGCAGACGATTGTAGAGGCGCGGCCGGGCACGCATTCGTCACGGTCCCGCGCGGAAGGCGCGCCGACCCCGCCCGTAGACTCGCTGGGTGACCGATCTGCTCCCCGAGCTCGCCCGCCTCTTCGGCTTCGACGCGTTCCGCCCCGGGCAGGAGCGGGTCGTCCGCGCAGCGATCGAGGGCCGCGACACGCTCGCCCTGATGCCGACCGGCTCGGGCAAGTCGCTCACCTACCAGCTCGCGGCGATGCTGCGGCCCGCGCCGACGCTCGTGCTCTCGCCGTTGATCGCGCTGATGAAGGACCAGCTCGACAAGCTGCCGCCCGAGGTCGCGGCGCGCGCGACGCTGATCAACTCGTCGCTCGAGCCCGACGAGGCCGCGAGGCGCCTGCGCGCGGTCGCGGCGGGTGAGGTGAAGCTGCTCTACGCGGCCCCGGAACGGCTGCGCCAGCGCTCCTTCCTCGATGCCCTACGGCAGGTCGGGATCGGCCTCGTCGTGATCGACGAGGTGCACTGCGTGAGCATGTGGGGGCACGACTTCCGGCCCGACTACCTCTTCATCCGCACTGCGCTCGAGGCGCTCGGTAGCCCGGCGGTGCTCGGGATGACCGCGACTGCGACCCCCGAGACCGAGCGCGAGATCGCCGTCGCGCTCGGGCGCGAGCCCGAGGTCGTGCGCACGAGCGTCGTCCGCGAGAACCTCCGCTACGACGTCGAGGTCGCCGAGGGCGAGGAGGAGCGGCTGCGCGCCCTCGTCCGCCGGCTGCGCGCCCTGCGCGGCGCCTCGGCGATCGTCTACGCGCGCTCGCGGCGCTCGACCGAGAAGCTCGCGCTCGTCCTGCGCCGGCACGGGCTCGACGCCGTCCACTACCACGCCGGGCTCGAGCCGGCCGAGCGGGCCGCGGCTCAGGAGGCGTTCATCGAGGGGCGCGTGCAGATCGTCGTCGCGACGATCGCCTTCGGGATGGGGATCGACAAGCCGGACATCCGGCTCGTGCTCCTCTACAACTACCCCGAGTCGCTCGAGGGCTACGTGCAGATGGTCGGGCGCGCGGGGCGCGACGGGCGGGCGAGCGACACCGTGCTGCTCGCAGGCCGTGCCGACGCGCGCAGCCTGCTCCGCTTCGCCCGCTCCGACATCCCTTCGCTCGACGAGCTGCGCGGCGTCTACCGGGCCGTGCGCGAGCAGCCCCAGGCGACGCCCGGTGAGCTGGCCGCCGCTGTCGCCGGCGACCGCGATCCCAAGGTGCTCGTCGGCATGCTCGAGCAGGCGGGCCTCGTGCGCCGCGGCTTCGACGCCGGCCGGGCGATCCAGGTCGAGGTGCTCCCGCAGCCCGCCGACGCCGCGGCGCGGCTGGACGCGCTGCTCGCGCGCTACGAGCGCGAGTCGCTCGCCCGCGTCGAACGCCTCGTCCGCTTCGCCGAGTCCGGGCGGTGCCGCCACCTCCAGGTCGCCGAGCACTTCGGCGAGACGCTCGAGCGCCCCTGCGGGATGTGCGACGTCTGCGCGCCGGACGGGCTCGCCGCCGCTCCCGCCGAGGTCGCGGCGCCGCTGCCCGACGACGTCGCCGGCGCGATCGTCCGCGCCGCGGCTGAGCTGCGCTGGCCGCTCGGGCGCACGGGGCTGCTGGCGATGCTGCGTGGGTCGGTGGCCGCTCCGCCGTCGGCCCGCCGCTCGAATGCCTTCGGGCTCCTCGCCGCGGCGACCGAGGCCGAGGTGAAGCGCTGGCTGCGGGCGCTCGAGGACGCCGGCTGCCTCGCGGCGTACGAGAGCGAGGACGGCTTCAGGCTCCTGCGGGCGGTGCCGGGGGCGCCGCTCCCCCGGCTCGGGGCCGCGCGAGCCAAGGACGCGCCGCCGGCGCCGGGCGACGAGGGTCTCTTCGAGCGCCTGCGGGCATGGCGGCTCGACCGCGCGCGCTCGGACGAGGTGCCCGCCTACGTCGTCCTGCACGACCGCACGCTGCGCGCGCTCGCCGCCGCGCGGCCGGCATCGTTCGCGGAGCTCGCGGCGGTCGGCGGCTTCGGGCCCGCGAAGCTCGAGCGCTACGGGGACGACGTGCTCGCCGTGATCTCGGCCGTCCACGGCTAGAATTGCCGCCTTCGTGCGGCTCTTTCCACGCAAGGCGGCGCCCCGCAAGCGGCGTCGCCGGATTCGCAAGCTCCGCCTCCTCGCCCTGCTCACCATCCTCGGGCTCCTGGCGTCGGTGGCGTTCACCTTTGGGCTGATCCGGGCCGTCGCGAGCGAGATCCCGACGCTCGATCCCGCCAGGGCGGGCCGGAACCAGGTGAACGGCTACATCTACGCCTCGAACGGACGCTCGATCCTCTCGGTCCTGCGCGGCACGGAGGCGCGGACGCTCGTGGACTACGAGGAGATCTCGCCGTGGATGCGCCAGGCGACCGTGGCGATCGAGGACCAGCGCTTCTTCGAGCACCGGGGCGTGGACGTGCGCGGCATCGCACGCGCGCTCTGGGCCGACATCCGGCAGCAGGCCGTCGTCGAGGGCGGCTCGACGATCACGCAGCAGTTCGTCAAGAACGCCTACGTGCGCAACCAGCGCTCGATCGCGCGCAAGGTGCGCGAGGCGGCGCTCGCCTGGCAGCTCGAGCAGCGCTGGTCGAAGGAGCGGATCCTCACCGCGTACCTGAACACGATCTACTTCGGGAACGGCGCCTACGGCGTCCAGCAGGCGGCGCTCGCGTACTTCGACAAGGGCGCCTCGAAGCTCGAGTTGCACGAGGCCGCCCTGCTCGCGGGAATCCCCGCCGATCCGACGCTCTACGACCCGGTCGCTCGCCCGGAGGTGGCCAAGAAGCGCCGGCGCGCGGTCCTCCAGGCGATGCTCGAGCAGAACGACATCACGCTGCAGGACTTCGCGCGCGCGACGACGGCGCCGCTTCCCGATCCGGACACCGTGCGGCTACCGGGCACGCAGGGGCCGGCGCCGTACTTCGTCAACTACGTCAAGCAGCAGCTCGTGGACGAGTACGGCGCGGCGCGGGTGTTCGGTGGCGGGCTGCGCGTGACGACGACGATCGACCTCGAGCTCCTGGACCTCGCGCGCAAGGCGATCGCCCGGCACCTGACCGACCCCGAGGGGCCGTCCGCAGCGCTCGTGGCGATCGACCCGCGCGACGGCGCGATCCTCGCGATGGTCGGCGGCAACAACTACCGCCGCAGCCAGTTCAACCTCGCCGTGCAGGCCGAGCGGCAGCCCGGCTCGGCGTTCAAGCCGATCGTGCTCGCGACCGCGCTGCGCGAGGGGATCGCGCCGGCGACCCGCTTCGAGTCGGGTCCGCAGCTCATCTCCCTCGGCGACAAGTTCTGGTCGGTCACCAACTACGACGACAACTACGCGAACGGCCCGATCGACCTCGTGGCGGCGACCACCGCGTCGGACAACAGCGTCTACGCGCAGCTCACGCAGCTCGTCGGGCCGGCCGAGATCGTCCGCACCGCCCACGCGCTCGGGATCCGGAGCACGCTCGACGCGTACTTCGCGCTCGGCCTCGGCGCGGAGGCCGTCAACCCGCTCGAGATGGCGCGCGCGTACGCCACCTTCGCCAACCACGGCCTGCGCGTGGACGGGTCGCTGGTCGGAGACCGGCCGCGCGCGATCGCGTCGGTCGCGAGCAAGAAGGACGAACTCATCGCCGAGAACCGCCCCATCGGGCGTCAGGCGCTGACCGAGGCGGAGGCGGCGGTGCTGACGTCCATCCTCCAGCGTGTCGTCACCGAGGGCACGGGCCGGCGCGCGGCCCTGGGTGACCGCCCCGCTGCCGGCAAGACCGGCACGACGGAGAACTACGGCGATGCCTGGTTCGTCGGCTACACGCCGCAACTCGTCACCGCCGTCTGGGTCGGCTATCCGAACAAGCTCGTGCCGATGCTGACCGAGTTCCACGGGCGCGCCGTCGCGGGCTCGACCTTCCCGGCGGAGATCTGGAAGACGTTCACCGAGACCGCTCTGCGACAGCTCGGCGAGGAGCCGGAGAGCTTCGACCCGCCCCCCGCGCTGTCGGTCACGCCGAAGCTCGTCATCTGGCGGAACGGGAAGCTGCGGCTCGACAACGGCTACTGCAAGCACCGGGCCGAGGTCGTGTACTTCACGGGCAAGGGCCCGACCCTCGAGGCCGACTGCAAGCCGAACGAGGTCGAGGTGCCGCGCGTGATCGGTTTGCCGGTGCAGACGGCGAAGGAGCGGCTCGCGCTCCAGCCGCTGACGCCGAAGCTCGTCTACCGGCCGGCCGAGCCGAAGCAGCGTCCCGGCATCGTGGTCAACCAGTTCCCGAAGCGGGGCTTTCTCTCGACATACGACCCGGTCACGCTCGTCGTGGCGAAGCCCGTGAACGGGCTCGTGCCGAACGTCGTCGGCGAAGCGCTCGGCGACGCGCGGGAGAAGCTCCGCAAGCTGAGGCTCACGCCGCGCCTGCTCTTCGCCGACGGCAGGCCCGGGCAGGTCGTCGGCCAGGCGCCGAAGGCGGGGGTCGCGGCCGCGCCCGGCATGGTCGTCACGCTCGTCGTCGGAACGGGCGGCTGAGGAAGCCGGAGCCGCTCAGGCCGTAGCGCCACGAGACGTGGACGGCCTGGCTGAGGCCGATGCGCGGGCCCGCGACCACCTCGACCGGCGCGCTCCGCGCGAGCAGCTCGAACGGTGGCCCGTCGAGCGGCAGCCCGTCGTGGGCGCCGGTGATCCCGAGCGCCTGGCAGAGCCTCCCGGGGCCGGAGCAGAGCAGGCGTGCGTCCTCCACCCCGCGCCGCGCGCGCATCGTCTCGAGGCCGTGCACAGGCTCGAGAGCGCGGATCAGGACAGCGGCAGCCGTCCCCTCGCCGTCGGTGACGGCGTTGAGGCACCAGTGGACGCCGTGCGAGCGGTAGACGTACGCGTGCCCCGGCGGCCCGAACATCGCGGCGTTGCGCGCCGTGCGGCCGCGGAAGCCGTGACTCGCCGGGTCGTCACGGTCGTACGCCTCGACCTCGACGATCACGCCGCCCACACCGTCCACGAGCAGCGTCGCCCCGACCAGCTCGGGCGCGACCTCGTGCACGCTGCGCGCGAAGAAGTCCCGGCCGAGGCGGTCGCTCAGAACAGCTTCGGGGTCTCGGCCGGCTTCGCGCTCTGCTCGAGCAGCCGGCGGGCGCGACGGCCGAGGTCGGCAAGGTCCACCTTCCCCTCGTCGGCCGCGTTCACGAGCCGCTCGGCGAGGGCGAGCGCGTCGTCGAGCAGCGGCGCGCCGGACGCGTCCTGTCCCATGTCGAGCAGGATCGTGCGCTCGGTGCGCGAGGCGACGAGCGGCTCGCCGATCCCCTCGACCCAGACGTGGGTGCGCCGGCCGCCGCCCCGGTCGTCGCCGACGATCGGCTGGAGCGCGTAGATCCTGTCGGCGCGCGCGTACTTGCCGAAGCCGAGGAAGACCATGCGCGCGGCGTCCATTGCGGGGAAGTATGAGCCAGAGCAGGCTCGCGGCGCTACCCCGCCGCGGCGCGCAGTGCCTCGACCACGTACTCCTGGTCATCGCGCTCGAGCTGGGCGTAGAACGGAAGCGCGAGCGTGCGCTTCGCGATCCCCTCCGCGACGGGACAGAGCCCCTCGGCGAAGCCGTAGCGCTCGCGCATGTACGACTGAAGGTGGATGCAGGGCAGGTAACGGCTCGTCGCGACGCCGCGCGACTCGAGCCCGGCGATCACGCGCTCGCGGTCCGCGCCCTCCGGCAGCTTCACGACGTAGACGAACCAGGAGCGGACGTGGTCGGCGTCGTCGGCGAACGGCGGCTCGACGTCCACGCCGGCGAGCAGCTCCCCGTAGCGGCGCGCGACGCCGGCGCGCACGCGAGAATGAGGTCGAGCTTCTCGAGCTGCCCGATCCCGATCGCGGCGCGGATGTCGTCGATGCGGTAGTTGAAGCCGAGCCGCGCATGGTCGAGCCAGCCGCCGCCGTCGGCACGGCCCTGGTTGCGCAGGCTCTTGAGCAGGTTGCCATTCCTCCTCGGAGTGCGTCGTCACGACGCCGCCCTCGCCCGTCGTCATCTGCTTGTTGGGGTAGAAGGCGAAGACCGCCGAAGGTCCGTGCGAGCCGACCGGCGCGCCTCGGTACTCCGCCCCGAGCGCCTCGCACGCGTCCTGGATCAGGACGAGCCCGTGCCGCTCGCAGAGCTCCCGCAGGGGCTCGAGCTCGCACGGGTAGCCGAAGATGTCCACGGCGACGACGGCCTTCGTGCGCGGCGTGATCGCCGCCTCGACGGCCGCGGGGTCGAGGTTGAGCGTGCGCGGATCGACGTCGGCGAAGACGGGCGTCGCTCCCGTGTAGATCGCGCAGTTGGCCGAGGCGACGAACGAGAACGGCGAGGTGATCGCCTCGTCGCCGGGGCCGAGGCCGGCGCTGTGGGTCAGCAGGTGCAGCCCGGCCGTTCCGCTCGAGACGGCCGCCGCATAGGGTGCGCCGACGCGCTCGGCGAAGAGCTCCTCGAAGCGGTCGATCGAGGGGCCGAGCGACAGCCGCCCGGAGCGCAGCACGTCGAGGACGAGCTCCTCCTCGCGCCCGTCGAGCCAGGGCCGCGAGAGCGGGATGCGGCGTTTCGGCTGCGCCGAAACGCTAGGTGAGGCCTGGTGTCGGGACAGTCTGGTCATCCTGTACGCGTCGCTGCGCTCCAGCTTCGCCGTGACCCCCGGCGAGGCTGGAGCCTCGCCGCCTTTCTAGGGCTTCTTCGTATCAGCGAAGAAGGCCCCCACGTCGAGCCAGTGACTCCACCGAGCATCGCGCCCGCGCACCGCGTCGAGGTAGACCTTCTGGAGCTCGAGCGTGACCGGGCCGACGCCGATCTCGTGGTCGTCCACGGCCCGCACGGGTGTCACCTCGGCGGCGGTGCCGGTCATGAACACCTCGTCGGCGAGGTAGACGTCGCTGCGGATGAGGCTGTGCTCCTCGACGTCGTAGCCGAGCTCGCGGCCGATCTCGATCACCGACTCGCGCGTGATGCCCGGCAGGATCGAGGTGGAGAGCGGGGGCGTCACGATGATGCCGTCCTTGACGACGAAGATGTTCTCGCCCGGGCCGTCGGCGACGCAGCCGTCGTCGGTGAGCAGGATCGCCTCGTCGTAGCCGGCGCGCTTCGCCTCGGTGGTCGCGAGCATCGAGTTGAGGTAGATGCCGGTCGCCTTGGCAGCGTGCGGGATCACGTTCGGCCCGACACGCTTCCAGGACGAGATCTTCGCGGTGATGCCGCGGCGCAGGCTGTCCTCGCCGAGGTAGGCGCCCCACGGCCAGCTCATGATCACCACTTCGACCGGGTTCCCGGCCGTCGAGACGCCCAGCTCGCCGTACCCGTAGAACGCGATCGGGCGCACGTAGCACTCCGGCAGCCCGTTGACCGCGATCAGCTCGTGCGTGGCCGCGCGGATCTCCTCGACGGAGTACGGCAACTCCATGTAGAGCAGGCGCGCCGACCTCTCGAGCCGCTTCAGGTGGTCCACGAGGCGGAAGACGGACGGCCCCTCCTCGGTCTCGTAACAGCGGATCCCCTCGAACACACCGGAGCCGTAGTGGAGGCCGTGCACGCCGACGTGGACGTGCGCGTCGGCCCAGTCCACGAGCTCGCCGTTCATCCAGATCTTCTCGGTCTCACGCATCGCTGCTCAGTGCTCCTTCGCTCTCGGGCGGTGAATGGTATGCGGCCTCCTGCACGGCGTCCATCGGCTGCGCGCGCGAGAGCCGGACGAGCTCGCCGGGCTCGAGCCGGGCGAGATGGCGGGACGAGCCGGCGCCGACCCAGACGTTGGCACGCGTGAGCAGCGTCCGGTCGACGAACACCCGGCGGCCGGGCGGCAGGGGGAACGGCGCGACGGCTCCGGGCGCGAAGCCCGTGGCCTCCTCCACTTCCTCCGGCGTCGCGACGCGCGCGGTGCGCGCCCCGGCGGCGAGGGCGATCTTCGCCGGGTCGGCCCGACGGTCGCCGGGCACGAGGGCGAGCACGAGCTCGCCGGCGTCGGTGGCGAAGACGATCGACTTGACGATCTGCTCGATCCCGCAGCCGGCGGCCTCCGCCGCCGCGGCCGCCGTCGGCGTCCCCGTTGCGAACTCCTCCAGCCGCGCCTCCGCGCCCGCCTCGCGCAGGAACGACGCGACGCGCTCCACGGGCTCGGGCCAGGCTCTCCGCACACCGGAAGCGTACCGGCGCGCCGCCTCACCACACGTAGGGCAGGAACCTCCGCGGCGTGCGCTCGAGGTAGGCGGCGTAGGTGGCGTACCGTGCTGCGAGGAACCGCTCCTCGACGCGCGCCTTGAAGGCCCAGCAGACGGCGAGCGCGCAGGTGCCGGTGAGCGCGGGCACGCTCGTCAGCAAGGAGAAGCCGGCGGCGACGAGCAGGACGGCGCCGTAGATCGGGATGGCGCACGTAACGGTACGGCCCGCGCTCGACGAGCTCCGCGCTCTCGCTCGGACACGGCAGCGGCGTGAACGAGCGGCCGAGAGCGCGCACCGCGGCGACCGAGAAGGCGCCGCCGGCCACCGCGAGCGCCGCTCCGGCGATCGAGAACGGCCCGTCCATCGCGTTCGGCCAGCGCGGCGGCAGGAACGCCGCGCCGGCAGTCGCCCCGACGAGGACGAACTGGATCGCGACCCACCCCTCACCGCGCGGGCCGAGCGACGGCGAGGCGCCTAGATGAGCCGGATGAAACGGAGATGGCTGAATCCCTCGCCGTTGATCCGCTCGACGAGCTCCGGGGGCGCCGGCGTGTCGATCGAGAGCGCCATCAGCGCCGTGCCGCCCTCCTTCGTCCGCGAGACCGCCATGTTGGCGATGTTCACGCCAGCCTCGCCGAACATCGTCCCGATCCGTCCGATCACGCCGGGGACGTCGCTGTAGGAGAGAAAGACCATCAACGGCGCCAGCTCGATGTCGATCCCGTAGTTGAGCGCATGCGCGAGGAAGAGGCGGTGCTCGGGCCCGATCGTCGTGCCGGCGACCTCCACGTCGTGCCCGCCGGCCCGCACGATCACGCGCACGGTGTTCATGTAGTCGCGGGAGGCACGGAAGCGCTCCTCCGAGACCTCGATCCCGCGCTCGGCAGCGATCACCGGCGCGTTGACGTAGTTGACCGCCGTCTCGACGCGCCCGAGGAAGGCGCCGTTGAGTGCCGCGACCGTGAGCAGGCGGATGTCGTGGTCGGAGAGCGGGCCGTGCGTGGCGACGACGATCTTCTCCGGGCGGCCCTCGGCCAGCTCCATCGCCAGGCCGCCGAGCTGCGAGGCGAGCGGGATGTACGGGCCGAGCACGTCGAGGTCGGCCGCGTCCACCGTCGGAATGTTCACCGCGTAGGTGACGATCTCCCCGGCAAGGGCGGCCGCCACCTGCTCGGCGACGATCACTCCGGCGCGGTCCTGGGCCTCCTCGGTCGAAGCGGCTAGGTGCGGCGTGACGACGACCTCGTCGAGCTCGAGCAGCGGGCCGGCATAGGGCTCTGAGGAGAAGACGTCGAGCGCGGCACCGGCCACCTTTCCGGAGCGGATCGCCGCGATCAGCGCCGGCTCGTCCACCAGCTCGCCGCGGGCGGCGTTGACGATCCGAACGCCGTCGCGCATGCGTGCGAACGCCTGCGGTCCCAGCAGGCCGCGCGTCTCGTCGGTGAGCGGAAGGTGGAGCGTGAGCGCGTCGGCGGTCTCCAGCACCTCGTCCACGGAGTCGGCGTACTCGGCGCCGAGCTCGCGGAAGCGCTCGAGTGACACGTACGGGTCGTAGGCGACGACGCGCATGCCGAGCGCGACCGCCCGCCGGGCGACCTGGCAGCCGATGCGGCCGAAGCCGAGCACGCCGAGCGTCTTGCCCGCGAGCTCGACGCCGCCCCAGCGTCCGCGCTCCCAGCGGCCCTGCTTGAGCGCGGCGTGCGCCTGCGGGATGTTGCGGGCGAGCGAGAGCAGGAGACCGATCGTGTGCTCGGCGGCGGAGGTGACGGTGGATTCGGGCGCGTTCGCCACGACGATCCCGCGCCGGGTCGCCGCCGCGACGTCCACGTTGTCCACCCCCACGCCGGCGCGGCCGATCACCTTCAGCCGCTCGGCGCGCCCGATCAGGTCAGCGGTGAGCTTCGTCGCCGAGCGGACGACGATGCCGTCGTAGCCGCTGATGATCCCGGCGAGGTCGGAGCTCTCGTCCACGTCCACCTCGTGACCGCGCTCGCGCAGCAGGGCGACGCCCGCCTCCGCGATCCGCTCTCTCACGAGGATCTTCACGCGCGCACGACGCCCGCATACGCCTCGAGCGCGCGCGTGACCGCGATGCCGCGCTCGATCTGGGCGCCCGCGTCGGCGAGCAGCAACTCGAGCGCGGCCAGCGCCGTCGTGATGTCGAAGACGTCGAACCAGCCGATGTGCCCGATCCGGACGAGCCGCGACGCCAGCTTCCCGTGCCCGCCGGCGACGGTGATCCCGAAGCGGTCGCGCAGCGCGAGCCGGACGGCCTGCGCGTCCACGCCCTCGGGCATGAGCATCGCGGTCACGACGGCGGAGCGCTCCTCGTCGGGCGAGAAGAGCTCGAGCCCCATCGCTTTCGCTCCCTCGCGGCAGGCGCGGCCGAGAGCGGCGTGGCGGGCGAACGCGGCCTCGAGGCCCTCTTCGAGCAGCAGGCCGAGGGCGACGTCGAGGGCGGCGACGGTCGAGACGGCCGGCGTGAACGGCGTGTTGAGCGTCCCGCGTGCCTTGCGCCAGTCGAAGTAGAAGCGCGGCAGCGTCGCGCGCTCGCAGCGCTCCCAGGCGGTCGGCGAGACGGCGACGAGCGAGAGCCCGGGCGGCGTCATCAGCGCCTTCTGCGAGCCGGAGACGACGACGTCGAGCCCCCACGCGTCGGTCTCGAGCGGGACGGCGCCGAGGCTCGAGACGGCGTCCACGACGACGAGGGCGCCCGCCGCCTTCGCGACGGCCGCGAGCGCGGCGACATCGGCCACGACGCCGGTCGAGGTCTCGGAGTGGACGAGGAAGACCGTCTGTGCGCCCGTCTCCTCGAGCCGGCGCGCAAGCTCGTCGGGCCGCGGCGACTCGCCCCACTCGTAGGCGAGCCGCTGCACGTCGCAGCCGTACGCGGCTGCAAGCTGCCCCCAGCGTTCGCCGAACTCGCCCGCCGAGACCGCGAGCACGCGCTCGCCCGGCGAGAGCAGGTTCGCGACCGCCGACTCGAATGCGCCGGTGCCGGAGGCGGTGAAGAGGAGCACGTCGCCCTCGGTGCGGCACACCTGTTGCAGCCGCTCGAGACACCGGGCGAGCAGGGCCTTGAAGTCCGGCCCGCGGTGATGGATGACCGGCCGGGCGAGCGCCGCCAGCACCTCCGGCGGCACCGGAGTCGGACCGGGCGTGAGGAGATACCGCTTCTCGGCCATCGCGTTCCAGCGTAGCGGAGCCGCCGGAGCGGGCTGCCAGACGATTAGCGCGGCCGGTGGCCGGAGAAGCTCATGACCTGCTGGAAGGTCGGCCGGTTCGTCCAGCGCATGGTGTCGGCGAGGATCCCCGACGTGAAGCGGATGCGCTCCTTCGTCGCGTCCGCACGCCAGGCCGCCGGCGCGGCACCCTGCGCCGCGACCAGCTCGGCGGCGGCGGCGTCGAGCGCGGCCCAGAGCGCGGCCCGGCACCGCGCGAGGTCGCCGACGCCGCAGAACTTCGTCTTGTAGGGGCCCTTGACGGGCAGCTTGAGCAGCGAGCGGAGGTCCTTGTCCACGTAGCCGTACCAGCCGGAGATGTACGCCGAGCCGCCGGGACCCGCGTCGTCGCTGCGGCCCATCAGCTTCGCGAGGCGGTCGGTCAGCGGGCCGAGCACCGTGCCGAGCGCGGCATCGGCGAGCTTCGGCCAGGCGGCGTCCATCGCCGCCGCGCCGGGGTCGTCCACCTTGCCGTCGAGATCCCTGTCGAGCCGGCTGCCGCCCTTCGAGCGCCAGACGTCGAGCAGCCCGGCGACGTCGGCCGCGCGCGCGCTCGGCGGCGTCGAGCCCTCGAGCACTGCCTTGATCGTGGGCCACGCCCGCAGAACGCGGAGATCCTGCGTCGCCGCCTTGTTCATGACCGAGGTCACGCTCGCGAGCGTGTGCTTGGCCTGCGCAGCGACGAGCGGCGTGAAGAGGTCAACGCGCTGCACGGGCCCGTAGGAAAAGTTGCTGTCGGCGGAGCCTACGTCCGCGGCCGGCTTGTTGTTCCAGTTGAGGATTACGCCGCCCGGCGGGTTGATCCCCTGGGCGTGCTCGGCAGCCGTGAGGAAGCCGCGCCAGTCGTACTCCCCCGTGCCCGCCGTCGGCAGCGCCGGGTCCGTGCCTGCCGCGCGCTCCGGCAGCCGCCCGCTCGAGAACAACGCGATGTCGCGGTCGTCGGCGTAGAACCAGTTGAAGCTGAACTCGATGCCGTTCATCGTCTTCAGGAAGCTCTGCGCCGAGCTCACCTTGCTCGTGTTCAGCTCCCAGAAGGAGCGCGCGCTCAGCATCTCCCGCCCGCGGGTCGAGCGCTGTAGCGCGAGCGCGACCTTCGCGCCGCCGACGGTCGCGTAGCCCTGCACCGGCCCGTGCACGGTCGCGAAGAACGAGACCTTCTCATCGGGAACGCCCGCGGCCTTGAGCGTGCCCGCGTCGAAGACGGTCATCGCCTTGCACTCGCGCTTGTAGAGGTAGTGGCGGTCGTCGCCGCCGCAGAGCGTCTCGGCGAAGAGGTCGATGTTGTCGGCCTGGGACGAGGTCGCGCTCCAGGCGAAGTCGGCGCCGCGGCCGATGACGACGAACGGCACTCCGGGGAAGATGACGCCGCGGACGTCGAAGCCGCCGCCGTGGAGGTCGGCCTCGAGGAAGAACTGCGGGAAGAAGTAGCCGACCTGCGGGCCCGCCACGAAGAGCGGGTGGCCGGTCGCCGAGCGCTTCGCCCCGATCAGGAGCGCGTTCGACATCGCCGAGACCGAGCGCGGCGCGGTCGCGAAGCTGCCGTCGTCGAGCACGACGCTGCCCGGAGTGGCGCCGGTCGGCGGCAACTGCTGCTCGAACGAACCCGGCAGCGAGACCGGCGCCTCGGGGTCGTTCGCGGCGCGCAGGTCGTCGAAGACCTCGCGTCCCTTGACGGCGCCGAGGCGGTCCTGAAGCGCGTCGAGGAACTGGGCGTTCGCCGCCTCCTGGCCCCCGTTGGCGCCGAAGCGAGCGGCGATCAGGGCCGCGGCCGCGATCACGTCCACGACGGCGTACGGCTTCACCTGGATCTCCTTCGAGCGGTAGTAGCCGTTCAGGCCGGCGACGTACGCGTTGAGGAGGCGGACGAACTGCTTGCCGAGCGGGCCGGTCGCCTTGAGGACGTCGATCTGCGCGGCGATGAACGCCTCCGTCTGCGCGCTCGGCACGAAGCTCTTGCCGGAGAGCGCGAGCGAGATCGGGTCGAGGCCGGGAACGTCGAGCGCCGCGATCCGGGCCGGCCCGCGGATCAGCTCGAGCAGGATGCCGCGGTCCTGCGCGGTCACCCAGCCGGCGCCGTAGGCAACGTCCTCCGCGGTCTTGCCGGTGACGTGCGGCACGTCGAAGCGGTCGCGGACGATCTTGACGCCGCCGCGCGGCGTGCTCTCCGTCCGCAGCGCCTTCTTGCCGCCGAGGCCGAACGGGGCCGGCTTGAAGGTGCGCGCGATGTCCTTCTGTCCGACCTTGTCGAAGAGCGGTGTCAGCGCGTCGTACAGCTTCGCCTGGTCGGTCGTGTTCCGGTCGAAGGAGAGGCTGCCGTTCTCGCCCGGCGGCAGGATCGTGAACGCGGCGGCGGCGTAGTCGCGCGGCGTGGCGGCCGTCAGCGGCGCGAGCAGAACGGCGAGCGACCCGGCTGCGGCGGCGGCGAGGAGCAGGAGGCGGCGACGCACGGCGCGAGCCTACTACGCTCCGGGGATGGAAGCACTTCTCGCCTTCGGCGCGGCGCTCGTCTCGCTGCGCCTCGCCGCCGAGCTGGCGCGCCGCTGGCGCGAGCGGCGCGCTCCCGAGCTCGTGGCGTGGTCTGCGTCGCTCGCCGCCTACGCGGCGGCGTCGGGAGCGCTCGCGTGGGGCGCCGCGGCCGGCTGGGACGGCCGCGTCTTCCGGATCTACTACCTCGGCGGCGGCCTGCTGACGGCGGCGCTCCTGGGAGTCGGCTCCCTGCTGCGGGCGGGCCGGCGCTGGGCCTGGCCCGCGGGCCTCTTGTACGCGGGGCTCTCGCTCGGAGTCGCCCTCGCCGTGCCCCTGACCGCACCCGTCGGCGGCGACTCGATCCCGGAGGCGCAGGCCCACCTTGACGTCTTCCCCGCGCGGGTGCTGGCCTGGCTCGGAAACGGGCTCGGCACGCTCGCCGTCGTCGCCGTCGCGCTCGCGACGATCCGGCACCGCCCTCTCGGGAACGCGCTCCTCCTCGCCGGCGTCGCGCTCGCGGCAGCGGGGAGCGCGGTCGCCGGGCTCGGCGCGGCCGAGAGCTCGGTCTTCGTCGCCGCCGCGGCAGGACTTCTCTACGGAGGCTTCGTCACGTCGCGGTAGGAGTCCTCGTCGCGCAGCTCCGCCAGGCGGCGGCCCACGCGGCGGGTGCGGCGCCGCTCCCGCAGCCAGACGGCCGCGAACAACCCGCCCACGCTGAGGCCGAGCAGCAGCTCGACCACGAGCCCGCCCGTTCCGCCGTGAGCGACTACCCCCGCGAGAGCAGCCACAGGCCTCCCACCGTGTAGAGCACCATCAGCCCCAGCATCGCGTACTGGGAGCGCAGGGCCGCTCCGCGCTCGGTGAACGCGGCGATCGCCCGGTCATGGGCGACTGCGAGCCCGGCCACGTGCCCTGCGACGAGCGCGCCGACCTGCACGTACCAGACGGCGTTCGGCGAGAGCGGGTTCAGGCTCGGCTGGACGCCCGCGGCACCGAGCAGGTCCCAGCCCAGGCCAAACGGGTCGGACGCGAGCGGCAGCGCGAACTGGCCCTGGACGACGAGCAGCGAGAAGTAGTGCGCGACCGCGTAGACGAGGGCGATCGGCACGAGGCTGAGCAGGAACTGGTCGGCGAGCGAGGCAGCTGCGTTCACCGTCCGGCGGGCGATCGCGGTCGCGGTGAGGTAGGCGGCAGCGACGAGAGCGACGCCGCCGGCGACCCCGAGCAGGTTCACCCCGGTGACGAGCGCGTCCGCGAGGCCGGGCTGCTCGAGCACGTACGGCCCCTCGACGCGGGCGACGAGATCGGTCCACGCCGACGAGCGGCTCACGCCGTCGAAGGCGACGGAGCCGAGCATGATCGCGACGAACGCGAGCGTGCCGGGCGTCCGCTCGGGCCCCGCGAGGCCGGAGAGCGGCAGGCGCGCGACCACCTTCCCATCCCGGACGGCGAGCGGCGAGATCCGGGCGAGCAGGCCGAAGTAGACGGAAAAGGCTTCGCCGCCGCGCAGCCACGCCTGACGGCCGTAGACCGCCATCCCCGTCCAGGTCAGGTACGAATAGAGCCCGATCGCCAGCGCGAGCGCGCGCGGGCTCGACGGCTCGCGGTAGGCGAGCTCGAAGGCGGCGAAGCAGAAGAGCAGGCCGGCGGCCGGCCACCGCCCGAGCCGTTCCGGGTACGCGAGCAACGGGCGCGCCTTGCGGCCGCCCCGCTCGAGCAGCCGGACGCCCAGGTCGGCCACCGCCCGCCAGGGGCTGAGCACGCGCCAGACGTCGCCGAAGAGGACCGTGACCGGCACGAGCCCGAGCCAGAAGACGACCCAGACGAAGGTCGGCGCGAGATTCTCCGCGGGGTCGGGCTCGCCGGCGAGCGCGGTCGCGAAGACGAGCGCGAGCAGCGCCGCCGAGACGGCCTGGGCCGCCAGCCGGAGCGGCCGTCCGAGCAGGAGTCGCGAGGCGGGCTCGGGGAGTGGCCGGCCCGGCGCCCGCGCGGCGAGCAGCGGGGAGCGCCACAGCGTCCCGAGCGCGACGAACGACAGCACGAGCACGGTCGCCGCACCCCACGAGAACATCCATTCGGGCACCGGCAGGTCGCGAACGCCGCCGATCCCGTGCGCGAGGAGCGCCGGCGTCAAGGGAGGACCGAGAGATCGGCGATCTGGACCTCGACGTCCCCGTGCAGCTCGACCTCGAAGCGGCCGACGACATCCGCGACGAACTCGAGCCGCGCCGGCACGCCCGGCGTCAGGCTCAGGTCGAGGTTGTAGCCGTGGACGTGCGCGAGCCCGGCCACGTCGGAAGAGACGACGAGCGCGACGCGTTCGCCCTGCTTCACCGTCTCCCGGCGGATGCCGCCCTCGGGGCGGCCGCCGACGACGGTGATGCGGATCTCGACCGGCGCAGGGGCGGCGGCGGTCGTCGCCTGATGCGCCTCCGCGGTCGTGGCGGCGGGCGGCGTCATCGGCGCGGCGGTCGTCGCCGGCGCCTCGTCGCCGCCCCCACCGCAGCCGGCTGCGCCGAGGACGGCGGCGGTCGCAAGTGCTGCGCCCAGGTGCGTCTTCATGTCTGTCTCCCCTCTCCGAGATTCCGCTGGAGCTTCACGCGCACCAGCTCGTTGACCGCGCGGGCGTCGGCCTTGCCGCCCAGCTCCTTCATCACCTGGCCGACGAAGAAGCCGAGCAGGCCCTCCTTGCCGCCGCGGTAGGCCTCGACCTGCGCGGGGTTGGCGGCGAGCACGCGCTCGACGACCGGCTCGAGGGCCGACGCGTCGGAGACGGTCTCCTCCGCGAGGTACGGATCCGCCGAGAAGCCCTCCTCGCCGAGCCTCCCGAGCGCCTCGTCGAAGGCGACCCGCGGGATCCGCTCGCGGGCCTCGACGAGCCGGGCGAGCTCGCGCGGGCTGACCGCGGCCGCATCGACGCCAGCGCCGGCGAGCTGGTTGGCGATCACGTTCGCGGCCGCCCGCGGCTCGGCGCCCTCGGCGACGGCGGCCTCATAGAGGCGGTCGCGGCCGCCCGTGACGAGGACGAGGGCGGCCTGGAAGTCGAGGACGCGCTCGAGCCGGCGGATGCGCGCGCCCGGCGCCTCGGGCAGCTGGGCCCGCAGCCGCTCGACCAGCTCCGCCGGCGGCTCGACCGGGACGAGGTCGGGCTCGGGGAAGTAGCGGTAGTCCTCGGCCTCCTCCTTCGAGCGCCGCGCGGTCAGCCTGCCGTGCGCCGCGTCGAAGTCGAAGGTCTGCTGCTCGACCTCGCCGCCGGACTCCCAGACGGCAATCTGACGCTCCACCTCGGCGTCGATCCCCTGCGCGACGAACGCGAAAGAGTTGACGTTCTTGATCTCGGTGCGCGTGCGCAGCTCATCCGAGCCGGCGGGCCGGACGGAGACGTTGGCATCCACGCGCAGCGTGCCCTTCTCCATCTCGGCGTCGGAGATCCCGAGCTCGACGATCGTCTGGCGCAGAAGCTGGAGGAAGCGGCGGGCCTCGTCGGCCGAGTGGATGTCGGGCGCGGTCACGATCTCGACGAGCGGCGTGCCGCCGCGGTTGTAGTCCACGAGCGAGTAGTCGGCGCCGCCGATCCGGCCCGTTCGGCCACCGACGTGGAGAGTCTTGGCGGCGTCCTCCTCGAGGTGCGCGCGGACGATCCCGATCACGTGGTCGCCTTCGGCGGTTGGTACTAGCACCTTGCCGTGTATGCAAGCTGGTAGATCATATTGCGAGATCTGATAGCCCTTCGGCAGATCCGGGTAGAAGTAGTTCTTGCGCGCGAACACCGCCCGGGGCGCGATCTCGCACCCGAGCGCGAGGCCGAGTGAGACCGTCCACTCGATCGCCGTCCGGTTCAGCACCGGCAGCGCACCGGGGAAGCCGAGGCACACGGGGCACGTCTGCGTGTTCTCCCCAGCGCCGAAGCCGGTGAGACAGCGGCAGAACATCTTCGTCTTCGTCTTCAGCTGGACGTGGATCTCGAGGCCGATGACGGGCTCCCAGCCGCTCATCGGAGGCGCTCCGGGACGGTGTCGAAGCCGAGCGCGCGCTCGAGCGCGTGGCCGGCGGCGAAGAGCCGGTTCTCGCTGAACTGCGGCCCGATCAGCTGCAGACCGACCGGCAACCCCTCCGAGAGCCCGCAGGGGATCGAGAGCCCGGGCAGGCCGGCGAGGCAGGACGGGATCGTGAGCAGGTCGGAGGCGTACATCGCGAGCGGGTTCGCCGCGCGCTCGCCGATCCTGAAGGCGACCGTCGGCGAGGTCGGCGTGACGAGCACGTCGAAGCGCTCGAAGGCGGCGGCGTGCTCGCGGCCGATCAGCGTCCGTACCTTCTGCGCCTGCCCGTAGTAGGCGTCGTAGTAGCCGGCGGAGAGCGCGTAGGTGCCGAGCATGATGCGGCGCTTGGGCTCGTCGCCGAAGCCCTCGTCGCGGGTGCGCTCGACGAGCTCCCGGAAGCTCGCGGCGCCCTCGGCGCGCGGGCCGTAGCGGACACCGTCATAGCGGGCGAGGTTCGAGGAGGCCTCGGCGGGGGCGATCAGGTAGTAGCAGGGCAAGCCGTAGTCGACCGACAGCGGCAGCGAGCACTCCCCCACCTCGGCGCCGAGCTCGGCCGCGAGTGCGAGCGCGCGCCGCACGGCCTCGCGTACGCCGGCCTCGATGCCGGGGTGCTCGTTCAGCTCAGTTGGGACGCCGATGCGCAGCCCCTTCAAGTCCTCGGCTTCCGGCAGGCGTACCGGCTCCGGCAGCTCGACCGTCGTCGAGTCGCGGGGGTCGGGGCCGGCGACGATCGAGTAGAGGAGCGCGGCGTCGCGCACGGTCTTCGCCACCGGGCCGACCTGGTCGAGGCTCGACGCGAAGGCGACGATCCCGTAGCGCGAGACGGTGCCGTAGGTCGGGCGCAGGCCGACGTTGCCGCAGAGCGCCGAGGGCTGCTTGATCGAGCCGCCGGTGTCGGAGCCGAGCGCCCACGGGGCGAGGCCGGCCGAGACGGCGGAGGCCGAGCCGCCGCCGGAGCCGCCCGGGACGCGCTCGGGGTCCCACGGGTTGCGGGAGGGGCCGTAGGCCGAGTTCTCGGTGGACGAGCCCATCGCGAACTCGTCGGTGTTCGTCTTGCCGAGCAGGGTCAGCCCGGCCGCCTTGACGCGGGCGGCGACGGTGGCGTCGAAGACCGGGACGTAGCCGCGCAGGATCTTCGAGCCGGCGGTCGTCTCGATCCCGCGGGTCGAGATCACGTCCTTGAGCGCGATCGGGATGCTCGTCCCGTCGGGCTCGGCGACCGTGCGCAGGTAGCAGTGCAGCTCGGGATCGCGGAGGGCGATCGCGTCCCGGTAGGCCCCGTGCAGCTCGGCTGCGGACACGTCTCCGCGCTCGAGCAGGCCGAGAGCCTCCTCGGCGGTCAGACGCAGCGTGTCGATCCCTGCGGCCACGGGCTCAGACCGACGGCGGGACGCGGAACAGGTCGCCCTCGCGCTCGGGCGCGTTCGCGAGCGCCTCGTCGAGCGGCAGGCTCTCGTATGGCTCGTCCTCGCCCCAGACGTTGATCAGGTCGAGCGGGTGCGAGGTCGGCGGCACGTCCGAGAGGTCGAGCTCGGCCACCTTCCCGACCGCCTCGAGAATCGCGCCGAGCTGCACCGTCAGGCGCTCGATCTCCTCGTCGGCCAGCTCGAGCCGCGCCAGCCGCGCGACATGCAGCACCTCGTCTCTCGTGATCGCCATCTGCCGGTCAATCCTCCCACACGTGGAACGGGCCCCGCTTCCGGGGCCCGTCGGTCTCTCGTATCCGAAAAAGAACCTAGAGGATCGGCGAGACGTTCGCGGCCTGGGCGCCCTTGGGCCCCTGGACGACCTCGAACTCGACCTTCTGGCCCTCGACGAGGGTCTTGTAGCCGTCCATCGTGATCGCGGAGAAGTGGACGAACACATCCTCCCCACCCTCGCGCTCGATGAACCCGAAACCCTTCTCGTTCGAGAACCACTTGACGGTGCCCTGAGCCAACGACGTTCCTCCTTACAGCAAGCGACGGCCCCGGCACCGAGCCGCCGACCGTTGATGAAGCGCGAAGAACTTAGCCCGAAGCGGCAGGGAACGCAAGCAGCCCGCGGCGATAGCGGGCCGCGCGAACCGTGTTCTCCAGCAGCATCGCGATCGTCATCGGGCCGACCCCGCCCGGCACCGGCGTGATCAGCCCCGCGCGGGCGGCGGCGCCGGGATCGACGTCGCCGACGAGGCCCTCCTCGGTGCGGTTGATTCCGACGTCGATCACGGCCGCTCCCCGCTTCACCATCTCGGGGGCGACGAGCTTCGGCACGCCGACGGCGGCGACGAGCACGTCGGCCCTGAGCGTGTGCGCCGCGAGGTCGGCGGTACGCGAGTGGCAGATCGTCACGGTCGCGTGGCGGGAGAGCAGGAGCAGCGCCGCGGGCTTGCCGACGATCTCGCTCCGGCCGATCACGACGGCGTTGGCGCCCTTCAACTCGACCCCGTACTCGTCGAGCAGCGCGAGCACGCCGAGCGGCGTCGCCGGCACATGCGTCGGCTCGCCGATCAGGAGCTGGCCCGCGTTGAGCGGGTGAAAGCCGTCCACGTCCTTCACCGGCAGCACCGAGCGGATCACCTTCGCCTCGTCCATCCCCGCCGGCAGCGGCAGCTGGACGAGGATGCCGTCCACCGCGTCGTCGGCGTTCAGGCGCGCGACGAGCTCGAGCACCTCCTCCTCGAAGGCCGACGCGGACAGCCGGTGGTCGTGGGCCTCGATGCCGGCCTCGATCGAAGCCTCGTGCTTCGCGTTGATGTAGACGTGCGAGGCCGGGTCGTCGCCGACGAGCACGGTCGCGAGCCCGACGTGGCCGAGCTCGGCCACGTCGCGCGCGACCGCCTCGCGCCGCTTCGCGGCGAGGGCCTTGCCGTCCATGAGCGTCGCTGCCATACGGCACGAGCGTAACCGACCGACCCGATCGACAGCGGTGACACCGATCGGGGGATCGACACACGCCGGGTGGGCGTGCATGCTGAAACCGGTCCCGGGCGGCGAGATCGCCCGCCATGCTCCGCTTCGCCCTTCTCATCGTCCTGCTCGCAGCCGCGCTCACCGCCGTCAAGCGCGAGCACCTGCTCGAGCGGGCCGAGCTCACCGGCTCGTGCCCCGTCGTGGCGGCGCCTGCGGACCCGGCGGCCGAATGGCGGGCCTGCAGCGAGGGCCGCCTCACAGGGGCGCCCGACCTCTCCAGGGGCGGCTGTGTGCTCCGCGGCGTCCAGGAGGGCCTGGAGTACTGGCGCTGCCCGGCTCCACTCGTGCCGGTTCGCTAGGCAAGGCGGGTCTCGACGGGGATCGGATTCGTCAGGCAGTAGTAGCCGGGGCAGCGGGCGTCGGCGAGATCCTTGAGCCGCGCCAGCTTCTCGGCGGGCGCGGTGCCTCCTCGGTTGGTACCAGTACCATACAACTATATCGTTGTGTTGTGGTATATTGCGGCTCCACCGCCTGAAGAGTCACCGATGCCGCTACCCCACCCGCTTCCCGAACCTCTCGCCGAGCTGATCGCCGAGCGCTTCAGGGTGATCGGCGAGCCGATGCGGATCAGGCTGCTCGACCGTCTCTGCGACGGCGAGGCGAGCGTGCAGGAGCTGACGGAGGCGCTCGGCGCCTCGCAGCAGAACGTCTCCAAGCACCTCGGCATCCTGCACCAGGCCGGCGTCGTCGGCCGGCGCAAGGCCGGCAACCACGTCTACTACTCGATCGCGGACGACTCCGTGCTCGAGCTCTGCGAGCAGGTCTGCGGAGGCCTCTCGCAGCGGCTCGCCGGGCTCGCCGATCTCCTCGAAGGGAGCATTCGATGATCTGCGCCAAGCTGAGCCTGCAGCGCGTGCTGTTCGCGCTGGCGGGCACGATGACCCTCCTCTCCGCGGCCCTCGCCGCCTTCGTCAGCCCCTGGTTCCTGCTGCTCGCCGTCTTCACCGGGCTCAACCAGTGGCTGTTCGTCCTCACGGGCGCCTGCCCGGCCTCGCTCGTCCTCTCCCGCATCCCCTGCGTCGCCGGGGGAGCCCGCTCGTGACACGCCTGGGGCCGGTCGGCAGGCTCGGCGGGTGGACCGCCCGCCACTTCAAGACGGTGGTGCTCGCCTGGGTCGCGATCGCAGTCGGCTTCGGGATGTTCGCGCCGCGCGCCGAGCACGCGCTCTCCGGCGCGGGCTGGGAGGCGACCGGCTCGGAGTCCGTGCAGGCGCGGACGCTCGTCCAGGAGCGCTTCGGCGGGCAGTCGAGCTTCGCGCTCATGGCCGTCATCCACGGTGAAGGCGACCTGGCACCTGCTCTCGCGCGCGCTGCCGCGATCCTCGAGGCCGACGCGCGGGTGACGACGGTGGCCGCACCCTCCTACTCGCTCGACCGGCACACTGCGATCGTCCAGGCCGGCGCCGCTCAGGCTCCGAACGAGATGGTGCGCGCCGCCGACGAGCTCAAGGGCAAGCTCGCAGCGGCCGGCGCGGACGGCGTCACCGTCAGCCTGACCGGCGCACCGGGGATGTGGTCCGACTTCAACGAAGCCAACAAGACGGCGATGCTGAAGTCGGAGCTGATCTCGTGGCCGGTGACCATGGCGATCCTCGTGCTCGCGTTCGGCTCGCTGGTCGCGGCCGGCCTGCCGCTGATGCTGACGATCCTCGGCCTGATGGCCGCCGCGGGCTCGCTCTTCCTCACGACCCAGCTCTTCGACGTCTCGATCTGGGCGATGAACTTCGCGCTCATGTTCGCGCTCGCGCTCGGGATCGACTACGCGCTCTTCATCGTCGCGCGGTACCGGGGCGCGCACTTCGGCCAGCAGATCTCCGCAGAGGAGGCGACGGCTGTGACGATGGACACCGCCGGCAAGGCCGTGCTCTTCTCGGGCGTGACGGTCCTGATCTCGCTGTCGGCTGTGATGCTCGTCCCCAGCCCGGCGTTCCGCTCGATGGCGCTCGGGATCATGCTCTCGGTCGTGTTCGTGCTCGCGGCAACGCTGACGCTGCTGCCGGCCGTGCTCGCGCGGCTGGGCGACCGGGTGGACCGGCTGGCCCTGCCGTGGGTGCATTCCGGCGAGCACCGCTCGGCCGTCTTCGCCCGCTGGGCCGAGCTGCTCTGGCGGCGGCCCGTGGTGTTCGGCGTCGCGTCGGTCGCCGTCCTCGTCGTGCTCGCCCTACCGGTGCTCGGGCTGAAGACGGGGATGCCGTCGATCAAGGTCGTGCCGGAGAGCGACTCCTCCCGCGTCGGCTACACGCAGGTGCAGGCCGCCTTCGGGCCGGGCGCGCCCGGGACGCTGCAGGTGGTCTCGCCGGCGGCCGAGCAGGCTGCGGTCGAGGCGACCCTCGCGTCCGACTCGGGGATCGCCGCGGTCCACCCCGCGGTTGCCTCCGGCGGCTCCGTGCTCGTTCAGGCCGTCCCGAGGCAGGATCCCTCGGACGAGGCCGTCGGCCGGACGATCGACCGGCTGCGCACCGCGTTGCCCGCCGGCGCGCTCGTCGGCGGCGCGGTGGCCGAGAACCACGATCTCGAGTCCGCGCTCGCGGCGAAGACGCCCCTCGTCTTCGGCGTCGTGCTCGTGCTCGGCTTCCTGCTCCTGCTCGTCGCCCTACAGGCGCCGCTGATCGCGGCCGCGGGCGTCGTCACGAACCTGCTCGCGACCGCGGCGGCGTTCGGCGTGGCCAAGCTGATCTTCCAGGACGGCCGCGGCACCGGGCTGCTGGGCTTCGAGTCGCAAGGCTTCCTCGACGCCTGGGGGCCCGTCTTCTTCTTCGCGATGATCTTCGCGATCTCGATGGACTACACCGTCTTCCTGCTCGCCTCGGCAAAGGAGCACTGGGACCGCTCGGGGGACGCGAAGGTGGCGGCGATCGACGGAGTCGCGCACTCCGGGCCGGACGATCTTCGCCGCGGCGGGCGTGATGGTGGCGATCTTCTTCACGTTCGCCCTGTCGGGGCCGCTGCCGCCGAAGGAGATGGGCGTCATCCTCGGGATCGCGGTGCTGCTCGACGCGGCGCTGATCCGGCTCGTGTTGATGCCCGTGCTCCTGCGCCTGCTCGGCCCAGCGGCGTGGGCGCTGCCGCGCTGGCTCGACCGGCTGCTCCCCGACGTCCGCTTCGGGCACTAGATGATTGATTCCTAATCATCTAGGCGCGGCGAAGGGGCGCGAAGGGGGGCGAGCACAGAGGCGCCGACCAGAATCGAACTGGTGTGCGAGGCTTTGCAGGCCTCTGCCTAACCACTCGGCCACGGCGCCGCGGCGTCCATCGTAGCCGTCCTCCCCGCGCCGTACCCTCGGAGACGTGAGCGCCGCCGCACCCGTTCCCGAGCCCTACGCCGAGCGCTGCCTGCGCTGCGGCGCGCCGATGGACTGGCGCCACCAGACGTGGCAGTGCCCGCGCTGCCGATTCAAGCTCGGCTGCTGCGAGGGCGAGTCGCCCGAGGCCTGCCGCCCGCCACGCGAGCGAGCGGCGGCCCCAGACGCGGCCGCCTAACGGCCGTCACTGAAGCCGTACAGGCCCCACTTCGCCTTCGCGTAGAGAGCTGCGAGCGAGACGAGTGCGAGCAGTACCGTCACCGACTTGTTGTGCATCCTGGCTGTCACCTCCTCCGGTCTCTCCGGGGCTCAGAAATGGAAGTCCTGGAGCGCCTCCGCCGCGGCGCGGAAGCGCTCGACGGCGGCGGCGCAGTCGCCTCGTGCAGCGGCGAGGTCGCCCTGCGCCATCCAGGCGGCGGCCCGGTGGCTGGTCGAGTCGAGGCGCTGGAAGCTCGCCTCGGCCCGTTCGAAGCAGCCGGCCGCCTCGTCGTGGCGGTCCTGCGCGAGCAGGGCCCGCCCGAGGACGAGCTGCGCGTTGCCGATCTCGTCGACGACATCCTCGCGCCCGCCGAGCAGCTCGAGCGCGTGCCGCGCGTGCCGCTCCGCTGACTCCGGCTCGCCGGTGCGTAGATGCACCTGGGCGAGCGAGTTGATCGCCTGCGCGGCGTCGGCGTCGCTCCCGGTGTCGAGCGCCACGGCGACCGCCTGCTTGAGGTAGGCCTTCGCCTCCTCGGGCTGGCCGAGCAGGAACGTCAGCCCGCCGAGGTTGTTCAGCAGCCGTCCGGTGTTGATCCGGTCACCGCAGTGGTCGTACAGCGTCCGGGCGTTCTCCGCGTAGAAGCGGGCGAGCAGCCACTGGCCGGTGCGCTCGGCGATCACGGAGGCGCGGAAGTAGACGTGCGCGGTGACGTGCTCGTCGCCGACCGCCTGCGCGAGCTCGAGCGCGCGCTCGACGTCCTGGCGCGCGGCGTCGAAGTCGCGCTGGCGCTGGTAGCAGCGCGAGCGCCACTCGAAGATCTCGGCCCGCAGCCTGTCGCAGGGGAGGCCCGAGCGCTCGGCGAGCTCGAGCGCGAGCGTGAAGAGCGAGGTCGCAGCAGCGATCGCGTTCAGCTTCACACGGACGCAGCCGAGCCGGTAGAGCGACTCGGAGCGGTCGCGATCGTTGAAGAACGAACCTTCGGCGATCGCCCGCGCGCGCTCGCCGCACGCCAGCGCAGCCTGCAGGTCGCCGAGGTACATCCGCGCCCACGACTCCGCGAAGAGCGTGCGCAGCGCGAGGTCGGGATGCGCCGCCGCGGGCACCGGCCGGCCGGCGAGCGCCGCGAGCGCGTCCGCGTAGCGCGCCTCCGCGATCGCACCCTCGGCGGCGGCCACGGCCTGCGCGAGCTCGGCCCGCTCCTCGTCCGCCGCCGGAGGGGGAAGCGGCGGCACGAGCGAAACCGGCACGCGGGTGACCGAGGGCTCGGCGAGCACGACGTGTTCGAGCGCCGACATGTGGGGAAAGCGTCGGCGGAAACGAGCTTCCGCGCCATTCCCGCGGCCGCGCGACCGCCATCACCGTGCGACGCGGACTCCATCCCCGATTCCGCGTGGAGCGTGCGCGCCCGAGCCCTGCCTACTCCGCTTTCGTCTTCCAGTCGCAGGCGTCGTCGGTGCACACAGCGTCGATCGGAATCTCGAGCTTCTCGTCGACTCCCTTCGGACTGGTGCCGGTCCCGGTCGCTGTACAGCCGAACGTCGTATCGCCCTCGCCGGTGTCCTCGCCCTTCGTGCAGACGACGCTCGCAACGGTGATCTCGAACCCCGCGTTCCGCTCCTCGAGCTGCTTCGGCAGCTCGCTCTGGATGTTCTCGACGAGCACCTTCCGCAGCTCCTCGTCGCTCGGACCGCCGACGCTCGCCTCGCAGGAGAACGCACCGAGGACGACGGTGACGGCGAGCGCAGCGGCTGCGGGAAGCAGAGGCACGTCGCGATCTTCACACGTCCACGAGCCCTGTCAAGGGCCAAAGCCGATCAGCTCCGGGAGCAAGGAGCTCCGCCTGAGCGGAACGTGTTCACGGTCGTGCCGAAGGCGAAGGCTGGCACGCCGCCTGCAGGCAGTGGCGGGAAAGCCGTACCCGCTGGCGAGACGCCCTTCTGGGAACTCCTGGAGTTTTCGAGGTGTAGAAGTGACGATGCGCATGCGGCTCACGGCCATGATCCTGGTGCTCCTACTCGCCGCGCTCACGGGCGTCACGCCGGCGACCTCATCTCCGACACCACCGACCGTCCCGTGCGACGAAGTCATCGATTACGCGAAGTCGGGCCACGAGGGCGGCTATCGGCTCGTGCTCGGCGTGATCTCGGTGCCGCCTGCGTATCTCCGGCAGGTCGTTCCGACGCACAGCCAACCGTGGGCTTATTGGCGAAAAGCAGGACTTGTCGTCCACGCAGGTAGTGCTCCGGTCAGCGTCAGCGTTCCGAAACCGTGGCGGAACCGGGTGGCGATCACGTGGGGCAACAGCACCGGGGTCGTCAGCGGGCTCCGTATCGCGGGGTGCGCATCGCCGCCGAACGTCTGGAGGGCCTACTCGGGCGGGTTCTACCTTCGCTCTCGCTCGGCCTGCGTGCCGCTGATCTTCCGTGTCGGTCAGAGAAGCACGACCATCCGCTTCGGCGTCGGTCGATCCTGCGGCGCCGCCGGCTAGAACGACGCTAGCGGCGTGCGGCGAGCAGCGTCTCGAGGCGCTGGAGTCGCTCGCGTATTGCGGCTACCTCCGACGCGATCTCGTCCTCGACCCTCTCGACGCTCTCGACCTCGTGCTCGACGGTCGCTATGTCTGGGCGGATGAACCGTTCGGCGACCGTGCCGGTCACGAGGGCGATGAATCCGATTCCCACGAGCATCACGATCCCGGCGACCACGCGGCCGAGCTGCGTCTTCGGGGCGTAATCCCCGTAACCGACGGTCGTCATCGTGGTAATCGCCCACCAAAGCGAGTCTGCGAACGAGACGGCCTGCTCCTTTCGCTCTGCCGCCTGGAACGCCGCGGCACCGCCCACGAGTGTCAGGAGCGCCAGCAGGGCTGAGTAGCGCAGGCCGTCGAGCGAAAACAGGCGACGGGCGACCGGCGCGACGCGGAGCAGCCGGAGGACGCGCAGCAGCCTGAGCGCGCGAAGCGACTGGAGCGCGGCCGGCAACACGGGCGGCGTCAGGACCGTGAGCACAACGGCGAGCGGGTTCTCGCGAAGCCACCGCCAGCGGTCCGGGACGACTGCGAGCATGACGACGACCTCGGCGACGAAGACGAGCCACGTCGCCCAGTTGAGGACCTCACCGATCGTCTGCCACGGCCCGCCGAGGCTCGACTGCTCGATCGCGATTACCGGGATCGTGAGGAGGGCGGCAACGACGACGGGAATCTCGAGGGCGCGCTCGATGCGACTGCTGCGATCGTCCACAAGGCTGGGGTTCGCCGCCCGGCCGCGTCGTCATGTCCCTTGCGTCAGCGTGGCCGGCGGGGGACGCCGGAGCGGCCCCAGGCGCGGCCGACCGCGATCCGCACGACACGCTTGCCGAGAGCTTTCGGGCCGCGTGAGGCAGCGCGAGCAGTCGCCGAGAGACGGGCGAGACGGAAGAGCGTGCTCGTCAAGCTCACAGGATCGGATCCGGCGTCGTCGGAGGCGCCAAGACTCTCTACTCGTCGTCCAATTCGTCGAGGCATATGCGAGGGATCGAGAGCCGAAGCACAGCGCGGTAGCTCGGCGTGTCTGGCGTGCCTCCGTAGAGCACGCCCGGACACGTTCCTCCCCGGCATCGACGCCGCGCTATCTCCTCGAACACCGGCTGGTACTCGGCGGCCGCCTCTCGTGACAAGTGGCCGATCTGACCGACCTCCGACCACACGGCGATCGCGTTCGGGTCGTGCTTGTTTTCGCGTTCGTGGACAAGGATCGCACGGAAGACGCGCTCGCCGCTTTCGTCCGACGTGGCGAGCTTGGCCGTCTTGCGGAGCGCGTCCTGATAGTGACTCTCGCCCACGACTCCGACGTGCGCTCCGGCCGGTAGTTCGAGCACGGTCAGCGTGACGCTGCTCTCCCTCTTGCCCGCGAGACGGTCGAGAAAACCCATCGCCGAGGACTATCCCACCGCTCCGCTCCGGGTGTCAAAGGGCATCGCCATGCCTGACTCCCGTCTTGAACGCTCGCAGTCGAGCTTGCAGCAACGCCCCTGTGTCGTCTCTCCGCGCAACAGAAAGGCCCTGTTTCCAGGGCCTTCGAGAAGCGGATGATGGGACTCGAACCCACGACCTTCTGCATGGCAAACGGGTCGTGGGTTCGGCCCATCTGACGCCCGAAGGCGTACGGTTGAGCCGTTTCCAGGCCCGCGCTACCGTCCCCGCGCCCGCCGCGATACCAGTCGATTCGTGCTGTTTCCGGGCGATTTGGGCACTAGAAGTGGATTTGTGCCCAATGCTCGATGAGGGAGCGCGCGTTGGCCGCGCGTGTGGCGCTGGCCCTACGGCACGTCTATTCGATCCGTCAGCACGATGAGATCCCCTTCGAGCTGGAGGCCGGGCGTCCCTCGGTTGACGAGCTGCTCGACTGCCATGCGTGCGCGCTCGACGCTCAGCCTTGCGCCGCGCGCGAGATCGCGAAGTGGGAGCTCGATGACGGAGTGCTGGGTCGGATAAGTCGGCGTCAGGTCATGCCGGCGCAGCTCGCGAAGCACCGCCTGCGCATCTCTCGAGAGCGGAGGAGGACCTGTGTCGTCGAGGTTGACGCGAGGCACCGTCACGAGGCTATCCCACACTGCGCGCCCCACACCGCCACCTCCTCGGCCGTTCGCCCGATACCGATCGTGATCGCTGAGGCGGACGCTGTCCGGTCTGCGCGTGAAAGTTCACGCCCAGTGGACGACACCGCCCCGCGGCCCCGCGAGCGCCCCTACCGCGTCGAGACCATCATCTTCGACCTCGAGCGGCGGGAACAGATCGCGTTCCTCGACGCTGCCCTCTGGATGCCCGAGGGAGCCGTGATCGAACTTGGGCCGCCCAACCGCGACGCGGTCGTCCTTGCGACCCGGCTCGCACTACCTGACCTCACGGCCTTCGGTGAGGATGAGCAGCCGGTCGCCCATCTGATCGTCGACGTCCAAGACCCCGGTTCTGGGACCGAAGACTTCATCGCGCGGCATCCTCTCGACCGACCACTCTGAGTGACGCTCACACGCTGCACCGTCCATCGGCTGCTCGGCGGATGCGCGGGCGCTGTGCGAGCGGCGTCTGGCCAGGCAGGCGTGAGAGTGTCTGGCCTGCTTCGGAGGATCCGTCGGCCGACACCCGTCGGGTGGGCCGCGATCGCCCTTGTGCTGGTAGCGGTTGTTGCCTTCCTCGTCTGGCTCTGCTTCGACGTGGCAGACGCCTGGATGCCGAACGTCGCGACGGGCGCGTTCTTCGTCGCGGTCACCGTAACGGTCGTTCAGTGGGCGATCCAGAGGGAGAGTGATCGGCGGCTCGAGCCGTTTCGGATGCGTGCGCTGGACGAGATCATCGCCGAGTGGCACACCCTCTGCGAGTGCATCGCCCTCGACTACGCCGAAACGCACGGCGTCGACGTCGATGGCCTGCCCGAGGACATCTTCGACCGGCTCCAGACGTGGCTCGACGACCACGAGAGCGCCGCTCCGCACCGCATCGGCGCGGACGGCGTTCCGGCACTCATTCGGGCTGGTCTCGGCCTGGTCGCCGCGTTGTGCGACGTACGGGAACGCTTCGGCGAGGTCCTCGGGGACGAGGTGCTGCTCGAGATCGAGGTATTCGCGAAGGACATCGACTCTGCCCGGCGGGCGTTCACCGACATGCTGCCCGTCCCCGACAGCTTCAAGCAAAGCTCCGTCTGGATCGTCGGGCACGGCGCACTCCGCCTTGGCAGGGTGCTCGAAGACGCCGTGAAGGACGACCGCTGGTTCAACCACCCGGTTGGCTGGATCGGATACGGGCGAACGTGGGACGGGTGGGAAGGGCGTCCGACCTAGCGTCGTTGGACTAGCGGGGTGGCGGCTCGTGGGCCTCGCTGGGTACGCGCCGTCTACCTCGTCGTGCTATTCGGACCCGGTGCCAGGCGTTGCAGGCGCCGCGCAACGCCTGGCACCGCATCCGCACATTCCCCGACTGACTCGCATACCGCTTCACGGAGATTCGACGGCTCCAATCCCCATCCGAGGCAGCGGGACCGGATCGCGAGAGAGCCGCGGTTTGCGCGCGGGGTCGGGGTTCGAGTACTCTTGGGGTGTCGGGCCACATATCGCCCGGTCGGTGCAGTGGCAGCGAAGTCCGGTGCGATTCCGGTGCTGTCCCGCAACTGTGATGCCCCTTCGGGGGATGAGCCAGGTCGCCTGCTCTGCGCCGCGATGTCCAGCCCTCGGAGGAAGGGCGGCTTCGCGCGGCAAGCGTCGCTCGAGCCTCCTCCCTCCGCTCACGCGGAGGTTTTTTTATGGTCACGAAGAAGCTCCTCGCGGCGCTGCTGGCCGCGGCGTTCGCTACGGCGGGCGTCCTCGGACTCCAGGCAGGTCACGCCGAGCCGGTCGGCAAGGTTGCCACGCGCCCGGCGTTCCCGGTGACGCTCAAGGCCGCCAACGGCTACGTCACGATCACGAAGCGACCGGCGCGGATCGTCTTGCTCTCGCCGACCGCGACCGAGTCCCTGTTCGCAATCGGCGCCGGCGCCCAGGTCGTCGCCGTCGACGACCAGTCGAACTACCCGGCGAGCGCACCCCGGACGAAGCTGTCCGGATACCGCCCGAACGCCGAGGCGGTGGCAGCGTTCGAGCCCGACCTGGTCGTCACCTCCTCTTCCGCGAACAATCTGCTGCCGGCGCTCGAGCGGCTGAAGATCCCGGTGCTGCTCGAGCCGGCGGCGAAGAGCATCGGCGACGCCTACGTCCAGATCAGGCAGCTCGGATTCGCGACCGGGCACGACGCGGAGGCCGTTTCGCTCGTCCAGCGGATGAAGAAGGGGATCGCCGCGATTGTCGCCTCGACGCCGCACGGGCGGCAGCTCTCCGTCTACCACGAGCTCTCACCCGACTACTACTCGGCGACGTCGAAGACGTTCATCGGCCGGGTTTACACGCTGTTCGGACTGCGCAACGTCGCCGACGCCGCAGACAAGGCCGGCTACGGCTATCCGAAGCTCGCCGGCGAGTACGTGATCGCCTCGAATCCGGATCTGATCGTCCTCGCCGATACGAAGTGCTGCGGGCAGTCGAGCGAAACCGTCCGCTCGCGTGCGGGTTGGGACTCGATCGCCGCGGTGCGGAACGGGAACGTGGTCGCTGCGAACGACGACACCGCTTCGCGCTGGGGGCCGCGGATCGTCGACTTCATCCGGCTGGTGGCGCAGAAGGTGCGCAAGGCGCGCTCGTAGGCCTCTCGATGTCGCGCACCCGCGTTCTCGCCGGGTCGGTGGTCGGCCTCGCCTTCCTGCTCGCCGCGGTCGCGGCGGGCGTGCTGGTGGGGCCGGCCGGCCTCGATCTGCTCGACGTGCTCCGGTCCCTCGCCTCGCACGTGCCGCTGGCGGGGATCGAGTCGCCGCTGGGCGAGACCGACTCGACGATCGTCTACGAGCTTCGGCTGCCGCGCGTGGTGCTCGGCGCCCTGGTCGGGGCGATGCTCGCGCTCTCCGGTGCCGCCTACCAGGGCGTCTTTCGCAATCCGCTCGCCGATCCGTACCTGCTCGGCGTCGCGGCAGGCGCCGGGCTGGCCGCGACGATCGTGATCGCCTACGGGCCGCCGGGAGCGAGCTCGAGCCTCCTGCTGCCGGTCGCGGCCTTCGCCGGTGCGGCCGCGAGCGTCGCCGTCACGTACGTGCTCGGCGCGGGCGGGCGGACGGAGCGCCACGAGCTTGATCCTCGCCGGCGTCACCGTCGCGGCGTTCCTGACGGCGATTCAGACGTTCGTGCAGCAGCAGCGGGTGGAGACGATCCAGGATGTCTACTCCTGGCTCCTCGGCAGGCTCGAGACGGCCGGCTGGCGCGACGTCCTGATCGTCCTCCCCTACGTCGCGGTCAGCGCCGCCGTCATCCTCGTGCACCGGCGGCTGCTCGACGTGCTCCGCGTCGGCGAGGACGAGGCCGCGGCGCTCGGGGTCCACGTCGAGCGGGTGCGCCTGCTCGTGATCGTCGCGGCGACGCTGGGGACGGCGGCCGCCGTCGCCGTGAGCGGCCTGATCGGCTTCGTCGGCATCATCGTCCCGCACGCGATCCGCCTAGCGGTCGGCGCGAGCTACCGGGTCGTGCTGCCGCTCTCGATCGTCGCCGGCGCGGGCTTCCTCGTCTTCGCCGACGTGCTCGCGAAGACCGTCCTCTCGCCCGCCGAGCTGCCGATCGGCGTCGTCACCGCCTTCTTCGGCGCCCCCTTCTTCGCGATCGTGCTGCGCACCGCGCGGTCGGTGGGGCAGTGATCGAGCTCCGTTCGGTGAGCGTCGCCTACGGCGAGGTGCTCGTCCTCGACGACGTGTCGCTGGAGGTCGGCGCCGGCGCGTGGGCCACCCTGATCGGGCCGAACGGAGCCGGGCAAGACGACGCTCCTTCGCGCCGTCGCCGGCCTCGTCGCCTCGGCGGGCACGATCTACGTCGGGGGGTGCGACGCGCGGACGCTCGGCCGCCGGGAGCTCGCACGCCGGGTCGCGCTGGTGCCCCAGTCGCCGTTCGTGCCGCCCGAGATGACCGTCGCGCGAGTACGTGCTGCTCGGGCGGACGCCGCACATCGGCTACCTCGCCGTCGAGAGCCGGGGCGATCGCGACGCCGCCGACATCGCGATCGCGCGGCTCGAGCTGAAGGGGTTCGAGCAACGGCTGCTCGCGTCGCTCAGCGGCGGCGAGCGCCAGCGCGCGGTCCTAGCGCGCGCGCTCGCGCAGGAGGCGGAGGTGCTGCTGCTCGACGAGCCGACGAACGCGCTCGACATCGGCCGCCAGCAGCAGGCGCTCGAGCTCGTGGATAGCGTGCGGCGCGAGGGCGGCCTGACCGTGCTCGCCGCGATGCACGACCTGACCCTGGCGGGCCAGTACGCGGACCGCCTGTTCCTCCTCGACCGCGGCGCGCTCGTCGCGTCGGGAACGCCGGAGGAGGTGCTGCGGGAGGACGTGCTCACCGAGCGCTACGGCGCAGCTGTCCGCGTCCTCACTGACGGCTCGGAGGTGCTCGTGCTGCCGGCGGCGCGCGCCCGCTCCGTTGAGGGAGCGTTGTGCGCGCCCTGATGGTGCAGGGCGCCTCGAGCTGGGCCGGCAAGAGCCTGCTCGTCACCGCGCTCGCCGCGCCTGTCGCCCGCCGCGGCATCGCAGTCGCCCCGTTCAAGGGCGCAGAACATGTCGAACAACGCGCGCGTCGTTCGGGGCGGCGAGATCGGCGTCGCGCAATACCTCCAGGCGCTCGCCGCTCGGGTCGAGCCGGACGTGCGCATGAACCCGGTGCTGGTGAAGCCCGAGGGCGACAACCGCAGCCAGGTCGTCGTGCTCGGCGCGCCCGACCTGAAGCTCAGCCGGGCGCCGTGGCGCACGCGCGCGCCGAGCCTGTGGCCCGCGATCGAGTCGTCGCTGCGCTCGCTCGCGTCCGAGCACGAGCTGCTGCTGATCGAGGGGGCGGGCAGCCCGGCCGAGATCAACCTCGCTGAGCACGGACCTCGCCAACATGCGCGTAGCGCGGCTCGCCGAGGCGAGCGGTCTCCTCGTTGCCGACATCGACCGCGGCGGCGCGTTCGCGCACCTCTACGGGACCTGGGCGCTGCTCGAGCCGTCCGAGCCGCGCGCTCGTGCGCGGATTCGTCCTGAACAAGTTCCGCGGCGACGCCTCGCTGCTGCCGCCGGGGCCGGAGCGGCTCGAGGAGCTGACCGGCGTTCCCGTCCTCGGGGTCGCTGCCGCGGCTCGAGCACGGGCTTCCCGACGAGGACGGCGCGGCCACGCCGCTCCGGTCCGGGACGCCGAAACCGGTGGTGGTCGTCGTGCGCTATCCGACCGCGTCGAACCTCGACGAGCTGAAGCCGCTCGAGCAGGTCGCCGACGTCGTCTGGGCGCGCACCGCACGCGATCTCGAGGGCGCCGACCTCGTCGTCCTGCCCGGCTCGAAGCACGTCGCCGGCGACCTCGCCTGGCTGCGGCGGACCGGCCTCGGCGACGCCATCGCGGCGCGGGCTCGCGCGGGCGGGCGGGTGCTCGGCATCTGCGGCGGCCTCCAGCTGCTCGGCGAGGCGATCGAGGACCCCGCCGGAGTCGACGGCGAGGGCCGCGGCCTCGGCCTACTGCCGCTGACGACAGTCGTTCTCCCGCGAGAAGCGCAGCCGCCGGACGCGCTCGCGGTTCGCCGAGCTGGAGCCCCCGTGGAGCAAGCTCTCGGGCCGCGAGGTCTCCGGGTACGAGATCCGGCACGGGACGACGCAGGCGATCGGGGCCGGTGGCCGCGGCGCTGCCCGGACGGGCTCGGCTTCGCGGCCGGGCCCGTGCTCGGCGTCTACCTGCACGGCCTGTTCGAGCAGCCGGAGCTCGTCGAGGCGCTGCTCGGCGTGCTGCCAGACGCGCTCGCTCGACGCCGAGCTCGACCGGCTCGCCGACGCCGTCGAGCCCCACCTCGACCTCGACGGGCTCCTCGCCCTCGCCGGAGTCGCATGAGCGGCCGCGATCCGCACCTCCCTCCCACCGACCCGCCCGCGCGGCCCCCGCAGGCGCATGCCCGCTCGCTCGTGCTCGTGAACACCGGGCACGGCAAGGGCAAGTCGACGGCGGCTTTCGGCGTCGTCATGCGCGCGGTGGCGCGGGACTGGCGCGTCTGCGTGATCCAGTTCGTCAAGTCGGACCGCTGGAAGGTCGGCGAGGAGAAGGTCGCGCGGCAGCTCGGCGTCGACTGGCTGAAGGGCGGCGACGGCTTCACCTGGCTCTCGCCCGACCTGAACGAGTCGCGCGGTCGCGCGGTCGCCGCGTGGCAGCTCGCGCCGAGCGGCGACTCGCCGCCGGCGAGCACGAGCTCGTCGTGCTCGACGAGATCACCTACCCGATCAACTGGGGCTGGATCTCCGGCGAGGAGGTCGCGGTCGCGATCCGCGATCGGCCCGAGCGAGTCAACGTCGTCGTCACCGGCCGCGACGCCCCCGCGGAGCTGATCGAGGTCGCGGACACGGTCACGGAGATGGTGAAGGTGAAGCACGCCTACGACAAGGGCATCCGCGCGCGCCGGGGGATCGACTTCTGATGACGGGCGCCGCAGCGGTGCTCGCCGGGTACCTGGCCGACCGCGCGCTCGGCGACCCCGCGCGCCTGCACCCGGTCGCGGGCTTCGGCGACGTCGCGGCCGCCCTCGAGGCGCGCCTTTGGCGCCCGAGCCGGGAGGCCGGAGTCGCCTACGCGGCGCTGCTCGTGGGCGGGACGTGGGCGGCGGCAGCTGCGCTGCGGCGGACGCTGCGGCGGCACACGGGCGCCACGCTGCTGCTCGACGCGGCCGTCCTCTGGACGGTGCTCGGCGGCCGCTCGCTCGAGCGCGCGGCGGACGCGCTCGCCGGCGCCGTCGAGAACGGCGACCTCGAGCGCGCCCGCGCTCTCGCGCCGCCACTCGTCGGGCGCGACCCACGCGAGCTCGGGCCCGAGGAGCTGTGCCGCGCCGCGGTCGAGTCCGTGGCCGAGAACACCGCCGACGCAGTGCTCGCACCGCTCCTCTGGTTCGTGATCGGCGGCGCGCCTGCTGCGGCCGCCTACCGGGCCGCGAACACGCTCGACGCGATGGTCGGCCACCGGAATGAGCGCCACCTCCACTTCGGCTGGGCCGCGGCGCGGCTCGACGATCTCCTCAACTGGCCGGTCGCGCGCACCGGCGCCGCGCTCGCGGCGGCGCTCGCCCCGTCCGCCGGCGGGAGCAGTCGCCGCACCTGGCGAACGGTGCGCCGGGACGGCGGCTCGCACCCGAGCCCGAACGCCGGGCGGATGGAGGCCGCCTTCGCCGGGGCGCTCGACCTCCGACTCGGCGGCGTCAACTGCTACGGCGACCGGGTCGAGCGCCGACCCTCGCTCGGCTCCGGCGCCGCCCCCGCGCCGGCGGACGTGCGGCGCGCGATCCGGCTCGCACGCGCCGTCTCCCACGTCGGCGCCCTGCTCGCGGCGGCGGCGAGCGCGCGCCGATGAGCGCCGGCGCGAGGATCAAGCCGGGACTTCGCTTCCACGGCGACCAGCTGGCCGCGCCGGGGACGCTCGACTTCGCCGTCAGCGTCTGGCCCGGCGGCCGCCCCAGGCGGCTCCGCCGCGCCCTCCACCGGGCGCTGCTCGCCGAGACGTACCCGGACGAGTCGGCGGCGGTGACGGCGATCGCGCGCCGCTTCCGGCGCCCGCGCGCCGAGGTGCTGCCGACGAACGGCGCCGGCGAGGCGTTCTGGCTGCTGGCGCACGCCCTCCGTCCCCGCCACGCGGCATGCGTGCACCCGTCGTTCACCGAGCCCGAGGCGGCGCTGCGGCAGGGCGGCGCCACGGTCACGCGGGTCTTCCGGCACGAGGGCGACTGGTCGCTCGACCCCGCCGCGGTACCCGACGACGCCGATCTCGTCGTGCTCGGGAACCCAAACAACCCGACCGGCAACGTCGACCCGCCGGGCGCGATCGCCGCCCTCGCCCGGCCGGGGCGGCTGCTCGTCGTCGACGAGGCGTTCATGGACTTCGTCCGCCCGCGCGGCTCCAGCCTCGCCGAGCGACGGGACGTGCCGGGACTCGTCGTCGTCCGGAGCCTGACGAAGCTCTGGTCGCTCGCGGGCATCCGTGCCGGCTTCCTGCTCGGGCCACCGGAGCTCGTCTCGACGCTGGCCGAGAGCCGGCAGCCCTGGAGCGTCAACGCGCTCGCCTGCGCCGCGCTCGAGGTCTGCGCGAACGACCGCACGACGCAGAAGCGCGTCGCACGCGACGTCGCGGAGGCGCGCGCGGAGCTCACCGGCCGGCTCGCGGCGCTCCCGGGCGTCCGCGTCTGGCCCTCCGAGGCGAACTACCTGCTGCTCGAGGTGCCCAACGGTCCCGCCACGATCGACGCGCTGCGGGCCGAGGGGATCGTCGTGCGGCCCGCGTCCTCGTTTCCCGGCCTCGGCCGCGACCACCTGCGCGTGGCGGTGCGCCTGCCGGAGGAGAACGCCCGGCTCGCCGCTGCGCTCGAGGCGACGCTCGCGTGAGCCTCGTCGTCCTTCTCGGCGGCGCCCGCAGCGGCAAGTCGCGGCTCGCGCTCCGGCTCGCCGCGCGCTGGGACGGTCCTGTGACCTTCGTCGCGACGGCGGAGGCGCGCGACGACGAGATGGCCGAGCGCGTCGCGCGGCACAGGGCGGAGCGGCCGTCTGAGTGGACGACCGTGGAGGAGCCCATCGCGCTCGACGCCGCGCTCGCGCGGACGCCCGCGGACGCCTGCGTCGTCGTCGACTGCCTCGCGCTCTGGGTGTCCAACCTGCTCGAGCAGGGGCTCGGCCCGGACGAGTGCGAGCGTGCCGCGGCCGCCGCCGCCGCGACCGCCGCCGCCAGGGCCGCCACGACGATCGTCGTCAGCAACGAGGTCGGCCTCGGCATCGTCCCTGCGACGCCGCTCGGGCGCGGCTACCGCGACGTGCTCGGCCTCGTCAACCAGATCTGGGTCGCGGAAGCGGACACCGCCGCGCTCGTCGTTGCAGGCCGCGCGCTCCGGCTCGACGGCACCGACTGGCTTCAGGAGGTCACGCATGGACGCTAGGACGCAGTGGCTCGACGAGCTGCTCGCGGGCACGATCGCCCGCATCCGGCCGCCGGACGAGGACGTTCGCGCCGCCGCCGTCCGCGCTCTCGACGCGAAGACCAAGCCGCGCGGGAGTCTCGGGCGGCTGGAGGAGCTCGCCTGCCAGGTCGCCGCCGTTCGCAGCGACCCCGATCCGGGGCCGCTCGCGGCCGCCGTCGTCGTGGCCGCCGCCGACCACGGCGTCGCGGCGGAAGGGGTCAGCGCCTACCCGTCCGAGGTCACGCGACAGATGGTGGCGAACTTCGCCGCCGGCGGCGCCGCGATCTCCGTCCTCGCGCGCCTGCGAGGCGCCCGGCTCGTGCTCGTCGACATGGGGGTCTCCGAGCCGGTCGAGCTGCCCGGCGTCCGCGCCGTCCGCGTCGGCGGCGGGACGCGGAACTTCCTCCACGAGCCGGCGATGACTCGCTCGCAGGCGCTCGAGGCGCTCGCGGCCGGGATCGAGCTCGCCGGCGAGCTCGCCGACGGCGGCGCCGGCCTCGTCGCCCTCGGCGAGATGGGCATCGGCAACACGACCGCCGCGAGCGCGCTCTGCGCCGCCCTCCTACCGGCCGAGGCGGGACGGGTCTGCGGCCGCGGCACCGGCATCGACGACGAGCGGCTCGCCCACAAGATCGCCGTCGTCCGCGCGGCCGTCGCACGGCACGCCCCCGCGCCCGACGATCCGCTCGGGACCCTCGCCGCGCTCGGCGGCTTCGAGCTCGCGCTCCTCGCCGGCGTCGCGCTCGGCGCCGCCGAGCGCAGGCTCGTCGTGCTCCTCGACGGCTTCATCGTCGGCGCCGCCGCGCTCGCCGCCGCCCGTCTCGCCCCCGCCTCGGTCGGCAGCATGGTCGCCGCGTCACCGCTCGCCCGAGCCCGGCCACCGACTCGTGCTCGACGAGCTCGGGCTCGAACCGCTGCTCGACCTCGGCATGCGCCTCGGCGAGGGGAGCGGCGCGCTGGTCGCCCTGCCGCTCATCGACGCCGCGCTCGCGCTGCTGCGCGAGATGGCGACCTTCGGCGACGCGGGCGTCACGGACACCGGCGCGTGAGGACAGTGCGCGCCGCGGCCGGGGCGCTCGCGTTCCTGACCCGCGTCCCGCTCGGCGCGCGGCTCCCGCTCGACGCGGCCGACGTTGCACGAGGCGCGCTCTTCTTTCCGCTGGTGGGAGCCGTCGTCGGAGCCGCCACCGCTGCGACGCTCGTGCTGCTCGACGGCACTCTCGGCCCGCTGCTCGCGGCCGCGCTCGCGCTCGCCGCCGGCACGCTGCTCACAGGAGCCATGCACCTCGACGCGCTCGCCGACACAGCGGACGCCCTCGGGGCGACGACGCGAGAGCGCGCGCTCGAGATCATGCGCGACCATGCGACGGGAGCCTACGGAACCGCAGCGATCACGCTCGACCTGCTGATCAAGACGGCGGCGCTCACCGAGCTCGCAGCCGGGGGCGGCTGGCGCGGCCTCGTCGCCGCCGCCGCGCTCGCGCGGGCCGTGCCGCTCGCGCTCGCCTCCTCCCTCCCCTACGCGCGCACCGGCGCGCCCGGCACGGGCAGGCTGCTCGCCGACGGCCTCACCCGCCGCCGCGCCGCGGCCGGGATCGTCGTCGCGGTCGCGATCGCGGCGCTCCTCCTCGGCGCCGACGCCGCGCCACTCATCGCGATCACGGCCGCGACGGCCGCGCTCCTGCTCCGGTCGTTCCGCCGCCGGCTCGGCGGCGTCACCGGCGACACGCTCGGCGCCTCGGTCGAGGTCTCCGAGACACTCGCGCTCGTCGTCGCGGCGGCCGTGCTGTGATCGCGCTCCCCGAGCGTCACCTGGACGCGACGAGGCTGTATCTCGTCCGCCACGCCGCCCCTGCCCTCGAGCCCGGACGGTGCTGCGGCTCGCTCGACATCGACCTCTCGGACGAAGGGCGCGAGCAGGCACGGCTGCTCGCGAAGGCGCTCGGCCGCGTCGACCTCACCGCCGTCTACACGAGCCCGCTCAAGCGCGCACGGCAGACGACGGCCGAGATCGCGAACCGCCACAACCTCGTACCGCACGAGCTGCCCGGCCTCGCCGAGATCGACTTCGGCGAGTTCGAGGGCCGGCGCTTCGAGGAGATCGCCGCCACGCACCCCGACACCTACGCGACCTGGATGAGCCGGCCGACCGAGGTCGAATTCCCCGGCGGAGAGCGCTTCGCCGACTTCACCCGCCGCGTCCGGGAGACAGCCCGAGACATCCGCCTAGCGCACGAGCGCGAGGAGGTCGCGATCATCTCCCACGGCGGCCCCATCCGGATCGTTGTCGCCGACGCGCTCGCCATGCCGCCGCGCGCCCTGTTCCGGCTCGACCAGTCGTTCACCGGACTCAGCGTGATCGACTGGATCGAAGGCTCGCCGATCGTAAGACTGCTCAACGCGTCCACAGCCGGTACCTCACGGAAGCGGGGCTACTCCTGAAGGTGCCATTACTCGGGTCGCGCGTTACGCGGCGGCTCGGTAGTACTCGTGGATGAGCCCGCCGAGTCTGTCGCGGCGCCGGATCTCGCCTCGGGTCGATGCGTGGTGGCGCTGCGTCGGGGTGCGGCGGCTGCAGGGCGAGTGCCCGGTGCGGGCGCTCTGGGCGTTGTAGTGCTCGACGTAGACGCGGAGCACGCGATCGAGGTGGCGGCGGTTGAGGATCAGCAGCCAGTCGAGGCACTCGGCGCGCACAGTCCTGACGAAGCGTTCGGCGATCGCGTTGGCCTTGGCGCCGGACGGTGTCTCACGATCCGGATCCGTTCGCTGCGGAAGACCTCGTCGAAGGGGGCGGTGTACTTGCTGTCGCGGTCGCGGATCAGGAAGCGGAACTGGTCGGCGAAGTGAGGCCGAGGTTGCGGCTTGCTGGGTGACCCAGCCCGTCGGGTTAAGGTGCAGCCGGCAAGTCGGACGCGACGGCTGGCGTGCTCGACGAAGAACAAGACGTAGTAGCGGCGCAGGAGCACTGTCTCAACCGTGAAGAAGTCGCACGCCACGATGCTGGCGGCCTGGGCTCCGAGGAACTCGCGCCAGCTCGGCCCCGCCCGTCGCGGCGCGGGACCCAACCGGACACGGGCAAGCAGACGGCGGATGCTCGTCGGCGACGCCTGCAGGCCAAGCTTGGCCAACTCGCCGCAGATCCGCCGATGCCCCCAGCGTGGGTTCTCGCGCGCGAGCCGGAGAACAAGCTCTCGGATCTCCGGTGAAAGTCGCGGCCGACCCGGCCTCGCGCCTGGCTGCTGCCACTTCCGGCGTACGAGCGACCGGTGCCCGCGCAGAAGCGTCCGCGGCGTGACCAGAAGCGACCGGCACGATGACCGCGGCAGGTAGCAACCGGCAGCGGCGAGCAGGGCGCGATCGGCGGGCCGAAGCTTCGGCCGGCCGAGCTGACGGCGCAGAGTCTCGAGCTCGTGGCGAAGGACCATCAGCTCGATGTCCTTGACGTCCGGGCCACGGCCGCTCCGGACGAGCAGGCCGAGTAGAGCCCGAAGAGCGAGGGAGAGGAACGAGAAGACACATGCCACCGATCTTCGCAGTCCTCACCCAGAGAAGACGCGACCGGAGTAATGGCACCCTTCATGACGCGGATTCAGGGGCGGCGGCGTTGCCATTTTGTTGCCACGCGCCCCGACCCGTTGCCTTTCGGGAAACAGAAAGGCCCTGTTTCCAGGGCCTTTCTGAGAGCGGATGATGGGGCTCGAACCCACGACCTTCTGCATGGCAAGCAGACGCTCTACCAACTGAGCTACATCCGCGCGGGGCGCAGTATAGCCCGCCTCAGGCAGCTCCTCGCCCGAACCCGGCCGCGGCTTGCTCCTGCGCTGCGTGCAGTGCGACCGCGCGGTTGACCGCGTTCACGACCGCGCGCAGCGACGCCGTCAGGATGCTCGGGTGGATGCCGATGCCCCAGAAGGCCTCGTCGTCCACGTCGGCCTCGACGTACGCCGCGGCGGTCGCGTCCGCGCTCGCCATCATCGCGTGCTCGTGGTAGTCGCGGATCCGAATCGTGACGCCCAGGTGCCGGGCGAAGGCGTCTACGAGCGCTGCGATCGGGCCGTTGCCGACCCCGTCGATCTCGATCTCCGACCCGTCCGCGAGCAGCCGGACCGCGATGTGGTCCTCCTCCGCGCCCGTGTGCGTGTAGGACACGAGCTCGTACGGCCGCACGTGGTCGAGGTAGTGCTCGTGGAACGCAGCCATCAGCTCGGCGGCGGTCAGCTCGCCCCCGCGCACGTCCGTGATCGCCTGCACCTTCTGGGCGAAGTCGACCTGAAGCCCGCGCGGCAGCTCGAGGTGGTGCTCCGTCTCCATCAGGTACGAGACGCCGCCCTTCCCGGACTGCGAGTTGACGCGGATGATCGCCTCGTACGTGCGCCCGACGTCCTTGGGGTCGATCGACAGGTACGGCACGTCCCAGACCTCGGCCTGCTCGCGCTCGCGCGCGTACATGCCCTTCTTGATCGCGTCCTGGTGCGAGCCGGAGAAGGCCGTGTAGACGAGCTCGCCGCCGTACGGATGGCGCGGGTGGACGGGAAGCTCGTTGCACTCCTCGACGATCCGCTTCGCCTCGTCGATGCGGGATAGGTCGACGCCCGGGTCCACGCCCTGCGTGAGCAGGTTGAGCGCCAGCGTGACGAGATCGACGTTGCCCGTCCGCTCGCCGTTGCCGAACAGCGTGCCCTCGACCCGCTCGGCGCCGGCCATCAGCCCGAGCTCCGCCGTCGCGACCGCCGTGCCCCGGTCGTTGTGCGGGTGGACGCTGAGGATGATCGAGTCGCGCCTCGAGACGTGGCGGCCGAACCACTCCATCCGGTCGGCATAGACGTTGGGCGGGAACTCCTCGACCGTCGTCGGCAGGTTGACGATCATCTTCGCCTCCGGCGTGGGGGCCCACTCCGCGATCACGGCCTCGCAGATCTCGAGCGCGTAGTCGAGCTCCGTGCCGTGGAAGCTCTCCGGCGAGTACTGGAACACGATCTCCGCGTCGGCTCCGGCGGCCAGCTCCTTGCAGAGCGCCGTGGCGCGCACGGCGAGGTCGGTGATGCCCGCCTTGTCCATCCGGAAGACGACGCGGCGTTGGATCGTGGATGTCGAGTTGTAGAGGTGGACGATCGCCCGCCGGGCGCCCGCGAGCGACTCGTACGTCGCCTCGATCAGCTCCGGGCCGCGCCTGCGTGAGCACGGCGATCGTGACGTCCTCGGGGATCAGCTCCTCCTCGACGAGGGCGCGCACGAAGTCGAAGTCCGTCTTCGAGGCCGCCGGGAAGCCGACCTCGATCTCCTTGTAGCCGAGCTCGACGAGCAGGTCGAAGAAGCGCCGCTTGCGGCCGGAGTCCATCGGGTTGACGAGCGACTGGTTGCCGTCGCGCAGGTCGGTCGAGCACCAGATCGGCGCCTGCGCGATCACGGTGTCCGGCCAGGTGCGATCGGGCAGGTGGACGGTGTCGTAGGGGCGGTACTTCCAGAAGGGCATGGGCATGGGATCGTTCCTCCTCGGCGGGCAGGGGACGCACTACTCCCTCGGGTGCAGGGTGCACGGCTGGGATATGTCACGCCTCGGTCCCCCTAGCGGGGGAGGAGGAGGACGAGCGCGAGCGCGCAGCCGCCGAGGCTCGGCGAGAGGGTGGGCTGGAGGGCGCTCGTCGTCATGGCCCTAGACGATAGCCGCTCCGGCCACCGAAGGCCAGCGACGCGCCTACGTGCCCGCGGCGTCGAGCGCCTCGTTGACGAGCCGGTCGGCGAGCGCGTTGTGCTCGCGGCGGACGGCGCGGTACTTCACCTTGCCGAACTTACGGCCGAGGCGGGTGGCCTCGAGCGACAGCTCCTTGAGAGCGGCGTTCTTCACCTTGTACTCGCCCCGCATCTGCTTCACGAGCAACTCCGAGTCGGAGATCACCTCGAGCTCGCTCACGTGGAGCTGGGCCGCTTTCGAGAGGCCGGCGAGCAGCGCGCTGTACTCCGCGACGTTGTTCGTCGCCTCCCCGATCGCCTCACCGCGGCTGTCGAGCACGGTGCCGTCCTCTGCCTCGAGCACGTAGCCGTAGGCCGCCGGGCCGGGATTCCCGCGGGAGCCGCCGTCGGTGAAGAGGCGCGCCTTCATGGGCCGGCCAGCGCATAGAGGTCGTAGGCGGGCTCCTCGTACGGGTGCGCCGCCTTCAGGGCCGCGACGATCTCCGCGACACGCTCGGCCGGGACGACGGTCTCGACGCGCAGCTCGGAGACGCGCTGCTCACGTCCCGACTCCCCCACCGCCGGGTTCGTCCCGTCGCCGCCGCGGAACGTGCCGGTCCCCATCGCGTACCACGAGCAGCGCTCGTACTCGCCGATCCGCCCCGCCCCGGCCGCGAAGACGGCCTCGCGGGTCGCGTCGAGGGCCTCCCGGGGCACGAACCAGACGAGTTTCAGCCGCGCCAAGCTACGTATTGTCGATCTGGGCCCGCTGCAGGCGGCCCGAGTAGTCCACGTAGATCGACTTCCACTCCGTGAAGACGTCGAGCGCGGCCTGGCCGGCCTCGCGGTGGCCGTTGCCCGTGTCCTTCGTGCCGCCGAAGGGCAGGTGCACCTCGGCCCCGGTCGTGCCGGCGTTGACGTACGTGATGCCGGTCTCGAGGTCGCGCAGCGCGCGGAAGGCCCGGTTGACGTCGCGCGTGAAGATCGACGACGAGAGCCCGAAGTCGATCCCGTTGCAGACCCGGATCGCCTCGTCGAAGTCCTTGACGGGGATGAGCGCCGTCGTCGGGCCGAAGATCTCCTCCTGCGCGATCCGCATCTGCGGGTCGACGTCGGCGAAGATCGTCGGCCGGTAGAAGAAGCCATTCGCCAGCTCGCCCTCCGTCGCGATCTCACCGCCGGTGAGCAGCTTCGCACCCTCACCGGAGCCGATCCCCGTGTACGAGTGGATCTTCTCGAGCGCGGCGCGGTTGACGACGGGGCCGACGTCGGTGGACGGCTCCCAGCCGGGGCCGAGCCGCATCGACTCCGCGCGCGCGACGAGCCGCTTCTGCAGCTCCCCGTACACCTTTTCGTGCGCGATCACGCGGCTCGCGGCGGTGCAGCGCTGGCCGGAGGTGCCGAAGGCCGACCAGAGGATCCCGTCGACGGCGAGGTCGAGATCGGCGTCGTCCATGACGATGATCCCGTTCTTGCCGCCCAGCTCGAGGTGGACGCGCTTGAGGCGGTCGGCGGCGTTCCGCATCACGGTGACACCCGTCTCGCGCGAGCCGGTGAGCGTGATCACCGGCACGTCCGGATGCCGGACGATCCGATCGCCCACCTCGCCGCCTCGGCCGTGGACGATGTTCACCACCCCGCTCGGGACGCCGGCCTCCGCGAGCAGCTCGACGAAGCGCTCGCCGAGGCGCGGCGTGTCGCTGGCCGGCTTGAACACCACGGTGTTGCCGCACACGAGAGCCGGGGCGATCTTCCAGGCGGGGATGGCGATCGGGAAGTTCCAGGGCGTGATCACGCCGATGACGCCGATCGGCAGGCGCACGCTCATGTTGAACTTGTCGCGCAGCTCCGACGGCGTCGTCTGCCCGAACATGCGCCGGCCCTCGCCGGACATGTAGATCGACATGTCGATCGCCTCCTGGACGTCGCCGCCGGCCTCGGCCCACACCTTTCCCATCTCGTGGGTCATCAGCTCGGTCAGCTCGTCCTTCGCATCCTCGAGCAGCCGTGCGAAGCGGAGAAGAACGAGGCCCCGCTCCGGTGCGGGCACGAGCCGCCACTCCTCGAAGGCCGCTTTCGCCGCCTCGACGGCGCGGTCGACGTCCGCGGCGCCTGAGCGCGGGAACGTCCCGAGCACCTCGCCGTCGGCGGGGCTCAGGCTCTCGAAGGTCTCGCCGGAGGCGGCGTCCAGCCACTCACCGCCGATGAAGTTCTTGAAGCTCCGGATCTCGGTGACGGCCATCGGCCCGAGTCTAGCGGCGAGCCGGTGGCGCGCGTCTCAGAGCCTCTAACGCAATGACCACGCGCTGGCTGGGCGTGCTGGGCGAGTGCGATGCAAGGACGCAGGGAACCCGAATAGCAGCGCTATGCGGGTGACCGAGGACGCCGCAGCGTGCCGCACAGCGCGTCCAGACGGCCCGTGCTTCTTTGCGTTAGGGGCTCTCAGGCCGGGTCGGTGCTCGGGAACGTGCCCGCGACGCGCGCGCGGCGCCGGTCGCGGATCTCGCGCTTGCCCCCGTACGACTTCCCGTCGCGCCGGTCGGGCCCGTCGCGACGGTCCACGATCACCGTCACGTCGGGGTTGCCGGCGTAGTAGTCGACCATCTTGTCGAAGAGCTCGGCCTCGAGCTCCCGGGGGATCACGCAGTAGATCATGGTTCCTCGGATTGTAAGAACATCTGGCGTAGGCGCCAGCCTGCCGGCCCGATTCGACACAGCGGGCGCGCTTCCTCGGCTAGTTCTAAATCCGCGCCACTTCGGGCATGAGCCGGCCGTCCTCGCCGATCTGCGCGTTCCAGGCGCGGAAGCTCGGCTCGAGGCCCTCGAGGTCGTAGCCGCGCTCTGCGAGGCGCACCGGCTGCGCGGAGTCGGGCGTCACGCGGAACTGGTACCAGGAGATCTCCCAGACGACGGTCACGACCATCTCTCCGGAGACGCCGGAGAGTGGCACGATCGAGGCCTTCGGCGCGCCGAGGCTCTTGGCGATGCCGGCGACAGTGCGCCGGTGCGGGCTCGAGTTGAAGAGGTCCGCGGATTCGACGATCGCCAGCTCGGCCGGCGAGAGGCGGCGCAGGATCGGCTGCGACACGACGGGCTGCTCCTCCGGGCGCCGGTGCCCGAAGAGCTGCGAGAGCCACGGCCGCTTCCGCCGCGCCTCGACGGGGACCGTGGGGGTCGTCGGGCTGCCCTCGCGAACCCAGCCGTGCTCGACCGCGATGTCCTGGCAGAGCGGGCAGACGTCCACGTAATCGCCGCCGTTCGGCAGGTAGCGGGTCGTGTGCTCGCCCAGCAGCAGCGAGCGCTCGCAGACCGCGCACGTGCGTGTGACGGCCGCTCGTGTGACGCGCATGGCCGCGAGTGTAGCGGGTTGTCCACAGGTCCAACAGCCCGCGGGCGAGCTGTGGACTGTCAGGTCTTGGCCACCTCGCGCAGCTTGCGCGTCTCCTCGATCAGCTTCTGCGCGACGTGCGCGGGCACCTCTTCGTAGCGAAGGAACGACATCGAGTAGTCGCCGCGGCCGCCCGTGAGCGAGGTGAGCGTCTGCGCATACGTGAGCATCTCCGCCATCGGCACCTCAGCCTTGATCGTCGTCATGCCGCCGGCGGGCTCCATCCCGTGCAGGCGCCCCCGGCGCGAGTTGAGGTCGCCGTTGACCGCGCCCACGGCCTCGTCGGGCACGGTCGCCGCGAGCTCCATGATCGGCTCGAGCAGGACCGGCTCGGCCTTCTCGTAGGCCTGCTTGAACGCCATCGAGCCGGCGATCTTGAAGGCCATCTCCGACGAGTCCACGTTGTGGTACGAGCCGTCCACGAGCCGGACCCGCACCCCCTGGATGGGCGCTCCGGCGAGCTCGCCGTGCAGCATCGTCTCCTGGATGCCCTTGTCCACTGCGGGCCGGAAGCTCTGCGGGATGACGCCGCCGACGATCTGGTCGACGAACTCGTAGCCGACGTGGTCGTCGAGCGGCTCGAGCACGATGTGGCAGTCCCCGTACTGGCCGCGGCCGCCGGTCTGCTTCTTGTACTTGCCCTGCGCACGGGACTCCTTGCGGATCGTCTCGAGGTAGGGGACACGCGGCGGCTGGAGCTCGACCTCGACGGAGAAGCGGCGCCTGAGGCGCTCGACGGCGATCTCGACGTGCATCTGGCTCATCCCGGAGAGCACCTGCTCGCCGGTCTGCGGGTCCCGCCGCAGGCTCAGCGTCGGGTCCTCTTCGTGGAGGCGGCGGAGCGAGGAGGCCACCTTATCCTCGTCGCCCTTCGCCTTCGGTGTCACGGCGAAGCTCATCACGGGCTCCGGGAACCCGATCTCGGGCAGCGCGACCCTGACCTCCTTGTCGAGCAGGAGGTCGCCTGTCTGCGTCTCCTTCAGCTTCGCGGCGGCGCCGATGTCGCCGGGGCCGAACTCGGTCGCGCCCGTGTGATCCTTCCCCTGGAGCTGAAGCAGGGTGCCGACGCGCTCCTTCTGGTGCGTCCGGACGTTGGCGAGGGTCGCGTCTGCCACGAGCGTGCCCGCGAGCACGCGGAAGATGTTGATGCGGCCCGCGAACGGGTCGGCGATCGTCTTGAAGACGAATGCGGCGACCCCCGCGCCCCCCACGTCGATCGAGCTGGGCTTGCGGTTCGGCGAGGGTACGCCCTCGACGATCAGGTCGAGCAGGGCGGCGGTGCCGAGATTCTTCGTCGAGACGCCGCACGCGACCGGGAACACCTCGCCGCGCGTGACGGCCGTCTTGAGCGCCTTCGCCACCTCCTCGACGCCGAGCTCCTGACCGTCGAGGTACCGCTCCATCAGGTCCTCGTCCGTCTCGACGACAGCGTCGAGCAGCTTCTCCCGGTACTCGGCGACGACGCCCGCAAGCTCGTCGGGGATCGGTCCGGAGCCGGCTTCCTTGCCGCCCTCGGGGCTCGTGTACGCGGTCATGTGCAGGACGTCCACGATCCCCGTCAGCTCGTGCTCGGAGCCGATCGGCAGGTGGACGGCGATGCACTTCGGCGAGAGCTGCGCCTGGAGCTGGCCGAGCACGCGGAAGAAGTCGGCGCGCTCGCGATCGAGCATCGTGACGACGACGACCCGGACGACGTCGAGCTCGTCGGCGCGCTTCCAGACCCGGCCGGTGCCGACCTCGACGCCCATCACGCCGCTGACGGCGACGAGTGCCCCTTCGACGACGCGCAGCGCCGCGCGCGCCTCGCCCTGGAAGCTCGGGTCGCCCGGGACGTCGATCAAGTTCAGCTTGCGCTCGTGCCACGTGGCGTGGCAGAGCGCCGAGGAGATCGACATCTGCCGCTTGCGCTCGTCGTCGTCCCAGTCCGAGACGGTCGAGCCCTGCTCGATCGCGCCGAGGCGGTTCGTCTCGCCCGACTGGAAGAGAAGCGCCTCCACGAGCGAGGTCTTTCCCGTGCCGCGGTGACCGACGACGGCGACGTTGCGGATCTTTCCGGGCTCCTGTGCGGGCATGCGCGGGTTTCCTCCTCGGCTCTGTCGGCTTCGGGCTCGATCTTAGAGCTCATTTCAGAATGACGCTTCGACACAAGGCTTCATTCTGAGAGGAGCTCTTGGCCCTCTGCGCGCCGCCCCGGGGCCTGTGGAGAAGTCGGCACACAATCGGCACGGCTCGTGACACACACGTGACGGTGTCTGACACGCGCACGCGTGTGTGCCTACACCGTCACGTCTCTGCGGAGATCTCCCCACAGAGGCAGGCCGACGGTGGCGCGGCCGCGGCGCTACGTCTCGAGCGGCGCGCGGAGAGGCGATCCACCGCCGAGGCGGGACTTGAGACGCAGGATCGCCTTCGTGTGGAGTTGCGAAACCCGTGACTCGGTCACGCCGAGCACGTCGCCGATCTCGCGCAGGGTGAGCTCCTCGTAGTAGTAGAGCGTGACCACGAGCTTCTCGCGCTCGGGCAGCCGCGCGATCGCCTCTCCGAGCGCCTCCCGCATCTCGGTCTGCGACAGCTCGAGCTGCGGGTCGGGGCCGCTCGTGTCCTCGATCGTGTCGATCATGGCCACTTGGTCGCCGCCGGGCGACGCCGTCCACAGCTCGTCGAGCGCGGCGATCGAGGACCGGGAGATCTCGGTCAGGCTCTCCCCCAGCTCGTCGGTCGTGATCCCGATCCTGGCGGAGATCTCCTCGTCGGTCGGGGCACGCATCAGCTTCGCCTCGAGCTCGGCCATCGCCCGCTCGATCTCGCGCGCCCGCGAGCGCACGGAGCGCGGCACCCAGTCGAGCGTGCGCAGCTCGTCGATGATCGCCCCGCGGATGCGCGAGATGGCGTACGTCTCGAACTTGATGTCGCGCTCGGGGTCGTAGCGATCGATTGCGCCGATCAGCCCGAGCAGCCCGTACGAGACGAGGTCGCCCTCGTCCACGTGGGCGGGTAGCCCGCTCCCGAGTCGGCCGGCGACGAACTTGACCAGCGGCGCATACGTGAGGATCAGGCGATCGCGGATCGCCCTGTCCCTGGTCCGGCGGTACTCCCGCCAGAGCGTCTTGGTGTCCTCCCCCTTCGCCACGACGAGAGAATACGCCGCGGACGAGCGAAATCCTCAGCGCCGGCGGCGCAGCACCCGCAGGGCGAGCTGACCCATCCAGATGCCGAGCGCGATCGCGGCCAGCGCGACGACCCAGGCGCGCCCGCCGGCGGAGGCGGCTGCGACTGCGATCCCGATCAGCCCGCCCGCGATCAGGAGGAAGAGCAGGCCGAGCACGGGGCGCTGTGCCAGCACGCCGCGAGGGTACACCGCGGCGGCGATTACACTTGCGCCGTACCCCTAGGGGCGTAGCTCAGCTGGTAGAGCGTCGGTCTCCAAAACCGAATGTCGGGGGTTCGAGTCCCTCCGCCCCTGTCCACCGCCGCCTCACGGTTCAGCACGAGCGCCGGACGGTCAGGAGCCCGTAGCGCTCCCTCAGGTCGCTCGGGTCGAGCAGGATCATCCGGCGCACGGTCTCGCGGATCGCGTCGACGTCGGGGATGGGTACTTCGGCGGCGGCGGCTCTGGCTTCCTCGCCGGCTTGCCTCCCTTCTTGCGCTTGGACGTCGCGGGCGGCTTCGCCGCGGCGGGGGGCTTCCTCGACGGCAGCTCGTAGTACGCGCCGGCGTAGTCGGGCGGGCCGAGAGTGACCGTCACGCTCCGGCCGGGATCGACGTCGGCGACGAGCGAGACGAGATCGGGGAGCCGGGAGAGCGGGACGTCGGTCGTCACGTGCGCCTTCACCGCCGAGGCGAACTGCGGGAAGCCGCGCAGGAGCTTCGTCACATCGAGCTGCTCGGCCATCGTGCTGAGCAGGCAGCGCTGGCGCTGCATCCGCGTGTAGTCGCTGGAGGCCCAGCGCGAGCGGGCGTAGGCGAGCGCCTCACGCCCGTCGAAGTGGTAGCGGGTGCCCGGCCGGACGTCGATCGGGATCCACTTCTCGCCGGCATAGGGCGGTGAGACCTCGTCCCGGACCCGCTCGTTCGGAACGACGTAGACCCCGCCGAGAGCGTCCACCATCTCGACGAAGCCGCGCAGGTCGACGAGCGCGTAGTAGTCGATGCGGAGGCCGAGCAGCTGCGCGAGCGTCTGCTTGAGCGCGGTCGCGCCCGGATCGCGCCCACCGGCAAAGATGTCCGCGTGCGCGCGTCCGAAGCCGTAGAAACCGTAGAGCGGCTCGTCGTACGTCCCGTAGCGAGCGCCCGCGGCTCCCGGAAGCGGCACCCTGACGAAGTTGCGCGGAACCCCGAGCGCCGCGACCTTTCCGGTGCCCTGCTGCAGCGCGACGACGATCATCGTGTCGTTGCGCAGGCCCCACCGGTTGGCCCCGGCGTCGCCGCCGATCAGCAGGATCGTCAGCCACGGGTGCTTCGCCTTCCCGACCGCCTGGAGCGCGCGCGGCGCGCCCGCGCCCTCGGTCGAGACGGGGGGCAGCTCGAGCAACGGCGACTCGCCCGTTCCCGTGAAGAGGGAGTCACTCGGCTCCTCGCCGGCGAAGACCGACTCCAGCAGGTCGTAGGAGCGGTAGTTGTAGTAGGCGGCGGCAACGTGGGGCGCCGCCGTCACGGCGACGAGGACGGCGAGCGCGGCGGCCGACGCCCGGCCCGCCGCCGGTCGTGCCCGTGCGGCGAGCCGGTACGCGTCCACGACCGCGACCGCGCGGAAGCCGAGCAGGACCGCGTTGGCCGCAAGCAGCCCGAGCAGCACCGATGGGCGGACGAGCAGCCTCAGCAGGAAGAGCGGCCCCTGCACCCACAGCACCCCTGCGAGCACGAAGATCGCGGCGGTCACCACGACCATGGCTGCGCCGCGCACCCGGCGGCCGGCGTAGAGCTGCCCGGCTCCCGGCACGACCGCCGAGAGCAGCGCCGCCAGGAACGGCCGCGGCGCGCCCCTCACCGCTTCGTGCCCAACACGACGAACTGGAACGTGAGCAGGTCTCGCAGGCCCGGCACCGCGGCGAAGCGGGCGAGCCGGTTGAGCCCGTGCGGGCGCTCGACAATTCTGAGATTGCGGCGGAGGACGACCACGTCGAGCCCGGCCTGGTCGAACAGCTCGCCCACGTTGCGGCGCGCGAACCAGCGCAGGTGCGCCGCGTCGTGGATCCCTCGCTCCCGGTACGGCCAGCGGCGGCGCAGGAACACGCTCGACGAGGGTGTCGAGGTGGCCGACGTTCGGAATGCTCGCCGCGACGTGACCACCAGGCTCGAGGAGGTCGGCAAGCCCGCGCAGCACGCCCCACGGATCGGCCAGATGCTCGAGCACGTCGCCGCAGAGGATGCAGTCGAAATGCTCACCACCGAGCTCGTGAAGCACCGTCGCGGCGTCGCCGACGAGCACGCGGTCGAGCTTGCCCGCAGCCTCCGCCGCCATCGCCTGGTCCAGCTCGATCCCGACGACGCGCGCCCCCGGTCGCGACCGCTTGAGCGAGGCGCCGAGCTCGCCGGTCGCGCAGCCGACGTCGAGGAACGAGCGGCACGACTCGGGAACGACCCGCGCGAGATCGCCGCGGGGCCCGGTGTAGGACTGCTTGAACTGCGGCATTGCGGCGAGATTCTAGAGCCGCTCTGGCACTCGACCGCGAGGCTTTCCTTCTGATCTACACGGCGAGCGCAACCGCAGGGACGGGCACGAAACCGCTCGCACTCGCAAGCACGCGCTCGAGCGCGGCGACGCAGCGCGCGTCGAAGGCGCTGCCGGCCTGCCCGCGCAGCAGCTCGAACGCCTGCTCATGGCTCCACGCGTCGCGGTACACGCGCCGGGAGAGGAGCGCGTCGTAGACATCGCAGACCGCGAGGATCCGCGTCGGGAGGCAGAGGCTCTCGCCCTCGATGCCGTGCGGGTAGCCGGAGCCGTCGAGCCGCTCGTGGTGGTTGCGGACGAGGCGGCGCACCCCACGCGGAAAGGAGAGCTCGCCGAGGAGCGTCTCGCCCCAGAGCGGGTGCTTCCGCACGACGGCGACCTCGTCGTCGTCGAGCGGTCCCGGCTTCTTCAGGATCGCGTCGGGCACGGAGAGCTTGCCGACGTCGTGCAGGAGGCCGCCGATCGCGAGCTCGCGCAGCCGCGCCGCCGGGAGGCCGAGCTCCTCGCCGACCCGGACTGCGAGCAGTGCGACCCGCCGCTGTGGTCCTCGGTGTAGGCGTCCTTGTCGGCGAGCAGACGCGTGAACGCGCGAACGTGTGAGCCGAGGTAGGCCTGCTCTGCGGCGACGAGCTCCGCGCCGCGGAGGTCGCCCGCGAGCGGCCGCGACGGGGACGCGCGGAAGAGGTCCAGGGCAACCGGCGCCCCGACGATCAGGATCCCGGCGACCTCGAAGCCGTGGCCGAGCCACCAGCCGAGGTCCGAATAACTCATGGTTAGCGCAGGCACGAGCGCGGCGGCAAGCCAGACGATGCCGACGACGACGAGCAGGTCGGCCCGCCGCTGCGTCAGCAGCGCCGTGCGCAGGGCGCGCAGGCCGAGCCACGCGAAGAAGGCGAGGCCGGCGGCGAGCATCGCCAGCGCAGGGCCGCTCGCAGGCTCGGGCACCGACGGCACGAGGCGCGGCACGAGCAGCGCGAGCCCGCCCAGCGTGAGCGCGCCCGCCATCAGCGCCGCCTGGAGCCAGAGCAGCGGCACGACGCTGCGGCGCTCCCGGATCGCCGGCAGCACCGAGAGCGTGAGAATCGCCCCGCCGACGGGCAGCGTGGCCGCGCCCGTGAGCGCGACGACGCCGTTGCTCCCCACGACGACGCCCGGGCTGGCAAAGCCGTGCACGACGAGTAGGCCCGCCATCACCGTGAAGGCGGTGCCGACGAGCACGGCGCGCGCGTCGCCGCGGCGCTTGCCGCCGGCGCTGAGGGCGACCCCCGCCGCGATCGCGATCGAGGCCGAGAGACCTACCGCCCAGAAGTGGACCGTGCTCGAGAGGTCGACCTTGTCCCCGCCCACGAAGTGGATGAGAGCTGGCGGCACGATCGCGAAGCCGCCGGCGAGGGCGAGCAGCGGCACGAAGGGCGACTGACGCATACCCGGCCGGTATCGGCCCGGCCGCCGCGCTTCCTTAGCTCGGCTTGGCTAGGCTCCCGCCGGTGACCACGCTCACGTCGCAGGTGGACAGCGGCTCGGCGGAGTTCGCGCTCCGGCGCGAGCGGATGGAGGCGCTCGTCGCCGAGCTGCGCGAGCGCACCGCGCTCGTCGCCCGCGGCGGCGGCGAGCGGGCGCTGGAGCGGCACCGCTCGCGCGGCAAGCTGACGGCGCGCGAGCGGATCGACCGGCTCGTGGATCCGGGCTCCGCCTTCCTCGAGCTCTCCGCCCTCGCCGCGTGGGAGCTGTACGACGGCCAGGCTCCCTCGGCCGGGATCGTGACCGGGATCGGCGCGGTCGAGGGGCAGGAGTGCGTCATCGTCGCGAACGACGCGACGGTGAAGGGCGGCTCCTACTTCCCGCTGACCGTGAAGAAGCACCTGCGCGCACAGGAGATCGCCGCGCAGAACGGCCTCCCTTGCATCTACCTCGTGGACTCGGGCGGCGTCTTCCTCCCGCTGCAGGCGGACGTCTTCCCAGACCGGGAGCACTTCGGCCGAATCTTCTACAACCAGGCGCGCCTCTCGGCGCAGGGGATCCCGCAGATCGCCGTCGTGATGGGCTCCTGCACGGCAGGCGGCGCGTACGTGCCTGCAATGGCCGACGAGACGGTGATCGTGCGCGGCACCGGGACGATCTTCATCGGCGGGCCGCCGCTCGTAAAGGCCGCGACCGGGCAGGACGTGACCGCCGAGGAGCTCGGCGGCGCCGACGTGCACGCGCGCCGCTCGGGCGTCGCCGACCACTACGCGGCCGACGACGAGCACGCGCTCGCGCTCGCGCGCCAGATCGTGCGCAACCTGCACCGGCGCAAGGACGCGCCGTGGGACGTCGCCCCGCCGGAGCCGCCCGCCCTCGACCCGTCCGGCCTCTACGGCCTCGTGCCGGAGGACTTTCGCCACCAGGTCGACCCGCGCGAGCTGATCGCCCGCATCGTGGACGGCAGTCGCCTCGACGAGTTCAAGGCGCTCTACGGCGAGACGCTCGTCTGCGGCTTCGCCCGCATCGAGGGCTACCCCGTCGCGATTCTGGCGAACAACGGCGTCCTCTTCGCCGAGTCGGCGCAGAAGGGAGCGCACTTCGTCGAGCTCGCGTGCAAGCGGCGGATCCCGCTCGTCTTTCTCCAGAACGTCACCGGCTTCATGGTCGGCAAGGAATACGAGGCGGGCGGGATAGCGCGCGACGGCGCCAAGCTGGTGATGGCCGTCGCCTGCGCCGACGTGCCGAAGTTCACCGTGGTCACGGGCGGCTCGTTCGGCGCCGGCAACTACGCGATGTGCGGCCGCGCGTACGGCCCGCGGCAGCTCTGGATGTGGCCGAACGCGCGCATCTCCGTGATGGGCGGCGAGCAGGCGGCGACCGTCCTCTCGATGGTGGGCGACGCCGACCCGGAGGAGATCAAGGCGACGTACGAGGCAGAGGGGAGCCCGTACTACTCGACCGCGCGGCTGTGGGACGACGGGATCATCGATCCGCTCGACACGCGTCGGGTGCTCGCGCTGGGGATCTCCGCGGCGCTGAACGCGCCGATTCCCGCGACGACCTTCGGGATCTTCCGGATGTAGGGAAGCGCTAGGGGCCGTCGAGCCAGCCTGCGAGCCCGGCGCGCTCCTCGTCCGTCAGCGCGCGCAGCGGGGCGCGCACGTCCTCCCGCACGGGTACGCCGCGCCGCGCGAGCACGAGCTTGAGCGCCGCGTGGCGCGGGAAGCGCTCGAGGCCGGCGCGCAGCGCCCCGACGCGCTTCTCGGCCTCCGGTGAGGGCTCTCGCACGGCGGCGACGACATCCTCGGGGAAGGCCGCGGCGAGCGCCGAGACGGCGCCGATCGCGCCCGCGGCGATCCCCTGGTGGATCAGCGACTCCGGCCCGACGAAGACGTCCAGCCACTCGATCAGGTAGCGGGAGAATGCCTCGAACGGCGCGTCCGAGACCTTGAGCCCGGCGAGGTTCGGCGCGCGCTCGCGCAGAGCGTCGAGCACGTCGAGCGGGACGGCGTAGCCCGCGGCCCTCTCGAACTCGTAGACGTAGAACGGCACCGGCGCACAGGCGGCCGCCGCGGCGGCGAGGTGCTCGAGCAGCGCGCGGCCGTCGAGGACGAAGTACGGCGGCGAGATCACGGCGACGGCATCGGCACCCGCCTCGGCGGCGTGCGCGGCGAGCGCGACGGTGTCGGCGGTCGTCTGGGCGCCGCAGTGCGCCGCGACCTGGAACCGGCCGGACGCGGCCGCGAGCCACAGCTCGGTCGCGCGCATCCGCTCCTCGCGCGAGAGGAGAATCCCCTCCCCGGCCGTCCCCTGCGCGAGGATCCCGTCGAGCCCGGCGGCGGCGAGGAAGTCCGCATAGGGGCCGTAGGCGGCCCCGTCGAGGGCGATGCCGCCGTCCCGGAGCGGCGTGATCGCAGCGGCGAGGGCCCCGCGCAGCATGCTGCAACTCTAAGCTCCCGGGCGATGGGTGCGCTCCGCATCTCCCGCGACGGCGGCGTCCTCCGCATCACGCTCGCGCGGCCGGAGACGCGCAACGCGTTCGACGCGGCGCTGATCGCGGAGTTGTCGGAGGCATTCGTGGACGTGGGCAGAGCGCGCGCGGTCGTTCTTTCCGGCGAGGGGCCGAGCTTCTGTGCGGGTGCCGACGTCGAGTGGATGCGGTCGGCCGCAGATCTCGGCTACGAGGAGAACCTCGCCGACGCGAACGCGCTGCGGCGGATGCTCGAGGCCGTGGACGGCTGCCCCGCGCCGGTGATCGCGCTGGTGCAGGGGCACGCGCTCGGCGGCGGCGTCGGGCTCGTGGCGTGCGCGGACATCGCGGTCGCCCAGCCGGGCACCGTGTTCGCCTTCTCCGAGGTGAAGCTCGGGATCGTCCCCGCCACCATCTCTCCGTTCGCGCTCGCCAAGATCGGCGCGAGCGCCGCCCGGCGCTACTTCGCCACCGGGGAGCGGTTCGACGCGGCGACGGCGCTGCGGATCGGGCTCGTGCACGAGCTCGCCGACGACCTCGAGGCAGCGCTCCAGCGCGTGCTCGCCGAGCTGGCGAGCGCAGGCCCGAAGGCCGCACGCGCCGCGAAGCGGCTCGTCCTCGACCGGCCCGACGGCCCCGAGACGTCGCGGATCATCGCCGAGCGGCGCACGAGCCCCGAGGGACAGGAAGGGTTGCGCGCCTTTCTAGAGCGGCGCACGCCCGACTGGCCCGCCTGACGCCGCGTTGGACGCGGGCCTCCCGATCGGGACGCTGCTCGTCGCCAACCGCGGCGAGATCGCGCTGCGCATCTTCAGAACGTGCCGGGAGCTGGGGATCGCGACGGTCGCCGTCGTCGCCCCCGACGACCGCGGCTCGCTGCACGCCCGCTCGGCCGACCGGGTCGTCGAGATCGGCAGCTACCTCGATCCGGCCGAGCACGTGCGCGCCGCTTCCGAGTCCGGTGCCGACGCCGTCCACCCCGGCTACGGCTTCCTGGCCGAGAGCGGCGACTTCGCCGAGGCGATCGAGGCGGCCGGGCTCGTGTGGGTCGGCCCGCCGTCACCGGCGCTGCGGGCCGGCGGCGACAAGCTCGCCGCGAAGCGCACCGCGGCGGCGGCCGGCGTGCCCGTGCTCGTCTCGGGCGAGCCGGCCGAGCTCGGGTACCCGCTGCTCGTGAAGGCCGCCGCGGGAGGCGGCGGGCGCGGCATGCGCATCGTCCGGGCTCCCGAAGAGCTCGACACGGCGCTCGCGGCGGCCGGCCGCGAGGCCGCGTCGGCCTTCGGCGACGGCGCGGTCTTCTGCGAGCGCTATCTCGAGCGTCCCCGCCACGTCGAGGTGCAGCTCGTCGCCGACGCGCACGGCGCCGTGGTCGCCCTCGGCGCGCGCGAGTGCTCCGTGCAGCGGCGCCACCAGAAGGTGCTCGAGGAGTCGCCCTCGCCCGCGCTCGGTCCCGAGCTGCGCGACCGCATGTGCGCGGCCGCCGTCGCCTTCGCGCGCGCGATCGGCTACCGCGGCGCGGGCACCGCCGAGTTCGTGCTCGACGGCGGCGACTTCTTCTTCCTCGAGCTGAACGCCCGCATCCAGGTCGAGCACCCTGTCACCGAGCTCGTCACCGGCGTCGATCTCGTCGCCGAGCAGATCCGGATCGCAGCTGGCCTGCCGCTCTCCTGCGCGGCGGCGCTCGTGTCCGGGCATGCGGTCGAGGTGCGTCTCTACGCCGAGGATCCGCGCACGTTTCTCCCCCAGTCCGGCCGGATCGAACGCCTGCGGCTCCCCACGGGCGTACGCGTCGACGTAGGCGTCGCGGAGGGCGACGAGGTCGGCACGGGCTACGACCCGCTCATCGCCAAGCTGATCGCGCACGGCGCCACACGCGCGGAGGCGCTCGATGGGCTCGCCACCGCGCTCGCCGAGACCAACGTGGGAGGCGTCACGACGAACCTCTCGTTCCTGCGCTGGCTCGTCTCCCACCCCGCCCTGCGCGCGGGCGAGACGACGACGGCGTTCCTGACCGACTTCCCACCGCTCTCCGCCAGGCCGCTGCGCATCCCCGACGAGCCGTGGCGCGGCCCGTTCCGGCTGAACCTGCCGCCGCCTGCGCCCGCCGCTGCCCCCGACGTGGACGAGGCGGCCCACCACCACCACGGCCCGGCCGCGGGCGGCAGCGAGCTAACCGCGCCGATGCCCGGCACGGTGATCCGCGTTCTGTGCGCCCCCGGTGACCGCGTCGAGGCCCGAGCGCCGCTGCTCGTGCTCGAGGCGATGAAGATGGAGGTGCCGCTCACAGCCCCGTTCGACGCGACGGTGAAGGCGGTCCACGTCGCCGAGAGCGACCAGGTCGCCCTCGGCACGGTCCTGATCGAGCTGGAGGGCTAGGCGTCGAGGCGCGGAGCCCTAGAAGAGCTTTTGCAGCTTCATGGCGGCACCCATGTCGCCCTTGATCTTCAGCTTGCCGGTCATGTAGGCCGTGGTCGGGTTCTGCTCGCCACGCACGATCTTCATGAAGTCGTCCTCGCTGGAGGCGATGGTGCAGTCGGCGGCGTCGCCACCCTCGCTCACGCTGACCGAGCCGTCGGCCACCGCCACCGTCCAGGTGCCCGCGCCCTCGATCTCGAACAGGTACGTGTTGCTCATCCCGGCCGTCTTCGCGGGATCCACGCCCGCGGCCAGCCCGTCGAAGAACTCCTGCACGCTTTCGGCCATTGCTCTCTCCTTTGACTGACGGTTCAATCGAGCCGGGTCATTCTACGGGGCGGCGGGCTCGGGCGCGAAGTCACGCGACGTGCGCGGCGGCGGCAGGAAGAGGCAGAGCACTGCCCCGAGCGCCGGCGTCGCCGCGCAGGCGAGCAGCGCCGTGCGGAGGTCGATCGCGTCCGCGACCGCGCCGAGGGCAACGGCGGCCACCCCACCGATTCCCATGGCCATTCCGACCGAGAGCCCGGCCGCCGTGCCGAGGTGCCGTGGCAGGTACTCCTGACTGAGCACCATGGTGACGGTGAAGCTGCCGACGACGCACGCGCCGACGAGCGCCAGGGCGATCGCGCCGGGCACGCCGCCGACGAGCAGGAAGACGAGCGCGAGCGGCGCGAGCGCCGTCTGCGTCAGCTGCATCGCCCGCCGATGGCCGATCCTGTCGGAGACCGGTCCGACGACGAGCGTCCCGATCGCCCCGCTGACGAGCATCAGCGAGAGCAGGTGGTTCCCATCGGCCTCCGAGTGCCCGCGCTCCACCATCCAGAGCGGCACGAAGGTGAGCAGCCCGAACCAGGCGACGCTGCGCAGGGCGATCACGGCGAGCAGGAGGACGAGCGCGCCACGCCGGTCCTCCCCGGCCCGCGCCCGCGCGCGCGGGCGCTCCGGGACGAAGCCGCGCAGGTACGGCAGCGCGCGGGCGAGCGCCGCGGCGGCCGCCAGCGTCGGCACCGCGAGCAGCAGGCCTCCCTTCAGCCCGAGCCAGACCACGAGCGGCGTCGCCACGATCGGCCCCAACGCGTAGCCCGAGTTGCCGCCGATGTTGAAGAGCGCCATCCCGCTCGCCCGCCGCGGGCCGGAGACGTAGTTCGCGAACTTCGAGCCCTCCGGATGGAACGCGGCGATCCCGACGCCGCCGGCGAAGATCAGGGCCACGGCGAGCGGGTAGCTCGGCGCAGCCGCTGCGAGCGCGACGCCCACCCCGCCGAGCGCGACGCCGCCGGGCAGCAGCCACATGGCGCCGCGCCTGTCGGACAGAAGCCCGAACACAGGTTGGACAACGGAGGACGACAGGAGCGCGGCCAGCATCAGCACGGCCGCCTGCGTGTAGCTCAGGTCGTAGCGCTCGACGAGAAAGGGCACCAGGGCCGGAACGGCTCCGGAGGCGAAGTCCGTCGCAAGGTGCCCGCTCGAGAGGGCGACCATCGCACGCCTGTCGATCCCCGCCCGCATGAGCGGAGCCTAGCCCGGCGCAGGAGGCGCGGCGCCTGGGATACCATCGCCGCCCGTGGACTTCGACCTCGCGCCCGAGCACGAGCTGATCCGGGACACGGTGCGCGAGTTCGCCCGGGAGCGGGTCGCCCCGCTCGCCGCCGAGCTCGACCTCGAGGCGCGCTTCCCCTACGAGCTCGTCGCCGAGCTCGCCGGGCTCGGGCTGATGGGGATGCCGGTCCCCGAGGAGTACGGCGGCGGCGGCTCCGACACGCTTTCGTACGCGATCGCGATCGAGGAGCTGGCCCGCGTGGACTCATCCGTCGCGATCACGGTCGCCGCCCACACCTCACTCGGGACGATGCCGATCTACCTATTCGGGAGCGAGGAGCAGAAGCGGGAGTGGCTGCCCGACCTCGCTTCGGGCCGGCGGCTCGCGGCCTTCGGCCTCACTGAGGCGGGCGCCGGCTCGGACGCCGGCGCGACGCACACGACGGCCGAGCTGCGCGACGGCCACTGGGTGGTCAACGGCTCGAAGCTGTTCATCACGAACGCGGGCACCGACATCACGGCCTGCGTGACGATCACCGCGCGCACCGGCCCGGACGAGATCTCGAACATCGTCGTCCCGAACGGCACGCCCGGCTACACGATCGCCCCGGCGATGCACAAGCTCGGCTGGCGCGCCTCGGACACCCGCGAGCTCGCGTTCGCCGACTGCGCGGTTCCCGAGGGCAACCTGCTCGGGCCGCGCGGCGAGGGCTACAGGCAGTTCCTCGAGATCCTCGACGGCGGCCGCATCTCCGTCGCCGCGATGGGTGTCGGGCTCGCCCAGGGCGCCTACGACCTCGCCTCGGAGTACGCGCGACAGCGGCAGCAGTTCGGCAAGCCGATCGCGAAGTTCCAGGCGATCCAGTTCCAGCTCGCGGACATGGCGACCGAGCTCGAGGCCGGCCGCCACCTCGTCTACAAGGCCGCCTGGCTCGAGGACCAGGGGCGGCCGTTCGCCCGGGAGGCTGCGATGGCGAAGCTCTTCACCGGCGAGCTCTCCAACCGCGCCGTCAACTCGGCGCTCCAGATCCACGGCGGCTACGGCTTCATGGAGGAGTCCCCGGTCGCCCGGCTCTACCGCGACCAGAAGATCCTCGAGATCGGCGAAGGCACGAACGAGGTGCAGCGCATGGTCATCGCCAAGCACCTCGGGCTCTAGCGTCCCTGGCCGCGACCCCTCCCGGCCGGCGCAGCCGGCCTCCGGGGCCGCTCGCGCCGCTGGACAGCAGGATGCCGTCCGCGCGCCACGCGGGCCGTACCACTTGTACTGTCCCACGCGTCGCGCGGCCGTCCTCCTTTGCCAGCGACGCGCCAGGAACGCTAGAGGGCCGGAGAGACTCTACGAAGCGACCGGGCGCGCGGCCACGGGCGACGGCCCGGGCAGGCCTAGCCCCGGATGCAGAGCGCCGCGAGATCCATCGCGTAGATCGGCTGGTAGACCTGGCAGCCGATCCGTGACGAGAAGAAGTCGCGATCGTTGTCGTTCACCCACGCGGCGAGCGGAGCCGCGTCGCGGGCGAGCTCGATGTCGAGCTCGCCGTAGGCGCGCAGCCGCTCGTCCCCGGAGAGCCGGGCGGCCGCGTGCATCTTCTCGATGAAGACCGGGTCGTCGAAGTAGGAGAAATTGACGTTGTTGGCCTTCTGGAGCCGCGACCCGTCGAGCAGCACGTTGACGAAGTCGTATGGGTCGGCGTAGTCCGCCTGCCAGCCGTCGAAGGCGATGTCGAAGGGCTCTCCCCGGATGCCCTGCTTCTGGAACTGAACCGCGCGCTCGAACTGCCTGATCTCGACGTCGATCCCGATCTCCTTCAGGTTCGCCTGGATGATCTGAGCGGTCTCCGGGCAGGGCGCGTCATTACACGTGTAGAGGACGGCTTTGCCCTTCGCGCCGCCGGCGAGCCTCTTGGCGGTGGCGACGTCGGCCCGTTCGAGCGGGTAGATCCGCTCGTCGCGGAAGCCGGCGAGGCCGTATGGGAGGTACTGGTCGGTGGGGCGCCCCGCATACGCGCCGCGCTGGCGGATCAGCAGCGCGCGGTCGAGCGCGTAGTTGACGGCGCGGCGCAGCTTCGCGTCGGCGAAGAGCGGCCGCTCGGTGTTGAGGGCGAGGTAGCGGAACGCGAGCGTCGGGTTGACGAAGTACTGCTGAGCGCCCTCTTTCGCCGCCTGGCTACCCGGGCCGTACGCCGGCCCGAGCTCGCCGTGGGCCGCCGGCGGGATCCCGTCGGCGGCATAGTCGGCCTGCTCCTTCTTGATCTGCAGGAGGCCCTGCGCGGGGTTGACGCCCACGGCGTACACGATGCGATCGGCGTTCGCCGGCCGGTCGCCGCCGTAGTTCGGGTTGCGCGCGAGCACGAGCTGGCGCTTCGGCACCCACTCCTCGATGTAGTAGGGGCCCGCCGACGGGATCTGCTTCTCACCGGCCGGATTGAGCGGCGTCGAGAGCGGGATCGCGGCGAAGAACGGCATCGCGATCCGGGAGAGGAAGTCGGGGGCGACGTCCACGAGCGTGATCGTGAGGGTGTCGCCGTCGACCTCGATCCCCGACACTGACTTCGCCTTGCCGTCGCGGAACGCCTCGGCGCCGGCGATGTCGCTCAGGAACGACGCGCCGGGGGACTGCATCTTCGGGCTCAGCACGCGCACGAGTGCGGCCTTGAAGCTCGCCGCCGTGACGAGCTCTTTCGAGGGCGGCGAGAAGCGGAAGCCCTCCCTGATCGTGAAGGTGTACGTCTTGCCGTCCGCCGACACGTTCGGCAGCGCCGCCGCGGCCTCCGGCTGGAGGCGCGACCCTTCGGGCGCGGGCGCGTCGGGATAGTTGAGAAGCTTCAGAGCCGTCGCGTACTCGACCTGCCACGAGACCGAGTAGTACGCGAGTGCGGGATCGGTGTAGTCGGTGTCGGAGGCGAGGTTGACGCGGATCGTCCCGCCCCGCTTGGTCTTCGCATCCGTCGCCGTCCGCGTCTCGGTCGAGCCCCCGCAGGCGGCGGTCGCCAGGAGCACCACGCCGGTGGCAAGGGCTCCGTAGGTCACACGCTTCCGGTTGCTCGTCATCGCTACCGGAAAGCTAGCGGGCCGCGCTGGTACCGTCCGGGCGTGCTCTTCACGCAGTTCGTCGACGACGACCTCGGCTGCGCCTCGTACCTGATCGGCTGTGAGGCCGCGGGCGTCGCGGCCGTGGTCGATCCGGCCTACGCGATCGAGCAGTACGTCGAGGAGGCGCAGCGGCGCGACGTTCGGCTCGTGCGCATCGTCGAGACGCACACGCACGCCGACCATGTGTCCGGACACGGGCGACTCGCGCTCGAGTACGGGCTGCCGGTCAGCATCTGTTCGCTCGCCGGGACCGACTACCCGCACGAGCCGTTCGACGACGGCGCCGAGATCGAGCTCGGCACCATCACGCTCCGCGCGATCCACACGCCGGGCCACCGGCCCGAGCACACCTGCATCGCCGTGATCGACCGCACGCGGGCCGCGGAGCCGTGGCTGCTGCTCACCGGCGACTCGCTCTTCGTCGGCGATGCAGGCCGCCCCGACCTCGCGGTGGGCGCGGTCGAGGGTGCCGAGGGGCTCTTCCACTCCCTCCGACGGCTGCTCGAGCTGCCCGACGGCGTCGAGGTCTATCCCGGCCACGTCGCGGGCTCGCTCTGCGGGAAGGCGATGAGCTCGAAGGCGTCGACGACGATCGGCTTCGAGCGACGCTTCAATCCGGCGCTCCTGATCGGCGACGTGGGCGCGTTCGTCGCGGAGTCCGCTTCGATCGCCGCCCCGAAGCCGCCGAACATGCACCGCATCGTCGAGCTGAACCGCGGCTCGTTCCTGGGCGCGCCGGCACCGGTGCCGGTGGTGGGCTCGCCCGGCGGCGCGGCCGTGCTCGACGTGCGTCCGGTCGGCGACTGGCTCGCCGGCCACCTGCCGGGGTCGCTCAACGTGCCCGTCTCGGGAACGAGCTTCTCGACGAAAGCGGGCTTCGTGCTCGATCATGACGACCCGTTCGTCGTGGCCGCCTCGTCCGACGAGGAGGCCGCACGGGCGATCCGCGGGCTGCGCTCGGTCGGCTTCCTCGAGATCGCCGGCCGGGTTCGGGGAGGCGGCCCCGAGGCGACGGCCGGCGTCGCGGTCGAGGAGCTGGACGCGCTGCTCGCCGAGGGCGTCGAGCTGATCGACGTGCGCGAGCACGACGAGCGCGACTCGGGCTACATCCCCGGCAGCCGCAACATCCCGTACCGGCTGCTCAGGGCCTGCGACGAGCTTCCGGCCGGTCGGCCGATCGTGACGATCTGCGAGACCGGCCCGCGCGCCGCGATCGCGGCGTCCATCCTCGTCGCCCGCGGTCTCGACGCGCGTCCGGTGGTCGGAGGCGGCATCTCCACCTGGCAGGCCAGCGGGAAGCAGACGGTCGAGTTCAGGCGCTGCGGCAACTAGCCCGCCGCGGCCAGCAGGCTCTCGGCGCGCCGCGTCCACGCGTCGGCCCGTAGCCCGCGGCAGATCGCGAGTGCTGCGGCGAGCTGAGCGTCGGCCTCGTGCCGGCGGCCGGCGGCGACGAGCGTCTCGGCGGCGCAGATGCGGGCGAACGCCTCGTCGGGTCGCGCCCCGATTCCGGCGAGGATCTCCGCCGCCCGCCCCTCGTTGCCCTCCGCAACCTCGATCGCCGCCTCGAGCCACGGCGTGGACGCTCCGAGGTGCGGCACCGTCCCGAGGAACGCCCCGCTGCGGCCGAGCGCACGGAGCGCGAATGCGAACAGGACCGTCCAGTGCCCTGCGTGGGTGCCCGTCTGCTTGCCCGCCGTGCAGAGCTCGATCAGCTCGTCCGCGAGCTCCGAGGCGTGCTGGACCCGCCCGGACCCGAGCTCGACCTCCAGCGCGGACGCGAGAGCCGGGAAGAGCACCTGCGGATCCTTCGCGCCGCGCGCGAAGGCGAGTGCCCGCTCGGCGTCCTCATGCGCACCGGTGACGTCGCCTCGGGCCAGCCTCATCTCCGCGCGCGCCATTCGGCCGCCCGGCTCCATGTAGTGCGGTCGCCCCTCGCACTCCCGGAGGAAGTCGTCGAGCATCGCGGCGGCCGGCTCCCACTCGCCGAGCAGCACCGCGTCGATCCCGAGCTCGGCTCGGAGCCAGGCGACCCGCCCCGGCAGGCCGACGCGCTCGGCGACGCGCAGCCCTTCGGTGTGGATCTTCCTCCCTCGCTCGACCTCGCCCAGCTCCACGAGGTGCGATGCGAGGTTGGTGCGGCCCCGGACGGCCGTGGAGAGGCTCACGTCGTCGGCGAGGGCGATCGCGCGCTCGAGCAGCGCGAGCCCCCCGCGGTCGCCGAGAGTGACGCGGGAGCTTCCGATCGTGATCTGCAGCCCGGGCACGCGACTGTCGAGACCGAGCTCCTCGACCATCGGCAGCACCTCCTCGCAGAGGCGAATCGCCGCCTCCGCGCGGCCGGCGAGAAACTCGAAACGCGCGGCCTCGGAGAGCACAAAGACCTTCGCCTGCGACACCGGCGTGTCCGCGACGAGGGCGACGGCGCGCTCGAACCGGGCCCCGGCGGCGTCGCGCCGCCCCCGCCCCCACTCGGCCGTGCCGAGCAGCATCTCTCCCTCGGCAGCCGCGGGCGCGTCGCCGAGGGAGAGCAGCTCCGGCACGGCGCGGGCGAGCACCGGCTCGGCCTTCCCCTCCGTGAAGCTCTGGGCGCCGATGTTGATCGAGCGGCCGTACGCCAGCCCGAGGTAGGGATCGTCGCTCAGCTCGAGCGCCGCCTCGTAGTAGCGGTCGGCCGCGGCGTAGGCACTGAGCGCGACGGCCCTCGCCCCGGCGTCCGCGAGCGCGGCGCAGGCCCGCGCGGCCAGGTCCGGCTCCACACCTCCGGCGCGGCCGTGCTCCAGCACGCGCAGGTAGTGGTGGGCGAGCATCTCGGCCCGGTCCTCGCTCCGGTCGCCGCCGAGCGTCTCGATCCAGGCGGCCGCCCGCAGGTGACGGTCGGCGCGCGCCGCCCGCGGCAGCTGGCCGTACGCGACGTCGCGGATCAACAGGTGGAGGAACGCGTACTGCGCGGCTCCCGCGACGGCCGAGCGGGCCTCGCGGCGCACGAACTCCTTGCGCTCGAGCGCGTGCAGCCGCTCCTCCAGCTCCCAGCGTTCGCTGCGAGACAGCGCCGCGAGCCCGTCGCTCCAGAACACCTTTCCGAGCACGGCGGCATCCTGGACGAGCATCTTCTCCTCGGGTGCGAGCTGGTCGAGCCGGGCGGCGATGATGCCCTGCACCGTCTCCGGCAGCTCGGGCGCGTCAGCGCCGTCGGCGAGCATCCGCACGCATTCCTCGGCGTAGAGGGGGTTGCCGCCCGCGCGCCGCAGGAGCTCCGCCTGCGTCTCTGCCGGCAGCACCGATCTCTCGAGCAGGGCCGAGACGAGCCTCGCGGTCTCCGTGTCGTCGAGCGGCGGCAGGGAGACGGTGAGCGCGTTCCGCTTGCCGCCGCCCCAGCCGGGCCGCCGCTCGAGCAGCTCGGGGCGCGCGGTGCAGAGGACGAGCAGCCGGACGCCGGCGACGCGATCGGCGAGCGCGTCCACGAAGTCGAGCAGGCCGTCGTCGGCCCACTGCAAGTCCTCGAAGACGAGCACGGCCGGACCGCGCTCGGCGAGCGCCTCGAAGTAGCGGCGCCAGGCCGCGAACGCCTCGCCGATGCGATCTTCGGCGCGATCGGCGTCGCCGCCCAGCCCCACGAGCGGCCGTAGGTGCCCCGTCACCCAGCGGGTCTCCGCATCCTCTCCGACCAGGTCGGCCGCGGACCGCCGCAGCTTCTCCTCGGCCTCGGCGGCGCCGTCCGACTCGAGGATCCCGGCCTGCGCCTTCACCATCTCGCCGAGCGCCCAGAAGGCGACTCCCTCGCCGTACGGGAGCGAGCGCCCCTGGCGCCAGAAGATCAACTCGGTGTCCTCGTCCACGATCTTGAACAGCTCGAAGACGAGGCGGCTCTTGCCCATCCCGGGCACGCCGACGAGCGTGACGAGCTGCGGCTGGCGCTCTTCCCGCGCCCGGGCGAGCGCGTCGCGCAGCAGGTCGAGCTCTTGGGCGCGGCCGACGAGCTCGGCGCGCCCCGGCCCGGCCAGGTCGACGCCGTAGCGCGAGCGGGCCTCCACGGCCTCCCAGACGGGAATCGGCTCGGCCTTCCCCTTCGCCTCGACCGCCATCGCGTCGCGGTAGTCGATCGTCCGCTCGGTCGCCCGGTGCGTGACCGTGTCCACGAGGATCCCGTCCACCGGCGCCGCCGACTGCAGCCGCGCGGCCGTGTTGACGACGTCGCCGGCCGCCATCCCCTCGCCCTCGCTCGGGCGGGCTCCGAGCGTGACGAGCGCCTCGCCCGTGCAAACGGCGATCCGGACGTGGAGATCGCGGCCGGGCTCCTCCTCGTTGAGCGCCGCGACTGCGGCCCGCACGGCGAGCGCCGCGCGCACGGCGCGCTCGGGGTCGTCCTCGTGCGCGACGGGAGCGCCGAAGAGCGCCATCACCGCGTCGCCGATGAACTTCTCGACCGTGCCGCCGAAGCGCTCCAGCTCCTGGCGCAGCCGCAGGTAGTACGGCGACAGCGTCGCGCGCACGTCCTCGGGGTCGAGCCGCTCGGCGCGACTCGTGAAGCCGACGAGGTCGGCGAAGAGGACGCTGACGATCTTGCGCTCCTCACGGGCCGCCTCGGCCGCGGCGAGCGGGGCGCCGCAGCTCGCGCAGAAGCGCGCGTCCGGCGCGGCCTCCCTTCCGCAACGCTCGCAGGCGAGCATACGCGGAGTCTACGGCGGGGCGGAAGAAAGCGTCCACGCGCCCCGTCCTGTGGGAAATGGCCTTGCTCTCCCTCCATCACGACGCCGGCAGGATCGCCTACACCGAGCGGCTCGAGTCGGCTCGCCTCGAACGGCTCGCCGTCGACGTGCCGCGACGGGGGCTCGGAAAGAGGCTCGTGGGCCTCCTGTGGCAGCCCGAACAGCCGGAGCCTGCACCCGTGCTGCGGGCTTACGAGAGACGCTCGACCGCGTAGCCGCGCCCGCGCATAGCGGCCAGGAGGACTTCGCAGTGCGCGTCGTCCCTCATCGAGAGCGTCAGCTCGATCTCCGTCTCGCCGAGCCCGATCAGCACGCCCTCCCGCCGGTGGGAGACGGAGACGACGTTGACGCGCTCGTCGGCGACGAGCTGGAGCAGGGCTAGCAGCTCGCCGGGGCGGTCGGGGATGCAGGTGCGCAGGATGAGGTAGCGGCCCGAGGCGGTCAGGCCGTGCCGGGTCACCTGCATCAGCAGCGTCGGATCGATGTTGCCCCCGGAGAGGAGCGCGCACGTCGGGTCGTCGCCGTCGATCAGGCCCGCGAGGAGCGCCGCCACTCCGGCGGCGCCGGCGCCCTCGACGACGAGCTTCGTGCGCTCGAGCAGGAGCACGATGGCCCGCGAGATGTGCTCGTCGGTCACGGCGACGACCCCGTCCAGCAGCTCGGCCAGGATCGCCGAGGTGAGCGTCCCCGGCTGCTTGACGGCGATCCCGTCGGCGATCGTGAACCCGTGCACGGTGCCGCCGGCGAGCGGCGCGCACGCGGCGGCCTGCACGCCGACGAGGCGCACCTGCGGCCGTAGCTCGCGCAGAGCGATCGCGATCCCGGAGGCAAGCCCGCCCCCGCCGACGGGAATCACGACGGTGCCGAGCTCCGGCAACTGCTCGGCCAGCTCGAGCCCGAGCGTCCCCTGGCCCGCGATGATGCGCGTGTCCTCGAAGGCGTGGACGAACGTCGCTCCCGTCCGCTCGACGTGCTCGCGGCAGGCGGCGACCGCCTCGTCGAAGCCCTCGCCCGCCAGCTCGACCGCCGCGCCGTAGCTCCGCGTCGCGTCCACCTTCGCCATCGGCGCGTCCTGGGGCATGAAGATCGTCGCCGCGATCCCCGCCTCCCGCGCCGCCCACGCGACCGCCTGCCCGTGGTTGCCCGCGCTCGCCGTGACGACGCCCGCTCCGCGCTCCGCCTCGCCCAGCGTGGCGACGCGGTTGACCGCGCCGCGGATCTTGAACGAGCCCGTGCGCTGGAGGTTCTCCGCCTTCAGGTGCACCGGCCGCCCGGTCAGCCGGGTGAACGTCTCCGAGCGGTACACGGGCGTCACGCGGACGATGTCGCGCAGGCGCTGCTGCGCCTCCGTGATGTCAGCGAACGTCGGAGTCGTTCCGCTCTGCAAGGTGGAAGACCTTATCCATGATCTCTCGTACGGCGGTGAGGGGGTCGAGCCGGCGCTGCTGCACCTCGTCGAGCAGCCGGCGCAGCTCCGGGTCGTCCCGCACCGCCTCCTGGAGGTGCGTCTTGGCCCGGCTGGAGGCGACCGAGAAGACCTCGCGGGCGAGGTTCCGGCGGCGGCGCTCGTCCAGGCGCCCATCCTGCTCGAGAAAGGCCCGGTGGCCGGCGAGCTCGTCCCAGAGCTGCGGCACGTTCTCGCTTCGCGGGGCCTCGGTGAGGACGATCGGCGGACGCCAGGCGGTCTCGGTGTCGAGCGCGAGGATCGAGCGCACCTCGTTCAGCATCGTCTTCGCCGAGGGGTGATCCTGCTTGTTGATCGCGATCACGTCGGGGATCTCCATGATCCCGGCCTTCAGCGCCTGCACCGAGTCGCCCGAGCCCGGCATCAGCACGAGCAGGACGGTGTCGGCGACCCCGATCACCTCCACCTCGCTCTGACCCGTGCCGACGGTCTCGAGAAAGATGACGTCCTTGCCCGACGCGTCGAGCAGCAGCGCCGCCTGCAGCGTCGCCTCGGAGAGCCCGCCCAGGTGGCCGCGCGTCCCCATTGAGCGGATGTAGACCCCGGGATCGAGGAAGTGGTCCGAGAGGCGGATGCGGTCGCCGAGCAGCGCGCCGTGCGAGAACGGGCTCGAGGGATCCACCGAGAGCACGCCGACCGTCTTGCCGAGCCCGCGCACGTGCGCGATCAGGGCGCCGATCAGGGACGACTTGCCGACGCCGGGCGGTCCAGTGACGCCGATCGCCCAGGCCCGCCCCGTCTCGGCATAGAGGGCGCGAACGACGTCGTAGGCGAGCGGGTCGCGGTTCTCGACGAGCGAGATCGCCCGCGCCAGGGCGCGACGGTCTCCCGCTCGCACGCCTGCCTCGAGCGCCTCCCCCGTCCACTGCTGCCGTGCCATCCGACGGACTCTAGTTGCTCGCCACGGCGGCCTCGGAGGCGGCCTGCGGCGCCGGCGCCGCGATCGCCAGCCCGCGCGCGAGCGTCGCCGCCACCAGGGCGGCGGTGAGGTAGAACGCGGCCGCCCCTCCCCACATCCAGCGCCCGCCGACGGCGTCCGTCAGAGGTCCTGCGACGACCATGCCGAGCCCGAGCAGGACGTAGTTCGAGCTCATGATCACGGTGAAGGCGCGCCCGCGCAGCTGATCGGGGGCGCCGCGCTGGACGAGCAGGGCGTTGCAGACGAGCGCGGCGCCGTTGCCGGCCGCCCCGACCGCCGCGCAGGCCGCGGCCACCCACACCGAGGGCGAGACGGCGGCCGCGCCGAAGCCGAACGCCATCAGCCCGATCCCGGCCGTGTACGTCAGCCGCACGCCCCGCCGCTCGACGGCGCGGCCGGCACCGAGGCTGCCGAGCGTGAGGCCGAGACCCGTCGCGCCGACGAGCAGACCGAACCCAAAGTCACCGCCGTCGAGCGAGACCTTCGCGAGCGCGACCTCGGCGACGTTCACGGCGGCGTTGCCGAGCAGCACGACGTTCCAGACGACGAGCACCGTCAGCAGCGCCCGAGAGCGGCGGACGACCGAGAGTCCCTCCCGCACGTCGGTCCAGTGCCCCCGGCTGCGGTGGAACGCGGTCTGCAGCTTCCCGCCCGGAATCCGGTAGACGAGCGCCGCAGAGACGAGGAACGTGACCGCGTTGATCCAGTACGGCAGATCGGGCCCGGAAACGGTGAGCAGGATGCCCGCTGACGAGCGGCCCGATCATCCAGGCCAGGTTCTCGACCGACTGCAGGAGGGAGTTCGCGCGCGGCAGGTCCTCGTCCGCGACGAGGTTCGGCAGGCCGGCGTACACGGCAGGCCGGAAGAAGCCCGTGGCAATGCCGGCGACACCGGCCAGCGCGACGATCGTGACCGGCGCTTCGGCGAAGGGCAGGGCGCAGAAGACCGCGAAGCGGACGAGGTCGGAGCCGATCATCAGCCACCGGCGCGAGAGCCGGTCGACGAGCGGACCGAGGGCGATGCCGAGAATGACGATCGGCAGGAACTCCGCGATCAGGAGCGCGCTCACCCACGTGTTCGAGCCCGTGCGGTCGAAGACGTCGACCGTCAGCGCGACGGCGGCGAGGTACGTCCCCGCGCCCGAGCCGAGCGTGGCGAGGAAGAGCCGCCGGAAGTCCGGAGCCCGCCGGAGCAGGGCGAGACTACCGTGGGCGACGCCGGGCACGGGCGCAAGCTAACACCCTTGCCGGCCTGCTCGCAGGCCGGCATGACTTTCGTCAGGTCACGGGCACGTACGCCGAGGTTCGGGGCCAGCCAGCGCTCGGCCTCGGCGACGGGCCACCCCTTGCGCCGCGCGTAGTCCTCCACCTGGTCGCGCGCGATCCGCCCGACGGCGAAGTAGCGCGCCTGTGGATGGCCGAGGAAGATGCCGCTGACGGCCGCGGGCGGCGTCATGGCGTACGACTCGGTCAGGCCGAGGCCGATCTCCTGCGCGCCGAGCAGCTCGAAGAGCGCCCCCTTCTCGGAGTGGTCCGGGCACGCCGGGTAGCCGAAGGCGGGCCGGATGCCGAGGTAGTTCTCGGAGATGAGCTCGTCGCTCGCGAGCTTCGAGCCCGCCTCGTACCACTCGCGCCGGGCCGTCTCGTGCACGAGCTCGGCGAACGCCTCGGCGAGCCGGTCGGCGAGCGCCTTGACCATGATCGCGCTGTAATCGTCGTGCTCGGCCTCGAAACGGCGGGCGATCTCGTCAGCTCCGAAGATGCCGACCGCGAACGCGCCGACGTGATCTCCGGCGGGCGCGACGTAGTCGGCGAGGCAGCGGTTCGGGCGCGAGTCGCCCCAGGCCGCCTGCTGCCGGAGGAAGTGGAAGCGAGCGCCGCCGTCGAGCACGACGTCGTCGTGGTCCGCGCGCGCCGGCCAGAAGCCGTAGACCCCGCGTGGGACGAGGCCGCCGTCGCGCTCGAGCCCGGCGAGCAGCGCCAGGGCGTCGTCGTAGAGCTCCTGCGCGACCGGGTTGCCGAGGATGGCGGGGAAGCGGCCCTTCAACTCCCACGCATGGAAGAGGAACGTCCAGTCCACGTAGGCGCGCAGCTCCGAGACGGTGGGCTCGACGAGCCGCGTGCCCGCGAACGGTGGGGCAGCCAGATCGTCGTAGGACAGCCGCTCGTGGTTCGCTCTCGCCTCGGCGAGCGAGAGCAGCGGCCTGCGCTCCTTCTCTCCGTGCGCCTCGCGCAGCCGCTCCTGCTCCTCGCGGTTCGCGACGTCGAGGGCGATGCGCCGGCCGGGGTCGAGCAGGTCGGAGACGACACCCGACGACGCGCGAGGCGTCGAGCACGTGCACGGTCTCGTGGCTGTACTCGGGCGCGATCCTGACAGCCGTGTGCTGCCGCGAGGTCGTCGCGCCGCCGATCAGCAACGGGAGCTCGAGCCCGCGCCGCTCCAGCTCGCGCGCCACCGAGACCATCTCATCCAGGGAGGGCGTGATCAGCCCGGAGAGGCCGACCGCGTCTGCACCCTCTGCGACGGCGGTGTCCAGGATCCTGTCCGCGGGCACCATCACGCCGAGGTCGATCACCTCGTAGCTGTTGCAGCCGAGCACCACACCGACGATGTTCTTGCCGATGTCGTGCACGTCGCCCTTGACGGTCGCGAGCACGATCTTTCCCTGTGCGCGCCCGATGTCGCCTCCGGCCGCACGCTCGGCCTCCATGAACGGCTCGAGATAGGCGACCGCCCGCTTCATCGCGCGCGCGCTCTTCACGACCTGGGGCAGGAACATCTTCCCATCGCCGAAGAGGTCGCCGACGATCCGCATCCCGTCCATCAGCGGCCCCTCGATCACGTCGAGCGGCCGCGCGGCCAGCGCGCGCGCCTCCTCGGCGTCCTCCTCGATGAAGTCCACGATTCCGTGCACGAGCGCGTGCGCGAGCCGCTGCTCGACGGGCTGCTCCCGCCACGAGAGGTCGAGCTCCCGCTTCGTCGCCTCCCCCTGCACCGTCGTGGCGAACGTGACGAGCCGATCGGTCGCGTCGGGGCGCCGGTCGAAGATGACGTCCTCGACGTGCTCCAGCAGGTCCGGCGGGATGTCAGCGTAGACCATCAGCTGGCCGGCGTTGACGATCCCCATGTCGAGCCCGGCGTGGATCGCGTGGTAGAGGAAGGCGGCGTGCATCGCCTCGCGCACGACGTCGTTGCCGCGGAAGGCGAACGAGAGATTCGAGATGCCGCCGCTCACCTTCGCGCCCGGGCACCGCTCCTTGATCAGGGGAACCGCCGCGATGAACGACTTTGCGAAGCCGGCGTGCTCCTCGATCCCGGTCGCGACCGCGAGCACGTTGGGATCGAAGACGATGTCCTCCGGCGCGAAGCCGGCCTCGTCGAGGAGCAGCCGGTAGGCGCGCTCGCAGATCGCCACCTTGCGCTCGACCGTGTCCGCCTGGCCGAGCTCGTCGAAGGCCATCACGACGACGGCGGCGCCGTAGCGGCGCGCCGTGTCGGCCTTGGCGAGGAAGTCCGCCTCGCCCTCCTTGAGGCTGATCGAGTTGACGACCGGCTTCCCCTGCACGCACCGGAGCCCTGCCTCGATCGCCGACCAGCGCGAGCTGTCGATCATCACCGGGACCCGCGCGATCTCCGGCTCGGTCGCGATCAGGTTGAGGAACGTCGTCATCGCCTGCTCGGCGTCGAGCAGGTCGGCGTCCATGTTCACGTCGAGGAGGTTGGCCCCACCGCGCACCTGCTCGAGCGCGACGTCCACGGCGCCCTGGAAGTCGCCCGCCTCGATCAGCCGGCGGAAGCGGGCCGAGCCAGTGACGTTCGTGCGCTCGCCGATCAGCAGGAAGCCCGTGTCATCGCCCACGACGAGCGGCTCGAGGCCGGAGTAGCGCGCGTGCGTCTCCCGCACCGGCGGGCGGCGCGGCGTGAGGTCCCGGACTGCTCGTGCAACTGCGCGAATGTGCTCCGGCGTGGTGCCGCAGCAGCCGCCGACGACGTTGACGAGGCCCGCTTCGGCGAACTCGCGCAGGTAGCGCGCGGTCAGCTCGGCCTGCTCGTCGTAGCCGCCGAAGGCGTTCGGGAGGCCGGCGTTCGGATGGCAGCTCGTCCACACCGGCGCGACCCGCGACAGCTCGGCGACGTACGGCCGCATCTCCGCCGCCCCGAGCGAGCAGTTGACGCCGACGATGAGCGGCTCGGCGTGCTCGACCGCGATCCAGAACGCCTCCACCGTCTGCCCCGACAGCGTGCGACCCGAGAGGTCGACGATCGTGACCGAGATCCATCAGCGGCAGCTCCGGCGCGACCTCACGCGCCGCGGCGATCGCCGCCTTGCGTTGAGCGTGTCGAAGACCGTCTCGACGAGCAGGACGTCGGCGCCGCCGTCGCGCAGCCCGCGCACCTGCTCGGCGTACGCCTCGGCCACCTGGTCGAAGGTGACGGCGCGGTAGGCCGGGTCGTCCACCTTCGGCGAGAGCGAGAGCGTGACGTTCAGCGGCCCGAGCGAGCCCGCGACGAAGCGCCCACCCGCCTCGTCGGCCGCCTGCCGGGCGAGCCGCGCGCCGGCGACGTTCAGGTCGTAGACCGCGCCCTGGAGCCCGTACTCGGCCTGCCCGATGCTCGTCGCGGTGAACGTGTTCGTCGTCGTGATGTCCGCGCCGGCGGCGAGGTAGGCGCGGTGGATGTCGAGCACGACGTCGGGCCGCGTGAGGTTGAGGACGTCGGGGTCGCCGCGGAGGTCGCGCGGGTGGTCGCGGAAGCGCTCGCCGCGGAAGTCCTCCTCGCCGAGCGCGAGGCCCTGGAGCATCGACCCCCAGGCTCCGTCGAGCACGACGATGCGCTCCCGGAGAAGGGCGTCGAGTCTCTGTCTGCGGTCGTCTCGCTCATCGTCCCGGATCGAGCCTAGAGAGACGAGAGCCGAGGGCGCTCGCGGGCTCTTTAGGCGTTTGTTAACCTGGTCGCCAAGCTGCCTCAAAGCTCTCCAGGTCTGCTCAGAGTACCGAACGCCGCCGCGGTCACGGCCCCGCACGGCAAGTAACACCGTGTTCCTTGGCTACGGCGGTGGTTCTGCCCGAGACGGCGAGCTGGTTCTCGGCGTGCCTGATCCGCTGCTCGAGCTGCCAGCGGTCGGCCGTCGACTCGCCCGCCTCGACGCGCTCGAGCTCGGCCTGCGCCGTCCTCGAGCTGCTGCTGCGCGCGCGCGTCGTCGATCTCCTTGACGTCGACGGCGTCGTCGACGAGCGCGAGCGCCCGGTCCGGCTCGACCTTGAAGAAGCCCGGGCCCGTCGCGAACTCGAGCACGTCGTCGGCTGCCCGGTCGAGATGGACGCGCGTCGAGCCGGCCTTGAGCGTCGCGACGAGCGGCGCGTGGCGCGCGAGCACGCCGATCTCGCCGGCCGCGCCGGGCACGATCAGCATCTCGGCCTCGCCCTCGTACGCCGCGCCGTCCGGCGTGACGACCGAGACGTCGAACTGTCGGGTGCGTCGTCGGCCACGACTCGCCGCCTAGGCGGCGACGACCTCGAGCTCGCGCGCCTTCTCGACGGCCTCCTCGATCGTGCCGACCATGTAGAAGGCCTGCTCCGGCAGCTCGTCGTGCTTGCCGTCGAGGATCTCCTGGAAGCCCGCGATCGTGTCCTCGAGCTTGACGTACTTGCCCGGGCGTGCCGGTGAACTGCTCGGCGACGAAGTTCGGCTGCGAGAGGAAGCGCTCGATCTTGCGGGCGCGCGAGACGACGAGCTTGTCCTCGTCGGAGAGCTCGTCCATGCCGAGGATGGCGATGATGTCCTGCAGGTCCTTGTAGCGCTGGAGGATCTGCTGCACCGCGCGTCGCCGTCGCGTAGTGCTCGTCGCGAGACGATCCCCGGCTGGAGCGCGCGCGAGGTCGAGTCGAGCGGGTCGACGGCCGGGTAGATGCCCTTCTCGACGATCGCGCGCGAGAGCACGGTCGTCGCGTCGAGGTGGGCGAACGTGTTCGCCGGGCGCCGGGTCGGTGAGGTCGTCGGCCGGCACGTAGATCGCCTGCACCGAGGTGACCGAGCCCGTGCGCGTCGAGGTGATGCGCTCCTGGAGCTGGCCCATCTCGGTCGCGAGCGTCGGCTGGTAGCCGACGGCGCTCGGCATGCGGCCGAGCAGCGCCGACACCTCGGAGCCCGCCTGCACGAAGCGGAAGATGTTGTCGATGAAGAGCAGCACGTCCTGGCCCTGGTCGCGGAAGTACTCCGCCATCGTCAGGCCGGAGAGGCCGACGCGCAGGCGCGCGCCCGGCGGCTCGTTCATCTGCCCGTAGACGAGCGCGACCTTGTCGATCACGCCCGACTCCGGTCATCTCGAGCAAGAGGTCGTTGCCCTCGCGCGTGCGCTCGCCGACGCCGGCGAACACCGAGACGCCGCCGTGCTGCGTGCGCGACGTTGTGGATCAGCTCCTGGATCAGCACCGTCTTGCCGACGCCGGCGCCGCCGAAGAGGCCGATCTTGCCGCCCTTGACGTACGGCGCGATCAGGTCGATGACCTTGATGCCGGTCTCGAAGATCTCGATCTTCGGCGACAGGTCGCGGAAGGCCGGCGGGTCGCGGTGGATCGGCCAGCGCTCGGTGCCCGCCGGCGGCTGCCGGCTTCTCGTCGATCGGCTCGCCGAGCACGTTCCAGAGGCGGCCGAGCGTGCGCTCGCCGACCGGGCACCGAGATCGGCGCGCCGGTGTCGACGACGTCGGTGCCGCGCGCGAGGCCGTCGGTCGAGTCCATCGCGACCGCGCGCACGCGGTCGTCGCCGAGGTGCTGCTGCACCTCGGCGATCGAGCGTGCGTCGCCGTCGGGGCGCTGCGATCTCGAGCGCGGTGTAGATCTCGGGCAGGCTGTCCGGGAAGACGGCGTCGATCACGACGCCCTTGATCTCGATGATCTTGCCGACGTTCTGCGCCGCTCTGGCTGCTTGGACATGTCGGTCTCCTGGAGAGGCGTCGCTGGCGGGTGCGCGGCGAGCGCGCGCGACAGGCGCCGCACGAGCGCGGCGCAGTCTACCCGAGCGCCGCTCGACGCTGCGCGCCGGTACGCGCGCGTCCGCGAGGCGCTCGAGCGCCGCCGCCACCCGGGCGGCGTGGTCGAGGCGTCAGACGTACGAGCTGACGGTGCTCGGCAGCACGATCACGGCACGAGCCTACGACACGGACGCTGACGGAGCGTTGCGCCTCGGTCGAGGACGACGCGCCGGTGCGGAGCCGTGCGTGAGCGCCTGCCGCCGGACGACGCGCAGCGAGCTCGTCCGCGGTCGGCGTCGAGCGCGATCGGCTGCGTCGGACGCCGACCGGCGCGTGCCTGCGCGGTCGGACGCCGGCGGGCGACGGCGAGCAGCGCCGCCGAGCGCCGACGGCGACCGCGAGCGACGCGCGGCCGCGGCGCGCGACCGCGAGGCGGCCGAGCGACGGCGCCGGCGGCGCGACCGGCAGCTCGACCGGGCGCGGCAGCGCGCTCGAGCGGCGCCGCGCGCAGCGCGTCGCGTGACGCCGCGCAGCTCGCTCGGCGAACGCGCGCGCACGTCGGCGCAGCGCGTCGAGGTGCGCGTCGCAGCAGCGCGCGCTCGAGCTCCGAGAGCTCGCCGTCGAGCGCGCAGCGAGGTCCAGCGCTCGGGCGCGCTCGCACAGCAGCGTCCGGTCGTGTCACGCTCCATGATCGTCTTGACGCCGGGAACGGCTGTGAGTTAGGTCTCGACCGGCAGCGGTCGCGGTGTCACGTGCACATCATCGAATCGTCTAGACAGGCTGTATCGACTGTCGACAGCGACGCCGATGAGCGATCAGGACGAAGCCGAGCACGACGAAGACCGCGGAGAGGTTGATCGCCTCGCTCACGCTCGTCCGGCGTCGCCCAGCGGACGCGCCGGCCGCTGCCGAAGCGGCGCCTCGTCCGCCGCCGGCTGGCCCTCGGCGCACCGGGCCGCGGTTGCCGACGAAGAAGCCCGCGACGAGCAGGAACGCGCCGACGACGTAGAAGCCGAGCGAGAGCGAGCGCGCGGCCGAGGCGCCGACGAGCGAGCGCCGAGCAGCGAGCGAGACGGCCGCCGTGACGACGCCGCGCGACGCGACGAGCAGCACGACGAAGCGGCGGACGGCCGCCGCCGAGCATCACGACGCTCGGCGTCGACCGGCTGCGCCGGTCGGCGCCGCGGCGCATCTCGTCCGCGGTCATCGGCCAGCGCTCGAGCGGGAAGTGGCACGCGGCCACGTGGCTCGGCCGCCGAACGAGTCGAGCGCCGGCTCCTCGACGTCGCAGTGCCCCTCGACGGAAGCGCGGGCAGCGCGGGTGGAAGCGGCAGCCGCTCGGCGGGTTGATCGGGCTCGGCACGTCGCCCTCGAGCACGATCTGCCTGCCGGCTGCGGCCGAGCTCCGGGTTCGGGATCGGCACGGCCGAGAGCAGCGCGCCGGTGTACGGGTGCTTCGGCTCGCGGTAGAGCTCGTCGCGCGTCGGCGACCTCGACGACCTTGCCGAGGTACATGACCAGCACGCGGTCGGAGATGTGGCGGACGACGTTGAGGTCGTGGGCGATGAAGACGTAGGTGAGCCCGAACTCGCGTCTGCAGGTCCTTGAGCAGGTTCAGGATCTGCGCCTGCACCGAGACGTCGAGCGCCGAGACCGGCTCGTCGCAGACGATCAGCTTCGGGTTGACGGCGAGCGCGCGCGCGACGCCGATCCGCTGGCGCTGGCCGCCCGAGAACTCGTGCGGGAAGCGGTTGTAGTGCTCCGGGTTGAGGCCGACGACCTCGAGCAGCTCCTGCACGCGGCGCTTGCTCTCCGGCGTCGGTGCCGATGCCGTGCACCTCGAGCGGCTCGGCGACGATGAAGCCGACGCGCTTGCGCGGGTTCAGCGACGCGTACGGGTCCTGGAAGATCATCATCATCTCGCGCCGGATCGGGCGCATCTCCGCGCGCGAGAGGTGCGTGATGTCGCGGCCGTCGAAGATGATCTTGCCGCCGGTCGGGTCGAGCAGGCGCATGATGCAGCGCGCCATCGTCGACTTGCCGCAGCCGGACTCGCCGACGACGCCGAGCGTCTCGCCCTCGTCGACGGTGAAGCTGACGCCGTCGACCGCCTTGCACGCGACGCGACCTGCTTCTGGAAGACGATCCCGCGCGTGACCGGGAAGTGCTTCTTCAGGTCCTCGACGACGAGGAGCTCGTCGTCCGCGCATCGCGTCGACGCTCCGCCGCCAGCCGTCGTGCCACGCCGAGCAGCTTCGCCGCCTCGCGCTGCTTCGTCGTCCTCGTCGAGGTGGCAGCGCCTGCGAGGTGCGTCGGCGTCGGCCGGGATCGGCATCGAGCTCGGGCTCCTCGACTTGCAGCACGTCCATCACGTACGGGCAGCGCGGGTGGAAGCGGCAGCCGCTGCGGCGGGTTGAGCAGCGACGGCGGCTGGCCCGGGATCTGCACGAGCCGCTCGACGTCGGCGTCGAGGCGCGGCAGCGAGCCGAGCAGGCCCCACGTGTACGGATGCTGCGGCTGCGTTGAAGATCTCGTCGACCGGGCGCCTGCTCGACGACCTCGCGCCGCGTACATGACGACGACGTCGTCGGCGATCTCGGCGACGACGCCGAGGTCGTGCGTGATCATGATGATCGCCGTGCCGAACTCCTCCTGGAGCTTGCTCATCAGGTCGAGGATCTGCGCCTGCGTCGTCACGTCGAGCGCGGTCGTCGGCTCGTCGGCGATCAGGAGGTCCGGGTTGTTGATCAGCGCCATCGCGATCATCACGCGCTGGCGCATGCCGCCGGAGAACTGGTGCGGGTAGTCGTCGACCCGCCGCTCGGCGCGCGGGATGCCGACCGCCTTCGAGCAGCTCGAGCGCGCGCGCGCGCGCCTGCCTTCTTCGAGACGTCCTGGTGGAGCAGCACCGCCTCGACGAGCTGCCAGCCGATCGCTGTGCACCGGGTTCAGCGAGGTCATCGGGTCCTGGAAGATCATCGCGATCTCGTTGCCGCGGATCTCGCGCAGCCGGCTCGGCGTCGCGTCAGCAGGTCCTCGCCCGTCGAGCAGCGCCTCGCCGCGTCGACGTCGTGTTGCGCTTCGGTCGTTCAGGCCCATGATCGTCAGGCAGGTGACGCTCTTGCCGCAGCCGGACTCGCCGACGATGCCGAGCGTCTTGCCCTTCTCGACCGTGAAGCTGACGCCGTCGACCGCCTTGACGACGCCGTCGTCGGTGCGGAAGTACGTCCGCAGGTCCTTGACCTCGAGGAGCGCCATCAGGTCGAGCCTGATCCGCGGGTCGATGCACGGCGTAGAGGAGGTCGACGAACAGGTTGAAGATGATGATCGCGATCGTCGCGAAGACGACGATGCCGATGATCACCGGCAGGTCGAAGCTGTTGATCGACTTGATCGACCTGCTTGCCGAGGCCGGGCAGGCTGAAGATCGACTCGGTGAAGATCGCGCCGCCGAGCGCGAGGCCGATGTCCATGCCGAGCATCGTCACGACCGGCAGCAGCCGTTGCGCAGCACGTGCGAGCGCATGACGCGCGACTCGGGCGCGCCCTTGGCGCGCGCCGTGCGCACGTAGTCCTCGTTCAGCGTCTCCATCACGTTCGCGCGGATCAGCCGCACGTAGAGCGCGGCGAAGAGGATCGCGAACGTCATCCAGGGCAGGATCAGGTGGTAGGCCCACTGCACCGGGCCGCCGCAGCCGCCCCGGCGACGGGTTGAAGAAGTCGCAGTAGCCGTGATCGGCGTCCAGCCCGAGCTTGTAGCCGAAGAAGTAGGCGAAGATCAGGCCGATCCAGACCGGGTGCGCCGAGATGCCGACCAGCACGAAGACCATCGCCGCGCGGTCGAGCAGCGACCGCGGCCTCAGCGCGGAGAGGATCCCGACCGGGATCGCGAGCAGCAGCCAGAAGATGGCGCCGCCGAACACGAGCGAGGCGGTCACCGGCGCGGCCTGCGCGACGATCGTCGTTGACGTCCTGCCGGTTCGCGAACGACGTGCCGAGCGACTGCGTCGGACGACGAGCTGCTTCCACGAGGCACAGCGGCCAGTACTGCTGCACGTAGATCGGCTCGTCGAGGCCGAGGAACGTGCGCACCCGCTCGACGTCCTCCGGCGTCGCCGCCTTGCCGGCGACGAGCTGCGGCCGGGTCGGCCGGGATGATGAAGAAGATGACGTAGGTGACGACCGTGACCGCGAGGAAGAGCACGACCGCCCAGAGGATCCGTCGGATGAGGTAGCGGCACCACGGTCGTGACGGTGTGACCGATCGGTCGCTGACGTGCGGTGCTCGAGCGGACGGCTGCCGGCGAGCGCGGCCGAGGGCGCCTCTCGGCGCCCTCGCGTCTGGTCGAGTGCTGTCTCGGTCGACCTACTTGATCGCAGAGCGCGTTGAGGTCGGCGCGCCGTAGACGGGCTGGTAGATGTAGCAGTCCGACGCTCGCGCGAGACGAAGTACCGCGCGTTCGTGAGTTGATGTACGGCGCCCACGGCGCGTACGTTCTTCATGATGTCGAGGTCGAGCTTCGCCGTACGCCGCGTAGCGCGCGTCGCCCGACAGCTTCGCGGCCGCCGTCCATCAGCTTGTTGAACGCCGGGTTGTTGAAGTACGCGAAGTTGATGTTGTTCGCGTCCTGGATGCTGTCGCCGTCGAGGAGCACGTTGATGAAGTCGAACGGGTCGGAGTAGTCCGCGCACCAGCCGGCGACGGCGATGTCGAACGGCTCGCCCTTCGTGCCGGCCTTCGTGTAGCTGGACGACGCCGGGCGAACGGCTTGATCGTCGACGTCGAAGCCGATCTGCTTCAGGTTGAACTGCGACGACCTGCGCGACGGCTGGACCGCGAGCGCTGCGTCGAGGTGTAGACGATCGACGTTGCCGCCGCGTGTCGCCGGCCGCCGAGCGCCTTCGCCTTCGCCGGGTTCGCACCCTTGAGCGGGTAGAGGTTGACGTCCTTGTACCCGGGCACGCCCGGAGCGCAGGATCTGGTCGGTGCGCTTGCCGCCGAACTTGCCGCGCAGGCGGACGCAGCGCCGGGCGGTCGATCGCCCAGTTGACGGCCTTGCGCAGCGTTCACGTTGCTTGAACGGCGGCCGCGTCGTGTTCAGCGCCAGTAGACGACGCACGAGTCGGGCTCGACGAAGAAGCGGCCCTTGTTGACGCCGAACTGCTGCGCCGAGCTCGGCGTACGCCGTCGGCGGGAGGCCGCCGGCGTCGATAGTCGGCCTGGCCGGCCTTGACCTGGAGCAGGCTCTGGTCGCTGGTCGGTGTTCGACCGTGAAGACGATCTGGTCCGGGTTCGCCGGGCGCGTTGCCCTTGTAGTTCGGGTTGCGCTCGAGCACGAGCGACCGGCCCGGCGTCACGCGCTCTTGATGTAGTACGGGCCCGCGGACGGCGTACGACGTCGACGCCCGTCGGCGTCGATACGGCATGTTCGGCTTGACGGCCGCGAAGAACTGCATCGCCAGCTCGCGAGGAAGTCGGGTCGGCCTTCGTCAGCTTGATGGTCAGCATCTGGCCCTTCGCCGTGACGCCGGAGACCGTCTGCGCCTTGCCGTCGAGGACGGCCTGCGCGCCGACGATGTCCTGAGACGAACGTGACGCCGCCGGCGACTCCATCTTCGGGCTGAGGTCCCGCTCGAGCGCGCGCTGCGAACGCCGCCGCGGTGACCGGCGAGCCGTCGCTGAACTTGAGGCCCGGCTTGACCGTGAACATGTAGGTCTTGCCGTCCTTCGAGACGGTCGGGAACGCCTGCGGCCGCCTCCGGGTACGAGCTGCGCTCCCGCCGGCGCCGTGCTTGTCCGGGTAGTTCACGAGCATGCATGCTGCGTCGCGTACATCATCGCCCAGCCGAGTCGTGTCGTAGGCGAGCGCCGGATCGATGTACTCGAAGTCGGTGTCGCGAGATGTTGACGCGCAGCGTCCCGCCCTTCTTCGGCCTTCGCGGCTGCTCGACGCTGGCCGCGCTCGCCGTGCCCGCGAACGCGGCCGCGACGAGCAGCGCTGCCCCGAGCGCCGCCAGTGCACGACCGACGAGCCAGAGCTTTCTCTGCGCATCGGACTCCTTTCCTGTCCGGTGACCGCGGCCGCACCGCCGGCTCAGGCGCTGACGCATCCTCAGCTCGCTGATGACGAGCGCGCGCAGAATCGTTGAGCGTCGTGTCGAGCGTGAGCGACGGTTGAGCAGCGTCGCGGCTCGGCTAGAGCGTGGCGCGCGGGTCGAACGCGTCGCGCAGGCCGTCGCCGAGCAGGTTGAACGCGAGCGTCGTGAGCAGGATCGCGAGGCCCGGCCAGACCATCAGCCACGGCTGGGTCAGGTAGTAGTCCGGCGCCGCCGCGAGCAGGTTGCCCCAGCTCGCGGTCGGCAGCTCGATGCCGAGCCCGAGGAACGAGAGGCCCGCCTCGGCGATGATGTTGCTCGGCGACGATCAGCGTCGAGTAGACGATGATCGGCGCCGACGAGGTGCGGCAGGAGGTGCGAGCGCATGATCCGCCAGTCGCTCGGCGCCGGTCATCCGGGCCGCCTCGACGAACTCCTTCTCGCGCAGCGAGAGCACCGACGCCGCGGATGATGCGCGCCGGGATAGAACCAGCCGAAGAGCGAGAAGATCGAGCACGAGCGTGAACACGCCCGGGCGCGAGGAACGCCGAAGGTGATCGCGTTCGAGCGCGTCGCCGACGGTCGCCGCGAGCGCGATGATGAAGAGCAGGACCGGGAACGACCATCACGATCTCGGTCAGGCGCGAGACGACCGTGTCGACCCAGCCGCGGAAGTAGCCGGCGAGCGAGCCCGATGCAGCGACGCCGATCGACCATCGACGAGGAGCGTCGCGAGCACGGCGACCTCGAGCGACGTCTGCGCGCCGTAGAGCAGGCGCAGGAACAGGTCGCGGCCGAGCTGGCCGTCGGCGCCGAGGATGAAGCAGCGTGTCGCGCGAAGTCGCCGCGAGCGCACCCGGGTACGGCGCCGTCGCGATCGTGCGTCCACGGCCCGACCGGGAGCAGCGTGTTCGGGTCGACGCCCGTCGGCGAAGATGTCGTTCGGGCCGTGCCCGAGGAGCTCGCGGCGATCGGCGCGCGCGACGAACGCGGCGAGGAACAGGAAGATGATGAAGACGCCGCTCGCGATCGCGAGCTTGTCGCGCCTGAAGCGGATCCAGACGAGCTCCCAGTAGCCGCGGGCCTTGACCTCGGCGTCTCGCCGAGCGTCCGCGAGCTGCGACTCGACGCGCGACCGTGCGCCGGCAGCGCCGGCGCCGGCGTCGACGGTGCTCGAGCTTCTCGTCGGCGGAGTGGTCATGCGATCGCAGGAGCGTAGCGCGGACTGCACGCGAGCGCGAGACGTGCCGGCACGCGTGCGAAGGTTGTAGGCGCGACCTGGACGGCCGCGTCCTAGCTACGTGAGCGCGTCGGCGCCGGCGACGACCTCGAGGATCTCCTGGGTGATCTCGGCCTGGCGGGCGCGGTTCATCTGCAGCGTGAGCCGGTCGATCAGCTCGCCGGCGTTCTTCGACGCGTTCCGCATCGCCGTCATCCGCGCGCCCTGCTCGGAGGCGGCCGACTCGAGCAGCGCGCGGTAGATCTGCGTCTCGAGGTAGACGGGCAGCAGCCGCGCGAGGATCTCCTCGGGCTCGGGCTCGAAGATGAAGTCGCCGCGCAGCGCGTCGTCGCGCGCGCTCCTCCTCGTCGGTCTCGAGCACGTCGGCGGAGATCGGCAGGACGTCCTGCTCGGTCACCGTCTGGGTGAGCGCGCGAGACGAACGTGTTGTAGACGAGCACGACGCGGTCGACCTCGCCGCTCGACGAAGAGCTCGGCGAGCGCGGTGCGCGATCGCCTGGGCGTCGCGCGTACGCGGGCCGGTCGGTGAAGCCCGACGAAGTCGCCGGCGAGCGTCGTAGCGGCGGAACGTGAGCGTCGAGCGGCCCTTCTTGCCGACGGCGAGCCAGCGCACGCTCTTGCCCTCGGCGACGCAGCTGCGCGCTCGAGCGCGAACGCGCGGCGCAGGACCTGCGCGTTGAACGCGCCGGCGAGGCCGCGGTCGCCGGTGAGCGGGACGACGAGCACCGTCTCCACCTGCTCGCGCTGCTCGAGCAGCGGCAGCCCGCGGACCGACGCCGGCCGCGCGGCCGACGCCGGCGATCAGCTCGCGCATCGTGTCGGCGTACGGCCGCATCGCCTCGATCCGCGCCTGCGCGCGGCGCAGCTTCGCCGCGGCGACGAGCTCCATCGCCCGCGTGATCTTGCGCGTGTTGCGGACGGAGCGGATCCGCCGCTTGATAGTCCTGGACCGACGCCACGGCTACCTGCCTCGTCTACGACTGCCGGACGTCAGCTCGGCGAGCCCCTGTCTCCTCCTCGACGGCGAAGCCGCTCGACGAACTTCTTCGAGCTCGCTCGTCGAGCTTCGCGTCCGTCTCGTCGGAGAGGTCGCCGGTCTCGCGGATCGCCGCGTAGACGCGTGCCCTCGGCCCGCAGCGTCTCGCGCAGCTCCTCCTGGAAGCGCGGCACCTGGCCGACCGGGACGTCGTCGAGGTAGCCGTGGATGCCCGGCGTAGATCGCGACGACCTGCTCCTCGATCGGCCACGGCTGGTACTGCGGCTGGTTCAGCGTCGCGACCATCCGCTCGCCGCGGGCGAGCGCCTGCTGCGTCGCCGCGTCGAGCTCGGAGCCGAACTGGGCGAACGCCTCGAGCTCGCGGTACTGGGCGAGGTCGAGGCGCAGGCGGCCGGCGACCTTCTTCATCGCCTTCGTCTGCGCGTTGCCGCCGACGCGCGAGACCGAGATGCCGACGTTGATCGCCGGCCGGACGCCCGAGAAGAAGAGGTCGGACTCGAGGAAGATCTGCCCGTCGGTGATCGAGATCACGTTCGTCGGGATGTAGGCGGAGACGTCGCCCGCCTGCGTCTCGATCACCGGCAGCGCGGTCAGCGAGCCGCCGCCGAGCTCGTCGGAGAGCTTGCAGGCGCGCTCGAGCAGCCGCGAGTGGAGGTAGAAGACGTCGCCCGGGAACGCCTCGCGGCCCGGCGGGCGGCGCAGCAGCAGCGACAGCTGCCGGTAGGAGTCGGCGTGCTTCGAGAGGTCGTCGTAGATGACAGAGCGCGTGCTTGCCGTTGTAGAGGAAGTACTCGCCCATCGCGGCGCCGGCGAACGGCGCCATCCACTTGATCGGCGCGGCCTCCTGCGCGGGCGCGGAGACGATGATCGTGTACTCCATCGCGCCCGCGTCGCGCAGCCGCTCGTACACCTGCGCGACGGTCGAGGCCTTCTGGCCGATCGCGACGTAGATGCAGATCACGTCGCCGCCGCGCTGGTTGATGATCGTGTCGATCGCGACCGCCGTCTTGCCGGTGCCGCGGTCGCCGATGATCAGCTCGCGCTGGCCGCGGCCGATCGGGATCATCGAGTCGATCGCCTTGATGCCCGGTCTGCAGCGGCTCCTTCACCGGCTGGCGCTGGACGACGCCGGGCGCCTTGAACTCGAGCGGGCGCGTCGCCGGTCGCCTCGATCGGGCCCTGGCCGTCGAGCGGCTGCGCCGAGCGGGTCGACGACGCGGCCGAGCAGCGCGTCGCCGACCGGGCACGCGACATGACCTCGCCGGTGCGGCGGACGGGCTCGCCCTCCTTGACGTGCTGCCACTCGCCGAAGAGCGCGACGCCGACGTTGTCCTCCTCGAGGTTGAACGCGATGCCGACGACGCCGTGCTCGAACTCGAGCCGCTCGAGCGCGACGCAGTTCTCGAGGCCGTAGACGCGGGCGATGCCGTCGCCGACCTGCAGGACGGTGCCGACCTCGGAGAGGTCGGTCTCGACGTCGTACTGCTCGATCCGCTGCTTGAGGATCGAGGTGATCTCTTCGGGGCGTAGCTTCACGAGGCTCTCCTCGTGGTCTCTCTGCTAGTTCCTCGGTGACGAGCTCACGGCGGAGTCGCTCGAGCCGGCCGCGCACGCTCGCGTCGACGCGCAGCGAGCCGGCCTGGAGGACATGCCGCCGATCAGGGCGGGGTCGACCGTGCGGGTCGCCTCGACCGTGCGGCCGGAGGCCTGCTCGATCTGCGCGACGATCGCCGCGCGCCTCGTCGTCGGAGAGCTCGTGGGCGGTCGTCAGCTCGACGGCGATCCGGCCCTGCGCGCGGTCGACGAGCGCGCTCGAACTCGTCGTACGATCTGCCGCGAGCTCGCCGGCCGGCCCTTCTCGGCGAGCAAGCGGAGGAAGTTGCGGACGAGCGTCGTCGGCGCCCTCCGAGCAGCTCGGCGAGCACGTCCGCCTTCGCGGCCGGGTCGAGCTGCGGGTTGGCGAGGAACGCCGCGAGCTCGGGCGACGTCGTCGAGCGCCGCGGCGAAGTCGCCGAGCTCGCGCGTCGCACCTCGGTCGACCCGGCCGCTCGCCCTGCGCGGCCTCGAAGAGGGCCCGCGCGTACATGCGCTGCGCGACGGCCATCAGTCGCTAGTTCCTGCCCTCCAGGCGCGGAGAAGTCGAGCTCGGCGATCGCCTCGTCGATCAGCCGCCGCTGGTCGGCGGCGTCGAGCACCTTGCCGACGACCGTCTGCGGTCGCCTCGAGCGTGAGGTCGGCGACCTCGGTGCGGATCTGCTCGATCGCGCGCGCCGTCTCGGCCTCGATCTGCTTGCGCGTCTCCTCGAGCCGCCGCTGGCGCTCGGCCTCGGCCTCCTCCTTCGCACGCGCGCGCATCTGGGCGTCGGCGACCTTGCGCGCCTCGGCGAGGATCTCCGCCGACTCCGCTGCGGGCCTGCGCCGATCAGGCCCGGTGCTGCTCGAGCAGCTCCCGCGCCTCGTCGCGGGCGTTGTCGGCCTCCTCGATCGCCTGGCGGATGCGGTCGCGCCGCTCGTCGATCGTCTTCTGGATCGGCCCGAACGCGTAGCGCTTCAGCACGAAGAACGCGATCACGAAGCAGATCAGCGTCCAGATCATCAGACCCGGGACGACCTTGATCAGATCGGACTGCGAGCGACGAGCGACGTCATCGGCTCAGACGAGGACGTAGGCGAGGAGGCCGCCGAGCAGGCCGTAGAACACGACCGCCTCGGTGAGGGCGAAGCCGAGCCACTGGATGCCCTGGAGCTCGCCGCGGAGCTCGGGCTGGCGGGCGACGGACTGGATCATCGAGCCGAAGATGTTGCCGATGCCGACGCCGGCGCCGAGCGCGCCGAGGCCGACGCCGAGGGCGAGCGCGATCGCCTTGCCGGCGTCCGTGACGTCACCGGTGGTCTCCGCGGCGAAGAACGCAGAGTCGACATGGTGCGGTGATCCTCCTTAGTGCTCCGGCTCGATCGCCGAGCCGATGTAGATGGCGGACAGGGCGGCGAAGATGAACGCCTGGATCGAGACGACGATCGACGACCTCGAAGAGGTAGAAGGCGGTCGGCGACCGGGACCGCGACGACCGCGAGGACGACGTTCTCGAGCATGAAGATCAGGCCGATGAACGTGAGGATCAGCATGTGGCCCGCGAGCATGTTGGCGAAGAGCCGGACGCGAGAGGAGATCAGCCGCATGAACTGGCCGAGGATCTCGAGCGGCACGATCAGCGGGAGCAGCGGCTTCGGCACGTCGGGGATCCAGCTCTTGAAGTACTTGACGCGGCCCGTTGTGCGCGGATGCCCTCGACGTGCGTGAAGACGAAGGTCATGCAGCGCGAGCGCGAGCGTCACCGAGAGCGTCGAGGTCGCCGCGAAGATCGCCGAGCGTCGGCAGCTCGACGCCGCCGATCTCGAACTTCTCGTCGGAGAGCGGCAGCGGGATGAAGCCGAGCATGTTCACGACCCAGATGAAGATCATCAGCGTCGCGACGTACGGGAACCAGCGCGCCGATCGCCTTCGTGGGCAGGCCCTGCTCGGCGACCTGCGTCTGCGCGATCTCGTAGATCTGCTCGCCGAGCGTCTGGCTGCGTGTCGGGGCCGCGGCCGACGCTGACGCGCATCAGGACGATCCCGAGCAGGCATCGTGAGCGAGCGCGCCGAGCAGGAGGTAGGCGACCGCCTTGTTGATCGACAGGTCGAGCGGGCCGAGGTGGATCGGGACCCACGTCGTGCAGCTCAACTCGTCGGCCGGGTCGAACTCGCCTCCTCGGCGCGAGCGCGTCCGCGGCGAGCGCGACCGCGGGCAGCAGGAGCGAGCGTCGCGAGAGCGAGCAGGCGCCTCATCGCGGCCGCCTCCCCGGAAGTACGACGAGCGAGCGAGACGGCCAGCTCGAGCCGTGTACGCGAGCGCGTAGACGAGCGCGGCCGCGATCCCGAGCCGCGCGTCGGACGACCGGCGATCGCGACGAGCGATCACGACGACCGATCGCCCTGAAACGTCGTCCCGATGCCCCGCACGCCTGAGGCGGCGAGGTTACCCGTCGCCGAGCGGCAGGCGCGCCAGTAGCAGCGGCGAGCGCCTGGGCCGCGAGCCCAGAGGACGGCGGCGAGCGCCCAGCCCGGCAGCGGCCAGCCGGCGACGAGGAAGACCGGGAGCGCGAGCACGATCACGGCGCCGCCCGCGAGCGCGGGCGCGAGCCGGCTGGGCACCGGTCGCGGGGTCGGCGAAGATCCCGGCGCTCACGGACGCGTCCTCGCGTAGACGCTTGTAGACGACGGCGACCGCGAGCGGGCATGCCGACGATCGCGCCGACGAGGAGGCCGTAGCGCGGCGCCGCCGAGCGCCCAGCCGAGCAGCGCGCCGAGCCCCATGCACGGCGGCGGTCGTGCCGAGCAGGAGCCCGGAGGCGGTGGCAGGCGTGTGCGCGTGAGGACGAGGTCGCGGCGGCGGCCATCGGCCGGAGCATATCAGGGAGCTTGTGACACGCCCTATCCGCCTGGTTGCTAGAGCCAGAATGCGGCCGACATTGTCCACGGCCTGGATGCGCAGGTCCGCGCCTCTGTCCAGCGCAACGCGTGCGCCGACTCCTCGAGCGCGCCGACGCCACGGCGGTTACGGCGAGCCTGCGCTCGGCTCCTCGCCGTCGGTCGAGCGCGTCGCGCGTCGGCGCCGCGGGCTCGCGAGCTTGACGATCTCGAGCAGGTAGACGACGTAGACCGAGAACGCGAGCGCGAGCGAGCGCGATCGCCGACGACGCGCGACCGTCTCCCACAGGTGCCAGCTGCCCGCCCTCGCGGAAGCGGGACGAAGCGCGTCGCGAGCGCGGCCGCGCCGAGGCGTCGCGCCCAGCGCCCACATCGTCAGCGCGGCGCGGCGCTGGGAGAAGCCGATGTCGAGGAAGCGGTGGTGGAGGTGCGACCGGTCGGCGCGCGTAGATCGGCTGGCCGTGCTTGAGCCGCCGCGCGACGACGAACGAGGTGTCGAGGATCGGGACCGCGAGCACGAGCAGCGGGAGGAACAGCGACGACGGTCGACGCGGTCTTCAGCAGCCCGGCGACCGACACCGTGGCGAGCGTGAAGCCGAGCACGAGCGCACCGGAGTCGCCCATGAAGATCCGCGCCGGGAAGAAGTTGTGGCGCAGGAACCCGACGCAGGCGCCGGCGACGATCGCCGAGAGGATCGCCGCGTCGGGCTTGCCCGAGCGAGAGCGCGATCGACCGCGAACGTGAGCGCCGGAGATCGCGCAGACGCCGGCCGCGAGCCCGTCCATCCCGTCGAGGAAGTTGACCATGTTCATGACCGCGACGATCCAGAGGACGGTCAGCGGGACCCCGACCCAGCCGGGCAGGTCGACCGCGCCGAGCGAACGGGAACGTGAAGTGGTCGATCCAGACGCCGAAGCGGTCGGGATCGCGGCCGCCGACGATCTGGCCCGCGAGCTTCGGGAGCGGAGCGAGGCCGCGGAAGTCGTCGACCGCGCCGACGACGCACGCGACGGCCGCGCCGAGCAGGACGCCGCGCATCTCGCCGCCGAGAGGTCGAGGAACGCGAGCGCCGGGACGAAGATGCCGAGGAAGATCGCGAGCCCGCCGAGCCGGGGGATCGGCCGCTGGTTGACGCCGCCGCGCGTCGGGCTGGTCGACGACGCCGAGGAGGCGCGCCATGCCGCCGACGGCCGGGCGTCAGGAGGACGACGATCGCGAAGCGCGATCACGCGCCCCGTAGAGGACCTCGAGGTGGTCGCCCGCAGGTCGTCGAGCATCGGCGCCTCCCTACTTCGTGCCGTACAGCCGGTCGCCTGCGTCGCCGAGGCCCGGGACGATGTAGCCGTTCTCGTTCAGGCCCCGGTCGATCGACCGCGACGACGATCGCGACGTCCGGGTGGTCGCGGTGGATGCGCTCGATGCCCTCGGGCGCCGCGATCAGCGCGATCAGGCGGATCGACGTCGCGCCCGCGCGCTTGACGGTCTCGACCGCGGCGGCCGTCGAGTTGCCGGTCGCGAGCATCGGGTCGAGCAGGATCACGTCCCGCTCGGCGATGTCGTCCGGGAGCTTGACGTAGTACTCGACCGGCTGCGAGCGTCTCCTCGTCGCGGTAGAGGCCGATGAAGCCGACGCGCGCGCCGGGGATCAGCGAGAGCACGCCGTCGAGCATCCCGACGCCCGCGCGCAGGATCGGGCAGACGGCGACCTTCTTGCCGGAGATCCGCTGCGCCGCCGTCCGCTCGAGCGGCGTCTCGATCTCGACGGCTCGGTCTGCGAGATCCTTCGTCGCCTCGTAGGTGAGCAGCAGCGTGAGCTCGTTGACGAGCTGGCGGAACATCTGCGTCGTCGTCGTCACGTCGCGCAGCAGCCCGAGCTTGTGCCGGACGAGCGGGTGCGCGACCTCGATGACGCTGCCGGCGTCAGGCTGTCATCGACGTCGTCGTACACCGTGTAGCCCGCGCGAAGCCCGGGGTAGAGCGGGCGGCGCTCGCAGAGCGCGTCGCTGCGCGGCCGCGAGCGCGGCGAGGTCCGCGTCGCGGCCGAGCGCGGCGCAGATGACCGCGCCGACCTCGCGGAAGTCGTCCTCGTCGAAGCCGCGCATCGTCGCCGCCGGCGTGCCGAACCGGACGCCCGAGGCGACCGTCGGCGGGCGCTCGTCGAACGGCACCGTGTTGCGGTTCGCGGTGATGCCGACCTCGTGCGAGCCGCTCCTCGGCGTCCTTGCCCGTCCAGCTCGGATGCCGCGCAGGTCGAGCTGGACGAGGTGCGTGTCGGTGCCGCCGGTGAGGACGTCGAGCCCGCCGCGCGATCGAGCTCGGCGGCGAGCGCGTCGGCGTTCGCGCGCACCTGCCGCTGAGTAGTCGCGGAACGCCGTCGGTGGCGGCGATCCCGAAGCAGGTCGCCTTCGCCGCGATCGCGTGCTCGAGCGGGCCGCCCTGCAGCCCGGGGAAGACGGCGCGGTCGATCGCCTGCGGCGTGCTCGGCGCGGCAGAGGACGAAGCCCGAGCGCGGGCCGGCGAGCGTCTTGTGCGTCGTCGAGGTGACGAAGTCGCAGTCGCTCGACCGGGTTCGGGTGCAGGCCCGCGGCGACGAGCCCGGCGAAGTGGGCCATGTCGCACATGAGCAGCGCGCCGACCTCGTCGGCGATCTCGCGGAACGTCCCGGGCCTCGACCGTGCGCGGGTAGGCCGAGCCGCCGCAGACGATCAGCTTCGGCCGGTGCTCGCTGCGCGAGCGCGAGCACCTCGTCGTAGTCGATGCGCTCGTCTCGCGCGAGACGCCGTAGTGGACGACGTGTAGAGCCGGCCCGAGAAGTTGACCTTCAGCCCGTGCGTCAGGTGGCCGCCGTGGTCGAGCCGCAGCGCGAGGACCGTGTCGCCCGGGTCGAGGCAGCGCGAAGTACGCGGCCATGTTCGCCTGGGCGCCCGCGTGCGGCTGGACGTTCGCGTGCTCGGCGCCGAACAGCGCCTTCGCGCGCTCGATCGCGAGCTGCTCGATCTCGTCGACGACCTCGCAGCCGCCGTAGTAGCGCCTGCCCGGGTAGCCCTCGGCGTACTTGTTCGTCGGCACGCGAGCCGACGGCCTCGAGGATCGACGGCCACGTGAAGTTCTCGGAGGCGATCAGCTCGATCTGCCCGCGCTGGCGGTCGAGCTCGCGCCCAGCAGCTCGGCGATCTCGGGGTCGATCTCGGCGAGGCCGGCGGAGCGGAGCTGATCGAGCGTTTCCTGGGCGACGGCCATCTGGGCGACTCCTTCCCGTTTGACGGAGGATACTGCGCGTCGACGGATGAGCTTTTTCGAACCGCCACCACCACCTCCGGAGCCGGAGGATCACCGACAGCCCGAGTGGATCGGGCCTCCGGACAACGTGCTCGGCGTCGCGGTTCCGCTCGAGCTCCTCCTTGCGCGCACCGCGGAGGTCGCGGTCGGCGTCACGTGTGCGCTCGCCTATCCGAACGGCATCTCGTTCTCACTCTCGGTCCGGCGTCGCACGGCCCGCCGCCCGCACGCGGGCCCCGATCCGTTCTTCGATCATCACAGCCATCGCGGCGGCGAGCTGCCGGCCGACGTCTTCCGCTTCGGCTTCGAGCTCGCCGACGGCTCGAAGGTGACGAACGTCGTTGGTTTCCCGGCCTTCGATCAGACGCCTGAGCGCGTCCTGATCCAGCGCGGAGGCAGCGGCGGCGAGCGTACCTGGGACGTCGAGTACTGGCTCTGGCCACTGCCGCCCTCTGGGCCGCTCACGGTCGTCTGCGAGTGGCCGAGCGAGGGCATCGAGTTGACGCGCGTCGAGATAGACGTGGCGCCGCTCCTCGACGCCGCCTCACGCAGCGAGGCGCTGTGGGAGGACGGCGAGGCGTCGCCCGGAATGGGCGGCGGCGGCCTCAACCAGATCTTCTAGCGCAGCGCGTCGGCGACGCGCCGCAGCGCCTCGGCGGCCGGGGCGGCGCCGTCGCGGACGACGCGCGGCTCGGCGCCGGTGAAGTCGAGCACCGTCGAGGGCGTCCCGGGCAGCTCGCCCCCGTCCACGAGCGCACACGCGGCGCGGATCGCCTCCGGCACGTCGGCGAGCTGCCGCGGCTCGGGGCCGCCGGCGAGGTTCGCGCTCGTCGCCGCCAGCGCGCCGACCCGGTCGAGCACCTCCCGCCCCGGGCCGTCGAGCTCCGGCACGCGCACGCCGATCGTCTCCGGGGTCTCGCCGCAGAGACAGGCGAAGCGCTTCGCCGGGTTCGGCAGGACGAGCGTGTAGGGCCCGGGCAGGAGCGCCCGCGCGATCGTCCCGGAGCGGCCGCGCAGCTCGGGCACGCACTCGAAGAGCAGGTCGAGATCGGAGGCGAGGAGCGCCGTCGGCTGCTTCGCGAGCCGTCCCTTCAGCCGGTAGAGCGCGAGCACGGCAGCCTCGCGGTACGGCGTGGCGGCGAGCCCGTAGACCGTATCCGTCGGCAGCACGGCGAGCCCGCCGGCGCGGATCGCCTCGACGGCGGCCCCAACCTCCGCGGAGTCGGTCATGCGCGCCGCCCCTCGACGACCCGTTGCCGGCCCGTCAGGTCGCTTGTGATCAAGACGTCGCGATAGCCGAGCTCCTCCAGCAACGCCGCGACTGCCCGGGCCGCGCTCTCTGCCGTCTCGAGCACGAGCGCACCGCCCGGCCGCAGGACGGCGAGCGCCGCGCGCGCGACCGCCTCGGTCGCGCCCACGCCGACGAGCGCCCCGCGCGGCTCCCAGTCGCGTACCTCCGGCTGGAGGGTCTCGATCTCCTCGGGCTCGACGTACGGCGGGTTCGAGACGACGAGGTCGTAGGGGCCGCCGGGAAGCCCGCTGAAGAGGTCGTGGGCGGCAAGCGACACGGCAAGCCCCGTTCGCTCGACGTTCTCGCGGGCCAGCGCGAGCGCGTCCGGCGAGACGTCGATCGCCGCCACCCGCGCGCCCGGGTGCTCGTCGGCGAGCGCGAGCGCGATCGCGCCGGAACCCGTCCCGACGTCGAGCACGACGGGCGCGTCGAGCCCGCGCAGGAGGACGAGGCAGCGCTCGACGACCACCTCCGTCTCCGGCCGCGGGACGAGCGAGCGCGCGTCCACCTTCAGGGTCAGCCGGCGGAAGCCCCACTCGCCGAGGATGTAGGCCACCGGCTCGCGTCGGGCACGGCGCGCCACGAGCTCACGGCAGGCCGCCAGCTCGTCCCCGTCCAGCGGCCGGTCGAACTGCATGTAGAGCTCCACGCGCGTCAGGCCGAGAGCGTGGGCGAGCAGCAACTCGGCGTCGAGCCGCGGTGTCTCCGAGCCCTTCGCCGCCAGGTGCTCCGACGAGCGCCGGAGGACCTCCCCCAGCGTCACGAACGCCGCCTCAGGCTGCGGCGAAGCCCTTGACCGTCAGGAGCTTGACGCTGTCGCCCGGCGCCAGGCAGGGGAACATGTGCATCGAGTGGCTGTGGCGCACGACGAGGCTGCGCCCGTCCGCGAGGCGGAGCGCGTTCAGACAGTGTGATGTCCCGTACGCGTCGGGATCGCAGTTCGTGTCCGTCAGCACCGTCGCGAGCGAGCTTGCCGGCGGCCGGTCGCCGCCGACGAAGCGCACGAGCGACAGGCTCGCCTGCCCGTTCGCGCAGCCGGTGCGCGGCCCGCAGGTCAGCGCCTGGAGCTCCGAAGGCAGCGTCTCCTTCCCGTACGAGACGACGACGGTCCTCGAAGGCGGCGCGGTCGCCTGCGGATGCGCCGCGGGCGGCTCCGAGCCGGAGAAGACGGCCAGGCCCGAGGCGATCGCCAGTGCAGCCGCGCCCACGGCTGCGGAGACCCATCCGGCCAGGTGCTTCCGCGTCATGAACCCGCACGGTACGAGTCGCCGGGTCACCGTACGTCAGCGACCGTGCGGATACCCGGTGCGGGTAAACCCCGATCTCAGACCGACGCCGACTCGAGCGCCAGCCGTCGCTCCTCGGCCTGCAGCGCCTCGGTGAAGTCGGACAGGTCGCCACCCTGCAGGATCTGGTCGAGCCGGTGCACGGTCAGCTTGACACGGTGGTCGGTGAGCCGGTTCTCGGCGAAGTTGTACGTGCGGATCTTCTCGGCGCGCTCCCCGCTGCCGATCTGCGAGCGGCGGGTCGCGGCGAGCGCGGCCTGCTGCCGCTCGCGCTCCGCCTCGTAGAGGCGCGCGCGGAGAACGCGCAGCGCCTTCGTCTTGTTCTGGAGCTGCGACTTCTCGTCCTGCATCGAGACGACGATTCCGGTCGGCACGTGCGTGATCCGCACGGCGGAGTCGGTCGTGTTCACGCTCTGCCCACCCGGGCCGGTCGAGCGGTACACGTCGATCTTGAGATCCTTCTCCTCCAGCTCGATCTCGACGTCCTCGGCCTCGGGCATGACGGCGACGGTCGCCGTCGATGTGTGGATACGCCCCTGCGACTCGGTCTCGGGGACGCGCTGGACGCGGTGCGTGCCGCCCTCCCACTTGAAGACGGAGAAGGCCGCGTCGCCCTTGACCGCGAAGACGACCTCCTTGAAGCCCCCGGTCTCGCTCTCGTTCGCCGACAGCAGCTCGGTCTTGAAGCCGCGGCGCTCCGCGTAGCGCGAGAGCATGCGGTAGACGTCGCCGGCCCACAGGGCCGCCTCGTCGCCGCCCACTCCCTGCCGGATCTCGATGATCACGTCCTTGGAGTCGGCCGGATCGCGCTCGACGAGACCGGCGCGCAGCTCGTCCTCGAGCCGCGCCACGTCGCCCTCGAGCTCGGCGGCCATGGACGACAGCTCGGGGTCGCCCTTCGCGGCGGCGAGGTCCGCGCTCGCCTGCCGCCACGCCTGGCTCAGCCGGTACAGGCTCTCGAGCTCCTTCAGGCGCCGGCCGACGTCGGCCGCCTCGCGGTGGTCGTAGTAGACGGCGGGGTCGCTCATCCGCTCCCGCACGTCGGTGTAGGAGCGCTCGAGCTCCTCGACGAGTCCCACGATGCCGGCCATGAGACGATGCTAGCCGTGCGCGCGACCGTCCGGCCCGCGCGGCGCGATGACTCGCCGGCCGCTGCGGCTGTCGTCCGCGCCGTCTACCAGGAATTCGGCTTCGCCTGGGAGCCGGACGGCTACCACGCCGACCTCGCCGACGTCGAAGCGGGCTTCGACGCCTTCTGGGTCGCAGAGCTGGACGGGCGCGTCGTCGGCTGCGCCGGGATCGCGAGCCGCAAGCTCGAGCTTTCCGGCACCGACTGCTCGCTCGAGCGGATGTACGTGCTGCGCGAGGCGCGCGGGCACGGGATCGGCTCTGCGCTGCTCCGGGCCGCGGTCGAGGGCGCGCGCGAGCGCGGACGAACGCGGATGGAGATCTGGTCGGACAAGCTGCTCGAGGACGCGCACCGGCTGTACGTCAGCCTCGGCGCCCGCGTCGTCGCCGAGCGCATCGGCTCCGATCCGGACGAGAGCGCCGAGTGGGGCCTCCTGCTCGACCTCATAGGGCGGACATGTCCGCTTGTCAACGCCCGTTGACGGGTAGGCGTGTCTACTCGAGCCGCGACTCCACGGTGATCTCCGGCACGCCGGCGAGCGCCTTCGAAACAGGGCAGCCGTCCTTCGCAGCCGCAGCCGCCTCGCGGAAGCCCGCCTCGTCCAGCCCCTGCACGCGGCCGGCCACGCTGAGTGCGATCTTCGTGATCCCCGTACCCGGCACGAATGTCACCGTCGCCGAGGTCTGGAGGCTCTCCGGTGGCGTCCCCGCCCCCGCCAGCCCGTGCGAGAGCGCCATCGAGAAGCACGACGCGTGCGCCGCCGCGAGCAGCTCCTCGGGGCTCGTCAGCCCACCCGGCTCCTCGGCGCGGGCCGCCCACGAGACGTCCATTCCGCCGAGGGCACCGCTCCCCACCGAGTCGATCGTGCCGCCGCCGCTCATCAGGTCGCCGTGCCAGGTGACCGAAGCCGTCCGTTCGGTTGCCATGCCCATCCCTCCCGTTCGCAGTGACCCGGACAGGCTACGCGGCGTCGAGCACCTCGCGCACCTTCTCCGCGAGGTCGCCGGGCGAGAAGGGCTTCTGCAGGAAGTCGACGTCCGCCTCGAGATGCCGCTGGCGGACGATCGCGTCGTCGGGATACCCCGACATGAAGAGGATCCGCGTGTCCGGGCGGACGCGGCGCGAGCTGCTCGGCGAGCTCGCGGCCCGCTCATGCCGGGCATGACGACGTCGGTCACGAGCAGGTGGATCGGCTCGTCGAGCGCGTCGCGCGAGCTGCAGCGCCTCGTCCCCGTCGCGGCCGCCTCGAGCACGCGGTAGCCGCCGCGCTCGAGCATCGGCCGGACGAGCCGGCGCACCGCGGCCTCGTCCTCGACGAGCAGCACGTCTCGCTGCCGCGCGCGACGCCGGCGCGCGCGAGCGCGCTCCGGGCGCCGGCTCCTCGCCGGCTCGGCGCCGCGGCAGGAAGACGCGGAAGGTCGCGCCCGCGGCCGGGCTCGCTCTCGACGCCGGATCGTGCCGCCGCTCTGCGCGACGATGCCGTAGACCGTCGCGAGGCCGAGGCCGGTGCCCTCGCCGCTCGCCTTCGTCGTGAAGAAGGGCTCGAAGACGCTGCGCGCGCGTCTCCGCGTCCATGCCGACGCCGGTGTCGCGCACCGTGAGCACGACGTACTCGCCCGGGCGGCAGCTCGAGCGTCTCGGCGGCGAGCCTCGTCGAGCGTCGACGCTGCCGTCTCGATCGTCAGCCGGCCGCCGTCGCGGCATCGCGTCGCGCGCGTTGACGGCGAGGTTCACGAGCACCTGCTCGAGCTGGCCGCGGTCGGCCTTGACGCGGCCAGGCGCCGGTCGCAGAGGGCGGTCACGAGCTCGACGTCCTCGCCGATCAGGCGCCGCAGCAGCGTCTCCAGCTCGCGGACGACCTCGTTCAGAGTCGAGCACCTGCGGCTGGAGCACCTGCCGGCGGCTGAACGCGAGCAGCTGCCGCGTCAGCCGCGGCGCGCTCGGCGGCGCGCTTGATCTCGATCGGCGTCGTAGCGGCGCGCGTCGTCGGGCTCGAGGCTGTGCAGCAGCAGGCTCGCTGTAGCCGACGATCGCGGTCAGGAGGTTGTTGAAGTCGTGCGCGATGCCGCCGGCGAGCCGGCCGACCGCCTCGAGCTTCTGCGCCTGGCGGAGCTGCTCCTCGAGCGCCTTGCTGCCGCTGACGTCACGGATGATCGCGTGGACGCCGACAGGCCGTTCCCCGTCCCGGATCAGCCGCGTGCTGATCTCGACCGGGACACGCCGGCCGTCGCCCCTGATGACCTCCAGCTCGTACGCCGTCGCGTCGGCCTCTCCCCCGAAGCTTGCGCTGTGACTGCTCGGCCATCAGCTCGTGGTACTCGGGAGCGAAGAAGTCGGTGGCGTGGCGGCCGAGGATCTCCGCCCGGGGGCGGCCGAAGAGCGCCTCCCCAGCCCGGTTGACCGACGTGAGCCGCCACTCGGCGTCGGCCGTGGCCACGGCGTCGTTCGCGTTCTCGAACAGCTCACGGTAGCGCTCCTCGGCCGCGTGGCGCTCGGTGACGACGCGCACCACTCCCAGCATGCGGATGGCCCGCCCGTTCTCGTCGAAGACCGGCCGGCCGGACGACACGACCCACTCGATCGACCCGTCGGGCTGGATGACCCGGTACTCGACCTCGGAGTCCTCCCCGGTTTCGAGTGCGCGTTCGAACACCGAGATCACTCGTGGGCGGTCGCTCTCGTGGATCGCGTCGAACACCGCACCGAGCGAGCCTGCCCCGCCCAGGAAGACCGGTGCGTGCTCCCCCGTCCAGCGCGTAGAGCCACCGTGGACGTCCCACTTCCAGGTTCCCATCCGGCCGGCCTCGAGCGCCATCCGCAGGCGCTCCTGCGCCTCCCGCTCGGCGGTGACGTCGCGGACCACCGACAGGCGCACCGTCCGCCCCTCGTAGACGAGCGGCTTGCCCTGCGCTTCGACGCTCACAAACGAGCCGTCGCGCCGGATCAGGACAAGGTCGTACCCCGACAGGATGCCGGAGGACATGTGGCTCACGGCCGTCTCCCGGCACTCCTCCGCCAGAAAGCCGAGCACGCTCTTCCCGATCAGCTCGGCCGGCCGGTCGTAGCCGAGGAGGTCCGCAAGTGCCTGGTTGGCGGCGATCAGCTCGCCTTTCTCCTGCAACAACATGGCAACGATCGTGTCGTCGAAGAGGCGACGGAAGCCCTCACGGCTCTCCGCCAGCTCCCGCACGACGTCGTAGGCCAGGAGCCGGTCGCGCCGGCGCACCTCGACGACGAGCGAGATCAGCGTCGTGCCGAGCACGAGGAAGAGGAGGACCGGCGCCGCGAGCTCGTTCGGAACGTCGAGGGCGGTCGGCGCAAGGGCTGCTGCGGCGGCGACGGTCGCCACGCCGAAGGGCAGGGCCTCGCGCGGCGGCAGCACAACCGCCGCGATCGAGGTCGGGATCACGAGGAAGACGAGAGCGACGGCCGCGACGTCGGGCTCGAGCCCGACGATCCACAGCACCACGGGCGCCGTGACGGCGAGGACGAACAGCCGCCCGGCAAGCCTCGCGCGCACCGTTCGCGACACCGCGAAGACGGCAATGAAGGCGCCGACCGTCCCGACCCACGTCGCCGACCACCAGGCCGCGGCACCCTCGGATGCCAGCGGCAGCCAGCCGATCGCGAGCATGAGCCCCGCGAGCGCGAGCGTGAAGACCGACACCACCCGCGCGTGCCGCCGCTCCTCCCCCTCCGGGATTTCCGGCGCAGGCTCGGTCAGGCGCCGGGCCAGGGCGCCGAGACGGGTGTGCCGCTCGGTCCAGGTCATGCCGTTGCCGTACGAAGGCTCACACCCGAAGAATCGGCCGCGAGACCGTAAAGTTGAGGACCTACGCCGTCTCGAGCCGACCGGAAACGCGAACCTCAGCCGACGCCCGATGAGCGTCGAGAACGACCGTGCCGGCGCCCTCCCACGCGGTCGTCGCCTCTCGCACGATCCGCGGCACTAACTCAGGCCATCACTTCCACTTTGCGCTCCTCGGCCGTCAGCAGGCCCTCGCGCGCGAGCACGTCCTGGAGCGCGCGGATGGAGACCTCGAGCTGGTCGAGCGACGGCTGGCGCGTCGTCAGCCGCTGGAGCCAGAGGCCGGGAGCGAGCAGCGTCATCAGCAGCCGGCTCCGCTGGTGGCGGCCGGCGAAGCGGATCAGCTCGTAGGCGAGCCCGGCGATCACCGGCAGCAGCAGGACCCGGCTCGTGATCAGCCAGTACCACGCGGGCCGCCCGACGAACGCGAAGACGAAGATGCCGATCACCATCACCCAGAGCAAAAAAGCTGTTCCGCAACGCGGGTGGATCAAGCTGAATTTCTGCACGCGCTCCGGGGTCAGCTCCTCCCCCGCCTCGAGCGCGTTGATCGCCTTGTGCTCGGCGCCGTGGTACTGGAAGACACGCTTGAGATCGGGCAGGAGCGAGATGAGCGAGAGGTAGAGGACGAAGATCGCGACGCGGATCAGCCCCTCCACGATCACGAACCAGCCGGTGGTCTCGATCGGCAGCCAGCTCGTGAGCAGCGCCGGCGTGACCTTGAACAGCATCAGCGCGAAGCCGATCGCGATCGCGAAGGCGAAGACGATCTGGCCGCGGCCGATCTCGGTCTGGACCTCGCCGTCCTCGCCCTCCTCGGCCGCCGCGTAGTTGGCGGAGATCGCGAGCGCGCGGAAGCCGATCGCGAGCGACTCGCCGAGCGCGACGACGCCGCGGAGCACCGGCAGCCGCAGCACGCGGTGCCGCGCCATCGGCGAGGCGATCTCGCGCACGACCTGCGCGATCTCCCCGTCGGGCTTGCGGACGGCGACGGCCCAGCTCGCAGGGCCGCGCATCATCACGCCCTCGAGGACGGCCTGACCCCCGATCGTCGTAGCCAAGAGGTTCCGGCTAGCCGCGGCTCGCGCCGCCGGCCTTCTCGAGCCGCTTCTGGAACCGCTCGACCCGGCCGCCCTGGTCCATCAGCTTCTGCTTGCCCGTGTAGAACGGGTGGCAGGCCGAGCAGATCTCGACGTGCAGCTCGGGCTTCGTCGAGCGCGTGTGGAATTCGTTGCCGCAGGAGCAGCGAACATGGGTCGGCATGTACTCGGGATGGATGTCGGCCTTCATGCTCGGGCCAGGATAGCAGAGGCCGTCTGGGGGCTTACGTTGCCACCCGAGACGACGACGGCCGTCGTGCCGCCGTCCACGCGGCCCGCCAGGAGAGGGGCGAGGGCGGCCGCCGCGGCCGGCTCGCAGGCGAGCTTGGCGCGCAGGTAGAGGAAGCGGAAGGCGTCTTCGATCTCTGCCTCGGAGACGAGCATGCTCTCGACGCCGAGGGCCGTGCAGAGGGCCACGGCATGCTTCCCCGCGAACGGCGCGGAGAGCCCGTCGGCGATCGAGTCCGGCGTCACGGGCACCGGCTCGCCGGCCTCGAGCCCCGACCGGAGGGCGGTCGAGCCCTCCGGCTCGACGGCGACGACGCGGGCCTCGGGGCGCAGCGCCTTCACGGCGACCGCGATTCCCGAGACGAGCCCGCCGCCGCCGCAGGCGACGAGCACCGTGTCCACGTCAGGCAGGTCCTCGACGATCTCGAGCCCGCACGTGCCCGCGCCGGCGATCACGACCGGGTCGTCGAACGGGTGGACGAGCACGCGCCCGGTCTCGGCGATCAGGCGGTCCAGACGCTCGAAGGCGGTCGCGGGCGAGTCGGCCTCCTGGTCCACGTGCGCGCCGTAGCCGAGCGTGGCCGCGACCTTCTGCGGGCTCGCGCCGCGGTACATCACCATCAGGCAGTCGAGCCCTTCCTGCCTCGCGCCCCAGGCGAGCGCCTGAGCGTGGTTGCCCGCCGAGATTCCGATCACGCCGCGCGCCCGCTCCTCGGCGGTCAGCGTCGCCAGCTTGCTGAGCACGCCGCGGACCTTGAAGGAGCCGGTCGGCTGGAAGAGCTCGCACTTGAGGAACACGCGCTCGCCGAGCGTGCGCGAGGAGTGCAGCGGCGTGCGCTGCAGGCGGCCGCCGATCCGCTCGCGCGCGGCGCGGACGTCGTCGAGTGTGACGAGCTCAGGCATCGGCGTCCCGGAAGGCTACGTCAGCGTGTACTCGGGGCCGGAGCCGCCCTCGGGCGGGGTCAGCCGCCCGCCGCGGGCCGTGATCGCCCCGCACTGGACGCAGTTCGACGGGGTGACCTCGAGCGTGACGAGGCCGTCGCCGCCGTCCTCCCCCACCTCGTACACGTGCGCGGGGCACATGCGCGACCACAGCTCGGCGACGTCGCGCGGCACGCGCCGCTCGACGCGGATGTGGCTCGGCTGGTCGTCGCGCGTCCGGTTCCCGGAGGCGAAGACCGACGAGAGCTTGTCGAAGGTGAGCTTCCCGTCCGGTGCGGGATACCGCTGCGCCCGGCCGGTGCGCAGGAGCGGCTGCGCCGCGTTCGCCTCGGCGTGCAGCTCGAAGGGCGGGAAGCGCCCTTTCGTGACGGTCATCGCGCTCGCCAGCGCGCCGCCGACGAAGAACCCCCTGTCGAACGCGTTGCGCATGTTCCGCACCGCCCAGAGGTCCTTGCCGACGTAGCCCGAGCGCAGCGCCTCGTCGTAGGAGGCGAACGCGCCGACGCGCGTCGGCGTCTCGCCGGGCTGGAGCGAGCGGACGATCGCCTCCGCCGCGAGCCGTCCGGATTCGATCGCGTAGTGGACGCCCTTCAGCGTCGGGATGTTGACGAGCCCGGCGCCCTCGCCCGCGAGCACGAGGCCGGGCGCGCCGAAACGTCCTCGGCAGCGAGTGGTACCCGCCGCCGGTGATCGTCTTCGCGCCCCAGGCGACGCGCTCGCCGCCGGCGAGCAGCTTGCGCAGGAGCCGGTGCGTCTTCAGCTCCTGCAGGAGGTCGTGCACCGACAGCTCGACGTCGCGGGAGTCGAGACCGGCGACGAAGCCGAGCGAGACCATGTCCTCGCCCATCGGATAGACGAACGAGCCGCCGAACTCGCGGTACTTCGCGCGCTTGCGCAGCGGCCAGCCCATCGTGTGGACGATGTGGTGCAGCGGCTTCGCGACCTTCCAGACCTCCTTGACGCCGAGCTCCCAGATCTGCGGCTGCGGGCCGTGCAGGCCGAAGCGGTCGAGCGCGGCGCTCGTCAGGTGGCCCTGCGTCCCCTCCGCGAGCACCGTCACCTTCGCGACGATGTCGGAGCCGGGCTCGAAGTTGCCGAGCTGCTGGCCCTCGCGGCCGCGGCCCCTGTCGCCGGTGCGGACGCCGTGGACGCGCCCGTCGGCGACGAGCAGCTGCTGCGCCACGGTCTCCGGCAGGATCGCCGTGCCGAGCGCCTCGGCCTGCTCCGCGAGGAAGCGCCCGAGCTGCGAGACCGAGACGACGTGGTTGCCGTGGTTGCGCATCGTCGGCGGCGGCGGGATCCGCAGCGCCGCGCCGCGCGTCAACAGATAGACGGCCTCGCCGTGCACCTCGCCATAGGTCGGGACGTCCTGCATCGAGAGACGCCCCTTGAAGAGCGTCCGCAGCGCGCGCGGGTTGACCACCGCGCCGGAGAGCAGGTGCGAGCCGGGCTGCTTGCCCTTCTCGACCACCGCCACGGGCACGTCGCCGAGCTTCTCGGCGAGCGCGGGGCTCTCCTCGAGCAGCTGGCCGAGCCGGATGGCGCAGGCGAGCCCGGCGGGGCCGCCCCCGACGATCAGGACGCCGACCTCGATCCGCTCGTCCGGCGGGTCGGTCGGCGCGGTGACGAACTCGCCCGGGTCGACGGGCGGCGGGTAGTCGGCGGCGCGAACGCTCACGAGTCCCTGCGGGCGCGCAGGAGCTCGGCGAGCTTCGGGACGACCTGGTGGAGGTCGCCGACGATCCCGAAGTCGGCGAAGTCGAAGATGGGCGCGTTCGCATCCTTGTTGATCGCGACGATCGTCCCGGAGCCCTGCATCCCGACCTTGTGCTGGATCGCGCCCGAGATGCCGAGCGCGATGTAGAGCTTCGGCGCGACCGTCTTGCCCGTTTGCCCGACCTGGGTCGAGTACGGGTACCAGCCGGCGTCCACGACCGCACGCGTCGACGCGACGGCGCCGCCGAGAGCGCCGGCCAGCTCCTCGCAGAGCGCGAAGCCCTCCGGGGCGCCGAGGCCGCGACCGCCTGCGACGATCACGTCGGCCTCCTCGATCGAGGGGCCGCTCGCCTGCTCGTGCGCCTGGTCGAGCATGCGCGCGGCGGTGGAGAAATCACGAAACGTCACGGAGAACGCCTCCACGGAGGCCGAGCCGCCGCCCGGTTGCGGGTCGAAGGTGCCCGAGCGGATGAGGCCGAGGCACGGCCCGCCCTTCCAGGCGACCTCGACCAGGACGGAGTCGCCGAGCGCGGGACGGGTGCCGAAGAGGCGGCCGTCCTTGACCTCGAGGCCGGCGAGGTCCCAGTTCAGGCCGGCATCGAGGCGCGCGGCGAGGCCCGCGGCGACGTCTGCGGCGAGCACGGAGGAGGCGAAGAGCACGGCGCCGGCGCCCGTCTGCTCGACGAGCGCGGCCAGCGCGTCCACGCGCGGCTGCGGTAGCGGCGCCGCGAGCGCGGGGTCGTCGCAGACGTAGACCTTCGTCGCTCCGAACGCTCCCGCCTTCGCGGCGGCGTCCTTCACGCCGGAGCCGAGCACGACGCCCGCGACGTCGCCGGAGAGCGAGGCGGCCTTGCCGAGCACGCCGAGGCCGCCCTTCGTCAGCTCGTCGCCGTGGTGCTCGAGGAAGACGAGGATCGGGCCCGTCACACGAGCCTCTTCTCGACGAGGTAGTCGAGGAGCTTCTGCGCGGCGGCGCCGTCGTCCTCGACCTTGATCGTGTCGCCGCGCGATGGCGGCGGGGCGAGCGAGAGCACCTCCGTGCGCGAGCCGGCTTCGCCCGCGCGCGCGGCCTCGACGCCGAGCTCGGCGAAGGAGACGACCTCCTGCGGCTTCGACTTCGCGCTCATGATCCCCTTCAGGGACGGGTAGCGCGGTTCGTTGATCGAATCGGAGACGGCGATCACGGCCGGCAGCGGCACCTCGATTACGTCGTAGCCGTACTCGGTCTGGCGCTTGCCCGTCGCGGCGGCACCGGTCACGGTGAGCTCCGCGACCTGCGAGATCACCGGCACGCCGAGGCGCTCGGCGACAGCGGCCCAGAGGACGGCGCCGTCGGAGTCGCTCGACTGCTGGCCGAAGAGCACGAGATCGGCGCCTTCCCGCTCGATCGCCTTCGCGAGCGCGTAGCTCGTCGCAACGAGGTCGGAGCCGGCGGCGGCCTCGTCGCTGACGAGGACGGCGCGGTCGGCTCCCATCGCGAGTGCCTTGCGCAGCGTGTCGAGAGCGCGCTCGGGGCCGAGCGATAGCACGACCACCTCGCCCCCTTGGGCCTCCTTCAGCCGCAGCGCCTCCTCGATCGCGTTCGTGTCGAAGGCGTTCAGCGCGCCTTCGCCGGAGCGGTCGAGACGCTTCGTGCCGGCGTCGATCCGCCGCGCGGCGGTCGCGTCGGGAACCTGCTTGACGCAGACGGCGATCTTCATCGGCGAAGACTCTAACGATGCCGTGGACGCGGCGATCCGGTTCCCCTCGGACGCCGTGCGGAAAGAATTCTCACTTCCGCCACACACACGTCGTGGTGTCAGACACCGTCACGTGTGTGCCACAAAACGTGCCGGTTGTGTGCCGGTTGCTCCACAGGGCAGCTGCGGGGGGCTGCTAGGGTACGGCGCTTCGAGCGCGAACCGGAGCATCATGCTTCGCCACCGGACGACAGCCCGAGGAGCCCTCTTCCTCACCCTTCTCGCCGCCCTCGGTGCCGGCGCGGCCGCCGCAGGCCCGCCGAAGGATCCGGGCGCGAAGAACAACGGCCCGACCGCGAAGGCCGCCCAGACGATCGTCTTCCCCGTCATCGGCCAGGCGAGCTTCGGCAACGACTTCGGCGACCCGCGCGGCCAGGGCAGCCACGAGGGGATCGACATCATGGCGCCGCGCCGGGCGCTCGCGGTCGCCGCCGAGGCCGGCACCGTCACGCTGTACACGACCTCGGCCCGGGCCGGCTGCATGCTCTACCTCTACGGCGAGAGCGGGACGACCTACCTCTACATCCACCTCAACAACGACCTCGGCAGGGGGAACGACAACGAGGGCGACTGCGTCCCCGGCGTCGCCTACGCGCCCGGTCTCAGCGACGGCGCGCGCGTCGAGGCGGGCGAGCCGGTCGGGTTCGTCGGCGACTCGGGCGACGCGAACGGCATCTCCCCGCACCTCCATTTCGAGCTCCACCCGGACGGCGGTGACGCCACGAACCCGTTCAAGGCGCTGAAACGGGCGCAGCGCCTCCTCTTCGCGGCCCCGCAGGGGACGACGTTCACGCTCGCGCTCGCCGGCACGGTCGTCGTCGCCGGGAACGGCGAGCTCCAGCTGAAGGTGGACAGGGTGCGCTCGTGGCCTGGCGGCCGCCGCATCGTGGCGGACGGCCGCGTCGTCGGAGTGGCGGTGCCGCAGGACGCCATGGTCGACGCGAAGACCGTTTCCGCGCTCGCGGCTCCATCCTCGGGCCTGCTCAGGGGCAGGGCGATCACGATCCTCACGGCGCCTGCGAGAGTGACGCTCGCGGCACAGCAGGGGGCCCCGGGCACACTCACCGCCGCCCGGATCTCGCTCGCCAGCTAGGCCAGAGCGACCGCGCCGCGCAGGAACTCGACGATCTCGCTCGTCGGCGCGCCGGGCGTGAAGACGGCGGCCACGCCGAGTTGCTTGAGCTCGTCGGCGTCTTCTCCGGGGATCGTCCCGCCGACGACGACCAGCACGTCGTCGGCGCCCGCCCCGCGCAGGCCGTCGAGGATGCGGGGTACCAGCGTCATGTGCGCGCCGGAGAGGATCGAGATGCCGACGGCGTCCGCGTCCTCCTGGACAGCGGTCTCGACGATCTGCTCGGGCGTCTGGTGGAGGCCCGTGTAGATGACCTCCATGCCGGCGTCGCGCAGGGCGCGGGCGATGATCTTCGCGCCCCTGTCGTGCCCGTCGAGGCCCGGCTTGGCGATCACTACCCGAATCTTCCTCGTCACCAGCGGGCAGTATAGGGCCGCCGTGAAGCTCACCGTCGTCGGCTGCTCGCCCGCGTGGCCCAATCCGGGGGGCTCCCACTCGGGCTATCTCGTCGAGGGCCCGGGGCGGCTGCTGCTCGACTGCGGCCCCGGCGTGCTGCCGCGACTGCGCGAGCGCGACGGCTGGCCGCGGGTGGACGCGATCGTGATCACGCACTTCCACCTCGACCACTGGGGCGACCTCGTGCCGTGGGTCTGGGGGACGATGTATGGGCTCGGCCGCGAGTTGCCGCAGCCGGAGCTCTGGCTGCCTCCGGACGGCCGCGGGCACCTGGAGACGCTCGGCGCGCAACTCGGCTTCCCGGACATGTTCGAGCGCACGTTCGCGCTGCGGGAGTACGGCGAAGGCGTGCCGTTCGAGGCGGCCGGCCTGACGGTGACCGCACTCCGCCTGCCCCACTACACGCTTCAGACGTTCGGCCTGCGCGTCCAGAACGCCCGGCGCACGCTGGCCTACTCCGGCGACGCGGCGCCGAGCGACCAGCTCGTCGAGCTCGCCCGCGGCGCCGACCTCTTCCTCTGCGAGGCGACGCTCGCGCGGGGCGAGGACGACGGCGAGCCCCGCGGGCACCTGTCGGCGGACGAGGCCGTCGCCGCGTTCCGGGCCTCGGGCGCCCGCCGCCTCCTGCTCACCCACCGGCCCGCGGAGCTACCAGTCGAGGCAGGGCTCGACCAGGCCCACGACGGACTCGAGCTCTTCATCTAAGAACCGCCGCGCTCTGCGTGAGCCCGCTCCTCGAGAGCGACCGCGTGCTCACGCTCGGCCCGGCGCCGGCGCCGGCTGTCCCGGACGTAGAGGACGGCCGGCACGAGCAGGACGCCCACGACGAGAAAGGCCGGCACGAACAGCCAGACCGTCGAGAGGACGCCTTCCGCTCCGGCACGGGCGCGGGCACCGCGAAACGCTCGCTCGAGGACGGCCGTGTCTGGCCGGCAGCGGAGAAGCGCGGCGTCCACGAGCTGACGAGCCAGCGCCGGCCGGCCGTCGCGTCCACCGGCCTCATGGACATGTCGAACACCATCGGACGCAGGTCGGCGCCCCCGCGTGGGACCACGTACACCTCCAGCCCGAGCTCGTCGGCGTACTGGAACTCCAGCCTCCAGCGGGCCGCGTCCACCGGGTAGTACTGGACCGGGATCTCGCCCGTGCCCCACTGCTCCCGCGAGAGCCCCTGGCGCAGCTTCGGATGCGCCAGGGCGTACGACCGATCGACGTGCTCGCGCACGACGGCCGTCTTGACGAAGAGCGCCGCCGTGGCCAGCGCCTGGCTACGCTCGGCCTTCGAGAGCCGGACGTTCCGCTGCTGCTCCGGGAGGAGGGCCGGCTCGGTCGAGAGCGGCGTCTCGTACGAGTGGCCCGTGTTCCAATAGAGCACCGAGACGAGGCCTGCCGCACCTGCGATCGCAATGAGCGCGGCGAGCTTCAGCAGCCGGCGCCGGAACCGGTAGGAGGCGAGAGGACCGGGCATCCGCGGCCCCGGCGGTTAGCCTTCGCCCGTGACCGGGATCGCCGGCGCGGCGCGCGGCGCCCAGTAGTAGACCTGCCAGCGGCCGCCCGACTTCTTCAGCCCGACGAAGAAGATCTGGGGCTTGACCGTCTCCCCTTCCTTCGGGATGAGGGCGACCTCGAGGACCGCCTCCGTCGCGTACGACTCGTCGATCTTGAAGGCGGCCGTGTCGATCGCGTCCGCCGGGTAGTACTGCACGGGGATGTTCCCGGTCAGCCACTGCTCCTTGGTGAGCCCCTGGCGCAGCTCGGGATGGGTCAGCTCGTACGCCTCGGCGAGGTCCTCGCGCGCGACGGCGGTGAGGATGAAGCGGCCCGCCACCAGGCGCGCGTCGGGGTCGAGCTTGACGTTCTGCCGCTGCTCGTTGGTGATCGCCGGCTCGGTCGAGAGGGGGGCCGCCGCGGTCTTGTCCCCGGACCCGCCGAGGTAGACGACGAGCACCGCGACGACGCCGGCGCAGAACACGAGCCCCGACCCCCACATGAGGGCCTGCTGGGTCCGGCGGCGACGGTGGAGCGACATCATCTCGAGACAGAGTAGACGAGCAGTTCGCCGATCGGTTTGCGGTCATGCCGCTTCCCGCTCTGCGTTAACGCCCGCTTAAACACGGCTCTGGCGCGCGAGGCGCCGCTCGGGCGCAGCCGGATTCATTCCGGCGAAGCCCACGCCGGCGCAGGAGCGCGAGAATCGTGAAGGAGGGGGCTCGTGGGGGAACCACGGGTTCCCCCACGGTTAAAACACCGGCGTCTCCCGCCAGACGCCCCAGACCTCGCGCAGCGCGTCGCACAGCTCGCCGAGCGTGATGTAGTCCCGCGCCGCGTCCACGATCAGGGGCATCAGGTTGACACCCTCGCGCGCGGCGGCCTCCTTCACCGCGGCGAGCCGCGCCTCGACCGCCGCCGAGTCGCGCGAGGCCCGCAGCGCCCGCAGGCGCCCGACCTGCTGCGCCTCGAGCGCGGGGTCGACCTTGAGCGTCGTGATCGGCCGCTCGTCGGCGAGCTGGTAGCGGTTGACGCCGACGACGACGCGCTGCTCGCGCTCGACCTCCCCCTGGTAGCGGTACGAGGCCTCGGCGATCTCGCGCTGGAAGAAGTTCTCCTTGATCGCCGGGATCACACCGCCGAGCGCGTCGATCCGGGCGAAGTAGTCGTAGGCCTCCGCCTCGAGCCGGTTCGTCAGGCCCTCGACGTGCCACGAGCCGCCGAGCGGGTCGACCGTGTTCACGACCCCCGTCTCGTGCGCGATCACCTGCTGGGTGCGCAGCGCGATCCGCGCCGCGTCCTCGGTTGGCAGCGCGAGCGCCTCGTCGTACGAGTTCGTGTGCAGGCTCTGCGTGCCCCCGAGCACCGCCGCGAGCGCCTCGATCGCCGTCCGCACGATGTTCAGCTCGGGCTGCTGCGCGGTCAGAGAGACACCCGCGGTCTGCGCGTGGAAGCGCATCAGCAGCGAGCGGTCGTCGCGGGCTCCGTAGCGCTCGCGCAGCTCGCGGGCCCAGATCCGGCGCGCGGCCCGGTACTTCGCGATCTCCTCGAAGAAGTCGAGGTGGGCGTTGAAGAAGAAGGAGAGCCGCGGCGCGAACTCGTCCACGTCCAGCCCGCGCTCCAGCGCCGCCTCGACGTAGGCGAAGCCGTCGGCGAGCGTGAAGGCCAGCTCCTGCGCCGCCGTCGAGCCGGCCTCGCGGATGTGGTAGCCCGAGATCGAGATCGGGTGGAAGAGCGGCATCTCGCGCGAGCAGAACTCGACCATGTCCACGACGAGCCGCAGCGACGGCTCGGGCGGGAAGATCCACTCCTTCTGCGCGATGTACTCCTTGAGGATGTCCGTCTGGGCCGTCCCGCGCAGCCTGTCGCGCGGCACGCCCTGGACCTCGCCGACGCAGACGTAATAGGCGAGCACGATCGCCGCCGGCGAGTTGATCGTCATCGAGGTGGAGACCTCGCCCAGCGGGATGCCGGCGAAGAGCGTCTCCATGTCGGCGAGCGAGTCCACAGCGACGCCCTCCCGGCCGACCTCCCCGAGCGCGCGCGGGTGGTCCGAGTCGTAGCCCATCAGCGTCGGCATGTCGAAGGCGGTCGAGAGCCCGGTCTGGCCGTGCTCGAGCAGGTAGCGGAAGCGCTCGTTCGTCTCCTCCGCGGTGCCGAAGCCGGCGAACTGGCGCATCGTCCAGAGCCGCCCGCGGTACATCGTCGGGTAGACGCCGCGTGTGAACGGATAGGCCCCCGGGTAGCCGAGATCGCGGTCGTAGTCCACCTCGACCGTGTCCGGCGTCGCGATCGGCTCGTTCTCGAGGCCCGAGATCGTCGTGAAGAGCTCGCCCTGCCGCTCCGGCGAGGAGCGCGGGTCCTCGGTCGTCGCCATCTCCAGCATTGTAGGTGCGGGCGCAGGCTGTACGGCCGCCCCTCAAGCAATACTCGTGGGCGGGGTGCCTGCGGCCGATACCCCTCATATGAGGTATGCGATCCCAGCGCTCGCCTGCGCGGCGTTTGCGGCCGGGGCGCTTGCGGTCGGCGCAGCGGCGGTCACGCCGGGCGAGGCGAAGGCGCTGCTGCGCGTGGCGAGCCGGCTGGCGGGGCTGGACGTGAAGCGGGCCGTTCCTATCGTCTCTGAGCCGCCGAAGAGCTTCCGAGTCCGGAGCGTGAAGGCGCTCGACCGCCACTACCCAACGTCCGCGCAGTCGTACGACGAGGAGCTCTACCGCGCGCTCGGCCTCGCCTCCAGGAACGGCGCTCTGCGGAGGGCGCTCGGCGGGACGCAGGCCGACGTCTCCCTCTACGACCCGGTTACCCGCACGGCCTACGTCCAGGCCGGGGACAACCGGCGCGACGCCCTGCTGCACGAGCTCGTGCACGCGCTCCAGGACCAGCATTTCAACCTGCGCCGGGTCGAGCTCCTGAAGGGCCGGCGCGACGCCTCGCTCGCCGCCTCCGCGGCGATCGAGGGGCACGCGACGCTCGTCGCGGGCGTCCTCGGCAGTGGCCACGGCGGGCGGACGGTGCTCGGCCACACAGACGAGAGGCTGACCGAGTTCCTCGACCTCGAGACGTCGTTCGCATCGACGACCGGCCTCCGCTTCAGCGCCGGCCTGCGCAACCTCGGCGGCAACAAGGCCGCCTTCGGCTCGCTGCGCCGCTTTCCGGAGACGACCGAGCAGATCTTCCACGTGGACAAGTTCCTCGCCCGCGAGCGGGCGCTGCCGATCATCCTCCCGGTCTCCGTCGGCACACTCGAACTCGTCGGCGACGACACGTTCGGCGAGCTCGACGTCCGGGCGTTGCTTGCCGTCTTCAGCGTCCCGCGGCTCGACCACGTCGGCGAGGGCTGGGGCGGCGGCCGCTCCGCGCTCTACCGCGACGCCGAGGGCGACGCGACCGTGCTCGTCGCGCTCGACTGGGACACCCAAAGCGACGCGGCCCAGTGGGAGGAGGCCGTGCTCATCTACGTCAACGAGGCGTTCGACGCCGATCGGCCGGGGTTCCCGGCGACGACGCCGTGCGGGGCGACGCTCTGCTGGCAGATCGGCGCACGCGCGATCGCCTTCCAGCGCGTGGGAGTGCACACGGCGCTCGCGCTTGGGCTCTCTCCCGCCGACACCGAGGCCGTTGCGCTCGCGGTCGTTTCGAACTCGTAAGACATGGTTCGTCAGAGGCGGTATCCGGCACGGGAGCCGAGTGCCGCTCGTCGCTTTCGAGGTCCTTCTCGGCGCCGCTCGTGACCTCTACCTCGACTCGACGTAGAGGCGTGAGTATCCACGGGGCGATCAAAGGAGCGATCTGGGTCAAGAGCCTCAAGCTCGATAAGAGATTAACTGTTAGCCCGGTGTCGGGCAGCCAGGTGTTCGACGTCAGCGGGCTCCGCGCCGCCTTCGTCGAGGGCGTCGTGATCGACCTCGATCGCGAGTCGGTCGCAGCCATCGCCGGCCTGCGCCAGGTCTTCCCGAGCTGCGGATCGTGGCCCTCTCGAGCTCCCCCCAGGCGGCGGCCTACGCCCGCCGCGCCGGAGCCTCGATCGTGATCATGAAGCCGACGTCGCCCGAGCTCGTCGCGGCGCTCGTCCGGCAGCTCATCTGGCGCTAGGCGCGCACCGGCGCGATCCCCCATAACCAAGCGGGAGAGCGGGAAGCCTGGACCCCCTCAAACGGGTGAATTTTGGGGGACTTTCCCGTTTTCAAACCTTACGCCTCCTCAAGTCACCCCCGGTCCAGCTCCGATGCCTCTCCTGCGGACGCATACACGCGCACGCAAGGGCGGATCGAGGACGCATGGCACGGAACACAGAACTGCGGCAGTTCGAGGGGCCGGCGCTGGCCGGGCACCCGCGCGGCCGCGTTCTCGTCGCCGCCGCCGCCCTCGCCGCTCTCGTCGCCGGCCTCCTCGTCCTCGCAGGCCCGTCCGACTCCGATCGCCCCGTCCTCCCGTCGTTCCTCGTCGCCGAGCTCGGCGCGCCCGACCGCTCCGCACCTCTCAGCCACACCCCCGCTGACGGCGTCGAGGTCTCGATCCAGAACGACGCGTACCGGGTCTCCGCCGGTGCCGACTCGCTCGCCCTCGCCCTCGATCAGGGTGACGCCAGCTCCTGGCAGCCGCACACCGGAGGCGCCGTGCGCACGACGTCGTTCGGCGAGGAGATCGTCACCGTCCGTCCCACCGTCACCGAGCAGTACCTCACCGTCCGCGAGCGTCAGGGGCGCAAGACGTGGCGCTGGCACCTGAGCACGGGAACCCTCAAGCCGACCTTGAGACCTGACGGCAGCGTCCTCGTCTCGGCCGGCAACGCAGTTGCCGGCTTTCGCATTTCTCCGGCCGCGATTCTGGACGAGGACGGCAAGGACGTCACCCCCGAGGGAACGAGCTGGAGCCTCGAGCGCCGCAAAGACGACATCTGGCTGACGCTCTTCGTCGACGACGCCGAGCTTCCCCTCCCCTACGTGATCGACCCGGCCACGATCTTCACCCGCAACTTCGCCGGCTCCAACAACGCGGGCGGCGCCACCACGATCGTGCTGACGAAGCCGGCCAGCCTCGCCGTCAACGACATGATGGTCGCGCAGATCGGCTACAAGGGCGGCACCGGCGCGTATCCGTGCGGCCCCGCCGCGAACCCGACGTCCTGGACGGCGCTGAGCGTGCCGACCAACTCGACAACGAGCGTCGGCCAGCTCCTCTACTGGAAGGTCGCGAACGCGAACGACGTCGCCGCGGCGAACTTCACGTTCACGTTCTACACGAACTCCACCTGCGTGACGGCCGGCGTCGCCCGGAAGGCCTCGGGCGGGATCGCGGCCTACTACGGTGTCGACAACTCGGTCGTCCCCAGCGTGAACACCGGCCGGGCGAACGCATCCAGCACCACCTCGACGGCGAACACGGCGACGTGGACGGCGAGCTGGCGGTGGCTCAGCTTCTTCACCTCGTCCACCGGGAACGCCGGCACGACCAACTGGAGCGCGCGGGCGCCTTCCCCGCCGGCGCGGTCGAGCGCTGGGACCAGTCCTCGACGGGCGGCTTGGCGAACACGCGCACCTCGAGCGCGCTCGTCGACGCCGTCAGCGACGGCGCCGCGCACGTCACGACGCTCCTGAACGCAGTCGCCGCGGTCAACGTCGCCCAGGTCGTCGGGCTGAAGCTCGACACGACAGCGCCGGGCGCGCCGACGCTGACGCTCTCCGAGGGGACCACCGACAGCCACTTCTCCGGGACGACGTTCTACTACCGGCCCGCCGGCGCCGGCGGCACCGTCACGGTCGACGCCACGGCGACCGACGGCCAGTCGGGCGTGGCGACGGTCGACTTCCCCGGCCTGGCGAGCGGCTTCACGCCCGGCACCGTCACGAACGACGCGACCTCGCCGTACAGCCAGGTCTACACCTGGACGGGCGGCGGCACCTCCAGCCTCACCGGCGCGCAGAGCGTCACGGTCACCGACAACGCCACGAACGTCGGCACCGCGGCGACGTTCACGGTCACGCCGGACTCGGTCGCCCCCACCGGCGGCGCGCTGACGGTCAACTCGGTCGCCGCCTCCGGCGGCGGCAGCCAGAGCTACGACCCCGACGGCAGCTTCACGATCGGCACCCGCACCGACTACACCGAGACGCTGAACGCGACCAACTCCGGCCTGCTCTCCTCCACATTGACGCGCGAGGACGGCACCCTCTCCGCCGACGCCTGCTCCGCCTACGGCGCGCCCGCCACACTCATCGGCACCCCCGCCCAGAGCGGGCTCGCCACCGGCTGCTACCGCTACGTCCTCACCGGCACCGACAACGTCGGCAACACCGTCACGCTCACCACCGTCGTCAAGGTCGACACGAGCGCGCCGAGCGCACCGACGACCTCGATCTCCGAATCGCACGACCGACAGCCACCAGAGCGGCTCCACCTTCTACTACCGGCCCGCGGGCGCCGGCGGCACCTTCACGGTCGACCGCCGCCACCAGCGACGGCGAGTCCGGCGTCCAGCACGTCACCTTCCCCGGCCTGGCCGGCAACTTCACCCCCGCCGGCTCCGCCAACGACACCTCCTCGCCCTACACCCAGATCTACACCTGGCCCGCCACCACCGGCAGCGAGACCGGCGCCAAGACCGTCACCGCCCAGAACAACGCCACCGGCCAGGCAAACGGCTCCTTCACGATCACCGCCGACTCGGTCGCCCCCACCGGCGGCGCGCTGACGGTCAACTCGGTCGCCGCCTCCGGCGGCGGCAGCCAGAGCTACGACCCCGACGGCAGCTTCACGATCGGCACCCGCACCGACTACACCGAGACGCTGAACGCGACCAACTCCGGCCTGCTCTCCTCCACATTGACGCGCGAGGACGGCACCCTCTCCGCCGACGCCTGCTCCGCCTACGGCGCGCCCGCCACACTCGTCGGCACCCCCGCCCAGAGCGGGCTCGCCACCGGCTGCTACCGCTACGTCCTCACCGGCACCGACAACGTCGGCAACACCGTCACGCTCACCACCGTCGTCAAGGTCGACACGAGCGCGCCGAGCGCGCCGACGACCTACGATCTCCGAATCCACGACCGACAGCCACCAGAGCGGCTCCACCTTCTACTACCGGCCCGCGGGCGCCGGCGGCACCTTCACGGTCGACCGCCGCCACCAGCGACGGCGAGTCCGGCGTCCAGCACGTCACCTTCCCCGGCCTGGCCGGCAACTTCACCCCCGCCGGCTCCGCCAACGACACCTCCTCGCCCTACACCCAGATCTACACCTGGCCCGCCACCACCGGCAGCGAGACCGGCGCCAAGACCGTCACCGCCCAGAACAACGCCACCGGCCAGGCAAACGGCGCCTTCACGATCACCGCCGACTCGGTCGCCCCCACCGGCGGCGCGCTGACGGTCAACTCGGTCGCCGCCTCCGGGGGCGGCAGCGCAGAGCTACGACCCCGACGGCAGCTTCACGATCGGCACCCGCACCGACTACACCGAGACGCTGGACGCGACCAACTCCGGCCTGCTCTCCTCCACATTGACGCGCGAGGACGGCACCCTCTCCGCCGACGCCTGCTCCGCCTTCGGCGCGCCCGCCACACTCATCGGCACCCCCGCCCAGAGCGGGCTCGCCACCGGCTGCTACCGCTACGTCCTCACCGGCACCGACAACGTCGGCAACACCGTCACGCTCACCACCGTCGTCAAGGTCGACACGAGCGCGCCGAGCGCGCCGACGCTCTCCTTCGCGAGCGCCACCGGCGGCGCCTACTACTCCGGCTCCGGCTCGACGGTGTTCTTCCGCCCGGCCGCCGGCGTCGGCCAGTTCGACGTCACGGCCAGCTCGACCGACGCCGACACGAATGTCGCGAGCTACACCTTCCCGGCCGCGCCGGTGCCGTTCGGCACGAGCTGGAGCGTCGCCGGCGCGGGCGCGACGCGCACCTATAGCTATGCGGTCGGCGCCGCCGAGCCGGGCTCGCAGAACGTCTCCGCCACGAACGGCGCCGGCACGGTGTCGGGCACGACTCCGTTCACGTCGCCGCGGACTCGACGGCTCCCACGGGCGGCGCGCTGACGGTGAACGGCACTGGCGCGACGGGTGGCGGAACGACGAGCGACGCCGGCGGCACGTTCTCGATCGCTCGCACCGATTACGCCGAGACGCCCTCTGGCACCGCCGCCGGTCTCGCTTCGAGCACGCTGACGCGGGACTCCGCCACCTACTCGAACGGTTCGTGCGGCGCCTACAGCGGCTTCCCGGCGACGATCGTGGGCATTCCCGATCAGACGCTCGGGGCCGGCTGTTACGTGTACGTGCTCACGGGGACCGACAACGTCGGCAACGCGGTGAGCCTGACGACCGTCGTCCGCGTCCACGGCGCCGCGACCGTCATCGACCTGACCGGCTCCACCGCCGACCTCGCCTCCGGCGGTGCGGCGCGGATGCTGACCGCGACGATCAGGGACGCGGCCGGCAACACCGTCACGACCGGTGCGAGCTCCATCCTGGACATCGCGTTCAGCGACACCGCCGGTGCAGGGACCCTGTCGGGCCTGGGCACCGCGACCGCCGTCGCCGGTGTCGCGACCGTGAATGTGACGGGTGTCCTCGCGGGCGCGACTACTACAACCGCCGACGAGACGCCCTCGTCGGGCATCACCGCCGGCACGCTCGGGTTCACGGTCGTGCACGGCGCCGCGACCCAGATCGACCTGACCGGCTCGACCGCCGATCTCGCCTCCGGCGCCGCCGCGCGCACCCTGACCGCCACCGCTCAGGGACGCCGCGGGCAACACCGGTCACGACCGGGGCGAGCTCGACGCTCGACATCGCCTTCACCGATACGGCCGGCGCCGGCACGCTCAGCGGGCTTGGCACCGCGACCGCCGTCGCGCGGTGTCGCCACCGTCAACGTGACGGGTGTCCTCGCGGGCGCGACTACTACAACGGCCGACGAAACGCCCTCGGCCGGCCTGACCCTGGACACGCTCGGCGCTTCAACGTCGTGCACGGCGCCGCCACCCAGATCGACCTGACCGGCTCGACCGCCGACCTCACCTCCGGCGGTGCGGCACGGACGCTGACCGCCACCTCAGGGACGCCGCCGGCAACACCGTCAGCACGGGCGCCAGCAGCACGCTCGACATCGCCTTCACAGACACCGCCGGCGCCGGCACCCTCAGCGGGCTCGGCACCGCGACCGCCGTCGCCGGCGTCGCAACCGTCAACGTCACCGGCGTGCTCGTCGGCGCCACCACGACGACCGCCGACGAGACACCCTCGGCCGGGCTCTCGCTCGACACGCTCGCCTTCAACGTCGTCCACGGCGCCGCGACCCAGATCGACCTGACCGGCCTCACCACCGACCTCGCCTCCGGCGCGGCCGCACGGACGCTGACCGCGACGATCCAGGACGCCGCCGGCAACACCGTCAGCACGGGCGCTTCCTCGACGCTCGACATCGCCTTCACCGATACGGCCGGCGCCGGCACCCTCTCCGGACTGGGCACCGCGACCGCCGTCGCCGGCGTCGCCACCGTCAACGTGACGGGGGTCCTGGCGGGCGCGACTACTACAACCGCCGACGAGACACCCGGCGCCGGACTCGCCGCCGACACGCTCGCCTTCACCATCGTCCACGGCGCGGCGACCCAGATCGACCTGACCGGCTCGACCGCCGACCTGACCTCCGGCGGGGGCGCGCGCACCCTGACCGCGACGATCCAGGACGCCGCCGGCAACACCGTCAGCACGGGCGCTTCCTCGACGCTCGACATCGCCTTCACAGACACCGCCGGCCCGGGCAGCCTCTCCGGGCTCGGCACCGCGACCGCCGTCGCCGGCGTCGCCACCGTCAACGTCACCGGCGTCCTCGCCGGCGCGACGCACGACGACCGCCGACGAGACACCCGGCGCCGGGCTCTCGAGCGACGCGCTCGCCTTCGACGTCGTGCACGGCGCCGCCACCCAGATCGACCTGACCGGCTCGACCGCCGACCTCGCCTCCGGCGGCGCCGCGCGCGATCCTCACCGCGACGATCCAGGACGCCGCCGGCAACACCATCACGCACCGGTGCAGCTCCATCCTGGACATCGCCTTCAGCGACACCGCCGGCGCCGGCACGCTGACGGGCCTGGGCACCGCGACCGCCGTCGCCGGCGTCGCGACCGTGAATGTGACGGGGGTCCTCGCGGGCGCGACTACTACAACCGCCGACGAGACGCCCTCGGCCGGGCTCACCGCCGGCACGCTCGGCGCTTCACGGTCGTGCACGGCGCCGCGACCCAGATCGACCTGACCGGCTCGACCGCCGATCTCGCCTCCGGCGCCGCCGCGCGCACCCTCACCGCCACCGTCAAGGACGCCGCGGGCAACACCGTCACGACGGGCGCCAGCTCGCACGCTCGACATCGCCTTCACCGATACGGCCGGCGCCGGCACGCTGAGCGGGCTTGGCACCGCGACCGCCGTCGCGCGGCATCGCCACCGTCAACGTGACGGGTGTCCTCGCGGGCGCGACTACTACAACGGCCGACGAAACGCCTTCGGCCGGGCTCTGACCCTGGACACGCTCGGCGCTTCAACGTCGTGCACGGCGCCGCCACCCAGGTCGACCTGACCGGCTCCACCGCCGACCTCACCTCCGGCGGTGCGGCACGCGTCCTCACCGCCACCGATCAAGGACGCCGCCGGCAACACCGTCAGCACGGGCGCCAGCAGCACGCTCGACATCGCCTTCACAGACACCGCCGGCGCCGGCACCCTCAGCGGGCTCGGCACCGCGACCGCCGTCGCCGGCGTCGCAACCGTCAACGTCACCGGCGTACTCGCCGGCGCCACCACGACGACCGCCGACGAGACACCCTCGGCCGGGCTCTCGCTCGACACCCTCGCCTTCGACGTCGTCCACGGCGCCGCCGCCGACATCGCCCTCACCGGCTCGACCGCCGACCTCACCTCCGGCGCCACGCGCGTGCTCACCGCGACGCTCAAGGACGCGGCCGGCAACGTCACGACCAACGACAGCAGCACCGTCGTCGCGTTCGCGAAGGCGAGCGGCGCCGGCACCGTCACGGGCACCGGCAACGCCACCGCCGCCAACGGCGTGGCAACGAAGACGATCACCGGCCAGACCGCGGGCGCGGTCGTGATGGAGGCGACCTCGACCGGCCTCACCACCGGCACCCTCGCCAGCTTCACCGTCGTCCACGGCGCCACGGATCAGGCCCAGTCGACGGTGGACTCGTCCCCGGCCGCGGTCTCCGCGGACGGCGCCGCCACCTCGACGATCACGGTCACGCTCCGCGACGCGGCCGGCAACCCCGTCGCCGGGCCACGACGTGCTCGCTCGCCGCCGGCAGCGGCAGCTCGAACATCTCCTCGGCCCGAGCGGCGCAGTCGACCGGGGCCGGCATCGTCACCTTCACGGTCACCGACGCGACGATCGAGAACGTCACCTACACCGCGACCGACACGACCGAGTCGAAGGTGATCACCGACACGGCCGCCGTGAACTTCACCGATCCGGACACGACCGCGCCGACGAACACGATCTCGGTCATCGCGGGCTCCGGCCCAACCCCGTACCTCACGGGCACGACCGTCTTCTACTCGGGCGCCGACACCGGCACCTTCAAGCTGCGCAGCGCCGTCGCCGACTCCGGCTCGGGCCCCGGCGCCGCCGTCTACCCGGCGCTGACCCAGACCGGCTGGACGACGCGCAGCCAGGAGACGATCTCGACCCCGGCCGGCGGCCCGTACACCTCCACGGACCTCGCGTGGTCGGGCTCGGCCGCGACGTTCACGCAGGACGTCACGGCGCGCGACAACTCGAACAACGAGCTGGTCACGACGCTGACCTTCAAGAACGACTCGACGATCCCGACCGGCGGCGCGCTGACCGTCAACGGCGGCGCAGCCTACTCGACGACCGGCACCTTCACGATCTCGCGCACCGACTTCGGCGAGACCGCATCCGGCACCGAGTCGGGCCTCGCGTCGAGCACCCTCAAGCGCGAGGACGGCACGCTCTCCGGCGACGCCTGCAGCGCCTACGGCGCCCCGGCGACGCTCACCGGCGCACCCGACCAGAACGGCCTCGCTAACGGCTGCTACCGCTACGTCCTGACCGGCACGGACAACGCCGGCAACGCCGTCTCGATCACTCGCGTCGTCAAGGTCGACGCGACCGCCCCGTCCGTCCCGTCGCTCTCGTTCGGCTCCTTCACGAACGCGAGCGCGACGGGCAGCACCGTCTACTTCCGGCCCGGCGCGGCGGGCGGCTTCACCGTGACGCCGAGCTCCACCGACGCGCAAACCGACGTCCAGAGCTACACGTACCCGACCCTCGGCAGCGGCTGGAGCGCCGGCGGCGCCTACACCTTCACGAACGCCGCCGCCGACCCGGCGGAGCCGCTCGACCTCACCGCGACGAACAAGGCCGGCCTCACGTCGAGCGCCGCGACATTCACCGTCACGCCCGACTCGTCGGCTCCGACCACGAGCGCTCAGTGCAATGCCGCCGCGTGCTCGGCCGGCTGGTACACGTCCTCCCCGGTCTCGGTCACGCTGAGCGCGAATGACACGGGCTCGGGCGCCGACTTCGTCAAGTACACGACGGACGGCTCCGACCCGACGATCCTCTCCGGCTCGGTCTACGTGGGCGCGATCTCCGTCGCCTCCGAGGGCACGACGACGATCAAGTACCGCGCCTACGACAAGGTCGGCAACGAGGAGGCCGTCGCCACGCTGCTCGTCAAGATCGACACGGTGCCGCCGGGGACGACGCTCGACTCGACGCCGCCGGCGCTCGCGAACACCACCTCGGCGAGCTTCGGCTTCAGCTCCGCCGACCCGCTCGCGACCTTCGAGGTCCGCCTCGACGGCGGCTCGTGGGCGGCGGCGACGAGTCCGCACGCGCTCAGCGGCCTCGCCCAGGGCTCGCACACCTTCGACGTCCGCGCGGTCGACCAGGCCGGCAACGTCGACGCGACGCCGGCCTCGCACACCTGGACGGTCGACTCGATCGCGCCGGATACGTCGTTTGGCTCCTCGCCGGCGACGCCCACCAACTCGACCTCTGCGACCTTCGGCCTCTCCTCGACCGAGGGCGGCTCGACCTTCGAGGGCCGGCTCGACGGCGGCTCGTGGGACGCGGTCACGACCCCGGCCAGCCTGAGCGGCCTCGCCGAGAGCTCGCACACCTACGAGGTGCGCGCGACCGACGCCGCCGGCAACACCGACGCCACCCCGGTCAGCCACGCCTGGACGGTCGACACCACGGCCCCGAACACGACCATCGGCACGCGTCCGTCCGACCCGAGCACCGTCACGACGCCGACGTTCTCATTCTCTTCGAGCGAGACCGGCTCCACCTTCCGCTGCCGCATCGACGGCGGCTCGTGGAGCGCCTGCACGAGCCCGCACACTCTCGGCTCAGCGCTTCTCGACGGCAGCCACACCTTCGACGTCGAGGCCACCGACGGGGCCGGCAACGCCGACGCGACGCCCAACACGTACACGTGGACGGTCGACGCGACGGCGCCGACCGCCGTCCTCGCCGACCCCGGCGCGAACCTGAGCGGCACGGTCGTCCTCGACGCCTCCGGCTCGAGCGACTCCGGCACCGGCATCGCAAGCACGGTCTTCGAGCGGACGCCGGTGGGCGGCGGCACCTGGACGACGATCGCCGCCGGGAGCTGGGACACGACGGCCGTCGCCGACGGCCTCTACGACCTCCGCGTCACCGTCACCGACAACGCGGGCAACAGCGCGACCGCGACGCGCGCCTCCCGCCGCGTGGACAACACGGCGCCGAGCCTCACGATCACCGCGCCGGCCGACGGCGCGTACGTGAACGGAGCCGACGCCGACCCGTTCACGGTCACGTCGAGCTCGGACGACGGCGCGGGCAGCGGCGTCGCCTGGGTCAAGTTCGAGCAGTGCAACAACACGTCCCCGAACTGCCTGCCGGACAGCTGGACGGTGCTCGCAATCGACGGCACGGCTCCGTACAGCGCGTCGTGGGCGATCCCGGCCGACGGCACGCGCGTCCTCCGCGCGACCGCCCGCGACAACGCTGCCCGCGAGACCGTGCAGCTCGTCACGGTCACCATCGACCGCGCCGCCCCAACCGGCTCGCTCACCGCCCCTGCCGACCTCGCCGACGTCCGCGGCACGGTGTCGCTGACCGCGACGGCCTCCGACGGAGCGCCGGCCTCGGGCGTCAATACCGTGGACTTCCAGTACCGCCTCGTCGGCGACTCGACGTGGCTGCTCGCCGGCAGCGACGCGACCTTGCCGTACGCCGCGAGCCTCGACACCACCGCGCTCGCCGACGGCCAGTACGAGCTGCGCGCCTTTGTCACGGACGTCGCCGGCAACGCCTCCGCGTCCGCGCTCCGCACGGTGCGCGTGGACAACACCGCTCCGACCGGCTCGGTCACCGCCCCGGCGGACAGCGCGAGCATCCGTGGCACGGTCGCGGTCACGAGCGACTCCGCCGACGGCGGCTCGGGCGTCGCCACCGTCGTCTTCGAGCGGCGGCCGTCGGGCGGCGGCACCTGGACGGTCACCGGATCCTCCTGGAACACGACGCTCGTGAGCGACGGCCTCTACGACCTGCGCGTGACGACGACCGACAACGCGGGCAACAGCTTCACCTCGGCCACGGTCGGCGTGCGCGTGGACAACACCGCTCCGACCGGCTCGGTGACCGCCCCGGCGGCCTCCGCCAACGTCCGCGGCACGGTCGCGCTGACGAGCGACTCCGCCGACTCGGGCTCGGGTGTCTCCACCGTCGCCTTCGAGCGCTCGCCTGCGGGCGCGGGCACGTGGACGGCAACGCCGGCCTCGTGGAACACGGCGCTCGTCACGGACGGCCTCTACGACCTGCGCGTGACGACGACCGACCTCGCCGGCAACAGCTTCGTCTCCGGCACGATCACCGTGCGCGTGGACAACACCGCGCCGACGGGCTCGCTGACGGCGCCGGCGAACGGCGTGAACCTGAACGGCCCGGCCGTGACGCTCGCGTCCGATTCCGCCGACGGCGGCTCGGGCGTCGCCACCGTCGTCTTCGAGCGCTCGCCCGCCGGCGCGGGCACGTGGACGGCGCAGGCCTCCCCGTGGAACACGGCGGCGGGCGGCGACGGCCTCTACGACCTGCGCGTGACGACGACCGACAACGCGGGCAACAGCTTCACCTCGGCCACGATCGGCGTGCGCGTGGACAACACGGCGCCGGTGACGGGCCCGTCGGCCTCGCCCGGCACGACCTCGAACGCGCCGGTCACGGTCACCCTCTCCGCCAGCGACGGCTCGGGGTCGGGCGTCTCGGCAACGCAGTACCGCGTCGACGGCAGCGGCTGGTCGGCCGGCGCGGCCATCGTGATCGCGGCTCCTGGCGATCACTCGAACGACGGAACGCACACCATCGAGTTCTACTCGACCGACGCGATCGGGAACGTCGAGTCCACCCAGAGCATCGCGATCACGATCGACACGACCGGCCCGAGCGGCACGCCGGGCAACCCGGGCTCGTACCTGACCGGCACGGCGGCGGCCCTCACGTTCACCCCGGACGCCCCGGCGGACGTCTCCTCGGTCGAGTTCCAGTTCAGCCCGGCCGGAGCGAACGCCTGGGCGAGCCTCGGCACCGTCCTCGCCCCCGGCCCGTACACCTACCTCTGGAACACGACGCTCGTCACCGACGGCGACTACGACCTGCGCGTCCGCGTTGCCGACAGTCTCGGCAACCTGACCACGCAGCTCCTGCCCGGCCTGCCGAAGCGCGTGGACAACACCGCCCCGAGCTCGGGCGTCAGCGCGCCGGCCCCGGGTGCCTTCGTCGCCGGCGCGGTCACGCTCTCCGGCTTCGCGAGCGACGCCGGCTCCGGCATCTCCTCGCTTCAGCTCCAGGTGAAGGCCTCCGGCGCCTCCGACTTCTCGACGGTCGCGACGAGCGGCTCGTCGCCCCTCTCCACCTCGTGGAGCTCCACGGGCGTGCCGGATGGGGCCGCCGACCTCCGCGTGCTCGCCACCGACGGCGCGGGCAACACCGTCACCTCCGCGGTGCGGACGGTCACGGTGGACAACGACGCGCCGGCCGTCACGCTGAACGATCCGGGCGCCTTCGTCGCCGGCACGGTGACGCTGAGCGCCTCGTCGGCGGCGGACACGGCTCAGATCGTGTTCCAGCGCAGCCCGGCCGGGGCCGGCACGTGGACGAACGTCGGGACGGACACGAGCTCGCCGTTCGAGGCCTCGCTCAACACGATCGCCCTCGCCGCGGGCTCGTACGACCTGCGCGCGGTCGCCACCGATGCCGGCGGGAACACCGGCACGAGCGCCGTTCGGACGACGACTGTGGACAACGTCGCCCCGTCCGGGACGCTGACTCAGCCCGCCGCCGGCCAGACCGTCGGCGGTCCGAGCGCGCAGCTTGACGCAGCCGCCTCCGATGCCGCTGCCGGCGTCGCGTCGGTCGTCTGGCAGGCGCACTGGACCGGCGCCCCCGACTTCTCTACCGTCGCCACCGACACGGCCGCGCCGTTCAATGCCACGTGGGACGCCACGAGCGCGCCCGACGGCCCGGCCGAGATCCGCATCGTCGTCACAGACGCCGCCGGCAACACCTTCACGTCGTCCTCAGTCGCGGTCACGCTCGACTCGACCGCTCCGACCGTCACGCTCGGCGACCCGGGCGCGCTCGTGTCCGGCGTGATCGCGCTGACCGCGACGACGAGCGGCATCGGCGCGGCGCAGGTCGCGTTCGGCGTCAGTCCCGCGGACGCCGCCACGTGGACGGCCTTCGCGACCGACACCGCGGCGCCATGGACGGCGACCTTCGATACGGCAACGCTCCCCGACGGGCTCTACGACCTGCGCGCCGTCGTCTCCGACTCGGTCGGCAACACGAACTGGTTCGTGCGCGAGGACGTGCGCGTGGACAACACCGCGCCGGCGCTCGCCGGCGCTGTCCCCGCCGACGGCTCCGTGCTGGCGAGCGTCGCCTCGGTCGCCGTCACGGCCAGCGAGCCGGTCACCGTCGTCGGCCCGCTGCTCGACGGCGCGGCCGTCGCGGCTCCGAGCATCTCGGGCAACACCCTCACGTTCGCCACCGGCTCGCTCGGCGAGGGTCTGCACGTCCTCCGCGGAGAGCTCCAGGACGTTCGCGGCGCCCGCACGCAGTTCCGGGTCGCGTTCACCGTCTGGACGGGCAGCTCGACCGACGTCGCCCCGGTCGAGATGAACGTCTTGTCGAATGCGACGACGACGCTCACCGCCGTGGACAGCCTCGCCACCATCTCGATGCCAGCCGCCGCCTGGCCGGCCGCGGGCTCGGCTACGCCTGGCGACATGCTCGTCATCCGCATCGACCCAATGCCTTCCGCGACGCTCGGCACGACCATCCAGCTCAGCAGCCAGGTGATCGACGTCACCGCCCGCTGGGCGCTCGCCGGCACGCTCGTGAAGCAGTTCCAGGCACCGCTCGACATCGTGATCCCGAGCTCCTCCGGCTCGCTCGTCCTCCCCGCCACGTCGAGCGACGGCGTTCACTGGCGCCAGCTCTCGCTCGTGCAACAGCCGGGCGTCCTGCCGAGCACCTGGGCGGACGGCTTCTATCGCGACGAGGCCGGCACCGTCCACGTGCTCACCCGCCACCTCACGTACTTCGGGCTCATGCTCGACACCGAAGCGCCGACGCCGCCCGGCGGGTTTGCCGGCGTCGTCGCCGCCGACGGCCTGACCCTGCGCTGGACGCCGGCGCGCGACAACAGCGGCCAGCTCGGCCAGTTCTTCCTCTACGTCAACGGCGAGGCCTACGCGCAGTTCGACAACACCCAGTTCGAGGTCAAGATGGGGCCGTTCGCCCCCGACGACACTCGCCGCTTCACGATGGCGCAGCACGACGCCGCCGGCAACCTCAGCCCCCAGACGGCGGCGCTGAAGGCCCTGCCACTGCTCGCTGGGCTCACGCGCGACCAGGCCCAGGCGGCGCTCGCGGCCGCCGGCTTCGCCTCCGGCTCGGTCACCGAGCAGGCGGGTACGGGCGCACGTGCCGGCACCGTCGTCGCCCCGACCGGCGCCAACCTGGCGCTCGAAGGCTCGAGCGTGAATCTCGTCGTCGCCGAGGGCGCAGCGGCGACGACGCGCCTCGCCTTCCAGGTCGCCGGCGCGAAGAAGCTGACGCTCGCGAAGCGGACGACGATCGCGGCACGGCTCCAGGCGTCGCGGCCGGCCGCCGTGACCGCGACGCTCTACGGCACGAAGAAGCAGCGCCTCTACGCCTGGAAGCTCCGGGTCAAGGCCGGCGCGCAGACCGTCCGGCTCCGCGTCCCGACGCAGATCCGCAAGCCGGGCCGCTACACGGTCTCCTGGGTCGCCCGCTCGGGCACGGAAGCGATCCAGCGCACGGTCAAGATGCGGCTGGTCGGCCCCGAGCTCGAGCAGGTGCAGCCGGCGAAGCAGCCGGTCGAGGTCGTGCTCGCCGGCGAGCAGCCCGATCGCGAGAAGATCGCGCTCGGCCTGCGCAACACCGGCACGCGGCTCGTGGAGTCCGCGTCGCGGCCGGAGCGGACGTTCCAGCTCGCGGGCGCGACGAACCGCAACGTCGGCGTCGTCGTCATCGACGTGGACATCTATGGGCTCGGATTCCTGCGCGACTTGAGACTGGTCTTCCCCGACATGAGGCTGCTCGCCCTCGGCTCGAGCCCAGCGACGCTCGGCCGCGCCGTCCAGGCAGGCGCAAACCTCGCCCTGCCTCGCGGCACGCCCGCCGACGAGCTGGCCCGCATGATCGCCCAGCTCGGCCGGCAGAACTCCTAGGAGAGCGCGGCCTGGGCCGCGAACGAGACCGCGATCGCGGCGAGGAGCACGGCGAGCCCCCGCCGGAGCAGTTCCTCCGGGGCGCGGTCCGTCACCTTCGCACCGAGCCAGCCGCCCGGGAGCGCTCCCGCAAGACCGGCCGCGAGCACGCCCCATTGGATCTCGAGCCGGCCGGCGTAGGCCGCGAAGGCAGCGACGCCGAGGAGGAAGCCGACGACGAGATTCGTGCCGGCGGCACGCCGGATGTCGAGCCCGACGGCGCGCACGAGCGCGGGCATGCGCAGCGTGCCGAGGATGACGCCGATCGCGCCGCCGAGCAGGCCGATGAGCGCGCCGGAGACCGCGGCGAAGCCGACGCGCGGGCGGGCCGACGCGCGCGGTCGCACCGGACGGAACGCCAGGTCCACCGCGTTCCACGCCAGCACGGCGGCGATCAGCGCGTAGAGCAGCCGCTCCGGCGCGTCGCTCGCGAGCAGTGCGCCGGCGACGGCACCGGCGGCCGACGGCGGCGCCATCCAGGCGACGACGCGCCAGTCCACGCGCCCCTCGCGAGCGTGCCGCAGCCCGCCGGACGCTGCCGCTGCCGCCGAGATCGCGATATTCGTGCCCGCCGCGGCAGCGGGGTTCCCGGCCGCCAGCAGGATCAGCGGCAGCCGCAGCGTCCCGAGGACGAGCCCAACCGCCGCGCCGACGTAGCCGGCAACGAACGAGCCGGCAAGAGAAACCCCGAGCTGCCAGAGCTCCAATTAGCAGCCCTCGCGTTCCTGGCGCGTCGCTGGCAAAGGAGGACGGCCGCGCGACGCGCAGGACAGTACATCGAGTACGGCCAAGCGGCGCGCGGGCGGCATCCTGCAGTCCAGCGGCGCGAGCGGCCCCGGAGGCCGGCTGTGCCGGCCGGGAGGGGCCGCGGCCGGGGGCGCGAGGAGCGAGCCGGCGAAGGCTACGAGGAGGTGCCAGGCTTCCAGAGCGGCTCGGGCCGTCCTGCGGCCGCGTTCGCGGCGCGGGCGAGGATGAAGAGCAGGTCGGACAGGCGGTTCAGGTAGACGGGAACGAGCGGATTGACGTTCGCCGCGAGCGCATCGCGCTCGGCCCGCCGGCAGACCGTGCGCGCGACGTGCAGCCGCGCCGCAGCCTCGGTCCCGCCTGGGAGAACGAAGCTGCGCAGCTCCGGAAGCGACTCGTTGAAGTGGTCGCAGAGCGCCTCCAGCCCGTCCACCGCGCTCTGGCCCATCCGCAGCCGGTCGGGAATGTCCCGGGGCACGGAGAGGTCGGCGCCCGCATCGAAGAGCTCGTTCTGGATCCGTTCGAGCGGCGTCCGCAGCGCGTCGGGGACAGGGCCCGCAAGGACGACGCCAAGCGCCGAGTTCAGCTCGTCCACCGCCCCGTAGGCGGCGATGCGCGGATCGAGCTTGGAAACGCGCGAGCCGTCTCCAAGGGACGTCTCCCCCGTGTCGCCACCACGGGTGTAGATCCGCGTCAGGCGGACGGGCTCGTCCCTACGCCGGGGCAACTGTCCGCTCCGCCGGCCTGAGCAGCTCGCGCGCGATCACGATCCGCTGCACCTCGCTCGTCCCCTCGTAGATCTCGGTCACCTTCGCGTCGCGGTAGTAGCGCTCGACGGGGAACTCCTTCGTGTAGCCGTAGCCGCCGAGCACTTGGATCGCCTCGGCGGTCTGCCGCCGCGCCGTCTCGGAGGCGAAGAGCTTCGCCTTGGCGCCCTCGGCGGTGTGCGGCAGGCCCTGCTGCTTAAGCCAGGCGGCGCGGTACGTGAGCAGGCGGGCGGCGTCGATCTCCGTCGCCATGTCGGCGAGCTTCCACTGGATCGCCTGGAAGTCGCCGATGCGGCGGCCGAACGCACGCCGCTCGAGCGCGAAGGCGCGGGCGACGTCGAAGGCCGCCTGCGCGATCCCGACCGCCTGCGCGGCGATCCCGATGCGGCCGCCGTCGAGCGTCGCCATCGCGACCTGGAAGCCCCTGTGCTCCACGTGCAACAGCCGGTCGCGGCGGATGTGAACCCCGTCGAGAGTGAGATCCGCGGTGGAGGACGAGTTGAGGCCGAGCTTCTCCTCCTCGCGCGTGATCGTCACATGCTCGGCGTCGAGGACGAACGCGGAGACGCCGCGCGGGCCGTCCGTCGTCGGGGTCCGTCCGGGCGAAGACGACGAACGTGCCCGCGTAGGAGCCGTTCGTGATCCACTGCTTCGAGCCGGAGATCGTCCAGCCGTCGCCGTCGGGGACGGCCGCCGTGCGCAGCGCGCCGGCGTCGGAGCCCGAGCCCGGCTCCGTGAGCGCGAAGGCGCCGATCAGCTCGCCGCGCGCGAGCGGCGGCACGAAGCGCTCCTTCTGCTCGTCGGTGCCGAAGGCGAGGATCGGCAGCGTCGCGGCGCTCGTGTGCACGGCGACGGTGACCCCGGCGCCCGCATCCGCGCGCGAGATCTCCTCGAGCACGAGGACGTAGGAGAGGAAGTCGGCGCCCGCACCGCCGTAGCGCTCGGGCACGCACACGCCCATCAGCCCCAGCGCGCCGAGCTTGGCGAAGAGCTCCTCCGGGAACCGGTGCTCTCGGTCCCAGGCGGCCGCGTTCGGCGCGATCTCCGCCTCGGCGAACTCCCGCGCGAGCGCCTGGATCTCCCTCTGCTCGGGTGTGAGGGCGAAGTCCATGCGCGGCGATCTTACGTCAGCCGCGGCGGCGACTCCGCTGTGGAGAAATCGTCGCAGACCCGGCACGGCTCGTGACACACACGTGATGGTGTCTGACACCCGCACGCGTGTGCCACGACTCTGCAAGGAAAGCTGCGCGGCGCGCGGCTACGAGCCGTACTCGAAGAAGCCGCGGCCCGTCTTGCGGCCGAGGCGGCCCGCCTGCACGTGCTGCCGGAGCAGAGGGCACGGCGCGTACTTCGGGTCGCCCAGGCCCTCGTGCAGCACGTCCATGATCGCCACGCACGTGTCGAGCCCGATCAGGTCGGCGAGCGCGAGCGGACCGATGGGGTGGGCGAAGCCGAGCTTCGCGATCGTGTCGATCGCCTCCGCCTCCGCGACGCCTTCCATGAGCGCGTAGGCGGCCTCGTTGACGAACGGCATGAGGATGCGGTTCGAGACGAAGCCGGGAAAGTCGCGCGCCTGCGCGGGCACCTTGCCGAGATCCTCGGCGAGCGCGACGATCGCGGCCACGGTCTCGTCGGAGGTGTGCACGGCGCGGATCACCTCGACGAGCTTCAGAACCGGAACGGGGTTGAAGAAGTGCATGCCGATCACCCGCTCCGGCCGCGACGTGGCCGCCGCGAGCGACGCGATCGGGATCGAGGACGTGTTCGAGGCGAGGATCGCCGCGGGCGGCAGCACGGCGTCCGCGCGCCGGAAGATGTCCTTCTTCACGTCAGCGTCCTCGACGACCGCCTCGATCAGCAGGTCGGCCGGCACGAGGTCGTCCACCGGAGTGACCCGCGCGAGCACCTCGCCCGGGTCCGCCCCGCCCTTCTCTGACAGCTTCTCGAGGCTGCGCCGCATCGTTCCGAGCCCACGCTCGACCGCGCCCGGGAACGAGTCGTGCAGGGACACCCGCCGCCCCGAGGTGGCTACGACCTGGGCGATGCCGCCGCCCATCTGCCCCGCACCGACGATGAGGACGTGCTCGAGCTCCACGGCGGTAGCCTAGTGGCATGTCCGTGCCCGAGGTGCTCTTCGTCTGCGTCCACAACGCCGGGCGCAGCCGGATGGCCGCGGCACTGCTAGAGCGCCACGCGCAGGGCCGCGTCGCCGTCCGCTCCGCCGGGAGCGCGCCGGCCTCCGAGATCAACCCGGTCGTCGTCGCGGCGCTCGCCGAGCTTGGGATCGATCCGGCCTGGGAGCCGCCGCGCCGGCTCGCCGACGAGGACGTGCGGACCGCCGACGTCGTGATCACCATGGGCTGCGGCGACGCCTGCCCCGTCTTCCCCGGCAAGCGCTACGAGGACTGGACGCTCGAGGACCCGGCCGGCAAGGACATCGACACCGTGCGCCGGATCCGCGACGAGATCGACGCGCGCGTGCGGGCCCTCCTCGCCGAGCTGCTCTAGACGTCGATCAGCAGCGCGTCGCCCTGGCCGCCGCCCGAGCAGATGGCGGCCAGCCCGAGCCCACCGCCGCTGCGCCGCAGCTCGTGCACCAGCGTGCCGACGATCCGCCCGCCGGAGGCGCCGATCGGGTGGCCGAGCGCGATCGCGCCGCCGTTCACGTTCACGATCTCCTCGCCGGCCCCGAGCAGCTGGGTCGAGTGCGAGGCGACCGAGGCGAACGCCTCGTTGATCTCGATCCGCTTGACGTCGGCGATCGTCGCGCCCGCCTTCGCGAGCGCCTGGGCCGCTGCGTTGGCGGGCGTCCGCGCGAGATAGGCGAAGTCGTCGGCGACGTAGCCCTGCGCGACGATCGTCGCGAGCGCCTCGAGACCGCGCTCCCGCGCGAACTCCTCCGAGGCGACGATCACGCAGGAGGCGCCGTCGTTGACGCCGGGGGCGTTCCCGGCCGTCGTCGTCCCCTCAGGGTCGAACACAGGCTGCAGCGAGGCGAGCTTTTCGAGCGTCGTGTCCGGGCGTACCGACTCGTCCGCGACCACGTCGCCGACGGGGACGAGCTCGTCCGCGAAGCGGCCCTCCGCCTGGGCGGCCGCGGCACGCTGGTGCGACCGGTAGGCCCAGGCGTCCTGCGCCTCGCGCGTGATCCCCAGCTCGCGCGACACCCCCGCGTTCTGCGCGACCATGTGCAGCCCGTCGAACGTCGAGCGCAGCCCGTCGAAGATCATCGCGTCCACGAGCTCGCCGTCGCCGAGCCGGTAGCCGAAGCGAGCCTTCCGGAGCAGGTACGGCGCGTTCGACATCGACTCCATGCCGCCGGTGACGACCAGCCGGTGCTCGCCGGCGCGGATCATCAGGTCGGCGATCTCGAGGGCGCGGATCGAGGAGGCGCAGACCTTGTTCACGGTGTCCGCGGGCACCTCCTTCGGCAGGCCCGCGCCGATCGCCGCCTGGCGCGCGGGCGCTTGCCCCGCGCCCGCCTGGAGCACCTGGCCCATGATCACGTACTCCACCTCGGCCGGCTCGAGCCCGGCGCGCTCGAGCGCCGCGCGGATAGCGATCGCCCCGAGCTCCGTCCCGGAGTGCTGCGCGAGGCCGCCGCCGAGCTTGCCGAAGGGCGTGCGGACGGCGCCGACGATGACGGAGCGGCTCACGGCCTGAGATTACCGCCGCGTAGCCTCCGGCCGGGCCGCTATCGCGCGCTCCCCGGATCGCTGAGCCAACCCGCGCTGCGCAGAACGGCGGGCTGGGTACCGGCGCGAGGCCGGTACCCATTTCGTTCCCGCTCAGAGCGGGTGGCGAGCCGTCGTGGTTACTGGTAACGGATAACCATCGAGTCGATGGACGCAGTAGCCGCGCAGGTGTCGGTGGGTGTGTCTCCATTACGGTAGAGCCCGAACGTGTAGCTGTCTCCGGGCTGGAGAGTGAACGGGGCCAGCGGCGAGGTGAGGGTGAAGGTTGCGCTCTGCACGGCATTGGCCGTGGAACCGCTCGTGACGGGCACAGGGTCACTCATCCCGGTGGTCGCGCTCGGGCCGACCGGGTGGACCTGTCCGGGGCGTGACACGCTCGTATAGTTGGACCGCCAGTGGACGCCGCACGACGTGGCGGCCGTGTGCCAGGTGAACGTTCCGGTCACGGGCGTGTCCGGCGTGTAGCCGGGTGGCAGCACGATGTGGAAGTTGGCAGTGTTGTTCACACCGTCCAGGAACCTCAGGCCGGCATTGGCGCCGGAGCCACCCGTGAAGACGGCACTGCCGGAAGTATTGAGGATGTCCAACGAGACAAACTTGTCATTCGGCCCTACAGCGCCTCCCGGGCCGGCTGGGCCTGCAGGGCCGGCTGGGCCTGCAGGGCCGGCTGGGCCAGCTGGGCCGGCAGGGAGCTTGCCCGACAGCTTGGCGACCGGGACAGACTTGTTCTTGATGTCCTTGCCGGTGATGGATCCGTCCTTGATCTGCTTGCCGGTGATGAGACCCTTGGCAGCGAAGGCACCGGTCGTGATGAGCATGACCAGCGCGATTGCGCCGAGGACGGTGAGCGTCTTCCTCATGAGCACTCCTCCATCTCGCGGGTAGCTGCCACAAACCGCACCCAGTGCAGCAGTCAGCAGAGACGCGAGCCTACTGCACAGAAGTGGCTTCCACCAGAGCGCCGCCGGACTGCTCGTTCCCGATCCGTCTTCTGAACGAGCCGCTACGGAAGACGGGTGACGTCGCTCATCCCAGATCATCCACAGCCGCAATGCCGAGCTGTTGGATCGCAGCCGCGTCGGTGGAGGTGATCCAGATCCCAACGTCGCCGGCGACTACCCCGAGCGTCGCTCCACGGGTGCCGCCGCCTGCCGCCGTACCGTCGACGTTGGTATAGATCCGCACTCCTTCGATGAGGTAGGCCTCGTCGCCGATGCCGGCCAGGTCGGTCACCGGGTTGGAGCCTTCGCTGCGTGCAGTCTCCGCCGTCGAGCGCACCCGCTCCGGCGTGATGATGGCGACCTTCACCGACGGCCCCCCGATCTCCGCACTCCGATACTCGCAGACACTGTTGGCGTCGTCGGTGACCTCGCCCACCGGCACGCCGTCGGGAAATACCGCACTGAACGCCACCGGCGAGATGACGCCGCACGGATCACTGGGCAACGCCGACGTATCACCGCCGCCGCCCGGCCCGATCAGCTCCGGGCAGGCGCTCTGAAACCACGCATTCGCTTCGGAATCATCCTGGCGCTCACCGAGGGCCGCCTCGGCTGCAGCCGCAACGTCGGTGGCCACCTGGTCGAGCACGGCCTTGAGCTCGGCGAGCATGGCATTGAGCTCGGGGTCGTCGGGGGTGTCGCCACCCAGCCCGTTCTGCAAAATCTCGACGGCCACCGTCGTCAAGGTCTCGTACTGCTCGTCGGTGAGACCGGCAGCGCGCATCTCATCCACCACGCCGGAAAACACCGTGTTGAGCCTGTCGATCGCTGAGGTGACCACCGCGGGCGCACCAGCGGCTGGATTGGCAGCGGCGTCGGCGGTCAGGGTGGACAGCGCCGGAGAGAACAGCATCAACAGATCGTTCAGCGCGCCGCTCTGCTCGCCGACGGCGAGACCGCCGGCGATCGATGCCGTCGCGTACAGCTGGACAGTCGCGCACGTCGAGTTCGACGCCTTCAACGTCGACACCAGCGCTGCGGCGTCGCCACCGGTTGACGCCGGCGTCGAGATGCTCGGCGCAACGGAGGTGGTGGAAGGAGTTTCATCAGCCCCACATGCAAGAGGAATGAGAGCGACAACCAGCACAGCACCGCAAAGGAACAGTCGTCGCATGGAACGAGCATACCGTGACGACCTGCTCTTGTTCGGACCGCGGCTTTGCCTCAGTCAAGATCCGCGCTACCTGCAACGGGCAGGCAGCCATAGGCACACGCTCCGCTCGGCCGCACGCCTCTAGCCTCTGTGATAGACAGAGGCACTGTGCGCATGAGTCTTGTGATCGCGGCTCTCTTGGTGGTCATCGGGGCGGCCGCTCCGGTCCATGCCGGCCCGCCTGGGACGTGGACGCGGCTCAGCGAGGGGAACGGGAGCAACATCGACCAGGTCACCCTCGCCCGTGGTCTCGGCAACGTCCTGAACGCGGTGTGGCTCGCGAAGACGGGCAGCACCAAGGGCTACCGGCATGCGCGAGTCGCCCCCAACGGCTCCCTGGTCGCCGGGCCGGTCGCCGTTCTCGACGGCTGGTCGACGCTGAACAACCCTGCCCTGGTCGTCGGCCCGGACGGCAGCCTGCGGCTCCTCTTCGCGGGCATCACAGCCGCGCCGTTCTCGGGACGTGCGACGTCGGCGACGGCGCCGCCGGACGGCTCCAGCTGGACGTTCACGCGGGCGCTGCACACCGACGGCGTCGGTGTCAACGAGTCCGCCAGCTCGTTCGGCGCGGCGGCCAAGCTCGACGGGACGCCGGTCTTCTCGTGGGGCGCGAACGTCAAGGTCGGCCTCGACCCGACGCCCGAGCTCGACCTCATGGAGGGTTGCTGCGCCTACGACTCCGACGTCGCGGTGGATGCAGTCTCCGGCGAGGTCGTCGTCGGCTGGTACTCGAACGTCGCCGGCCAGTTCGGCTACCTGACGAGGACGGTCGATCCCGCGCTCGGCGAGACGCGGTACGCGCCGAGCAGCGCGCGCGAGGACCGCAAGGCCGGGCTCGCTCCAGGCCAGCGCACCGCGCTGACGGCGCGGCTCGGCGCTCCGGGCGTCTACATCGCCTACTGCACGGGCACGGGCTACCCGTTCTGCCAGACGGTCAGCGTGTGGCGGCACGGAGGCGGGTCGCCGCTCGTGGTGGCCCGGGCCAAGAGCCGGACGTCGAGCGTCGGTGACCACGTTGCGATCGTCCCGGGGCCGGACGGTCGCCTGTGGGTGATGTGGCAGAGGAGGAGTCAGCGCGTGTACGCGACCAGGAGCAACCGCGCGGCGACGAAGTTCGGCGCCGTCGTGGAGGTCAATCCGCCGGCCGGCACTCGCTCGATCTGGAAGGTCGCCGGCGACGGCGCGCTCGGGCCGCTCGACCTTGTCGTCTCCGCCTCGACGCCCGGTTCGCTCGCCTTCTGGCACACGCAGGTGCTGCCCGGGCTCTCGCTCGCGTGCAGGGGCGGCCGCGTTGTCTCGTGCACGGTTTCGGACGCGGGCGATCCGGTCAGGGGCGCGAGGGTCAGGATGGGCGGCAGGACGCTGACGACGAACGCCCGGGGAAAGGCGTCGGCTGATCTGCCGGCCGGCTCGTACAGGGCGGCGGCGTCGAAGGCGGGCTACACGTCCGCCTCCGCTTCGGTCAGAGCGACCTAGCTCTGCTGCACACCATGCGTCACCGTTGCAGCAATCGCAACGGTGTGATCGGCGGACAGATGGTGAACCTCGCTTGGTCCTGACCAGCTCCGCCAGGGCGCGGAGGAGTACGCTGGCGGCGTGGGAACGAGGGTCGGAGTTGCGATCGTCGTGGCTCTCGCGCTCGCCGCCCCGGCTGCCGGCGCGAGACCGCGAACACTCGCCTACACGGGCGGCCCCGTTTACGCGTTCGCCCAGGACGGCGGGCGCATCGCCTGGGCGAGCTTCGACGACGACTCGCCGTGCCCGTGGAAGATTCGCGTGCGGACGCTGGTGACGCGCGTCCAGACCGCGATCACGACCGCCGCCGGCCCCACGTGCCGCGACGAGGTCGGCTTCCAGGAGCCCGAGTGGCTCCTCCTCGCGCTCGCCGGGCCCCGCGCGGCGTGGACGCTCGTCGCGCACGGGAACGACACCTACCGCCGCGTCGTCACCGGGGCGGTCGCCGGAGGAGCCGACCGGCAGGTCGTCGAGCTGATCTTCGCGAACGGCGACCACATCGGCGATCACCTCGGCGGCGTCGCGGGCGACGGCCGCCGGCTGCTCTTCTCCCAGATCCAGATCGGCGTCGGACCGCCGGGGTGCGAGGCCGGCGACGGCGACCTCAGCGGCTGCGACGGCGAGGTCCGCGGTGGCGGCGTGTACCTCATCGAGGGCGCGTCGCCGGTCGCGGTTCCCGGTGCGCCGCCAGCGATCCGGCTCGCGGTGAGCGGCAACCGGCTGGCGCTCGTGCCGGCCGCACCCGCGCGGCCGCCGACGGCCGCCCCACGCGTCGCGACCGGGGCCGCGGTCCAGATCCGCGCGCTGCCGGGTGGAGAGCTCGTCTCGACGTTCGCGCCGGCCGGGACGATCCGCTCGCTCGCTCTCTCGGACCGCGTCGCCGCGGTGATCGTCCGCCGGGGCGCGCGGACCCAGATCGACGCGTACGACCCCGCGACGGGCGCGCGCCTGCGCACCCTCACCGTGCCGGCGACGGCGACCGACCTCTCCGCAGCGGGAACGCGCCTCGTCTACCGGACGGGCCGCAAGGTGTGGGCGGCGAGCGCCGGGGCCGGCGGGCCGGCGCCGCGCCTCCTCGCCACCGCGGCCGCCGAGCCGATCGGCCTCTCGATCGAAGGGAACCGCGTCGCCTGGGCGGAGAACCTCAGCTCGGGCGGCCGCATCCAGGCCGTTGACGTCCGGTCCTAGACGATGAGCGGCGCGAGCGCGTTCCGCGCACCGAGGAACCCCCGCTTGGCTCGACCGCGATCACGGAGTCGAGCCGACCGCATAGCACGATCCCCGGGTCGCCCACGCGCACGAGTGCGAGCAGCGGGCTATGTATGACGGCTTGACCTGAGCCGGAGTTCGGCTACGCTCCGTCTGATGACTCTCACTCCGCGTGCCTGGTGGGCCTGGCGCCGCGAGCGGGGCGGGAGCCTGGCCGTATGATAGCTTCGCGCTCAAACGGCTAGACAGGCAGCCAGCCTCGCTCGAGACCTCCACCTGGAGGTCTTTCTCGTTCTCGGGACAATGACACCCAACGCTTCCATCACCACCGACCTCCTCACCCCGCTCGGGGCGTACCTCCGCCTGCGCGAGGGCGGGAGCGCGAGCTTCCTGCTGGAGTCGGTCGAGCACGGCCGCCTCGGGCGCCACTCGTTCATGGGAGCGGGTTCGCGGGTCGTCTCCTTCGAGGAGGCGGAGGCGCTCGGCGTCCCCGTCGTCGGCTATCTCGCCTACGACCACGCCGCGAAGCTGGAGCCGACGGTGCCGCTTCCCGGCGAGGGACCGGGCCTACCGGAGAGCCGCTTCGTCGTCGCCGACACGCTCCTGCGCTACGACCACGGCTCGGGCACGGCAGACGTGCTCGCGGGCGACGCGGAGGGGATCGCCGCGCTGCTCGCGGGGCCTCTCCCCTCGCTCCCGTCACCGGGAACCGCGGCCGGGCCCACGCACCGCTTCCCCCCGCAGGCCGAGTACGAGACCGGCGTGCGCAGGATCAAGGACCTCATCCGCGCCGGCGACGCCTTCCAGGTCGTCCTCTCGCAACGCGCCGAGCGGCCCACGCTGGCCTCCGCCCTCCAGCTCTACCGGGCGCTGCGCCGCGTCAACCCGTCGCCGTACCTCTTCCTGCTGGAGCTGGACGGGCTGGCGCTCGTCGGCTCCTCCCCCGAGACGCTCGTCAAGTGCGAGGGCGGCCGCGCGAGCCTCAACCCGATCGCCGGCACGACGCAGCCCGGAGACGGCGACGTCGAGCGCCTGCTCGCCTCCGAGAAGGACCGCGCCGAGCACATCATGCTCGTGGATCTCGGCCGCAACGACCTCTCGCGCGTCTGCAGCCCCGGAACGGTGCGGGTGGAGAGCTTCCTCCAGCCGGAGCGCTACTCGCACGTCGTCCACCTCGTCTCCGAGGTCGCGGGCGCGCTGGCCGAGGGCGTCTCGCCGTACGATCTCCTGCGGGCCTGCTTCCCCGCCGGGACCGTCTCGGGCGCCCCGAAGGTACGTGCGATGCAGATCGTGAGCGAGCTCGAGGGCTACCGGCGCGGCCCCTACGCAGGCGCCGTCGGCTACGTCCTCCCGGGCGGGACGATGGACACATGCATCGCGATCCGCACGATCGTGCTCCACGACGGCGTCGCCAGCCTGCAGGCCGGGGCCGGGATCGTGGCAGACTCCGATCCCGAGGCGGAGCACCGGGAGTGCCTGAGCAAGCTGGCCGCACTCGAGGCCGCGATCGACCTGGCGGAGGCCGAGCTGTGAAGCTGTTGCTGATCGACAACTACGACTCGTTCACCTACAACCTCGTCCACCTGTTTGCGGAGCTGGGCGCCGATGTCGCCGTCTACCGCAACGACGCGATCACCGTCGCGGAGGCGGAGGCGCTCGCGCCCGACCGGCTCGTCATCTCCCCCGGCCCGGGCCGGCCGCCGGAGGCGGGCGTGTCGGTCGAGCTGATCAGGGCGCTCGGCCCGCGCGTGCCGACCCTCGGCGTCTGCCTCGGTCACCAGGCGATCGTCGAGGCGTTCGGCGGCGAGGTCGGCCAGGCGATGGCCTTGCTCCACGGCAAGGCGAGCACGGTGCACCACGACGGCCGCGGCGTCTTCACCGGGCTGCCCGAGGCGATCGAGGCAGGCCGCTACCACTCGCTCGCGGCGGTGCGCGTCCCCGACGCGCTCGAGGTCACCGCCCGCACCGAGGATGGCGAGGTTATGGGCGTCCGCCACCGTGAGTTCCCGATCGAAGGCGTCCAGTTCCACCCCGAGTCGGTGCTGACCCCGCTGGGGCCGGAGCTCGGAAGGAACTTCCTGGAGAGCGGCCGATGATCGTCGAAGCTCTGGCCGACTTGCTGGAGGGCCGGTCTCTGGACCGCTCGCGGTCGCGAGCGGTCATGGACGAGATCATGCGGGGCGAGGCCACGCCCGCGCAGATCGGCGGCTTCCTCGTCGCGCTGCGCGTCAAGGGCGAGACGGTGGACGAGATCGCCGGCTGCGCTGAGGCGATGCGCGAGCACGTCCTCCCCGTCCGTCCCCACCGCGACGACCTCGTGGACACCGCCGGGACGGGCGGCGACGGCGACCGCACGTTCAACATCTCGACCGCCGCGGCGCTCGTCGCCGCCGCCGCGGGCGCCGCGGTGGCCAAGCACGGCAACCGCGCCGTCTCGTCCGCCTCCGGCTCGGCCGACGTGCTCGAGGCGCTCGGCTTCGAGCTCGAGCTGCCGCCCGCACGGATCGCGCAGTCCATCGACGAGCTCGGCTTCGGCTTCATGTTCGCGCCGATGCACCACCCAGCGATGAGGCACGCGGCGCCGGTCCGCCGCGAGCTCGCCGCACGCACCGTCTTCAACGTCCTCGGCCCGCTCACGAACCCAGCAGGCGCACGGGCGCAGGTGATCGGTGTCTACGCGCCCGGCCTCGTCCGCACGATCGCCGAGGTGCTCGTCCAGCTCGGCGCGCGGCGCGCCTTCGTCGTGCACGGCGCCGACGGGATCGACGAGCTCTCCCCAACGGGGCCGAACCTCGTCTGCGAGGTCGTGGACGGATCCGTGCACGAGCGCACGATCGACCCGCTCGACCTCGGCATCCCACGCGGTCACCCTGACGAGCTGCGGGGCGGGTCCGCGAGCGAGAACGCCGTCGTCGTCCGCGAGATCTTTGCGGGTGCAGGAGGGACGCGCAGGGACGCGATCGTCCTCAACGCCGCGGGCGCGATCGCCGCCGCAGGACACGCGGAGGACCTGCGCGAGGGCATCGCACTGGCCGGCGATGCGATCGACTCCGGCGCCGCCCTCGTGCGGCTCGACGAGCTGGCGAGGTTCTCCCATGAGGTTTAGGGACGCCCTCTCGGCCCCCGGGCTGCAGGCAATCGCCGAGATCAAGCGGCGCTCGCCCTCGGCGGGCGACATCCGCCCGGACGCCGACCCCGCGGCGATCGCGGCGGCCTACGCGGCCGCGGGCGCGGCGGCGATCTCGGTGCTCGTGGACGAGCGGTTCGGCGGGACCTGGGACGACCTGCGCGCCGCCCGCGCGGCCACCAACGCGCCGCTGCTCGCCAAGGGCTTCTTCTCGACGGAGGAGCACCTGCGCACGGCCCGCGAGGCCGGCGCCGACGCGGCGCTGCTGCTCCTGCGCGACCTCGACGACGCGACCTGCGCCGCCCTCATGCGCGCCGCCGCCGCGCTCGGCCTCGACACGCTCGTCGAAGCGCACGACGCCGACGAGCTCGACCGCGCGGTCGCGCTCGGCGCCGGCGTGATCGGGATCAACGCGCGCGACCTCTCGACCTTCCGCATCGACCGCGCGGCGCAGCTCGAGCTCGTCGCCCGCACGCCGCGCGACCGCGTCGTCGTCGCCGAGAGCGGGATCGAGTCGCGCGCGCAGGGCGCGGCCGCCGAGCTCGCGGGCGCCGGCGCGATCCTCGTCGGCTCGGCGTTGATGCGCGCACCCGACCCGGCGGCGAAGCTCGCCGCGCTGCTCTCTCGCCCGCTCGTCAAGGTCTGCGGGCTGACCCGGGAGGAGGATGTCGCCGCCGCGGCCGAAGCGGGTGCCGACCTGGCGGGCTTCGTCCTCGTCCCCGAGAGCCCCCGCGCCGCCGCCCGCGTCCTCCCCGTGCCGGAGACGATGCTCGCGGTCGCCGTGTGGGTCGGCGAGGCGGGCAAGAGCCCCGCCCAGCTCGACCAGGTGCACACGCGGGAGAACGGTAAGGTACGCGGCCGGGACGCCGTGCTGCTGCGCGACGGCAAGCGCGTCGCGCGTGTCCTCGACCTCCCCTGGCAGGAGGACGACCCCGAGCACTGGCGGCGCGCCGCCCAGGCGGAGGGGCGGATCGTGCTCGCGGGCGGGCTCGGCCCCGAGAACGTGCGCGTCGCGATCGAAGCGGTGCGCCCGTGGGCCGTGGACGCGAGCTCGCAGCTCGAGTCCGCCCCGGGGATCAAGGATCATGGGAAGGTCCGCGCCTACGTGGAGGCAGCTACGACATGAGCACCGTTCAGACCGACTTCGGCCCCTACGGCGGGCGCTACGTGCCGGAGACGCTCGTTCCCGCGCTCGACGAGCTCGTCGCCGCCTGGGGAGAAGCGAAGGCCGACCCGTCCTACTGGGCCGAGCTGGACGAGCTCGGCCGCACCTTCGCGGGCCGCCCGACCCCGCTCACGCCCGCCGCCCGCTTTGCCCCCGGCGTCGATCTCTGGCTCAAGCGCGAGGACCTCCTCCACACCGGCGCGCACAAGCTCAACAACGCGCTCGGCCAGGCCGTGCTCGCCCGCCGGCTCGGCAAGACGCGCATCGTCGCCGAGACGGGCGCCGGCCAGCACGGGGTCGCCACGGCCACCGTCTGCGCCCGCTTCGGACTGGAGTGCGTCGTCTACATGGGCTCCGAGGACATGCGCCGGCAGCGCCCGAACGTCGAGCGGATGGGCCTGCTCGGCGCCGAGGTGCACCCGGTCGAGTTCGGGACGAAGACGCTGAAGGAGGCGACGAGCGAGGCGATCCGCGACTGGATCACGAACGTCGAGACGACCCACTACCTGATCGGCTCCTGCGTCGGCCCCGCTCCGTACCCGGAGCTCGTGCGCGACCTCCAGGCGGTAATCGGGCGTGAGGCCCGGGCGCAGATCCTCAAGGCGGCCGGCCGGCTGCCGGACACCGTCGTCGCCTGCGTCGGCGGCGGCTCGAACGCGATCGGCATGTTCTCGGGCTTCCTCGCCGACGAGGGCGTGCGGATCATCGGCGTCGAGGCGGCCGGCGCGGCGAGCCTCGGGACGGGGCGCGCCGGCGTCCTCCACGGCTCTCGCTCCTCGGTCCTCGCCGACGAGGACGGCCAGATCGCCGACGCTCACTCGATCTCGGCCGGGCTCGACTACCCCGGCGTCGGCCCCGAGCACGCGTTCCTGCGCGACTCGGGCCGCGTCGAGTACCTCCCCGCGACCGACGCGGAAGCTCTGGCGGCGTTCCGGCGCCTGACGGCGACCGAGGGGATCATCCCTGCGCTCGAGCCGGCGCACGCACTCGCCCGCGCTGCGGAGCTGGCAGGGCAGCTCGTCCTCGTCTGCCTCTCCGGCCGCGGCGACAAGGACCTCGCGGAGGTGCTCGCCCACGATGCCACGTAACAGGAAAGCGCTCGTCGTCTACCTGATGTCGGGCCCGGAGACACCGGCGCTCGCCGAGGCGGCCGTCGCGGGCGGCGCCGACATCGTCGAGCTGGGCTTCCCGTTCTCCGACCCGCTCGCCGACGGACCGGTGATCCGCCGCGCCGCGGAGCGCGCGCTCGCCCAGGGGATGCGCACGCAGGCCTGCCTCGACTGCCTGGCCGCCGTGCGCTCGCGTGTGGGCGTGCCGCTCATTCCGATGACCTACGCCTCGCTGCTCGAGGCCCGCGGCTGGGAGCGGTTCGACACTGAAGCGCGGGCGGCCGGCGCGACGAGCCTGATCGTCGCCGATCTCCCCGCCGGCGAGCACCCCGAGCTGAGGCGCGTGCAGCTCGTCGCCCCCACCTCGACGGACGAGCGGATCCGGATCGCAGCGGAGCAGACCGACGGCTGGCTCTACCTCGTCACGGTGACCGGGACGACCGGCGCCCGCGGCGAGCTCTCCGGCGCGCTCTCCGGCCTCGCCGCCCGGGCACGCGCCGTCGCCGGCGGCGTGCCGCTCTACGCCGGCTTCGGCATCTCCACCCCCGAGCATGCCCGCGCCGCGGCCGAGCTGACCGACGGCATCGTCGTCGGCTCGCGCGCGCTCGAGGTGGCCGAGGACGGCCCGGAGGCGCTGCGCGCCTACGTCGCGTCGTTGCGCGCTGCGCTCGACGCCTGATCCTCCTGCGCCGGGCCGACCTTCACCAGCATCTTGCCGATGTTGTCGCCTGCGAAGAGCCCCATGAACGCGGCCGGGGCGTTCTCGATCCCCTCGACGACCGTCTCGCGGTCGCGCACCTTCCCCTCGCGCAGCCAGCCGCCGATCTCCGCCGGCGATCTCCTCGAAGCGGTCGCGGTGGTCACTGACGATGAAGCCCTGGATGCGCAGCCGCTTGCCGACGACGAACGTCATGTTCGACGGCCCGGGCACCGGCGTCCCGTCGTTGTAGCGCGAGATCATCCCGCAGGCGGCGACGCGCCCGAACGGGTGCAGCGCGGCGAGCGCCGCCTCGAGGTGGTCGCCGCCGACGTTGTCGAAGTAGACGTGGATGCCCTCCGGCGCGGCCTCCTTCAGCGCGGCGCGACGTCGGCGCCCTTGTAGTTGAACGCAGCGTCGAAGCCGAGCTCGTCGAGCAGCCAGGCGACCTTCTCGTCCGAGCCGGCACTGCCGACGACGCGGCAGCCCTTGCAGCTTCGCGATCTGGCCGACGATGCTGCCGACCGCTCCGGCCGCGCCCGACACGAACACGGTCTCGCCCTCCTTCGGCTGCCCGATGTCGAGCAGGCCGACGTAGGCGGTGAGCCCCGGCATGCCCGAGCACGCCGAGCGCGCTCGAGACGGGCGCGGCGGACGGTGTCGAGCTTGCGCAGGCCGCCGCGTCGCGACAGCGCCACTCGCGCCAGCCGAGCATCGAGAGGACCCAGTCGCCCGGCGCGAAGCCCGGAAGCCGCGACTCGACGACCTGGCCGACCGCACCGCCGGAGAGCGGCTCGCCGAGCTCGAACGGCGGCACGTAGGAGCGGACGTCGTTCATCCGGCCGCGCATGTACGGATCGACCGACATGAAGACGTTGCGGATCAGCGCCTCGCCCTCGGCGGGCTCCGGCACCGGGGTCTCCGCGAGCTCGAAGTCGCTCGCGCGGGGAAGGCCGTGCGGCCGCGCGGCGAGGCGGATCTCACGGTTCATGCGGCGATCCTAGCCTGCCGCCGCGAGCCCCGCGGGCTCGGCGAAGAGCTCGCGCACGCGCGCGAGCGCGCCCGGCACGAGGCGGTAGTACGCGAACGTCCCGCGCCGCTCCCGTGCGAGCAGGCCCGCCTCGACGAGCTGCTTCAGGTGGTACGAGACGGTCGGCTGCGCGAGCCCGAGCGACGGCACGAAGTCGCAGACGCAGATCGCGCCGGGCCCCGCCTGCGCGAGCATGGAGACGATCTTCACGCGGTGCCTGTCCGCGAGCGCCCGCAACAGCCGTTCGAGCTCCGCGGCCTCCTCGTCCGAGAGGGACGAGGCGACCGGGACGCAGCAGCTCTCGATCAGGGACAGCACCTTCTTCATGCCGTTCACTGTATCGAATGACATCGATGCCCGCCCGAGCGGCCGCGTCGCGGCATCATGCAGGAGGATGGAATCGCTGCAAGGCCACCTGCTCGTCGCCGCGCCCTCCCTGCTCGACCCCAACTTCCGGCGCACGGTCGTGCTCGTCGCCGAGCACGGCGAGGACGGAGCGCTCGGCGTCGTCCTCAACCGTCCCTCCGAGACGGAGGTCGCCGAGGCGGTGCCTCCGCTCTCCGGGCTCGTGGAGGAGGGCGACGTCGTCCACGTCGGCGGGCCGGTGCAGCCGTCCGCGGTCGTCGTGCTCGCCGAGTTCGACGATCCCTCGGCTGCGCCCCTGATCGTCGTCGGCGACGTCGGCTTCCTCCCGTCCGAGGTGGATCCCGAGACCCTCGGCGAAACGCGGCGGGCCCGTGTGTTCGCCGGGTATGCGGGCTGGGCTCCGGCCAGCTCGAGGCGGAGCTCGACGAGTCGTCGTGGATCGTCGAGGCGGCGCTGCCGGACGACGTCTTCGCGCCGGCGGCCGAGCTGTGGAGCGACGTGCTGCGCCGCAAGGGCGGGCAGTACGCGCTCCTCGCGCGCATGCCGCCGGATCCGTCGCTGAACTAGCAGAGCTTGTGACGATGTTGACTAACCGGCGCCCGCGTCGTACCTTCCAGAGGGGGACATGTCCAACGAGGGAGGTCGAATTGGCGACAGACGACCAGGGGGAGCTCAGCGCGAAGTCCTTCGCGGTGCCCGACGAGACGCGCCCGTTCAAGGACAAGGGGCGCATGGAGGTCGTTCGCTTCGGCGACACGATCATCGGCAAGGGGACGTTCGAGCCGGGCTGGAGGTGGTCGGAGCACGTGAAGCCGATCGCCGGCACGGACTCGTGCCTCGTCCAGCACATCGGCTACGTGCTGTCGGGCCGGATGAAGGTGGTCATGGACGACGGCGCCGAGGCCGAGGTCGGCCCCGGCGACACGTTCGTCATGCCGCCGGGCCACGACGCGTGGACGGTCGGCACCGAGCCGTGCGTCCTGCTCGACTTCGGCGGGATCAGCGGCTACGCCCAGCCGCACTAGCGTCGCCTCTCCCGAGGCGCGACAGGGAGGAGCGCTCCGCGGGGCTCCTCTACGTTCTGGGCCGGTCGAGGACGTCGAGGTGCTCGACCCGCGACTCCTCGACGAGCACAGCGAGCTCGGGCGTGAGCATCGACTCGCGCCAGCGCTTCCCCGCGAACGCCTGGAGGGAGTCGAGATCGCGCCAGACCGACACGACGCCGAACTCGCCCTCGCTCCCGGCGACCGGCCTGCAGAGGTAGAAGAACATCAGCCCGGGGCTGCCGGCGAGCAGGCTCGGCGCCACCTCGCGCAGCAGCGCCTCGTACTCGGCCTCGCAGCCCTCGCGCACCCGCTCGCGGACGATCCTGATGATCACCTCTCCACCTTACGCCGGCTCGGAGGCGGGCGCGTCCGCCGTGTGCCCTTCGACCTCCATGTGCGGCAGCCAGTCGAGCCAGGCCGGCAGGTACCAGTTCCGCTCGCCGAGGAGCTGTCATCGCCGCCGGGCACGAGCACGCGAGCGGACGATCGTCGCGTCGATGAGCAGCGCGACCGCGATGCCGAAGCCCATCTGCTGGAACATGACGAGCTCGCCCGGCGGCGAAGCCGAGCGAAGACGGCGACGATGATCAGCGCGGCGCCGGTGATGATCCGCGCCGTCGAGGCGATGCCGAACGCGATCGCGTCGCGTCGTGTCGCCGGTCTGCGTGTAGCGCTCGCGGATGCGGCTGAGCAGGAACACGTGGTAGTCCATCGAGAGCCCGAAGAGGACGGCGAAGAGGAACAGCGGCACCCAGGCCTCGACCATGTCCACCTGCTGGAAGCCGAGCAGCCCGTGCCCGATGCCCTTCTGGAAGACGAGCACGAGCAGCCCGTAGGCGGCGCCCGACCGAGAGCAGGTTGAGCACGATCGCGGTCGCCGGCGATGACGATCGAGCGGAAGGCGACGGTGAGCAGGATGAAGCTAAGGCCGAGCACGAAGACGAAGCACGATCGGCAGCCAGTGGTCCATGACGTCGAAGTAGTCGATGTTCTCGGCCGTCGTGCCGCCGACGAGGACGCGTGCGCCTCGACGCCCGCGAACGCCGCCGGGATGTAGCTCGGCGCGCAGGCGCTCGACCGCCGCCGATGGCGCTGGTCGCCGAGCGGCGTCGCCGGCGACGCGGAACGGTGAGCACGACGAGGTCGCCGCCCGGCGTCGTCTGCAGCGTCGGCCGCGCCGAAGCGCGGCGTCGTCGGCAAGGCGCGCCTCGAGCCGCTCGATCGCCGCCCGCACCGGCGGCGAGCGACGTCGCCGTCGATCGACGATCTGCGCGGGGTCGGCGCCGGCCGCCGGGGAAGTCGAGCGCTCGAGCGCGACGAAGCCCTGCTTGGAGGCGAGCGGTCGGGCAGCGTGCTGATCCCCGCGGCGCCGATGTTCATCCCGAGCACCGGCGACGGCGCGCGGCGAGGAGCAGCGCGACCGCGGCGACGAGGCTGACAGCGCGGGCGGCGCATGACGCGGCGCACGATCGCGCCGACCAGAAGCGGCTCTCCTGCGCCGCGCTCTCGATCGCCGCGCCCGAGGAACGGGATCCGCAGCGCGTTGACCCGGTCGCCGAGCAGGCTCAGCACGGCGGGCAGGAGCGTCAGCGCCGCGACGACGGAGACGATCGCCGACGAGGATCGCGCCGAGCGCGAGGCTGCGCATGATCGTGTCTGGCACGAGGAGCATGCCGGACATCGCGAGCACGAAGGCGATGCCGCTGAAGAGCACGGCGCGGCTCGCCGTCGCGCCCGGCGCGGCGATCGCGTCGACCTTCTCGCGACCGCGCGCCGCGCTCCTCGCGGAAGCGCGAGACGATGAAGAGCGCGTAGTCGATCCCGAGCGCGAGCCCCATCGCCGGTGAGCATGTTCACGACGAAGAACGAGAGCTCGAACACTGCGGCCGACGAGCGCGGTCAGGCCGAGCGCGACGACGATCGAGACGAACCCGAGCAGCGAGCGGCAGCGAGGCGGCGACGAGCGCGCCGAAGACGAGCACGAGCATGATCAGCGCCGCCGGCAGGCCGTAGCGCAGCTCGCCCTTCTGGAGGTCGTGCTCGGAGAGCCTCGCCGAAGTCGTGGTCGACGATGTGCGCGCCGGTCATGCCGACCTCGAACTCCCCCCGGCCGGCCAGCTCGCGCAGCACCGCGGTGACCTGCTCGACGCTCTTCGTCTCGGGGTGGGCGAGCCGGATCGCGATCAGCGTCGCGTGCCGGTCGGGCGAGACGAGCGTCTCGACGCCGTCGCGGTGGTAGCCGACCGCGTGCGTGATCGCGCCGGTCCTCTCGCCCGTCGCGTAGAGCCGCTCGACCTCCGCACGGAACGCGGGGTCGTCCACCGTGTAGCGCTCGGAGCGCACGATCACGAGCTCCGTCGTGAGCTCGTGCCGGGCAGCCGCTCGTCGAGCAGGGCGTTCGCCCGCGCCGACTCGGCGTCGTTCGTGACATGGGCCTCGGTCGTCAGCCGGCCCGGCAGAAGCGCCCCCGCAGCGACCACCGCGAGCACGATCGCGAGCGCCCAGAGCGCGAGCGTCCGCAGGGGACGGCCCGCGCAGGCCCGTGCGAGCCTCTCCGTCACGGCCGTGAGCCTACCCCAGTGCAACCGGACGTCGGAAGTTGCCCGAAGGGGCCATCGGCAGGACAGTAACGCCTCAAGTATGTAACGTACGTTACGCCGTCACTTTCGCTCGCCCGGGCAATTGGCACCTGGTTTGCCGGCCTCGCGGCATCTAGCATGGTCGAAGATGGAGGCAACCGTTCGCGAAGGTCAGGCGCCCGCGGTCGTCGTTGCTCTGCAGCCGGGTGAGCAGCTGACTTCGGAGTCCGGCGCGATGATGTTCATCTCCGGCGACATCTCGATGGACGTCGAGCTACCCGGCGGCCTGGCGGGCGGCCTCAAGCGCAAGCTGCTTGCAGGCGAGAGCCTCTTCCTCACGCGCTACTCGGCGCGCGGCGCCGGCGCGGTCGGAATCACCGGCCCGTTTCCGGGCTCGATCCGTCAGCACGAGCTCGACGGCGAGATCATCTGCGAGAAGCACGCGTACCTCGGTCACTACGGCGAGGTCGCGATCGAGAGCGCCCTCGCGCAGAGACTGGGGATGGGCGTCAGGGGCGGCGGTGAGGGCTTCTTCCTCCAGCGCCTGACGGGCAAGGGCACGGTCTGGCTGCACGGCGGCGGCGACTTTCTCGACTTCGACCTCGCCGCGGGGCAGCGTCTGATCGTCGACACCGGCTGCATGGTGATGGTCGAGCCCACCGTCAGCTACGAGGTGAAGCTGCAGGGCGGCGTCGCGAAGAGCCTCTTCGGAGGCGAAGGGTTGTTCCTCGTGCACATGACCGGTCCCGGCCACGTGACCCTCCAGACCCTGCCGTTCTCCCGGACCGCCAGGCGCGTGCTCGCGGCTGCGGCAGGCGGGCGTGACGAGACCGGGGCCGGTGGGATTCTCGGCGGCATTCTCGGCTAATAGGAGGTACGACGATGGGCTTCCTCGACAAGGCAAAGGCGGCGGCCGAGCAGGCTGCGGCAAAGGCAAAGGAGGGCGTCGAAGACGTCCAGACGAAGCGCGAGCTCGGCCAGGCGCACAGTGAGCTCGGCAAGACGGCGTTCGAGCTGATCGAGAGCGGCGAGATCTCCCATCCCCGCCTCGAGACGATCGCCGAGAAGATCCGCGCGCTCAACGAGCGAGCAGCCGGCGGCGACGTCGCCATGGCGGGAGCAACAGCCGCCGAGCCCGACGACTCGAGCCAGCCGCCGGCGATGCCGACCTAGCCGGGCACGAGTGCCGCGACGCTCGTCAGACGGAGTCGAGTCCGACGTAGTTCTCGGCCAGCGATCGTCGCGGCCGCGTGCGAGCGACGACGTATGCGCAGCTGCGAGAGCTGCAGCTTCGTGCTCGAAGGGCGTCGCCGCCGGGCGAGCGGTGCAGCATCGACGTCATCCACCACGAGAAGTGCTCGGCGCGCCAGACGCGGCGCAGGCACGTCGCCGAGTACGCATCGAGCGCGGCGCGGCTGCCCGTCGCGATACCAGCGCGCGAGCGCGCTCGCGAGCACGCGCACGTCGGCGATCGCGAGGTTGAGGCCCTTGGCGCCGGTCGGCGGCACGATGTGCGCGGCGTCGCCGGCGAGGAAGAGGCGCCCGTAGCTGCATCGGCTCGGCGACGAAGCTGCGCATGCCGGTGACGCCCTTCTCGAGCACCGGGCCCTTCGTCGAGCGTCCAGCCGTCGAGGCCCGAGGCGCGATCTGCAGCTCCTCCCAGATGCGCGTCGTCCGGCCACTCGGCGATGTCCTCGTCCGGGCCGGCACTGGACGTAGAGGCGGCTCAGCTCGGGCGAGCGCAGGCTGTGCAGCGCGAAGCCGCGCTCGTGGTGCGCGTAGATCAGCTCGTCGTTCGACGGCGCGACGGCGGCCAGGATGCCGAGCCAGCCGAACGGGTACTCGCGCGCGAACGTGCGTCAGGACGCCTGCGGGGATGCTCGGCGCGGCAGACGCCGTGGAAGCCGTCGCAGCCGGCGATGACGTCGCACTCGAGCTCCCGTGCCTCGCCGCCGTGATTGAAGCGGACCCGCGGCCGGTCGGAGTCGAGCGTCGTGCGAGGCGCGACGTCGTCGACCTCGAACAGCAGCGGCGCGCCGGTCGCGAGGCGCGCGGCGATCAGGTCCTTCACGACCTCGGTCTGGCCGTAGACGGTGATCGTCTCGCCCGCCGGTGAGCGTCGCTCAGGTCGATGCGGTGCCGCTCGCCCGTCGAACTGCAGCTCGATGCCGTGGTGGACGAGGCCCTCGCGTGCGCATGCCGCTCGCCGACGCCCGCCTCGGTCGAGCAGGTCGACGGTGCCCTGCTCGAGCACGCCGGCGCGGATGCGCTGCTCGACGTAGTCGCGGCTGCGCGCCTCGAGCACGACGGAGTCGATGCCCTCGAGCTGCAGCAGGTGCGCGAGCATGAGCCCCGCGGGCCCGGCGCCGACGATCGCCGACCTGCGTGCGCGTCAGCTCACGGCCGCCGCTCGAACAGCGCCGCCTGGCCCTGCCCGACGCCGACGCACAGCGTCGCGAGCCCGTAGCGGCCGCCGCGGCGGCGCAGCTCGTGCAGCAGCGAGACGACGAGCCGCGCGCCGCTCATGCCAAGCGGGTGGCCGATGCGCGATCGCGCCGCCGTTCACGTTGACGCGCTCCTCGTCGATGCCGAGCTCGCGCACGACGGCGAGGGACTGCGAGGCGAACGCCTCGTTCAGCTCGACAGGTCGATCTCGCCGAGCGCCGACGCCCGCGCGCGCTCGAGCAGCTTGCGCACCGCCGGGATCGGCCCGATGCCCATCACGCGCCGGATCGACGCCGGCCACGGCGCAGCCGACGAACGCCCCGAGCGGCTCGATGCCGAGCGCCTGCGGCCCGCTCCTCGCTCGCGATCACGAGCGCGGCGGCACCGTCGTTGATCCCGCTCGCGTTGCCCGCGGTGACCGTGCCGTCCTGCGCGGAACGCGGGCTTCAGCGTCGGCGAGCTTCTCGGCAGTCGTGTCGGGCCGCGGATGCTCGTCGTGCTCCAGCTCCTCGACCGGCACCAGCTCGTCTGCGAACCGGCCGGCCTCGTGCGCCGCGGCCCAGCGCGCGCTGCGAGCGAGCCGCGAACGCGTCCTGGTCCTCGCGCGAGACGCCCCAGCGCTCGGCCACGTTCTCGCCCGTCTCGCCCATCGACTCGAGCGGGAACAGCGCCTCCATAGCGCGGGTTGACGAAGCGCCAGCCGAGCGTCGTGTCGTAGAGCGTGCGGTCGCCGCGCGGCGAACGGCGCATCCGGCTTCGCGGTCACGAGCGGCGCGCGGGTCATCGACTCGACCCCGCCCGCCACGAACAGGTCGCCGTCGCCCGCGACGACCGCCTGGCAGGCGCCGACGACCGCCGAGAGCCCCGACGCGCACAGCCGGTTCAGCGTCACGCCTGCGACCGAGTCCGGCAGGCCCGCGAGCAGCGCGGCGAAACGCGCGACGTTGCGGTTGTCCTCGCCGGCCTGGTTCGCGCAGCCGAGCCAGACGTCCTCGATCTCGGCCGGCTGGGACGCCGGCGCGCTCGACCGCCTCCGCGATCGCAATCGCCGCCAGGTCGTCCGGGCGAACCGCGGCGAGACCGCCGCCGTAGCGGCCGACGGGCGTCCGCACCGCCGAGAAGATCACCGCACGCGTCAGCTGCGCTCCTTCCCCTCGTCCGCCAGGACATCCTGCGCGATCGCGAAGGCGGAGTTCGCCGCCGGCACGCCGCAGTAGATCGCGCTCTGGAGGATCACCTCGCCGATCTCGTCGGGCGTGAGGCCGTTGCGCAGCGCAGCGCGGACGTGCATCGCGAGCTCGTCGTGGTGTCCGAGGGCGATCAGCGCCGTCAGGGTGATGCAGCTGCGCGTGCGGCGGTCGAGACCCGGCCGCGACCAGATCTCGCCCCAGGCGTACCGAGTGATCAGGTCCTGGAAGTCCTCGGTGAACGGCGTCGTGCGCTCGATCGCCCGGTCGACGTGTGCGTCGCCGAGCACCGCCCGGCGCACCTCCATGCCCCGAGCGTGGATCTCGTCCCGTCCGTCACCGCTCATGCGTCTCCCTCGTCCCTGCCCAGGTGGCGCAGGAGCGCCGCCGTGAAGGCGTCCGGTTGCTCGATGTTCGCGATGTGCGCCGCTCGCTCGACGACCGTGTGCACCGCGTCCGGGATCGCCGCCGCGAGCGCGTCACCGACCGCGGGCGGCGCGACGGGGTCGTCGGCGCCCGTGAGGACGAGCGTGGGAGCCGCGATCTCCCCGAGCCGCGACGCTGAGGTCCGCGTCGGCGAGGGCCTCGCAGCAGGCCGCATACCCCTCGGCCGGCGTCGAGACGAGCATCGCGCGGAAACGGGCGACGACGTCGGGGTGGGCGTCCTGGAACGAGGGCCGGAACCAGCGGCCGAGCACGGCCTCCGCGATCGCGCCGATGCCGTCAGCGCGAACGGTGGCGGCGCGGTCGACCCAGCCCTGCCGGGGCGCGAACGACGCGGCCGTGCAGCAGAGCGCGAGGCGCTCGACCCGTTCCGGCGCGTTGACGGCAAGCCACATGCCGACGACGCCGCCGAGCGAGAGGCCGCAGAACGAGACCCGCTCGAGGGCGAGCTCGTCGAGGAGCTCGACGAGATCTCCGCCGAGGTCGTCGATCGTGGTCGCGCCTGCCGCGACCGGCGAGCGGCCGTGCCCACGCCGGTCGTAGCGGACGACCCGGAAGCGCTCTGCGAGCGGGGCGACCTGCGGCTCCCACAGCTCGAGCGTCGTGCCGAGGGAGTTCGAGAGGACGAGCGCCGGGGCGCCGGCGGGGCCGTCGACGACGTGGTGGAGCTTCACTCTTCGTTCTCTCGCTCGGCGTCGTAGCGGGCGAGGGCGCGATCGACGAGAGCGCCTGCCGAGCCGAGATACGTGGTCGGCTCGAGAGCCGCCTGGATCTCCTCGGACGTCAGGCCGGTGTCGAGGCCGGCGAGCTCCTCGGCGAGCGACCGTCCGGTCTCGTTGGCGCGCAGCGACGCGTCGCGCACGAGCGTGCGCGCAGCTGTACGGCCGTGCTGCTCGGCGAGGAGGAGGGCGATCCGCTCGGCGACCACCTGTCCGCCGGTGATGTCGAGATTGGCGCGCATCCGGGCCTCGTCGACCTCGAGCCCATCCAGCGCGCCTGCGAGCGCGGCGGCGGCGCCCCCCGCGTAGGCGAGCGCGCCCGAGAGCGCCTCCCACTCGGCCTGCCACGGGCCGACGGCGCGCTCGTGCTCTTGCTCGAGCGTCCGCGTCAGCACCGAGGCGTGGGCACGCGCAAGCCCCGCGCACGCCCGGGTCGTTGCCGCCCCGACAGGGTTGCGCTTCTGGGGCAGTGTCGACGACCCGCCGCCCTCCCCTCCTTCGCGCGCCTCTCCGACCTCTGTCTGCGCGAGCAGTGCCACGTCGAGGCCGATCTTCGAGAGGACGCCCGCTGCGATGTCGAGGGCGGCGCCGAGCTCTGCGATCCGCACGCGGTTCGTGTGCCACGGGAGCGTGGCCTCGACGAGGCCGAGCTCGTGGGCATAGAGGCGGGCGATCTCGGGGCCGTCTTCACCGAGCGCAGCGAGCGTTCCGACCGCTCCGCCGAGCTGTGCCGCGAGGCTCACCTCCCGCAGCTGCACGAGCCGTGCCCGGGCATCGAGCACGGCGACGAGCCAGCCGGCCGCCTTGAGCCCGAACGTCGTCGGCAGCGCCTGCTGCAGCAGCGTGCGACCGGCCATCGGCGTGTCCCGGTAGGAGCGGGCGAGCGCCGCGCACGCGTGCGTGACGCGGGAGAGCTCGTCGAGCACGAGGCCGAGCGCCTGGCGGGTGACGAGCATGGCAGCGGTGTCCATGATGTCCTGGCTCGTCGCGCCCAGGTGCGCCCAGCGGGCGGTCTCCTCCCCCACCCGAGCGACGAGGGCCCGCACGAGCGGCTCGGCCGGGTTGCCGACCAAACGTCCCTCCTGCAGGAGCTGTTCCCAGTCGTAGCCGTCGACCGCGCACGCCTCGGCGATCGCCGCCGCCTCGTGCGCGGGAACGACGCCGGCGCGGGCGCCGGCGTTCGCGAGCGCCCGCTCGGCGTCGAGCATCGCGACGAGCCACGAGCGCCCCGACACCGCTGCCTGCAGCTCGGCGGGCACGAACAGGGACGCGAACGAGGTCACACCACGAAGAATGTCGTGTGCCCCGGCCCCTGCAACCGGATGTCGAAGCGGAGGCCGCCGTCCTCGGCGACGGCGACGAGCGTCGCGCGAGCGGCCTCGTCGAGGCGGGAAAGCACGGGGTCGGCGGCGTTCGCCTCCGTCTCGTCCGGGAAGTAGAGCCGCGTGACGGCGTGCTTCAAGAGGCCGCGTGCGAACACCCCGATCTCGATGTGGGGAGCCTGCATGCCTCCCCCGGGCCACGGCACCGGCCCGGGCTTGACGGTGACGAACTCGAACCGGCCGTCGGGCACGGTGCCGGAGCGGCCGAAGCCGAGAAAGCCGTCCTCGAGGTCGAGCTCGGTCCGCGTGTCCGCCGGGTGCGCGTAGCGGCCGGCGGCGTTCGCCTGCCAGATCTCGACCATGCCGTCGGGCACGGGGTCACCCGCGCCGTCGAGCAGCGTGCCGAACAGCCGCAACGCGCGCGGGTCGCCCGGATCGACGACGTTGGGGATGATGAGGTCGCGCAGCAGGCCGATCGAGAGGTACGGCCCGGCCGTCTGCGAGGGAGTAAGACCGCCTGTCTCAGCCATGGTGCCGCTCCTTGAGGGGCGTCGCCTCGCGGCCGCCGAGCACGATGTCGAAGCGGAAGCCGAGCGCCCACTCCGGATCGGTGAGCTCGAGATCGAAGCGGCTGATCAGGCGCTCGCGCGCCTTCTCGTCGCGGACCGAGTTGAAGATGGGGTCGTACGGGAAGAGCGGGTCGCCGGGGAAGTACATCTGGGTGACGAGCCGGTGCGTGAAGGCGCGGCCGAAGAGCGAGAAGTGGATGTGGTTCGGCCGCCACGCGTTGGGGTGGTTCTTCCACGGGTAGGAGCCGGGCTTGACGGTCGTGAAGCGGTACCAGCCGTCGTCGTCGGTGAGGCAGCGGCCGGCGCCGGAGAAGTTCGGGTCGAGCGGCGCGTCGTGAGTGTCGACGGCGTGCAGGTAACGGCCGGCGGCGTTCGCCTGCCAGATCTCCACGAGCTGCCCGCGCAGCGGCTTGCCGTCCTGACCGAGCACACGGCCGCTGACGATGATCCGCTCGCCGAGCGGCTCGCCCGCGTGCTGGCGCGTGAGGTCGTCGTCGAGCGGGCCGATCGCCGAATCGCCGTATGCGGGCCCGGTCAGCTCCGTCAGGGTGGACGGGATGATCACGAGCGGCTCCTTCGGAGCCCGCAGGCGCGTCCCGACGTAGTCGGGGTGGTCGTAGGGTGGGTCGACACCGATGCGGTCGACGTCGACCACCTCGGCGAAAGGACGCTGCTCAGCGGGCATGGCTCTCCTCCAGGTTGACGACGAAGGGGGCGGTCGTGACGGCGGCGACGTCGTCGACCGTCGCGCCGTCGAGCAGCTCGGTCAGGTGCAACTCGCCGTCCCGCAGGCGAAAGACCGACAGCTCGGTGATGATCACGTCGACGGCTGCTGGGGGCCGTCAACGGGTAGGTGCATTCGCGCGACGACCTTCGGCTCGCCGCGGGACGAGGTGGCGGTCATGGTAACGATCACGCGGCGGGCGCCGACGACGAGGTCCATCGCGCCGCCGACGCCGAGCACGTCCTTGCCCGGGACGGCCCAGTTGGCGATGTCGCCGCGCGCGCTCACCTCGAGCGCGCCGAGCACGGCGACGTCGACGTGGCCACCGCGGATCATCGCGAAGCTCGCCGCGCTGTCGAAGTAGGACGCGCCCGGCAGCGCCGTGATCGGCTGCTTCGCCGCGTCGACCAGGTCCGGGTCGAGCTCGTCCTCGCCCGGGCGTGGGCCGACCCCGAGCAGGCCGTTCTCGGTGTGCAGCACGACCCGAGAGTCGGCACGCGAGAAAGTCCGGGATCAGGTTCGGGATGCCGATCCCGAGGTTGACGATCTCGCCGGGCCGAAGCTCCCGGGCAGCCCGCTCCGCGATCCGGGACTTGACGTCGCCTCTCATGCCCTCTGCGACCAGGTGGTCGACGTACAGATGCGGCGTCACGACCGATTCGGGCTCGAGCGCACCCACCGGCACGACCTCGCCGGCTTCGGCGACCGTGATCGTCGCCGCCGTCGCCATCAGCGGATTGAAGTTCCGGGCCGTCCGCCGGTACCAGAGGTTCCCGAGCATGTCCGCGCGGGCGGCGTAGACGAGCGCGACGTCCGCGCGGATCGGCTCCTCCAACACGTGGCGCACGCCGCCGATCAGACGCTCCTCCTTGCCCTCGGCGAGCAGGGTGCCGGCACCGACCGGGGTGTAGAAGCCGCCGATGCCGGCGCCACCCGCCCGGATCGCCTCCGCGAACGTGCCTTGGGGAACCAGCATGGCCTCGATCTCGCCGGCGTTGACGGCTGCGACGGCCTCGGGGTTCGACGTGAAGTAGGACGAGATCCCCCGGCGGATACGTCCCTGTCGCAGCAGCTTCCCGAGCCCGCGGCCCGGCTCGCCGATGTTGTTGGACACGATCGTCAGGTCCGTCGCGTCGGAGTGGTCGACGAGCGCGTCGATCAGGGTCAAGGGCGCTCCGACCAGGCCGAAGCCGCCCACCATCACGGTGTCGCCCGACCTGATGTGGGCGACCGCCTCCTTCGCCGTGACCAGCGCGCTCGTCGTCACATCTATCTCTTCGCCAGGGTCGCCGGCCGCCTCAGAACGGGAAGTGCCGTGTGCCGGCCTGGACGGTCACCCAACGCAGCTCGGTGAACTCCTCGACTGCGGCGCTGCCTCCGAAGCGGCCCCAACCCGAGTCCTTGACGCCGCCGAACGGCATCTGTGGCTCGTCCCCGACCGTCTGGTCGTTGACGTGCACGATGCCGGACTCGATCCGGCTCGCCAGCTCGAAGCCACGCTGGTTGTCACCCGTGATGATCCCGGCCGAGAGCCCGTAGCCCGTCGCGTTCGCACGCTCCACCGCCTGGTCGGCGTCGTCCACGATCTCGATCGAGGCGACCGGGCCGAACGTCTCCTCGCACGACAAGGGAGCGTCGTCCGGCACGTCCGTGACGAGCGTGGGCCGGTAGCAGGGCCCCTCCGTCTCGCCGCCGACGAGCACCTTCGCACCCCGGTCGACGGCGTCCTGCACGCGCGCCGCGACCGTCGAGAGCGCCTGTCGATTGATCAGCGGGCCGATGATCGTGTCGTGTTCCTTCGGGTCGCCGACCTTGAGGCCCGCCGTCTTCGCCACGAGCTTCTTGGTGAACGCGTCCGCGATCGAGCGCTCGACGATGATCCGCCGCGCCGACATGCAGATCTGCCCCTGGTGCAGGAAGCAGCCGAACGCGGCGGCGTCGACCGCGTACTGCAGATCGGCGTCTCCCAGCACGATCAGCGGGTTCGAGCCGCCGAGCTCCAGGACGACGCGCTTCAACTGGCGACCGCATGCCTCCGCCAGACGACGGCCCGTCGGCGTCGAGCCCGTGAAGTTGAGCCGCCGCACCGCGGGGTGCTCGACGAGCTCGTCGCCGATCCCGGCGGCTTCGCCGGGCGCATGCGTGACGATGTTCAACACCCCGGCCGGCAGGCCCGCCTCGGCGAAGATCTCGCCCCACAGCGTCCCGCCCGAGACCGGCGACCACTCCGACGGCTTCAGCACCACGGTGTTCCCGAGCGCGAGCGGCATCGTGATCGAGCGGAGCGAGAGGATCAGCGCCGCGTTCCACGGCGCGATCGCGCCGACGACGCCCACCGGCTGCCGCAACCCCATCGCCAGCGCGCCCGGCATGTCGGACGGGATCACCTCACCGAGTGGCGCATAGGCGGAGCCTGCCGCCTGGCGCAGCAGGCCGGGCGTGAAGTACATCTGGAACATGCCGAAGCCGAACGTGGAGCCGGTCTCCCGGGCGAGCAGGTCGACCACCTCGTCGCGCCTGCTCTCCAGGATCTCCGCCGCACGCAGGAAGATCCCCTGGCGCACCGCAGGAGGCGTCGCAGCCCACGCTGGGAACGCCTCCGCGGCGGCTTCGACTGCCCGTCGCGCGTCGTCCCGCGTGCCCGCGGCCGCACGAACGACGGTCTCGCCGGTGAACGGGTCGGCCACGTCGAAGGTGGCGCCGCTGCTCGAGGCAACCCACTCCCCGCCGACGAAGTTGAGCGCCTCGCGGAGGGTGGTCGCCGTCTCTGTCGATTGGGTCATGGTCTCGCTCCTTTCGAAGAACGGTGGGTCAACTCATGCGCAGGACGGACTCGACCGTCTTCCCGGTTTCGGCGTCGCGGGCTGCCTCGTTGATGTTACGCTCCTCGACCTCGCCCGACGCGCCGGCGGCCGTGCTGAGGTCGGCGCTGAGCAACGGCGTCAACTCGCTCGTCTACCTCGTCGTGCTGCCGTACGCCGGCATCGCACTCGCGCTGGTGCACTGTTCACGTGTCAAGGCAGCGTACGATGACCGCTTCCCGTCTGTCAAGACACTGTTCCTTATAGTGGGACATGGTTCAGCGCTCAGCCGCGTGATCCGGCATCCGGCGCGCGACCACCCGAAGGTGACTGACCGTGCGGCAGAGTGTTCTATTCCTCAAGACAGTGGTCTAGTATGCGGGACATGGCATGGGAGGCGCAGACAGATCCGGCGGGCGCGCTCCCCTCAAACCTTGACTCCTCGTCGTGGACTGGGTTACGGTCACCCCGTCGCGGCGCCCTGCAGCGTCTGTTCATGCAGGCCGCGGCGCGAACGAGCCGGTCCCTCCGGGAGGTATCCGGCGGAAGGAGGACGCACTTGACGAGATCCTGATCGGGGGAGTGCGGCGGCTTCCGCTGCGCCGACCGCCCCGTGCTTCAGTCCTACGCAAACGTCGAGAACCAGAGGAGAAACCTGATGAGATCGAAGACGATCAAGATCGGTGTTGCGTGCGCCGCCATCGGCCTTCTGGCGCTGATGCCGACCGCGTGGGCCACCGGTACAGGAGCCGCGCCAACGGTTGGCTCGGGCGTCGAGGCCGCGGCGACATCCGTCTGCGGCCTCGGGACGGGAAAGAAGGCGAAGGGAGCGCCCATCAAGCTCGGCGCCATCGCCACGAAGCAGCCCGGGACGGACTTCACGGACATCCCGGTCATGGCGAAGGCGTACTTCGATTGCGTCAACGACAACGGCGGCATCAACGGCCGCCCGATTCAGTACTTCATCGAGACCGAGCAGACCGACCCGGCCCAGAACGCCGCCCTCGTCAAGAAGCTGGTCGAGAGCGAGGAAGGTGCTCGGGATGGTCGGCAACACGAGCATCATCGAGTGTGCCATCAACCACAAGTACTACGAGTCGAAGGGCATCTACATGATCGGCTCGGGGATCGCGCCCGAGTGCTACGCGACGTCGAACATCGCGGCCGTGAACATGGGGCCGCGCTTCAGCTCGGATGGAGCGGTGCAGTACGTGATCCGGGCCGGCGTGAACAAGATCGTCTTCGACCAGTCGAACGTCCCGGGCACCGGCTACATCGCGGCAGGCCCGAAGCTGATCGCCAAGGCCGCCGGCATCCCGATCGTCACCTTCACGGACGACGTGCCGATCCAGGACGCGAACTCGGTCGCCTTGAAGCTCGTGCAGGCCGCTGGTCCGCAGGGCGGAGTGGTGCTCAACTTCACGCCTGACCAGGCGCTCGTGATCCTGCAGGCGGCACAGCAGCAGGGCCTCGTCGACAGGGTCAAGGCATGGGGCTGCTCGACCCCCTGCAACTCGGACTTCGTCGCGCAGGCGCTGGGCACGAATTGGGACGGCAAGTTCGGCGTCAACGCCGAGCTCGCCCTGCCGAGCAAGAACGCGCCCGACAGCGCGCTCTACCGGCAGATCGTCGCAAAGTACAAGCCCAAGCTCGCGTTCGGGCTCGGCAGCTTCAGCCAGATGGGCTTCGTCGAGGCTCGGATCGCCGTCGCGGCGTTGCTGAACGTCGAGGGGCCCTACACGCTGAAGAGCGTGAACGAGGCGTTCGCGAACGTGAAGAACTTCAAGACCGACGTCCTCTGCAAGCGGTGGTACTTCGGCAAGATCCCGCAGCACATCCCGAACAACTGGGACCTGACCGTGACCCCGAACAAGGGCAAGATGGTGATCAAGGAGAACTGCTTCCCGATCTCCTCCGTCGACCCGGCGATCGCCAAGGTCCGGGCGCTGGAGAAGAAGTTCAAGCTGAACACCGGGCCTGCCTACCCGCTCACGGGGAAATAGGGCAGGCGTTGTCGAGATAGGTCGATCAGGGCGCCCATAGCAACCGATGCCGTCGTTCGAGGACTTCAAGCCGTTCGTCGTCTCCGGCCTCTCCCTGGGCGGGGTGTTTGCCCTGTCCGGGGTCGGGCTGGTTGTGCTCTATCGCGCGACGGGCGTGTTGAACCTCGCGTTCGGCGCCATCGGTGGCATGGGCGCCCTGATCTCGTGGACGCTGATCAACCACACGGGGTTTCCCGACTGGGCCTCGTACCTCGTCTGCATCGCCTTCGGGGGCCTCATCACGCTCGGCTACGGACTGCTCTTCGGGCCTCTGCTCGCCGGCCGCGAGCCGCTCGTCAAGGCGGTGGGCACGCTCGGGCTGATGCTGATCCTGCTGGGAATCATGTCCTACCTCTGGCCCCCGAAGAGCCGTTCCATGCTCCTGCCGACCGCAGACTGGGGCTACCAGATCGGCATCGTCCGCATCACGTGGACGCAGATCGTCGGCCTCGGGTTCGGCATTCTCATGACGGTGCTGATCGGCGCCTTCCTGCGGTTCACCAAGCTCGGCACGGCGATGCGGGCATTGGCCGACGACCGCGAGATCGCGGCCACGCTCGGTGTACCGGTCCGGCGCGTCGAGGCTGCCGCGTGGCTCGGCTCCGGTCTGATCGCGGGCGTCGCCGGGCTCCTGCTCTCCAACCTGGTCTCGCTCGACGCGGTCACGCTCAGCTTCCTCGTCATCTCGTCGCTCGCGGCCGCTCTGATCGCGCGCCTCAACTCTCTGACGATCACGCTCCTCGCCGGCATCGTCGTCGGGCTCGTCAACGCGCTGCTGACGCCGATCTTCGAGTGGCCGAGCTCCGACTACTCGCTGTCCAACTTCCGAGACATGACGCCGTTCGTGCTCGCGACGGTCGCCCTGCTCTGGCTCGCCCGCCGGCGCGTTGTCTCGATTTCGCGGACGGGCGGCTAGGCGATGGCAGCACAGGGGATCTCGGCCTCCGAGGCTCCGGCGACGCGAGGGCCGGAGCGCAGTACGGTCGTGCGCGCAGTCCTGATCGCCGCGCTATTCGCGTTCGTCCTCTTCGGGTTGCCGGCGCTCGTGGGCGTCTACTGGGTGAAGGTGCTGACCGCGGCGGTGATCTTCGGGATCGTCGCGCTCGGGCTGAACCTGCTCGTGGGTCGGGTCGGCATGGTCTCCCTGGGGCAGATCGCGCTCCTCGCGCTCGCCAGCTGGGTCGCGGCCCGCCTGTTCTTCGCCACGGGCCTTCCCTTTCCGATCGTGCTGCTGCTGGCAGGGGTCATCACCGGCGTGATGGGGACGCTGATCGGCCTGCCGGCGCTGCGGCTCTCGGGCCTCTACCTGGCCTTGATCACGCTCATGCTCGCAGGCGCGATCGGGGTCGTGCTGTCGGAGACCAACTTCCCGAACGGAGGCGGCGGCTTCCTCGGCCATACGGAGTCGCCGTTCGGCAACCCGGCGGTCCGCCGTCCCGGCATCGCCAAGGCCGACGATGCCTACTTCCGGTACGCGGTGATCGTCTCCACTTTGATGCTCCTGCTCGCGCTGGCCCACGTGCGCTCCATGCCGGGCCGCGCCTGGGCCGCGATCCGGCAGAGCGAGCCGGCCGCGCTCGCGGCGGGTGTGAACATCACGCGCTACAAGCTGTGGGCCTTCGCCCTGGCCTCGTTCATAACGGGTATCGCAGGCGGCCTGCTGGCCGGTAACGAGGGGAAGCTCTACACGTACCAGTTCCGCACCATCGACTCGGTGATCCTGCTCGCGGTGGTGTTCATGGGCGGCATCTTCAGCATCTGGGGGGCGATCGTGGCCGGGCTGCTCCAGAAGCTCCTCCCGGCGCTCCTCAACGACTGGGGCGTGCCTCCCGACTTCCTGATCATCCTCTTCGGGGTCGGCATGCTCCAGGTGGTCGTCACGGCCCCTGGGGGGCTTGTGCAGCAGTTCCCGAAGGACATGGCGAACCTGGGGCGTCTTCTTGTACGCGGTGTCCTTAAGGTCGTTAGGGTCGCCGGGGGCGGCGGGCGGTCGACGTGATCGAGGTCGAGGGTCTGACGGTCCGCTTTGGCGGGGTGACGCCGATCGACGAGATGAGCGTTGTCTTCCGGGAGGGGACGTGCGGTCTGATCGGCCCCAACGGAGCCGGGAAGACGACGTTCTTCAACGTGCTCAGCGGCTTCGTCAAGCCCGCGCAGGGTTCGGTGCGCGCCTTCGGCGAGGATCTGCTGCGGATGGCGGACTTCCGACGTGCGCGCTGGGGCCTGCGGCGCACGTTCCAGCAGGAGCAGGCGATCGAGCAGCTGTCGGTGTTCGACAACGTCGCCATGATCCACGAGCACTCCGGGTCGAAGCGCTCGACTCGGCGGAGCGAGGTGCTGGGCGCGATCGACTTCGTCGGCCTGGAGGTGCCGCCGAAGGCCAAGGTCGGAGAGCTCGGCGCGCGTGAACGGCGCCTCGTGGAGGTCGCCCGCGCAGTGGTCGGGAGCCCACGCGTGGTGCTGCTCGACGAGCCCGCCGCAGGGCTTCCCGACGAGCAGACGTTCCAGCTGGGCGAGATGATCCAGAAGATCCCCGACCGGTTCGGGGCGCTCGTCATCCTCGTCGACCACGACATGAGCCTGGTCTCCGCCTGCTGCGAGACCACGGCGGTGCTGGACTTCGGCAAGCTGATCGCGGCCGGACCGACGGCAGAGGTGCTGCGAGACGAACACGTGATCCGCGCCTACCTGGGAACGGAGGAAGTGCTGTGAACGAGCCGGACACCGGGCTCAGCCTCCACCTGGAGGAACTATCGGTCGCACGCGCAGGACGCCTCGTGGTCAGCGACGTCTCCCTGGAGATCCCACCCGCGCAAGTGACGACCCTCCTCGGCGCCAACGGCGCGGGCAAATCGACGCTGGTGCTCGCCGTCGCGGGCATCCTGCGCCCGCTCGGCGGCCGGGTCATGCTCGGAGATCGCGACCTGACGCGCCTCCGGCCCGAACGGGTACGCGCAGCCGGAGTGGCCGTCGTCCCCGAAGGCCGACGGCTGCTGCCAGCACTCACAGTCGAGGACAACCTCCGCGTCGCCACCTACTCACTCAGCCGTGAGCACGCAAAGAGCGGAATCGCCTACGCACTCGAGCTCTTCCCCGAGCTCGAGAAACGCTGGCGCGTAACCGCACGCCTGCTCTCAGGCGGCGAGCAGCAGATGGTCGTACTCGCCCAAGCCCTCGTCTCCCGACCACGGACACTACTCGTCGACGAACTCTCACTCGGCCTCGCACCCGTCGTCGTCAAACGCCTCGTGCCAACACTAGAGACCGTCGCCGCCAACGGCGTCGGCGTGCTCCTCATCGAACAGTTCGCCCACGTCGCACTCGGACTCGCACAAACCGCCTACGTCATCGAAGGCGGACGGATCCGCTACCACGGCCCCGCACAACAACTCAAAGACAACCCCGACCTCCTCCACTCCGCATACCTCCTCCGCGAGCAGGTCGCGAGCGCGGAGCCCGGCAAGTAGACGAACCAGCACGGCGCGGCGGGTGACCTCACCGTCGCGGAGCTTCTCGAGCATTCTCGTTGACGGAATCCAGCGCGTGCACCTCCGTCTTCAGCGCGAGCCGGCCGGCGACGACGCAACGGGGAGACTGACCGTCCGGCGGAGTGTTCCATTCGTCAAGACAGTGGTCTAGTATGCGGGACGTGGCATGGGAGGCGCAGACAAGCGGACGGACGCCGGACAGGTGGAGAGCGGCCTGTTCCAGCCACTCGAGCGGGGACGATCCGGCGGGCGCGCTCCCCCCGAACCTTGACTCCTCGTCGCGGGCCGGGTTACGGTCACCCGGTCTGCACCGCCCTGCACCGTGTCTGTTCATGCAGGCCGCGGCGCGAACGAGCCGGTCCCTCCGGAGGTATCCGGCGGAAGGAGGACGCACTTGACGAGATCCTGATCGGAGGCGCCGCGTCGTCCTCCGTACGGGAGGAGCCCCGCATCCCGCCTCAGCACGTTCTGCGCCAATAACGAGGAGAGACCAGTCAAGAAGGAGGGACATTGAGATCCAAGAAACTCGGTAGCGTTCTCGTCTCGAGCCTGCTCATCGGACTGCCGGCGGCCGCGTGGGCGGCGAGCCAGTCAGGAGCCGCTGCGCCGGTCGGGTCCGGCAAGGCATCCGCCACGAAGAGCGTGTGCGGTCTCGGGACGGGAAAGAAGGCGACCGGAGCGCCGATCAAGATCGGTGGAATCGCCATGCTGATTCCCGGCGTCGACTTCACGACCATCGGCAAGGTCGCCGATGCGTACTTCAAGTGCGTGAACGACAACGGCGGCATCAACGGCCGCCCAATCAAGTACATCCTCTACAACGAGCAGCTCAACCCGGCGCAGCAGGCCGCCCTCGCGAGGAAGCTGGTCGAGAGCGACAAGGTCGTCGGCATCGTCGGCAACACGAGCTTCACCGAGTGTGGAACCAACTGGCGCTACTACAAGTCCAAGGGGTTCACCGTGATCGGCGCAGGCGTCCAGGCCGAGTGCTTCGGCACGCCGTCCTTCGTCGAGTCGAACATGGGACCGCGCTACAGCAACATCGGCGCGGCGCAGGCCCTCGTTCGCGCGGGCGCGAAGTCGCTGATCGTGGCGTCGCCCGACACGATCGCGGCGTACGCCGACGGCGGTGTGTTGAAGGTCGCGGAGAAGGCCGGAATTCCTGGGAAGAGCTTCCCGACGCCCCTCCCGATCACGGACGCGAACTCGACGATCCTCAAGCTGGTGCAGGCGGCCGGACCCGGCGGCGGCGTCATCCTCGACTTCACGCCCGACTCGGCACCGCCTCTCCTGAAGGCGGCTATCGCTCAGGGCCTGGTCGACAAGGTCAAGTGGGGCTCGTCGACACCGATTGCCAACGAGTTCATGGCAGGGCAGTTCCCCGAGTTCGACGGCAAGATGTTCATCAACCAGGAGTTCGGCCTGCTCGACGCATCGCAGGGGCCCGACACCCGGCTCATGCTGGCAATCCTGAAGAAGTACACGCCGACCATCTCTCCCCAGGCCTTCGCCCAGATGGGCTTCATGGACGGGATGTTCGCGACGACTGCCCTGTTCAAGGTCAAGGGCGCCGTCACCGCGAAGTCGTACAACAACGCTGTCAGGAGCCTGAAGAGCGTCAAGACGGACATGCTGTGCAAGCCGTGGTACGTCGGCAACGCGCTGCCCTACCACATCCCGAACAACACGGACATCACGGTCGACTACAAGAACGGCAAGGTCGTCCTGAAGGAGAAGTGCTTCGACATCCAGGCGGTCGATCCGGAGCTCGCCCAGACCCGCGCGTGGGAGAAGAAGTACAAGCTGAACCAGTAGTCAAGCGATCGGTCGATTCGAGATGATCAAGGAGATCAGGGTGTTCCGGAGTTCCATTGGATAGCGTCATCGGGCTCTCGGTGTTCGGCGTGGACTGGACGTTCCTCAAGCCGTACATCGTGCTCGGCCTGGCGCTCGGCGGTGCCTACGCGCTCTCCGGCGTGGGCCTCGTCGTGCTCTACCAGACCACCGGGGTGCTGAACATCGCGTTCGGCGCAGTCGGTGCCGCGGGCGCCCTGATCTCCTACTACCTCGTCAACCACACGAGCATTTCGCAGTGGCTCGCATTCGCAGCCTGCATCGCGTTCGGCGGGGCCGTCAGCCTGCTCTACGGAGTGGTGCTCGGCCCCGCCTTCGCGGCGCGGGATCCCCTCGTCAAGACGATGGGGACGCTCGCCCTGGCCCTGATCCTGCTCGGCCTGATGGCGTGGCGGGCCCCGGCCGGAGGCGCGTTCAATCGGGTGCTTACACTCCCGACGACGAACCACCGGTTCGAGCTCTTCGGGGCGACCGTGAACTGGACGCAGGTGATCTCACTCGCCTTCGCGATCCTCCTCACCGCCGGCACGACCATCTTCCTTCGCACGACCAAACTCGGCACGGCAATGCGCGCGCTGGCCGACGATCGCGAGATCACCGCGACGCTCGGCGTGCCCGTCCGCAGGGTAGAGGCGTCGGCCTGGCTCGTCTCCGGCCTCGTCTGCGGCACGGCAGGGCTGCTGCTGGCGGACCTGTTCACGACGCTCGACTACGCGGCGCTGACCTTCCTCGTGATCTCGTCCCTCGCCGCCGCGCTGATCGGCCGGCTGCGGTCGCTGTGGGTGACGCTGGCCGGTGGGCTCGCCGTCGGCCTCGTCCAGGCCGTGCTCGCCCCGTACGGGTCGATCACGGGCTACCGCTCAGCGACGCCGTTCGTGCTCTCGATCGCGGCGCTGCTCTACCTGTCGCGCCACCGCGTCGTGTCGATCTCGCGGACGGCGCACTAACCCTTGCCCCCGTCCGTGTTCACCGTCGAGAGAGGCGCGCTCGTTCGCGCCGCCGTCATCCTCACGCTCCTCGCCGTCGTGCTCTTCGCGCTCCCGGGCTCCCTCGGCGCCGCCTGGATCACGACCCTGACGAGCGTCGCGATCTACTCCGTCGTCTCCCTGGGCCTCGGGATCCTCTACGGGCGGGTCGGGATGATCTCGCTCGGCCAGATCGCGCTGCTGGTGATCGGCGCCTGGGTCGCGACGAGGCTCTCGTACGGGACCGGGCTTCCGTTCCCGCTGCTGCTCCTCGTCACGGGAGCGATCGCCTGCGTCGCCGGAGTCCTGATCGGGCTGCCGGCGCTGCGGCTCTCGGGCCTCTACCTCGCGCTGATCACGCTGATGGCGGCGGGCGCCGTGAGCGTGGTGCTGAGGACGATCGGCTTTCCGAACGGCGGCGGAGGCTTTACAGGCCGGACGAGCGCCGTCGACCTCTCCGGTCTCGCGCCGGTGCGCAGGCCCGCCATGGCCGTGGCCGACACCGCGTACTTCCGCTACGTCGTCATCGTCTGCGCGCTGATGTTCTTGCTTGCCCTGGTGCACGTCGCCGGCAAGCCCGGCCGCGCCTGGGCCGCGATCCGGGAGAGCGAGCCGGCCGCGCTGGCGGCGGGTGTGAACATCACGCTCTACAAGCTGTGGGCGTTCGCGCTCGCGTCGTTCATGGCCGGCGTCGCAGGCTGCCTGCTGGCCGCGCAGGTCGGACAGCCGACCGCGCAGAGCTTCCAGACCCAGGATTCGCTCACGCTGCTCGCGGCCGTGCTGATCGGCGGCATCTTCAGCATCTGGGGCGCGATCGTCGCCGGCATCTTCAACCAGCTCGTGCCGTTCCTATTCCAGGCGGAATGGGGGATCAACCCGAACTTCCTCCTCATCATCTTCGGGGTCGGCCTGCTGCAGGTGCTGCTGACGGCCCCTGGGGGGCTTGTGCAGCAGTTCCCGAAGGACATGGCGAACCTGGGGCGTCTTCTTGTACGCGGTGTCCTTAAGGTCGTTAGGGTCGCCGGGGGCGGCGGGCGGTCGACGTGATCGAGGTCGAGGGTCTGACGGTCCGCTTTGGCGGGGTGACGCCGATCGACGAGATGAGCGTTGTCTTCCGGGAGGGGACGTGCGGTCTGATCGGCCCCAACGGAGCCGGGAAGACGACGTTCTTCAACGTGCTCAGCGGCTTCGTCAAGCCCGCGCAGGGTTCGGTGCGCGCCTTCGGCGAGGATCTGCTGCGGATGGCGGACTTCCGACGTGCGCGCTGGGGCCTGCGGCGCACGTTCCAGCAGGAGCAGGCGATCGAGCAGCTGTCGGTGTTCGACAACGTCGCCATGATCCACGAGCACTCCGGGTCGAAGCGCTCGACTCGGCGGAGCGAGGTGCTGGGCGCGATCGACTTCGTCGGCCTGGAGGTGCCGCCGAAGGCCAAGGTCGGAGAGCTCGGCGCGCGTGAACGGCGCCTCGTGGAGGTCGCCCGCGCAGTGGTCGGGAGCCCACGCGTGGTGCTGCTCGACGAGCCCGCCGCAGGGCTTCCCGACGAGCAGACGTTCCAGCTGGGCGAGATGATCCAGAAGATCCCCGACCGGTTCGGGGCGCTCGTCATCCTCGTCGACCACGACATGAGCCTGGTCTCCGCCTGCTGCGAGACCACGGCGGTGCTGGACTTCGGCAAGCTGATCGCGGCCGGACCGACGGCAGAGGTGCTGCGAGACGAACACGTGATCCGCGCCTACCTGGGAACGGAGGAAGTGCTGTGAACGAGCCGGACACCGGGCTCAGCCTCCACCTGGAGGAACTATCGGTCGCACGCGCAGGACGCCTCGTGGTCAGCGACGTCTCCCTGGAGATCCCACCCGCGCAAGTGACGACCCTCCTCGGCGCCAACGGCGCGGGCAAATCGACGCTGGTGCTCGCCGTCGCGGGCATCCTGCGCCCGCTCGGCGGCCGGGTCATGCTCGGAGATCGCGACCTGACGCGCCTCCGGCCCGAACGGGTACGCGCAGCCGGAGTGGCCGTCGTCCCCGAAGGCCGACGGCTGCTGCCAGCACTCACAGTCGAGGACAACCTCCGCGTCGCCACCTACTCACTCAGCCGTGAGCACGCAAAGAGCGGAATCGCCTACGCACTCGAGCTCTTCCCCGAGCTCGAGAAACGCTGGCGCGTAACCGCACGCCTGCTCTCAGGCGGCGAGCAGCAGATGGTCGTACTCGCCCAAGCCCTCGTCTCCCGACCACGGACACTACTCGTCGACGAACTCTCACTCGGCCTCGCACCCGTCGTCGTCAAACGCCTCGTGCCAACACTAGAGACCGTCGCCGCCAACGGCGTCGGCGTGCTCCTCATCGAACAGTTCGCCCACGTCGCACTCGGACTCGCACAAACCGCCTACGTCATCGAAGGCGGACGGATCCGCTACCACGGCCCCGCACAAAACTCAAAGACAACCCCGACCTCCTCCACTCCGCATACCTCCTCCGCGAGCAGGCGGCGGCCGGCGAACTGTCCACGGAGAGTCTCCCTACGGAGTGACGAAGTCGCCGGTGGCGTCGACCGCTAGGCGTGTCTCGTCGAAGAGCAGGTGACCCACACCAGGCAGGACCGTCGTCTCGGCGTCGGGGATGCGTTCCGACCAGATCGCCGCCTGCTCCACCGGTATCAGCCTGTCTGCGTCACCCCAGAGCACGAGCGTCGGCATCGTCAGCCGGTGCAGCCACCTCTGCAGCTTCGGATCGTAGGTGCTCCCCCGCAAGACCCGTGCCAACGACTCAGCTTCGCGGGCGCGGTCGGCGAGGAACTCGGGCGTGGGAGGCGTTGGCACACGGGCGAAGACCGACATGTCCGCGGTCAGGTAGCCCGGCACCTCCTCGGCCGGAAGGCTCAAGACGTCGACGGTTGGGTGCTCGGGAACGAGCAGCCCGAACGGAGCAGCGAGGACGAGCCTGCTCACCGTCCGCGGCTGCTCGATCGCCAACGTGGCTGCAAGGAGGCCACCGACCGAGTGACCGACGAGCGAGACCTCTCCGAGCTCCAGCGCGTCAAAGAGATCGAGATAGTGCAGGACGTAGTCCTGGATGTAGTCGATGCTCGTGTCGTCGGCCGAGGCTCCGAAACCCGGATGGTGCGGGACGATGAGCCGTGTCCGCTCTGCGAGCGGGAGCAGCGCGTCGAAGCCGGCCGCCGTGCCTCCGCCGTGGAAGAACACGAGCGGCGGGCCATCCCCGGCGCTGAACACGGCGGTGTCGATGCCGTTGACCGCGTAGCGGGCTTCGGTGTACTCAGCCATGTCCTGCGTCATGTGCCGTCCAGCCTAGCGCGCGCAAACTGCCGCAGGAGGTTGAATCACGCCCACACGATGCTCTATTAATCCTCCCTATGGAACCGACTGCGACCTCTCCCAAGGCAGCTCCGCGGCTCTTCGGCGGATTCGGCATCGACACCCTCCTCGCCGGACTGTTCGTCCTCGTCGGCGCGATCATCCTTCTCGCGTACGCGCCGCAGACGTACCAGATCTACCTCGCGGTGCACGTGATCGCCGCGGTGATCTGGGTCGGGGGCGACATCACCTTGACCACGCTCGGCATCGTGTTCGAGCGTCGCGGCGAGAGCGAGACCATGGCCGCTCTGGGACGCATGGGTGCCTGGATCGGCACGCGCGTGTACACACCGGCGCTCTTCACCGTGATCGCGTTTGGCCTCGCACTGATGGAGGAGAGCGGGCGCGACTGGGGTCAGTTCTGGGTCATCTTTGCGCTCGTCAGCTGGGTGATCGCAGCCGTCGTCGGGGTCGGGTTCGTGGGTCCCGAGCTTGGGCGCATCGACAAGGCCGCGAGAGCACACGGCCCCGAGGCGCCAGAGGTCGCGGCTCGCGTCAAGCGACTCTTCATGATCTTCCGCTTCGACACGGCGCTGCTCATCCTGAACGTGCTCAACATGGCGATCAAGCCGTCGTTCTAGATCGCGGCTGCGCCACGGACGGCGACATCTAGGAATCAATCATCTAGCCCGGCACGAGCACAGCGCGCCCGGTGACCTCGCCGTCGCGGAGCTTCTCGAGCACCTCGTTGACGGAATCCAGCGGGTGCATCTCCGTCTTCAGCACGAGCCGGCCGGCCGCGTGGAGCTGCAGAAGCTCCCAGAGGTCGACCCAGGTGCCGACGAGGTTGCCGACCACCGCATGCTCGCTCACGACGAGCGCCGCCGAGGGGATCGCGATCATGCCGCCGTAGCCGATCACCGAATAGGTGCCGCCGCGGGCGAGCATCGCCGCCGCGTCGGCATGCGTCTGGTCGGTGCCGACGAAGTCGAAGACCAGGTCGGCGCCGCGGCCGCCCGTCAGCTCGCGGACCGCGTCGACCGAGCCCTCGCCGTCGAGGACGCCGTCGGCGCCGAGCTCCGCGGCGAGCCGCGCGGCGCCTGGAGTCGGTGTCGACGGCGATCGTCGAGCTCGATCCGAGCTCGCGGAGGAGCTGGAGCGCGATGTGGCCGACGCCGCCGACCCCGATCACGACGGCGGTCGTGCCGGGCACGGCCAGCGGCGCCAGCCGCCTCACCGCGTGGTAGGCGGTGAGCCCTGCGTCGGCATGCGGCGCGACCTCCGCCGGCTCGACGCCGTCGGGCAGCCGCAGGAGCGAGCGCTCCGAGACGAGTACGTAGTCGGCGAAGCCGCCGTCGACGGACAGGCCGGTGAACTCGTGGCGCACGCAGTGCATGTCGTTGCCGCGACGGCAGGCGACGCAGAGGCCGCAGCTGTACGGCGGATACACGAGCACGGCGTCGCCCTTGGCGACCGTCGTCACGCCGGCGCCGATCTCCTCCACCCAGCCCGCGTTCTCGTGGCCCAGGACGCGCGGCAGCGTGACGCCGGCGGGCTCCATCAGCCCCTCGATCGCGTGCAGGTCGGTGGCGCAGACCCCCGCGCCGCCGATCCGGACGAGCACGTCCGCCGGCCCCGAGGGCTCGGGCACCGGCCGCTCGACGAGCTCGAGCGGCCGGTGATACTCACGCATGAGTGCCGCTTTCACGTCTCTCCAAACCCTACACGCACGCGATTTGACCTTCCCTGCCACGGGCCGGACGATGGCCGGCGTGAAAGTGGCGAGGCGGCACGGCGTCAGCGGTCGAGCGGTGCTCCGTTCAGCCAGGCGGCCCCGCTGCGATAGAGCGCCTCGACTCCAGGTCCCTGCAGTCCGGGCATGTCGCGTTTGACGGCATAACCGATCCGGGTCTGCAGATAGGCGAGATGCCGGTAGCCCTCTGGGAACTGTTCCAGCAGGTCCCGCTCGAGATCGAGCCGTGCCTCCGGATCCACTGCGTCCATCCTGTCGCTCTCGTAGATCGGCTGGCGCAGCACGAGCCCCCAGCGGCCATCCCGCTTCTCGAGGAAGTCGTAGAAGCGTCCCGTGCAGACCACGTCGACCTCGACGCCGTCGACGATCGCTCGCTGCGAGATCTTCATCTTCGCCTGGGAGACCGCGCGAGTGCCGACGATATCGATCGATTGTCCGCCGAGAGAATGGAGGATCTTGACGCCACTCGCCCAACCGGCCTTGCTCATGGCGATGAACTCGTCCGCCGTTCCCTGAGTCCAGGTTGCCATCATGCGGCCGTCGTCGAACCAGACCGTGCGGAACCGCTCCCAGTCGCCGGCATCGCGCCAGACGACCCAGTTCTCAACGAGCTCCCGGATCGCGAGGCGATCCCCTAGAACGGGAACGGCTCGGCCTTCTCCCTCGACGTCAGCCACTGCCACTCGGTCCAGAGCTCGAGCTGGCCGACGCCGCCGAAGTGGCCGCCGTTGCTCGAGCACTTGAAGCCTCCGAACGGCGCGGGCGGCTCCTCGTTGACCGTCTGGTCGTTGATGTGGACCATGCCGGCGTCGAGGCGCGCGGCGACGGCGGCAGCGCGCTCCTGGCTCCCGGACTGGACCGCCGCCGACGAGCCCGTACTCCGTCGCGTTCGCCAGCTCGACGGCCTCGTCGTCGGTCTTGAACGTCGTGACCGCGGCGACCGGGCCGAAGATCTCCTCCTTGAACGCCGCCATCTCCGGGCGCACGTCGCGCAGCACGGTCGGCGGGAAGAACAGGCCGTCGCGGGTTCCGCCGACGAGCGCCGTGGCGCCCGCCGCGACCGTCTCGTCGACGATCCGCTGCACGCCGCTCGACCTGCTTCTCGTTGATGAGCGGGCCGAGCGCCACCTCGCCCGTCGCCGGGTTCCCGACGGGCAGGTGAGCCGCCCGCTCGGTCAGCGCGGCCAGGTAGTCCTCGACGATCGACTCGTGCACGAGGTGCCGGCTCACCGCGAGGCAGATCTGGCCCTGGTGCAGGAACGAGCCCCACGCGCCGGCCGACGACGCGGCCTCGATGTCCGCGTCCTCCAGCACGATCAGCGGGCTGTTGCCGCCGAGCTCGAGCACGACGCGCTTCAGCGTCCGGCCCGCGGTCTCGCCGACCACGCGGCCGGTCTTCGTCGACCCGGTGAACGAGATCATCCGGACGTTCGGGTCCTCGACCAGCGCCTGCCCGACCTCGGGGCCGCCGCAGAGCACGTGCAGGACGCCTGACGGCAGCCCGGCCTCCTCGAAGATGCGCGCGATCACGACGCCGCCGGTCACCGGCGTGTTCAGATCGCTCTTGAGCACGACCGCGTTCCCGAGCACGAGCGCCGGGCCGAGCGACCGCATCGCCAGCACGATCGGGAAGTTCCAGGGCGTGATCACGCCGACGACGCCGATCGGCACGCGGCGTGCGGTCGAGGTCCGCCCCGGGATCGGCGACGGCAGCTCGTGCTCGAGCTGATCCGAGGTCAGGGAGGCGGCCTGCTCGAGCTGTCCGATCGACGCGCTGATCTCCACGCGCCGCCTTCGGCGGGATCGCACCCGGACTCGCGCACCATCCACGTCGCGATCTCCGCCCGGTGGCAGCTCGAGCAGCTCCGCCGGCCCGGCGCACGATCGCGACGCGCTCGGCCATCGGCAGCGCGGCCCACGCGCGCTGAGCGCGCGCGGCCGACTTCGCGGCCGCGGCGACGGAGGCCGCGTTCGCCACGCCGGCCGTCCCGAGCACCTCGCCCGTGGCGGGCTCGATCGTCTCGATCGTCTCCGGCGCATCGACCCACCCGTCGCTGAAGATCTTCCCCGTCCAGTCCTGCTCGTTGAGGAGATCCCCAACGGCCTGCTCAGTCGTGCTCATGAGACGTTCTCCTCTGTCTCGGTGGGTCTCGGGACTGCGCTCGCGGATCAGGTCCGCGGCCTTCTCGGCGATCATGATCGTCGCGGCGTTCGTGTTTGCGCGCGTGATCGTCGGCATCACCGACGCGTCGACGACCCGCAGGCCGTCGACGCCGTAGACGCGCAGCTGCGGGTCGACGACCGACCCGATCGCGCACGTCGAGGTCGGGTGATAGACGGTCTGCGCCGCGCGCCGGACGAAGTCCATGATCTCCTCGTCCGAGTCGCCGGCCGGCACGCTGAAGGGCCTTGCGCACCGCCTTCTGCAGCGGCTCCTGCTCGGCGATCTCCAGCGCCATCCGGATGCCCGCGATCATCGTCTGCGCGGTCCTCCTCGGTCGTCGAGGAAGTTGCACAGCACCCGCGGCTTGGAGTCCGGCAGCGGCGCGCGCAGCATCACGCGGCCGCGGCTCGTCGGCTTGATCACGACCGGGCCGAAGCAGTAGCCGCTGTCGTGCGGCGCGGTCAGCCCCTCGTCGTAGAACATCGACGGCGCGTAGTGGAACTCGATGTCGGGCGCGTCCAGCTCGGGCCGCGTGCGGAAGAACGCCGCCGGCCTCGGGGATGTTGGACGTCAGCGGCCCGCGGCCCTCGGTCTCGAGCAGCTCGAAGTTCTCCGGCGTGAAGGCGCCGAAGAGCGACGGCTCGTCGGTCTCGTAGTTGAGCTGCGCCATGCAGTGGTCCTGGAGGTTGTGGCCGACCGGCAGGTTCTCGCGGACCTCGATCCCGAACAGCTCGAGGTCCTCCGCCGGCCCGATGCCCGAGATCATCAGCAGCACCGGCGACTGGTAGGCGCCGGCCGACAGGATCACCTCGCGCTCGGCGCGGATCTCCTCGACCTTGCCGCCGCGGGCGACCTCGACGCCGACGGCACGCGCGCCGTCGAACAGGATCCGCAGCGCCATCGCGTCGGTGATGACGTCCAGGTTCGGCCGCTCCTCGGCCGGGTGCAGGAAGGCGGCCGCGGTCGAGCAGCGCAGCCCGTTGCGCTGCGTGAGCTGGAAGCGCCCGACGCCCTCCTGGCGGGCGCCGTTGAAGTCGGGGTTGTGCTCGTGGCCGGCGAGCACGCTCGCCTCGATCATCGTCTCGATCAGCGGGCTCATGGCGCGGCTGTCGGACACGCTCATCGGCCCGCCGGCGCCGTGGAACGCGTCCTCGCCGCGCTCGTTGTCCTCCGAGCGCTTGAAGTACGGGCAGGACCTCGTCGTAGCTCCAGCCCTCGGCGCCGCCGGCCGCCCACTCGTCGTAGTCGGCGCGGTTGCCGCGGACGTAGATCATCGCGTTGATCGAGCCCGACCCGCCGATCACCTTGCCGCGCGGCAGGTACAGCCGCCGGCCGCCGAGCCCCGGCTCCTCCTCGCCGAGGAGATCCCAGTCGACGCTCGACTTCAGCAGCATCGGGAAGGCGATCGGCATGGCGATCTCCGGCCGGCTGTCCTGCCCGCCGGCCTCGAGCAGCGCGACCTTGACGTCGGGGTCCTCGCTGAGGCGCGCCGCGAGCACGCAGCCCGCCGATCCTGCGCCGACGATCACGTAGTCGTACACCGCGCCTCCTTCATTGTCAGGCCGCCTGATACTACGCGACCGTGGATCGCGAGATCACACGGCTGCATCTACGCGAGCATGCGCCCGCACGGCCGCGACGATCTCGTCGGCGCCCGGCAGGTAGGCGTCCTCGAGCGGCGGGCTGAACGGGATCGGGGCGAACGGCGCGCCGACGCGCTCGATCGGCGCGTCGAGGTAGTCGAAGGCCGCCGCCTGGACCTGCGCCGCGATCTCGGCGCCGAAGCCGCCGTGCTCGACCGCCTCGTGCGCGACGACGAGCCGGCCGGTGCGCTTGACGGACTCGACGATCGCCTCGAGGTCGAGCGGGACGAGCGTGCGCGGGTCGATCACCTCGGCCTCGATGCCGTCCTCGGCGGCGAGGCGCTCCGCCGCCGCCAGCGCGTCGTGGACGAGGCGCGAGAGGGCGACGATCGTGACGTCGCCGCCCTCGCGCAGCGTGACGGCCTCGCCGATCGGCACGGGCGCGGCCGGCTCGGGCACCTCCCCCTTGCGGAAGTAGAGCGTCTTGTTCTCGATGAAGACGACGGGGTTCGGGTCGGCGATCGCGCTGGCGAGCAGGCCCGCGGCGTCGACGGCGCGGCTCGGCATCACGACCTTGAGGCCCGGCACGTGCGTGAGCCAGCTCTCGAGGCTCTGCGAGTGCTGCGCCGCGCCGCGGTGGCCGGCGCCGCCCTGCGTGCGCAGCACCAGCGGCACCGTCAGCTGGCCGCCGGACATGAAGTGCGCCTTCGCCGCCCCGTTGACGAGCTGGTCGAGCGCCAGCGTGATGAAGTCGATGAACATGATCTCGAGCACCGGGCGCATGCCCGACTGCGCCGCGCCGATCGCCACGCCGGTGATCGCGGCCTCGCTGATCGGCGTGTTGATCACGCGCTCGGTGCCGAACTCCTCGGCGAGGCCGGCGGTCGCGGTGTAGGGCCCGCCCTCGGCGACGTCCTCGCCGAGCACGAACACGCGCTCGTCGGCGCGCATCGCGTCGGCCAGCGTCGAGGTGATCGCCTTGATGTAGGTCGTCTCAGCCATCCGCGTAGACCATCTCCTCGATCAGGCTCGACCGGCGGGAACGGGCTCTCGCGCGCGAAGCGCACCGCCTGCTCGACCGCCTCGGCGGCCTCGGACTCGACCGCCGCCAGCGCGTCCTCGGCGAACCAGCCCTGCGCGATCCCGTGGCGCTGGAGGCGCAGGATCGGGTCCTTCTCCTGCCAGTCGGCGGCGGCGAGCGCCTCGCGGTACTTGCCCGGATCGCCCTCGTAGTGGCCGCGCAGCCGGTGGGTCAGGCACTCGAGCAGGAACGGGCCGCGGCCGCGCGCGCCGCACGCGAGGTAGCGCCCGAACGCGTCCCACACCGCCACGACGTCGTTGCCGTCCACGGTGTCGCGCTCGACCTCGTAGGGCGCGACCACGTCGCTCACGCGCTCGACGTTCGTGTGCGCCGAGCGCGGCGTGAACTCCGCGAAGCCGTTGTTCTCGCACACGAGGATGAGCGGCAGCCCCCAGAGCGTCGCGAGGTTCACCGTCTCGTTGAAGTGGCCCGGCCTGCACGGCGCCGTCGCCGAAGAAGACGACCGCGACCGAGTCGTCGCCGCGCAGCCGCGCCGCCAGCGCGCTGCCGAGCGCGATCGGGATGTTGCCGCCGACGACGCCGGTCGCGCCCATGAAGCCGTGCTCGACGTCGACGAGGTGCATCGAGCCGCCGAGCCCGCGGCACAGCCCGCCGTCGCGCCCCATCAGCTCCGCCATCATCCGCTCGAGCGGCGCGCCCTTCGCGATCGCGTGCCCGTGCGCGCGGTGCCCCGAGTACACGGCGTCGTCGTCGCGCAGCTGCGAGCACACCGCCGCGGCGACGCCCTCCTGCCCGACGCTGAGGTGGACCAGCCCGTGGACCTCGTCGGCGCGCTCGAGCGCGCCGACCCGCTCCTCGAACAGCCGGATCCGCCACATCGTCGCGAGCAGGCGCAGCGCCTGCTCGCCGCCGAGCGGCGGCGCCGTCACGCCTACGCCGTCACGGGCGCCGACCCGAGCACCTGCTGCACGGCGGCGACGATCTTGTCCTCGTTGGGCATGACCCACGCCTCGAGCGGCTCGCTGTAGGGAATCGTCGCGTCGAGCGCGGTGACCTGCACGATCGGCGCCTTCAGCGACGAGAACCCGTGCTCGGCGACCTCGCCGGCGATCACCGTCGAGGCGGACGCGTGCCGCGTCGCCTGGTCGACGAGCACCAGCCGGCCGGTCTTGTCGACCGACTCGAGGATCGTCTGCGTGTCGAGCGGCGCGAGCGTGCGCGGGTCGATCACCTCGGCCTGGATGCCCTCCGACGGCCAGCAGCTCGGCGGCGCCGAGCGCGCGGTCGACCGTCCAGCCCGTGGCGACGATCGTCACGTCGCCGCCCTCGCGCCGGATCGCGGCCTGGCCGAACGGGACGAGGTACTCGCCGTCGGGCACCTCGCCGTGCTCGAGCGTGAGCAGGTAGTGGTGCAGGTAGACGACCGGGTTGTCGTCGCGGATCGCGGTCGCCATCAGGCCCTTGGCGTCGGCGGCCGTCGACGGCACCACGACCTTCAGGCCCGGGCACGCCCATGAAGAGCGCGCCGATCGTGCCGGTGTGCTGGCCCGCCCAGCCGGCGGTGAAGCCGAAGCCGGCCTTGAGCACGAGCGGGACCTTCACCTGGCCGCCGCTCATCGCGCGGAAGCGGGGCGCCTCGTTGACCACCTGGTCCATCGCGACGAGCATGAACTCGGCCATGTAGAGCTCGACCACGGGCCGGAAGCCGGCCAGGGCGGCGCCGATCGCCATGCCGATCTCGGCCGTCTCGGAGATCGGCGTGACGCGCACGCGGTCCTTGCCGAACGCGTCGACGTACGGCTCGTTCTCGGTCGTGGCCATGTTCTGGCCGAAGTAGAGGACGGTGTCGTCGCGCTCCATCTCGAGCCTGATCGCCTCGTCGATGGCGGCGATGAAGGGCAGTTCATGTGCCATGGTCGATCGCCTCCTAGGCGTAGACGTACTCGAGGGCCGACTCGACGTCCGGGAAGGGGCTGTCGAGGCCGAAGGTCACCGCGGCCTGCATCTCGTCGCGGACGCGCTTCGGCGATCGCGTCGGCCTCCTCGGCCGAGAGCGTGCCGTCGGCGACGAGCCGGCCGCGGAACGCCGGCACGGGGTCGCCCTTCAGCGCGGCCTCGTACTCCTCGGGCGCGCCGAACTTCTCGATCGCCTCGTGCTCGGGGAAGTGCAGCGGCACGCCGGGCGGGGCGATGATGTTGCCGTGCGCCGAGAGGCGGTACATCTGCGACTCGACGAGCGTCGGCCCGTCGCCCGCGCGGGCGCGCGCGACCGCCGCGCCGACCGTCTCGTAGACGGCGACCGGGTCGCGGCCGTCGATCGTCACGCCGGGCATGCTGAACGCCTTCGCCTTGACGGAGAGGTCCTCGCCGTTGCGCGCGGTTCGCGTCCTCCTGCTCGGTGCGCGTGTGGACGTTGTAGCCGTTGTTCTCCATCACGTAGACGATCGGGAGCTTCCACAGCGAGGCGATGTTCAGCGACTCGGAGAACGCGCCCTGCTTGGAGGCGCCGTCGCCGAAGAAGCAGAGGACGACCTGGCCCTGCTTGCGGATCTGCGCCGCCCAGGCCGCGCCGGTCGCGTGCGGGATCCCGGCCGCGACGATCCCCGACGTGCCCGAGGAAGCCGTTGGAGACGTCGGTGAGGTGCATCGAGCCGCCGATGCCCTTGCAGAGGCCGTCCTTGCGGCCGTAGATCTCGGCCATCATCGCCTTGGGGTCGGTGCCGCGCGCGAGCGGGTAGCCGTGGCAGCGGTAGGTCGCGAAGAACTGGTCGTCGGGGCCGAGCGTCGCGATCGACCCGACGATCGACGCCTCGGCGCCGTCGGCGAGATGCGTGTGGCCGCGGATCACGCCCGGATGCTCGACGAAGGTGCGCTTGACCCGCTCCTCGAACTCGCGGATCCGCAGCATCTGCGTCGTACATCCAGACGAGCCGGTCGCGGTCGAGCTCCTTGACTCCCTTCGGTGCGCTCACGCGGAGCTCCTCTCTTGTCCGAATTGGGCGGCGGTCGTCTCGTAGGCCCGCCGGAAGATCACGTCGATCGGGTTGTTGCGCAGCTCCTCGGAGAGCACCTCGACGCCCCAGGGCCCGGCGTAGCCGTGGTCCTCGGCAGGCCTCGACGTAGCCGCGCAGGTCGAACTCGCCCTCGCCGGGCAGCGCGCGATGGTTGACGGTCTCGTCGACGAGGTCGTCCATGTCGTCGAGCCGGCCGTCGCTCAGCTCGACCCACGACAGGTACTCGAGCGGGATGCGGCGCAGCTCGTCGGGCTGCGATGCCGAGCTTCGACATGTGCCAGGTGTCGATCGCGATGCCGCCGTTCGCGGCGCCCGCGCCGTCGACGACCGTCGAGCGCGGCGTCGAGGCTGTGTGACGTTCACGTCGAACGGCATGAACTCGTAGACGATCTTCGCGTCGGTGTGCTCGCGCCGCGTCGGCGCAGAGCTCGCCGAAGCGCTCGGTGAGCTGCGAGAGCTCGGCCGGCGTGCCGGGGATGTTGCCGACCTTGATGTGGTGCGCGCCGAACGCGGCGGCCGCGTCGAAGAGCAGCTCGCGGATCTCGTCGGAGGCCCGCCGGCGCTCGTCGTCCTCGTCGAGGAACCAGTCCATCAGGAACTCGAGCTCGAGGTGGCGCAGCCCGTTGTCGTCGAAGACCTGCTTCATCTCCCGCAGGCTCTGCGTCTCGAGCACGTGCTGGAGGTCGGCGTGCCAGATCCCGAGCCCGCTGAAGCCGACCTTGCGCGCCTCGGCGCAGCGGTCGGCCCAGTCGAAGAGGCTCCACTCGCGCCCGACGTGCACCTCGACCGGCCCGGAGACCGTCCAGTACAGGCCGAGCAGCTCGACGTCGTCGCCCACGCTCACGACCTACTGCGGCCGATACGAGGCGCGGACGACCTCGGCGTACGGGACCGGCGAGACGGTCGCGCGGATCTCGGTCTGCACGTGGCGCTCGACCACGGGCTTCGCCGACCCGCCGCCCTCTTCGCCCCAGACGAGCGTGACCTCGGTGCCCGGCTCGCTCTGCTCGACGTCGACGATCGCCAGCGAGAGCATCGAGCTCTCGTTGGAGCTGTAGCCGGAGAACGTCGACACGCCGACCATCTTGCCGTCCTTCAGCACCTTGTCGTTCGGCCAGGTCGAGTAGTTGGAGAGCGGCAGGTCGATGTACTTCGCCCTGTCCTCCTTCTGGAACATCGTCCCCATCGCGCGCGCGACGTCGTCGCCGTTCCAGGCGAGCGTGACCTTCTTCCGCTTCGGGCTCGCGGCCATCTTCTCGAGCGCCTCGCGCCCGATGAAGTCGTGGTCGAACTTGACGAACGGGCCGTAGCCGAGATCGTACGGCGTCAGGTAGTAGTCGGAGATGTCGTCGGAGTAGAAGCTGCCGCCGAGCGAGCCGGTGCCCTCGTAGCCGTTCGCGGGCAGCCACTCGCGGTACGCCTTCATGTCGTCGCCGGTGAAGACGGCCGGGAGCGGGCACGGGATCCAGCCCGACTCGAGCGTGTTCGTCGCGTAGACCCGCGAGCCCACCTGCGCGAGCCCGAACTCCTCGCCGGCCTCGACGATCGCGGCCTTGACCTCGTCGCCCTCGGCCCAGGGGCCGAACAGCTCGAGGCCCGGGCACGCCCGACATGCCGTGGTGCAGCGCGCGCACCTTGTGGCCGGCGATCGTGATCTCGCCCATGTTGAAGAACTTGATCTCGGGCAGCGGGCCGCCGTTGACCTTCTCCAGCACCTCGAGCGCGGTCGGGCCCTGCACCTGGAACCGGTAGAGCTTCCGGCCGGTCGGGTTCACGGCGGAGCGCTCGTCGCGCTCGAGCGTCGACGTCGTAGCCGCCCGTCTCGCAGTGGTACTGCACCCAGTTGTGCGCCGACGGGCGCCCGACGAGGCTGAAGAGGTCCTCGTCGAGGTAGAAGAGGATCGCGTCGCCGATCACGTAGCCGTCGTAGTTGCACGCGACGAACTGCTTCGCCTTGTTGACCGCGAAGTTCTCGAAGCTGTTGACGCCGGTGGCCGAGAGCAGCTTCAGCGCATCGGGGCCCTTGATGTACATGTCGGTCATGTGGTGCGACTGGTCGAAGAGACAGCAGGTCTCCCGCCAGGCGTGCTGCTCGTCGCGCCAGTTCGAGAACTCGCTGGGGACCTTCGGGTACACGTAGGGCCCGATCTGCGAGTTCCGGGCGAGCTCCACCGGATTCCCGACGGTCTGCAGCAAGCCCTCCAGGCTCTGGGAACTCATAGCTGCGAGCAACTCCTCTTCTCGACAGAACCGTTCGGGCGTACGAGCCGCCGGTTCGTGCAGAGCTGCGATCCGATCCCGATCCGCGACGTCGCCGGCGTCGCCGGCGATCGCACCCGACTCTCCAGGGCTCTGCCCGTTTGTCAAGACGGTGTTCCGATTGATGGAACGAGGCGCTAGGATCGGCGCATGCCGCGCTCGGAGGGAAGCACGGGCACGTCGCAGTCGCTGGAGCGCGGCCTCGCGATCCTCTCCTCGTTCAACTCCGACCGCCCGCTGATCGGCGTCAGCGAGCTCTCGCGCGAGCTCGACCTGAGCCGGAGCACGGCACACCGCTACATCGCGACGCTCGCCCAGCTCGGCTACCTGCAGCAGGACCCCGACTCGAAGCGCTACCGGCTCGGCCCGAAGGTGCTCGACCTCGGCTTCTCGGCGATCAACTCGATGGACCTGCGCGAGATCTCCGCTCCGCACCTGCGGCAGCTCAGCGACGAGACGCAGCACACGGTCAACCTGGCGATCCTCGACGGCACCGACGTCGTCTACATCGAGCGCTGCCGCACGGCCGCGGCCGGGCCAGCGGGAGATCGACCTCAACCTCCACGTGGGCGCGCGCCTGCCGGCCTACTGCACGGCGATGGGAAAGGCGATCCTCGCCTTCGTCCCCGAGGAGCGCCTCGAGCAGATCATCGAGCGCATCGACTTCGCGCCGCGCGGGCCGAACACGCTCACCGATCCCGAGGCGTTCCGGGAGGAGCTGGACAAGATCCGTGCGTCGGGCATCGCCGTGAACGACGAGGAGCTCGCCTACGGGCTGCGGTCGATCGCCGCCCCGATCCACTCGCACTCGGGCGAGGTGCTCGCTGCGCTCAACCTCGCCGTCCACCGCACGATGGTGTCGATGGACGAGCTGATCGCGCGCTACGGCCCCGCGGTCACGCGGACGGCGCACGACATCTCCCTTAGCATGGGGCACAGGCTGGCGCCCGCCTGATGGCGCTGCCCGGCGCGACGACCCCGGCGTCCTGTGGACGCCGCCGCCGGACGTTCGGGAGACGACCGAGATCGGGCGCTACCTCGCCTGGCTCGAGCGCGAGCGCGGGCTCGCGTTCCCGGGCTACGACGAGCTGTGGCGCTGGTCGGTCGACGACCTGCCGGCGTTCTGGTCGTCGATCTGGGAGTTCTTCGAGGTGAAGGCGCACGCCCCGTACAGCACGGTCCTCGCCTCCGACGCGATGCCGGGCGCCACCTGGTTCCCGGGCGCGCGGCTGAACTTCGCCGAGCACCTCATCGGCTCGCGACGACGACGCGGAGCGGGTCGCGGTCGTCTCCCACTCCCAGACGCGCGACCCGGCCGAGCTCTCGTTCGCGGGCTTCCGCGAGCAGGTGGCGCGCGCGCGCGCCGGCCTCGTGCGGCTCGGCGTCGGCCCGGGCGACCGCGTCGTCGCCTACCTGCCGAACATCCCCGAGACGCTGGTGGCGTTCGCGGCGACGGCGAGCCTCGGGGCGGTCTGGGCGAGCTGCGCGCCCGAGCTCGGCGCCCGCAGCGTCGTCGACCGCCTCGTGCAGCTCGAGCCGGCGGTGCTGCTGACGGTCGGCGGCTACGGCTTCCGCGACCGCTCGATCGACCGCCGCGAAGAGGTGGCGACGATCCGCGCCGCCCTCCCCACCCTGCGCCACGTCGTGCACGTCCCCTACGGCGAGCACGCGGTCCCGGACGCGCTCTCCTGGGACGAGCTGCTCGCCGAGCCCGGGCCGCTCGCATTCGCTGCCGGTCGCCTTCGACCACCCGCTGTTCGTGCTGTTCTCGTCGGGGACGACAGGCCGGCCGAAGGCGATCGTCCACGGGCACGGCGGCATCCTGCTCGAGATCCTCAAGGCGCACGCGTTCAGCTGGGACCTGAAGCCGGGCGGCCGCCTGCTCTGGTTCACCACGACCTCGTGGATGATGTGGAACGCGCTCGTCGCGGCGCTCCTCGTGCGGTCGTCGATCGTGATGCTCGACGGCGACCCGACCTGGCCGGACCCCGGCTGGCAGTGGCGGGTCGCGGAGGAGACGCGCCCGACCTTCATGGGCGTGAGCCCGGCCTTCCTGATGGCGTGCCGCAAGGCGGGCCTGGAGCCCGGGCGCGAGTACGACCTCGGCTCGATCCGCGTCTTCGGCACGGCCGGCTCACCGCTCCCGGCCGAGGGCTACCGCTACGTCTACGAGCAGCTCGGGCCCGACGTGCTGCTGATCAACGGCAGCGGCGGCACCGACGTCTGCAGCGGGATCGTCGGCGGCTCGCCGCTCCTCCCGGTCTACGAGGGCGAGATCTCCGGGCGCCTGCTCGGCGTCGCGACCGACGCGTTCGACCCGCACGGCGAGCCGCTCGTCGGCGAGCTCGGAGAGCTCGTGATCACGAAGCCGATGCCGTCCATGCCCGTCGAGCTGTGGGGAGACGCGGACGGCTCGCTCTACCGCGCTCGTACTTCGAGATGTATCCCGGGCGTCTGGCGCCAGGGCGACTGGATCAGGTTCTCGGAGCGCGGCAGCTGCGTCGTCACGGGCCGCTCGGACGCGACGCTCAACCGCGGCGGCGTCCGCCTCGGCACGGGCGAGTTCTACAGCGTCGTCGAGGAGCTGCCGGAGATCACGGACAGCCTCGTCGTCCACCTCGAGGACGACGAGGGGGGCCCGGGCGAGCTCGTGCTGTTCGTCGTGCTCGCCGACGGCGTCGTGCTGGACGACGAGCTGCGCGGCAGCATCGGCCAAGGCCTGCGCTCGCAGCTGTCGCCGCGCCACGTGCCCGACACGATCTGCGCCGTGCCCGCGATCCCCCGCACGCTGACCGGCAAGAAGCTCGAGGCGCCCGTCAAGCGCATCCTCCGCGGCGAGCCGGTGGACGCCGTCGCCAGCAGGGACTCGCTCCTCGACCCGACCGCGCTCGACACGTTCGCCGCGATCGCGACTCGAGTACCGCGTGGCTGAGAGCGAGCGCCTCACCCTCGAGGACGCCGTCGCAATCGACGTGCACGCGCACGTCGAGATGTCGGAGGCGGGAGGCGACTCCCTCCCCGACGAGCTGCGCGACGCGGCCGTGCGGCACTTCCGCGGCGAGTCGGCGCGACCGACGGCGGTGGAGCTCGCGCGGTACTACCGCGAGCGGCGGATGATGGCCGTCGTGTTCACGGTCGACTCGGAGTCGTTCACCGGGCAGACGCGCGTGCCGAACGAGGAGATCGCCGCGGCGGCGAGGGCGAACGCCGACGTCCTGATCCCGTTCGCGAGCATCGACCCGCACAAGGGGCGGCGCGGCGTCGACGAGGCACGGCGCCTGATCGCCGAGCACGGCGTGCGCGGCTTCAAGTTCCACCCGAACGTGCAGGGCTTCTTCCCGAACGACCGCCTGGCCTACCCGCTCTACGAGGTGATCGAGGAGGCCGGGCTGCCCGCGCTCTTCCACACCGGGCAGTCGGGCGTCGGCTCGGGCCTCCCCGGCGGCGGCGGCGTCCGGCTCAAGTACTCCAACCCGATGCACGTCGACGACGTCGCCGTGGACTTCCCCGAGCTCAAGATCGTCCTCGCGCACCCGTCGTTCCCCTGGCAGGACGAGGCGATCTCGGTGGCGCTGCACAAGCCGCAGGTGTACATCGACCTCTCCGGGTGGTCGCCGAAGTACTTCCCGCCGCAGCTCGTCCACCACGCGAACACGCTGCTGCGCGACGGGTGCTGTTCGGCAGCGACTACCCGTTCATCACCCCCGAGCGCTGGCTCGCCGACTTCGACAAGCTCGACATCAAGCCGGAGGTGCGGCCGCTGATCCTGAAGCAGAACGCCATCCGCCTGCTCGGGCTCAGAAGAGCGACCACACTCAGCCACTCACGGTCCAGGAGGCAACATGAGCGACAAGCGTCCCGTCGTCGTCTACGGCGCCAGCGGCTTCTCCGCCCGGCTGGTCATCGAGTTCCTGCGCGAGTACAACGTCCCGTTCATCGCCGCGGGGCGCAACCGCGAGAAGATCGAGGAGGTCCTCTCTCACGTGCCGGGCATCGGCACGGCCGACTACGAGATCGTCCAGGTCGACCACGACGTCGACGCGCTCGCGTCGCTGCTCGAGGGCGCCACGGTCGTCTGCAACACCGTCGGCCCCTGCATCTACTACGCCTCGACGGTCGCCGAGGCCGCCCTGAAGGCGGGCTGCCACTACATCGACACCGGCGGCGAGACGCCGTGGGTGCGGCTCGCGCACGAGGAGTGGGGCGCGAAGTTCGAAGAGGCGGGGCTGCTGCTCGCGCCGGCGACGGCGTACATGTCGGCGGTCGCGGAGGCGTGCGCGCGGATCGCGATCGAGCGGGCGCCCGGGATCGACTCGCTCGAGATCCTCTCGATGTTCATGGGCTTCCCGACCTACGGGTCGACCCAGACGATCTTCGGCCAGCTCCAGTGGGAGTCGATCTACCTCGAGCAGAACGAGTACAAGGAGTGGCCGCCGGTGACGACGCTCGAGGTGACGATCCCGAGCGCGATCACGACGCAGCTCGCGTTGCCGTGGGGCGGCTTCCCGCACCCGGTCTGGTTCAAGGACCACCCGCAGATCGCGAACGTGCGCGCCTTCGGCGGCCTGCTCGACCGCTCGATCATGGAGGGCATCGTCGCGGGCCAGCGGGACTACCAGGAGAAGATCAAGCCGCTGCCGCCGGAGGAGCAGCGGCGGTGCTCGCCGGGATCGCCGACTCGATGCAGCCGGGCCTGCCGCCGCGCGAGAACCGGCGCCAGCAGCGCACGGTCGACGTCGTCGTCGGGCGCGGCAGCCTCGAGACGGTCCGGGTGTCCGCGCACGGCCAGGGCGCCTACCTCCAGACGGGCCTGATCCAGGCGTTCGCCGCGCACCACCTCGTCCACCAGCCGCCGCGCAAGGTCGGCTTCGCGTCGCCGGGCGAGGCGTTCGGCCACCGGGAGCTACTCGGGGCGCTCGAGGCCTACGGGCTCGTCAAGGTCGAGGTCGGCTAAAGGAGCTCGGCACGTGCGGGACCTGGCGCAGCTTCCGAAAGCTCATCTGCATCTCCATCTCAATGCGTCGCTCCGGCCGGAGACGCTTCGGGAGCTGGGTCTCGCCGCAGGCATCGCCGTGCCCGAGTCGACGACGTGCAGCTCTCTTGCCGAGCTCGTCGAGATCCTCTCGGCAGCTGCGTCCGGGATTCGGAGCGCGGCGGACGTCAGGCGCGTCCTCGAGGAGATCGCGGAGGACGCAGCCCGCGACGGGGCGATCTGGATCGAGGTCTCCGTCTCGTCCGGGTCCCTGGGCGGCGACCTCGGCTCACCCCGGCAGGCGCTCGAGATTGTGCTCGAGGCGGCGCAGGATGCGGCCGCACGCTCGGGCGTCGGCGTCGGCGTCATCGTCGGCGCGCATCGCAATCGCGGCCCCCGCGAGGCATCCGAAGCCGCACGCCTCGTCGCGACGTACGCGGGCTCGGGTGTGGTCGGCTTCGGTCTCGACGGACACGAGGCGGAGTTCCCACCGGCGCCCTTCGAGGATGCGTTTGCGATTGCGCGCGAGGCGGGGCTGATGTCGGTGCCGCACGCGGGCGAGTTTCTCGGCGCCGAGAGCGTCGCCGACGCGGTCGACCTGCTGGGCGCAACGCGGGTCATGCACGGCGTGCGCGCGATCGAAGACCCCGCGCTCGTGCAACGACTGGCGCATGAAGGCGTCTGTCTCGACGTGTGTCCGACGAGCAACGTGCTCATGTCAGTCGTCCCGTCAATGGAAAGCCACCCATTGCCGGCGCTGCTCTCTGCCGGCGTCCGGTGCTCGATCAACGCCGACGACCCGCTTCCCTTCGACACCGATCTCCTGCGCGAGTACGAGCGCTGCCGCGACGTGCTCGGGCTCACCGACGAGGATCTCGCTTCGGTCGCCCGAACGTCGATCCGCGCGTCCGCCGCACCAGCGGAGACCGTCGAGCGTGCGCTGGCGGGAATCGCCGGCTGGCTCGCGCCGACGCCGTAATCGCTACGCGTCGCGGAGCTGCTCGAGCCACGCGGCTGCGGCCGAGGCGATGCGCGGCTCGACGCCGAGCTCCTCGACGTAGGCGGCGGCCGCCCTCATCTCGTCGACTCGCCGGGCCGCATGAGCTCGTGATCCGGTGAGCAGGCGTTCGAGGAGCGATTCGCCGAGGACGGCGGCGATCTCCGCGTGGAGGCGGTCCGCGACACCTGCGGCGTTGGCCGCTTCGAGGGTCTCGATCGCGGCTGCCGCGATGCCCTTCATGAAGACGCTGCGGAGGAGCTTCAACCGGCCGCGTCGCCCGGCTGCGCGCCGACGACCTCGACCGGCATGCCGAGCGGCCGGAAGAGCTCGGCGAAGCGCTCGGCACCTGCTCCGGAGGCGAGGGCGGGTATCGTCAAGCCTAGGCTCGGGACTACGCCGATGAGGGCGACATCTGCGAACTGAACCGGCAGGGCGGCCGCGATGTCCCGCTTGAGTTGGGGCGATGCCGTATTGAGGTCGGCGTAGAGAGCGTCGCCGGATAGCTCGTCGGCAACGCCGACCGCCACGTCGAGGGCAACAGCCGCCGTGTTCAGGCTGAGAACGACTTCGGCACCTCGGACGGCCTCGCGAGCGCTCGTGGCGTTGTCGATTCCCACCAGTCGCTGCGCAGGATCCCAACCACGCACCGCGCAGCCGGCCGCGACAAGATCCGCGGCGATCCTGCTACCAGCCTCGCCGAGGCCGAGCACAGCGACGTCCATCAGCCCTGGCCTTCGACGACCTCGCGGAGCCCGTTCAGGTCGTAGGAGAGCTCGCCGGCCGCATACAGCTGCCGCATGGCGCGCTCCTGCTCCTCCCGCTCGAGCGCGAGCGGCAGCACCGCGTCGACCCGCGCGCTCGGGAGCGCCATCGCCCCGTCGCAGTCCAGCACGACGAGATCTCCCGGCCGGATCTCGGTGCCGCCGACGACGACCGCCACATCCAGCCTCCCCACCTCGCCCTTCGTCGCGCCCTGCGCGCGCACGAACCGCGTCCAGATCGGCAGGCCGATCGCCGCGAGCTCCTCCAGGTCGCGCACGGCGCCGTCGACGAGGATTCCCGCGACGCCGCGCGTCTGCGCCTGCGTCGCCAACAGCTCGCCGACGAGCGCGACCGGCGCCGGCTCGAGGCTCGTCAGGACCAGGATGTCGCCCGGATTCGCGTGCGCGACGGCCGCGTGCACCATGGTGTTGTCGCCGGGCGCGCAGAGCGCGGTCCGCGCGGGGCCTGCGACACGAGAGCCGGGCACGACCTGGGTCAGCGGGATGTCGACGATCCCGGTCCGGCCGGCGGCCTCGTGGACGGTGGCGACGCCGAGCCGAGCGAAGGTCGGGTAGTCGGGAGGCTGCCTCACAGCGCGTCGACGACGACGGGGATCTCGCGCTGGAACGCCTCCGCATAGCGGATGTCGCTCCGACCTGAGATCCGCCGAGCGTGATTGGCCCGGTGCTCCGCGCGCTCGGAGTAGTACTGCCTGAGATACGCCTGCGCGCCCATGGCCTCCATCGCGGCAACCTTCTTCTCCACACGGACGTGATGTCGAGAAACGTCGTGGGGACGAAGCCACAGAGCTCGGGCTGGTGCGGCTCGAAGAGCAGCAGCTCGGGTGGGGCGATCGTCTTGAACGCGCTCGCGACACCGGCGCCGCTTGCGAGCTGGCGCGCTTGAACGGTCGCCTCGTACGCGACCCCGTGGTCGGGGTTGAACGGGTCGCGCGCGGCGTGCGTGACGATCAGCTGCGGCTCGAGCTCGCGGATCAGGTCGGTCAGCGCTTCGACGGCGCCGGCGTCCATGACGAGCGGGTAGTCGCCGAGGTCGAGGCTGCGGAAGTCCGCGCCCAGCGACGGCCGCGGCCGTCTGCGCCTCCCCGTGACGGATCTCCTTCACCCGCTCCTCGGTCTGCCCGGGCTCCTTCCACAGCTCGCCCGACTCTCCCCGCTCGCCGTAGGAGAGCGCGACGACGTGCGCCGTGCCGCCGTTCTCGACGACCGTGGCGATCGCGCCCGCGGCGCGCCAGACGAAGTCGGCGGAATGCGCGCTGACGACGAGGATCGTCCTAGGCACCGGCGAGCCTCCTCGTGTTGACGACCGCCATCGTGCGGACGTCGTGCTCGGAGAAGCCCGCCTCGAGCAGGCGGTCGGCCATCAACGCGAGTCCGTCCTCGACCGGTGGGTTCGCCACCTGGCCGAGATCGGTCGAGAGGACGTTGTGGTCCGGCCCGGTCGCGCGGATCGCCTCGAACGTCTGACCCCACGAGACCTTGCCGGTGTGGATCGGCGCGAAGCAACGCTCGAGCACCGCGCCCCGCTCGGCGAGCTCGCGCTGCTCGTCGACCGGGACTCCCTGCGTCGGATAGTCCGGATGGGTCACGACCACGTGCGAGACCCCGGCGGCGAGAGCCGCGTCGACGGCGGTGTGGATCTCGGCCCGACCGAGGTGCCCTGTGGCAAGCACGAGGTCGTGGCGTGCGACGACGTCGAGCACCTTCGCGAGGCCGCTCTTCGTCAGCCGCACCGGCCCGCTCGCGACTCCGGCCGTCGCGAACTCCTCCTGGATCTTGCGCCAGACCGGTTGCTTGGCGGGCTTGGGGCCGTCATCGCTCGCCTCGTTCTCGGAGTCGACCGTCGGCAGCCAGACGATCCGCGCACCTCCACGGGCCGCGATCTCGACCGCCTGTGCGTTGAGTCCGCCGACGCCGGCATTGAGCGTGATCGCACCCAGGGCACGCACGCCCGCGCACGGCGCCGCGCACGACGGCCGCCCGCTCCGCCGTCGGCGCGTAGTGCGACTTGAGCACGAAGCCCGCCAGCCCGAGCTCGGCGAAGCGGCGCGCGAGCCCGAGATCGTCGATGCGCCGGCTCGCGAGATCGGGCTCGACGTGGACATGCAGGTCGTAGGCGCCGCGGACGAGCTCACGTGCGCGGGCCGACGGCTCAGTGGCCTGCGCCGGCAAGGAGCGCGTCCTCCTCGGGCACGGGAGGCGTCCCTTTGATGTGGAAGCTCGCGACCGTCTGCATCCCCCACGCCTGCCCCTTCGCGCGCTCCGCCTGCGACCAGACGACCGCCTCGTGGTCCGGTGCGAAGATCAGGTAGCCGCCCGAGCAGACCTCGACCCGGTTACCGCCCGGCTCCCAGGTGTAGAGGAAGAACGTCTGCTGGATCGCGTGCTTGTGCGGGCCCGACTCCATCACGATCCCGTGCTCGAGGAAGATGTCCGCGGCACGCAGCACGTCCTCGCGCTGATCGACGAAGAAGGCGATGTGGTGCAGCCGGCCGCGCGTCCGCGTCAGATCGCGCGTGTACGTGACGTCGTACGACTTCTGGCCGGCGGCGAGCCAGACGGCCGCCTCGGTGCCGTCGTCGAGCACGATCTGCTCGGTCAGCCGAAGGCCCAGGTGCTCCTCGAGGAAGACGCGGTTCTCGCCGGGGTCGACGGCGAGGAAGTTGACGTGGTCGAGGTGGCGGACTCCGGCGCCGCGTCCCGGGTAGCGCTGCGGCTGGTTCTTCAGCGCCGGCCGAAGCTCCGGGGGAGCCTCGTAGCGCTCGGACTCGTAGAAGAGCTCGAAGCGGTGGCCGTCGGGATCGAGGAAGCTGTAGGCGGGGCCGTGGCCGAGGTCGCCGTCGAGCCAAGCGCCCTGCGACGCCGGCCGCCTCGAGCGCCTCGACCCGGCGCGCGAGGGCCTCGGCGCTGTGGGTGCGGTAGGCAACGTGGCCGATGCCCGCCTGCTCGGCCGCGGTCAGCTTCAGCGACGACCGCTCGTAGTCGCCGAAGCCGCGCAGGTACACCGAGTCTCCGCGCTCGCCGGCGACCTCCATGCCGAGGAGCTCCCGGAAGTAGGACAGGCTCTCGTCGGGCTTCGGCGTCAGCAGCTCGACGTGCGAGAGGTGCGCGAGGTCGCGGACGAGCTCCGTCACGAGAGGTACCCGTGGGGGTCGTCGTGGAGGTGGTCGGCGAGGCGGCTCGCGAGCGCCATGATCGTGAGCGACGGGTTGACGGAGAGCGTCCGCGGGACGAGCGAGCCGTCTCCGACGTAGAGCCGCTTGACGTCCCAGGACTGCCCGTCCGCGTCGACGACCGACCGCTCCGGGTCGCTGCCCATGCGGCACGTCCCCTGCACGTGCGTCGTGATCAGTCCGGTCCAGCGGACGCTCGACGCGCCCGCCGCGCGCAGCACCTCGCGCGTGAAGTCGAGCGCGCCGTCCATGCGCTCGCGCTCGCGCTCGTCGTGAACGCGGCCTCGAACGACTCCTCGCCGTTCTCGTCGAGCTGCACGCTGCCGTTGTTGTCGTCGTTCACCATCGACGAGCAGGCCGATCCAGCGCCGGAACCCCCGCAGCGTCTCGACGAGGGCGTCGCCCCAGAGCGGCCCGTTCTCGTCCTCGACCGTCGTCGCGAAGCCGATCGGATCCATGATCGTCGTCGCCTCGATCACGAACCCGCCGTCCTCGTCGTGCTGGTGCCCCATCGCGTGCGCCGTGATCGGGTACACCATGTGCGCGTCCTGCGGCTCGTCGAACAGCCCGAAGACGAGACGGACCGGGTGGAAGCCGAGGTTGCGGCCGACCAGCCGGCTGCTCGGGCTGTCCGGCAAGCCGGAGCGCATGAGCAGCTGCGGCGTGTTCAGCGTCCCCGCAGCGACGACGACCGCGCCCGCATCGACACGCCTGAGCGTTCCGTCGCCGTCGACGTACTCGACGCCCGTCGCCTCGCCGTCCTCGATCACGACCCGGTCGACGCGCGCGTCGGCACGCAGCTCGAGCCGGCCCGCCGCCCAGGCGTCGTGGATGTACGTGTTGAGCGTCGACTTGCCCGCGTTCGTCGGGCAGCCCTGCAGGCACGAGCCGCAGCTCATGCAGTTCGCGTCGGTGTACGAGCGCACCGGCTCGAGCTGCGAGCCGAGCGCGCGGAAGGCGGGCTCGACGGTGCGCACGCTCTTCGGCCAGTCGGTCCGCTCGCGGACGCCGAGCCGCTGCTCCACCCGGTCGTAGTGCGGGTCGAGGTCGGACGCGCCGAACGGCGCGCCGCTCGAGCCGACGAGCCCGCTCGCCTCGTGCCACTTCGCCAGGTCCTTCGCGTGCGCGCGCAGCGCCACCTTCGTGTTGATCGTGGTCGCTGCCGCCGACGCAGCGACCGGCCGATCAGCGCCGACCGCGCCGCCGGCGCCGCCGTCGATCAGCGCGAACCGGATCGGCCACCAGAGATCGTGCGTCGCCTTCGCCTCCCAGCGCGTGAAGTCGGCCGCAGTCCTGTGCGGGCCGAGCTCGAGCAGGAGCACGCGCCGGCCGCGGTCCGCGAGCTCGCCTGCCACGACTCCGCCGCCCGCGCCGGAGCCGACGACCACGACGTCGAACCGCTCGCTCATCCGATGCCCGAGGTACGACCAGTCCTTCGCCAGCCGCGTGGCGAGGGGAGTGTTGAAGTCGATCTCCGCCCACGCGCCGGTCGCGTCGACACCGGGCGCGACGAAGTCGCTGTAGAACGCCTCGATCGCGAGCGCCCGCACCTGGAGGAACTCGGGCGTCCCGACGTGCTCGCTCGATCTCCCCGCCTGCCACGGACGCGAACGCGGCGAGCGCCGCTGCCCGCGGCGCCCTCCTCCATCCGGGCCAGCAGCGCATCGACGTAGACCGCCGGGCGCACGCGGGCCGAGCCGGGGACGATCGCGTCGCAGACCCCCTCCACCATCCGAGCCGTCTCGACGTCGAGCACCTGCAGGTCGGCCATGCGGCGATGATAAGTCAGGCAGACTGATACTGGAAATGCAGCCGACCTCACGATGACTCCTCTCCGTGAACAGCTCGCGCGGCCCGGCGCGTTCGTCGTCGCCGCCGAGCTGGTCACGAGCCGCGGGCTGATCACGGCGGACAGCAGCCGCCGGGTCCTGGAGCTGGCGCGGGAGCTCGCCGCCGACCCGCGGATCGACGTGCTCTCGATCACCGACAATCCGGGCGGGCACGCGATGCTCGCGCCCGACACGCTCGGGACGGATCTGATCTCGCGCGGCCAGGAGGTGATCATCCACCTCTCCTGCAAGGACTGGAACCGCAACGCGCTCGAGAGTCGCGGCTGGAAGCTGGGCTCGGAGGGATTCGACAACGTCCTCGCGCTCTCCGGCGACTATCCCGGTCACGGGGCACAAGGGGCTCGCCGCGCCCGTGTTCGACCTCGACTCGGTCGGGCTGCTCAGCCTCTTCTCGGAGATGAACGACGGGCTGCGGGACGAACGAGAGCCCGAGACCCGGCTCGACCGGACGGACTTCTTCCTCGGCTGCGTCGTGACGAACCACAAGCGGCGCGAGCGCGAGGTGATGCCGCAGTACTTCAAGCTGCGGAAGAAGGTCGAGGCGGGCGCGCGCTTCGTCATCAACCAGATCGGCTGGAACACGCGCAAGGACGACGAGCTGCTGCGCTGGATCAGGCGCGACGGCCTGCCGGTCTCGGTGCTCGCGAACGTCTATCTCCTCTCGCGGCCGGCGGCGCGCGCGTTCCACCAGGGAAAGATCCCGGGAGTCGTCGTCACCGACGAGCTGCTCGCGCTCGCCGAGCGCCACGCTGCGAGCCCGGACAAGGGCCGCGCGTTCTTCGTCGACCTGGCCGCCAAGCACGTCGCGGTCGCGCGCGGTCTCGGCTTCGACGGCGTCTACCTCGGAGGCCACATGCCGGCGTCCACCTTCGGCGAGATCCTCGACCGGGCCGGCTCGTTCGCGAGCGACGACTGGCGGGCAGTTCGCGCGGGAGATCCACTATCCGTTCGCGGACGAGTTCTACTTCTTCGAGCCCGACCCGGAGACGAAGCTCTCGTCGGACGAGGTGAACGCGGCGTACCTCGACTCGAAACGCCGGCGGAAGACCGAGCTGCGCGTGCCGGTCAAGTACCGCTTCAGCCGGCGTCTCCACGCCGCCGCGTTCGAGCCGGACGCGCCGCTCTTTCCGGCCGGGCGCGCGTTCTACCGGGCGGTCGAGAAGGCCCGCGCCGGTCCGGAAGGTCGCCCACGCAGCCGAGCAGGCGGCCAAGGTGCCGCTCTTCGGCTGCCGCGACTGCGGCGACTGCTCGCTGCCCGAGATCGCCTACGTCTGCCCCGAGTCGCAGTGCGCGAAGAACCAGCGCAACGGGCCGTGCGGCGGCACGCGCGAGGGCCTGTGCGAGGTCTACGACACGGAGTGCATCTGGTCGCAGGCCTACGAGCGGCTCAAGGCGTACGGCGAGGAGGAGTCGATGCTCGACGGCCCGGTCGATCGTCAAGGACAACGCGCTCGCGCGGACGAGCGCGTGGGCGAACACCTTCCTCGGCCGCGACCACCACGGCCGGGCGAGCCGTTAGGCACCTCGCTTAATATCAGGTTGCCTGATATAGTCGGCCGGCACTCGAACGAGAAGGAGGGCGCCGTGCAGTACGCGGACCGATGGACGACCGTGCGGGTCGAGGTCGACGAGGGCATCGCCTGGGTCGAGCTGAACCGGCCCGAGAAGCGCAACGCGATGAGCCCGACCCTCAACGCCGAGATGGTCGAGGTGCTGGAGACGCTCGACGCCGACGACGCCTGCGGCGTGCTCGTGCTCACGGGCGCGGGCGAGGCGTTCTCGGCCGGCATGGACCTGAAGGAGTACTTCCGCGAGGTCGACGCGGCGCCCGAGCACGTGCAGCGGAAGGTGCGCCGCGACGCGGCGCTCTGGCAGTGGCGGCTGCTGCGCACGTACGCGAAGCCGACGATCGCGATGGTCAACGGCTGGTGCTTCGGCGGCGCCTTCACCCCTCTCGTCGCCTGCGACCTCGCGATCGCCGCGGACGAGGCGACGTTCGGCCTGTCCGAGATCAACTGGGGCATTCCACCCGGGAGCGTCGTCAGCAAGGCTCTCGCCGACACCGTCGGCTCGCGGGCGGGGCTGCTCTACGTCATGACCGGCCGCACCTTCGACGGACGACAAGCGGCGGCGATGGGCCTCGTCAACGCCAGCGTCCCGCGCGCGCAGCTCCGGGCCGAGGTCGAGTCGCTGGCGCGGGAGCTGCTCGAGAAGAACCCGGTCGTGCTGCGGGCGGCGAAGCTCGGCTACAAGCACTGCGCCGCGATGAGCTGGGACCAGGCGGAGGACTACCTCTACGCGAAGCTCGAGCAGTCGCAGTTCCTCGACGCGGAGCGCGGCCGCGAGCAGGGTCTCGAGCAGTTCCTCGACGAGAAGCGGATCAAGCCGGGCCTGCAGGCCTACGAGCGGCCGACCACGTCCTAGCATGGAGCCGCGGCTCAGCTACGTGATCGGCCGCCTCGACCGCGTGCTGCGCCGCCGCCTCACGGCCGCGGTCGAGCCGATCGGTCTCACGCTGCCCGCCTACACCGCCCTGTCGGTGCTGCGGGCGCAGGACGGCCTCTCCAACGCGCAGCTCGCCCGCCGCTCGCTCGTCACGCCCCAGTCGATGAGCGAGGTGCTCGCCCTGCTCGTCGACCAGGGCTACGTTCGACGCCGCGCGGAGCCCGGCCACGGCCGCGTCATCCGCACCGAGCTGACGAAAGCAGGAAGCCGGGCGCTCGAGCGCTGCGACCGCGCCGTCGACGACGTCGAGCAGGAGATGCTGGGCGACCTCGACGCCGACGAGGTGGCAGGCCTCCGCGGCGTTCTGATCCGCTGCGGACGGGCGCTCGAGGGCGACCTCGCGGAGCGCGCCGGCAGCTGAACGGCACCCTCGCCCCTGATCCTCACCGGGCGGTCGGGGGATTCGTCCATAGCGGGGGCGAGATGTGGACACATTTCCCCGGCCGACTGGCCTACCGCTTCAGTGAAGTTCGAACAGACCCGACCTCTCGGATGGCGGCGCGCAACCGCAAACGGAAGGCGATCGGAGCGAGCGATTTCGCCGGTCGAGCCTTTTTCGCTCTGGGCAATGACGGTAGGCTTGCGTGCCTGAGCATCCTCGGAAATCGCGTCCTCCGCAAGGAGGACCCCCGCTTTCTCCGCGGCGAAGGACGCTACGTGGAGAACCTGCCCCTCGGAGGGCGCCCTCACGGTCACGTTCGTCCGCTCGCTGCTCGCGCACGCCCGCATCGTCGGCATCGACGCCTCGGCGGCGGAAGCCCTCCCGAACGTGCAGGTCCTCACGGCGGCCGACATCGACCTCGGCCGTTCGGGCCGCCGCCGTTCCCCGGGCTGAACCCGGGCATGGGACGCCCGCTCCTCGCCGTCGACCGCGTCCGCTTCGTCGGCGACATCGTCGCGGTCGTGATCAGCGACGACCGCGCCACCGGCGCGGACGCCGCAGAGCTCGTGCTCGTCGACTACGACCCGCTGCCGGCCGTCGTCAGCCCACACGAGGCCGCGAAGGACGAGGTGCTGCTCTTCCCGGAGGTCGGCACGAACGTCGCAGCCCGCTCCGGCTCGCCCGAGCACGACGAGAAGCTGTTCGACGGCTGCGACGTCGTCGTCTCGGGCACGCTCGTCAGCCAGCGCATGGCGCCGTGCCCGCTCGAGCCGCGCTCGGCTGCCGCCGAGGTCGGACCGGACGGCCGGATCACCGCCTGGCTCTCGACCCAGACGCCGCACCAGGACCGCATGGTGCTCGCAGGGACGCTCGGGCTCGATCCGGCGCAGGTCCGCGTGGTCGCCCCCGATGTCGGCGGCGGCTTCGGCGCGAAGATGATCAACGTCGAGGAGGTGCTCGTCGTCTGGCTGGCCCGCCGCCTCGGCCGGCCCGTGCGCTGGACGGAGACGCGCAGCGAGAGCATGGTCGCGCTTCCGCACGGCCGCGCGCAGCGCCTGGAGTTCACCCTCGGCGGGACGCGGGACGGCAAGGTGCTCGCCTACCGGCTCGAGGTCCTGCAGGACTGCGGCGCGTACCCGGTGCTCGGAGCCTTCCTGCCGAACCTGACAGGCGCTCATGGCGAGCGGCGTCTACGCGATCCCGCGGATCGAGTTCGAGGGTCGCTCGGTGGTGACGAACACGACGCCGATCTCGGCCTTCCGGGGCGCGGGCCGGCCCGAGGCCGCGCAGGCGATCGAGCGTGCGATCGACACGTTCGCGGCCGAGCTCGGGATGGATCCGGCCGAGGTCAGGCGGAAGAACTTCATCCCGAAGGACGCGTTCCCGCACACGACCGTTACCCATGCCGCCTACGACTCCGGCGACTACGAGGGCGCGCTCGACCTCGTGCTGCGGTCGGTCGGCTACGACGAGCTGCGCGACGAGCAGCGGCGCCGCCGCGAGCAGGGCTGCCGCGACGCAGCTCGGAATCGGCATCTCGACCTACGTCGAGATCACGAACGGGATCAACGAGACCGAGTTCGGCGAGGTCGAGATCACGCCGGACGGCGGTGCGATCGTCCGCACCGGCTCGTTCTCCCACGGCCAGGGCCACGAGACGACGTTCGCGATGATCGCGGCCGAGCGGCTCGGGCTGCCCGTCGAGAAGGTGACCGTCCACAAGGGCGACACCGACGAGATCGCCAAGGGCACCGGAACCTACGGGTCGAAGTCGACGCAGATCGGCGGGTCGGCGGCCAGGCTCGCAGCCGACGACGTGGTGGAGCAGGCGAAGAAGCTCGTCGCCGACTACCTCGAGGCGAGCCCGGCCGACATCGTGCTCGACCCGGCCCTCGGCCGCCTGCACGTGGCCGGCGACCCCGTCGATGGCGATCTCGTGGGCCGACCTCGCCTCGCGCGCGTCGGCCGACGAGCGGCTCGTCGAGCTGAAAGCGGAGCACGAGTTCCAGGCCGCCCCGACCTTCCCCTTCGGCGCCCACGTCGCCGTCGTCGAGGTCGACACGGAGACGGGCCGGGTCGAGCTGCTGCGGCTCGTCGCCGTCGATGACGCGGGCACCCTGATCAACCCGCTGATCGCGGAGGGGCAGGTGCACGGCGGGATCGCGACCGGCGTCGCGCAGGCGCTCTACGAGAACTTCGTCTACGACGACGACGGGAACCCCCTGACCGGCACGTTCGTGGGCTATGCGTTTCCGTCGTCGGCCGACCTCCCGTCGTGGGAGGCGGTCGAGATGGAGACGCCGACCCCTCTGAACGCGCTCGGCGCGAAGGGGATCGGCGAGTCGGGGACGATCGGCGCGACGCCCGCCGTCCACAACGCCGTCGATCGACGCTCTCGCGCCGTTCGGCGTGCGCAACGTCGACCTGCCCGCCAACGGCGAGAACGTCTGGCGCGCCCTCCAGGAGGCGAAGGCATGACGAGGATCGCGCTCACGGTGAACGGCTCGCGCTGCGAAGCGGACGTCGAGCCGCGGCAGCTGCTCGCGTACTTCCTGCGCGACCAGCTCGGACTGAAGGGGACGAACGTCGGCTGCGACACGACCTCCTGCGGGGCGTGCACGGTGCTGCTCGACGGTGAGTCCGTCAAGTCGTGCACCGTCTTCGCGGTGCAGGCCGACGGCTGCGAGGTGACGACAGTCGAGGGCCTCACGCAGGGCGGCGACGAGCTGCACCCGGTGCAGCAGGCGTTCCACGAGCAGCATGCGCTGCAGTGCGGCTACTGCACGCCCGGGTTCGTGATGGCGACGATCTCGCTCCTGAAGGAGAACCCGAACCCGTCGGAGGTGGAGATCCGCGACGGGCTCGAGGGCAACCTTTGCCGCTGCACCGGGTACCACAACATCGTCCGGGCAGTGCAGGCGGCGGCGAGGGCGGGAGCATGATCCCTGCCGCCTTCGAGTACGAGCGGGCGGGGTCGGTCGACGAAGCGGTCGCGCTGCTCGGCCGCGACGAGGACGCGAAGCTCCTGGCGGGCGGGCACTCGCTCATACCCACGATGCGCCTGCGCTTCTCGCGCCCGTCGCTTGCTCGTCGACATCGGCCGACTCGACGACCTGCGCTATGTGCGCGAGGACGGCGACCGGATCGCGATCGGCGCGCTCACTCGGCATGCGGAGCTCGTCCGCGACCCGGTGCTCGCGCAGCACTGCGCGCTGATCGGAGAGGCCGCCGCGCTCATCGGCGACCCACAGGTGCGCCACCGCGGCACGATCGGCGGCTCGGTCGCCCACGGCGATCCGGCCTCCGACCTCGGCACGATCCTGCTCACGCTCGACGCCGAGCTTCGTCGCGCGCGGACCGCGACGGAGAGCGGACGATCCCGGCGGCGGAGTTCTTCATCGGCCCGTTCGAGAACGCGCTCGAGCGCCAGGAGGTGCTCACCGAGATCCGGGTGCCGAAGGCAGTCGGGGACATACCTCAAGTACGTGCGGCGTGCGCACGACTGGGCGACGGTCGGCGTCGCTGCGGCCCGTGTCGACGGACGCGTGCAAGTCGGTCTGACGAGCATGGGGCCGACACCGCTGCGGGCGCGGAGCGTCGAGGACGCGCTCGCGGGCGGAGCCTCGCCGGCCGACGCCGCCGCGCACGCCGCCGACGGCACCATGCCGCCGAGCGACGCGAGCGCCAGCAGCGAGTACCGCGCGCACCTCGCGCAGCGTGCTCGTCCGGCGCGCACTCGAGAAGCTCTAGCCATCCCAGCGCCGGACCGAGGCGTACTCTCAAGGACTCACGACGCAGCCGCGCCCGTTCCATAGCGGGGGCACGATTTGGACACATTCCCCCGACCACTTCACGTACCGCTTCACCGAGACTTGCGCATTGAAATAGCAGGATGCGGGAGACGGGGTTCGAGTCGCGCGGGCCGGGCGGAACTTCGCAGTGCGCAAACCAAACGCTGATCGGCGCTCTGGAACTCCGGCGGATACGGCGGTCTCGTCCTTGGCATCTACCGCTCCCCTCATCGGGCCAACGCCCGAAAGATTCACGGTGTCAACAAGACCAGCTCCATGCGTGCGCTCCTTGCTTCTCGCGGCGCACTGTCCGAAGGTAACGGGGGCGGCGGCGTTACCTTCGGCGGCCGCCGACGAGAAGGGGGTTGATGGGCGAAACCGCCGAGCGCGCCTTCCGGCGCCACTACGCGCAGATCTACCGCTACGTGCGCCGCCGCACCGATAGCGACGCCCAGGCGCAGGACGTCACGCAGGAGGTGTTCGTGGACGCGGTGCGCCGGCTGGAGCGGTTCGCGCCGGGCGCGACGCCCGTGCTGGCATGGCTGTACACGGTCGCCCGGCGCCGGCTCATCGACGAGGTCCGCCGCGCGTCGCGTACCCCCGAAGCGGCGCCGGCGGCGGCGCTCGACCTCGTGCCCGCACCCGACTCCGAGTACGGGCCCGGTGTAGCGGAGGCGATCCGCGAGGCGATCGCGGAACTGCCGGAGCACCAGCGGCACGTTGTCGTCGCGAAGCTGCTGGAAGGGCGCAGCTTCGCCGAGATCGGAGGCCGCCTCGGCAGCAGCGAGGCGGCCTGCAAGATGCGCTTCCTCCGCGGGCTCGAGAGCTTGCGGGAGCAGCTGGAACGGAAGGGGATCACGCCATGAGCGTCACGGAACGCGGCGTCTTCGCGGACGCGGAGCTGCTCGACCTGCTCTCCGACGACCCTGACTTGCTCGCGATCGCGGACGCCGTCGCCGCGACGCAGCGGCGGCCGGGGCGTCGCCGGCTCCGGCTGCCGCACGCGGCACTCGCGGCGGCGCTCGTCGCGCTCGCGGTCGCATTCGCACTCGTCGCACCGTGGGAGCGCGGCAGCGGCGGCATCGTCCAGCGCGCGCTCGCGGCGATCGGCGACGGCCAAGTGATCCACGTCGTAACGCGCTCGGTCAGCTCGCAGCCGATTGTCGTCGACCTCACGACCGGAACGGAGCGGCGGACGGTGGTCGAGACCGAGCTCTGGTTCGACGGCGCGCGGAAGCTCGAGCGCACCGTGACGCGGGTCAACGGCCGCGTGGTCGATGAGACGCTGCGGACGCCGCAGGGCGGGTGGACGAGCTTCGGACCGATCTACACCTGCGCCTGGATCGCCGCACATCCCGCCGAGGCGACGAAGCTGCGGATCAGCTGCAACCCGAACGGCGACAACGGGACGACGCCGCGGCAGGTCCCCGAGCAGCCGCCGACGCTCGATCCCGCGCTCGCGGGCTTCGTATCCGGCTACCGCGACGCGCTTGCCGGCGGCGACGCCAAGCGGGCGGGCACCGGAGAGGTCGAGGGCCGCCCGGTCGAGTGGGTCGAGTTCGAGCCGCGGGTGACCGTCGAACCGATCACGGGCGCTGCTGACCTGCCTCGCGTCGAGCAGGTCGCCGTCGACCGCGATACCGGCAAGCCGCTGCTCGTTCGCACGCTCGTCGGCGGCCGTGTCGAGCCCGGGTCGCAGGTTTCAATCACGACTGCCGAGACGCTCGCGCCCGAGCAGGCGAGCTTCGCGAAGCCGGCGCCGCTTGGGTCGGAGCGGAGCCCAAGCTTCACCGGCGTGGTCTCGTCTCAGCCGACAGATCCGCGGGAGGCGGCAGCGAGGTTCGGCGGGCGCGCCGTCTGGGCCGGCAAGGATGTCGAAGGGCTCGCGCTGACGCGAGCGACGATCGACACGCTCTCGATCGGCTTCGGACCCGGCAGCGGCCGACCGCCGACGCGGGCGGAGGCGCTGCAACTGCTCTACGGCGAGCGGCCGGCGGACCTGTCCGCCTTCGCGTCATCGCGATTCGTCTCGATCAGGGAATCGTTCCAGCCGGCGCTCGGATACGGATACCTGCCTCCAGAGCGGGCGCCGTCGCCCGGCTCTCTCGTCGTGAATCCGATCGAGGTCTCGAGCGCGCCGAAGCAGGGTGGTCGCGCGGTCGCGACGGGCGTCGTCCTGTGGCAGGGGCAGACACGCGTCGGCGACTCGTACGTCCAGCTGGAGGCGTCGAGCAAGGACATGCTCATCAAGGCAGCGCAGTCACTGGTGCCGATCCCGGAGGAGGTGGAATGAGATCGCTACTCAATCACCGAGGAGGTCACACCATGCGCACGCTGATCGTCACCTTCGGCGTGCTCGCGCTCGTGCTCGTGCCATCTGGAGTCGCGCAGGCGCCGAGCACGTTCCGCTTGCATGTGAACGACGCTGCCGACCTCGCAGGTGCGAACGTCCGCTGCGTTGCGAAGCAGCCGGGCCTGCTCATGTGCGGCGGTGGCACGTCAAAGCTCTTCGTGCAGTTCACGCGCCACGACGTACGAATCTTCCGCGCCGCAGGCCCGTCCGCGATCTTCGAGCAGCTCTAGTCAGTCGCTGAGGTTCACTCACGAAGTCGAGCCGCCTCGTAGCGGCACCTCTTCGATCAGCCGGGGAAGCGACGCGTACGCGACGTTCGGCGTCGCGCCGCACGACTTCGGCGGTCTTTACCCGACTTCTCGTCTCAGCGAGAAGCTGTCGACGATCCGCGTCCGCGCGTCGACGGCGACCGTCGCCACCGAGCCGCGCGGCGGTCGGGCGCCGGGCGGGTGGCTGCAGGACGTGCAGACGAACTCCCCCTCAAGCGTGATCACGTGCGGGTCGCCGAGGACGATCCGGAGGCGGTCGGGCCGCTTGTCGCCGAGCCGCCGCGCCTGGAGGCGGGCGATCCGTATCAGCCAGCCGGGCGCATCCTCGGGGATCTCGACGACGTCTGCGAGTGCGGAGCGGGGGATGCCGCTGCCCGGATACGCCGGCCGGGAGAGCGGGTCGATGTGCCGCTCGAGCTCGCGCGCGATCCCGAGCACGCGGATGAGCTCCATCTGCGGCGTCCAGCACGTGCTCGTCTTCACGTCCACCGGGTCGCCGTCGTAGCGGCCGGTGATCCTGATCTCCCACCACGAGAACGTGCCGCCGAAGCACGTGAACGGCGTCGGGTGGAGCAGGACCTCGGGCCGTGCCGCGATCCGCCGGCAGACAGCCGCAGCTTCGGGAACATCGCCGGCGGGTGGCTCGCACTCGAGGAGGAACGTCGCTTGGCCCACGGAGGGATTCCGTGCCACGAGCGTGAGCGACGTGCCGGGCGAATCGCCACGGCAGCCCCCGGCGACCCCGGCCGCGGCGAGGAGCGCCAAAGCAAGCCACAACCGGCGCGCTCTCACGCCGTGCGCGCCACCTCGTTCGCGATCCGCAGCGCCTCGGCGCGCGAAAGCGAACGCCGCGGGCCGAGGATCATCAGCGAGAGACGACCACGGCGGAAGTCGATCACGAGCCGGTCGCGCTCGGCGATCACGACCGCGAGTGACCCATCCGCCAGGCGAACGAGGCGCGCGTCCGAGCCGCATGGATCGCGCCGGGCCAGGTCGCGCGCAAGAGCCTCGTACGTCGAGCGCGGGGCGCCGGCGAGCGACTGCGTGAGCTGAAACCAGTCGTCGTCGGTCTCGCGGTAGACCAAGCCGAGCGCCCGAAAGCGCCGCTCGCCGGCCCGAACGTAGGTGCGAAACGGGCGACCCAGCGTGCGCGGAACGACGGGGCGAAACGGAAGCAGTGCGCGAGCGGCGCCGACCGAGTGCAACTGCCGTGCGTGCCCGAACGGTACCGTTCGCGGCCCAATCGCTGCGGGACGGGTGGCACAGGAGTCGGCGCGACCCGGTCGAGCGCCGGACACGAGCACGGCGACGGCGACCAGCGCCACCAGCAGTTCCTGACCTCTATTCACGACCGCTCCTGCCCGCGCCTTCGCCGAACGATGAGCGCGACTCCCGCGAGCGCAACCAGCGCGACCATCGCACCCACCGCCAGTTCTGTTCGGCCTCGGTCCTGGGTCTCGACCGTTCCGGTAGCACGAAGCTCCTCGCGCGTGAGTCGGCGGGAGCCGGTGCAGGCGGAGCTGCCGATCACGTCGCGCGAGTTGCGCTCGCCGAAGATGCGCCATCCCTCGCCGGCGGCGACGTCGAGGCTGACGGAGGTGACGGAGCCGCTCCCGTCGGCGCGGCGAGTGACGCCGGTCACGACCCGTACGACTTCCGGGCCGTCTCCCTTCACGTAGCGCCTGACGCGGAAGCGCTGCCGGCCGCTGGCAGTCGGCCCCTCCAGCGCGACGCCGTCGAAGATGACGTCGGCGCGCGCGATCTGCTCGTCAGGCGTCGATGCGAGGCACGACGCCGCCGCGGGCGCGGCGCCGGCGAGCGCAGCCGTGACGGCCAGGGCGAAAAAGCCAACGAGACGGGCCACTACTCGCCGATACGGCGCGGGAGCCTCGATCGTCACCGGGAAGGTCCGTCCTCGGCTACGGGCGGCTGGAACCAGTCGAGGTCGTTCGGCCAGCCGTAGTGCCCGTAGTAGTTCGCGGTCGAGCCGACGTGCGCGAGCGGGCCGATGACCCTCCCGTCCGCGACGCTGACGACATAGACCGCTCCCCGCGCCGTCGCGTCGCGCGCCGTCGGCCCGCTGCGGACGAAGAGCACGACGCGCCCGTCGCGCGACCAGCGCGGCGACTCGTCCGTGACTCCGCGCAGGGGCGTCGTCAGCTTCCGCCTTCGGGAGCCGTCGAGCGCCAGGAGCCAGATCGAACGCGCCTCCTGCCCGAAGCGGTGCTCGACCCGGTTCGGCCCCGCCGCGGCGGCCACAAAGCGCCCGTCGGGGGAGCAGGCCGGCGACACCCAGCTCTTCGACGTGTCCCGTGAGAGATCGCGCATCCCCCACGCGCGTCCGTCTGCGCGGGGAGGCAAGGCGACGAGCAGGCGCTTGCCGGACGTCGTGTAGCGGTCTGCACCGGCGGCCAGCACGACCCGGTCGCGGCAGACGCTCAGAAAGTCGGGATAAGCGAGCATCGACCGCGTGAGCAGAACCATCTCCTCGCGCTGAACGACGCTCCTCGCGTAGAGCGGCAGCCCGTCCGCCGCGAGCGAAGCCGAGTTTCCGGGGCGGCGCCAAGCCAGGAGCCACCTGCCATCCGGCGAGTGGGCGGCAAGCTCGACCGGCGCGAAGTCGCCGCCGGCTGTGAACACCTTCCTGGGGTGGAAGCCAGCGCTGCTCAGGCGCCAAACCTCCTGCCGGTAAGTCGCGGTGCTCGGGTCGAAGGCGACTGTGCGGACGACCGTCAGCGAGCCGTCCGGGGCGAGCGCGATCTGGCCGGCGCCCCAGCCGTCGGAAAGCAGCGGACGCTCGCGACGACCGGGTTCAGCCAGCACGAGGCCGCCGGCCCTCGTCACCGCCGCGAGCCGATGGCCGGAAGCCAACCATGCCCAGGAGGATGGCGCGGCGCCGGCGAGCAGGCGCAGCACCGGCCCTCCGGAGCTCGATACGACGCGTCCGGTGCCAAAGGCGACGTAGCGCCCATCCGCGCTGAAGCGGACCGGCCCCCGCGCGCCACGGGCGAGCACGCGATCCTGGCAGGTCGCCAAGTCGGCGAGGCGCAACTCGCTGCCGCGCAGGTACGCGATCCGCCCGAGCCGCGCGCCCACCTCGCTCTCGTTGCCGCAACTCCTGATAACGCCATGGGGCGAGCTGCCGGTCGCCACGCCCTCGCCCGGCAGTGCGCTCGCGACGAAGAGCACGCCCAGCATCGCCAGCACCGGAATCCCGGGACGGCGCCGCCGAGGTGGCCGAACTCCCTGCCCGACCGCCCTTCGACCGCAGACGCATTCGTTCACCGCGAGCGGCCCCCGGTGGCCTGGCCGCGCGACCCGAGACCGCGGCCGACCGCGGTGGCGAGCGCGGTCGAAAGGACGCCGACGATCGTGAAGGAGACGGCGGCTCTCTCCCAGCCGTCGCCCGTCCCGTACAGCCACCATCCCTTGTCGAGCCCGACGTAGAACAGCGGCCACCCGGCAAGCGGCACCAAAAGGGCCGCCCAGCGGCGGGAGAAGGCGCCGAGCAGCGGAAAGCCGATCAGCAGCACGATGAAAACGGCCTCCGGCATCGCCTCGCTACCTGGGCTTCTTGCCTGCACGCACTGATCCTCGATGGCCTCCGTCTTCGCCTGTCGATTGCGCGATGAGCGCAACGAGCACAGCGTAACGCTCGTTCATCCGCTCTCCCCGTGCCGACGCGCGCCATCGTCCGTCCTAGCCATTCGTCTCACCGGGGAAGGCGTCCGGCCTGAACGTCTGCCGTCCGATCTCCTCGCCCGCCGCGGTGCGGCCGACGGCCTCGACGAGCTGGTGGCCGCGGCGTGCGTGCTCCGCCGGTAGCGGCCACAGCACGAATCCCTCGACGGGCTCGACCAGCGCCCGCCTGCTGTCTGCGAAACGGAGCTCGAGCACGGCGACGGAAGGGTGCGTCCGCCCGCTCACCCACGAACCGCGCGCACCCATCGAGACGCCGAGCTGGAGCTTCGGGCCCTGAAAGCTCTTCGGCAGGCAACCACTTCCGCCCGCACCGCCCGGCAAACGAGTCTCGAAACAGCGACCACCCTCGCTCGAGCGCGCGACCCGCAGACGGGCGACCTGTCCGCGCTCGCCGGTGACGCGGAACAGCGTCCTCCAGGTTGCGGCGACCGGCTGCGGCATGTCGCGGGGCGCGGATGCCGGACCCCCCTCGAGCGTGTCGACGCCGATCACCCTGCCATCCGCGTCGTAGGCGACGACGCGCACTGGGTATTTGGCGCGGGCTGCTTGGATCAACCAGGCGTTGTCGCGCAAGGGGATCGGGCGGCGCTCGCCGGTGGCGAGGAAGAGCTCCATCCGGGCGACGTCATCGCTCGCGAGGCCATTGAGCGTCGCGTACTGGTCGCCGCCGCCGAAGAGAGTCTGGCTGCTCATGAACGGTGCGCGCGGAAACGGGTCTTTGAGGTCGTTGCAGCCACCGCCGGCGGTGCCGCCGCTGACGAGGAAGACGCAGACGGCTTCCTCGCCGGCGCGGATGCCGTAGCGGGGCAGAGTGCCGATCCCGACCAGGATGCGCATGTGGCTTTGCGGATCGGGCGCCAGCAGCCGCGCGAAGTCGAAACGAGTCATGGGCCCTCGGAGGTGGCGCGCGTTCGGCTCCTCGCCCCGCCGCTCGCGCCGCTCCAGCCATCCGACGCGGCCGCCGCTAACTACGTGCTCCACCTTCTCCGGCCCCGTGGGCTCCGCGTCGGGTGCTTTCCCGAGGTCGCGTGTGCCGAAGGGTGCCTGCGCGAACGGCAGCCTCACCCGCTCGCCGCCGGGGCCGATCGCGTACACCGCTCGCACGCGCGTGCCGAGCTTCGGCTTGGCGCCGACGTAGAGAAACGTGTTCGACGCGACGGTTGCCCGGTGCCGGCCGTCGTCGGCACGGAGCTCAACCCCGCGCACGCCGTCGGCGACGATGCCGAACGTCGCTGAAGACTCGGCGGCAACGTACGCCCCATCCGCGGGCACCGGGAGGACGTTCCGTCGAGCGAAGCTGTGGTCCGCGAGCACGACGAGTGCGGGCTCGCGAGCGTCGCGGAGCTCCTGGAGCGGCGCGCAGCTGAGCGCCGGGCCCTGCGCGAGGCCGCGAGCGACGAGGCGCAGGCAGAGCGACTCGTCGCTGCGGAAGCCGAACAGCTCGTACTCGCGGCCGCCGGCGCGCGTGCGGATGAGGCTGCGCAGTTCTACTCCGTCCGGGAAGCCGGCCCACGAGCGGCGGTTCGCCTCCTCGAACGCCTGCTGGTCGCGCTCGCCGGCCGGCTCGCCGACCTGGCCGGTCAGCCACTTCGAGAAGTCGCCGAAGCCGCGGACGACGGCGCCGCCGATAGGCGTCGCCGCGAGCACGGCAAGCGCCGCTGTGACAGCGGCGAGCACGATCAGGGGCCGGCTGCGAACGCGCCGCGCTCCTGCGTGGTCGAGCACGCCGTCCCAGTCTGCGCGAGTCGCGTCGCCGAGCGGGACGGCACGCTCGAGCTCCTCGCGAATGAGCGGCTCCACGTCGATCATCGCCGCACCTCCTTCAGTGCCCGCCGCAGGAACGTATGGGCCGCGCTCAACGTGGCCGAGACAGTCCCGACCTCGACATCGAGCGCCTGGGCGATCGAGCGGTAGTCGAGGTCGACGTAGTAGCGGAGGAAGAGCGCGAGCCGCTGCCGCTCGGGCAGCAGAGCGATCGCGCGGAGCAGCTCCGACTCCGGCGGGTGCCAGCCGTTCTCGCTCACCCCGGCCTGCTGCTCCTCGACGTGCGGGCGGCGTGTCACCGATTTGCGCGCGGCGTTGACGACCGCGCGCCAAACCCACGCTTCGAGCGGCCCCTCGCCGCGGTAGCTGCGTCGACTGCGAACGGCGCTGGCGAAGGCGTCCTGCACGGCGTCGAGCGCGCGCTCCTCGTCTCCCGTGATCGCAATGGCGACGCGGACGAAGTGCGGGAAGCGGCTGCGGTAGAGCGCTTCGAGCTCGTCCAAGCGTCGATCCTGGAAGCCGATCACGCTGTAATGATCCTCCGCCCGCGCGTTTTCTTTAGCGCGCGCCGATGCGAAGACGGGAACTTGCGCCCGGCGAATGGTTCCCCAGCGACCGAACGCCGCCGGCCGGCTAAAGAAATCAGCGCCGCTTGAGCCGATCCGCTCTTCACGTCGCGGTCGTGTTCGCGGCTGGCGCCGCGAGCCGCTGCCCCGCCCAGCCGCCTAAATCCTGGACTTCGTCCCGGATTTGCACCGCACCCCGCCCGCCCAACATCAAGGGCGGCCGGGGTGCGGTGCCGGCGGGTGGGCGGGGCAGCGGGAAGGGACGGAAGGCTGCAAGCGGTCGGTGGGACCGGGGTCAGGTGACTTTCAGAACCATGAAGGCAGAGACGAGGACAGAAGCGGCTGGAGAACAGTGGAGCGGAACCGGTGTTCGATTCCAGGACGAAAATGGCTCTTACCTATCGGCGCCCGTGTGACGTGGACGCGTCGGCTCAAGGTACGGAACGAGCGACCGGGCGAGCTGTGGCTCACAGCCGACTGATCCGACGGGACGAGCGCTCACGACGCACAACTCCACTGAACGTGACGCTGACAGCGGCCTGACACGCGCGCGAGGGAGCCGAAGCCGGATGCCGGACGACCTGCTCGACCGCGCGCACGACCTCGCAACGCACGGACCGCTGAGAGTCGAGCTCGTCACGATCGCCGCCGAACCCGCGGAGGCCGCACAGCTGCGGGAGCGGCAGCTGGCAGCGATCGTCCGCCTGCTCCGGCAAGCTTTGGAACAGCGGGTCGCGTAGTCGCCGACGCCAGGCGGGAGAAACGAGTGAAATTCGCGTTCTACGGCCGCGTCTCCACCGAAGACGCCCAGGATCCATCGCTGTCGCTACCGCGGCAGCTCGCATCCTGCGTGCACGCGGTCAGTGCGGCCGATGGCGAGATCGTCGCCCACTACTGGGACATCGAGAGCGGCCGCAAGAGCCTCGACAGCCGCGGCAAAGGCGCCGACGGCGAGCGGTTCGGCGTCGGGCTGCCGCGCGACGGCGGGCTCCCCGAGCTGCTGCACGCAGCCGTCAGCGGCCACAGCTTCGACGGCGTCATGGTCGAGAGCATCGACCGGCTCTCGCGCATGACGGCCGACGCGACCCGTATCGAGCGCGAGCTCGAGCAGCGCGACATCGTCCTCTTCGCGACCGACGAGCCGATGACGGGGAACGCGACCGCGATCCTCACCCGCCGGGTCAAGCAGGGCGTCGCCGAGTGGTACGTGCGCGACCTGATCGAGAAGAGCCGCCGTGGCATGGAAGAAAGCGTCCGCCAAGGCTGGCACACCGGCGGCCCCGCCCCCTACGGATACGCGCTCGAAGCGCACACCCACCCGAACCCGCACATGGCGCGCGAGGGCCGCAAGAAGCACCGGCTCGTCCCCGACCCGGTCAAGGCGCCGATCGTGCGGATGATCTTCGAGGACTACTGCCGGCACGGGCTCGGCCTCGGCGCGATCTGCGACAGGCTCAACGCCGACCTCGACCGCTACCCGCCCCCGACGCGGAACAAGAAGGACGAGAACGACCTCCCTCAGACCTGGAGCCGCTCGCAGCTCCACGCGATGCTCCGCAACCCCAAGTACACCGGCTTCAACGTCTGGGGCCGCCACGACAAACGCCCCGGCCGCCCGTTCATCCGGCCACGCGACCAGTGGGTCTGGAGCCCCACCCCCTCGCACGAGCCACTCGTCCGCCCCGAGCTGTTCGAGCAGGTCGAAGAACGAGCGCAGCGCAACAGCAACCCCGCCAAGAACATCGGCCCGCTCGACTACCCGCCGCGGCGCCTCCGCCGCGCCGGCCGCATCTACCCGCTCCGCGGACGCATCCGCTGCGGCATCTGCGGCCGGCGGATGGAAGGCAGCCACCAGAAAGGCTCCAACTGGTACCGCTGCCGCTTCGTCACCCTCCGCGGCCCCGCCGCCGCCGACGCCAGCGGCCACCCACGCGTCCTCGGCATCAAGGAAGACACCGTGCTCGACGCCGCCTTCGACTTCCTCGGCCGCCGCATCTTCGGCCCAGACCGGCTCCACCTCCTCCGCGACGAGCTCGCACGCTCTCTGGACTCCGGCGACGACGAGCGCCAAGCCGAGCTCGCCCGGCTCGCCCTCGAACGCGACGAGACCAACCGCGCGCTCTACCGACAGGCGCTCCGCCTCGAAGAGCACGACGACCCAACCCACCCCGTCGTCGCGCTCGCCAAGCAGCGCATCGAAGAGCTCAGCGCTCGTCGCGCTGCCGTCGACGAACGAACCGCGCAGCTGAACGCGGCCAGGCCCACCGCCCCCACCGCGCAGGAGATCGAGGCCCTGCTCGACGCCGTGCCCGACCTCCGCGCCGTCATGCAACAGGCGCCACCGGACGAGCTGAGCGAGCTCTTCGCCGCCTTCGACCTGACAGCGACCTACGACAAGGACCAACGAGCTCTGCGGCTCGCGGCAACCCTCAGCCCCGACCTCGTTCCGCCCTCAGAAAGACCGCGACCGCCCAAGAAGGCGGTCGGGGAAATTTTACATAGCGGGGGCAGGATTTGAACCTGCGACCTCCGGGTTATGAGCCCGGCGAGCTACCTGACTGCTCCACCCCGCGGCGTGAGCTCAAGTGTAGCAAGGCTTCTGGGCATTTTCCGCCTCGCGCCGGCGGCGATCGAGCAGCACGACGACCACGAAGCCGATGCCGAGCACGGCGGTCCCGGCAAGCGCGTCGAGGATGAAGTGGTTACCCGTGACGACGATCGTCACGAAGACGAGCGGTGGATACAGAGCACCGGCGAGCCGCCAGACGCGCGAGCGCGCGTAGAGCACGAGGCCGATCCCGACGCCGAGCGCGTAGGCGGCGTGCAGGCTGGGAACCGCGGCGGCGGGATTCGTCAGCGCGGACGTGCTCGGCGAGCCGATGTCGATGCCGGAGAACATGAGCAGCGTGTCCTGCAGGCCGACGCCGGCGAGACGCGGCGGCGCGGTCGGGAACGCCCAGTGGACGAAGACGGAGATCGCGGTCGCGATCATGAAGCCGTTGCGGAAGCTGCGGAAGCCGTTCCGCGAGCGGTGGTAGAGCCAGAAGAAGAAGATCCCGGTGAAGAGGAAGTGCCCGACGAAGTAGAAGACGTTGAGCGCGTGTACGAGGTCGGGCATCGCGAGGAACACACGCTGGAGCCAGTTCTCCCAGTCGATCCCGAAGACCCGCTCGACGCGGACGATCTTGCGCGCGTTCGCGAACGCCGCCGGCCAGTCGGGCTCGATGAGGATGCGCGCCAACTCGTAGGCGCCAACGGCGCCGAGCACGACCGCGATCTGCGCGAGCCCGTCACGGCTCGCGAGCGCACGCCTGACGCGTGACATACCAGCATTGTACGACGGAGGGATACGATCTTTCCATGCCCTCTCCGTGGCTCTCGTTCGGACTTTCCGGGCTTGCCGCCGCAGGCGCGGCCGCGTTCGCGGCCGTGCGCGGGCTCCGCGCCTACCGGGCGGCGAAGCGGCTCGCGCGGGAGACGGGTCAGGCCGTCTCGGACATCGGGCGGTCGGCGACGGAGATCGAGTCCCGGCTCGCCGCGCGCGGCGCGGGGCAAGGCGACGGGCTCACGGCCGCGCTCGCGCGCCTGCAAGCCTCACGCGCGCAGCTCGACGTCCTGCTCGCCGCGCTCTCCGACGTGCGCGAGGCGATCGGCCGCGTGACCGTGCTCGTTCCGCGCAAGTGACGCGCGTCGCCGCCGTCGACCTCGGCACGAACTCGACGCGGCTGCTCGTCGCCGACGTCGAGGACGGGCGGATCTCGGAGGTAGTGCGCCGGTTGCGCATCACGCGGCTCGGCGAAGGGGTCGATCGGGGCCGCCGCCTCCAGGAGGCGCCGATGGCGCGCGTGCACGCGGTGCTCGGCGAGTACCGGCACGAGTTGGAGGCCCTCGGCGCCACCCGCACGCTGCTCGTCGCCACGAGCGCGGTGCGCGACGCCGGAAACGGCGCGGACTTCCTCGGCGAGCTGGAGCGCGACTACCGGTTGGTGGCGCGCCTTCTCGGCGGCGACGACGAGGCTCTGCTCACGTTTCGCGGCGTCACCGCGGGGCGCGAGCTGGCCGGCGAGACGCTGATCGTCGACATCGGCGGCGGCTCGACCGAGCTCCTCCTCGGCGGGCCGGACGGCGTCTCGTTCCACACGTCGCTCGACGTCGGCTGCGTCCGGATGACCGAGCGCTTCCTCGCCTCCGACCCGCCCGCGCCGGCCGAGCTCGCCGCCTGCGCCGCGCACGTGCGCCCGCTCCTGCCCGAGCTCGACGTGCGGGCCGCGATCGGCGTGGCAGGCACGGTGACGACGCTCGCCGCGCTCGACCTCGGTCTCGCCGCGTACGACCCCGAGCGGATCCACGGCCACGTCCTGACGCCGGCCGCGGTCGAGCGGGAGCTCGCGCTGCTCGCCTCGCTCCCCCTCGAGCGGCGGCGGGAGCTCCCGGGACTCGAGCCCGCCCGCGCGCCGGTGATCGTCGCCGGCGTCGTGATCGTCCTCGAGGTGCTGGGGCGCTACGGTCTCGAGGAGCTCGAGGTGAGCGAGCGCGACATCCTCCACGGCGCCGCGCTCGCGGCCGCCGAGCTGTAACAGCTACGCGGCCGAGTCGGGCTCGTCGTCCGGCTGCTCGTCCTCGGCGAGGCGGCGCTGGAGCACCGCGCGCGAGAGCACGCCGACAAGGCGCCCCTCCTCGACGACGGGCACGCGCTCGAGGTCGTGCTCCTCGAGGAAGCGGTACGCCTCGTCGAGCGGCAGCTCGGAGCCGAGAATGAAGTTGGGCGCCTCGGCGATCTCCCGCAGCGACGTCGTGCGCGGGTCGCGGCCGGCGGCGACCACCTCGCGCACGAGCGTCTTGCGCGTGACGACGCCGGCGAGCAGCTCACCCGCGCAGACGAGCACCGCCCGCACCTCCGGCCGCGCCAGCACCTCGCCCGCCTCCTGGGCGCTCGCCCCCGCGTCGAGCACGCGCGGGGCGGGCACCATCGCGTCGCGCACCCTCTCGCCGCTGCCCGTCATGGGTAGATGCCGCGCAGCTCGAGCGCGCTCGCGACCTCGTGGATGCCGGCGACGAGCGCCGCCGTCCGCAGCGCGATCCCGTGCCGCTCGGAGATCTCCCAGACGCGGTCGAAGGCGTCGTCCATCTTGTCGGTCAGCTTCGAGCGGATCTCCTCGCGGCCCCAGAACAGACGCCCGATGTCCTGCACCCACTCGAAGTACGAGACGGTCACGCCGCCCGCGTTCGTGAGGATGTCCGGGAGGACAGGGATGCCGCGCGCCGCAAGAATCGCGTCCGCGTCGATCGAGGTCGGGCCGTTCGCGCCCTCGGCGACCAGCCGGGCCTGAATGCGCGCCGCATTGTCTCCGTGGAGCTGGTCCTCCCGCGCCGCGAGGACGAGGATGTCGCACGGCAGCTCGAGCAGCTCGGCGTTGCGAACCCGGCGACCGCGCGGCCAGCCCTCGAGCGAGCGCCGCTCGGCCGCGTAGGCCATGAGCGCGGGCACGTCGAGGCCGTCGTCGTCCACGAGCCCGCCGGAGACGTCCGAGACCGCGATCACGGTCGCGCCGCGCGCCTGCAGCTCGGCCGCGGCCACCCCGCCCACGTTGCCGAAGCCTTGCACGACGCAGCGCTGGCCGGCGAGCTCCCAGCCGAGGCGCGCGCACGCGCGCGCGATCACCATCACGACGCCGACGCCCGTCGCCTCGTGCCGAAAGACCGACCCGCCGATCGAGATCGGCTTGCCGGTCACGATCTCCGGCACCGCGTACCCCTTCTGCATCGAGTACGTGTCCATCATCCAGGCCATCGTCTGCTCGTTCGTGGCCATGTCGGGCGCGGCGATGTCCTCCTGGGGCCCGATCACCGACATCAGCTCGGAAGTGAAACGGCGCGTCGTTCGCTCCAGCTCGCCGAGCGAGAGCTCCTTCGGCGTGCAGCGCACCCCGCCCTTGGCCCCGCCGTACGGCAGGCGCATGAGCGCGCACTTCCAGGTCATCCAGCAGGCGAGTGCGGCGCACTCCCCGAGCGTCACGTCGGAGTCGTAGCGGATGCCGCCCTTCGTCGGGCCGAGCACGCTCGAGTGCTGCACGCGATAGGCGGGGAAGACCGCGAAGCGGCCGTCGTCCAGGTGCACGGGCACGCTGAAGATGACCGCGCGCTCCGGGTAGCGGAGCCGCTCGGCGATCGTGTCGGCGACGTCGGCGTAGGGCAGCGCCTGCTCGAACTGCGCCACCGCCATCCGGAAGAGCGGGACGTCCCATTCGAGCGGGCCCTGCAGGGCCACCTGGGGCATTGCGGTCACCGCGCGGCAGTGTACGCGCGGGCGAGCGGGTCGAGACGATCGGATGCCGGGGCTGGGACTCGAACCCAGATGTCCCGAGGGACAGCCGGTTTTAAGCCGACCGCGTCTGACCAGTTCCGCCACCCCGGCAGGAAGCGAGTCTAAGTACCGGGCGTTAAGTTCTCGAGCGGGATCCGCTCGGGGGCTTTGCCCTGGTAGGCGGCGAGGAACTCGCTGAACGCCTTGTCGTCGAAGATGCGGCACTTCGCGAGGATGCCGCGGCCGGGCTTGCCCTGCTCGCCGGGCGCGTCGGGCTCGGCGTTCCACACGCTGAGCGCGATGTCGCGCCCGAGCTTCGGCAGCGGCGCGAGGAGCAGGCCGTTCGGGGACTCGTCGTAGAACGACCTGAGCTGGGCGACCGTCTCGGCCGGCACCTTGTCGCCGTACTGGATCGCGACGCCGCCGTGCTCGAGGTTGTGCACGACCTGCACCTGGTTCAACGGCTCGTCGTAGGCGCCCCAGACGGCCGCCCGGCCGAGATGGGGGCCGCTTGTCGGCGGGAACGAGTTCCACTTCGGCGTCGCGTTCTCGTCGGTCAGATGCGTGCGCGCCTGCGCGCCGAAGCTCTCGAGCGTGCAGCCGGCGTCCTTCATCGCGGTGACGACGCCGGAAGAGCCTCCCCCACCGAGAACGAGGAAGCCGATCACGGCGACCACGCCGACGACGCCGGTGAGCGCGAACGCGCCCAGCGCCAGCCGCATCCGCCTGACGTCGGACGGCGTGGACGCCTCGCGGCGCTGCTGCGGCCCTCGCGGGCTGCGCGGCGGCGAGGGAACATGGTCTTTCCGGGCCATTGCGCGGGCGACTCTAGCAGCCGGCGAGGGCCGGGCCGACTCCGTCCGATGCCCCCTCTACGCTTCCTCGCCCCATGTTGGTCATCGGCCTCCTCAGCGGTCTCATCCTCGGCGCCGCCGCGGCGTGGCTCGCGCTGCGGCCCGCCGTGCGTGCGCGCGAGGTGCTCGGACGGGAGCTGGCCGGCGCACGGGCCGAGCTCGAGGTCGAGCGCCGTTCGTTCGACGAGAAGGTCTCGACGACGATCAAGGCCCTCTCCGCCGAAGCCCTGAAGGAGAACAACGAGTCGTTCCTCGCGCTCGCGGAGACAAAGCTGCAGGGCACGGTCGGCCCACTGAAGGAGTCTCTGACGAAGGTCGAGGGCCAGGTGAAGACCTTCGACGAGGCGCGCGAGCGCGCGTTCGGCGCGCTGCGCCAGGAGCTCGCGACGCTGCGCGACGGGCAGGAGCGGCTCAAGACCGAGACCGGCGCGCTCGTCACCGCGCTGCGCGCCCCGCACGTGCGGGGCCGCTGGGGCGAGGTCCAGCTGAAGCGGGTGATCGAGGCGGCCGGCCTCGTCGAGCACTGCGACTTCACGCTCCAGTCGAGCACGCGCGACGGCGAGGGAGCGCTGTTGCGGCCCGATCTCGTCGTCCGCCTCCCGGGCGGCAAGCACGTCGTCGTGGACGCGAAGGTGCCGCTCGCGGCGTACCTCGACGCCTGGGAGACCCAGGACGAGACGCTCCGCGCACAGCGACTGGCCGACCACGCACGGCAGGTTCGCGACCACGTCGTGAAGCTGTCCGCGAAGGCGTACTGGCGGCAGTTCGAGCCGTCGCCCGACTTCGTCGTCATGTTCCTCCCGGATGAGTCCTTCCTGCGCGTCGCGAACGAGCACGACTCGACGCTGAACGAGGACGCCTGGAAGGCGAACGTGATCCCGGCGTCGCCGGCGCTCCTCTTCGCCATCCTTCGCACCGTCGCGGCGACGTGGCAGCAGGAGACGGTGGCTCAGAGCGCGCGGCAGGTACACGAGCTCGGGCAGGAGCTGTACGACCGGGTGTCGACGATGGCGGGCCACTTCCACTCGCTCGGCAAGAGCCTCGGCGGGGCGGTCGGGCACTTCAACTCGACGCTCGGCGCGCTCGAGTCACGCGTCCTCGTCACCGGGCGCCGCCTCAACGAGCACGGCATCGTGGGCGAGCCGCTGCCCGAGATCGAGCCGATCGAGACGCAGCCGCGCGAGCCGGTCGCTCCCGAGCTCGCCCAGCCCTTGCAGCCGGTCCCGCGCGCGCGCGACGCAGCCTAGGTCTAGAAGCGGACCATGGCCCCGATGCCGTCGGCACCCGCAAGGGAGCCGCGCGGCACCGCGAGCGCCGTGCCACCGTGCACGAGCGTCAGACGGAGGGCGAGGTCGATACCGTCGCCGCACGGCTCGAGCGCGGCGCCGTCGAGCGGACACGCGCCGCCCTCGGCGGAGGCGCGGCCGCAGACGGAGCAGAGGAAGCCCTGCGTTCCGGCGCCTTCCTCGAACAGCAGCAGCTCGACGCGCCCGTCCGAGGCTGCCTCGAGCGTCGCCGGCCCGCCGGCAACCGCCCGTCCGCTCCGGCCGATCTCGTCGCGCCAGCGCTCGACCGCCTCGGCTTGGCGCGCGGCGCGCCAGGCGTCGAGCAGGGGCAGCGCCACCGCCGCGACGTCGCCGACCGAAGCGTGCGCCTCGACCTGGGCCCAGCCGACGACCGCGGCGACGACCTCGGCCGAGAGCAGGCCCGCCAGCTCCGCCCGCGTCTCGTCGCCGCAGAGAATCACGGTGGGCCGCCGACCAAACGCGCGGAGGCTGCGGTCGAGCTCGTCGGCAACCGCGCGCAGGTGGCCCTGGGCGAGCTTCTCGATGTGGCGCCGGAAGCGAGACTGCGACCACCCGCCCTGGTCGTGGCGACCCGGCACATCGTCGCCGCGGTCGGCGATCTCGACCAGCTGCTCCGCGCGCATGCGGTAGAGCCGGCCCTGCTCTCTGCCGACCACTGCGACGAGCGCCCCATCGCTCCGTCCGACGAGAGGCACGAGCGGCGCGAGGTGGAGCTCACCGCCGACGCGGACGGCGTCAGGCACGCGCTCCGAGAGCGGCAGCACGCGCCAGAGGTTGTCGAGGCGAGAAGCGAACACGGCCACGCCTGAGGCGCCGTCGCGGTCGAACTCGCGCTCGAAGTGGCCCTGGAGCCCCTCGAGGTCGGCCAACAACGCCTCGCGGCGCTCGTGGGCGAGGGCGATACCCCCGTTTCGCTCGGTCTTCGAGCCCTCGTCGAGGAGCGCGTGGACACGCGTGCGGACGTCCCCGATGTTCGGAGCGACGCGAGGGCTCAGATCGACGTAGAGGCTGATCACGCGACCCCTGGCTGCCCGAACCGCCGCCAGCTCGCGAAGGACGTCCCAGCTGATCGTGGTCGTTGTCATTCCGCTCTGTGCAGCCCAATTGTACCTCGCTCCGGCCGCCCCGAACCGCGCGGGCGGAACACCCGAAGCCTCCGGCGCGTTCAGTAACGTAGGTTGCGACGTGCGGCCCAGAGACTGAAGGAGGAGGAGCCATCAGCGCCGTTCGCGACGTGATCGTCATCGGCGGCGGGCCGGCCGGGTACACCGCCGCCCTCTACGCCGCCCGCGCCAACCTCGGGCCACTCGTGATCGAGGGCTTCAACTGGGGTGGGCAGCTGATGATCACGAGCGACGTCGAGAACTACCCCGGCTACGCCGACGGCGTGCTCGGCCCGGCGATGATGCAGGACTTCCGTCGCCAGGCGGAGCGCTTCGGCGCCGAGTTCGTGACCGACGACGTGACGCGCGTGGATCTCTCGGAGCGTCCGTTCAAGGTCTACGTCGGCGACGACGTCCAGCTCGCGGAGACGGTGATCGTCGCCACGGGCGCGACCGCGCGCCAGCTCGGGCTCGAGTCCGAGGTCGCGCTGCAGGGGCGCGGTGTCTCCTACTGCGCCACGTGCGACGGCTTCTTCTACAAGGACAAGGTGGTGGTGGTCGTCGGCGGCGGCGACTCGGCGCTCGAGGAGGCCGGCTTCATCACGAAGTTCGCGAGCAAGGTCTACCTCGTCCATCGCCGCGACGAGCTCCGCGCCTCGCAGATCATGGTCGACCGCGCCCGCGCGAACGACAGGATCGAGTTCGTGCTCGGCTCGGTCGTCGAGGACGTCCTCGGGGTCGAGGAGAACAAGGTCACCGGGGTGCGCCTGCGCAACCTCGCCACCGGCGAGACGAGCGACCTCGCGGCGGACGGCTTCTTCGTCGCGATCGGCCACGACCCGACGACGGGGCTCTTCCTCGACTCGCTCGACCACGACGAGAACGGCTACCTCCTGACGCGCGGCAAAACGACGGAGACGAACATCCCCGGCGTCTTCGCGGCCGGCGACGTGCAGGACCACGTCTACCGCCAGGCCGTCACCGCCGCCGGCTCCGGCTGCGCGGCCGCGCTCGACGCCGAGCGGTTCCTCGCGGCCCACCGGGGCCGCCGGACGTCTCCCTCCGCCGTATAGATGCTCCGACCGGGAGCGGCGCTACGCTCACCGTGTGGCCGAGCCGGCGCGCTGGATCGATCTCCTCGACCCGACCCGGGACGAGCTGCTCGCCGCCGCGCCGGTCGAGCTGGACTCCCGCGCGCTGGACCAGCTGCTCGCGCCCCACGTCGCCGGCCGGGAGCCGCGCCCAGCGCTCGAGGGGCGCCGCAACTACGTTCTGGGCGTCCTCCTCGCCCCGGTGGCAGAGCCGGAGCACGACCGGCTCTTCTACCAGGAGGTCGATTTCGTCTTCACGGCCGGCTGCCTGCTCACCGTGCGGAAGACGCCCACCGGCGACCCGCCGTTCGAGCCGGCTGCCGTCCGGGACGTGCTCGCAAGCCATGCCTCGCGGAGCGCCGCCGATGCCGTTCATTCCCTCATCGACGAGGTGGCCGAGCGGTACCTCGAAGCGATCGAGAGCCTCGACGACGAGATCGACGAGCTCGAGGAGCAGATCGAGGAGTGGCCGAGCGAGCGCGTGCGTACGCGCCTCTCGGCGCTCAGGCACGACCTCCTCCACCTCCGGGTGACGCTCGCTCCCACGCGCGACGCCGTCCGACGCGTCGTCGACGGCCGGCTCGACGCCGGGGGCCGCGAGGTGTTCCCACGCGCGGTCGAGCTGAGCTTCGCCGATACGTACGACAAGCTGCTGCGGGCGGCCGAGTCGCTCGATCTCGCCCGCGACCTGCTCGCGAGCGCGCGCGACCACCAGCAGGCGCGGATCGCCCACGAGCAGAACGAGGTCGTCAAGAAGCTCACGGTAACCGCCTCGCTGCTGCTCCTGCCGACGTTCATCGTGGGCGTCTACGGCCAGAACTTCGAGCACATGCCGGAGCTCGACTGGGGGCTCGGCTACTGGTTCTCGTGGACGGTGATCATCGTCTCGACGCTCGCCCAACTCGCGTTCTTCAGGTGGAAGAGGTGGCTCTAGGTGAAGCTACGCTGAGACGGTGCCGTTCTTCATCTGCCCGAACTGCAAGCAGCGGTCGCTCGACCGCGACGGGAAGCAGGGTCTGCTCAACCAAGCCGTCGCGTGCGAGCGCTGCGGCTTCGGCTTCCTCTTCGAGCTGCTCGACGACTACTACCCGTCGCCCAACGCGGGGCTGATCGCGTGCGACCGCGACGGGCGGATCCTCGCCGCCGGGCGCGGCGTCTTCGAGCTGACAGGCTTCCGCGAAGGCGAGCTGATGGGCAAGGACGTCGTCGAGGCGCTCGGCCTCGGGGGCTTCTCCGCTCAGGGCAACCCGGTCGCGCTCGCGCTCGAGTGGGGCGTACGCCGTTTCGGCGAGCGACTCGAGCTTCGCTCGCGCGCCGGCGTCGTGAAGCCGGTCGTCGCCGACGTCTTCCCCGCCTACGACGAGGACGGCGGGGTGCTCGTCGCGATAGCACCCGGCTAGGGCACGCGCGACGACGGGCAGAGGTCTGCGAGCACGCAGTCCTCGCAACGGGGCGCCCGCGCGGCGCAGACGCGGCGGCCGTGCCAGATCAGCAGGTGGGGAAACCGGTGCCAGTCGGCGCGCGGCACGAGCCGCGCCAGGTCGCGCTCGATCTTCACTGGATCGTCCTCCCGCGTGAGACCGAGCCGCTGCGAGAGCCGGCGCACGTGCGTGTCGACGACGATTCCCTGCGCGTGCCCGAGCTCGGCGGCGACGACGTTCGCCGTCTTGCGGGCGACGCCCGGGAGGCGGACGAGCTCCTCGAGCCGCCGCGGCACGTCGCCGTCGAACTCCTCGAGCAGCATGCGCATCGTGCCGCGAATCGCCTTCGCCTTCTGGCGGAAGAAGCCGGTCTGGAAGATGTCGCGCTCGAGCTCCTCCTGCGGCACGGCGAGATAGTCCTCCGGCCGGCGGTACTTGTGGAAGAGCGGCCCGGTGACGCGGTTCACGTTCACGTCGGTCGTCTGCGCCGAGAGCATCACCGCGACGAGCAGCTCGAGCTCGGTGCGGAAGCGGAGCGCGATCGCGCGTCGGCGTGCTCGCGCGGCGAGCCGCTCGACGATCGGCCCGATCCGCTCGCGCTTCGGCCCGACGCGCCGGCGCGCCTCCGTGACGTAGCTACGCGCCACCTGACGGCGCAGCTGGGCGCGAGCGGCTCGCCGCGCAGGCGCGGCCCGGCGCAGACGACGTCGAGCGCCGGGCAGCCCGCGCAGGCGAAGTCGCTCGGCGTCGGCCGGAAGTCGCCCGCGCTGGATCCGCGCGATCGCCGCCGACAGCTCGGCCTCGAGCGCCGCGACCTGCTCGCGGCGGAAGGTCGTCGAGACGACGGCGTCCGGCCGCTCGAGGAAGGCGTAGACGACCTCGACCTCCTCCGCCCCGGCGCGGAAGCAGGCGAGCGCGTAGACGAGCCGCTGCAGCCGGTACTCGCTCTCGACGACCTCCTCGGGCGCGCCCTCGCCGAGCGCGTTCGTCTTGTAGTCGAGGACGAGCGCCCGCGGCCCGTCGCGGTGGAGGACGTCGAGCCGGCCGTGCAGCAGCACGCCGTCGTGCTCGAAGGCGAACGGCCGCTCGGCCCGCGCGCCGTCGAGCGCGGCCACGCGCCGGGCGAGCTCGGAGTCGCAGTACGCGGCGACGAACGCCGCGATCCGCTCGAGCTCCTCGTCGGTGACGCCCGGATACCACCCGCGGACGAGCTCGACAGTCGGGCGGGCGCGGATCGCGTCAGGTCGACGCAGCTCGAGCAGGCGGTGGACCGCATCGCCGACCTCGGTCGCGGCGAGTCCCGAGCCGGGCCGCGACGCCGCGCAGGTCCGTCGGCTCGCATGCCCGCGACGCGCTCGGCGAAGTAGCGGTACGAGCAGCGCTCGAACAGCGCGAGCGCGCTGTAGGAGAGCCTGCGCACGCGGTGCAGCGGCGGCGCGGGCACGGGCGGCAGCTCCGGGAGCGCCGGCGCGGCAGGGCGCGCCCTCTCCCACGTGCCCGAGGACGAAGAGCGCCAGCTGGCCCGCCTCGGCGGCCTCCACCTCCGCGATCTCGCCAGCGGGCTCGTCCTCGACGCCGGGAACGAAGCGATCGAGGCGCAGCACGAGCCGCGCGCCGCCGCGCTCGAGCTCGACGGGGCCGTTCCCGGCGGCGTCCAGCTCGGCGGCGGCGTCGAGCCGCGACGAGCACCCAGCCGATCGGCGTCCGCTCCTCCGCCCCGCTCCGTCCGTCGATCGCGCCCGAGACGATCAGCCGGTCGATCGCGCGCGTCATCGCGACGTAGTAGAGGCGCAGCCGCTCGGCCTCCTCCTCGACCCGGCGCGGTCTCCTTGACCTCCTCGTAGTCGAACGCGCCGCGCGCGCTCGCTCGTCGCCGGGTCGGCGACCCGGAAGCCGAAGCGCCCGTCGGCGAGGCAGAGGATCTCGTCGGGCGAGGGCGGCGCCTTCTCGCGCCCCGCGTCGGCGACGATGACGACCTTGAACTCGAGCCCCTTCGCGGCGTGGATCGTCAGCAGGCGGACCGCGTCCGCCCCCTCCTCCTCGGCGACCGCCTCGAGCTCGCGCGCGCCGACGGCCTCCTGCTCGGCGACGAAGCGGACGAAGCCCTCGACGTCCGCCCCGCGCAGCTCCTCGTACGAGCGCGCGAGCCGCGCGAGCTTGCGCAGGTTCGCGTAGCGGCGGCGGCCGTCCCACTGGGCGAGCACGGCGAGGTCGTAGTCGTGCTCGGCGACGATCTGCTCGCAGAGGCGCTCGAGCGAGAGTCGCGCCGAGGCCTCGCACGAGCCGCTCGTAGCGCTGCCGGAACGCCGCGCAGCAGCCGCTCGTCGTGCGGCGCGAGCCCCGGCGGCAGCGCCGCGCTCGAGGCCGCTGAAGAGCGGCCGCCGGCCGGCGGCCCGCCGGATCAGCACGAGCGCGTCGTTCGAGACGCCGACGAGCGGCGAGGCGAGCACGGCCAGCAGCGCCTCGTCGTCGTAGCGGTTGTGGAGCAGCCGCAGGTAGGACGAGGAGGTCGACGACCTGCTGCTGGCCGAAGTAGCCCCGGCCGGTGGCGCGGTAGGTCGGCAGGCCGGCGGCCCGCAGCTCCTCCTCGTACCACTCCGCATCGGTGCCGGCGGCGAAGAGGAGGACGATCTCGCCGGGCGTCGCGGCGCCGGTGTCGACGAGCTCGCGGACGCGCCGCGCGATCGTCGCGCGCCTCGGCCCGCCGCCAGTGGACGCCGGTGCCCGCGTAGCTCGCCTTGTCGGTGACGAGCAGCTCGACGGGGTGCCCGAAGACCGGGTCGGGGAACTCGCCCGACGCCGCGAGCGGCTGGAACTCGTCGCCGAAGTCGGCGCCGAAGAGGTAGTTGACGGCGGCGAGCACCTCCGGGCGCGAGCGGTAGTTCCGCGTCAGCGGCAGCAGCTGCTCGGCCGACGCGCGGCGCTCGCGGAAGACCTGGACGTCCGCGTGCCGGAAGCCGTAGATCGACTGGAACTCGTCGCCGACGAAGAAGACGTCCTCGTCGGACGCCCCGCTCGACAGCAGGTCGACGAGCTCGCACTGGAGCCGGTTCGTGTCCTGGAACTCGTCCACCATGATCGAGCGGAAGCGGAGCTGCTCGCGCTCGCGGATCGCCGTCGTGCCCGCGCAGCAGGTCGCGGGCGCGCGAGCTGGAGATCCTCGAAGTCGAGCGCCGACTCGCGCTCCTTCGCCTCCGGGTAGGCCGTCGGCGAACCGCTCGAGCAGCTCCTGCAGCAGCGTCGCGGTCGCGCGCCGCGAGCTCGTCGAGCGCCGCCTGCTCGACCGCCTTCCGCGCCTCCTCGTAGCCGGCCGCCCGCTCCCCGCGCGCCCGGAGGCCGGAGAGGTCGAGCAGCCGCTCGGGCGGCTCGCCCGCCTCGGCGAGCTCGAGCGCCCGCGCGGCCGCGGCCTGCGCGGCCTCCGTCGCGCCGCCGTCGGCGAGCAGGACGCCAGCCGCCTCGCGCAGCTCCGCCAGCCGCTCCGGCAGGCCCGGCCGCTCGCCGAGCTCGAGCACGAGCTCCCGCCCGGCCGAGCGGAGCGTCTCGTAGACGCTCGGTCAGCATCCGCCGCAGCCCGCCGGCGCCGTAGGTCGCGAGCAGGCGCAGCCGCTCCGGCTGCTCGCCCGCGCAGAACTCCGCGAGCGCCCGTGCGAACGCCTCGCCGCGGAGCACGCGCGCCTGGCTGTCGTCGAGCTCGCGGAAGCGCGGGTCGAGCCCGGCGGCGAACGGATGCGCCTTCAGCAGCCGCAGGCAGAAGCCGTGGATCGTCGAGATCCACGCGCCGTCGAGCTCGCGTGCGAGGTCGTGCCGGCCGCGCTCGTCGAGCGCGCGCGCGGATGCGCGTGCGCAGCTCGCCGGCCGCCCGCTGCGTGTACGTGATCACGAGGATCGAGTCGACGTCGAGCCCGCGCTCGCAGACCGCGCGCACGAAGCGCTCGACGAGCACGGCCGTCTTGCCCGTGCCGGCGCCCGCCGAGACGAAGACGCGTCCCCGGGCCGCGTCGCCGCCGCCTGCTCCGGGTTCGGCACGCGCGCCGTCTCCCGCTCGACGACGGTCATGCGCGCCTCACCCGGCACATCGGCCAGAGGTCGCACCAGGACGGGCAGTCGCCGCCCTTCGGGTCGTGGTGGACGTCGCCGGCGCGGATCCGCTCGGCGAAGCCGCGCGCGGCGTCGCGTGCGCCGCTCGACCTGCGCCCAGAACGCCTCCTCGTCGAGGTAGTCGTTCTTCGCGAAGCCGGGCAGGCCGTCCTCGCGCGCCTCCGCGCGCAGCAGCCCGCGCGGCTTGCGCTCGCCGGCGAGCGGCCGGTAGAGGCCGCCGAGCGGCTCGATCCCGACGAGGTCGCGCAGCACGAGCATGTAGAGCGGGATCTGCAGCCGCAGCTCCTGCTCGATCTCGGCCGCCGAGTGCGCCGTGCTTGCCCGACTTGTAGTCCTGGACGATCCCGCGGGCGCCGAACGGGTCGACGTCGATCCGGTCGATCTTCCCGGACAGCGTCGCCGCCGCCGAGGTCGAGCCCGCGCTGCAGCTCCGGCGCGGAGCGCTCCGTGCCGAACGAGACCTCGAACCGGCGCGGCACGAGCGGCAGCTCGCGACTCGGCCTCGTCGCGGACGAACTGCTCGAGGTCGCGCCGCAGCGCCTGCGTCGAGCTCGCGCCGCTGCAGCTCGGTCAGCTCCAGCCGGACGCCCTCGAGCGCCTCGTCGAGGCAGTCGCGCATGAACGCGAGCGCGTCGTCGAGCGTTCTCGGCGTCGACGCGCTCGATGCCGAGCTCCTTCGGCAGGCCGGCGAAGAAGCGGTGCAGCGCCGTGTGCGCGACGCTGCCGCGCAGCTTCGCGTCGGCCTCGGCGTCGATCGACCGCGGGTCGAGAGCCGCTCGACGAACCACGCCGACGAGCAGTCGGCGAAGCGCTCGAGCTCGGTGACGCCGAACGTCGCTGCGCGCCCGAGCTCCTCGAGCACGCGCGGGATGCGTGAGCCGCGTCGGCCGGCGAAAGGCGCTCGAGCGCCCGCTCGAGCCGCCGCTCCCAGCCGTTCGCCTGCGCGAGCGCCTCGGCGGCGCCGCGATCGGTCGCGGCGAGCGCCGCCAGCGCGCGCAGCCGCTCGCGCTCGGTCGGCGCCCGCTCGAGCGGCCACGTGAGCGCCGAGAGCGGCCGCCGCACGCGTCCAGCGCGCGACGTCGTCGGGGTCGAAGAGCGCGCGCGACCTCCTCCCAGAACGGGCTCGGCTCGCGCGGGCTGCCGTCGTCGGTCGCCGCCTCGCGCACGAGGTAGAGCCGCCGCGATCGCGCGCGTGCACGCCGTGTAGAAGAGGTAGCGGTCGCGCGCGACCGGGTCGGGCCGCGCGAGCCGGCCGCCGCAGGCCGTCGAGCGCGCGGCGCGCGTCGTCGTCGAGGAACGGCGAGGCCGCGCCCGCGCCGCGGCAGGCTGCCCTCCTCGAGCCCGAGCACGAAGACGACGTCGAAGCGCCGCGTGCGCGCGCGCAGGAGGTCGAGCACCGCGACGCGGCCGGCCTCGCCCGGCCCGGCGAGCGCGCACCGTCGCGCGCTCGAGCGCCGCGACGACGTCCTCGCGGCGCGAGCTCGCCGCCGAGCGCGCGCCAGCCCTCGAGCTCGTCGAGGAGCGTCCGCACCGCCTCGTCGTAGGCGCGCAGGTCGAGGCGCGCGCGCTCGGCCGCCGGCGGGCGCGTCGAGGCCGTGCGCAGCGGCGAGCATCGACGGGCGCGAGCGCCCGCACGGCGTCGACCGGGTCGAGGCGGCCGAGCGGAGCAGCTCGAGCGGCGGCAGCGGCCGGCCGTCGCGCAGCCGCTCGTCTCCTCCTCGACGCGCGCCGGCGTTGACCGCGCGGCCGCGCAGGCGGCCCTCGACGAAGTCGACCGCCGCGCGCGGCTGAGCCCGGAGTACGGCGAGCGCAGGAAGCGCGAAGAGGTCGCGCCGGCCGCCGCCGAGCCAGGCGAAGCGGAGCAGCGCAGCAGAGCGCGCGCCGAACGGCGTCTGCGCCGAGCCGGACCCGCCCCTCGACCGCGTACGGGATGCCGAGCGCGCCGAACGCCGTCTCGAGCGGCGCCGCGCCAGCGCTCGACGCGACGGGCAGACGAGCGCGATCCGCTCCGGCGGCGACGCCGCCGCGGACGAGCGCGAGGACCTCCTCGCCGACGAGCTCGAGCGCGCCGCGCGCGCCCGCGCCCTCGAGGAAGCGGACCGCGCCGTCGAGCGGCGGCGGCGGCGGCGGGCGCGTCGGCGAAGAGCGCGCGCTCGAGGTGCGCGAGCGCGGGATGCGCGACCTCCGTCGAGCGCGCGGCGGCAGCTCCTCGATCCGCGGCCGCGGCGAGCGCGCGCGAGGTCGTCGGCCGTGCGGCTGCAGCGACGCGAACGCGGGCCGGCCCGGCTCGTACGGGAGCGAGACGGTCACCTCCGTGCGCCCGGCGAGCGCCTCGAGCAGGCCCACTCCGCGCCGGTGAGGTCCTCGAAGCCGTAGGCGAAGACCGGGCTCGCCGTCCCAGGCGTCGAGGTCGGCGGCGAGCCGCTCGGCCGCGTGGCGGCGTCAGCAGGTCGCGGTCCCAGAGCCCGAGCCGGTCGAGCTCGGCGCGGTAGCGCCGCGTAGAGCCGCCCGAGGTCGCCGTCGAGCTCGTCCGGCTCGACCAGCCCGGCCTCGAGCTCGCCGAGCGCCTGCAGCAGCGCGTCGGCGAAGCCGCCGAAGCTGGCCGACGCGCCGAGGCCGTTCAGCGAGCGCGCCGGCGACGACGCGCCGCGCGACGAGCGCGCGCTGCGCGTCGCGTCGCGACCGGGCGCGCGTCGCCTCGAGCCGCCGCGCGATCCGCTCGAAGAGGTCGTCGAACGTGCCGATCGAGCCGCCGAGCAGAGCGCCGGCCGCGGCGAGCAGATCGCGCTCGACCCGGTCGACGTCCGACCGGTTCGGCACGATCGAGCACCGGCTCGCGGTCGAGCGCGGCCAGGTAGCGCTCGAGCAGAAGCGCGACCTTGCCGGCGTTCGCGGGCCCCGACGAGCAGCGACAGCGGCCATCCGCCCATCGTAGTCCCGCGCTCCGACGGCTTTCCGTACGCCGGCGCGCACGCAATATCGCGCAAAGAGCGAGATTCGGGCGGCGGGTCGCGCCCGCCGCCCGAATCGCTAGGCCAGCGGCCTTCGGCTTGCGGCCGCGGCGGGCGACGGCGCTGCCCGGGCATCCCGCCCGCGCAGCTGTCGCAGAGATCGGCCTGCTTCGAGCCGCGCCGCGCGTCGGTGTACGTGATGCGCATCACCGCGCCCTTGCCTTCGCCGACTTCGGCGCCGCACTTGTCGCACACGAGAATGGTCTTTCGTGCCATCAGATCTCTCCTCGAATCGATTGCAGCAGACGGCTTGACTGTAATCGAAAAACGCTCGAGAATCGACTCGGGCGCATGACAGGAGCAATTCTGGCGGCTTCGGCGTCCACGTCGCGAAATCCAGGCCGCGACGTAGAATCGCCGCCGATGGACGAGCGGACGATCGTCGTGCTCGAAGGCGACGAGACCGGGCAGGAGCTGCTCGAGGAGGCGCTGCGCGTGCTCGCGCCCGACGTGACCGGCGTCGAGCTCGAGCTTCCGCGCTTCGACCTCTCGCTCGAGAGCCGGCGCGCGACGCCGAACGCCGTCGTGCACGAGGCCGCGGCCGCGATCCGCGAGCACGGGCTCGGGCCTGAAGGCGGCGACGGTCACGCCGGAGGGGCCGACGACGTCGGCTCGCCGAACCGGATCCTGCGCGAGGAGATCGGCGGCCAGCGTGATCGTCCGCACCGGCCGGCGGATCCCGGGCGTCGTCGCCGCTCGGCGGCGTCCACGCGCCGATCTCGGTCGTGCGCATGGCCGTCGGCGACGCCTACGGCGCGAAGGAGTGGCGCGAGGGCGAGGGCGAGCGACGAGGTCGCGTTCCGCACCGAGCGGATCGAGCGGCGCATCTGCCGCGCCGTCGCCGAGTTCGCGTTCCGGCAGGCCGAGCGCACGGGCGCGAAGGTCTTCGGCGGGCCGAAGTACACGGTCAGCCCGATCTACGAGGGGATGCTCAAGGAGGAGATGGACGCCGCCGCCGCGCGCCATCCCGACGTCGTCTACGAGCCGCAGCTGATCGACGCGACGTTCGCGCTCCTCCTCTCGTCGAGCGGCGAGCCGCTCGTGATCCCGGCGCTCAACCGCGACGGCGACATCCTCTCCGACCTCGTGCTGCCGCTCTTCGGCTCGATCGCCGGCTCGGAGTCGCTGCTCGTCGCCTTCGACGACGACTACGTGCCGCGCGCGCTGCTGGCCGAGGCGGCGCACGGCACGGCCCCGGCCTCTAGGGCAAGAACGTCGCCAACCCGATGGCGATGATCCTCGCCGCCGCCGCGCTGCTCTCCCACTCCGACGAGGAGTGCCGAGCAGGCCGGCGCGCGCGATCCGCGAGGCGTGCCTCGAGGCGGTCGCCGACGGCATGCGCACCGCCGACCTCGGCGGCCACAGCGTCGACGAGCGAGTTCACCGACGAGGTGATCCGCCGCGTGCGCACGAAGCTCGAGGTCTGGTCGACGCTCTGAGCCAGCGGAAGGCGGCGCGGCAGCGGCTGCGGCCGACTGCGTATCTCGCCCTCGCGCCAGGCGTCGAGGAACGCCCGCGCGACGAGCCGGGTCGAACTGCGAGCCCGCGCAGCGCTCGAGCTCGGCGAGCGCGGCGTGCACGGACAGCGCCGGCCGGTAGGGCCGGTCGAGGTCATCGCGTCGAAGGCGTCGGCGACGGCGAGCAACCGTCCCTCGGTCGGGATCGCCTCGCCTGCGAGGCCCGTGCGGGTAGCCGGTCCCGTCCCAGCGCTCGTGGTGGTGGAGCACGTAGGGCAGCGCCGGGCTCAGGTCTCTCGATCCGCACCCAGCAGGCGCGCTCCCGCCTCGGGGTGTGTGCGGATCTCGGCGAGCTCGGCGCGCGTCAGAGCGGCCCGGGCTTGCGCAGGACGCTCTCCGCGACGGCGAGCTTGCCGACGTCGTGCAGCGCGCCGCCGATCCGGAGGCCGTCGAGTCGACGCTCGCCCCAGCCGAGCCGCACGCGATCGCCTCCGCGAACGCCGTCACGCGGCCGCGTGCCCCGGAGAGTGCGGGTCGCGGCCTCGAGCGCGACGCGTAAGGTGCGCGACCAGGTGGCATGACGATCGGCGTTCCACGGCGGCCGACGGTTCCCTCCCCGCGACCGCGAGCGCGGATACATAGAGTTGCATGCGCATGAAGATTGGCGGTCCCGAAGGAGACGCGCCCGGAGAACACCGGGTGGCGCTCGTGCCGGAGGTCGGTCTCGCGCCTCACCGCCTCAGGCTTCGAGATCATGGTCGAGCGCGGCGCCGGCCGGGACGCATCATTCCCCGACGCGGCGTACGCCGAAGCGGGCGCGACGCTAGCCGACGTGGCGGGCTTCTACGACGGTCGCGCCGAGGGATCGTCCAGCGTCGCAGCAGCCGAGCGCCGACGAGGTCGCGACGCCTGGCCTCGGGCGACGTGCTGATCGGCTTCCTCGCAGCCGCTCACCGACACGGAGGGCATCGAGCGGCTGCGCAGCGCGCGGAGTCGTCGCGTTCGCGATGGAGTCGATCCCGCGCATCACGCGCGCGCAGCCGATGGACGCGCTCTCGCTCCCAGGCGACCGTCGCCGGCTACAAGGCCGTGCTGCTCGCCGCCGACCGGCTGCCGCGCTTCTTCCCGATGCTGACGACCGCCGCGGGGACCGTTGCCGCCGGCGAAGGTGCTCGTGCTCGGCGCGGGCGTCGCCGGCCTGCAGGCGATCGCGACCGCGCGCCGCCTCGGCGCCGTCGTCTCCGGCTTCGACGTGCGCCCGGTCGTCAGGGAGCAGGTGGAGAGCCTCGGCGCAACCTTCCTCGACCTCGGCGTGCGCGGCGAGGAGACCGAGGGCGGCTACGCGAAGGAGCTGACCGCCGAGCAGCAGGCGCAGCAGCAGGCGGCGCTCGAGCAGCGGCTGCCCGACTTCGACGTCGTCGATCACGACGGCGCTGGTCCCGGGCCGCCCGGCGCCGACGCCTGATCCCGGCGGCGGCCGTCGCGGCGATGCGGCCCGGCTCGGTGATCGTCGATCTCGCCGCCGAGACCGGCGGCAACTGCGAGCTGACCACGCCCGGCGAGGAGGTCGTGCGCGACGGCGTCACGATCGTCGGCTTCACCAACTCGCCAGCACGATGCCGTCCCACGCGAGCCAGCTCTACTCGCGCAACGTCGCGGCGCTGCTGACCCACCTCGCGCCGGACGGCGAGCTCGCGCTCGACTTCGAGGACGAGATCACGGCCGGCGCCTGCGTGACGCGAAAGGAGAGGTCATGACACGTCCTTCCTGATCGAGCTGACCGTGCTCGTGCTCGCGGTCTTCCTCGGCTTCGAGGTGATCTCGAAGGTGCCGACGCTGCTGCACACGCCGCTCATGTCCGGCACGAACGCGATCCACGGCATCGTCATCGTCGGCGCGATCCTCGTCGCCGGCCGCCCGGACGCGGACGACCGCGACGCGGATCATCGGCTTCGTCGCCGTCGTGCTCGGCACGGCCAACGTCGTCGGCGGCTTCGTCGTCACCGACCGCATGCTCGAGATGTTCAAGCGCAAGCCGACGGAGAGGAAGGACGCAGAGTGAGTGGGAATCTCACTCAGCTCCTCTTCCTCGTGACGATCGTCTCGTTCATCCTCGCGCTCCGCTTCCTCTCCTCGCCGAAGCGCGCGCGGCTCGGCAACCAGATCGGCGCGGTCGGCATGCTGTCGCGATCGTCGTCGTGCTCTCGCAGACGGGGCTCGAGAGCTACGGGCTGATGGCGATCGCGATGGCGATCGGCGCGGTCATCGGAGCGCTCGCCGCGCGCAACGTGAAGATGACCGCGATGCCGCAGATGGTGGCGCTCTTCAACGGCGTCGGCGGCGGCGCGGCGGCCCTCGTCGCGCTCGCCGAGTTCCACCACCTCGCGCCCGCCCCGGGACGGCTCGATGCTGAACGAGTCGGTCTCGATCCTGCTCTCGGCGCTGATCGGCTCGATCTCCTTCGCCGGCACGATGATCGCGTTCGCGAAGCTCCAGGAGCTGCTGAGCGGCCGGCCGATCGTCTACCCGGGCCAGAAGTTCGGCAACGCCGCGATCATGGGCGCCGCCGTCACGCTCGCCGTGGTCGTCGTCGCGGGCACGAGGAGCAGTGGCTCGTCGTCGCCGCTGATCGCGGCCGCGCTCGTCTTCGGCGTGCTCTTCGTGCTGCCGATCGGCGGCGCCGACATGCCGGTCGTGATCTCGCTGCTCAACGCCTTCACGGGCATCGCGGCCTCCGCGACGGGCTTCGTCCTGCACGAGAACGTGCTGATCGTGAGCGGGATGCTCGTCGGCGCCTCGGGCACGCTGCTGACGCTGATGATGGGCAAGGCGATGAACCGCTCGATCGCCAACGTGCTCTTCGGCGCGTTCGGGCAGGTGCAGGCCGGCGGCGGCGGCGGCGCTCGAGGAGGGGCGCGCGGTGCGCGCGACGACGGCCGAGGACGTCGCGGTCATGCTCGCCTACGCCCGCAAGGTCGTGTTCGTGCCGGGCTACGGCCTGGCGGTCGCGCAGGCGCAGCACGACTGCCGCGAGCTCGGGGAGCTGCTCGAGGAGCGCGGCGTGGACGTCAAGTACGCCATCCATCCGGTCGCCGGCCGCATGCCGGGCCACATGAACGTCCTGCTCGCCGAGGCCAACGTCCCGTACGACCAGCTCCACGAGATGGACGAGATCAACGCCGGCCTGCCGCAGACGGACGTCGTGCTCGTCATCGGCGCCAACGACGTCGTCAACCCGGCCGCGAAGACTGACCCGTCGAGCCCGATCTACGGCATGCCGATCCTCGAGGTCGAACAAGCGCGCGGCAGTGGTCGTCGTCAAGCGCAGCATGAACCCCGGCTTCGCCGGCATCGACAACCCGCTCTTCTACGAGCGCGAAGACGTCGATGCTGTTCGCCGACGCGAAGGCCGCGCTCGAGCAGATCGCCGCCGCCGTCAAGGCCTGTAGCTGATCGATCGATGAACCGATCGATCAGCTGGGAGCGCTGTAGTAGTACGTGGTGGCTGGCGGCTAGAGACGCTGAGCGACGTTCAGGGTCGCCAGGTGGGTCTTCCTGACCTTCCGCTCGGGCCGCGCCTCGATCCGCCGGTGGATGCGTTCGTAGAGGCGCTGTCGTGTCTCGTGGTGGAGAGCTCGATGGCCCGAGTAGGTGTCGAGCACGCTGATGTAGTCGTCCGCCGTGTAGCTCACGTCCCAGAGGTAGCGTCGGACGGCGACGTTGCGGAAGCACCCGCTCGCCTCGATCTCGCCGCCGAGATCTCCAACGTCGTCTGGGCGCGGCGGAGGGCGGTTGTCATCACTGGGCACGATCGCGTCGTAGTCCTCCTGTACGTCCGCCCAGAAAGGGTCGCCGCCGTCGGAGGAGACGTGCTGGGTTGCCACGACAGCGAGCGCGCCCTCGTCTCGAAGGAGGCGAGCGGCCTTCGCGAAGCGCACTTCGGGGTCGATCCAGTGAAACGCAGTAAAGGCGACGACCGCGTCAAAGCCTCCCTCGGTCGGCTCCCAGGTCTCGAAGGAGGCGTTGACGATCTCCACCTTCGGGAAGGCGGCGAGCTTCCGGCGCGCGGCCCCGGCGAGCCGCTCGCCAAGCTCGACACACACGATCTCGAAGCCGCGCTCCGCCAGCGGCAGTGTTGCTTGCCCGGTTCCGCACCCGATCTCGACGAGCCGCCCCCCGCGAGAAAGACCCGCGAGGGCAACGAGATCGTCGAACACCTGGGCCGGATAGACGGGTCGTGCGCGGTCGTACAGCTCGGAGACTTCCTCGAACATCGTTCGCAGGCGATGCCGATCCGAGCTGCCAGCCACGCCAAGGATGATGCCCGCTCGGACATCGAGCTGCGCTTCTCCGCGATGCGGCAACAGCTCACGGCCGATCACCCGCTTAGATGATTGATCGGGCTCTTCCGATCAATCATCTAGGGCGTCCGGCGCCGCAACGTCACCGCGCCGAGCGCGAGCGCGAGGAAGGTCGCGCCCAGCGTCACGGCGAGGTCGAGCGCGAACCGTGAGCCGAGCTCGGGCGCCGCGGTCACCCGGCGCAGCGCGTCGTACGAGTACGTCAGCGGGAGCGCGTCGGAGACGAGCTGGAGCCAGCGCGCCATCTCATCCCGCGGCACGAAGAGCCCGCAGAGCAGCATCTGCGGGAAGACGAAGGCGGGCATGAACTGCACCGCCTGGAACTCGGTGCGCGCGAACGCGCTGACGAAGAGGCCGAGGGCCATGCCGAGCGTCGCGTTGCCGATCGCGAGCGCGACCACGGCGACGGGCGAGCGGTCGACGTCGAGCCCGAGCGCGCCGAACGCGACCGCCGAGACGACGGACGCCTGCACCGCCGCGACGAGGGCGAAGGCGAGCCCGTAGCCGAGCAGCAGGTCGAGCTTCGCGAGCGGCATCGTCATCAGCCGCTCGAGGGTTCCCGAGACCCGCTCGCGCAGCATCGTGATCGACGTGACGATGAACATGCTGACGAACGGGAAGAGGCCGAGGATCGGCCCGCCGATCGACTGGAAGACGCGGGGCCGGTCGGCGAACAGCTCGTGCAGGAGCACGACGAGCACGGTCGGGACGCCGATCAGGAGCCCGATCGTGCGCGGATCGCGGCGGAGCTGGGTCAGCACCCGTACGGCGGTCGCCCAGGTGACGCGAAGACTCATGCCCTGGCCTCCGCGCGGTCGATCAGGTCGAGGAACGCCTGGTCGAGGTCCTCCGCCCCGGTCTGCAGCCGCAACGCGGCCGGCGCTCCCGTCGCGAGCACCTCGCCCTCGCGCAGCAGGATCAGCTCGTCGCAGCGGTCGGCCTCGTCCATCACATGGCTCGAGACGAGCAGGGTCGCGCCGCCCTCCGCGAGCGCGTGGAAGGTCGCCCAGAGGTCGCGCCGCAACACCGGGTCGAGCCCGACCGTGGGCTCGTCGAGCACGAGCAGCTCGGGCTCGTTCAGGAGCGCGACCGCGAGCGAGGCGCGCGCCCGCTCGCCGCCGGAAAGGCTGACGACCGTCTGGCCCGCGTGCTCGCCGAGCGAGACCGTCTCGATCGCCGCGTCCACCCGCTCGGGCGCGGCGCCGAGCACCCGCGCGAAGTAGCGCAGGTTCTCGCGCACGGTCAGGTCGGCGTAGACCGACGGGGACTGCGTCATGTAGCCGACCCGGCTCCGTAGCGACGCCGAGCCGGCGGGCGCGCCGAGCACCGACACCTCGCCGGACACGACCTGCTGCACGCCGACGAGGGCGCGCATGAGCGTCGTCTTGCCGCTGCCGCTCGGCCCGAGCAGGCCGGTCACCGCGCCGGCCGCGACGTCGAGCGAGATGCCGCACAGCACCTCGCGCCCCCCGCGCACCACGCGGAGTCCCCGCACGTCGATCGCCGCCCGCTGCACGTCTCTACTAGAGCAGAGCCGACTAGGCTCTGCTCCGTGGTTCCGTTCTTCAGCGCCCGCCACGTCGAGGAGGCCGTCGGGCCCGAGCGCGCCTACGCGGCGGTGCGCGACGCCTTCGCGGCCTACGCGCGCGGCGAGTGGACGATGATCCCGAAGCTCTACGTCGGCGCCTACCCCGCCGGCGACTTCCGCGCGATGCCGGCGCTCGGCGGCGGGCATGCGCTGCTCAAGTGGGTGACGTCGTTCCCCGGCAACCCGGCGAAGGGGCTGCCGACCGTGACCGGGCTCGTGGTGCTGAACGACGCGGAGACCGGGATGCTCGAGGCGGTGCTCGACGCCGGTGCCGTGACGGCCCTGCGTACCGGCGCGGCCGCGGTGCTGGCCGCGGAGACGCTCGGGCGCAGCGGCGCGCGTACCGCGGCGGTCGTCGGCTGCGGCGTCAACGGCCGCGCCGCGGCGCGCACGTTCGCCGCGCTCGGGCGCGATGTCCTGCTCTGGGACGTGGACTCGGCGCGGGCCGCGAGCGTCGCCGGCGAGCTCGGCGCTGCCGTCGCGGGCAGCCGCCACGAAGCACTCACGGCCGACCTCCTCGTCACGGTGACCCCGGGCCGCGAGATCCTCCTCCCCGACGGCTCGCTCCGCCCCGGCCAGCACGTCAGCCTGATGGGCGCCGACGGCCCCGGCAAGGCCGAGATCGCCGTCGGCGAGATCGCCCGCGCGCACGTCTTCTGCGACGACTGGGAGCAGGCGCGCCACGGCGGCGAGCTGCGCGCGGCCGTCGAGGCCGGCCGGCTCGCCCGCGACGAGGTCACGGAGCTCGGCGCCGTGCTCGCCGGCCTCGCCGAGGGCAGGCGCGACGAGCAGGAGATCACGATCTTCGACTCGACCGGCCTCGCGATCCAGGACCTCGCGATCGCCCTCGCCGCGCTCGAGCACGCCGGCGAGCTGGCGGGCCTCCCCCTGCTCGAGCTCTAGGCGAGCAGCCGCGCCGGGTCGAACCACGCCAGCTCGGCCGGCGTCTCCCCGAGCACGGCCCGCGCGACGAGCTCGCCGCAGGCGAAGCCGAGCACGTTGCCGTGGCCCGAGTAGCCGCCCGCGACCCAGGCACCGTCGCGGCCGGGCACTGGGCCGACGACCGGCATCAAGTCCGGCACGAGCCCGAAGATTCCGGCCCAGCGGAAGTCGATCCGCGGCCGCCTGCCGAGCAGCCCGGCGACGAACGACTCGAGCGCCTCCTGGATCGTCGCCGTCACCGTCTCGTCCGCGGTGAACTCCGACTCGAGCGCGTAGTCGCGGAAGCCGCCCGCGACGAGGCGCCCGTCCGCGCTCTGGTGCCAGTAGTCGAAGCCGTGACGGCCGTAGTGCGGGATCGGAAAGAGCCGCTCCTCGAGCGGCTCGGTGGCGATCACCTGGCCGCGCGTCGGGACGATCAGGCCCTCGAGCTCGCCGAGCAGGCCGCTCGGGTAGCCGTCCGTGGCGACGACGACGTGCTCGGCCTCGAGCTCGTCGAGCGAGCCGACGCGGCTCCACTCCCGGAACTCGGCGCCCGCCTGCGCGGCCTTCGCCGCCAGCCGCCGCACCATTCGCGCGGGCTGGAGAACGGCGTCGGTCGGATGGAAGATCGCGCCCATGTAGCGCCCGGCGAGCGGCGAGACGAGGTCGTCGCGCCACTCGGCGGCGACTGCCGTCCTCGCGCAGGGCGTCGTACTCCGCGCGCAGCTCCTCGCGCTCCTCCTCGTCGGCGGCGAGGCGCAGGCTGCCGACGCGCCGGAAGGAGTCGCCGGCGAGCGGCTCCAGCCGGTCGAGCGCGGCCTCCGTCCAGCGCCAGTACGCCTGCGCGGTGTCGCCTCCGAGCCACTCGCGCGCGCTGTCGTAGGGCATCGCGCCGCCGCGCAGGGCGAAGCCCCCGTTGCGGCCGCTCGCGCCGCCGGCGACCTGGCGCGCGTCGTGGACGCGGACGCGCAGGCCCGCGCGGGCGAGCGCGAGCGCGCACGAGCAGCCGGTGACGCCGGCGCCGACCACTTCCACGTCCGGCGCTCCATCGAGGGCCGCCGAGAGAAGCGGCGGCGCCGGCTCGGAGAGCCAGTACGGCGAGGTCGAGCTCATCCACCGATGCTATCCCGCGCTCTGTACACGCCGTCTTCGGAGGCAACGAGACCCGCGAGCTCGAGCTCGACAAGCGCCGCGGCCAGCTCGCCGGCCTCGAGGCCGGTGGCGCGCGCGAGCTCGTCCGCCCCCGCCGCGGCTGCCTGCACCGCCGCGAGCGCGCGTTCGGCCGCGGGCGAGAGCGAAGCCCGCTTCACCGCGTGCGGCACGAGCCCGAACGACTCCAGCACGTCGGCGACGCAGGTCGCCGGCGTCGCGCCGAGCCGCAGGAGCGCGTTCGAGCCGGCCGAGAGCGCCGAGACGATCTCGCCCGGCACGGCGAAGACCTCACGCCCCTCCTCGAGCGCGAGATCGGCGGTGATCAGCGCGCCGCTCCGCTCACGCGCCTCGACGACGACCGTCGCCGCGCAGAGGCCGGCGATGATCCGGTTTCTGGCCGGGAAGCGCCACGGCGCCGGCTCGACGCCGGGCGCGTACTCCGCGACGACGAGACCTCCCGCCTCGACGATCCGACGTGCGAGCTCGGCGTGGGCGGCCGGGTAGTCGCGATCGACGCCGCATCCGAGCACGGCGACCGTCGGCCCGGCCGCCTCGAGCGCGCCACGGTGCGCCTCGCCGTCCACCCCGCGCGCCATCCCGCTGACGACGACGAGACCCGCCGCGGCGAGCTCGCGCCCGAGCAGCCGGGCGACGTGGCGGCCGTAGGGCGAGCAGGCCCTGGCGCCGACGACCGCGGCGGCGGGCCGGGAGAGCAGCTCCGCCTCGGCGCCGCCGCGCAGGTAGAGCCCGGGCGGCGGATCGTGGACAGCGGCGAGCAACGGCGGGAAGCCCGGTTCCGAGCGGCCGACGAAGCGCAGGCCGGCCGCGCGCAGGCGCTCCCGCTCGGCCTGCTCGTCGAAGCCGTCGCGGAAGGCGGCATACCTGGCGCTGCGCGGCTCCCCGACGAGGTGCGAGCCCGTCGCTGCGGCAAAGGCGGCAAGCGTGAGCTCTCTCACGCGCGTCCCTCGCCGGCGTCGGCTGCCGCCGGGCAGAGCTGTGTAGCGTCGTTGGCGGGGCCGTTCATCCGATCGGCGCCTGAGAGTAGGGAGCGGCGGCGGGATGACCCACGGCAGAGCTGGCACTTGTTGCCTTATCCGGGACCTGTCTCCCGCCGTGCTCCCTGCGACTGGCCGGTGACCTCATAGAAGCCTGCGTTCGTTGCCCGACACAGCCCTGTCCGAGGCCAGTCGATCCAGTCACAGCAAAGGAGGCTAGGTGATGGGTTGGACGGTGGCAATCGGTGTCGACACCCACAAGCACGGGCACGTCGCTGTCGCCTGCGACGCGCTCGGCGCGCAGCTCGACGCGCGGGAGATCGAGGCGAGCGCGGCGGGCTACCTCGCGCTTTGGCAGTGGGCGCAGGAGCTCGGTGTGCCCGCCTTCGCCGTTGAGGGCGCAGGCAGCTACGGCGCCGGGCTGGTGCGCTTCCTGGAGGCGGCGGGCGCGCCCGTCTACGAGTGCGAGCGGCCGACGCGACGCGAGCGCCGGCACGGCAAGAGCGATCTGATCGACGCTTTCTTGGCCGCCCGTCGCCTCGTCACCGGTACGGGTCTGGGGCGGCCGCGTGGTGGCGGCCGGCGCGAGGATCTGCGCCTGCTGCTGCTCGAGCGGCGAAGCGCCGTGGCGGCGCGCACGGCAGCGCTCAACCAGCTGCAGGCGGCGCTCGTGACGGCGCCGGCGCCGCTGCGTGAGCGCCTGGCCGCACTCGCCGGCGACCAGCTCATCGCTGCCCTCGCGCGACTGCGGGCACGCGCGGGCGAGGCGGAAACAGCCGTGCTGATCGGTGTCCTCAAGCGTCTGGCGGGCCGGATCGGCACGCTCGCGGCCGAGCTCGCCAAGCTCGAGGCCGAACTGGAGGCGATCGTTGGCGGGCTCGTGCCCGAGCTGCTGGCCGAGTGCGGCGGCGGACCGGTCTGCGCCGCCCAGCTCGTCGTCTCGAGCGGCGACCCGGCGCGGATGACCAGCGAGGCCTCGTTCGCGGCCCTGGCAGGCACCAGTCCGATCGATGCCTCCAGCGGTCGCCAGCAGCGCCACCGGCTCAACCGCGGCGGCGACCGCCAACTCAACCGCGCCCTGCACGTGATCGCGCTCAACCGCATCCGCTACCACGCCGAAACCGCCGGCTACCACGCCCGCCTGCTCGCCGCCGGCAAGACCGAACGCGAGGCCCGCCGCTGCGTCAAACGCCAACTCGCCCGCCACTTCTACCGCCGCCTCTGCGAAAGCCCCAAACTGGCCTTGACACCATAGAAGCGTCCCGGCTCCGCCACCGCCTGACGCCGCTCGCGGCTCTCCTGTGGAGTTGGGATCCACGGCCGTATTACCCATACTGTTCCCTCCGGCCCGGCACCACGAGCAGCGCCCGAGGAACGCGCGGGCGTCGGGGGTTGGCAGAGAACGCGTCACGCCGGCGACAGCTCCAGCGGCGAGCGGTAGGCGAGCGCCTCGGCGACGTGCTCGGGCAGCACCTCGTCCGCGCCGGCGAGCGCGGCGACCGTGCGCGCGACGCGGGCGACGCGGGCGCGCCCGCGGCCGGAGAGGGCAGCCGCTCGACGGCGCGGTCGAGCAGCTCGGAGGCGGCGGGCGTCCGGCTCGGCGCCTGCGCCCAGAGCCGCTCGCGGGCGGCGACCACCCGCTCGCGCACGGGCTCCGAGGCCTCCGACGGCCCCGCGGCCAGCTCGTGAGCCCGGGAGCGGGGCACGGCGACGACGAGGTCGAAGCGGTCGAGCAGCGCGCGCGAGAGCTTGTCCCGGAACGCCGCGAGCCGCTGCGGCGAGCACGAGCACTGCGCCGCCGGGTCGCCGCGGCCGCCGCAGGGGCAGAGGTTCATCGTCGCGACGAGCTGGAAGCGTGCCGGGAAGACCGCCTGGCCGCCGGCGCGGGCGATCGCGACGACGCCGTCCTCGAGCGGCTGGCGCAGGGCCTCCAGCACCGGCCGGTGGAACTCCGCCAGCTCGTCGAGCAGGAGCACGCCGCGGTGGGCGAGCGACGCCTCGCCCGGGCGCGGCCCCGGCCCGCCGCCGACGATGGCAGCCGCCGAGGCGGTGTGATGGGGCGCGCGGAACGGCGGCCGCGAGACGAGCGGCCGCCCCGGCGGCAGGATCCCCGCGACCGAGTGGATGCGCGTCACCTCGAGCGCCTCCTCCTGCTCGAGCGGCGGCAGGATTCCCGGCAGGCGGCGGGCGAGCATCGTCTTGCCCGTTCCCGGCGGCCCGGCGAGGAGGAGGTTGTGACCGCCCGCGGCGGCGATCTCGAGCGCGCGGCGGGCCCGCTCCTGGCCGCGCACGTCTGCGAGGTCGGGCAGCGGCGGCTCCGGCGCGTGACCGTTCGACGAGGGGTCGAACGGCCGCGGCTCATCCTCCCCGCGCAGGTAGGCGACCGCCTCGGCGATGTGACGGACCGGCACCGGCTCGATCCCGGCGAGCGCCGCCTCGGCAGCCGACTCGGCGGCGCAGAGGAGCCGCTCGAAGCCGGACCGGCGCGCGCCCTCGGCGGCGGCGATCGTGCCGCCGACCGGCCTGACGCGGCCGTCGAGCGCGAGCTCGCCGACGGCGGCGTGCAGCGCGAGCGCCTCGGCCGGGATCTGCCGCGAGGCCGCGAGCACGGCGAGCGCGATCGCGAGGTCGAAGCCCGAGCCCTCCTTGCGCAGCGCCGCCGGCGCGAGGTTGACGGTGATCTTCCGGTCGGGCGACTCGAGCAGGGCGGCCTCGAAGCTGCTGCGGACGCGGTGCTTCGCCTCGGCGCAGGCGCGGTCGGCGAGCCCGACGATCGCGAACCCGGGCAGACCGCTGCCGACGTTGGCCTCGACCTCGACCCGTCGCGGCTCGAGGCCGACGAGCGCGTGGGTGACGGCGCGCGCGAGCACGCCTCCACGCTAGGGAGAGAAGGCGCACGGGTGTGTAACGGCTCTGCGAGGGCTTGCGCGCGGACGCCCGACTTCGTCACACCTTCAACACCGCACGCACGCGGACGGGGCACCCGGTTGGGCGCCTCGCCTGGCATCGCGGCCTCTTATCTCCCTCTCACACGCCTCTCAGGGCCGTCTCACGTTCGCGTGCTTTGATCCGGTCGCAATGATTGAACGTCCCCGTATGCTCACGGCCCGAAGCCTCACCCGCCCTCTCCTGATCGCGGTTGCAGCGCTCGCGATTGCCACCGCAGGCGCCGTGGAAGGGGCGGCGCTCTACGCGTCCGTCTTCGCAGAGGACGCGGGAACGGTCGTCCGCGAAGTCACTGTCACGAGCGCGCAGCAGGCGGCCGCGACGGGAACCCTGTCGGTCAGCGACATCTACGAGCGCGCCTACAAGGGTGTCGTCTCGATCACCGTCTCCTCTAACGAGTCGACGCCGTTCGGCGGCTCGCGGACGCAGCAGGCGCAGGCCTCCGGCTTCGTCTACGACGACACGGGCCACATCATCACGAACCAGCACGTCGTGGCCGGAGCCCAGTCGATCACGGTCACCTTCTGGAACGACGCCGCCTACAAGGCGACGGTCGTCGGTGCCGACACGTCCACCGACCTTGCCGTGATCAAGGTCGACGCGCCCGCGTCGCTGCTCTCGCCGCTCGTCCTCGGCACCTCGAGCGCGCTCGAGGTGGGCGAGGGCGTCGTCGCGATCGGCAGCCCCTTCGGGCTCGCTGAGACGGTGACGACAGGGATCGTCAGCGCGCTCCATCGACAGATGACCTCGCCGAACAACTTCACGATCAACGACTCGATCCAGACGGACGCCGCGATCAATCACGGCAACTCGGGCGGCCCGCTGCTGAACATGAACGGCCAGGTGATCGGCGCGAACGCGCAGATCGAGAGCGCCGCGGGCGGCAGCGACGGCGTCGGCTTCGCGATCCCGTCGAACACGGTCGCATCGATCGCCGGGCAGCTGATCGCGACCGGCTCCGTCGAGCACGCCTACCTCGGCGTCTCGATCGCCGAGATCCCCGAGGCGGTGGCGTCCGATCTCGGCACCGTGCCCGGTGTCGAGGTGGCCGAGGTCAAGAGCGGCACGCCGGCCGCAAAGGCGGGCCTCCGCGCCGCCACGGGTTCGCGCACGGTGCTCGGCCGGGACTACCCGACCGGCGGCGACGTGATCACCGCGATCGACGGCAAGCCGATCGCCTCGGCCGTCGAGCTGCAGAGCTCGATCGACGCCAAGCGGCCCGGCGACACGATCGCGCTGGCGTACTCCCGGTCAGGCACGAGCCGGACGGTCGACGTGACGCTGGACAGACGGCCGACGTAGCCAGCGCGTGCGGGGTCCCGCCAGGCCGGGATCGGTCCGCGCGTCGTCGGCCGGGGACGGCCGGCATCAGGGCGGCCGCTGATCTCACGCGGGGTTTTCCGACCGGCGAACCGGTGAAGCCGCGCCTCCGGGTAGCGCGCCCGCAGTTCGCCGAGCGCCGTTTCCGTGCGCTCCCGGATGCCGTCCCGAGCGGCATCCGCAATGCTTGCCGGTGAAGGAGGTCATGATGAAGAAGCTTCTTGCAGGGGCCGCGCTCGCCGCCGCTCTCGGCGAGACCTACCGGCGCTTCCTCAGAGAGCCGATCCTCACGTGGGGCGCGACGGCTGACGAGGCCATCCGCCGCCTCCCGGGGGACGAGCTGCTCGAGAACGCCGACCTCGTCGCAACACGCGCGATCACGATCCAGGCGCCGGCCTCGGCGGTCTGGCCGTGGCTCGTCCAGATGGGCCCCGGGCGCGGAGGCGCCTACACCTACGACTGGATCGAGAACCTGCTCGGCCTCGACATCCACAGCGTCGACCGGATCCTCCCCGAGTTCCAGCGGCTCGAGGTCGGGGACGTCCAGCACCTCAGGCGGGGCGAGCCGGGTATGCGAGTGGAGATCCTCGAGCCGGAGCGCGTTCTCGTCGTCGCGCTCCGAGGACGGCAACTGGGTCTGGACGTTCGTGCTCGTCGAGGAGGAGGGCGCGACCCGGCTGATCAGCCGCAACCGGATCGCGATGCCGGGCGCTTCGCTCGCCGGCCTGCTGGGGATGCTCGTGATGGAGCCCGGCTCGCTCGTGATGGAGCGGAAGATGCTCCTCGGCATCAAGGAGCGGGCCGAGCGACTCGCCGCGAGCCCGGTCGAGCAGGCCGAGCCGCAGCCCGAGCCGGTCGGGGTCGCCGGCTAGATGATTGATTCCTGATCGGCGTGCCCTCAGGGAGGGCATGGGTCAAGCAGCGTGGTCGACTCACCGGTGCCAAGGCTGGTGGCCTTGGTGCCGGGCGAGGCGGCCGCGCTGCGCCGCGCCCAGGCCCCCACTCGGGGGTGCGGTGATTGGGAATCAATCATCTAAGTCGGTATCGGTCCGTGCGTCGGGTGCCAGGCGTGGCGCATCGTCGAGCCCGCCCAGAGGACGACGATGGAGACGACCAGCAGCGAGAGCGGCGTCAGCGACGCGGTCCAGACGGCCCAGACCGCGAACACGAGCGATGCGACTCCGATTCCTGCGAGCAGCTTCGTCGCCGCGTCCCTGCCCATGCCCTTGCGCCGAGCCGAGGCCGCAGGTCAGCGCGCCGAGCACCATGATCGCGCCGGCTGCCCAGCGGTGGCTCGAGCCGATCAGCCAGACGTTCCAGGACTGATGCGTCGCCACGAAGGCGAGCACCGCCAGGGCTGTCAGGACGGCCGCCACCGCGTCCTTGCGCGTGAGTGTCATTGTCGATTACCTCCTTTCGCCCAATAAGGCTCTAGAGCGCGGACGCACCGGCATCGGGGCGGCCGCTGAAGCCTCACCCGGACTTTCCCGCAGCTCAGCTGAGAAGGCCAGCGGAGGTAGCAAGCACCCAACGTGCGTCGCAAGCGAGGGTTTGGCGATTCGATTGACGAAACAGCGTAGACTCGTCCCATGAACAGCCTCATCGTACGATCCGCAAGTGGTTGAGGATCGGGAAGAAGCCTTAACCGCTCCCACGCTCCACAAGAGCTGGGGTGTTTGAACTGGCGGTCGGCCGAACGAGCTCAGGAATGTTCCCTGAGCTCGTTCAGAGGTCCTGCGTTGTCGGAGCGGTAGCCGCCTGGGCGATCAGGAAAAGCGGGTCTAACGCTTTCGGGCGATTGCCGCTCGCTGACGACAGCTCTATGCGCGCGCGCTCCCGGCCCGCGTCATTCGCTGACCCGTTCGATCAGGATGGCGACGCGCACGTGCGCACGCCACTCGGTCAGGTCGTCCCCACGAAGGCCGACCGAGACGACGTCCACCGCCTTGATGTTCGCAGCGTCTCGCGCGCCTCGGCGAGCGCCTGCTGAACTGCGTCGTCGGAGCTCTTGCCGAGCTGCCCACCAGCTCGATGATCTTGACAACCGACATCGTCCGCCTCCCTCGTTGCTCTCTGAGATCAGCCTGGAAGCTTCAAAGACAGGCGGCGCGGGAAGTCAAGTGACACTGCCTGCGTGGGCCGCAGCGCCCATCATGGCGATCTGGGAAGCCCTGTGCGGAGGCCTACTAGGGTGCGCGTTCACCCTCGCCCGTCACGTCCTCGCCGGAGCCGGCGGGCTCTGCCAGGTCGTGTCCGCTCGCCAGGGGCTCGGCGGCGGCAGGCTCGTCCACCGGGAGTGGCTCGTCGTGCCGATCGCGCGCACGCGCGGGCCCGTCGTGTCGAACGTCAAGCCGAAGGCCAGCCCGAGTCCAACGCGATTGCCGCCAGGACGGTCGCCGAGAGATCGTCGGCCACCGCGCTGAGCCCAATGGCCCCCGCCCAGCCTGTTCCAACGGCACCCGAATTGGGCTGCGCGTGCAGCAGCACGAGCACTCCGACGACGAACGCGGGCAGGAAGCCGAGCGGAAGACGCTTCGCGAGACCCGCGGCCACCCCCACTTCGTCCAGCCGCCGAGCAGCTGCGACAACGCAACCGCGAGCCCGCCCGCCGCGAGCAGGCCGACCCAGGCCCAGTACTCGCCGGTCTCGCCGACGTCGAGTTGCGACGCCAGCCAGAGCAGGACCCCACACCGGCTGCTCCGATCAGCGTGAACATTCCGCGCGTCAAGCCGTACATCGCCTTCCTCCTTCCGCGCCGCTCCCAGGTTGCAGAACATCCTGTTGGACTGCCGGTTGATGATGCCACCGCTATCGGGTGAGACACGTGCCGCGGGCTTCGATGGGCGACCGGTTGCCCTGGCCGCTCGGCATCGTCCGTCGGCCCGGAGCGACGGGCGCCGGGGCCACGGTGCCTCATTGTCCCTCGCCGGGCTGCTCCATGTCAAACCTCGTTGTGGCGTGAGTGCCGTCTTCGTCGGGAGACGGGGAAGCTGCTGTGTAGGCCTCCGACCGGCAGCCACGAGCGCCCGACCGGAGGAGGGCGAATCCCACATGGCTCGGAGCGCAGCCGCACCCTCCGACGGTCGACCGCCCGCCGTGCCCGCTTGGCAACGGAAACGCCGTGCGGTACCTTCTGTCCCACATGGGCGTCGGCACGCGTCGCGTGGCTCTGCCCGCAGCGCTCGCGACACTCACGATCGCTGCAGCACTCGCCGCTGCGTCCGCCTCTGCGGGACGAGCCGAGCGCCCCGCCGACGAGCTGACGAAGTACGTCGCGAGCCTTCGCTCCGCCGCGAAGCTGGCGGACGGGGCACACCGTGCGACCGCGGAGCTCACCGGCCCGACCTGCGCCGCGTTCGGTCCGGCCGCGACCAGTGTCGCCGAAGCCGCCGCGTCGGCCGAGAGCGCGTTCCGCGCCTACCGGAAGGCAAACACGCGCTACGGCACACAGGAGGAGATCCAGCTGATCGCCGCGCTCGCGACCGACCTGCGTGAGGCGCGCGGCCACCTCGCACGTGCAGCCGGTGAAACCGGCACGCCGTCGCCTGCCGAGCAGCAGGCGGCCGGCCGCGAGGTGAGCCTGTTCCAGAGCTTCATCGCCCTGAAGATCCAGGACCGGTCGAGGTCAAGGGGCTGGGGTGACTTCCTCACGTCGCGGAGCTTCGCCGAGCTGGAAGAGCAAGGTTGTCTCCGAGCTCCAGCGGCGCCTCCGCGAGCGCGCCGAGGCCGAGCTGAGGCGGCTCGTCGGGCTCGGATCAAGCTCAACGTCCCCCTCAAGGAGCAGATCCGGAGCTTTCTCGAGGCCGAGCTGTCGAGGGCGCTGTCCAGGCTGGCCGTCGCGGGCGGGCCCCGGCCGGCTCATCATCTCGGTCTTCGGCGGCCGGATCGTCTCGCTCATCGGCGCGCAACTCGCGGAGGCCCTCAGGCAGAAGGGCACGTCGTCGAGCGGACGAACCGCTCCATCGCCGGTTTCGCGAGCCTGCAGGAGCAGCTCAGGCGGCTGCCGAAGGACGCGACCCTCGACCGGGTGCGCACGGTCGTCCGCGACACGGAGCGCGCGCTCAACGCCACCGCCTTCCTCGAAGGTGACATCAGGCGGGCAGGAAGTCCGAGCTGGCGGACGAGCTCGAGGCGGCGAAGAAGAAGCTCAAGGCCACGCTGAACATCGCGCGTGTGCGGTTCCTGCTCGATTCCGCGCTCCTCGGCGAGGACTTCGGGATCGCCATCAGGTATGCCACGGGCGTCCGCAGCGACGCGGCGCGCCTCGCCAAGAAGCTGGGCTGCCCGCTGACGAGCGGCGGGGGGACGGAGGCGCCGCCCGCGAAGGGCGTCGCTCCTACGGCGACGAGCTGCCTTTCGTCCTTCGCCATGGAGGCGCTCCGCAGCCTCCCGCCCTACGACAAGGTCGGTGAGTTCACCGCCCGCTTCTCGAAGATCGAGCGGACGTACCCGCCATCGCCCTTCCACTTCAAGTGCCTGTACGTCAACGACTCCGGCGGCGAGGTCTTCGTGATCTTCATCGAGCTCGTCCCCCCGAACACGCCGGGCAGGATCACCTCGGGCGCCTGCGGGGACAGCCGGAAGGACAATCCGCCCTTCTACTACAGCCGCAAGCGTCACCTCTTGGTCAGCGGAGGAGAGCGGGCGGCCTTCACCCGCGCGGTCGGCGGCAACGACAAGATCCTCCTGCAGGCGCTCGCGCTCGCCGAGGCGCAGGGCGTCGGCCAGGCCTGCCCGAAATAGCCGACGCCAGGCGACGGGGTCAGGTCCTGCATCGCGACATCCCGCCCGTCACTTCCCACGCCGCGTCTCGGGCGCCGGAAGCTGAGCCCGACTTGGATTGCAAGGCCTGACTGCTTACAGAGGCATACTCGGAAGCGTGACCCAGGCGATCATCCATTGCGGCATGTGCGGCCACGACCTTGACCTCGGGTTCGAGTTCGAGGCGACGCCGGAGACGACGCGCCAGGAGGTGACAGGGATGATTCCGGAGCGTCTGGGGGCGCAGGCGGTGGAGTGTTCCCGATGCCGCTCGACGCTTCTGGTCGAGTCGGTAACGGCGGGCGTGGACGAGCATCCGCGCTACTCCCGCGCGCGCGCGGCGGAGGCGATGAAGAAGCGCGGAGTCCGGTGGGCGGTCGGGACGCCAAATGGGCCGCGCTCCACGATCTGGAGGGCGTGGACGAACGGCAGCGACATCTACATCGCCCCGCGACCGGTTGCGGGCGACATGAAGATCAGCCTCCACGCCGGGGGAAACTGGAGGTCGGCCTTCACCCAACAGCACATGGAGCGCGCGAACCCGCTGATCCCTCGCGAACGCGACCGCGCCGTCGACAAGTGGAAGAGACCACCCGAGTTCGCGTCCGGGTGGACGCGTGGGTTCACGATCATCGTCCCTGGATCGGAAGTTCGAGAGTCCGAGGTCGTCCTCGACGAGCCCCACAAGATCGTGTGGCTGGATCCCGCGCCGCCGAACCACGCGACGCACTTCGACATCCTGATTGCCGCGCCAGGGGCGACTGGGTCTGAGGGTCGCGGATACGCGACGGCGGAGGGCTACGGTTACGCAACGGAGATCGTGACCGTGCTCGAACTCGCGAGCGGCGAGAGGATGTGGGTCGTTGCACACACAGAGCCGATGACCGACGAGCAGCATGCGATGGTGAACGAGCTTCGGCAGCGCATCCTGGAAACCGCTGGAGATGTGCTGAGACGGTCGGCCAACGATCCAGAGCCGCACGACTTCCGCGCATTTGGGAGCGGCATCCAGGGCGACGGGACGCGGTTCTACCTGGACCTTGTCGTCAGCGGCTAGACCCGCGAGCCTGCAGCGTGCTCCGCGCGATGGCAGGCCACGCAAGCGTCATTAGGTTGGCGGAGTGTGGGTGCCTCCGTCCGCTACGCGTCGGACGTGGTGGACGTTCAGGTCGTTAGGCGACCCGCACCGAACACAGCGATCTCCATCGCGCTCTCTGATTCGCCGCCGCACCGACGATGGCGGACGGTTCAGCAACAGGTTCGATTACACGTTCGCCGCGCCCGCTCACAGGTCCTTCGCGCGCTACGGCTGTTGACCCTGGCGGCGCGCCGCACGTGGGAGACCGGGGCAGGTCTTGCTTTGCAACATCCCGCCAGTCACTTCACACGCCGCGCCTCCACCGCCGGAAGCCGCTTCGGCCAGCCTGTCGAAACGCAGGACCCGACCCCACTTCCCTAGTCGCGCGCGAAGCGCGCGACTAGGATCGACTCGAAGTACTCGCCCGCGCGGCGGCCGGTGCGGCGGTTGACGTGCCGCTCGAGGCGGTCCTCGAGGCGCAGGCCGGCGCGCTCGAGGATCTCCGGGTAGAGGTCGCGGCGGTCGTTGACGACGATGCAGACCGGCGCGCGCGGCTTCAGCGAGCGGCGCACGTTCCGAGCACCTCGACGATCCCGTCCGCGTAGGCGGCGATCGCCGCCCTGCTCGTCCCGCGCTGCCGCGGCGCCGAGCTCCGTCTCGCGCCGGTCGTCGAGCCCGAGCAGCTCGTACGCGTAGCGGTGCTGCTCGTGGTAGTCGATCAGGCCCGGGTACGGCGGCGAGGTGATCACGCCGTCGTAGGGCCCGCCGAGGTCGAGGAGCGCGCGCGTCGCCGTGCAGCATCGCCGCCTCGCGCGCGCCGTCGCGCACGCGCGCGAACTCCTTGATCCGCGCCAGCGTGTCGAGCACGTAGCGGCGCAGGAAGTGCGGGCGCCGTCTCGACCGGGCCGGCACTCCCGCTTGTGCTTGTGGCACCAGTACGGCTCGGGCTGCGGCGCGCGCGGGAAGTCGAGGTCGAAGTGGGTCGTGCGCCGCGCGGAGCGGGCCGCCCGGGCGAGCACGACGCGGAGCACGTCGGCGTGCTCGCGACCCTCGATCAGCGCGCGGAAGCCGAGCAGCTCGGCGGCGGCCCGCGGCGCGTACCACTGCGCGCACGAACGCGCCCGGGCTCCTCGTCCGAGGAACGAGCCCGGCGAGCGCGTGCAGCTCGCGCAGCTCCTTCTCGAGCGAGAACAGGTTGTAGCGCGCGGTCTTCACGCGCATGAGCAGCGCGTTGAACGCGGCGACGTCCACCCCGGTCGCGTCGTAGCCCGACTCGAGCGCCTGCACGAGCGTCGTGCCCGAGCCGGCGAACGGGTCGAGCACGCGCCCGCCGCGCGGCACGAAGCGGCCGAGCAGCACCTCGACGAGCTGCGGGACGAACTTGCCGAGGTACGGGTGGAGCCGGTGCACGTGCTTCGTCCGCACGCGCTCGGGCAGGTCGCGCTCGGACCACGAGAGGGCGAGGTCGATCTCGCCGTAGAGGGCCTCCTGCGTCGGCCGCCACGGCAGCGAGTTCGGCGACCTCGGGACCGAGTCCTGGACGCGCTCAGCCGGGAGCGCGGGAGCGCGCGTCCAGGTCGCGCGGCTCCTCGGGCAGCTCGAGCTCGGCCGCGCTCGACGGCCGCAGGCCCGAGCGGCGGTCCGGCGGGCACGAGCGCGTGCTCCTCGTCGGGCGGCGGCGGCTCCGGGCGTGGCTCCGCGCCGAGCCCGAGCAGCCGCTTGACGCGCGACCACAGCGTGCGGCGGGGAGAGCGGCGCGTGGGCCGGTCCATGAGAGGAACGATAGAGGAAGGAACCAGGCAGTACCCCGCGCCGAAGCTGGAGCCACGGGCCTCACTAGAGAAACGGCCCGCGCAGCGGGCCGTTTCTCACTAGTGGCAGCCGTGGCTACACGGCGTAGTGGATGCCGTGCGCCGCGTCGTAGGCGACGAGCTTCTCGATCCGCCGCTCCATCGGCGGGTGGGTCGAGAACAGCGCCGACATCCCCTTGGCCCGCAGCGGGTTGACGATGTAGAGCGTCGCCGTGGCCGGGTTGACCTGCATCGGGATCGCCTCGACGCCCTTCTCGAGCGTCCGCAGCGCCTCGGCGAGCGGCCTCCCCTCGCCGAGCAACTTCGCCGCCGTCGCGTCGGCGAGGTACTCGCGCTGGCGCGAGACGCCGAGCTGGAGCAGCATCGCCGCCAGCGGCCCGACGATGATCGCGGCGATCATGCCGACGAGCGCGAACGGCGAGTTGTCGTCGTCGTCGCGCCCGCCGAACATCAGCGAGAAGGAGGAAGTTGCCGATCGCGGAGATCGCGCCCGCGATCATCGCCGCGATCGACGACACGAGGATGTCGCGGTTCTTGACGTGCGCGAACTCGTGCGCGAGCACGGCCGCGCACCTGGTCCCGCGGCATGTGCTGAGCAGGCCCTGCGTCACGGCGACCGCGAGCGTGCTTCGGGTTGCGCCCGGTCGCGAACGCGTTCGGCTGCTCGGACGGGATCAGGTGGACGCGCGGCTTCGGCAGCCCGCGCGCTGCCGCGAGCTCCTCGACGATCCTCGTGCAGCTGCGGCGCCTCGCTCCGCTCCGACCGGGCTGGGCCTTGCTCACTTGATCGCGAACTTGTCCGAGAACCAGTACGCCGCGACGTTCATCAGGACGGCGAACGCGGCGAAGAAGACGATGCCCTGGCACCGCCGACGAGGAAGCCGATGCCGATGAGGAGCGCCGTGAGCGCGGCGAGCAGAAGCCAGGTGCGGATGCGCGTCGTCATTGCTGTTTCAGGTGGTCCTTTCCGGCTGACGGTTATCGGTCAGCCGGAGGTTTCTCCCGCCCTCTCGGGCCGGCGCACCCGGGCCCTGCGGCCGTTCTGACGAGTGCGCCCGTTCGGGGATAGTGCCCCCCGGCTTTGCGAAGGATACCGCGAGGGGTCGGATGCGCGCGGTTGCGGGGTCGTTAAGAGGCGGGCACGCGCTCGACGCGGCCGCCGTGGACCGCGGCGACCTCGAGCGCCACGTCGAAGGTCGCGCAGCTCGGGGTGCGCGGCGAGCCAGGCCTCGGCGGCCTGCCGCACGCGGCGCAGCTTCTCGGGCCCCACCATCTCGACCGGGTTGCCGTAGTCGGTGCGCGAGCGTTCCTTCACCTCGCAGAAGACGAGGCGGCGGCCGCGGCGGAGGACGAGGTCGAGCTCGTAGCCGCCCGCGCGCACGTTCGCGCCGAGCACGCGGTAGCCGCGCAGCCGGTAGTGCCGGGCGGCCCTACGCTCGCCCGGGTTCACCGGCGTAGCAGAGCGCGTCGAACGAGAGCCGGTGCTGGTCTGTCGGGCCCCGCTCGCGCACGACCGCCGAGTGGCCGGGAGTGATGTAGCCGACGTGCGAGGCGAAGCCGTAGGCGGGTAGAGCGCGTCGAGCCGCCGCATCGCCCGGTCGCGGACGACCTTGGCGACGATCGAGGCGGCGGCGATCGCGGCGCTCTTCCAGTCGCCGTCGACGACGGCGCGGTGCGGCGGCGCGAGCGGGCCGAGCCGGAAGCCGTCGACGAGGCAGACGCCGCCGGGCGGCGCGAGACCGGCGAGCACCTCGCGCAGGCCGCGCAGGTTGCAGCGGTGCAGCCCCTCGCGGTCGATCTCCCCAGGCGGGAAGACGCGCACGGCGACGGCGCTCGCGCAGCCGACGACGGCTCGAAAGAGCTCCTCCCGCTCCTCCGGCGCGACCTGCTTCGAGTCGTTCAGCGTGGCGAGCGGGCGCACGCGGTGGTCGCGCAGGCGCTCGTAGTCGAGCAGGACGCCGGCGACGACGAGCGGGCCGGCGAGCGAGCCACGACCCGCCTCGTCGGCGCCCGCGACGAAGCGCGCGCCGAGGCCGCGGTCGAACCTGAGGAGCCGCTGGCCGGTGCTCGGAGGCACGCGGCGAGCTTAGCGCCCGTCCCGGTCACGCGTGCGTGCCGGGACCGCCACGACATGCGCGCTAGGCCTTGGCTTCGAGCTCGGCCGGCTCCGCCGCCTCGGCGGCAGGCTCGGCCTCGATCGGCTCGGCCTCGACCGCTTCGGGCTCGACTGCCTCGCCTCGGCCACTTCGGCCTCGACCTCGGCCGCCGCCGCGAGGGCTGCGGCCTCTTCAACCGCACGGGCCGCTTTCGAGGCTCCGGGAGCCGGCCGGATCTCGCGCACGCGTGCCTTCTTGCCCACTTTTTCGCGCAGGTAGTAGAGCTTGGCGCGATGCACGTCGCCGATCGCGCCGACCTCGATCTTCTCGATCTTCGGCGAGTGCAGCGGGAACGTGCGCTCGACGCCGACGCCGAACGACTGCTTGCGCACGGTGAAGGTCTCGCGCACGCCGGCGCCCTGGCGCTTGATGACGATCCCCTCGAACACCTGGACGCGCCGGCGCGTGCCCTCGATCACCTGGAAGTGGACGCGCACGGTGTCGCCCGCCTTGAACTGCGGGATGTCGTTGCGCAGCTGGCGCTGCTCGAGTGACTCGATGACCTTGCTCATGGGAAAAAGGGGGCCGGAAGCCGCGTGAATCCTAGCGGAACGAAATCCGGTTCGGCGGCCAGTACGTCGCGAAGACCTTGCCGATCAGGTTCCTGCGCGGCACGGTGCCCCACACCCGCGAGTCGCACGACTGCGCGCGGTTGTCGCCCATCATGAAGTACTGGTCCGGTCGGGATCTTCTTCGGCGCCAGCTCGGGGCCGTGGTCGCGGCGGCTCGGGAAGATGTAGGGCTCGTCGAGCCTCTTCCCGTTGATGAAGACGTAGCCGTCGCCGCGCTGGAGGCGCACCTCGATCGTGTCGCCGGGCAGCCCGATCAGGCGCTTGACGAACGTGCCGCCGGCGCCGCAGCGGGACTGCGCGGTCGGGCGGGGTCTTGAAGACGACGATCTCGCCTCGCTTCGGGTCGCGGAAGCGGTAGACGAAGCGGTTCGCGAGCACGCGGTCGGAGAAGCGGGACTCGCAGCCGGAGGCGTTCCGCGCGCAGTGGAGCGAGGGCTCCATCGAGGAGGACGGGATCCGGTACGGGTTGACGACCCAGGCCTTGATCGCGAGCACGATCAGGATCGCGCCGGCGATCGTCACGATCCAGTCGATCGCCACCCGCCACGGGTGCGGCAGGCTCTTAGTGAAGTGATCTACAGGATTTTTCAACGCACGCTCCGCTGCCGGCTCTGCTCGGCCCGCCACGCCTCGATCCGGCCGTGGTCGCCCGAGAGCAGCACGTCCGGCACCTTCCAGCCGCGGAACTCGGCGGGGCGCGTGTAGTGCGGGTACTCGATCCCGCCCTCGAGCGCGTCGGAGAAGCTCTCGCTCTCGCCGGAGCCCGCGCTGAGCGCTCCGGGGAGGCGGCGCGCGATCGCGTCGAGCAGCACCATCGCCGGCAGCTCGCCGCCGGAGAGGACGTACGGGCCGATCGAGATCGCGTCGGAGCAGAGCTGCAAGACGATGCGCTCGTCGAAGCCCTCGAAACGGCTCGAGAGCAGCGTCAGCTCCTCCTCCTGCGCGAGCTCCTCGACGACGGCCTGCGTGAGCCGGCGGCCCTGCGGCGTCAGCGCGATCACGCGGCGACCGGGCGACTCGCCGTAGACGGCGTCGAGGGCGGCCGCGACGACGTCCACCCGCAGCACCATCCCCGCGCCGCCGCCGTACGGGTCGTCGTCCACCTGACCGGCGCGCAGGGGCGTGAAATCGCGGTAGTTGAGCAGCCGCAGCTCGAGCTCGCCTCCGAGCACGGTCGCAAGCGGCCGCTGCTCGGTGAGCCAGGCGAATGCCTGCGGAACCTGGGTGAAGACGTCGATGCGCACCGGGGGGCGAGGTTACACGTCGGCGGCGAAGCCGCGTGCGACGACGATTCGACCCGCAGCGACGTCGACCTCCCGCACGCACTCCTCGATCAGCGGCAGGAGGGCGCCGGAGTCGAGCACGAGCGCGTCGTTCGCGATTCCCGGCTCGACATCGGTCACGCGACCGAGGCTCGCACCGTCCTCGTCCACGACCTCGAGCCCGGCGAGCTCGAAGACGTAGTAGAAGCCCTCCTCCGGTGGGGGGAGCGACGCGCGCGGCACAGCGATCTCGGCGCCTCGCTCGACCGTCCGGTCGAGCTTGACCGCGACCCGGCCGCCGCCGACGCGGCGCGAGAGGACGACCGTCGCGGGCTCGCCGCCCACATGGAGCGTCGCACCCGGCGCGAAGCGGGCGGCATCCTCGCTCGCCCGCTCGACGACGAAGGCGCCGTCGAGCCCGTGCGGCCGGCCGACGCGGCCGACCGGCACCAGATCGTCGCTACTCAACGATCTCGAGCACGACGCGCGTGTGGGCGCGCGCGCCCGCCGCGCGCATGATCGTCCGCAGCGCGCGGACGATCCGCCCGGCGCGGCCGATCACCTTGCCGATGTCGTCGGGCGCGACGTGGAGGAGGAGGATCGTCGCGTCCTCCCGCTCCTCGGTCTCGACACGCACGGCGTCCGGCTCATCCACGAGCTGGCGTGCGAGGTACGCGAGCAGCTCAGCCAACGATGCCGGCGACCTTGATCAGCTTGGCGACCGCGGCCGACGGCTGGACGCCCTTCGCCAGCCAGTCCTTCACCTTGGCCTCGTCGAGCTCGATCGTCGAAGGGTGCGTCTGGGGGTTGTAGCGCCCCACGATCTCGATGAACTTGCCGTCGCGCGGGGAGCGCGAATCGGCCACGACGACGCGATAGATCGGGTTCTTCTTTCCCCCGACCCGCGTCAATCTCATGCGTGCTGCCACGTACTACCTCCGTCCAGCTTTGGTGACCTGTCCCGGAAGGGTAGGGAATTTTCCCTTACCCATCTGCTTCATCATCTTCTGCATCTGCTTGCGGGCCGTGATCAGCTTGTTCACGTCCTGCACGCCCTGCCCGCTGCCCTTCGCGATCCGCTGGCGGCGGGAGCCGTCGATCAGGTGCGGCAGCCGCCGCTCCTGCGGCGTCATCGAGAGGATGATCGCCTCGACGCGGGCCATCTGTCGCTCGTCCACGTCCATGCCCTGGAGTTGCTTGCCGATCCCCGGGATCATCTTCAGGACACCCTGCAGCGGCCCCATCTTGCGCAGCATCCGGTAGCTCGCGAGGAAGTCGTCGAAGGTCAGCTCGCCCTTGCGCAGGCGCGCTTCCATCTCGGCCTGCTCGTCCTCCTCGACCGCCGCCTCCGCCTTCTCGATCAGGGTCAGTACGTCGCCCATGCCGAGGATGCGGGAGGCCATGCGATCGGGGTGGAACCACTCGAGCGGCTCGAGCTTCTCCCCCTGCGAGACGAGCTTGATCGGCTTGCCCGTGACGGCCTTGACGGAGAGCGCCGCGCCGCCGCGGGCGTCGCCGTCGAGCTTCGTCAGCACGACGCCGTCGAAGGCGACGCGCTCGAGGAAGGCCTGCGCGACGTTGACGGCCTCCTGGCCGGTCATGGCGTCGAGCACGAGCAGGACGTTCGCCGGCTTCACCGACGAACGGATTGCCGCGAGCTCCTCCATCAGCCCTTCGTCAATGTGGAGACGGCCCGCCGAGTCGATGATGACGACGTCGTGCCCCTGCGCTCGCGCCCACTCGACGCCGGCCAGAGAGACGGCGACAGCGTCGCCCGCCCCCCGGTAGACGGGGACGCCGATCTGCTTGCCGAGCTGCTCGAGCTGGTCGATCGCGGCGGGGCGCTGGAGGTCGGCGGCGACGAGCACCGGCTGCTTGCCGTCCTTGCGCAGGGTGAGCGCGAGCTTCGCGGCCGCCGTCGTCTTGCCGGAGCCCTGGAGGCCGGCGAGCAGGATCACCGTCGGCGGCCTGCCGAAGGCCAGGCGAGAGTCGCCCGTGCCCATCAGCGAGGTCAGCTCCTCGTGGACGATCTTCACGACCTGCTGGCCCGGGGTCAGGCTCCTTGTCACGTCGGCGCCGAGCGCGCGCGCCTTGACCCTGGCGACGAAGTCGCGCACGACCTCGAAGTTGACGTCGGCCTCGAGCAGCGCGAGGCGGATCTCGCGCATCGCCTTGGAGATCGCGTCCTCGTCGAGCTTGCCGCGCCCCCGCAGGTCGCCGAGGGTCGCCTGCAGCTTGTCTGCCAGGGTGTCGAACAAAGCCGGAAAAGTGTAGTTGCGGTAGGTGCCAGCCGAGCTACGCGGCAACCATCTAGAGCTCGGCGACGCCCTCGAGCGGGGTCGAGGCCTCGGCGTGCAGCTTGCGCGGGATCCGTCCCGCCGCGTGCGCGAGGTGGCCGGCCTCGACCGCGAGCCGCATCGCGCGGGCCATCGCCTCCGGGTCCTCGGCGCGCGAGACGGCGCTTGCGAGCAGCACGCCGTCGCAGCCGAGCTCCATCGCCAGAGCGGCGTCCGAGGCGGTGCCGATGCCGGCGTCGAGGATGACGGGCACCTCCGCCCGCTCGACGATCAGCGCGATGTTGGCAGGGTTGCGAATGCCGCCGCCGGAGCCGATCGGCGCGCCGAGCGGCATCACGGCCGCGCAGCCGAGCGCCTCCAGCCGGCGCGCGAGGATCGGGTCGTCGTTCGTGTACGGCAGCACGGCGAAACCCTCGCCGAGCAGTGTCTCGGCCGCGTCGAGCAGCTCGACCGCGTCGGGGAAGAGCGTGCGGTCGTCGCCGATCACCTCGAGCTTGATCCAGTCGGTGGCGAAGGCCTCCCGGGCGAGCCGCGCCGTGCGCACGGCGTCGCGGGCCGTGTAGCAGCCCGCCGTGTTCGGGAGCACGGTCAGGCCGAGCCGCTCGATCACCTCGAGCGGCGAGCTCTCGGCGCTCGAGTCCACGCGACGGAGCGCGACGGTGACGATCTCGGTGCCGGAGGCCGCGAGCGCGCGCTCGAGCGCCTCGAGCGAGCGGAAGCCGCCCGTGCCCAGGATCAGGCGTGAGCCCCACGTGCGCCCTGCGAGCTCGAAGGGCTCGCTCATCCGCCCGCCACCGCCTGCAGGATCTCGATCCGGGATCCGTCGGCGACCGGCGTCGTCGCCCAAGCGCCGCGCGGGACGACCTCGCTGTTCAGCGCGACCGCGATCCAGCTCCGGTCCGGCTCGATGCCCTCGGCGGCGACGAGATCGGCCACCGTCGCCCCCTCGGGAGCCTCGCGCGGCTCGCCGTTGAGCACGACCCTCATCGTGCCGCCTCCGCGTGCAGGCGGGCGGGCGAGCAGGGCGCGAGCAGTCCGGGCAGCTCTCCGCCAGCGAGGAGCGAGGCGATTCCCTCGCCGGCGAGAGGCGCCTGCAGGATGCCGCCCCGGTAGTGACCGGTCGCGAGCACGAGCCCCTCGAGGGCGCCGGGACCGATCAGCGGCCGGTTGTCGGGCGTGCCCGGGCGCAGGCGTGCCGTCGCCTCGACCAGCTCCAGCTCGGCCACGTCAGGGAGCGCGCGGTAGGCCTCGCGGAGCAGATCGAGGACGGCGCCGGCGGTCACCGTCGTGTCGAAGCCGCGCTCCTCGGAGGTCGCGCCGATCACGACCCGCCCTCCGCTCTGCGGTACGACGTACACGCGCTCGGCCCGCACCATCCGCTCACACAGCGGCTCGGTTGAGAGGCCGCGCAGGCGCAGGATCTGCCCTTTCACCGGCCGCACCGGCGGGCGCGCCTCCGGCGGCAGCCACGGCGCGCCCCAGCAGCCGGTGGCGAGGACGACGTGCCCGGCGAGCACGCGCCGGCCATCCGCGGTGACCACGCCTACGAGCCGGTCTCCGTCGAGCACTGCCTCGACGACCTCGGCGCCGGTGGCGATCTCCGCGCCCGCCCGCGCTATGGCCGCGACGAGAGCCGCCGACACGGCACGCGGATCCACGTGCGCCTCGTGCGGAGCGTGCACGCCGCCGACGCACGCGGGCGCGAGCCCCGGCTCCAGCTCGCGACACTCCCGCGAGGTCAGCCACTCGGCCGGCAAGCCGAGCGAGCGCTGGAAGTCGTGCAAGCGCCTCAGCTCGGCCGCCTCGTCGGCGTCGAACGCAGCGAGCAGGGAGCCGCAGCGCTCGTACGGGACGCCGAGCCCGCTCGCCTCCTCGAGCTCCACGGCGAACGACGGCCAGCCCTCGGCCGCGGCGAGGTTGAGCGCGAGCAGCCCCTGCTCGCCGAAGCCGGCCTCGGCGACCGGGGCGAGCATGCCGGCGGCCGCGAACGTCGAGCCGCCGCCGGGCTCGTCGCGTTCGAGCAGGCAGACCCTCAGGCCGCGCTGCGCGGCCCGCCACGCGCAGGCCAGGCCGATCACGCCCCCGCCGGCGACGGCGACGTCGAAGCTCTCGGTCTCGCTCGGCATGTCGCTCACACCTCCCTGCGCCGGCATTACCCGGATCAGGTCCTGACGGTCGGCGGCGCGCCAGCCGCCCTCTCAGCCCCGTCGGCCGGGACTCCCGTTCCGCGGGAATCCTAGCGAGCTACGCTGGCTCCGTGGCCGCAACCGGCATCGAACGGCGCAACCGGCTGGCCCTGGCCCGCCTCTACCTCTGTCTCGAGGCGCGGCCGCACGGCCGCGACCCCGGGTCGCTGCTCGCGGCCGCCCTGCGCGGCGGCGTGGACGTCGTCCAGCTCCGGGACAAGGAGGCCGGCGACGCGGAGATCCTCGCAGCGGCTGCGGTGTTCCGGCGGCTCTGCGACGAGCACGGCGCCCTCTTCGTCCTCAACGACCGCCCCGACCTCGCCGTTCGGGTCGCCGCCGACGGCGTGCACGTCGGCCAGGAGGACCTGCCGGTCGCGGCGGCGCGCGCGATCGCCGGCCCGGAGCTCCTCGTCGGCCTCTCGACGCACGCGCCCGCCGAGCTCGACGCCGCGGAGGGAGCGGATTACGTCGCGGTCGGGCCGGTGTGGGCGACGCCCACGAAGGAGGGTCGCCCGGCCGCCGGGCTCGACTACGTCCGCTACGCCGCCGCGCACGCGCGCGAGCCGTGGTACGCGATCGGCGGCATCGACCTCGAACGGGCCCCCGCGGTCGTCGCCGCCGGCGCGACGAGGCTCTGCATCCTGCGCGCGCTCCGCGACGCCGACGACCCCGAGGCCGTCGCGCGCGCGCTGCACGCGCTTCTCCCCTAGCCGGGCTTAGACTCGTGCCATGTCGCGCGAAGTCCGGAAGACCGTGACGGTCCTCTTCGGCGACGTCGTCGGCTGGACCGGGGTCGGGGAAGCGCTCGACCCCGAGGCCCTCCGCACGATCCAGTCGCGCTACTTCGACGAGATGCAGGACGCGCTGCAGCGGCACGGCGGCATGGTGGAGAAGTTCATCGGCGACGCGGTGATGGCCGTGTTCGGCATTCCGGCCGTACACGAGGACGACGCGCTGCGGGCAGTGCGGGCTGCGGCCGAGATGCAGCGCCGGCTGGAGGCGCTGGCCGAGGAGCTCGAGCGCGGAGGCGGCGCCGGGATCCGGCTCCGGATCGGAATCAACACCGGCGAGGTCGTCGCCGGGGACGCCTCGGGGGGGCAGCGCTTCGTGACCGGCGACGCCGTCACGGTCGCCAAGCGGCTCGAGGAGGTCGCGGCCGGCGGCGAAGTCCTGATCGGCGGGACGACCCGGGCGCTCGTCCACGACGCGGTGCGGCTCGAGGCCGTCGGGCCGGTCGAGCTGAAGGGCAAGGGCGAGCCGGTCGGCGCCTGGCGCGTGCTGGACGTCTCGCCGGACACGGCGGGCGTGTCCCGACGGCTCGACGCGCCGCTCGTGGGTCGGATCGAGGAGCTCGCGCGCCTGATGACGGCCTTCGCGGAAGCCGCGGACGGGCGGAGCTGCCGACTCGTGACCGAGCTCGGGGTCGCCGGGATCGGGAAGTCACGACTCGCGGCGGAACTGCTCGCGTCCGTACGGGGCCGAGCGACCGTGCTCGGCGGCCGCTGCCTCCCGTACGGTGAGGGGATCACGTTCTGGCCCGTCGTCGAGGCGATCCGCAGCGCCGGCGGCGCAGACGCGATCACCTCCGCCCTCAAAGGCGGGAAGGACGACGAGGCGGCCGCCGCCGCCCTCCGCGGCCTGCTGGAGCCGACGTCCACTCCGAGCGGGAGCGACGAGATCTTCTGGGCCGTGCGCCGCTTCCTCGAGGCGCTCGCGGCGAAGCGGCCGCTCGTCCTCTGCTTCGAGGACATCCACTGGGGTGAGCCGACGTTCCTCGACCTGATCGAGTACCTGGCCGGCTTCATCCGAGACGCGCCCGTCCTGCTCCTCTGCCTCGCGCGACCCGAGCTCGTCGAGAAGAGGCCGTCCTGGCTCGCGGGCAGCGTGCTCAAGCTCGAGCCGCTCTCCGAGAGCGAGGCGGAGACGCTGCTCGACGGACTCGGCGAGCTCGACCCCGACACCCGGGGGCGGATCGGCGAGGCCGCCGAGGGCAATCCGCTCTTCGTCGAGCAGCTCGCGGCGCTCGCGCTGGAGGGCGGGGGCTCGGCGCTGCCGCCGACGATCCAGGCGCTGCTGGCCGAGCGCCTCGACCGCCTGGAGCCCGGCGAGCGCGCGGTGATCGAGCGTGCTGCGATCGTCGGCCGCGAGTTCTCCCGCGGCGCGGTCGCCGACCTCGCCCCGGCGGAGCTGCGGCCCGAGGTCGGCGCACACCTCCTCGCGCTGACGCGGAAGGGCCTGACCCGGCCCGCCGAGGCCGAGCACGACCGCGACGACGGCTTCCGCTTCCGCCACATCCTGATCCGCGACGCGGCCTACGAGGCGATGCCGAAGGCGTTGCGCGCGGAGCTGCACGAGCGCTTCGCCGATCGGCTCGAGGGCGCGGACCGACGGAGCGAGGAGGAGATCGTCGGCTACCACCTCGAGCAGGCCCACCGGCTGAAGGCCGAGCTGGGCGTGGAGGACGAGCTCGTCGGGATCCGCGCAGGGGACCGGCTGGCGGGTGCCGGCCGCCGTGGCCTCCTCCGCGGCGACGCACGAGCCGCGATCAGCCTCCTCACGAGGGCAGCCGCCCTCTTCCCCGACAGGCACCCGACCCGGCTCGAGCTCCTGCCCGACCTCGGCAGCGCTCTGATGAAAGCCGGCGAGTTCGCCCGGGCCGACGGCGTGCTCGCGGAGGCTGTCGAGCGAGCCGCAGCCGCCGGGGACGATCGGGTCAGGCTGCGCGCGCTCGTCGAGCGGGAGTTCATCCGCAGCTGGACGCGCCCGGAAGCCGGCAGCGAGGGGCTCGTCAGGGTCTCCGGCGAGGCGATCGCAGGGCTGGAGCCGCTCGCCGACGACGTCGGGCTGGCGAAGGCGTGGTGGCTCGCGAGCGAGGCACATTCGGTCGCAGGCCACTGGCGCGAGCGGGGCGAGGCGCTCGAGCGCGCCCTCGCGCACGCCCGGGCCGGCGCCTCGGCCGAGACCGGGACGCTCGTCGCGCTCCTCGCGCAGGCGCTCTACTACGGCCCCACCCCGGCGGACGAAGCCCTTGCCCGCTGCGATGCCTTCCTCGCCGCCGCGGCCGGCGACCGCGCGCTCGAGGCGGCACTCCAGAGCACGCTTGCGGGGCTGCACGCCATGCGCGGCGACTTCGACGAGGCGCGGCGCCTCTACTCCCGCGCCGTGACGATCTACGACGACCTCGGCCTCGAATTCCGACGGGCTGCGCGCTCGCTCGTCGGTGCGGAGATCGAGACGCTCGCCGGCGATCCCGCGGCCGCGGAGCGCGAGCTGCGACGCGGGTATGACACGCTCGAGCGGATGGGTGAGCGCGGCCTCCGCTCGACGCTGGCCGCCTTCCTCGCCCGCGCGCTCGCAGCGCAGGGCCGCTATGAGGAGGCCGAGGAGTACACGCGCTTCAGCGAGGAGACCGCGGGGAGCGACGACCTGGTCACACAGGTCGTGTGGCGTGCGATCCAGGCGGTCGTCCTGGCACACCGGAGCGAGCCCGAGCAGGCCGAGCGGCTCGCCGCCGAGGCAACGCGCATGGCGGAGGAGACCGACTTCCTCGACCTGCAGGCGGGCGCCCTCTTGAGCCTGGCCGAGGTCTTGCGCCTCGCGGGACGAGGAGACGAGGCCGCGGCCGCCGCGGAACGCGCACGCGTGACGCACGAGCGGAAGGGCAACCTCATCGCCGCCCGGCAGGCGGTAGCAGTCCTCTCCGCGCGCAAGCGCTGACCGCTCTTCTCAGGCGACGCGCAAAGCACTATTGTCGCGTCCATCACGAACTGGAGGGTCGAGCATGAGCGCCCCGAGACGAGGAAGTCAGCCGAAGGGCATGTGGGTCGGCAGCTCGCTGAAGGCCAAGACGCCGAGCATCGAGGCCGCGATCAAGGACGCCTACGAGCAGGCGTCGAGCGGCCACAAAGGAAGGTTGGAGCTGAGGGTCGTGGCGACCTACGTGATCGGGGAAAACCCGATCACCGAGTACAGGATCAGGCTCGGGCCCGCGTAGAGCCCTCAGCCGGAGACGAGCGCCCGCGCGAAGTCGTGCGCGTCGAAGGGACGCAGGTCGTCGAGCCCTTCGCCGACGCCGACGAGCTTCACCGGCAGGCCGAGCTCCCAGGCGATCGCGACCGCGATCCCGCCCTTGGCCGAGCCGTCGAGCTTCGTCAGGGCGACGCCGGTGACGCCGACGGCCTCGCCGAAGAGGCGCGCCTGCTGGAGCCCGTTCTGGCCGGTCGTCGCGTCGACGACGAGCAGCGTCTCGTGCGGGGCGCCCTCGAGCTTCGCGGCGATCACGCGGCGGACCTTCTCGAGCTCCTCCATCAGGTTCGACTGCGTGTGCAGGCGGCCGGCGGTGTCGACGATCACGACGTCCTGCCCGCGGGCGCGGCCGGCCTCGATCGCGTCGAAGGCGACGGCGGCCGGATCGGCGCCGCGCGCCGCGCCGACGAAGTCGGCGCCCGCCCGCTCCGCCCAGATCTCGAGCTGCTCCTCGGCGGCCGCGCGGAAGGTGTCCGCGGCCGCCGACGAGCACCGAGCGGCCGTGCTCCCGCAGCCTGAGCGCGAGCTTGCCGATCGTCGTCGTCTTGCCGGTGCCGTTGACGCCGACGACGAGGATCACGCTCGGCTTCGCCGAGAGGTCGAGCACCGGCGGCTCGCCGAGCATGTCCGCGAGCTCCTCGACCAGGGCCTCGTTCAGGTCGCCGAGCTCGCCGCGGGCCTCGAGGCGGCGCACGAGCTCCGCCGTCGCGCGCACGCCCACGTCGGCTGCGATCAGCGCCTCCTCGAGCCGCTCCCAGGCGGCGTCGTCGGTCGGGTCGAACGCCGCGGCGGCGAGCTGCGCGGTGATCGCGCGCCGGCTCTTGCCGAGCGAGTCGCGCAGGCGGCCGAAGAACCCCGCGCGCTCCGCCTCCTCGGCTTCGGGACGGGCCCTCGGCATCGCCGAGCAGCTCAGCCCAGGTGCGGGTCACGCCGTCGAGGCGAGCGGCGTGCTCGCGCTCGCGCGGCAGCCGCCGCGAGACGACCTGCGAGATGCCGTCGGCGCCCATCGTCACGCCGTAGAGGATATCCGCGGCCTCCATCGTCCGCTTCTGGTGGGTGATGACGATGAACTGCGCGCGATCGGCGTAGCGGCGCAGCAGCTCGACGAAGCGGCCGATGTTCGTGTCGTCGAGCGCGGCCTCGACCTCGTCGAGCAGGTAGAACGGGCACGGCCGCGCGAGGAAGAGCGCGAACAGGAACGCGATCGCGCCGAGCGCCTTCTCGCCGCCCGAGAGGAGCGAGAGCCGGGTGATCTTCTTGCCGGCCGGCCGGAGCTCGACCTCGACGCCGGGCTCCTCGCCCTCCTCCTCGGCCTCGACGAGCCGCAGCCGGCCCTCGCCGCCCGGGAAGAGCGTCGCCGCGACCTCCTCGAAGTGGGGCTCGACGGCCGCGTACGTCTCGGCGAAGCGGCGCTCGACCGTCTCGGCGAGCTCGGCGCGCAGCTTCTCGAGCTCGGCGAGGCTCGCCTCGAGGTCCTGCCGCTGGGTCGCGAGCTCCTCGAGCCGCTCCTTCTCGCGCTCGTACTCCTCCTTCGCGAGCGGGTTCACCTGGCCGAGCTCGATCCGCCGCCGCTCGAGCCGCTCCACGCGCGCGGCGAGCTCCTCGCGGTCCAAGCCCTCGGCGGGCTCGGCGCCCGCGTCCGCGAGCCGGCGCTGGGCCTCGGCCGCCTCGGCCTCGATCCGCGTCAGCTCGACCTCGATCTCGGTCGTCCGCTGCGCCGCCTCCTCGACCGCCTGCCGCAGCTCGACCTCCGCTGCGCCGAGCCGGCGCAGCTCGCCGCCGAGGTCGCCCGCCCGGCTCGCACCGGCGTCCACCCGCGCGCGCAGCGGCGCCTCGAGCCGCGCGCACACGCCAGCGGCCCCTTCGAGCGCCGCGCCGAGCCGCTCGGCTCCGGACTGAAGCCGGCGCAGCAGATCGGCATCGAGTCGCGTTAGGCGCGGCGCTCGCTCGACGAGTGCCGCCCCGGCCGCCCGCGTCCGCTCCGAGGCCTCCTCCGCCACCGCCGCGGCGCGTTCCGCCTCGGCGAGCAGGTCTCCCGCCTCGCGCTCGAGCGTCTCGCGGTCCGCGCCGGGATCGGCTGCGACGGCCTCGCCAGCCCCGCCGCCGAGCCGGGCCCGCAGCACGTCGGCCCTTGAGGCCCGCGCTCGCGCCTCCGCGAGCTCGCGCGCCGCCCCGGCCTCCTCGCTCCCGAGCCGGCGCAGCTCGGCTCCGAGCAGGGCCGTACGTGCCGACCCCGACTCTGCGCGCTCGCGCAGCGGCGTCTCCAGGCGCGCGGCGGCGGCCGCCGCGAAGGAGAGCGTCTCGTCGAGTCGCTCGGCGCAGCCCGCAAGACGGGCGAGCCGCGCCGGATCGGCGGCGCGCGCGTCACGGAGGTGCGCGACCTCGGCGTAGGCCGCCTCGGCGGCGGCGGCACTCTCGGCGGCGGCCTCGGCCGCGCCCTGGGCGATCTTCGCCTGCGCCTCGAGCTCCGCCGCCTCAGCCGCGAGCGCCCGCCGCCTCGCGTCCAGCTCGAGCAGCACCGCCTCGGCCGTCTCGCCGGCAAACCACAGCTCGCCGCGCTGCGGGTCGTAGCCGAAACCCTCCTCCGTCACCGCCGGGATCTGCGACGCGAGCAGCTCGGCGAGCGGGACGACCGGCATCGCCGCCACGAGCTCGGCCGGGTCGCGCCCGACGAGCACGGTCAGGCTGCCGAGGCCCGCATCCCGTGCGCGCCGCAGCAGCGACAGGCCGCCGCCGGCGTCGTCGGCGAGCACCGCCGACGCGCGGGAGCCGAGCGCGGCCGCCACGGCCCTCTCGGCGCCCGGCTCGACCTCGAGCAGCGAGAGCGCCAGCCGCTCACCGTCTTCGGCGAGCGCGCGGGCGGCAGGCGGGATCCCTTCGCGCTCCGCGAGCGAGCGCTCGAGGGCGGCGAGCCGGTCACGTGCCCCGAGCGCCCGCTCGGCGAGCTCGTCGCGCTCGCGGGCCGCCCCGCGCGCCGCCGCCGCCGCCTCGTTCGCCGCGGCCTCGATCTCGGCGGGCGATGGGCCCGGGCGCCGCGCCGCGGCCTGGGCCTCGGCCAGCTCGTCGCGCACGCCCGCGAGCAGGCGGCCGGTCGCCTCGTGGCGGGCGGCGAGCCGCTCGCGCACTCCACCGAGCCGGTAGAGCGCCGAGCCCGCGCGCTCCTCAGCGGCGCCGGCGAGCTCCACCTCGACGGCCTCGCGCTCGCCCGCAGCTCCTCCAGCCTCGTCTCCGCCCGGGCGGCCACGGCCCGCTCGAGCGCCGCGAGCCGCTCCTGCGCCATTCGCGCGCGCTCTGCCGCGGCGCCGTTCACGGCGGCCGCGTCCCGCGCGGACGCGGCGGCTTGCGCTGCGGCGCGCTCCAGCTCCTGCACCGCGGCGTCGGTGCGCTCGGCCGCCGCGTGCTCGGCCTCGACCAGCTCTTCCGCCAGCCTCCCCGCGAGCCCCCCCGCCGACTCGCGCCGCAGCGCGACCCGCTCGGCGGCCGCCTGGAGCCGGTAGAGCGCCGTCAGCGCCTCTCGCGCCCGCCGGCGGCGTCGGCCAGCTCGTCCTCGGCCTGCTGGCGCTCGGCGAGCAGCGCCTGCGAGCCGCTCCTCGGTGCCGCGGCGTGCGAGGCCGGCGGCGAGCTTGCGCTCCTCGGCCTCGGCCCGCGCGCGCCGAGGCCGCCTCGAGATCGAGCTGCGCGATGCGGGCACGCAGGCCGGCGATCTCGTCCCCGAGCTTCTCGGCGCGCTCGGCCGCGGTCGCCTGGAGCGCGAGCGGGCGCAGGCGCTTGCGCACCTCCTCCTCGAGGTCGCGCGCGCGCTCGACCTGGATCGCGACGCGCGCGAGCTTCAGCTCGGCCCGGTGGCGGCGCCGCTTGAAGCGGCCGAGGCCGGCGGCCTCCTCGACAGCGCGCGCCGCTCGGCCGGCTTCGACGAGAGCATCTTCTCGACCCGCCCCTGGCCGACGATCGCGTGCATCGCGCCGGCCGAGGCCGACGTCGGCGAGCAGCTCGACGACGTCGGTGCGGCGCACCGGCGCGCGGTTGACGAGGTACTGGCCCTCGCCGCCGCGATGGAGCCGCCGGGCGACGCGACCTCCGCGTAGGCGAGGCCGGCCAGCGCGCCGCCGCGTCGTCGAAGACGAGCTCGACCTCGCAGTAGTCGGCCGCCGTGCGCTCGCCGCCGCCCGCGAAGAGCACGTCGTCGGGCTTCTCCGCCCGCAGCTCGCTCGGCGCGAGGCTGCCGGCCGCCCAGAGGATCGCGTCGGCGACGTTCGACTTGCCGGAGCCGTTCGGGCCGACGACGACGGCGACGCCCGGCTCGAGGCGCACCTCGACCGGGTCCGGGAACGACTTGAAGCCGCGGAGCTTGATCGCGCGCAGGTGCACGGCGCGCGCAAGGCTGACGATCGGCTGCGGATGCCGCCAGCGGTGCTGCGATCGGGCATCAGTCAGCTGACCCCGGCGGGGCTGAGACTGGCGAGCGCCTCGCGCGGCGGCGGCCTGCTCGGCGTCCTTCTTCGACGCGCCCGTGCCGGTGCCGCGCCTGCTCGCCGTCGACGACCGCGGCGCAGGTGAACGTGCGGTCGTGCGCCGGGCCCTCGGTCGTCGAGGACCGCGTAGGCGACCTTGCGGCCGGCGCGCGCCAGCTCCTCCTGGAGCTCGCGTCTTGTGGTCGACGTGGCGCGTGAGCGCGTACTCGATCCGGCTCGTCGAACGCCTCGACGATCGCGGCCGCGATCGCCTCGAACCCGTGCTCGAGGTAGAGCGCGCGCGAGCGCCGCCTCGACGAGCGCGGCGAGCGACGTTGCGGTTCCGGCAGGCGTCGAGCTCGTCGCGACAGCTCGTGGCTGCTCGGCGAGCATCCTGTCGAGCCCGAGCTCGCGCGCGACGACCGCGCAGCTCGCGCGCGAGACGACGTGCGCGCGCAGCCTTCGTCAGCCGCCCCTCGGCGAAGTCCGGAAGCGCTCGTAGAGCGCCCGGGCGACGACGAGCCGAGCACGCTGTCGCCGAGGAACTCGAGCCGCTCGTACGAGTCGCGACCGGTCGTCGACGCACGACGGGTGCGTGAAGACCTGCCGCCGCCGCGCGGGCGGCAGCGCCTCGATCAGCGCGACGAGCGCGCTCGGCTGCCGGGCCGCTCTACTGGTGCGACGATGACGTAGTCGACGGCCTGCCCGACGGTCGTGATCTTCTGGGCGTCCTCGTCGGAGATCTTGATCCCGAACTGATCCTCGAGCTCCATGATCAGCTCGACGAGGTCGAGCGAGTCGGCGTCGAGATCCTCCTGGAAGGACGCCGCCTCGATGATCTCGCTCTCGTCGACGCCGAGCTGCTCGACCAGCACTTCCTTGACCCGCTCGAAGACCTCCTCGCGCGAAGCTGCCATGTCACCTCTCTTGGCCGTTCGGGTTCTGCGGAAGCGCGCGGATGCTACCACGCGTCGTCGCGGCCGGCGTCGCTCGGCAGGCGATCGCCGAGCTCGCTCGACGACGTCGTGCTCGACGCCGCGCGCGGCGAGCCGGATCGCGTTCGCGATCGCCCGCCGCGACGAGTTGCCGTGCGCGATGACGGCGAGGCCGCGCAGGCCGAGCAGGTAGGCGCCGCCGTAGGTGTCCGGGTCGAAGCCGCGCGCGCAGGCGGCGCGCCGCGGGCCGGATCAGGAGGCCGCCGAGCTTGCCCGCGCAGCGTCTTGCCGATCTCCTCGCGGAGCCGTCGAGCACCGTCCGGATCGTCCCCTCGAGCAGCTTCAGCGCGACGTTGCCGGTGAAGCCGTCGCAGACGACGACGTCGGCCGCGCCCTCGAGCAGGTCAGCGGCTCTCGACGTTGCCGACGAAGTCGAGCCCGCTCGTCGGCGAGCAGCGCGTGCGCCTCGAGCGTCAGCTGGTTGCCCTTCTCCGGCTCCTCGCCGATCGAGAGCAGGCGCACCTCGGGGTCGGCGACGCCGAGGATCTCCTCGGCGAAGATCGCGCCCATGTGCGCGAACTGGAGCAGGTGCTCGGGCCGGGCGTCGGCGTTCGCGCCGGCGTCGATGAGCACGGACGGGCCCCGCCGGGCGGGATCGGCGACGGCGATCGCCGGCCGGATGACGCCCGGAGGCGGCCGGATCTCGAGCGAGGCCCGCGGCGAGCATCGCGCCCGTGTTCCCGGCCGAGACGACGGCGTCGGCGTCGCCCCTCGCCGACGGCGCGGCAGGCGGCGACGAGCGAGCTGTCCGGCTTGGCGCGCACGGCCTCGGCCGGCTTCTCGTCCATCCCGACGACGCCGTCGGTCGTCGACGAGCTCGAGCCCGACCGGTGTCGAGCGCCCGCGGGCCCGAAGAGGACGGCTCGATCGCCGTCGGAGCGCGCCTCGAGGGCGCCGGCGACGATCTCGTCCGGCGCGCGGTCACCGCCCATCGCGTCGACGGCGACGCGGACGGGCAGTCATCGAGCGGCCTACGGAGCGGGCGTCGCGAGCGGCTCGACCTCGCGGCCGCGGTACGTCTTGCAGGTCGGGCAGACGTGGTGCGGCCGCTTCGGCTGGTGGCACTGCGGGCACTCGTCGACGCGCGGCGCCTCGAGCCGTGCTGCGCGCGGCGCTTGTCGCGACGGGACTTCGATGTCTTTCTCTTCGGAACAGCCATGAGCGGCCGACGCAGTATAGCCGTAGCGCCGAGCGCCCCAGAGCGAAGGTCAGAGCCGCTCGCGCAGCTCCTCGAGCGCTTCCCAGCGCGGGTCGCCGCGATCCTCGCCGTGCACGTGCGGGCTCGGGGTTCAGATCCTTGCCGCAGGCCGGGCAGAGGCCGGCGCAGTCCGCGCGGCAGAGGATCTTCGCGGGCAGCGCAGCGCGATCGCGTCGCGCGCCCAGGCGGACAGGTCGAGCCGGTCGTCGACGAGGTAGCGGAGTCGAAGCTCCTCCGAGTCGCGGCGTCGGCGGCCTGGTACTCGCTCTCGTCGAACGGGGCGATCGACGACGGCGTCGCCGAGGCAGCGATAGCACGGGCCGTGCAGCCGCGCATGCGAAGCGCGAGCTCGAACATCGTGCCCGGCCGTGGCCCGCGTGATCGACGAGCGCGGCCGGCACTCGTCCGGCACCGGCAGGTAGCGCTGCCCGCCGAGCTCGAGCGGCTCGAGCGCGACGCGACCTCGTCGCGGTACTCCTCGCCAGGCCGCAGCCGCAGCGATGCGCAGGTTGAAAGCGTCGTCATCGCGACCCGAGCCTAGCGCTGCCCCGCGTTCCTGGCGTCGCGAGCGGCCCCGGAGGCCGGCTCCGCCGGCCGGGAGGGGCTGCGGCCAGGGGCGCGGGGGCTAGTGGTACGAGTCGTCCGACGTCGGCTCGATCGGGCCGATGCCCGACATCACCGTCTCCTGCGAGCGCTCGTGCAGCCGCTCGCGGCCCCGCCGGACCGCGCCGAGGAACTTGTCGAGGTTGACCTCGAGCGTCGAGAGGATCGAGTCGGCCCAGTCCTCCATCTCGAGCCGCGTCTCGCGCGCCTGGCGCCGCGCCTCGTCGATGATCTCCTGCGCCTGGCGCTCGGCGAGCTTGACGATCTCCGTCTGCGACGCCTCGCGCATCGCCTGCTCGCGCGCCTCGCCGAGGATCCGGTCGCCCTCGCGCTTCGCCTCGGCGAGCATCTCCTGGCGCTCCTTGACGATCCAGCGCGCCTGCTTGATCTCCTCGGGGATCGTCGCCCGCATCTGGTCGAGGATGTCGTAGATCTCCTCGCGGTCGATCCGCACCTGGTCGGTCAGCGGCACGGCCTTCGCGTTGTGCACGAGGTCGTCGAGCTTGTCGATGAGAACGAGTACGTCCATGGTCGCAGAAGTCTACTCCTGGGGGCTGACGGGGGCGCCGGGTCGGCCGTTGGGGAAGATCTCCCGGAACCGGCGCGCGACCGGCTCCGGCACGAGCTCGTCCACGTTTCCGCCGAACGAGGCGATCTCCTTCACGCCGCTCGAGGAGACGAAGCTGTAGCTGCGGGCTCGCCATCACGTAGACGGTCTCGATGTCGGGCGCGAGCGTGCGGTTGAGCTGGTGCATCTGGAACTCCCACTCGAAGTCGGAGATCGACGCGCAGCCCCTTGACGATCACCTTGGCGTCCCAGCGGCGCGCGAAGTCGACGACGAGCTCCTCGAAGACGTCGACCTCGACGTTCTCGACGTGCCCGACCGCCTTCGCGGAGGAACTCCACGCGCTCCTCGACGGTGAACATCGGCTCCTTGTGCTGGGGCTTGCGGACGACGCCGACGACGACGCGGTCGAAGATCGCCGCCGCGCGGCGTGATCACGTCGACGTGGCCGTTCGTGACCGGGTCGTAGGTGCCCGGGTAGATGGCCGTGATCACGGCTGCCGAAAAGGGTGACGCGCGCGGCGCCGTAGCGGCGGCTCGTGACGAGGCGCAGCGGCAGCTCGGGCTCCTCCTTGGCCCGCCGTCTCGACGACGAGGAGGCCGTCGGGGGCGAGCACGCGGGGCAGGAGGTCGGCGAGCGTCGTTGTGCATGGAGGCGAATGTCCCGTAGGGCGGATCGAAGAGCACCAGATCGTACAGCCTGCCTCCGCCGATCTCCGCGCGCAGGGCCCGGAAGGCGTCGTCGCGGACGACTCGCGCGCCGGCCAGCGCCAGCTTCTCGAGGTTGGCCGAGATCGTCTCGCAGGCGGCGCGGTCGGCTTCGACGAAGACGGCGCGGGCCGCGCCGCGCGAGAGCGCCTCGAGCCCCAGCGCCCCCGAGCCGGCGTAGAGGTCGAGCACCGCGGCGCCGTCGACCGGCCCGATCAGGTTGAAGGCGGCCTCGCGGACGCGGTCGGCGGTCGGGCGGGTCGCAAGGCCTTTCGGCGCCGCGATCCGCGCGCCGCGCTTCTCTCCCGCGATGATCCGCACGCGGGCATTGTCGAGGGTACGGGCTACGGACGCACGAGCCAGGCGCCGCGCGAGAGCGCGATCCGGTCGTCGTACCCGCCGACGACGAGCACGCGGCCGTCCCTCAGGCGCGTTGCCGTGGCGAAGGAGAGGACGCGTCCGGTGCCGGCCCTGAGGCGGAATCGACGTGACCGCGGGTCGTAGCGATCCGCTCCCGCAGCACCACCGGCAACAAGCGCGCCGCCGTCGGGGAGTGCGACGACCGCGTCGCCGAGCTTGAAGCGCGGCGCCGAGAGCTGGCCGACCCGCACCCAGCGGCGCTCGCCCACTCGGTAGAGCTCGGCGGAGGCTCGTCGCCCGGCGAAATCGCGATCGTCGGATCCACCGAGGACGAGCACCCCGCCCCTGACCGCGACCGCCCCATGCTTGTGCCGCCGGTCGAGCAGGGGCGCGGCGGGCGTGAAGCGGCCGGTGCGGGGGCTCCAGATCTCGACCGAAGCGAGCACGCCTGTTCCCTCGGCGCTCCCGCCCGCGACGAGGACTCGGCCGTCCGGGAGGAGCGTCGCGGTGTGGGCGTCGCGGGCGGCGCGCATCGAGCCGGTCCAGGACAAAGCGGCCGGTCGCCGGGTTGTAGAGCTCGGCGCTGCGGAGCGTTCGAGTCCCGTCGCTGCCGCCGGTGACGAGGACGCGACCGTCGCGCAGAGTCGTCACGGCGAACCCGCCTCGGGGCGTGCGCATCGGCCGGGCGGAAGCGAAGCGCTTCGCGCCCGGCCGCCAGCGCTCGGCGCTCGCCGTCGGCTTGCGCCCGAGCCACCCGCCGAAAACGAGCACCGACCCGTCCTTCAGCTTGACGGCTCCGTGGCCGACCCGCGGCCGGCGAAGCGGCGGCCCGGGCCGGAAGCGCTGTGAGCCCACGGCGAAGATCTCGGTCGTCGCGCCGCGGGCATCGAGCTCGCAGCCGTCGAGCGTGCAGCCGCCGGCGACGAGCACGTCTCCCGACGCCAGCAGTGTCGCGGTGTGCGCCGCCCGCGGCACCTGCGGCGGCTGCACGACCGGAGCAGCTCCGGCGGCAGGGAGCGCGGCGACGAGCAGCCCGACGAAGACGAGCCAAGCGAGTCTCATGCCCGCTCTACCCCGGCCGGGGCGCGTGGGTTCCCGAACTCGCCGGCGATGAGCCAGGGGAGGCCGTCGCGCTTCATGTATCGGCGATCGTGTCAGGCCGTCACGACTCGCCCAAGTGCTCGGCGTTGCCGAGCAGCGCGTCGACCTCAGGCGCCATCGCCTCGGCCGGCAGCGACTGCGCCGCCTCGCGCGCCTGCTCGAGCAAGTCGCGGTCGCGCGTGATGCGCGCGAAACGGAGGTCGGAGAGCCCCGACTGGCGCGCCCCCAGCAGCTGGCCCCCGCCGCGCAGGTCGAGGTCCACGTCGGCCAGCTCGAAGCCGTCGGAGGTGTCCACGAGCGCCTGCAGGCGGGCCTGCGCAGTCTCGGTCAGCTCCTCCTTCGCGCGCGAGACGAGCAGGCAGTAGGACTGCTCGGCGCCGCGCCCGACGCGCCCGCGCAGCTGGTGGAGCTGGGCGAGGCCGAACCGGTCGGCCTCCTGCACGATCATCACGGTCGCGTTCGGGACGTCCACGCCGACCTCGATCACCGTCGTCGCGACGAGGACGTCGAGCTCCCCCGCCTTGAAGGCCGCCATCAGCTCGCGCCGCTCGGCCGGGCGCAGCTTCCCGTGCAGGCAGCCGACGCGAAACCCCTGCAGCTCGGCGCCGCGCAGCCGCTCGGCCTCCACGGTCGCGGCACGCGCGGCCGTCGTCTCCGACTCGGCGATGAGCGGGCAAACGACGTAGGCCTGCCGGCCTTCGCGCAGCAGTCGCGTGAGCCTCGTGTACGCCTCGGAGGAGCGCTCCTCGGGGATCCACCCGGTGACCACGGGCTTGCGGCTCGCCGGCGGCTTCGAGATCTCGGTCACGGAGAGGTCACCGTAGACGGTCAGCGCGAGCGTGCGGGGAATCGGCGTCGCCGTCATGTGCAGGACGTGCGGGGCCCGCCGCTCGGCGAGCGCGGAGCGCTGCGCGACCCCGAAGCGGTGCTGCTCGTCCACGACGGCGACGGCGAGGTCGCGGAACTCGACCTCGCGCTGGATGAGGGCGTGGGTGCCGACGGCGACCTGCGCGTCGCCGGAGGCGATCAGCTGCCGCGCGAGCCCGTGCGCGCGGGCGGGCAGCGAGCTCGTGAGCAGGACGCAGCGGACGCCGAGCTCGGTGCAGAGGCCCTCGATCGTAAGGAAGTGCTGCTCGGCGAGGGTCTCCGTGGGCGCCATCAGCGCGCCCTGGCGGCCGGCCTCGACGGCGCGCAGGAGCGCGTAGAGGGCGACGACCGTCTTCCCCGACCCCACGTCGCCCTGGAGCAGCCGCTGCATCGGCGTCGTGCGGGCGAGATCGACGTCGATCTCGGCGAGCGCGCGCTCCTGGTGCTCGGTGAGAGTGAACGGGAGCGCCGTGCGGTAGCGCTCGACGAGCTCCCCCGGAGGCGGCAGCGCCTCGGCGATGTCGGCCTCGCGCTCGGCCGCGCGGCGCGAGAGCGCCAGCTGGAGGACGAGCAGCTCGTCGAAGGCGAGCCGGCGGCGGCCCACCTCGGCCTCGCCGAGCGAGCGGGGGCGGTGCAGTGCCCGGTAGGCGTCGGCCCGGAACGGCAGGCCGAGCCGGGCCAGCAGAGCCGCCGGCAGCGGCTCGCCGCCGTCGCGGGCGTGCGCGAGCGCCCTCTCCGTCAGGTCGCGCAGCGTCTTCTGGGCGAGCTCCTCCGTCGCCGGGTAGACGGGCGCGAAGTCGGCGGTGGCGGCGACGTCGCCCAGGTCGTAGCTCTCGACAGCGAAGCCGTAGCGGTTCGGCCTGCCGCGCAGCCGCACGCGCGTTCCGGCCGCGAGCTTCGCCTCGAGCCAGAGCTGGTTGAACCACGTCGCCCGGATCTCGCCCGTGCCGTCGCCGACGCCGGCCGTGAGGATCGTCAGCCGGCCGCGCCGGCGGCTCGAGGTGCTGCGCACCACGCCCTCGATCACCGCTTCCTCCTCACCGAAGAGATCGGCGATCCGCCGCTCCGGGACGGGCTGCTCGTAGCGGCGCGGGCGGAAGTCGAGCAGGTCGCCAACGCGCTCGAGCCCGAGCTTGCCGAGCCGGCGCTTGAGCGTCGGCCCGACGCCCTGCAGCGCGTCGACGGGCAACTCGAGCCGCTCGGGCCGCGGCGCCGAACCGGTCGGCCGCCAGCGGGCAGGCGGGTCCAGGCCGGAGAAGCCGACCGGCGAACGGACGGATGCCCTACGCGCGACCAGGACGGGAGCGAGTATAGGAACCCGGTCCGGACAGGCCGCTCATACCGGAGCGCGCGGCAGGCGCACGACGGCCGCCAGGCCGCCGCCCGGTGCCTCCTCCAGCAACGCCTCGCCACCGTCGGTCTCGGTCAGGCGCCTGACGATCGCCAGCCCGAGCCCGGAGCCGGCGGAGTCGGTGCGGCCGCGCCAGAAGCGATCGAACGCGCGCCCGCGCTCCTCGGCGGAGAGACCCGGCCCCTCGTCGGTCACACGCAACTCCAGCCGCTCCCCGATCGCGGAGGCGCGCACGGTCACCGTCTTCCCCGGCGGCGAGTGCTCGACGGCGTTCGCGATCAGGTTGTCGAGCACCTGGACGAGGCGCTCCGGGGCGGCGTGCGCGGGCGGCAGCGGCCCGCCCTCGGCGCGCAGGGCCACGCCGCGCTCCTCGGCGAGAGGCTGCCAGGCGCCGACCCGTTCCGCGACCACGGCGGCGAGATCGACGGCGCCCGCCGGCGCCTCGCCCGAGTCGGCCCGCGCGAGAGCAAGCAATCCCTCGACGATCTGCGCCAGCCGCTCGACCTCGGCCAGGGCGCTCTCCAGCCCTGCCCGGCTGGGCTCGGCGACGTCTGCCTCGAGGTTCTCCAGCCGCAGGCGCAGCGCCGTCAGGGGCGTCCGGAGCTGGTGCGAGGCGTCGGCGACGAATTCGTGCTGCGAGCCGAGCAGCGCCTCCACCTTCGCCACGGTGTCGTTGAAGGCGAACGCGAGCGAGCGCACCTCGGGCGGCCCGTCGTCCACCGGCGCGCGGGCACGCAGATCGCCGCCGCCGACTGCCTGCGCGGCCTCCTCGAGCCGCAGCAGCGGTCGTGCGACCCAGCGGCTGAGCCGCACGCCGACGGCGACGGCGAGTGCGAGCACGACCAGGGCGATCGCGCCGAGCAGGAGCCAGTAGCTTCGGACGCGCTCGTCCAGGGTCGAGGTCGGGTAGCTGACGCGCACGGCGCCGTACACGACGCCGCTCGAGGCGACGGGCACGGCAACGTAGAGCAGGTCGGCGCCGAGCGTCTTCGAGTGCCGGCTGCCGGTTGCCACGTCGCCGTCGAGGGCGACCGCGATCTCGGGGCGCGAGGCGAAGCTGCGCGGGCCGGGCTCCGGCGGGCTCGAGTCCACGAGCACGGCCCCCTTGGTGTTCACGATCACGATCCGCCCTCCGGTGTCGCGGAGGTAGCGCTCGGCGACACCACGCAGCGCAGGCACCGCCTCCGAGCCGCCGCTCTCGAGCGTCTCCTCGGCGAGGGAGGCGACGGCGACCGCGTCGCGCTCCACCTTCGCCGACAGGTCGCGCCTCTCGCTGCGCGAGTTCGCCACGCCGAGCGGGATCTCGAGCACGGCGAGGACGACGAGCGTGAGCGTCACGTAGCCGACGAGCAGCCGCCGGCTCATGCGCGGAGCCGGAGGCCGACGCCGCGCACCGTCTCGATCAGGCCCGGATCGCCGAGCTTGCGGCGCAGCGAGGCGACGTGGACGTCCACGGTCTTCGAGGAGCCGTACCACGTCGTCTGCCAGACCTCGCGCAGGATCTGCTTGCGCTCGACGACGACACCGGGCTCCACGGCGAGCAGGGCGAGCAGGTCGAACTCCTTGGGCGTCAGGGGCAGCTCCCGGCCGGCGAGCGTCGCGCGGCGGGCTCGCACGTCCACCTCGAGCTCGCCGGCGCGCAACGGCCCCGGGCCTCCGCGGCGCTCCGAGCGGCGCGAGACGGCGCGAATGCGGGCGACGAGCTCGCGCAGCCCGAAGGGCTTCACGACGTAGTCGTCGGCCCCCAGCTCGAGCCCGACGACGCGGTCCACCTCCTCCCCCTTGGCCGTGACCATGATGATCGGGACGTCGGAGCGGGCGCGCAGCTCGCGGCAGACGGCATAGCCGTCCATGTCGGGCAGGCGCAGGTCGAGCAGGACGAGATCGGCGGCCGGAGCGGCGAGCGCCTCGGCGCCGGTGGCGGCGCGCGTCACCTCGTACCCCTCGCGGCGCAGGCCCTCCGCGAGCGGCTCGGCGATCGCGTCCTCGTCCTCGACGAGCAAGAGGTGCACCCCCTGATCGTAGGGGCCCGCGCGGAAGCGGGTTGCCGGCCTACGCCGAACCTTTGCCCGCACCTGGGGAAACCCTTGCCTCGGCAGAGCCCACGCCTAACCGGCCGCGGCCTACGGTCGGTGCACATCGTCCAGGAGGTTCCTACCGTGAAACGTACCCACGCAACCGCAATCGCCGTCCTGCTCGGAGTCGCCGGCGTCGCCGGCACGTTCGCGGCCACACGCTCCGCCGACCTCGGCGCAAGCTCGGCCCAGCCGACGCTGGCGGAGCGCCAGATCGTGCAGCGGAGCCGGAAGCTCGATGCGTTCGAGGCCTCCCTCCGCAAGTCGCTCGCCCAGCGGCCGCCGGCCCTGCCTCCGGTCCCCCGCTACACGGCTTCGTCCCCCGCGCCCGTCTCCTCCGCTGCCACGCCCGCCGCAGCGGCCGCGGTCACGCCGAGGATCGTCTACCGCCGTCCCGCCCCGATCGTGGTCACGACGCCCCGGTCCGGCGGCGAGCGCGAGGAGGACGAGGGCCGCGAGGACGAGAGCCACGAGGCTGAGGGTCAGGGCCACAGCGAGTCCGGGGAAGGCGAGGACGATGACTGACCACGTCGCCCGCCTCTACGCGCTCGGGCTCGCGCTCGCGGTCTTCTTCGTCTCGTGGGCGACTGTTGCGGCCAGGCCGTGGGCGACCGCGAAGGCGGATCCCCGCGTCGCCGCGCTTGCCGCCCGCCAGCAGAAGCTGCAGCGCGCATCGGCGCTCGTGCAGCAGATCGTGCAGGCCCGCTACGCCTACTACAGAGTCGCCCTCGCCGAGCGGCAGGCGCAGCTCGCGGCGGCGCAGACGGTCCGCTCGCGGTCTCTGGCGAGCGTCAGCACGGCTGCCGCGGCCGCCCCGGCTGCGTCGGCCGCTCCGGCTGCGTCGGCCGCAGTTCGCATCGTCAACCTGCCGCCGCTCGTGATCACGAGGACGTCGTGATGCTCCGCCGCACGTTCCGCGCGATGGGCACCGAGGTCGAGCTGCTGCTCGATCCGCTGCCCGGGATCGAGAGCGAGCCCGCGCTCGTGGCCGCGGAGGCCGAGTTCCACCGGCTGGAGGCGCTCCTCTCCCGCTTCCGGCCGGACTCCGAGCTCTCCCGCCTGAACGCGGCGGGAGAGCTCGACGCCGGACCCGAGTTGCGCGAGGTCGTCGCGCTCGCGCTCGCTGCGCGCGAGCGCACCGGCGGTCGCTTCGACCCCACGGTTCACGACGCCGTCGTCGCCGCCGGTTACGACCGCAGCTTCGAGCGAGTCGAGGCCGACGGGCCCGCGCGGCCCACCGGCGCGGCCTGCGGCGGCGCCGTCGAGATCGAGGGAGGGACGATCCGGCTCGGGCCGGGCGTCCGCCTCGATCTCGGCGGCATCGGCAAGGGCTACGCCGTCGACCGCGCGTGCGACGTGCTCGCGGCCGCCGGCCCGTGCCTCGTCAGCGCCGGCGGCGACCTCGCCGTCCGCGGCGGCGCGTGGCCCGTCGGCGTAACCGACGAGCTGACGGTCGAGCTGACCGAGGGCGCGCTCGCCACGTCCGGCCGCGACCGCCGCCGCTGGCTGAGCGGCGGCGAGGAGCGCCACCACCTGATCGATCCCGCCACCGGCCGGCCGGCCGAGAGCGAGCTCGTCCGCGCCACGGTCTGGGCAGACACGGCCGCCGAGGCCGAGGTGCTCGCCAAGGCCGCGTTCCTCGGCGCCGAGATCAACGTCCCCCGCGTGCTCGTCACGTCCGACGGAGCCACTCTGATTGCAGGAGGCCTCGCGTGAAGACCGATCCGACGTTCTGGCTGCTCGCACGCGCGAGCGGGCTGACTGCCTATGTGCTGCTCACGCTCTCCGTGCTCGCCGGGCTCGTCCTCAAATCGCGCCCGTTCGGCAAGGCCCTGCGCGCGGCGACCGTGACCGACGTCCACCGCTTCCTCGCCATGCTCGGACTCGGGGCCGTCGCCCTGCACGGCGCCACCCTCGTGCTCGACCAGACGGTGCACGTGTCGCCGCTCGCCCTCGTCGTCCCGGGCCTCGTCTCCTACCGGCCCGTCTGGACGGCGGCCGGCGTCCTAGCGGCCGAATTGATGGTCGTGATCTACGCCTCGTTCTCGCTCCGGCGCCGGATCGGTGTCAAGAACTGGCGCCGGCTGCACTACGCGACGTTCGGCCTCTTCGGCCTGGCCACCGTGCACGGGCTCACCGCCGGCTCCGACAGCGGCAGGCCGTGGGCGTTCGGCCTCTACGCGGGCGCAATCGGTGCCGTCGTCATGGCGACCGCCTGGCGCGCGCTCGCCTCTCCCCTCCCCACCCGTGAACGGAGAACCGCCTGAACGGCTGGCGTAGGCTGTGAGAATGAGCCGCAGACGCAGGATCGTGCTCGGAGCGCTGCTCGTCGCCGCGGCCGTCGTGGCGGCGATCGCGGCCAACCTCATGCTCCTGCGGCTCGCCGAGGAGCGCAACGACCCGGTCGGGAAGCTGAGCCCGAAGGCCGTCTTCACGGCTCCCTCCACCCCGGTCGCGACCGCCCCTCCAGTCGCGACCACCGAGCCGAGCGTCGAGACACACACGGAGACCGAGACCGAGACCGACGACGGCGACGACTAGATGACTAGCTCGCGTCGTCGGTGAACCAGAAGAAGCCGACGGTTCCCGGGCCGGCGTGCGTGCCTACGACGGCGCCGAGGGTCGTCACGATCTCGATCTCCGCCTGCGGCCGCGCGGCCGCGACGACCGCGCGCAGCTCCTCGACCGTCCCCTCTGCCTCGGCGTGGGCGATCCCAACCCGCAGCCCGGGCCGGTCGGAGGTCGCCGCCGAGAAGCGCCGCCCGAACTCCTCGAGCGCCTTCCGCCGGCCGCGCACGCGCGTCACGGGCACGATCTCGCCCTCCTCGATGGTCAGGATCGGCTTGACGTGGAGCAGGTTGCCGGCCAGAGCCTTCGCGCGGCCGATCCGCCCGCCCTTGGCGAGGAACTCGAGGGTGTCCACCGTGAAGAGGATCTCGGCCTCGCGCTTGTAGCGCTCGATCAGCGCCTCGATCTCGTCGTCGCTGCAACCGGCCGCGAGACGGAGTCGCCGCTGGATCGCCAGCGCGAGCATCGTCACCGCCGCGGAGGCCGTTTCGGTGTCCACGACGCGAATGCGGTCGCCGCCCGCCTCCTCGGCGGCCAGCTCGGCGCTGCGGAACGTGCCCGAGAGGCGCGACGAGAGGTGGAGCGAGTAGATCCGCTCGTAGCCCGCGAGCTCCTCGTAGGCGGCGAGGAAGTCCTGCGGCGTCGGCTGCGAGGTCGTCGGCAGGGACGAGACGGTGCGCAGGCGCGTATAGAACGTGCGGGGGTCGATGTCCACGTAGTCGCGGTAGCTCTCCTCGCCGAAGCGGACGTAGAGCGGCACGACGCGCATGTTCGGGTAACGGTCCTCGCCTCCGGGAAGTCGGCGGTCGAGTCGAGCACGATCGCGGTGTTCTCGGTCGTGAGCCTCATGCGGTCGCTCTCCTCTCGGCGGCGCGGCGGATCGCCGCGACGATCTGATCCAGGTGCTCGTCCTTGCGCAGACACTCGACGGCACCGGCCGCCGCGAGCGCCTCCAGCTCGCGCTCGCTCGCGAGCCCCGTCAGGCAGACGACGGCGACGCCGGGGGCGGCCTCGAGCACGGCGGTGGTCGCTTCGACGCCGTCCAGCCCCGGCAGGCGGAAGTCCATCAGAACGACGTCGGGCCCGAGCTCGCGGGCCGTGGGCGCCGCCGCGGCACCGTCCGCGACGGAGCCGACGACCTCGAGCCCGGCCTGTAGCCCGAGCAGGAGCTCGAGCGCCTCACGGAAGACGTCGTTGTCCTCGACGAGCAGGATGCGGAGCGGCCTCGCCACCTACTCGGCCGACAGCAGGAGCGGATAGTGAGGCTGGCCGCCGGGATGAACCTCGACGTCGACATCGGGATGGCGTTCGCCCAGGCGTTGGAGCAGCGGCCGCAGGTCCGGCTCGTCCACCCCCGTCAGGATCGTCAGCAGCTCCTGCCCGCCCGCGAGCAGGCGCGCGACGACGGCGTCGGCGACCGTGTCGAAGTCGGGCGCGCAGCAGCAGGCGGTGCCGTCCACGAGGCCGAACCATTCGCCGCAGCGCACCTCGACGCCGTCGAGCTCGACGTCGCGCGAGGCGACGGTGATCTCGCCGGTGACCACGGACTCCAGCGCCTCCGCCATCGCGCCGGCGTTCTCCTCGGCGGTGTTCGTCGGCAGGTAGCGCACCATCGCCGCCAGCCCGGCCTGCACGGTGCGCGAGTGGATCACGCGCACGGGCTTCGAGACCAGCTTCGCGGCCTGCTCGGCGGCGAGGATCACGTTCGCGTTGTTCGGGAGGATGATCACCTCAGGCGCCGGGACAGCCTCGACGGCCGCGACGATGTCGGCGGTCGAGGGATTCATCGTCTGGCCGCCCTCGATCACACGGGTCGCGCCGTAGCTCTCGAACAGCCTCCGGTTGCCGGCGCCCGGCACGATTGCGACGACGCCGGTCTCGAGCGTGTGGTCAAGACTCGGGAGGACCTCGAGCAGCCGCTCCTCGCGCTCGAGCGTCTGCCGGTGCATGTTCGCGATCTCGACGCCCTCGATCGTCCCGACGGCGGTGCCGAGCGCGAGCGCCCGACCCGGCTCGTCGGTGTGGACGTGCACCTTGAGCGCGCTCGGGTCGCCGACGACGAGCAGGGAGTCGCCGAAGGACTCCAGCTCGGCCTCGAGCAGATCGGCGTCGAGGCCGTCGCCCTCGATCACGAAGACCGTGCAGTAGCGGTAGCGGGAGAGCTCCTGGTGGATGGCGTCGAAGCCGAGCTCCTCGGTCTCGAGCGGTGCATCGGGCAGCGGCTCGCCCGTGAGCGCCGCGTGAATGCCGCGCACGATCTCGAGGAGCCCCGCGCCGCCGGCGTCCACGACCCCCGCCTCACGGAGGACGTCGAGCAGCTCGGGCGTGCGCGCGAGGGCCTCTTCGCCGCGGCGCACGACGCCGCGCAACAACTCCTCGACGGGCACGTTGCCGTTGCCGGCGGCGGCTTCCGCCTCCTCCGCGAGCTCGCGGATCACCGTCAGCATCGTCCCCTCGACGGGCCGCCGGACGGCCCGGTAGGCCGCGTCGCTCGCGCCGCGGAGAGCGCGGCGCAGGACGGTGGCGTCGATCGTCCCGGCCTCCGCGAGCACCTCGGCGGCGCCGCGCACGATCTGGCTGAAGATGACGCCCGAGTTGCCGCGCGCGCCCATGAGCGCGGCCCGGGTCAGCTCCTTGCCGAGCGCGACGCGATCGGCGGCGGAGGACTGCTCGAGCGCCTCGACGATGGCGCGGGCGGTCAGCGTGAGGTTCGTGCCGGTGTCGCCGTCGGGCACGGGATAGACGTTCAGGTCGTCGATGCGGCGCCGGTTGGTCTCGAGGTTCGCGAGCGCGCCACGGGCCAGCTCGCGGACGCGGTCGAGCTCCGTCATGCGCTTCGCCTGACGTCCTGGATATGCACTTCGACGGCGGCGACCTGCAGGCCGGTCAGGCGCTCGACCTCGTAGCCCACCCGCGAGCGGACCGTGGCCGCGACCTCGGCGAGGTTGAGCCCGTACTCGACGATCACGTAGAGGTCGAGCGTCAGCGCGCCGTCGCGGCCCCCGACCTCGATTCCCTGCGTCAGCTTGTCGCGCGCGAGCAAGCGCGCCACGCGGCCGCGGCCGGCCATGCCGACGACGCCGTAGCACTCGGCGGCGGTGTGGCCGACGATCTGCGCGATCGCGTCGCTCGAGACGGAGACGCGTCCGAGCTCGGACGCGCTGATGAGGTGCCGGTCCACGCCGCGAGCTTAGACCGTGCGGCGCTGCAGAGGGTTGCGGCGCTAGACCGCTTTTTCTACTTTGCCGGCTTTGAGGCAGCGCGTGCAGACGTAGGCGCGCGTCGGCGAGCCGCCGAGAATCAGGCGCACCTTCTGCAGGTTCGGGTTGAAGCGGCGCCGTGTAGCGACCATCGAGTGGCTCCGGTTGTTCCCGAACGACGGCTTCTTACCGCAGATGACGCAGATCTTGGACATCGGCCGCGGAGTGTAGCCGAAGCTATCTCGCGGCGGCCGCGCGAAGTTGCGCGAAGACGTCGGCCATCTCGAGCGCGGTGCGGACGGCCTCGGCGCCCTTGTCGAGCCGTGCGTCGGCCTGGTCGGCGCGCTCGAGCGTGAGCAGGCCGAAGGCGACGGGAACCCCGGTCTCGAGCGCGGCGAGCTGGAGGCCGCTCGCGGCCTCGCCGGCGACGTAGTCGAAGTGCAGCGTCTCGCCTCTGATCACGCAGCCGAGCGCCACAATGCAGGCATAGCGGCGGGTCTTCGCGAGCGCCATCGCGGCAAGCGGCAGCTCGAACGCACCCGGCACCGGCATCACCGTGATCGCATCGCGCCCGACGCCGGCACGCTCGAGCTCGGCGAGCGCCCCATCGAGCAGCTTCGTCGTCACGGGGCCGTTGAAGCGGCTGACGACGACGCCGACAGCGCGGCGGGCTCCGTCGGCTGCCCCCTGCAGCACGGTGTAGCCATCCGGAACGGCGAAGTCACCGGCGGCGTGCTCCGCGATCGCTTCGGGTTCGGGTTCGGGCTCGGGCTCGGGTTCCGCGGTCGGCTCGGGCTCCGTGCCCGGCCAGCTCTCGGGCTCGCCCGTGACCTCGACCGCTTCGTCTCCCTGCTCGCCCATCAGAGCTCCGCTCCCTTGAAGGCGCCCGGGTCGTCGAAGCGCGCACCCTGGTGGTGAAGCTTGCTCCCGAGCGTGTGGCCCAGCTTCTCACGCTTCGTCTCGAGATAGCGCCGGTTCTCGTCGTTGGGAGCGACCTCGATCGGGAGCTGGGCGACGACTTCGAGCCCGAAGCCCTGGATCCCGCTGATCTTCTTCGGGTTGTTCGTGAGGACCCTGATCGTCGTCAGGCCGAGATCGGCGAGGATCTGCGAGCCGATGCCGTACTCGCGCGCGTCGGCAGCGAACCCGAGCTGGAGGTTCGCGTCCACGGTGTCGAGCCCGGTCTCCTGCAGCTCGTACGACTTCAGCTTGTTCAGCAGGCCGATGCCTCTCCCCTCCTGCGCGAGGTACAGCAGGACGCCCTCGCCCTCGGCCGCGATGCGTCGCAGCGCCAGCTCGAGCTGCTCGCCGCAGTCGCAGCGAAGCGAGTGGAAGACGTCTCCGGTGAGGCACTCGCTGTGGACGCGGACGAGCACGTTCGTCTTTCCAGCGACATCGCCCCGGACGAGGGCGACGTGGTGCTTGCCGGTGAGGAGCTCGCGGAAGGCAACCGTGGTGAACTCGCCGTAGATCGTCGGCAGCCGGACGCTGACAGTGCGCTCGACGAGCTTCTCGTGCCGGCGCCGGTACTCGACCAGGTCGGCGATCGTGACCAGCTTGAGCCCGTGCCGGGCGCAGTACGGAGCGAGGTCGGACACCCGTGCCATCGTGCCGTCGTCGTTCATCACCTCGCAGACGACACCAGCGGGAGTGAGACCGGCGAGACGTGCGAGGTCCACCGCCGCCTCGGTCTGGCCGGAGCGCTGGAGGACGCCGCCGCGGCGGGCCCGCAACGGAAAGACGTGGCCCGGCTGGACGAGGTCGCTGGGGCCCGAGGCGGGATCGATCGCGGCCTGGATCGTGCGCGCGCGGTCGGCAGCCGAGATGCCGGTGGAGACACCCTCGCGGGCCTCGATCGAGACGGTGAAGGCGGTGCCGAAGGGCGTCTCGTTGCGCTCGGTCATCTGGCGCAGGCCGAGCTCGTCGCAGCGCTCCTCCGTCAGGCAGAGGCAGATCAGGCCGCGCCCGTGCATCGCCATGAAGTTGACCGCGTCGGGTGTCGCGAACTGCGCGGCGATCGTGAGGTCGCCCTCGTTCTCGCGATCCTCGTCGTCGACGACGACCACGAACTTCCCCTGGCGGACGTCCTCGATCGCCTCCTCGATGGTGGCGAACGGCGACTCCGGCCTCACGGGTGCGGCCTCCGGGCTCATCCTGGCGAATCGTAGCCGCCTCACGCCGGCCGGCTCCCGCCGAGCATCCGCTCCACGTACTTCGCGAGCACGTCCACCTCGAGATTGACCTCGCGCCCGGGCGTGAGGTCTGAGAGCGTCGTCTCGGCGAGCGTGTGCGGGACCAGCGCCAGGGCGAAGGCATCGTCGGTCAGCTCGGCAACGGTGAGCGAGACGCCCTCGACGGTGATCGAGCCCTTCTCGACGCAGTAGCGCAGGATCTCGGGCGCGGCCGCGACGACCACGCGGAGCCCTTCGCCCTCGGCCTCGCTCGACTGCACGCGGCCGACCCCGTCCACATGCCCCTGCACGAAGTGGCCCCCGAGCGGGTCGCCGACGCGCAGCGCGGGCTCGATGTTGACCGGGTCGCCGGGGCGGAGGGCTCCGAGCGTCGTCCGCCGCAGCGTCTCCGGCACCGCGTCGAAGGCGAGCCTGCCGCCGTCGCTACCGACGACGGTCAAGCAGCAGCCGTTGACGGCGACGGAGTCGCCGAGCCCGGCCGCTGCCGCGGCCTGCGGGGCCTCGAGCTCGAGCCGCACGCCGTGCGGCCCGCCGTCGATCGAAACGACACGGCCGAGCTCGCGCACGATGCCGGTGAACACGGCGCAAGGCTATCCGGCCGAGCCGCCGCTCGGCGTGACACACATTTCACGAAGTCGGCACACACACGTGCGCGTGTCAGACACCGTCACGTGTGTGTCACGGACCGTGCCGAGAGCGTGACTCTTTGTCCACAGCCCTACGGCTCGCGGACGTACGCCTCGAGCAGCACGTCGTCGCCGACCTGCCGCGAGCTGAGCCGCACCAGCGACAGCGGCCCCGCGAGGGCGTCGAGCAGCCCAGGGCCCGCGCCGGAGAGGCGCGGCGCGACGAACAGCAGCAGCTTGTCCACGAAGCCTGCCCGGACGAAGGCGCCGGCGAGCGTCGGGCCGCCCTCGAGCAGGAGCGACTGAACGCCCTCGCGGGCGAGCGCGGCGAGCTCCTCGGCGAGCGGGCCGGCGCGCAGCTCGAGCTCCGATCCCTCCGGCAGCGGCCCCCGGCCGAACGCGAGTCGGCGAGGCTGGCGCGCCGCAGGCACGTCGCGCGCGTCGAGTCGCGGCGCGTCGGCCCGCACGGTTCCCATCCCCACGGCGACCGCGTCGGAGGCCGCCCGCAGCTCGTGCACGAGCCGGCGCGACTCCTCGCCGGTGACCCACTTCTCGCCCGGCACCGTCACGCGCCCGTCGAGCGTCACCGCGACCTTGAGCGTGACGAACGGGCGCCCGTGCGCGACCCACGTCCGCCACGCCTCGTTCTGCCTGCGCGCCTCGAACGAGTCGACGAGCTCGACCGCCAGCCCCGCCGCGCGCAGCCGTTCGAGCCCGCCGGCAGCCTCGGGGTTCGGGTCGAGCGAGCCGGCGACGACGCGCGAGACGCTGGCCGCTAGGACAGCTTCGACGCACGGAGGGGTCGAGCCCTGGTGCGCGCACGGCTCCATCGTCACGTAGAGGGTCGCGCCCCGCGTCAGCTCCCCTGCCGCCGCGAGCGCGACGACCTCGCCGTGGAGGCCGCCCGCCTCGGTCACGCCCTCGCCGACGACCTCACCGCCCGCGCTGACGACGGCGCCGATCGTCGGCTTTGGGTAGGCCTGTCCGCGTGCGTTCTCCGCGAGCTCGAGTGCCCGCTCGAGGCTCATGCCAGCGCTTGCACCAGCCGGTGATATGCTCGCGGGAGATCCTCGCGGGTGAAGATCGCGCTGCCGGCGACGAGCAGCCGCGCACCCGCGTCGTAGACGCTACGAACGTTGTCCTGGGTCACGCCGCCGTCCACCTGCACGAAGCAGCCGTCACCGACGAGCGAGGCAAGCTCTCCGATCCGGTCGAGCGCGCCGTCCATGAACTCCTGGCCCGAATAGCCGGGCTCGATGCTCATGCAGAGAACAAGATCGGCGCCCTGCGCAGCCGCGGCACCTTGGGCCACGTCCATCTGAGGCTTGAACGCGACACCGGCGCCGAGTCCGAGCTCGCGCGCCGCCGCGATCACGGCCGCCGGGTCGTCGACGGCCTCGACGTGAAACGTGACGCTGTCGGCGCCGGCCTCTGCGAGCTCCGCGAAGTGGTGCACCGGGTCGTCAACCATCAGATGACAGTCGAGGACGCCGCCGCGGTCGTGGATCATCGGCGCGATCGAGCGCAGCACGACCGGCCCGATCGTCACGGGCGGAATGAAGTGCCCATCGCCGATGTCGAAGTGGAACACGCGCGCACCGGCGTTCAGCAGATACATGACCTGCCCGCCGAGGTTGGCGAAGTCCGCCGCATAGAGCGACGGCTCGATCTCGACCGTCCGCACCCAGTCGCGCCACGCCATGGCGGGATACTATGTGCCGAGTCGGGCGATGAAGAACCCGGACGTGCCGTGAACGTGCGGCAGCGTCTGCAGGAACTCGGGCCGGCGCGCGTGGCGGAACGCCGGCCACTCCTCCGCCAGCGTCCCGTCCACCGCGAGGCCGGAGGCGTCCACGACCGCTTCGGATTCGTCCGCGTTCACGGTGCAGACCGAGTAGACGAGGGTTCCACCGGGACGTACCCGTGCAGCCGCCGCGCGCAGGAGCTCGAGCTGGAGCTCCGGCAGCGGCTCGGAGCGCCAGCGCAGGTCGGGACGAGCGGCGAGCACGCCGAGGCCGGAGCACGGAGCGTCCACGAGGGCACGATCGAAGCCCGTCAGCTCCGGCGGCAGGCGCAACCCGTCGGCGCAGACGACCGTGACGTTCGCGGCGCCGAGCCGCCGGCAGTTCTCCTCCAGCTCGCGCGCCCGGGCCTCGTTCAGCTCGACGGCGACGACCTCTCCGCGGATCTGCGTCGCCTTGCCGCCCGGCGCCGCGCAGACGTCGAGCGTCCGCTCGCCCTCCCGCGCGCCGACCGCCAGCCCGGCGAGCTGCGAGCCGCGGCTCTGCGGCCAGATCCGACCCTCCGCGAAGGCCTGCTCGTCCAGACGCTCGACGTGCCAGGCACCGGGCACGTCCGGGTCGGGCCTGCCCGCGAGCTCCCCCCGCACGAGCCGGACGACGTTCTCGGCGGGCTCGTTCTGCGCACGCATCAGCTGCCTCGCGCCGTCGGCCCCGAGGTCGCGCCACCAGACGTCGGCGACCCAGTCGGGGTAGGAGTGCTTCAGCCCCGCCTCGGCAGGCGTGTCCTCCGGCAGCCCGTCGAGCAGCGGCCGGAGCTCGTCCGCGAGCCGCCGGAGCACCGCGTTCGCGAAGGGCACTGCCCGCTCGAGCCGGGCCCGCCGGACCAGCTCGACGGACTCGTTGACGGCGGCGTAGCGCGGGACGCCGTCGAGGTAGCCGAGCTGGTACGCGCCGAGCCGCAGGGCCGCGCGGACGGGCGGATCGAGCTTCTCGACGCGGCGCCGCCCGATCCTCTCGAGCGCGTGGTCGAGCGTGCGCCGCCGCTGGACGGTCCCGAAGGCAAGCCGGCGCGCGAGCTGGCGGTCGCGCTCGTCGAGGCTCGCGACGGCGGTGCGCAGCGCCCGGTCGGCGTAGGCGCCCTCCTCGAAGACGCGCAGGAGGACCCCGTACGCGGCGACGCGCGCCGGGGAGACGGTCATCGGAGACCGCGCACGAACTCGTCGTAGGCCATGCGCCGGCGGCCCTCGGGCTGCACCTCGAGCGGAACGAGCGAGCCTGCTTCGACCCGGGCGCGCCAGATCGTCACGCGCCGCCCGTGCAGCTCCGCCCAGGCGCCGATCGAGGGCGAGAGAGCGCGGATCCGGCGCAGGCTCCCGTCCGCGTCCGCGAGGTCGAGCTCGCGATCGGCCGGGCCGATCTTGTCGGCGTAGGTGACGCCCTCCGACCCCTGCGGCCTGAACTCCGGCTCGGGAGCGGAGAGAACGCCGTCGAGCAGCTCCGCCGCCACCTCCGCTGCCCGCGCGTACACGGCGCCGGCATCGTCCGAGGGCGCGATCGGGAACGCCTTCTGGGCCGCCATCGGGCCCGCGTCGAGCTCGGCCACCGTGCGGTGAATCGTCACCCCGGTCTTTGGATCGCCCGCCAGGACGGCCCGTTCGACCGGCGCCGCCCCGCGCCACCGCGGCAGGAGGGAAGGATGGACGTTGAGCCAGAGCCCGCGCTCGAGCAGCTCGGCCGGGATCAGAAGCCCGTACGCGACGACCACGACCGTCCCGGCCCCGACGTCGACCTCCCCGGTGAGCCGCTCGGGCTGGAGAACGGGGATGCCGAGCCGAAGCGCGGCCTCCTTCGCCGCAGGCGGCGCAGGCCGGCGCCCGCGCCCGCTCGGCGCGTCGGGCCGCGTCAGCAGCGCGACGACGTCATGGGAGGCGGCGAGCCGCTCGAGCACGTCCGCGCCGAACGGCGCCGTCGCGGCGACGGCGATGCGAGCCATGGCCATGAGGCTAACGGAGGAGCGGGTCCGGCCGGAGATGCGCGAGCGCCTCGCGCCGCGACTCGGCGTCCGTGCGCTGAAGGATGAGCACGCCGTCCAGGTGGTCGAGCTCGTGCTGGACGACACGCGCCGGAAGGCCCTCGAGCTCGAGCCGGAGCGGCTCGCCATGCACGTCGCTGGCCTCGAGGGTCAACGAGATGTGCCGCTCGACCGGGACGAGCACGCCCTGGAGCGACAGACAGCCCTCGTCGTCAACGTCGGCGTCGCTCGACCGAGCGGTGATCTCCGGGTTGACGAGCGCCGTCGCCTCCTCGTCCTTGCCTGTCTGGAAGACGAACACGCGGCGGAGCACGCCGATCTGCGTCGCCGCGAGCCCGACTCCGTTCGCATCGCGCATCAGGCCGGTCATCCGCTCGACGAGCCGCAGCAGGTCGGCGTCGAAGGCGTCCACGTCCCGCGCGCTCAGCCGCAGCACCGGGTCCGGGTACTGGCGGATCTGGGCGAGCGCGACCCGCCGGCGCGCCTCGGCGGCGGCGTCGAGCGGCTCGTCCGTCCTGATCTGGCCCTCTGTCGGCATCGCCGCGAGTCTAGCCGCGGCGCCTACAGGCATTGAGGATCGACATCGACGACGGCGGAGAGCCCGGCCTTCCGCATCGCGGGAGCCGCGGCCGCGAGCAGCTGCGCCGCCTGGACCGCGAACGCGCGGGGCGCATCGGTCTTGGCGACGAGCTGGGCGCGGTGGCGGCCGCGCAGCCGCAGCAGCGGTGCCGGGCCGAGCAGCTCCGCCCCGGCACCGGCGAGCCGCTGCTTCAGCTCCCGCAGGACGCGCAGCGCCGGCTCGGGCTCGGGCCCGGAGACGACGAGCGTGACGAGGTGCCGGAACGGCGGATAGCCGAGCTCGCGCCGCCGCTCGAGCTCCTCGGCCAGGAACCCTGCCACGTCATGGCGGGCCGCGAACGCGAGCGGCCGCGCGTCGGGCTGGAACGTCTGCACCAGCACCTTGCCCGGCGCGTCCCTGCCGCTGCGGCCGGCGAGCTGGGTGACGAGCTGGAAGGTGCGCTCCTCGGCGCGAAAGTCCGGCAGGCCGAGGCTCGTGTCGGCGTCCACGACCGCGGCGAGCGCCACGCCGGGGAAGTGGTGGCCCTTCGCCACCATCTGCGTGCCGATCAGGACGACCCGGTCCGCGGCGGAAAAGCGCGCCAGCGCCTCGTGCATCGCCCCCGGCTTCGCGGCGGTGTCGGCGTCGAGCCGGATCCGCTCCAGCTCCGGGAGCTGCCGCTCCAGCTCGGTCTCGAGCCGCTGCGTGCCGGCACCGATACGCGCCAGCTCGAGCGAGCCGCAGGAGGGACAGGTCTCGGGCACGGCTTCGGAGTAGCCGCAGTGGTGGCAGTGCAGCCGCTCGTCACGGTGGAGGGTGAGCGAGACGTCGCAGAGGTCGCAGCGGCGCGACCGGCCGCAGGCGCGGCAGTGGAGCGCCGGTGCGACCCCGCGCCGGTTGAGCAGGAGGATCGCCTTGCCGCCCCGCTCGACCAGCCCACCGAGCTCACGGAGCAGCGGCGCCGACAGCGGATAGCCGGCCTCGCGGCGGAGGTCGACGATCCGAACCGACGGCATCGGCGCCCCCAGTCGCACGCCCAGCTCGAGCCGCTCGAGCGCGTGCCAGCTCTCGGGCCTCGGCGTCGCGCTGCCGTACACGGCGACCGCGCCCTCGAGCGCGGCGCGCTTGGCGGCGACCGTGCGGGCGTCGTAGCGCGGGTCGGACTCCTGCTTGTAGGAGGAGTCCTGCTCCTCGTCCACGCAGATCAAGCCGAGGCCGTGCACGGGCGCGAAGACGGCGGAGCGGGCGCCGACGACGACGCGGGCAGCACCCGAGGCGATCCGCTCGCGCTCGTCGCGGCGCTCGGCATCCGAGAGAGCGGAGTGCAAGATCGCGACGCGCTCGCCGAAGCGCTGACGGAAGCGGCCCGCAGCCTGCGGCGTCAGGGCGATCTCGGGGACGAGCACGATCGCGCCGAGCCCCCGCTCCAGCGCGGTCGCGCAAGCCTGCAGGTAGACCTCCGTCTTGCCGCTGCCCGTCGCACCCGCGAGCAGCACGTGCCCGCCGCCGGAGTCGAGGAGCGCGACGATCCGATCCACCGCCACGCGCTGAGTCGCGGTGAGCTCGGCAGGCTCGACCTCGCCCGGCAGGCTGTCGCGCTCACCCGGTGCCGGTCGCTCCGCGCGCCGGGCACGCCGCACGGGCGCGACGAGCTCGAGCGCTCGCGCTGGCGTCGAGCCGTAGTAGTCGGCGACCCACAGCGCGAGGTCGACGAGCGCCGGCGGCAGCTCGAAGAGCACCCGCTCGACGGGGGCGACGACGACCCCCGGCGGTGCCTCGACGTCCGTCTCGACGACGACGCCGCGCTGCGAGGCGCGCCCGAAGCGGATCGCGACGACCGCGCCCTTGCCGACGCCGTCGGGCACCTCGTAGGTGTAGAGCCCGGCGACCGAGCGGGTGCGAAGCAGCGGTACGACGGATGCAAGGCGCACGGCCCCACACTAGTCGTGAGCTCCGCCGGCACCCTGTGGCGAAACCATCTGCGCGAAGCTGTAAGGTGTGCCTTACATGTTCTGCTCGATCATCCGCCTCGAGGGTGTCGGCAAGCGCTTCGGCGACACCGTCGCCGTGGAGAACGCGCACCTCATCGTCGAGCGCGGCGACTTCGTCGCCCTGCTCGGCCCGAGCGGCTGCGGCAAGACGACGCTGCTGCGCCTGATCGCCGGCTTCGAGGAGCCCGACACCGGCACCGTCGTCGTCCGCGGCCGCCGCGTCGCGGGCGCCGGGACGTGGGTCGAGCCCGAGCGCCGCCACGTCGGCATGGTCTTCCAGGACTACGCGCTCTTCCCCCACCTCACGGTCGCGGAGAACGTCGGCTTCGGGCTGCCGCGCCGCGAGCGGCGCGCGCGGCTCCCAGAGGTGCTGGCGCTCGTCGGCCTCGAGGGCTGCGACGCCCGCTATCCGCACGAGCTCTCCGGCGGGCAGCAGCAGCGGGTGGCGCTCGCGCGGGCGCTCGCTCCGGAGCCCGAGCTCGTCCTCCTCGACGAGCCGTGGTCGAACATCGACCCGCAGCTCCGCGCGACGATGCGCGGAGAGCTCGCGGCGATCCTGAGCGCGGTCGACGTCACCGTCGTCCTCGTCACACACGATCGCGAGGAGGCGTTCTCCCTCGCCGACCGGATCGCGCTGATGCGCGGCGGTCGCATCGTCCAGGAGGGCACGCCGGAGAGCATCTACGGCGCGCCGGCGACGCGCTGGGCGGCGGAGTTCGTCGGTGCCGGCAACTTCCTCCCCGGCAACATCGCAGACGGCGTCGTCCACACGGCCCTCGGGGCGTTTCCGGCCGTGAACACGAACGGCCACACGGAGGTCGAGGCGCTCATCAGGCCGGAGCTGCTCGAGCTCCTCCCCGACCCGGCCGGCGCGGCCGAGGTGGTCGCGCGCGAGTTCCGCGGCCACGACGTCTTCTACCGCGTGCGGCTGAACGGCTACGAGCTCGTCTCCCAGCGGCCCTCCACGGAGATCGTCCCTCTCGGCGCACGCGTCTCGATCCGCGCCCACACCGGTCCCGTCGCGGTCTTCTGATCATTGTGTAAGGTCTGCCTTACTAGGCTCGTAAGGCACACACTTACACTAGGAGGAACGATGCGCAACGCGTATGCTCTCGCGCTCGTCGGCGCCGTTCTCGCGGTCGGTGCGGCCGCGTGCGGTGGCGGCGGAGGCGGCGGTGACGACAAGCTGACGGTCTACTCCGGCCGCGAGGAGGAGCTCGTTGCGCCGCTGTTCCAGCAGTTCGAGCAGGAGACCGGCATCGACGTCGAGGTCCGCTACAGCGACAGCGCCGAGCTCGCCGCGACGATCGCCGAGGAGGGCGACAACTCGCCCGCCGACGTCTTCTTCGCCCAGGACCCCGGCTCGCTCGGAGCCGTCGAGGCGGAGGGGCTGCTCGCCCAGCTGCCCGCCGAGATCCTCGACCGCGTGCCGGGCGCATTCCGCGACCCCGACGGACACTGGGTGGGGACCTGGGCCGCGCCCGCGTGATCGTCTACAACACGGACGCACTCTCGGAGGACGAAGTGCCCGACTCGGTCTTCGACCTGACCGACCCCAAGTGGAAGGGCAGGATCGGGATCGCGCCCACGAACGCCTCGTTCCAGGCGTTCGTCACCGCGATGCGCCTCTCCGAGGGCGACGAGCGCACGCGTGAGTGGCTCGAAGCCGTGAAGCGGAACGACCCGAAGTTCTACGAGAAGAACACCCCGGTCGTCGAGGCGGTCGCATCCGGCGAGGTCGCGCTCGGGCTGGTGAACCACTACTACCTCTACCTCGTGAAGGAGGAGCAGCCGGACGCGCCGATCGCGAACCACTTCCTCGCGCCCGGCGACCCGGGGTCGCTCGTCAGCGTCGCGGGCGCAGCCGTCCTCGCGTCCGGCGACCGTGATCTGGGCGAGCAGTTCGTGGAGTTCCTGCTCTCCGACGCGAGCCAGCGGTTCTACGTGGACGAGGCGGAGGAGGCCGAGTACCCGCTCGTGGTGGGGATCGCGGCGAAGCAGGGCCTGCCGTCGCTCGACTCGCTCCGAGGGCCCGAGATCGTGCTCGACCGTCTCGGCACCGAGCTCGAGCAGACGCTCGAGCTGCTGAACGAGACCGGCTACACGTCGTGACGGCGAGGAGCGGGAGGCGCCGGCCCCCGCTCCTCCTCGCCCTCCCGGCGGGGCTCGTCGTCGCGCTCCTGCTGCTGCCGCTCGCCTACCTCGTCGTGAGGGCGGCGGGCGGCGGCGGGAAGGGCTGGCGCATCCTCGGCCGCCAGAGCACCGTCGAGCTCGTGCTCCAGACCGGGGCGCTCGTCCTCGCGGTCACGGCCGCGACGGTCGCCGTCGGCGTGCCCCTCGCCTGGCTCGTGACGCGCACCGACCTCCCGGGCCGCCGCTTCTGGGCGGTGGCGGCGGCCCTGCCGCTCGTGATCCCGAGCTACGTCGCCGCGTTCTGCCTGCTCGGCGCGTTCGGGCCGAAGGGCCTGCTCCAGAAGATCCTCGGCGTCGAGCGCCTGCCGGAGATCTACGGCTTCTGGGGCTCGCTCGCGGCGCTCACCCTCTCGACGTACCCGTTCGTCTTCCTGCTCACCGCGGCCGCGCTCCGCGGGCTCGACCCCGCGCTCGAGGAGGCCGCTCGCGGGCTCGGGCGCTCGCGTCTGCACACGTTCGTGCGCGTGACGCTCCCCGCTCTCCGGCCTGCGATCGGCTCGGGAGCGCTGCTCGTGGCGCTCTACACCCTGTCGGACTTCGGCGTCGTGTCCCTCATGCGCTACGAGGCGCTGACTCGGGCGATCTACGTCCAGTACCGGTCGCTCTTCGACCGAACGCCCGCAGCGGTGCTCGCACTCGTGCTCGTCGCGCTGACCGCACTCGTGCTCTACGTCGAAGGGGCGGACGCGGCGGGGCGGCACCTTCCGCTCCGGGCCCGGCACAGCGCGGCGGGCTCCCACCGTGGCGCTCGGACGGTGGAAGGCGCCCGCGCTCGCGTTCTGCGCGACGGCCGCGACGCTCTTCCTCGTCATTCCGGCGGCCGTCCTCGGCTACTGGCTCGCGCGCGGGGTCGAGCTGCGCCGCCCGCTCGGCTTCCCGTGGGAGGAGGCCGCGCACTCCCTGCTCGCCTCGTCGCTCGCCGCAGCCGTCGCGGTGGCGGCGGCGCTCCCGGTCGCCGTGCTCGCACGGCGGTTCCCCGCGTGGTGGACCCGGGGGCTCGAGCGGACCGCATTCTCCGCGAACGCGCTTCCGGGGATCGTGATCGCGCTCTCGCTCGTCTTCTTCGCCGCGCGGTACCTGACGCCGCTCTACCAGACGCTCGCCCTGCTCGTCTTCGCCTACGTCGTCCGCTTCCTCCCGCAGGCGCTCGCCGGCGTCGACTCGGCGCTCGCGGGCGTGAGCCCGCGGACGGAGGAGGCGGCGCGAAGCCTCGGCCGCAGCCACTTGGGAACGCTCGCATCCGTGACGGTCCCGCTCCTTCGCTCAGGGATCGGGGCAGGTGCCGCGCTCGTCTTTCTCTCCGCGATGAAAGAGCTCCCCGCGACGCTCCTCCTGCGCCCGATCGGCTTCGACACGCTCGCGACCGACATCTGGCGGTTTACCGCCGTCGGAGCGTACTCACGGGCGGCACTCCCTGCGCTCGTCCTGATCGCCGTCTCCGTACCGTTCCTCTATCTCGTCTCGAAGGATCGGCGCCCCGGGGTAGAGTGACGGCAATGGCGGGTCACTCGGTCGACGAGTATCTGGAGACGATCTACTTCCTCGCCTTCCCCATCGGCGAGTACCGGCCGCACGGCACCGACTCCGCCGCGATCGCCTCGCGCGTCGCGGAGATGCTCGGCGTCTCCCGCGCCTCGGCCGGCGAGATGCTGAAGCGGCTCGAGACCGACGGACTCGTCGAGCGCGGCGAGCACAAGGAGGCGATCCTGACTCCGACGGGGATCGAGCGGGCCGAGCGGGTGGTCCGGAAGCACCGCATCATCGAGCGGCTGCTCACCGACTTCATGGGCTACACGGCAGCGGAGTCGCACCACCACGCGGACGAGCTCGGCGACACGTTCACCGACGACATGATCGAGCGGATCAACGAGCGGCTCGGACAACCGGATCGCTGCCCGCACGGCTGGCCCGTCGAGCCGTCCTTCGAGCAGGAGGAGAACCGCGGCCTCGCGCCGCTCTCGCTGCTGCCGGCCGGTAAGCAGGCGGAGATCGTCCGCCTCGCCGAGCACGACGGCGACCTGCTCGAGTGGTTCTACGCCGAGGGCTTCGTCCCGGGCGCCTGCGTCGAGCTGCGCGAGGCGCAGCCTGCCGCCGGGCAGCTCAAGGTCGCCCTCGACGGCGCGGAGCGCGCGATCTCCGACAAGGCCGCCGCCGGCCTCTACGTCCGGACGGCGTAGACACGGTGGAACAGCGGGTCAGCGTCATCACGCTGGGAGTGTCGGACCTGGTGCGCGCCAGGAGCTTCTGGGGTGGCTACTCCGGCGTGTTCGTCGATCCCGACGGCCACGCGTGGGAAGTCGCCCACAATCCGCACTGGTCGCTCCACGGCGACGGTTCCGTCAGCCTGTCCTGACGGCGTAGAGCTCGTTCCTAGGAAGCGGAGGTCGCGGCGGCGAGCCCCGCGGCGGCCCGGAGCGCATCGACCTTGTCCGTGCGCTCCCAGGTGAAGTCCCTGTCCTCGCGCCCGAAGTGGCCATAGGCAGCCGTCTTGACGTAGATCGGGCGGCGCAGGTCGAGGTCGCGGATGATCGCCGCCGGGCGGAGGTCGAAGTGCTCGCGCACGAGCTCCTCGATGCGCCCGACCGGCACGGTCTCGGTGCCGAAGCACTCGACCTCGATCGAGATCGGGTGCGCGACGCCGATCGCATAGGCGATCTGGAGCTCGCAGCGGTCGGCGAGACCCGCGGCGACGAGGTTCTTCGCGACGTAGCGCGCGGCGTAGGCGCCCGAGCGGTCCACCTTCGTCGGGTCCTTGCCCGAGAACGCGCCGCCGCCGTGGCGGGCCGAGCCGCCGTACGTGTCCACGATGATCTTGCGCCCCGTGACGCCGGTGTCCGAGATCGGGCCGCCGGCGACGAAACGCCCGGTCGGGTTGACCAACACGAAGTCGCGGTCGTGCGTCAGCCTGCGCTCGTCGTAGAGGTCGGCGGGCAGGATCTGGTGCAGGACGTGCTGGACGATGTCGGGCTTCAGCAACGTCTCGACGTCGAGCCCGTCGCGGTGCTGGCAGGACACGAGCACCTGCTCGATCTCGACGGCGCGCTGGTGCCCGTGCTCGTCGACCTCATAGCGCACGGTCACCTGAGATTTCCCGTCCGGGCGCAGGTACGGCAGCACGTCGGCCTTGCGCACCTCGGACAGCCGCTTCGTGATGCGGTGCGCGAGCGTGATCGGGAGCGGCATCAGATTCTCCGTCTCGTTGCACGCGTAGCCGAACATCATCCCCTGGTCGCCGGCGCCGGTCCGGTCGAGGTCGTCGCCGCCCGCCTCGTGCTGGAGCTCGTACGACGCGTCTACGCCCTGCGCGATGTCGGGCGACTGCTCGTCGATCGCGACGATCACGCCGCACGTGTCGGCGTCGAAGCCGTACTTCGCGCGGTCGTAGCCGATCTCGCGGATGCGGTCGCGCACGAGGCGCGGGATGTCCACGTAGGTCTTGGTCGTGATCTCGCCCGCGACGACGACGAGGCCCGTCGTGATCAGCGTCTCGCAGGCGACCCGACCCATCGGGTCGTCGCGCAGGACGGCGTCGAGGACGCTGTCGGAGACCTGGTCGGCGATCTTGTCCGGGTGGCCCTCGGTGACCGACTCCGACGTGAAGGGGAAGCTGCGCAAAGCCATCGGGTCGAAAGCCTAGCGGCTCGGGTCTACTTGATCGTCAGCACGCCGGCAAAGCGGACGGTCGTGCCGTCGGCCGTCGCGTGCGCGAACAGCGTGCCGAAGCGCTCGATGCCCTCGGCCGGGACGAGCTCGTCGCCGCCGCCGGTCGAGCCGCTCTCGCCGCCGAGGAGCCCACCGAGGGCGCCGCCGAGCCCGTTCAGGAGCTGGACGACCTTCGGCACGTCGGCGAAGACGAAGCCGCTCGTCGTCTCTCCGAGCCCAGCCTGCTCCGCGGCTGCGGCGAAGCCCGGGTCGTCGGCGAGCTTGTCGCCCGTCTCCGAGCGGAAGTCGGCGATCCCCGCCGCCGCCGTGGTCGCGATGAGCGTCCCGTCCACGGCCGCGTAGGTCAGCTTGAACAGGCCGAGATCGAACACCTTCGCCGTCACGCCGTCCACGGTCGTCTCGCTCGTCTTGCCCTCCGCGAGGCCGGCGAGCCGCTGCACGATTCCGTCGAGGGTCGCCAGCGCCGCCGCCTCGTCGGCGACCTCGAGCACGACGGTGACCTCCGGCAGGGCGATGCCGGGGCGGACGTAGAGGGCGCCCTCGCCTGCGAGGAGCGGGCCGAGCTGGTCGAGCGTGACGCCGAGCGCCGTCTCGAGCTGGCCGATCGACTCTCCGAGGCCGGGATCCGAGCGCAGGTCCGAGAGGAGGCTCGCCACGCCGTGCCAATCCGCCGCCGCGATCACGCCGGCCGGGATCTTCTGGAGGAAGGCTGGCGCGTAGGCGGCGCCCGCGGCCTTGTCGCCCTCCAGCGCGCCCGCCACCTTGAGCGCTCCGTCGGTGGCCTCGACCGCCGCGACGAGCGACTTCAGCCCGCCGGTGCCGGTCAGCCCCGAGAGCGCGGAGGGATCGAGCCCGAGCCCGCCGAGCGCGTCACCGGCAGCCCCTTCGCCAGCGCCGGCCTCGCCCGCGGCGGAGGAGAGGGCCTTCCCGAGCCCCGGGCCGCCGGCGTAGAGACGCACGAGCGCGTCCTCGGGCAGATCGCCGACCGCCTGCGCGAAGGCCTCGTCGTCGCCGAGCGCGCCTGCACCGAGCGCCGCCTCGTAGGCGTCGAGATCGGCCTCCTTCTGCGCGACGGCGGTCCAGCCGCCGACCTCGCGCGCGGCGGCGGGCGCCCCCTTCTCGCCCAGGAGCGTCTTCAGCTTCTCGACGTCGTCGGGCTGGGTGAGCACGACGGCGGTCTCCCCATCCTCGAGGGCGACGATCGCGAGCACGGGGCCAAAGGCGGCGTCGACCGCCGCCCAGTCGGCGCCCTTGGCCGCCTGGTCGAAGAAGTCCTTGAAGAGCCCCGTGCCGGCGCGGATGTCGTCGGCGAGACCCTGCACGGCCTGCCACTGCGCCGAGTCGAGATCGGCGTTCAGCTCGAGGAAGAGCGCGGCGCTCGCGGGCGCCGCCGACGCGACGCCGGAGGTGGCGGCAGTCCCGGACGTCTTCTCGGCGGAGCCGCCGCAGGCAGTCGCGACAAGGGCGACCGTCGTTGCCAGGAGCGCGAGCAGCGTGCGCATCGCCCGAATCCTACTCCGACGTCGGCTCACGCGACATGAGGCTCGAGACGAGGCCGAGCAGAGGCTCGCCGTCCAGCACCGCGCAGACGCCGTCGGTGATCGGCAGCTCGATGCCGAGCCGGTGCGAGAGGTCGCGCAGAACAGGTGCGGTCGTCAGTCCCTCGATCACCATCCCGATCTCCCGCGCGGCCTCCTCGGGGGTGTAGCCCTTCGCGATCAGTTCGCCGGCGCGGCGGTTGCGGCCCGATTTCGACCAGCACGTGACGATCAGGTCGCCGAGCCCGGCAAGGCCGGCGAACGTCTCGGTGCGCGCACCCGCCGCTTCCGCGAGCCGCGCCATCTCGGCGAGCCCTCGCGCGACGAGCGCCGCCTTCGCGTTGTCGCCGAGCTGGAGGCCGTCCGCGCCGCCGGCGGCGAGAGCGATCACGTTCTTCGCGGCGGCGCACAGCTCGACCCCGACGACGTCGCTGTTGACGTAGACGCGGAAGAGGCGCGAGGTCGTCGCGAGCTGGAGCCGGCTCGCGAGCTCCTCGTCCTCGCTCGCGATCACCGCGGCCGCGGGCAGGCCGCGCGCGATCTCCTCGGCGATGTTCGGGCCGGAGAGGACGGCGACCGGCCGGCCCCGCACGAGCGTCGAGAGCCGCTCGCCCGTGGCAGGGTCGAGCCCCTTGGTCAGGCTGAGGACGGGCGCCGTGCCGGGAAGAGAGGCGACGACGTCGCCGAACGCGCGGCTCGGCACGGCGACGGCGACGAGGTCGGCCTCCGCGACTGGTGCCGTGGCGATCGCCGTCGCCGCTATCCCGGTCAGGTCGGCGTCGCGGAGGTAGCGCGGGTTGTGCCCGGTCGAGGCGATCGCGGCAGCCTGCTCGGGGTCGCGGCAGGCGAGGACGACGTCGTGCCCGCAGTCGCGCAGCAGCCCCGCGAAAGCGGTTCCCCACGAGCCGCCGCCGACGACGACCACCCTCAGGGTGGTCATGTCTTCTTGACGAAGTCGATCGAGACGGGCACGCCTTCGAGGTTAAAGCGTTTGCGCAGTTCGTTCTCGACCCAGTAGCCGTAGTCGCGCGTGACGAGGCTGGGGTCGTTGACCGAGAGCCGGAAGCGCGGCGGCCGCGAGCTCACCTGCGTGCCGTAGAGGAGGTTGAGCCGCCGGCCGCGCTCGGACGGCGCCTGGCGCGCGGCACGCAGCTCGGCGAGCGCCTTGTTCAGCTCCGCGGTCGGAATCCGGCCGGCGTGCCGCGAGAAGAGGTCCTCGACGTGATCGAGCAGGCGCACGAGGCCGCGGCCGCTCTTCGCCGACACGGCGATCACCGGCGGCCGCTGGCGGAGGCGCGCCGCGATGTACGGGCGCACGTCCTCGATCACGACCGTCGAGATGTCCCACTTGGCGAGCACGACGAGCGTCGAGCACTGCGCCTTGCGGGCGACGTCGGCAACGGAGAGATCCTGGTCGACCACACCCTCGCTCGCGTCCACGAGCACGAGCGCGACGTCGGCGCGCTCTGCGGCCTCCAGCGCGCGCAGCTCCGAGTAGTACTCGATCCCCTGGCGCTGCTTGCGCTTGCGCCGTAGCCCGGCCGTGTCCACGAGCACGAACGTGCGACCGTCGCGGACGAGCACAGTGTCGATCGCGTCGCGCGTCGTGCCGGGGACGTCGGAGACGACGACGCGCTCCTGCCCGACGAGCTTGTTCAGGAGGGACGACTTGCCGACGTTCGGGCGGCCGAGGATGGCGACGCGGATCGCCTCCTCTCCGACCGGAGCGGGCCCGCCCCCCGGGAGCAGGGCGACGATCTCGTCGAGCAGGTCGCCGGTGCCGATCCCGTGCAGGGCGGACAGCGGACGCGGCTCGCCGAGCCCGAGCCGGTGGAACTCGTGCAGCTCGTGGTCGCGGCCGGGGTCGTCGAGCTTGTTCGCGAGCAGGAGCACGCGCCGCCGCGAGGCGCGCAGGATCGCCGCGATCTCCTCGTCGCCGGGCGTCGCCCCGATGCGTGCGTCCACGACGAAGAGGACGAGGTCGGCCTCCTCGATCGCCGTGCGGGCCTGCGCCGCGACGTGGCGCCCGAACGGCCCCTCGTCCTCGATGTCCACGCCGCCGGTGTCCACGAGCAGGAAGTGGACGCCGCTCCACTCGCAGAGCAGCTCCTTGCGATCGCGTGTCACGCCCGGCGTCTCGTGCACGACGGCCGCGCGCGACTCGGTCAGCCGGTTGATCAGGGTCGACTTGCCGACGTTCGGGAAGCCGACGATGGCGACAACTCCGGCCACTTCGCGGCCGGAGTTGTCGCCAGAAGGCGCGTGTGCGTCCGGCTTCTTCACCTTCCAGACACTGCCAGTTCTCCGGTCTTGGCGCAGTCCGCCTTCGCTCGAGCTTCGCCGCAAGCCCCGATCGTCGGCTGGGCAGGAGCCATGCCGCCTCTATAGAGATTCGCGGCCGGGAGGCCGGGAATCTCGCGGTCGTCCGAGCTCGTGCAGCTCGACGAGCCACTCCCAGAGGCGCCGGATCTCGGCCTGGATCTCGTGCGAGGCCTCGCGGTAGCCCTTGCCGCCCTTCGGCAGGCCGTCGAAGCGCATCGGCTCTCCGAACGCGATCGAGACCGGGTGGAAGTTGCCGGGGCGCCAGGTCTCGGTGCCGTGGATGGCCCCGCAGACGACCGGCGCGCCTTCCTGCAGCGCAACCATCGCGGCGCCCGGCTGCACCTCGCCCGGAACGCCGGTGCGCTGGCGCGTCCCCTCGGCGAAGAGACCGAGCGCATGGCCGTCGGCGACGACCTGGCGCATCATGCGCACCGCCTCGCGGTCGGACTCGCCGCGGCGCACGGAGAAGGTGCCGAAGGAGCGGATCAGCTGCCCGATCCCGGGAATCCGGTGCGCCTCGATCTTCGCCATGAAGCGGATCGGACGCGGGCTGATCGAGCCGAACGCGGGGGGATCGATCCAGTGGAAGTGGTTGAAGGCGAACACGAGGCCGCCCTCGAGCGGGATGCGGTCGACGCCGTACGCGCGCAGGCGCGTGAAGACGCGCGTGACCGGCCCGATCGTGTTCTGGCCCACTCCCCACATGAAATCGTGGTGGCTCATGCGGCCCGCCGCGCGCGCACGAGCTCCTCGATCCGCGCGACGACCTCCTCGACGCTGAGGCCGGTGGTGTCGATCCGGACGGCGTCCGGCGCCGGCTGAAGCTGGGCGGCGTCCCCTTCGTCCCGCAGGCGCAGGTCGGTGGCGAGGGCGTCGGCCGGGAGGCCCGGGCGGTCGGCGGTACGCCGCCGCGCGCGCTCCGACTCGTCGGCGACGAGGTAGACCTTGACCTCGGCGCCCGGCACGACGACCGTCCCGATGTCGCGCCCCTCGATCACCGCGTCGCCCTCCGCGCCGAGCGCGCGCTGCCGCTCCCGCATCACCGCGCGCACGGTGGGGTGCCGGGAGAACGAGGAGACGGCGCGGTCGATGCGCGGCTGGCGGATCGGCGCCGTCACGTCCTCGCCGGCGATGAAGACGCGCTGCTCCTCGTCGAACGAGACGGGATGCGCTCCGGCGAGCGCCGCCAGTGCCTGGGCGTCGTCGCCCGGGACATCGTCGCGGAGCGCGAGCCACGTCAGCGCGCGGTACATCGCGCCCGTGTCGAGGTAGCGGAAGCCCAGCCGCTGCGCCAGGGCGCGCGCGACCGTGCTCTTGCCCGCACCGGCGGGCCCGTCGATGGCGACGATCATGGCGATTTCCGCCTTCGGCGCAAATCGCTAGGGGTGGTCCACGGGATGGCGGGGTTGACGGTCATGGCTCCTGCTTCGGCTCTGGTCCCTGCCATTGCATGCGTCGAAGCCTCGATGAAAGGCGCCTTTCTAGAGCTTCTCGAGAGCATCACCGCGTGATGCTCGCGAGAAGCTCGTAGAAACCGGGGAAGCTTACCCCCACTGCCTCGGCGTCCCCGACCTCGACGCCGTCGCGCGAGACGAGGCCGGCGACGGCCCCGAGAATGGCGATCCGGTGGTCGCCCCGTGAGCTCATCTTCCCGCCGCGCAGCCGGGCCGGCACGCCCTTCACCCGGAAGCCGTCCGGCGTCTCGCGCACGCGCGCGTCGAGGGCCCGCAGGCCCTCGACGACCGCGCCGATCCGGTCGGACTCCTTCGCCCGCAGCTCCTCCGCCCCGCGCACGACGCTCTCTCCCCGGGCGAAGCAGGCCGCGAGGGCGAAGAGCGGCAGCTCGTCCACGAGCCCCGGCACCTCGGCCGGAGCGATCTCGGTCGCGACGAGCTCCGCGTGGCGGACGTCGAGGTCGCCGGCGGGCTCGCCGCCGATCCGGCGCCGGTTGAAGACCGTGATGTTCGCGCCCATCCGCTCGAGCACGTCGAGCAGGCCGGTGCGCCGCGGATTGAGGTTGACGCCGTGCACCGTCAGCTCCGACTCCGCGAGGAGCGTCGCGGCGACGAGGAACGGCGCGGCGGAAGAGAAATCTCCCGGCACCTCGACCTCGGGCAGCTCCAGCCGCTCGACCGGGCGCACGGAGATCTCGCCTCGCGCGCGTCGCGCAATGCGAGCCCCGGCCTCGGCGAGCATGTTCTCGGTGTGATCGCGCGTCGGCAACGGCTCGACGACGGCCGTCTCGCCCGCACGCGTGTAGAGGCCCGCGAACAGGACGGCGGACTTGACCTGCGCGGATGCGACGGGCAGCTCGTACCGGATCGGGCGAAGCTCCCCGCCCTCGATCGCGAGCGGCGACCCGCCGTCCGTCGTCTCGACGCGCGCGCCCATCATTCGCAGCGGGTCCGCCACGCGCCGCATCGGGCGGCCGCGCAGCGACTCGTCGCCGGTGAGCACGAAGCGGCCCTCCTGCCCCGCCAGGATCCCCGCGAGCAGGCGCAGGAGCGTGCCGGCGTTGCCGCAGTCGATCGGCTCGGACGGTGGTGTCAGGCCGCGCAGCCCGGCGCCGTGAATGGTGAGCGCGTCCACGTCGGTCTCCTCGACGCCGACGCCGAGCGCGCGCACCGCGCGGATCGTGGACTCGGTGTCGGCGGAGCGCCCGAACCCCGTGATCGCGGTCGCGCCGTCGCAGATCGCGCCGATCAGCACCGCGCGGTGCGAGATGGACTTGTCGCCGGGGACGCCGATGTGCCCGACGAGGGTGGCTGCAGGCTCGACCCTCACGTGGCGAGCACCGGCGAGACGACGACCCCGTAGCCGTGCGACTCGAGCAGCGCCGCGGCGCGGGTCGCCTGCTCCTCGCCCGTGACGAGGATCGAGAGCGTGCCGCCGCGCTCCGCCGAGAAGTGCTCCAGGTCGAACTCCTCGATGTTGATCCGCTCGGCGCCGAGCGCCTGCGTGATTCCGGCGAGCACGCCGGGGCGGTCCGGGACGTGCACGCGCAGCCTCTGGAGCGCCCCCGGGTCCTCGTGCGCGGTCGAGAGCATGCGCCGCCGGTTGCCCGCCGCCTCGCCGATCCAGCGGGCGAGAAAGCCGGCGTCGCCGGCCGCAAGGGCCGCCTCGACCTGCTCGAGCCGGCGCCGGTACTCCGCCAGCATCTCGCCGAGCGCCTGGGCGTTGTCGAGGAAGATGTCCACCCAGATGCGCGGGTTCGCGCCGGCGACGCGCGTCATGTCGCGGAGCGAGCCGCCGGCCGCCGCGAGCGGCTCGTGGCCCTCGATCCGCGACGCGCCGGCCTGGTTGATGATGACGTTCGCGAGCGCGTGGGGCAGATGGCTCGTGAGCGCGACGAGCCGGTCGTGCGTCTCGGGGTCGATCGCGACCGGGATCGCGCCGAGCGAGGAGACGAACGAGTGGAGCACGCGGTAGCGCTCCGGCTCGGTGGAGGCGGTCGGCGCGAGAAACCACGTCGCGCCCTCGAACAGCTCTCCCGTCGCGTGCTCGGGGCCGCGCGCCTCGGAGCCGCAGACGGGGTGGCCGCCGATGAACCGCGGCTCGCCCGCGACAGCGGCGCAGACGGCGCCCTTCGTCGAGCCGACGTCGGTGACCGTGCAGGCCTCGCCGCTCGCCTCGAGAACCGCACGGACCTGTGCCGGCAGCGCGGCCACGGGCGCGGCGACCACGGCGAGCTCGGCGCCCTCGAGCGCGTCGGCCATGCCCGGGGCGGCGTCGACGGCGCCGCGCTCCGCAGCAGCGGCGAGATGAGCTTCATCGGGATCCCAGCCGCTGACGCGCTCGACGCCCGCTCGCCGCGCCGCCAGGCCGACCGATGCGCCGATCAGGCCGGTCCCCACGACCGCGATGGAGCCGGGAACCGGCATCTTCTAGCTTCGCATCAGCTCGGCCACGCGGAATGCGAGGTCGAGCGACTGGCGGGCGTTCAGGCGCGGGTCGCAGAGAGTCATGTAACGGGCGTTGAGCTCTTCCTCGAGCACGGCGGTCGAGCCGCCGAGGCACTCGGTCACGTCCTCGCCGGTGAACTCGACGTGGACGCCGCCCGGCCAGGTCTCCTGCGCCCGACAAGCGTGGAAGAAGCCTTCGACCTCGCGCATGATCGTGTCGAACCGACGCGTCTTGACGCCGGAAGCAGTGCGGATCACGTTCGCGTGCATGGGATCGCACGCCCAGACGACCTGATGCTCGGCCTCGCGGACGGCGCGGAGCAGCGGCGGCAGTGCCTCCTCGACCCGGTCGGCACCCATGCGCGCGATCAGGGTGAGCCGGCCCGGAACGCGATCCGGGTTGAGCGCCTCGCAGAGCGCGAGCGCCTCATCGGCGGTCGTGGTGGGGCCGAGCTTTACTCCCAGCGGGTTGCGCACGCCCGAGAAAAACGCGACGTGAGCGCCGTCGACCTCCCGCGTGCGCTCGCCGATCCAGAGCATGTGCGCCGAGCAGTCGTACCACTCGCCCGTGAGCGAGTCGCGCCGCGTGAGCCCCTCCTCGTAGTCGAGCACGAGGCCCTCGTGGCTCGTCCAGACGTCGACCTGATGGAGCTGCGGCGACTCCCTCAAGTCGATGCCGCAGGCCGCCATGAACCCGAGCGCCCGCTCGATCTCGGTTGCGACGCGCTCGTAGCTGCGGCCCTCGGGCGAGCCCGACACGAACTCCTGATTCCACATGTGCACCTGCGTCAGGTCGGCGAAGCCCCCCTTTGTGAAGGCGCGCAGCAGGTTGAGCGTCGCGGCCGACTGGTGGTAGGCGCGCACCATGCGATCGGGGTCGGCGGCACGCGCCTCGGCGGTGGCGGCATCGTCGTTGATCATGTGGCCGAAGAAGGAGGGGATCTCGCCGCCGCCGGCGACCTCGGTCGGCGAGGAGCGCGCCTTCGCGAACTGACCGGCGATGCGGCCGACCTTCACGAGCGGCAGGGTCGAGCCGTAGATCAGCACGACCGACATCTGGAGCAGGATCTTCAGCTTCTCGCGGATCGAGACGGCGGTGAAGTCGTGGAACGACTCGGCGCAGTCCCCTGCCTGAAGCAGGAACGCACGCCCGGCGGCCACGTCGGCGAGCGCGGCTTGAAGCGCGCGCGCCTCACCGGCGAACACGAGCGGCGGCCAGGCCTTCAACTGCGCGCGCGCCGTTTCCGCGCGCGCCTCATCGGGCCACGCGGGCTGGTGCCCGGCGAGCCGCTCTCGCCACGCCGCGGGTGCCCACGTCTCGGAGCCGATCGCCACCCTTCCAGTCTAGTTGCGGCTTCGCGAGCTCGGCCCTATCCTTCGACGCATGCTTCCCGCGACCACTCACGAGGCCTGGTTCTGGCCGTGCGAGCGGGGCGGGAGCCTGCGCTAGGACGCGCACGCCGCTTCGCTCGATCCCGACCTCCGCCAGGAGGTCTTTTTCGTACCGCGACCAAAGAAGGTAGTGAGAACCGACATGCGCATCTTCTCCGGCATCCAACCGACAGGCGACAAGCACCTCGGCAACCTGATCGGCGGCTTCCGCCAGTACGCCGCCACGCAGGAGCGTGGCGAGGCGTTCTTCTGCATCGTCGACCTCCACTCGATCACGGTCGCCTACGAGCCGGAGGACTTCCGCGAGCTGACGCTCGATCTCGCGGCGATGCTCTTCGCGACCGGGCTCGACCCCGAGCGCTCGGCCGTCTTCTGCCAGAGCCACGTCGTCGCCCACGCCGAGGCGGCTTGGCTGCTGGGCGCCGTCGCCACCGTCGGCGAGCTGCGACGGATGCACCAGTTCAAGGACAAGGGCGCCCGGCAGGAGTCGATCTCGGCCGGCCTGCTCACCTACCCCGTGCTGATGGCGGGCGACATCCTGCTCTACCAGACCGACATCGTCCCGATCGGCGACGACCAGCGGCAGCACCTCGAGCTCGCGCGCGACATCGCGATCCGGTTCAACGCGCGCTTCGGCGAGACGTTCGTCGTTCCCCAGGGCGTCTACCCGGAGGTCGGAGCGCGGATCATGGACCTGCAGGAGCCGGAGAACAAGATGTCGACGACCGGGGGGACGCCGCTCGGCACGGTGAAGATCCTCGACGAGCCGGACGTGGTCCGGCGCAAGTTCAAGTCGGCGGTCACCGACTCCGGCCGCGACGTGCTGCGGGCGCCCGACAAGCCGGGAGTGACGAACCTGATCGACATCATGTCGGTCGCGACCGGCGAGACGCCGGAGGCGATCGAGGCCCGCTATGACGGCATGGGCTACGGGCAGTTCAAGCAGGACGCCGGCGAGGCGGTCGTCGAGCTGCTCGCGCCGATCCAGGCGCGCTACGCCGCGCTCCGCGCCGACCCGGCCGAGCTGCAGCGGCTGCTCGCCGTGGGCGCCGAGAAGGCGCGCAAGGCGTCCGAGCCGACGCTCGAGCGGATGTACGACGTGATGGGCTTCGTCAGAGCCGGAGAACGGGCGGTTCTTCGGAGCTGCTCGACCTCGGAGGCTGTGAGCTCGCGCCACTCGCCCGGGGCGAGCCCCTCGACCGTCAGCCCCGCGTAGCCGCTGCGGTAGAGCCGCCGCACGGGATAGCCGACCGCCTCGAGCATCCGCCTCACCTGGTGCTTGCGGCCCTCGTGGAGGACGAGCTCGACCGCGCCGCCGGACAGCACGCGGGCGCGCGCGGGGGCCGTCACGCCGTCATCGAGCTCGACTCCGGCCCGCAGCCGCCGGATCGCCACCGCCGAGGGCTTCCCCTGGACGAGGGCGACGTACACCTTCTCGACGCCGTAGCGCGGATGGGCGAGCCGGTGCGCGAGCGGGCCGTCGTTCGTGAGCAGGAGCGCTCCGGTCGTGTTGACGTCGAGACGGCCGACGGGCACGACGCGAGCATCGTGCGAGACGAGCGAGACGACCGTCGGCCGCCCCTGCGGATCGCGCGCGGTCGTGACGACGCCCGCCGGCTTGTGCAGCAGCACGTAGGCGAGCCGCTCCTTGGCGACGCGCCGGCCGTCCACCTCGACGACGTCGGCGGCGGCGACGAACGTGTTCAGCTGCCCGGGCTGCCCGTTCACGGTCACGCGGCCGGCCTTGATCAGCTCGTCGGCGCCGCGCCGGGAGGCGACTCCGGCACGGGCAAGGTAGGCGTTCAGCCGCACATGACGATTGTCCCTGTGTAGGCTCCTCCGCGCATGCGTGACCGGAGCGCCGACATCGAGCGCATGGCCGAGCTGTACGTCGGCTTCGGCGCCAACCTCCAGCCCGGCCAGCTGCTCGCCGTCACCGCGTACCTCGGCATGGAGGAGATCGCCCGCGCGATCGCCCGCTCGGCGTACAAGCGGGGGGCGAAGTACGTGGACGTCTTCTGGTGGGACCCGTGGGTCAAGCGCGCGCGGCTCGAGTACGCGGACGAGGCGACGCTCGACTACGTGCCGCCGTGGCTCGGCCAGCGGCTGCTCTGGCTCGGCGACGAGCGCGCCGCGCGCGTCTCGCTCGTCGGGGCCGACCCGACCGCGTACACGGCATCGACCCCGCCCGCACCGGCAAGGACGTCATGCCCTACATCAAGGAGGGGCCGATCGTCGTCAATGCGCAGACGACGAGCTGGACCGCCGTGCCGTTCCCGACGCCGGGCTGGGCGCATGTCGTCTTCCCCGAGCTGCCGCCCGACGAGGCGCTCGACAGGCTGTGGGAGGAGGTCATTCACACCCTCCGTCTCGACGAGCCGGACCCGATCGCGGCCTGGCACGAGCGGATGGACACGCTGATCGCCGCCGGCGGCCGGCTGACCGAGCGCCGCTTCGACGCCATCCACCTGAAGGGCCCGGGCACCGACCTCACCGTCGGCCTGCTGCCAGCTCGAGGTGGCAGGCGGCCGACTTCACGACGATCGACGGGCAGAAGCACTACCCGAACCTGCCGACCGAGGAGGTCTTCACGACCCCCGACCCCGAGCGGGTGGACGGCTTCGTGACCGCGACGAAGCCGCTCGAGTTCTACGGCTCCCAGATCGACGGCATCCGGGTCCATTTCGAAGGCGGTCGCGCGGTCGAGATCGACGCCGACAAGGGCGCCGACGCGCTGCGCGCGATCGCGGCGAAGGACGACGGCGCGAGCCGCCTCGGCGAGCTCGCGCTCGTGGACGGCCAGGGCCGGATCGGCCCGCTCGGCACCGTCTTCCACGAGACGCTGTTCGACGAGAACGCGGCGAGCCACATCGCGCTCGGCAACGCGTACACGTTCCCGGTCGAGGACGAGGCCGACCTGCCGCGCATCAACAAGAGCGGGATCCACAGCGACTTCATGATCGGCAGCCCCGAGCTCGACGTGGACGGGGTCACACGCGACGGGCAGCGCGTGCCGATCCTCCGCGGCGGCGACTGGATAGCCGCTCTAGCCGGCGCGGCGCTCGGCGATCGCCGATCGAGGCGGTCCCTGATCTCGGCCTCGTCGGCGCCGAGGTCGTCGAGGCGCGGGAGCGCGGCGGCGCTCTCGAGCCCGAAGACACGCTCGAAGAGCGGCGTCGTGCGGTAGCGGACGGCGCCGCCGGGACCGCTCTCGCGTCCGGCCTCGCCGATCAGGCCTCGCTCGAGCAGGCTCGCCACGGTCGAGTCGGCGGCGACACCGCGGATGCGGGCGATCTCGGGGCGCGAGACGGGGCCGAGGTAGGCGACGATCGCCAGCGTCTCGAGAGCGGCCTGCGAGAGCCCGCGCTCGAGGGGGCGCTCGACGAGGCGCGAGCAGGCCTCCGCCGCCTCGCGGGCGGCCCGGAAGGCGTAGCCGCCGGCGACCTTCTCCAGCACGATCCCGCTGCGGCCCTCGCGGTAGCGCTCGGAGAGCAGGCCCAGCGCGGTGTCGATCCGCTCGGCGTCGTCGTCTGCCGCGCGCGGCGAGCTCTTCGACGGGAAGCGGCTGCGAGGCGACGACGAGCAGCGCCTCGAGCGTGCGGGCGAGCCGGTCGAGCGGGTTCGCGGAGATCAGGCGGAGCGGGCGGTCCACGCGGTGGTCCTTTCTTCCTCGACGGTGGTTTCCTGCCCCGCCCGCGCGACGCGGATCGGGGCGAACGGGGCGGCCTGAGCGAGCGCGATCTCGCCCTGCTTGCGCAGCTCGAGCAGGGCCAGGAAGGCGACCGCCTGCTCGACGCGCGAGAGCCCCCCTACCTCTGCGTCGAAGTCGAAGCGGCTGCGCCGGCGCAGCACGGCGCGGAAGCGCTCGAGGAACTGCGAGACGGGTGGGAAGCGCAGCGCCATGTGCGCGAGCGAGACCTGCGGCGGCGGCACGGCGAGCGAGCGCAGCGCATCGGCGAGGAGCGTCGGCTCCTGGGGCGCGAGCCGCCGCTCCGAGCGCGGCCCGAGGGGCGCCGGGCCGAGCCGGAAGTAGCGGTCTCCCTCGCGCGGCGAGCCGCTCGGCGAGCCAGGCCGCGGCCTCCTTCATGCGCCGGTACTCGGCGAGCCGGCGCGCGAGCTCCTCGGCCGCCTCCTCGGGATCGAGGTCGGCGAGCTCGGCCTCCTCGTCCGGGAAGAGCGCGCGTGCCTTCAGCTCGAGCAGCGCCGAGATGAGCACGAGGAACTCGCCGCAGGCCTCGAGATCGAGCTCGTCGCGCGCCGCGAGCCGCTCGACGAACGCGACGACGATCGCCGCCATGTCCACGTCCGCCGGCTCGAGCTCCTCGCGGAGAACGAGCGTCAGCAGCAGGTCGAAGGGCCCCTCGAACGCGTCGAGGTCCAGCTCGAGCTCGCGCAGAAGCATCGCGCGAGAGGCTAGCCCCGGGGTCGGACGCGCCCCTTCGGGATCGCCATCGCCGGCCGCTCGGCGTCGCCGCCGCCGACCTCCGGGTCGCCCCGCCGCGCAGGAACTGCCACCAGACGAAGAACCCCGCCGAGAGCGACGAAGCCGGCGACTGAGACCCAGCCGTTCAGACGCAGCGGGCCCAACTCGTGCGCCGGGTCCACGCGCAGCAGCTCCATGAAGAACGCGGAACGCGCAGTAGACGGCGACGTAGAGCGAGAAGAGCGCGGGCGGCTTGATGCGGAAGCGCCGGTCGAGCCAGAGCAGGACGCCGACGCCGAGCACGGCGTAGACCAGCTCGTAGAGGAACGTCGGATGGAAGGTCGCGCTGTCGAGGTACTGCTCCGGCCGGTGCCCGGGTCGATCTCGAGCCCCCACGGCAGGTCGGTCGGCTTGCCGAAGAGCTCCTGGTTCCACCAGTTGCCGAGCCGGCCGATCGCCTGCGCGAGCAGCAGGCCGGGCGCGACCACGTCCATCAAGAGCGCGCACGCTCGCGCCCGCGCGGCGGGCGACGATCGCGCCGGCGATCACCCCGAAGCCGATCCCGCCCCAGACGCCGAGGCCTCCCTCCCAGACCTCGAAGGCACCCTACCACTTCGGGTCTGCCACCTCGTCCCAGCTCGTCGCGACGTGGTAGGCGCGCGCGCCGACGATCCCCGCGGAGACGCCCCAGACGGCGAGCCGGAAGATGAGGTCCCAGTCCCCGCCGCGCGCGACGTAGCGGCGGCCGGTGAGCCAGATGGCCGCGGCGATGCCGGCGAGCAGCATCAGGCCGTACATGTGGACCGTGCAGCGGCCCGAGCTCGAGGGCTCCGGACGACGGCGAGGGGATCGAGGCGAAGAGGCTCACGGGCGAGCCTGATTCTGCCCGTTGCGGAGGGCCCGTGCTTCTAGAGGAGGATCTTCAGCGCGAGGTCGGCTGGGGCAGCCGCCGCTCAGGAGGTCGATCGCCGCGTGCAGGTCGACGTCGAGGCGGCCGGCCAGCTCGGAGGCGGCGTCGTGGTCGTAGCCTGCCCGCAGCAGCTCGCCGGTGCGCCAGCGCTCGATCCGCTCCAGCTCCGATTCCCTGACTTCGACTTCTGCCGCAGACATCTCATGCCTTTCAACGTCGAGTGGTGCTCTCGTATTCGTCCCGCGACGCTCGGCGGATGCCCCCATTTTAGGGGATTCGAGTGAAGCTTCCGTTAACGCTTGGGAAGAATTTCGGGAGAATTGCCGCGGGCCCCCGCCGGAGCGGGGGCGCTCACGACGTCAGGCTACGTGAGGATGCGGACGGGCGCGTAGGTATGCGTCTGCGTGAAGCCGTCCCAGATCGCGTACGTCCACGTGCCCGGCTTCGAGAAGACGACGCGGGAGCGGTAGACGCCCGGCTTTCCGACGGGGACAGCCTTGAAACCGCGCTCGTCTCGCCGTTGCGGATCGTGATCGTCGGCTTGACGCCCCGAAGCGGCGTGCGCCCGTGCTGGAGCACCGTGACGGTGACGACCCATGGTTGCCCCGCCTTCGTTCCGGTCGGGGTCGAGCTGAGCTGAACCGTCGCCCACCCGCCTGCCCACGCCGCGCCGGCGACGGCGAGCGTGGCGACGAGCAGAGCCGGCAGCAGAAGCCTCTTCATGCATTCCTCCTTGACGCTGATGCGGCTCTACACCGCGCAGCGGCGTGCGGTTCCCGCCCTGTGGACGAGGAATGACACTCTCGGCACGAAGCGGTGGCACACACGCGACGGTGTCTGACACCAACACGTGTGTGTCACGACTTCGTCACAGCTGTGCGACTTTTTCTCCTCAGCGCACGGAGCGCGCGACGGCGAGCGCCCGCTCGAGCGTCAACTCGCCCTCCAGGCGCAGTAGCAGCCGGCCCCTCTGCCAGAGGAGGACGTCGCGCGCGAGGTAGACCGGCTCGTCCCTCAGGCTGCCGTCCTCGCTCACCCACATGAAGAAGTGCGGCTCGCCGCTGATGAAGAGACCGGGCTCGCCGGAGATGGTCACGTGCTCGACGACGGTCCCGCCGCCCGCGAGCTTCTTCAGGAAGACCGGCTCCGTACGGCCGCGGGCCTGCGAGAAGATCACTCGCAGGTCGAGTCCCTCGCCGTAGACGAAGGAGATCATCCCGCCGCCGCCGGCCCGCACGGCGTCGGGCTCGCCGAGCGCCTCCGGCCCGACGAGGTCGAAGCCGGCGCGGCGGCGCGCCTCGGCGAGCGAGACCTGTTCCCCGAGCCGGTCGAGCGAGGTGGAGGGAACGACCGGCGGCAGCTCCTCGACCACCCGCACCGTCGCGCCCTTCAGGTGGAAGAGCTCGAGGAAGGCGCTGCGCGCGCCCGGGACCGCCAGCGTCGCGGCGAGCGCGACCGCCAGCGCCGCGAAGGCGAGCACGAGCGCGCGGCGGCGCGCGCGACGAGGCGGTGGCGCGGCCGTCAGCCGCCGCTCGACCGCCGCCGCGAGCGCGGGCGTCTCGGGCCACTCGAGCTCGACCCCGCGCAGCCTCGGCTCGAGCTCGATCACGGCTTCCCTCCCAGCTCGGCGCGGAGCCGCTCGAGCGCGCGCGACGTCCGCGACTTGACCGTGCCGCGCCGCAGCCCGAGCGCGCCCGCCGTCTCCTCTTCCGAGAGGTCGAGCAGGAAGCGACACGAGAGGACGAGCCGGTCGTCCCCGCGCAGCCGCTCGAGGGCCTCCAGCAGCTCGCGCCGCTCCTCGGCCGCGACGACGATCCCCTCGGGGGACGGAGCCGCGCCCCCCGAGGGATCCTGCTCCGCCGCGCGCAGCGCGAGCGAACCGCGCCGCCCCGCCGAGCGGCGGCGGTTGCGCGCCTCGTTGGCGACGATCCGCAGCAGCCACGGCCGCAGCGGCGCGCCCAAGCGGAAGCGCGGCAGCGCGTAGAACGCCTTCACGAGCGCGTCGGCGGCGGCCTCCTCGGCGTCGGCGGCGCTGCGGGTGATGAGGTACGCGGTGCGGAAGGCGATCTCCTCGTGCTCGCGGACGAGCGCACCCCACGCGGCACCGTCGCCCCCGCGGGCGCGCTCGACCAGCTCGGACTCCGGTAGTGGTCGGCTCACCACTCACCCGTTCTACACCGGGCGCCGGAGCGAGGTTCCGCCGGGCTAGGTAACCGCGGCCTCGCCGAGCAGCGCCTTCGCCTCGGCGAGGAAGTCCGAGTCGGCCTGCACGCGGTAATCGGGGCCGAGCGCGAGCGTGCGCTGCCCGACCGACGACTCGATCTCGATCACAACAGGCGCGTCGCCCGGGTAGTCGCGCACGAGCCGCGAGAGCTCGCCGATCACCCCGGCCGGCGCGGCGCGCGCGTCGAGCCTGAGCAGCACCTCGCGCCGCTCCGGGATCGCCTCGAACAACGCCACCTCGAGCGCGATCAGCTTCGTCTCGCCCTGCTGCTTGTGATCCACCCGCCCCTTGATGACGAGGATGCGGTCGACCACGCAGTGCTCCCGCGCCGACGCGTAGGTCGAGTTGAAGACGACGACCTCGGCGCTCCCCGTCGGGTCGTCCAGCGTGAGGAAGACCATCGGCTCGCCCTTCTTCGTCGTCATCTGCTTGACCGCGGAGACGATCCCGCCGACCGTGGCGATCTCGCCGTCGCGGCGCCGCTCGAGGTCGACGAGCGCGCAGTCGGTCTTGCGCTTGAGCTGGTCGCGTACCGCAGCGAGCGGGTGCTCGGAGACGTACAGCCCGAGCGACTCCTTCTCCATCCGCAGCAGCTCCTGCTTCTCGAACTCCGTCGCGGGGACTGGCGGATGATGCCGTCCCGTAGCGATTTCGGCGGCGCCGAAATCGCCATCGAAGATCGAGGCCTGCCCGGCGAGCCGGTCGGCGGCGTGCTTGGAGCCGAAGGCGAGCGCCTGCTCGAGCACCGCCAGCATCCCGAGCCGCGAGGCGCCCGTCGAGTCGAGTGCGCCGCACTTGACGAGCGACTCGAGCGAGCGCTTGTTCACGACCTGCGGGTCCACCCGCTCGACGAAGTCCCAGATCGACTCGAACGGCCCGCCCACGTCGCGCGCCGCGATGATCGCCCGCGTCGCCGCCTCGCCGACGTTCTTCACCGCGGTCAGCCCGAAGCGGATCTTCCCCTCGACGACGGCGAAGTCCGTCTGCGACGAGTTCACGTCGGGCGGCAGCACCTCGATCCCCATCTCCGCGCACGCGTTGACGTAGACCGGCACGCGATCCTTCGTGTTCATCACGGACGAGATCAGCGCCGCCATGTACTCGCACGGGTGGTGCGCCTTCAGCCACGCGGTGCGGTAGGCGATCAGCGCGTAGCAGGCCGCGTGCGACTTGTTGAAGGAGTAGTCCTGCGCCTTCTCCATGTCCTCCCAGAGCTGGCGCGCGTCGGCCGTCGCGACCCCGCGCTCGGCGCAGCCGGTGAGGAACTTCTCCTTCAGCGACGCCATCAGCTTCGCGATCTTCTTGCCGATCGCCTTGCGGAGATCGTCCGCCTCGCCCGGCGAGAAGCCGGCGAGGTTCTTGGCGATCTCCATGTACTGCTCCTGGTAGATGCAGATGCCGTACGTGCCGCCCGTGATCGGCTTCAGCCGCTCGTCCACGAACGCCACCTGCTCGAGGCCCGCCTTGCGCCGCGCGTACACCGGGATGTAGCCCATCGGTCCCGGCCGGTAGAGCGCGACGAGCGCGATGAGGTCCTCGAACTCGGTCGGCTTCACCTGCCGCAGCGCCTCGCGCATGCCCGACGACTCGAACTGGAAGACGCCCGACGCATCGCCCCGCTGGAGCATCGCGTACGTCTTCGGGTCGTCGAGCGGCAGCTTCGCGATGTCCAGCCCGCCGCCGACCAGCTCGACCGCCTTGTCGATCACGTCGAGGTTGCGCAGCCCGAGGAAGTCGATCTTCAGCAGCCCGAGCGCCTCGACGTCGCCCATCGGGAACTGCGTCACGATCTCCTGGTCGGCGCCCTTCTGCTGGAGCGGCACGATCTCCATCAGCGGCTGCGCGCCGATGACGACGCCGGCGGCATGGATCGAGTCCTGCCGCACGAGCCCTTCGAGCGGCTTCGCGAGGTCCACGACCTCCTTCGCGACCGGATCGGCGTCGTACGCCGTCCGCAGCTCCGCGCCGGGCTTCAGACACTCGGCGAGCGTCTGCCCCGGCCCCTCGGGGATGAGCTTCGCGAGCTTGTCCACGGTGCCGTACGGGATCTCGAGCACGCGCCCCGCGTCGCGCACCGCCGCCCGCGCCGCCATCGTCCCGAAGGTGATGATCTGCGCGACGCGGTCGCGGCCGTACTTCTCGGTCACGTAGTTGATCACGCGCTCGCGGCCCTCGACCGCGAAGTCGATGTCCATGTCCGGCATCGACTTGCGCCCCGGGTTGAGGAAGCGCTCGAAGAGGAGGCCGTAGCGGATCGGGTCGAGGTCGGTGATCTCGAGGCAGTAGGCGGCGAGCGAGCCCGCCGCCGAGCCGCGGCCCGGACCGACGCTGACCCCGTTCCGCTTCGCGAAGGCGATGAAGTCCCAGACGATCAGGAAGTAGTCGGCGAAGCCCATCTCCTTGATCGTCTTCAGCTCGTAGCGCAGCCGCTCCTGGAGCTCCGGCGTGGTGCGCTCGTAGCGGCGCCCGAGCCCCTTCTCGCAGAGCTCGACGAGGTAGTCGAAGGCGTCGCGGCCCTCCGGCACCGGGTACTGCGGCAGCAGGATCCGGTCGAGCTCCATCGTCACCGAGCAGCGCTCGGCGATCTCGAGCGTGCGCCGCAGCGCGTCCTCGTGGCCCGGGAAGTCCTCGGCCATCTGCTCAGGTGTCTTGAAGAAGAACTCGTTGGTGTCGAATTTCCAGTGGTTCGGGTTCTTCAGCGAGTCGCCCGACTGGATGCAGAGCAGCGCCTCGTGCGCGAGCGCGTCCTCGGCGTTCAGGTAGTGGACGTCGCCGGTGGCGACGAGCGGCAGCCCCGCCTCGGCGGCGAGCGCCACGAGCTGCGGGTTGATCTGGGCCTGCTCGGCAAGCCCTGCGTTCTGGAGCTCGACGTAGGTCGAGTCGCGGCCGAAGATCGACGCGAGCCGGTCGAGGTCGATGCGGGCGTCGGCGGGTCTGCTCTCAGAGAGCGCCTTGCAGACGCGGCCCGAGAGGCAGCCCGAGAGCGCGACGATGCCCTTGCCGTGCGCCTCGAGCAGCGACCAGTCCACGCGCGGCTTGTAGTAGTAGCCCTCGAGGTAGCCGAGCGAGGAGAGCCTGATCAGGTTCGCGTAGCCCTCGTTCGACTCGGCGAGGAGCGTGAGGTGCGCGTACCCCTTCGTCTGCTGTTTGCGGTCGTCGGCAAGGTAGACCTCGCAGCCGATCAGCGGCTTGATGCCCGCCGTCGTCGCCCGCTTGTAGAGCTCGACCGCTCCCGCGAGCGAGCCGTGGTCGGTGAGCGCGACCGCCGGCATCTCCAGCTCGGCGGCGCGGGCCACGAGCCCCGGGATCCGGCACGCCCCGTCGAGGATCGAGTACTCGGAGTGGACGTGCAGGTGGACGAACGGAGAAGGCACCGGGAGGCCATCGTACTACCGCCTCCGGAAGGATCGTCCGAACCGTTGTCAGAGTTGGCGACGAAGCTCGAGGCCCCCGAGCAGCCGCTCGTCCTCGAAAGCCGCGCTCCAGGCCGCGTGGCCCCAGACGACGCCCGGCAGGGACTCGCCGTCCGGGGCCCGCTCCTGCAGGCGCGCGGCGAGGCGCGCCTGCATGCGCTCGTCCTCGCGCCGAGCGAAGAGGGAGACGGTGTGAGGATCGACCCAGCTATAGGACACGGCTGTACGCCACCTCCCAGAGCGGCGTCCAGCTCCGGCCGCCGTCGTCGGAGCGCTCCCAGGCCCAGTCGAGCGCGTCCTCGCGGACGTTGAACCAGCGCATCCGCAGCAGCGCCGGCCGGCCGCCGACGTCGGTTTCCGCGCGGAGCTCCATCTCTCCGTCGCGGAACTCGCCCGCGAACTCGAAGCGGCTGCCCTGGTTGTCGACCCAGGTCTGCCGCCACTGCCGCCGGTCGAAGTCGTAGGTCGAGAGGGACGTCCCCTGCAGCTCGAGCGAGGGGCGCCCGTCGAAGCTCTCGACGATCACGTGACCGTCGAAGTCGAGGTAGATCGAGTTCGTGGCGGTGGCGCCGTCGCCCCAGCTCAGGTCCCACTCGCCGAGCCAGAAGTCGAACTGGCGCTGCTCGTCCGTACCGGCCGCATCCTGGAACGGTGCCTGCGCTGCTCCCATACCCGTTGGGACGCCGCGGGCGCGCGAGAGTTGTCGCGGCGCGGACGCTTAACCGTCTCTGAACATAACACCGGTTACGCGAGCAGGACGGCGTCCGTCGCCGCGGCGGCGAGGCCGCGGTCGGCGGTGACGAGCGTGGCACCGGTCGCCTCGGCGAGGGCGAGGTAGCACGCGTCGTACACGCTCAGGTCACGGTCGAGCGAGAGCCGGAGAGCGGGCCCGGCGAGCGCGGAAAGTGGCCTCACTGTCAGCGACAACCGGAGGACCTCGTGGAGCGCCCGCGCGATCTGGTCCCGCGTGAGCCTGCCGGCCTTCGCGTACCGCGCGAGGACGTGGGCGACTTCGGCGTAGACGAGATCCGGAACGAGGCCCTTGACGCGTCCCCGCTCGATGTCCATCGTCCACACGCGCGCCGTCTCGTCATGGTCGACGACCGCCCTGAGCACGGCGCTCGCGTCGAGGACTGCCTCAGCGGGAATCGCGCAGCTCCCTGAGGATCTCCTCCGGTTTCGGCGCGTCCGCTGGCAGGTTGATCTCGTACGCCAGCTTACGGAGCCGCCGTGTGATCTCTCCCTCCCGCCGTTCCTCCTCCAGCTCGGCGTTGAGGAGGGCGAGCACTTCCGCGTTGATGGACCGGTGGTGCTCGGCCGCACGCCGCTTCAGCTTGTCGTAGACGGGCTCGGGGAGGTTCCTGATGTGAAGTGTCGGCACGGCTTCCATGCTAGCAAAGTGCTAGCACATTCGACCATGCCTCGCTAGTGACCATTCCGGCCCTGTTCCGCCCAGCCGAGCACGAACTCGCGCTGTTCCGGCGTCTCGGGTGAGGGGCGGCAGGCGACGCCGCGCCGCTCGGCGATCGCGACGAGCGCCTCGCCCCCGGTGAGGCCGTGCCGGACGAGCCAGCAGCCGGCGACCGTCCCCGTGCGCCCCGCGCCGGCGAGGCAGTGGACGTACACGCCGGCCCCGTCGGCGAGCCCCGCGTCAAGCGTGTCCAGGATCGCCGCCATCTCCTCCTCGCTCGGGACGCCGTGGTCGGGGATCGGGAAGCGGAGGTGCCGCCCGCCGGCGGGGTCGTACGAAGAGATGCCGTACTCCCCCGCTTCGGTGAGGTCGACGAAGAGCTCGACGCCCGCGGCCCGCAGCCGCTCGACGTCGCCGGGCCCCGGGTACGGCCCGGCGAGCAGCCCCTCGGTCACGTTGTACACAGGAGCATCGTACATCACAAGTGATATAATTAGGGCATGACCCCCGGTCAGCTCCTGCGGGAGGCGCGCCGCCGCCACGGCGTCACCCAGACGCAGCTCGCGACGCGGGCGCGCACCTCCCAGGCGGCGATCTCGCGGATTGAACGCGACCTCGTCTCTCCCAGCGTCGCGACCCTCGGGTCGTTGCTCGACCTCGTCAACGAGCGGCTTGAGCTGTCGAGCCGGCCGATCGTGCCCGATCGCGACCGCGAGGTGCTCCGCGAGAACCTCGCGTTGACTCCCGAAGAGCGGATCGAGCAGATGGCGTCGCTCGTCGGCTTCATCCGCGGTAGCGGAGGGCACAGGTTCCCAGCCGACCGGAGCCCGACGCTCCACTTCGAGATCGCGCGAATCCTCCACGAGAGCGGCAACCGTTGGATGACGACGGCCGAGCTGGCGGACGCAGTGAGCTCAGCGGCGAGATACGAGAGGAAGGACGGCTCGCCGGTCACCGATTTCCAGATCCACGGACGCACGAAGAACTACCCCGAGCTGTTTGAACGCCGCAGCACACGAGTGCGTCTGGCGAGCCCCTCCTAGCGCGCCTGCTCCTCCGCCACCTCGACGAAGCGGCAGAGCGCGTTCGCGAGCCGCATCTGGTCGATCGTGCGGCAGTTGACCTCGAGCAGCCGCGGGCTAGCAGACGAGGTAGGCGAGGCACTGCGCGCGCGAGATCGCCACGTTGAGCCGGTTGCGCGAGAGCAGGAACTCGAGCCCGCGCGGGACGTCCTCGCCGCTCGAGCTCGCCATCGAGTAGAGGACGACCGGCGCCTCCTGCCCCTGGAACTTGTCGACCGTGCCGACCGCGCACCGCCGTCGGGGAGCCGCTCGCGCAGCAGGTTGACCTGCGCGTTGTAGGGCGCGACGACCATCACGTCCGCCGCGGCGCACGCCCGCCGCGAGCAGCCGCTCGACCTCGCGCCTCGACCGCGCGCGGCCTCCTCCGGCGACTCCTGCCGGCGGCCCTCGTGCTCGACCGGCGAGGAAGCGCAGCCCCGTCCCGAGCGGCGTCGTCCGCGTCTCGCGCACCGGGTCGGGCCGCAGCCGCCCCTCGTAGAACTCCTCCGAGATGTAGCCGCAGACGTCGGGGTGCAGGCGGAACGTGCGCTCGAGGAAGAGCCCGCGGTCGGCGCGGGATCGTCGCGTGCTCGCCGAGCAGGTGCTGTGAGCACGGAGGCGCCGGCGCCGTCGGGGTGCGAGCCCTGGAGCACCTGCGCGAGCTGCTGCGGGTCGCCGACGAGCACGAGGTTGCGCGCGCGCGGTGCCCATCGCGAGCGCGTCGGCGAGCGAGACCTGGCCCGCCTCGTCGATGAAGAGGTAGTCGAGCGCGCCGTCGAAGGTCGCCGTGCGCGAAGAGCCAGGCCGTGCCGCCGAGCGAGCGGCGCCGTCGCCGCAGTCGTCCGCGCTCGGTGACGTTCTCGATCGCGCTCGCCCTCGTAGACCGACTCGGGGTTGCCGGCGCTCGCCTTCTTGACGCCCTCGAACGGACGCCGAGCTCGCCGCGCCGCCTCGACCTCGTCGAGCAGCTTGTGGATCGCCTTGTGGCTCGTCGAGGCGACGCCGACCCGCTTGCCCTCGGCGAGCAGGCGCGCGATCAGCCGCCCCGACGTCCACGTCTTGCCCGAGCCGGGCGGGCCCTGGATGACGAGGTGGCGCGCCGTCGAGCGAGAGCACGAGCTCCGCCATCTCGTCGAGGTCGGTCGTCTGCACGTCGCGGTCGAACGGCTCGCGGCGCAGCACCGACTCGAGCGCCGGGTAGCGGCGGTCGCCGGCGAGCAGCGAGCGGCCGATGCGCATCGAGCGCGTCCTCCTGCGCGTCCGTCCGGTACGGGTCGCCGGGAATGAGCGCCTCGGGCAGCGGCACGTCCGTCGAGCGCTCGGCCCGCGCTTGAGCTCGAGCGTCGCGCGCCTCGCGGTCGAGCGCGACGATCTCGCCCGCGTCGCGCCGCGTCGCTCGGTCGAACGGGCTGTCGCCGACGCCGAGCTTGTGCTCCTGCGGCGGGATACGTGAAGACGTGGACGACCGAGCGCTTGACCGGCTCGCGGCTCGCCGGTCGGGACGAGCAGGCCGATCGAGTCGGCGTCCTCGACGAGCTCGTCCGGGCGTCATGCTCGACCCGGTCGAAGAACGCCCACCAGACCGGCTTGCGCTCGCGGTCGTGGTAGTCGAGCAGCTGCGCGGCGAGCTCCTCGCCCGCGTCGAGCAGCGCCTCCCGCAGCGCCGCGCGCTCGGCCTTCTCCGGCGGCGTCTCCTTCGGCTCGACCGGCTCCGGCGCGGGAACGGCCCGAATCGCGCGAGCGCCTCCGCCCGCCGCTCGAGCAGCCAGTCGCGCAGGAGCCGCGTCGCGACGCAGTCCTCCCGGTTGTAGACGGCGATCGCGTCGAGGATCGCGCGGTCGCGCGTCTGCGATGTAGCGCTCGTACTCGACGATCGAGGTGCCGCCGTCGCGGATCTCCGCCGTCCGCTCGAAGTCGAGGAAGACCTCCATCTCCTTGAGCCCGTAGCCCGGCACCGAGGCGACCGAGCCCGCCGCGCACGACCTTGAGCAGGTCGACGAGGACGCCGCGGCGCAGCAGGTCGTCGACCTCCGCCTCGCGCGTGCCGTAGCGGCCCATCAGCCGGCGCAGCGCGGTGACCTCGTAGGAGGCGTAGTGGTAGACGTGCATGTCGGGGTGCTCGGCGAGGCGCGCGTGGACGCGGTCGACGAACGCCTCGAGCGCGCGCCTGCTCGCTCGCGTGGTCGTCGGCCCAGAGCGGCGTCGAAGTCGTCGTCCGCGTCGAGCACGCCCCAGAGGTACTCGAGGCTGCCCTGCTCGTCCCAGAACGGGTTGCCCTCGATGTCGAAGAAGAGGTCGCCGGGCGAGGGGTCGGGCAGGAGCGCGAAGCCGCGCGTCGGCGTGCGGCGGCGAGCAGCTCGTAGACGGGCTCGCCGGTCTCGCGGCGCTGCGAGCTGGAGCCGCGCCTGCCGCTGGAGCTTGGCGAAGCGCTCCGCGTTGAGGCCGGCGGGCTCGGTCGGCGTGCGCGAGCCCGGCGAGGGTGGTGATCCCGGCCGGCTCGAGCTTCGCCGATCTCGCGGCGGCCGACGCCGGCGACGCGGCAGAGGCTGTCGATCTCGTCCCACCAGGCGTCGCAGAGCGGCAGGAAGTCGCAGATCTCGCAGTGGTCGCAGGGGTAGGGCGTCGTCTCGCGGCCGGTCGGCGACGAACTCCTCGAGCCGCGCGCTGCACGCGGCGCGCGTAGGCGGCGAACTCCTGCGGGCGGAAGCTCTGCCGCTCGCCGGAGCCGAGCAGCACGTGGATCCGCGCCGGCTCGCGCCCCTGGATGCGCGCGAGCTGCTCGCTGTAGAAGCAGAGCTGGAGGATGTAGGCGGGCTTCGCGCTGCGGGCGAGCTTCGTGTCGACCGCCTCGTAGGTGCCGTCGGCCTGCCGCTCGAGGAAGTCGGCCTGACGCCGCGCCAGCGCGCCGTCGGCGAGGACGCCCTGGTAGACGACGTCGACGCCGGCGCGGATCGCCTCCTCGGTCTCGCGCGCCGCGCGCTCCCAGTCGAAGTCGGGCTCGAGCGAGATCTCGACGACGCGTCTTGCCCTCGGCGCGCAGGCGCGCGAGGTACGCCGCCTCGTGCTCGCGCCCCTTGCGGAAGACGAGCTCGGCCTGCTCGTTCTCGAGCGCGCGGCTTCTCGAGCTCGCCGCGCGCGACCTGGAGCGAGAGCGTCGTCAGGTGCTCGCAGCCGAGGTAGGCCGTGACGTCGGAGGGCGAGAGGAGGAGGCGATCGTCCTTGAGCTGCACCGGACGAGTATCGCCGCAGCGCGCGCCGCTGTCTTACGTCTGGCGGCGTCGGCGGTAGGCGACCGCTCGATGCGTGACCTCGCGCACGACGACCCGCAGCCACGCGGGGCTGCCCTCGATCGTGTAGAGCACCCGGTAGTTGCCGACGCGCGCGCTCCAGAGGCCGCCCATCCGACCGACGAGCGGCTTGCCGACGCTCCGAGGATCAATCCCCAGCCTGTCGATCGTCTCCGCAACCGCCGGACGGAGCGGCTCGGGCAAGGCGTCGAGGTCTCGCCGGGCGGCGTTCGTCAGGTCAAGCCTTGTCAAGTCCGAGCTCGCGCTTGACCTCGTCCCACGAGTAGGTGCGCCCTGCCTTCACGTCCTCCTCCGACTCGCGCAGCGCCTCGAGCGTGTCCTCGTCGGAGAGGACGTCGATCGTCTCCTGTAGCGACTCGTACTCGTCGAGCGACATGAGCAGCGCGACGGGCCGACCGTTGCGCGTGATCACGACGTGATCCCGCGAGGCGTGGACCTCGTCCAGGAGGTCGCTCAAGCCGCGCGGGCTTCGCTGAACGGCACGGTCTTGGCCATCTCCTTATTGTACAGAATTCTGTCCTGATTGGGAACGCCCTCACGCGTACATTCAGCCGGATGAAGGCGCACGCGTGTGTGCCGGCTCCGTGCCGGGTTCGCTACCGGCGGACGAGCTGCTGCACGCGCTGGTGGGAGAGCCCGAGCAGCTCGCCGGCGTCGCGGACGCTCAGGTGGAGCTCCTCGACGAGCGTGCGGACCGCCCGCGCCGTCGAGAGGCCCGCCGCCGCGCGGGCGCTCTCGGCGCGCTCCCGGTCGGCGAGGCTGCGGCGGAGCGCTTCGCGCACGCCCCGCGGCAGGTGCACGTGGAAATCGAGCTCGGCCGTGTCGGCGTCGTCCGCCCAGAGCGCGAGCGCCTCGCGGATCCGCCGCCGGGCCTGCTCGAGCGTGCGCCCGTGCGTGTGGCAGCCGGGCACCGAGGGAACGCGCGCGATCCACGCGCCGGACTCGTCCCGCTCGATCACGACCCGGTACTTGCCAGTCATCTGTCTAGGATACTAGACAGCTTCTCGGGCCAGATCATGCCGGATAGAGGCGCTCGATCCGGCGCTCGTGCATCGCGTACACGAACGGGCCCGGCGCCCAGGTTGAGAGAGTGGCTCACCGGAGCCGGTTCGAGCTGGACAGCGGGCTAGCCTCAACGTCGCGCGAACTCGAGCAGGGGGCCGATCTCGCCTTCGTCTGCCCGTCGGAGAGCTGCGATGTACGTTGCCCTGACTAGCCCCCGGTCGGCGGCTAGTGTTTCGCCCCAGCTGAACTGCCGCTCACCGAGGCTCTGGACGAGTAGATCGGCGGCTAGTCTGGAGTGCCGGCCGTTGCCGTTGGGGAACGGGTGGATCCACACGAGCTTATGGTGGAGCCGGACGGCGGTTTCATCCTCCGAGTAGGTGCCGTGCTCGACCCAGTAGAGAGCGTCGCCGATCAGTTGGGCAAGCTCTTGGCCGATGTAGGCGGGATCGACGCCTATGTTCTTCACCGTCGCCCGGTAGTGGCTGGCCCACGTCCAGACGTCACCGAACATGTGCTTGTGCAGTTGGCGCAGAAACCCCTCGTTCAGGATTGTCATCGGTTTGAGCCGCCGACTGCGCGCCCAAGCGACTGTTTTCGCGATCCCGTCCTGCTCAACGCGATCCAGGTCTGCGCGCGTCGACACCCAGGACGGGATGAGACCCTGAGCCTCGTCAGCGTCCAGAGGGGTATGGCCGTCGGCCGCGCCTGCGAGGTGGTGCATTAGCGCGATAGGGCTAGTCGCGCCAGAGGCCGGGCGAGCTCTTCAGTTGCTCGACAATCTCCTCGACCAGCCGCCCTGCATCGTCGGCGGCACCGACCTGATCTTCAAGGAGCATGGTGTGCTGCGCACGGCCGACGTCGCCCGCGGCGACAGCGTGCGCCCGTCGGTCAACGGTGTCCTCGAGCGACGAGTTCGGCGCGAGCGCATAGACGAGGGTGCAGTCGAGCGCTTCGGCGGCTCGCCTAAGTGTCTCCAGCCGGATCGACCCTTCCGCCTCCGAGGCTTCCATCTGAAGGACGGCCTGCTTCGTAACGCCGAGCCGGCGTCCGAGATCTTCCTGACGCATCCCGAGCGCGTCACGGATCGCGCGGATTCCAGCCGCGAGGGGGCCGGACCGGCGCTGCCTCCCGCGCGGCGGCGAGCCTCGGATCTAGTGAAGTACGGGCGAGTTCGTTGGATCGAATCATAGTCAAGTCATAGCTTACCTAAAGACCCAAGTTAGTCAAGTTATACATTGACCTACTATTGGCTTCGGTCAAGCTAAGTCTTTACTGTACGTTCCGGGCTGGTGTCCAAACAAGGGGTACAACGCTGGCCCTGACTCGAGCGGGCGCCGGCGAAGCAGGGCACGGCGCGAGTGAAGCGGGCAAAGGCGCGCGGGTGTGTGCCGGGTTCGCGCCGATTTACTCAATGCCCTGAGTACGTTTACTCAGTGTCCTGAGTAATCCGTCGCCACCGCGCCGAGCGCCGGTCGCCGTGCCTACTGGCCGTCCGGCTCCGGCTCCTCGCCGCGGAGCTGCGCGATCGGCTCCGATGCCCCGGCGCGCGTCTCGGGGAACCGCTCGCCGCGCCCACTTCATTTCAGGCGAACGGGTCGCTGCCGTCTTGCCGGGGCCGACCGTCGCGGATCTCCCGGGCGGCCGAACGGAGTGCGTCGCTCGCGGTGTAGAAGCGGCCGCGCTTCTCGCCGTGCGCGACGAGCAGGCCCGCCTCGGCCATCGCCCGCAGGTCCCGGCTCGCCATCGCATCGGAGACCTCGCCCTCGGCGAGTGCCCGGTAGGCGGATCGTTGCGCGCGGAAGCCGAGCGCCGCGTTGAACAGGGCAGGGATCACGCGGGCCGGCAGCCGGGCCCTCTGCGCGTCGAGCGAGCACCGCTCCCAGAGCTGCTCCGACTCCTTGACCCGCGCGAGCAGCGTCCGCGCCTGGCGGAGGTGCGCGGTCAGGCAGAATCGCAGCCACGGCCGCGCTTCCCGCTCGGGGCTCCACGCTCCGCCGCCTACCTCGGCGAGCACCGCGTAGTACGCCTGGGTGTTGCGGCCGAGGTATTCCTCGATGCTTGCGAACGGCGGCTCGAGGATCGCCTCCCGCGCCAGGACGAGCGTCTGGACGCAGCGGGCCATGCGACCGTTGCCGTCGCTGAAAGGGTGAATCATGACAAGGTTCAGGTGCGCCATCGCGGCCCGGACGAGCGGAGGCGTCGTTTCGGGAGCGACGGACAGAGACTCGACGAGCTCCGCGATCAGAGCCGGGACGAGCTCTGCCGGGGGCGCCTCGTAGACGACGTCGCCGGACGCGTCGTTCCGGACGTAGACGGCGCCCGGACGCCAGCGGCCCGGGCTCTTCGACAGGTCGTAGCCGAGCATCATGAAATGGAGGCTGCGGAGAAGCGACTCGTCGAAGCGGAAGTGCGGATCCTCCGCGAGCTGGAGCACGTACGTCATCGCGTCCCGGTACCCCTCGAGGGCGCGGCGGGTCTCCGCGCCGGCAGCGAGCGGCTCCTCCCCGGCGACGACCGCGGCGACGTCTTCGAGGGTCGCGTCATAGCCCTCGATCGTGTTCGAGCCCTGGACCGCCCGCGCGAACGAGAGGCGGCGCAGCGAGCCGACCCACCGCCGCGGAGCGGAGACCTGCCAGCGGAGCGTCTCGCGGAGGCGGAAGACCTCGTCGAGGACCTCGCGCTCGCGCGCATCGAGGTGAAGGGTTTGGAAGAGCATGTCGCAAAGATAGAAACAATCGCGCGCTGCGTCAATTACTAATCAACATTCGGACACGAGCGCCTCAGGCTCCGGCTCCTCGCCGCGGAGCTGCGCGGTCGGCTCCCGCGGCTCAGGGAAGCGCTCCCCGCAGCGGGCGAGAGCCCGGGCCGCGATCGCGTGGATCTCCCTGACGGTCGGCTTGCGGGCGACGGTCTCGGGCGAGACCTCTCGCCCCTGCTCTCGCGTTGAGCGCATGGCGCGAATGAAGCGGAGAACGGCGCACGCGTGGGTGACGGCTTCGTGCCGTCAGTCGCGACGGCGGCCGCCTCGCGTGTTTCGTCCAGACCGGCGATGATCGGCGCGTGCGCTTGCTCTTCCTCGACGAGAGCGGCCAGCTCGCGGAGCGGCGGTTCTTCGCGCTCGGCGGGGTCGCCGTGCGCGACACCGACTGGCACGCAGCTGCGCGACCTCTGGCAGGAGACGCTGCGCGAGCACGGCTGGCCGCTCGAAAGGAGATCAAGTGGCACGGCATCCGCACCGGCGAGGTGCCGCCCGCGCTCGCCGACGCGGTCGTCGCCGCGCTCGCCCGCGCGCCGATCACCGCTGCTACGTGACGCTGCTCGACATCGAGCTCGGCCCGCGAGGTGGCGCCGCGAGTTCTTCGCGCACCGACGAGGACACCTACGCGACCGGGCTGATGTTCCTCGCCGAGCGCTTCCAGCTGCTGCTCGACAGCCGAGGACGACGTCGGGATGATCGTCGTCGACAGCCGCTTCCGCGAGGACGACGCCCGGCTGCGCCGCTTCTTCGCCGACCTCGACCAAGGACGGCAGCCCCTACTCGCAGGCTCGACCGGATCGTCGAAGGGCTCTTCCTCGGGCCGAGCCACCACTCGATCGGCCTCCAGTGCGCCGACCTCGTCTGCGCGATCACCGCCGCCGCCGAGCGCGGCGGCGGCCAGGCGCGCGGCTACCTGAAGACGCTCCTCCCGCGCTTCGCCGCACCACCCGGCGACGGGCGAGCTCGAGGGCGTCGGCATCAAGCGCTTCCCCGAGCGCGTACCCCGCCCGCACGGCGAGGGGCGGCTGTTCAGCGTGGAGGGCGTACGGCCGCCTGCCGGCGGCGGCCCACAAGACGTTAAATCGTCTTGACGAATATACGAATAATCATATAATTGGCTCGTGATCTATGCGACACCACCTCTGACCGCCGAGCTTCAAGCCCATCTGACCGAGCTGGATCGGCTCCGTGCGCTCCTGCATCACGAGACTGTCAACCCCAGCCAGTGGCTTGGGACGCTCCGACGGCTCATGAAGGCGGCCTCAGTCGAGAGCTCGGTTTCGATCGAGGGCTACGCGGTGGCGGGGGACGAAGCTCTGACGATCGTGAACGGCGGCGAGTCCATGGACGTTGAGGGCGAGGATCGAATGGCGGTTGCGTGCTACGCCCGCGCCATGGATCACGTTGGCGTCATGGCACTGGACCCGCAGTTCGAATGGAGCGATCGCGTGATCCTCGATCTCCATTTCGACGCGTGCTCCTTCCAACGAGACAAGAGTCCCGGCATCTGGCGGACGGGGCCGATCGGTGTGACGGGCCGCGACGGCCGGCTCATCTTTACGGGGCCGGACGGTGCCGACGTGGTACCACTCATGGCCGAGGTCGTCGAGTGGCTGAGAGCCGGCGATCTGGAGAGTCACGTGGTCGTTCGTGGCGCGATGGCCCACCTCCACGCGGTGTCGGTACACCCATTCCGCGACGGCAATGGGCGGATCTCACGCATCGTGCAGTCGCTCGTGCTCGCACGCCAGGGTCTCCTCTCGCCGGAGCTCGCCTCGATCGAGGAATACCTCGGCGCCCATACACCGGCCTACTACGCGGTGCTCGAGCGAGTGCAGGGAGGCCGGTATCAGCCTGAGCGTGACGCGTCCGAGTGGGTCGCTTTCTGCGTTGAGGCCCATCTCGCGCAGGCGCGCAGGCGTCTCGAGCAAATCGAAGAAGCCGCCGCGCGGTGGGCGGCTCTGGAGACTCTCGTCGAGCGCCGCGGCTGGCCCGACCGTCTCGTGATCGCACTCGAGCAAAGCCTCATCGGCGGGTCGGACAGGGCCCGCTACGAACGGGAGGCCGGCATCTCGCCGGCGACCGCGAGCAACGACTTCCGCCGTCTTCGCGATGCGGGACTCGTCACTCAGCTCGGCAGAGGTCGCACGACGCGGTATCGCGCGAGCGAAGACGTGCGCAAGCAGATCGAAGCTGCCGTTGCGGCTCGACGCTCACGCAACGGCGACTCCCAGACGTGAATCGGCGGCAGCGATGATCGAGGCGCTCCTCGGGATCGTCATTCTCGGGGCGGCGTCTGCTGCTGTCAGGGTCGCAAAGCACCGATCGGGATGACCGAGACGCCATCGTCGCGGACGTAGCCGTACCCCGTTCCGACGATCACACCTGTAGCACTCCTAACCGGGTGAATGCAACGCTTCCAACGGGGAGAATGCAACTCGCCCCGGCTCTCGCGTTGGGCGCATGGCGCAAGCCACGGCGGCCGGAGCGTACGCCCGCTGAGTAGCGACGCGGTCGGCCGGCTGCTCGCCGAACGCCTCCGAGAAGTCAGCACTACGGGAGCCAGCGAAGCTGGTTGCGAAGCGCGTCGTCGGCGCGGTGCGCATCGAGGAACTCGTCCAGCACGCGGATGAAGAGACCGATCGTGTTCCTGCCGCGCGGCATGCTGCGGTCGTCGATCAAGAGGAGCCCGTAGTGCTCCTGCCCGCCGCTGAGCGCCTCGTTGAACAGTTTGATGTAGTCGGGCACATTGTTGGTGAGGATCGCACGCCGTTCGGTGGCCATCCGTGCGAAGAGCTCGTGGTCGGGAAGGGCGACGAGATCGGGCCGCTCGACCGCCGCCTCGACATCGTGGCGGCGGGAGCGAAGCCGGCGGGCGATCTCGGGTGAGAGGTGCTCGTCGAGGAGCAGTCTCAACCGACGAGTTCCTGCTGGCGGCGCCAGCTTGCCTGCTCACGCTCGGCGAGCGCCTGCGCACGTGAGGTCCACTCGTCGATCTCGTCGGTGTAGTCGGCGTAGTAGCGCATCGCCGCCTGCACCTTTTCGACCGGCAGCTCGAGGTAGGCGGCCGCTTCCTCGACCGAGCCGTTCTGCTTCACCGTCTCGACGATCTGCCACACGTCGAGCCGCGATCCCGCCAGCCCGGGCCGCCGGCCCGCAGCACCGTCGCGAAAGGCGATCAGCGGATGCTCGTCGAGGCGGAGTCCTTCTTCGAGGTATCGCTCGGCGAGGTCCGTCTGCGAGCGCCCGGTCTCACGAACGCGGCGCTTCAGGTGAGCGAGTGTTCGCGCCTGCACGCGGAAGGCCACCTGCTGCTTCGCCTTGGATCTTCCCGGCACGTTGCTCCTCCTGTCTGACGGTGTCAGTCAATGATAGCACGATGTCGACACCCCCCTCTGCACGTCACGTCCAACGTTGGTTCGCCCGGCTCGACTCCATCGCCCGAGCTTCGGCGAGTAGCCTCAACGGCGGCGTGTGTGTTCGACGACGCCGGCGGCGATCGCCTCGACGCCGCGCCGCGCGACCGTCACGACCGGGGTTGGGCTGCCCGCTCGCGTGTAGAGGTTCGAGACCTTGTGCCCGAGCTGCGCTGCGAGGGATTTGCCGTCCTGCACGATCGGCGCATCCCGGGCACCCGCGCGAACATCGACCACATCGTCGTCTCTCCCGCCGGCGTCTTCGTGATCGACGCGAAGAACTGGAGCGGCCGCGTCGAGCAGCGCGACATCGGCGGCTGGTTCAAGACAGACCTGCGGCTCTATGTCGGAGGGCGCGACAGAACGAAGCGCATCGCGGGGATGAGCAGCCAGCTCGAGGCCGTGAAGCACGCCTTGGCTGCGAGCGCTGATTGGCGCGGAGTGCCAGTGACGGGGGCGTTCTGCTTCATGTCGTCCGAGAACTGGTCGCTGCTCAAGCAACGCCCGTTGCGCTTCGGGGACGTCTACGTCCTCAGGGGCAAGGCACTCGGGAAGCTGATCCGCGCGGACGGGCCTCTGACCAGCGTCCAGATCGCCGAGATCGAGCGACAGCTCGCTCTCGCGCTGCCGCCCAAGCAGAACGTCGCTGCGCGCGAGAGCCCGCGCGCGATCGCTCAGATCTGGTTGACGGTCCGTTGAAGCGTGTCGACCGCCGGCTTCGCGAGCTCGCCGCGAGCGACCTGGAGCGAGAGCGTCGTCAGGTTCTCGCACCCGGTGTAGGCCGTGACGTCGGACGGCAAGAGAAGTACGTGACCGTCCTTGAGCTGCATTGGTCCATTGTCCCTCCGCGGCGTTGGATGTCTTACGCAGCGGTTCGCTCCTCCCGATTAGCGTCAACTTCTCAAACCGCGTGTACAAGTTGGACTGTTGTCGAGGGCACTTGAAGCGAAGCCGCTTCCGAAGCGGCCTTGCGGATCACAGAGGCCCTTGCGCTGCCTCGCCGCGATGCGGCGCGAGCAGCGGGAGGGAGAAGGCGTCACAATGCGGGACGCCGCAACGGTATTGAGTTTCTTAGGGGAGTCAGCGTGTCCGTGTATCGGAAGGGAAGGCCGTAGATGTCATCGACGCCTCGCAACCCGAGGGCTACTCGCCGAGACAAACCGAGTGAAGACGGCCCAGAGCAGACGCTCGGACGCCTGACTCGCTTTCAGGTTCAAGGTCTCCTAGGGCAGTTCAAGCACGATTTCATTCTTGACCCCGATCAGCCGACGATCCTTACCGGTGCAAACGGGACGGGGAAGTCGACGATCCTCCGGATTATCAACGCCGTCGGATCCGGCGCGTGGCCAGCTCTTGCGAGCCTCCCGTTTCGTTCCGCGAGCCTCCACTTCGAGCACGCGCCGGCGCTGCGCGTGGAGAAGGGAAAGGAATACCTCAAGGTCTCGCAAGGCTCGAATCCCCCGCATCGTTTCCCACTTGCCCTTTTTGAGGAGTTCGCTCAAGACACCGAGACCCGAGAGCGCTATCTTCGCGCTCAGCGAAATCGGGTCGCTCATCTCGCATCTGATGTGTCCGCCGCAGACCTCGATCGGGCGGAGCGCCGGGCGATGCTGCGGCGTCGTGATATGGAAATGCTGGACGCCTCTGCTGTCCCGCCGTGGCTGGCGGAGATGACGGACCGCTTCGAGGTTAGGCTGATTCACGACAAGCGCCTCGTGTCCCGCGGTTCGCGGCAGCGGATGCGGCGTCGTCCTCAAGAGAGACTCGAGACGGAGATCCCGGAGGTTGTTGCAGAATACTCGGAGGAGCTCGGTCGAGACATCACGCTCCAGCTTCGACGGTACGCAGCCGCGTCACAGCGAGAGGACAGGCTCTTTCCCAGGCTGTCGCAAAAGCGATTGTCAGCAGGCAGCCGGAGTCTCGTGCGGAGATCATCAAACTCATTGAGCAGGTCGGACGTCAAAGACTGGCGCTCGAGAGAGTGGGACTCGCGGAAACCGAACAGGCTCCCACGTTCGACCAGTCGAGCCTCGAAGATCCCGCAGTTCGTGTTGTCATCGAGACATTCGCGGACGTAACCCTCCGCAAGTTCGCGGTCCTCGAGGAGTTCCGAGGTCATCTCGAGCTCTTCATCGACTTCTTGAACGATCGCTTCATAGGGAAGGTGGCCCAGACGCGTCCGGAAGAGGGACTGCGGTTCGTTCTCCCCGACGCAACTGAACTCGGACCAACAAGTCTTTCGTCCGGAGAGCAGCAGATGCTCGTACTGGCTTACGAGATCCTCTTCGAGACACCCCGCGGGACACTGCTGCTGATCGACGAACCCGAGATCTCGCTGCATGTCGGATGGCAGCGCACATTCGTAGATGACATTGCGGCCATGGGTCGGCCTCGCGGAATCAGCTTCCTGCTGGCGTCCCACTCTCCGTCATTGATTGGGGGTCGCGAGGAGCTCAAGCGCTCCCTTGATCAAGGCTCGCAGTGAGTTACTACCCGACTGCCGAGTCCTTTTTGCAGGACGCGCGCTTGCAGGCCGAGGCTCTTGGTCCGGAGTACGGCGTACTAGTCGTCGAAGGGGAGACCGACAAGAGCTTTTTCGCGAAGTGGTGCGCAAGAACCGTCGCGCAGATCTTAGTAGCCGATGGCAGGCCGACAATTCTGCGTGCGCAGCGGGCGATGTTGGACAAGGACAAGGGCCGGCTGCTCTTCATCGTCGACTGCGACGGTGACTCGGCGGCACCGCGTGGGTTGCCAGAACTAGTCATCACCGAGCACAACGACCTTGAGGCTGACCTTGTCCTCGTTGACAGACTTGAGAGGATCGTCGCTCAGGTTGTCGGAGGGACACTCAAAAGTGAAGAACGTCTCGCCACAATCAGCGATCACGTGCTGGAACGCAGCGCAGCTGCCGCCATAGCTATCGGTCGTGTTCGCCGCGCGGCGCGTGAGGCCGGCGTCGCCCTGAAGGCTCCCTCGCACGTGATCAAGTTCGATCGCTTTCGCGGCGCCGGCACCGCCGACGCAGACGTTGCGCGCGCACTCGCAGAGGTCATTCGTGCTCACAATGAGACAGCTGAGCAGACTGACATCGGTAGTGCGCTCACGGACGCTCAAATCGGTCGCATTGAGGCGAAGCTTCCATTGGTGACCGTTCAGATGAACACCTGTCTCGGCAAGGATCTCATCGCGGCGGCGGCCACGGTCTTACGGGCGGATTTCGGAGTGCGCAAGCATGAGATCGCTGGGTTCGACGCGCTTGTTCGCGGAAGCATCTCGGAGTCTTTGAGGGACCAACTTGTGGTGGTACGACGCGTTCGCCTCTGGGAAGCACGATATGGCGCTCGGATCTTGTCGTGAGCCCCTGTCACACTTGGGCCGAATCTTCGGTTGCGTGGGGGTCGGGACGTAAGCCAGGCGAAAGCAGGGCCTGATCGAGTAGAGTGAACAACCACAGCTCCGCGGCTCCAGACATCGGCACCGAACGTCACCCTCGCCGATGGGAGCAGCCGGGACAAACTTCCGGCGAGGAGGAAGGAGCTGTGTGTCGACTAACGGTTCAGTCGCAGCGCGCCGCAGCACGCTCGGTGAGTGGTACACCGAGGTCGTCCAGCGCAACCGCGGCTTGCTTGCGTCCGAGCGCGTCCGCCGACCCGTGCGTGTCCGAGGTAGGACTCTGAGCGTCACGAGCGAGCAGTTCCTCGACGCTCTGGAGCGAACCTACTGCGAGTTGCACCAAGCCTTCGCCACCCGTCCCGCATGGGGGGTCAATCCGGATGGAAGCGCTTCGCGGATCGCCGTCCTCGGCCTCGCTCAGCGGCGCTTTGAATCGAGGCTGCTTGACCGGCTTCGCCAGGACGCGCGCAGACCCGAGTTCGTGTGCCTGGAGACCCTGGAGTCGCTTAGCGCCTCTCGCATAGGGTTCGACGCCGTCTCTCGGAGCCCCGACGCTTCGCTGAGAGTCGGCAACGTACTTGTCGACGCGCTCATCGACCAGACGCCGATCACTAGGGAGGTCGTGCTGCGGTCGGCCGCCGGATATGCGGCGCCCGAGATCGCCGAAGCGCTCGAGATCACGTCGGCCGCGGTGAGGCAACGTCTGTCCCGCTTCTCACAGCGGCTCCGCGACGAGGTCCGGGACGCCGCGTGATCGGTCGTCCTCGAGCCCGCCGCGGCGCCTCAGTGCGCGTGAGTTCGAACCCGACCCACGAGAGAGCGGTGCGAAGGATGCGACCCTCGGCTCATGTTTCACGCCCGTGCTACCACACACCCATAGGATCGGCACTCAGAGTGACAAGCCAATGACAGACGTAGGCGATGCCGCCACAAGACCGACGGCCTTACGTGCCGATCTAGGGCGACTCTCTCTTGCGCAGCTCGAGCAGCATCTCTGGGAGGCCGCGAACATCCTGCGCGGCCCGGTCGACGCAGGCCGACTTCAAGACGCTACATCTTCCCGCTGCTGTTCTTCAAGCGGATCTCGCGACGTCTAGGACGAGGAGTACGCAGCAGGCGCTCGAGGAGTCCGGCGGCGACCACGAGTACGCCGCGTTCCCGGAGAACCACCGCTTCCAGGTCCCCGAGGGCTGCCACTGGCGCGACGTGCGCGAGCAGCGCCGACGAACGTCGGGCAGGCGCTGCAGCACGCCATGCGCGAGATCGAGAAGGCCAACCCCGACACGCTCTACGGCGTCTTCGGCGACGCGCAGTGGACCAACAAGGAACGCCTGCCCGACGCGCTGCTCGCGCGACCTGATCGAGCACTTCTCGCGAGCTGCCGCTCGGCAACGCCGGCGTCGCGTCCGACGTCCTCGGCGACGCCTACGAGTACCTGATCAAGAAGTTCGCCGACCTCACCAACAAGAAGGCGGGCGAGTTCTACACCCCGCGCAGCGTCGTGCGGCTGATGGTCGACATCCTCGACCCGCAAGGAGGGCGAGACGCATCTACGACCCGGCCTGCGGCACCGGCGGCATGCTGCTCGAGGCCGTCGACCACGTGCAGCGACGCCGGCGGCGACCCGCGCACGCTTCTTCGGCAAGCTCTACGGCCAGGAGAAGAACCTCACGACCTCGGCCATCGCCCGCATGAACCTCGTTCCTCCACGGCATCGAGGACTTCCAGATCGTGCGCGGCGACACGCTGCGCAGCCCGGCGTTCTACGACCGGCGACCGGCCTCGCCACCTTCGACTGCGTCATCGCCAATCCGCCGTTCTCGCTGAAGGAGTGGGGCCGAGGAGGTCTGGGAAGCCGACCCGTGGGGCCGCGCAACTTCGCCGGCCTGCCGCCCGGACAGTACGGCGACTACGCCTGGGTCCAGCACATGGTCGCGTCGATGGCCGCCGGGACCGGCCGCATGGCGGTGGTGCTGCCGCAGGGCGCGCTGTTCCGCAAGGGCGCGGAGGGCAGATCCGCCAGGCGCTGCTCGAGCACGACCTGATCGAGGCCGTGATCGGCCTCGGCGCCGAACCTCTTCTACGGCACCGGCCTCGCCGCCTGCATCCTCGTCCTCCGCCGAACGCAAGCCCGCCGAGCGCAAGGGCAAGGTGCTGATCATCGACGCCTCGAGCCTGTTCCGCAAGGGCCGCGCCCAGAACTACCTCGAGCCCGAGCACGCCGAGCAGATCGTCGCCTGGGTACGCGGCCTTCGAGGACGTCGACGGACCGCGCCAAGGTCGTCGACCTCGACGAGATCGAGGCGAAGGACTGGACCTCAACATCTCCGCGCTACGTCGCTGCCGCCCATCGGCGAGGACATCCCGCCGCTGCCGGAGGCGGTCGCCGCGCTTCAAGCAGCGCGCTCGCCGAATGCCGCGCGGCCGAGGACCGCCTGCGCGAGCGTGCTGACCGAGGGGGGCTGGCTCGCATGAGCAAGCCCGCGATCACCCAGCCAGCAGGAGCTCGAGTCCTACCTCTGGGGCGCGGCCACGCTCCTGCGCGGCCTCATCGACGCCGGCGACTACAAGCAGTTCATCTTCCCGCTGCTCTTCTTCAAGCGGCTCTCCGACGTCTGGGACGAGGAGTACGCAGACCGCGCTCGACGAGACCGGCGGCGACGACGACTACGCCCGTGCCACGGCCGAACGACCGCTTCCAGATCCCCGACGGCGCGCACTGGGCCGACGTCCGCGGCGCCTCACGCGACGTCGGGCCGGGCGCTGCTGAACGCCTTGCGCGCCATCGAGGCCGCCAACCCCGAGCGCCTGTACGGCGTCTTCGGCGACGCTCAGTGGACCGAACAAGGACGCAGCTGCCCGACGAGACGCTCAAGAACCTGATCGAGCACTTCTCGCACGCACACGCTGATCGCTCGCCAACGTGCCCGAGGACGAGCTCGGCAACGGCTACGAGTACCTCATCAAGAAGTTCGCCGACGACACGGCCACACGGCGCAGGAGTTCTACACCAACCGCACGCTCGTCCACCTGATGACGCAGATGCTCGAGCCGCAGCCGGGCGAGAGCGATCTACGACCCCACCGTGCGGCACCGGCGGCATGCTCATCTCCGGCGCTCGCCGAGGTGAAGCGCCAGGGCGGCGAGCACCGCACGCTCGGCCTCTACGGGCAGGAGCTGCAACCACATGACCGCCGCCATCGCCCGGATGAACCTGTTCCTGCACGGCGTCGAGGACTTCCAGATCGCGCGCGGCAACACGCTCGCGCGACCCGAGCCTTCATCGAGGGCGACCGGCTGCGACGCTTCGACGTGGTCCTCGCCAATCCGCCGTACTCGATCAAGCAGTGGAACCGCGAGGCGCTGGCAGACCGACCCGTGGGGCCGCAACTTCCTCGGCACGCCGCCGCAGGGCCGCGCCGACTACGCGTTCTTCCAGCACATCCTGCAGAGCCTCGACCCGAAGACCGGCCGCTGCGCGATCCTCTTCCCGCACGGCGTGCTCTTCCGCAACGAGGAGGCGGAGATGCGGCGCAAGCTCGTCGAGGCCGACCTGCTCGAGTGCGTGCTCGGCCTCGGGCCCGAACCTCTTCTACAACTCGCCCGATGGAAGCCTGCGTCGTCGATCTGCCGCACGCGGAAGCCGACCGAGCGCAAGGGCAAGGTCCTGTTCATCGACGCCGTCAACGAGGTCGCGCGCGAGCGGGCGCAGAGCTTCCTGAAGCCGGAGCACATCAGACGCGGATCCTCGACGCCTATCAGGCGCTTCGACGACGAGCCCGGCTTCGCCCGCGTCGCCACGCTCGACGAGATCGCTGCGCAAGGACGGCAACCTGTCGCATCCCGCTCTACGTCGACGGCCGACGGCGGCACGCGGCGACGGCGAGCGATCGGCGACCTCGCCGACGACGCTGGGCCGCAGTTCGACGCAGCGGGCGCGAGTTCTGGCAGCAGATGGACGCGCTCGTCGACATGCTCGACGCTCGCTCGCGCGAGGAGGCGACCCGATGCCTGAGCGCTCGCAAGACGGCTGGACGCGGGTCGCGCTTCGGCGACGTCGTTCGCAACGTCAGCGAGACGCGTCGCTGATCCCGACGCAGCTGGGCTCGAGCGCGTACGTCGGGCTCGAGCACCTCGACCCGGGCGACCTCGCAGATCCGCCGCTGGGGTCGACGTCGCCGACGGCACTCGACGCTTCACAGCGTCGTTCAGCCCGGCCAGGTTCTCTTCGGCAGGCGCCGCGCCTACCAGCGAAAGGTCGCGGTCGCTGACTTCGACGGCGTCTGCTCCGGCGACATCTACGTCGTTCGAGCCAAGCACCGAGCGCGCTGCTGCCGAGCTGCTGCCGTTCATCATGCAGACCGACGCGTTCTTCGAACACGCGCTTGGCACGTCGGCCGGCTCGCTGTCGCCGCGCACCAAGTGGACGGACCTGACGCAGCTACGAGTTCGACCTGCCGCCGCTCGACGAGCAGCGGCGAGATCGCCGAGCTCCTCTGGGCAGCTGAGAGCGCTCGCAGAGCTGGCATGCGCTGCGAGCGACGGCTCTGCGAGCGCTGACGCTGCCACTTCGAGTCACCTCGACGCGAATGCGCATGCGTCTGCGACCCAGCTCGGAGACATCCTCGACGAGCGTCCAGTACGGACATCGAAGTCGATGCACTCGAGCGACACTGCGGAGCGGTGATCGCCCGTGCTCCGGATCGCCGAACGTCCTCGGGTCGGACTTCGATCTGACGCGACGATCTGAAGTGGGTCGACTTCACATCGACCGAGCATCGACGGTACACAGCTCGAGCCGGGCGACGTGCTCTTGGTCAGAACCAACGGCAATCCGACTACGTGGGCAGACTGGCCGTTGACGAGGCCGCGCTTCGAGAGCTGTGTTCGCAGCTCATCTCATTCGGCTGCGCGTCGATCAGCATCGATTCACTCGACGCCGCGGTTCCTCGAGCTACTGCTCGACGTCCCGACGTCCGTGCCGCGCTCGCGGCCGAGCGTCGCGATCGTCGGCCGGCAACTGCAACCTGAACTCCGCGAACATCAAGAGTCAGACGATCCCCCTGCCCTCGACTCGACACACGACGCAGCGCATCCTCGGCGAACTCGCTGACATCAGCCACGCAGTGCCGACGCACGGTCGATGCGAACACGTCGCGAACGCTCGATCGCGGTCGAGCTCCGATGACCTTCAACGAAGCCAACACCGTCGAAGCTTCGTCCGCGACCGGCTCTGCGGCGGCATCACGCACCACACCGCCGTCGGCCCTGGTCTCGCGACGCCGCACGGCCAGATCTCGGCCTCGGCTGGCACTTCCTCGCCCGGCAGAACCTCCCGCGCCAGCCGCACGAGGTGCTGGTCGAGGACAGCTGCGCGAGGCGCTGATCCGGCTGAACCCGGAGATCGCCGCCGAGCCCGACCGCGCCGACGAGGTGCTCTACAGGCTGCGCGCCATCCTGCTGGTCGTGCGCAGCGACGGCCTGGTCAGGGCCAACGAGGAGTTCACCGCCTGGCTGCACGGCGAGCGGTCGATGCCGTTCGGCCCGAACGGCGAGCACGTCACCGATCCGGCTGATCGACTTCGACGACGTCGAGCAGCAACCAGTACGTCGTCACCACCCAGTTCACGTTCGCGCCGGGCGCGACCGAGAAGCGGGCCGACCTGGTGCTGCTGGTCAACGGCATGCCGCTGGTCGTCGATCGAGGCGAAGACGCCGGTGCGCGCCAGCCGTGAGCTGGTTCGACGGCGCGATCCAGATCCACGACGACTACGAGCGCAACGTCCCCGAGCTGTTCGTGCCGAACGTGCTTCTCGTTCGCCACCGAGGGCAAGGAGCTCCGCTACGGCTCGATCGGCATGCCGGTCGAGCTGTGGGGGCCGTGGCGCGATCGAGGCCGACGCGACGACGCCGGCCCTGCAGCAGGTCGAGACAGGCGGTCAGCGTCGATGCTGCGGCCGCAGCGTCGTGCTCGACCTCCTCGCGAACTTCACGGCCTATCGCCACCGACAAGAAGCACCGCAGATCAAGATCATCGCCCGCTACCAGCAGTACGAGGCGGCGAACCAGATCGTCGAGCGCGTGGTGGCCGGGCATCCGAAGAAGGGCCTGATCTGGCACTTCCAGGGCTCGGGCAAGTCGCTGCTGATGGTCTTCGCCGCGCAGAAGCTGCGGCTGCACCCGGCGCTCAGGCAACCCGACCGTGCTGATCGTGGTCGACCGCATCGACCTCGACACCCAGATCACCGGCACGTTCAACGCCGCCGACATGCCGAACCTGGTCGAGGCCGAGACGCCGCGAGGAGCTGCAGACGCTGCTCGGCGCAGGACGTGCGCAAGATCATCATCACGACGATCCACAAGTTCGGCGAGGCCGACGGCGTCCTGAACGACCGCGACAACATCATCGTCGATGGTCGACGAGGCGCACCGCACGCAGGAAGGCGACCTCGGCCGCAAGATGCGCGAGGCGCTGCCGAACGCGTTCCTGTTCGGCCTGACCGGCACGCCGATCAACCGCGCCGACCGCAACACCTTCTAGGCCTTCGGCGCCGACGAGGACGAGCAGCGGCTACATGAGCCGCTACGGCTTCGAGGAGTCGATCCGCGACGGCGCCACGCTGCCGCTGCACTTCGAGCCGCGCCTGCGTCGAGCTGCACATCGACAAGGAGGCGATCGACGAGGCCTTCAAGGAGCTCACCGGCGACCTGAGCGACCTCGACAAGGACCAGCTCGCCAAGACGGCCGCCAAGATGGCGGTGCTGGTGAAGGCGCCGGAGCGCATCGCAGACGATCTGCGCCGACATCGCCGAGCACTTCCAGGAGAAGGTCGAGCCCGAACGGCTTCAAGGCGCAGGTCGTCACCTTCGACCGCGAGAGCTGCGTGCTCTACAAGGAGGCGCTCGACGAGTACCTGCCGCCGGAGGCGTCGCGACATCGTGATGACGGTCGAACAGCGACCGAGCCGAGTGGACGCAGCGCTTCCGGCGCGACCGGGACGCCGAGGAGAAGCTCCTCGACCGCTTCCGCGACCCGGCCGACCCGCTGAAGATCCTGATCGTCACGTCGAAGCTGCTCACCGGCTTCGACGCGCCGATCCTGCAGGCGATGTACCTCGACAAGCCGCTGCGCGACCACACGCTGCTGCAGGCGATCTGCCGCACCAACCGGCCGTACGGCGAGGCGAAGACCCACGGCCTGATCGTCGACTACCTCGGCATCTTCGACGACGTGGCGCAGGCGCTCGCAGTTCGACGAGGACGGCGTTCGCGCAGGTCGATCGCGAACATCGACGAGCTGCGCGACAAGCTGCCCGAGGCCGATGCAGAAGTGCCTCGCCTACTTCCCCGGCGTCGACCGCACCGTCGGCGGCTACGAGGGGCTGATCGCCGCGCAGGACTGCCTGCCCGAACAACGACACGCGCGACGCGCTTCGCCGCCGACTTACAGCTACCTGGCCCGACTCTGGGAGGCGCTCTCGCCCGACCCGGTCCTCAGCCCGTACGAGACCGACTACCGCTGGCTGACGCAGGTCTACGAGTCGGTCAAGCCGCCGAGCGGCACCGGCAAGCTGCTCTGGCACGCGCTCGGCGCGAAGACGATCGAGCTGATCCACGAGAACGTCCACGTCGACGCGGTCCGCGACGACCTCGAGACGCTGGTGCTCGACGCCGACCTGCTCGAAGCCGTCCTCGGCACGCCCGACCCGACAAGAAGGCCAAGGAGATCGAGATCAAGCTCGTCCGCGCGCCTGCGCAAGCACGCCGGCGACCCGCGGTTCAAGGCGCTCGGCGAGCGGCTCGAGGACCTCAAGGAGCGGCACGAGCAGGGCCTGCTCACCAGCATCGAGTTCCTCAAGCAGCTGCTCGAGCTCGCGCAGAGACGTCGTCGCAAGCCGAGCAGCGCGGCCGAGCCCGATCGAGGACGAGTCGACCGCGGCAAGGCCGCGCTGACCGAGCTGTTCGAGGAAGTGCAAGAACGAGGAGACGCCGATCATCGTCGAGCGCGTCGTCGACGACATCGACGAGATCGTGCGCGTCGTCCGCTTCGACGGCTGGCAGAACACGCACGCCGGCGAGCGCGAGGTCAAGAAGGCGCTCCGCAAGACGCTGTTCAAGTACAAGCTCCACCAGGACCAGGAGCTGTTCGACCGGGCCTACGGGTACATCCGGCAGTACTACTAGGAGGGTTTGGCGAAATAAGGAGGAGTGGCGCCGCTACTATTCCTCGCGGCGCCGACCCCCTCTCCCGGTGCGCCTACTTCTTCTTCGGTGCGGGCTTGGCGTCGCTGCGCTTTTCGCGCCAGCGGCCATCTTTGTTGCGGCTACGCGGCTGCGTGCCGCCGCCCTTTCTCAGGAACGTGCGGGATGCGTCCCGCTCTACGGTCAGCCATTTGGCTGCTCCTTCCTAACCACTCTGCCGCCGCCTGCTGGTACAGGCCCCAAGGCGACAAAGGCTCAAGACGGAATGATCGAGATAGGGCCGGACGGCATCCGCCGCCGTCTCTAAGCTCGACTGGTTCGCGCTCGCTCCTTCCCGCGAATCGGCGGCCCGGGCTGGTACCTGGGCCGCCTCCGTCCTCAGGCCGCGAGGGCTACGACTCTTGTCCGGGCGAGGGCCTGACCGAGGCGGGCGAGCATCGTCAGATCGGACAGGCGATCGCCGCACTCGAGCTGACGAGGGACGTCATGTGGACGCTGAGCAGCCGCCACGACCACATCACGGTCTGGGCGCCGGCCTCGACCCGTCTCAGACACGTGCTTCAATGCAAGGAGATCAGCCATGACTGACGATCTCTTCATCCTCCTCGACCGCGCGTCGCGGAACATCCTCGGAGAGTTCGAGTCGCTCGAGGACGCGCAGACCGAGCGGCTCGAGTACGCGAGCGCGGCACCCGACGCAGCGGAAAGCCTCGAGATCTGGCACGGGGACGTCCAGGTTCCTGTTGATCCAGAGTCGCTGCATACGTTCCCCGCTGCGTAGCTCACCGAGGCGATCGCCTCCACCAGCAGGAGATCTCTCGTCCGGCTCGAGTGCGACGCCGGCGCCGGAGCTCTCGTGCCGCCGTCAGACGCCGGCTGCTTGCGCGGGCGGCCCATCAGAGCGCGTGCTCCAGCCGGCCGCTCAGGCACAGAGGAGAGCCCGCCGATAGCTCCGTTCGTACGGACGCGTGCACGTCCCGAGGGCGTGCTACCGTCCGAACGTAGATCCCCCTGTCGCTTCGGTGGCAGGGCGCGAGGCCGCCGCAAGGCGGCCTCAGCATTTTCCGGGCATCTAGATCGTGACGAAGGAGTTGCGGCTTCAGTTCCCCGACGTCATCCGCGATGCGAGGGGCGACATCCGCAAGCCTGCAGGTTGGTAGAGGACTCACGAGTCGGCCCTTTCCAGATGAGCAGCCGGGCTCTCCTCAACCAGCCCGAGGTTGTAGAGCCGCCAGTGCATCGCCTCGCCACTCACGCCGAACCGCTCGGCGCAAGCGGCGATCTCGGGCTCACACTCCCACGCCGCCCTCACCGCCGGCTCCGGCATCAGCAGCTCCGCGGCGAAGACGTTCGCCTCGCGCTCGGCGGCACGATCGGCCGCGGCGGCGACGCCGCCCGGGCGGCAGTAGAAGGGCGCGGGCCGGCCCGCGCGGTACTGGCAGATCCAGTGGCCGAGCTCGTGGGCGATCGTGAAGCGGCGGCGCTCCGGGGCGTCGTCGGCGCGGGGATCGTGGGTCGGGCCATCCGACATGTCCGAATTGTCCAGTGTCAGCGCTCTCAATGGAAGGGATCGGTCATTGAGTCAACGGCGGGTCTTCCGGGCTTACGACGCCCGGAGCTCGCCGGCGACGGCCTCGACGACCGCAGTCGCGTAGGAGCTGTTCGACCTCAGCCGCGGTCATGAGCTTCGTCGAGGGCGACCAGGGGCGCCTGCTTCAGCGAACGGACGAAACGGGTGTCGCCGGAGTCCCAGCCCTCCTTCGTCACGACGGTCGGATTGACCTCGAGCCCGAGCTCTCGGCCGGCTTCTCGGCAGACTCGCCCGAGCGCACGCCGATCCGGCCGTCCGACGACGAGCAGATCGATATCGGCCGGAGCCGGCCCGGCCTCACCGTGGTACCGGCTGGCCCACGAGCCGAAGATGTATGCGGCCTCGACCCCGGGAAGCCCGCGCAGCATCCGTGCAAGCACAGTCGACGGGCCGAACGCCTTGAAGATGAGCGCCGACAGCTCCGGGTAGAACGGCGAGCGCTCATCGGGCCGGACGACCCGCGCGCGGCCGATGCGCTCGCTGACGACAAGACCGGCCTGCTCCAGCCGGTTCACCTCGCGGAGCACCGTTGCCGCATCGAGCCCGATCTCGCGGGCGAGACCTGCGAGCGGTATCGGCGCCTCCGGGTGCAGGAAGACGCGGGCGAGCAGCCGCCCCTGACCGCGGGAGCGGAAGATGGGCAGCAGCGGAGGGGCATCCGTTCTCATCGTGCCTATGATGCACTACATCGTGCGTTATACGCAAGTCCACCTCAGCGCTCCGAATGGAAGAGGCGAACGACTCGGCCCATCGTACGCGCCCCGAAAGCAGTTCCGCTGGACGCCGGTCTCGACCCTCCTCAGACACGTGCTTCAATGCAAGGAGATCAGCCATGAGTGACGAGCTCTTCATCCTCCTCGACCGCGCGTCGCGGAACATCCTCGGAGAGCTCGAGTCGCTCGAGGACGCGCAGACCGAGCGGCTCGAGTACGCGAGCGCGGCACCCGACGCGGCGGAAAGCCTCGAGATCTGGCACGGGGACGTCCAGGTGCCGGTTGATCCAGAGTCGCTGCATACGTTCCCCGCTGTGTAGCTCACCGAGTCGAGTAGCTCCGATCGTGCGGACGCGAGTGCGTCCCGAGGGCGTGCTACCGTCCGAGCGTAGATCCCCCCTGTCGCTTCGGTGGCAGGGCGCGAGGCCGCCGCAAGGCGGCCTCAGCATTTTCCGGGCATCCGGATCGTGGCGAAGGAGCTCCGGCCCGCAGGCTGGTAGACGACTCACCGGCCGACCCTCTCCGGAGGAGCAGCCGGCCGCTCCTCGACCAGCCCGAACCTGCCCAGCCGCCGGTGCGCGGTAGCAAGAGCCGGCGGTCACAGTTCGGGCACATCCACGACACAGTTCGGTCACACGTGTCGCTCTAGCGTTCGACGGAATGAGCGTCGTCGAGCCGCGCCCGAACCCGGAGACCGTGGAGGCGGTGTACGACATCGTCTGGCGAGTGGCTGGGACGGAGACCGCGAGGACCGACGGGCTCGACCGCAAGGCGGCAACGCTCGCCACGTTCGCATCGCTCCTCACGTCACTGACGGCGACGCTCGGGTTCCGTCTCATCGAGACGGTCAGCGCCTGGTGGGCGTTCGCGCTGTTCCTCGCCGCACTCGCGTCCCTCGCAGGCTCCGTGCTGATGGCCGTACAGGCGCTCTCCCCGAAGGAGTACGTCAGCCTCGGCATGGAGTACCTCGAACGGCTACCGACGTGGTCGGAGATCCTCAAGCGACCCGAGGACGTCCGCGGCGAGGCCGCGCAGGGCGTGATCGTCGCGGTCGCGCGTGAGCGGAGAACGAACGACCTCAAGGTCGACCAGATCCGATGGGCCTTCCGCCTGCTTCTGCTCGGGCTCGGGCTGATCACGATCGAGGCCGCTACACTCGCCGGAAGAGAGGTGTCCTGATGGCCGGCGACCAGAAGCCAGCGACCACGCCCCAACCCCGCCCGACCGAGTCGCCGTTCCCGCGGCCTCCGATGGACGTCACCGAGAAAGGCGCGGATCAACGCGGTAAGGACACGCGCGGTGGCTGAGCGCGCATCCACACACGAGCCGCCCGCGATCGACCTGCACGCCAGCCCGTGGCCCGTGCCCGCCGTCGAAGGCATCCCCTTCGACGACGACAGCGACGAGGCGCACGCGATCGCGCGAGTCCTCGCGCAAGCCGAGCGCGAGCGGGCGGCTGCCGCCGCGCGCGACAGCTGACGACCCCGGATCACGCCGGCCGCTCCTCGACCAGCCCGAGGTTGTAGAGCCGCCAGTGCATCGCCTCGGTGGAGACAGAGAAGCGATCGGCGCACGCGGCGATCTCCGGCTTCTGCCCCCACACCGCCCGCACCGCCGGCTCCGGCATCAGCAGCTCCGCGGCGAAGACGTTCGCTTCGCGCTCGGCGGCGCGGTCGGCCGCGGCGGCGACGTCGCCCGGGCGGCAGTAGAAGGGCGCGAGCCGGCCCTTGCGGTACTGGCAGATCCAGTGGCCGAGCTCGTGCGCGATCGTGAAGCGGCGGCGCTCCGGGGGCGGTAGGTCTTCGGCACCTTCTTCTTCGTCCAGCGGCCGCTCAGGCGCAGAGGAGAGCCTGCCGATAGCTCCGATCGTACGGACGCGTGCACGTCCCAAGGGTGTGCTACCGTCCGGCTGTAGATCCCCCCTGTCGCTTCGGTGGCAGGGCGCGAGGCCGCCGCTAGGCGGCCTCAGCATTTTCCGGGCATCTGCGCGCCGACCGCACCGGTACTGTTCTCTAACGTGAAAACGAACGTCTACGTCGACGGCTTCAACCTCTACTACGGCTCGATCCGCAAGACGCCGTACAAGTGGCTGAACCTGGAGCGGCTCTGCGAGCTGCTCCTGCCGAGGAACGAGATCCACCGGATCCGCTACTTCACGGCTCTCGTCCAGGACTCGCCGAACGACCGGACGAAGAGCCAGCGCCAGCAGACGTTCATCCGGGCGCTCGAGACACTTCCAACCGTATCCGTCCACTACGGCTCGTTCCTCTCGAGCCGTGTGCGGATGCCGCTCGCGACTCCGCAGGGCCGGCAGCGCATGGTTGAGGTAATCAAGACCGAGGAGAAGGGCTCCGACGTCAACCTCGCCTCGCTGTTGCTCGCTGACGCTTTTCGCGGTGACTTCGAGGTCGCCGCAGTGATGTCCAACGACTCGGACCTCGTGCTTCCGATCCAGATCGTGACGCAAGAGCTCGGGCTCCCGGTCGGGCTGCTGAACCCACATCCGAGGTTCTCGGTCGAGCTCTCGAAGGTCGCGACTTTCAAGAAGTCGATTCGCAATGGACCGCTTGCAGCCAGCCAGTTCCCGGATGTCATCCGCGACACGAGGGGCGAGATCCGCAAGCCTGCAGGCTGGTAGACGACTCACGAGCCGACCCTCTCCGAACGAGCAGCGGGCTCTCCTCGACCAGCCCGAGGTTGTAGAGGCGCCAGTGCATCGCCTCGCTGGAGACGCCGAAGCGCTCCGCGAGGTCGCCGCCACTCGCGAACTCGGCCCTCACCGCCGGCTCCGGCATCAGCAGCTCCGCGGCGAAGACGTTCGCCTCGCGCTCGGCGGCACGGTCGGCCGCGGCGGCGACGCCGCCCGGGCGGCAGTAGAAGGGCGCGGGCCGGCCCGCTCGGTACTGGCAGATCCAGTGGCCGAGCTCGTGGGCGATCGTGAAGCGGCGGCGCTCCGGGGCGTCGTCGCCGTTCAGCCAGATCAGGCGCCGGTCGGGGATCAGCATCCCCGAGAGGCCCTCTCCCTGGCCCTGCTCGATACGCAGACCCTCGAGGTCCTCGGCGATCGCCTCGACCGGCACCGGCAGCTCGGCGCCGCCGAAGGCGGCGTGGTAGCGCTCCCTCAGCTCGTAGGCCCTCGCGTCGGTGACCGGTCCCGGCATCGTCCTCCCGCGGTCGGCGGCACAGGCCGTTTCAGCGCGGCCCGCGGAACAGGCGGTCGACCTCGTCGTCCACCTCGACTTCCGAGTCTAAACCCGGGAGAGACACGTCTTCAATAGGCAATTCCGTTTGGGACGGCGGAAGACGCTCGTGAAGGTCGTCGTACACTACGAAGAAGATGACGGATGGATAGCCACGGCGTTCCCACGCCGGTGAAGATCGCGGGGATCGAGTTCGATCGGGTGGACTACGACCGGGAGGCCGACGTCCTCTACCTCCACGTCGGCGAGCCGAGCACGGCCGTCGATTTCGACGGGACGCCCGAGGGCCACGCGACGCGCTACGGGCCGGACGGCGCGCTCGTCGGCCTAACGATCGTGAACGCTCGCCGGCTGCTCGACGAGGATGGTGTGATCGCCATCACGCTGCCGGAACAGCGCGTCGAGGCGACCGACCTCGGCGACGTGCTCGCCCCCGCGTAGACCGTCACTCCCGCGGCTCCGACGAACCCCGAAAGAGGCGATCAACCTCCTCGTCCGTCTCGGCTGCCGACTCCAGACCAGGGAGAGGTATGTCTTCGACAGGCAAGCCTGCGGCGGACGCGCGGAAGGCGGGCGCGAACCCCGGCGGCGCGGGGCGCAGCGCCGCCAGGTCGCGGACGTTCGCGCCGAAGATCTCGCGGAGGGCGTCCCACACGCTTCGATCCACGCCGCCCGGATCCAGGAGCCCGGTCTCGAGCTCGTGGTAGGCGGCCCGCAGCGCGGCGAGACTGCATGCCGGCAGCGCGAGCCGCTCGCGCAGCCGCTCGACGACCGGCTCCACCTTCAGCCCGCGGCGGACGCGCAGGTCGAGGAGCGGCGGCTGCCCCGCGATCCAGGCGCGCATCGCGGCGACCTGCTCCTCGCCCGGCTCGGGCAGCACCGCCGCGGCGAGGAAGGCGTCGAGCAGCGCCGCCAGCTCGTCGCGCCGGGCGCCCGCGCGGGCGAGGTAGTCGAGCACGTCGGGATCCCCGCCGGCGGAGAAGCTCGCCACGAACTCGTCGAACAGCACGCCGACGTTCTGGGCGCTACCCATCTCCGTAGACCTCCCTCAGTCGCCGCCGGCAGCGGAAGAGCGCCTGGTCGACCGCGTTCCGTGTCATGCCGAGCATCCGCGCGATCGTCACAGGATCAAAGCCGTGCAGGTAGCGGAGCACGCCCGCGCGCCGGTCCCCCTCGGGCAGCTCGGCGAGGAGCTCCTCGATCTGGACGCGCTCATGGGCGCCGTCGGGCGGCGCGGCCGGCTCCCAGTCCTCGGGCAGCGGCACGTCGGTCGGCCGCTGCTCGAAGTGGTCGCGGATCGTGTAGGTGATCACCTGGTTCACGATCACGCGGTAGGGGTGGCCGCCGTACGTCTTCCCGCGGCGGTGCTCGGCGAGCAGCCGCAGGCGAACGTTCTGCGCGACGTCGTCGGCGTCGAAGCGGTTGGAGATGCGCGTGCGGCAGCGGCCGCGAATGACCGGATCGTACGTCGCGAGCAGGCGGGCGACGTCGCCTGCGGCGAGCGACCGCGCGTCCTCTGCGTCGCCTTCATGGCTCGGGCTCGCATCGGGCAGGGCCCGATCTTACGGCCGCCTACGTGCGCATGCCGATCGGCGGCGCGGGCGGCCGGCGGACGACGCGCGGAGGCGGCGCGGGGCGCGCGCCGGCAACCGCCTCCTGCGGCCGGAAGAGGCAGAGGACGAGTCCCTCCGGCCGGGCCGCGCTCGGGGCCAGCAGGCCGGGCCAGCCCTCGCGGAAGAGCGTCTCGCCGACACGCCGGAACGCAGCCCACGTTCGACGGCCGGGACTCGGGGACGAGAGCCCGACCTCCTCCAGCCGCTCCTGCGCCGAGAGATCGGCGACGCGGACCCGGACGTCCCACGGCCAGAGGTCACGCGGCAGCGCCTCGTCCGGCGGCAGGCCGGCCTCGGCGAGATGCCTGTACCACTCCGCCCAGACCGTCTCCTCGCCGTCGGCGAGGTAGAGAGCGGAGACGACGGTGCCGCGCTGCCAGCGGCTGTCCGGGGGCGGATCGGGCCGCCCGAGCGGGTCGGCGCCGTGTGGCACGTGGCGGAGCCAGCGGCCCTCGACGAGCGCCGGCTCGACCGGGAGCGGCACCCTATGCGGCGCCAGGATACTCGATCGCCGAGACGGCGCCGAGGACGCGCCGGTACTCGCCGCGGGCGATCAGCTCGATCGGCTTCTCGTCGTCGAGCGCCTCGACCGGCTTGCTCAGCCAGACGGGGATGTACTCGGGCCGCACGACGCGCGCGAGCCGTTCGACGACGGCGCCGAGCTCCGCGACGCGATCCGCGCGGCTCGCCGTCGGCGCCGAGCGCCCGGCAAGCCAGCCGCGCACGGTGCTGCGGGCGGCGCCGGTCGCGCGCGCGATCAGCGCGTCGCTCAAGTGGCCCGTCTCGTGGGCCCGGATCGCCTCCTGCGCGAATGCCGTCGCCATAGGGTCGAGCGTAGCGCTCCATCGCTATTACGTCAAGAAACCGTCCCGATTCGACATGGCCGCGCTGGACACCTGTGGAGAAGACGTTGCACTTCCGGTGCAAAGCGTGCACCATCTCTGATGCGACAAGGAGGCACAATGGCCAAGAGGCTGACGATTTCGATGGACGACGTGCTGGAGATGGTGATCAAGGAGGCGCCGCAGCGGCTCGGGCTCCCGCGCACGGCTTCGCGGGCCGAGCGGCTCCGCGCCTGGGCGGTGCTCGGCTACGAGAAGCTGCTCGAGGAGGAGCTGGACCGAGAGCGGCTCGAGACGTACAAGGAGTGGGCCGACGATCCCGAGATCGGCGAGTTCTCGGAGGCGGCGCTCAGGGCCGCCTCCAAGGCCGGGCTCTTCAGGGACGATTGATGCCGGGCAAGGCGCGCTGGGGGCAGGTTTGGTGGGCGGACCTCGATCTCGACGAGCGCAAGCGAGTCGTCGTCGTCTCCGAGAACGGCTGGAACTCGACCTTTCCGAGCGTCCTCGCGGTGCGCCTGACGACGAGCCCGCGAAGGCAACCCGGCGCCGGCTTCCCGCTCGTCTCGAAGCAGCCGCCGACGATCGCCGTCTGCGGCGAGCTGACCTCGATTCCGGAGTCGCGCCTGATCGAGCCGACCGGCGCGCTCAGCCCGAGCCAGATGCGGCAGGTGGCGATCGGCATCCTCGAGGTGACGCAGGCGCACCGGCTGATCGGGCTCAGCCATCCCGCGGTCGCCGAGCGGATCGGCCGCTACCGCCGCTGACGGAAAGAGGTAAAACGTGCTCGTGGCCGCTCCGAAGAGACTCGGCGCCAGCGCCGCCCGCAGCAAGCTTCCCGCCCTTCTCCGCGAGTTCGCGAAGGTCGAGAAGCCGAGCGACTCGATCGCGGACCGCGCCGTGCGGCTCGGCGTCTACAACACCGACAGTGCGGTGCTCGTCCCGCTCGCCGACTTCGAGCGGGCGCTCGATGTGGAGGAGATCCTCGACAACCTCCTGCTCGAGCTGACGGTTGCCGAGCGCCTCGCCCGCGGCCCAGGCCGCGCGCTCCCGGTCGAGGAGGTCGCGCGCGAGTTCGGGCTCGGCGGGACGGCCCGGACGACGAGTCCGTAGAGCGGAGCTGCGGCGGCGGGTGAGGTGACTTGCGCGGCGACGCTCCGCGGTCGAGGATCGCGGCGTGGCGCTCGTGCTCGCGATCGACCAGGGGACGACGGGGACGACGTGCCTCGTCGTCGCCGACGGGCTCGCCGTGCTCGGGCGCGGCTACCGGGAGCTCGCGCAGCACTTCCCGCAGCCGGGTTGGGTGGAGCACGACGCCGAGGAGATCTGGCAGAGCGTGCTCGGGGCGGCGGGCGACGCGCTCGCCGCGGCCGCCGCTGCGCCCTCCGAGCTGGACGCGATCGGGATCGCGAACCAGCGCGAGACGACCGTCGTCTGGGACCGCCGCTCGGGCTCGCCGGTGGGCCGTGCGATCGTCTGGCAGGACCGGCGGACGGCGGCGCGCTGCGCGGAGCTGCCCTACGACCTGATCCGCGAGCGCACCGGCCTCGTCCCCGACCCCTACTTCTCGGCGACGAAGCTCGAGTGGATCCTCGCGCGGGCCTCCGGCGACCTCGCCTTCGGCACCGTGGACTCGTGGCTTGCCTGGAAGCTCTCGGGCGAGCACGTCACCGACGTCTCCAACGCCTCGCGCACGCTGCTCGCCTCCCTCGCGACGCTCGACTGGGACGACGAGCTGCTCGCGCTCTTCGGCGTGCCGCGCTCCGTCCTCCCCCGGATCGTCTCCTCGGCCGGGCCGGTTGCGGAGGCGGAGCTGCTCGGCGCGCGCGTGCCGCTCGCCGGGATCGCGGGCGACCAGCAGGCGGCGCTCTTCGGGCAGGCGTGCTTTGCCCCCGGCGACGCGAAGGCGACCTACGGCACCGGCAGCTTCGTGCTCCTCAACACCGGCGGCGACTGCGGGCCGCCGCCCGAGGGGCTCGTGCGCACCGCGGCGTGGCGGATCGGGGACGAGGCCCCGGTGTACGCGCTCGAGGGCTCGGTCTTCGTCACCGGCGCCGCCCTCCAGTGGCTGCGCGACGGGCTCGGGCTGCTCGAGAGCGCAGCCGACGCCGAGGCGCTCGCGCGCTCGCTGCCCTCGAACGAGGGCGTCTGGTTCGTCCCGGCCCTCACCGGCCTCGGCTCGCCGTACTGGCGGCCCGACGCGCGCGGGCTGATCGCCGGGCTGACGAGAGGCACCCGCCGCGAGCACCTCGTCCGGGCCGCGCTCGAGGCGGTCGCGCACCAGACCCAGGACGTGCTCGACGCGATGGGCGCGCGCCTCTCCGTCCTGCGCGCCGACGGCGGCGGGGCGGCGAACGGGTTCCTGATGCAGCTCCAGTCCGACCTCGCGCGCGTGCCGGTCGAGGTGCCGGCCGAGCGGGAGACGACCGCGCTCGGCGCCGCCGCGCTCGCGGGCGTCGGCGCGGGGCTCTGGACGCAGGCCGGGCTGGCCGCGGCGTGGCGCCGCGCCGCCCGCTACGAGCCGGAGCTGCCGGAAGCCGACGTCGCGGCCCAGCGCGCCGGCTGGCGCGACGCCGTGGCGCGGACGCTGCTCTGATCAGGCCGGGCTGGCGACCGGCAGGCCGAGCGCGCGGGCACCGTCGAGCAGGCGCTCGTCATAGGCGACGAGGCACTCGAGCTCGTCCCCGAGCGAGGCGGCCGTGGCGACGTGGATCGCGTCGAGTGAGCGGAGCGACGGCGGCGGAACCGCGCCGGCCCGCTCCACGATCTCGTCCGTGAGCTCGAGCGCACCGACGCTCTCGAGCACTTCCTTGCCGCGCTCGACCGAGTCCGCACGAACGGAAGCGCGAGCGACCTCGACCATGCCGATCGCGCTCGTCGCGAGCTGCCCTGCGTGCGGCACGAGGAATGCATCGAGCGCACCGCTTTCCGGCTCGGGCGTCACGAGCTTCATCAACGCCGACGAGTCGAGGTAGACGACTCGAGCCACGCTAGGGCAGGCGCTCCTCGCGCTGCTCCTCGAGCGCCTCCGTACCCGTCAGCGGCCCTCGCGCGGGAGGCGGCGGCCCGAGAGTGCGGAAATCGCGGGTCGCGGGGCGGGCCTTGCCTTCGGCGACCAGTCGGTCGAGCACCGCGCTCCCGGTCGCGGGAGGCCCGACCCGGGCAACGGTCTTCCCGCGCTCGGTCACCTCGAGCGTATGGCCTTTCTTGACGCGGCGCAGGTACACGCTCAGGTTCTGGCGCAGCTCACGTACGCCGACACGCTCTGGAGCGCACATGTAGCACACGATGTAGCACATCACGCCAGGTGGCGCGCCATGAGGACCGCGTCCACGAAGCCCCCGTCCCGCCGGTAATGGGCGGTGCGGTAGCCCTCGTGGACGTAGCCGCAGGCCTCGTAGAGCGCGATCGCGGCCTCGTTGTGCGGGAAGACGTGCAGCTCGATCTTGCGCACGCCCGCGCGACGGGCCCAGCCGTCGGCCGCCTCGAGCAGGGCGCGGCCCACGCCGCGGCGGCGGTGGGCGGCGGCGACCATCAGCCCCAGGTCGGCGACGTGGTGGCAGGCCGGGTGCGGGTCGCGGGCGAGCGAGAGACGCCCGACGACGTCGCCGTCATCGCTCTCGGCAACGAAGACGGCGGCGTGCTCATAGCGGCGAAGGGCCTTCAGGTAGCGGCGCTCCTCGGCCACCGTGCGCCAGCTGCCCGCGGAGATGAGCCAACCCTCGGGCTCGCTGCCGACCGCGTGCGAGAGCGCGACGAGCTGCGGCGCGTCCTCGGGTGCCGCCGGGCGGATCGTGTACTTCACGCGACCACGATGCCATGCCCGCCGCGGCGCGGGTCGCCGGCGGCGGCGAGGCTCCCGCCCGCACCGGCCTCGACGGCCGACACGCCGCCGAAGTAGAGGTTGAGCCCGCCCCAGCGGACGACGTCGTGACCGAGGGCGGCGAGCCCGTCCGCCGGGCCGCCCGCCTCGACGTGCACCTCGGCGCCCTCGAGGTGGACGCGCGGCGCCGCGATCGCCTCGGCGACCGGAAGCCCGTGGCCGACGACGTTCGCCACGACCTGGAGGATCGCGCCGCGCAGGCGGATCGAGCCGGCGCTGCCGAGGACGAGCCGCGGGCGGCCCTCCTCGAGCACGAGCGAGGGGGCCATCATGCTCGTCAGGCGGGAGCCGGGACGGGTCGAGCCGCCGATCAGGTCGAGCTCGCCGAGCATGTTGTTCAGCTGGAAGCCGGCGGCGATCACGCCGGAGCCGGAGCCGGAGGAGGCCGAGAGCGCGGCGACGTTGCCCTCCCCGTCGACGACCGAGACGTGCGTCGTGCCCGTGAGGCGGGCGGCGGCAGCCTTCAGCGTCTCCTCCGCGAGCAGGCGGCGGGTGAGACGGCGGCCTCGGGCGCGCTGCTGCTCGCGCATCACCTCGACGAGGCGCGCCGCGGCGGCCGCGCTTCCGGCCGGGCCGCCGAGCCCGAGCCGGTCGAGCAGGGAGAGCCCGTAGGCGATCAGCACCCCGCCGGAGGACGGCGGCGGATTCGAGACGAAGCGGCGGCCGAGGAAGCTCGTCTCGACGGGCCGGCGCACGTTGACGCGGTAGGCCTCGAGATCGCGGCGTGGCAGGAGGCCGTCGAGGAGGTCCGGCATGGCGCTCGAGCCCTCGTCTGCGAGGCGGTCGAGCGTGGCGGCGAGCGCGGGCAGGCGCAGCGTCTCGCCCACTCGGGGCGGCGGATAGACGGCGCGGCCCGCCGGCGTCCGCCTCAGAGTCGAGTCGAGGATCTCGTGCAGGAAGACCTGCGTGGGCGTCAGCTCGACGCCGGCGCGGGCGAGAGCGGCGGCGGGAGCGACGAGCTCGCGCCACGGGATCGTCGCGTGGGCCCGGTGGATCGCCTCGAGCCCGGGCACCGTCCCCGGCACCGCGCAGGAGGCCTCGCCGACGTGGAAGCGCTGCGTCGAGGCGTCGGCGAAGTCCACCACGACCTCGTCCATCGCGCCGCGGCGCTCGGACGGGATCGTCGCGAAGAAGTCGTAAACCCGGGTGGAGGCGTCGCGGGCCAGGTACACTAATCCGAACCCTCCGCCGCCTGGCCCGGTGAGAGGGCTCTCGGCCACCCACGACGCGAGGGCGGCCGCGAGGCACGCGTCCACCGCGTTGCCACCCGCCTCGAGCACACGCGCTCCCGCTTCCGCGGTGACCCTGTGACCCGCTGCGATGGCGCCCCGCATGGGGTAGAGGGTAATGCCGGCGGGGCTGCGGCCGATAAGGAGTCCAGGATGCGTCTACCGTTCCGCCTCCGCCACCTCGTGTTTGGCGCGCTCTCACTCGCAGCCCTCGCAGCCGTCGCGACGACGCCGCAGCTGCTGGGGCGCCAGATGCGCGAGGGCATCGGCGGGCTGGCGGACGCACGGGCGATCTGGCTCTGGCTGGCGGCGACAGCGTTCGCGGGCGGGCTCGTCTCGCTCTCGTTCGCGTGGCGCTCGGCCCTCGGCTCCTGTGGCGGCGAAACCTCGCGCGTCGATGCTGCGTCGCGCTACGGCGCGGGCTCGCTCGCCGGCGCCCTCCTCCCCGCCAAGGTCAACTCGGCGGTGCGGATCGTTCTCTTCTCGCGCACCATCCGCGGCGAGGGGCGCCTGTGGACGAGCGGCGGCATCGCCTCCGCGATCGGCGCCGCGCACGCGTTCTGGCTCGCCGTCCTGCTCGCCTATGCGGGAGCGAGCGGCGTGCTGCCGCTCTGGCCCCTCGCGGCGCTCGCGCTCGCGGTGGCGGCGGCGGCGGGCGTGGCCGTGGTCGCGCGCAGCAGACAGCCGCGCCACAAGGTCGCACACGCGCTCGACGCCTTCCGCGTGCTCGGCCGCTCGCCTCGCGCAACGGCGACGCTGCTCGGCTGGACGGGACTCGCCCTGCTCGCGCGCGTCGGCGGCATGACGGCGATCGCGATGGCTCTCGGCGTCGAGCACCCGTTCGCCGCAGCGCTCCTCGTCGTCCCCGCCGTCGAGCTCGCGGGCCTGCTTCCCGCTCACGCCGGGCAACATCGGCGTGACGGCCGCTGCCGCCGCCTTCGCGCTCCGGGCGCACGGAGCGCCCGAGGAGATCGCGCTCGCGGCGGGGGTCGCGTTCAACGCGGTCGAGGCCGCGACGAGCATCGCCTTCGGCGCCGCCGCGGTCCTCCAGCTCGCGACACGCCTGCCGCGCTGGGCGGTCCAGACCGCCGCCGCGTGCGGGGTCGCCGGGATCGCCGGCGCGTTCTCGCTGACCGTGCTCGTCCCGCTCGTTTAGGGGCCTAGGGCATCTGCATGCCGCCCGGCTCGACGAGACCGGGGACGCTGCCGGGATCGAGCGCGATCCAGAGACCGAGGGCGACGAACGCGAGCGCCAGCGGGCGCGGCAGGCGGCCGCCGAAGGGCAGCACCTTCTCCGCGAAGATGATGGCGCCGATCGCGGCCATCCAGAAGAGGCTCATCACGCCGAGCGCGAAGAGGGCGAGCATCAGGCCCCAGCAGCAGCCGACGCACCAGAACCCGTGCTCGCCGCCCATGCGGACGGCGCCGAGCCCGCCCGCGCGCCAGCTGTGCAGGACGAAGTGCAGCGGCGTGCGGCAGTGGCGCAGGCAGACGTCCTTCAGCGGCGTCAGCTCGTAGAGGCCCGCCGCGGCGACGGCGCCGCCGGCGATCCACGGGCCCGGCCCGGTCCCAGGCGAAGAAGCCCGCGTCGAGCGAGCGCAGGCCGCGCGCGGCGGCGTAGGCGAGGAGGCCGACGCCCGTCCAGACGGCGAGGTAGCCGGCGACGAAGAGCCAGGTCGGCGCGCTGCCGGAGCGCTCTCGCGCGATGCGTGCGTACAGAGCACCATCGGCAGCACCGACGGCAGCATCATCGCGGCCATCATCGTCACCCAGACGCCGACGTACCAGCCGAGCCCGCCGAGGTCGGTGCCGGGGCCCTCATCCATCCCGCGCATGCGCTCGACCGTGACGATCCAGGCGGCGAGCGCAGCGGCGAGGACGAGCGGGGCGAGGACGCGGGGGCGGGCGAGTGCGGTCACGGGGCGCGAGCCTAGCGCGCCGGGCGTGTTTCGACACGAAATCGTGTCGAATATGCCTCAGTCTCTCTATTCGATGCGTATACTCTGAGCATGGTCAAGCGTACGTCGATGAACGTGGATCTCGATCTCGTCAAAGAGGCGCAAGAGGTGCTCGGCACCAATGGCACGACCGAGACCGTGCACGCTGCGCTGCGGGAGATCGTGCGCCGCCGGCGGCTCGAGCGGCTGCTCAAGCACGACTTCTCGAACCTCGACGTCGAGGAGATCCGGCGTTCGCGCTGGGAGACTGAGGACTGGGCGCGCTAGCCGACACGAGCGCCTGGACGGCGCGCCTGCGCGATCCGGCACTGGAGGCGGCGTTCGACGACCTCGTGCTCCACGGTGAGATCGCGACGTGTGGCCTGGTCAGGCTCGAGTTGCTCCGCTCGGCGCGCGACGCGACCGAGTTCGCCACGGTGCGCGAAGGACTCGACAGCCTGACGGCTCTCCCGACCGGCGAGGCGGTCTGGACGCGAGCGACCGACGTCTGCGAAGCGCTCGCGCAGCGTGGCCCGCTGCACCACCGGCAGGTGCCGGTGCCCGATCTCCTGATCGCCGCCACGGCGGAGATCGCCGGCCTCGAGCTGCTCCACTACGACCGGCACTTCGAGCTGATCGCCGAGATCACCTGCCAGCCGGTGCGCGCGCTCGCGCCGCTCGGCTCGCTCTAGTCGTCCTAGTCGCGCAGGAAGCTCGGCGGCTCGAGCAGGTCGTCGCGAACGCCCGAGCCGACCGAGGCCCCCGTGAAGGACGGCACCGAGCCCCGGCGCCGCGTGCCGGCGAGGCCGGTCGCGACGACCGTCACCCACATCTGGCCGGCCAGCCGCTCGTCCACGGTCGCGCCGAAGATGATGTTCGTGTCGTCGGTGGCCGCCTGGCGCACGACCTGGGCCGCCTCGTTCACCTCGAGCAGCGTGAGATCCTCGCCGCCGGCGATCGAGAGCAGGATCCCCCGGGCGCCGACGATCTCGGTGTCGATCAGCGGCGAGCGCAGCGCGCGCTCGGCCGCCTCGCGGGCCCGGTTCTCGCCGGTGGCGAAGCCGATCCCCATCAGGGCGCTGCCGGCGTCGCTCATGATCGTGCGCACGTCGGCGAAATCGAGATTGATCAGGCCGGGCATCGTGATCAGGTCGCAGATGCCCTGGACGCCCTGGCGGAGCACGTCGTCGGCGATCTGGAACGCGTCGAGCATCGAGGTCGAGCGGTCGAGCACCTCGAGCAGCCGGTCGTTCGGGATCACGATCACGGTGTCGCAGGCGGCGCGCAGCGCCTCGACGCCGGCGTCGGCAGGACTGCTTGCGCCGCGTCCCCTCGAACTTGAACGGGGTGGTGACGATGCCGACGGTGAGCGCGCCGAGCTCGCGCGCGATCCGCGCGACGACGGGCGCGGCGCCCGAGCCGGTGCCTCCGCCCTCGCCCGCGGTGACGAAGACCATGTCCGAGCCGCGGAGCGCGTGCTTGATCTGGTCGTGGCTCTCCTCGGCGGCGCGGCGGCCGATGTCGGGGTCGGCACCGGAGCCGAGACCCTCGGTCAGCTCGCGCCCGATGTGGATCTTCACCGGCGCGTCCGAGACGGCGAGCTGCTGGACGTCGGTGTTGAGGCCGAGGAACTCGACCTGGGAGATGCCGGCGTCGATCATCCGGTTGACGGCGTTGATCCCTGCGCCGCCGACGCCGATCACGCGGATCATCGCGAGGTAGGAGGCCGCGTCGCCGCGGGGGGCGAAGTTGATGCGCGCCGGGGACTCGGGTAGCGCCGCAAAGCGGCTCGCCGGGGGCTCGTAGGGGCGCTCGCGCTTCGACTCGGGCGGTGCAGGCGGAGCTGCCGCCGGGGGCGGCGGCGCGGCCGAGACGGGCGGCGGAGGCGGTGTGGAAGCGGCCACGGGCTGCTCGCTGTCGAAGTCGTAGACGTGCTCGACCGTCTTCTCCCGGGCGAGCTCGGCCTTCTGCCCAGGCGGCGGCGGCGGCTGCTGCTCGGCCGGCTTGTCTCCACCCTCGGCCTGCATCCGCTGGGCGGCCTCGGTCGCGCGGAAGAGCTCGGCGAGCGGGCCCTCACGCATGCTCGCGCGCTTTCGCGCCATCGAGCACCTCCTTCGCCAGCTCGCGGTAGGCATCGGCTGCGGTGCCCGACGGGTCGTACTTCAACACCGAGATGCCCTTGACGGGCGCCTCCGCGTAGCGGATCGTCTTGCGGATCCGGTTCCTGTAGACGAGGTCGCCGAAGTTCTCCTCGAGGATCTCGACCGCCTCGCGTGCGTGCAGCGTGCGGCCGTCGAACATGGTCGGCAGGATGCCCTCGATCTTGACGTGCGGGTTGAGGTTCTCCCGCACCATCGCCAGCGTGTTCTCGAGCTGGACGAGGCCGCGCAGCGAGAGGTACTCGCACTGCACCGGCACGATCACCCCGGTGGCCGCGACGAAGGCGTTGATCGTCAGCAGGCCGAGCGAGGGCGGCGTGTCGATGAGGATGAAGTCGTAGGTGTCGCGCACCTCGACGAGCGCCTTCTCGAGCGCGCGCTCGCGGCCGATCATCGCGGAGAGCGCGAGCTCCGCGCCGGCGAGGTCGATCGAGGCGACGGCGATGTCGACCTCGGCCGAGTGGATGATCTCGGTGATCGGGAGCCGGTGGACGAGCACGTCGAACATCGAGCGCTCGATCGCGTCCGGGTTCAGCCCCTGGCTCATCGTCAGGTTGCCCTGCGGGTCGAGATCCACGAGCAGCACGCGGAAGCCGCGCTCCATCAAGGCGACGCCGAGATTGAGCGTCGAGGTCGTCTTGGCGACGCCACCCTTCTGGTTCGCGAACGCGATGACGCGGAGCAGCGCAGCCTCCTTTACGGCAGCGGGCGCGCGCCCGTTCGTGCGCGGGAGCAGGCGAATGAGACCCATTGAGACCCGCTGTTCAAGCCGGGGCCGGCGATTCCTGCACGGGTCATTCCTCGCCGTCCCAGTAGTCGAGTCGCTCGACGCGGGCGATCACGCCGACGCCGCGGAAGAAGAGCTTGTTCGAGCGCGGGTACCAGCAGACGTCGCGGGGGTCGCGGGTGCCGTAGGCGAGGTAGACGAGCGGGTCGTCGCCGCTCGCGAACGAGTGCGCGACGCGCGTTCCCGCCCGGCGCGCGACGGTCGTGCCGGCGCGCAGCGGGTGCTCGCTCGGCTCGTCGCCGTCCCAGAGCAGCAGCTTCCCCTCCCCGCCGAGCACGACGAAGATCTCCTCCTCGGCGGAGTGGCAGTGGGGCGCGACGCTGAGCAGCCCAGGGACGCCGGTCACATGCCTCAGGCCGGTGCGGAGCGAGCCGGCCGCGCTGGAGACGTGGCGCGACGAGAAACCGACGGTCTCGCCCAGGCGCTCCATCAGCTCCACATCGGCGACGTTGACGATCGACGAGGGCCGCGGCGAGAGTTCCGGCACCTCGGGCGGGCCGGCCGCGGCCTCGCGCTTCCAGGGGTGGTCGTCAGGATCGCCGGCCCGCACCCACGAGCCGACGCCCCCAGGAGACGCCCGCGCGCGGCAGACGGGTCGAGCCGAGCGGGTAGTGGCGCTCGCCGAAGGCGAGCACGTCGAGCCCGTCGGGGCCCGCCTGAAGGGTGTGCGCGTCCTCGAGCGCGAGGTGGACGAGGCAGTCGCCCGGCCCGACCTCGTGGGCGGAGAGCGTCTCGTCGTCGTACTGGATGGAGATCCCCGAGCCGCCGAGGACGTAGAAGATCTCCTCCTCCGAGCCCTCGACGTGCAGCGGCGTCGACCACTTGCCGGGCGGCACTTTGATCCGGTTGACCCCGACGGTGACCGAGTTCTTGCCGGTCAGCGAGTACCAGTCGCCGGCGATGTGGCCGTTCTCCTTATGTCCGGGCTCGACCTCGTCCCAGTGTGTGATCACACCTCGATCATCTCATGCGCGAGCGCCCGGCGGAGCTCCGCGACCTCCTTCATTCCGGCCTCCTCGGCGCGCGACCACGCCTCGGCCTCGTGGAGGAGCGCGCGTAGCTCGCCGAGCAGCTCCCGGGGCTCCGCGTGGGCGCGGTCGAGTGCCTCGATCCGGTCGAGCCGCTCGAGCAGCCGGCGCGCTTCCTCCATACGGGCGACCGTAGCGCGGTCGCACGAACGGGTGTGTGCCGCCTTCGTGCCGGATCAGCCCGCGGCCGCGAGGCGCACCGGGACGAGCGGCTGGAGGCCGAGCAGCACGCGGTCGAGCGAGACGACGAGGCCGCGGCGGTCGCCGATGCGGAGCGTCTCGACGAGTGCGCGGCGGAGGGTGTCGGCGGCCGCCGGGGTCGACTCGCCGCCGTCGGCGAGCGCCCGCAGGCGCTCGTGCAGCTCCTCGCGCTCACGTCCGTCCTCGCCGAGGAGGACGGCCGCACGCAGCGGCCAGGTCGCGCCGAGGAGCGCCTCGAGCCCTGAGCGGAGCTGGTCGGAGCGGAACGGCTCCGACTGGAAGAGCGAGAGCTCCCAGCGGTCGAGCGCCTCGGCGAGGTCGCCGTCGGCGTCGGCGAGGGAGAGACGGCCGCAGAGCTCGCGCGCGACGGCGCCGCGGAAGCTGTCGAGCCGCGTCGCCTCGCCGAGCGGTTGCGTCGCCGCGATCGGCAGCACCGCGCGGATCCCGAACGGCCGCCAGTCGAGCCGCTCGAAGAGGACGGGGCCGGCGGCGATCGGGGCGGCGGTCGCAAGGCGGATCGCCGTGACGGCGTCCGCGAGCTCGGCGGGCGCATCCGGCGGCTCCTCGCCGGCGGCGAGGCCCCGCTCGAGCTCGAGCACGCAGTAGCGGTCGGTCTCGCGCCCGAAGTCCTTCGGCAGCAGACCCACCGCCTCCGGCCAGTGCGTCGAGAGCTCGCCCTCCGCCGCGGCGCGCACGCGCAGGCCCTCCCCCAGCTCCACCTGCGTGCCGACCGAGATCCCGACGAGCGGTGTGACGGCCGCGTAGGCGCGCCCCTCGCCGAAGAACGAGCGCTCGAGCTCGGCGTAGGCGCGCTCGAAGACGACGTCGTCCCAGTCGAAGCCGCCACACGCGCCGGCCGTCTCGGTCAGCAGCCAGAGCAGGACGGTGCGGAAGAGCGCATCGTCCGCCGACGGCCGCGCGCCGGCGTGCGCGCGCGCATAGATCCCGGCCGCCGGCTCGCGCCCGAGCTCCTCGAGGGCGAGCAGCGCGTCCTCGCGGCGGCGCAGCGTTCCGATCCGGTCCTCGACGAAGCCGCGCACGAGCGGCCGGTACTCGTAGAAGGCAGGAGCGTCGCGCCGGCGGTGCTCGTCGAAGGCGAACGGAACGTCGGCTCCCCGCTCGACCTCGCCCTGAAGCCAGGCGAAGGAGCCGAGGACGAAATTGCGGAGGGCCTGGTGGAGGTAGGGAGCGCGCGGTGCCACATCTCCGGGTACGCCCCCGGGGGCTCCTCTCCTGCCGGCTACGCGCGCAGGACCGCGCGGCGCGGGCCGGCGAGGAAGCCGGCCTTGAGCAGGAGCGGCATCACGTCGGACTCGACCACGGGCTGCCCGTCGAAGCGCTCGACCGCGAGCCGCTTCGCGCCGCCGGCCTTCACGTGCGCGACGAGCGCCGCGAACGCGGGGCGCAGCCACTCCTCTTCCGGCTCGCGCAGCGGCACGAGCGTGCGGCCGCCGCGCTCGACGAAGAGCGCCGCCAGGCCGTCGAGCAGCACGACGTAGGCGCCGGCGACGCGCGCCGCCCGCCCGCCCGCCCGCTTCGGCCAGGCGAGCGCAGCACCGTAGGGCTGGGCGGGATCGGCGGCCGCGAGCACGAGCGCGTCCGGCTCCTCGCCGTCGCGGCGGCGCAGCTCCCGCAGGCGTTCGACGGCGCCCGGGAGCGCGAACTGCGCGCCGCCGAGCCCCTCCACGAAGTAGCCGCGCCGGCAGGCGCCGAGGATCTCGAGCGCCTTCAGCTCGGAGTAGACGGCGCCGTAGCCGCCGGGGATCCCCTCGGCGCGCACCCCGTCGCGGACGACGATCCCCTGCCGCTCGAGCAGGAGCTCGGCGAGGGCGCGCCGGTCGGGCCGGCCCGGGAAGAGCCGCCCGGCGAGCGACCAGCGGCCCTGCGTCGCAGTGATCGCGGCGGCGCGCGAGCGGGAGAAGCGGCGCGGCCGGCGCTCGCGGCGCGGCGTCTCGTAGCGGCGGCCGGCCCGCAGGGGCGTCCAGGCGTCGTTTCCGACCTCGCCGGCCCACACGAGCTCCCAGAGAGCGGCGAGCGCCTCGGCGCTCTCCAGCTGGGTCTGGTGAAGGAGGTCTAACCAGAACAGGGCGCTCTTCGAAAGCGCGTCGCGGATTCGCTCGTGCACGTCTAGGGCCGGACGCGGCGAAGCCGCGGGCGGCCCCAGCACGGCTGCGTCCTCGCGGAAGTAGACGGCCACGCGGTCGAGGCCGGCTCCGACCCAGACGAGCTCGCCCGAGGCACAGAGCGCGTCGAGCTGCTCGGGCCGGTAGCTTGGGACGCGCCGCGGCAGCACGTCGCTCTCCCAGAGCGTGACCGGCAGCGCGAGCCCCTGCAGCGGGACGAGCGCCTCCCGCAGGCTCGCGCCGCGGCCGATCCCGTGCCAGGCGGGCAAGAAGCTCCCGAGGGCGGCCTGCTCGGCCGGCTCGACCTCCTTGCGGAGGGCGGCGAGCGAGGCGCGGCGCAGGCGGCGCAGCACCTCGGGGTCGCACCACTCGCGCTCGACGCCTCCCGGGCGCAGCTCGCCGCGGACGAGCTTCTCGGCGCGTTCGAGCTCGCGCAGCTCGGCCTCGACGTCGCGGCCGAAGCGCCCGCCCGCGTCGGCGGTCGTGAAGGGACCGCGGCCGCGCGCGAACCGGAGCAGCAGGCCCGCGAGCGCATCGGGCACGGCCTCGAGGAACGCGTCGGGCAGGCCGCCGGGCGGGACGACCCCGAGCGCGTCGCGGTAGCGGCCCGCGTCCTCGGCGGCAGCGACTGCGTCGCCGCCGCCTATGCGGATGCGGATCGCTCTGCGCTCGCGGAGCAGGGTCTCTGCGAAGCCTTCGTCGTACTCGCCGTCGACGACGTGCCCGAAGCGGCGCAGCAGGTCGTGCAGCTCATCCGCGTTGCGCGGCTCCAGCCGGAGGGACCGCTCCACATCTCGGATCGCGTCGGCGTCGAGGAGCTCCCGGAGCTCCTCGACGCCGAGCAGCTCGCGCAGCAGCTCGCGGTCGAGCGAGAGCGCCTGCGCGCGCCGCTCCGCCGCGGGCGTGTCGTCCTCGTACATGTACGTCGCGACGTAGTCGAAGAGGAGCGATGAGGCGAACGGGCTCGCCGACACCGTCTCCACCTCGACGAGGTCGAGCTCGCGCGTGGAGAGCCCGTGCAGGATGCGCTTCAGGCCGGGGAGATCGAAGACGTCCTGCAGGCACTCGCGGTAGGTCTCGAGCACGATTGGGAAGGAGCCGTACTGGCGCGCCACCTGGAGCAGGCTCTGCGCCTTCAGCCGCTGCTGCCAGAGCGGCGTCCGCTGGCCCGGGCGGCGGCGCGGGATGAGCAGGGCCCGGGCCGCGTTCTCGCGGAAGCGGGCGCCGAAGAGGGCGCTCTGGCCGACCTCGGCCACGACGAGCTCCTCGATCTCAGCGGGCGGGACGAGCAGCTCGTCGAGCGACGGCGGGGAATCGGCGTCCGCGAAATGGAGTGCGATCCCGTCGTCCGACCACAACGTCTGCACCTCGAGCCCGAGTGACTCGCGCAGTCGCGCGGCGAGCGCGAGCGACCACGGCGCGTGCACGCGCCCGCCGAACGGCGTGAGGATGCAGACGCGCCAGTCGCCGATCTCGTCGCGGAAGCGCTCGACGACGATCGTGCGGTCGGAGGGGACGACGCCGGTTGCGGCCTCCTGCTCGCGCAGATACGTAATGAGATTGCAGGCTGCCCGCTGGTCGAGGTGGTACTCCGACTCGAGCACCGCGGTGGCCCGCTCGTCGGAGAGGGCCACGAGCTCGCGGCTCGCGCGGCCGATCTTCTCCCCCAGCTCGTACGGGCGGCCGACGCCCTCGCCCTTCCAGAAGGGGACGGCGCCGGGAACGCCCGGGGCCGGCGAGACGAGCACGCGGTCGCGGGTGATCTCCTCGATCCGCCAGCTCGAGGCGCCGAGCAGGAAGACCTGGCCCTGGCGGGCCTCGTAGACCATCTCCTCGTCGAGCTCGCCGACGCGGCCGCCGCCGTCCACCTGGAAGACGCCGAAGAGACCGCGGTCGGGGATCGTGCCCGCGTTCGTGACGGCGAGCCGGCGGGCGCCGTCGCGTCCGCGGATCACGCCCTCGACACGGTCCCAGACGATCCGCGGGCGCAGCTCCGCGAACTCGTCCGACGGATAGCGGCCGGCGAGCATGTCGAGCACGTTCTCGAGCTGGGCCCGCGAGAGGTCAGCGAAGGGGTAAGCGCCCCGCACGAGAGAATGCAGGTCGTCGATAGCGATCTCCGCGTCAGCGGAAATCGCCACGATCTGCTGGGCGAGCACGTCGAGCGGGTTGCGCGGGATGACGGTCTCCTCGATCTCGCCGGCCCGCATCGCCTTCGCGACGACGGCCGTCTCCAGCAGGTCGCCGCGGAACTTCGGGAAGAGGCGCCCCTTCGAGACGGAGTGCAGGTCGTGCCCGGCGCGGCCGATCCGCTGCAGGCCGCGGGCGACCGACTTCGGGCTCTCCACCTGGATCACGAGGTCCACGGCGCCCATGTCGATGCCGAGCTCGAGGGACGAGGTGGCAACGAGGCACGGGATCCGGCCGGCCTTCAGGTCCTCCTCGACGATCTGCCGTTGCTCGCGCGCGAGCGAGCCGTGGTGGGCGCGGGCGATCTCCTCCTCGGCCAGCTCGTTCAGGCGCAGCGCGAGCCGCTCGGCGAGGCGGCGGTTGTTGACGAAGACGATCGTCGAGCGGTGGGCACGGACGAGGTCGAGGAGCGCCGGGTAGATCGAGGGCCAGATCGAGCGGCTCGAGACCTCGACGCCGGGCCCCATCTCGACGCCGTCGGCCAGGACCGGCACAGGCAGCCCGGCCGTGCTCGGCAGCTCGCGCATGTCCTCGACCGGGACGACGACCTCGAGATCGAGCTCCTTGCGCGTGCCCGCGTCCACGAGCTCGATCTCCCGGCCCCCGGAGACGAAGCGGCCGATCTCGGCGAGCGGGCGCTGCGTAGCGGACAGACCGATGCGTTGCATCGGTCTGTCTAGAAGGCGTTCGAGTCGCTCGAGGCTGAGCGCCAGATGGGCACCGCGCTTCGTGCCGGCAACGGCATGCACCTCGTCCACGATCACGGTCTGAACCCCGCGCAGGGTCTCGCGCGCCTGGGAGGTCAGCAGGAGGAAGAGCGACTCGGGAGTCGTGATCAGGATGTCCGGCGGGTGGCGGAGCAGCGCTCGGCGCTCGGCGGCCGGGGTGTCGCCGGTGCGTACGCCGACGACGAGCTGCGAGCCGAGCCCGGCGAGCGGAGCGCGCAGGTTGCGCTCGATGTCGTAGTTGAGTGCCTTCAGCGGCGAGACGTAGAGCAGCCGCAGCCCCTCCCCTGGGCTCTGCGTGAGACGGTCGATGCCGTAGAGGAAGGCGGCGAGGGTCTTGCCCGACCCCGTCGGTGCCTGGATGAGCACATGGCCTCCCGCGGCGATCGCCGGCCAGCCGAGCGCCTGTGCGGGAGTCGGCGCGGCGAACGCCCGCTCGAACCACGCGCGTGTCGCGGGGCTGAAGACGGCGAGCGGGTCCATGCCGTGAGCGTAGCGAGCGAGCGGGTCTGAGACAGACGCGGCGGCTAGGATCACGATCGTGGCTGCGGCGCACCCGGCGGCACTCCACTTCAGCGGCGACCCCGCAGCGGACGCATTGCTCGCGGCCGAGCCGCTCGCGCTGCTCGTCGGCTTCGTGCTCGACCAGCAGGTGCCGGTCCAGAAGGCCTTCTCGTCCCCGCTCGAGCTGAAGCGGCGCCTCGGCCGGCTCGACGCGGCGGAGATCGCCGCGCTCGACACCGCCGCGCTCGAGGAGGTCTTCGCGCAGAAGCCGGCGCTGCACCGCTTCCCCGCCGCGATGGCCCACCGTGTGCAGGAGCTCTGCGGCGCCGTCGCGGAGGAGTACGGCGGCGACGCCGCCCGCGTCTGGGCGGAGGCCGCCGACGGCCGCGACCTCAAGCGGCGCCTGCTCGCGCTGCCGGGGATCGGGGAGATGAAGGCGACGTCGCTCGTCGCCGTCGTCGGCAAGCGGCTGAGGGCGGGCCCGCCCGGCTGGGAGGCCGTCGCCCCGAAGCACGCCTGTCTCGCCGACGTGGACTCGCCCGAGGCGCTGATCGCCTACCAGACCGCGAAGCGCGCGCACAAGGCGGCGCTCCGGGCCGGCGTAGCCGGCGCGTGATCGACGTTCGCACGCTCACCGACGGCGGCCAGACGGCCGCCGAGGTCGCAGCGACGATCTCGGCGTTCCTCGACGGGGCGAAGGAGAGTCTCGACCTCGCGCTGTACGAGATCCACCTCGACGGAGACCCGGCGGAGACCGTCAAGCGCGCAGTCGTCGACGCGGTGCAGCGTGGCGTGACGGTCAGGCTCGCCTACAACGTCAACCACCCCGGCCAGGTGTCAGTGCCGCCGCCGCCGCAGACGAAGCCGGAGCTGCTCGAGGGTCTCGGCGCCGAGCTGCGCGCGATCCCGGGAGTGCCCGACCTGATGCACCACAAGTTCGTCGTGCGCGACCGCGAGGCGGTCTGGACGGGCTCGCTGAACTGGACGGAGGACGCCTGGACCCGGCAGGAGAACGTCGTCGCCGTCGTCGCCTCTCCCGAGCTCGCCCACGCCTACACGCTCGACTTCGAGGACCTCTGGAGGACGGGCTCGGTCGAGGGGACCGGGGACGTCGAGCCGCGCCCGGTACCCGTGAACGGCGTGGACGTGAGGCCGTGGTTCTGCCCCGAGTACGGCGACGCGCTCGCCCACCGGATGGCGAAGAAGATCACACGCGCGCGCCGGCGCGTGCGCATCGCCTCGCCGGTGATCAGCTCCGGTCCGATCCTCTGGGCGCTCGCCGACGTCGCCTCGTCGAAGCAGGTCGACCTCACCGGCGTCGTCGACCACACGCAGGTCGAGGAGGTGCTCGCGCAGTGGCGCTCGCTCGTCGCGACACGCTGGAAGGTGCCCGTCCTGCGCCTCGTCCTCTCGAGCGCCGGCTTCACGGGCAAGCGCTCGACGCACTGGTCGCCGGGCGCGACCCACGACTACATGCACGCGAAGATCGCCGTGATCGACGACGTCGTCTTCCTCGGCAGCTTCAACCTCTCGAACTCGGGCGAGACGAACGCGGAGAACACGCTCGAGGTGAAGGACCCTGAGCTCGCCGACCGGCTCGCCGGCTACATCGACAGCGTGCGCACGCGCTATCCGGCCGTCGCCCTGACGGCGTAGCGGCCGCAGGCGACCGCGCCCGTCCGGCCGCCCTGGCCGCAGAGCGTGTGCGCACCCGTCGGCGTTCCCACGGCGAGGTCGCGGACGAGCTCGAGCAGCCCGTCGGCCGCCGCCGTCGAGCTGCCGAGCCAGGCGACCTTCCGGCCGTCGGCGTAGAAGTCCCAGATCGCGACCGGCTCGCCGGGCTCGAAGATGCCCGCGAACGCGGTGAAGCTCTCACCGGCCGCGAGCAAGCGCTGTGTGAAGGCGATGCTCACGCCCCTGGTCGAGAGCGGCACCGGCGGCCGCACTCCCGAGGGCGGCGGGGCGCCGACGATCCTGACCGCCGGGCCGGCCGCGGGCGCCGACGAGTGCGAGGCGAGGCCCACGCCGGCCGCCAAGAGGGTCACCGCCGCGAGGACCGCGGGGAGGAGAAAGAGGGGCCGCAGGTGCACGTCTCCCAGCGTATGCACGCCCGGCTGCGCCGCAATTCCCCGGGCCGAGCAGGTCCCATCCCCCACAGCGGGCGCCCCCCTTTGGAGGGTCTGCGAGCGTGTCGTCACACGGCAAGGCTGGAACTCGCTCGGGCGCGTCCGCAAGCTGGCGCGGTGAGCTCTATGCGACGCCTGCGAGCAGGAAGGCCCTGGCCTCCTTCACCATCTCGCGCGCGATCACGAGCCGCTGCACTTCGTTCGTGCCCTCGTAGATCTGCGTGATCTTGGCGTCGCGCATCATCCGCTCGACCGGGTACTCCCTGATGTAGCCGTAGCCGCCGAGGATCTGCACCGCCTCGGTCGTCACCCACATCGCGGTGTCGGTGCAGAAGAGCTTCGCCATCGCAGAAGCCTTCGTCAGCTCGGCCTCGGGCACGCCCGCGTCGGCCATTCCCCCGAAGCGGTAGAGGAGGCCGCGCGCGGCCTCGCAAGCGGTCTCCATGTCGGCGAGCTTGCCGGCGATCAGCTGGTGGGAAGCGATCGGCTTGCCCATCGTCTCGCGCGTCTTCGCGTACTCGAGCGCGTAGTCGGTCGCTCCCTGGGCGATGCCGAGCCCCTGGGCGGCCACACCGGGCCGGGAGCGGTCGAGGATCCGCATCGCGATCCGGAAGCCCTCGCCCTCGGAGCCGAGGCGGTTGGCGGCGGGGATCCGGGCCTCCTCGAAGAGGAGCTCGCCCGTGGTCGAGCCGGAGATCCCCATCTTCGGCTCGAGGCGGGCGACCTCGAAGCCCGGCGTCGAGGCCTCGACGACGAACGCGGAGATGCCGGCATGGCCGGCCTCGGGGTCGGTCTTGGCGAAGACGGTGTAGAGCGAGGCGACGCCGGCATTCGTGATGAAGCGCTTCGAGCCGTCGAGGACGTACTCGTCGCCGTCGCGGCGCGCGGTCGTCCGCATCGCGGCCGAGTCGGAGCCGGAGTCCGCCTCGGTGAGCGCGTACGCAGCCAGCCACTCGCCGGAGGCGAGCTTCGGCAGGTAGCGCTCCCGCTGCTCGTCGGAGCCCACGAGCTTGAGCCCGAGCGAGCCGAGCTCCTGCACGGCGAGCAGGAGGCCGCTCGTCGCGCAGACCTTCGATACCTCCTCGATCGCGACGAGCGAGAGCAGCGTGCCCGTGCCGGTGCCGCCGTGCCGCTCCTCGAAGAAGAGCCCGAAGATGCCGGCCTCGCGGTAGAGCTCGACGACGTCCCAGGGGAACTCGTGCGACTCGTCGATCTCGGCCGCGCGCGGCGCGATCTTCTCGCGCGCGAGCGTACGGACGAGCTCGCGGAGCCCCCGCTGCTCGTCGCTCAGCACGTCGTACGGCACGGCCGGAGTCTAGATGGTTGAGCTGTCCTCGAACCTGGTCGAAAAGGCGCAGTTGCCGTCGAACACCGCCTCGAACACCGGGTCGGCGACGCTCAGCACCTCGGCGTAGTACTCGGTGCCGGGCCTGTCGTGCCCCGGGATCACGCAGCTCACCGTCTGGTCGGTCTCGACGGGCCGCGAGACACGCAGCAGGACGCGATCGGCGACCCGGAACCACTTCCGCCCGGCCGTGTGGTCGAGCTCGATCCGGGCCGGGGAGACGCCGAGCAGCGTGCTCGGCTTGCGCACCCACGGCAGCGTGCTGATGTGCGCGCCGCCGAGCCGCCCGAGCAGGATCTCGGCGAGCGCCTCCCGCTGGGCCTCGTCACCGCGCTCGTCCACGTGCAGCGAGATCGTCCACGGCGAGCCCGGCTCGTCGTCGTCGTACGAGACGACGAGCACGGCGGCGAAACCCGAGAGGTCTGTCTCCCCCGCCTGCCCGTCCTCGACGTGCCACGAGAGGGCGCCCATGCAGACGCCGTACGTCGAGCGGCCGCCCGAGGCCCCGCCGATCATGCGGCACGGACAGATCGCCTCGCAGTTGCACGACTCGAGATACGTGCCCTCGATCCGCCAAGGCAGATACGGACTCACTCCGGCTTGTGACACACAGCCTCCAAATTGTTGCCGTCGGGGTCGTGGACGAAGGCCGCGTAGTACGTCGGCCCGTACTGCTCGCGGGGGCCGGGCGCGCCGTTGTCGATGCCTCCGGCGGCGAGCGCGGCCTCGTGGAAGTCGTGGACGAGCTGCCGCGCGGAGGCCTGGAACGCGATGTGTACCGGCGCCGTGCGGTCGCCCTCCTTGATCCAGAAGTCCGGGATCCCCTCGCCGCTGGAAAAGCCGGCGCCGGTCTCCCACTCGTAGCCGACGGCGTAGCCGAGCGGGGCGAGAGCGGCCGCGTAGAACGCCTTGCTGCGCTGGAAGTCGGCGACGGTGACGGTGATGTGGTCGAGCATCGGAACCCTCCCGTTAGAGTCGCAGACAATGATCCTCCAGAACGGCGTCGTGCGCACGCTGGACCCTTCGCTGCCCACGGCCGGGGCGCTCTCGATCGCCGGCGACCGGATCGCGGGAGGCGTGGGCACGCACGAGGCGGCGCTGCCGACCCACGACGTCGTGAACCTCGGCGGCCGCTGCGTCCTGCCGGCCTTCAACGACGCGCACGTCCACTTCCCGACCTGGGCGCTGGCGCAGAGGCAGGCCGCGCTCGACGGCGCCGCGTCGCTCGCCGAGGCGCTCGCGCGCGTGCGCGCGCACGGGGAGACGCTCGCCCTCGGCCGCTGGCTGGGCGGCACCGGCTGGCGCGACGCCGACTGGGAGGCGCCGCCGACGCGGCAGGCGCTCGACGCGGTCACCGGGGAGCGGCCGGCGGCGCTCTGGGCGAAGGACTACCACTCGCTCTGGCTCAACTCCGCCGCGCTCGCCGTCGCGGCGGGGGCGCTCGACGTGCCGGGCGGGATCGTCGAGCGCGACGGGTCGGGCGAGCCGACCGGGATCCTGCGCGAAGAGGCAGCCTGGGAGTTCCGCCAGCACGTGCCGACGAGCATGGACGAATGGGTCGAGGCGACGCGCGCGGGCATCAGGATCGCCCACAGCCGCGGCGTCGCCGCCGTCCACGACAAGGACGGCTGGCTCGGCGCGCCCGGGATCTTCCAACGGATCGCGGCCGCGGAAGGGCTGACGCTGCGCGTCTGGTGCTCGGTTCCGCACGGCCAGGTGGAGGAGCTCGCCGCGCTCGGCCTCGCCTCGGGGATCGGCGACGGCTTCCTCCGGATCGGCTACCTGAAGGCGTTCATGGACGGCACGCTCGGCTCCCAGACGGCGTGGATGCTCGACGGCTCCGGCGTGCGCATCACGAGCGGCGAGGAGCTGGCCGACATCGTCCGCCGCGGGGCGCGCGCGGGCTGGCCGGTGTCGGTGCACGCGATCGGCGACCGCGCCAACCGCGAGGCGCTCGACGCCTTCGAGGCGACGCGCGACGAGTGGGCGCCGCTCGGCCTCCGGCCCCGCGTCGAGCACGCGCAGTGCGTCGCGCCCGAGGATCTCCCCCGCTTCGCCGCGCTCGGCGTCGCCTGCTCCGTCCAGTTCAGCCATGCGACCTCCGACCGCGACCTCGCCGACCGCTTCTGGGCGGGCAAGACCGAGGGCGCCTACGCCTACCGCTCGCTCTGGGAGTCGGGCGCGCTCGTCGCGAACGGCTCCGACGCGCCCGTCGAGGAGCTCGACCCCCTGGCAGGGATCTGCGCCGGCGTCCTACGCACGATCGACGAGCGGCCCGCCTGGCACCCCGAGCAGGCGGTGACCGTCGAGCAGGCCCTCATCGCCTCGACGGTCAACCCCGCGTGGCTCGCGGGCGACGAGCGCCGGCGCGGCAAGCTCCTGCCCGGCTACCTCGCCGACCTCGTCGTGCTCGACCGCGATCCCCTCGCCTGCGAGCCGGCGGAGCTGCGCGACGTGAAGGTCGTGGCGACGATGGTGGGAGGTCGCTGGGTACACAACGCGCCTCCCTGGGACTGAGCAGGGGCGCCGGCGCGAGCCCGACACGACGCTGTAGCACGCCGTCGCCGGGCTACGACACCGGCGCTGACGCTGTGTCCGGCACGCGGTGGACGTCCCTTGCCCCGGCCGCGGGATACGATACGGCTGTGTCTGCTCGCACGATGAAAGAGGTCCACGACCGCACCTGCTCGGTCGCGGCGTGCGCCGAGATCATCGGCGCGAAGTGGACGGCGATCCTCGTCCACGACATGTCCGAAGGGCCGCGGCGCTTCTCCGCGCTGGAGCACTCCTGCGCCGGGATCAGCCCGCGCACGCTTTCGGAGCGCCTGCGCTGGCTCGAGCAGGAGGGCATCGTCGAGCGGCACAGCTACCCCGAGTCGCCGCCGCGGGTCGAGTACAAGCTGACCGAGAAGGGCGGCGCCCTGTTGCCGATCATCGCCGAGATGCGGCAGTTCGGCCACGAGCAGCTCGGCTGCGGCCTCCATGACCTTCAGCCGGCTGCGCCGGCTGAAGCTCTAGGTGAGGCTCGGCGCACGACCGCTACGTGAGCCCATCTCGTACTGGCGCTAGGCCCTCGTCGTGGTTCGAGCGTGGACCGCAACCGCGCCGCACATAGGGCCCACGGCTAGGCAAGAGCCATGCCCGCCTTTCTAGAACCGCAGCCTCAAGGCTGCGGTTCCGCCCAGACGCGGACGAGCTCGACGACCATCGCCGCGGCGGCGGCCATGTCCTGCACGGACAGCCACTCGCGCACGGAGTGGTACTCCTGGCCGCCGGTGAAGAGGTTCGGCGTGGGCAGGCCGCGCCGGGAGAGCTCGGCGCCGTCGGTGCCGCCGCGGATGATCACGTGCGTCGGCTCGAGGCCGGCGCGGCGGATCGCCTCCTCCGCGGCCGCGACGACGCGCGGATGGGCGTCGATCACCTCGCGCATGTTGCGATAGGTCTCCTCGACCTTCACGTCGACGGATGCCCGCGGGTCCTGCGCGGCCGCCTCGCGGGCGAGCCGCTCGAGCAGGTCGACGTGCTCGTCGAGTGAGGCGGCGTCGTGGTCGCGGGCGATCAGGTGCACCGTGACCTCGGTGCCTTGGCCGGAGATCCTTACGGGGTGGACGAACCCCTCGCGCCCCTCGGTCGTCTCCGGCGAGAGACCGTCCCGCGGCAGAGCGGAGACGAACTCGGCGGCGAGCTTGATCGCGTTCACGAGCTTCCCCTTCGCCTTACCCGGGTGAGTTCCGCGGCCGTGGAAGGTGACCGTGACCGCCTTCGCGTTGAAGGTCTCGATCTCGATCTCGCCCGAGCCGGAGCCGTCGAGCGTGTACGCGACCTCGGCGCCGAAGACACCGAGGTCGAGGTGCTTCGTCCCGGCGCCGACCTCCTCGTCGACGGTGAAGGCGATCCGGACGGGCGCGCGGGCCGGCTCGGGGTGGGAGACGAGGTAGGCAGCGGCGGCCATGATCGCGGCGACGCCGGCCTTGTCGTCGGCGCCGAGCAGCGTCGTGCCGTCGCTCGTGACGATGTCGTGGCCGGCGCGGACGGCGAGCGCCGGGCTCTCGGCGGGATCGAGCACCTGCTTCGGGCTCCCGGGGAGGACGATCGGGCTGCCGTCCCAGGCGCGGTGGACGAACGGCTGGACGCCGGTGCCCGGGGCGTCCGGAGAGGTGTCCACGTGCGCCATCAGACCGACCGTCGGCGCCTCCGCCGTTCCAGGCAGCGTCGCGAAGACGTAGCCGTGCTCGTCGAGCACCGCGTTCTCGAGCCCGAGCCCGAGCAGCTCCTCGAGCAGCAGCCGCGAGAGATCGAGCTGCTTGGCGGTGCTCGGATACGTCGCCGAGCCGTACGCCGCCTGCGTGTCGATGCGGACGTAGCGCAGAAAACGCGCGAGCGCGTCCTCGGCCAGCTCGGCGGCGAGCGGCGACGCGAACGGAGCCCGGCTAGCCGAGGGCTGCGAAGCGGCGGAAGAGCTCACGCGCGGTCGCGACTCCGAGGGGCAGGTACTCGAGCAGCAGGCGCTCGTTGGGCGAGTGGACGTTCCCGTTCGGCAGGTCGAAGCCGGTGACGATCGCCGGGATGCCCTGATCGGCGAGCGCGGGCACGATCGGGAGCGAGCCGCCGGTGCGGACGAGCAGCGGCCGCACGCCGAGGGCCGCCTCGAAGGCGTCCTGGCCGAGGCGCACGGCGGGCGAATCCGCCGGGACGACTCCGGCGGGGGCGGACGACCAGCGCGCTACCTCGACGCCGGCGCCGCCGGGCGCAGCCTCGCGCAGGAGCCGCTCGAAGACAGCGGCGATCTCGTCGGGGTCCTGGCCGGCGACGAGACGGATCGAGACGTTCGCCTCGCCGAGCACGGGGAGCACCGTCTTCTGCAACGTCGCCTCGCCGCCCTTGAGCCCGTGGACGTCCACCGACGGCTCGGCCCACGTGCGGACGTAGAACTCCTCGGCGGCGAGCGGGTCGCGCGGCCGCGCGCCCTGGTCGGCGAGCTCGGCGGCGCCCGGGTTGAGCGTCGTCCAGCTCGCGAGCTCGGCCTCCGTCGGCGGGATCACGCCGGCCCGCAGCGGCTCCGGCACGCGCCCGTTCGTCGGCAGCACCCCGGACAGCGTCTGCATGAGGGCGTGCAGCCCGTTCAGGGCGGCGCCGCCGTAGACGCCGGAGTGAAGATCGCGCTCGCCGGTCGAGACGGTGACGTGGAAGTAGTCGAGACCTCGCGTGGCGAGGTTGAAGCAGGGCTTGCCCGGCGCGAGCATGCCGCCGTCGAAGATGACGGCGACGTCGGCGCCGCGCTCGTCCTCCTCGAGGAACTCGACGATCGAGTGGCCGCCGGTCTCCTCCTCGCCGTCGCAGGCGAAGCGCACGTTGACCGGGAGCACGCCCTCGGCGGCGAGCTGCTCGGCCGCCTTCAGGAGCATGAAGAGCTGACCCTTGTCGTCGGCAACGCCGCGGGCGTAGAGCCAGCCGTCGCGCGCGGTCGGCTCGAAGGGCTCGCTCTCCCAGAGGTCGAGCGGCGCCGGCGGCTGGACGTCGAAGTGCCCGTAGCAGAGGACGGTCGGCGCGCCGTCCGCCCCCGACGAGGCGCGGAGCTCGCCGATCGCGAGTGGCTGCCCGTGCCAGTCCACGAGCTCCGCCTCGCCGCCCGCGCCGCGCACGAAGTCCCGCACCCACTCGCCGGCCGTCGTCACGTCCGCCCTGTGGGCGGGGTCTGCGCTGACGGAGGGGATCCGGAGGAGCGCCGCGAGCTCGTCGACGAGTGCCTGGGTCTCCTCGGTCACCCGGGCGAGTCTAGATGGAGCGTGCAGGGCGAGGCGTCAGGCGACGTCGCGCAGCTTCTGCGACTCGGCGAGCGCGCGCAGCTTCTTCAGGCTCTGGTTCTCGATCTGGCGGATCCGCTCGCGCGTGACGTTGAACGTCCTCCCCACCTCATCGAGCGTCCGGGGCTGCTCGCCGTCGAGCCCGTAGCGCAGCTCGAGCACCCGCCGCTCGCGGTGCGAGAGCGTGGCGAGGATCGAGCTCAGCGCCTCGCGGCGCAGCGTCACCTCGGCCGCCTCGTCGGGCAGCGGCGCCGACTCGTCGGTGAGAAAGTGGCCGAACTCCGACTCCTCGTCGTCCCCGACCGGCTTCTCGAGCGAGACCGGAGTCTGGGCGCTGCGCCGGATCGCGTCGACCTCGTCGGACTCGAGCTCGAGCTCGAGCCCGATCTCGGTCGAGTTCGGCTCCCGCCCGAGCTCCGCGCGCAGCTTCCGCTCGGCGCGGACGATCTTGTTCAGCTTCTCGACGACGTGGACGGGCATGCGGATCGTGCGCGCCTTGTCGGCGAGCGCCCGCGCCACCGCCTGGCGGATCCACCACGTCGCGTACGTCGAGAACTTGAAACCCTTGCGGTAGTCGAACTTCTCGGCCGCGCGCACGAGACCGATCGTCCCCTCCTGGATGAGATCGAGGAACGGCAGGCCCTGGTTGCGATAGCGCTTCGCGATCGAGACGACGAGACGGAGGTTGGCCTCCACCATCGCCTGCTTGGCCGTGTGGTCGCCACGCTCGATCCGCTTCGCCAACTCGACCTCCTGCGCGGCGGTGAGCAGCGGCACGCGCCCGATGTCCTTCAGGAAGAGCTGGAGCGTGTCGGTCGAGACCTCGCTCTCGCTCGCCTCAAGGTCGAGCTCGGCCTCGGCCTCCACCTCGGCTCGGGCCACGACCTCGATCTGCAGCTCGTCGAGCGCCGAGTAGAAGTCGTCGAGCTGCCCGGCGTCGAGCTCGAGCTCGTCGAGGGCGAGCGCGATCTCGTCGGCGCCCAGCCTGCCGTCGCGGCGGCCGTTCTCCAGCAGCAGCCTCGCCTCGTCCGTCTCGAGCACGTCGGCGACCTGCGGCAGGGTCGTGCTGACCGGCTCCCTCGCGCTCACTCGGATCCCCCTCCGGATGTATTCCGCACCGTAGTTACGGCGAGGACCCCCGTCAACGATTTCGGCGCGGCGAGGATGCGGAAGTCTGCCATGAGGCGAGGACTGACCGGGATCAGCTCCTCTCGGCCTTCGCGATCCGCTCGAGATAGCGCTCCGCCTCGTTCGCGAGTGGGCTGCCCGGACCGGCTCTTGCGGCGAGCCCGAGCTGGCGTTTCGCCTCCTCGATCCGGCCGGTCCAGAGCAGGAGCACGCCGAGGTGGAAGCGGACCGTCGGCTCGCCGGGGAAGCGCCGGGCGAGCGGCCCGAGCTGCGCGAACGCGACCGACGGCGAGTCCTTGGCGAAGCGCCCGACGGCCGCCGCGACCTGCGCTTCGGCGTCGCCGGGCGCTAGCCGGGCCGCCGCCGCGAACACCCGCTCGGCCGAGCGCGGGCGCCCGAGCCGCTGCAGGGCGACTCCGTAGAGCAGCTGCTCGCGCGCGCCGCCGCTCGCAGCCGCCCGCTCGAGCGCCGCGAGCTGCTGCGCCGGGGGCAGGGCCCGAACCGCCGCCGGGGCCTCGAACGACGGCAGGAAGAGCGGCAGGCCGCGCGCGAACTCCGGGTGCAGGAGATCGCCGGCGACGACGGCGTACGGCGTGTCTGGCTCCACGTCGGCCGTCTCGCGCCACGCCTGCTCGGCACCGGGTAGGCGCGCCCAGAAGCGGGCAATGCCGAGGTGGAGCTGCACGAGCGCGCTGCGCGGGTAGAGGCCCGCGAGCTGCTGGAGCCGGTTCACCGTGCCCTCCGGCCAGCGCGCGAAGGCGGCCCCGACCCGGGCCTCGAGCGACGCGTGGCGGGCGAAGAGGGCGAGCGCCTCGGCCTCCTGCCCCCGCTCGTAGAGCGAGGCCGCGCGGCGCAGGGCGCGCGCCTCGGCGCCGTCCCTGACGCCGAGGTCGAGCGCGAGCGGCGGCGTCCCGGCCCTCGGCGTCGGCGCGGGCCCAGCGACAGGCGGCCCGGGCTCGTCGCCCGGCAGCACGGCCGCGCCGACGGCGATCGCCGCCGCGAGCGCCGCGACCGCGGCAACGGCTGCGTGGACACGCGCGCGGGAGCTCACGCGCCGACGATAGCCGCGCCGGGAATGAACCGTCGGGACATGCGTTGAGACGGGTACGCGCACGATCGTGTCGTCGCTATACTTTTGAAACCAATGGCGAGCTACCGGGAACTGCTGGCGCAGGTCCGGGCCGAGATCGAGGAGATCACGGCCGCGGAGGCGCGCGACCTGCACGCCTCGGAGGAGGCGCCGCTCTTCCTCGACGTCCGCGAGCGCGACGAGTGGGAGGAGGGCCACATCCCCGGCGCCGTCTTCGTCCCGCGCGGGACGCTCGAGTCGCGGGTGGAGGCGCTCGTGCCCGACCGCGGGCGCGAGCTCGTCGTCTACTGCGCCGGGGGCTCCCGCTCCGCCTTCGCGACGAAGTCGCTCGAGGAGCTCGGCTACACGAGCGTCCGCAACCTGATCGGCGGCTTCACCGACTGGAAGCGCAGCGGGTTCGACGTCGCGACGCCGCGCACGCTCTCCCCGGAGCAGCGCGCCCGCTACAGCCGCCACGTGCTCATCCCGGAGGTCGGCGAGGCCGGCCAGCACAAGCTGCTCGACGCGCGCGTGCTCCTGATCGGCGCGGGCGGCCTCGGCTCGCCCGCCTCGCTCTACCTCGCCGCCGCCGGCGTGGGCACGCTCGGCATCGTGGACGACGACGTCGTGGACGACTCGAACCTGCAGCGCCAGATCGTGCACTCGACCGACCGGCTCGGCGAGCCGAAGGTGCTCTCCGCGAAGCGGACGATCGAGGCGCTCAACCCGGACGTCCAGGTGGAGGCCTACCAGGAGCGCCTCACCTCGGAGAACATCGAGCGGATCCTCGCCGACGCCTGGGACGTGATCGTGGACGGCGCGGACAACTTCCCGACGCGCTACCTCGTCAACGACGCGTCGGTGTGGCACGGCATCCCCGTCGTGCACGGCTCGATCTACCGCTTCGAGGGCCAGGCGACGGTCTTCGAGCCGCACGCGGGCCCCTGCTACCGCTGCCTCTTCCCGCAACCCCCGCCGCCCGAGCTCGCCCCGAGCTGCGCCGAGGGCGGCGTGCTCGGCGTCCTGCCGGGAATCATCGGCTCGATCCAGGCGAGTGAGGCACTCAAGCTGATCCTCGGCATCGGCGACACGCTCACGGGCCGCCTGCTCCTCTTCGACGCCCTCGGCACGACCTTCGACGAGGTCAGCGTCAAGCGCGACCCGTCCTGCCCGGTGTGCGGCGAGCACCCGACGATCACCGAGTACGTGGACTACGTGGAGTTCTGCCAGGCGCCGCGGGGGGTGGTCTCGTAGCCGCCGTCCGGATCCCCCCGACGCTGCGCCCCGAGGTCGGCGGCGCGCGGCAAGTGGACGCCGCCGGAGGGACCGTGCGCGAGGTGCTCGAGGACCTCATCGCGCGCTATCCCGCCCTCGGCGGCCAGCTCTTCGACGACGGCGAGATCGCGCCGTTCGTCAACGTCTACCTCGGCGGCGAGGACGTGCGGACGCTCGACGGGCTCGACACCGGGGTCGCCGACGGGCAGACCGTGATCTTGCTGCCGGCCATGGCCGGCGGGCAGGGGCCCGCGCTCGCGCCCTCCCTGCTCGACCTGATCGGGCACACGCCGCTCGTCGAGCTCTCGCGGCTCGCTCCGAGCGCAGACGTCAAGATCTACGCGAAGCTCGAGGGAGCGAACCCCACCGGGTCGATCAAGGACCGGGTCGCGAAGGCGATGATCGACGCGGCCGAGGCGAGCGGGGAGCTCCAGCCCGGCCGCGCGCTGCTCGAGCCGACGAGCGGCAACACCGGCATCTCGCTCGCACTCGTCGCGAAGCTCAAGGGCTACCCGCTCACCTGCGTGATGCCCGAGAACGCGACCGACGAGCGCCAGCGGCTGCTTCGCCTCTACGGCGCCGAGCTCGTCCTCTCCCCGGGCGAGGAGGGCTCGAACGGCGCGGTGCGCCTGGCCCTCGCGATGGCGGAGGCGGACCCGAGCTGGTTCATGCCCTTCCAGTACGGCAACGAGGCGAACCCGCGCGCGCACTACGAGGGCACCGGCGCCGAGATCGCCGACGTGCTCGAGCGCGTGGACGTGCTCGTCGCCGGCCTCGGCACCGGCGGCACGCTGATGGGCACCGGCGACCGCCTGCGCGAGACCTTCCCCGACATCGTCGTCGCCGCCGCCGAGCCGTTGCCGGGCGACCCGGTGATGGGCCTGCGCTCGCTCGCCGACGGCTACGTGCCGCCGATCCTCGACGTCTCGAAGCTCGACCGCAAGGTGCTCGTCTCGAACGCGGAGTCGGTGCGGTCGGTGCGCGAGCTGCTCGACCGCGAGGGGATCTTCGGCGGTGTCTCCGCGGGCGCCGTCGTCCACGTGGCGCGCAGGCTGGCGGAGGAGCTTGACGAGGGCGTGGTCGTCTGCGTGCTCGCCGACGGCGGCTGGAAGTACCTCTCGGCCGACTTCTGGGAGGCGGGCGACGTCGAGCGCTCGATGGAGCGCACCGTCTGGTGGTAGTGCCCGACGCTACGCGCCGGGCACTGATCGAGCATGCCCGGGCGGAAGCGCCGAACGAGGCCTGCGGGCTGGTCGTGCTTCGAAATGGAGTCGTCGAGCGGTACATCCCCGGCCGCAACGCGGCGGCGAGCCCCTACCGCTTCGAGCTGAGCATGGACGACCCGGAAGTGTGGTTTCTCGAGGACGACGGCTACGAGCTCGGCGTCTTCCACTCGCACCTCTCCTCGCCGCCGCGGCCGTCGCGCACCGACGTCGAGAACATCGGCCAGTGGCGCGGCCGCCCGTACGTGATCCTCACCGTCCGCACGGGCGAGCTCGCCGCCTGGCGAATCGGGGACGACGGGATCGAGCAGCTGCCCGTGAGTCCCGGCTAGATCGCCCGTCCCTCCGCCGCGGAGCGGTAGAGCGCCTCGATCGCCCGCGCCTGGCCGAGCGCGTCGGCGCGGCCGAGCAGCGGCTCGCCCTCGCCGCGGATCGCGGCGGCGAGGTTCTCCAGCTCGAGCCGGTACGAGTCCTCCGGCTCGACCCGCACCTCCTTCCCGTTCAGCACGAGCACGCCCGCGTGGCAGTGCCACGGGTCGGGGACGACGATCGTCCCTTCGGAGCCGATCGCCTCCAGCCCCTGATGGTCGAATGCGAACGACGCCGTCAGCTCGGCGGTGACGTCGCCCGGGAAGCGCAGGACGCCCGCGAGCTGGAGGTCCACGCCGGTACGGCTCGTCACCTGCTCGGCGGAGACGCGCTCCGGCTCGGCGCCCGCGACCAGGCGCGCGCCGCTGACGCAGTAGCAGCCGACGTCCATCAGCGAGCCGCCGTCGAGCCCCGGCAGCATGCGCACGTTCGTCTCGTCCAGAAGCCGGAAGGCGAACGTGGCGCGGATCGCGCGCAGCTCGCCGATCTCCGGCAGCAGCTCGACCAGGCGGCGGGTCTGCGGGTTGTGGCGCCACATGAACGCCTCCATCAGGTGGAGCCCGGCCGCAGCCGCTGCGTCGAAGGCCTCCTCCACCTCTGCTGGCCGCCGCGAATACGGCTTCTCGCAGAGGACGTGCTTGCCCGCGGCGAGCGCGCGGAGCGTCCACTCGTGGTGGAGCGAGTTCGGGAGCGAGATGTAGACGGCGTCCACGTCGGGGTCGGCGAGCAGCGCGTCGTAGCTTCCGTGGGCGCGCGGGATGCCGTGCTCGAGCGCGTATGCGGCCGCCGTCGCGCCGTCGCGCGAGCCGACGGCGACGACGTCGACCTGCGTGCTCGCCCGCGCGCCTGCGAGAACGAGCCTGTTGATCCGTGCCGTGGAGACGATGCCGAGCCGCATTACCCCCACGACCCTTCGGTCACCGGGCGCAGGGCGACCTCGAGGATGCGGTGCGTCCGCGGGCGGGTGAGCACGAAGAGCACGACCTCGGCCACCTCGTCGGCGGTCATCATCCCCGGCAGGGCGTCGGGCGTGCGCCCGCGGCCGTCGTCGAGTGCGAAGTCCGTGGCGACACCGCCCGGACAGACGCTCGTGCAGCGGACGCCCCGCTCGCGCAGCTCGTGGTCGAGCGCGCGCGTGAAGCCGACCTGGCCGAACTTCGACGCGCAGTAGACGGCCTCGTACGGCAGGCCGCGGCGGCCGGCCTCGGAGGCGAGGGTGACGACGTCCCCCTCCCCGCTCTCGAGCAGGTGGGGCAGCGCGGCGCGGACGGCGTAGAGCGTCCCCTTGAGGTTGACGTCCACCATCTCCTCGAGGTGTCTCGGCTCGAGGTCGAGGAAGGCGCCGTAGGCGCCGACGCCGGCGTTGGCGACGACGATGTCGAGCCGGCCGTGCCGCTCGACCGTCGCCGCGACGAGCGCCTCGAGCTGCGCCGGGTCGCGGACGTCGCAGGGGAGCGCGACGGCGCCCTCGATGCCGAGGTCGTCGCCGCTGCGAGAGGCGAGCCCGAGCCGAACGCCGTGCGCGTCGAGGGCGCGGGCGACCGCGGCGCCGATGCCCCGGCTCGCGCCGGTCACGAGCGCCACCTTGCCGTCGAGGGATGTCATCTCTCCTCCAGTGGTCGCAGGGCGGGATAGAGCGAGCGGAAGCGGGGATACGCTTCCTCGTAGGTCTTCTGCCAAGCCGGGTCGGGGTCGACCGTCTCGCGGACTGAGACGCAGGCCGCGACGGCCTCGTGCACGTCGGCGAAGACGCCCGCCGCCACGCCGCCGAGCAGGGCGGCGCCGAACGCCGAGCCCTCCTCGGCCGCGGTCAGCTCGAGCGGCAGTCCGAGCACCGAGGCGACGATCCCCAGCCAGAGCGGGCTGCGCGCGCCGCCGCCCGAGGCGCGCCCGGCCTCGGGGCGCACGCCCAACTCGCGCAGCAGCTCGAGCGAGTCGCGCAGGCCGAAGGCGACGCCCTCGAGCACGGCCCGGGTGAGTGCGCCGCGGTCGTGGCGGAGCGTCAGCCCGGCGAAGGCGCCGCGCGCGTCCGGGTCGGCGTGTGGCGTGCGCTCACCGGCGAGGTAGGGCGCGAAGAGGAGTCCCTCGGCACCCGCGGGCCAGCGCGCGGCCTCGGCGGTCAGCTCGTCGTACGAGCCGCCGGCGACGTCACGCAGCCAGCGCAGGGAGCCCGCCGCCGAGAGCATGACGCCCATCGCCAGCCAGCCGCCGGGCACGGCGTGGCAGAACGCGTGGACGCGCGCCTGCGGGTCGGCGGCGAAGGCGGGCAGCGCGGCGAGGACGACGCCGGAGGTGCCGAGCACGACCGAGACAGGGCCCGGCCGGTCCACCCCGACGCCGAGAGCGCCGGCGGCTTGATCCCCGGCGCCGGCGGCGACGGGCACCTTGTCGCGGGTGAACCCGGAGACCGACGGCGACTCCTGCGCGACCGGCAGCCACGCCGCAGGCAGCTCGAGGGCCTCCAGCACCTCCTCGCTCCAGTGGCGGTGGGCGACGTCGAAGAGAAGCGTGCCCGAGGCGTCGGCGACGTCGATCGCGCGCTCACCGGTCAGGCGCAGGCGGACGTAGTCCTTCGGCAGCAGCACGTGCCGGATCTGCGCGTAGACCTCCGGCTCGTGACGGCGCACCCAGAGCAGCTTCGGCGCGGTGAAGCCTGCGAGCGCCCGGTTGCCGGTCAGCGCGATCAGCCGCTCGAGCCCGACCCGCTCCTCGATCTCGGCGCACTCGGCGCCCGTGCGCCCGTCGTTCCAGAGGATCGCCGGCCGCAACACCCGGTCGGCCGCGTCGAGCGCGACGAGCCCGTGCATCTGCCCGGAGAGGCCGATGCCGGCGATCTCTCCGACGTCGAGCGCCGCGAGCGCCTCTTCGCTCGCGCGCCACCAGTCCTCGGGATCCTGCTCTGCCCAGCCGGGGCGCGGCGTCGAGAGCGGGTACTCCCGCTCGGCGCGCGCGAGCACCGTGCCGTCCGGCGAGAGCGCGAGCGCCTTGACGCCGGTGGTGCCGACGTCCAGACCGACGAGGGTCTTCATGCCCCGAGCGCCGCGTACACGAGCTCGTACGCGCGCACGGCGTCCTTGCGCTGCTGCGCCTCGCGCAGGGCCGCGTCGTCGATCCGTGCCGCGACCGAGTCGATGAAGCGCCACTGGAGGACGCTGCGGGCACGGCGGCGACCGCGTCCTCGGTGTACGGGTAGAGGTCGAAGCCGAGCCGCTCGCCGTGCTCGCCGTAGCCGCAGCGCCGGAGCTCGACCGCCAGCTCGAGCGTCTCCATGAAGGCGGTCGCGCCGACCATGTTGTCGTCGTCGAACGTGCCCCAGCCGGAGTTCGCGTGCTGGTGCCCGAGCAGCCCTTCGGCGGCGAGCAGCGCCGCGTACTCGGCGAGCGACTCGCCGTTCATGAGCAGGTGCTGCCAGTCCATGTTCACCTGCACGTTCTCGATCCCCTGGGTGCGCAGCTTGTGGATCACGTGCAGCGTCATGCCGACGTTGCGCATGAGGATCTTCATCGCCGGCTCGGAGTTCTTGTGCTCCAGGAAGAGCTTGACGCCGTGCTTCCCGCAGACCTCGGCGGCCTGCCCGATCCCGTCGAGAAACCACGCCCAGCTGTCGGCGTACGGCGTCTGGAACGGGTAGTTGTAGCCCTCGATCCCCGGCCAGACGATGAAGTGGGCGCCGAGCGAGCCGGCGAACTCGGCGGCGTCTCGAGCGTCAGCCGGAGCGCCTCGGCGCGCGTCGCCGGGTCGGGCGAGACGAGCCCGCCGCGGCCGAACCGCGGGTCCAGGTGCAGCCCCGCGCAGACCGTGTAGATGCCGTGCCCGTCGAGCGCGCCCCGCACGTCGTCGAGGTTCTCGGGCGAGAGCTCCTGCGGGTAGTGGAACTCGTAGTCGTCGATCAGGCCCTCGAGCCCCTCGACGGCGCGGCGCACCTTCTGCACCGTCGTCTCGCCGGCGTGCTCGGGCTGGTAGCCGCCCGGCACGAAGCGCGTGACCATCGGTCCGAAGGCCCAGATGCCGAGACTCGTCTTCATCGCTACCCCTTTCATCAGCGCCCTGCGGCCTCGCGGCCGCGGCGCGCGAAGGCGTCGATCGTGACGAACAGGAGCAGGATCGCGCCCTCGACGATGAGCTTCACGTACGGCTGCTGGCCGGTCAGGTCGAGGCCGTTGGAGACGCTGCCGATCACGAGCGCGCCGAGCAGCGCCGACCAGACGGTGCCGCGGCCGCCGAAGAGGCTCGTGCCGCCGATCACGGCGGCCGCGATCGCCTCGAGCAGCACCGTGACCGGCGCCGGTCGCGAGGCTCGCCGCTGCGAGGCGCGAGGTCTGGATCAGGCCGCCGACCGCGGCCAGCATCGCGCACAGGGTGAAGACGGCGATCCGGATCGCCGTGACGTTGATGCCCGCCCGCCGCGCCGCCTCGGCGTTGCCGCCGACCGCGTAGATGTAGCGGCCGAACCGCGTGCGCGTCGTCAGCCAGGCGAAGAAGACGACGAGCCCGAGCAGGATCACCCCGGCGGTCGGCACACCCGGGTTCGCGTAGACGCCCTGCCGAACACCCAGTACTTGCTCAGGTTGCCGTTGAGGACCGCCACGACGAGCAGGGCAACGGCCGCGAGCAGCGCGGCCCGGACACAGACGACGACGAGCGGCTGGGCGGGCAGCCCGGCGCGGCGGCGGCGGACCTGCTCCTGGACATGAGTGAGCGCGTACACCGAGGCCGCGCCGACGGCGAGGATCCAGCCCCAGACAGTCGGGCAGGTACGACGGTCGCGATCGCGGCGATGTGCGGGTCGAAGACGTTGATCGTCCCCGTCGTGCCGAGCACGAATTGCTGCACGCCCTGCCAGCCGAGCAGGCCGGCGAGCGTGACCACGAACGACGGCACGCCGATCGACTGCGAACCAGAAGCCCTGGAAGGCGCCGATCGCCGCGCCGACGACGAGCATGACGAGCGATCGCCCGCAGGCCACCACGGCCAGCCGTGCGTTGACGATGACGTCGCCGAGGACGGCCGAGCAGAGGCTGGCGACCGAGCCGACCGAGAGGTCGATCTCGCCGAGCAGGAGCACGAGCACGATGCCGATCGCAAGCGTGCCCGTGACGCCGATCTGGAGGACGAGGTTCGAGAGGTTGCGCGCGGAGAGGAACGCGGGCTCCTTGATCTCGAAGTACGTCCAGATCACGAGCAGGCCGACGACGACCGGCAGCGGGCCGAGCTCGCCCTGCCGGAGGCGCGTCCACGCGTACTCGCCGAGCGTCGGCAGGGCGGCGCGAGGGCCGCTCCGGTGGTCGGCTGCGGTCGCTCCGCTGCCTCTCTCGGCGCGCCGTGCTCGGGCGCCTCGGGCGGCTCATCAGGCCGCCGCCTGCTCGTGCGCGCCGATGATCGCGGCGACGACCTCCTCCGGCGTCGTCTCGTCGTGCTCGAACGTCGCCACCCGGCGCCCGAGCCGCAGGACGACGATCCGGTCGGCGACCTCGAAGACCTCCTGCGATGTTGTGCGTGATCACGACGACCCCGAGCCCCTGCTCGCGCAGGCGCTTGATCAGGGCGAGCACCTGCGCCGTCTGCGCGACGCCGAGCGCGGCGGTCGGCTCGTCGAGGATCACGAGCTTCGCGTTCCACATCACCGCCCGCGAGATGGCGACCGACTGCCGCTGGCCGCCCGAGAGCGAGGCGACCGTCTGGCGCACGCTGCCGATCGTCGTCACGTGCAGGCCGCTCGAGCACGCTCGAGCGAGCGCTTCTCCATCTCGAGCTCCGCGAGCGGGCCCGACGTCCGGCCGGCTCGGCGACGCTCGCGGCCGAGGAACATGTTCGCGACGACGTCGAGGTTGTCGCAGAGAGCGAGATCCTGGTAGACGGTCTCGATCCCGAGCCGCGTCGCGTCGCTCGGCGCGTGGATCTTCACCTCCCGGCCCTCGAACGAAGATCGTGCCCCGCGTCGGCCTGGTGCACGCCGGCGACGCACTTGATCAGCGTCGACTTGCCGGCGCCGTTGTCGCCGACGAGCGCGACCACCTCGCCCGGGTAGACCTCGAAGTCGACGTCCGTCAGCGCCTGGACGGCGCCGAAGCGCTTCGAGATGCCCTTCAGCTCGAGGAGCGGCGTGCCGGTCGGAGAGGGGGCGGCGCGTCACGCCGCCCCCTCCGCTGCCGATCTCTGCGGTCAGCGTCTGCTCCCTACTTGCAGATGCTCACCTTCGGCAGGCCCTTGCAGACCTTCGCGAGGCCGCCGAACTGGCTCTGTGATCCAGCCGTTCGTGACCAGCGTCGTGACGTTCGTCTTGTCGATCGGCACGACCGTCAGGAACACCGACGGCACCTTCACCTGGCCGTTCGTTGATGCGTGCCGTTGATGACCGTCGGCTTCTTGCCCGGTGAGGATCGCGGCCGCGATCTTGCGCCGCCGCCGGCGCCTGCAGGCGGAAGTCCTTGAACACGGTCACGCCCTGGTAGCCGAGGATGACGTTCTGCACCCCCTCGAGCGAGGCATCCTGGCCCGTGGTCGGCACCTTGCCCTGCGAGCTGCTGCGCCTTGAGAGCGGCGATGATCCCGCCCGCCATGCCGTCGTTCGCGGAGACGACGCCGTCGACCTTGTTGTTCGCCTTGGTCAGGATCTGCTCCATCTCGCGCTGGGCCGTGGGCGGATCCCAGCCGGGCGTCCACTGCTCGGCGACCTTGATCCTCGCACCCGACTTGAACAGCGGGATCGAGCACCTCGTGGATGCCCTTGTTGACGAGATGCGCGTTGTCGTCGGTCGGCGAGCCGTTGATGATCACGATGCGGGCGCCCTTCTTCGTGTGCGTCGCCATCCAGCCGGCCTCGACCTTGCCGACCGCGACGCTGTCGAACGAGACGTAGTACGGCGAGCGGCGCGTTCTTGATCAGGCGGTCGTAGGCGATGACCGGCACGCCCTGCGCCTTCGCCTTGTTGACGATCACGGCGAACGGCCTTCTGGTCGACTGCCGCGACGACGAGCACCTTGGCGCCCTTCGCGAGCTCGGCCTCGGCCTGCGCCTGCTGCTTCGCCGGGTCGTTGAGCGCGTTCAGGACTGTCGACCTGCACGCCCGGGACGAGCTTCTTCAGGGTCTTGGTGAGGATCGGCCTGTCGCTGCCCTCCCAGCGCGGCGTCACGTTCTCCGGCCACAAAAGCGCGACGAGCGGTCCGGCGGCAGTCGATTGCTGCGCGGCCGGCACGCCCTTGGCGGCGACCGCCCCGCTCCCGGCGGCGACGGTAGCCAGCGCGGCGACGAGCACGACGATTCCGATGCTCGCCAGCCGGCGACGGTTGGTCACGCTCCGTTTCATGGAGCCCTCCCTTCGGTTGACCAAACCGACATTCATTCTAGTCCTCCGCCGTGGCAACACAGCAGGGAAAATCCGTATCTCCACGCGGATGAGGCCGCACGGCCGAGTCGAGCCCTACGGCTCGAGCACGATCTTCACGACCGCGCCACGGCGGTCGTCGGCGAGCAGCCGAAAGGCCTCCTCGAAGCGCTCGAGCGGGAAACGGTGCGTGACGAGCGGGTCGAGCTCGACGAGGCCCGCCTCGAGCAGGCGCAGCAGCCGCGCCCACGAGCCGGTGGTGTAGGAGACGGTGCCGATCGCGTGCACGTCGCCGAGGACGAGCCGGTCGGCCGGCAGCGAGAGCGTCTTTCCCTCGCCGGCGACGCCGAGCAGCACGACGCGGCCGCCGTGCCGCACGAGCCGGGTCGCGAGCTCGACCGCCTCGACCGAGCCGGCCGTCTCGAGCACGACGTCGAGCGTGCCCTCCTCGACCGGGCCCCGGACGTCCACCGTCTCGCCGGCGCCGAGCCCCTCGGCGAAAGCGAGCTCCTCGGGCCGGATGCCGTAGGCGACGAGGGCTCCCGGCGACCACAGGCGGGCGAGCAGGAGCGCGAGCGAGCCGAGCGTGCCGACGCCGACGACCCCGACGCGTTCGCCCGGCTCGGGCCGGGCGCGCTCGAGCCCGCGCAGCACGCAGGCGCCGGGCTCGACGAGGACCGCCGCGTCGAGCGAGACGGTGTCCGGCAGCCGGTGGACGACCTGGCGCGGCACGCGGACGAGCTCGGCGTAGCCGCCGGGAAGCGTGAAGCCGAGCTGCTCGTGGCGCTCGCAGAGATTCGTGTCGCCGGCCTTGCAGGGGAAGCAGGCATGGCACGGCACCATCCCCTCGCAGACGACGCGCTCGCCGGGGGCGAGGTCGTCCACGCCCGGCCCGAGCGCGGCGACCTCGCCGCTCCACTCGTGTCCCGGGACGACGGGGAAGCGGACGAAGCGGGGATCGAGCTCGCCGGCGAGGATCTCGAGGTCGGTGCGGCAGACCCCGGCGCGCAGGCTGCGCACGAGCACCTCGCCCGGCCCCGCAACCGGGGTCTCGACCTCGCGGTAGACGGCCTGGCCCGGCCGCTCGAAGACGACGGCGCGCACCGGCCGACTATAGTCGCCGGATGCTCGCGGAACGGTTCCGCGCCATCTACACGGCGGCCCTCGCCGACGTCCTCGACGCGCGCGGCTGTCACCGCCAGACGCTCCCGCCCGAGCTGCGCCCGCTCGAGCGCGGGCTGCGCCTCGCGGGGCCCGCGTACACGATCGAGGGCCGCCCCGCGCCGCAGGCCGACTACGACACGGCGATCCGGAAGGTGCTGGCGATGCTCGGTGAGGTCCCCGCGGGGGCCGTCGCCGTCTACCAGTGCCACCACGGATTCTCGGCGCACCTCGGCGAGCTCTCGGTGACCTCGTTGAAGGCGCGGGGCTGCGCCGGTGCCGTGCTCGACGGCGGCTGCCGCGACGTCGACTTCATCCTGCGCGAGGGCTTCCCCGTCTTCTGCCGGCACGTGACGCCGGAGGACTCGACCTGGCGCTGGGAGCTGAGCGCGACCCAGGAGCCGGTCGAGATCGGCGGCGTGCAGATCCACCCGGGCGACTGGGTGATCGGAGACGACGACGGACTCGTCGTCGTGCCTCGAGCGGAAGCGGAGGACGTGCTCGCCGAGGCGGAGGCGAAGGCGGCGACCGAGAGCGAGATCCGCGTCGCCGTGCGGCAGGGGATGCCGCCGCTCGAGGCCTACGAGACGTACGGGACCCTCTAGAGTCTCGGCATGCCGGACGGAGTCGAGATCCGCGGACCGCTGACCGGCCGCGCCGAGGAGGTCCTCACCGAGGAGGCGCTCGCCTTCGTCGCCGCGCTGCAGCGCGAGTTCCGCGGGCGGCGGGCGCGAGCTGCTCGCCCGCCGCGCCGCCCGGCTCGCCGAGCTGCGCGGCCGGCGAGCTGCCCGACTTCCTGCCGGAGACGCGCGACGTGCGCGAGGGCGACTGGCAGGTCGCGCCGCCGCCGCGCCGACCTGCAGGACCGCCGCGTCGAGATCACCGGCCCGGTCGACCGCAAGATGGTGATCAACGCGCTCAACTCGGGCGCGAAGCGTCTTCATGGCCGACTTCGAGGACGCGAACTCGCCGACCTGGGAGAACTGCGTCGAGGGCCAGGCGAACCTCATCGACGCGATCGAGCGCACGATCGAGCTCGATCACGCCGGACAAGAGCTACCGCCTGAACGAGGAGACGGCGACGCTGCTCGTCCGTCCGCGCGGCTGGCACCTCGTCGAGAGGCACCTCTCGTCGACGGCGAGCCGGTCTCCGGCTAGCTCTTCGACTTCGGCCTCTACGTCTTCCACAACGGCGCGCCGGCTGCTCGAGCGCGGGAGCGGGCCGTACTTCTACCTGCCGAAGCTCGAGAGCCACCTCGAGGCGCGCCTCTGGAACGACGTCTTCGCTTCGCCGAGGACGCGCTCGGCATCGCCGCGCGGCTGCATCCGCGCGACCGTCCTGATCGAGACGATCCTCGCCGCCTTCGAGATGGAGGAGATCCTCTACGAGCTGCGCGAGCACTCGGCCGGGCTCAACGCCGGCCGCTGGGACTACATCTTCAGCGTGATCAAGAAGTTCCGCCACCGGCCCGAGTTCGTCCTGCCCGACCGCGCGGCGGTGACGATGGCGGTGCCGTTCATGCGCGCGTACACGGAGCTGCTCGTGCAAGACGTGCCACCGCCGCGGCGCGCACGCGATCGGCGGCATGGCGGCGTTCATCCCCTCGCGCCGCGACCCCGAGGTGAACGCGGTCGCGCTCGCGAAGGTGAACGAGGACAAGGTGCGCGAGGCCGGGCGACGGCTTCGACGGCACCTGGGTCGCGCACCCCGACCTCGTGCCGGTGGCGATGGCCGTGCTTCGACGGCGTGCTCGGCGAGCGGCCGAACCAGGTCGGCAGGCAGCGCGGCGACGTCGTCCGTCGAGCGCCGGCCGACCTGCTCGACGTCGCCGCGACGCCCGGCGAGGTCACCGAGGCCGGGCTTCGCAACGAACGTCTCCGTCGGCATCCAGTACCTCGCCGCCTGGCTCAGGGATCGGGCGCGGTCGCGATCTACAACCTGATGGAGGACGCTGCGACCGTCGGAGATCTCACGCTCGCAGGTCTGGCAGTGGCTCCACCACGGGCGCGTCGAGCGCGCGGACGTCGTGCGGCTGATCGAGCGAGGAGGTCGCGCAAGCTCGACGCCGACGTCTCCGAGGCGCGGGACGCTGTTCGAGCAGGTCGCCCTCGGCGACGAGTTCGTCGAGTTCCTGACGCTGCCCGCGTACGAGCACCTCGCCTGAGGGACGGCCACCCTCTCGCGCCCGCACAAGACATGCCCAGGTGTCTGACACCTGGGCGTGGCGCGTGCGGACACGGCCGGCGCGGCCTCAAGCCGAACTCAAGCAGCGCCGCATCCCATCGCCGTAGGCAGACACGGCCTCTCGGGTCACGTCCAGGTGTCAGACACCTGGACGCGGCCGATGGGGACAGGTTGCCCCCACCTCACCGCTTGCGCAGCGGGCGGGGGGCGAGGACGGCCCTGCGGCCCGGGCACGGGTCGCTGATCGGCGTCAGCGTCAGCAGCAGGCCCTTCTCGGCATAGCGGTAGGTGCCTCTCGCCCGGGCGCCGCGGCAGGCCGCGGGGCCCGTCTCGCCGCCGACGCCGAACGTGATCCGGTCGCCGGTCACCTTCGCCTTTCCGCGCACCAGGACGCCGCTGCTCCTCGCGATCATGTACACGCCCCAACGGACGAAGCTGACCGTCCAGGCACCGTTCAGCACGGCAGGCCTCGCGCCCTACACGGTCGTCCCGTAGATCCCGACGGGCCCGGCGGCGAGCGCTGCGCCCGCGAGAAAGAGCGCGCCGGGCACGGTGGCGAGACCGGCCCGGCGCGCGCGCATCATACGATCAGCACGAGCTTGCCGAAGTGCCGTCCCGACTCCAGCCGCGAGAGCGCGGACTCGGCCTCGGCCAGCGGCCGCACCGAATCGAGCACGGGCCGCCAGCTCGCGTCCTCGAGCAGACGCAGCAGGCCCGCGAAGTCGCGCGGGCTGCCCATCGTCGTCCCGAGCAGCGACTGCCAGCCGAGGTAGAACGGCCGCACTTGCAGCGTCGCCTCCGTGCCCCCGGTGGCGCCGAAGACGACGACGCGGCCGCCGGGCCTGATGCAGCGCAGAGAGTCCGGCCACGTCGAGCCGACCGAGTCGATCACGAGGTCGACCGGCCCACCGGCGAGCTCTTTCGCAGCCTCGGCCCAGTCGCCCTCGGTGTAGAGGACACCGCCCGCGGCGCCGAGCTCCTTCGCCCGTTCGATCTTCTCGGCCGACGAGGACGTGACGAGCACGCGCGCGCCCGCCTGCGCGGCGAGCTGCACGGCGAAGGTCGAGACGCCGCTGCCCGCGCCGAGCACGAGCACGGTCTCGCCCGCGGCCAGCCCGCCCCTCGTGAACAGCGCCCGGTAGGCGGTCAGCCCCGCGAGCGGGAAAGCCGCCGCCTCCTCCCACGAGAAGCCCGCCGGCTTCGGGTAGAGGTTCTCCTCGGGGATCGCGACGAGCTCGGCGTAGGTGCCGTTCGTCGGCCCGCCGAGGATCTCGAAGCCGGGGCCGGGCGCGTCCTCGCGCTCACCCCAGCGCAGCGCGGGCAGGATGACGACTTCCTCGCCGGTGTCGCGGCGCACTCCCGCGCCGTCCGAGCCGGGGACGACCGGCAGCGGGAACGGATAGATCCCCTTGCAGACGAGCAGGTCGCGCCGGTTGAGCGCGGCCGCCCTCAGCTCGACGACCACCTCGCCGGGCTTCGGCTCGGGGTCGGGCGCGCTCTCGTAGGCGAGCACGCCGCCGCCGTGGACGCGGGCGGCCTGCATCACGCGCCCCGCAGCGAGGCCCAGGGCTCCTCGCCCGACATGTCCTCGATGCCGTAGCCGTCGTCGCCCACGGCCGGAGAGAGGATCGCGAGGATCTTCGCGGGCCCGTCGCCGTCGTTGAACGAGGCGTGGACGGCGGAGGCGGGAACGAGCGCCGCGTCGCCCGGCCCGAGCACGCGCCGCTCCCGCTCGACCCACTGGTCGATCCGGCCGGCGAGGACGTAGATCACCTCTTCCTGCCCAGGGTGCCGGTGGAAGTCGTGGCACTTGCCGGGGAGGAACGTGGCTTCGATCGTGACGATCGCGGCCAGCCCGTCGCGCGGGGCGCTGACCGGGGCGAACACACCCCAGTCCAGCTCCTGGCGGTCGATCTCCGTTGCGGCCTTGAAGCTCATACCGGTATCTCCTTGAAGCGCTTCATGTTGGCGGTCATGGCAGTCTCGGTCGGCAGCCGCTCCATCGAGGAGGCGCCGTAGAAGCCGACGATCCCTTCGGTGCGCTCGATCACGTAGGCCGCGTCGTCGGGCTCAGCGATCGGGCCGCCGTGGCAGAGGACCAGGATCTCGGGGTTGACGCGCCTGGCGGCGTCGTGCATCTCCTGGATCAGGGGGATGCACTCGTCGAGCGTCCTCGCCGTCGAGGCGCCGATCGCGCCGCCCGTCGTCAGGCCCATGTGCGGTACGAGCACGTCCGCGCCCGCCTGCGCCATGTCGGTCGCCTGCTGCGGCTCGAAGACGTACGGCGACGTGAGCAGGTCCTTCTCCCGCGCCACCCGGACGAGATCCACCTCGAGCCCGTAGCCCATGCCGGTCTCCTCGAGGCCGACCCGGTACGTGCCGTCCATCAGCCCGACGGTGGGGAAGTTCTGGATGCCGCTGAAGCCGATCCGCCTCAGCTCGTCGAGGAAGACGTCCATCAGCCGGAACGGGTCGGTGCCGCACACCCCCGCGAGCACCGGTGTCTTCCGCGCCACCGGCAACACCTCCGCCGCCATCTCGACGACGATCGCGTTCGCGTCCCCGAACGGCATCAGGCCGGCGAGCGAGCCGCGGCCCGCCATCCGGTAGCGGCCCGAGTTGTAGATGACGATCAGGTCTGCGCCCCCGGCCTCGGCGCACTTCGCCGAGAGCCCGGTGCCGGCGCCGGCGCCGATGATCGGCCTGCCCGCCTCGACCTGCGCGCGCAGGCGGGCGAGCACCTCGCTGCGGGTCATGAGCCCCTCCAATCTCTGTACAGCTCGTGCAGCCGGTCCACCATCGCCAGCGCGAACCGCTCGTCGTTGATGTCCAGCTCCAGCCAGTGCGCCTCGACTTTGGGATCGAGGTGCTCGCGCAGAGCGGAGAAGAGCGCCTCGTCGGCGGCCGGATCGTGGAAGACCTGGCCCTCGACGGCGATCATCGAGACCCCCTTGAGCGGCACGAAGAGCGCGGTCGGCCCCGTCGCCGCGTTGAGCTTGCGCGCGATCAGCTCCCCGAGCACGGCGCACTCCGCAGGCGTCGTGCGCATGAGCGTGATCGTCGGGTTGTGGACGTAGAGGTTCCGCTCCCGGTGGCGCTCGGGAACCGAGTCCAGAGGCCCGAAGTTGACCATGTCGAGTGCGCCGAGCGAGACGACCTGCGGAAGGCCGAGCTCGCCCGCCGCCTCGAGCCGGTCCGGGCCGGCGGAGAGCACGCCACCGCCGACCTCGTCGGCGAGCTCGGTCGTCGTCGTGTCGAGCAGGGCGGTGATGAACCCACCCCGCGCGAGCGCCTCCATGGACTGCCCTCCCGTCCCCGTCGCATGGAAGACGAGCACCTCGTAGCCGAGCTCCTCGAGCCGCTCGCGCGCCCTCGTCACGCACGGCGTCGTGACGCCGAACATCGTCGCGCCGACGAGCGGCTTGCCGCCGGGGAGAGGCGGCACCGTCCCCTTCGCCATGCCGGCGATCGCGCCCGCGGCGTTCGTGAGGATCTTCGCCGAGACCGAGTTGATGCCGGCGATGTCCACGACCGAGTACATCATCGCGATGTCCACCGCACCGACGTACGGCCGCGTGTCGCCCGAGGCGACCGTCGAGACCATCAGCTTCGGCACGCCGACCGGGAGCTGCCGCATCGCGTAGGTGACGAGGGCCGACCCGCCCGAGCCGCCAAGCCCGAGCACGCCGTCGCAGCGGCCCTCGGCGTACAGCCGCTTCAGCACCTCGGCGGCGCCTCGACTCATCGTCTCGACCGCGGCGCCACGGTCGCCCGCCTCGGCGAGCGCCTGCACGTCGGCGCCCACGGTCGCCGCCACTTCCTCGCGCGTGATGTCCGGAACGGCCAGCGGCTCGCCGACGATCCCGGCATCGACGAGGAGCACGTCGACGCCGTGCTCGCGGACTCTGTCTCGCAGGAACTCGTACTCCCTGCCCTTCGTGTCGAGCGTGCCGACGAGGACGACGGTTGACACTGTGCTCTCCTTTTCGGTGGTCAGCCGGCGCGGGTCGCGAGCGGCTCCACGCCGAGGTAACGCCTCTGCAACTCAGGATCCGAGCTCAGCTCGGCCGCGGTCGTCTCGGTGAAGATGCGACCTGCGACCATCACGAGCTGCCGCTCGGCGACCTCGGTGGCGACGCCGAGGTTCTGCTCGACGAGCAGGATCGCCATCCCGTCTGCGACGAGCGCCTTGCACGTCGCGATCGTCTGCTCGACGATTGTCGGGGCAAGCCCTTCCGAGGGCTCGTCCATGATCAGCAGCTCGGGGTTCGTGAGCAGCGCGCGCCCGATCGCAAGCATCTGTTGCTCGCCGCCCGAGAGCTGTGTCGCGCTGATCCGCTTTCGCTCGGCCAGACGCGGAAACAGGTCGTAGATCGCGGACACCGTCCAGCGGCGGCCGACAGCTCGACCGCCGCCGCCGATCATGCGCAGGTGCTCGTCGGTGGAGAGCGACGCGAACAGCCGCCTCCCCTGCGGGACGTACGCGATGCCCAGCTGGGCGATCTTGTAGGAGGGCTTGCCGATGAGCTCCTTGCCCCGGAGGCGAGCGGAGCCACGGCAAACCGGCGGATGAATTCCCATCAGCGCGTTGCACAGCGTCGTCTTCCCCATGCCGTTGCGGCCGACGATCGCGATCGCCTCGTGGCCCATCGAGAACGAGACCTGCTCGAGCGCCTGCGCGCTGCCGTAGAAGGCGTCAAGTCCCGTGATCTCGAGCAGCGTGTCACTCACGCCTTTTTCTCCTCGTGGAAGTGGCTGCCGAGATAGATGTCGTGCACCATCTGGTTGGCGCGGATCTCTGCCGGCGTGCCCTCGACCACCTTCTGGCCGTCGTGCATCATCGTCACGTAGTCGGCGACGGTGAGGGCGACGTCCATGTCGTGCTCGATCAGGATCAGCGTCACCTCGGCCGGCAGTCCGAGCAGGAGCTCCGTCAACCGCTCCCGTTCGCCGCGCGCGAGCCCTGAGGCCGGCTCGTCGAGCAGCATCAGGCGCGGCTCGACGGCGCTCGCCATGCCCACCTCGAGCTGCCGCTGCTCGCCGTGCGAGAGGTCGCCGACCAGCGTCTCGACCTTGTGCCCGAGCCAGACGTGCTCGGCGGCCACGCGGGCGCGCTCGCGCATCTCCCGGTCTCGGGGGCTCGGGAACGCACGCAGGCGCCCGCCCTCGCGGCCGAGGATGGCGAGATAGATGTTGCTCTCGACCGACAGGCCCGGAAAGAGCCGTGTCTTCTGGTAGGTACGGGCGAGCCCGAGCCCCGGCCGCACCCGCGCCGGGAGGTTCGTGACGTCCTGCCCGAGCAGCTCGATCGTCCCGTTCGTCGGGTGGAAATCGCCGGCAACCAGGTTGAACAACGTCGTCTTGCCGGCGCCGTTCGGCCCGAGGATCGCACGGCGCTCGCCGTGCGCGACGTCGAGATCGACGTCGCGCACGGCCTGAACGCCGCCGAAGCGCCGGCCGACCCCCCGCAGGCGGAGGATCGGATCGGCGCTCACTGGCGGTGCTTCGGTCACCTCCGGTCTACTTGACGAGGGACTTCTGGATGACGCCGTTCTTGACTTCCTGGATCTTGCCCTGCCACGGCAGGCTCTTCTTCACGCACGCCGGCTGCGTGCGGCCGGGCGCCGGGCTCGTCGCCTTGAACAGGCCACCGAACGCCTGATCGACGTTCGGGACGTAGCCCACGACCTTCGTCCCGATGCTGCCGTCGGCGTTCTTGACGAGCTGCAGCGGGTACTGGTCCTGGATCGCCTGGCGGTTCGAGTCGAGCTTGACGACGCCGCCGTCGGACACCTCGTAGCCGGACTTGTTCGTCTTCGGCATCGAGGCCGCCAGCTTGGAGACGTCCCCACCCGCGGCCTGCAGGCCGCGGACGAACGCCCACGCGGCGTTGTAGTAGTTGTAGACGAAGCCGTCGGCCGCCGGGAGGTCCGGATACCACTTCTTCATCACGGCCTCGTAGGCCTTCGACTGCGCCGTCTTCACGCCCGGGCCGGTCCCGAAGCCGCCGATGTACGAGCCGACGACCTTGGGCGCGACGACCTTGTCAGCACCGAGGAACGCGAAGAACAGGTTCCCGGCGTGCTGCTTGGGATCGAGCTTGCCGTAGGCCTGCTCGAACGCCGTCAGGCTGGCGCCCGTGCCCGTGCCCCCGACGACCCAGAAGTAGCCGTCGACCGAGCCCGGTGCGGGCAACTGACGAACGTACGACGCGTAGTCGGTCGTGTTCAGCGGCGGGAACACGCGCTTCGTGATCTGGCCGCCGATGGCGCAGAAGTCGGCGACGATGCCGGCCCCGGACGTCCAGCCGAAGCTGTAGTCGTCCATGATGATGGCGGCCTTCCGCCAGCCGAGCTTCTTGTAGACGATCTCACCGAGACCCGCGTTCCACTGGGCGCCGTCGCCGTGGTAGCGGAACACGTTCTTCGGCGCGATCTGCAACGTCGGATCCTGCGACCCGGCCGTGCCGATGATGAACGTCTTGGTCGGATGCGACTTCGCGTAGTTCGCGACCACGACCGCCTCGTCACCCGACAGCGGCCCGATCATCACGTCGGCCTTCAGCTGCTCCATCAGCCGGCGCGTCTCCTTGATCGCGGTCGGCGGGGTGTCGTCGCCGCAGCCGTAGCCGACGATCTTGACGTTCGTGTTGCCGACCTTGATCCCCGTCATGCCTGCGGACGGCTTCTTCGGGTTCTTCACCTTGCCACCCGCGTACTGGGCGAGTGCCGCCTGGGCGCCGCCGATGTCGAGCTCCCAGCCGAAGGCGAAAGCACCCTTGCAGTCGGTCATGATCGCAACGCGGACCTCCTTCGCCGACGGCGCCGCGAACGACGTCGAGGCGAGGGCGGCGACCGCGACAGCGACCAGGCCGAGCGGAAGCAGAAGCTTCCAGTTCCGCTTGAATCGGGTCATGCTTGTTGCCCTCCTTCGTTGACGATGACGAACTCTGTCCACAAAGACATTGCTCCGTACACGAGTTATGCCCATCCTCCCTTCTCCGTTACGGACCGGCCCGGCCTGCCGCGACCGCGGGCTCGTCGGGACCCCTCCGGCCGCGAGTCAGGCCCCAGAGTCGGTCCCACAGCCCGAGCAGCCCGTCGGGCGAGACGACGACGATGGCGAGAAAGACGAGCCCGATGACCGTGTTGAAGCTGCCGCCGATGATCGGCAGCCCCGAGCTCGGAATCCGGTTGGCGAGCTGGTTGTCGATCAGGATGACCGCGAAGGCGCCGAGCCAGGCCCCCTCGACGCGCGTGAGGCCGCCGATGACCGCGATCACGAGTAGCTGGATCGTCGCCGACAGACCGAGGTCGCCCGGCGCGATCTGACTCTGCCACCAGACGAAGAGGATGCCCGCGAGCGACGCCACGAACGCCCCGAGGCCGAAGGCGAGCGTCCGGTGGAGCGGGACGTTGTAGCCGAGCGAGCTCATGCGCAGCGGCTCGTCGCGCACGCCCTGCAACGCGACCCCGAACGGTGTGCGCAACACGAACCGGATCAAGACGTAGACGGCGACGGCGACGATCAGCGCGATGTAGTAGAGGCGGGTGCGGTCGTTGACCATGTCACCTATGAAGCCCGGCGTGTAGCGGTTGACCCCTGCGATCGGCGAGAAGCCGCCGAACTCGGTGACCGAGCCGAAGAAGAGGTTCGCGATCACGCCGTAGGTGAGCGTGAGCATGAGGAAGTAGATCCCGATGCTCCGCGACGCGAGCGCTCCGAACATCAGCCCGAGAACCGTCGTGATGAGGATCGCGAGGACGATCGCCAGGGTCGGATCCCACCCGAGCGCGAGACCCTTGCTCTCGCCCCCCATTCGCGTGGTGACCATGTTCCCGACCATGTAGCCGGCGACACCCATCAGGGCCGTCTGCGCCAGCGAGATCATGCCGCCGTGCGCCGACAGGAAGATGAGGCTCGCGGCGGCGATGCCGAAGATCAGGGTCTGCGTGAGGATCGCGTCGAGCCAGAACGCGCCGACGAGCAGCGGCGCGAAGACCGCGAACACGAGCACACCACTCCCGATCGCGCGCTCAACGTTCGCCTTGCCGACGACCGGTCCGCTCATCCCGCCCTCCCGAACAGCCCCTGCGGTCTGAACGCGAGCACGAGCGCGAGCAGGATGAAGGTCGACACGATCGAGTACTGCGTGCAGCAGCCTTCCCCGTTCACCGGCAGGTAGGAGGCCGAGAACGAGAACACGAGCGCGTAGAGAAGCGAGCCGGCGGCCGCGCCGAACAGCGACCCCATCCCGCCGATGATCACGACGACCAGCGCGTTGAGCAGCCACTGCCCGTCCTGGCCCGAGGAGATGTTCGCCTGCGACGCGCCGACCACCGCCCCGAAGGCGGCCAGCGCCGAGCCGACGACGAAGGCGATCGCGAACGTCTTCTGGATGTTGATGCCGAGCGCCGAGGTCATCTGGCGGTCATCGACGCCCGCGCGGATGACCATGCCTGTCCTCGTCCGGTACAGCCAGAGCCAGAGGGCGACCCCGATGCCGACGCCGAGGGAGAGCATGGTGAGACGCGCCAGGGAATACTGCACGTTCCACACGTGCAGGTCGACGAGCCGGTTCGTCCAGCCCGGCCAGGTGACGCCGACGGCATTCCCTCCGAACTTCACCCCTCCCACCTGGACGTGCCGGGGGAAGTGCGCGATGACCTGGTCCGCGACGATCACCGAGACCGCGATCGTGATCAACGCCTGGCGCAGGTCCTGACCCTGGTTCCAGCGCAGCAGGGTCTGCTGCACCAGCAGCCCGAACAGCGCGACACCGCCGCCCGCGACGAGCAGCGGCAGGACCCACTCCCACGTGGTCACCTCGCTGCCGGCTACCGTGAACCCCTGCCCGGTCATCTCCTGCTGGATCTCGTAGGCGATGTAGCCGCCGAGCAGGTAGAAGGAGCCGTGCGCCATGTTGACGACGCGCATGAGGCCGAAGATGAGCGAGAACCCGCTCGCCACGATGAAGAGCAGCCCGGCGAAGGTGATCGAGTCGAGCAGGATGCGCAGGAAGGAAGCGGGGTCGTGGAGCGCGGAGCCGAAGTTCGTCGTGCGCCAGTTCCCGCCGATGTCGGGTGCCGGCTGGGCGATCACGGCCACGTAGAGCAGCGCGAACAGGATGGCGGCAGCGACGACGCCGTACGTCAGGAAGCGGCCGGGCTGAGCCCTGAGCTGCTGCAGGTCAGGGGGCCGGAGCCTCACGAGGCTCGAACCTAGCAGGGCCTTTTCCGCCTTTCAACAGGCGTTCTGATCACTTTCGCGGCGGAACGAGCGCTCATGCCACGGCCTCCCGCTCGCGCGCGGCGAGGAACAGCGTCGAGCGCCGCGCCTCCTCCGACTGGGGCACGTCGTCGGCGAGCCTGCGCAGGTCGGTGACGACCGTGCGGTCGAGGGTCGAGGCGTCGGGCCAGTCGATCTCGACGAGGTTCCCGGCCGGATCGCGGATGTAGAGCTGGACCGAGCCGTCCGGCAGCTCGTAGATGTGCCGGAACCAGGCCGTGTCCTCGATGATCTCCAGCTCTCTCGCGCGGACGTAGAACGCCTCGAAGTCGTCCACCGTGAAGGCGACGTGGTGGAATTCGGGCGCCGGCGTCTCGCGCTGGAACAGGTGGAGCTGGAAGTCACCGAGCCGCAGCCACTCGACGCGGTGCCGGAAGTCCGGGCTCGGGATCCGCTCCAGGCCAAGGAGCCCCGTGTAGAAGCGCAGCGACTCGTCGATGTCGCGCGCGCCGATGCTCACGTGGTTGAAATTGACCGCCCTCAAGGTCGGGGCGATCTTAGGCCGGTGCCCGGCGAAAGGTCAAACGCATACCGTCGGCCTCTGTTATAGGTTGCGCCTATGAATTTGCGCCAGCTTTCGTGCTTCGTCGCCGTCGCTGAGGAAGGCTCGTTCACGCGGGCGGCCGAGCGGATCGGGATCGCGCAGCCGTCTCTCTCGCAGCAGGTCCGCGGCCTGGAGGCAGAGCTCGGCGGGCTGCTGCTCGAGCGGCTGGCGCGCGGGATCATCCTCACGCCGGCGGGGCGCGCCTTTCTGCCCGAGGCGCGGGCCGCGCTCAGGGCCACCGAACGGGCCGAGCGGAGCGCCCGCGCCGCGCTCGGCCTCTCCGCCGGCGAGCTGGCGGTCGCTGCCGTGCGCTCGATCGCGGTGGGCATCCTCCCCGATCCCCTGCGCGTGTGGCACGAGCGGTATCCCGACGTGACGATCCACCTGCACGAGTACCGCAACCGGCGCCTGCTCGAGGAAGACGTGCGCCGCGGCACCGGCGACCTGGCGGTCGGGCCGCGCCCGACCGACTGGGCCGGCCCGATCGTGCCGCTCGGCTGGGAGCAGTTCGTGATCGTCCTGCCGGTCTCGGACCCGCTCGCCGGCCGCGATCCGGTGCGTCTGCGCGACCTCGCGGAGCGGAGCTGGGTGCTCTTCGAGCCCGACTTCGGCCTCGCCGAGATCGTCGCCGGAGCGTGCGCGCAGGCCGGGTTCCAGCCGCGCGCGGGCGTGCGGACCGCCCAGTCCGAGGCGGCGGCGCGGCTCGCCGCGGCGGGGTTGGGGCCGGCGATGGTGCCGGACAACATCCTTCCGCCCGGTCTCGAGGCGAGCGTCGCACGACTCGATCCGCCCGTCTCGCGCGAGCTCGTCGCGTACACCCGCAGCGAGTGGTCGCCCGCGGCGCGCACCTTTCTCGAGGTGTTGCTCGCCGGAACCGGGCGCTGGTCCGGCTCGCCTCCGACCGCGCGCCGGGCGCGCGCGACGGAGCCCGCTTGACTCGTCTCCGCCCCGGTCGTAGCCTCAGTCTGCGCCCGGCGGGCGGCGCCTGCGCTCCTTCCCAACCCTGGAGGAACGATGTCTGACACATACCGGGCCGTCATTCCGTACGAGTCCATGGATCCGCTCGCGATCGGCTCGACCGACGACGAGACCAAGAAGCACCGCGACACGCTCGAGCTCGACATCCCGGCGCGCAACCTCATCGCCGCGATCTACCCGGACGAGCCGGCGCCGGTCGCCGACGCGACCGAAGCTGCACGGCAGGCGCTCGCCGCGCCCGTGGACGGCCCCGCGTTCGCGGCGATCATCGCCGGCAAGCGAAGCGTCGCCGTGATCGTGGACAACCAGTTCCGGCCGACCCCGCAGGCAAAGCTCCTCCCGCCCGTCTTCGACGCGCTCGAAGCCGCGGGCATCACCGACGTCCGCGTCGTCTGCGCCAACGGCAAGGTCTTCCCGATGTCCGAGGCGGACATGGAGCAGAAGCTCGGCCGCGACAACCTCGCGCGCATGGAGCGGAACGGCTGGCCGTTCTTCCAGAACGACCCACAGAACCCCGAGATGTACTCCTACGTCGGCGTCTCCTCCGGCGGCACGCCGGTCTGGTTGCACACCGAGGTCGCCAGGTCGGAGGTGAAGATCACGATCGGCCAGGCGCAGGCGAATCACTGGGGCGCCGGCGGCGGCGGGAAGCTGATCCTGCCGGGGGTCGTCTCCGACGAGACGATCGAGTCGAACCACTGCGCCTTCGTCACCTCGCCGCAGACGCACTACGGCGCCTACTGCGGGCCGATGCGCTCGGACATCGACGAGGTCGCCTCGATGTGCAGCCTCGACTGCACGATGAACGTCATCCTCGACACCCACGGCCGCGTCGTGGACTGCCTCTTCGGCTCCCACCCCGAGGCGCACCGGGAGGCGATCCGCCGTTTCAACTCGATCTACGCCTACGACAGCTTCGTGCCGGAGAAGGGACAGGCGGACATCGCGATCTGCGGCGTCTTCGCCCCCACCGACCACCTCTTCTTCCACACCGGCTGGGGCTGCATGTCGGCCGACCTCGTCGTGCGCGACGGGGGGACGCTCATCTACACGAGCCCTTCGCCCGGCGTCTCGACGGCGATCGGCGACTTCCCCGGGTTCGCGCTGATGGACCTGATGAAGCCGTACATGCCGGCGACGCCGGCGAACTACGAGCGCGTGCTCCGCGACATCCACTCGCGCACGATCCAGATGTGGGCAGGCTGCATCTGGGTGCCGATCTACGAGGTGATGACGCGCAAGCACCTCACGGTCGTCACGCTCGAGGAGAACCTGGAGATGGCGGCCGACATCGGGCTCGAGGCGACGACGTCGCTCGACGAGGCGTTCGCGGCGGCGATGGAGCGGCACGGGCCCGACGCGAAGGTCGCGGTACTGCCGTTCGCCCGCTACCAGCTGCCGCGCAACGCCGTGCGCATGCACGCGCAGGACGCGCGCGTCTTCGAGCTCGCGCACGAGCACTAGGACAGAGACGTTGGAGGACGCGCGTCGGACGATTCCCGGGTTTCGGGCGGCGTCCGGGGCGCGGCCCTCCGACGACGTCGGCCGCGAGATCCGCGGCCGGACGACGGTTCTCGAGCTGCTGCGCATGTACCCGGACGGCGAGGCGGCGGCGCTGATGGCGCGGCTGCACTGGCCGTGCGCGCACTGCGGCGGCGCCGTGCGCGAGCCGCTGACAATGGCGGCGAAGCGCCACAAGAACGCGCCGCGGCCGGTGCTGGAGGCCTTCCGCGCCCTCGAGACGGGCGGCCCGAGCGACGCGCAGGTCGACGCGGCCGCTGCGAAGGTGCGGACGCGCTAGATTCGACCCGTGGCCGTCGGCGTCGAGCGGGAGACCTGGGTCGGGCAAGCGCTGCCGCGGTTCGAGGACGAGGCGCTGCTGCGCGGAGAGGGGCGCTTCCTCGACGACCTCGACCCCGTCCCCGGTGCCTGGCACGCGGCGATCCTGCGCTCGCAGCTCGCCCACGCCCGGATCGTGTCGCTCGACGCCTCGCGGGCACTCGCGCTGCCCGGCGTCGCAGGCGTGCTCACCGGCGCCGACGTGGCGGGGCTGTCGCAGCCGTTCCCGGCGGGCATCGAGGGCGGTCCCCCCTTCTACGCCGCCGCGGTCGAGACCGCTCGCTACGCCGGCGAGCCGCTCGCCGTCGTCGTCGCGCGCGACCGCTACCTCGCCGAGGACGCGCTCGAGCTGATCGAGGTCGAGTACGAGCCGCTCGACCCCGTGCTCGACCCTGTCGCGGCGGCGGAGACGGACGCCTGCGTCCACGACCGCTCGTTCCACTACGGAGACGTGGACGAGGCGCTCGCCCACGCCGATCTCGTCGTCCGCGAGCGATTCACGTTCCCGCGCTGGAGCTGCACGCCGGTCGAGTGCTACGCGGTCGTCGCCGACTGGCACGCGGCGAGCGGCTCGCTCACGGCCTGGGCCAACTTCCAGGGGCCGTTCACGCTCCACTCGGTCGCCGCCGCGGCGCTCCGCCTCCCGGGCTCGAAGTTGCGCCTGCTCACGCCGCCCGACTCCGGCGGGTCGTTCGGGATCAAGTCGTCGGTCTTCACGTACGTCGTCCTGCTGGGGCTCGCCTCGCGCAAGCTCGGCGTGCCCGTGAAGTGGGTCGAGGATCGGCTCGAGCACCTTGCCGGAAGCGCGGCCTCGACCGGCCGTGTGACCGAGGTCGAGGCGGGCTTCAGTGCCGCGGGCGAGCTCGTCGCGCTCCGCTACGACGCGATCGAGGACGTCGGCGCCTACGTGCGTGCGCCGGAGCCGGCGACGCTCTACCGGATGCACGGCTCGCTCTCCGGTGCCTACCGGGTGAAGAACGTCGCCGCGCGCACCCGCGTCGTGCTCACGAACACGCTGCCGAGCGGGCTCAACCGCGGCTTCGGCGGCCCTCAGCTCTACCTCCCGCTCGAGCGGACGATGGCGATCGCCGCCCGGCGACTCGGGCTCGACCCGGCCGAGCTCGCGCGCCACAACCTCGTCCCGGCGGACGCGTTCCCGTACCGCACTCCCTCGGGCGGGCTCTACGACTCCGGCGACTACGAGGCCTGCCTCGACGACGCGCTCCGGCTCGCCCGGCTGGGAGGAGCGGCGGGCGGAGGCCGAGGCGGCGCGCGCCGCGGGCCGGCTCCTCGGGATCGGGCTCGCCTGCGTCGTCGAGCCGTCGATCTCGAACATGGGCTACATCACGCTCGCGCAGACGGCGGTCGAGCGGGCCGCCGGCCTGCCGAAGTCCGGCAACGCCGAGGGGGCAACGGTGAGCGTGAGCGCGCTCGGCGGGATCACGGTGCACGTCGCGACCGCCGCGCAGGGCCAGGGCCACCGCACCGTCTGCGCGCAGATCGTCGCCGACGAGCTCGGCGTCTCGCCCGCGGACGTCGAGGTCACGGTCGCCGCCGACACCTCCGTCTCGCCCTGGACGATCTCCTCGGGGAGCTACTCCTCGCGCTTCTCCGGCGTCACCGCGGGCGCGGTGCAGGCGGCGGCGCGCAAGCTGGCGGAGAAGATCGCCGCGGTCCGCGAGCATCTCGGCGATCCGGAGGCCTCGCTGCGGCGGATCGCCGGCACGGTGCACTGGAACCCCGAGGCGCTGCCGCCGGGGATGGAGCCGGGCCTGCACGCGACCGCCTTCCACGCCGCACCGAACCTCGACCCGCCGGACGCCGAGGACCGCGTCTCCTCCTCGGGGGCGCACGGCTTCATCGTCGACGTCGCCGTCGTCGAGATCGAGCGCGAGACGGGCAAGGTGAAGGTGCTCGACTACGTCACCGTCCACGACGCGGGCACGCTGCTCAACCCGCTCGTCGCCGACGGGCAGGTGCGAGGCGGCTTCGCGCACGGCGTCGGGTCGGCGCTCCTCGAGCGCCACGCCTGGGACGAGTGGGGAAACCTCCTGACCGCGTCGTTCATGGACTACCTCGCACCGGGGGCGCCCGAGATCCCGCCGCTCACGATCGCGCACCGCTCGACGCCGAGCCCGTTCACGCCGCTCGGCGCCAAGGGCCTCGGCGAGGGGAACACGATGAGCGCGCCCGCGGCGCTCGCCAACGCCGTCGCCGACGCGCTCGGCCGGGACGACGTCGAGCTGCCGCTGACGGCGCCGCGCGTCTGGGAGGTGCTGCAGCGGTGAAGCCGGCGCCGTTCGAGTACGTCCGGCCGGAGACGCTCGAGGAGGCGCTCGCCGAGCTCGCGCGCGGCGGCGAGGACGCGAAGCCGCTCGCCGGGGGGCAGAGCCTCGTGCCGCTCCTGAACATGCGCCTCCTGCGCCCCTCGCTGCTCGTGGACCTCAACCGCGTGGCCGGGCTGGACGAGATCCACGCGGGGAACGGCGTCGTGCGCGTCGGCGCGACGGTACGGCAGGCTTCGCTCCAAGGGCTCCCCCTCGTGGACGAGGCCCTCCCCCACGTCGGCCAGCACGTGACGCGCAACCGCGGCACCGTCGGCGGCTCGATCGCACACGCCGACGCGGCCGGCGAGCTGCCGCTCTGCTTCGCCGCCCTCGGCGGCACGGTGGTCGCGGCGGGCCCTGCCGGACGGCGCGAGCTCGAGGCGGACGCGTTCTTTCTCACGCACTTCACGACCGCCCTCGAGCCGGGCGAGCTCGTCGTCGAGACGGTCTGGCCGTCGGCCCGGGCGGGTGAGGGCTACGCCTTCGAGGAGCTCGCGCTGCGGCACGGCGACTACGCGCTGGCAATGGTGGCCTGCGTCGCCCGCGCCGACCGCGACCGGGTTGTCTCGCTGCGCGTCGCCCTCGGCTCGGTGACCGACAGGCCGACGCTGCTCGACGCGCCGCTCGACCCGCGCGAGGCGGGCGAGGCGGCCGCCGCGGCCTGCGACCCGGTCGGGACGATGCACGCGAGCTCCGAGTACCTCCGCGCCCTCGTCCGCACGCTCGTCGAGCGGGCGGCCGCGCGGGCGTCGCGGAACGCGCTGGAGGCGGCGTGATCGAGGTCGTCGTCAACGGGCGCCGCTACAGCGAGCCGGTGGAGCCGCGCCTGCTCCTCTCCGACTTCCTGCGCGGGCGGCTCGGGCTCACCGGCACGCACGTCGGCTGCGAGCACGGCGTCTGCGGCGCCTGCACGGTTAGGCTCGACGGCGTCGCCGTGCGCTCGTGCCTCCTCCTTGCCGTCCAGACCGACGGCTCGGAGATCGTCACCGTCGAGGGGCTCGCCCGCGGCGGGGAGCTGACGCCGCTCCAGGAGGCCTTCCGCCGCCACCACGCGCTCCAGTGCGGCTTCTGCACTCCGGGGATCCTGATCGCGGCCGAAGACCTGCTCGCGCGCGGCACTCCGACGCGGGAGCAGATCGTCGAGATGCTCTCCGGGCAGCTCTGCCGCTGCACGGGCTACGCGCCGATCGTGGACGCAATAGTGGAAATCGCCGACGGCGATTTCCACAGACCAGATGGAGCCAGCACAGATCAATGCCTATGCGGAGAGAGATCGAACTTCCTCTCGGGCACGACCACCCAAAACAACGAGCGCGAAAGCGAGCAGGGCGTGAACCTCGCGCAGAGCCTGCTCGCCGCCTGCGAGCGTCGCCCGAGCTCGAGGCGTTCCCCGGGATCTCCTACGGCGAGCTGCTGCCGAGGGTGCGCCGGATCGCCGGCGGGCTCGGCGTGGCGGCGGGCGAGCGCGTCGCCGTCGTGCTCGACAACCGGCTCGAGACGGCGCTCCTGTACTGGGCCGCGCAGTGGGCGGGGGCGGTGATCGTGCCGCTCTCGTGGCGGCTCTCGACGGACGAGCTCGACTACTGCGTGACCGACTGCGGCGCCGGGCTCTGCCTCCGCGACGGCGATCCGCTCCCCGACGGCCCCGAGCACCCGGGGGCGCTCGACCGCGACGAGCGCGAGACCTCGCTGCTGCTCTACACCTCGGGCACGACCGGGCGGCCGAAGGGCGTCCCCCGCTCGCACCGAGCCGACCGCGCGGGAGGCGTCTCGCAGGCGCTCCAGCACGGCTACGCGTGGGGAGACCGGACCCTCGGCGTGATGCCGCTCTACCACACGATGGGGATCCACTCGCTGCTCGCCATGCACCTCGTCGGCGGCTGCTTCGTGCCGCAGGCGCGCTGGGATCCCGAGCAGGCACTCGGACTGATCGAGGAGCAGCGGATCACGTCGCTCTACCTCGCGCCGACGCTCTTCCACGACCTCGTCTCCCACCCGCGAGCGGCCGACGCGGACCTCTCGCCGGTGCGTGCGCTCGGCTACGCGGGCGCGGCGATGACCTCGACGCTCGTGCGCCGCTGCGCCGAGGTCTTCCGACCGGAGGTCTTCGTCAACCACTACGGCTCGACCGAGGTCTACACCTTCACGATCGGGCGCGACCAGCTCCGCAAGCCCGGCTGTGCCGGACGGCCCGCCGTGAACACGCGCGTGCGGCTGGAGGCGAACGGCGAGATCTGCGTCCACCTCTCCTCCGACGAGGCCTTCGACGGCTACTGGAACCGGCCGGATGCCGACGCGAAGGCGATCCGGGACGGCTGGTACGCGACCGGCGACACCGGCCATCTCGACGAGGACGGCGACCTCTGGATCGACGGCCGCGTGGACGACATGATCGTGTCGGGCGGCGAGAACATCCACCCGCTCGAGGTCGAGGACGTGCTCGCGGGCCATCCCGCCGTGCGCGAGGTGGCGGTGATCGGGGCTCCCGACGACCGCTGGGGCCAGCGCGTCGTCGCGATCGTCGTCGGCGAGACGGGCGAGGAGGAGCTCGACGCGCACTGCCTCGCCTCCCCGCTCGCGCGCTTCAAGCGTCCGCGTGAGTACCGCTTCGTCGCGGAGCTGCCGAAGAGCCCGTCTGGGAAGATCCTGCGCAGGGTCCTGCGAGAGAAGGAGTGGGCGTGACCGACTACGACGGCTTCCGGCTCGACCGCGACGACGAGCGCGGCGTCGCCACGATCACGCTCGACGTCCCGGGCAAGCTCAACCGGGTCTCGATGGCGGCGCGCGACCAGCTCTCGGCGCTCTTCGCCGAGCTCGACGCCGACGACTCGGTGCGCTTCGTCGTGCTCACCGGGGCCGGCGGCGCGTTCACGGCGGGCGGGGACATCGCCGGCTTCCTGACGAGGTCGCCGTGGGAGATCTCCCAGCTCGCGAAGAACGTCGCCGCGCCCGAGCGCTGCACGAAGCCGGTGATCGCGCGGCTCGAGGGCTTCGTCTTCGGTGTCGGGCTCGAGCTCTCGCTCGCGTGCGACTTCAGGCTCGCCGCCGACGACGTCCAGCTCGGCTTCCCGGAGGTGACGATCGGGATGATCCCCGGCTCGGGCGGCACGCAGCGCCTGGCCCGGCTGGTCGGGCTCGGGCGGGCGAAGGACATGATCATGCGCGGCAGGCGAATCCCGGCCGCCGAGGCGCTCTCGCTCGGGCTCGTCACCGAGGTCGTTCCGGCCGGGGAGCTCGACGCCGCCGTGGCCGGTCTCGTCGAGGAGCTCTCGCGCCTCTCGCCGCTCGCGCTCAGGATGGCGAAGCGGGTGCTGAACGCGGTCTACGACGCCCCGCTCCACGTCGGGATCGAGCTGGAAGGCCTCGCCTACGGCCTGCTCCAGCAGACGCACGACTTCCACGAGGGCGTCGCCGCGTTCGGCGAGAAGCGGAAGCCGGAGTTCGAGGGGCGCTAGTCCTCAGTCGCCGGCGACGAAGAACTGCCACTCGCCGGCCGGCGTGATGCCCACGCGATAGCCGAGGTAGCTGCCGAATTCGCGCCAGGCGTTGATCTCGTCGCGGCTGTACACTGCCTCGAGGTCGTTCCAGGCCTCGACGGTGGGGTGCTCGCTGTACGCGGCCGGCCAGGCGTAGAAGCCGGCCTCGTTGCGGGTGTGCGGCAGGGCGAGAATCTGCGCGAGGATCGCGAGCGGCCGGCCGTCGCGCTCCTCCTCCCCGCGCCAGAAGTCGGCCGCCGACGTCTCGCCGCCGTAGCTGTAGGTGAAGCCGCCGCCCTCGAGCGCCACGGCCTGCAGCGCGTCGTAGTCGCAGGCGGCCGCCGCCGCGAAGATCCGCCGCCGCGTCTCGGCCACCGGCGCGGGCAGATTCTCGTTCGGGAGGACGATCCGGAGGCCCGAGGTCGAGCACGCGGTCGAGGGCGCAGTATCGGTGAACGTCATCATGGTGACAGTCTGGGTGGCGGTGACCGTCGTCGTCCCGCCGCCCCCGCCCCCGCCGCAGCCCGCGAGCGCGAGCGCCGCGACCGATACCGTGAGCCGGCCTCCCACGGCCGCAAGCCTAGCGCTGACACCTGCTGTAGCCTCGTCCCGACATCGAATGCTGGAGGGAGATCAGATGAGCGAGAACGTTTCCTGGCTGCTCGAGCTCGCGGTGAAGGCGGGCGAGCTCGACACCTTCGAGGCGCTGATGCACGAGATGGTCGAGTCCACGCAGGCCGAGCCGGGCACCTTGAGCTACGAGTGGTCGATCAGCGACGCGGGCGACGTCTGTCACGTCTACGAGCGGTATGCCGACTCGGCGGCGGCCCTGGCGCACATGAGGTCGTTCGGCGCGGCCTTCGGCGGTCGGTTCCTGGCGGTCACCACACCGACGCGCCTGACGGTGTACGGCACTCCGAGCGACGAGGTGAAGAAGGGACTGAACGCGTTCGGCCCCGTGTTCCTGGCGCCCTTCGGCGGCTTCGCGCGCTAGCTGTCCACGATTGCGCGAGCGGGTCGGGTTGCCCGGAACCGGCCTGCTGCAGAAGCGTACTTCCGCGCGCGGAGGTGGTAGAGGCCCCTCGCGCTGTGCCTACGCGCTTGCCGGCGACCAGTTGACGCCTTCGAAACGCGCTATCGACTCTTTCGTTGGCGCGACCCTAGGAGGACTAGCACGAGAGCGAGCGCAATGAACGGGATACCGGACAACGTAACGGGGATACTGCTCGCGAGGAAACCCGCCAGGAAAATTGCGCTCCCTGCGAGTAGCAGCAACGCCTCGAACCCGTTGATACGACGGCGTCGGGAGGGTCTCGAAGAGGCAGACCGATATAGCGCAAACGCCACAACAAGCCCCCCCGACTACGCCGAAGACCAAGACGCGTAACGCTGAAGGGTCTTCGAACCGCACCAGAGCGTACGCCATTGACAGAGCCATGCCCGCACCGAAAGCAGCGACTGTTGCGGCTATCGGGTTGTTACGAAGGTTCTCTCGGCTGTTCAGATACCTGAGCCTCGCCCAAACCGAAGCGGCGCGGTTACGGTTCAACTGGCCCATCCTCATGATGATCCTTCTCGTCGTCGCGGGGCCGAATGACGCCCTTGCGCTTCTTCCGTTCGATCGGAACCGTCGCGAGATACCCAAACGCTAGCCCAGCCAGACCGCCCATGACTCCGACCACAACGTCCTCAGCGAGCGTGCCTACGAGAAGGAAAGCGATGCCGACAATCAGGGGATCCGAGCGCCGGCCACGCGCTCCAGCCTCCTCCGTGACCGTTGCCGCCTCGACGACTGGATCTCGTTTGAGCAGTCTCCGCCTGAGCTGGCTCGCTCTCAAACCCATTAGCGCACCGAAGGTGCCGGAAAACAGAAAGAGGACGCCACTCCATCGGCTGTCACCATAAAATCCAAGCGTGAAGACGATGCCTAGCAGGATCAGTACTGCAGCAGCAATCGCGAAGAGCCAGATGAGCGCGGTCAGGCGTGCAGGCCACTTCTCGGTCATCTCTCCCCACGTTTCGCTCGGCTTTGTCACCGTCCACACCGTGCCGACTGGTGGAGTCCATACGCAGAAAGGCGACGCCGAGATGCGGAGCCACATTTTGCATTCACACAATCTTCACCCGACCGAGCCACAGCAGAGTTGCTCACCTGCAAGACCATCCTCGAATGATCCTCCGGTGAGACGCGAGAGCCCTCTCGGTCGTCACTGGTGTGCCTATCTCGCCGACGATCCCCGGGACGGCAATCCTCCTGAGGTGGCGGTGTTCGGTCTGGGTTGCGCCGAGCGCGAGTTCGGCAGCTCCGGAGAGTTCGGCGACTCGCTCCGCGAAACCGTGACCGGCTAACGGCCGGTCTGCGCACATCTGACTCCGGAGCGCGTGGGCCGATCGGGCCTGTCCTCAACCAAGCAGGAGCAGTCGCTCCCACCATGACAGTTGTTGCGGGGTGGGATCGCGCGACGTTGCGCTCCGTTCGATCGTTGTGACGAGATCGTCGTAGTTGCTGATCAGATCCGTGAACACGATCCGCCGACCGTCCCGCGCGATGACATGGGTACGACGAAGAGCCCCGTAGACCGGCGTGCTGCTGTGAGCGCCCACGGTCGAAATCTCATCCCATTTCATCGAGATCTTCCGCCCGGCAAACGGCCATGCGTCAAGACCGCGATCAGTCACTGCGAGTCGCTTCGCGAGCTTGCGACGTAACAGCAACCTCGAGACGAGCAAAGCGACAGTCATTACCCCAGCAATCATCGCTGCCACCACAGCGCCAGGGCCCCCGATCAGTAAGGCGATCACGGTGGACGCGACGGCGACAACGGTCAGGATCGCGTCCTGCACGGAGACGAGGATGGCGCTTCGACGGAGAGAGTATTCGACAGTCATTTCGAATGCTTCGAATTCGAGCCGCATTCGCCTTGACCGAGCGCCCTGCCGACAAGGGTTCCCCCAACTGCTGGGGCGAGCGTAGGCATCAATGTATCCCCACCGCTGATCCAGCTCGCTGCCGCTGCTCCATACGTGCCGACGCTCTGGTCGTAGGCCAGTTTCCCGAGGTACGAGCCGACGGCGCCGGCGGCGGTCGCGCCCACGAGCGACCCGTAGTTAAAACCGCACGAATCTCCTTGGATGTTGTCCCAGCCTTGCATACCGAAGTCAACTCCTAAGCCGATCCAGGCTCCGCGAATAACGCTGATCGGGCCCAGCGCGCCTACCGCGGCTCCAGTGCCAGCGCCGAGGAGTGTCCCCTTCAGGACATTTCCGAACGTGACGTCCTCTTGGGCGAGCGAAGTAGCGAATCCTGCGGCCCCACCGATGACACCTCCGACGACTGCTCCGACGCACCATGGGCATCGACCGCTTGGGTCGACAAGCACGGTCGGGCGGTTGTCCGCGTAGACGTAGCTGGAGAGATACGGTCGCGACATCAGCGGCGCAAGCGGGTCGGTGGCGGTAAACCGCCCGGTGCTGGTGTCGACTGGCGGGCGCGGAGGTGGTAGAGGCCCGTCGCGCTGTCGTGGTATGCCCCGGTGAAGCCGATTGAGTTGACGAGCGCGTCCGGCTCATGCTTCGTCTCGCTACGGAGCGCCCCGAAAGGTTCGTAGCTGTACGTCCATTGCTTGACCCCGTCAGCGCTCGTGATGCCAGTGATTGAGCCGAGAGCGTCCCTGTGGAAAAACTGGCTTTCCGTGCCGGCGCTCATGGAGATCAGTTCATTTCCGTAGTGATACTCGCGTCGCTCGATCTCCTCCGTGGGCTCTTCCTCGGGCGGGCACTCTTCGGGATTCTCCGGGGTCTCGCAGTCGGCGGGCTGCTCATCGGGGGGGCACTCCTCGGGATTCTCCGGGGTCTCGCAGTCGGGGGGCTCTTCCGGGTCCTCGGGCTCTTCAACCGAGCGTTCTTCAACGGCAAGCTGAGGAAGCGCTGCATTCTGATCCCAGAGATACGTGGTCGTCTCCTGATCTTCCACAGCCGCTCGAAGACGGATTCCGTCGCCGTCGTAGGAGTAGTTGATGGAGCTCACGACATGAGAGCCTGGTTGGTCCCGCGCAAGGGGGCGGAGCTCGAGCCGGGGCGGCTCCTGGCCTTCCTCGAGCCGCGCCTCGCTCGGTTCGCCCTGCCACGCTACGTGGAGATCAAAGACGCTCTCGGGATCGGGGCTCGGGCAGGTGTCGATATCTCCCGGGCCTTCATCTCGCCAGAGCGTCGAAGTCACGCTGGCGTTTCGTGCCGTTCGGCCTCCGCGCCGCACGCCTCGCACAGCAGGTAGGGCGTACCGGGCTGCTCGCTCGCATCATCCCGGTAGTTCATCGTCACCTGGTACGAGCCGCACGCCGGGCACTTGATCGGGTCGCCTCGACTCTCGCGAATGAGAGCGAGTGAGAACACCTGAATCAAATGACTCACAGCGTCTGCCGCCGTTTCGGCGTCAGATCGTCGGGCGTTCGCGGCATGAGTCAGCCAGCTCACAATGTCCCACACCTCGCGCGACATCGACCGCAGGTAGGACCTCATCTGCTTCCCGCGTGGCTCAGGGGCCGCAGCGTACGCGAGCAGTTCCGCCCAGCCCTTGAAGTCAGATCGCTTCGGAGGTTCCGACCCCTCAGGCACGGTGGCTAGGTCGGCTGTGTCCTGGGCAAACGAGATCAGACACTCCCGCAGCCGCATCCCGACGGCCTGAAAGTCCTCCGCCTCGTCCGCGACGTTCAAGGCCTCCGCCGCCTGCTCGAACCTGCGCCACGTCTTCGACACGAAATCGCGCGGCAGCCCATCAACGGGAGCCTCGAGGTGCTCCCGCGCGAGGAGTCTTGCCGTAACCCCGATGTGCAGCGCGAACGCATGATCCATGCTCGGCGTCGGCGCGATCTCCTGCGGGTAGAGGTTCGTCGGGTTCGTAATGACCCACCAGCGACCGTCGCTCGCGTGGACGTCCCAGACGTCGTGCTTGATCCCGTAGATGCGCTCCGAGGCGACCTTCTCCGCGTGCAGCACTTCCGTCCCCTCGGGCGACTGGCTCAGGTAGTAGTCGACGATCGCCTGCTTCTGGTGCGGCGGACTCTTCACGCAACCATCGTAGGCCGCTGTGCGTGACAGACCGAGCGCGTTTGCAGTTCGTTTTGCAGCCGCATCCGCCAACGCCGGAGGCGACCGGCTCTCGGACGTGTCCGCGCGCGACATGGCGGATCGTCAACGGGCGTTGACGGTGCCTGACGGCAAGCGCCGTCGACGGGAAGGCGTGGCCGCTACGGCCAGGTCGGGATGCCGTAGGCCGCTTCCCACGCGAGCGCCGCGGCGAGCACCGTCTCGTCGTCCCGGCCGGCGAGCTGGAGGTTCCCGAGCGCGACCGCGGCCCAGCCGAGGTAGTTGAACGGCCGCGTGAAGCTTGAGAACGGGATCCGGATCTCGAGCTCGGAGGCGTCCTCGGAGGGGAGCGCGTGGACGCCGAGCGTCGGGCTGAGGAGGAGATCCAGCGCGGGCTCAGCCGCCGTTCGCGCCCGCCAGCGCGCGACCGCGCGCCGCGCGGCCTCGATCGCCTCGGGCGTCGCCCGCTGCGCCGCCTCGAGCTTCTTGCGCACGACCTCGCCGTACTCGTCCGCCCGCGAGGGGAAGGTGGCCGCGTGCGAGACGAGCGCCTCGTGCTGGAAGAGCGGCCAGGTGTCCGCCTCGCAGCCGGGAACCTCGGCCGCGACGACGCGCGCCCCGAGCGCCTCGAGCTGCGCCGCCCAGGCCCAGGCGCGCTCGTCGAGCGGGTTCTCCTCCTCCGTCGGGCCGACCCGCGGCGCCCGCGTGAGCACGCCGACGGTGAGCCCCGCGAGGCGCGGCTCGGGCACGGGCTCGCCAGTCAGCACCGACCAGGCGAGGGCGCAGCCGGTGACCGTTCGCGCGATCGGGCCGGCGGTGTCGAAGCTCGGGCAGAGCGGGAAGCAGCCGGCGAGCGGGATCCGCCCCAGCGTGGGCTTGAAGCCGACGGTCTCGCAGCAGGCCGAGGGCATGCGGATCGAGCCCCCCGTGTCCGAGCCGAGCGCGAGCGGGACGATCCCCGCCGCGACCGCCGCCGCGCTCCCGCTCGACGAGCCGCCGACCGTCTTCCCCGGGTGGCGCGGGTTCGAGACGCCGCCGTACCACGGGTTCTCGCTCGTCACCCCCCACGCGAACTCGTAGAGGTTCGTCTTGCCGATCACGACCGCCCCCGCCGCCTCGAGCCGCAGGACCGCCTCCGCGCTCCGCTCCGGAACGTGCTCGGCGTAGATGCGCGAGCCGTACGTCGTGCGCACGCCGGCGGTGTCGAAGAGATCCTTGATCAGGACGGGAACTCCGGCGAGCGGCCCGGAGAGCGGGCCCCGCGCCCGGGCGAGCGCCCGCTCCGGGCAGAGCGTGAGGACGGCGTTCAGGCTCGCGTGCTCCGCGGCGGCCTCCAGGCTCGCCTCCACCCCGTCGGTCACGGCACGACCGCGATCGCCTCGACCTCGATCTTCGCCCCCGGCACGGCGAGGCGCGAGATCTCGACGAGCGTGCTCGCCGGGCGCGTCTCGCCGAAGACCTCCTGCCGCACCGGGTTGATCAGCGGCCGGTCGTCCACGTCGGTCAGGAATACGGTCACCTTGACGACGTCGGCGAAGGAGCACCCCGCCGCGGCGAGCACGTCGCCCATGTTCCGGAACACCTGCCGGGCCTGCTCGGCGACGTCGTCGCCGCCCACGACCCGGCCCGCGCCGTCCACCGGCACGACGCCGCTGACGAAGAGCAGCCCGCCGGCCCGCACCGCATCGGTGTAGTGCGAGATCGGCTCGGCCTGGCCGGCGACCCGGATCTCCCGCCGCACGCCGCTACCCGAAGTGCGCCTTGAGCGCGTCGAAGCCGCCCTGGAAGACCTGACTCGCGAAGAAGTCCTTCCAGTGGTCCTGCTGGTCGCGGTCGCAGTCGTACGTCGTCGACCACTCGACGAAGCTCGTGCCCCCGTCCGTGACCGGCCGCACACGGAGAGTGGCGTGGTAGTTGTCGACGTCGAACGGCGTCTTCTCGAAGTTGTACGAGTACATGCGGTACGCGTCCGAATGGCTCAGGAGGCGCTCGCGGATGTGCGTGCCGTCGGCGAGGTGGAAGCTGCGCACGGCGCCGACCTGGTCGCCCGCCTTGCCCTCCTCGATCTCGCTGTCGGCAACGAGTCCGCTGTGCCACGTGGGAAGGCCGTTGAAGTCCCGGATCCGCGCCCAGACCTCGTCCGGCGACGCGTTGACGACGGTGCTCGCGTACGACCTGGCCATGCTCTCCTCCTCGCTCGTGGTGGCTGCGTACCCTACGCCGTCCGGGCCTGCGCGGCCTCGCGAATCTGCGTCAGCGTCTGCCGCGGCGTGATCCCCTCGGGATCGACGCGCAGCTCGAGCAGCGCCGGGCGACCTGCGGCGAGCGCGCGCTCGAAGGCGCCCTCGAACTGCTCCGTCCGCTCGACGACCTCGCCGAAGGCGCCGAACGCCTCCGCGTAGCGGGCGAAGTCCGGATTGACGAGGTCGGTGCCGAACACGCGGCCCGGGTAGTGGCGCTCCTGGTGCATGCGGATCGTCCCGTACATGCCGTTGTTGACCACGAGGATCACGACGGGCAGCTCGTACTGCACGGCGGTCGCGAGCTCCTGCCCCGCCATCAGGAAGTCGCCGTCGCCGGCGAAGCAGACCGCTATTCGCTCGGGGTGGAGGAGCTTCGCCGTCACCGCGGCGGGGAGCCCGTAGCCCATCGCGCCGCTCGTCGGCGCGAGCTGCGTGCGGAAGCGGCGGAACTCGTAGAAGCGATGCGCCCAGACCGAGAAGTTGCCGGCGCCGTTCGTGAGGATCGCGTCGTCCGGCAGGCGGCGGCGCAGGACGTCCATCACCTCGCCCATGTCGAGGTCGCCCGGCATCGGGCCGTGCCGGAGGCTGTCGAGAAAGTCCACGTGGGCCTGCTCCGTCTGCGCCCGCCAGGCGGTGGAGTCCACCGGCTCGAGCGCGCGCAGCGCCGCCGCGAACTGGGGCGAGCCCGAGTGAATCGCCAGCTCGGCCTGGTAGACCCGGCCGAGCTCCTCGGCGCCCGCGTGCACGTGGATCAGCGTCTGGGCCGGCCGCGGCGGCACGACGAGCGTGTAGCCGCCGGTCGTCATCTCGCCCAGCCGCGCGCCGACGACGAGCAGCACGTCGGCTTCGCGCACGCGCGCCGCGAGCCGCGGGTCGGGGCCGATCCCGACGTGGCCGGCCCAGACGCGCGAGCTGTTGTCCACGTAGTCCTGGCGGCGGAACGAGGCGCCGACCGGAAGGTCGTTGGCCTCGCAGAAGGCCTGCACGTCGGTCGCGGCCTGCTCCGTCCAGCCGCCGCCACCGACGAGCACGAACGGCCGCCGCGCGGCGGCGAGCAGCTCGCGCACGCGTGCCAGGTCGGCGGCGCCCGGGTGAGCCTGCTCGGGCGCGTACGGCGCCGCGTCGGTCGCGTCGGCGCGCTCGGCGAGCAGGTCCTCCGGCAGCGACAGCACGACCGGCCCCGGCCGGCCCGAGGTGGCGACGTGGAACGCGCGCGCGACGGCTTCCGGGACCAGCGCCGCGTCGTCGATCTGCGCCGCCCACTTGGCGAGCGGCGCGAACATCCGCTCGAAGTCCACCTCCTGGAAGGCCTCCCGCCCCAGCATCTCCCGTGCGACCTGGCCGACCAGGAGAATGAGCGGCGTCGAGTCCTGGAAGGCGGTGTGGACGCCGACCGAGGCGTGCGTCGCGCCCGGGCCGCGCGTGACGAGGCAGAGCCCGGGCCTGCCGGTGAGCTTCCCGTACGCGTCGGCCATGTTCGCGGCACCCGCCTCGTGCCGGCAGACGACGTAGCGGAGCGGGGAGTCGTAGAGCGCATCGAGAACGGGGAGGTAGCTCTCGCCGGGGACGCCGAAGGCGAGATCAGCCCCGTGGACGACGAGCTGGTCGACGAGCAGCTGCCCGCCGGTGCGGCTGCTCACAGCTCGAAGGGCTCGTCGATGAAGACGGTGTAGCGCTGCGACTTCGGCTTGTCGGCGTCCTCGGGCAGCACGTAGCGGATCGAGGGCTTGCCGAGCAGCTCGCGTGGCAACACCATGACGCGCACGAACGCCGTCTCGTGCGACTCCGACGCAACCGCGTAGACGGGGTGCGGCCCGTCCTCGAACCAGGCGCCGAACGGGCCGACGGTCGTCGCGGCGCCCTCCGCTTCGACCGTCAGCTCACCCTTCAGCAGGCAGCGGATGCCCGGCCCCTGATGGGTGTGCAAATGGGCGACGCCGCCGGGCGGGAAGTCCACACGGTCGCAGCGCAGCAGGTGCTCGGCCCACGGGTCGAGATCCACGTGCGCCGCGAGCTTCGCGTCGTCGGGCTCCCACTCGGTCAGCTCCCAGCGCAGGATCGTCGCGCCCTCGCCTCCCGCCTCGAGCTCGACCTCGTCCGTGCCGAACCACGCCTCGTTCGCGCGCAGGCTCGACGCCTCGCCGGAGGCGACGTAGAGAACGCGGATCCCGCGCGGCAGCGACAGCCCTTCGCCGGGGCCGAGCAGGTCCTCGTAGAGGGAGAGGGAGGTCAATGGAAGAACTGGCCGCCGTCGATCACCATCGTCTGGCCGGTGATGAAGTCCGAGCCGGGGCCGCTGAGGAAGACGACGGCGCCGACGACGTCGTCCGGCTCCTGGTCGCGCTGGAGCGTGCGCGCCGACACGGACACGTCGCGCAGCTTCTCGACCACCTCTGGATGCTGCTTGACGCCCTCGCTCATCGTGAACCCCGGCGCGACGCAGTTGACGAGGATCGTGTCCTTGCCGAGCTCCTTCGCCAGCGCGCGCGTGAGCGCGACGATCGCGCCCTTGCTCGTCACGTAGTGGAGCAGGAACGGAACGCCGCGGAACGGCGTGCCCGAGGAGATGTTCACGATCTTGCCGCCGCCCTGGGCCCGCATGACGGGCACGACCGCCCGGCACGTGAGGAACATGCTGGCGACGTTGACGTCCATCACGCGGCGCCACTCCTCGAGCGGGATCTCCGTGAAGGGACGCATCGCGAGCGAGGCGTAGAGCCCCGCGTTGTTGACGAGGACGTCGATGCTGCCGCAGCGCGCCACGGTCTCGTCGGCCATCCGCTGCACGTCGGCCTCCGAGGAGACGTCCACGGCCAGCCCCACGCCGTCCGGGAACGCGGCGGCGGCCTCCTCGGCGCGTGCGACGTCGGCGATCACGATCCGCGCGCCTGCTCGGGCGAGCCCCTGCGCGAGCGCGAGGCCGATGCCCTGCGCGCCGCCGGTGACGATCGCCACCTTGCCGTCGAGCGCGCCCATCAGCGGATCGGGGAGAAGGAGGTCGGCACCAGGATCCTGTTCGCCTGCGTGTGGATCAGCGGCTGGACCTTCCCGAGAAACGCCTTCCAGCGCTCGTCGGCCAGCAGGAGCGCCCGTCGCCGCTCGCGCTCGGCGTAGCTCTCGTAGCTCCACATGCTCGTGTACGTGGAGAGTGCGCCGACATCGGTCGTGAAGGCGCCGAGGAAGCCGCCCAGGAACTCCTGCTGGACCGCGATCCCCTCGCTCTCGTACAGCTTCACGAGCTCACCCAGCCTGCCCGTCGTCACGTGGTAGTCGCGTTGCTCGACGATCGTCACGTAATGCCTCCCATCGCCAGGTACTTGAGCTCGAGCCACTCGTCGATGCCGCAGCTCGAGCCTTCGCGGCCGATACCGGACTCCTTGACGCCGCCGAAGGGCGCCACCTCGGTGGAGATCAGGCCCGTGTTGATGCCGACGATGCCGTACTCGAGCGCCTCGGCGACGCGCCAGACACGGGCCAGGCCCTGGCTGTAGAAGTAGGCCGAGAGCCCGTAGGGCGTGTCGTTGGCGATCCGCACCGCCTCCTCCTCGGTCGCGAAGCGGTTGATCCCGGCGACCGGGCCGAACGTCTCCTCGCAGCTCATAGCCGCGTCGAGCGGGACGCCCGTGAGAACGGAGGGCGTGAAGAAGGTGCCGCCGAGCGCGTGCCGCCCGCCGCCGGCGACGAGCTCGGCGCCGCGCTCGAGCGCGTCGGCGACGTGGCGCTCGACCTTGGCGAGCGCGGGCTCGTCGATCAGCGGGCCGACGTTGACGCCGGGCGTGAAGCCGTCGGCCACCTTCAGCTTCGCGACTGCGTCGGTGAAGCGCGCGACGAACTCGTCGTAGACCCCGCCCTGGGCGAGAATCCGGTTCGCGCTGATGCACGTCTGGCCGGAGTTGCGGTACTTGCAGATCAGCGCCCCGGCGACCGCGTCGTCGAGATCGGCGTCGTCGAAGACGAGGAAGGGGGCGTTGCCCCCGAGCTCGAGCGAGACCTTCTTCACCTGGCCGGCGCACTGGGCCATCAGCAGCTTGCCGACCTCGGTCGAGCCGGTGAAGCCGAGCTTGCGCACGAGCGGGTTGGACGTCATCTCCTCGCCGATCGCGGGCGCCCCGGGGCCGTCGGTCGTGACGATCGAGAGGACGCCGGGCGGGATGCCCGCCTCCTCGGCGAGCTTGGCGACGGCGAGCGCCGAGAGCGGCGTCTGCTCGGCCGGCTTCAGGACCATCGTGCAGCCGGCCGCGAGCGCCGGGGCCGACTTGCGGGTCGGCATCGCCAGGGGGAAGTTCCACGGCGTGATGCCGGCGGTGACGCCGATCGGCTCCTTCAGCACGACGATGCGGCGGTCGCGGGCCGGCGCGGGGATCGTGTCGCCGCAGACGCGCTTGGCCTCCTCGCCGAACCACTCGTAGAACGAGGCGGCGTAGGCGACCTCGACGCGCGACTCGGCGAGCGGCTTGCCCTGCTCGAGCGTGAGCAGCGCCGCCAGCTCCTCCGTGCGCTCGAGCATGAGATCGGCGAGCCGGCGCAGGATTGCGGCGCGCTCCTTTGCGGTGCGCGCGCGCCAGTCGGGGAGGGCGCGCTGCGCGGCCTCGAGCGCCCGCCGCGTCTCGACCGCGCCCATCCGCGGCACGCGCGCGAGTTCCTCGCCGGTGGCCGGGTTGACCACGGGGAACGTGTCGCCGTCGTCGGCGTCGACCCAACGGCCGTCCACGTAGGCCTGCTGGAGCAGCAGCTCGCTCTCGACCGCGGTCATGTGGGAGAGGATAATCGTCCCGTGGAGCCGCAGTTCGTCAGGTTGGATCAGGTGCGCGCGTTCGAGCTCGCCGCGGGGGTGACCGGGCGGCCGCTCTTCGGCGAGGGCGCGATGCTCAACCTGATCGAGTTCGAGCCGGGTTCCACCGTGCCGCTGCACAGCCACGAGCACGAGCAGCTCGGGATCGTGCTGCGCGGGATGCAGGCGCTCGTCGTGGACGGCGTCGCGCACGAGCTGGGACCGCTGGAGGGCTACGTGCTTCCCGGCGGCGTGCCGCACTCGGCGTACTGCGGCCCCGAGGGCTCGCTCGTGCTCGACATCTTCCGGCCGGTGAGAGAGGACTACCGCGAGCGCTGGGAAGCGGAGCGGCCCTAGCCTGGCTGGTAGCGGCGCGGGACGGCTCTCGTGGCCGCGACCAGAGCGGCGGTCAAGCTCCTCGAGGGTGGCGGCTCGACCCACACGGTGACGCCCTGGGCGCGCCAGGCAATGCGAATGCCGTCGCCGTAGATCCGCGTGCGGCCGACGCTAGAGCGGTACGAAATGTTCGGCTCGTGAGCGGTTGCCGTCGCCCAGACGAATCTCCACTGCCTGACGTACTGCTGCGTGAACGGGATTGCGAGCGCGCTTCCCGTCTCTCCAACCGACCTGTAACCCAACCGGCCGAGCACGCGCCGGAGCCAGTCGGCGTCGCTCGAGCAGGACGACCACGGTTCCTTACAGCGACTGCTCGCAGCCGAAGTCGTGGCGGCCGGAGGCGCAAACGCGATGGCACAGAGAGCCGAAAGAGCGAGGGCAGCCAGAGCCACGCGGGCCACGGCAGCATTGTAGAACCGCTGTCAGGGAGTGACGAGGACACGACCCGGCGAGCCCGCCACCGTCGCCGCGAACGCCTCGTTGACGTCGTCGAGCGAGTAGGTCGGGCCGAGCAGCTCCTTCAGCTGCAGGCGGCCGGCGCGCACGTGCTCGAGCAGGAGCGGGAGCGCCACCGCCAGATCCTCCGAGCCGTACATCGTCCCGGTCAGGAACTTCTCCCGGCGGATGAACTCGCCGGGGTCGAGGTCGAGCCGCAGGCCGGTCGCCGGCAGGCCGACGATCACGGCCGTGCCGCCGCTGCGCGTGAAGCGCAGGGCGGTTGCGCTGGTCGAGGGGTCGCCGACCGCGTCGAAGGCGTAGTCGGCGCCCTCGGGCGCGATCTCCTGCAGCGCCTCCTTCAGGTCGTCCGGGGCGACCGCATGGGTCGCGCCGAGGGAGAGAGCCTGCTCGCGCCGGCCCTCGAAGGGATCGACGGCGACGATCGCCTCCGCTCCCGCGATGCGCGCCCCCTGGACGACGAACTGGCCGACCCCGCCGGCGCCGACGACGAGCACCGATGCGCCGGGCGTGACGCGCGCGGCGAAGAGCACGGCACCGACCCCGGTGAGCGCCGCGCAGCCGAGCAGCGCCGCCTCCCGCAGCGGCACGGCGCCGCCGGTCGGCAGCGCCACCTTCGAGGAGACGACGACGCGCTCGGCGAGGCAGCCCGTCGCCGTGCCTCGGTAGACGGTTTCGCCGCGGAACGACATCCCCGTGGTCCCGTCCACGAGCGTCCCGCTCCCGATCGCCCGGTGCAGCGGCACGCAGGCGGCAGGCCGGCCGCGCCGGCAGTCGGCGCACTCGCCGCAGGACGGCGCCCACGAGAGCACGACCTCGTCGCCGGCGGCGAGCCCGGAGACGGCGCTCCCGGCCGCTTCGATCACGCCCGAGCCCTCGTGGCCGAGCACCATCGGCGTCGGCCGCTGCCACTCCCCCTTGAACTGGTGCAGGTCGGTGCCGCAGATCCCGACCGCGGCCATCCGTACGACGACGTCGTGCGGGCCGGGCTCCTCCAGGTCGAGGTCGACGACCTCGAGAGGCTCGCCAACCGCCCGGAACAGCCCGGCCCTGGTTTTCACCCCCTAGCCGCCCAGCGCCGCGATCACCGTCGCGCAGTCGGTCACCGTGGAGACGTTCTGGAGCGCGTAGTTGATCGACGCGTTGTGCCAGTCGGCGCTCATCGTCGAGCAGCAGTCCTCCGGCACGACCATCACGTAGCCCTTGTCCGCACCGGTGCGGGCCGTGTGCTCGATCGACATGTTCGTCCAGGCGCCGGTGACGACGATCGTGTCGCGGCCGAGCCCGGTGAGCAGCGTCTCGAGCCTCGTTCCCTGCCAGCCGCTCATCCGCATCTTCTCGACGACGTGGTCGCCGGCCTGCGGCTCGAGCCCGTCGGCGGGCGCGGCGCCCCACGACCCGCGGACGAGCGCTCCCGAGTCCTTGACGCCGTTGAAGAGCGGCGCGTTCAGCTTCAGGCCGGGCGCGCCCTCCTCGACGATGTACCAGACGTGGATCACGGCAACGCCCTTCTTGCGGGCGGCGGCCGCGAGCTTCTTGACGTTCTGGACGACGTTCTGCTCCTTCGCGTGCCCCGGGGAGCCTGACTCGGCGAAGGCGCCGCCTTCGATGATCACGTCGTTCTGCAGGTCCTGGATCAGCAGCGCGGTGCGCTTGGGGTCCAGCTTCAGCTCGTCGTTCATTCGTCCTCCTAGCGCATGTAGGGCTCGCGGCGCGGGCCGACCTTGGTGCGGATCGTGTAGAGCGACGACGTGCTGGGCAGGAAGAGCGTGTGCCAGTCGTCGCCGCCCCAGGTGAGGTTGCCGACGTTCTCGGGCACCTCGATCGTGCCGAGATGCTCGCCGGCGGCGCTGATCACCCAGACGCCGCCCGGGCCGGTGACCCAGATGTTGCCGCGCTCGTCGCACTTCATCCCGTCGGGGATGCCCTCCTCGATCACGCCGCTGCCGACGCCGGCGAACCACATGCGGCCGTTGGAGAGCGAGCCGTCGGCGTTGACGTCGAAGACCCTGATGTAGGCCCCCGGCGTGTCGTTGATGTACAGCTGGCTCTCGCCGGGCGCGAAGCAGAGTCCGTTCGGCATCTCGAACTCATCCCTCGCGACGACCAGCTCCGGCTCGCCGCCGCCGGGCGGGATCCGGAAGACGCCCTGCCAGCCGAGGTCGCGCTCGCGCTCCTCGCCGAAGACCGGCATCCGCCCGTACCACGGGTCGGAGAAGTAGATCGAGCCGTCCGAGCGGATGGTGACGTCGTTCGGGCTGTTCAGCTCCCGGCCCTCGAAGTGCGAGGCGAGCGTCTCGCGCGTGCCGTCCGGGCGCTCGCGGACGAGCGAGCTCGTCGTGTGCTCGCACACGAGCAGGTTGAGATCGGCGTCGTACGTCATGCCGTTGCACTTGTTGGAGGGGTCGCGCACGACCTCGACTCCGTTCTGCGGATCCCAGCGGCGCCGCTTGTCTCCCGGCATGTCGCTGAAGAGGAGGTAGCCGCCTGTCGGATGCCAGATCGGCCCCTCGGTGAAGGTGAAGCCCGTCGCCACCTGCTCGACCCCCGAGCCCTCTTCCAGCAACTCGTAGATCGCCGGCGACTTGGCCGCGATTCCCGGCACCTCTTCCCCCTTTCGTTTCGGGTACGAGGGCGACGCTAACACGGCGGCGGGACGCGAGAAGGCGAGCAAAGACCAGCGCGCACGAAAGAACGCCGCGGCCCACGGAGCGGGGCGGCGGCAACGTGGACGACGAGTGAGTGGCGTGGTGAGGTGCTACTCTGCCTTGAACTCGTGGTGGCGTTGGGATCGGCGGGCTGTGGCGTGACGCGGGGCGTGGTGAGCCCGACACATAGGAGCCGCTCTCAGCCGCTCGGTGGCGTGTCTGCGCCGCTCTCCTCTGGATCGAGTCGGTGTCGGCCTTGCCGCGCCGGCCTGCTCGGCTCCTGCTCGGCGCCTGAGCGGGCTTCGCCGGAGCGGAGCTGCCCTGGCAGGCGGACGAGAGCGCGGCGCCCGAGCGCGAGTGCGGCGAGTGCGGCGAGCGCCGCGGCGATCTTCGTGAACCTCTTGCGCATCGTGAGTTCCTCCTTGTGAGCGTGTGTGCTCTGCGAGCGTAGACCGGGCTTCTGAGCTGAAAATGAGATCGGCGCCTCTCATCTCCCACTCATCGACGTACGCTTGGGTCGCACCGTGCGCGCTCTGGTCGTCGAGGACGAGGTGAAGATGGCGGCGCCTGCATCCGCCGCGGCCTGCGCGAGGAGGGCTACGCCGCGGACGTCGCCGCGCACGCGGCGAGGACGCGCTCTGGATGGCGCGGCGCGACCGCCTACGACGCGATCGTCCTCGACGTGATGCTGCCCGGCGATCGACGGCTTCGAGATCTGCCGGCGGCTGCGCGAGAACGGCGTCTGGGCGCCGGTGCTGATGCTCACCGCGCGCGACGCGCGTCGAGGACCGGGTCGCCGGCCTCGACAGCGGCGCCGACGACTACCTGACGAAGCCGTTCTCGTTCGCCGAGCTGCTGGCGCGGCTGCGCGCGCTGGCCCGCCGCGGCGCGGCCGAGCGCCCGACGGTGCTCGAGGTCGGGATCGCTGCGGCTCGACCCGGCCGCGCACGGCAGGTCTGGCGCGGCGACGCCGAGATCGCGCTGTCGCCGAAGGAGTTCGCGCTGCTCGAGACATTCATGCGCCGGCCCGGCCAGGTCGCTCTCGCGCCTCGAGCTGCTCGAGCAGGCCTGGGACTACGGCTACGAGAACCGCTCGAACGTGGTCGACGTCTACGTCCGCTACCTGCGCGAGAAGATCGACCGCCCGTTCGGCGCTGACGTCGCTCGAGACGGTCCGCGGCGCCGGCTACCGCCTGCGCCGGACGGCGGCGGCTGAGCCTTGAGCCGCGGCATCCCGATCCGGCTGCGGCTCGACGCTCGCCTTCGCCGCTGGTGATGGCGGTCGTGCTCGGCGGCGACCGGGCGTCTTCCTCTACCTGCGCCTCGGCGCGAGCTCGACGCGACGATCGACGCCGGCCTGCGCTCGCGCGCCGCCGACGTCGCCGCGCTCGTCCGGCAGGCCGACTCGGGCCTCGGCGAGCGACGCGCGGCCGCGCTCGCCGAGCGCGACGAGAGCTTCGCCCAGGTGCTCGACCCCGACGGCGCGGTCGTCGACGCGACGCCGCAGCTCGGCCGGGCAGCCCGCTGCTCGACCCGGCGCGACGCTCGCGCGCGCGCGCGCGGGCACGCTCTACCGTCGACGCGGCCCGTCGCCGGGGCGTCGACGACCGCGTCGCGGCTGCTCGCGACGCCGGTCGACGCGCGCGGCCGGCGGCTGGTGGTCGTCGTCGGCACCTCGCTCGAGGACCGCGACGAGGCGCTCGACGAGCCTGCTCACGCTGCTGCTCGATCGGCGGGCCGCTCGCGCTGCTGCTCGCCTCGCTCGCCGGCTACGGGCTGGCCGCGGCGGCGCTGCGGCCGGTCGAGGCGATGCGGCGCGCGAGGCCGCGGCGATCTCCGGCGCCGAGCCGGCGCAGCGCCTGCCGCTGCCGCCCGCCGACGACGAGATCCGCCGGCTCGGCGAGACGCTGAACGCGATGCTCGGCGCGGCTCGAGGCGGCGCTCGAGCGCGAGCGGCGCTTCGTCGCCGACGCGAGCCACGAGCTGCGCACGCCGCTGGCGATCCTGCGGACCGAGCTCGAGCTGGCGCTCCGCCGCGAGCGCACGCCGCGAGGAGCTCGAGCGGCGCTGCGCTCCGCCGCCGAGGAGACCGACCGGCTGGCGCAGCTCGCCGAGGACCTGCTGGTGCTCGCCCGCGCCGACGCAGGGCGGCCTGCCCGTCGCGCCGCGAGCGCGCTCGCGGCGGCGCGAGCTGCTCGACGGGCGTCGGCCGAGCGCTTCGCCGCGCCGCGCCGAGCGAGCGCGGGCGCGAGATCGTCGTCGACGCGCCGACGGCGCTCGAGCTCGTCCGCCGACCGCCTGCGCCTCGAGCAGGCGCTCGGCAACTCGTCGACAACGCGCTGCGCCACGGCGGCGGCGCGATCGAGCTCGTCGCGGCTCGCGCGGCGCGACGGCGCGTCGAGCTGCACGTGCGCGACGAGGGCCCGGGCTTCCCGGCCGACGTTCCTCGCGCACGCCTTCGAGCCGCTTCAGCCGCGGCGGACACGGCACGGAGCAGCGGGGGAACGGCGCCGGCCTCGGGCTCGCGATCGTGGCACGTGATCGCCGAGGCGCACGGCGGCGCGGCCGCACGCCGAGAGCGGCCGCCGGCGGGGCCGACGTGCGGTTGAGCATCGCCGCCTCGGGCCGCTGAGCGCTGCTTCAGTCGACTTCGACGTGGATCCGCTGCTTCGCGGTGCGCAGCGGGCCGCCCTCGCGGCGCGCGCGGACGGCGAGGATCTCGGAGAGGATCGAGAGCGCGGTCTCCTCCTGCGTGTCGGCGCCGATGTCGAGGCCGCACGGCCCGACGATGCGGTCGAGCTGCTCCTCGCTCGCCCCGGCCTCGAGCAGCCGCTCGCGGCGGCGCTCCTGGTTGCGGCGCGAGCCGAGCGCGCCGATGTAGAACGCCTCGGTCTCGAGCGCGCCGAGCAGAGCGGGCTCGTCGAACTTGTCGTCGTGGGTGAGGACGACAATCGCCGTCGAGTGGTCGGGCGCCACCTGCGCGAAGGCCTCCTCCGGCCAGGCGACGATCAGCTCGTCGCAGGACGGCATCCGCGCGCGGGTCGCGAACTTGGCGCGCGCGTCGGCGACGATCGTGTGCCAGCCGAGCAGCTTCGCAGCACGGCAAAGCGCCTCCGCGGTGTCCACCGCCCCGTAGACGAGCAGCCGCGGCGGCGGCCCGTACCACTCGGCGAAGACCCTCATCCCGTCCACCTCGAGCTGGCGGTTGCGGCCGCGGCGGATGACCTCGTCGGCGTACACGGCCAGCGCGGCGGGGCCGTCCCCGACGGTCTCGCCGCCCTCGAGCACGAGCAGCTTCGCGCCCAGGCGCTCCCCCTCGATCACGGTGAAGAGGACGCCGCGCCCGCCCGAGGCGGCGAGCTGCGCGAGCCGCCCGATCATTCGAGCCGCTCCAGGAAGACGTCGATCTCGCCGCCGCAGGGGAGCCCGACGGCCCACGCCTCGTCGTCGGAGAACCCGTAGGAGACGAGCTTCGGCTTCCCGGTCGCGAGCACCTCCTGTGCGTTCTCGTAGACGTCGCTCTCGACGCAACCGCCGGAGACCGAGCCGCACATCTTTCCGGACTCGGAGACGGCGAGGCTCGTCCCGACCGGCCGCGGCGCCGAGCGGCGCGTGGCGACGACCGTGGCGACGACCACCTGCTCGCCGGCCTCGCGCCAGCGCTCCACCTCGGGCAGGATCTCCTTCACGCGGCGTGCCTCCTTTCGATGCCGGCGAGCACGGCCGCCAGCTCCTCGAGACTCCTCAGATTATGGCCTGGCAGGAACCGGTCGACGAAGGGCAATGCTGCCCGCATGCCGCCGGCGAGGGGCTGGTACTCCGGATTGCCCTTGAGCGGGTTGACCCAGACGACGGCGTAGGCCGCGCGCGCCAGCCGCGCCATCTCGCGGCCGACGAGGTCGGGATCCTCGCGCTCCCAGCCGTCGGAGACGACCACGGTCACGGCGCCGCGCGAGAGCGCTCGCCGCCCGTACTCGTCGTTGAAGGCCTTCAGACAGGCGCCGATGCGGGTGCCGGAGCCCCAGTCCACGACACTCGCGGAGGCCTTCGCGAACGCCTCTTCGGGGTCACGTGTGGCGAGCTCCTGCGTGAGCCGCGAGAGGCGCGTGCCGAACGCGAAGGCCTCCACCCCGCGGCCCGTGCCGACCGCGGCGTGCAGGAAGAGGAGGAGGGCGCGCGTGTACGCCTCCATCGAGCCGGACACGTCGCAGAGGACGACGAGCTTGCGCGGCACGTCCTTGCGCGAGCGGAAGGCGCGCTCGACGGGGTCGCCGCCGGTCGCGAGCGAGCGGCGCGCGAGCCGGCGCAGGTCGAGCCGGTCGCCGCGCGGGTCGGGCCGGCGGCGGCGCGAACGGCGCAGCGGACGCAGCCGCGCGATGTCGGCGATCAGCCGCCGGGCGCGGGCGAACTCCTCGGGCGTCATCGCGGCGAAGTCCTGCTCGCGCAGCAGCTCGTGGGCGCTCGCGCCCAGCTCGAGCGGCTCCTGGTCGCCGTCCGTCCTCGTCCGGCGGGAGGCCTGCCTCGCCGAGCGGGCTCGCCAGCTTCCGGGACGGCGGCGGCTGCGGCACGGCGCCGCGGCCGGCCGGCTCGACCGGCGCGCGCAGGAACCAGGCAGCGAAGGCGCGGTCGAAGAGGTCGAGCTCGTCGCGGCGGGCCACGAGCGTCTGCCGCAGCGTGAAGTAGACGTCGGGCTGGCTCGTCAGGTCGACCGCGTCGAGACCGCGGAGCGCGTCCTGGAGCCGGCCGGGGCCGACCTCGATCCCGACCTCGCGCAGCACGCGGCCGAAGGTGACGACGTGCCGAAGGAGAGCGTCGGCCATCGGCTACCGGCCGGAGCGGGCTTCCTCGACGAGCCGCACGAGCTGGTCGTCGCGGACGGCCTCGAAGTCCTCGCGGTACTTCAGCACCGAGCCGAGCGTGGACTCGACCACCTCGGCGTCGAGCTCGGCCTGCCCGAGCGCGGCGAGCGCGTGCGCCCAGTCGATCGTCTCCGCCACGCCCGGCGGCTTGGCGAGGTCGAGCGCCCGCAGCCCGCGCACGAACGCGCGCCGCCTGCTCGGCGAGCCGCTCGGGCACGCCCGGGACGCGCAGCTTGACGATCGCGATCTCGCGCTCGATCGACGGGTGCCCGATCCAGTGGAAGAGGCAGCGCCGCTTGAGCGCGTCGTGCAGCTCGCGCGTCCGGTTCGAGGTGAGGACGACGGACGGGCGCCGCACGGCGCGGATCGTCCCGATCTCGGGAATCGTGATCTGGAAGTCGGAGAGCACCTCGAGCAGGAAGGCCTCGAACTCCTCGTCGGCGCGGTCGATCTCGTCGATCAGCAGCACGACGGGCTCCTCCGACTCGATCGCCTCGAGCAGCGGGCGGCGGATGAGGAACTCGCGCCCGAACAGCTCCTCCTCCGAGACGGTGCCCTCCTGCGCGGCGCGGATGTGGAGGAGCTGGCGCGGGTAGTTCCACTCGTAGACGGCGTGGGCGACGTCGAGCCCCTCGTAGCACTGGAGCCGGATCAGGCGCGCCCCGCGGGCGCGGGCGAGCGCCTTCGCCGCCTCGGTCTTGCCGACGCCGGCCTCGCCCTCCAGCAGCACCGGCTTCTCGAGCGCGAGCGAGAGGAAGAGCGCAGTCGAGAGCCCCCGCTCGGGGAGGTATCGAGGCCTCCTTGAGCGCCGCCTCGAGCTCGTCGATCGTCCGAAAACTCACTCCCTCAGCGTAGACGACCGGGGGCAGGCCGCAGCAGAAGGGCACGGATTGACCATTCGCCGGTCGTAGGCGGGTAAAGGCGTGGCCGTGACGCCCGAGTTCGACATGAGCCTACGTCCAGCGCGGGGCCTGATCGGCGGAGCCCGTTCGAAAAGGCGAGCAGGCCATGGCCGAGGGCTTGACGACTACAAGCAGCTGTTCCGATCCGCATCGACGATCGAGGCTGGAGTACGAGCTTGCTCGTCGCTCGCCCGCAACATGGGACGTCGCGGTCGCGCCCGCGTGGAGACCTCGGGTCCGGACGGCGTCCGCTTCGGCGGCCGACGCCGCCGATCCTCGCAGGACGCGGGCGAGCCACCCGAAGTACTCATGGACGCGCCTCGCGATGACGGCATCGTCACCGAGGAGCATGACGCGGAGAACCAGCTCGCCCGTTTCGGCCTGAAGCACGCCGACGTGCGATGCGATCCTCTCGCACCCGGCACCGACACGACCACCGGGGCAGGACGTGACCGTTCCCGAAGGCGACGGTGATCACGAACAGGCGCGGGCTCGAGTACGCGGCCTCGGGGACCATGGGCGGGCAGTATCTCGCCGCGAGTACGTCAAGCGGACGACATCGACCGGCTCCACACGCCGGCGGGCGCTGCGGCTGGCTCGACCTCGAGCTCTCCGCTGACCGCCGACGAGATCTTCCCGGGACACGGTGTGCGAGGCCGCAGGCGGCCACACCGAGGGCTCGATGAACATCAACATCGAGACCGCGGAGGGCATCGCCTGCATCTGCGGCGACGTCATCTACGACATCCAGAACCAGGTGATCGACCCGATCTACCGGGTGCTCGACTACGAACCGCAGTCGACCGGGGAACCAGGGAACGTCGAAGCGACAGGAGCGCGCCGCGATCAAGCGGGCCCTGAACTCCGGCGACTTCATCCTGCCGATCCACGACTACCCCGCCCGGGTGGTGAGCCAGCGCGTTGTCTCCCGCTTCGTCGGCGGGTCGGTGCCGGGCCCGGAAATCCCGGTCGAGCACAGAACCGCCAGCGAGACGAAGGAGATGGGGCTGGGGCGCGAGGAGTTCCGCCTGCCGCCCTCCCCGTGACATCGCCTCCGATCGAATAGGCTCCCGGCCCGTGTCGAGCACCGGTCACCTCGAGGCTCCCGGCGGCGCCGCGGGCGAGGGCCCTGCGGGGTCGGTCACCTACCTCGAGGCGGTGCGCACGGCGCTGCGGGACGCGCTGCGCTCAGACGAGCGCGTCTTCCTGCTCGGCGAGGACATCGGCGCACTTCGGCGGGGCGTTCGGCGTCACCGCCGGCCTGCTCGAGGAGTTCGGCGAGGAGCGGGTGCTCGACACGCCGATCTCCGAGGAGGGCTTCGTCGGGGCGGCGATCGGGGCCGCCTGGATGGGCGAGCGGCCGGTCGTGGAGCTCCAGTTCGCCGACTTCCTCTCCTGCCCGTTCGACCCGATCGTCACCGTGGCCGCGAAGACGCACTGGCGCTCGGGGATCGCGCTGCCGCTCGATGATCCGCGCGCCGACCGGCGGCGGCGTCCGCGGCGGGCCGTTCCACGCGTCCTCGCCCGGAGGGCTTGTTCGTCGGCGTCGCCGGGGCTGAAGGTCGTCTGCCCGGGCACGGTCGAGGACGCCTACGGCCTCCTGCGCAGCCGCGATCGAGGACGACGACCCCGTGCTCTACTTCGAGCACAAGGCGCTCTACCGGCGGCTCCGCGCCGAGCTGCCGCCGGAGACGCACCGCACGCCGATCGGCAGGGCCCGGATCGCGCGCGCGGGCACGGACGCGACCGTCGTCACGTACGGCGCCGGCGTCGACGCTCGCGCTCGACGCCGCCGACCGCGTCGCGGCCGACGTCGAGGTGCTCGACCTGCGCACCGTCTGGCCGCTCGACGCCGACGCGATCCTGGAGTCGGTCGGGCGCACGACGCCGCGTGCTCGTGCTCCAGGAGGCCTCTCGCTCGTCCGGCGCCGCCGGGCAGGTGCTCTCGCTGATCGCGCGCGAGGGCTTCGAGCTGCTCGACGCCCCGCCCGCCCTGCTCGCCGCGCCCGACACGCCGGTGCCGTTCGCGCCGGAGCTCGAGGACGCCTACCTCCCCTCCCTCGAGTCGACGACGGCCGCCCTGGAGGAGCTCCTTGCCTACTGAGGGGATCATCCCGGCCTCGGACCCGAAGAGCGTCGCGCACGCGACGAGGCTCGAGCTCTTCCGGCTCGTGCTCCTGCAGCGGCTCGTCGAGGAGCGCGTGCTCGCCCTCTACCGCCAGGGCCGGATCGCCGGCTCGGTCTACGACGGCCGCGGCCAGGAGGCCGTGGCCGCGGGCGCCGGGCTCGCGCTCGGCCCCGAGGACGTCGTCGCGCCGCTCAACCGCGAGCTCGCCTGCCACTTCGCGCGCGGCGTCGACGGTCGCGCACGTCTTCCGCAACTTCCTCGGCAGGGCGACCGGGCCGACGTTCGGCCGCGACGGGAACATGCACTTCGGCGTCCCCGAGCGCGGCGTCTTCCCGCTCGTCTCGATGCTCGGCAACCTCTGCCCGGTCGTCACCGGCGCGGCGCTCGCCTTCAAGCGCCGCGGCGAGCCGCGCGTCGCGCTGACGTTCTCGGGCGAGGGCGCGTTCTCGGTCGGGCGACACGCACGAGGGGCTCAACCTCGCCGCGGTGCTGGCAGGTGCCGGCCGTCTTCGTCCTCCAGTCCAACCAGTACGTCGTACTCGACGCCGGTCACGACAGCAGATGGTCGAACACGAACATCGCCGAGCGGATCCGCGGCGGCTGGTGGATCCCCGCCGAGCGCGTGGACGGCACGGACGCGCTCGCCGTCTACGACGCGGTGCTTGCCGCCGTCGAGCGGGCGCGCGCGGGCGCGGGCCCGCAGGCGGTCGAGGCGCTCACGCTGCGGCTGCACGGCCACGCCGCCCACGACGACGCGCGCTACGTGGACGCGGACGCGCGCGAGGAGTACGAGCGCACCCGCGACCCGATCGAGCGCCTGGCCGCGCGCCTGCTGCTCGACGGGCTCTCGGAGGCGACGCTCGACGCCCTCCGGGCCGAGCGGCGGACGAGGTCGCCCGCGGGCTCGCCGAGGCCGAGGCGGCGCCGGCGCCCGATCCGGCGACGCTGCTGGACGGCGTCTACGCGAGCCCGGTCGAGCAGGCGAGAATCGTTCCATGAGCGACGTCGTCGACACCCCGGAGCAGGCCGCGGCGCTCGAGCTGGCGCCGCTCCTCGTCCTGCGCCCGCTCGAGACGATTCTCGACGCGGCCGGCCTCGGCGCGGGCCCGCTCGAGGCCGAGCCGATCGGGGAGGGCCACTCCAACGTCACCTTCCTCCTGCGCCGGGGCGCCGACCGCTTCGTCCTGCGCCGCCCACCGCGCCCGCCGCTGCCGCCCTCGGCCCACGACGTGCTCCGCGAGGCCCGGCTGCTGCGCGCGCTCGAAGGCACGCGCGTGCCCGTGCCGCGCGTCCTCTACGCGCACGAGAGCGAGGACGCCGCTCGGCGTCCCCTTCTACGTCATGGACCACGTCGAGGGCTCCGTCGTCACGCGCTCGGTGCCGCCGGCCCTCGACTCGCCGGCCGAGCGCGCCCGCATCGCCGAAAGCCTGATCGCCACGCTCGCCGAGCTGCACGCGGTGGACTGGCAGGCGGTCGGGCTGGAGGGCTTCGGCCGCCCGACCGGCTACCTCGAGCGCCAGCTCATGCGCTTCAAAGGCCTCTGGGAGCTGACGAAGACGCGCGAGCTGCCGCGGCTCGACGAGGTGAGCGCGCGGCTCGCCACGACGATGCCGGCATCCCCCACCTCGACGATCGTCCACGGCGACTACCGGCTCGGCAACTGCATGCTCGGGCCCGAGCCGCCCGCGCGGATCGTCGCCCTCTTCGACTGGGAGCTCTCGACGATCGGCGACCCGCTCGCCGACGTCGGCTACCTGACCGCGACGTGGGCGAAGTCGGGCACGACGCTCGACCTGTCACCCGTCACGAGCGCGCCGGGCTTCCCGGCCGCCGACGAGCTCGTCGCCCGCTACGAGGAGCTGACCGGCCGCGCGATGACGCGCGTCCACTGGTACGAGGCGCTCGGGCTCTGGAAGGCGGCGGTCTTCATGGAGGGCAACTACCGGCGCTGGCTAGCGGGCACGACCGACGACGCCTTCTACTCGACGATGGACGTCGGCGTGCCTGCGCTGGTAGACGCAGCCTATGCCCTCACCGAGTTTGATAGGACCGCACTTTGAAATGAGAGAACGGTTTAGACTCGGTCCCTCGGTTCCCACCTGCGAGTGAAGGGCTCCGCATGCCAGCGATCGACGTTCTGACACCGACATCCCCGGACGAAGCGGTAGCGGCCTTCGGCGACGGCACCGGCGTCGTCGTGCTGGGCGGCGGCACGATCGTCGTGCCCGAGATGACCTACGGTCGCCTGAAGCCCGAGCGCGTGCTGATGCTCGGCCGGGCCGGCCTCGCCGGGATCTCCCGCAGCGGCTCGACGGTCACGATCGGCGCGGCGACGAGCGTCGCCGACCTCGTCGGCCTGGCCGCCCCGCTCGGCCCGTGCGCCGCGAACGTGGCCGACCACGAGATCCGCGCCCAGGGCACCGTCGGCGGCAACCTCTGCGCCGGGGAGGGCCCCGAGGCGCCGCGCGGCGACCTCCAGGGCGCACTACTCGCGCTCGGCGCGACCGTCCGCTCGGCGGGAGCCGGGGGAATCTCGAGCGATCCGCTCGAGGACTTCCTGCCCAAGCGCCGCTCGCGGCTCGCCCTCGACGTCTCCTTCGAGGAGCCCGCCGCAGGCGCGTTCGCGAACCTCGACCGCCCGCACACCGACGACTACACCGCGCTCGCCGTCTCCGGCGCTCGCGCCGCCGACGGCACGATCCGGCTCGCCGCAACCGGCGTGGGCTGGTGGGGGCTGCGGCTCCCGTCCGCGGAGGCGAAGGCCGGCGATCCGGAGGCGGCCGGTCAGGCCGCGCTCGCCGACGTCCAGCTCGCCGACGACGCGCTCGCCTCCGCCTGGTACCGCGGCAAGGTGCTGCCCGTGCTCGTCCGCCGCGTCCTCGTCCAGCTCAAGGAGGTCGCATGAACCTGACCGTCAACGGCGTCGCGCGGGAGGTCGAGAGCGGCCCGCTGACGCCGCTCCTCTTCGTCCTCCGCGACGAGCTCGAGCTCACGGGCGCGAAGGCCGGCTGCCAGCAGGGCGGCTGCGGCGCGTGCACGGTCCTCGTGGACGGCGAACCGCGTCGCTCCTGCCTGACCCCGCTCGCAGCGGTCGAGGGCGCGGAGATCACGACCGTCGAGGGCCTGGGCACGCCCGAGGACCTCGCGCCGATCCAGCAGGCGTTCACGCACCACTACGCCGCGCAGTGCGGCTTCTGCACGTCCGGGCTGATGCTGGCCGCGCAGGCGTACATCGACCACGGAGGCACGGACGACCGCCACGCGATCCAGGAGGCGCTCTCGGGCCACGTTTGCCGCTGCACCGGCTACGTGAAGATCGTCGAACGCCGTCGCCGCCGCCGCGCGGGGCGACGAGTTCGACATGACCGTCACGGCGGGGAGCTCCGGCATGACCACGGGAGGTGTGAGATGAAGGCCGTCGGCGCACGACTCCCCCGCTACGACGGGATCGCGCACGTCACCGGCCGCACGACCTACGTCGACGACGTCCGCGTCCCGGGCACACTCTGGGTGAAGGCGCTCCGCTCGCCGCACCACAACGCGGCGATCACGAAGCTCGACACGAGCCCGGCCGAGACGCTGAAGGGCGTCCATGCGGTCGTCACGCCGCCGACGTGCCGCTGCTCGTCTACGGCCACCTCTCGGCGCTCGGGATTCCGGGCGACGAGCCCCTGCTCGCCGGCGGCGAGGTGCGCTACCAGGGCCAGCCGATCGCCGTCGTCGCCGCCGAGAGCGAGGAGCTCGCCATGGAGGCAGTCGAGGCGATCCGGATCGAGTACGAGGAGCGCCCCGCGCTCTTCGACATCCGCAAGGCGTTCGACCCCGACGCCCCGCGTGGTCCACGAGTGGGGCAACTGGTACCCGCACTTCGAGGGTGAGATGGACCGCCGCCAGATCCGCAAAGGCGACATCGAGTGGGCCTTCGACAAGGCGGACACGATCGTCCAGGGCGTCTACCGGCCGGCGGCGATCGAGCACATCCCGCTCGAGACGCAGGTCTGCCAGGTCGTCCCGGAGGCGAGACGGCCGCCTGACGATCTACTCCTGCACGCAGGCGCTCTACTTCTCGCTCGGGCGTCGTCTGCGCGCACCTGCAGCTGCCCGCTGAACAAGGTCAAGTTCGTCGGCGGCACCGTCGGCGGCGGCTTCGGCGGCAAGGTGGACACCGCGACCGAGACGATGTGCGCCCTGCTCGCGCTGAAGTCGGGCCGGCCGGTGAAGTGGCGCTGGACGCGCGAGGAGGAGTTCCTCTGCTCGTCCACCCGCGCGCCCTGGCACATGGAGATCGCCGACGCGGTCACCAAGGACGGCTGGATCCTCGGCCGCAAGATGCTGACGCTGCACGACTCCGGCGCGTACGCCCGCTTCTCGCCGTACGGCCTGACGAAGCACAGCTTCCACCACGCCGGCGCGTACACGATCCCGAACCTCCACTTCGACGGCTACGTCGTCTTCACGAACCGCGTGCCGACGACGGCGATGCGCGGCTTCGGCGTCACGTCGGTCTCGTTCGCGGTCGAGACGCACTGAGCCGGATCGCCGTCGAGCTCGGGATCGACCCGTTCGAGCTGCGGCTGAAGAACGCGAACCGGATCGGCGACACGACCGCCGAACGGCGTCGTGCTCACCGATCCCTCGACCGTGCCGACGATCCAGGCGATCGCCGGAGCGATCGGGCACGAGCTCACGGCCGAGTACCGCACGATGACCCGCGACATCCGGTCCGGCGCGTTCCTGCCGGAGCACCTCGTCGCCCAGCTCGGGAACCCGGAGGACCACTGATGGCCAAGCACACGGGCCGGGGGATCTCGGCGATCGAGTACCCGACCGGCATGAACCAGAACGGCGACCCGTCGCAGGCGTGGATCAAGATCAAGCCGGACGGGCGCGTGGACGTCTTCTCAGGCACGTCCGACATCGGCAACGGCTCGAAGACGATCCAGTCGCAGATCGTCGCCGACACGCTCGGCGTCCCGTACGACTGGATCACGTAGGACAACTCGAACACGGACTCGTCGCCGCTCTGCACGGGCACGTTCGCCTCGCGCGGCGACGTTCATCGCCGGCATGGCCGTGCGAAGAAGGCGGCCGAGAGCGCGCGGACGAAGCTGCTCGAGATCGCCGGCAAGCTGCTCGAGATCGACCCCGCAGACCTGGACGTCGTGGACGGCGAGGTGATCCCCAAGGGGGCGCCGCAGAAGAAGATCTCCGTCGCGGACGTCGCGGGAGCGGCCACGTGGGTGTACGGCGAGCTGATCACCGGCACCGGCGCTCAGCTGAAGCCGTACGCCGCGATCGTGGACAACGAGACGGGCCGGGTCGACCTCCCGCCGCACTCGGCGATCTCGTACGCCGCCTGCGTGGCCGAGGTCGAGGTGGACGACGAGACCGGCGAGGTCATCGTCACGCACCTCTGGCAGTTCTTCGACGTCGGCCATGCGATCAACCCGACGCTCGTCGAGGGTCAGATCGAGGGCGGCGCCATGCAGGGGCTCGGGCTCAGCGTGCTCGAGAACTGCTACCCGTACTACCCGAGCGTCGAGCACCGCGGCGGGCAGTTCGGCTCGTACCTCGCGCCGGGCATGGAGGACCTGCCGCAGATCGACACGATCATCATCGAGAACCCCTCCGCCGACGGCCCCTTCGGCGCGAAGGGGATCGGCGAGATGGCGAACAACCCGCAGCCGCCGGCGATCGCGGCGGCCGTCTACGACGCGATCGGCGTCTGGATCACCGAGATGCCGGTCACCCCGGAGCGCGTGCTGCGCGCGCTCGAGGCGAAGGCGGAGCCGCGCCGCGAGGGCAAGCGTCGTGATCTTCGACGAGGAGCTGTCCATGGCGAAGGTCGCGCACGCCGACGTCGCGGTGGAGCTCGTCGTGCCATGCCTGAGTCGCCGGCTTCCGCAGCTGGAACGGCGTCGAGCCCCATCCCATCTTCCCCGGGGTGGCGCTGCACGCGATCGGCGGCGAGCAGGTGCTGCTCTGCCGCGTGACCTACGCGCCGGGGACGAACGTGCGCCGGCACTCGCACGAGGCGACCGAGCAGGTGATGGTCATCGCCGCAGGCTGCGCTGCGGATGACGATCGGCGAGGAGACGCGCGTCCTCGTCGCGGGCGACGTCGCGGTCGTCAACCGCGGCGTCGAGCACGAGCTCTGGTCGGAGGGCGGCTGCGAGTTCATCGAGGCGCTCGCGCCCGTGCCGCTCGACCATGTGCCGGACGCCGAGCGCGACCTCGTGCTCGGCGAGCAAGGCACCTCTCTGCACGTCGCACACGTAGGAGGAACGCGCATGCCGCTCATCGACGTCAAGCTCTACGACCGCCGCGTCACCGAGGAGTCGGTGCCGAAGATCATCGAGGCGCTCACGAAGGCGCTCGCGGAGTCGAGCGGAGCCGCGCCGGAGCACATCTAGGTGATCGTCCAGGGCGTGCCGCCCCAGCACTGGGGCATCGGCGGCAAGCCCAGGGTCGAGGCCTGAGTCGCCCGACTCGGCGCGGCGTAGCTCGCAGCGCGAGCTCGACCGCAGGCGCGCCGGGGACGACGGCCTGCGTCTCGCGGGCGTGCAGGAGCGTCGTGCGCACGATCAGCTTCGCGCGGGCGAAGTTGTCGATCTCCGTCGGCACCGGGCCGACCTGCTCGCCGCAGCGCGTAGCCGGCGGCGTTGCGACCGATCGCGCGGTAGGAGTCGAGCGTGTAGAGCGGCGCCATGCCGAAGAGCTCGAGGTTGTCGAGCGGCTGCAGGTCGGCGCGGTGGATGAGCGCCGTTCCCTTCGACTGGAGGCCGACGGCGATGCCCGAGCCGGAGAGCCGCGCGCCGTCGTGGCCGATGAAGGCGACGTCGGCGACGCGACGCACACGCACGACGCGCGGCGTGCCGCCGCCCTCGCGGATGCCGTCGCAGACCGCCTCGAGCACGTCCGCGGTGCGGCAGGCCGTTGATCGTCTCGCGCAGCGCAGTCGCCGAACGCAGGGCCGACCGCGACGACGACCTCGTCGGGATCGTCTCCCGGCGCGGCCTCGCCGCGCTCCTCGACGACGGCGCGGACCTCCGCTCCGCCCCGGCCGCCGAGCCGTGCCGCGTCGAACGCGTGCGGCAGCGCGGAGAGCAGCGCCCAGCGCTCGCCCTCGAGCCGGTAGCCGGTGCCCGGGCCCGAGTAGTCGTTCGGGTCGTTGACCGCCGAAACGACCGCGCCGTCCGCGCCGATCACCGCCGAGGTCTGGAGGTAGTCGGCCGCGACGCGCTGCCGCTGCATGCCGAAGACCGCCTCGGCGACGTCGCCGAAGCCGCGCCGTCGAGCGCGAGGGCGACGTCGAGCCCGGAGATCCCCTCGTCCAGCACGCGGTCGGCCGCCTCGACGTCGGCGGCGCGGTCGCGGTCCGGCAGGTCGCGTCGAGTCGTAGCCGGTCGCCGCCAGCCTCGACCTCGTCCTCCGTGATCGCCGGGAAGCCGAGCTCCGCGAAGACGGCCTGGACCGCGCGCGCCGCCGCGCTCGCGCACGGCGACGGCGTCCTCCTCCGCCAGCGGCTCGATGCCGGCGTCGACCTGCCAGTCGCGCTGGATCGTCAGCCACTCGTCGAGGTCGTCGGCGTCGTAGTTGCCGCCGCCGAACATGTTGTCGTACCGCGGCATCACCGAGTAGCCCGACGTGACGAAGTCGGTGCCGGGCAGGAACTGGCCCATCAGCTTCGCCGTCTTGCGGATCGCCGAGTGGCGAGGCGATCGCGTCGTTCCCGGAGGCGACCTCGAGGTCGAGCCAGGCGGCGAGCACGTTCTCGGCGAGGATCGCGCGCGTGCCGCCGGGCACCGAGAGCGACGAGCGCGACGCACGAGATCGAGCCGTTCTGGACGCCCTGCGAGCCGGCCGCGCGGATGACGGCGAGGCAGCGCGCCTCGAGGTAGAGCATCGAGCAGCCCTCGCGCGTGCGCCCATCAGCGCCTCCGAGCCGCTGCCCGACGTGAAGCGCACCTTGACGCCGCGCGAGGCGTAGGCGGAGGCGAGGAACGCCTTCGACCAGGGCGTGTCGTCGCCGTCGACGAACACCGGCTCGGTGCCGTAGACCGAGAGCGTCTCGGCGTAGGTGACGAGCCCCTGGATCGCGAGCTGCAGGTTGCGCCGCTCCTCGACCGCGCACTGGGTCATCACGCCGGGCCGGCCGGTCTGCGAGCCGACGAGGATCGCGATCGCGTTCAGCGGCGCGTAGCGCGCGACGCCGACCGTCGTCTCGACCTCGGCGAAGCCGCGGGCGGCCGCCTCGGCCGCATCGGCGGCGAGCAGCGCCGGGTTCTCCTTGAGGTTCGTGACGTGCGCCTGGTTCGCCGGCCGCCGACGGGCGCGCAGCTTCTTGAGCGCGAACATCAGCTCGACCGGGTCGAGCAGCCGACGATCACGCGCGCGAGCCGGGCCGGCGTCAGGCCTGCGGCGAGGCGGACGAGCTCCTCCCGTGGCACGTCCACGTCGACGAGCATGCGCGCGATCCTCGCGTCGGTCAGCGTCGCCGCCTCGGCGGCGACCTCGAGGTCGAGGTCGTGCGCGGCGACGAAGCGGTCGATGACGTCGAAGTCGGCGGCCGCCCGGCCGTCCATGCGCACGACGCTGCCGTCCTCGACGACGAGCTCGGACTGCGGGTCGTTCGGCCCGTCGAAGGCGACGAGGCCGAGCTCGGGCAGCGGCGAGACGAGCAGCTCGCGGCGCAGCTCCTTCTCCGCGCGGGAGGCGGCGCGGCCCGAGTCAGGCAAGGAGGCCCCGCTCGGCGTAGGCCGCCGCCGCCTCGCGCACGAAGGCCGCGGTCTGCGCGGCGCCCCAGCTCGTCGAGCCGCGCCGCCCAGTCCTCCAGCTCGGCGGCGCGTCGAGCGGCGCGGGCGCAGTGCGGTGTAGACCTCGAGGATCGCGCCGTCGGGCACGGCGGCGAGCTCGGCCGCCCGCTCGAGGTTCTCGGCGAGCTGGCGCCGGCCCGCGGCGCGCGCGACCTCGGCCTGGAGGCGCAGCGTCTCCGGCGTCGCGCGGATCTGGCCGCCGTCCAGGCGCCCGTCGCGCGCCGCCGCGAGGGTTACCTCGGAAAGCGGGAGCCCGCCGGGGGTGGCGACGAGATCGGGCCGCCTCGTGCCGAGCGGGTAGTCCCGTTCCGGCTCGAAATCCATAGGCGTTCATCGTAGTGTTGTCCCTCGGCGATGGGAAACGTCTATGACTTCGGCGGCCGGTCCGCGCTCGTCACCGGCGGGGCGAGCGGCATCGGCCGCGCGGCGGTCGAGCGGCTGCTCGCCGGCGGCGCGCAGGTCGCCGTGCTCGACCTCGACCCGACGGGCGCCCCCAACGGCGTGCTCCACCTCGCCGGCGACGTCTCGCGCTCAGAAGAGGTGAGCGCAGCCGTCGCCCGCGCCGAAGAGAAGCTCGGCGGGCTCGACGTCCTCGTCTGCTCCGCCGGCGTCCCGGGCGAGTCGCTGCGCACGGTGGACGTCTCCGACGCCGAGTGGAAGCGGGTGCTGGCGATCAACGCCGACGGCACGTTCTTCCTCAACCGCGCCGTGCTGCCGGGAATGGTCGCGCGCGGCTACGGGCGGATCGTCAACGTCGCCTCGATCGCCGGCAAGGAGGGGAACCCGATGGCGGCGGCCTACTCCTCGTCCAAGGCAGCCGTGATCGCCATGACGAAGGCGATCGGCAAGGACGTGGCCGGGACGGGCGTGCTCGTCAACTGCGTCGCGCCGGCCGTGATCGAGACGCCGATGGTCGGCCAGATGTCCGGCGAGCACGTCGCGTACATGATCTCGCGGATCCCGCTCGGGCGAATGGGCCGGCCGGACGAGGTCGCGGCGCTCATTTGCTGGCTCGCGAGCGAGGACATGACCTTCTCGACCGGAGCGACGTTCGACGTCTCCGGCGGGAGGGCGGTCTACTGACGCGGCGCGTCCGCTTCCGCGGCCCGGACGGGGTGGGTGCGGGCACGATCGCCGGGAACACGGTGCTCCCGGACGGCGGCGGTGCGCCGATCGCCCTCGCCGACCCGGACACGCTCGCGCTGCCCGCCCCCTACGAGCTCCTCTGCCCCGTCGAGCCGCCGGAGGTCTGGTGCGCCGGCGTGACGTACGAGCGCTCGCGCGACGCGCGCATCGAGGAGAGCTCGGCGAAGGACGCGTACGCACTCGTCTACGACGCCGAGCGTCCGGAGCTGTTCCTCAAGGACGCGGGGATGCGACGGACCGTGGGGCCGTGGGCGCGGATCGGCGTGCGCGGCGACTCGAGCTGGAACGTGCCCGAGCCCGAGATCGGCCTCGTGCTCGGCGCCGGCGGCGAGATCGCCGGCTACACGATCGGCAACGACGTCTCCTCGCGCTCGATCGAGGGCGCGAACCCGCTCTACCTGCCGCAGGCGAAGGTCTACGCGGGGGCGTGCGCGCTCGGCCCGGCCGTGCTCGTGCCCGACGACTGGGACGCCGCGCTGGCCGTCCGGCTGCGCATCCTCGACCGGGGTGAGGTGGCGTTCGCGGGCGAGACCTCGACGGCGCGGATGAAGCGGTCGTTCCGCGATCTCGTCGGCTGGCTGCTGCGCGACAACCCGGTGCCGCCCGGATCCGTGCTGCTGACGGGCACCGGGCTCGTGCCACCGGATGACTTCACGCTCGAGCCGGGGATGCGGGTCGAGATCCACGTGCCCGGGATCGGCACACTCGTCAACGAGGTCGCACTCGCCTCGGATCTGCCGTGAAAGGTCACACTCCGGAGTGAGACTGGCACAGTTCCGTGACACACACGTACGGGTGTCTGACACCGTCACGTGTGTGTCACGGCTGTGTGAAATGTTCGTAACGCTCGGCGGCCCCGCGCCGGAAAGGAGCTCCGACGATGTCTGACACGCTCAACGCCGCACGCGCCGCGAACTACGTCGGCGGCGAGTGGCGGCCCGCCGTCTCCGGCGAGACCTACGAGAAGCGGAGCCCGTGGCGGCCGTCCGAGGTGACGGGTGTCTACGCGTCCTCCGGCGCCGAGGACGCGAGCGCGGCCGTGGCGGCCGCCGCCGCCGCCGCGCCCGCCTGGGCGGCCACGCCCGCGCCGGCGCGCGCCGCCGTCTTCGCCAAGGCCGCCGCCGCGCTCGAGGCGCGCAGCGAGCGGATGGCCCAGGACATGACGGCTGAGATGGGCAAGCCGCTGCGCGAGGCGCGCATGGAGTCGGGGCGCACCGCAGCGATCCTCCGCTACTTCGCCGGCGAGGCGTACCGGCCCGTCGGAGAGATGTACGAGCCTTCCGTGACGGGCCAGCGTCTCTTCACTCTCCGCCGCCCGCTCGGCGTCGTCGGCCTGATCACGCCCTGGAACTTCCCAGCCGCGATCCCGGCCTGGAAGGCCGCACCGGCGCTCGTCTACGGCAACGCCGTCGTGCTGAAGGTCGGCTACGAGGCGCCGCGCACGGGCCTCCACCTCGCCGAGGCCTTCGCCGAGGCGGGGCTGCCGGCAGGCGTCTTCAACGTGCTCACAGGATCCGGCTCGAAGGCGGGCGCAGCGCTCGTCTCCGACCCGCGCGTGCGCGCGCTCTCCTTCACCGGCTCGGTCGCCGTGGGCCACTCCGTGCGCGACCAGGCGACCGCGCGGGGAGCACGCGTCCAGCTCGAGCTAGGCGGCCACAACCCGCTGATCGTGATGGCCGACGCCGAGCTCGACCGCGCGGTCGAGGCCGCGTACGCGGGTGCCTTCTGGTCGGCCGGGCAGAAGTGCACGGCGACGCGGCGCATCCTCGTCCAGGAGGCCGTCTACGACGACTTCCGGGCCCGCTTCCTCGCCCGGGTCGAGCGCGGCAAGGTCGGCGACCCGTCCGACCCGGAGACCGAGGTCGGGCCGGTCGTCAACGAGAGCCAGCTGGAGGAGATCCTCGCCGCGATCGAGACCGGCCGCTCGCAGGGCGGCACCGTCCTGGCAGGCGGCGGCCGCGTCCACGACGAGGCGTACTTGATCGCCCCGACCGTCTTCGAAGACGTCGGGGACTCGTGCCTGCTCAGCTGCGAGGAGGTGTTCGGGCCGGTCACCTCGCTCTACCGCTTCGGCGACCTCGACGAGGCGCTCGCCCGGGCGAACGCGGTCGAGTTCGGGCTCTCGGCCTCGATCTTCACGCGCGATCTGCGGGCCGCCCACCGCTTCGCGGGCGAGCTGCAGGCCGGCATCCTCCACGTCAACTCGCAGACCGCCGGCGCCGACATCCACGTCCCCTTCGGCGGGATCAAGCGCTCCGGCTTCGGGCCGCACGAGCAGGGTCGCGCCGCGCTCGAGTTCTACACGGAGACGGTGACCGTGTACCAGGACGCCCCGCTTGCCTGAGACGGCGCTCGTCACCGGAGCGCTCGGCTGCATCGGCGCCTGGACCGTCAAGGCTCTGCTCGACGAAGGCGCGCACGTCCTGGGCTTCGACCTGGGCGAGGACCGCTCGCGGCTCGAGCTGGTGCTGAGCGCCGAGGAGATCGCACGCGTCGCCTTCGTCCAGGGCGACGTCACCGACCTCGCTGCGCTCGAGCGTGCCCTCGACGAGCACGAGATCGGCCGCGTCGTCCACCTCGCCGCGCTGCAGGTGCCGTTCTGCAGGGCCGACCCGGCACTCGGCGCCCGGGTCAACGTCGTCGGCACAGTCAACGTTTTCGAGGCGGTGAAACGGCGCGCCGGGCGGATCCCGCTCGTCGCCTACGCCTCCTCGACGGCGGTGTACGGGCCGGACGACCCGTCGCCGGCGCCGGAGAGCGGCGGCCGGTGGCCCGCGACGCACTACGGTGTCTACAAGACGGCGAACGAGGGAACGGCGCGCGTCTACTTCAGCGACGACGGCGTGCCCTCGATCGGGATCCGGCCGTACGTCGTCTACGGGCCGGGGCGCGATCAGGGCATGACCGCGGGACCGACGCTGGCGATGGCGGCGGCCGCCCGCGGCGAGGGCCACAAGATCGCCTACGGCGGGCGGGCGCAGTACGACTACGCGCGCGACGTCGGTGCGGCGTTCGCGGCGGCGAGCCGAGCCGGGTATAGCGGCGCGGGCGTCTTCAACTTCCCCGGCGCGCGGGCGCACATGAGCGAGGTCGTGTCCGCGATCGAGGCCGCGGCGCCCGAGGTTGCCGGGATGATCACGTTCGTAGACACCCAGCTCCCGTTCCCCGCCGAGCTCGAGTCGGGCGGCCTCGAGGCGGCGGTCGGCCCGCTCCGCCTGACCCCGCTCGCCGAGGGCGTGCGCGAGACGGTCGAGCGCTTCCGGACGCTAGCCTAGTCGCGATGACCGACCAAGCGACCGTCTCCCTCCTGCGCTGGCTGCGGCGACAGCTGCGCGAGCCGACCGACACGCGGGAGCACCTCGAGGCCGCCGTCGCCAACGACGACCCGCGCGAGGTGCGCCGGCTGCTCAGGCTGTCCGGCCTCTCCGCCGACCAGCAGCACGTGCTCGAGCCGCTGCTCGAGCGCTGGGAGCGCGGCCTGCCCAAGGGAGCGCATGGCGGCTGAGCACCCGAACGCGGCGCTCGTCCGCGGCATGTTCGAGGCGTTCGCGCGCAACGAGGGCTTTGCCCTGCGCGAGGTCTTCGCCGAGGACGCCGCGTGGACCGTACCGGGCCGCGGCGTGATGTCGGGCGTCTATCGCGGTCGCGAGGAGATCTTCGGCTTCCTCGGGATGCTGCCGAAGGAAACCGGCGGAACGTATGCCTCCACGCTGATCGACGTGCTCACAAGCGACGAGCGGGCCGCGGCGCTCTACCGCGCGAGCGGCGAGCGCCACGGCCGCCGGATCGACATCGACCAGGTTCTGCTCTTCACGATCCGCGACGGCAAGGTGACCGACGTGCTCGCGCTGCCGAGCGACCCGGACGCGTTCGCGGAGTTCTGGGCCTAATCATCTACGCTCGGGCGCGCTGGAGCCGCTCGCGCGAGAGCGGCAGCGCGGCGAGCAGCCAGACCGTGGCGAACGCGACGAGCGCCCACATGGCTCCGGTGAAGCTTCCGGTCGCGTCGCGGATGGCGCCGAGCATGAAGGGGCTCGTCGCGGCGATCAGGTAGCCGACGCCGAGCATCATCCCGACGATCGAGCCGACCCGCTCCGGCCGGTGCGAGATGTCGAGCGGCAGCGTCAGCACCATCGGGAAGATCGCGCCGTTGGCGAGGCCGACGAGCGCCGTCCACGCGTAGGCGCCACCGGGGAAGAGGACGAGCCCGGCGGTCCCGGAGACGAACATCACGCCGAGCCCGATCATGAGCCGGCGGCGCGAGCCGTGCCTGTCCGCGAGCCACGGCACGAGCAGCGAGGACGGGAACGCCGCGAGGTTGAGCACGGCGATCAGCCCGCCCGCGCTCGCCTCACTCCAGCCTCGCTCGACGAACGAGTCCGCGAGCCACGCGTTGAGGCCGTAGTACGTCAGCCCCGTGAACCCGAAGAGGACGACGAGCAGCCACGCCATGCCGCTGCGCCAGGGCAGTCGCGGCGCCCGCGCCTCGACGCGCGCGTGCGGCGGATCGTGGCGCGTGAGCACGAGCCAGGCGAGGAAGAGGCCGCCCGTGACGGCGGAGAACGCCGCGAGGGAGCCGCGCCACCCGCCGGCGGCGTGCGCGACCGGCACCGCGACACCCGTCGAGAGGGCCGACCCGAGCTGGATCCCGGACGTGTAGACGCCGGTCGCGAACGCCGGGCGGTCCGGAAAGTGCTCCTTGACGAACACCGGCATCAGCGCCCCCGCGAACCCCATCCCGACCCCGATCGGGAACGTGAAGACCAGGACCAGGGCGACCTGCGGCGAGGCCACGCGCAGGAGCCCGAACGAGGCGATCAGGAAGAGGCAGCCGCCGATCGCCGCACGCGTCCCCACACGCTTGAGCAGGAGCGCCGCCGGCGGGGCGAACAGCCCCATGCAGAGCACCGGGATCGTGCCGAGAAGGCCGACGACCGCGTGCGACGTGTCGAGGTCGTCCTGGATCGACGGGATCAGCGGGCCGAGGCCGACGATCTGGGGCCGCAATGCGAGCGCAGCCAGGAAGAGCGCGGCCAGGGCTCCAGCGCGCCCCTTCCCCACGGCGCTAGCCCGCGCGCACGGGGTTCGTCAGCTCGCCGAGCCCCTCGATCTCGATGGTCACGACGTCGCCGTCGCGCAGCAGCCGCTTCGGCGTGCGGAACACGCCCACGCCGGCGGGTGTCCCGGTGAGGATCAGGTCGCCGGGCTCGAGCGTCATCGTCTGGGCGATGTGGGCGATGATCTCGTCCACCCCGAAGATGAGGTTGGCGGTGGTCGAGTCCTGCAGCACCTCGCCGCTCACGATCGCCCGGATGCGCAGGTTGTGCGGATCGGGAACCTCGGACGCTGGCGTGAGCGGCCCGACCGGGCAGAACGTGTCGGGCGACTTGCCGCGCGTCCACTGCCCGTCGGCGAACTGCAGGTCGCGCGCGCTGACGTCGTTGGCGCAGACGTAGCCGCGGACGGCCTCGAGCGCGTTCTCCTTCGAGACGTTCCGGACGGTGGCGCCGATCACCACGCCCAGCTCGGCCTCGTAGTCGGCCTGCTGGACGAGCGGCGGGATCACGATCGCCTCCCCCGGCCCGATCAGCGCGTTCGGCCACTTGGCGAAGAGGAGCGGTGCCTTCGGCAGCTCGGCGCCCTGCTCCTCGGCGTGGTCGCGGTAGTTGAGCCCGACGCAGATGATCTTGCCGGGCCGCTCGATCGGCAGCATGACCGCAACCCTAACCGGAACGCCGGAATAGAGTTGACACCATGAGCCTCCCGGCCCACGTCGCAGCGGAGCTGCGTTCGGCGCTCGGCGCCGAGCACGTGCTCTCCGAGCCGGAGCAGCTCAGGGTGTACGAGTGCGACGGGCTGACGGGGCACCGGGCGATGCCGGCGCTCGTCGTCCTGCCCGGCTCTGCGGAGGAGGTGCAGGCGGCGGTGCGCGCCTGCGCGCGCGAGCGGATCCCGTTCGTCGCCCGCGGCGCCGGCACGGGGCTCTCCGGCGGCGCGACCCCGGTCGCCGGCGGGATCGTGATCTCGCTGGCCCGCATGAACCGGATCCTCGAGATCGACCTCGCGAGCGAGCGGATCGTCGTCGAGCCGGGCGTGACGAACCTCGACGTCACGCGCGCGGTCGAGGCGGACGGGTACTTCTACGCCCCGGATCCCTCGAGCCAGCAGGTCTGCACGATCGGCGGCAACGTCGCCGAGAACTCCGGCGGGGCGCACTGCCTGAAGAACGGCTTCACCGTCAACCACGTGACGGGTCTCGACGTCGTGCTGCCGGACGGCGAGCTCGTCACGCTCGGCGGCAAGGCGCTCCACCAGGAGGGGTACGACCTGCTCGGTGCGATCGTCGGCTCGGAGGGGACGCTCGGCATCGCCGTCCGCGTGACGCTGCGGGTCCTGCGCACGCCGGAGGTCGTGCAGACGCTGCTCGCCGGCTTCCACTCGACCGACGCCGCGGGCGCTGCCGTCTCGGGCGTGATCGCCGCGGGGATCCTCCCCGCCGCGATCGAGATGATGGACGAGCTGACGATCCAGGCCGCCGAAGCGGCAGTCCACCCCGGCTACCCGGCGGGCGCGGCCGCGGTGCTGATCGTCGAGCTCGACGGCGTCGCCGTCCAGGTCGCCGACGACATGAGCGCGGTGGAGCGGATCTGTCGCGAGAGCGGTGCCTTCGAGGTCCGCGTGGCGGCCGACGACGCCGAGCGGGCGCTGCTCTGGAAGGGCCGCAAGTCGGCGTTCGCGGCGATGGGCCGGATCGCGAACGACTACTACGTCCAGGACGGCGTCGTGCCGCGGACGAAGCTGCCGGAGGTACTGCGACGGATCGCCGAGCTCGAGCGCGAGTACGGCCTCCGGGTCGGCAACGTCTTCCACGCGGGCGACGGCAACCTGCACCCGCTCGTGCTCTACGACGCCCGCAAGGGCGAGGCGGAGCAGGCGAAGCTGCTGGCGGAGGCGATCCTGGCGGCCTGCATGGACGCCGGCGGTTCGCTCACCGGCGAGCACGGCGTCGGGCTGGACAAGGCCTGCCAGATGCCGAGGATGTTCGGCGAGCACGACCTGGCGACGTTCCAGCTCCTGCGCGGCGCCTTCGATCCGGACGGACTCGCAAACCCGGGCAAGGTGCTTCCCACGCCTCGTCTCTGCGGCGAGGTGCCCGGTCCCTACCGCACCCACCCGCTCGAGAGGCTCGGGGTTGCAGAGCGTCTCTAGCCTGGCGGAGGCCTCGGCCTTCCTCGCCGCCGCAGCCGCCCAGGGGCGGCGCGTGCGCATCGGCGAGGACCTGGCGACGGAAGGCCTCGACCGCGTGCTCGAGCACGAGGCCGGCGACCTGACGGCAACCGTCGAGGCGGGGATCCGCCTCTCGTCGCTCAATGCACGCCTCGCGGAGGCCGGCCAGCGGCTCTCGCTCGACCCGCCCGGCGACCCGACGATCGGCGCGTGCGTCGCGGCCGACCCCTCCGGCCCTCGCCGCCACCGCTACGGCACGATGCGCGACCTCGTGCTCGGCGTCACCGTCGTGCTCGCCGACGGCACGATCGCGAACGCGGGCGGCAAGGTCGTGAAGAACGTCGCCGGCTACGACCTCGGCAAGCTGCTCTGCGGCTCGCGCGGCACACTGGCACTGATCGCACGGGTGAGCCTGCGGCTGCACCCCATCCCGGCCGCCGCACGCACGCTCGTCGTCTCCTCCGACGATCCCGCCGGCGCCTGGGCGGCGCTGCGCCGAGCGCAGCTCCAGCCGAGCGCCGTGGACGTCCTCCACCCCGGCCGGCTGGCCGTCCTCTTCGAGGGGAGCGAGGCGGCGGTCGCCACGCAACTCGAGGCCGCCCGCGCGCTCGCCGGCGGCGAGGAGGTGGGCGAGGAGGTGTGGGCCGAGTCGCGGCAGCGGCAGGCTGCCGCACGCGGGCTCGCCGTCTTCGAGCCGGGGAAGCTGGGCGAGACGCTCGCGGGGCTCGACGAGGCGATCGCGCGACCCGCGGCCGGCGTCGCCTACGTGCCCGGCGAAGCCGCTCCGCCAGTGCACGACGCCGTGCGCGCGCTCAACGAGCGCGTCCGCGCCGCCTTCGATCCGGAAGGGATCCTCGCGCCGTGATCCGCGAGCTCGCCGACGAGTGCGTCCACTGCGGCTTCTGCCTGCCGACGTGCCCGACGTACGTCCTCTGGAACGAGGAGATGGACTCGCCCCGTGGCCGCATCCACCTGATGCAGGCGCGGCTCGACGGCACCGTGGAGCTCAACCGCACCGTCGTCGAGCACTTCGACCGCTGCCTCGGCTGCATGGCCTGCCTGACCGCGTGCCCGTCCGGCGTGCAGTACGACCGCCTGCTCGAGACGACGCGCGCGACCGTCGAGCGGGAGTTCGCGCGTAGCGCCGGCGAGCGGCTGCAGCGCGCGCTGCTCTTCTCGGTGCTGCCCTACCCGCGCCGGATGCGGGTCGCGCTCGCGCTCGCGCCGATCGGGCGGCGGCTACCGCTGCCGGGGCGACTCGGGTCGATGGTCGAGATTGCGCCGCCGTGGCGCTCGGCCGAGCGCGTTCCGGCCGTGACTCAGGCCTCGGGCGAGCTGCGTGGGCGTGTCGGCATGCTGCTCGGCTGTGTGCAGCAGGCGGTCTTCGGCGACGTCAACGCGGCCACGGTGCGCGTGCTCGCCGCCGAGGGGCTCGAGGTCGCCGCGCCGCCGCAGGGTTGCTGCGGCGCGCTCTCGGCGCACGCAGGACGAATCGAGGAGTCGCGCGCCTTCACGCGCCGCTTGCACGAGTCCCTCGCCGACATCCAGACCATCGCGGTCAACGCGTCCGGCTGCGGCTCGCACCTGAAGGACGCGGGCGACGGAGGCCCGGACGTGAAGGACGTGGCCGAGCTGCTCGGCTCGCTGCCGCCGCGTGCGCGGCTGCACCCGCTCGAGCTGACGGTCGCCTACCAGGATTCCTGCCACCTGCGCCACGCGCAGCGCCTCCCTGCGGCCTGGCGGCCGCTGCTCGAGCGGATCCCCGGCCTCACCGTCGTCGAGCCGGCCGAGCAGGACGTCTGCTGCGGCAGCGCGGGCACCTACAACGTCGTCCAGCCGCAGGCGGCGCGCGCGCTCGGCGACCGCAAGGCGGCTCACGTGCTCGCGACCGGCGCCGAGGCGTATACGAGCGCGAACCCCGGCTGCCTCGTCCAGGTCGCGACGGCCCTGAAGCGGGTCCGCCGGCCGCTTCCTTCGCTGCACCCGGTCGAGCTGCTCGACGCCTCGATCCGGGGCATCGGCGGGGCCGAGCTGCTCACGGGGGCGCGGCGCTGAGGTCCGCCAGCCGGTCGACCCGCGCCAGCGCGGGGAAGAGCCGTGTCCACGTCATCGCGATCACGACGGTGGCGATGCCGCCGACGACGACCGCGGGCACGGCGCCGACGAGCGCCGCCGCAACGCCGGACTCGAACGCTCCGAGCTCGTTCGAGGCGCTGATGAAGACCATCTCCACCGCGTTCACGCGCCCCAGCAGCTCGTTGGGCGCCGCAAGCGACACGATCGTCTGGCGCAGCACGACGCTCACCATGTCCATACCACCGCCGACCGCGAGCGCCACGAGCGACAGCCACATCGTGTGCGAGAGCCCGAAGACGACGATGGTCGCGCCGAACAGCGCGACGACGACGAGCAGCGTGCGTCCCGCATGCCGTCGCACGGGGCGCCGTGCGAGCACGAGCGCCGCGGCGAGCGCGCCGACTGCGGGGGCGCTGCGGAGCAGGCCGAGCCCCTGCGGGCCGACGCCGAGCACGTCCTTCGCGAAGACGGGCAACAGCGCGACCGCGCCGCCGAAGAGCACGGCGAAGAGGTCGAGCGAGATCGCCCCGAGCAGCACGGGTGCGCCGCGGATGAGCCGCACGCCGGCGAGCACGCTGTCGAGCCCCGGCGCTCCGACGCCCGCGGCGGCCCGGCCCGCGCGCATTGCGAGCACGCACGCGAGCGCCAGCAGCGAGAGCGCCGCCGTGGCCCCGTAGACGAGCTCGGGGCGGATCGCGAAGAGCACGCCGCCGGCCGCGGGCCCGGTGACGACCGAGACCTGGAACGCGATCCCCCGCTGCGCGAACGCTGTGGGGAGGATCTCCTGCGGAACGAGCAACGGCGTCAGCGAGCGTCCCGCCGGCGAGCCGACCGCTCCCGCGACTCCCGTCCCGAGCGCCAGCCCGAGGAACGGCCACAGGGAGCGGGCGCCGCCGAGGCTGACGAGCAGGAGCCCGACCGCGACCGCCGCCTCGAGGGCGATCGCGACCGCGAAGACCCCGCGCCGCGGGAGCCGGTCGGCCACATGCCCCGCAGGCAGCGCGAGCAGCGGCAGCGGCAGGAACTCGGCCAGGCCGATGAGGCCGAGGTCGAGCGGATTCCCGTGGATCGCGTACACCTGCCAGCCGACCGCGACCGACGCCATCTGCAGCGCGAAGCCGGACGTGAGCAGCGCCAGCCAGAACAGCCGGAAGTCGCGGTGGCGGAACGCCGAACGGTCGGAGGCCACGGCGCCGAGCCTAACGGGGAGCTGTGGCTAGCCCTCGGCCGTCTGCGGCGCGTCGGGCTCGGCTTCCGGCTCGGGCTCGACGCCGAACTCGATCTCGAGCCGCTCGATCCGCGAGCCCTCCACCTCGACGACCGTGAAGCGGAGGCCGTTCCAGAGCACCTCGTCGCCGGCCTCGGCGGCCTCGCCGAGCTGGCCGAAGACGTACCCGGCCATCGTGTGGAAGTCCTCGACGGGCAACTCGACGTGGAACTGCTCGTTGAAGTCGTCGATCGGGAAGGTGCCGTCGATCCGGATGCGCCGCTCGTCGATCTTCTCGACCGACTCGTCCGGCAGGTCGAGCTCGTCCTCGATCTCGCCGACGATCTCCTCGAGCAGGTCCTCGAGCGTGACGATGCCCTGCATCGCGCCGTACTCGTCCACGACGATCGCCATGTGCTGGTTCCGCTTCCGAAACTCGGTCAGGAGCGCGGCGAGGTCCTTCGTCTCCGGGACGATGTACGCCGGGCGCAGGATCCGCGTCAGCACGACGGACGAGATGCCGTGGTCGTGCATCTCGGAGAAGAGGTCGCGCACGTGGAGGACTCCGACGATGTCGTCGAGCGACTCGCGGTAAACCGGGTAGCGCGTGTACGGCGAGTCGATCACCGCGGCCAGCACGGCCTCGGGCGGCATCTCCGCCGAGATCGCCACGACCTCGGGCCGCGGCACCATCACGTCCGAGGCCTCCTTGTCGGCGAAGTCGAAGACCTTGTAGAGCATCTCCCGCTCGTCGTGCTCGAGGACGCCCGCCCGCGTCGCTCCGGCAACGATCAGGCGGAGGTCCGCCTCACTGTGCGTGACCACGCCGGCGGGCGCCGGCTGGATCCCGAACGGACGCGTGAAGAGGTTCGCCGACTCCTGCAGCAGCCAGACGAGCGGGTACGTTGCGACGTAGAACGCCTCGACCGGGAGTGCGACCCAGAGCGCCGTCGACTCGTTCTTGGTCAGCGCGACAGCCTTCGGCACGAGCTCGCCGAGGGTCACGTGCAGGTACGTGACGATCACGAACGCGATGGCGAATGCGGCGCCCGTGGCGAAGACCGGATCGAGGAGGTGCTCGACGAGCGGTTCGCCGACGGCGCCGAGCGCGATCGAGAAGACCGTGATGCCGAGCTGCACCGTGCCGATGAAGCGCACGGGGCTGTCCATGATCCGAAGGGCGATCCGGGCCCGAAGGCTGCCTGCGGCTGCAAGCTCTTCCAGGCGCGAGCGGCGCGCCGTGACGAGCGCGTACTCGGCGGCGACGAAGAACGCGTTGCCGAGCACGATGACGAGCACGAGGACGACGCGAAGGAAGTCGCTCATGCCCCGCTCTCCGGGGCGTGGGTACTAGGCGGGAGCTCGTCGTCCAACGCGATTATCGCTGCGCAGTATAGGTAACGACCCCGACGCCCTCGTCCTGCATCGCCCTGCCCTCGAAGACGAGCCGCTCGAGGTGGGAGAGCGTCTCTGCGACCGCGAAGCGGCGCGCGGCCGGCTTGAGGTGGGCGCCGAAGAGATCGAGCGAGACGTCGTAGGCGTGGCGCGGCTCGGCGCCGAGGTACCGTTCGGTCTCGTCGAGGCGCAGCCGGTGGTGCTCGATCAGCTCGTGTGCGCGCCCGACGGGGTCGGTGATCGGCTCGCCGTGCCCGGGGAGCGCGAAGCTTGGCGCGAGCTCGATCGTCCTCCGCAGCGAATCGAGGTAGTCGCCGAGCGGGTCGGGTCGGCTTTCCGGCCAGAGGCCGACTGTCGGCGTGATGCGGCCGAGCACGTGGTCGGCCGAGATGAGCACGTCGTCCTTCCAGAGCACGAGCTGGCCGTCGGCGTGGCCGGGCGCCGCCATCAGCTCCCAGCCGTCCACGCGGTCGCCCTCGTTCACGAGCGTCGGATCCGGCTGGTACTGGACGAACTGCGCGTAGAACGAGCCCTGCTGGAGCAGCTCGTCGGTCACCTCCGGCGGCACCCCGTGCTCGACGAACCACGTCGTGAGCTCGGGCGCCCAGTCCGAGTTGCCCCACACGAGGCGGCACTGGGCGTAGTCCACCTCCCCCTGAAAGACCTCCGCCCCGGTCAGCTCGGCCAGGACGCGGGCGGCGCCGACGTGGTCGGGATGGAAGTGAGTGACGACGATGCGCGCCACCGGGCCGTCGAGCCCCGCGAGCTCCGCCTGCCAGCGCTCCTTCGCATCGGGCAGGCCGAGACCCGTGTCCACGAGCGTCCAGCCGTCCTCGCCCGGAAGCAGGTACGCGTGCACGTGGCCTGGCCTGGTCGGCAGCGGGGTCGTGACGCGGCGGATCCCGCCTGCGAGCTCGTCCATCGAGGTATTCAAGCAGCACGGGGGCGACCGGCAGGCGCGGCCCGAACGCGCATACAATCGTGCGGTGCCTGCGGAGATCACTTGCCTGATCGTGGACGACCACGAGGTCGTGCGCGAGGGGCTGCGCCTCTCGCTTTCGCGCGCACCGCACATCCGCGTGATCGGCGAGGCCGCGGACGGCGCGAGCGCCGTCGCGCTCGCCGAGCGCCGCCGCCCCGACGTCGTGATCATGGACGTGCGCATGCCCGGCATGGACGGGCTCGAGGCGACGAAGGAGATCACCGACAAGGCGCCGGACGTCGCCGTCCTCATCTTCACGGCGTACAGCGAGCGCAGCCTCCTGACGCGCGGTCTCGAGTCGGGCGCGAAGGGGTACATCCTCAAGGAGGCCCCCCACGACACGCTGCTGCGCGCGATCGAGAAGGTGGCGAGCGGCGAGAGCTTCATCGACCCGGCGCTGATGCCCTCCTTCCTGCCGGGCAAGGACCAGGGCGACATGCTCACCGGGCGCGAGCGCGAGATCCTGCAGCTGCTCGCCGACGGGATGTCGAACGCCGACGTCGCCGGCCGTCTCTTCATCAGCCAGGAGACGGTGAAGAGCCATGTCCGGCACATCCTCGCCAAGCTCGAGGCCGACACGCGCACGCACGCGGTCGCGATCGCGCTGCGCGAGGCGATCATCGATTGAGCCCGGCCGGGGTCGTCGCGGTACTCGTGCTCGTGGCGCTCACGGGCGCCGGAGTGCTCTGGCTGCTCGTCAGCGAGCGCCGGCGGCACCGGGCGGTCGAGGCCGAGCGCGCGCGCCTCTCGGAACGGATCATCACCGCTGAGGCCGACGAGCGCCGGCGGCTCGCGCTCTTCCTCCACGACGGGCCGGTCCAGAACCTCTCCGGGATCGCGCTCATGCTCGACGCCGCGATGCACGCGATCGAAGACGGGCGCGGCAAGGACGCGGCGGAGATCCTCGGCTCGGCGCTCGATCGCCACCGCGACACGATCCGCTCGCTGCGCGACCTCTCGTTCAACATCGAGCCGGTTGTGCTGCGCGACCAGGGGTTCGGCGCGGCCGTCCTGGAGCTCGCGAACCAGCTCGGGATGGAGCACCGGGTGCAGATCGACGTGGACGTCGACCAGGCGAGCGTGCTCGGCGAGGGCGAGCAGGTCGGGCTCTACCAGATCATCCGCGAGGCTCTGAGCCAGGCTGTCCGTCGCGGGCCGCCCTCCCGGATCTCCGTCGTCGTCCGTGAGGACGACAAGGGCGGGATCGAGACGATCGTCACCGACGACGGCGAGCGCGAGCGCCGCAAGGGCGGACTGGAGGAGCTCGCGGAGCGCGCCGCGACCCTCAACGGCCGCTTTTCGATCGAGCAGGGCGAGAAAACCGGCACGTCCGTCCACGTGACACTGCCGCCGTATGCAGCCGGCGGATAGCATTGCGGCCGTGGCGAAGGAGAGCGGGTACGTCGTGTTCGCCTGGTCGCCGACCGGCTACGAGCTGAGCGAGCGCGAGGGCCTGCCGCCGGCGGTCGGCGAGGAAGTCGAAGAAGGCGACCGCACGCTGCGGGTGAGCAAGGTCGGCCCATCGCCTCTGCCCGGAGACCGGCGCAGGTGCGCGTACCTGCAGCCCGCGTAGCGCGTTGGTCCCTACTCGAGCGGGGTGTTCTGGACGTCGTGCTCGGCGGCGTACTCGTCGACGAGCGTGTCGATCTTTCCCGCATCGGGAAACGCGTAGTTGATCGGCACGAAGGCCTGCCACTTGTCGGGCAACGCGTCCTCCGGGAAGATCGCCTCGACGGGGCACTCCGGCTCGCAGGCACCGCAGTCGATGCACTCCTCGGGATCGATCACGAGGATCCGCCCGTACTCGTGGATGCAGTCCACCGGGCAGACGTCGACGCAAGACTTGTCCTTGATGTCGATGCAGGGCTCGGCGATGATGTACGTCACGCCCGCGATCTTATCCGTGACGTGCGGACGGACGCGTCAGGAAGCCGTCAGCTCGGCGACGAGCTCCGGGGCCCGCTCGACGAGCGCCGATTTGACGATCACCTGGTCGAAGCCGGCCGTATGGGCGCGCTGCAGCCCCGACTTGTCGGTGTGGTTCGTGTAGCCGAGGATCGGGATGTCCGGGAAGGCGTCCACGACCTCGCTCGGGTCGATCCGCGCGATGTCGCAGATCACGAGATCGGGCGTGTCGGCGCTGTCGGTCGTCACGAGCCGGTGCCCCGGCAGGAGCGCTTCGAGCTTGCCTCGAAAGAAGAGGTCGACCCCCGCCAGCAGGATCGTCGCCACGCGGAGACACTAGCACCCCGGTCCGCCGTTCATAGTGGCGGCATGAGACGGCTCGTGCCGACCTCCCACGCCCCGCGCGCTCCTCGGGCGCCGCTCGCGGTGCCGGGCCAGAGGGGACAGTATGGGTAATACGGACCCGGAGAGACCGGTGCCGCGTGCGGCGTCAGGCGGCGGCGGAGCCGGGCTCGGCCCGGCGGGAGCCGCTGCCGGCGAGGGGCGCGCGGTGAGCCTCGAACGCGGTCTCGAGCTGATTCGCGCCGGGGCGTTCTTCGACGCGCACGAGGCCCTCGAGGAGGAGTGGCGGGCGGCGCCCGAGCCGGAGCGCGACTTCCTGCAGGGGCTCGTCCACGTCGCCGTCGCCTGGTACCAGGCGGGCCGCGGCAACCGCCCGGGCTGCGAGCGGCAGCTCGCCAAGGCTGCGCGCAGGCTCGCTCCCTACGCGCCGGCCCACCGGGGCGTCGCGGTGGGCGACGTGCTCGCCCAGGTCGAATCCGCAGCCGCGCTCGTCGGCTCCGGCTCACTCGAGCTGCCGCCGCCGCGGATCTAGAGGAGGGCGTCGATGCCGAGCCACTCGAGGGCGCGGTTGAGGTAGACGCGCAACCACCAGAACCTGCCCGCGAAGAGAAGGGCGCCCAGCGCGACGAGCGTCAGCCCGCTGACCACCCTGATCGCGGTGAAGTGGTCGCGCAGCCAGCGGAAGGCGCCCATCGCCGGCGTGAACAGCGCACCCGCGAGGACGAACGGCACCGAGAGGCCCGCCCCGTAGACGGCGAGCAGCAGCGCGCCCTCGGCGGCCGTGCCCGAGTCCCCCGCGAGCACGAGGATCGAGCCGAGCACGGGCCCGATGCACGGCGCCGCGCACACCGCGAACGCACCGCCGAGGAGGAACCGCGAGTCACGACGGCGCGCGCCCCCGACGAGGCCGGCGCCGATCAGGCGCTCGGGCCACGGCAGCAGACCCATGAAGACCAGCCCGAAGACGATGAGCACGAAGCCGGCGACCTGCTCGAGCAGGAACTGGTTCTGTGTGATCGTCGCGCCGACGAGCCCGGCACCGGCGCCGAGCAGGACGAAGACCGCCGTCAGGCCGAGCACGAAGGGGATGCTCGCGCGGACGACGCGCAGCGCCGCGCCCTTCTCCCCCAGCCGGTCGGCCTCGACCGCCGAGACGGCGGAGAGGTAGCCGGGCACGAGCGGCAGCACGCACGGGGCGAGAAACGAGACGAAGCCCGCGGCGAAGGCGATCGGGATCTGCGCCGCGCTCACAACTCGAAGCGGGCGAGCTCGTCGTCCAGCAGGCGCTCGAGCTCGGGATCGAGCGGAGCCTCCTCGACGTCGGGGCCGCGCGCGCGGCTCCAGTGCCAGGCGAGGGCGCCGACTGCTAGCGCGGCGAGCGCGATCCCGCCGAGCGGCAGCCACCAGACGAGCAGGTCGAAGCCCCGCTTCGGCGGCTCGGCGAGCACGCCTGGGCCGAACTGCTCGACGAGCTCCTGCTTGATCTCGTCCGCGCCGGCTCCCGCGGCGATGCGGGAGCGGATGTAGGCCTTCATCCTCCGCGCGACCGGGGCGTCGGACTGGTCGAGCGTCGACTTGCAGGTCGGGCAGACAAGCTCCGCCTCGAGGTCGGCGGCACGCGGCCGCTCGCCGCCGGCGAGCACCGGCGCCGCGAGGGCCAGCGCAGCGAGAGCCGCGGCGACGAGCTTCACGGGGACGCGGACAACGCAGCCGTGATCCCGCGTTCGAGCTGCTCGTCGCCGATCTCGCCCTGCACCCGCTCGCCGACGAGCCTGCCGTCGCGGCCGACGAAGTACGTCTCGGGGAAGCCCGTGACGCCGTAGCGGCCGAGCGTGGAGCCCTTGCCGTCGTAGACGACCGGGTAGGTGACGCCGAAGCGACGGATGAACCGCTTCGCATCGGCGCGGAAGTCCTGCGCGTCGACGCCGACCATCACGACGCCCTTGTCGCGCCAGCGCTCCCAGGCCCGCTGCAGGCGCGGCGTCTCCTCCTTGCACGGCAGGCACCACGAGGCCCAGAAGTTGAGCACGACGACCTTGCCCTGCAGCGAGGCGAGCGACAGCTCGCCGTCGGTGTCGAGACGCGGCAGTGTGAACGCCGGGGCGGCCGGCGACCTACCGCTCGCGAGCTCGGCCGCGGCCCCACCGTCCGAGCCCTTGGCCACCTTCCAGACGAGCAGCCCGAGCAGCGCCGCGACGAGCGCCACCGCGAGGACCTGGCCCGCGAGCCGCAACCGTGCCGCTGTCACTGCGCCACGACGTAGACCGGTGTCCCGATCTTCAGCCGCTCGAAGAGCCACTCCGCCTCGGGAATGAGCATGCGGATGCAGCCGTGCGACTGGGAGTAGCCGATCGAGGCTGCGTTGGGCGTGCCGTGAATGCCGACGAGGGGCGCCGAGAGGCCCATCCAGCGAGTACCGAGCGGGTTGCCGGGGCCGGGCGGAACGGGCTCCGCGCCCTTCGCCCAGGCGGAGTTGGGCGGGTACCACCAGGGGTTGCGCCACTTGACGACGACGGTGTGCCTGCCGAGAGGCGTCGGGTAGCTGGCCTGGCCGGTGGCGACGTTGAAGGCCCGGATGAGGCGCATGCCGTTGTAGAAGTAGAGGCGATTCTGGCCGCGCCGGATCACGATCACCTGCCCGATCGACTGCGGCCTCACTTTCGCCCTGAGCTCGTCGAAGCGCAGCTCCACCGGCTCGCGCCCGTGCGTCCGCAGCGCGAGGACGATCGCCCGCCTCGCCAGCACCTGCTTCAGCCGCCGCCCGGGCGCGCCCGTCGTCACGAACGGCTTGAGCTTGCGCAGGAACAGGCGCGAGTCCACCGGCTCGAGATCCACCTTGCCGGCGAGCGCCGCCACGAAGCGCTCGACCTTCGCCGTGTCCACCTTCACCGGGAGCGGCACGCGCGCGCCGGGCCGCACTGCGCGCGCCCGCTTGACGGCGTCGCGGACGTAGGCGGCTGCTCCGAGCTCCTGCGGCGTGACGGTGATCGTGCGCAACGGGAGCCTGAGCCGCAACGGGCGCGAGAAGGTCTTGCGCAGCTGGACGCCGGCGGCCGTCGCGGACAGCCCGCCGACGGGAGTGCCGCCGACTCTGACACCCGCAGCAATTGTGAGCGCGCGCGGCGGCGAGGTAACCGTCTCCGTGGGCGGAGCGGTCGTCTCCGTGGGCGGAGCCGTGGTCGCGCCGGCGTCCGTGCCGGTCGTGCCCGTGTCGGCGCCGCCGACCGGGGCCGCGGTCAGCGCGATCGCGGAGAGCAGCCCCGCCACGGCGCAGGCGGCGAGAAAGAGCGCGGCGACACCCCCTCGTCTCATCGGCTGAGTGTAGCCACGCGCTCTCACAGGAAGATCCGCGGGTCGTTCGAGATCACGGCGTCCACGCCGGCGGCCTCGACGCGGGCGAGCGTGCGCGCGTCGTCCACCGTCCACGTGCACACGGCGGCACCGAGCGCGTGCGCCCTGTCGACGGCCGCTGCGCTGACGACGGTGTGGTGCAGCATCAGCGCCGTCGCCGACGCCCGGGCGAGCAGGGAGCCGACCCGCCGGGGCAGCAGCGCCCGCCAGACGAAGATCGCGCCGTAGACGAACGGCACGAGCGGCGGGTACTTCGAGAGCCCGCGCCGATCGTGGGGGTAGGTCAAGCCGATCCGGATGCCGCCCGCCGCGCGCCCGACCGCGCGCAGGCTGGACGCCGTAAACGTGCTGACGACGGTGCGCTCGGCCAGCCCGGCGCGGCCGATCGCCAGGGCCACGTCCTCCTCGTGCCGGTGCAGCTTGAGATCCACGTGCAGCCCGATGTCCGGCGCCTCCTCGACGAAGAACGCCAGCGCCTCCTCGAACGTCGGCAGCTCGGGCGCGACCCGCCGCAGCTCGGCGAGCGTGCGGCTGCGCACACTGCCGGCCTCGGCGCCGTGGCTGACCTCGCGCAGATCGTCGGAATGCGCAACGACGAGCGTGCCGTCGTGGAGGTCGAGCACGTCGAACTCGATCAGGTCGACGCCGACCTCGACCGCGGTCGCAAACGAGCGCAGCGTGTTCTCCGGCGCGAGCGTGGCCGCACCCCGGTGGCCGATGCGCAGCACGCGGCCGTCCCTCCGCCCGAGGTCGATCACCCGGGCCTCGTCGGCAGGAAGTCCTCCTCGAGCTTGCCGCCCTCCGCCGCGTAGGCCACGATCATGCGGTCGGTCACCCACTCGACCGGAGCGCGGTCGTCGGTCCACGGTCGCGCGGCGCGGCGCACCGGCACTGCGTCGCGGGCGAGCAGCGCGCGCAGCTCGGACAGCTCGGCCGGGCCGGCCCGCAGTCGCCGGCGCAGCTCCGGCGGCGCCAGCGGCCGCTCGAGGCCGAGCACGATCGTGTTGAAGCGAAGCGCCCGCCAGGCCAGCACCTGCGGGAACTCGGCCGCGAGCGTGCCGCCGACAGCGTCCACGAGCCGCCTGTCGGCGGGAACGGCGGCGACGTTCAGCGCGACGATCCCGCCCGGAGCGAGCCGCTCGCGCACGAGCCGGAAGAACTCGCGCGTCGCGAGGTAGAAGGGCACATAGGGCTGGTGGTAGGCGTCCACGACGATCAGGTCGTAGCGCTCCTCCGAGCGGCGCAGGAACGGGCGCGCGTCGGCTTCGTGCACGCGCAGGTTCGGGTTCTCGCCCATCCCGAAATACTGCCGCCCGACGCGGCTGACGGCGGGATCGAGCTCGACCCCGTCCACGACGGCGCCGGGGTAGAAGACGCCGAGCGCACGCGCCGTCGTCCCGGCCGCGTTGCCGAGGATCGCCACCCGCCGCAGCGGCCGGTCGAGCAGTGGCGGCACCGCGAGGAACGTGTCCCAGACGCCACCGGTGAGCACGGAGTCCGGCCGCCAGAGCGAGTGCACGGCGATCCCCTCGTTGAGGAAGAGCAGGCGGCGCCCGTCTTCCCGCTCGACGACGCTGACGAACTGGTAGAGCGAGTCCTCCTGGTGCAGCAGCCCGGCCTGCGCCTTGACGGCGCCCGGCGGGATCGCGGCGAGCGCGGCGAGCGCGACGGCGAGGGCGAGCGTCCTCCGGCCGAGCAGGAGCGAGCCCGAGAGCGCGAGCAGGACAGCCGTGCCGATCAGCGTGCGCTGCGTGCCGACGAGCGGGATCGCGATCAGGGCGGGGACGAACGTACCGAGCAGCGAGCCCGCGGTCGAGAGCGCGTAGAAGCGGCCGGCGACGGCGCCCCCGCTTGCGACGTCGGTGAGCGCGAGCCGGATTGCGAAGGGCGCGACGGCACCGAGCAGGACGACCGCGGGCGCGAACAGCAGCACGACGGCGAAGAACGAGCCGATCGCGGCCCCGGCGGACGCCTGGTCGAGCTCCTTCACCGTCAGGTCGAGGAACGGGCGGGCGACGAACGGCGTCACGGCCACGTACACCGCTGCGGCGGACACGATCGCGCCGAGGAGGCGGGGCTCGGGCCTGCGGTCGGCGACACGGCCGCCGAGCCAGTAGCCGGCGGCGAGCGCCGCGAGCACGATTCCGATCAGGTTCGCCCACACGATCGTCGAAGAGCCGAAGTACGGGGCGAGCAGCCGCGAGGCCGCGATCTCGGTCGCGAGCGAGCCGATACCGGCGCCGAAGACGAGCGCGGCGAGGGCTCGCGCGGAGCGGGTGTCGGTCACGGGCCCGACCCTAGATGATTGATTCCCGATCGGCGTGCCCTCAGGGAGGGCATGGGTCAAGCAGCGTGGTCGACTCGACCGGTGCCAAGGCTGGTGGCCTTGGTGCCGGGCGAGGCGGCCGCGATGCGCAGTGCTCAGGCCCCCACTCGGGGGTGCGGTGATTGGGAATCAATCATCTACAGCCCGAACAGGCGCTCGATCTCGCGCCAGATCGAGAAGCCGAGCACGATGCTGACGACGAGCAGCCCGAGCAGCACGAGCCAGAAGCGCAGGCCCGCCCGCCGACTCGCACGCACGCGATCGAGGCGGGCCTGGCGTCGCGCCCGGTGGACGAGGTACGCGCGATCGACCGCGATCGGGTCGACGGGGGGCGTTTCCTCGTGCGCGGGCGTGCGGGCTGGCTCGGCCACGGCGAAAGTGTAGTCCCGAACGGTGCGAATGGCTCCGGGAGACACAATCGGGGATACTGCCGCCGTGGGCACTCCCGAGCCGATGTCGGACGACTTCTTCGAGACCGATCCCGAGCCGGCGCGGCGCCGCATGCCCTTCGCTCGCGGTGGCGGAACGCTCTGGGGACTCGGCGACAGGCTCACGTCGCTCGCCGGGCTCGTGCTCGCGCTCTCCGCGTTCACGGGTTGGTACACGGGCAGCGGCGACGGGATCTCGATCGCAGTGCTCGGCTGGCACACGGGCACACTCGGGAAGCTCGTCTTCTTCATCGGGCTTGCCGTGCTCGCCCTCGTGGCGCTACGTGAGCTGGGGATCGAGCTGCCCGCAACCGTGCCCGAGAGCCTTCTCACGATCGGGCTCGGCTCGCTGGCGACGACGTTCGTCCTCATCCGCGCGATCTCGATTCCCGACGAATTCTTCTTCTTCGGTCGCGGGGTCGGGATCTGGATCAGCCTCGTCTCGGCCGTCGCCCTGATCGTCGCCGGACTGTTGCAAGCCAGCGAAGACCTGTAACGAGGACGAGCCCGAGCGCCGCGCCCGCGACGACGTCGAGGGGGTAGTGAACGCCGACGTGGACGCGCGACCACGCGACGAGCGCAGCGAGGACGTAGAGAGGGAGAGCGAGCCGCGGCACCGCGCGCGCGAGCACGGCCGCGCACGCGAAGCCGACGGTGGCGTGCCCCGACGGGAAGGAGCTCGAGTCCGGCACGTGCACGAGCGGCTCCGGGTCCGGGTGCCGGAGCGGCGGCCGCTCGCGGCCGGTCCACCCCTTCAGGAGCCTCGAGACGACGTCGGCGGCGACCGCCGCCACGGCAACACGCGCGAGCACGCCGGGGCGGCGCCAGAGAACGGCGAGCACGGCGGCGAGCGCGAGCCAGACGATCCCGAAGGAGCCGGCGAGCGAAAGGGCCTCGAAGAGCGTGTCGAACGGCTCGCCGCGATGCTGGACGACCCAGCTCTGGAGATCGTGGTCGAGGCCGGTCAGGGTCGTGGCGTACCCAGGGCGCCGGCTCAGCCGGGCTCGGTGACAGTGACCGTGACAGTCGTCGGCGGGCTCACGGGCGCCAGCGGGAGCGGCTTCAACGTTCGCTCGAGCGTCCGCGTGCCGCCCGGACTCGGCCCCTCGTCGAGCGCACGTCCGAACGAGAGCCCGGCCGCGAACACACCCGCGGCGAGCACGAGCCCGAGCACAAGCCGCAGCGGCCGGAAGCGGCGGCGGCGCCCCCGGGCCTTCCGGCTGCTCTGAAGCGCGCTCACGGCTCGTAGTCCACAGCGCCGCGGGCGTACTCGTGGAAGGCGGCGTCCTCGACGAGCGCCAGCGTCTGCGGCCAGCCCGGGGCGGGCGCGCGCTCGCCGACGATCTGGCGCGCCCAGCGCTCGGCCCCCGCGTACGCGCCCGCGAGCTCGGCGAGCGTGAACGTGCTGCCGAGCCGGCGGCGCAGCTCGTCCACGAGCGCGTCCACCTGGGCGTGGAGCCGCGCGCCGCGCAGGGGGTCGCGCAGCGCCGGCTCGAGGCGGCGGCTGCCCTCCTCCCATTCGCGGCGGGCGCTGGCGACGTCCACGGACACGACGCCTGATGCTACGCGAGAGTGCAGCAGCGCTCCGGCCAGAGCGGCTCGAGCTCGGAGAGAACGCGCTCGCCGAGGAGGTACCCCGGTCGCGCGAGCGCGAAGGCGGCGTGCGCGTGTAGGCACTTGAGCTTCTCCGGCCGGCGGGCGCCCCCGATCCCGAACGCGAGCGACGCGCCGCCGTCGGCCCCCGTCCTGCCGGCGGCCAGCTCGACGCGCAGCCGGCGCTGCAGCGCGGTCGCTCCCTCGAGGCTCTCCCACAGCTCCGGCTCGGAGGCGGCAAGGCGGCCGAAGCGCTCCACCCCGCCCGCGGCCTCGAGCCGTGAGACGGCGGCGACGAGGTGCGGGCACGTGAGGTAGTACGTGGTCGGGAACGGCTCGCCGCGCTCGTCGTAGGGCTCCTCTTCGGTCACCGCCGGGGCGCCGTACGGACATCGCGCGGCTACCCCGCGGAACGCGCGCGGCGCGCGGCCGAGCTGGCGCGCGACGAGTGCCCGGTCATCCATCACGCCCGATCGTAGCCCGCCGCTCGCGACGCCACTCCGGAATGCCCTTGACGATGAACAGCCGCTCCCCCGGCCGGACGTAGCCGATCCGGCGGGCCTCACGGGCGAGCACGTCGGTAGTCGCCGAGCGCGCGAGCCGGGCCTCGAGGCGCTGCCGCTCGTCCCGGAGCTCCGCCACCTCGGCGCGCCGCGCGGCGAGCTGCTCGCGCGTGTCGAGGAACGTCGTGAGCGGCTTGTAGTAGAGAAAGGCGACGAACACGAGCGCTCCAACCATGCACCAGCGCAGCAGCACGGTCAGGAGCGACTGGCGGGTCCGCCGCCGACGCGTCTTTTTCGCCCTGTCGGAGGTCGCCGCCGCGCGGCCGGCATCGGTACGGAGTCCACGCTTGGGCACGGCTCACTCACTTCGCCGGGGGTCGCGCGCCCCCTTCCCGCGCCTCGCGCCTACCCGGAGGGGCCGCGGCCAGAGGGACGTCGACGTTCCTGGCCGCCGCCCCGGAAGCCGGCTCCGCCGGCCGGAAGGGGACGCGCCCCGGGACGTCAGACGACGTCGACGCGGATCGTGTTGGTCGAGCCCGGAACGTTGACCGCCGTGCCGGCGGTGATCACGACGCGGTCGCCCGACTCGACGAGGCCGCTCCGGCGCGCCGCGTCGAGCGAGAGCACCCACAGCTCGGCGACGTCGGACGTCTGCGGGATCCGGAGGGGAACGACCCCCCACTCGAGCGCCAGCTGCTGCAGGCAGTGATCGTGGGGTGTGAGCGCGATGATCGGCCGGCTGGGGCGAAGGCGCGCGACGGCGGACGCGGTGCGGCCGGTCGAGGTCGGCACGAGCATCGCCCTCGCCGCGAGTGCCTCGGCGATGTCGCAGGACGCGTTCGACATCGCCTGCCCGATCGTCGGCTGCTCTCCCGCGGACGGCAGCTCGTGGCGGTAGCCGAGCGACGGCTCGACCACACGCGCGATCATGTCCATCGTCTCGACCGCCTCAACTGGGTAGGCGCCGATCGCCGTCTCACCGGACAGCATGATCGCCGAGGTGCCGTCGAGGATCGCGTTCGCGATGTCGGACGCCTCGGCGCGCGTCGGCTCAGGCTGGTGGAGCATGGACTCGAGCATCTGCGTCGCGGTGATCACAGGCTTCCCGCGCCCGAGCGCCTCGAGGATGATCCGCTTCTGCAGCAGGGGCACCTCGGCGGCGCCGATCTCGACGCCGAGATCTCCGCGCGCGACCATGACGGCGTGCGCCTCGTCGAGGATCTCGCCGAGCGCCGCAACGGCCTCGGCCTTCTCGATCTTCGCGATCACGTGCGCGTGCGAGCCGGCGGCCTCGATCAGCTCGCGCAACGCGCGCACATCCGCACCGGAGCGGACGAACGAGAGGGCGACGAAGTCCACGCCCAGGCCGAGCGCGAACTTGGAGATCGTCGAGATCCTTCTGCGTGAGCGACGGGATCGGCAGCGCGACGCCGGGTAGGTTGACGCCCTTGTGCGAGCCGACCTCGCCGCCGGCGAGCACCGTGCAACGCGCGCGGCCGCGCTCGACCTCCTCGACGCGGAGGCGGACGTGCCCGTCGTCGATCAGTACGTCCGTGCCGGGCTCGAGCACCGTCCCGAGGACGGATGGGCTGATCGGCACGTCGCCGTCCTGCGCGACGTCCTCACCGGCCAGCACGACGGTGTCGCCGCGCGCGAGCGTAACCGGCGCCGCCAGATCGCCGACGCGGAGCTTCGGGCCCTGCAGGTCGGCGATCAGCGCGAGCGGCCGGCCGGCCGCCGCCTGGGCCTCGCGGACGAGCCGGGCGCGCTCGGCGTGATCCCCGTGGGTGCCGTGCGAGAAGTTGAGGCGGGCGGCGTCCATGCCGGCCATGACCAGGCGGGCCAGCGTCTCCGGCGTCGACGACGCCGGGCCGATCGTTGCGACGATCTTGGTGCGCCGGAGCCCGTCCATGAACGAAGCCTAGCCTCGCGAAAAGCGCGGGAAGGCGTCCCAGCCCGGATAGACCGCCGCCTCGCCCAGCTCCTCCTCGATCCGCAGGAGCTGGTTGTACTTCGCGACGCGGTCCGAGCGCGACGGCGCGCCGGTCTTGATCTGGCCGGCGTTCGTCGCGACTGCGAGGTCTGCGATCGTCGCGTCCTCCGTCTCGCCGGAGCGGTGCGAGATGACCGCGGCGAAGCCGCTCGCACGCGCGAGCTCGATCGCGTCGAGCGTCTCCGTGAGCGTGCCGATCTGGTTGACCTTGACAAGGATCGCGTTGCCGACGCCGCTCTCGATCCCGCGCCGGAGGCGCTCGACGTTCGTGACGAAGAGATCGTCGCCGACGAGCTGCACGCGCCTGCCGAGCCGGTCGGTGAGCGCCTTCCAGCCGTCCCACTCGTCCTCGGCGAGGCCGTCCTCGATCGAGACGAGCGGGAAGCGCTCGGCGAGCGACGCATACAGGTCGACGAGCTGCTCCGTCGCGAGCGTCCGGCCCTCGACGTGGTAGGCGCCCTCGCGGAAGAACTCGCTCGAGGCGGGATCGAGGGCGATCGCCACCTTGTCGCGGTGCCCCGCGCGCTCGGCCGCCTCGAGGATCGCCGCGATCGCCTCCTCGGCCGTGCCGAGATCGGGCGCGAAGCCACCCTCGTCGCCGACCGCCGTCGCGAGCCCGCGCTCGTGCAGGAGCGCCTTCAGCGTGTGGAACGTCTCGGCGCCGACGCGGAGCGCCTCCGAGAACGTCGGGGCGCCCGCGGGAACGACCATGAACTCCTGGAAGTCGATCGAGTTCTGGGCGTGAACGCCCCCGTTGATGACGTTCAGCATGCGGCACCGGCAGGACGTGCGCGTCCGCTCCCCGATCCACCGGTAGAGCGAGACGCCCGCGTGCGCGGCGGCGGCCCTGGCCGCGGCGAGCGAGCAGCCGAGGATCGCGTTCGCGCCCAGCCGGGCCTTGTTCGGGGTGCCGTCGAGCGCGACGAGCGCCGCGTCGAGGGCCCGCTGGTCCTCGGCGTCCAGCCCCGTGATCGCGAGCGCGATCTCCTCGTTGACGTTGCGGACGGCGCGCGTGACACCCTTGCCGAGGTAGACGCCCTGGTCTCCGTCGCGTAGCTCGACCGCCTCGAAGGCACCCGTCGAGGCGCCCGAAGGAACGGCGGCGCGACCGCGCGCGCCCGACGCGAGCCCGATCTCGACCTCGACGGTCGGGTTGCCGCGCGAGTCGAGGATCTGGCGGGCCCGTACGCTCACGATCGCACTCGTCATCGCAGCTGCTCCTTTGCCTCGTCGTAGTAACGATCCTGCTCCTCGAGCCCGAGCGCCCGCCAGTCTTCGCCACGCTCGGCCGCGATCGCCGCGGCGCGCTCGACGCGCTCGACGAACGTCCTCGTCGTGCCGCGCAGCGCCAGCTCCGGGTCCACGTTGAGCCGCCGCGCGAGATTCACGACGGTGAAGAGAACGTCGCCGATCTCGGCGAAGACGAGCGGATCGGGCTCGCTCTCCGGCTTCGGCGGGCCGGCACGCCGGAGCTCCGCCACGAGCTCGTCGAGCTCCTCGCGCACCTTCGCGAGCGGGCCCTCGAGGTCGGGCCAGTCGTACCCGGCGGCCGCCGCCCGACGTTGCACCTTGCGCGCCCGGGCGAGCGCCGGCAGCCCTTCGGGAACCTCGTGGAAGATCCCAGCGCGCCCTTCGAGGACGCGCTTTGTCTGCTCCCAGCGTCTGGCGCACCTCCGCAGGCGTAGACGCGTGCGCCTCGCCGAACACGTGCGGGTGCCTTCTCACCAGCTTCGCATGAGCGTTGCGCGCCACGGCCTCGAGATCCCCATAGCCTTGCTCCGACAGGAGCAAGGCTAGGAAGTGGACCTGGAAGAGGAGGTCGCCGAGCTCGTCGAGCAGCTTCGCGGTGTCTCCCGCCAGCGCCGCGTCGGCGACCTCATAGGCCTCCTCGACGGTGTGCGGGACGATCGTGCGGGCCGTCTGCTCGCGGTCCCACGGGCAGTCGCGCCGAAGGCGCTCGGTCAGCTCCTGCAGCTCGAGGAGCGCCTCGGCCAGCGACATGGGCTAGCCGGTGGAGGTCTCGGTCCCCGACGGCGGCGGGGGAGGCGGCTGGTAGCCGACCGCGTAGCGCACCTTGTCCTCGTACTCCCGCTTGACGTCGTCCACCCACGCCGTCATCGCCTCGTTGCGCTTCGTCTGGAGGAGCTGTTGGGTGATGGATTCCTTGACGTCCTTCAGCGGCGTCTGCTTCGCGGGCTTGATCTCGGTCAGCGGCTCGATGATGTGGTAGCCGTACTGCGTCTTGACGGGCTGCGAGATCGTGCCGACCTTGAGCAGGAACGCGGTCTTGTCGAACGGAGCGACCGTCTGGCCGCGGGCGATCGTGAGCTTGCCCCCCTGGTCCTTCGAGCCCGGATCCTCCGAGTACTTCTTCGCGAGCGCCGCGAAGTCGCCGCCGGCGGCGAGCCGGCCGTAGAGGTCGTCCGCCAGCGCCTTCTTCGTGACGAGGATGTGTCGCACGTCGCGGCTCTCCGGCTGGCTGTACGTCGCCTTGTTCTCGGCGTAGTAGCCGGAGACGTCCTTGTCGGTCACCTTGACGTCCTTGGTGACCTCCTTGAAGAGCCCCTCCGAGACGATCTGCGCGCGCAGGTCGGCCCTCACCTGCTTGTCGGTGAGCCCCTGGTCGGCGAGCTGCTTCGCGTACTTCTTCTCGTCGCCCGCGAAGTACTGCTTCTTGATCTCGGCGAGACGCTCGTCCACTTGCTTGTCGGTGACCTCGAGCCCGAGGTCATTTGCCTTCTGCTCGAACTCGACGCGCTGGACGAGGAACCCGACGGTCTGGTTCTTGAGCGTCTGGTACTCCTCGGTGCCGGCCTTCGGGAACGCCCGCTTCTGCGACGCGTAGCTCTTCTTCGCCTGCGCCAGCACGGTATCGGCGTCGGCCGTGGGGACAGCCTCGCCGTCCACGACCGCGACGGCGTCGCTCGGCACCTTGCCGCCGTCGCCGCCGCAGCCGGCCGCGCCGACAGCGAGGACGGCCGCAAGAAGGATCAGAAGGCGAGAGGCTCTCATGGAAAGAGCGCCTGCAGCCGTGGCGCTAGGCCGCTTGACGCGCGGCGAGTATAGCAGCGGCCAGATCGAGCGCCCCCGCCAGCGAGTCCGTTCGCCGGGACACCTCGCGCTTGGCCGACGTGTACACGGCGGTGTCGGCGATCCCCCGGAGGGCGCGCAGCTCGGCCGAGCCGAGCACGAGCGGGCCGACGGTCGCGCGACCGCCCCGGAAGACGAGGTAGTCGGCGCCCAGCCGGGCGAGCAGCAGCTTCGCGTCCTGGATCGCGAACAGGTTCTCCACGGGCCCGGGGATCGGGCCGTACCGGTCCTCGAGCGCCGCCCGCAGCTCGCGCAGCTCGTCGTCGCTCTCGGCGAGCGCGAGCCGTCTGTGGACGTCGATCTTGAGCGCCTCCGAGGCGACGTAGCTCGCCGGCACGAAGGCGTCCACGCGCGCGTCCACGCGCACCGGCCGGGCGGCCGCGCGCCGCTGGCCCGACAGCTCGGCGACCGCATCGTTCAGCATCTCGAGGTAGAGCTCGAAGCCGAGCGCGGCGACGTGCCCGGACTGCTCCGCGCCGAGCAGGTCGCCGGCGCCCCGGATCTCGAGGTCTCGCATCGCGATCTGGAAGCCGGCGCCCAGCTCCGTGTGATCGGCGAGCGTCGCCAGCCTCGCGCGGGCGTCCGGCGTCAGCTCGTGCGAGTCCGGGTAGAGGAGGTAGGCGTGCGCAGTCACGTCGGAGCGACCGACGCGGCCACGGATCTGGTAGAGCTGGGCCAGGCCGAGCGCGTCGGCACGCTCGACGACGAGCGTATTCGCCTGGGGGATGTCGAGCCCCGACTCGATGATCGTCGTCGCCACGAGCACGTCGGCGTCGCCGCGCACGAAGGCGTGCATGCGCTCCTCGAGCTCGCGCTCGCGCATCTTCCCGTGGGCGACGAGCAGTCGCAGCCCGGGGCAGAGCTGCCGCAGCTTCTCCGCCGCCTCGTCGATCGTCTCGACCCGGTTGTGGAGGTAGAACGACTGGCCGCCGCGCGCGTGCTCGCGCTCGAGCGCCGTTCGGATCACCTCCTCGTCGTACTCCCCGACCGTCGTGCGGATCGGGCGCCGCCCCTCGGGCGGGGTCTCGATCACCGAGATGTCGCGCAGGCCGGAGAGCGACATCTGAAGCGTGCGCGGGATCGGCGTCGCCGACAGCGAGAGCACGTCCACCTCCAGCCGCAGCGCGCGCAGCAGCTCCTTCTGGGCGACGCCGAAGCGCTGCTCCTCGTCCAGCACGACGAGGCCGAGGTGCTTCGGGATCACGTCGCGGGAGAGCAGGCGATGCGTGCCGACGAGGACATCGACTTTCCCTTCGGAGAAGTCCAGGAGAACCTTCCTGATCTCAGCCGGCTTGCGGAAGCGCGACACCATCTCCACTCGGATAGGGAAATCGCGATAGCGATTCCTCAACGTGTTCCAGTGCTGCTCGGCGAGGATCGTCGTCGGGCAGAGGACGAGCGTCTGGCGGCCGTTGACCGCGATCGCGAACGCCGCGCGGACGGCGATCTCCGTCTTGCCGAAGCCGACGTCGCCGCAGACGAGCCGGTCCATCGGGCGTGGCGCCTCGAGGTCTTCCTTCACGGCCTCGATCGCGCGCTCCTGGTCCGGCGTCTCGCGGAACGGGAACTCGGCCTCGAGCCGCTCGAACCACTCGTTGCGCAGGTCGTAGGCGGCGCCGGAGGCCTGCTGGCGCTGCGCGTAGAGCGCCAGCAGCTCGCCCGCAAGCTCGCGCACGGCCTGGCGGGCACGCGTCTTGAGCGTCTGCCAGGCCTTGCCGCCCAGCTTCGAGAGCGCGGGGGCGCTCCCGTCGGCCCCGATGTACTTCGAGACCTTGCCGAGCTGCTCGTGCGGGACGTACAGCCGGTCGTCGCCGCGGAAGGCGAGATAGAGGTAGTCGCGGGTGACTTCGGCGACCTCCTTCGTCTCGAAGCCGAGGAGACGGCCGACGCCGTGGTCCTCGTGGACGACGTGGTCGCCCGTCCGCAGGTCGGCGAAGGACTGGAGCGCGCGGCCGAGCCGAGCCTCGCGTCGCGCGCGCTTGCGGAAGACCTGGGCGTCGGGGAGGAGCGCCAGCCCGAGCTCACGCCAGACGAAGCCACGGCGGGCCGGGGAGACCGCGAAGCGCAGCTGCGGCTCGCCCGGCGCCGGCTCGCCCGGCTCGAGCAGCTCGGCCTCGGCTCGGCGCAGCAGGCTCTTCGTGCGCAGCGCGTCCCCGCGATGCGGGAACGCGACGATGACACGCAGCCCGGCCCGGACGAGCGCAGCGAGCTCGTTCTCGGCCTCGGCGAGCCCGCGCGCGGCGAGCGCCGGCCGTTGCGCCTCGAACGAGAACGGCTGTCCCTGCGGGAACGGGTCGAGCTCCGCGCAGCCGGCCAGTGGCTGCTCGGGAAGCCGCCGTTCGTCCCAGAGCCGTCGCACGTCGTCCGGTTGCCAGACGAGATCGGGCACCCGCTCGAGCACCGCCACGAGGTCGGAGGGCGCGCGCGGAGACTCGTCCTTGTCCGGGAAGCGACGGCTCCGAGCCGTCGGCGCGCCGCTCGGCGGCCGGGTAGACGAGCGCGCGCTCGACCGCGTGCAGCGCGCGCTGCGTGAACACGGAGAAGGCCCGCACCTGCTCGATCTCGTCGCCGAAGAGCTCGACGCGCAACGGCTCGCGGCCGGTAGAGGGGAAGACGTCGAGGATGCCACCGCGAACCGCGAACTGGCCCCGCTCCTCGACCCGCTCGACGCGCTCGTACCCGGCCTGCGCGAACGCGGCGGCCAGACCGTCGATCCCGGGCTCCGCACCGACCTCGAGCAGCACCGCCTCCGCCCGCGCGGCCAGGGGCGGCATGTCTTCGGCGAGCGCGGCAGCGGAGACGCAGACGAGCCCGCCCGCCGAGAGCACGTCGAGTGCGCGGGCGCGCTCACCGACGAGGTGGGGTGGCGGCTCGAGCCCCGAGTCCCAGCCGACGCCGCGGCCGGGCAGGAACGCGACGCGCTCCGGTCCGAGGAACCACCCGGCCGCCTCCGCCGCGTCGCGGGCGTCCGCGTCCTCGGGGAGCAGGCAGACGAGCGCGCGCCCGAGAGATTCGTGCAGCGCGGCGAGCAGGAGCGGCAAGGCCGGCTCGGAGACGCGGGCGCGCGCGGGCAGCGCGGCGGCGAACTCCCGCAGGCGCTCGTGAGCAGCGAGCTCGAGGGCGAGCGAGTGGAGAACGGGACGGTCCATGACGGTTGCCGAGACGCGCGTCTCGCGGGGGTCAGTCTAGATCGAGGTGGCCCAGCCCTCGACGCTGCCGCACTGAGCGGTCCAGCATCGGATTGCGCGAGGGTCACAGGAGCGGCGCGCGGCAGCGCGCCGACTCTGCGCCGCCTCCCTACAGCGCGAGCGTGACCTTGCTGAGCCCGCGCGGCTGGTCGGGGTCGAGGCCCTTCGCGCGGGCGAGCGCCCACGCGAAGAGCTGTCCCGGGACGACCGAGAGGAGCGGCGCGAGGAGCGGCACGAGGGGGCCGGGACGGGGAGCGACGTAGTCGGCGCCGGCGATCGCGCCCGCCGCGGTCCCGCTCGCGACGAGCGTCGCGCCGGCCGCGTGGATCGCGCGCCGGCGGCCTCGATGCACGGCCGGCAGCGTCTCGTCGTCGCGACGCGATCGCCCAGACGGGGAAGAGCGGGTCGAGCGCGGCGATCGGGCCGTGCGCGAGGGCGGTCGCCGTCAGCGGCTCGGCCGCGACCCGGCAGGTCTCGAGCAGCTTGAGCGCGATCTCGCGCGCCGTCGCGAACTCGTGCCCGCGGCCGATCACGAACATCCGGCCGACGAAGGCGAACGGCGAGCGCGAGCGCGGCGACGCGCGCTCGAGCTCCGGGATGGACGCCGTCGAGCAGGTCGGCGACCTCGCGCGAGCCCGTCCGCGTACCGCGCGCCCCTCGCCGGCGGCGTGCGCGGCGAGCAGGGCGAGCGCGGCGAGCTGGTTGAGGTACGTCTTCGTCGCGGCGACCGCCTGCTCCGGTCCGGCGCCGAGGGGGAGCACGCGCCTCGGCGGCGCTCCGGCAGGTCCGAGTCGGGGTCGTTCGTGACCGCGACCGTGAACGCGCCGCCGCGCGCGCGCGCGCGCCACGTACTCGACGACGTCCGGCGTGCGGCCGGACTGCGAGAGCGCCGATCACCGTCGAGCCGGACAGGTCGAGCTGGGCGCCGTAGTAGACGCGTGAGCGTGATCGAGTCGCGCAGCGCCGTCCAGCCGCGGCAGCAGGCCGAACGCGTAGACGCCGTACGAGGCGGCGTTGTCCGACGAGCCGTGGCCGACGAGGCGCACGAGTCGCGGCCCGCGCTCGCGCGCCGCCGCCGCGACCCGGGCGAACTCGCGCTCGTGCGTCGAGCAGGCGCTCGAGCGCGCGCCGGCTGCTCGCGGATCTCGGCGAGGAACTGCGCCGCCGGCTCGCCGGCTCGGGACGGGCTCGGCTCAGGCGACGACACGGGCCTCCCCTCCGACGAGCACGCGCTCGATCTCCAGGCCGTCGTCGAGCACGACGATGTCGGCGGGCGCGCCGACCTCGAGCCGGCCGACGTCCGGCAGGCCGAGCACGCGCGGCCGGCACGGCACGTGGCCGCGTCGAGCGCGTCGCTCGAGCGGGACGCCGAGCGCGTGCAGGTTGCGCACCGCCTCGATCATCGTCAGCGACGCTGCCGGCGAGCACGCCGTCTCGGCCCGCGGGCGACGCCGTCGCGGACGTCGACCTCGAGCGCCGCCGAGGCTGTACGCCCCGTCGCCGCGCCCGGCGCCGGCCATCGCGTCGGTGACGAGCGCGACCCGCCCGGCGGCCGCCCGCCAGACGAGCCGCACCGTGTCGGGGGCGAGGTGGACGCCGTCGACGATGATCTGGACGACACGTCGTCGCGGGCGAGCGCCGCGCCGGCGATGCCCGGGTCGCGGTGCGTCGAACGGGCGCATCGCGTTGAAGAGGTGCGTCACGGTGCGGACGCCGCGGTCGAAGGCGGCGTGCGCCTGCTGCGGCGGTCGCGTCGGTGTGGCCGCAGGAGACGACGACGCCGCGCGCGCTGGAGCAGGTCGACCAGCGCGCGCGCGCCGGGCAGCTCGGGCGCGAGCGTCATCGAGCCGCACCGGGCCGGCCGCGAGCAGCCGCTCGAGCAGCGCGGGGTCCGGGTCGCGGCGGGCCGGCGGCCGGATGCGTGCCGAGGCGGCGCGGGGAGAGGAACGGGCCCTCGAGGTGGACGCCGAGGATGCGCGGCCCCTCGCGCGTCGAGCGGGACCTCGCGCGAGCGCCGCGACGAGCTCGCTCCTCGGGCGACGGTGATGAACGTCGGCAGGTAGCGCGGTCACGCCGGTCTCGAGCAGCGCCTCGCCCGCGCGCGCGTAGCCGGCGGCGTCGGCCTCGAGGAAGTCGACGCCGCCGAAGCCGTTCACCTGGAGGTCGACGAAGCCCGGGCACGGCGATGCCGCGACCGTTCGCGGACGCGAGCCCGACGCGCGCGATCGCGGCCGTCGACGACCTCGACGTCGCCCGGGACGAGCTCGCCGTCCGACGAGCGCGGCTTCGACGCCGAGCCTCATGCGTCGAGCGCCATCGCGGACGTCGCCGCCGGCCGCGGCGAGCCGCGATCGCGCGCGTCGTCGGCGTCGACGCCGGCGAGGAGCGAGACGATCGCCACCTTCGCGTCGCCGTCGGCCGCCGCCGAGCGCCGCGTCGACCTCGTCGCGGCGGCGCGCCGGTCGCCAGTCGGACGATCCGCCGGACGCGCGCGCGCAGCTTCTCGTTCGTCGCGAAGACGTCGACCATCAGGTTGCCGAACGTCTTCCCGAGGCGGACCATCGCGATCGTCGAGATCATGTTCAGCACGAGCTTCTGCGCCGTGCCGGCCTTGAGCCGGGTCGAGCCGGCGAGCATCTCGGGCCCGACGACGACGGCGATCTCGTGCTCGGCCAGCGCGCCGAGCTCGGAGTCGGGGACGCGAGACGACGCGCGACCGTCAGCGCGCCGGCGCCGGCCGCCGCCTCGAGCGCGCCGAGCACGTACGGCGTGCGCCCGCTCGCGCTGATCGCCGACGACGGCGTCGTCGGCGCCGACGCCGAGGCGCTTCGACGTCGCGCGCGCCCGGCCGCGGCGTCGTCCTCGGCCGCCTCCTGCTCGAGCGGCGATGCCGAGCGTCGCCGCCGGCGACGAGCGCGACCACCTGCCCGGGCGGCAGCGGAGAACGTCGACTCGCACTCGGCCGCGTCGACGCGCCGCGAGCCGGCCGGACGTGCCGGCGCCGACGTAGACGAGGCGGCCGCCGCCTGCAGGCGCTCGGCGATCGCGTCGATCGCGGCGGCGATGCTCGCGGCCGCGCGCGACGACGGCGCGGGCACCGTCGCGTCCTCGCGGTTCATCAGCTCGACGAGCTCGCTGGTGGAGCGGAGGTCGAGGTCGCGCCGGCGTCCGCGCTCCGGGCCTCGGTGATCAGGCTCGTCGAGCTCGTCCATCGTGCGCCATGAGTGCGAGTGTACGCCGACGCAGGTGAAGTGGTCAATACCAGTTTGCACCAGATGCTCCACTTTGGTCTTGTCATCTCGGCGCACCGCGCTGTGCGATCGGCCGAGCGCATGGCCGACATCGAGCTCGAGCACGTCACCAAGGTGTTCGCCGGCGGCGTCGTCGCCGTGGACGACGTCGAGCCTGACGATCGCGCGACGGCGAGTTCATCGTGCTCGTCGGGCCGTCGGGCTGCGGGAAGTCGACGCTGCTGCGCATGATCGCAGGGCTCGAGGAGGTCACGCGACGGCGCGATCTCGATCGGCGACGCGCGACGTCACCGACCTCGCCCCGCGCCACCGCGACGTCGCGATGGTCTTCCAGAGCTACGCGCTCTATCCGCACATGACCGTCCGCCAGAACCTCGGCTACGGGCTCAAGGTGCGGCGGACGCCGAAGGCCGAGATCGCACGGCGGGTCGACGAGGTCGCGAAGCTGCTCGGCCTCGACGGAGCTGCTCGACCGGCAGGCCGGCGCAGCTCTCGGGCGGCCAGCGCCAGCGCGTCGCGATGGGCCGCGCGATCGTGCGCGAGCCGCAGGCGTTCCTGATGGACGAGCCGCTCTCGAACCTCGACGCGAAGCTGCGCGTCGGGATGCGCGCGTCGCTCGCGCAGCTCCACGCCCGGCTCGGCGTCACGACCGTCTACGTCACGCACGACCAGATCGAGGCGATGACGCTCGGGCAGCGCGTCGCGGTCATGCGCGACGGGAGGATCCTCCAGGTCGACGAGCCGCAGAAGCTCTACAACGAGCCGCGCGACCTCTTCGTCGCCGCGTTCATCGGCTCGCCGGCGATGAACCTCGTCGAGGCGACGATCGAGGGCGACGAGGTCGTCGTTCGGCCAGTTCCGCGTGCCGCTCGACCCGACCGCCGGCCCGCGCGCGGCGACGGCCGCGTCGTGCTCGGCATCCGGCCCGGAGAGCTTCGAGGACGACGCGTTCGCGCCGCGCGCGAGCTGCCGCGGATCGAGGTCGCAGGTCGAGGTGCTCGAGGAGCTCGGCTCCGAGGCGCACGTCTTCTTCCGCGGTCGACGCGCCGCGCATCACGCGCCGAGACGCTCGAGGCGAGCGAGGACGAGGCGACGCTGCTCGCCGACGAGGAGTCGCTCTTCACCGCCCGGGTCGACCCGCGCACCGCGTGCGCGCGTCGGCGACACGCTCGCGCCTCGCCGTCGACCCGTCGCGGTTCCACTTCTTCGACCCGAGACGGGCGCGCAACCTGCGTCGAGCTCGCAGCCGGCCGACCGACGGTCGACCCGCCCGGCCGCGGAGACCCGGCCGTGACCGCTGCCGAACGTGACGAAGCAGAGCGAGACGCGCGAGCAGCGTGCTCGACCTGATCGAGCAGCTCGCGGTCGGTGACGCGATCCCGTCCGAGCGGCAGCTGAGCCCGGATCTCGGCGTCTCGCGGCTGACGGTCCGCGCCGCGCTCGACGAGCTCGTCCGCGAGGGCTACCTCGTCCGCCGGCGCGGCGCGGCACGTTCGTCAGCGAGCCGAAGATCGCGCAGGAGCTGACGATGACCTCGTTCACGGAGGACATGCGCGCGCGCGGCATGAGCCCGGCAGCCGCACGCTCGAGCTCCGCGTCGTTCCCGGCCGGCGCGCGCCTCGGCCGCGTCCTCCACGTCTCTCCGTCCGAGCCCGTCGTCGTCGTCGAAGCGCCTCCGGCTCGCCGACCGCGAGACGATGGCGATCGAGACGCTCCACGTCCGCGAGTCGCTCGTTCCCGGTCTCAGCGCGCGGCGACCTCGAGAGCGGCTCCTTCTACGAGCTGCTGCGAGGACCGCTACGGGATCGAGATCGTCGGCGGGCCGCAGACGATCGAGCCGACGGTGACGAACGAGGAGGAGTCGGCCGCGCTCGGCGTGCCGCTCCACTCGCCCGCGTTCCTGTTCGAGCGGATGACGCGCTCGGAGACCGGCGAGATCGTCGAGTACGTCCGCTCGATCTATCGCGGCGACCGCTACCGGCTCGTCACGGAGCTCAGCGCGCGCCCGACGCGCTCGCGCGTGGCTCGGCATCGCCCGATCGCGCTCGTACGACGACGGCTCGAGACGACGATCTGGTCAGTACCATCGCACGCGACGCCAGTCGGCATCGGATGCAGATCGCGCGACACATCGCGAAAGTGGTCTTGACATACGTGCAAATCGTGTGCGAGCTTCGCCCGGTGGCGAGTGGTACTAAACCAATTCGGCCGAGCCGACGCGCCGCGCCACAGGAGGACGACCAGCTAGGCCGTCCATCGAGCCACTGGAGGGCTCGTCCATGAAGAGCACGGAACTCATCGCCGTCGGCTCGTCGCTCGTCGCCGCGCTCGCGTCTTGCGATCGCCGCGGGCGGCGGCTCCGGCGCGACGCAGAGCCAGCATCACCGTCTGGCTGCAGAACGACGCGCAGAACGGCTGGCCGGAGCCGTCGTCGCGGCGGCGAACGCGCAGTTCCAGAAGGAGCACCCGGGCGTCGACGTCAACGTCCAGTACCAGACGTGGCCGACCCACCTGCAGAAGTTCGACGCGACGCTCGCGGGCGGCAACGCGCCCGACGTCATCGAGATGGGGAACACCGAGATGACGAAGTACATGGCGGCAGGCGCCTTCCAGGACCTGACCGCCGAGAAGTCGACGTTCGCGAACTCGGCCACCTGGCTCGAGGGCCTCGCGGCCTCCGGCCGCGTACGGCGGCAAGCTCTACGGCGTGCCCGTACTACGCCGGCTCGCGCGTCGTCACCTACCGCACCGACCTGTTCAAGAAGGCGGGCGTCAAGGTGCCGACGAGCCTCGCGCAGTACACGGCCGACGCGAAGAAGCTCGCCGCGAAGAATTCGGCGAAGGGCTTCTCGCCCGTCTACATCGCCGGCAGGACTGGTACGTCGCGATGGGCTTCGTCTACGACTACGGCGGACAGATCGCGACCCGGGTCAGCGGCAAGTGGAAGGGCACGCTCGACTCGCCGAAGGCGATCGCCGGCCTGACCGCGTTCAAGAACTTCTTCACCGCCGCGTCGCGCGCGAGCAAGACGACGATCGAGACGCAGCCGTGGCCGTACGACGTGTACGCGCAGGGTCAGGCCGCGTCGATGATCGGCCCGGCGCTGGTTCAGCTGCTGCGTCGGCGACAAGTACAAGGGCGTCACCGGCGCAGTTCGTGATGCCGAGCCACACGAAGGGCAAGGTCATGCCCGGCTTCCTCGGCGGCTCGGACCTCGCGGTCCCGGTCGGCGCCGACAAGGCGCTCGGTGCGACTGGATCAAGGCCTTCACCGAGCACCGCCTCGATGAAGGCCCTTCGAGGCGAAGGGCAACATCCCGAACACGACGACCCTGCTCGGGCAACAGCGTCAACGAGCGGGCCGCCGCGCGGAGCTGGTTCGTCCCGACCGCGAAGAACTGGGTCAACGTCGAGAACGGCAACATCCTCCGCAACATGCTGGCCCAGATCCTGACCGGCAAGCTGACCGTCAAGCAGGCCGCCAGTCCGCGAGCGACAACATCACCTCAGTCCTGAACCAGTCGTAGAGCCAGAATCGGGCTGGGACGTGGCGTAGCCAGATCCCGGCCGAGTCACAGCGATCGCCGCCGAGATCGGGCCTCGGGCCCGGCTCGGCGGCGACGTCGTTACGCCTCGGGCGCGCCTGCTCCGCGGCTCTGTGCCCTACCTGCTGATCCTGCCCGGTCGTCGGTCGCGATCGGCGCGATGCTCGGCTACCCGCTCTACAAGCTCGTCACGCCTCTCGCTCGAGCAGCTACGGGCTCTCCGAGCTGATCCAGCACTCGGGCAGTGGATCGGCCTCGCCAACTTCGGCTCCGTCCTCCACGACCCGGTCTTCTGGCACACGCTGCTGCGGACGGTCGTGTTCACGGTCGCGAACGTCGGCCTGACGATGGTGCTCGGGACGCTGATCGCGCTGCTGCTCGTGCGCGGTCAGCTCCGTCGTGCGGATGCTGCTGACCGCCGGGCTCGTGCTCGTCTGGTCGATGCCGGCCGTCGTCGCCGTCCAGGTCTGGTACTGGATGACGAACTTCGAGAACGGCGATCCTCAACTACATCCTGACCGAGCTGCAGTCGGGACTACGGCCAGCACGACTGGTACGCGACGACGTCCTCGCAAGCTCGGCCATGGTGACGTCGCTGATCGTCTGGGGCGCGATCCCCTTCGTCACGATCACGGTCTACGCCGGGCTGGCGCAGGTGCCGCGCGAGCTCGTCGAGGCCGCCGAGATCGACGGCGCCGGCCGTGGCGCATCTTCCGCGACGTCACCTTCCCGATCCTCAAGCCGATCTTCCTGATCCTGACGAGCCTCTCGATCATCTGGGACTTCGGGGTCTTCACGCAGCCGTTCCTCCTGATCGGCGCAGGCCACGTGGACCCGTCGAACTACCTGATGGCGATCTACCTCTACGAGGAGGGGTACGCCAAGAGCGACTTCGGCCGCGGCGCGGCGATCTCGATCCTGATGCTGCTGATCGTCGCCGTCCTGAGCGTCTTCTACGTCCGCAGGATGGTGCGAGATGGGGACGCCACGTGAGCACGCCGCGGCACCGGCGTCACGCACGCGGCGAAGCACGACGTCGGCGGCTCGCGCCAGAGCGGCGTGGAACCTCGTCGGCCTGCTCGTGCTCGTCGTCATGGTCTTCCCGGTCTACTGGATGGTCGCGACGGCGTTCAAGCCGGACGGCGACATCAACAGCCTCACGCCGACCTGGTTCCCGCTCCGGACCCGACGCTCGCTCACTTCCGCGACGCGATCGAACCAGCCGTACTTCTGGAACGCCGTCGAGAACAGCCTGATCGTCGTCAGCGTCACCGTCGCCTCTCGATGGTGCTCGCCTTCCTGGCCGCGGTCGCGCTGGCGAAGTACCGCTTCACCGGCCGCAAGCTCTTCATCGTGCTGATGATCGGGATCCAGATGCTGCCGCAGGCCGGGCTGATCATCCCGCTCTACGTCGTGCTCGCGCGACTACCACCTGACGAACGACGCTGACCGGCGTGATCATCACGTACATGACGTTCGTGCTGCCGTTCGCGGTCTGGACGCTGCGCGGCTTCCTCCTCGGGATCCCGAAGGAGCTCGAGGAGGCGGCGATGGTCGACGGCTCGAGCCGGCTCGGCGCGTTCGTGCAGGATCCTGCTGCCGCTCGTCGCGCCCGGGCTCGTGGCGACGTCGGTGTTCGCGTTCATCACCGCGTGGAACGAGTACATCTTCGCCAACGTGCTGCTCAGGACCAGTCGAAGCAGACGCTGACCGTCTGGCTCTCGTACTTCTGCGGCGCGAGCCGGAACACCGACTGGGGCGGCGCTGATGGCCGCCTCGACGCTGACGGCGATCCCGGTGATCATCTTCTTCCTGCTCGTCCAGCGGAAGATCGCGTTCGGGCTGACGGCCGGCGCCGTCAAGGGCGTGAGCGCCGAGCTCCGACGCGGCTCGCGCTCGCGCGTGCATCTTGCCCGGCTTCCCGGGCTCGAGCCGCCGGACTGGGTGCGCCGGCGAGCTCGCGGCGGGCCTCGGCGGCGTCGTGCCTGTTCGCGCGGAACGTCCGCGACGTCGCGCAGGTCGCCGAGCTGACCGCGGCGCTCCGCGCGGAGCGCCCGGACGTGCTCGTCGCGACGGACGAGGAGGGCGGCGACGTCACGCGGCTCGAGGCGCCACGGGCAGCTCGTATCCCGGGAACCTCGCGCTCGGCACGGTCGACGACGTCGGCGGTGACGAGCGGGTCGCGGCGGCGATCGCGGCGCGGCTCGCGCGCCGCCGGGGTCAACCTCGACCTCGCGCCCGTCGCGGACGTGAACTCGAACCCGACGAACCCGGTGATCGGCGTCCGCTCGTTCGGGGCGGACCCGGCGCTCGTCGCGCGGCACGTCGCCGCGTTCGTCGAGGGGCTCCAGGCGCTGCGGGGTCGCCGCGTGCGCGAAGCACTTCCCCGGCCACGGCGACACGCCGAGGACTCGCACGTCGAGCTGCCGACCGTCGAGCGGATCGCGAGACGCTGCTCGCGCAGGAGCTCGGCCGTTCCGGGCGGCGGTCGAGGCGGGCGTGCGGGCGATCATGACCGCGCACATCGTCGTGCCGTCGTCGACGACGCCCCGCCACGCTCAGCCGCGCGCACATCGACGGCCTCCTGCGCGGCGAGCTCGGCTTCGACGGGCTGGTGATCACGGATGCGCTCGAGATGCGCGCCGTCAGCGGAACATTCGGCGTGGAGGAGGGCGCGGTGCGGGCGGTCGCGGCGGGCGCGGACGCGCTCTGCCTCGGCCACGACCTCGGGAAGCGACGACGTGGAGCCCGTGCGGCGCGCGCTCGTTGCCGCCGTGCGCGACGGGGCGGCTCGACGGAGGAGCGCCTGGCCCAGGCCGCGGAGCGCGTCGCGGGGGTCGCCCGCTGGACGCTGGGCGCGCACGCCGGGACGGCGGCGCCGCGCGAGGTCGGGCTCGAGGCGGCGCGCCGGGCGATCCGGGTCGAAGGGGACGTCGCGCTCACGCGGCCCCCGCGCGTGATCGAGCTCTCCCCGAGCCGACGATCGCTGCCGGGGCGGCACGCCACGGCCTCGGCGAGCTCGTCCAGGAGCGCCGGCCGGAGACCAAGGCGGTCGTCCTGCACGAGCCGCCCACGGACGCCGCCGCCGCGAACGGCCCGCGGCAGCTCGTCGTCGTCCTCCGCGACGCCCACCGCCACGCGTGGGAGCGGGAGGCTGCGGAGGCGCTGCTGGCCTCGGTGCGGGGCGCGGTCGTCGTCGACGTCGGTGTCCCCGTGTGGCGGCCCCGCGGCGCCGAAGGCTACGTCGTCACGTACGGAGCCGGGCGGGCGAACCTCGCCGCCGCCGCCGAGCGGCTCTGCCCACCGGAGGCTTGATGTGATTCAGCGGCCGTCGTAGGCGACGAGGCTGCGGGGTCAGAGCTGATCCCCATCGCGGCCTGGCAGACCGCGAGCACTTCAAGCCTCTAGTTGAAGCGGCGCTGGGCGGCGGCGAGCCCTTCGGCGGCGAGCAACTCGACGGCATCGGCGGCCTGCGCGATCAGGGCCTCGCCGTTCTCCTCCGGCTCGAACCGGGAGAGCACGAAGTCGGCGACGTCGCGGCGGTCGCCGCGACCCGGACGGCCGACGCCGACGCGGACGCGCAGGAACTCCTGCGTGCCGAGCACCTGCGCGATCGAGCGCAGCCCGTTGTGGCCCGCCAGGCCACCGCCGAGCCGGACCTGCAGCCGCCCCGGCTCGAGGTCGACGTCGTCGTGGACGACCACGAGCGCCTCCGGCTGGACCTTGAAGAAGCGGGCGGCGGCTCCACCGGGCCGCCGGACAGGTTCATGTAGGTCTCCGGCTTGAGCAGCGCGAGCCTCGCCTCGCCGACACGCAGCTCGGCGAGCTGGCCGGAGAACTTCGAGCGGAACGAGCCGTCGTGGCGGCGTGCCAGCTCGTCCACTGCCATCCAGCCGGCGTTGTGCCTGTCACGGGCGTGCTCGCGGCCCGGGTTGCCGAGCCCCGCGACGAGCAGGTCGAGCGTCGAGGCGGCCTCGCCCCGACGGAAGAGGCGCATCTAGGTCTCGGCGGACTCGGTCTCGCCGCCGGCGGACTCGCCCTCGGCGCCCTCCGCCGGGGCTTCGCCTTCTGCAGCCTCGCCCTCGACGACCTCGGCCTCCTCCTCAACGACGAGCTTCGGCATCGTGACGGTGACGATCACCGTCTCGTGCGGATCGTCGAGGTAGGTCACACCCGAGAGCGCCGGCAGATCCTCGACCCGTAGCGTGTCGCCGATCTCGAGCGCACTCACGTCGAGGTCGACGTGCTCCGGAATGCTCATCGGCAGGGCCTCGACGTTGACGTCGCGCGTCACGTGGGTGAGCACGCCGCCGAGCTTCACCCCCGGCGCCTCGCCGACGAGCGCCACGGCGACCAGGGCCTGAATCGGCTGGTCGAGGCGCACCTCCTGCAGATCGAGTGCGTAACCGTGCCGCGAATCGGATCGCGCTGGTACTCCTTGAGGATCGACGGGTGCACCGTCGCTTGGCCGGCGAGCACGACGTCGAGGATCGCGTGCAGCCCCGAGGGGCCGGTGAGCGCCCCGCGCAGGTCGCGCTCGGGCACGACGAATGCGTGCGTCGCCTTGCCCCTGCCGTAGAGGACGCCCGGGACCAGACCCTGCTTGCGCAGGCGCCGGGTGTCGCGCGAGCCGAACTGCTCGCGCTCCCTGACCTCGATCGTGGTTCTCTCGCCGGACACGGCGGCGGATTGTAGCTGAGCGGGCTAGGGCCGCAGCCGGTAGAAGCGCCAGAAGTCGTTCTCGATCGGCAGCACCTCGAACTCCGCGAAGCCCGCCTCGGCCGCGTAGCGGCGCACGGTCTCCGGCCACATCACCGTTCCCGTGCCCGCCGGATCGTCCCCGATCATCCCCACCGGCAGGCAGTGCAGGACGCTGAAGCCGTAGTACAGGCGCTCGAGATCGTCGGCCGGCGCGGTGAAGGTCTCGGCCGTCCGCTCGTCGCCGACGATGAGGAGCCACCCTCCGCCCGCAGGGGCGCGACAGGCCCGGAGCACCTCGACGGGGTACGACATGTCGTGCAGCGCCTCGAAGATCGTCACGAGGTCGTAGCGGCCGGCAAGCCCGGGATCGGAGGCGTCGCGGACGGCGAACGTCACCCGGTACTCGACGCCGCTGCCGTCGAGGTGCCGCCGGGCCAGCTCAATCGAGGCCTCGTCGAGATCGATCCCGTCCACGTGCACTTTCGGGTAAGCCCGGGCAATGGCGATGCTCGAGGCCCGCCGCCGCAGGCAACGTCCGCGACCTGCGCCGGAGGATGGGCGACAGCCGCGCGTGCACGTCCGGCGACCGCCGGCAGCCACTCTGAGCCGAGCAGTTTGCCGAAGAGCGGCCGGGTGAAGGCCGCCTGCGCCTCGTAGACGTCGACCCCGTACTCGGCGTACGGCACCCCGCCGCCGTTCCGGAAGGCCTCCTTCGCGCCTCGATCGGCCTGCCTGCGGCGACGATGAGGCGCGCGAACGGCGCGGCGTAGTTGAGGCTGTCCTCGTCGAGGAGCGCCTCGTCGTGGCCGGGCGGCAGCGAGTAGCGGCGCGCGTCGTGCGGTGGGGCAGGATCGTCCACGCCGAGAATCGCGCTCGCCGCCTGCTGCTCGAGCCATTCGCGCGCGTGACGCTCGTGGACTCCCGCTGCGCCTGCGAGTCCGCCCGACGTGAGCGGACCGCGTTCGGCGAGGGCGCGGTAGAGCCCGAGCCGGTCGCCGAGGTAGACGCCGAAGAGGTCCATCGCCCCGACGGTGGCGCCGAAGAGGCGCCCGACGAGCTCGTCCTGCCCTCCTCTGCGGTCACGGCAGCCGTTGTTCAACCCCCCACCTCCCTGATCGGATGCGCAAGTATCGCGCGCGACGAGCCGGAGGAAAGGGCGGCTAGAAGAGCTGGTTCGGCCGAGGGCGTCTACGCAGTCGAACTGCGTCCATCCACGCCGACCGCGTGGACTGGTTCCCCTGGAGCTACGTCGTCTTGAGTAGCAATTTGAGTAGCAACTCCGAGGAGCCGCCGCTCCAGTGCAGCCGCCTCGTCGCGGAAGACGACGCCGGCGAGATGCATGTACCGCTTGGTCGTCTTCATGTCCGAGTGGCCGGCCTTCGTCATGACGGCGATGGGCTCGAGCCCTGCGGCTGCGTCGTTCGTGATCGCGGTGTGTCGTAGGTCGTGGAACGCCCGCGGCCGCTTGTTCACACCTGCTGTCGCGAGAGCGTCCATCAGCGCACTTTTGAACGTCTCGGCCCTGTACGTCGTTCCACGCTCCGGATGGCAGAAGACGAGCTCGTCGTCCCCTTGGAATGCCGTCGAGCGCCGGTGCTGCCAGAGCTCCTCGGCCAGCGTGGTCGAGAGGGCAACCGAGCAAAATACGTCCTCGCTCTTCGAGTCCCGCACGCGCAGCAGGTTGTCGACGAGGTCGACGTCGCGCCAGCGGAGGGCGCTGAAGCTCAGAGCGTCGAAGCCCGGTCAGGACGAGCGTGAGGAAGACCACTCGCTCGACTCTACACCGAGCGCCTTTGCGACCCGCGCTACCTCGACCGGCTCGAGGATTCTGCGGGCGGAACGGCGGGAACCTGGGCCGCTCCGCACCATCGGCTGGGTTCGCGTCGACGAGCTCTTCGCGACGGGCGGTCTTGAAGATCGCGTGCAAGAGGTCGACGTCGCGTCCGACTGAAGCCAGCCCCGACTGCTTTGACGTCGCGTCGATGTACGCAGCCACGTGTCGCGGTCGGATCGACGCGAGCGGCATCGCCCCGAACGATGCGACCACCCGGCGATGGATGCTTCGGTACTGCGCCATGGTTCTCGGCTTCCACCGGCGCCGCGTCTCGCCTGACGTGAACAGTAGCGTCCCCGCTCGTGGTGTTCGAGCGCTGCGGTAGCTCCGTCGCCGGCTCGCTGCTCCTTGATGAGAGCGAGCGAGGCGGCGACGGCGGGCCCGTAGGGCCCGCTGGTAGCTGACCACCGCGTCATCCTCGCGAGTCCCGCAAAGACGAGCGAAGGAGGAACACGGTGGTCGAGAACACGATGGACGTCGCCGGCTGGCTGCGCAAGCAGCTCGAGCAGGCGAGCCCGGATCTGTTGCGGGCGATGGTGCAGGACTTCGCCGAGGCGCTGATGGGCGCCGAGGCGGACGCGCTCTGCGGCGCGGCCTACGGCGAGCGCTCGCCGGAGCGGGTCAACACGCGCAACGGCTACCGCGAGCGGCGCTGGGACACCCGCGCCGGCACGATCGAGCTCGCGATCCCGAAGCTGCGGGAGGGCAGCTACTTCCCCGACTGGCTGCTGGAGCCGCGCCGGCGCGCCGAGCAGGCGCTCGTGTCGGTGGTCGCCGATGCTACCTGGCCGGCGTCTCCACGCGGCGGGTCGAGAAGCTCGTGCAGACGCTCGGGATCGAGCGGATGCTCGAAGAGCCAGGTCTCGCGGATGGCGAAGCAGCTCGACGAGATGGTCGAGGCGTTCCGCACCCGGCCGCTCGAGGGCGCGCCCTACCCCTACCTGAGGCTCGACGCGCTCGCCGTGAAGTTCCGCGAGGGCGGCCGCATCGTCAACGTCTGCGTCGTCCACGCCGTCGCCGTCAACGCGCGAGGGCTACCGCGAGTCCTCGGCCTCGACGTCGTCACCAGCCGAGGACGGCGCCGCCTGGCTCGCCTTCCTGCGCGGCCTCGTCGCCCGCGGCCTGGCCGGCGTCCGGCTGGTGATCTCCGACGCCCACCCCGGCCTCGTCGACGCGATCGCCGCGACGCTGCCCGGCGCGGCCTGGCAGCGCTGCCGGACCCACTTCATGCGCAACCTGCTGACGCCGCGTCCCCAAGAGCGCGCAGCGCTTGGTCGCGACGCTGGTGCGCACGATCTTCGCCCAGCCCGACGCCGACACGGTGCACGCGCAGCACGACCGCGTCGTCGACCAGCTCGAGGACGCGCTTCCCGAGCCGCGGCGGCATGCTCGACGAGGCCGGCGCCGGACCTGCTCGCCTTCACCGGCTTCCCGAAGGAGCACTGGCGCCAGATCTGGTCGAACAACCCGCAGGAGCGCCTGAACAAGGAGATCCGCCGCCGCACCGACGTCGTCGGCATCTTCCCCAACCGCGCCGCGGTCATCCGCCTCGTCGGCGCCGTGCTCGCCGAGCAGCACGACGAGTGGGCCGTCGCCCGCCGCTACATGAGCGCCGAGTCGATCGCCAAGGCGCTCGCCGACCAGCCGACGAAGCCCGAGGAGGTGATGGCCATCGCCCCGGCCGCCTAAACGTCAGACGAGGATGACGCGCTCAGCCTCGCACACCACTTGACGGGACGTGACCGACGTGGACCACGTCTCTGCGTACTGCTCGAACGTGAGCGGGCGCGGACGGCGCCAGTTCTTCCGTTCGACGCGGACGAGCCGCTCGCGCAGCTCCGCCTCAGCCCTCCTGCGCGTCCAGCCCTCGCGATGGGTGCCGAGACGCTCCCAGACCTGCTCGCCGCTCGCGTCTTGGTACTTGATGCTCCAGGTCGTGCCGCGCTTGCCCGTGCGCGGAACGACTGCAGCGCACCGTGGCGTGGGACCTCCTAACGCAGACGCCCCCGGCGCGGCGATGATGGCGCCGGCCGGGGGTCCGCGCAGTTTTTCAGCATCAGCGGTGTCGTGCCATCATCACGACTACCTGTGAGCTTACGCCTCGTGGCGGTCGTAACGAAGCCTGCCGTCCGGCCGCTTGATCTGTTCGAGCCACTGCTCGATGTCAGGCCAGCCGAACCGAACCGTGCGGCCGAGCCGCACGTGTGGGATCTCTCCCGCGCCGGCCGCGGCGTAGATCCACGCAGTTGAAACGTTCAGCCGCTCGGAGACTTCAGCGGCTGTGAGCAGACGATCGTCCGCCACAGATAGTTCCTCTCTCACGACAACCGGCGCTCAGCGTTTGGTCGAAGTGCGCGAGCGCCTCCAATCGACAAAGGGCCACATCGACCGCAAAAACGAACACTCGAGACGCTGGCGCTCGGGCGGAGCCGACCGCGCCGCACGACACGCAGCTCGGGGAGGATCTCGGCGAAGAAGAACGAGCGCGACACACCGAGCGCCCGCGCAGCCTCCTCTGGCCGCAGCGCGAGCGGCGGAACGGGCCGCGCCTAGCGCACGATCGTCATGGCCGCCGATCGTCGCCGAGGACCCTGACGGGAGCCTGACAGCGGCCTGATTTTGGACTACGGGAGCGTGCGCCGGAGCCACTCGCCGAGCTCTTGCTCGGAGACTTCACCGGCGGCCACGCCCTCGATCGTCGAGACCGTCTCGTCCGTCGACGGCGGCCGCCACTCGATGTCGTTGCGCGCCAGAAACTCCACGAGCGCGAGGTACGCGACGCGCTTGTTGCCGTCCGGCAGCGGATGGTTGCGGGCCAGGCGCACACACAGCACGGCGGCCTTGTCGAGCAGGTCCGGGTAGAACTCGACGCCGCCGAAGCCCATCGCAGGAGCACGCAGAGCCGACTCGGCCAATCCGATCCCGGGCCACTCGGCGATCGCCTCCAGCGGCACGCCGAGGACGCTCTCGGCGATCAGCAGGTAGTCCGCCAGGTCGAGGTACTCGGCCAACTACGAGCCGAGACGCTTCTTGAGGATCTCCCGATCGCGCTCCATGACCGTCCGCAGACGCTCGCGAAAGGCCGTGTCCTTCCGCTTGCGCTCGATGTGCTCGGCGATCGCCTCGCGCACCGCATCGGACACGCTGATCCCCTCCGCCCGAGCGACGACCTCCAGCTCCTGCGCCTGCTCGGCCGCCAGCCTCAACGTCATGTTCTTCTTGGTCATGCAATTCCCATAATGATTGGTATCACGGTATCAACATATCACATCACGACTCAACCTCCGCCGCTGCCCCGCCCCAGCCGCCGGCACCGCACCCCCGGCCGCCAATGATGTTGGGCGGGCGGGGTGCGGGGCGAATCCGGGACGAAGTCCCCGATTTAGGCGGCTGGGCGGGGCAGCGGCTCGCGGCGCCAGCCGCGAGACAGACTGCGACCTGAGCCGCGTGGCGTCGTTTCGACCCAGTTCAGCCGGAGGGTCTTCCCATCGGCGCCCAGGGCCGCGGCAGCCCGACGGTCAGCAAGTCCATGCACCGACGGGCGTGACCACGGTTCAGCCGACGATGATCGGCTGACCAGCGCCGAGGAGCGGGTGCGCGGGAACGGTGTGCCTTACGACGTGCCCGGTGCCGAGCTCGACGACTGCCGCCTTCTGCACCCCTGCCGAAGAAGGTGACGAAGGCTAGCGGGCCGACCACATAGACCGCGCTGCGGACCGAGCCTGTTCGGAAAGAGCTCTGGGACCGTAGCGCCGGAGGGCCTCCACATCCTGAGGCCCCTCCCACGCGGACCCGGCGTGAACACCATTCCGCCTCCGACGCGGAACCAGGCCGTCGCTGGCTCGAGCACGCGACTCGACCAGTCCCGAGGATCGACGATGCGCGGGCACGAATTGCGAGTCGGTTTTCTCGTAGCCCGAAGCCCGAGACGACCACGCGACCGTCTGGCAACGTCGCCGCCGTGCGGACGGAGCCTTTGCCGAGCTTCTCTGGATCGCTGCCCTCGGAAGCGCGACGGCGAGTAGCGAACCGCGAGCGTGCGAAGGTCGACGGCCGCCGTTGGTCTGGCCCGCTCCTATCAGGATGTACGCGCTCGCCCCGGCCGGGGCGAGCGCGAGGCCGGGGTCGGCGCGTTGTCGTGAGACGTTCGGGGCGCCGTGCCGTTGACCGTCGTGCCCATCGTGATCCGCCCGAGTGCGTACGGTACGCACGCGCGGTGACTGATCGACGACCGCGAGCGGGTGGCGGGACCGATCGCATCCGGGCGTCGCCACCAGGAGTACGACGCCGCTTCGTGCTCCGCTCGCCGAGTGTGACCCACGGCGCCGGGGACATCGACCTGACCGACCACCGACCGTCTGATTGAGGGGATCGACCGAGTAGACGGTCGTCGAATCCCCACCCGCTACCACCGCGAGCACGCGACCGTGCACCCAGGCAGTCGCGACGACGCGTCGGAATTCGCCGTGCAAGCTCAGCGTCCCTTCGACACGGCCGCTTGCGAGGTCGACGAACCGGAGCGCGGCCGGCTCTCCCTTCGTGGCACGCCAGCCTGCGGCGGCGACCAAACGCGGAGCGATCGGCGCTCATGCTCCACGCGTGCGCGAAGTGCCCCGATGCGGATCGCCGGCCCGGCCGGAACAAGCCGGACGGGATCGTACGGCACGAGCACGTTCATCTTGGCCCCATAGCGGAGCGCGTAGAGGTCGCCGCACCTTGCCACCCGCCGACGACGCACCGACGAGCGCCAAGAGCGCCACAGCAAGCGCCAGCATCCTCGTCATGACCAGCACAAACAGTACTACGCCGCCAACCCCCGGGAGGTTCCGCCGCGCGCACGGTTGCCCCTCCCCCGCTCGGGCGACATTCCCGCACACTGGCGCAGACAAGCATCGCGTTGTCGCGGTGCTACACGTCATCAGGGCGACGGCTGCTACTAGTCCTTGACGGCGGCGAGCGTCGTCAGAACAGCAAGGGCCCGATCGCGCGTCTGGTCGGTCGAGGCCGCGCCGAGTCCGACGTGAGCCTCGATGTCCTGGGCTCCGATGCGAAAGCGGAACATCGTGCTCTGACCGAAGCGCTCGTAGTTCGCCAACTCGCCGTCACGCATCGTCAGATCGCGCGGTCGCGGAGGGAACGAACCTTGGCCGTAGTCGATCAGGATCACATACGCACCCTGTGACGGCAGGCGGTTCACGGCGTTCCAGCCGCCACAGTCGCCCTCCACCGCACCGGGTGGGACGCGATACGAGGTCACCGCGAGCCGCCGAGGGAAGGTCGACGTACTGAACCCGGTGACACTCCAATCCTTCGGATATCGGAAGGAGATCCCGATCCTGGCTGAAGGTGCGCGAGGAGTCACCGCCTGCCGAGCACGCATACAGCAGGGCTGCGAAGGCCAGTGCGGTGACGGCTGCGAAGGCTGTCACCGCGGCACTGCGCACGGCGAGAACTATGGCAGGTCGTTGGGTCTCTGCGACAGCTCAAGCGACATTTCTGAACACTCGGGCAACCGAGGAATGCCTATCTGAGGGAGTCGCCGACCGTGCGCTCGACGACAACTCAGCGCGTTACGAGAAGAACGACCGAGAGAGAGGCGACCGCTCGTCCTCGTCGAATGACCCTGCCCGTGATCTTCCAGCAGCCCTCGCTCGCGAAGACCACCCCCGAAGGACTGAAATCCTCTGGCTCCCCGTAGCCGGACGGGACATGCGCTGCAAGGGGTGCGGCGGAAGCGCTCCAGCTGGGCGGCTGCGGATCCGTCAGCCGCCCCGTCCGTCCACGCCACCAGGGCAGCTTCATCTCGATCGAACCGTTCGCCTGCACATTCGCCCAGCCTTTCGACGTGACCACACGACCGTCGCGCGGGATCCCGATCCACAACCAGCGGTTCCCGTGGTTCGTGCCGGCCGGATCGCTGACGGCAGGGCGCCGACCGTTCGCCCTCGTCGGAACACACTGCTCAGCCGGCGCAGCCCAACTGGAGACGCGCGAACCCGCTCCATCCGCACCCGTCGCAAGCGCGCACCCAGACGCCGCGCCCGCGGTGATCGAAAGCACCGTGATCGCAAACACGAGACGAAGAGTTCATCCCAGTGAACCTACACCGCGACTCCGGAGACGGTTCCGCAGGCCGCACTCGACTTCTGGACCTCGTCGAGCTCTGGCATCGTAGGGATTACGCGATGCGGCTTCTGTCGGTAGCGACTGCGACCGTCGTCACAGCGCTGGTCTTGGCCAACGCCGCCAGCGCCGGATTGTGGCTGGACCTGGACCGCGTGACTGCGACACCGGGCCAGACTGTGCACGGGAAGGCGGTTAGCCCGTGCGGTGCCTGTGGGCCTGGCCCTCTGTTCCTCGTGCCGACCTCGAACGCGGCCCTCCAACTCTTGAAGAGAGTTCCGCGGGGCGATCCTCGCTTCGTCCCCGTCGGCCGATTCACTTGGAAGCGCGGCGGAAGGTTCGCCTTTGAGGTGCCGCAGGTGCGCCCCGGCTTCTATCAACTTATGGCCCTGTACCGGAACGGCCCCGCTTGGTCGGCCGCGCCCGCCTCAACTCTCCTCCGGGTCCAGGCTTCCTCGCGGGTCTCGTTCGATGTCTCTCAGCATCGTCGTGCCGGGCGGCTGGCATTGGCGGACGCTGAAGGGAGCTGAGCCCCGAAGTCTATATTGCCAAGGTCTCAAACGCGACCTTCCATACCCGTCGGGGGCTCGACCCAGATCAAGAACATGGCGAGAGAGAGACGTTCGTGTTGAGCCTCATTCCCCTCGGTGCGTATGGCTCTCACACCTCACCGACGATCGACAAGCCCGACTTTCTGCCTGCCGCGCAGCGATCCGTCCCGTCCCAGAGGCCGTGCCCTCGCTAGACACTCGTACTGCTCCTCGGGGAGGCCGCTGCTTCTCGATTCAAGTTCGTCTACGGGAGCGAGCGCGTGCCTTAGTAGCGTCCTCGCGTCCCGTCAAATCGCGCGCTGCGCTCGCTGCGAGCCTCGCCGTTGCGAGGCTAGGCCACGGGCTCAGAGCCGTGTTCGCTGAACACTTGCCATCGCCTGCCGCACCGCCTCGTCCGTGCGTCGCTTGTCAAACAGATGGACGTAGCGGCATCCCGTGATTGCGCTTGACTCGTGGCCCATGAGCACGGCGAGAACCGTTCGACGAGCTCCCGCGTGAGATCATCCGCCAGGCGAACGCGTGTCGCATCGACCGAAAGCTGACGGCCTCCAATCCCTGCGAGACCATCGGCGACAGAGGTCATCTGTCCGTAGTCGAACGCGCCTCGTCGAGAAGCATCTCGATACCTTCGAGACAACAGCCGGTGGGGCTGCTCGACTGGCCAGCATGATCGGTGCGGCGGGATGAGTAGCAAGAATGAGTAGCAGAACGGCTCAGACGCCTTGGCTGAGCCGTTCGTACTAGAAGAGCTGGTTCTCGCCGGCGAAGATCGCCGAGACCGAGTCGTCGGCGAAGACGTTCAGGATCGTCTCGGCGAGGAGCCGCGAGACCGGGAGCACCGTCATGTTGTCCGGCTGCGTCAGCGGGTCGATCGGGACCGTGTCGGTGACGACGATGCTCGTCGAGCTCGCTCTCGCGCGAACCGCTCGAGCGCGTCGTCCGCAGAAGAGCGCGTGCGTGGCGCAGACGTAGACCCGCGTCGCGCCGTGCTCCTGGAGCGCCTGGGCGCCCGCGAGCAGCGTGCCGCCGGTGTCGATCACGTCGTCGCCGATGATCGCGGCCTTGCCGCGCGACGCGGCCGGTGACCTCGGTGACCGTCGCCGACGTCGTGCTCCGGGCGCGTCTTGTTGCATGATCGCGAAGTCGGCCTCGAGCATCTCCGCGAAGCGGTCGGCCAGCTTCGCGCGGCCCGGCGTCCGGCGACGACGGAGACGACGCCGTCGCCCGTGAGGCCCAGGTCGCGGAAGTACTGGGCGAAGAGCGGCAGCGCGGTCATGTGGTCGACCGGGATCGTGAAGAAGCCCTGGATCTGGCCGGCGTGCAGGTCCATCGTCAGCACGCGGTCGGCGCCGGCGAGCTGGAGCATGTCGGCGACGAGCTTCGCCGTGATCGGCTCGCGCGGCTTCGCCTTCTTGTCCTGGCGCGAGTAGGGGAACCACGGGATGACCGCGGTGATCCGCTTCGCCGAGGCGAGCTTCGCCGCGTGGATCATGAGCAGGAGCTCCATCAGGTGCTGGTCGACGGGCGTCGCAGCCGGTCTGGACGATGAAGACGTCGGCGCCGCGGATCGACTCCTCGTAGCGGCAGTAGGTCTCGCCGTTCGCGAACGTCTTCAGCGTCGACGTCGCCGAGCTCGATGCCGAGCTGCTCGGCGATCTCGCTGCGCGAGCTCCGGGTGCGAGCGGCCCGAGAAGAGCATCAGCCGCTTCTGCGGCCCGCGCTCGATCCAGTGCCCGCGGCTGCGGCTCGGCCTGCGCGGCTCGCGGCGCCTCGAGGCCCGGCAGCGGTCAGCTCAGTCGTCCCGCTGTCCACCGCATAGCCCTCCTTGTTCACCTGCTTGGCGCGCGCGAATCGCGAGCGCTCCGGGCGGGACGTCCTCCGTGATCGACCGATCCCGCCGCGATCCAAGCATCGTCTCCGATCTCGACCGGCGCGACGAAGCCATTGTGGATGCCGGTCCTGACGTTGCTGCCGATCGTCGTCCGGCCCTTCGGCCGCCCGGGCTGGTGCGGGAAGTTCGCGGTGATCGTCCCGGCGCCGATGTTCGTGTCCTCGCCGATGTCGGCGTCGCCGATGTAGGAGAGGTGCGGCACCTTCGTGCCGCTCGCCGATCTGCGAGTTCTTGATCTCCACGAACGTGCCCGCCTTCGCGCGCCGCCTCGAGGACCGTGCCGGGGCGAAGGTAACAGAACGGGCCCGACGGGCGCACGCCGGCCCGATCTCGGCGTCGATCGCGACGGCGTGCGGGCCGATCTCGGCGCCGGCGGCGACGCGCGTCGCGCCGCGGAGCACCGTGAACGGATGGACGATCGCGTCGGGCTCGAGCTCGACGCCGGGCTCGATCCAGGTCGTCGCCGGATCGACGATCGTGACGCCGGCGAGCATGTGCGCGTCGTTGATCCGGTCGCGCAGCGCGGCGGCGGCGGCGGCGAGCTCGGCGCGCGTGTTGACGCCCTCGGTCTCGGCGGGTCGGCGCGCGACGTGCGCGGCGACCGCGCTCGCCCGCGCTCGACGAGGTGCCGACCGCGTCGGTGAGGTAGAGCTCGCCCTGGGCGTTCTGCGGCTCGAGCCGGTCGAGCGCCGGCCAGAGCGCGTCGGCGCGGAAGACGTAGATCGACGAGTTCGACCTCGCCGATCGCGAGCTCGCTCCGGCGTCGCGTCGCGCCGCCTCGACGATCGCGCGAGACCGCGCCGTCGGCGTCGCGCACGATGCGGCCGTAGCTGCGGAGCGTCGGCGGGCTCGAACGAGAGCACGGTCGCCGCGGCGCCGCTCGCGCGCGATGCTCGCGACGAGCTGCTCGAGCAGCTCGGCCGTCAGGAGCGGCGTGTCGCCGGAGAGGACGAGCACGTCGCCGGCGAAGCCCTCGAGCGCGCCGCGCGCGCGGCGCGGACGGCGTCGCCGGTGCCGAGCGGCGTGCTCCTGGACGGCGACCGTGCACGCCGCTCGAACGCGTCCGCGGCTGTCGGGCGAGGCGACGACGACGAGCGGGTCGGCGCCGAGCGGCCGCGGCCGCCTCGAGCACCCAGTCGACCATCCGCCGGCCGAGCAGCGGGTGGAGGTGCTTCGGCGACGGCGGAGCGCATCCGGGTGCCGAGGCCTGCGGCCATGACGACGGCTGCGAGTCGGGTCGGGTCGGTCACGGGTGGGCAGATGGCTGGGGCGCCAGGATTCGAACCTGGGATCACGGGACCAAAACCCGCTGCCTTACCGCTTGGCTACGCCCCATCGGAGTGTCGCGCGTCACGGCGTACGTCCGATGCTACCGGCCGGTCGCTGCAAGAGGAAGACGAGCGCGACGACGGCGAGGAGCACGACGGCGATCAGCGCAGCGTGCCGACGACGATGCGCGAGCGATCGGCACGAGCACGACGAGCGCCTGCGAGGCCGCGAGCGATCCACGACAGCTCGCGGCACGGTCTCGCGACGCGGCCTGCCGGCCCAGGCGACGTAGAGCCGACGAGCGACGACGCGCGACGAGGATCGACGACCACCAGCGGGATCACGTCGACGACGACGAGGATGCCCTCGACGACCGCGATCCAGAGCGCGATCCGCAGCCGGTGCTCGCGCAGCCAGCGCGCCCGAGCGCGTGCTGCCGTGCTCGATCATCGCGGTCGCCTCGACCACGCGCGTCAACCGTACCACGCCGGCACCGTCGACCCAGGCGCGCCGCGGCGCTCCGCGAGCGCGGCGCGCGCGCCTCGGCCTGCGGCCGGTCGGCGGAAGAGCCCGTAGACGGCCGGGCCGGCGCCGCTGACGTCGGCCCGGAACGCGCCCAGCGCCGAGCAGCTCGGCGGCGAGCGGCGACGACGCGAGGTCGTTCGGCGGCAGCGCGGCGAGGTCGCGCGGCGCGCCGACGCGGCGAGCGCCCGCGCGAGCGCGGCCCGCCGCTCCTCGAAGCCGGCCTCGCCGCCGCGCTCGTCGAAGCGCCGCGTAGACGTCGCGCCGTCGACTCCTTGCGCGCGCCGTCGCGGGAGCACGAGCAGCGACCGCAGTAGTCCTGCGGCAGGTCGAGCGGCGTCGAGCTCCGTGCCGTCGCCCGTGCCGAGCTGCGGCCCGTCGCGAGGAAGAACGGGCACGTCGGCGCCGAGCGCGGCCGCGAGCTCGTGCAGCGCTCGGCGGACGAGCGGCTCGGCGAGCAGCGCGTTCGCGAGCCGGAGCGCGGTCGCGGCGTCGGAGCTGCCGCCGCCGAGCCCGGCGGCGACCGGGATCCGCTTCGTCGATCCGCGCGCGCCAGCGCGGCTCGACGCCGGCGGCCGCGGCGAGCGCCTCGAGCGCGCGCGCGACGAGCGTGTCCTCGGCGAAGCCCGTCGACCGTCGAGCCGCGTCGGCCGGCTCGACGCGCGACGCGGTCGGCGAGGTCGATGCGCTGGAGGACCGTCGCGACCTCGTGCTTGCCGTCGGCGCGCAGCGGGCCGACGACGAGCGCGAGGTTGATCTTCGCCGGCGCGGCGCGCGCGCGTCTCACGCGAGCGCCTCGGCGAGCGCGACGAACTCCGGCGGCTCGAGCGCCTCGGCGCGCACGCTCGGCGGTCGCGCCCGATCGCTCGCGAGCGCCGCCGGCCGCTCCTCGCGCGGTCGCGAGCCCGGCGAGCGCGAGCGAGTTCGGCAGCGTCTTGCGCCGGTGCGCGAACGCCGCCTCGACGACGCGCTTGACGCCGCGCGAAGCCGCGTCGGCAGACGCGATGCGCCGGAAGGCGACGAGCGCCGAGTCGACGTTCGGCGGCGGCCGGAAGACCGTGCGCGAGACCGGGTGGAAGCCGGTGCGCTCGCGCGGCGAGCTGGACGAGCACCGAGACCGCGCCGTACGCCTTCGTCCCCGGCTCGGCGAAGAAGCGGTCGGCGACCTCGCGCTGCACCATCACGCACCACAGCTCGACGCGCCGGCAGGCCGTCGAGGCTCTCGACGACGAGCGGCGTGGCGACGTTGTACGGCAGGTTCGCGACGAGCTTCCCGGCGGCGGGTCGAGCGCGGCGAGGTCGAGCGCGAGCGCGTCGCCCCAGTGCGAGCTCGACGTTCGGGCGCCGGCGAGGTCGCGCAGGCGACGGCTCGAGCGAGCGGTCGAGCTCGACCGCGTGGACGTGCGCGACGCGGTCGGCGAGGTAGCGCGGTGAGCACGCCGAGGCCCGGGCCGATCTCGAGCACGACGTCGTCCGGCTCGAGCTCGGCGAGCCGGCCGATCACGCCGAGGATGTTCTCGTCGACGAGGAAGTGCTGGCCGAGCGCCTTCTTCGGGACGACGCGCTCACGGCAGGCCGAAGGCCGCGGTCGCGTTCGCGTCGATCTGCGCCGCGAGCTCGGCCGGCGTCGTCGCCGCGCACCTCGGCGAGCGACGGCGAGCGTGTGCACGACGTTCGCCGGCTCGTTCGGCTTGCCGCGCACCGGCTGCGGCGCGAGGTACGGGCTGTCGGTCTCGGCGAGGAGCCGGTCGGCGGGGACGCGCGCGGCGGCCTCGCGCAGCTCGGCGGCCTTCGGGTAGGTGACGTTGCCGGCGAACGAGACGTACCAGCCGCGCTCGAGCGCCGGCGCGAGCAGCCCGGGCGACGAGAAGCAGTGGAGGACGACCGTGCCGTCGAAGCCGGCGAGCGCGGCCGGCCGTCTCGTCGTCGGCCGCGCGGGTGTGGATGACGACGGGCTTGCCGAGCTCGCTCGGCGAGCGCGAGCTGCGCCTCGAACAGCGCGGCGCTGCGCGTCGTGCGGCGCGTAGTCGCGGAAGTAGTCGAGCCCGGTCTCGCCCACCGCGACCGCCTTCGGGTGCGCGAGCAGCGCGCGCAGCTCGTCGAGCCGCGCCGCCTCGGCGTCGCCGCCTGGTGCGGGTGGATCCCGAGCGCCGCGTAGACGCCCTCGTGCGCGTCGGCGAGCGCGAGCGCCGCGCGGCACGACGTCGATGCCGCGTCCCGACGGTCGACGATCGCGCGTCGACGCCCGCCGCGCGCGCCCGCGCGACGAGCACCTCGGCCGGCTCCGTCGCACGCGTCGAGGTGCGCGTGCGTGTCGATCACGACGCGGCGGCGGCGAGCGTCGATGCGCGGGAAGAGCGGCGGCGCGGCCTCGATCCCGGCGCGGCGACCGCGCGGCCCGTACGCGACGCCGTCCCAGGCGACGTCGGCCGGCTGGCCGAGCGCCGCGAGGATCCGCGGCGCCGTCTCCGGGAGGTAGGCGCGAGCGCGACCGCGACGCACGCGCAGGCCGTCGGCGAGGTCGTAGAGCACCGCGTCGAGCTCGCCGCGCGCGCCTCGTCCTTCGCGAGCTCCCACGGCGCGGTCTGCTCGACGTGACGGTTGAGCCCGCGCACGACCTCCCAGATCGCTCGAGCGCGCCCGTGAGGTCGAAGCGCGTCGAGCCGTCCGGCCACGTCGCGCGGCAGCGCGGCGAGCGCCGCGGCGAGCTCGCGCCCGCCGCCGGCGCCGGCGCCGAGCGCGCCGTCGCGGTAGCGGGCGATCATCGCCGTCGTCCGCGAGAGCAGGTTGCCGAGGTCGTTGCCGAGCTCGCGCTCGTAGCGCTCGTGCAAGCCCGTCGATGCGAGGCGTCGCCGTCCTGGCCGAACGAGACCGCGCGCGCGCACCAGAAGCGCACCGGGTCGGCGCCGTAGACGTCGATCAGGTCGAGCGGGTCGACGACGTTGCCGAGCGACTTCGAGATCTTGCGGTCGTCGAGCAGCAGGTAGCCGTGGACGAAGAGCTGCTTCGGCACGTCGTACCCGGCCGCGAGCAGCATCGCCGGCCAGTAGACGCAGTGGAAGCGGAGGATGTCCTTCGCGAGCAGGTGGCGGACGTCCGGCCAGAACGCGCTCGCGAGGTCCTCGCCCGGCCGCGCGTAGGTGAGCGCGCTCAGGTAGTTGACGAGCGCGTCGGCCCAGACGTAGGCGACCTGGCTCCGGTCCCACGGGATCGGGATGCCCCAGGGCTGGCCCGCGCGGCTGATCGAGAAGTCCTGCAGGCCGCCCGCGATGAAGCTCCGCGCCTCGTTGACGCGGAAGCCGGGCAGCACGAAGTCGGGCCGCTCGTCGTAGAGCTCGAGCAGCCGGTCCTGGTAGGCGGAGAGCCGGAAGAAGTAGTTCTTCTCCTCGATCCACTCGGGCTCGATGTCGTGGTCGGGGCACTTGCCGTCGACGAGCTCGTCCTCGGTCTTGAACGCCTCGCAGCCGACGCAGTAGAGCCCCGCGTAGACGTCCTCGTAGACGTCGCCGTTGTCGTAGATCCGCTGCAGGAAGTCCTGGACGAACGCGCTTGTGGCCCTCGTCGCTCGTGCGGATGAAGAAGTCGGTCGACGCGTTCAGCCGCGCCGGCAGCTCGCGCCAGGCCTCGGCGATCTGGTCGACGTACTCCTGCGGCGCGAGCCCCTGCTCCGCGGCGACCCGCGCGACCTTCGTCGCGTGCTCGTCGACGCCGGTGAGGAAGAACGTCTCCTCGCCGCGCTGGCGGTGGTGCCGCGACGAGGATGTCGGCCGCGATCGTCGTGTACGCGTGGCCGATGTGCGGCGTCGAGTTCACGTAGTAGATCGGCGTCGTCACGTAGTAAGCGTCATCGCGGCCAATGATAGGCGGCGCGCTCGCGCTCGCGGCACGGCCGCGCGAGCACCGCGAGCGAGCGCCGCGAGCCCGAGCGGCGAGCGCGGCGGCGCCCGACGCACCGGCAGCGGCGCGGCGGCGCCGCGAGCTCGCCGCCGGCGCGGGCCCGCGCGTCGGCGCCGCGAGCCGCCGCGCGGGGCGCCGAGCCGTGCGGCGCGGTCGGCGCGACGCGGCCGCGCCGCGGGCGGCGACGCGCCGGCGCGAGCGGCATCGCCGCGGCGGCAGCGCGCTCGCGGCGTGCACGACCGCCGTGACCGGGCCGGGCCGTCCGGCGACCGGCCGCGACGGCGCGGCGACGCCGGGCCGTCGCGGTCGAGCGGCAGCCGCCGTGCGTCGCGCCCGGGCGCTCGGCGCGGCGCCGCCGCGGCGGCGCCTCGACCGGCGGCGCGTGCGGCGGCCGGTCGCCCGGGCGGCACGCGGCGCGACGCCGCGGCGACCGCAGCGGCGCACGCGGCGCGGGCTGCGCGCGCCGCGCCGGCGCCGGGCGGGCCGTGCGCGGCGCTCGTCGGCCGCCGTCGCGGCTCGCGCCGGCGCGGCTGCGACGCCGCGGCAGCGGCACGTCGGAGCCGTCGGAGCCGGCTCGCGGGCGATGCGCGCCGGCAGCGCTCGGTGGCGGCGCGGCCGACGCGGCTGCGACGGCGCGGCGCGACCGGCGCCGCCGCGACGGTCGCCGGCGGCGCGGCGCGGCCGGCGCCGGAGCGGCGGGAGCCGGCGCCGGCGTCGGCGCGGCACGGGCGGCGGAGTCCGCCGCGGGAGCCGGCGGCGCCGGAGCCGGCGCGGCGCTGCGGCGCGGACGGCGGCCGGCGACGCGCGCGGCGGCAGCAGGCGCGAGCGGGTCGAGGTACCCCTGCGGGTCGGCCGCCACGCGCACGCCGAGATGGACGTACGGCTCCGGCACCTCGGGCTCGCCGCTCGGCCCGACAGTCCCGACGGCGTCGCCCTCGGCCACGAGCGCGCCCTTGATCACCGCTGATCGAGCCGAGGTGGGTCAGCGTGACCGCGTAGCCGTCGGCGGTCTGGATCGTCACGGTGCGGCCGCTCGTCGGCACCGAGCCCGCGAAGGTCACCGTCCCGGACGCGGGCGCGAGCACACGGCGTCCGCCGGCGCGCGCCGACGTCGATGCCCCGGTGCTGGCCGCCGGCGTACGGGTCGGTCGCCGAGCGCGAACGGGCGCAGCACGGGCCCGGCAGCCGGCCACGTCCACGCCTGCGCCGCCGGGGCGAGCGCGAGCAGCGGCGAGCAGCGCCAGTGCAGGCGAGTCGTCGCATCGTCATCCTCCTCGTTGTCAGATAGACGAACAGGGAGCGCAACGGTAGCAACGCCACCGGACGTTGTCAAATCAGGTTACAGAGAGCCGCGGTAGAGGCGGTTGCGCGCAACGCCGGTGAGCCGCGCGACGAGGTCGGCAGGCCTGGCGGCGGGGCACCCCGGCGGCGACGAGCTCCGCGACGGCGGCGACGCGCTGCGCCCTCGTCCGGACCGCGGGACCTCGCCCGGGCCGAGCACGAGCGTGATCTCCCCCTTCGGCGGCTCCGCGAAGCGCGCGGCGACCTCGGCCGCGCTCCCTCGCACGACCTCCTCGAAGACGCTTCGTCAGCTCCCGGCAGACGGCGACCCGCCGCTGCGGCAGCGCGGCTGCGAGGCTGCGCAGAGTCGCCGGCAGCCGCTGCGGCGACTCGAACGCGACCGCCGGGTGCGGCCAGCCCGTGAGCTCCTCCCACAGCCGACGCGAGCGCCGCCGCCGCCGCGCGGGAGGTAGCCGAGGAAGCGGTACTGCTCGCCCGCGAGCCGCTCGCGACGAGCGCGGTCTCGACGGCGGACGGCGCCCGGCAGAACCGTCACCGGCACCCCCGCCTCGAGCGCGGCAGCGATCAGCCTCGCGCCCGGGTCGTTCACGCCCGGCAGCCCGGCGTCCGAGACGAGCGCGACCCGCTCGCCCGCGACGCAGCCGCGGCAGGAGCTCGGCGGTGCGCGCCGCCTCGTTGTGCTCGTGGTAGCTGAGCAGCCGCGCCGCGATCCCGTGCCGGTCGAGCAGGATCCGCGTGCGGCGCGTGTCCTCGCAGAGCACGAGGTCCGCCTCGGCGAGCTCGCGCAGCACGCGCAGCGTCACGTCCTCGAGGTTCCCGATCGGCGTCGCGCAGACGGAGAGCACGCTAGCGCTCGCCGTCGAGTGCCTCGAACCCGACGAGGCCGGCCCCGATCAGGCCCGCTCCGGCGCCGAGCTCCGCCGAGACGATGCGCACGCGCTCGGCCGCCGGGGCGAGCGCCTCCGCTCTGGCCGCCTCGCGGGCCGACACGAGCACGAGCTCGCCGGCCGAGGCGCCGAAGCCGCCGCCGACGACGACGACGTCCGGGTCGAAGATGTTGACGAGCGAGCCGATGCCGGCGCCGAGCAGCGACCCCAGCTCCGCCAGCGCGCCGGCCGCGCGCGCGTCGCCGCCGCGCGCGGCGTCGATGAGGTCCTGCGCGCGCGCCCCGTTCCCGAGCGTCTCGAGCGCGATGCGGTCGGCGGCACGACCCGAGGCGACCGCCTCGAGGTGCCCGTGGCCGCTGCAGCTCCCCTCGCAGGGCGGCCCGCCCGCGACGACCACCATGTGCCCGAGCTCCGCCCAGCCGCGGTAGAGCCGCCCGTCGAGCACGAGCCCGCCGCCGACACCGGTGCCGAGCGTGAGCATCACGAGATCCTGCGCGCCGCGACCGGCCCCGAGTCGCCACTCGGCGAGAGCGGCGGCGTTGCCGTCGTTCTCGACCCCGACCGGGAGGCCGAACCGCGACCGCAGCAGCCCCGCCACGTCCACGTCGGCGAGCGGGAGATTGACCGCGCCGGCGGCCCGGCCCGTGCGCTTGTCTGTCCGGGTGGGAATCCCGATGCCGAGCGCCGCCGGTTCCGCGCCGAGCAGAGCCGCCACCTCGTCTTCGAGCGCGGCGAGCAGCGCCGCCTGGGAGGTCACGGGCGTCACGCGCTCCCGAGAGGCCGAGACGGTCCCGTCCCGCTCGACGAGCCCGCTCAGGATCTTCGTTCCGCCGAGGTCGACGCCGATGACGCGGGGTGCGCTCACAAGCCGCGGCTACCATACCCGGCCGGATGAGCGAGGAGCAGAAGCCCTACCGCGTCTATCGAGGCGGGCGGGCCAAGGGCAAGGTCCCGCTCGCAGGCAGGCCGGCGCAGAAACAGGGCGAGACCGCTTCCGACAAGAACGTTCTCAAGCGGCCGAGGCGACGGCGCTACGGCCTCTGGCTCGCGCTCGCGCTGCTTACGCTCGTCGTCCTGGTGCTCGTCTGGCTCGTGGCCGCCTACTTCAGCTTCCGCAGCGGCGTCGCGGACGCGAACGACCGCCTGCCTCAGAGCGTCATGGGCTCGCTGACCGAGCAGAGCGGCCTCCTCACAGCGCACCCGACGCAGGTGCTCCTGCTCGGGACGGACGGCGACCTGACCGACGCGCGCGCCGGCGCGCGCCGCGCCGACTCGATCATGGTGCTGCGCACCGACCCGAAGCGCCACCGCCTCGCCTACCTCTCGATCCCCCGCGACCTGCGCGTCGAGATCCCCGCCCACGGCGAGGAGAAGATCAACTCCGCGTTCCAGCTCGGCGGCCCCGCGCTCGCCCTGAAGACGGTGCGCGTCCTGACCGGGCTTCAGATCAACCACGTCGTGATCGTCAACTTCGCCGACTTCCGCACCGTCATCGACGAGCTGGGCGGGATCGAGGTGGACGTGCCGAGCCCGATCGTCTCGAACCGTTTCGACTGCCCGTACACGGAGGAGCGCTGCGCGACCTGGGAGGGCTGGCGGTTCGAGCGGGGGCGGCAGCACATGGACGGCCGGCGGGCGCTCGTCTACGCGCGGATCCGCGAGAACCGGCTCGACGCTGCCGACACCGATCTGACCCGAGGCGAGCGCCAGCAGGCGGTGATCGAGGCGCTGACCGGCAAGCTGACGAGCTTCTCGACCTTCCTCAGGCTGCCGTTCGTCGGCGACGACCTCGTCAAGCCGCTCACGACCGACCTGTCGGCCGGCCAGCTCCTCCAGCTCGGCTGGGTGCGCTTCCGTGCCGACGGCGGACGGACGCTCCACTGCCGGCTCGGCGGCGAGCCCTCGACGGTGGACGGGCAGTCGGTGATCGTGCCCACCGAGGACAACCGGGCCGCGCTCGCCATGTTCGCGGGCGCCTCGGCGCCGCAGCCGCCGCCTCCGGGCTCGGGCCTCTACGGCCCCGGCTGTACCGTCGGGTAGGGTGCACGCGTGGGCTTGCTGAGCTGGATCCTCTTCGGCTTCGTTGCGGGCGCGCTCGCGCGGCTCCTCGCGCCCGGCCCGCACCGGATCGGCTGCTTCGGGACGATCGCCGTCGGCGTCGTCGGCTCGCTGCTCGGCGGGCTCGCAGGCGAGGTGCTGCTCGGCGACGACGTGGACTTCGGCTGGGACATCGGGCCACTCGCGCTCGCCGTGGCGGGGTCGATCGTGCTGCTGCTCGTGCTGCGCGCGCTCGGCGGAGGCCGGCGGCGCCCCTAGTCATCTAAATCTAGTCGGACGCCGCGGCCTTCTTCTCCGCGCCGCCGGAGTCGCTCGACGAGGCGGGCTTGCCGGAGTCGCTCGACGTGGACGCAGACCCGGAATCCCCGTCCTTCGACGGGGAGCCCTTGCGGGTCCGGCCGTAGTCGGTCGAGTAGAAGCCCTTGCCCTTGTAGTGGACGGCGACGGGATACAGCACCTTCTCCACGGGCGCGGCGCCGCAGACCTGACAGGCCTCGATCGGGTCGTCCGCCATGCGCTGGAAGAGCTCGAACACGTGGCCGTCGGGGCAGCGGTACTCGTAGATCGGCATGCCGGCCAAGGCTAGCAGCCACTATTGCGTGAACAGGATGGGCGAGACAGCCGAAGCACAGCGCCGCAGCGCGGCCGGAACACCTCTCGCAGGCGCCGTGCGAGCGCTCGCGCGGCGCCGGTTCGAGCTCGCGGTCGCGGCGGTCACGGCGGCGCCCGCCGCCTTCCTCGGCCACCAGCTGCTGGCCTGGCCGCCGCACGAGGACGAGACCCTCGCGCTCTTCGTCGGGCGACGCTCGCTGACAGGCCTCTTCGACACCGTCCTCCACGAGCGCGGCGGCGCCCCGCTCCACTTCCTGCTCGCCTGGGCCGTCGCGCACACGGGGGGCGGCCTCGGCGCCCTGCGCGCAGTCTCGGCGGCGCTCGCCGTCGCCAGCCTGCCGCTCGTCGCCCTGCTCGGCGCCCGGCTCGTCGGGCGGCGGCCCGCGCTCGTCGCGACCGCGCTCACCGGCGCGAGCTGGACGCTCCTCTTCCACGGCGTCTACGGGCGCATGTACAGCCTCTTCCTGCTGACGAGCCTGCTGTCGCTGCTCGCGCTGCTGACCGCTCTCGACCGCGGCGGCCGGCGGGCGTGGTCGCTCTGGGTGCTCGCGATCCTCGCCGTCGTGGCGACCCACCCGTACGGCGCGCTCGTGCTGGGCGGCCAGGCCGTGTTCGTCCTCTGGCGCCGCCGGGACCGGCTGCGCGTAGCGGCTCTTGCCGGAGGCGCGGTCGCTCTGCTCGGCACCCCGTTCTGGCTCACCGACCTCGTGCTCGCCGGACGGTTCGACGTCGGCGTCGGCGGCGGCGGGGAGAAGCTCGGCGGGCCGGTACCCGTCCTCTCCTACCTGCTCGACGTCGCGGCCGACTTCGGCGCCGGCTACCGGGCGGCGCTCTGGGGAGCGTTGGCGCTGGCGGCGCTCGGGCTGGTCACGCTCTGGCGCACCCGGCGCGACACGGCCGCGCTCGCCCTCTCGCTCGCGGGCGTGCCGACGGTCGCTCTCCTGCTTGCGAAGCTCGGCAGCGCCGCGTCGCCGGAGTCGCGCCACCTCATCTTCCTGCTGCCGTTCTACGCGCTCGCCGTCGCGGCCGGGCTCGAGCGGCTCCGGGCCACGCGCGTGCGCGTGCTCGTCCCGGTCGCGCTGTCGGCGCTCCTGGTCGCGCAGGTGGCGTGGGCGTGGCACCGCACGCCGCAGCTCTTCGAGTGGGAGCCGGATCAACGCCAGGCGGCGCGGGCGGAGGCCTCGGCGTACCTGGCGGCGACGGGACAGCGAGACGACGTGCTCTTCGGCTTCGACCCGCTCTTCCTCGGCGCGTGGGAGCGCGACGGCGACTTTGCCGGCACCGTCGTGCCGCGCGCGGACTCGCGGCTCGCGCTCCGGACGCTGCGCCAGGCGGAGGGGCCGCTCGGGCGCGGCGTCTGGATCCTCGACGCCAGCCGGCCGAACAACGTCAACCCGCGGCTGCAGATCGAGCTGCGCACGCCGTCGCCGGCGGCGGAGTTCGACGCGCGCGCGTTCGGGCCGTTCCTCGTCATCCGCACCGACGGGCTGACGCTGACGCCCCGGCGCTACCTCGAGCTGGCCGGGCGGGCGATGCTGCTCGGACGGTCGCTGCAGATCGGCGATGCCGACATCAACCTGCTGACGGTGGAGCGGGCGGCACGCAAGGAGCGCGGCTACGGCGCGGCGCGTTCCCTCTCGACGGTCTCGCGGTAGCAGGGAGCGTCCTCGAAGGCGGCGAGCCCGGCCGGCGTCGCGCGGTGGCGCGGGCGCGGCCGCAGCCGGCGCGCGGCCGCGATCGCCGCGGAGGCCCCGACGAGGCCGCCGAGGAGAAACGAGCGCAACCGGCCGCGACGCCGCTCCTCATCCATGCCAGGATCTTGCCATGCTGATCTGCACGCTCGGCGATCTGCTCCTCGACGTGATCGTGCGGCTGGCCCAGCCGCTCGCGCCGGACGCCGACGCCGTCGCGGTCACGCACGTCGGCCCCGGAGGGCAGGCGGCGAACGTCGCGGCCTGGGCGGTCACGCTCGGAGCCGAGGCGCGGTTCATCGGCAAGCGCGGCGACGACGACGCGGGCGCGCTCGCGGCCGCCGGTCTCGCGCAGCGCGGCGTCGAGTGCTGCGGCCCCGTCGTCTCCGGCCGCACCGGCGTGGTCGTCTCGCTCGTCGCGCCGGACGGCGACCGGACGATGGCCTCCGACCGCGGGGTCGCCCCGGAGCTGAGCGCGGACGAGCTCGACCCCGCCTGGCTCGCCGGCTGCGACCATCTCCACCTCTCCGGCTACTCGCTCATGCGCAGCCCGATCGACGGCGCGGCGCTCGAGGCGGCCCGCCTCGCGCGGGCTGCCGGCGCGCGCGTGAGCGTGGACCTCTCCGCGTGGCCGGTGATCCGCGACTTCGGCGCCGAGCGGCTCCGCGACGAGGCTCGAGGAGCTGGCGCCCGATGTCGTCTTCGCGAACGAGGCCGAGGAGCGGGAGCTCGGCGGGCCGCTCCCAGGGACGGCCTGGGTGCTCAAGCTCGGCCCCCGCGGCGCGCGCTTCGACGGGCTCGAGCTGCCGGCGCAGCCGGTCGCCGCGGTGGACGCCACGGGCGCCGGCGACGCCCTCGCGGCCGGCTACCTCGTCGGCGGGCCGGCGCTGGCGATCGCCACGGCTGCTAGATGTGTAGCCATGATGGGTGCCATGCCATGAATCGTGCCATGCCATGATCGAGGAACTGCTCTCTTTCTCGGACGAGGTCGCCGAGGCGCTCGCCGAGCGGCGCGCGGTCGTCGCGCTCGAGACGACCCTGATCGCGCACGGCTTCCCCGCGCCGGAGGGCGTGGCGGTCGGGCTCGAGAGCGAGCGCCGGGCCCGCGAGGCGGGCGCGGTGCCCGCGACGATCGGCGTCCTCGACGGCAAGCTGCGCGTCGGGCTCTCGGAGGCCGAGCTCGGGCGCTTCGGCCCGGACGCGCGCAAGGTCGGCCCGCGCGACCTCGCCGCCTGCGCCGTGCAGGGCGCGACCGGCGCGACGACGGTCGGCGGCACGCTCGCAGTCTGCCGCGCGGCCGGAATCGGCTTCATGGGCACCGGCGGGCTCGGCGGCGTCCATCGCGGCTTTCCCTCTCCGCCCGACGTCTCGGCCGACCTCGCGGAGCTCGCGCGCACTCAGGCGCTCGTCGTCTCCTCCGGCGTGAAGTCGCTGCTCGACGTGGCCGCGACATCCGAGCTGCTCGAGACGCTCGGCGTGCCCGTGCTCGGCTTCCGCACCGACACGCTGCCGCTCTTCTACGCCGCCGCACGGCGGCCCGCCGGTCTCGGCCCGCGTCGAGTCGGCCGAGGAGGCGGCCCGGATCGCCCGCGCCCACTGGGGCCTCGGCCGCCATACGGGCGTCCTCGTCGGCCGGCCGCCGGACGAGAGCCTCGAGGTCGAGGGTCTGATCGAGGAGGCGGTCGCCGAGGCGCGGCGTCGAGGCATCTCGGGTCAGGCGGTCACGCCGTTCGTGCTCGCCACGCTGCACGAGGCGAGCGGCGGAGACACGCTCCGGGTCAACCGCGACCTGATCGCCGCCAACGCGGCTCTCGCGGGCGACGTGGCCGTCGCCTATGGCGATCTCTGATGAGCTCCTGGGCCCGCTTCCGCGACCTGCCGCTCACGATCGAGCGCGCCGAGCTGGAGGGCCTGGCCAAGGACGTCACGAGCGCGTGGACGCGGCGGACGACGGTGTTCCACCTCCACGGCCTCGGCCACGAAGGGATCGGAGAGGACGTCACCTACGACGGCGACGCGCAGCTCGCGCTGCAGGCGGCCGGGCCGGGAGTCGTGCCTGCGGGGGAGCACACCCTCGCCTCGTTCTCCGCGCTGGTCGGAGAGCTGCCCGGCTACACGACGTGGGCGCTCGAGAGCGCTGCGCTCGACCTGGCGCTGCGCCAGGCCGGGCTCCCACTCTGGCGCGTGCTCGACCGCGAGCCGCGGCCGGTCTCGTTCGTCAGCTCGAGCCGGCTCGACCCGTACGCCTGGCTCGCGCTCTACCCCGGGCTTCGCTTCAAGCTCGACGCCGAGCCCGAGTGGACGCCCGAGCTCGTCGCCGGCCTCGCGGCGACCGGCGCCGTGGACGTCGTCGACCTCAAGGGCCACTACCGCGGCACCTCGGTCGACCTCGACGCCGACCCTGCGCTCTACCGCCTCGTCGCCGAGGGCTTCCCCGGTGCGTGGATCGAGGATCCGTGGCTGACGCCCGAGACCGACGCCGCTCTCCGCGGGCACCGCGACCGGATCACCTACGACGGGCCGATCCACTCGGTCGCCGACGTCGAGGCGCTGCCGTTCCCGCCGCGCTGCCTCAACTCGAAGCCGTCGCGCTTCGGCTCACTCGAGCGGCTGCTCGACTTCTACGACTACTGCGAGGAGAAGGGCATCGCGCTCTACGGCGGCGGCCAGTTCGAGCTCGGCCCCGGCCGCGGCCAGATCCAGTACCTCGCCTCGCTCTTCCACGCCGACGCACCGAACGACGTCGCCCCCTCCGGCTTCAACGCGCCCGCCCCGGTTTCCGGGCTACCGCAGAGCCCGCTCCCGCCGGCGCCGAGCGAGACCGGCTTCCGGTTCGGCTAGTCACCGACGCCAAGCGGCCTACGCTCCATCGAGGCCGGGCCACTGTTGAGGCGTGGTATTCATGCGGGATGCATCCCGCCAGGACCGGCTCGTGCGCTGGATCAGCGAGCGTGGCTCTCACGTATGCCTGAGACGGGATCTCGGTCGGCATCATCGGCGGTGGGATCGGCGGTCTCACGGCGGCCCTGTCGCTGCGGCATGCCGGCTTCGACGTGCACGTCTACGAGCAGGCCTCGGCACTGAGCGAGGTCGGGGCCGGCATCCAGATCAGCCCCAACGCCTCTCGCATTCTCCATCGGCTCGGCCTGGCCGAGGCGCTGGCGAGCATGGGCGTGCGACCACTGGGGTGGCATCAACGGCGCTGGGACGACGGCCGGACGCTCTTGCGAACGCCCCTTGCGGGCGCCGTTGAGGAGGCCTTCGGCTTTCCGTACTACCAGACGCATCGCGCCGACCTGCGTCGAGGCGCTCGCGGGCGCCCTCCCGCCGGAGCGCGTGCATATCGGACACCGCCTGACAGGTCTGGTCGATCACGGAGATCGCGTCGAGGCGCAGTTCGAGAACGGCGCGCGCATCGAGGCCGATCTGCTCGTCGGGTGCCGACGGCATCCACTCGGCGGTACGGCGGCGCTCTGTTCGGACCCGAGAATCCGCGCTTCACCGGCTGTGTCGCCTACCGGGGCCTGATACCGGCGGATCGGCTGCGCGATCTCGGTCTCGAGGTGACGGCGCAGGTCTGGATGGGACCAGGCAAGCACTTCGTGCACTACTTCGTGCAGAGCCGGCGTCTCGTCAACTTCGTCGCCGATCATCGACCAGGACAGCGTGGACGCGCGAGTCGTGGACGGATCGTGGTGACGTGGCCGACGCGCTCGCGAGCGTTCGAAGGCTGGCACCCGCAGGTCCGCTCGATCCTCGGGGCGGTCGACGAGACCTTCATCTGGGCGCTGTTCGACCGCGCTCCGCTCGAGCGCTGGTCCGTCGGCCGGGTGACGCTGCTCGGCGACGCCTGCCACCCGATGCTGCCCTTCATGGCCCAGGGCGCCGCCCAGGCGATCGAGGACGGCGCAGCGCTGGCCGCGTGCCTCGCGGACGTCGGAGAGCGGGGCATCCCCGAGGCGCTGCGCCGGTACGAGACGGTGCGCCTGCCGCGAACGGCGCGCATCCAGGGGCTCTCGACGACGAACAAGACGCGTTTTCATCTGCCCGACGGGCCGGAGCAGGAAGAACGCGACGCGCAGATGGCGAGCGGCGCGACGGACTGGTCGATCAAGGCCGTCGCATGGATCTACGGCCATGACGCCGGCACCGTCGAGAGCGACGGGTAGCGAGAGAACGCCTCTCTCCCATCACAACCCTGTCGCGCAAGGCGGGTTCTGCGTCAAGGGCGAGCCGGGCACTCCCTTGCCTCGCCACGCCACGGGCGCGCCCCTAGGTACCGTTGGGTGACAGTCACCGGCGCGCCCGGCTTCACACGCGCAGCCTGGTCGTAGTACAGCAGCGCTGCACCGAGGAAGAGCATCGGCGAGATGACGACGTCGGCCAGCACGAGCGCCGCGCGCCCGCCGGCGTCGGCCGAGTCGCGTAGGAGGAAGAACAGGACGAGCCGCGTCAGGAAGAAGAGGATTGCGAGCGTGGCGAGCGACCCGAGCGCGTGCACGAAGTCGGCCCGGGCGAGCTCGTATCCGCGCCGGAACCCCGCGCGCGCGCCGAGCCCCTCGATCGTCACCGCGGGCACGACGAGCCCGAAGAGCGCGAGCCACGCCACCGCGGGCAGCACGAAGAGAACGAGCAGGAAGGGCGCCGGGATGAAGACCAGAGCTCCGCAAGCGCCCGCGGTAACCGCCGTCGCGAGCGGGGGCCGGATTCCCGCCACGACGGCAGAGGCGGCGACGAAGCTCACCGAGAGCAGCGCGGAGCCGAGGGTCGCGAGGGTCAGGAACACGCCGCGCCGGTCGAGCCCGACGGCGACCTGCTCGACGACGGCGAACGGCACTCCGACCGCGAGCGCCGCGAACGGCCGCTGCCCGTAGAGGCGAATCGTCTCGGCGACGAGCTGCCCGACCGTCCGCGTCTCGGGTGGCAGCGGCGGCGGCAGCGGCTCCTTCGCCCGCGGAGTCGTGGATCGCGCCATCGGGCGCGCAGCCTACAGCCCGCCGCCCGTGGGGCAGCGCGAGCCAGCGGCCGGCAGGGCCTCAGAGCCCGAGGATCTTGTTCGCCGCCATGACGCCGCGCAGGCGCACGAGCGACGGGAGCACGATCCCGGTCCCGACGCCCACCGCGAGCTCGGCGATCATCACCCCGGTCGTCGGGTAGACAATGGCGAACTGCTGGAGCGCGAGGCCGCCGCCGGCTCCGGCGAGCAGGCCTCCGACGAGGCCGAGGAGCGAGATCCGCGGCGCGAAGCGGAAGCGCTCCGGCGGGCCGCCCGCTGCCTCCTCGCCCTCCGCGCGCCGAGCCGCGGCGCGGCGCTCCGCCTCCGACCGGCGGCGCCGTCCCTCGGCCCCCGCCACGGCGGCGGAGCCGATGAGGCCGGCCACGCCGACCGCCGCGCCGGCGACGCCGGCGATCCCGGCCGGAGTGGAGAGCGGGCTGCCCTCGATCTCGACGAGCGCCTCGCCCGTGCAGGCAAGCCCGGAGCCCGTCGACTGGCCGGTCGCGCGGTAGAGACCGACGCCCCACTTCGAGTAGTCGTCCACTTCGAGCGTCTTGCTCCAGGTGGTGCCCTCGCTTGACTCGTCGTGCACCGTCCAGCTGAACGGGCCGTAGTGGAGCTGGATCGCGAGGTGCGAGATCTCACTCGCAGAGCTCATCGCGACGGCGACGGTCGAGTGCTCCTTCAGCTTGACGGGCGTCGCAGTCGGACCCGTGTCCATGCCCTTCACGCTGACGCCGGCGATCGTCGCCTCACACGGACCCCTGATATCGGCGGCGGCCGGCGGACTCAGCGCGAGCACCGCGAGCAGCACACTTACGAGGGACAGGAAAAGTGCAAGCCCGCGCGTGCGCATCGCTTCCTCCTCTGTCGAGAGCGCGCGCGAGTCTACGCTTCGGACAACGCCCGCACAAGATCAGTCACGACCGGTCGCAGCGCATCCAGCGCCTCCGCGAGATGCCAGCGCGAGCGGTCCTTCTCCTCGATCTCGTTCGCGATCGCGCGCACCTCGAGCGCGGGCACCCCGGCGAGCGCGCAGGCGCGCAGGACGGCGAAGCCCTCCATCGCCTCGACGTCCACGCCGTGCGTACCGTCCACCCGGGCGCTCGTGCCGATCGGGAGCACGTGGGCGTCGGGCAGAACGCGGCGTGCGACCGCGAGCAGCGTCGGGTCGGGCATGACCCCGCGGAGGACCGGAATCTCGGCGGCGATGTCGCAGTAGACAGACGCCGAGCCGAGCACCACGCACGGCGGGCGGATGCCCGAGGCGCGGCGGGCGCCGGCGATACCTGCGTTGAGGACGGCGTCGGGTCGTCGCTCGGCGAGCGCGCGCGCCGTGACCGCCGCCGCCTCGACCGGGCCGATGCCGCACACGAGCCCCGGCAGGCCGCCGAGCTCGGATTCGGTCGCGGCGACGAGGAGGACGTCCACGGCGCGATCGTACGCTGTAGGGTCGCGTCGTGGGCGCCACCGTCTTCCAACCCGGTGAGATGGCGTTCGAGCGGCGGAGCGAGACCGATCTGCGCCTCGTCGCGCGCCTCTCGGACGCGATGACGTACTCGCGCGCGAACGTCTGGCGCTACCCGCCGGGCGCGCGCGGCAAGCGCCACGCCGACCACGGCCAGGAGGAGCTCTTCGTCGTCCTCGACGGGACGCTGACGATCGATCTCGGCGACCCGCCGGTGCGCCACGAGGTCGGCCGCGGCGGCGTCGTGGTCGTCGAGTCGGGCACCGTCCTCCAGCTCCGCAACGCCGGCACCGAGGAGCTCACGCTCTTTATCTACGGCGCGCCGCCCCTCACGGGCCAGGCCGAGTTCTTCCCCGACGTCGAGTAGGAACTAGGCCGCGGCGACGGGCGCCGGCGCCTTCCCGAACACGAGCTCGCCGTCGCGGGCGTCGACCCGGATGGTGTCGCCCTCCCCGAACTCCCCCTCGAGCAGCTTCAGCGCGAGCGGGTTCTCGACCAGCCGCTGGAGGGCGCGCTTCAGCGGCCGGGCGCCGTAGGCCGGGTCCCAGCCCGCCTCGGCGACAGCCTCCCTCGCCGCCTCGGTCAGCTCGAGCCCGAGCTTTCGCTCGGCGAGGCGCAGGCGCAGCCGCTCGACCTGCAGCTCGACGATCTCGGCGAGCTGCTCGCGGGTCAGCGCCTCGAAGACGACGACCTCGTCGACCCGGTTCAGGAACTCCGGCCGGAAGCGCTCGCGCAGCTCGGCCGCCGAGCGGACGTTCGAGGTCATGATCACGACGGTGTTGCGGAAGTCCACCGTACGGCCGTGGCCGTCGGTGAGGCGCCCGTCGTCGAGCAGCTGGAGCAGGACGTCGAAGACGTCGCCGTGGGCCTTCTCGATCTCGTCCAGGAGAAGCACCGAGTAGGGCCGGCGGCGCACCGCCTCGGTCAGCTGGCCGCCCTCCTCGAAGCCGACATAGCCGGGCGGGGCGCCGACCAGGCGCGAGACGGTGTGGCGCTCCATGTACTCGGACATATCCAGCCGGACCATCGCCCGCTCGTCGTCGAACATGAACTCGGCGAGCGCGCGGGCGAGCTCGGTCTTCCCCACGCCGGTCGGGCCGAGGAAGACGAACGAGCCGATCGGTCGGTTCGGGTCCTGGAGCCCGGAGCGCGCGCGGCGGAGCGCGTTCGCAACCCCCTCGACCGCCTCGTCCTGGCCCACGACGCGCCGGTGCAGCCGCTCCTCCACGCGCACGAGCTTCTCGACCTCGCCCTCGAGCAGCCGCGCGGCGGGGATCCCGGTCCAGGTGGTGACGACCGCGGCGACGTCGTCCTCGTCGACTTCTTCCTTCACCAGTGAATCACCCTGCGGCCGATTCACTATTTCCTTCTCGAGAGCGGGGAGCTCGCCGTACCGGATCTCCGCGACCCGCTGAAGATCGCCCTGCCGTTCGGCCCGCTCGGCCTCCATGTTCAGCTCGTCGATCCTGCGCGTGACCTCCTTGACGCGGTCGAGGGCCGCTTTCTCCTTCGCCCACTGCGCCGCCAGCTCGTCCCGCCTCGCCTTCACCTCCGCGAGCTGCTTCTCTAGCCGAACCCGGTCATCGGGGTCCGCCGCCAGCTCGATCTCGAGTTGGCGCACGCGCCGCTCCGCCGCGTCCAGCTCGAGTGGCGAGGAGTCGATCTCCATGCGCAGCCGCGAGGCCGCCTCGTCCACGAGGTCGATCGCCTTGTCGGGGAGGAAGCGGTCGGCGATGTAGCGCTCGGAGAGGACGGCCGCGGCGACGAGCGCGGCGTCGCGGATGCGGACGCCGTGGTGGGCCTCGTAGCGCTCCTTGAGCCCGCGCAGGATCGCGATCGTGCCGGCGACGGAGGGCTCGCCGACGAGCACGGGCTGGAAGCGACGCTCGAGCGCGGCGTCCTTCTCGACGTGCTGCCGGTACTCGTCCAGCGTCGTCGCGCCGATGCAGCGCAGCTCGCCGCGCGCGAGCATCGGCTTCAGCAGGTTGCCGGCCGAGATCGCGCCCTCGGCCGCACCCGCGCCGACGATCGTGTGCAGCTCGTCGATGAAGAGCACGATCTTCCCCTCCGCGGCCTTGATCTCGGTGAGGACGGCCTTCAGCCGCTCCTCGAACTCGCCGCGGTACTTCGAGCCGGCGAGCAGGGCGCCGATGTCGAGCGCCCACACGCGCTTGCCCTTCAGCCCCTCGGGCACGTCGCCGGCGACGATCCGCTGCGCGAGCCCCTCGGCGATCGCCGTCTTGCCGACGCCGGGCTCGCCGATCAGCACGGGGTTGTTCTTCGTCCGCCGCGAGAGCACCTGGATGGTGCGCCGGATCTCCTCGTCGCGTCCGATCACCGGGTCGAGCTTCCCCTGCTCGGCGAGCTCGGTCAGATCGCGGCCGTACTTCTCGAGCGCCTGGTAGCTGCCCTCCGGGTCCTGCGAGGTGACGCGCTGGCCTCCTCGAACCGCCTTCAGCGCTTCGAGGAGGCTAGATCGGTCGACGATGTCGAGGCCGAGCAGAAGGTGCTCGACGGAGACGTACTCGTCGTCCAGCGCACGCATCTCGTCGAACGCCTTGTCGAAGACGGCGCGCAGGGCGGCCGAGGCCTGTGGCTGGACGTTCGCGCCCGACATCGAGGGACGGTCGCGCAGCTTCGCCTCGGCCTCGGCGCGCAGCTCCGTCGGCGAGTGGTCCGCGCGCTCGCAGAGCGTTCCCGCCAACTCCTGGTCGAGCAGCGCGAGCAGCAGGTGCTCGGGATGCACCTCGGGGTGGCCCCCGCGGCGCGCCAGCTCATGGGCGGCGGCCACGGCCTCCTGCGACCTGATCGTGAGCCTGTTGAAGTCCATCGCTACCGCTTCCTCGCCGCCGGGTGCTGCGCGGGCCGGTAGAGCACGAGCTCGCGCCGGTAGCTGCGGTGCACCGTCTGGATCTCGTCGCGCAGCTCGCGCTCACCTCGCTCCATGCGCGCGTGGAGCCTGCGCAGCTCGTCCTGGAGCCGCAGCACGTGCTCGACGCCGGCGAGGTTGAGCCCCAGCTCGGTCGTCAGCCGCTGGATCAGGCGCAGCCGCTCGAGGTCGGCCTCGGAGTAGAGCCGCGTGCCGCCCGGCGTGCGCCCCGGCCGGACGAGCCCCTTCGCCTCGTACATCCGCAGCGTCTGCGGGTGCATGCCCACGAGCTCGGCGGCGACGGAGATCATGTAACGCGGCCGGTCGGGCATCAGCGCAACACCTTCTGCAGCGCCTCGAGCGCCTCGCGCTCGGCTTTTGTCAGCTTCGCCGGCACGGTCAGCTTCAGGCGCGCGAGCACGTCGCCCTTGCCGCCGCCCGAGAGCTTCGGCGCGCCGCGGCCGCGGATGCGCAGGAGCTTGCCGTGCTGCGAGCCGGCGGGGATCTTGAGCGAGACCGCGCCGTCGGGGGTCGGCACCTGGACCGTCGCGCCGAGCGCGGCCTCGGGATACGTAACGGGCACGTCCACGACGAGGTCGGCGCCGCGCCGCTCGTAGAGGGGCGACGACGCGACACGGGTGACGACGTGGAGGTCGCCCGGCGGGCCGCCGTGGCGTCCGGCCTCGCCCTTGCCGGAGAGACGGATGCGCGTGCCGTCGCGCGCGCCGGCGGGGATCTTGACCGCGTAGCGCTTCGTCGCGCGCTCACGGCCCGCGCCGCGGCAGGACGAGCACGGCTTCTCGACGATCGTGCCGTTGCCGCGGCAGCGCGAGCACGGCTGCGAGAGGGCGAAGAGGCCCTGCGCCTCCGAGCGAACGCCGCGCCCGCCGCACTCCGGGCAGACCTTCGGCGACGTGCCGGGCTGCGCGCCCGAGCCGCCGCACGTGTGGCAGGCCGTGTCGACGTCCACCGGCACCCGCACCTCGGCGCCCCTGAGCGAGTCCTCGAAGGAGAGGTGGACGACCGCCTCGAGGTCGGCGCCGCGCTCGGCCCGCGAGGCGCCGCGGCGCCCGCCGAAAACCCCACCAAACAGGTCGCCGAGATCGAATCCTTCGAATCCAGGCCCGCCAGCGGAGCTCGGCCCGAAGGGACGGGCTCCGCTGTCGTACTGCTTCCGCTTCTCTGGGTCGGAGAGGACGTCGTAGGCGCCCTGGACCTCCTTGAAGCGCTCCTCGGCGGAGGCGTCGCCCGGGTTGCGGTCCGGGTGGTGGCGGCGAGCGAGCTTGCGGTACGCCTTCTTGATCTCGTCCGCCGAGGCGTTCTTCGGAACGCCCAGGGCTCCATAGAAATCTGTCATCTCACTCCGCGACGATCACCCTCGCGGGCCGGAGCACGCGGTCGCCGAGCCGGTAGCCCTTCTGCAGCACCTGGAGCACCGTCCCGGGCTCGGCGCCTTCGGCCGGCTGGGAGAGGAGCGCTTCGTGCACGTGCGGGTCGAACGGGCCTTCGGCGGCGATCTCAACGAGCCCCTCCCGCTTCAGCGCCGCGGCGAGCGAGCGCTGAACGAGTTGCACGCCCTCCTCGAGCTTGGCCTCCTCGTGCGCGGCCGCCGCCTCGAGCGCACGCTCGAGGTCGTCGAGCACCGGCAGCAGCTCCTGCACCAGCCGCTCGGCGGCGCGCGTGGCGAAGTCCGCCTGCTCGCGTGCGGCCCGCTTGCGGTAGTTCTCGAACTCGGCCGCGACGCGCTGCAGGTCGTTTAGGTACTCGTCGCGCTCGGCCTCGAGAGCCTGGAGGCGATCCTCCAGGCTCTCCTCGGCCTCTTGGCCCTCCTCGGCCGTCACGGCTTCTTCGCCTCTTCGTCGATCACCTCGTAGTCGGCCTCTTCGACGACCTCGTCCTCGGTCGAGGAGCCGTCGCCGGAGCCCGCCTGCGAGGCGGCCTGCGCCGTGGCCTGCGCGTAGACCGCGTTGGCGAGGGTCTGCGCGGCCTCGGTCAGCGCCTCGGTGCGCTTGCGGATCTCGGCGACGTCGGTGCCCTCGAGCACCTGGCGCAGCTCCATGATCCGCCCCTCGATCGTCGAGGCGTCGGCCTCCTCGAGCTTGTCGCGGTGCTCCTTGAGCGAGCGCTCGGTCTGGTAGGCGAGGCTCTCGGCGTGGTTGCGCGCGTCGGCCAGCTCGCGCAGCCGGTGCGCCTCCTCGGCGTGCGCCTCGGCCTCCTTGACCATCCGGCTGACCTCGTCCTCGGCGAGCCCCGAGCCCCCTTCGATCCGGATCTGCTGCTCGTTGCCGGTACCGAGGTCCTTGGCGTGCACATGGATGATCCCGTTCGCGTCGATGTCGAAGGCGACCTCGACCTGGGGCAGGCCGCGCGGCGCCGGCGGGATGCCGACGAGCTGGAACTTGCCGAGCGTCTTGTTGAAGGCGGCCATCTCCGACTCGCCCTGGAGGACGTGGATCTCGACGGAGGGCTGGTTGTCGTCGGCGGTCGTGAACGTCTCCGCCTTGCGCGTCGGGATGGTCGTGTTGCGCTCGATCAGCTTCGTGAAGACGCCGCCCTTCGTCTCGATCCCGAGCGAGAGCGGGGTTACGTCGAGCAGCAGGACGTCCTTCACCTCACCGCGCAGGACGCCGGCCTGGATCGCGGCGCCGACGGCGACGACCTCGTCGGGGTTGACGCCCTTGTGCGGGTCCTTGCCGATCAGCTCCTTGACCTTGTCCACGACGGCCGGCATGCGGGTCATGCCGCCGACGAGCACGACGTGGTCGATCCCGGACGGGTCGATGCCCGCGTCGGTGAGCGCCTGCTTCGTCGGCCCGACGGTGCGCGCGAGCAGCTCGGCGGTCAGCTCGTTCAGCTTCGCGCGGGTGAGGGAGAGGTCGAGGTGCTTCGGCCCCTCCTGCGTGGCGGTGATGAACGGCAGGTTGATCTGCGTCGTCATCGTCGAGGAGAGCTCGATCTTCGCCTTCTCGGCCGCCTCGTAGAGGCGCTGGAGGGCCATCCGGTCGGCCGCGAGGTCGATCCCTTGATCCTTCTTGAACTCGGCGACCATCCAGTCGACGATCGCCTTGTCGAAGTTGTCGCCGCCTAGGTGGTTGTCGCCGTTCGTGGCCTTCACCTCGAAGACGCCCTCGCCGAGGTCGAGGATCGAGACGTCGAAGGTGCCGCCGCCGAGGTCGAACACGAGGATCGTCTGGTCGTGCTCCTTGTCGAGCCCGTAGGCGAGCGAGGCGGCCGTCGGCTCGTTGATGATGCGGAGGACGTTGAGGCCGGCGATCTTGCCCGCGTCCTTCGTCGCCTCGCGCTGGGCGTTGTTGAAGTAGGCCGGGACGGTGATGACGGCGTCGGTCACCGGCTCGCCGAGGTAGGCCTCGGCGTCGGAGCGCAGCTTCTGCAGGATCATCGCGCTGATCTCCGGCGGGGCGTACTCCTTGCCCTCGGCCGTGACGCGCGCGTCGCCCCCTTCGCCCTTCGCGACCTCGTATGGGACGATCGTCATCTCCTCGGAGACCTCGTCCCACTTGCGGCCGACGAAGCGCTTGATCGAGGAGATCGTGTTCTGCGGGTTGGTCACCTGCTGGCGCTTCGCGGGCGCGCCCACGAGCCGCTGTCCGTCCTTCGTGAACGCGACGACGGACGGCGTCGTGCGGCCGCCCTCGGCGTTCGGGATGACGGTTGGCTCGCCGCCCTCGAGCACGGCCATGCAGCTGTTCGTCGTGCCGAGGTCGATGCCGATTGTCTTGCTCATAGTGCTCCTACTCCTTGGTTGAGTCTTAGTGCCTAGGGAAATCTAAGTGTAAGAGTAGCAAGTTCCGGAGACTACCGGAAGACCCCGATCAGCGCCCCGCCGGCAACGATCAGCACCGCGCCCAGCGCGAGCCTCACGCCCACGAGCTCGTGCCGGCGCAGGAGCAGCGCCGAGAGGCCGACGCCCCACAGCGACTCGGTGGCGACGATGGGTGAGACGACCGACACGCGGCCGCGGTAGAACGCCTCGAAGAGGCACACGTAGGAGAGCCCGAAGAGGAGTCCCGCGGGGACGAACGCGCCGAGCCCGGCGAGCGGGACGCGGAACGGGCGCCGCGAGACGAGCAGCCAGCCGAGGATCACGAGCCCGCCCGCGGAGAGGGTCGCCGCCGCGGCGAGCGACGGCGCGACCTCGGTGTCGCCCGAGAGCCAGCGGACGAGGTTGTCGCGCGTGGCGAAGACGACCGTTGCGAGCAGCGCGAGAGCGAGCCCCGTCATCTTCACGTGCCCGGGGCGGCCGCGCTCGCCCGCGAGCAGGACGCCGCCGCCGACGACGAGCAGCGCGCCGGCGACGAGTCCCGCCTCGAGCGGCTCGCCGAGGAAGACGAGCGCGATCGCCACGGCGAAGAGCGGCGCCGTGCCGACGACGACCGACGTGCGCGACGGCCCTGCGTCCCGCACGGCGAGGGTGAAGAGGAGCTGGGACAGGCCGGGCCCGAGCACGCCGGCGGCGAGGAACGGCCAGACGCCTCCGAGCTCGGGCACGCCGTGGCGGGCGACGTCGGCCGCGACGAAGGCGAGGGCGACCGCGAGCGCCGGCGCGACCGTCAGCAGCGCGCCCAGCTCTGCGTCGGCGTTGCGCTGCAGCGCGAAGCGCAGTGCGACCGTCATCGCCCCGAACAGGAACGCCGAGGCGCAGGCGAGGAGGACGGCGTCCACTCCTGCGAGGCTACAGCGGCGTAGGATCGCGCCGGATGCCGGACCCTCGCGTCGCCGCCTACGCAGAGCTGCTCGTCGGCCGCTGCATCGGCGCCCGGCCCGGCTGGCAGGTGCTCGTCGCGACGACGACGGAAGCGCGGCCGCTCGCGCAGGAGCTCTCGCGGCTGCTCGCCGCGCGCGGCGCCTACGCGTTGACGCGGATCCATTTCGGCGCCGCCTTCCCGGTGGACCGGGACTGGCTCATGGCGGCGCCGCCGGAGCTCGCCGCCACGCTGCCGCCGCTCGAGCTCGACCTGCTCGAGCGCGTGGACGCCTCGATCTTCGTCCTCGCCCCCGAGGCGGGTGGCGAGGCGCTGAAGGGGGGCCCGCTCCAGGCCCTGCGCGCGCAGGCGCTCGCCTACCGCGCGCGCGGACGCAGGCGCGAGATCCCGTCGGTGCGCTGCGACTTCCCGTGCCCCGCCTACGCCGAGCGAGCGGGCCTCCCCCTCGCCGAGTTCGAAGACGTCCTCTACGCAGCCTGCCTGCGCGACTGGGACGAGGAGGCCAGGCGGATGGAGCCGGTGCGGGAGCGGCTCGCGCGGGCCTCCGAGCTGCGGATCCTCGGTGCGGGCACCGACCTCCGTCTCGGTCTCGCGGGTCGCGAGTGGGCGATCGACGACGGTCACCAGAACGTGCCCGGCGGCGAGATCTACACGAGCCCGGTCGAGGAGTCGGTCGAGGGCGAGATCAGCTTCGACTTCCCCGGCTTCGCCGGCGGCGGCGAGGTGCGCGGCATCCGGCTCGTCTTCCGGGGCGGCGAGGTCGTCGAGGCCACGGCCGAGGCCGGCGAGGAGCTGCTGCTCGCCGCGCTCGCCACCGACCCCGGGGCGCGCCGCGCCGGCGAGCTCGGGATCGGCTGCAACGAGGGGATCACGCACCGTCTGCGCAACGTCCTCTTCGACGAGAAGATGGCCGGCACGGTGCACGTCGCGCTCGGCGACGGCTTCCCCTCCCTCGGCGGGCGCAACACGAGCGGCATCCACTGGGACCTCATCAAGGACCTACGCGACGGCGGGGAGATCCTGTGCGACGGCGAGCTCGTGCAGAGGGACGGGGCGTGGACGACCCCCGCGTAGCCCGGCTCGCGGAGCTGCTCGTCGAGCGCTGCCTCGACGTGCAGCCCGGCTGGCAGGTCACGATCCGGACGAGCCCGCTCGCACGCCCGCTCGTGCGGGAGCTGGCGCGCGCGATCGCCCGCCGCGGCGCCTACGCGCTGCCGCGCCTCTCCTGGGAGCTCGAGCGCCTTGCCGTGGACATCCCGTGGGCGCTCGAGGCCCCGCTCGAGCTGCTGGAGGAGCTGGCGCCGATCGAGCTCTACCAGGGTCTGAACGACGACGCGCGGCTGACGATCATGGCGCCGGAGGACGAGCACGCCGGCGCCGCCGTCCCGCCCGAGCGCCTCTCGCGCATCCAGCGCTCGCTCGAGCCGATCGCCAAGCGCGCCCGCGCGCTCGAGGTCGCCTGGTGCGTCGTCCAGTTCCCGACCGAGGCCGCCGCCGCCCGGGCCGGCATGACGCTCGCCGAGTACGAGGACTTCGTCTACGACGCCTGCCTGCTCGACTGGGACGCCGAGGGCGCGCGCATGCGGCGGCTCGCCGACCGCTTCGACCGGGCGGGAAAGGTGCGGATCGTCGGCGAGGGCACCGACCTCACGCTCTCGATCGCCGGCCGCACCGGCGTAGTCTCGCTGGGCCGGCGCAACATGCCGGATGGCGAGTTCTTCTTCAGCCCCGTCGAGGACTCGGCCGAGGGCGTGATCGCGTTCTCGGAGTTCCCGGCGAGCTACCTCGGACGCGACGTCGAGGGCGCGCGCCTCGTCTTCCGCGAGGGCCGCGTCGTCGAGGCCACGGCGAGCGCCGGTGAGGGCTTCCTGGTCGGCATGCTCGATACCGACGAGGGCTCGCGGCGTCTCGGCGAGCTCGGGATCGGGTGCAATCCGCACATCACGCGCCACACGCGCAACCTGCTCTTCGACGAGAAGATGGACGGCACGGTGCACCTGGCGCTCGGCGCGAGCTACACGTACACCGGCGGCCTCAACCAGAGCGCGATCCACTGGGACATGGTCAAGGACCTCCGGAGCGGCGGCGAGCTCTACTGCGACGGCGAGCTCGTCCAGCGCGACGGCCGCTGGCTGATCTAGTGCTAGGCGCGGCGGGGCACGAGGCGGCGCAGCGCGTCCGCCGCGGCGGGCTCGGCGGCGAGGATGCCGGCCATGATCAGCGCGGCGCCGCCCCAGGCCCAGGCGCCCAGGCGGTCGCCCGCGAGCCAGAAGCCGAAGATCCCCGCCCAGACGGGCTCCATCGTGAACGCGAGCGCCGTCTGCGTCGCGCTCGCCCGCCGCTGCGCCCACGTCTGCACGAGGTAGGCGAGCGCGCTCGCGAAGACGCCGGTCACGAGCAGCGCGCCCCAGACCGTCCAGCCGTGCGGCAGCTCGACCTGGCCGAGCGCCACCGCGATCACCGCGAAGCCGGCGAACGCGGCGAGCATCTCCGCGAGGGTGAAGGCCAGCGCGTCGTAGCGCGGCGCGTGGCGCTCCATCAGCACGATCTGGAGCGAGTACGCCGCCGAGCCGCCGAGCACGAGCAGGTCGCCCCCGATGCGGCCGGAGTCGATCCCGGAAAGGAGGCCGAGGCCGACGGTGGAGAGCGCCACCCCCACCCAGACGGCCAGGCCGATCCGCGTGCCGAAGAAGGCAAGCGCGATCAGCGGCGTGAAGACGACGTACAGACCAGTGATGAAGCCCGCGCTCGAGACCGTCGTGCGCTCGAGCCCCGCCGTCTGGAGCGCGTAGCCGACCGCGAGCAGCAGGCCGAGCACGATGCCGGCGCGCCACCCGCGCGGCCCGAGCGAGCGCAGCCGCCGCGCGGCCGGCACGGCGAGCGTCGCGCTCGCGATCGCGAAGCGCACGGCCAGGAACGCGAAGAGCGGGTAGATCGCGACCGCGTCCTTGACCTGGACGAACGTGACGCCCCAGACGGCCGTGACGGCGACCAACGCGATCAGGGCCCGCACGGGCAGCCTCCCCTTGCAGTTCCGAGAGAACCGCCGCTCGGCGGAGCCGGGCTGTGCCCGGCGGGAGCCGACACGGCCGCCCGAGCGGGCACGGCGTGAAGGAGGGGGCTCGTGGGGGAACCATCGGTTCCCCCACGCTGGAACGTGACGCCCCAGACGGCGGTCACCGCGACGAGGGCGAGGACGGAGCGCACCGGCCGAGGCTACAGGGGCGAACGGAGATAATCTGGCTCGATGCGCATCCGCCTGATGATCGAGGGCCAGGAGGGAGTCTCCTGGGCGCAGTGGGTGGCCCTGGCGCGCGCCGCCGAGGAGAGCGGGCTCGAGGGGCTCTTCCGCTCCGACCACTACGCGGGGCTGATGGGCGAGGAGGCGCGCGGCTCGCTCGACGCCTGGACGCAGATCGCCGCGCTCGCCGCCGTCACCGAGCGCCTCGTGCTCGGCACGCTGGTCTCCCCCGTCACCTTCCGGCACCCGTCGCTGCTCGCGAAGGCGGTCGTCACCGCCGAGCACGTCGCGCCCGGCCGGATCGAGCTCGGACTGGGCGCCGGCTGGAACGTGCGCGAGCACGAGGCCTACGGCTTCCCCTTCCCCGACCTGCCCGAGCGGCTGGAGCTGCTCGAGGAACAGGTGGAGATCGTCGTTCGCTCCTGGACCGAGGACGAGTTCTCCTTCGCCGGGAAGCACTACCGGCTCGACGCGCTGCGCGCCGAGCCGAAGCCGACGCGGCGGCCACGGCTGATCGTCGGCGGCAAGGCGGCCCCGCGCACGGCGCGCCTCGCCAAGCGCTTCGCAGACGAATACAACACCCCCTTCGCCACCGTCGAGGAGTGCCGCGAGCGCGCCGAGCGCGTCGCCCCGCTGCCGCTCACGCTGATGACCGGCTGCGTTGTCGGCCGCAACCGCGCCGAGCTCCACGAGCGCGTCCGCCGCGTGATGGAGCGGATGCGGGTCGACGGCTCACCCGAGGACTTCGTCCGAGAGCGCCGGGACGTGATGATCCTCGGCACCGTCGACGAGGTCGCCGAGCGGCTAGCCGAGTACGAGGCCGCCGGCGTGCAGTGCGTCTACCTCCAGCACCTCGCCCACAACGATGTGGAGATGGTGCGGCTGGTCGGGCGCGAGCTCGTCCGACCGTATAGCTAGCCCGATCTGTGTTGGGATCGCGCGGCTGCCGATCCGGAATGGATGCTCACCCGAGGATCAGAGCGAATGAGGCTACGCGAGCTCGACGTCGACGTAGCGGTGCGCGGCGCGCGCCAGCGGCGCGTCCATCGTCAGGAGCGGCTCCGCGAACGCCTGCGCGAGCGCGACGTACGCGGCGTCGTAGGCGGAGACCGTGTCGCGAAGGGCCCAGATCGCATCAAGCAGCCGGACGTGCGGATAGCGGACGAGCGGAATCCCGGGGAGCGCAGCAACCGCGGCGGCCGCGACCGCCGGATCGATCACACGGGTGCGAGCCAAGCGCCGAAGCGCGTGCGCGACCTCGACGTCGATCAGGTGCGGCGCGCGCAGCGGCGGACGCAGGAGGCCCGATGCGCGCTCGTCGGGCGAGACGAGCAGCGAAACGACGACAGACGCGTCAACGACCAAGCGGGCCGCGCGCCTCGCGGATGATCGCCGCCGAGTCGAACGGCTTCCGCGCCTTCGGGAGCCGGCGCAGCCGCTCTCGGAGCTCTTCCAGCGTCGGTTCGTTCGCCGAGCGCTCGGCCATCCTGAGCAGGTAGTCCGAGAGCGACAGCCCCTCCTCCGCGGCACGCGACTTGAGCGTCCTGTGAATGTCGTCGGGCACATTCCGGATCTGGATCATCTTCATGTTTTGCACATTAACACATGTGCAGAACATGTCCGCTCGGGACAGGGCGGAATCGGCCCGTGTCGCTCAGCCGGAGGCGGCGCGCACGGGCGCCGCGCCCCGGGCAGGCCGGCGCGCGCGCTTCGCTGGGCCTGGCTTCGACTGGAGGTACTCGTGGATCGCCGTCGCCGCCTTGCGCCCCGCGCCCATGGCGAGGATCACCGTCGCCGCGCCGGTGACGATGTCGCCGCCGGCGAAGACGCCCTCGCGGCTCGTGGCGCCCGTCTCGGGGTCGGCGACGACGCAGCCGTGGGCGTCGATCTCGAGCCCGTCGGTCGTCTGGGGGATGAGCGGGTTGGGCTTCGTGCCGAGCGCGATCACGACGAGGTTCACGTCCATGCGTGAACTCGGAGCCCTCGACGGGGACGGGCCGGCGGCGGCCCGACTCGTCCGGCTCGCCGAGCTCCATCCGCAGGCACTCCATGCCGCTCACCCAGCCCTCCTCGTCGGCGAGGAAGCGCGTCGGCAGGGTCAGCCAGTCGAAGATCGCCCCTTCCTCGACGGCACGGCGGTAGTCCTCGGCCCGCGCCCCCATCTCGTCCTCGGAGCGCCGGTAGACGATGTGCGCCTCCTCGGCGCCGAGCCTGATCGACGCGCGCACGGCGTCCATGGCGGTGTCGCCGGCGCCGACGACGGCCGCCTGCTGCGGATGCCGCACCGGCGTGTCGAAGCTCGGGAAGGAGTAGGCGCGCATCAGGTTGACGCGGGTGAGGAACTCGTTCGCCGAGTAGACGCCCTTGAGGTTCTCCCCCGGGATGCTCATGAACTTCGGCGAGCCGGCGCCGGTGCCGATGAACACGGCCGCGTAGCCCAGCTCCGTCGAAGAGCTGGTCGATCGTGACGGTCTTGCCGACGATCATGTTCGCGCTGGAACTCGACGCCCATGCTCCTGCAGGCGCTCGACGTCCTCGTCGACGATCGCCTTCGGGAGGCGGAACTCGGGGATGCCGTAGCGCAGGACGCCGCCGATCGCGTGCAGCGCCTCGAAGACGGTGACCGAGTAGCCGAGCTGGGCGAGGTCGCTGGCCGCGGTGAGGCCCGGCCGGCCCCGAGCCGATGATGGCGACCTTCTCCGGCCTGCGCCGGCCGGCGGCGGGAGCTCGTCCGACCCGTGCCCGCGCTCCCAGTCCGCCACGAACCGCTCGAGCCGGCCGATCGCCACCGGCTCCTGCTTGCCGAGGACGACGCAGAGCTGCTCGCACTGGTGCTCCACCGGGCAGACGCGGCCGCAGATCGCGGGCAGGAGGTTCTTGCGCCTGATCGTGCGCGGCCGCGCCCTCCAAGTCGCCGTGCGCGACGCGCCGGATGAAGTCGCGGATCGGGACGTTGACGGGGCAGCCCTGCTCGCAGAGCGGATCCTGGCACTGGAGGCAGCGGTGCGCCTCGACGACGGCGCGCTCCAGGGTGTAGCCGAGGGCGACCTCGTCCCAGTTCGTGCGCCGCTCGGCCGGGTCGGCGCTGGGCATCTCCGTCTTCTTCGGGTAGATGATCGGCATGCCCGCTACTCCCGCGCCCCTGCCAGCTCGAGCGGCGAGCTTCTCGTCGTCCACGTACATCTTGGAGCGCACCACCGCCTCGTCGAAGTCGACCTCGTGGGCGTCGAAGAAGGGCCCGTCGACGCAGGCGAACTGCGTCTCGCCGTCGACGGTGACGCGGCAGGCGCCGCACATGCCGGTGCCGTCGACCATGATCGGGTCGAGCGAGACGATCGTCTTGAGGCCGTAGCGCGCGCGTGACCTCGGCGATCGCGCGCATCATCGGCATCGGCCCGATCGCGAAGCAGTGCGTGAAGCCGGCGTCGGCGACGAGCAGCTCCTCGAGGCGGCCCGTGACGAACCCTTTGTAGCCCAGCGAGCCGTCGTCGGTGCAGACGATGGTACTCGTCGCTGGCCGGCTCCAGGAGCTCCCTCAGGATGAGGAGGCTCTCGTTGCGCGCCCCGACGATCGCGGTGACGCGGACGCCCCGCCCGCGCAGCTCGCGGGCGAGCGGGTAGATGGCGCCCGCGCCGAAGCCGCCGCCCGACGAGGATCACGTGCCCCTCGTCCGGCAGCGGCGCCGGCCGCCCGAGCGGGCCGGCGAAGTCGAGGATCTCGTCGCCCTCCTCGAGCGCGCAGATCATGCCGCTGGTCTTGCCGACCTCCTGCACGACGATCGTGATCGTGCCCGCCTCCCGGTCGAAGTCCGTGATGCTGATCGGGACGCGCTCGCCGGACTCGTTCAGGCGGAGGATGACGAACTGGCCGGGGCGCGCGTTGCGCGCGCACGAGCGGCGCCTCGACGACGAAGAGCTTCGTGACGGGCGTCAGGTGGCGTTTCTCGATGACTCTTGCCATCACGTCTGCTCTCGTTCCAACGTCATCACAGGAGTGGGTGCTCGTCCATCGCCTTGAGCCGCCGCCAGCGCCGCTCGACCTCCGCCTCGATCGACGCGAGCGCCTGCGCGTGCTGCGGCTTGGCCAGGTGCTTCGTCTTGCCCATCAGCTCGAGCCAGGCGCGCACGGGAATGCGGCGCCCGACCGCCTCGGGGTCGTACTTGATCTTCGTCCGGCCCCGCTCGATCTCGTAGAGCGGGAAGAAGCAGCGAGTCGACGGCCGCCTGGACGATGTCCGTGCCGCGCGGTCGTCGGTCTTCCAGTTCAGCGGGCAGGAGATCAGCACCTTGCCGTAGGCCATGCCCTCGTTGCGCGCGTACCACTGGGCCTTGGCGGCCTTGGGCAGCAGGTCGTCGGGGTACCCCTCCACGCACGTGAAGACGTACGGGATGTTGGTGGCGGCCATGATCTGCGGCGTGTCCTTGTGGTGGAACGCCTTGCCGTGCTGAGCGGGGCCGACGTGGCTCGTCGAGGTCATGTGGCCGAACGGCGTCGAGTAGCTGAGCTGGCTACCCGTGTTCATGTAGCCCTGGTTGTCGTACTCGAGGATGATCATGCGGTGGTTGCGGAGGGCGGCTCCGATGGCCGCGCCCATGCCGATGTCCATGCCCCCGTCGCCGGTGACCATCACGAAGGTGATGTCCTCGCCGGCGGGCAGCTCGCCGCGCCGCACGCGCTCGTGGAACATCTCCACCAGCCCGCCGAGCGTGGCGGCGCCGTTCTGGAAGAGGTTGTGGACGTACGTGACCCGGTGTGAGGTGTGCGGGTAGCCGGTGGTGACGACCATGGCGCAGCCGGTCTGGTAGAGGACGACGACGTCGCCCTCGATGCCCTTGAAGAACTGGTCGAGGGCGGGGAACATGCCGCAGCCGGGGCAGGCGCCGTGCCCCGGGGCGATGCGCTTGGCGCGGGTGACGAGCTGCCAGGCGGGAGGGGCTTCGACGTTGAGGCAGCCCGCTCTCCTCGTCCGACCTCGACCTTGACGAGGCCGGTGACGGTCTCCTCCTTGCGCAGCGGCGGGAGCCCGCTCGCGGCATGCTTCTTCGCCGGATCGCCCGGCGTGACGCCGTAGTAGTCGAAGGGCCGTTCCACGCGGCCGGCCTCGGCGGCGGCCAGGGCCAGGCCGAAGAACGCCTCGGCGTCCTCGGCGTAGAAGTCCTTGCCGCCGAGGCCGTAGATCCGGCTCAGACAGAGCGTGTCGTTTTCGGGGTCGTCCTTGAGCGCCGACTTCACCTCGTGGGCCATGTTCGCGCCGTGGGCGCCGTAGGAGTCGGCGCGTTCGCCGATGACGAGCGCGCGCACGCCGCGCAGGGCGTCGCGCACTCCTGGGCCGGGAACGGCCGGATGACGTTGGGGCTGACGACACCGGCTCGGACGCCATCTCCCGCAGCCGGTCGACCGCGTCCTTGGCGGTCTCGGCCGCCGAGTTGAGCAGGAGGACGGCGATCTCGGCGTCCTCCATGCGGTAGAGGTCGACGACGTCGTAGTGCCGGCCGCTGATCGCCTCGTACTCCGCGAACACCTCGGGGAGGGCCCGCTGGGCGGCGTCCATCGCCAGCTTGAGCTGGTACTTGTTGTTGATCAGGTCCGGGTCGTTCATGTAGGGGCCGATCGTGACGGGGTGCCGCGGGTCGAGGGCGTGCACGCACTCGGGCACCGGGCCCAGGAAGTCCTGCACGACCTGCTCGTCCTCGAAGTACCGGACGCGCCGCTTCTGGTGGCTGGTGAAGAAGCCGTCGAAGGCGACGATGGCGGGCAGCCGCACCTCCGGCCGCTCGCCGAGGCGGAGCGCGACGAGTTCATGTCGTAGACGGCCTGGGGGTCGCGGGCCAGGAGGATGAGCCAGCCCGTGTTGAGCGCGAAGTAGAGGTCGGAGTGGTCGCCGCGGATGTCGAGCGGGCCGCTGACGGAGCGCGTGACGAGATCGAGCAGCATCGGGAACCTCGTGCCGGACTGCACGGGGAGCTGCTCGAGCGCGTAGAGGAGGCCCTGCGAGCTCGTGGCGTTGAAGACGCGGCCCCCACCCGTGGAGGCGCCGTAGCAGATGCCTGCGGCGCCGTGCTCGCCGTCGGCCGGCACCATCACCATCCGCGTGCTCGCCCTCCGCCTGCATCTCGTCGAGGAGCTCGGCGATCTCGGTCGAGGGCGTGATCGGGAAGTAGCCCATCAGGTGGAAGTTGATGTGCTTGGCGGAGAGGGCGGCCATCTCGTTGCCGCTCTTGAAGTCGGCCAGCTGGGCCGGGGCCTTCGGCTTCGTGCGCCGCTTCTTTTCGACTACGGCCATCTCGACCTCCTCAGCCCCTCGCCCCGCCGCCCGCGGCCGCAAGCTGGTTCGACGCCGGCTGCTCGAGCCAGGCGTAGAGCGGCACGCGGTGGGCTTCCGCGTACCCCTCCTCCTCGCGCGCCTCGACGAGCGCCTCGGTCGGGCACGCCTCGGTGCACTTGAGACAGCCCTTGCAGTAGTGGTAGTCGATCCCGCGCAGGCGGATGGCGGGCTCCGTGCCGCCGGCCTCCTCCTCCCACACGAGGCAGAGATCGGGACAGACGACGTCGCAGAGGCCGCAGTGGATGCACTTCTGCAGGTCGAGGACCGGGATGAGGCCCTGCCGCGAAGCGCTCAGGTTCTTGACGATGTGTTGCCGGGGTCGAGGATCATCCCCCGAGCGGAGCCTCGAGGTAGCCGAACGCGGGGGCGTCCCGGTGTGCCGCGCCCGCCTCCTCGCCCGGGGCGACGCGGTAGGTCTTGCGGCGCAGCTCACGGTAGCCGCGGTCGAAGGTGCGGAGATTCGCGTCCACGAGATGCGCGTACCGGCGCCCCAGCCGCTCGCGCAGCGTCTCGCGCACCGCATCGGGGTCGAGGAACGGGCAGACCCGAGCGATGGCGCCCAGCATGGCGGTGTTCACGCGGGTCGACTCCTCCAGCGCGATCCCGAGCGCGTCCACGACCGCGACGGTTCTCACCCCGACGCCGAGCGCCTCCCGGACGGCGTCCGGCGAGGAGCGCGAGTTCATGATCAGCGTGCCCGTGCCGCTCAGGCCCGCGGTGACGTCGTACAGCTTCGTCAGGGCCTCGTGGAAGACCGCCACGACCTGCGGGCTCTCGATCGGGCTGCTCGTGCGGATCTCGTGGTCGGGGGCGCAGAAACGAACGAACGACTTCACGGGCGAGCCCTTCTTCTCGGAGCCGTACGAGGAGAAGTGGGAGCCGTTCAGCCCCTGGCGGAGGACGCCCGCCTCGGCAAGGATCTGGCCGGCGAGATTCGCGCCGAGGCCGCCGATCGACTCGAGGCGAATGCCGAAGAAGCCGTCCGCGTCCACCTTCGGGATCGAGGCGGCTGCGGCGGCCCGTGTCACCGCTGAACCTGCCCGTCGAGACGGGCTTCCGCTACGTCGTCGTGTACAAGCATGTACCCGTACATTTCATCAAGCGGACGCCGACCGTATGGGTCATTTTGATCAGGGAAGAAACCGGGATGGACTCCTCAGGGTTCCCGGCAGGCGAGAAGTGGCTACCCTCCGCCCATGAGCGTCACCGACACGCTGGGGCGGCCGTTGCGCGACCTGCGGGTCTCGGTCACCGACCGCTGCAACTTCCGCTGCGTCTACTGCATGCCGAAGGACGTCTTCGGGCGCGACCACCCGTTCATGGACCGCAAGGAGCTGCTTTCCTTCGAGGAGATCGTGCGGGTCGCCTGCGCCTTCGCCGTCCACGGCGTGCGCAAGGTGCGGATCACCGGCGGCGAGCCGCTGCTGCGCCGCGACCTCGAGCGGCTGGTCGAGGGACTGGCCGCGATCGACGGGATCGACGACCTGACGCTGACGACGAACGGCGCCCTGCTCGCGCAGAAGGCCGACGTCCTCGCGGCGGCCGGCCTGACGCGCGTGACCGTCAGCCTCGACTCGCTCGACGACGGGACGTTCCGGGCGATGAACGACGTGGACTTTCCCGTCTCGACAGTGCTCGCCGGGATCGAGGCCGCCGCGGCGGCCGGGCTCCCGGTGAAGGTGAACGCCGTGATCAAGCGCGGCCTCAACGAGGGCTCGGTGCTCGACCTCGCCCGCCACTTCAAGGGCTCGGGTCACGTCCTGCGCTTCATCGAGTACATGGACGTCGGCGCGACGAACGGCTGGCGCCTGGACGACGTCGTGCCCGCGGCCGAGATCGTCGGGACGATCGAGGCCGAGCTCCCGCTCGAGGCGGTCGAGCCCGCCTACCGCGGCGAGGTCGCTCGGCGCTACCGCTATCGCGACGGCTCCGGCGAGATCGGCGTCATCGCCTCGGTCACGCAGCCCTTCTGCGGCGACTGCACGCGGGCCCGCATCTCGGCCGAGGGGAAGCTCTACACGTGCCTCTTCGCCGTGCGCGGCCACGACCTGCGCGCGTTGCTCCGCACAGGCGCGACCGATGCCGAGCTGCACGACGCGATCGGAGGCGTCTGGGGGGCCCGCTCCGACCGCTACTCCGAGATCCGCTCCGAGCGCACAGCCGGCCTGAAGAGGGTCGAGATGAGCTACATCGGCGGCTGACGCCGAATGTCGCTGCGGAAACCCCGTAGGGGTTTGCGGGCCGCCCCCGATGCTCGAGCCGCGCCGCGGAGCGACGCTACCCCCATGCAGCGGGCGCGGGCCACCGTCGACGGGAACGAGGCTGCCGCCTGGGTGGCCTACAAGACGAGCGAGGTGATCGCGATCTACCCGATCACCCCCGCCACGACGATGGGCGAGCTGTCGGACGCGTGGGCCGCCGCCGGCGAGCCGAACGCCTGGGGCGCCGTGCCGCAGGTGATCGAGATGCAGAGCGAGGCGGGTGCCGCCGGCGCCGTGCACGGCGCGCTGCAGGCAGGCGCGCTCGCAACGACGTTCACAGCCTCGCAGGGGCTGCTCCTGATGCTGCCGGACATGTACAAGATCGCCGGCGAGCTGACGCCGATGACGATGCACGTCGCCGCGCGCACCGTCGCCACGCACGCGCTCTCGATCTTCGGCGACCACTCCGACGTGATGGCCGCGCGCGGCACCGGCTTCGCGCTCCTCTCCTCCTCCTCGGTGCAGGAGGCGCAGGACCTCGCGCTGATCGCGACCGCGGCGACGCTCGAGTCGCGCGTGCCGTTCCTCCACTTCTTCGACGGCTTCCGCACCTCGCACGAGGTGAACACGATCGAGCGGCTGAGCGAGGACGACGTGCGCGAACGTTCATCGACGAGGGGCTCGTCGCCGCGCACCGCGCCCGCGCGCTCTCGCCCGAGCGGCCGGTGCTGCGCGGCTCGGCCCAGAATCCGGACGTCTTCTTCCAGGCGCGCGAGGCGGCGAGCCCGTACTACGCAGCGCTGCCCGGGATCGTGCACAGCGCGATGACCCGCTTCGGCGAGCTGACCGGGCGCCGCTACCGCCTCTTCGACTACTACGGCGCGCCCCGATGCCGAGCGCGTGATCGTGCTCATGGGCTCGGGCGCCGGCGCGGTCGCCGAAACCGTCGAGGCGCTCGCCGCGCGCGGCGAGAAGGTCGGCGTCGTCGACGTCCGGCTCTTCCGGCCGTTCGCCGGCGCCGCCTTCGTCGCCTCGCTGCCGCCGACCGTGCAGGCCGTCGCCGTGCTCGACCGCTGCAAGGACGCAGCCGGGCTCGGCGAGCCGCTCTTCCAGGACGTCGTCACCGCGCTGGCCGAGGCGGGCGGGCCGCTGCCTCGCGTGATCGGCGGCCGCTACGGCCTCGCCTCGAAGGAGTTCACACCCGCGATGGCGGCCGCGGTCTTCGCCGAGCTCGGGCGGGAGGAGCCGAAGCGGCGCTTCACCGTCGGGATCGTCGACGACGTCTCCGGCTCGAGCCTCGACGTCGACCGGTCGTTCTCGACCGAGCCCGACGACGTCGTCCGCGCCGTCTTCTACGGTCTCGGCTCGGACGGCACCGTCGGCGCCAACCGCAACTCGATCAAGATCATCGGCGAGCAAGACGGGACTCCACGCCCAGGCGTACTTCGTCTTCGACTCGCGCAAGGCGGGCTCGGTCACCGTCTCGCACCTCCGCTTCGGGCCGCAGCCGATCCGCTCGACGTACCTGATCGAGCGCGCCGGCTTCGTCGCCTGCCACCAGTTCGGCCTGCTCGAGAAGATGGACGTGCTCGGCGTCGCCGAGGAGGGCGCGACCGTCCTCCTCAACAGCCCGTACGGGCCGGAGGAGGTCTGGGACCGCCTGCCCGCCGAGGTGCAGGAGCAGATCGTCTCCAAGCGGCTGCGGCTCCACGTCGTGGACGCGAGCGCGGGTCGCGCGCGAGGCCGGGCTGGGCAAGCGCGTCAACACGGTCCTCCAGACGTGCTTCTTCGCGCTCTCGGGCGTGCTCCCCCGCGGCGAGGCGGTCGCGGCGATCAAGGAGGCGATCCAGAGCAGCTACGGGAAGCGCGGTCTCGTCGTGCTCGAGCGCAACTACGCCGCCGTCGACAAGGCGCTCGACGGCCTGCACGAGGTCGAGCTACCCGCGGCGGTCACGAGCGAGCTCCACGTGCGGGCCGCCGTCCCCGCCGGCGCGCCCGACTTCGTCCGCCGCGTCACCGCCGCCATGCTCGAGGGCCGCGGCGACCTGCTGCCGGTGAGCGCGCTGCCGGTCGACGGCACGTTCCCGCTCGGCACGGCCCGCTTCGAGCGCAGCTCGCTCGCCGAGGAGATCCCGATCTGGGATCCGTCGATCTGCATCGACTGCGCGAAGTGCGCGCTCGTCTGCCCGCACGCGGCGATCCGGATGAAGGTATTCGAGCCGACGGCGCTCGCCGGCGCGCCGGACGGGTTCCTCTCGAAGGAGTGGAAGGCACGCGACCTGCCGGGAATGCTGATGACGATCCAGGTCGCCCCCGACGGCTGCACCGGCTGCGGGATCTGCGTCGAGGTCTGCCCCGCGCACTCGAAGGAGGAGGTCCGGCACAAGAGCATCGACCTCGAGCCGAAGCTCGAGCACCTCGACGTCGAGCGCGAGCGCTGGGACTTCTTCCTGTCGATCCCGGAGATCGACCGCGAGCGAGTCGAGGTGGCAACGATCAAGGGCTCGCAGATGCTCGAGCCGCTGTTCGAGTTCTCGGGCGCCTGCGAGGGCTGCGGCGAGACGCCCTACCTCAAGCTCCTGACCCAGCTCTTCGGCGACCGGATCGTCGTCGCCAACGCGACCGGCTGCTCCTCGATCTTCGGCGGCAACCTGCCGACGACACCGTGGTCGGTGAACGCCGAGGGCCGCGGCCCCGCCTGGTCGAACTCGCTGTTCGAGGACAACGCCGAGTTCGGGCTCGGCATGCGGCTCGCGCTCGACGCGCAGGCCGCACAGGCGCGCGCGCTGCTGCCGCAGGTGGTGCCCGAGCTCGCCGCGGCGATCCTCGAGACCGACCAGACGACCGAGGCCGGACTGAAGGCCGCGCGCGTGCACGTCGCGGCGCTCAAGGAGCGGCTCGCCGGGCTCGACTCGCCGGAGGCCCGCCGCCTGCTCGCGCTCGCGGACGCGCTCGTGCGCACGGGCGTCTGGATCGTCGGCGGGGACGGCTGGGCCTACGACATCGGCTTCGGCGGGCTCGACCACGTGCTCGCCTCCGGCCGCAACGTCAACGTGCTGGTGCTCGACACCGAGGTCTACTCGAACACCGGCGGCCAGGCGTCGAAGGCGACCCCGCGCGGAGCCGTCGCGAAGTTCGCCGCGGCGGGCAAGCAGACCCGCAAGAAGGACCTCGGCATGATCGCCTCGGCCTACGGCGACGTCTACGTCGCGCAGATCGCGATGGGCGCCGACAACGCCCAGACGGTGAAGGCGCTCGCCGAGGCCGACGCCTACGACGGCCCGTCGCTCGTGATCGCCTACTCACACTGCATCGCGCACGGGATCGAGATGGCGAAGGGCATGGAGCAGCAGAAGGCGGCCGTGGACACCGGCTACTGGCCGCTCTACCGCTACGACCCGCGCAGCGCCCGCCTCGGCGAGCACCCGTTCAAGCTCGACTCGCGCCCGCCGAAGCTGCCGCTCTCGGCGTTCACCGACCGGGAGGCCCGCTTCGCCGTCCTCAAGCGCATCCACCCCGCCGAGGCCGAGCGCCTCGCCGGGCTGGCGCAGGCGGACATCGAGGAGCGCCGGCACGTCTACGAGCAGCTCGCCGAGGTCGAGCATGCCGCCCCACTGCACGACAAGACAGAGAAGGAGGAACCGTGAGCCCCGACCTCTCGACAACGTACCTCGGGCTGAAGCTCGCGAGCCCGCTCGTGCCGTCCGCCTCGCCGCTGACGGCCAATCTCGACATGCTCAAGCGCCTCGAGGAGGCCGGTGCGGCCGCGGTTGTCCTGCCGTCGCTCTTCGAGGAGCAGATCGAGCACGACCAGATCGACCTGCACGCGCTGCTCGAGTACGGCACCGACAGCTTCGGCGAGGCGCTGACGTACTTCCCCGAGCTCGACGTCTACAACGCCGGCTCGGAGGACTACCTCGAGCACCTGGCCGCTGCGAAGGAGGCGCTTTCGATTCCCGTCATAGCGAGCCTCAACGGCGTCTCCACCGGCGGCTGGACGCGCTACGCCTCGCTCGTGCAGGAGACGGGCGCCGACGCGCTCGAACTGAACGTCTACGCGGTCGAGACCGACCCCGACGCCTCCGCGGCGAGCATCGAGGAGCGGACGCTGCAGCTCGTCGCCCGCGTGCGCGAGGCCGTCACGATCCCGCTCGCCGTCAAAGTCGGGCCGTACTACAGCGCGTTCGCGAACGTCGCCCGCCAGCTCGCTGACGCAGGCGCCGACGGGCTCGTCCTCTTCAACCGCTTCCTGCAGCCGGACATCGACCTGGAGACGCTGGACGTGACACCGCAGATCGCGCTCTCGACCTCCGCCGAGCTGCTCCTGCGCCTCCGCTGGATCGCGATCCTGCGCGGCCGCGTGCCGGCCTCGCTCGCCGCGACCGGGGGCGTGCACACCGCCGAGGACGTGCTCAAGCTGCTGCTCGTCGGGGCCGACGTGACGATGCTCGCGTCCGCGCTGCTGCAGCGCGGCCCGGAGCTGCTGCCGGAGCTGCGGGCCGACGTCGAGGCGTGGCTGACCGAGCGCGAGTACGAGTCTGTCGAGCAGCTGAAGGGGAGCATGAGCCAGGCGTCCTGTCCCGATCCGGCCGCGTTCGAGCGCGGCAACTACATGCGGGCGCTCGTGTCGTACGCGCCCCGGCCCGACTGAAAACTCGTTTCAGAACGAAGCGCTGTGCCGCCGGACCACGCTGGGCGCCCCGTCGGCGAGCCGTCATTCTGAAACGAGTTCTGTGACCTCCCCCGGTAGAATCGCCGGCGCCGTGTCCGCCTACGTCGCCGCAGCAGGACGCCGCCTTCCGCGCGGCTGGACCGATCTCGGTCGCCAGTTCGCGATCTGGTTCGGCTTCCTCGGCGCGTACCAGATCGCGCGCGGCGCAGCCGATCGCAGCGTCGGCGAGGCGCTTGGCAACGGGCAGTGGGTAATCGACTTCCAGCGTTCGCTCCACTCGATGGTCGAGCTCGACCTGCAGAGGCTCGTCGAGCGCTCCCGCGTGCTCGAGGGGGCTGCCTCGTGGTCGTACTGGCTCTCCCAGTTCACCGTCGTCGTGGGAGCGCTGCTCTACGTCTACGTCCGGCACAACGACCACTTCTACCGCTTTCGCAACACGCTCCTGCTCGCGAACGCGATCGGCCTGATCGGGTACGTCGCCGTGCCGACCGCGCCGCCGCGCTTCTTCCCGGAGGCCGGGTTCAACGACACGCTCGCGCAGTACGGCAGCCTCAACCACGGCACCGGCCTGATCCAGCTCGCGTCCAATCAGTTCGCGGCGATGCCGAGCCTGCACTCCGCGGACGCGCTCGTCGTCGGGCTCGTCCTGGCCTCCGTCGTTCGGCACCGCTGGGCCAAGGCGGCGTGGCTCGCCTGGCCTGCGTGGGTGTGGTTCAGCGTCATGTCCACCGGCAACCACTTCTGGCTCGACATCGCCGCGGGAGCCCTCGTCGCCGGGATCGCCGCCGCTGCGATCTACAGGCCCTGGCGCCGCTTCGCATGAGCTCGGTGCCGGCTCGGGTCAAGGACGTCTACACGATCGGGGCGCGGCGCCTGGCCGCCTGGTCGATGACCGGGCTCGCGCGCACGCGCGTGACGCCGAACCAGCTCACGGCCGCCGGCGTCACCCTCTGCGCGGTCGGCGCCGTGCTCGTGTACTTCGAGTACCGCGACGAGGTGCTCTTCTTCTGGCTCGGCGCCGCGGTCTTCATCGTCGGCTCGATCCTCGACATCCTCGACGGAGCGCTCGCCAGGGTCGGCGGCAAGGGCACGCCGTTCGGCGCCTTCATGGACTCGACCCTCGACCGTGTCAGCGAGGGCGTGATGCTCGGCGCGGTCGGGCTCGTCTTCATGCGACAGGGAAACGAGGTCGCGCTGGCGGCGACGATCGCCGCGGTCGGCGGCTCGTTCCTCGTGCCGTACGCGCGGGCGAAGGCCGAGGCGCTCGGCCTCCGCGGCGACGTCGGCATCGGCTCGCGGGCCGAGCGGGTCGTCGTGATCTTCGCCGGCCTGGTCCTCGCGCCGTGGGGCGCCCTGCAGTGGGCGATCTACGTGCTCGCGTTCGCGGCGTGGTTCACGGTCGCGCAGCGGGCGCTGCACGTGCGCGCGCAACTGCGGGCGCGCGGCTAGGGACCGCGGGTGCCGGGTACGGCGAGACGGCAATGAGGAGGCGCAGCGTCTGCCCCGCCTGCGGGCGCGAGAGCGCGACGGTGATGGGCGCCTGCACCGAATGCGGCTTCCACAAGGACGGCAGCCCGCCGTCCCGGCTACCGGGCAAGCCCGGCTGGGGCTCGGATCTTCTCGACCTCTTCGATCTCCAGATCGGCTGGGGGCCGTGGCTGGTCGGCGGGCTCGTCGTCTCCGTCGTCGGCATCGTCCTCGCCGTCCTTTTCGGCAGCTGAGGCACGACGTCCAGAGCTCACCGCGTGCCAGACACAGCGTCCGAGACGGCGCCGTAGCTCGCGTTGGAGAGCTACAGCGTCGTGTCGGGCACACGCCGGCGCCGGAGCGTAGGCGGAGCCCGCCGGAGCCCGAGCCGTCCACCGCGTGCCAGACACAGCGTCAGAGACGGCGCCGTGACTCGCGCTGGAGTGGTGCAGCGTCGTGTCTGGCTCGCACCGGCGCCGGAGCGTAGGCGGACCGGGCGGTGTCGAGAAGCGGCAACTGCGGCCACGGCGTGTAGGAGCGACATCGTGTTCCTAGCCCACGGCCCGAGCGACTCTCGCTCCGGCGCCGGTGCATGCCAGACAAAGCTGTACCAACCGGGGTTGGGGTACGGCGCTGACGCTGTGTCTGGCACGCGGTGAAGCCACTGATATACTGCTAGCAGTTTGAGTGCTAGCACCAAAGATCGGAAAGGCGTCCTCGTGCGGATGCCGCCGTCGCTGAAGGGGGCGCTCGTCCGCGAGGTCGCCCGCCGCGGTGGCAACCTCAACGACGTCGCCACCGGCATCCTCGCCGAGCGGTTCGGCGTCGCCTACCGCCCCACCGGCCGCCGCAGCCAGCTCGCGGGCTCGAGCAACGTCGCGCTGCTGCGCATGCCGGCCGACCTGAAGCGGCAGATCCAGAGCGAGGCGTTCCGCAGCGGCTCGAACACGAACGACGTGATCCTGCTCGCGCTCGCGGACAGCCTCGGCATCCCCTTCGAATCCAATCGCAGCCGGTCGGTCCCGTTCGGGGGCGGCCGCAGAAAGGAAACACCCATGGCAACGACAAACGGCGGCGCCAACGGGCGCGCGCGCTCCAAGGACAAGGTCCGCGTCGCGCTCATCGGCGTCGGCAACTGCGCCAACTCGCTCCTCCAGGGCGTCAACTACTACGCCGACGCCGATCCGGAGCAGTTCGTCCCCGGCCTCATGCACGTCGACCTCGGCGGGTACCACATCCGCGACATCGAGTTCACGGCGGCCTTCGACGTTACGACCGACAAGGTCGGCAAGGACCTCGCCGACGCGATCTGGGCGCACCCGAACGACACGATCAAGTTCGCCGAGGTGCCGAAGACCGGGATCAAGGTCTCGCGCGGCATGACGCACGACGGCATCGGCAAGTACCTCTCCGAGATCCTCACCAAGGCGCCGGGCGAGACGGACGACGTCGTCGGCATCCTCAAGGAGACCGGCACGGACGTCGTCGTCAACTACCTCCCGGTCGGCTCCGAGGAGGCGACCAAGTGGTACACCGAGCAGATCCTCGCCGCCGGCTGCGCGATGGTGAACTGCATGCCCGTGTTCATCGCGCGCGAGGCCTACTGGGGGCGACGCTTCGAGGAGGCGGGCCTGCCGATCATCGGCGACGACATCAAGTCGCAGGTCGGCGCGACGATCGCCCACCGCGTGCTGACGAGCCTCTTCCGCGAGCGCGGCGTCCACCTCGACCGGACGATGCAGCTCAACGTCGGGGGCAACTCGGACTTCCTGAACATGCTGGAGCGCGAGCGCCTCGAGTCGAAGAAGATCTCGAAGACGAACGCGGTCACGTCCATGCTCGACTACGACATGGGCGCAAAGAACGTCCACGTCGGCCCGTCGGACTACGTGCCGTGGCTGACCGATCGCAAGTGGGCCTACATCCGCATGGAGGGCTCCGCCTTCGGCGACGTGCCGCTGAACATCGAGCTGAAGCTCGAGGTCTGGGACTCGCCGAACTCGGCCGGGATCGTGATCGACGCGGTGCGCCTGGCGAAGCTGGCGCTGAACAACGGCGTCGCCGGCGCGCTCGAGGGGCCGTCGAGCTACCTGATGAAGTCGCCGCCGAAGCAGATCCACGACGACGAGGCGCACGAGGCGACCGAGCGCTTCATCAAGCAGAATGCCCTCAAGCCGGCGAAAGCGGGCGACGAAGACGAGCTGATGCGCAGAGCCCGGCTGCGCCGGCATCTTCTGGAACGGGGCGGCGGCGCTCCTCGTCGCCGCCGCCCTGGTCGCGCTCGCCGCGCTCGTCGCCGGCGACTTCGACGACACGGACGGGCAGATCCTGCTCACGCTCGGCTCGACTCTTCCTCTGCGGCGCGGTCGCGCTCGCCGGGACGCAGCTCGTCGAGGACCGGACGCAGCCGGCCGTGGGGGCGGCGCTCGCGGCCTCCGCCGTGCCCGGCTTCGGGCTGCTCGCGCTCGCGATCTGGTGGGACGGCGGCGCCAACCTCGTCAAGGTCGAGCTGACCACGACGATCGTGCTCGCCGTCGAGCTCGTCGCGGCCTCCCAGCGGCTGCTGCTGCGCGACCTGCGGTTGCTGCCGCTCGTCGCGGCGACCGCCACCGCCCTCGCCGTCGCGGGAGCTCTGACGATCGTCGCAATCTGGGGCGATCCCGGCCCGGGGCTGGGCAAGGCGATCGGCGCGTTCTGGATCCTCGCGGGCGTCGGCTGGCTGCTGACACCTGTGCTCCAGCGCTGGTCGGCGGTCGGCGAACGGGCCGGCGGCGTCCGCGTGCTCGCCGCTCTCGGCGACGTCGAGCTCGTCGCCTCACGCGAGCAGATCGAGGGCGTCGCCGTCGATGCGCGGCAGGCAGCGGGCGAGCGGCTCGTCCTCCGCCGCCGTCGGGCCGGCACGAACGAACAGGCCGGGTCATCGGCGAGCGGATGGCCCGACGAGGCTAGGCCCGCGCGCGCGGGCCGCCGCGAGGTCGGCGTACTCGAGCGTCCTCAGCGGAACGAGAAACGGGCGGCGCGGATGTCGCGCATCAGAGGGTGCTCGCGGTCGGGCTCGACGAGCGGCTGCTCGCGCAGTTGCCGAGCGCACCGCGGGAGCCCGCCGGGTGGACGTCGCCGGTCGAGGAGACGGCGACGATGCCGCGGCCGTCCGCGTGCCCTTCGTCTGCGCCTTCGACGCCGCCGAGGCCGGGCCGAGCTCGTCGACGCAGGCCGGACCGCAGCCGCGCGTAGAGCTGCCCGGCTCGACGGGGGCGGCCTTCCTCCCGCCAGGCGACGACGCGGCGGAAGAAGGGGCCCTCGACGGTGCGCAGGATGAAGCCGTAGCGCAAGGCGCCGACGAGAAGTGGCACACGTCCTCGTTCTCGGGCGGCGAGGAGCTCGCCAACGCCCGTGCCGCGGCCGACCTGGACGAGGAAGAAGACCTCGCGATCGGCGGCGCCCGAGTCGTGCACGATCGTCGGCGATCGCCGGCAGCTCCTCGACGTTCTCGGCGGTGACGACGGTGTTCACCTGCACGACGAAACCCGTGCGAGCGCAGGCGGCGGAGCGCGGCGAGCGTCTCGGCGAAGTCGCCCACGACCTGGCCCGGGGCCCTCGTGCTCGCCGCCGAGGCGCCGTCGAGGCTGAGCGGGGCGATCTGAGCCGCGCCCCGCAGTCGACCAGGCGCTCGTCGGTGAGGAGCGGCTCTGGCTCGGCGCAGCGCGACCGGGACGCCGCAGTCGATCCCCCGCGTCCACGAGCTCGAGCAGGTCGGGCCGCATGAGCCGTCCCCGCCCGTGATCACGAGGATCGGCGCCGGGCCGCCCGAACTCAGGCGAGGGTGCCGATGAAGGCGACCGACTCCTCGTGGGTCAGCTCGCCCGCGACCGGGTGCGGCATCGCCTCGGCCCGGCAGTGCCGGCACGCGAGCATGCACGCGCGGGTCGACTCCCAGAAGACGAGGATCGGGCGCTGCTCAAGATCGACGTGGGTCGTGCGCCGCCCGGTGGCGGGTGCGGTGGTCATCGCCCAAGGCTCGCCGCTTCGGCGGCGGCGGGCATCGGTGCCGCGCCGCAGCGCCGCTGCTGGATCCCGCGATCTAGTCGGGCGTGCTGTCGCAGGCCCGCTCGGGACCCTGGAAGCCGACCTTGCGGTGCGTGCCGTCGCAGTAGGGCTTGTTGGCCGAGTGGCCGCAGCGGCAGAGCGCAAGCGGCTTGCCCTCGGGCTGCGCGAACTCGTTGCCGTCGGCGTCCACGAGCGCGACCGGGCCATCGATGCGGTACGAGCCGTTCTCGCGGACGGTGATCGTGACGTCGGCCATAGCCTGACTCTAGCCAAACTGGTCAGGGGCTAGACTCGGCCGACGTGAGTTTGCGCATCTGCCTGGTCACACCGTTCTCCTGGTCGCAGCCGCACGAGGTCAACGAGCACGTCGCGGGGATCGCCGCCGAGCTGCGGCGGCTCGGGCACACCGTCACCGTGCTCGCACCCTCGGGCCGCGCCGCCGACCTTCTCGCCGGCCGGCGCGCGCTGGCGCGCCGGGCTCGACGCCGACGTGCTCGCGATCGGGCCCGCGCTGCCGGTCTCCCGCCAGAGCAGCATGGGCGTCCCCGTCGGCGTCCGCGCGAACCTCGCCCTCGCACTCCTGCAGGGGCGCTTCGACGTCGTCCACGGCTTCGAGCCCGGGCTGCCGAGCATCTCCTACCTGGCACTCCGTGACGCCCGTCGCTGGCCGTCGCCACCTTCGTCTCGCCCGAGCGCCTCGGCTACCCGCCCCGCAGGTCCCTGCGCGAGAAGCTGCTCGGCCGCATCGACGCGCTCGTCGCCCTCTCGCCGGAGGCGGCCGCAGCCGCGGCGGCTCGCTTCCCCGGCGACTACCGCGTGCTCTCGCCCGGTGTTGACGTCGAGCTCTTCCGGCCCGGAGCGAAGCGACGGCTCGTCGCGGTCGAGCTGCACCCCGGCGAGCTGCCGCTCGCGCGCGCGGCTCTGCGCTCCCTGCGTGAGCTGCCCGGCTGGGAGCTCGTCTTCCTGCGCACGAAGCCGCTCTCCGCCCGGCCCGGCGTGCCGCTCGCGCTGCGCGGCCGCGTCCATGTTCTCACCGTGCGCGACGCCGCAGCGCGGGCCGCCGCTCTGGCCGAGGCGGCGATCTTCGTGCCCGCACCCGGCGGCGTGGCCCGTCTCCGCCTCGAGGCCGCCGCCGCCGGCGTCGCGATCGCCGACCCGCCCGCTCTCGCCGAGCAGCCCGAGCTCGCAGCCGCGGCGATCGCGCGGCTGGCCGAGAACGACGAGCTGCGGGCCCGCAGGGCCGCGGACGGCGCGGGCGCTCGCCGAGCGCGAGAGCTTCGCCCGCGTCGCAGCCGAGCTGGACGGGCTCTACCGCAGCCTCTCCCGCCGCCGCCGGGCGCACCGCCGGGAGGCGGACCCGCTCGCCGGCCGCGAGTGGATCGTCGCCGACCTGCACATGCACACGAACTGGTCGCACGACTGCTCGATCGAGGTGGACGAGCTGCTCGACCACGCCGAGGCGGAGGGGCTCGGCGCGATCGCCGTGACCGACCACAACGTCTTCGGAGGCGCTCTCGAGGCGGCCCGGCGCGCGCGCGGCCGCAGCCTAGTCGTGATCCCCGGCGAGGAGGTCAAGACCGACGGCCAGGGCGAGGTGATCGGCCTCTTCCTGCGCGAGGAGATCCCGCGCGGCATGTCGTTCGCCGACACCGTCGCCGCCATCCGCGAGCAGGGCGGGCTCGTCTACCTCCCCCATCCCTTCGACCGCATGCACGCGATCCCCGACCCGGCCACGCTCCACCGGCACCTCGGCGAGATCGACGTCTTCGAGGTCTACAACGCCCGCCTCCTGTTCGAGACCTACAACGACGAGGCGCTCCGCTTCGCCCGCAAGTACAACCTCGTCGCGGGTGCGGGCTCGGACGCCCACGTCCTCCCGGGCGTCGGCACGGGCGCAGTGCGTATGCGCAGCTTCGACGGCCCGGAGGAGTTCCTGCTCTCGCTGCGCAGCGCCGAGGTGCTGCGCCGGCCGAAGTCGCTCGCGTACCTCCAGAGCCTCAAGTGGGCCGCCCAGGTCAAGGAAAAGGTGCGGTAGGAACGAACGGAGAGTCACCCCCCGTGTCCGCCGTGCCCACCGACGAGATCTTCGAGAAGTACCTCCGGAAGGCCATCGCCGAGATCAACGATCTCGGAGACGAGCTCCGCCGGGCGGGCGACGAGCTGCGCGTGCCGGTGCTCGGCTCGGGGCACCCGCTGGCGGACGTCTTCCTGCTCAAGTACGCGCCGCGGCCGGCGGAGATCAACGAGGGGGTCGCCTTCTTCGGACGGGCGGGCCAGGCGCTGCTGAAGTCGCTGCAGCGGCTCGGCGTCGACCCGCTGGCGGTGTACGGGACGAACTGCCTCAAGTTCGGGACCGAGGACGCCGACGACGCGGCCGCCTGGCTCCTCCGTGAGCTGCACATCGTGCAGCCGAAGCTGCTCGTCGTGATGGGAGAGCGCTCGGTCGACTTCGTGAACGGGCTCGACTTCCCGCTCGCCGACCGGCTCGATCCCGCCACCGAGGGCATCCAGCGGTTCACGCCCACCGTCGAGGCCCTCGTCGTGCCGGACATCGACGAGTCGCTCGACGAGCAGGGGCCGAAGACCCGCTTCTGGAACGCCTTCAAGGCGCTCGGCCCCTGGTGGTCGGAGCAACCGCCGTACTAGGCCGCCGCCGCGCGGCGGCGCTCGTCGCGCTCGCCGCCGCCGTGGCCGCCTACACAGCCGCAGCCGGGTCGTTGTGGGACGCCTCCGTCTGGTGGGACGTCGCCTTCTTCGGCCTCGTGCTGCTGCCGGCGAGCTTTGCGCTCGTCTGGCTCGTGCTGCCGCTGCAGGGGGCGCGCGGCCTCCTCCCGGTCGGGCTCGCGCTTGCCGCACTCTCCGTGCTGCTGTACCTCGCCGAGCTCGACGTCGCCTTCAACCTCGCCAAGCTCGCTGCGCTCGTCGCGCTCGGCTTCTGGTTCCTCGCCTGGTTCGAGGCGGTGTCGTGGGTGGTGCTCGTCGCCGTGATCATCCCGTGGGTGGACGTTCTCTCGGTCTGGCGGGGCCCGACCGAGTACGTCGTCGAGCAGAGGCCGGGCGTGTTCGACCGCATCTCCGTCGCGTTCCGCGAGCCGGGAGCCGACCACAGCGCCAATCTCGGCCCGCCCGACATCCTCTTCTTCGCCCTGTTTCTCGCCGCCGCGCGGCGCTTCGGCTTGCGCGTCGGCTGGACGTGGGCCGGAATGACGGCGGGCCTCGGGGCGACGATCGCGCTCGCGGTCTGGGGAGACGCGAGCGGCCTGCCGGCGCTGCCTGCGGTCTGCGTGGGGTTCCTCCTCCCGAACGCCGACCTGCTCTGGCGGCGGCTGCGGCACCCGGATACGAGCTAGCAGCAGCCGGACGGGCCCATGACCGTGAGTGCCGGCTCGCGCAGCACGGCCGGCCGGACCGCCTTGACGATGGCGCCGTGCATCCCGTCCAGCACCTCGTGCGTGAACTCCACGCCGACGTCCTCGAAGCCCGCGGCCGCCAGCGCGGCCTCGTACTCGCCCTTCGAGAGGGCGCCCGCGATGCAGCCGACGAAGCTACCACGCTCGGCGCGCTCCTCGGCCGAGAGCCGGTCCTCGGCGACGATGTCGCTGATCCCGATGCGGCCGCCGGGCCGGAGCACGCGCGCCATCTCGGCGAAGACGGCCGGCTTGTCCGTCGAGAGGTTGAGCACGCAGTTGGAGATGATCACGTCCACGCTCCCGGCCGGGAGCGGGATCGCCTCCATCTCGCCCTTGAGGAAGATCGCGTTGCCGACGCCCGCCTCGGCGGCGTTGCGCAGCGCGAGCGCGAGCATCTCCTCGGTCATGTCCAGCCCGAAAGCGCGCGCCGGTCGGGCCGACCCGCTTCGCCGAGAGCAGCACGTCGATGCCGCCGCCCGACCCGAGGTCGAGCACGGTCTCGCCCTCTCGCAACTCCGCGACCGCGGTCGGGTTGCCGCAGCCGAGGCTCGCGAGCACGGCCGCCTCGGGCAGCTCGTCCCGGTCGCCCGGCTCGTAGAGGCCGGCGCCGACGGGGCTCTCGACTGCGGCGCTGCCGCAGCAACCGCCGCCGCCACTGCCGACCGCAAGCGCAGCCTCGGCGTAGCTGCGGCGAACGGCCTCGCGAGTCTCATCCCGGGTCGCCAACTCAGATCCTCCCGACGAGGCGCAGAGCCTCGAGCCGGAGCTGCTCGCGCTGTTCTTCGGCGCGGCAGCCCGCGTCGCACACCGAGCCGCAGCGCTCGCAGAACTCGGCCGAGCGGAGTGCCTGCTCAGTGTCGAACCGTCGCAGTCTCATCGTGTCCTCCGTGCTCGCTCGTTGTATCGAACGACTTGAATATACCACATCATCGAGAGATGTCAATGCATTTCGGACCGAACGAGCAGCGCAACGGTCTCGATGTGCGGCGTGTGCGGGAACATGTCCACCGGCCGAGCCCGCTCGAGCCGGTAGCCGTGCTCGGCCGCCAGGTACTTCACATCGGAGGCGAGCGTGGTCGGGTTGCACGAGATGTAGACGAGACGGGGCGCCTCGAGCTCGCCGACGCGGCGCAGCCCCTTGCCCGCGAGCCCGGCCCGCGGCGGGTCGACGACGACGACGTCCGGCGGCCCGGCCTTCTCGCCCAGCTCGGCGAGCGACATGCCGACGTTGCCGGCGAAGAACGCCGCGTTGCCGATCCCGTTCAGCTCGGCGTTCTCGAGCGCGCACGCGACCGACTCCTCCGAGATCTCGACGCCCCAGACGGTCAGCGCCGAGCGCGCCAGCGCGAGGCCGATCGTCCCGGTGCCGCAGTAGAGGTCGTAGACCGTCTCGGTGCCGGTGACGGCCGCAAACTCGATCGCCAGCTCGTACAGCCGCGCCGCCATCTCCGTATTGGTCTGCAGGAACGCGTTCGGCCGGACACGGAAGCGAAGGCCGAGGATCTCCTCCTCGATCGCATCCTCGCCCCAGAGCAGGCGCGTCGGCAGGTTCGTCACCTCGGAGGGCTGGTCGTTGATCGCCCAGTGGATCGAGCGAACCTCGGGGAAGCGGCGCAGCACGTCGACGAAGTAGCCGGTCTCGAACTTCTCGCCGGCGGCGGTGACGAGCTGGACGAGCGCCTGCCCGGTGTTCCGCCCCTCGCGCACGACGAGGTGCCTGAGATAGCCCTCCCCGGTCGCCTGGCTGTAGGCGACGAGCCCCTCCTCGCGCGCCCAGTCGCGCACCGCGCCGCGGATCGCATTGCCGATGTCGGTGGTGAGATGGCAGCGCTCGACCGGGAGCACCTCGTCCCAGCGGCCGGCGCGGTGGAAGCCCAGCGCAGGCCCGTCGGGCGTGCTCGTGAACGAGTACTCGAGCTTGTTGCGGTAGCCGTACTGAGACGCGGCGGGGACGATCGGCTCGAGCGGAGGCTCGGCGATGCCGCCGAGCCGGACGAGCGCGTCGCGCACCTGCGCCGCCTTCGTCGCGAGCTGTGCCTCGTAGGAGAGATCCTGGAAGCGGCAGCCGCCGCAGGCGGGGAAATGGGTGCAGACGGGCTCGACGCGGTCCGGTCCCGGCGCGAGCAGCTCCGTCCGGAAGGCCTCGGCGTAGCCCTTCTTCACCTTCGTCACGCGCGCCCGCACGCGGTCGCCCGGCAGGCCGCTGCGCACGAAGACGACGAACCCGTCGAGCCGCGCGACGCCGTTCCCGCCGAAGGCGAGCGAGTCGATCTGGAGCTCGACCTCCTGACCCTTCGTGACGGGTGCGGCCATCTTCCCAGCCTAGCGCGACGCTGTGGCGGCGCTGGAAGAGCGCCCATCCTGAATCGTGGCGATCACCACACGGTCTTCGTCCTCGTAGTAGTCGTAGACGATCACCATCCATCTCCACGGGCCGAGGACGAACCGGAAGCCTTCCCATCCTCCGCTGTCGAGAAGAGTTCCGAGTCGCGGGAACTGGCCGAGGGAGCGGATCGAACGTTTGAGCCGCTCGTTCGTGTCGGACGGAAGGCGATGCGTGGTCCTGAGGCGCGAGAGGTCCTCGGCCGCCACCGGGCTGACCTCGACTCGTGCCATTCGCTCAGAGATCTTCGAGCGGGATCGTTTCGCCACGCCGCCCCTGCTCGCGCCCGAGCTTCGCGCGCTCGAGCGCGCCGGGAATCCCGTTCAGAAGCTCGACCATCGTGCGTGCGTCGATGTCGGCCTCGTCGATCGCGCGCGAGAGGAGCGAGCGGGCCAGGGTCCCCTCCTGCGTGTACGCCTGCTCGGCCATCCGGGAGAGCTTCTCAGCATGCTCCGAATCGAGCGTGACGTTCAGACGGTTACTGCCCTGGCCTCGAGCCATGACCGCATGGTAGCACGAGTTGACACGTGACGTGTAGCGGCGAACTACCACAGCGGCGTCAGGTGATGTCGCGGCGGCGGGTGCGAGCGACTCCGAGGCCGCCGAGCAGTGCGATCCAGCCGAGCGAGACGGCGACGGCAGGCCCGTACGAGAGGAGATTCCCGCCGCCGGTGCCGTCTGCGCCGTCCAGCGCCTGGACGGGAAGGTATGCCCTCGCCCCGTCGAGATCGAGCAGCCCGAAGAGGCCGAGCAGCAGCGCCTCGCCGAGGAAGATCCAGATGAGCGTGCCCACGAGCGCGGCGACCTGGCTGTGCACGACGGCGCCGACGGCGACGCCCAGCAGTCCCCACAGGACGGCAAGGAGGATCATCTGTGCGGCGCGCCGCCCGATCTCGGCTTCACCCAGATGCAGATCGGCGTCGACGATCGAGAGCCAGCTGAGCGCGACGCCGGCCACGACCACGAGCGCCAGAAGCGCGAAGAGGACGGCGACGAGGGTCGCGGCGACCGCCTTGGCTGCGATCACCCGCTCGCGGCGCGGCGCCGCAAGCAGCGTCGGCGTGATCGTGCCGTGGCGGAACTCGGTCGTGACGATCGTGATCCCGAGGATGATCGCGAGCAGCGCGGAGATCCCGGCGGCGTCGACGAGGCCGAGCTGGAAGTCGACGGTGCTGCGGTCGGCGTTCTCAGCCGAGCCGGTGTCCCCCGCGACCGCGACGCCCACGAGCAGCACGATGACTGCGAGATAGGCGTACCAGCCGCGCGTGGTGCGGATCTTCAGCAGCTCGGAGCGGATGAGCGCGCTCACTCCGTCGTCTCCCCGCCGGTGAGCTCGAGGAAGACTTCCTCGAGCGTTGCGCGCTCGACGGTGAGCTCGTGGAGGACGATCCCGTTCGCGGCCGCGAGATCGCCGACGCGCTCCGGCGTCAGGTCGACCGCGAGGGCGCCGTCGCCGACCTCGGAGACGGAGGCGCCCTGCGCAGCGAGCAGCTCGCGCAGGCGTTCTGCGTCCGGCGTCCGCACGCGGGTGGCTCCCTGGGCGCCAGCGAGGACCTCGGCGATCGAGGCCTGTTGAACCAGCCGGCCCCGGTGGATGATCACGACGCGATCGACGGTCTGGGCGACCTCGGCGAGGACGTGGCTGGAGACGAGGATGGTGCGCCCCTCGGCCGCGAGCGAGCGGAGGAAGTCGCGCAGCCACCTGATCCCGGCCGGATCGAGGCCGTTCGCCGGCTCGTCGAGCACGAGCACCTCGGGATCGCCGAGGACCGCCGCGGCCAGGCCGAGGCGCTGGCGCATCCCGAGCGAGTAGCCCTTGACGCGGCGCTTCGCGCTCCCGCTCAGCTCGACGAGAGCGAGCACCTCCTCCACCCGCGAGCGCGGCAGGCCTGCCGCGGCCGCGAGGACACGGAGATGGTTCCGGCCGGAGCGCCCGGGATGGACCTCGCTCGCCTCGAGGACGGCGCCGACTCGAGAGAAAGGACGGTCGAGCTGGCGGTAGGGAACGCCGAGGACGGTCGCGCTGCCCGCGTCCGGGTGCACGAGCCCGAGGATCGAGCGCAGCGTCGTTGACTTGCCGGCCCCGTTCGGCCCGAGGAAGCCGGTGATCATCCCGGGCTCGGCGCGGAAGCTCAGCCCGGCAACCGCCTGCGTCTTGCCGAACCGCTTGCTCAGCCCGTCGACGTCGATCAAGACAGCGCAGTCACGTACACGGTCCGCTCGCGTGGCCCGTCGAACTCGCAGAAGAAGATCCCCTGCCACGTGCCGAGCGCGAGCTGCCCGTCGCGCACGGGCACGACGACGTTCGGGCCCATGAACGCGGCGCGAATGTGCGTCGGCGCGTTCTCCTCGCCCGGCTCGACGTGCTCCCACGGCCAGCCGTCCTCGACGATCCGCTCGAGCGCCGCCTCGAAGTCGCGCGCCACGGCGGGGTCGGCGTGCTCGTTGACGGTCACGCCGGCGGTCGTATGCGGCACGTAGACGAGGGCCGCCGACGCGCCGGCCAGGTCGCCGAGGGCGTCTCGCACCTGCCCGGTGATGTCGATGAGCTGCGTCCGCCGCTCGGTCGTGATCCGGAGCTCCCGCACCGCTGCGTATCCTACGGGCCGTGGAGAGCGCCCCGCCCAGCCAGCACGAGCTCGACACGTACCGTCTCCAGGCGGACCGCTTCATCGCGGAGGAGCTCGAGGAGTACTACCTCCACTTCGCGGGCCTGAAGAAGGAGTTCGAGCTCGAGGCGATCTACGAGCGCCACGCGGAGCTGATGACCCTCGACGCCGTGCAGCGCGTCGGCGCGGCGGTCGACGGCACCCGCAACCGCGAGCTCGCGCGCTTCGCCTGCGAGGGCTATCTCGCCAACCTGACCCGCGAGCACGCCGAGCGGCTCGCCGAGCTGGAAGCGTCGCTCGAGGCAACCGTGGACGGGGAGACGATGTCGTTCCGGATGCTCGTTCCCGCGATCTCGAACGAGCCCGACCGGGCGCGGCGTGAGCGGCTCGAGCGGACGCGCAACGAGCTGACGGTCGAGCACCTCAACCCGATCTACCTCGAGGCCGCCGAGGTGCAGCGGGCAGCCGTGCCCGCCCTCGGCGCCGCGACGTACCTCGAGCTCTACCGCGACCGCTTTGCCTACGAGCTCGACGGGCTCGCCGCCCAGTGCCGCGCGCTGCTCGACTCGACCGAGAGCCTCTTCGAGCACTCGCTCGACCGCGCGCTCCGCGAGCGCGTCGGCGTCGGCCTCGCCGAGGCCGAGCGCTGGGACGTGCGCAGGCTCTTCCGCGCGTCGAGCTGGGACGCGATGTTCACGGCCGAGAAGATGCTGCCCGCGCTCACCGCGACGCTCGGCGAGCTCGGCATCTCGCTCGACCGGCAGCCGAACGTCCACCTCGACGTCGAGCAGCGGGAGACGAAGAGCCCGCGCGCCTTCTGTGCCCCGATCGAGGTGCCGGACCGGGTTGTGCTCGTGATCCAGCCGATGGGCGGCCCGGACGACTGGCGCGCGCTCTTCCACGAGGCGGGGCACACCGAGCATTTCGCGCACACCTCGCCGGACCTGCTGATGGAGGAGAAGCGGCTCGGCGACAACGCGGTCACCGAGGGCTGGGCGATGCTGCTCGAGCACCTGACGAACGACCCTGCCTGGCTGTCGCGCCGCCTCGACTTCCCCGACCCGCAGGGCTTTGCGGGCGAAGGCGCGGTGCAGCTCCTCTGGCTCGTGCGCCGCTACTCGGCGAAGCTCCTCTACGAGCTCGAGTTCCACGCCGCGGGCGACCCGCGCGCGCTCGAGGCCCGCTACGTCGAGCTGCTCTCCGACGCGCTCAAGATCGAGCCGAGCGCGGCGGACTACCTGAGCGACATCGATGCCGGCTTCTACGTCACGTCGTACCTGCGCTCGTGGGCCTTCGAGGCGCAGCTGCGCTCGTTCCTACGGGAGCGCTGGGGCACCGCGTGGTTCTCCCGGCGCGAGGCGGGCTCGCTGCTGCGGGAGCTGTGGGAGCTCGGCCAGAAGCCGACGGCGGACGAGCTGCTGAAGGACGTCACCGGGGCGCCCATCGAGCTGGAAGCTGTCGCGGACAAGATCCGGGAGACCTTGCCCCCGGCGGGGTAGCAGCCCACACTAGGCGCGTGGACATCCCGGAGACGCGCTACGCGAAGAGCGGCGACGTGACGATCGCCTACCAGATCGTCGGCGACGGGCCCTACGACCTCGTGTTCGTGCCGCCCCTCGTCTCGAACGTCGAGATCGTCTGGGAGCTGCCGCCGCGGGCCGAGGGTTACCAGCGCCTCGCGGAGTTCTCGCGCCTGATCCTGTTCGACAAGCGCGGCACCGGCCTCTCCGACCGGATGGCGCAGCCGGCGACGCTCGAGGAGCGCATGGACGACGTGCGGGCCGTGCTCGACGCCGTCGGGTCGGAGCGATCGGCGCTCCTCGGGGTGCTGGACGGGGCGCCGATGTCGATCCTCTTCGCGGCGACCTACCCCGAGCGCTGCTTCGCGCTCGCGCTTTACAAGTGCTGGGCGCGCTGGTCCTGGGCGCCCGACTATCCATGGGCCCCGACGCGCGAGGAGTTCGAGCGGCAGGCTCGGGAGCTGGAGGCGACCTGGGCGACCGAGGGGCCGACGCGCCGCATGGCTGAGCGGCGGTGGCCGGATCGAGCCGGCGACGAGGGGCTCGTCGCGGCGATGATGCGCCACTCCCGCCATGGCGCCTCCCCCGGCGCCGCTGCCGCGCTGGCCCGCATGAACGCCGAGATCGACGTGCGCGCGGTGCTGCCCGCCGTGCGCGTGCCGGCCCTCGTGCTCGATCGCGGCGTGGATCAGACGGACCGGTTGCACTCCCGCTACGTCGCGGAGCGGATCCCGCACGCACGTCACGTCGAGCTGAGCGGCACGGGCGAAGGGCTGCTCGGCAACGACCCGGAGGTCTTCGCCGTCCTCCGCCATTTCCTCGACGACGCCTGGGGGCAGGCGGGCGAGCCGGAGCCGGAGCGCGTCCTCGCCACCGTGCTGTTCACGGACATCGTCGGTTCGACCGCGAAGGCCGTCGAGCTCGGCGACCGCCGCTGGGCCGAGCTCGTCGCCGCGCACCACGAGCGCGTCCGCCGCGAGCTCGCTCGCCACCGCGGCCGCGAGCTCGACACCGCCGGCGACGGCTTCTTCGCCGCCTTCGACGGGCCGGCGCGCGCGATCCGCTGCGCCTGCGCGATCCGCGAGGCCGTCCACGACCTGGGGATCGAGATCCGCGCTGGCCTGCACACGGGGGAGTGCGAACACGTGGACGGCAAGGTCGCCGGCGTCGCCGTCTCCACCGGCGCCCGCGTCGCCGCCCTCGCCGGCCCGGACGAAGTGCTCGTCTCCGCCACCGTCCGCGACCTCGTCGCCGGCTCCGGGCTCGCCTTCGAGGACCGCGGCCTCCACGCCCTGAAGGGCATCCCGGAGGAGCGCCGCCTCTACGCGGTCGTCTAGAGGGCGCCGCCGGCGGCCGGCGGAGCGCCTGCCTCGAGCGGGTTCGCGCCGCCCGACTCGCGGGCGAGGTACTCCTCGATGAGCATCACGTTGTCGCGCGAGCGCTCGACGACCTGCAGCAGCGCGGTCATGCTCGAGACCTCCTCGCGCTGCTCCTGCAGGAACCAGTGCAGGAACTGCTCGCCGACGAAATCGGCCTCCTCGCGGGCGAGCTTGACGAGGCCGGCGATCTGCGCCGTGACCGTCTGCTCCTGCGCGAGCGCGAGCGCGACGGGCGCGACGACGTCCGGGAAGGCCGTCTGCGGCGCCGCGATGCCGGGGATCGCCGTGTCGAGGTCGGCGTCGAGGAGGTACTGCACGATCATCATCGCGTGGTTCCGCTCCTCCACCGACTGGCGGTAGAAGTGGGTGGCGAGCTGAGGCAGCGTCAGCGCGTCGTAGTAGACGGCGATCGCGACGTACTGCTGCGACGCCGCGAACTCGTTGGCGACCTGCTCGTTGAGAGCTGCTTCGAATGTGGACATGACGTGACTCTAGCGCGCGGCCAGGGCGGCCCGCGCCGCTCTCAGCGCCAGCTCACCGGCCGTCGCAAGCCTCGCCGGCTCGACGCGGGCGACCGTGTCGCACGCGGAGTGCCAGCAGCGATCGTCCCGCCACTCGAGCCAGGCGGCGGGAATCCCCGCCCGGGTCAGCTCCGCGTGATCGGACGCCGCCCTGTCGGGGAGGTACGTCGCCCTGCCCTGCGCCAGCACGAGCCGGGCCGAGCGGTTGGGCGAGGCCTCGAGCCCGAGCACGTGCAGCGTCTCGCCGACTCCGACCATGTCGATCGAGAGCGCGAGGCGAATCGAGGCGCGGCCGGCGCGCGAGAGCCCGCGCAGGAGCCGCGCCGCGCCGAGGTGCATGCGGGAGCCGGTTTCCACGCGCTCCTCCGCGCCTGTGGTTGCGAGCATGACACCCTCACGTCCGCGCAGCGCCCGCGCGAGCTCGAGCAGGACGGCAACCCCCGAGGCGTTGTCGTTGGCCGAGGCGCCGCCCTTCGGCAGCGGGAAGTGCTGGAGGACGACGCGGTAGCCCAGCGCACGGAGCCGGGCGGCGACGATCCCCCGCGCCCGCTGCTCGTTCGCCGAGCCGGCGATCCGCGGGCCGGGGGCGGCGAGCTCCCGCACGACGGTCAGCGCCCGCGCGCCCGAGATCTCCCCCGCGGTCGCGGAGGCCGCGAGCACGAGCGCGATGAGCACGACGGCGACGGCGAGCGGGCGCATGGCCTGGAAGGTAGATGATTGATTCCTGATCGGCGTGCCCTCAGGGAGGGCATGGGCCAAGCAGCGTGGTCGACTCGACCGGTGCCAAGGCCGGTTGCCTTGGTGCCGGGCGAGGCGGCCGCGAAGCGCCGCGCCCAGGCCCCCACTCGGGGGTGCGGTGATCGGGAATCACTCATCTCGAGCGCTCGCAGTTAGCATCCGCGCTGCGGGGGTTCCCGGGCCCATTCCCCGTTCCGAGATGAAGACCGCGCTCGTCCGCATCGATTCCGCCAGGAGGCACGCATGACCGAGGCACGCGCCGAGACGAAGTTCCTCAGCCCCTTCGACGTGCCGACTCCCGAAGGCGCGGAGGGCTGGGAGGAGATGTACCCGTACTACCTCCTCTTCGATCCGGAGCGCCGCGACGCCGAGGAGAGCCGCTTCTGGTTCTACAACGGGATGCACTTCCCGGAGCCGATGCCGGCGTTCGACATGATCACCGCCGAGTCGTGCTACCTCTCGATCGGCCTCTACCAGGGGCGGGTCTTCCAGATCCCGACCGTCCTCGGCATCGAGCACCGCGTCGTCAACGGCTACGTCTACATCACCTCGAACGAGGTGAGCGACCCCGCCGAGATCGAGAAGCGGCTCGAGGTCTTTCTGCCGCGCATCGGCTTCTACTACGAGAACTGGGACATGCTCGTCGGCCGCTGGCAGGTGGCGGTCGACAAGGCGATCGAGGAGCTCACGGCGCTCGAGGTGCCGCACCTCCCCGCGATCGAGGACGAGCAGGAGCTGCTGCACGACCACAAGCTCGGCTCGAACTTCCGGCTGATGACCGCCTACGACCGGTGCATCGGCCTCTACAACGAGCTGAACCAGCTGCACTTCGAGCTGTTGCTGCTTGCGTACGGCGCGTACCTGTCGTTCTTCCAGTTCTGCCAGCAGGCGTTCCCCGACATCGGGACGCAGGTGATGGCGCAGATGATCGCCGGCTACGACACGACGATGTTCCGTCCCGACGACGAGCTGAAGGCCCTTGCCGCGTCGGCGCTCGCCCACGGCGTCGACGGCTCGTTCGCCGAGGGTCGCACGCCCGAGGACGTGCTGGCCGAGCTCGGTGCGAGCGACGAAGGCCGGGCCTGGATCGAGGATCTCGAGTCGCGCAAGCACCCGTGGTTCTTCATGTCGACGGGAGACGGCTTCTACCACCACCATCGCGCCTGGGCCGACGACCTACGGCTCCCGTTCACCGCGATCACGGGGTACATCGCGCAGATCCGCGAGGGCACGAGCCTCGACCGGCCGAAGGAAAAGCTGCGCGCCGAGCGCGACCGGATCGCAGCGGAGTACTCGCAGCTGCTCGGCTCGCCGGAGGAGCGCAAGACGTTCGACGAGATGCTCGGTCTCTGCCGCCACGTGTTCCCGCACGCGGAAGGGCATAAGTTCTTCATCGAGCACTGGGGCACCTCGCTCTTCTTCAACAAGATGCGCGAGATCGGTGCGGTGATGGCGGAGAACGGCTTCTTCGAGAGTGCCGACGACGTCTTCTACCTCAACATCCACGAGGTGCACGAGGCGCTCTCCGACCTCGGGCTCGCGTGGTCGGGCGGTGCGGCCGCGCGCGGGACGGTCTACTGGCCGCCGCGGATCAAGCGGCGCAGAGAGATTCTCGAGCGGCTCTCGCACTGGACGCCGCCGCCGGCGCTCGGCGTCGTGCCCGAGGTGATCAACGACCCGACGGTGCAGCTGCTCTGGGGCGTCACCGCCGATCGGCTGCGCGCCTGGGCGAATCAGACCGAGGACGAAGGCATCCACGGATACGCCGCGTCACCGGGCGTCGCCGAGGGCGTCGCGCGCGTCGTTCGCGACGTGAACGAGATCGGCACGGTGCAGCAGGGCGAGGTGCTCGTCTGCCCGGTGACGGCGCCGAGCTGGGGCCCGGTGTTCCCGAAGATCGCCGCTGCGGTCTCCGACATCGGGGGGATGATGTCCCACGCCGCGATCGTCGCCCGCGAGTACGGGCTGCCCGCCGTCGTCGGCACCGGACACGCGACGAAGCTGATCAAGACGGGCGATCGCGTCCGCGTCGACGGCGACAACGGCACCGTGACGATCATCTCCTGAGATGGTTGATGCCGCGCGCTATGCAATCCCCTTCGACGAGCTCCGCCTCGACCAGGTGGAGCTCGTCGGCGGGAAGTGCGCGAACCTCGGCGAACTGACGCACGCCGGCTTCCCGGTCCCGCCCGGCTTCGCGGTGACCTCCGCCGCGTACGAGCGCGACGACATCGGTGCGGCCGTGGGGGAGGCGTATGCGGAGCTGGGGCGGCGCGTCGACCACGCCGACCCGCCCGTGGCCGTCCGCTCGAGCGCGATCGCCGAGGACCTGCCGGATGCGAGCTTCGCCGGCGTCCAGGACACGTATCTCTGGATCTGCGGGCTCGACGCCCTGCTCGACGGCGTCCGCCGCTGCTGGGCCAGCTTCTTCAACCCGGAAGCGGTCGCCTATCGCGAGGAGCACGGGATCACGCGCGCCGGCATGAGCGTCGGGGTCCAGTACATGGTCGACGCGCGCGTCGCGGGCGTGATGTTCACGCTCAACCCCGTCTCGGGCGATCCGTCGTCGATCGCGATCGACGCGAGCTACGGGCTCGGCACCTCCGTCGTCGGCGGCGAGGTGACACCCGACTCGTTCCTCGTCTCGAAGGTGACGCGCGAGATCGTGCGCCGCCACATCGGCCCGAAGGAGATCGAGGTCGTCGCCGACCCCGCGGCTGCGACGACGGTCAGGCGCGACGTGCCCGAGGAGCTGCGCGCGCAGCCGAGCCTGACCGACGAGGAGATCGGCCGGCTTGCCGAGTTCGGGCGCCTGGTCGAGGCGCACTACGGGTGCCCCCAGGACATCGAGTGGGCGATCGACCGCCGCCTCGACGAGCTCTTCCTCCTCCAGAGCAGGCCCGAGACGGTGTGGAGCCGCCGCGAGCGTCCGCGGCCGGTGGTGGGCGGCGCCATGGCGCTCATCGCCGCGGCGATGACCGGCGGCGCGATGAAGCCGACGCAATGAGCGACTCGCCCGATCTCTCGCCGGACGACGTGAAGGAGATCCTGCGGCTCATCGACGAGTCGCAGTTCGACGAGTTCGAGCTCGAGACGCCGCGCTTCACGATTCGCTTCCGCCGCGGCGAGACCGGATTGCCCGCGAGCGCGGCGCCGCCGGCGCGTCCGGCCGAGGCTTCAGACGGGCTCGTCGACGTGACCGCACCGATGGTGGGGATGTTCTACCGCGCGGCAGCGCCGGGCGAGGCGCCGTTCGTGGAGGTCGGCAGCCCGGTCGAGGAGCAGACGCAGGTCTGCATCCTCGAGGTCATGAAGCTGATGAGCTCCGTGGTCGCGGGTGTGCGTGGCGTCGTCGCAGAGGTCTGCCGCTCGAACGGCGAGGCCGTCGGGTACGGCGACGTGCTCTTCCGCATCCGGCCGGCATGATCGGGCTCGTCGACACGACGGTCCGCGACGGGCACCAGAGCCTCTGGAGCGCAGACGCGCTGACGACGGCGATGATCGCCGAGATCGCGCCGGTGCTGGACCGTGTCGGCTTCCGCGCGATCGACTTCACGAGCAGCACGCACATGGCGATGGCCGTGCGGACGCACGCCGAAAACCCGTGGGAGCGCATCCGAGTCGTGCGCGACCTGATGCCCGACACGCCGCTCGGCTTCATCACGCCCGGGATGCGTTTCATGGCGTGGGAGCGCGCACCGATCGACGTGATGCGGCTCGCGCTGCGCTGCGTGATCCGCAACGGGATCCGGCGGATCTGGGTCGCGGAGTCGATGAACGACGTCGCGACCGCGCTGCGCATCGCGCGCATCGCGAAGGAGGAGCGGGCGGACGAGGTGCTCGTCGGCCTCGTGTACAGCATCAGCCCGGTACACACCGACGACTACTACGCCGCCCGCGCGCGGGAGATCGCCGCGAGCGCGGACGTCGACGTGCTCAGTCTCAAGGACCCCGGCGGCCTCCTCACGCCCGAGCGCGTGCGCACGCTGGTGCCGGCGTTGCGCGCGGCCGCGCCGTCGCTGCCGCTCGAGGTGCACTCGCACTGCACCGCGACGATGGCGCCCCTCGTGTATCTGGAGTCGGCCCGGCTCGGCGCCTCGTTCTTCTGCACCGCGGTGAGGCCGCTCGCCAACGGCACGTCCCAGCCGTCGGCCGAGCAGACGCTCGCGAACCTGCGGGCGGAAGGCTTCACCGTGGAGCTCGACGAGGACGCGCTCACGGAGATGTCCGCGTATTTCACGACGCTCGCCGCGCGCATCGGGCGGCCGCCCGGCGCGCCGGGCGAGTACGACGTCTCGATCTACCGGCACCAGCTTCCCGGCGGAATGACGTCGACCCTGCGCCGGCAGCTGCGCGAGGTCGGGCTGGACGACCATTGGGACGACGTGCTCGCGGAGCTCCCGCGGGTGCGAGAAGAGCTCGGCTGGCCGATCATGGTCACACCGCTGTCGCAGTTCATCGGCGTGCAGGCGTTCCTCAACGTGACGACCGGCGCCCGCTATTCGCAGATCCCCGACGAGGTCGTGAAGTACGTGCTCGGGCAGTACGGCCCTCCGCCCGGCGAGCTCGATCCGGACGTCGCCGCGACGGTGCTCGCCTCGCCGAAGGCGGAGCAGTTCCGGCGCGAGGAGCACCGCCTCGACCTCGCGGAGGCGCGGGCCCGCTACGGCGACGCGATCGGACGACGAGCTGCTCCTGCTGCGGATGATGCTTCCGGCGGAGCAGGTCGACGCGATGCTCGCGGGGCCGAAGGCATGCGCCCGGCCGCCGGCGAGACACCCGGTGCTCACGCTCGTCGAAGGCCTCGCGCAGCGGTCGCTCCGCGAGATCGAGCTCACGGCGCCCGGGGTGCGCCTGCGCGCCCGATGAGCCTGCTCGCCGACATCGATGCCGTCGTCTTCGACGTGGACGGGACGCTGCTGCACGCGAACGACCCGGGCGGCGTGCGGGGCGCCCATCCGATCGCCGGAGCCGCCGAGACGGTGGAGCGGGTGCGCGCGAGCGGCCGGCGCGTTCTCTTCTTCACGAACGGCACCGGCCGGCCCCCGGCGCAGTATGCGGCGGATCTCCGCTCGCTCGGGTTCGCGCTCGCCGACGAGGAGTTCATGAACCCCGCCGTGGTCGCGGCCCGCTGGATCGCCCGCCGCCACCCGGGGCGCACGGTGCTCGTGCTCGGCGGCCCGGGAGTGGTGGCGCCGCTCCATGATCTCGGGATCGAGACGATCGGGGCTGAGGCGCCGGCGATCGCCGACGTCGTGCTCGTCGGCTGGGACGACGTGCTCACCTACGCGGCCCTGCGGGCGGCCTGCGAGTCGATCTGGGCGGGCGCGCCGCTGCTTGGCGACCTCGACGGCGACGGTCTTCTCGGTGAACGGCGGCCCGGCGCCGGGCTGGTCGGGCGCGATCGTCGCGGGCATCCGGCAGACGACCGGGGCGCGCGCCGTCACGCTCGGGAAGCCGTCACCCGTCGCGCTGCGCGAGATGTGCCGCGCCCTCGGCGTCAAACCGGCGCGGACGCTCGTCGTCGGCGACGACCTCGAGCTCGAGATCGCGATGGCGCGCCGGGCCGGGGCGCGCGCGGCGCTCGTCCTCACCGGTGTCGCGACGGAAGCAGAGGCCGCGGCCTGCCCGCCGGCGCGCCGTCCCGACGCCGTTCTGCCGGACGTCACGGCCTTGCCGTTCGATTGACCGGCCGTCGGCGGCTAGCATCGGCGCATGGCGGGAGTCCCCGGGCACCTCAAGGGCAGGAGCTTCACGCGCATCGGCGCCTGGAGCCGCGACGAGCTCGCCGCCGCGCTCGACCTCGCCGACGAGCTGAAGCAGGAGCGGACGCGGCGCAAGGAGCTGCGCCTCCTCCCCGGCCGCACGATCGGGCTCATCTTCCGCAAGCCCTCGACGCGCACAAGGGTCGGCTTCGAGGTCGGGATCGCAGAGCTCGGCGGGCTCGCCCTCTACCTGCCGGCGGCCGACCTCCAGCTCGCACGCGGGGAGTCGGTGCGCGACACCGCGCTCGTCCTCTCGCGGCTGCTCTCGGCGATCATGATCCGCACCTACGCCCAGGCCGAGGTCGAGGAGTTCGCCGAGCACGCCTCGATCCCGATCATCAACGGCCTCACCGACACGAGCCACCCGCTGCAGGCGCTCGCCGACGCGATGACGATCCGCGAGCGCTTCGGCCGGCTCGAGGGCGTGCGCGTCGCGTACCTCGGCGACGGCAACAACGTCTGCGCCTCGCTGCTGCGGATCTGCGGCCGCTTCGGCGTGCACGTCGTCGCCGCGACCCCTGCCGGCTACGAGCCGGACGAGGAGACCGTCAGCGCCTCGCGCGCCGACGCGGAGCGGAGCGGCGGCTCCGTCGAGGTCGTCACCGACCCGCGCGAGGCGGTCCGCGGCGCCGACGTCCTCTACACCGATGTCTGGACGAGCATGGGCCAGGAGGACGAGAAGGAGCGGCGGCTGCGCGACCTCGCCGCGTACCAGGTGAACGACGCCCTGCTCGACGCCGCCGGCCCGGACGCCGTGGCGATGCACTGCCTGCCTGCCCACGTCGGCGAGGAGATCACCGAGGACGTCCTCTACGGCCCACGCTGCCTCGCGTGGGAGCAGGCCGAGAACCGCCTGCACACGCAGAAGGCGCTGATGGCTCTCGTCATCCGCTAGATGCTGCCGCTGCGGGACAACGCCCCGACCCGGCACTTCCCGGTCGTGACGGTCGCGCTGATCGTGGCGAACGCCCTCGTCTGGCTCTGGGAGCTGACCGGCACGCCCTGGGAGCAGGACGTCTTCGACTACGGCTACTACGTCTGCAGCTTCAGCGGGCCCTGCACCGCGGACGCCGGCAGCCCGCTCTCGTGGCCGCTCAGCCTCTTCACGAGCATGTTCATGCACGCGGGCTGGGAGCACATCGTCGGCAACATGCTCTTCCTCTGGATCTTCGGCAACAACGTCGAGGACGCGCTCGGCCGCGTGCGCTTCCTCGTCTTCTACCTCCTCGGCGGCATCGCCGCGGACGCGCTCCAGACCGCCGTCACGCTCGGCTACGGCAACGAGCCGACGCCAGCATCCCCAACATCGGCGCGAGCGGCGCGATCTCGGCCGTGCTCGGCGCCTACATCGTCCTGCTGCCGCGCGCGTCGGTGCTGACGTTGGTCGTTCTATCTTCCTGCGCGAGATCCGGGCCTTCTGGTTCCTCGGCATCTGGTTCGGACTCCAGCCTTCCTCGGCAGCCGGTCGTCGCGCAGCCGGAGGCGGGCGGCGGCGTCGCGTTCTTCGCCCACGTCGGCGGCTTCGCCTTCGGCCTGCTGGCGGTGCGCGCCTTCGCGATCCGCAGGCCGCTGCAACCGGAGTACTGGTGAGCTTCGACGACCACGTCCGTGCCGCGCTCGACGCCCTGCCCGCGCACATCGCCGGCGCGCTGAAGAACGTCGCGATCGTCGTCGAGGACGAGAACCGCGACGACCCCGACCTCTTCGGGCTCTACGAGGGCATTCCCCTCCCCGAGCGCGGCGACATGGCCGGCGACCTGCCCGACAAGATCGCGATCTACCGGCTGCCCGCTCGAGGACGAGTTCCCCGACCCGCGCGAGCTGGAGGAGGAGATCCGGATCACCGTCCTCCACGAGCTCGCCCACTACTTCGGGCTCGACGAGGACCGGATCGCCGAGCTCGGCTACGAGTGACCGATGTTGCGTTCTTCTTAACCCGCGATAGCTGGGGAATGTCCGGTTCAGCTGTCACGTTTCAGCGTTCATGACCACGATTCGACCAGATCCATGCCGAGATCGGGCGCCTCAGCGAGACGCGCACCGAGCTGTGGCGCAGGCTCTCGCAGGGACTCGACCAGGCCGTCAAGGCCGAGATCGAGGACCTCGACGCGAAGCTCCAGACGCTGTGGAACGCCCACCGCGCCGAGAAGGCGCGGCTCAGCTTCGGCGAGCGCGAGGAGATCGTAAAGCGGGCGCGGGCCGAAGAGCGGCTCGAGAGAGCGGCCTAGGAAACGTGGGGGAACCCATCGTTTAGCGTGGGGGAACCCATGGTTCCCCCACGTGCCCCCTCCTTCTACTGGGGCACTCGCTCGAACTAGAGGGGTGCGCTCCCGCCGGGCGAAGCCCGGCTCCGCGCGAGGGGCGCGGGACGCGCGCTCCGGCTGGGGCCGCCCCTAAACTAGGGCTACGAGGGGCGTTAGCTCAGTTGGGAGAGCGCCAGCTTTGCAAGCTGGAGGTCGTCGGTTCGATCCCGACACGCTCCATCATCGCGGGGGACGGGGTCACGTCTCGAGCCGCGTCACTTCGCCACTCTGTCGCAGAGAGCTCCGTCAGACGGAATGCTGGAGCAGGACCTGACCCCCGCGTCCGGCGCGCGCGACCACGTGCAGCAAGATCAGTCGGGTGGCGTCAGACCGACCCAGCTCCATCGAGCAGTACACGGATTGATCTAGTCGACCACGCCGGTAACGCGGCACTGTGGCAACACGACGCTCGCGTGCGCGAGTGTTCAGAAATGTTCCTTGAGCTGGGGCGGCTGCTTGACGCGACGATCGGTGCTCGCGACTTCGGCGCGACCCGGGTTATCCGAGCACCGTCGCCCACCGCTCTCGAGTCGTGAGACAGTACGTCAGGCCTTCGTAAGCCTTCACCGTGTCAGTGCTCTGACGGTGCGGCGATCGAAGCACATTCGTGAAGGCTGCGAGATCGGCGAGGCCCCACCTGAGACGGAAGAAGTTCAGGGCTACCGGGTCGAGCTGGTGGCCCGTCGCGTTCGTGTAGATGGTCGGCTCGTCACTGGTGTCGCCCGCGAGCATCCAGATGTCCCGTTCGGGAGGGGCTAGCGCCACGGTGTCCCAGTCGAGCAAGACGTAGCCGTGATCGGTCTGCATCACATTGGCGGGGTGCGGTTCTCCGTGAGTGATCACCCAGTCGGTGCTGCGGGTCGACAGATCGGCCGCAAGACAGTCAGCCAAGCTGAGCAACTCGGCGACATCGGACGCGTTCCGGGAAAGTGCTTGGCGTGCCGGTTCGGACAAAGGCCCACCAAGCCACGCCTCGTCCAACTCGCTGAGCGCCGATTCGAGACGACTACGACCGGGCAGATCGAGATCGATGCGGCCTGCGACGGAAGCAACCGTGGGCGCCCGATGAAGCTGGACGAGCATCGTCTGCACAGCAGCGCGCTCAGCGGTGTCGTAGTAGCCGAACCGGCCCGTCCTTCCATCCACGAACGGAAACAGAGCGATGCTGTACCGCGGCCCGATCCGCTTCACCGACTCGCCGCTTCCCGTCGTGATCGGGGCCACCACGAAGCCGAAGCCGCCATCGCGGAGGGCGACGGCAGTATCAAACGCGCGGCCCAGGCCGGCGAAAACCGACTCCCTGGTATCCCCGAGCCACGGCTTTCGGTCGAGATCATCGACCGTGACGAAACCAGGCGTTCCGTCGCGGCCGGTAACGACCCAGTGATAGCTACCTCCCCCAACAGCCGCGTACTCGGCCTCCTCGACCTCCAAACCCCAAGCGTCGGCCAGGCAGCCAATCAACGCATTCGTCTCGAACTCCTCCGGCAAGGCCCTCACTCGACCAAGGGTAATCGCCAACGCGCCCCGACCCGAGCATGACGGGGCGCCGCATCAGGAGCGCGATCGGAGCGAATCGAAGGCCGCCGCGTAGCGAAAGAGACCAGTGATGCCGGAGTGGTACGCGGTAAGGGTCCGGACCTGGAAGTGGTCATCCCAGCCAGGTTCCGGCGGCTCGATGCCGAGCTGCGTGGATGGAACGAATCCGAACGTGGGTAGTAGTCCCGCGAGCCGAGCAGCGCCACGAGTGGGATCTCTAGCGCGTCAGCAGCAGCCAGCGCGGCGTGCATCATCGCCAGTCCTACCCCGTGTCGCTGGTGGTTGGGGAGCACCCCGATCGGGCCCAACGCGACGACTGGATGGGCGCCGACGGTAGCCCGGCTGCACACGACATGCCCGACAGGCCCGTCCTGACGAACGGCTACGAGCGAGAGGGGACTGACGGCATCGCCCGCCTCGATCAGGTCATCGAGGAGCCCAACCTCGGGCGGAGTCCCGTCGGGGTTATCGGGACGGCGAAACGCCGCCGCGTGGATGCGTCGGACGGCCTCCCGATCTTCCGGCTCGTAGCGCCGAATCAGCATCGCGCTGATTCTGCCACTGAGCGCCAGGGCAGACCGGATTCGCCTGGGCCAGAGTGCTCTCGCTCGACCGCCTGCCGACGGTTCACGTCGTACGAGTTCGTTGCTCGTTCAAGGAAAGGAGCCGATGGATCTTTAGCATGGGAGCGATGTTTCCCAAGTTGCGTCGCCGGTTGACGTTAGTTGCGGTGTTGCAGTCTTGCGCCCGCCGGCTCATACCAAGGAGCGTCGAAACCGAAGGGTGAGCCGAAGGACGTGGCGAGCACGCACCCGAAGGACTGCCACTGCCTGTATCACGAGATGGCGCGCCGGGAGGCGGCCCAGAAGGCGGCCCAGAAGGAGCGATGAAGCCCGCGTTCATCGTCGGCCAGGAGCTCCGAGCCCGGCGGCGCCGGTTTGCGCTCTTCGCCCGGCTCTGTGCCAGTCTCAAGCGTCCGCTGCGCATCCTGGACGTGGGCGGGACAGTGGACTACTGGCTGGTGCAGGACTGGCGGGCGCTGAGGGCGGAAATCACGGTGCTGAATCTGAGCCTAGAGCGTGTGCAAGATCCCTTCATCTCGGTCGTTGGTGACGCCCGCGACCTGTCGGCGTACCGGGCCAAGGCCTTCGACGTGGTGCATTCCAACTCGGTGCTGGCCCAAGTGGGCGGCTTCGACGATCAGCTGCGGATGGCGATCGAGATCCGCCGGGTGGGCCAGGCGTACTTCGTGCAGACCCCGAACCAGCATTTCCCCTTGGACTGGCGGACGCTTGTCCCGTTCTTTCACTGGCTGCCTGCCTCAGCCCAGGCGTGGTGCTTTCAGCGGATGCGCGTGGGCCTCTATCCCCGTATCCCATCCCACGCCGATGCGCTCCGAGCGGCGAGCCGGGAGCGGGACGTGACGCAGAGCGAGCTGGAGATGCTCTTCCCGACCGCAATATTGGTGAAGGAGCGTGTCACCAAGCCGCGATCCGGCTCGCCGGCGCCCTCCTGATCGAGCAGAACGACGAATGGCTGGTCAGCCGCCGCTACCTCTCCGTCGAATCGATCGCGCTCATCCTCGACCACGACCACAACACCACCGAGGAGGTGATCGAGCTCACCGCCGCCTGAGCCACCACACCGACGAGACGGTTACACCACTTCAGACGACTTGACTTCCCACGGCCGATATCTGCTGGGGCTCGCCAGACCTTCAACCGGGCTTCCGCGTCCTGCAACTTGCAGCCGGCGAAACCTGATAGACAACGCTCGCGTAACGGCACGTTCGTCGTCGGCCCGACCGCAGAACGCCTGCCCCAACACCGGGACGAGCCCACCTGGACCGACCGGGCAGCACAAGGGCAGCAACGCTCGACATCGAGTCTGGGCAAGCCTGCGCAATTCAACGCAAGGAGAGACTCGAAGTCCCCGTGATAGACGCGTCCGTCGTCGCCCACCGTGGGTCACCCCTAGCACCACGAAGGGGGGAGTGCGAGCGATCGCGTGTGAGAGAGATAGAGAGCTTGCCGAACGGAGCCTCGACGGAGGGGATCGCCGCGAGTCCATGCCGCGGCTCCTCCATGACCTTATTCCGGCGCGACCGAGGGCGCAGGGCACGCTGCCGTGGGCGAGCGTCTGGGAATGTCCGCTGAGCGGACTAGTCCCGTTGAGGGCTCCGACTGAGGAGCACGAGCCCACCGCCGATGGTCGAGGTATGAGTGTTCGAACCGCGGCCTGACCTCAGCGCTTGTCTGTAGCCCGATGATCGTTGGATGGCCGCGGGATACGCATTCGGTGATGGCCTCTCTCGTTCGCCCCTCGCTGAGCCGATATGTACTTCATGCCGACAACACTGAAATGCACTTACGGCGCGCTGGTGTGCGCGATCTGGCTGATCGTCGTGGTCGGCGTTCATGCCGGAAACGACTGGACAGGCCTGCTCGGCATCCAGTTCTACGTGGCACTGATCGCCGGGGTTGTGCTGGCGCTCACGGGCGCCGCGATGGCGGTGTTCGACGGGCAGCTAGCCCCATGGGAGCGTCGGTTTGCGATCTTCGTTGGACTCGGGACACTCATCGGCGTGCTCCTTCTGCTCCTTCAGTTCATCGAGGACCTCTCAAAGCTGAGTTAGTTCGCGGGCGGAAACTGGTGCGTTCGCCAAGCGAGCAAACCGCACGAAGAAGCCCGGCCAGGGTCACGTCACATAGCGTGGTGTAGCTGTGCACGAGGCCGAGACGTAAGCCATTCAGTTGAGGCTGAGCGCTATCGCTGAAACGAGGACTTGGTTTGCGCAACGTTCGGTTCTGCCCACTACATCAACAGGAGCCGAAGCACTGCGGAATAGCCCTTTTTGCAGGTCTTTTTTGTGCGAAGAGATACGAAGGCCGGCGCAGGGCGAAGAACTTCATCTGCCGCGTCATCGACGGGCCCGTCGGGCACGGTGGGCGCGCATGCGTGCGATGTCGCCGCAGGCTGCGACCTCGCACCAGCGGCCGGCGTGATTCCGGGTGTGGTCGTAGAAGACGTATCGGCAGTCGTCGGCGGCACAGGCTTTTACGCGGGCCCAGGCGCCGTCGAGCATGGACGCCATGCCGATCTCCACCAGCGTGCCGAGTGCGCCGGCGATCCCGGTGGCCGTGCTCCGCAAGTCGAGCGTGCCGTCGGCATGGATGATGGGCGTGATCGCGGCGCGGCGGGCGACGTTCTGGATCGTGCTGGCTGCGCCCGGTGCTGGAGGGCCGCCGTTGTTGTGCCAGGCGAGGTCGCGGAAGGCTTCGCGTAGCTCGATCGCACGCCGGTAGTCGAGGTCCGAGATCGCCGTGGGTGCGGCGATCAGGTTGTTGCGGATGAGCCACGCGGCGAGAGAGCGGGCATCCACGACGTCGTTCCTGGAGCGGAGGAACGCTTCGAGGACTGCGAGCCGGCCGGGTGCAGGAAGGCGTTCGCGGGGCATGCTGGATGAGTATACGAACGTACCCTCTTGACTCATAACAGAAACGGTCGTACTGTCTACGATCATAACAACGACGTCCGCGCGAGGAGCTTCTTTGGAGCGGTTCACGATCGCGGTTCCGGAAGACGAGCTCGACGATCTGCGTGAGCGGCTGGCGCGGTCGCGCTGGCCCGACCAGCCAGACGGGACGGCGTGGGAGCTCGGCACAGATCGCAGCTACCTCGAGGAGCTTGTCGGCTACTGGTGCAACGGCTTCGACTGGCGAGCTCATGAGGCGCAGCTGAACGCCTTTCCCCAGTACCGCACGACGATCGACGGAGACGTCATCCACTACGTGCACGTGCGAGGACGGGGTTCGCACCCGTTGCCGCTCGTGTTGACGCACGGCTGGCCGAGCGCCTTCACGGAGCTGCTGCCGCTCGTCGGTGGGTTGACCGACCCCGCGGCGCATGGCGGTGATCCGCTCGATGCGTTCGACGTCGTGATCCCCTCACTGCCTGGATTCGGATTCTCCAGTCCGCACACGCGGCGCGGGCCGCGCCGCGTTCACGACACCTGGGCCAAGCTGATGCGCCGGTTGGGCTACGCGCGCTTCGGCGCCTGCGGCTCTGACATCGGCGCGCGAGTGACAAGCCGGCTCGGCGCGTACTACCCCGATCGGGTTGTAGGCATCCATCTATCGAGCGTCGATCTGGAATGGCCCGACCCACTGCCGAACGACCTGACCCCCGAAGAGCAGCAGCTTGTCGAACGGGCACGGCGCTGGGAGCACGAGGAAGGCGCCTACGCCGCGATTCAGGCGACCCGTCCGCAGACGCTCGCCTACGGGCTGACGGACTCGCCTGTCGGCCTGGCAGCGTGGGTCGTCGAGAAGTACCGCGCCTGGTCGGACTGCGGCGGGGACATCACATCGCGGTTCAGCTTTGACGACCTGCTCGTCCCGATCACGCTCTACTGGGTAACGGGCACGATCAACTCCGCCAACCGGACGTACTACGAGGCACGCCATAATCCGGACCCGCTGCGCCTTCAGCCCGGAAGCCGGATCGGCGTTCCGGCCGGAATCGCGATGTTTCCCGGTGAGACCGAGCTGGTCGTGCCGCGACGCTTCGCCGCACGCTGCTACGACCTCGTCCGATTCACCGAGATGCCGCGCGGCGGCCACTTCCCGGCGCTCGAAGAGCCCGATCTGCTCGCAGTCGACATTCGAGACTTCTTCGCTTCCCTACGCCCGGCCGGGAGGACACCATGACGATCCTGTGACCTGGGAATGAGCCGGAGCCCGGCAGTCCGCGCGACACGCTCTGGGGGTTCGTCGAGGACGGCGCTCCGTGTACGACGCGTCAGGCGGAGCGAGCACGTCCGGCGCCACTCGGCCGGCCGAACGCGACGGCGACGAGCGCGATACCCCACTCCCTCCCGCGGATGCGTCAGATCTTGGGTTGCGACCAACGCCACTTCCCGCGTGTGGAACTTGTCGCTGAACTGACACGAATGCGTGGCGGTGGGCGCGGTACCGTCGAGGCGTGGCGACGCGCATCGCCGATCTGCCGGAGCACGACCGGCCGCGCGAGCGGCTGCTCGCGCGCGGGGTAGAGGCGCTGTCCGAGCGCGAGCTGCTCGCGCTTCTGCTCGGGAAGGGGAGACGGGGCGAGAGCGCGCTCGACCTGGCGGCGGCGCTGCTCGCCGAGCACGGCGGGCTCGCGGGAGTCGCCGCCGCCCGGCCGGAGGAGCTAGCCCGCCGGCCTGGGATCGGCCCGGCCAAGGCGGCGACGCTCGCGGCGGCGTTCCGGCTCGGGCTGCTCGCGTCGGGCCGCGTCGAGGCGCCCGTGCTGCGCACGGCGGCCGACGCCGCGGCGGTCGCGCTGCGCGAGCTGGCGCACACGCGGCGCGAGCGCGTGGTCGTGCTCGTGTGCGACGCGCGCAACCGGCTGCTCCGCGTCGTGCCGGTCGCAGAGGGCTCCGTCGATCGCGCGCCGCTGCCGGTGCGCGAGGTGCTGAACGCGGTGCTGCGCCACGACGGCCGCGCGTTCGCCGTGGCGCACAGCCATCCCTCGGGCGATCCCGAGCCCGGTGAGGAGGACGTGAGGGCGACCGAGCAGCTCGCCGCCGCCGCGCGGACTGTCGGCCTGCGCTTCCTCGACCACCTCGTCGTCGGCGGCGGCGAGTGGCGGAGCGCTAGAGCGAGCCCGCGAACGCGCGGTTGAGCACGGACTGGCGCAGCGCCGCGAGGCGCACCTGCGAGGCCTCACGGAGGCGATCGGTGGAAGCAGTCATCGCAGCGAGCCGTCCGACGCGCCGCTGCTCCTCGATCGGCGGGAGCCAGAGCCGGTGCGACAGAATGGCTTCAGGCTGGACACGCTGCCGGCGAAGGCCGAGACCCTTGCTGCTGCCCGCCAGATCGCCGCCAGACGGTCGGTGCCCGGAAGTAGGCCGCAAGGAAGTCCACATCCAGCCGATCGGGGTCGACGTCGAAGGCCGGGAACTCGTTCGAGACGTAGTGGCCGTCGAAGCGTTCGGCGACGCGAGCGTACGCGCCCTCGAACGCGAAGAGCCGGCTGTAGATGAACTGCCCGCCTCGAATGCGGAACAGGCGGGTGGCGCTCGTAGCCGAACCGTCGATCGGCGGCTTCTCGAACAACCCTCGCCCGAAGCTGAGGACTCCCACGTTCGGGTACGAGCCCGTCGTCTCGACGGCGACGCTGTCGCTCGCGGGTGTCAGGACGTGATGGAGCTCGATGTGCTCCCAGCCGGGCCTCTTGTCGGAGCCGGTGGTCAAGCGATGCGCGCAAGCAACCGGAATCGCGGCCGACAGACGGTCGGCCTTGGCGAGAAGCGAGTTCGCCGCCGAGGCGCGCTCGAAGGTTGCCTCGAGCCGGGCGACCACGCGGCGCTGCTCGTCGAGGTCGGGCAGCGGGATGTGGAGCCTCGAGGAGTCGCTCGTGGGTGGACTCGTTGCCGGCGGAGACCGAGCCCGCTAGTACCTCCGGCGAGCGAGACGTGGAAATCCGGCCAGCGACAAAGGATCGCGAGGTATCGTGGCAGGGCCCGATCTCGATCGACGTCGAAAGCCGGGAACTCTGACGAAACGAAAAGCCCGTCAAAACGCTTGTCGACGACGACTACCGCGCCCTCCCAGCCAAAGAGCTTGCTGCAGCACGAGCTGGCCCTCGTGAAGGCGCGAAGATACGAGCTGTACTTTGTCTCTGCTCCAGTGATCGGCGGTCTCTCGAAGAGCCCCCTCCCGAAGCTATAGATCCCCGCCGTCCTGTAGGTCGCGTCAGGTTGGATCGCCACCTCGTCCTGGGCGCGAGCAGAGGATTTCCGCCAGCCTGACTAGCGGGTCAGCTCACCGCGCGAGCTCCGCCTGGATCTCCTCGAGCAGCGTCGATGATCTCGCGCTCGGTCTCGATCAGCTCGGCGACGAGCTCCTCCGGCGGCCGGTGGGCGAGGTCGTCGGCGCGGTTCGGGTTGCTTGCGGTCGAGGTTGAAGCCGTCCGCCTCGATCTCGGCGATCGGCACCCGCCAGGCGTGCTCGTTCTCGACGCGGCCCTCGCGCGCGTGCCGCCCCACCACGCCTGGCAGTCGGCGAACTCCTCGAAGCGCATCGGCTCGCGTCTTCGAGTACTTCTTGCGGCCCTCCGGCGGCGGGAGCTCGTAGAACCAGACCTCCTTCGTCCGCCCGGTCTTCTCGAAGAACAGGAGGTTCGACGGGATGTCGGTGTACGGCGCGAAGACGCCGTCGGGCAGCCGCACGATCGTGTGGAGGTTGCACTCCGCCAGCAGCTGCTGCTTGATCCGCGCCGCCGACGCCGTCGCCGAAGAGGACGCCGTTCGGCACGACGATGCCGCAGCGGCCGCCGTCCTTGAGCTGGCGCTCGACGAGCTGGAGGAAGAGCAGCGCGGTCTCGGCCGTCGCGCGTCGCCTCGGGGAAGTTCGCCTGGATCGCGCTTCTCCTCCTCGCCGCCGAACGGCGGGTTGGTGAGGACGACGTCGACGCGGTCGGCCTTGCGGATCTGCGTGATCGGGCTGCGCGAGGGCGTTGTCGCGCACGATGCTCGGGCTGCTCGACCTCGTGCAGCAGCAGGTTCATCATCGCCGAGCAGGTACGGCAGCGGCTTCTTCTCGATGCCGCGCAGGTTCGCCTGCGAGCTCGCGCCGCTGCTCGACCGTCTTGCACCTGCGGCCGCAGGTGCTCGAGCGCCTCGACGAGGAAGCCGCCGGTGCCGCAGGCCGGGTCGAGCACCGTCTCGCCGAGCTTCGGGTCGACCTGCTGCACCATGAACCGGATCACCGGGCGCGGCGTGTAGAACTCGCCCGAGTCGCCGGCGGCGTCGCGCATCTCGCGCAGCATCGACTCGTAGAGGTGCGCCATCGTGTGGATGTCGTCGGACGAGGCGAAGTTGATCTCGTTCGACCTTGTTGACGACGTCGCGCAGCAGGTAGCCGGAGAGCATCCGGTTGTAGGTCTCCTTGAAGACGGCGGCGAGCACGTCGCGCGGGTCGTGCTCGCCGCGTGCCGGCGAGCCCGCGCAGGTACGGGCAGCAGCTCGCCGTTGACGAAGTCGAGCAGCTCGTCGCCGGTGCGGCCGTCGACCGGGTCGGCCGCCCAGTCGCGCCAGCGGTACGGCGCCTCGATCGCGGGCCGGAAGTCGCGCTCGGTGACCTCGCGGTCGCTGCTCCAGCGCGTCGAACGCCTTCAGGAAGAGCAGCCAGGCGAGCTGCGGGATGCGGTCGAGGTCGCCGTTGAGGCCGGCGTCCTTGCGCATGATGTCGCGCGCGCGTCTTGATCGCCGAGCGCGAGCTTCGCCTGCGGCGTCGTCGCTGCGGGCGCGGCTCGGCGCGCTGCGCCATCAGTCGCCTCCTCCGTGTCGCGAGCGCCTGCGCCCAGAAGGCGCGAACCAGCGCGTCATCGCGTCGTCGAGGGTGCGTGCGGCGAGGTCGAGATCCTCGAGCGAGCTCGAGCGTAGTCGCTCGCGCCAGACGGCAGGCGGGTCCGGGAGCTCGCTCGGGAGGACGTGGCGCCCGCGCACGGCGAAGACGTGGCGTGCCGCTGCGAGGGCGGCGCCGGGATCGGTCAGCCCGTCCTCGATCAGGAGCACGATGTCCGACGAGGTCCTTGACCCGACGTGTTCTCGCCGGTCGCCGTACGTCCGGGTGCAGGCATGGAGCTTCTCGGCGAAGTGCTGTGCGACGTCGACCGACCTCGACGTCGGCGACCGGCATGCCGGCGAACGCGAGCGACGTCCGGGCAGTCCGATCCGCTCGGTCGCGTCGATCTCGTCGGCGCGATCGACGATGTCGACCTTGACTGTCGCGAAGGTCGTCCCGGCGAGCCGGGCATCGACCGGCAGGCGCCAGCCGGGTCGCCCGGCCTCGTCTGCGCGGATGCTCACGCGGCGCGCCGACGAGCGAACTCGAAGCCGTCGCCGTCCGGATCGTCGAGCGAGGCACTCGATCACGCGCTCGCGCAGCGTCTGCGCCGTCGGCGATCGTCGTCGCGGACGGCGAGGTCGAGGTCTCGCGTCGCTGCGTGCGCGGTCGCCGAGCCGCACCTCGAGCGCCATGCCGCCCTTGAGCACCCACCGGCCCGGCTCCGCGCGCTCGAGGCGGACGAGAAGATCGCTCGAAGGCGACCCGGCGTCGAAGCCGATCGAGGTCGATGCCCGGTCTCGCGCGCCTGGTTGCGCAGGCGCTGCTTCGAGCGCCTGCGCGAAGCGCCGCCGGCGTCGTCGTACCGGTCACGCGGCTGTCCACGTCGCGGAGCGCGCGCTCGATCCGAAGCGCGGCGCGGGCGCCGAGCTGCGTCGGCACGCTCGAGCAGGCGCTTGCGGGTCGTGACAGACCGCGCTCGAGCGCGTCCTGCGATCGCCGGTCGAGCTGGTCGAGCGTCGAGGTCGCCCGCGGCGACGTCGAGGAGCGACCGGAGCGGCGTGGTGATCGCGAAGCCCTCGTGCGTTCTCGACGTCGCTCGTCGAGCAGTCGCCTCGGTGGAGGACGACGCCGCGGCCGCTTCCGGAAGCCCGGCGGCACGGTCAGGTGGACCGGGCGGGATCGACGTCGCCGAGCTCGTGCACGGCAGAGCGCCGTCTCGTGCGAGACGACGGCCCGGCCCTCGCTCCAGAGCGACCAGCGGACGAGGTCGTCGTGCGGGCCGATGGGCCAGTCGCGGAGCCGGAAGATGCCGCGGTCGACCCGCAGCCAGTTGCCGCGGTCGACGTGGTACTTCTGCGCCGGGTACGAGTAGCCGAGCTCCAGCGCCTGGGCTGCCGTGAAGTAGCCGGACTGCCGGCGCGGCGAGCTCGGCCAGGCGGCGGCGGAGTTGTCGCGGTCGACTGGACATGCATGACGACATCCTACAGGACAACTGATAGTTTCACGCAATGCAATTACAGAGAACTTCAGTTTTCGTGAAGTTTCATGCAGCGTAGAGCAGCTCCTCGAGCGTCTCGACCGCCTGCCGGAGCCCCGCCGAGCCGCCGAAGCGGTCGGCGATCTCGACCGGCGTGCCGTAGCTCCGGGAGCGGCGGCACCTCGAGCACGCGGAGGTCGTCGAGCTGCGCCGATCCCGTGCTCGGCGTACTTGTCGAGCAGCTGCGTCGAGGATCGCCCGGGCCTCCGGCCGGAACGCGGCGAAGAACTCCGCGTGCTCCTTGCGGAGGCGGCCGGCCCGCTCGCGCGCGCGTCGCAGCGGGCCGTTCCAGGCGACGTGGACGAGGAGGTCGATCGGGTCGGCGTCCGGGCATGCCCGCGCCGCTCGGCGAGCTCGTCGAAGGCGATCCCGCGGCGCCGAGCTCGTCGAGCACGTCGGTCCCGACCCGTCGCGCGTGCGCCAGCGCGCGCGGAGGTCCGCCGGGCTCGGGAACAGGCGCCGCACCTCGTCGGCGACGTAGTCGCGGTACTCGACGAGCTCGAGCCGTCCGGTCGTCGGCGTTCGGGACGTAGTAGCCCTCGGCCGACGACCCACACCTCGGCGTCCTCGACGTAGAGCTTCTCGCGCGCTCGATCCTCGAGCTCCTCCGGCGTCGACTCTCGCCTCGGCGTCGTAGCTCGGCTCGGGCTCCGCGACCACGGTCGTCGTCGACGACGTTCCCCGTCGTCGTCGATCTCCTCGTCGACGACGACGCTCGGGCGGGCCGTCGAAGTCGGGGTCCTCGAACAGCGCGGTCGCGCCCGAGTAGTCGATGATCTCGAAGCTGAGCTTGTCGTCGTCCGGGTAGAGGCGGGTGCCGCGGCCGATGATCTGCTTGAACTCGACCATCGAGCCGATCGGCTTGAAGAGGACGATGTTCTTCACGGTCGGCATGTCGACGCCGGTCGAGAGGAGCTGCGACGTCGTCGCGATCACGGGCGTCGTCGACTCGGCGTCGGCGAAGTCGCCGAGGTGCTCGGCTGCCGACGTCGCCCTCGGCCGCGACGATCCGGACGACGTAGTTCGGGTACCGGCGTGTGAGGTCCGCGTTCGCCTTGTGCAGCGCGTGACGCATCTGGTCGGCGTGCTCCGGAGTCGACGCAGAAGACGATCGTCTTCGCCATGCGGTCGGTGCGTCTGAGGTACTCGGTGAGGTGGCGGGCGGCAAGCCTCGGTGCGCGAGAGGAGCGAGACGACCCGCTCGAACTGCGGCGTCGTCGTAGAGACCCGTCGGGGATGTCCTTGCCGAACAGGTCGAGCTGGCCCGGGTCGGGCGCCCAGCCGTAGGCGTCGGCGCTGAGGACGACACGGCGGACGCGGTACGGAGCGAGGAAGCCGTCCTCGATGCCCTGGGCGAGCGAGTACTCGTACAGCGGCGTCGCCGAAGTAGCGATAGGTGTCGACGTTGTCGTCGCGCAGCGGCGTGGCGGTCATCCCGAGCTGGGCCGCCGGCGCGAAGTGGTCGAGGATCGCCCGCCAGCTGGAGTCGTCGCTTCGCGCTGCCGCGGTGGCACTCGTCGACGACGATCAGGTCGAAGAAGTCCGGCGGGTACTCGCGGAAGATTCCGAGCTCGTCCCCGCTGTCGGCGAGCGCCTGGTAGAGGGCGAAGTAGATCTCGCGCCCGTGCTTCGCCTCGCCGCGGAGCTTCCAGATCGGCGCTCGCCGAACACGGGCAGGAACTCGCGCTGGATCGGCTGGTCGATCGAGGATGTTGCGGTCGGCGAGGTAGAGGACGCGCGGGCTTGCGCCCGCCCGGCCAGTCGCCGCTCCAGAGCTTCCAGACGATCTGCAGGGCGACGAAGGTCTTGCCCGTGCCGGTCGCCAGCGTGAGCAGCACGCGCTTCTCCCCGCCGAGGATCGCCTCGAGCGCGCGGTTGATGGCCACTCGCTGGTAGTAGCGAGGCTCCTTCACCGACGCAATCCGAGTTGCGAAGGGCGCGGCTGAAAGAGCAGGGTCAGGCGGTCGGCCTGCTCATCGTCGACGATCCCCTTCCATGCCCGGTACCTGCGCCACATCTCCGCGGGCCCAGGGAGCTGGTCGAGCTTCGTCTCGCGCCCCGTGTCGAAATCGTGCTCGGCGATCCCTGTTCCGTTCGTGGAGTACGCGAGGGGCAGGTCGAGGAGCTGCGCGTAACGCTTCGCTTGCTGGAGGCCGTCGCCCGGAAGCTTGAAGAGCCGCTTGGCCTCGACGACGGCGACCGGAAAGCCGGGAGCCGCTTCAAGTAGGTAGTCAGCGCGTAGGGGCTTTCCCCTTCGGTGGCGTCTGCCGACGGACACGATCCGGCCGTCGGTGATCGTGTACTGCTCGTGGATCCGATCCGCGCTCCAGCCGGCCGCGTTGAGCTTCGGCAGGACGTAGTCCCTACAAGTGTCGAACTCGAGTGGGCCGCGAGTCATGGGCAAGGATCGTAGATGCCGGGAGGCCTGGTTGCGGTACGCCCGGAGTTGGCTCTGTTCGTCACTGAAACGAACCGAGACACCGGGGTGAGACGAGGCACGGGCAACCCCCTACGAGGGGCTTTGCAAGCTGGAGGTCGTCGGTTCGATCCCGGCACGCTCCATTCAGGCAGCTTCGCCGGCTCTGCCCTCACCCTGACGTTTCTCGACCCAGTCCTTCGCGTCCTTGAAGTACAGCTGCGCGCCGCCATGCAGCGCCTTCGACAGCGTCACGTTCTCGCGCTTCGCAAGCTCGTCAAGCATTGCCTTCTCCTCCGGCGTGAACCAGACAGTCACGAGCTTCATCGGCTTGCTGACGTACGGCATCCCGGCCAGCGTTCAGGAATGTTCCCTGAGCGCCTACCCGCTCAGCCAATTCAGCTTTAGGCGGCGACGGCTCCGACCCGGCGTGGGGGCTGGTCCCGCGCAGCAGCTCCGTGCCGCTGCTGCGCGGTGCGTCCCTTCCGAGACGCGGGACAAGGTCAGACGGTCAGTGTGGCTTCGCGTAATCGGCGAACCCGGAGAAGTCGAGCAGCACGCACGGCTCGTCACCGACCGTCCAGGCATCATGCCCCGGCGGCATGTGGAAGGCATCACCAGCCTTGACCTCCACCTCCTCGCCGCTGTCCATCACGACCTTCATCCGCCCCGCGAGCACGTACCCGGTGTGCGCTGACTGGCACGAATCGGTTCCGGCCAGCGGCTTCACGTTCTCCGACCATTTCCAACCCGGCTCGAAGGTGCCCCGACCCGCGGTGATGCCACCGAACGTCAGCACGTCCAGGTGTCCGTTCGCGACGAACTGCCGCGTCTCATCCGGTTCGTCGAAGGTCTTCGCGTCCAGCTTCGGCGTAGTTGCTGCCATACCAGCCTCCCTCTCTGGGAACCCCACACGGCCGATGCCGTGCAGCCGTCAGTCTCCCACGCCGCCCCCGCTCACACAACGGGCCCGGAGAGCCGCCCTTCGCGTTCACCAAGAAGGACGGTCGCCTGCGCCAGTTCAGGAATGTCACCCGAGCGGCTCCAGGCTTCCCGCGTCATCATCCGGCCATGGCCGAATTGTCAGGACAGGTCAAACAACTTCTCAGCGACGCCTCGCAGATCGCCGCTGCACGAGGTCATGCGATGGTGGGTACCGAGCATCTTCTTCTCGCGATGACCCGTCAGACCGACGACAGCTTCGCCCGGCGACTGCTCGACGAAGCTGGAGTGACCGAGACGCTGCGCTCGCGCATCGAATCCGCGATCGGCGAAGACTGACCAGCCTCGCCTGCCCCAGCCTGGACCCCCAGGCGCGGAACGACTGTGCTATGGATGGGCACTTCACCCACCCGATCGTTCGGCGGCGCCCCCGGGCTAGACGGCGCCGTCGCACTCAAGGAAAGGACGTACGCGTAATGGGAGTTGCTGTCAGCCTCATCCTCATCGCAGTTGGTGCGATCCTCACGTGGGCCGTCACAGCCACCGTCAGCGGGATCGAGATCAACACCGTCGGCGTGATCCTGATGATCGTCGGGGGCGCCGGCCTCGTCCTCTCGCTGGTCTTCTGGTCGACCTGGGGCGGGTTCAACCGCCCACGCGAAGGCTCGACCACGGTCGTCCACGAGCGCGGCGTGGACCGGGAACGGGAGTAGGGGAATGGGCATCATCGGCTGGATCGTGCTCGGCTTCCTCGTGGGTGTGATCGTCAAGGCGATCGTTCCCGGAGGAGAGAAGCTCGGGATCATCCTCACGACGGTCCTCGGGATCGCCGGCGCCGTCGCCGGCGGGTTCATCGCCACCGCGATCGGCCAGAGCGACCCGATCGACGAGTTCTTCGATCTCAGCACATGGATCGCGGCGATCGCCGGCGGGGTGCTCGTCCTGTTCGCCTACCGCGCGATCAAGCAGCGCACGTAAGGCGACTTGATCCCGTAGACCACGCCGGTAACGCGGCATTGTGGCAACACGACGCGCTGCCGGCCGTGGTTCGGCGCTGCCGCGATGATCGCCGTCTGATCTCGTCGGCACCGCGCTCTTGGCACCGGGGGAGGGCGGGTCACTGCCGGGGCAGTCAGGATGAGGCGCGTTCGGGGCATCAGCGAAACAACCCCGCATTGGGCCAGGGTTCAGGAATGTCCGCTGACGACTCGTCTATCTCGTTTGCCGCGTTGCCAGAGACGAAAAGATCGATGGGGACGCGCGGAATCATCCGCGCGTCCCCCAAACGACCTAGCGGGTGAACGTCCGGCGGGCCGGGAGGCTCGTGAGGCCGGACTTGTCGGTGGTGCGGAGCGTGACCGTGTACTTGCCGGGGCCGCGGAGCCGGGCGACCGGCAACCAGTGCCGCGTATAGACACCGCAGGGCCGCGGCGGCACGAGCGTCGTGAAGCGGCGCGTGTACGACGCGACCCCGGGACGCGAGTCGGTGGCGAGGATCGTCAGGTTCTTGTTCGAGTCATCGCAGATCCGAAACCGCGCGTAGACGGTTGCGCCCGTGAAACGAATCGAGACGATCGCGATCGTCGGCCGGCGGTTCGTGACGCTCACGGCCGGCGCGACCACGGCGGTGATCGCGGAGTTCGCAGTAGCGCTGCCCTTCGCGTTCCGGGCGGTCACCGCGACTCGGAGTCGGTAGCCGAGATCGGCCAGCCGGACACCGTACGTCCTGCCGGTCGCCCCGACGACGTTCGAGCACGACGCGACGTCCGCATCGCACCGCTGCCACTGATAGGAATAGGCGGTCGGGTTACCCGACCAGCTCCCCTCGTTCGCCGTGAGCTCCTGCCCGACCTTCGACGTACCGGAGATGGTCGGAGCCGAGGTGTTCTTCGGCCCAGCGTCCGAGATCGCCGGCGCGACGACGGTCGTCTCGTTCGACTGCGCAGAGCTCGAGCCGTCGGCGTTCGTCGCCGTGACGCGGACGCGGATCGTCCGTCCGGCGTCGGCCCCGACGAGCGTGTAGGTCTTCTGCGTCCCGTTGGCGACGCTCGCGCACGCCTGGCCGCCCGGGTTGCAGCGGAGCCACTGGTACGCGAACGAGGTCGGGTTGTTGCTCCACGTGCCGTCGCTCGCCGTCAGGGACTGCCCCACCTGGGGCGTTCCCGAGATCGTCGGCGGCGACGTATTCGAGGGTGCCACAGTGGTCGCCGCGGTGACGGCGCCCGCCGACCCGATGAGCGTGAAGGCGATCGCGAGCGTGAGTGCGATCATTCCCCGGACACCCGTCAGTCGAAAGGTTCTCGTGTTCCTGTCTTTCGTCGGTTCGAGAGCGCGGTTGTCAGTCATTGGCGGAACCTCCCTGATGTGCTGCTCAAGCTCCTGAGCGGCGGCCGAGCACGGCTACCACGAGAGCGATGAGCAACACGATGAATAGGAACTTCGAGACGAAGATGCCACCGCCGAACGCGACCAGCAGCAGCAGCAGCACGAGCAGCCAGATCAATTGAATCTCCTCCTCTGCTTCTCTACCAGCGGTCGAGGAGCCGGATCAACGACCGTCGGGCAACGCGAATCTCCACCATCAGGTTCCTCCCGGTACGAAGCCCCGTCACCGACCGAGATGTTGAGGTCAGCCAGGTACTGCTCCAACCCGCTTTGCTGAGGGTGGACGCTTGCGAGGCCGATTGCTGTGCCTCGCGCGATGATTCCCTGCGCCGATCGTTACGGCGCTGTAGTCAAAGTATACGAGCCGAGCCCGCGGTCGGTCAAAGGACTGCCCCGGCTCCGGCGCCGACACACGCGACGCCGATCGAGGCGTGTCAAGGCGCTCGGCTTCGAGACGAACGTGTTCGCGTCCGGGAACGGCGATCGGGTCGCCGTCCTGCCCCTCAACGGACGCACCGCCGGCACTCACGGTTGCGATACTGCGTTCAACACGGTGAAACGGCTCTACTGCGCCGCATAACACTCCGGAGCGAGACTCGATCGGCTGCAGCTCGAGCCTCCGAGATCCCTTGTTAGAGCGACTTCCAGATGGTCGTGGCGCAAGGCCGCCTGTCTGGGTAGAGGGCGTAGCCGGGGATCACGCCGACCCTCGTCCACCCGAGTTGCGCGTACAGACACTCGGCGTCGCCGCCGGTTGCGATCTCGACGACCCCGAGCTGCTTGCCCGTCCTGGCGGGCCGTGACAAGCTTCCGGCGAGATGAGCGTCGACCAGGTGGTGCCCATGATCGTGGTTGCCGTGCTGCTGGTGGCCGTCGCCGGCATGGCGCGCATGGCGTGGCGCATCTTTCACGACAACGAGGAGATGGAGCCAGGCGGCTCGATGGGTGACCAAATGCTCGCGGCCAGGAAGCGCAAGAGCGCTTGCCGTAAGCGGAAGAGCCGCGCCAGCTGATCCGCACCGACCGGGACCGCCCTCACCGGCATGAACTTCGACACGAAGCGGACTCGCATGAGCGAGAGTGCTCTAACTGGACCGACTTGCCGGCGTCTGTCCGAGTTCCGTTGCTCGTTCAAGAGAAGACGCGCGCGCTCCGCGCGCGCCAAACCTCGGTGGAACGTACGCCCGCCCTGCCCCGACCCTCTGCTACTCCCACCAGAAGGCTTCGCCGAGCGCCAGGAAGGCAAGCAGTGCCGGGAACACGGACAGCGGGAGCCACAGCAGCGCCCACCGCTCGTGCTTGACCTTTGCGACGACCGCCAGCGCGAACGAAGCGAATGACGCCAGCAACCCGCCGAGCAGCAAGACCGCGACGAGGAACCCGACCCAGTTGTCCTCCGTTGCGCCGGAGCCTCCGATGGCATACGCGAGGGCGAATATCACGAGCGCTGTCGCGATCGCTACTGCGACGGCTGCCGCAAGTCCGACTGCCCACCGGACCAGACGACTATGCGCAGGAGCGGGACCCACCGAAATGGGAGCGTGACCTGGAACGGAAGCGACTGTCATCGAACTCACCTCCCTTCTACCCTCAGTATCGCGCGGGTCGCCGGGCTCGCACATCGGTAGTCGCAGGCAAGCAAGGCACCCGTCGCCTGCACACACTGGCTCCATCAACCGGGCGGAGGTCCCTGGGCCAGCATGTCTCGAGGGCTGGCCCGTCTAGCAACATTCCCGCACTCACTGTCATCGTCGACTGGTGTCGTCTGCTGTGGAGCAGAGACTCGGGTCGGCGGCGGCTGACTCGATTCCCGGATGCCGCCCCCGAAGGGTTGACTTGCCAGCGTTGTGTCGCCGCCGCCTTCCCGAGACCGTCGAGCGTGACCTGATAGGAGCGTGGCTTTCGCCTCGAGTGAGGTCTGTCCGCTCGCCGGTCGCCCCCAACGGATAGGAGGCGATCACCATGATCGTTGTTGGAGTGGACGTACACAAGCAGTCGCTGACGGCGGTCGCCGTCGACGAGGTAGGCCGGCCGCTCGCGGAGCTGACGGCCAGCTCGGGCGAGCAGTTGGTGGCCTGGTCGACGTCGCTTGCGGCGGAGCGGTTGTGGGCGCTGGAGGATTGCCGGCAGCTGACCCGGTCGCTCGAACGGGAGTTGCTGGCCGTGGGTGAGCGGCTGGTGCGGGTGCCGCCGAAGCTGATGGCGCCGCAGCGGCGCGCCAGCCGGGTGCGCGGCAAGTCCGATCCGATCGACGCGCTCGCGGTTGCGCGGGCGGCGCTGCGGGAGCCGCGGCTCGATTACCCGCGGTCAGGTGAAGCAGCCTTGCGTGAGCTGAAGCTGCTCGTCGACCACCGCGACGACGTTGTCGACGAACGAAGGCGAGCGCAGCAGCGGTTGCGCTGGCACCTGCACGAGCTCGATCCCGAGCTGGCGGTGCCACCAGGCGCGCTCGACCGGGCGGTCTGGCTCGACCGGCTCGCACGGCGGCTCGCTCGCGGCGAGCAGACCGTGCTCGTGCAGATCGCGCGCGAGCTCCTCGGCCGCTGCCGCAGCCTCACCCGGACCATCCTCGCCCTCGACCGCGAGCTCCAAGCAAGGATCAAGAAGACCGCGCCCGCCTTGCTCGCGCTGCCCGGTTGTGGCGCCTTGAGCGCCGCCAAACTGCTCGGCGAGATCGGCCCGATCGAACGCTTCCAAACAGACGCCCAGCTCGCCCGCCACGCCGGCGTCGCCCCGCTCGAAGCCAGCTCCGGCACCCACCGCCGCCACCGGCTAGACCGCGGCGGCAACCGCCAACTCAACTGCGCCCTGCACCGGATCGCGATCACCCAGGCGCGGGCACATCCACCCGCTCGCGCCTACCTAGAGCGCAAACAGAGCGAGGGCAAGAGCCGCCGCGAAGCCCTCCGCTGCCTCAAACGACAACTCGCCCGCACCGTCTACACCACCCTCAAAAACGAGCCGCCCTTGACATAGGAGCAACGCTCGGGCAGGCGAGCGTTCTGTTGCCACGGTGCTACACGTAGTCGAATCGGGCGCCGGCAGCGTCAAGGCTTGCTCCGAACGCGCCTGATCCTGGCCGACGTGCTCGCCCCGTCAACCCCCTCCGCTCTACTGCGGGGGTCGGCTGCGCCTTGACGGGGCTGTGCGCGCCCGACCAGGGGCGCTTATCGGGGCAGGCTCTCCGTCAGTTCTCCGGCCTGGCGATGCGGCTGCGATCTCCGCGGTTTCGAGGGCACGCAGCCGGCGTTCCCCTGAGCCCGGGGATGGCGCCGAGCACCTTCTCACTGCGCTGGAGGTCGTCGGTTCGATCCCGACACGCTCCATGGCCGGTTCAGAGCGTGAGCCCGGCCAGGAGCTGGGCGATCGCGATCTTCGCGATCATCGCGACCGGGTAGACGCTCGCGTAGCCGAGCAAGAGCTCGCGGTCGTCGGCGAGCTGGCCGGAGGCGTGGGCGAGCACCGCGGGCTGGGTCTGCATCCCGGCGAGCACGCCGACGAGCGTCTGCGTGGGCAGATGCAGGAGTCGCGTGCCGGCGACGAGCAGGATGAGGAGCGCGGTGCCTGTCACCGCCGTGCCTGCGGCGACCGCGAGCAGGGCGGACGGTTTGACCACGGCGTCGGCGAAGGCCGGCCCCGAGCGGGTACCGACGCCCGCGAGGAAGAGCACCGCGCCGAACTGGCGCAGAGTCAGGTTCGCCGTGTACGGCGGCTGCCAGACGAACGGCCCGGTGCGGCCGAGCGCGCCGAGGACGAGGCCGACGACGAGCGGGCCGCCCGCGAAGCCGAGCGAGAAGCTCGAGTCGCCGGGCAGCGGGATCGCGACGGACCCGAGCGCGAGCCCGGCCGCGATCCCGGCGCTGAAGGTGAGCACGTCCACCTCCCCGAGCGCGCGGTAGGAGTCGCCGAAGAAAGCGGCGATCTCCCGCATCCGCGCCCGCGGGGCGACGACGCGGATCCGATCGCCGAGCTCGAGCTGAAGGCCCGGCTCCGCGACGAGGTCGACGTCGCCACGGCGCAGGCGGGTCGCCGCCGCCTCGAAGCGGTCCTCGAGCTCGAGATCGCCGAGCCGCCGTCCCGCGACAGCGCGCGAGCTGACGACGATGCGGCGGAAGTCGAGCTCGTGCCGGTCGAGCTCGATCTCCTCGGGCGCGCGGCGGCCAAGCTCCCGCTCGACCGAGTCGACCTCGTCGGCCGTGCCCACGACCGAGAGCAGGTCGCCCGGCAGCGGCCCGAGCGTGCCGACGGCCGCGACGAGGTCCCCCGCGCGCTTGAGCCGTCCGAAGCTGACCGAGCCGCCGTGGCGCTCGCGCAGCTCATCGAGCGTCCCCGCGGCGCGCTCGACGAGCACCGTACAGACGACGAGCGCGGGCGCGCGGGCGCCCGGACGGCGGCGTTCGCGGCGGAGCACTGCCCAGACGACGAGCAGTGGCAGCACGACGCCCAGCGGGTACGAGAGCGAGTAGCCGACGATGGGCTCGGCGGCCAGCCTGTCGAAGCCGCTCTTCCCCTTCAGGGTCTCGAGCGCCGCGGCGAGCGCGGGGGTGTTCGTCTCGCCGCCCGCGAAGGCGCCGGTCGCGCGTGGGCCGGAGATGCCGAGTGCATGGTGAGAGGCGAACGCGACCAGGGCCGATGCGGCGATCGCGCTCACAACCACGGCGTTCGTGGCGAGCCCGCGCCGGCGCAGCGCGGCGATGAATCCGGGTCCGCTCGCGAGCCCGACCGTGTAGACGAAGAGCGCGAGCCCGAGCACCCAGATCGGGTCCGGCAGCTTGAGCCGGTCGTCGGCCGCCCCGACCGCGATGCCCGCGAACAGGACGGCCGCGACGCCGAGCGAGAAGCCGCCGACCCGGATCCCTCCGACCGCGAAGCCGAGCGCCGCGACGACGAACAGGAGCAGGACCGGATTCGACGCGAGCGTGTCGGCGATCGAGGCGACCATCGTCAGCCCGGACGATAGGCCCTCAGCGCCGAGCGTGAGCCCGAACGCGAGCGGGCTCCAGACGGAGCACCGGAGCCGGCCGCCGCAGGCGACGTGCCGACGGCCGCGTTCTTTGGCACAATCGGAACATGCACGTGGGCGCAGTCATGAACACCGACGTCGTCAGCGTCTCGCCCGACGCGACGGTTCGGGACGCGATCGCCCGCATGATGGCGGCGGGCATCGGATCGGTTGCCGTCTGCGAGGGGCCACGGCTCGCCGGCATCTTCACCGAGCGGGACGTCCTCCGGCTGGCGGCGGAGCTGGGCGACTTCCGCCACCTCCAGGTCGCCGACGTGATGACGAGGCGGCCCGTCACCGCATCGCCCGACGTCCTCCTCGTGGACGCGGCCCGGCTGATGGGCGAGTACCAGGTACGTCATCTGCCGATCGTGGAGCGGGACAACCTCCTCGGGATGATCGGCATCCGCGACGTCCTCAGGGCGCTCGTCGAGCGAGGCTGGAGCGAGAACGACGCCGATGCGCGCGAGACCGCGCGCGAGCTCCTACGCCGCGGCGACTGAGCCGCCGAGCTGCCAATAGTCCTTGAAGGACATGTCCTTTTCGGGCAGGCTTGTCTCAGAGTGGTTTGCGGCTCGAGGCGGCGGTCGTGAGAAAATAGGCGGCGGTGCCGGTCGTGCTCGGCGCGCTACCTCGGCATCGCCCGCAGCCCGCCTACCACTACGGGCCCGAGACCAACGGGGCTGCGCGGAGAAGTTCATCCAGACGCTCAAGGAGCAGGTGCTCACCCAAGTGTCCGGTCGGAACCGGGTGCGGGGGACCCCTCGCTACCCAGACCTCCGTTCGAACCCACGGCGCTCCCGCCTACCAGTAGAGACGCCGCGTAGGAGAGCAGCAGTCCGCCTTAGCGGCTGCCGCCGCGGCGGGGCAGCGGCACCGGCCGTGGCACCGGCCGTGACAGCTTCGTTGACGTGCTCGACCGCAGAACTGACCTGCTCAACGGTTTCACTGACGTGTTCAACCGTGCGCCGGGTGTGCTCGCCGTCGGTCTTCGCGTCTCGTTGGTCGCTCTGGATCTCGCGTTGGAGCTCGCGCACCTCTTCGCTGAGCTCCTTGTCCTCGGCAACAAGATCAGCAAGTTCGTGCTGGATTCTGCGGAGATCCCTGGCGTCGCGAACGCTCCGCACAGCGAGATACATGAGCGGGAGCACCGAAAGCACGCTGAAGGTGCCACTGATGAGAACGAAGGTATCCAGGGCCGTCATCACAAACCCAAGCGAAAGGGCGAGATCCGAGGAGTTGGCCTAGGGCTCCGATCGTACCGGAGACCCCGACGACCGGGAGGTTGGTCGGGTAGGCGGGAGGCGCCTGACGCACCGGCCCGTCCCGAGCCTCCTGCGTCGCTCCCCGCGGCCGCGTCAGGGAGGTCCCGGCGCGTCCCGCCTCTCGGGCGAGCATGATTGCCGCCGGGATGTCTGGGGAGCTCGTGGCCGATCTCGTCCGCCGGCTCGTCGAGCGCCTCGGCGGGCGCTGGTCGCGCGGGCTCGGCATCGACGTCGACGAGGGCGACGAGGAGGTCGACCGCTGGGCGCTCGCCGCGACCCTATTCGGGAACCGCATTTCCGCGGCGGTCGTCGAGCGGACGTACCGCGTCCTCGCGGAGGCCGGCGTCGCGACGATCGCCGACGCCGGAGAACGGAGCTGGGACGAGCTGGTCGAGCTCCTCGACCGCGGCGGTTACGTCCGCTACGACTTCCGCACCGCCAGCCGGCTGCTGGCGCTCGCTCGGGCGGTCGCGGCCGAGCACGGCGGCCGCGTCGCCTCGCTCGGGGAAGCCCTCCGGGACCCGGCGGAGCTCGAGGCGGCGCTCGACGCGTTGCCCGGCTGGGGGCCGATGACCGTCCGCGTCTTCCTGCGCGAGCTACGCGGGCTCTGGCCGGGCGCCGAGCTGCGGGTGGACGACCGAGCCCTGGCGGGCGCGGAGCACCTCGGCCTGCTCTCCCCGGGCGACCGCACGGAGCCCCTCGCCCGCCTCCGGCGGCTCGCCGCCGTCGCAGGGCTCGACGTCCGCGACCTCGAGGCTGCGCTCATCCGCCTCGAGCTCGCGCACGCGCGGAAGCGTGGCTGTCCGGGCGGGGCGGCCTGCGCGATCCTTCAGCTGGGACGCGACCCGTAGGCCCCGGCCGCTACTGATTCCACTTGTCGGCGGTCGACTTGCCGTGGCGGCTGCTCTTCGCGCGGACGCTCGTCACATCCGGCGGGGTGCTTGCGGAGAAGATCTCGGCCTCCGTGTTCACCATCTCGCCCTTGCTGCGTCGTGCCGAGAAGCTCTTCTTGAAGTGCAGCATCCTGCGGAAATACCTGTTCACGTCGAGACCTCCCTGGACGACTCTCGCCTCATCTTGAAGTGTCGCACTTGCGGCCCCGAGGCGCGGACGATGACCGACGACGAGTGCGTGCGGTTCCTGCAGTGAGCGCTGCCACGCCTCCACCTCTCCTAGCGGGGCTTCCGCAGGGCGCGCCGGCAGGTGTGCCGGCGCGCCCTGCGGCGGTGCCGGGGGCTCGGGCTCCCCGACCTCGCCGCCTACCGGGACTACCTCGAGGAGCGCCCCGGGGAGTGGGCGGCCCTCGACGGGCTCTGCCGCGTCACGATCTCCCGCTTCTGCCGGGACCGCGGCGCGTTCGCGCTCCTCGACCAGGAGGTGCTGCTCGCGGTCTTCCCACGCTTCTGTCAGATGCGCCTGATGGAAGGGGAATCCGTCTGCGCCACCGTCGACCGGTGAGGTCGAACCCGAGCTTCCGCGCGCGCACGCGCGCGCGGAAGCTCCTCCGGCTCGTGTTGCCGTTCGGGCGGCTATGCGCCTTCCACCCTGTCGAGCATGATCGCGCAGCGGATCAAGCCGAGGTGACTGTAGGCCTGCGGATGATTGCCGAGACCGCGCTCCGCGTGCGGGTCGTACTGCTCGGAGAGCAACCCCGTGGGGCCCGCCGTCTCGATCATCTGCTGGAACAGCTCTTCGGCGTCGCCGCGCCTTCCTGTGCGGAGGTACGCCTCGATGAGCCACGCAGTGCAGAGGTGGAAGCCGCCCTCGGAGCCGGGAAGCCCGTCGTCCCACCGGTAGCGGTAGACCACGGCCCCGCTGCGCAGTTCCGCCTCGATCTTCAGCACCGTGGCGAGGAAGCGCGGATCGTCGTCGGACACGAGGCCGGACAGACCGATCCAGAGCGACGACGCATCGATCTCCTCGTCGCCGTAGGCGCCGGAGAACGCCCCGACGCCCTCGTTCCAGCCGTGCTCGAGCACGTTGTCGCGAATCCTCTCGCGCAGCTCGACCCAGTCGGACCTCTCGGTCTCGCCTCGCTTGGCCTGCATCTGCAGCGCCCGGTCGACGGTCAGCCAGCACATGACCTTCGAATAGACGTGGTGGCGCGGCGGCAGCCGGGCCTCCCACACCCCGTGGTCGGGCTCGTGCCAGCGTCGCTCGACCGCCTGCACCATCGCCTCGACAACCCGCCAGTCCTTGTTGCGCACCGATCCGCGGGCCTCGACGACAGCTGCGAGCAGGTCGGTGATCGGGCCGAACACGTCCAGCTGGATCTGCCGGTTGGCCGCGTTGCCGATGCGCACAGGCCTCGACCCGGCGTACCCGGGCAACGTGTCGATCACCGCTTCGGGCCCCAGCTCCACCCCGTCAACCATGTAGAGAGGATGCAGTCGCTCGGGATGCCCGTCGGTCCGGTCGATGCACGCATCCACCCATCGCAGTAGCGCCTCGGCCTCCGTCAGCGAGCCGAGGTCGACCAGCGCACGCGCAGACATCGCCGCGTCACGCAGCCAGCAGTACCTGTAGTCCCAGTTGCGCACGCCCCCGAGCTCCTCGGGCAGCGACGTCGTCGCAGCCGCGAGGATCGAGCCGGTAGGCACATGGCACAGCCCACGAAGCGTCAGCGCGCTGCGCAGCACCTCCTTCGGCGCCGTGCCCGGCAGCTGCAGGCTCGCCGCCCAGTCCTTCCACGGCTGCTCTGCCTGGGCCTGACGCTCGTCGATCGAGGTCGGATGGGGGTACACGCTCTCGGAGCCGAAGCGCAGCTCGAGCGAGACCCTGCCCCCAGCAGCGGCAAGGTCGACCACGGCGCGGGCGGTGTCGTGGCCACCGTCGTCGAACACGTCCCACTCCACTCCAAGTGCGAACAGCATCATCGGCTCGTTGGAGCCGAGCACGAGCAGCCCGTCGCCGAGCGGCTGCAGCCTGGTCGCCACCTGGCCGAACTCGGGCCGTGGCGCGAACTCCAGGCGCACGACGCCGGTGCCGGTCAGCACCCGGACCAGCGTCGAGCAGGTGCCGCTCGAGCGCATCTCCTCGCCGGTGCCGCCCTCGTCACCCGACACCTCGCCCTCCAGCCAGTCGGTCACGGTGACTCCCGACCAGCGGGTCTCCACCGTCATCGTGCCCGGGCGGTATCGCTGTCCGAGCGGGATGCCGTATCGTTCGGGAGCCACCGAGAAGTACCCGGCTCGGGCACCGCCGAGGATGTCCGCGAAGATCGCCGCCGAGTCCGGCCGGGGGTGGCACAACCACGTCACCTTCGCGTCCGGTGTCAGCAGCGCGACGGTGGAGCCGTTGGAGAGCATCGAATGCCGTTCGATCGGCACCGCGTGCTCGCCGTAGAGCCAGTGCCTGCGCGTCTCCAGCAGGAATCCGAGGACGCGCGCGGCATCGATCGGCTCGTCCACGCGGTACGCAGCCTGGGTGTCACCCGGGCCGAGCTTGATGCCGACGTCGGGGCCTTGGAGCTGAGCGAATGCGTTCTCGTCGGTGATGTCGTCGCCGAGGTACAGCACGGCACTGGCCGATGCCTGCACGCGCAACGCGCCGACGGCGGCACCCTTGTCGGTAGCGATCAACGACAGTTCGACGACCTCCTTGCCGTGCGTCACGTGGATGTCGGGCCACGTTGCCGGACCAGAGCGGACGGCATCCAGGACGCTTTCGGTCACGGCCCGATCAGCCCCTCGCGTATGGACCGCGACACTTGCCGGCTTCACCTCCAGCCGCACGCCCGGATGGTCGTTCGAGATCGTCACCAGATCCGCGAGCAGCCGGCGGTGCAACTCGATCAGCTCCGGCGCGAGCCGCTGGATGAAGCCCAGGTCGAACTCCGAGCCGTGGCTGCCGACGAGGTGCACCTCGCTCGGCAGGCGCGACAGCGTTGCCAGGTCACGCAAGGCTCGGCCCGAGACGACCGCCACGGTTGTCTGCGGCAACGTGGCGAGAGCCCGGATCGCGGCGACTGCCTCGGGCAGCGGCTCCGCCCTGGTCGGGTCGTCGACGAGCGGTGCGAGCGTGCCGTCGTAGTCGCAGGCGACGAGCAGCTGCGGCACGCGAGCAATGCGGCCGACTGCCGCACGCAACTCGGCATCCAGCTTGCCGTCAGGGCCGGCACGTCCCTCGGGTTCGCTCAACCCGTGGCCTCCGGCGCGCCGAGCTCGGCGAGGAAGGATCGGGCCCAGCGGTTCACGTCGTGGGCTCGCAGGTACCGCTGCATGAGCCGCATGCGTCGCCGCCCTTCCGCCTTGTCGACGTGGATCGCCCGAACGAGCGCGTCCTTCACGCCGTCGGAGTCGTGCGGGTTGCACAGGAAGGCGTGCCGCAGCTCGCTCGCGGCGCCGGTGAACTCGCTCAACACCAGTGCTCCGCCCTGGTCGATGCGCGCGGCCACGTACTCCTTCGCGACCAGGTTCATCCCGTCGCGCAAGGGCGTCACGATCATCACGTCGGCCGCGCAGTAGAGCGCCGCGAGCTCACTCCGGTTGTACGATTGATGCAGGTAGTGCACTGCCGGCAAGCCGACGCCCCCGAAGTCTCCGTTGATCCGCCCGACCTCGCGCTCGACCCTCACCCGCAGCTCCTCGTAGTGCTCGACTCGCTCCCTGCTCGGTGTGGCGACCTGAACCATGACCGTGTCGGGCACGCTCAGCGTCCCTTCCTCCAGTAGCTCGCGGAATGCGTCGAGGCGCAACTCGATCCCCTTGGTGTAGTCCAGCCGGTCGACCCCCAGGATCACCGTCTTCGGGTCGCCCAGCTCTGCACGGATCTGCCTGGCTCGCGCCTGAACCTCCGAGCTGGCGGCCAGCTCCTCCATCTCCTTGACGTCGATGGAGATGGGGAACGCGTCGGCCTTCGTCGTGCGCCCGTCGATGTCGACGGTGGTGCCGGTGTACCGCAGTCCGAGCAGGTGCCGGGCGAGCCGGGCGAAGTTCTGCGCGGCCAGCTTCTGCTGGAACCCGACCAGGTCGGCCCCGAGCAGGCCGCGCAGGATCTCCGCCCGCAACGGCATCTGCATGAATAGCTCGATCGGCGGGAAGGGAATGTGGAGGAAGAAGCCGATCCGCAGATCGGGCCGGCGAGCGCGCAACATCGCCGGCACCAGCTGCAGCTGGTAGTCATGCACCCAGACGGTTGCGCAGTCGGCCGCGACCTCGGCCGCAGCGTCGGCGAACCGTTCGTTTACCGCGCGGTAGGCATCGCGCCACGGGCGGCTGAAGGTCGGCCGCTCGACCGCGTCGTGATAGAGGGGCCAGATCGTCGTGTTCGACTCTCCCTCGTAGTAACGCTCGATATCGTCGGCGCTGAGCGGGACCGGATGCAGCCGGATCCCGTCGAGATCGAACGGCTCGGGGGCGCCGCCGACACCACCGGCCCAGCCGACCCAGGTGGCACCGCGTACCGCCAGCACCGGGAGCAGGGCGGTGACCAGGCCCCCGGGACTCGTCCGCCACTGCCGCCCGGTCGACGTGACCTCCTCGTCAACCGGTAGACGGTTGGCGACTACGACGAATCCGCTGCGTACCGTCACACTCCGCACACCTCCACGAGTCGGTAGGACTCTCAGCCTAGCCATGCGATGTCGTACCACAGGCGGGTCCTGCCGACGCCGTCGATCCGTGGCTCTGCGTCAGGCCGGTACGGGCGCGTGTCCCCGGCCGGGGTCGACCCGCGCTGACGAGCGGCTCACGGAACGGTAGTCCCTCCGCTCTTCCGATACCGACGGTAGAGACGGGGGAGGTGCACCCTCGGGTCAAGGGAGAACTCGTCCGGTTCGATATCGATCCACTTGTAGTCGTCGGGGCTGTCGACCCGGACAGCTCCGGCGAACGCTGCAACGGCCGCCACGGACGGCTTGGGTGACCCGTCGGCTCGCCACAGTCCGAACGAACGCTCGTGGACCGCTAGGTCGAGGGGCGGCTTCTCCCAGATGGCCGAGTCGTAGTCCGTGTAGCACCACAACATCGCGCCGGCGCAGCCGGCCCGATGCAGAGCAACCAGGGCCCGTTCGGTATAAGCGGCCGCAGCCTGCTCTTCGATGAGAGGGGAGAGGCTTTGCCGTCGGGCTCTCTCCCCACTCGGATCACCGCGGCGGTAGGTTGGCAGACCAAACTCCGAGAACAGGACATCGCGGCCTTCTCCCAGCCAGCGGGTCACGTGGGCCAAGAAGGGCAGCAGGTGTTCGTCGGTGGGACCCTCCGCCCAATGGGCGTAGATGGGGTAACCGTGCATCGAGAGGAGATCGCATGCCTCGGAGGCTTCCCGCGGCCCGAGTTTGCGGTCTTCTTCCAGGTCTTCCATGTGCAGGCCGACGGTGACGAGCACCGTCTGGTCGGCCGTGCGGATCGCCGAGGTGATTCGCTCCAGCCAATTCCGGGCGGACGACCGGCTCGGCGGTACCACACAGTTCGAGTTCTCGTTGCCGAGATCCCACGCCCAGATGGCTTCGTGGCCGGCCAGGGCGGCGGCCGCCTCCCCCGCCAACAACGCTTGGGCGCTGGCGACATCTGGGTCCGCATACCAGTTGCGCAGGCCGGCTCTGGTGACCCTGCCGCCGGACACCACCCGGAAGCGGTCATCGCCATCCGACCCCCCGAGCGCCCACGCCGGGACCCAGTTCACTCCGCTCATGTGACCGGTGAAGAGGGTGGGCACAACCGCCAAACCCGCCCGGCCGGCTAGATCCGCCACCGTGACCAGCCGGTCGAGCATCTCCGTATCCACCTCGTCTGGGGCCGGCTGGAAATCCTCCCAGGTCAGGAACAGCCTGACCGAGTCGAGACCGCTCGCGGCGATCCGCGCGAAGTCGGCGACGACCTCGGCGGGGTCGAAGTCTGCCCACCAGCCCATCGCGGTGCGAGCCGGCCAGTAGTTGACGCCGACCCGGAAACGCTCGCTCCGATTCGGCACCGGGGTCAGCGGGCATTTCCTTCGTCGGCCCGTCTTGTCCGATGGAGCTCCACGACCCGGTGATAGACGGCGAGGTAGTCGTCCACCATCCGGTTGGAGTCGAAGCGATGCTCGACCGACGCGCGCACCGCCATCCTGTCCATACCGCCCGACGCGTGGACCGCTACGACCGCTTCGTCGAGGGAGCTGACCAGGAAGCCGTTCTCACCATCGCGGACGATCTCGGACATCGATCCGCGCGAGCGGGCGATCACCGGCGTTCCGCACGCCATCGCCTCGACAACGCTAAAGCCGAACGGCTCGTCGAAGTTGACGAGGTGCAAGAGCGCCCGTGCCCCGCCGAGCAGGTCGCCGCGGCGGTCGGGACCCACCGGGCCGATGTACCTGACCCGCTCTCCGTCGACCCGGGGCTCCACGAACCGCTCGAAGTAATCATGGTCCTGGATGATCCCGGCGATGGTCAGCGGCATGCCGGCCTGTTTGGCCACCTCGATCGCCTCGGCGGTCCCCTTCTCGGGATGGATCCTCCCGAAGAAAAGCAAGTAGTCGCCCGGCCCCGGCCCCACCTCAAACTCCTGCATGTCGATGCCATGGTGAATCGTGGCCACGTAGTCGAGCTTCTCGTGCCGGTCTGCGTCGCTGATCGCCACGTAGTACCCGCGCGTGTTGTACTTCTCGAAGACAGGCACGATCCGCTCAGACGAGAATCCGTGAATGGTGGTGACGACCGGCGTCGCGACCAGGCCGCTGTAGCTGAGCGGCAAGAAGTCGAAGCTGTTGTGGATTACATCGAACTCTTCGGCTCGCTCGAACACCGCCGAGATATGAAGGCCCTCCCAGACCTTCGGGTCCAACCCTGGATCTTCGGAGTATCCCGTCGGGGCGGTCCCCACCAAGCGCGCCCCGGTTACCGAGTCGGCCGTGGCAAACAGGGTGACGTCGACTCCCCGGCTGACCAGCCCCTCGGTCAGGAGGGACACGAACTGCTCCCATGGCCCGTAGTGACGCGGGGGGACCCGCCATGAGATCGGGGCAAGCATCGCCACCCGGAGCTGGTTGGCCACGAGAGCCGGAGACGACATCACACAGCGAGGGTAGCTCCCGCCCTCCACCGACAGGATGCGGCCGCCGCGGCGCTCAGACGGCGCGACGTCGCGCCGAAGGCGTTCGCCGCCGCTCTGGCGAGCGTGTGGGGTGCGCAGTTGAGGGTTCGAAAGTGCTCCGTCTAGTTCCATTGTGAAGCTGGTATCGGGAAATCCACCGATGCGGAGAGCGGGCGCCGCGCTACGGTGTTGAGGAGCACCATCCGACGAAGAGCGCCGTTCGAGGGAAATGTCGTGACTCGGATCGTGATCGTCGCACCTCCGAAGAGTGGCGTGCGGGGCCAAGCCTCAGGGCTCGTCGATGAGGACACCCCCTTCGAGCAGGAGCTGAGCTTTGACGCGATTAGGTGTCCGGGATTTCTCCGTTGGCTTCGTCGGTACCTATCCGCCGACGAAGTGCGGGATCGCGACCTTCACGGCGTCGCTGGCGAAAGCGGTGGTCTCGGCCGCGCCCGCCTGTCGCTTCGGCGTCCTCGCCTGCGCCGACAAGCCTAGTCGCGCGTCGTCGTCCCCCGACGTCGTCGGCGAGCTCGTCGCCGGCTCCGCGGCCTCCCGGGAGGCCGCGGTCGCCGCGCTCGACGAGTTCGACGTCGTCGTCGTCCAGCACGAGTTCGGGATCTTCGGAGGTGATGACGGCTGCGAGATCATCGACCTCGTTGCGGAGCTGAGTGCCCCCGTCATCGTCATTCTCCACACGATTCCGCGCCGGCCGTCCCCCGGTCAGCAGGCGGTCGTCGAACAGCTCGCCGAGCTCGCCGAGCGCGTCGTCACGCAGAGCCTCGCGGCGCGCACTCGACTCCTCGAGACGCACGTGGTCGAGCCGGAGAAGGTCTGCATGATCCCGCACGGGGCGCCGGTCAACCTCAGCACCGACGCAGGTGCGCGCGATCCGGCGCGCTCACCGGTCATCCTCACGTGGGGCCTGCTCGGGCCCAGCAAGGGAATCGAGTGGGGAATCGAGGCGATGGCGCTCCTGCGCGACCTCGAGCCGCGACCACGCTACGTCGTAGCGGGGCAGACGCACCCCCGGATCCTCGAGAGGCAGGGCGAGGAGTACCGAGACTCGCTCGTAGCACGAGCGGCCGCGCTCGGCATCAGCCACCTCGTCGAGTTCGACGGTGTCTACCGCTCTTCGAAGGCGAGCTTGGCGCTGGTACATGAGGCGGACATCGTGCTCCTGCCGTACCGCTCGCGCGAGCAGGTTGTCTCGGGCGTGCTCGTCGAAGCGATCGCATCGGGCAAGCCGGTGGTCTCGACCGGTTTCCCGCATGCGCAGGAGCTGCTCGGGCAGGGGTCGGGCATCATCGTCGGCCACGGGGACGTCGAGGCGATCGCAGATGCCCTCCACCGCCTCCTCACCGACCCGGAGCTCTCGTTTCGCATGGCGGCGGCCGCGCGGCGGCAGGCTCCGGGCCTCTTTTGGGGGAACGTCGGCGAGAACTACGTACAACTGGTGCGGGAGGTCGCGCCCGATCCCCAGTGGGTGGCGAGTATAAGGCTTCCCGATCCTCGTTCACGCACCTCGTGCGCATCAGCGACGAGGTCGGCGTCCGGCGTGGCCGTGGCCGGGAGGCGCGCCTAGCCTACGCCAACGCGCGCACTTCAGGCGGCGGCGCGAAGGGCAGCCAGGAGCTCCGCCTCGACGACGCTCGCGGCGCCCACGCAGCGGTCGGCTGCGCCATAGGTCAGGTAGATCGTGCCGTCGGGCCGTGGCGACTGCGCCCTTGCACGAAGACGACCTCGTCGACGTCGCCGAACCGCTCCCACGGAAGCTCGGGCCGGAGGATCGGCTCGGCGAGCAGCGACTCCACGCGGCCCGTCTCGTCGTCCAGCAACGCGACGTTGACCGTGTACTGCGACGCTGCGTTGCGCTCGTGGTAGAAGAGCAGGAGGCCCGCCTCGGTCGCGACGGGCGGCGCGCCCGCCCCGACGCCGAGCGCGCCGGGCGAGAGCGTGATGATGGTGTGCCGGTCGAGCTCGCGCAGGTGCTCGTCCCAGTAGTCCGCGCCGGCGCCGTCGAGGTCGTCGAGGGAGTCGAACAGCGCGAGCTGCATGTTCGGGTGGATCCGGTGGATCAGCCCGATCCGTCCGTCGCGCAGGTTGAAGATGACCGCATCCTTGTCCGGCTGCCCGTCAGGCCCGATAACGCGGCCCGAGGTGCGGTTGAGCGCGAAGCGACCGTCCGCGTAGGCGAGCCGGTGCATGCCCACCTGCCACGGCCGGCCCGACTTCGGGTCGCGCAGGCTCGTGTATGTCATCATCACGTGATCCGCGCCGCCGCTCCGGATCGTCTGCACCCGTGGATCCTCGTAGCTGTGGGCATCCGTCGCCGAGCCGCGCGCGAGCACCTGCTGGAACTCGTAGTCGAGACCGTCCTCGGACGTGAGCACGAGCACGTCCGAGACGTAGTCGAGAAACCGCGGCCCGGGTCCCTCGTTGCGGGTGTAGCCCTCGCGCACGCCGCGGGCGAAAAGGTGGAAGGCGCCGTCGTGGTGGATCGCGCCCGCGTTGAAGATCGGACCGTAGCCGGGGACCGACCCCGCCTCGACAATGGGCGTGTCACGGACGCGCCGCACGGTGACGGCGCAGGCTTTCTGCGAAAGTTGCCGCATCTTCGTACGCTATCTACAGCAGTGATCGGACGTTTGAGGTAGTGACTTGAGGTCCCCGGAGCTATTTCAGCGCTACGAGGGGAACCCGATCCTCACTGCGGCCGACTGGCCGTACACGGTCAACGCGGTCCTCAATCCCGGCGCCACCCGGTTCGGCGGCGAGACCCTCCTGTTCGTCCGCGTCGAGGACCGCACCGGCCTCTCGCATCTCTGCGTGGCCCGCAGCGCCGACGGCCTGACGAACTGGATCGTCGAGCACGACCGGAGCCTGCAGCCGAAGGTCGAATCGGAGTCGGAGAGGTTCGGGATCGAGGACCCGCGGATCACGCTCTGTGGCGACGAGCACATGATCGTGTACACGGGCTACTCCGAGGTGGGGCCCCTGGTCTGCCTCGCGGCCACGCGGGACTTCCGCTCCTACGAGCGGCGAGGCGTCCTCATGCCGCCCGATGACAAGGACGCTGCGCTGTTCCCGCGCCAGTTCGACGGCCGCTGGGCGCTGATCCACCGCCCGGTGGCGCAAGCCCCCGCGCACGAGGCACACATCTGGCTCTCGTGGAGCCCCGACCTCCGCCACTGGGGCGACCACACGATCCTCCTCCAGGCCCGCAAGGGCGCCTGGTGGGACGCGCACAAGGTCGGGCTCAACCCGCCGCCCCTCCTCACGTCGCAAGGTTGGCTCCTCCTCTACCACGGCGTCCGCGTCACCGCCGCCGGTTCCATCTACCGGCTCGGCCTCGCGCTCCTCGACACCGAGCGGCCCGACCGGCTGCTCGCGCGCTCGAGCGAGTGGATCTTCGGCCCCCGTGCGCCGTACGAGCGGTCCGGCGACGTCAGCGACGTCGTCTTCCCGTGCGGCTGGGTGCTCGACGACGACGGGGACACGCTGTTCGTCTACTACGGCGCCGCCGACACCTCGGTGTGCGTGGCGACGGTGAGCCTGTCCGCGCTCCTGACCTGGCTCGGGCGCCACTCCTCCTGAGACAGCTCGGCCGGGGCTCCTCGGCTCAGACCCCTCTCCCTTTGCCGGCGCGCCGGCGCGACGCGACCGGCAGCCCCGCGGCGTCGAGCAGCAGCTCGGCCCGGTGGAAGGCGAGCGTCGACTCGGCGCCCTCGTTCGCATTGAGGTCGTCCAGGCCGATCCCGTCGCTGCAGCCGCCCGTCGCGAAGTCGTAGAGCGGTCGCTCGAGGCGGTTCCGGCCGAGGAACCAGTCGAATGCCAGCCGGGCGCGCGTGCCGTGCTCGGCGTCGTTCGTGACCGCGAAGGCGGCGAGCTCGGCCTCGACGAACGCGGAGGCGTCGAGTGGCTGCTCGTCGCCGGCCCCGGGAGCGGGCTCTCCGCGGCGGCGCCCGTCATGGCCCGGCAGGCGGAGCATCCCGTCCGCGAGGCCGCACTCGTCTCCGAGCCAGCGCAGCGCCGCGAGGCCGACTGCGACGTGATCGTCGCGACCGAGCGCAGCGCCGCCGACGATGAGGGCGTGCGCGAGGCGCGCGTTGTCGTAGGTGAGCTTGTCCTCGAACCAGCACCAGTCCGCGGAGGAGGTGGCCGCGTGCGCGGCGGCGAGCTGCTCCACGCACCGCTCGAGGAGCCCGTGCGCCTCGGGGTCCAGCCTGTCTGAGTCGAGCCGCGCGAGGCCGAGTGTGGAGTAGGCCGCGGTGCGGAGGTACAGGTCGCCGCGCAGCGAGCTGACGAGCGCGGCGAGCATGCGGCTGCCGGGCCCGACGACGGCAGGAACCCACGCCGTCGAGAGCACCGTGCCGAGCGCCCAGACCGACCGGCCGACGTGGTCGCCGACGTGCGGCTCGTCGAGCCAGGTGCGCTCGTAGCTCATGAAGTTCCGCATGCCCGCGCCGCCTTCGTCCGTCGCGTCGTAGAGGAACGCGAGCGCGCGATAGAGGATGGTCGTCCAGGCGCGCTCGTCGCCGCGCCGCGAGAGCTGGAGCGCGACGACGGCGAGCCGTGCGACGTCGTCGACGCAGTAGCCGCTTCCCCGGTTCGGGATCACCCCGCGTGCGTGCTGCACGATGCCGGCGTCGTCGACGAGCGTCAGCAGGTGGTCGACCCGAACGTCCGTGAGCGTCAGCCTGGCCGCCGGGGCGCTCACCCTCCGGGGCGCGAGCACCATCACCTCGCGGAGGACCTCGGCCGTTGCCTGCGCGACCGCGGGCCAGCCGAGGGTCGAGCCGACCCGGCGGGCCTCGGCGCGCGCTGCGGCGAGCGTCTCAGGCTCCTCGATCAGCCGGCAGACCGCGTCCGCCATAGCCTCCGCGTCTCCGAACGGCACGACGAACCCGGCGCCGGACGAGAGGATGTCCACCGCGTACCAGTACGGCGTCGAGACGGCGGCGCAGCCGGCGGCGACCGCGAAGGTGAGCGCGCCGGAGGCGATCTGCTCGCGGTTGCGGTACGGGGTGACGAAGACATCGGTCGCGGCGAGGATGTCCGCCAGCTCGCCGACGGAGTGGTACCGGTCGTCGAACTCGACGTGGTCGCCGAGGCCGAGATCGGCGACGGTCCGCTCGAGGCGGAGCCGGTACTGCTCGCCCTCCCGACGCGCGATCTCGGGGTGGGTGCGGCCGGCGACGAGGTAGAGCACCTCGGGGTGCCGCGCGACGATGAGAGCCATGGCCTCGATCGCCGTCTCGATCCCCTTCCCGGAGGAGAGCAGCCCGAACGTCGAGAGCAGAAAGCGCTCCTGTGCCCGCTCGTACCCGCCGAGCATCGGCGCGACGTACTGCGGCCGCCGGCCCGCGGCCAGCTCTCCCGCCCGTTCCGCGAAGACGGTGGGGGCGCCGTGCGGCACGACGCGGATCTTGCCCGCCGGACACGCTGCGGTCTCGAGGAGCAGCCGCTGGGCGGTGTCCGTCATGACGATCACGAGGTCGGCCCGATCGCAGAGCGCCGCGAGTACCTTCAGCTGGTGGGGCGACGGCTCCGACAGCACCGTGTGCAGCGTCACGACGAGGGGCTGCTCGAGCTCCTCCGCGAACGACTGCACGTACTCGCCGTCGCTACCCCCGAAGATCCCGTACTCGTGCTGCAGCAGGACGACGTCGATGTCCAGCGTGCCGAGCAGCCGGGCCGCACGGACGTAGTCGCCGCGGACCGTCTGGGCGACGGTGGCCAGCAGATGCGGCTGCTGCGGGCTCGACGGCTCGTTGACCACAACCACGGCCTCCACGCTGTCGATGCCCGGCAGCCTGGCAAGCGCCGTCCGCACGTCGTGCGCGAAGGTGCCGATCCCGCACGCACGCGGCGGATACGTCGAGAGGATGGCAACCCGCACGCTCGATCCCACGCTTTCGTCAGGTCTTCCGACGTGCCGGCCCGCTGCGCGCCGGTCATCGTCGGGTCGCGGTCAGAGTAGCGTCCCCGGGATCCTTGCGGCGGCTCGCTGCCAATAGTCCTAGCGTGCGGCTCGTCCAGGTCGACACCCCGGAGCTCGGCGGCGGCGAGTGCTTCTCGCGCGCGGCGGCCAAGGAGCTGCGGCGGCTCGCACCGGTCGGCTCGGCGGTGACGCTCGAGGCCGACGCGCGGCTCGACGGGAAGGACCGCTACGGGCGGCTGCTGCGCTACGTCTGGCGCGACGGGGTCAACGTCAACCTCGAGCTCGTCCGCCGCGGGGCGGCGGCGCCGTACTTCTACCGGGGCGACCGGGGGCGCTTCGCCTCGCGGCTTCTCGCCGCGGCGCTCGACGCGCGCGCACAAGCGCGGGCTCTGGGGCGCGTGCCCCAGCACGCGGCTCGACCCGGAGCGCGCGGTCGACACCGGTGTCTCGGGCCCGCCGGCGACGCGCGCCGCGTCGGGCTGCGACCCGTCGTACGTGGGCGCCTGCAACCCCTCCCCGCCGCCCGACCTCGACTGCGGCGACATCGGGGCGAAGGGCTTCCGCGTCGTCGGCGCCGACCCGCACCGCTTCGACGGCGACCACGACGGACTCGGCTGCGAGTAGGCGTACGATCCGCCGGTGGAACGCGGATCGGCGTCGCTGAACGCCGCCCGCCGGGCGGCGGAGCTGCAGCGGCTCGTCGCCGGCGAGGCGGTGGACGTGCTCGTGGTCGGCGGCGGGATCACCGGCGCCGGCGTCGCCCTCGACGCCGCCTCGCGCGGGCTCTCCGTGGCGCTCGTCGAGCGCCACGACCTCGCGCACGGGACGAGCCGCTGGAGCTCCAAGCTCGCCCACAACGGCCTGCGCTACCTGGCGAAGGGGCGGGTCGGACTCGTCTGGGAGGCGACACGCGAGCGCGGCCTGCTCTTCCGAAACGCGCCGCACCTCGTCCGGCCCCTGCTGTGGCTCTTCCCGCTCAACGACGCGATCCGCCCGGCCGCGGCAGCCAAGATCGCGGCCGGCGTCCGGATCGCCGACCGGATGCGCGCCGCGGCCGGCACGAGCAGCTCGCTCTTCCCGCGGCCACGCCGCGTCTCTCCGGAGGAGGCGCTGCGCATGGCACCTGCGCTCGACCCGCACGGGCTGCGGGGCGGCCTCGTCGCCTGGGACGGCAAGCTCGAGGACGACGCACGGCTCGTCGTCGCGGTCGCGCGCACGGCGGCGGCACACGGGGCGCGGATCCTCACCCGCTGCGTCGCGCTCGAGCTGCGGCCCGGCGGCGCGACGCTCCGAGACGAGCTGACCGGCGAGAGCTTCGAGGCGCGCGCGCGCCACGTCGTCAACGCGGCCGGGCTCTGGGCGGGCGAGCTCGACCCGCGCATCCGCCTGCGACCGAGCCGCGGCACGCACGTCCTCGTCCCGGCCGCGGCGCTCGGCGACCCGGTCGCCAACGTCAACGTGCCGGTGCCGGGCGAGCCCGGCCGCTTCGTGTTCGCGATACCGGGCGGTGACGGCACCGTCACCGTCGGCGTCACCGACGTCCCGTACGAGGGGGATCCGCCCGACGAGCCCGTCGCTCCCGAATCCGATGTCGCCTACCTGCTCGAGACGATCTCGCGCGCGTTCGAGCGGCCGCTGCGCCGCGAGGACGTCCTCGGCGCCTACGCGGGCTTCAGGCCCCTGCTCGACCCGGGCAAGGGCGCGCCGACGCGCGACCTCTCCCGGCGCCACTCCGTGATCGGAGAGCCCGGCGGCGTGCTGACCGTCGTCGGCGGCAAGCTCACGACCTACCGGAAGATGGCCGAGGACGTCGTCAGCCGGATCACGAGAGCGCCCTGCCGCACCGGGCGGCTGCCGCTCGTCGGCTCCGGGCCGGCGCCGACCGGCGTGCCCGAGCGGCTCGTGCGCCGCTACGGGACCGAGGCCGCCGGCGTGCTCGCGCTCGGGGCCGGCCGGCCCGACCTGCTCGAGCCGGTCGTCGCCGGCCTTCCGACGCTCCGCGCCGAGCTCGCCTTCGGCGTCGAGCACGAGCTGGCGCTCACGGCCGAGGACCTCGCCGACCGGCGCACGCGCCTCGGCCTTCTCGCCGCGGTGCGCGAGCGGGCGCTCGCCGCGGCGCGGGAGATCCTGCCGTGAGCGCGTCGCGCTGGTGGGGCTGGGGCGAGGGCGGGCCCGGCCTCCCGCCCGCCGCGGTGGAGGCGCTCGCGGACGCGCTCGGCGCCGATGCCGCTTCGCCCGCAGTCGAGCCCCAGGACGTGCGCCTGCCGAAGCCGGCGCTCCCCGAGCGGGCCCGCTCGCGCCTCGCCGAGGCCGTGGGCGACGCGCACGTCGGCGCCGGCCACGCTGCGCGCCTCGCCCACGCGGCCGGCAAGGGCTACCCCGACCTCGTGCGGCTGCGCGCGGGCCTCCCCGCGGGCGCGCCCGACGCCGTCGTCTCCCCCGCCTCGCACGACGAGGCCGCCGCCGTGCTCTCCGTCTGCACTGCGGAGCGCGTCGCCGTCGTCCCCTTCGGCGGCGGTACGAGCGTCGTGGGCGGCGTCGAGCCGTTGCGCGGGGAGCACGAAGCCGTGATCGCACTCGACCTCGGGCGACTGGGCCGCGTCCTCGCGATCGACCGCCACTCGCTGCTCGCAGCCTTCGAGCCGGGAATCCGCGGGCCGGCGCTCGAGGCGGCGCTCGCCGCCGAGGGGCTGACCCTCGGCCACTTCCCGCAGTCGTTCGAACGCTCGACGCTCGGCGGCTGGGTCGCCACGCGCTCCGCCGGCCAGGCGTCGACCGGCTACGGGCGGATCGACGAGCTCGTGCGCGGCCTCCGGCTCGCCACGCCCGCCGGCGAGCTGGCCGCGCGTGCCTTCCCGGCGTCGGCGGCGGGACCGTCGCTGCGCGAGCTCGCCGTCGGCTCGGAGGGGGCGCTGGGCGTGATCACGGCCGCGACGGTCGAGGTCCACCCCGCGCCGGAAAAGCGACGCTACGAGGGCTGGCTGCTCGGCTCGCTCGAGGCAGGCGTCGAGGTCCTGCGCGAGCTGGCTCAGGCCGATGTCGCGCCGACCGTCGCCCGACTCTCCGACGAGGCGGAGACGAGACTGACCGCCGCGGAGCCGCGAGAGGGGTGCCTGCTGATCGCCGGCTGGGAGGGCGAGCGGCTCTCGCGGCGGCGGCACGCCGAGCGGGCGCTGCGAGGCGCCGGCGGTGTCGCCCTCGGGGCGCGGCCGGGCGGAGCCTGGCTGCGGAGCCGCTACTTCGGGCCGTACGCGCGCGACCAGCTGCTCGACCGGGGCATCCTCGTCGAGACCGTGGAGACGGCGGCGTCCTGGACCGGGCTGCTCGACCTCCACGGCTCGGTGCGAGCGGCCCTCCCGGGCATCGTCGGATGCCACGTCTCGCATCTCTACCCGACGGGTGCCTCGCTCTACTTTACGGTGCTGGCGCGGCAGGAGCCGGGCTCCGAGATCGCGCAGTGGGAGGCCCTCAAGGCCGCCTCGCTCGACGCGATCGCGGCCGGCGGGGGCACCGTCACCCATCACCACGGGATCGGCCGCGACCACGCGGGCCGGCTCGGGGGCGAGATCGGCGGCCTTGGGATCGACCTCCTGCGAGCGGCGAAGGGCGTGCTCGACCCGGCCGGGATCATGAATCCCGGCAAGCTGCTGGGATAGGCTGCCGCCCGTGAGCGGCATCGAACCGCGGGAATTCGTAGCGCGCAGCGTCGCCGCGGCCGTCCGCCAGAGCGCGCCACGGCAGTGAGGGAGCTACTCGAGCGCCTCGAGGGCGCGCCCGCGGAGGAGCTCCTGACCGCGATCGCGTACCTGGCCGGACAGGGCGTCGTCCTCGACGAGGACGAGCTGCGGGGAGCGGCACGCAGGTCGCTGCAGCTCCTCGCCGCCGGCGGCGATCCCCGCCGCGAGCTCGAGCTCCACGGTCGTGCCGTCACCTCGCTCGCGGCCGACCTCGACGGGCCCCGCGCGCGGACCGCGCTCGCCGCGGGTCTCGCCGCCGTTCGCGACGGCGCGGAGGGTCTGCCCGCGGTCGGCGAAGCGGCGCGCGCGCTCCTCGCCAACCCGGACCTCGCCTGGCAGGCCTTCGCCTGCGCGATGCTCGCCGAACAGCTCGCAGACGAGTAGCGTCACGCGCCGGCGTGGCTCGCGCTGCGCGTCGCGTGCGAGACCTTGACGTCCCCGCTCACCGTCTTGGCTCGAACCTCGACCGACGGCACGTCGGCGGCCGGCTCGGTCTCGCTCATGGCGAGGTCGGAGCTCATCGAGCCGGAGATCGAGGCAGCGTCGATCCAGACCCGGAGCCCGGGCGCCACGCCGACGAACACGTCACCGGAGACCGACTGGAGGCGCGCGTCGCCTCCCGAGACCAGCGCGAGGATCTGATCGCCGGAGACGGTCGTCGCCACGACGGAGTCGCGGGTCTCGCCAAGCTGGACGTCGCCGGAGACCGCGTTCACCAGGACCGGCCCGTCGGCGGTCTCGAGAGAAACGTCCCCCGACGCCGTGTTGACGGCCGCACGCCCGCGGACGCGGCGGGCATGGACGTCGCCGCTCGCGGAGGCGGCCTGGAGCTCGCCGCACTCATCCACGAACACGTCGCCGGAGGCGGTCTTCATCGTGACGGCGCCGAAGCTGCCCGTCGCCGACAGGTCGCCCGAGCTGGACGCGCAGTCCACGTCCGCCCCGTGCGGGCAGCGAACGCGGATCGCGAGCTTGGGGCCACGGCCGAGGAACCCCTTCCGCTTCGGCAGCTCGACGTAGACCTCGTGGCCGGCGCCGGTGGGGCGGACGCCGACGGACGCGTCGCGGATCGCCTCGAGCGTGACGTCGTCGTCGCGCAGCGGCTGGAGCTCGACCTCGGTCTGCGCGCCATCGCCGCTCTCGATCTCGACCACGCCGCCAGCCGTGCGCAGCTTGAGCGAGACGTGGCCCGGGGTGTCGTAGGTTGGCATCGCTTCTCCTCTCTCAGACGCGGTCGCGACCGGCGGGCCGCGGCTGGGGCCGGCGCACCTCGGACGGACGGGGCCGCGGCGTAGGACGGGTCGGGTCGGGCTCGGGGAGCTCGACGTAGCCGAAGAGGAACGGGTAGAGGTTCATCGGGACTCCTTTCAGCTCTGGGCCCAGCCCTGGAGGCGGTTGCCGGAGCGACCGCGGGCGGAGCCCCGCGACTCGAGTGCCCGCGCGATCGCGCGGACGAGCCACGAGTTGGTGGAAACGCCTTCGCTGCCTGCGGCGAGCTCGACGCTCACCTTCAGGCTCTCCGGAAGCCGGAGCGTGATGCGGGCGGTGAGGCCGTCGTCGCCGGCCCGGGACTGGGCTGCCGGCTCCGCCTGCTGCTCCTCGACGAACACGAGCTCGGGGTCGCGGCCGGCAAGCCTGAGCTCGACGTGGCCGGACGGAAGCTGCGAGGAGATCTCGGCGGCGACCTGGTTCAGCAGGTCGAGCAGCCGCAGCTGGAGCGACGACTCGACGGCCTGGCTCAGCCTGCGGCCGGCCTCGGCGATTGCATCGTCGCCGAGTGACGCGGCAGCGGCGAGATCGGACTGGATCGACTGGACGTGCGGTGCCATCTGCATGACGTCATTATGACATCAATTCGGCGTCTGTCAAGATGTCGCTTCTGGTGTCCCCGACGTTGAAACGACGCAGTCGCCCCCATCCGAGCGCGCTGGTATCGTCTCGCAGTCCGGACGGCGACGCAGGAAGGAGGTACGCGATGCGCACGGCCAGCACGACGAACGGCGTGAACGAGGCGACCTCCGGCGTCCCGGCGCGGCCGCGCTAGGCGCGCCGCAGACATCCGCCTCGTCCCCCGGCGCGTGACCCACGCCCGACCCGAGGAGCCCGACCGTTTCCGCACCGCAAAGCCACGTAGACCCGCCCGACCTGCCCACCCGGGCGACCCTGCGCCGCCTCGCCACCCTCTGGCGGGAGCAGTGGCGCCAGGCCGCGATCGGGCTCGTCTGCGCGCTCGCCTTCACCGGACTCTCGCTCACGATCCCGATCCTCGTCCGGCACGTGATCGACGACTCGATCAAGGGCGAGCAGCGCGAGCGGCTCGTTCCCTACCTCGCGGCCATCCTGGCGGTCGCGGCGGTCCGCTTCGGCGTCAACTTCGCGCGCCGCTACGTGACCTCGCGCGTCGGCATCGCCGTCGAGGCGCGCCTGCGCGGGCTGCTCTACGAAGCGTACCTGCGCTACCCGCGGGCGTTCTACGACCGCCATGCGACCGGCGAGGTGATCTCCCGGGCGACGAACGACATCTACCCCGTCCGCTACTTCATCGGCTGGGGCGTCGTCCAGGGGATCCAGAGCGGCATGATGCTCATCGGCGCCGGGATCGTGCTCGTGACGGTGAACGCCCGCCTCGCGCTCTGGTCCGCGCTCGCGATGCCGCCGATCGCCCTGCTCACGTGGTACTTCGCCCACCGCGTCTTCCCAATCTCCCGCAAGGTGCAGGAGCGGAAGGCAGAGCTGACGGAGGCCTCGGACGAGGCGGTCGTCGGAATCGAGATGGTGCAGGCGTTCGGGCGCGAGGACGACGTGCGCGCCCGCTTCGGCGGGCGGGCCGAAGCGGTGCGGCACGAGGCGATGCGCCAGGCGTCCGTCGAGGCGCGGTTCCTGCCGGGACTGCTGTTCCTGCCGACGCTCGGGATCGGCGCCGTGCTCTTCTTCGGCGGTCGTGACGTGATGGGCGGCCGGCTGACGATCGGCGAGTTCATGCTCTTCATCACGCTGCTGCTCCAGCTCGTGTGGCCGCTGGAGGCGCTCGGCTGGATCGTCAACCTCGGCCAGCGCGCGGTCGCCGCGGCCGGACGGAGCTTTGCCTGGCTCGACGGTATCGAGCCGCTGCCCGAGCCCGAGCGGCCGGTCCGCCTGCCCGCGGGACCGCTGCGCGTGCGCTTCGAGGCTGTTCGCTTCGGCTACGGCGAGAACGCCGAAGTCCTTCAGGGGCTCCACCTGGACGTGGAGCCGGGCGAGATCGTCGCTGTGTGCGGCCCGACCGGCTCCGGCAAGACGACGCTGCTCAACCTGCTGCCGCGCTTCTACGACCCGACCGGCGGCCGGGTGCTCGTCGGAGGAGCGGACACGCGCGACGTTGCGCTCGCCGAGCTGCGGGCGTCGGTCGGGCTCGTCACGCAGCGCCCGATCCTCTTCTCCGTGCTCCTGCGCGAGAACCTGCTCGCGGCGCGCCCGGAGGCAAGCTGGGACGAGGTGCTGGCGGCCTGCGACGCGGCCGGCGTGGCCGAGTTCGCCGGCGAGCTGCCGGAGGGCTACGACACGCTGATCGGCGAGCGCGGGATCAACCTCTCCGGCGGGCAGCGCCAGCGGGTCGCGCTGGCGCGGGCGCTGATCGGGGGCGCGCGCGTGCTCGTGCTCGACGACCCTCTCTCCTCGGTGGACACGCAGACCGAGCGCCTCCTCGTCGAACGGTTGCGAACGGCAGTCGCCGGGAAGACCGTGCTGCTCGCCTCGCAGCGCCTGTCGACGATCTCGGCCGCCGACCGCGCGATCGTGCTGCACGGCGGCCGGATCGCCGAGTCCGGTCCGCCCGCGGAGCTGCTCGCGGCCGGAGGCCTGTTCACCGAGCTCTTCGGGGACGAGTCCGTTGCCGCGTAGGGGCCCGCGCCGAACCGGCCTCTCCCGGCTCTGGCCCTACTTCCGGGGCAAGCGCGGGCGCCTCGTCCTGGTAGGCGTCACGGCCGCGCTCTCGGCCGCCGCACCCGTGGGGGGCTGGCACCTCGTGCGCGACGCGGTCGACCACGGTATCGGCGCCGGCGACCGGGATCGCCTCGGGCTCGTCGTGCTCGCCTACGTCGGCGTCAACGCCGCCGCCTGGCTGCTCGGAACGGTCACGTGGCTCGGGCTCGCAGGAGCGGGCCAGCAGGCGGTGCTCGAGCTCCGCCGCGACCTCTTCGATCACCTGACGTCGCTCTCGCTCCGGTACTTCTCGAAGCAGAAGGCCGGCTGGATCATCGCGCGCCTGACGAGCGACGTGGACGCCCTCTCCGACGTGCTCTCGCAGGGGCTGACGACGCTCGTCGTCAACACGCTCACGCTGATCGCGGCGCTCGCGGGCCTCTTCCTGCTCGACTGGCGGCTCGGGCTGGTCGCGCTCGTCGTCTTTCCCCCCGGGCTGCTCGTCACACGCTGGTTCCAACGCGTGAGCCACGTCGCGTTCGGCGACGTGCGCACGCGGATCGCCGCGGTCACGGCGCAGCTCGCCGAGTCGGTCTCCGGCATGGCCGTCATCCAGGCCTTCAGCCGCGAGCGCGCGTTCCAGCGCGAGTTCGACGAGCTGAACGAGGCGAACCGCGTGGCGAACGTCCATGCCCAGAATCTCTTCGCGTTCTTCTTCCCCGCGATCGAGTTCCTCGGCGTCGTGGCGATGGGTGCCGTGCTGTACGTCGGCGCCGGCTTCCACGAGAGCGGCACGCTCACGGTCGGCACGCTGATCGCCGCCGTCGGACTGCTCCAGCTCCTCTTCCAGCCCCTCCAGGAGCTGTCGGAGCTCTACGGCCAGGTGCAGGCGGCGAGCGCGGCGATGGAGAAGATCTGCACCATCCTCGACGCCGAGGTGGACATCGGCGACAGGCCCGGCGCGCGGCCGATCGGGCGGATCGAAGGGAGGCTCGAGCTCGACCGGGTCACCTTCGCCTACGGCGAGGAGCCGGTGCTGCACGCGCTGGAGATCGTCGTGCCGGTCGGCGGCTGCCTCGCGCTCGTCGGCGAGTCGGGCGGCGGCAAGTCCACCACCGCCAAGCTGATCGCGCGCTTCTACGACCCCGGCGACGGCGCCGTGCGGGTGGACGGCACCGACCTGCGCGAGGTCGAGCTCGAGAGCTACCGGCGCCAGCTCGGCGTCGTGCTCCAGGATCCGTTCCTCTTCAGCGGCACGATCGCCGACAACATCCGCTTCGCGAAGCCGGGTGCCTCGGACGACGAGGTGCGCGCCGTCGCGGCCGCCGTGGGCGTGGACCGTGTCGCCGCCCGCCTGCCGAAAGGGCTCGAGCACGTCGTCCGAGAGGGCGGCGCGGGCCTCTCGGCGGGCGAGCGCCAGCTGATCTCGATCGCCCGGGCGCTGCTCGCCGATCCCCGCATCCTCATCCTCGACGAGGCGACCTCGAACATCGACCGGCCGACCGAGCGGCTGATCGAGCGCGCCTTCGACACGCTGCTCGAGGGCCGCACCTCGATCATCATCGCCCACCGGCTCTCGACGGTCCGGCGGGCGGACGAGATCCTCGTCGTCGACCACGGCCGGATCGTCCAGCGCGGCAGCGAGCGCGAGCTGCTCGCGCACGAGGGCCCGTTCCGCGAGCTCGCGCGCACGCTCGCGGACACCTCGGCGCCGCCGCGGACGGCAGCGGCGCCGGGCGGAGAGCTAGATGAGCTTCTCGATGTAGGCGGCCTCGGCGGAGCCCTCTGCGCCCTTGCAGAGCAGCTTCACCTTGTCGCCGACGGCGAAGCGGGCCAGCTTGTCGGCCCACGCGGCGGGCAGCCGGCAGGTGAGTGCGCCCGCCTCGCCCTGCACGGTGATCGAGGCGGAGGAGAGCGCCGCGATCGCACCCCGCGCCGCGAACTCTTTCGCCCCGGCGGCCGGGGCCGCAGGCTTGGCGTCGAGCCGAGCGAAGCTATGGAGCTCGACGGTGTCTCCAAGGCGCTTGCAGAGCATCTTCAGCTTGTCGCCCGCCTTGAGCAGCGCCACCTTCTCCCCGTAGCCGTCCGGAACGGCGCAGGTGAGCGAGCGCCCGCCCTCGGCCTGGACGCTGAGCGACGCGGCGGACGCGGCCGTCACGACGCCGGCGATGTCCACGAGCTCGGCCTTCGGCTTGTCGTCACCGGCACCGGTGCGCTCGAGCGCCTGCAGCTCCGGCTTGCCGCCCTCACTGCGCTTGCAGTAGACGGCGATCTGGTCGCCGCGGGCGAGCTTCGCGACCTTCTCGGCGAACCGCTCGGGGACGAGGCACGTGAGCGTGCCGTCGTGGTCGAGCAGCTTGAGCGTCAGCGAGTCGGCGGAGGCCTCGACGACGATGCCCTTGCCCTTCAGCTCGGAGCGCTCGTCGGCACCGCTCGTGTCCGGTCCGACCGCGACGAGCTCGGCGCGGCTGCTGCCGCGGCGCTTGCAGACGACCTTCACCTTGTCGCCGGAGGCGAGGCGGGAAACCTTGTCCGCGAGACGCTCGGGGACGGCGCAGCTCAGCGTCGCGTCGCCGGCCGCGTTCTCGACCGTGAGCCTGTCGGCGGAGACCGACGTGACGACGCCTCGCACCTTCAGCTCCTTCACCTTGCCCTTGCCCTTGTCGTCCTTCTCGTCGGCGGAGCGGAACGAGGCGAGCACGAAGTCGTCGCCGGAGAGCTTGCAGACGACGACGAGCCGGTCGCCGACCTTCAGCTTGGCGACGCTCGGCGAGTGCTCGTCGACGAGGCACGTCAGCGCCGGCTTGCCCTCGGGCTTGACCGTGAGAGCGAGCTCGGAGACGGCCAGAACGGCGCCCTTGGCCTCGCGCGCATCGTCGACGGCCGTGCCGGCGGCGGCGGGAGCCGCCAGGGCGAGCATGCCAACGGCGCAGCAGAGCAGCTTTCGAAACACGGGAATCCTCCTCGGGGGTCCGGCGGGGCCCTACGTTATCGCCACGAATGGCACAACCACGCCATCCCCCGGCGGAGGGAACCGCGCAAGAGGTCCTTAGACGAGCTGCCAGACGTCGCCGCGCAGGAGCGGCACAGCCGCGCCGCCGGCCTCGATCCCGTCCACCTCGACGTCGGGGCTCCCGACCATGAAGTCGGTGTGGACGCCGGAGACGTTGAGGCCGAGCTCGAGCAGCTCATCGGGCCCCATTTCCGTACCGCCCTCGATGGCATAGGGAAGGCCCTGCCCGTAGGCGATGTGGCAAGCCGCATTCTCGTCAAAGAGCGTGTTGAAGAAAACGAGGCCGGCCTTCGCCACGGCCGAGTCGCCGTCCACCAGGGCGACTTCTCCGAGGAAGGCCGCCCCGTCGTCGCTCGCGACCTGCTGCCGCACCGTCTCCTCCCCCGTCGAGGCCTTGACGTCGACGATGCGACCGCTCTCGAAGCGGACTTCCAGATCTCTGACGATCGAGCCGCCGACCGCGAGCGGATACGTCGAGCGCACGGTGCCGTCGGCGCGACGCCGATCGGGAGATGTGAAGATCTCCTCCGTCGGCATGTTCGGGAAGTGCTGGCGGCCCCATTCGGTCGTCGCGTCCGCACAGAGCCAGAGCGACCTCCGTGTCAGACCGATCGTCAGGTCGGTGCCCGGCCCGCGGAAGCGCACCGCATCGAGGCGTCGCTCGTTCAGCAGCGCGGCGCGCTCCTTCAGCTTCTTGGCGTGCTCCCGCCACGCCGCGACAGGATCAGGCGCGTCAAGCCGCACGGCGGTCGCGACGGCCTGCCAGAGCCGCTCGACGTCTGGCTCGCCGAACAGATGCTGCGCCCACCCTTCGTTCGGCGCCGCAACGATCGTCCAGTTGGCCTTCCGCCCTGTTACGAGTGGGATGTAGGCGGCCTCGATCTCCTTCGGTCGCGAGCGGGCGACGAGCGCCGGGTCGAGGTCGCCGAAGAGCTCCGGCTCGGCGTCGCCATGGAGCGAGATCACGGCCGGACGCTCCTCCCGCATCGACTCGATCCAGCCGACGAGCTGGGGCGGCGAGAAACCGAGGGAGTCCTCGGCGCCGTGCTCGATCTGCGCACGCCGATGGTGCCGGTCGCCGAAGAACGTATGGACGTAGCGGGCGCCGGCCAGGTAGGCCTCACGGACGATCGCCCGCACGAGCGGCACGTTTTCGACGTTCGCGAACACGTAGACAAGCTGCCCCGCCTCAACGTTGGCGCCGACCCGAACGGTAAGAGAGGCGTACGCCTCGAGGCGCTCGTCGTGTTTCACGGGGGCAAACATACAACGACGTCGCGCGCGCACGACGGAGAGCCGTCGCAGGACGGCATCCGTGGGCGCGTGGCGGCCGAGGTTAGTCGCCCCAGTCGAAATCGCGCGACTTGCTCCAGAGGCCCTCGCCCTCTTCGGACTCGGCTTCTGTTTCGGTCTCGGCCTCCGGCGCCGTCGCGCCGGACTTCTCGCCGGGCCAGGACATGGTCGCGGACTCGAACGTGACGGCGGGCTCGCCGTCCATCGTCTCCTCGATCCGGGCCTGCTCCTCGGTCTTGAACAGCGGGTGGTTCTCGAACGGGTCCTCGGATTTGTAGCGGTCGAGCGGCATGTCGCCGCCGAGGTCGGCGTTGCGGCGTTTCAGGTCGAGGTGGTCCTGGATCACGCGTGCGAAGAGCGAAGGGGTCTCGACGGGCACGAATTCCTCCGTCGTCGGGGACGGGACGTCGTACAGCTCGGAATTGTACCCCATGCGCTCTTCCATTCTCCCTGCAACCGACAGTTTCCACTCCGGGGCGGACGGATTCCCCCGCACGGGTCGGTTGTGCGAGGATGCGCCCGTGCCACGGCCGACGAAGCTCCTCGGCAAGGGCGGCGGGCCCGTCGGGATCGCGATCGCCCTCTACGACCTGTGGCGGCGGCTGCCGCCGAAGCAGCGGCGCAAGGTGCTGAAGGCGGCGCGCGCGCACGCGCCGCGTCTCGCGGCGACGCTCGTCAAGCGCCGCCGGCGCTAGCTTCGCTCCTCGCGTTCCTGACGCGTCGCTCGCGTCGTGGAAGGAGGGGGAACAGTGCGAGTAGCACGGGCCCCCGACTGGAGGGGCGCGAGCGGCGCGAGGCGGGGCGAGGCCGGGCTCTGCCCGGCACGAGCCCCGCCGGTCAGGGGCGCGAGGAGAGGGCTGCGCGGACGATGCGGTCTTGCTCCCGGAGGTGCGCCGTCGGATAGCCCTCGCTCGGGCTCGCGCGCCACGGCCGGCCGGCGAAGCGCACGGTGACGCCCTCCGGCGTCGCCTGCTCGAGGCGGTGACGGATCGTGCGCCAGGCGCCCATGTTCTGCGGCTCCTCCTGGGCCCACACGAGCTCCTGGAGGTGCGGATAGGACGCCGTCAGCGCGGCGACCGCCTCGACCGGAAACGGATAGAGCTGCTCGAGCCGCGCGATGGCGACCGCGGCCGCGCCGGCCCGCTCCTCGTGCCCGGCGATGTCGTAGTACACCTTGCCCGAGCAGAGGACGAGCCGCGAGACGGTGTCCCGTTCGACGCCGGGGTCGTCGAGCACGGGTTGGAAGTCGCCTGTCGAGAGGTCCTCGAGCATCGAGGACGCCTGTCTCAGGCGCAGGAGCCCTTTCGGCGTCATCACGACGAGAGGCCGCGCGACCGCGTCGAGCGCCTGCCGGCGGAGCAGGTGGAAGTACTGCGCCGCGGTCGAGCAGTTCGCGATCCGGATGTTCTCCTGGGCCGCGAGCTGGAGGAAGCGCTCGAGCCGCGCGCTCGAGTGCTCGGGCCCGTTGCCCTCGTACCCGTGCGGCAGCAGGAGCGTCAGGCGTGAGGTCTGCCCCCACTTCGAGAGCCCCGCCGTGATGAACTGGTCGACGACGATCTGGGCGCCGTTCACGAAGTCGCCGAACTGCGCCTCCCAGAGGACGAGCGTGTCCGGCGCCGCGACGGAGTAGCCGTACTCGAAGCCGGCGGCGGCGTACTCGGAGAGCGGCGAGTTGTAGACCTCGAACGAGGCCGCCGCGCCGGGCAGGTGCTGGATCGGTGCGTGTGTCTCGCCGGTGCGCAGATCGTGGAGGACGAGGTGGCGATGAGAGAACGTGCCGCGCTCGGTGTCCTGGCCCGACAGGCGGATCGGGATCCCCTCGACGAGCAGCGACGCGAACGCGAGCGCCTCGGCCTGGCCCCAGTCGATCCCACCCTCGTGCACGGTCTCGCGCCGCCGTTCGAGCTGGCGGGCGAGCTTCGGGTTGACCGTGAAGCCCTCCGGAACCGCGAGCAACTGCTCGTTCAGCTCGAGCAGCCGGTCTGCGGGGACCGCGGTCACGACCGCCTCTCCGGTGCTCGTGGGCGTCGTCTCGTCGCCGCTCGGCGGCACCCCGTGCCCGAGCGAGGACTTGAGCTCCTCGTGCGCGGCGCGCAGCCCGAGCTGCACGTTCTCGAGCAGCGCGTCTGCATCCTCGGCCGAGAGGATCCCCTCGGCCACGAGCCGTCCCGCGTACTGCGCGCGCACGGGCGCGTGGGAGGCGATCCGCTCCGCCATCAACGGCTGGGTGTAGGCGGCCTCGTCCTGCTCCTGGTGACCGTGCCGGCGGTAGCCGACGAGGTCCACGACAACGTCGTGGCCGAACTCGCGCCGGTAGGCCATGGCCAGCCGGACAGCCGCGAGCGAGGCCTCCGGGTCGTCGGCGTTGACGTGGACGATCGGGATGTCGAAGCCTTTCGCCAGATCGCTCGAGTAGCGCGTCGATCGCCCCTCCGAGGGGTCGGTCGTGAAGCCGACCTGGTTGTTGGCGATCACGTGCAGCGTGCCGCCGGTCGCGTAGCCCTCGAGGCTCTGCAGGTTGAGCGTCTCGGCGACGACGCCCTGGCCGGCGAACGACGCGTCGCCGTGGATGAGGATCGGAACGGCGACTGTCGGGTCATGGAGGCCGGCGCCGGAGCCGCGGTCGGTCTGCTCCGCCCGGGCGCGCCCCTCGACGACCGGAGCCACCGCCTCGAGGTGGCTCGGATTCGGCGCGATCGTCACCTCGATCTCACCCGCCGCCGTCTTCCGGACGCCCGTCGCGCCGAGGTGATACTTCACGTCGCCGGTGCCGCCCTCCTCGGTGATCACGACTGCCTCGATCGTCCGCTCTCCCTCGAACTCGCGGAGGATCGACTCGTACGGTCGGCCGACGACGTGGGTGAGAACGCTGAGGCGGCCGCGGTGCGCCATGCCGATCACGACCTCGCGGACGCCGTCCGCAGCTGCGCGCTCGATCGCCTCGTCGAGCATCGGCACGAGCGCGTCGAGACCCTCGAGCGAGAACTGCTTCTGGCCCAGGAACGCGCGGCGGAGGTACGCCTCGAAGCCCTCGACGCAGGAGAGCAGCTCGAGCAGCGCCAGCCGCTCCTCCGGCGCGAGCGGAGCGCGGTAGCGGCCCGCCTCGATCGCCTCGCGCAGCCACACGCGCTCGGCGTGATCGGAGATGTGCTCGAGCTCGTACGCGATCGTGCCGCAGTAGGTCGCCCGCAGCGCCGGCAGCGCGTCGAGCAGCGTCTCGCCGGTGACGTGCACGCGCAGCAGCGACGCGGGGACGCGCGCTTGCAGCTCGGGCCCGAGAGAGGGAATCAGGCGAGTCTCGTCGAGCGCGGGATCGCCGAGCGGCTCCGAGCCGAGCGGGTCGAGTCGCGCCGCGAGGTGGCCGTGCATGCGAATGGCCTTGACGAGCGCCATCGCTGCTGCGACACCGCCCAGAAGCTCCTCGTCGAGGGCAGCGGGGGCGGCGGTCGGTTGCGGCGGCGGGGTGACAGGGCGGCCGGCGCTCGGCTCTGCCGCCGCGAGCAGCCGCGCGAGGCCCGGGTGCGCAGCGGCGAGCTGCTCCGAACCGGCCTGCTCGAACAGCTCCCGCCACTCCTCGGGCACCGCCCCGGGGTTCTCGAGGTAGTCGTCGAGTAGCAGCGCGGCATAGCCGGCGTTGAGCCCGTCCACGTCCTTGGTCCTCACCGTCCAGTTGTAGCAGCGCCGGTCTAGAAGATCGGGTTGTTCGTGATCACCGCGAAGGTCATCCCGAGCACCCAGCAGATCGCGGCGGCCGCGACTGCGACCGCGGCGAGGCGGTGGTGGCGGTCGCTCATCCGGGCGGCGACGAGCGCGAGCACGATGGCAGCCGGGACGATGCGCGCGGGCCGGTAGGCGAGCGCGAGCAGCGCGGCGAAGAGCGCGCTCGCGGAGAGCAGTCCGGAGACCGTCGCGGTGACCTCCGCTCGGCGGGCCACGCTCACGCGCGCCCCTCGCCGGCGGAGGAGGTTGGGGCAGGGCGTCTCATGCGCGGGCCTCCGTGCGGGCGCGTGCCGCGCGGCGGGCCGGAGGACGGCCGGGACGGCGAAAAGGTCTCCGGAGGGAGCGGCGGGCCGTCCAGTCGCAGCCGGGCTGAGGCTCGAGGGAGACCGCCACGGCCGCGCCCTCAGGCGGCCGCGGCTCGGCGCGCACCGCCCACCAGACGACCGCGCACAGATAGACGACGGGGATTTTCAGGATCGCGAGCATGAAGAGGGCCTCCCACACCTCGGCGGTCAGTCTACGCCATCGCCCCGCCGGCGCGTCCGGCGGCGGAGGAGATCCCCGGACGACTAACGCTGATCGAGATAGATCGGTCGGGGCGCCAACCGTCATCGTTATCCGCCACCCTCTCTAGGCTCCCTGAGATGCCGGTCACCTCGGCCCAGTTGGCGACGTTCGCCGCAGAGATCCGGCGCCTCCGAGGACAGGGGGAACCGCCTCTCTATCACGCTTACCGTGAGCTTCTACGTATGGCTTACTCAAACGCCCACGAAGTCGATTCGCTGCTCCGTCAGCCGGGAGCCGGGTTCCCTGACTTCACAATGACGCTCGGCGGGCGCCTCGTGAATTGGGTGGAGGTCAAGGCTCCGAACGTGTCCGTCGATCCGTTACCCGGCCCAGATCGTGAGCGCTTCGACCGTTACCGCGAGGCCTTGCCCCACATCGTTCTCACGAACGGGTGGATGTGGCGGCTCTTCGAATCGGGCGAAGAGACCTTCCGCGCCGAGGTGCCCCAAGCCTGGCTGACGGGCAACACGGATCTCGCTGGCCCGCAAGCGGAGCGCCTGGTCGGCTTCCTCGACCGCATCACTGCGCTCACTCCATCCGCCGCTGCGGCCTATGAAGAAGCCGTTGGGCTTCTTGCTACGGCTGCCCGGCTCGTTGATCGCGCCATCATTGACGCAGCCCAGGGAGGGTTCCCCGCTGCATTGCAGCAGGCCCACGAGTCATTCACGGCGCTCCTTCGCACGAACCCCGAAGACCCGTCCGTAATGCCTCTAGACGACTTCTCCGATGCCCTCGCTCAAACCTGCGTCTTCGGCTATCTGCTTGCTCGTGTCGAATCGGGCCAAGCGGTGACGCCGACCACCGCCTTCGACGCCCTTGATGCCGTCGAGCACGGTTTTCTCAAGACAGCGCTGTATGCAGTCATTGCGCCCGATGAGGAACTGGAGGCAGCTCTGAGCGGCGTCTTGCGGACCGCCTGCGATGCGATCAACGCGGCTAGCGAACGTATAGCGCCCGGAGGCGAATGGAGGCGCGTCCCTTACGTCTATGAGGAGTTCTTTGCGGCCTACCGGCCTGAAGATCGCTTCAAGTTCGGGGTCTTCTATACGCCAGAGACGATCACACGCTTCCAGGTGAGAGAGATTCGGGACAAGTTGATTGACGAGTTCGGCCTCTCCGGTCTGACTGATCCAGCCATCCGCTACCTCGACCCGGCTTGTGGGACTGGCACTTACTTGCTCGCACTCGCAGAGGAGGCGAGTGTGGAGGCGGGGCAGCAGGGTCTTCCCGTGGCTACGACGATGAGGGAACTGTTCCGAGATCGCGTGATCGGCTTCGAGGTGTCGCCCGGCCCTGCTGCTGTTGCCCAGGCACGATTGACCGCCTGGCTGCGGGATCACGGCATCAGACTCGGCGCCCGCTTTCCAATCTATACGGTCAATACACTCGCTCCGCCCGCAGCGGCTGCCGGGGGTGGCGTCGGACACGCCAACCTTTGGGCTGAGCACATCTCGCTGGAACAGCAGGCTGGCGACGCAGTGAAACGCGACCAGCCCGTCCTGGTCGTCTTCGGGAATCCGCCGTGGGGCGATCGACCGAGGGTCACCTTCAACACCGGCCCGCGCGACCATGACAACTGGATCTACGACTGGTCACGTGACGTCGATGCTGCAGTCATCGCTCTCTATGACCTCTACGTCGCGTTCTGGCGCTTCGGCACCTCGATGCTCCTGGAGCGCAACGTCCAGGAGCCGCGCGGGATCGTTAGCTACATCACGAACCGCAGCTGGCTTCGTGGTCGGGCCTACGGCTCGATGCGCTCGTGGTTGCGCGACCGCAACGTAGTCGCTGACATCGTCGATCTCGGCGGCGACATTCGAGCCGGTGCGACGAGAGCCGACGAGCCCGTTTTTGCCATCAAAGCGGGTAGTGCGGTGAGCACCCTTCTCTTCAAGGGGGACGATCAGCCTGGAACTGTTGCTTTCCGCCGCGTCAGAGGCACCCGGACGGAGAAGCTCGCGGCGCTCGATGCTCGGGATCTCGGAGAGCGAATCGCTCTCACAGCAGAGGCGCGGAGCAGCCCGTTCGGCCCACTTGATTGGGGCACTCTGGCCCAAGGCACCCCGATCAAGGAGTTCTTCTCGCATCACTACCCGGGCGTGAAGACTCACCGGGATCACCTCGTGATTGCGACTACACGAGATCGACTCCTCGCTCAGATCGAGGCCTGGAGCGCCCTAACCGGCGATGCGCGGAAGGCGGCGTTTCACGAGAGTCGAGATCGTGTGGCGCCTGACATTCACGAGGTGACTCCGGAGGCGATCCTCGCCCACCGATACCGGCCCCTGGACAATCGCTTCCTCTACGGCGTTCGAAACTTCATCGATCAGCCGGGCCGCATCTTCCCCTTCTATGAGGAAGGCCGGACACCCATCTCACTCCTTTCGATGGACACACGAACGACCACCGGCCCAGCGATCATCGCCACGAACACGCTTCCGGGCTACAACTCCTTCCGCGGCTCCTACGAGACGCACGCCTATCCACTTCGGCGAACGTCCGAAGGTCAGCTCGAAGTCGGTGACGACGCGTTGTCACCAGCGGCGCGTGAGTGGGCAGCCGAGTTCGGCGCGACTGTCGACGATGTCGCTGCCTATCTCCTCGCACTAGGTCATGCGCCGCTCTACGCGGAAACGTTCAGCGAAGCTATGGAAACGGAGATGGTTCGGTTGCCCGCGACAACCGACGGAGACGCATTCTGGTCTGCGGTCGAGGTGGGCCGGAGGCTGTTGAGCGCCTGGTCGCTGGAAGCCGAGCCAGTGGGCAGCTGGGCTCAACAGTCTCCCGATACGCCACTCGGCAACGCCGCCCTGATCGTTGGCGAGCGAGGGGCCAATGAAGCCGATCTTGTTTTCGAGAATGGCGACCGGTTGAACGGCGTTCATCCCAAGAGCTTCGACTTCCAGGTCTCTGGTCACCTTGTGCTGCCAGAGTTCTTGAGGGCGCGAGCAGGTCTCACGCTCACCGGAGACCTCGCGCAAGAGATCCAACGCGTGGCGGGAGCGGTGTCGATCCTGCTCGCAGAGCGAGCGGTCTGCAATGTGCTTCTTGAGCGAGCGGTGGCTGCTCCGATGATTCGCCTCGCAGCAGCCGAGCAATAACGCCCGACAGGGCATGGCCCAGGGCGCCACTTTCGTCCAAGCCTCCCGTCACGGAGAATGAAGATGTGAAGCTCTGGGCTCTCGTGGAGGCAGACCACCCGCTTGCGATCGACGTCTTCATCGACGCAAGCCTGGCTGCGGAGGCGCTCCGCGATGTGCTCCGCGATGAGCCGGACTGGGCGCCGTTTCTCGCGGTAGTCGAGATCGAGACCGGCGATTCAGAGACCCTCTGCCTGAACTGAGGCGCGCGCCAGCAAGCCGGGGGCCGTCCAACCCTGAGACTGCCGACCGTTATGCCTGAGCGGTCTAGCAATGTCAGGGGGAAATCGGTGCCATACCGGCCGATGTATCGGTTATCCTGAGCGATGACACGCTTTTACATTGCGAAGAGGAAGGTTGACGTAGCGAACTTAGCAGAAGTAACGTCGGTGCTTGATCGCCTCAACAAGTCGTTTACGCCGCACAAGCCGATTCAGGAACCTGAGTTTTTTGCCGGCCGCGAACGGATGCTGTATCGCGCGGTCGATGCGGTGCATACGGACGGCCTGCATCTTGTGATCTTTGGTGATCGAGGCACAGGGAAGACATCGCTCGCCCGCGTGCTCGCCTACACGGTCCAAGAGCCGGAGAAGGAGCACGGCCGTCGCGCTATCGCGATTTCCTGCACCGCGAACGACACGTATTCGTCTATCTGGAGGAAGGTGTTTCAGGAGGTCTACATCTCACAGCGGCAAATGGGGTTTTTACAGGAAGCCGCTGCTCCGATTCTCGAGCGACTCGAACTCGCCGAACAGGTCGATAGCCCAAATGATGTTCGGCACTTCGTCCGCGCCCTTCCGAATCCAGCCGTGATCGTCATTGACGAGTTCGAAAACGTCATCGACGACGAGACGACAAATCGACTCATGGCGTCGACGATCAAGCTGTTCTCCGATACGGGCGTGGAATCCACCATCGTCCTTGTGGGCGTCGCCGATTCGATCGACAATCTCTTTGCCGAGCATCATTCGATTTCTCGGAATCTCGGACAGGTCTAGGTCTTGCCCATGGAAACCTCTGAACTCCGCGAAATCATCCGTCGCGGCTTCAAGTTTTCCGGCCTCGATTGGGAACCCGGTCTAGACGAGAGGATCGCTCGTCTGTCCCAGGGCTACCCGCACTACACACATCTTCTCGGGCTCTGGTCGGGCAGGCGGGCAGTCGAAGCGAACCGGCTGAAGGTCACCGCCGCCGACCTGGACTCCGCCATTGTCGATGCACTCGAAAACGCAACCGGCGGCGTCCAACAGGAATACGAGCGAGCTGTCGCTTCGCCGCGGCAGCACACTCTCTTCAAAGAGGTTCTTCTAGCGTGCGCGATTGCCGGCAAGGACTCGCTTGGCCGCTTCCCGGCGGTGAACGTCCGCGATCCTCTCAAGCGGATCATCGGGCGCGATTACACCACGGATGCATTCCAGAGCCACCTTGCAAAGTTCTGCGAACCGCAGCGTGGTCCGGTTCTGAAGAAGACGGGCACCGTCCGAACCTACCGCTGGCAGTTTGTCAATCCCCAGCTCATCCCGTTCATCCGCCTCGAAGGCCTGCGAACAGGGCTACTACCGGAAGAATGACCGACTCAACGAGATTCCTTCGGCGGTTAGCTTCTCCGCTCGCGCACGGCCACCCTTGAGTCCGCCACGACGGCCAAGCTCAACAGCGGCAGGATTCTTCCCCGCGTCGGGGTCGACGTGCCCGATCTCCCCAGCGGCCTCGCCGACGATCTGCGAGGCCAGCTCGTTCACATCGGTCGGGCGCTTGCGAGAGCGGTCAGGCGTGTCTCTGATCGTAGCGCCCATGTAGTGGGTCAGACGTGACGGGCCGCGATCCTTAAAGACAAACTGACCCACTACCGCCGACGGAGTTCGCGTGCCATGCTCCGCATCTCCGCGAAGCCGTGACGCTCGTGTAGGGAGCAATGCCGGGGTTCCCGCTGCGAGCGTCCGATACCGACGCTCGGTCAGCTCGACGACCGCCCACCAGACGACGTGCACGGCCTGTGCGGCCTCGCCGCGCCAGACCAGCGTCGGGGGCTCGTACCTAGGCGCCGCGAGGGCGAATGCTGTCTCCACGAGTCCCTCCTTGTCGGGTACTCCCGACCGTAGAGGCTGTGTGCGCGCGGGTGGGTGCCGTCTTCGTGCCGAAAGTGCAACGCCGTCTTTCGTACCGCATCCGGCGGCGTCCGCCAAGTGGCCGCTCGGGACATGTCAGGACAAGGCAACCCAAATCGGGGATGGCAGACACCCGTTGCAGGGATTCCCGCGCAGGCCACCGCAGGGCACGATGGAACTCGGCGAGCTGCTCCCGGCCCCGGCGCCGCAGCCGACGGCCATTGCCCTCACCCAGCTCGCCGGTTCTCGCAGCACACGAAACGGGGTGGCTCCGTCCAGCCGCCCCGTCTCGCTGCGCGCTATTCGAGGACGGGCACGCCTCCCCCGCCCGGTGGAACGTCGTCGGCGCCCGTGCCACCCCAGCCGACCCGCTCGCCGGCGAGATCGCAGCCGGCTGCCCGTAGCGGCGCTAGGCTTCGCGCCGTGCCGGCCGCCCTCCCCAGCCGTGCCTCCGTCGTCGTCGCCGGCGGGGGCGCGATGGGGACGAGCGTCGCCTTCCACCTCGCCGAGGCGGGTGTCGAGGACGTGCTCCTGCTCGAGCGGGCGGAGCTCGCCTCCGGCTCGACGAGCAAGGCGGCAGGCGGCGTGCGCGCGCAGTTCTCCGACGAGCTCAACGTCGCGATCGCGCTCCGCGCAGCCTCAAGGCCTACGCGCGGTTCGGCGACGCGCCCGGGCGGGAGATCGACCTGCGCCGCGGTCGGCTACCTCTTCCTGCTCGACGACCCCGGGGACGTGGCCGCGTTCGAGTGAGCGTCGCGCTCCAGAACGGGCTCGGCGTCGCGAGCCGCATCTCGACGCCGGCCGAGGCGGCGAGGCTCTGCCCGCTCGCCGGGCTCGAAGACGTGCTCGCGGCGAGCTTCTGCCCGCTCGACGGGCACGCGAGCCCCGAGGCGGTCGTCCAGGGCTACGCGACAGGCGCGCGGGCGCACGGAGCGCGGCTCGAGACGGGCTGCGAGGTGCTCGCGGTCGAGACGGAGGGCGGCGCGATCCGCGCGCGTCGTCACCCCGAGCGGCACCGTCGAGACGGAGATCGTCGTCTGCGGCGCCGGCGTCTGGTCTCCGGCGCTTGCGGCGACTGGCCGGCGTCGAGCTGCCGGTCACGCCCTACGACGCGAGGTCGGCTTCACCGGGCCGGCGCCGGAGCTGCCGGCGCGGCTCCCGCTCACGATCGACTTCTCGACCGGCTTCTACTTCCACCGCGAGGGGCCGGGCCTGCTCTTCGGGATGGCCGACGCGGACCAGGCGCCCGGGTTCGACGCGCCGAGCGACCCCGCCTGGCTGGAGAAGGTGCTGGCCGTGGCCGAGCGGCGCGCGCCTGCGCTCTCGGAGCTGGGACTCGCGGGCGGCTGGAAGGGCTACTACGAGGTGACCCCCGACCACAACGCGCTGATCGGCGAGGCGGGGGGACGTGGCGCGCTTCCTCTACGCGACGGGCTTCTCCGGGCACGGCTTCCTCCAGGCGCCCGGCAGTCGGCGAGATCGTGCGCGACCTCGTCCTCGGGCGGAAGCCGTTCGTGGACGTGACGCCGCTCTCGGCCGAGCGCTTCGCCCGCGGCGCCGCCCGCCCCGAGCGCAACGTCGTCTAGGGCGAGGGCGGTCGCATGCCCCAGGTTCAAGAATGTCGCGTAATCGAGTTATAGATCTGCTCGCTCACTGTGCCAGTCGCTCACTGTGCCGAGCGGCCAACGAGGAGTATGCCGCGCTGCGCGTTCGGCCAGGCCCAACCGGAGGAGAGCCACGGGTTGCCCGGCCAACCCGAACCGCTCGGTGATCCGCTGTCTGCTTTCCTCGTCGATAGCTGCGGCGCCGATGCCGCATGTGGCAATTCCCCGCTGCTGCGCGAGGATGCAGATACGGGCGTACAGTCTGCCTGGCATCGAACATGGCCGTCGCCGATGCTTCGGCGCGCCAGCGCTAGAACCAGAGCGGCGAGTTGACGATTCGACCGGCGTCTTTCTTCGCCTGGCCCTTGGAGATGTCAACCCGCTTGATGATTTGCCTGGCTATGAGCGAGGGCGGAGTGGGCATCCCTTGGACGAAGCCCGGCATGCCATCGAACCGTTTGGTGATATTGCTCCGCACCCAGTCACTGAGCTCTGCGCGAAACTGAGGGTCACTCATGATCTGACGGGTCGCTACCTCGGTCTGGTCGGCCAGAAAAGCTATGTCGCTCGCTTCAGTTACGACGTGCGGTTGAGCATCCTGTAGATCATTCGATGTGACTTGATCTAGCAGGGTGGTGGAGAGTTGCTCGAGCTTGTAGCGATGTCTGTTGGACGTCCGCCGGACGATAGCCGAGGGCAGGGATGCTTCGGCGTCGACCCGACCGGATAGGACGGCGGTAGCAACGGGGCCGGCCGAGGGGTCATAGTCCACGGCAACACGGTGTCCGAAGCCTTGGGCCGCGAGCCGAAGCGTCTCGAGGCAGGAGCCCAGACTCACATGAGGCTCCGCAGCCATAGGGCCGGAGTATCCCAATAGGCGCCGGTGGTCGTGCTTCACGATCAGTGCTCTATCCCTGTGGCTAAAGCGCCAAGGTTGGGTGTTGTGACTGGACGGTGCTAGAACCGCATATCGGCAAAAGAATCTGAGCTTCGCCATATCGTCCCAGTCCTCGGAATACTCGGAAGCGTCGATCTCCCATGCTGCGTAATTGTCGTTAGCCATCGGCAGTCGGCCCGCTCCCCGCCACCGACGCGCGGCGTCCACGCTTCCGGCCCCGGTTAACCGACGAGATCGGCGAGCTGGTCATGACTGCGCTTCGGGTTGGGTCGTGAGCCGGGTCCGCAGTTCGACAACGAGTGGTTCAGACTCGTCGATGGGGTCGATTGTGCCGATCGGGTCGCGGAGAGAAACAGTCGCACGCGCCGGTAGATCTTGACTCCCTCGCAACAAGTCAAAGACGGCGCGGGTCGCAAGGGCACCAGCAGTCGCGGCTGCTGGCGCGGTTTGGGACCAGAAGCGCACCAGCCCCTGACTAGCCAGCTGACCGCTCAGCATCGAGCGCTCCGCCCATCGCTCCAGCCCCATGAACCGCATGACCAGGTCGGTCTTCACCCGGAAGTCGGTGGCGGGATCTGCGAGCATCTCGACCTCGGCGTCGTCGAGCCTCCCGTTGAACAACGGCCTCGAGGGCTCCTCGATGTCGATATACGGCTCCCAGTCCATGTCCGTCGCCATCACCACCGTCAGGCCGCGGGCGCGCGCGGCACGTCTGATCGCGATCTTCGCGTCAACGTTGTCGATCATTTCGACGATGACGTCGACAGAGTGCTCATCCAACAGTCTCTGGGTGGACGAGGCGTCCAAGAACTCGGCGTGCTCCACAACGCGAATGTAAGGGTTCAGTTCTGAGAGCTCACGCGCGACGCTAACAACCTTCGGCAGGTCAAGGTCAGCCAAGCCAGCACCGAGTAGTCGGTTGAAGTTTGAGGCTGCCATCCGATCGGCGTCGGCCAGTACGAATGTCCCTACCCCGAGCCGGGCCAACTGTTGCGCCACCGCGCGCCCCGTCGACAGGCCAGCGAGCAAGACAGTCGACTGTCTGAGCCTGGTTTGCTCGATGCGCGTCACGATCGGGTAGTTGCGCGAGGTCACGACCGCCCAATATGTTGCTGCGTCGGGGATCCGCACCGCGACGCGACGCCACGGATAGACAACCCACCGCCAGGAGATGTCGCCCAGGAAATCCAGCACGTCAGCCGGCAGGGAGGCGACTTCGCCTTCCCAGGTCGCATCCGCCACGATCGTGCGCACCGCCGCGAGCGCAAGTTCTCGCTCACACCAGGCAGGCACATCCGAAGGCGGCAAGTCATCCACAAAGGTGACCCCTGAGCCAAACGGGTCAGCTTGCATGCTCTTCGCGCCCTCCTTAGTGCGAACTGGCACGCCGCTCATCGACGTAGGGCGGCAGTTTGAAGACGCCGCGTAGCGCTACCTGTGGGAGGACGTGTTCCACAAGAACCGGCAGAAGCTCACCCGTGTCAAGCTCGTGAACGACTTGCGGAAAGTCGTTCACCAGCGCAATGGCGGCCAGTCTCATTACCTCTGACATTGCCGGAGCGACAATACGCATGATCGGCTGGTCAATACCATCCGATGTCGTGCGCCGCACCAGTTGGACGGCAACCACTGATGAGTCGACCAACTGCAGCCGAGACGTCCACGCGGCGAGGTCATGCAAGGGCAGCAGCGTGGCGCCGAGCGACGCTTCAGCTCGGCGAGTGATCTCGCTGAGCAGCAGCCGATTGCGTTCCCAGCCGTGGAAACGAACCGTGTCACCAACTCTATAGCGGATGAGCGGAGCAGCGAGGTTGTCGAAAGTCGTGACCACCAACACCCCGACCTGACCCTCGGGCACGGGCGCACCGTCCTCATCGACGACCTCGATCCAGTGCGTCTCCGAGAACGTCTCGTAGATGCCGTCTGTCCGTGTACATACACCGAGCGCTCCCGCATCGGTCGTCGCGAAGAAGCCGACAATAGTCTTCGGCTCAAAGCATTCGTTGATACGCGCGCGAGCCCCGTCATCGAGAGCAGCACCCCCGTAAAGCACCACTCGTGGACGCAGACGCTGCTCGTGTGACCGGCCGTGTATCGCGAGTCTCGCAAGAAAGCCGGGCGACGACGATATGGACTGTGGGCCGAACGTCGCCGCACTATCAAGGTGCTCTTCCAATGACATGTGAGTTGCCGTCACTAGGGCTCCTTCGCCGACACATCTCCGGAGCCACCGCATCGAAAGCTGTGATCCGGTGACAACGCCACGCCGCAACCGATGCTCGATGCCCCAATGCCGATCAAGAACGGTCGCACCGGCGTGCGCGAGCGCGCGTAGGAAGTTGTCGCCCAGTCCCGTCCGGGCCGACCGGGCCGTCTGCGGGATAGTCACCGCCGTCGAAGTCGTCCCGCTCGTAGAGGTGAGGATGATGCGACCCTCATGCGCGGGCCTAGATGCGTATGCTCCCGCGCCCAGAAAGTGCTTGTCGACGGTCGGTAGCCGATACCAGGACGCCTCCGAGGTGTTGGGGAGCCGCTTGCCTACGTGCCTGCGATATGCCGGATTCATGGTGCCGTAGTAGTGATGTCGAAGCAACGCGTCGCGCCGATCATGGACCCACCGCGCGAACTCGCCGGGTGTGAGGGCCTCGAGTCGCTGTCGACGGGCCTGAAGCAGCGCGAATCGGTCGCGCGTTGCCCAAGCGCTCACACGCGCGATCCTGCCAAGCGGTGGTAACAGCAGAGCAGATGGTAGGGCTGGCGCCGTGCCAGTCCGTCTGAAAGACGCGTGAGCTTCTCCCGGCCTACGGTTGGCCGATATCCCTGCTGGGACCAGGCTGCACCACAGACGAGATGTCGACGGCAATACGCGTCGACAGCGAAGCCAGCGCGAAGTGGAGACCGCATCGCCACAGCATAGGAGGTCGTCGGTGGTTCGACACCTACCCGAATGTCCTGGCCGAAAAGGTTCGCGCGCGACCGTGCCCCTATTTGTGGCCACAGATTCACCGGGCGAGGCAGGAACGGGACGAATCGACCGGTTCTGTGGCCACGGCCTGCCAGTAGCCATCAGCATCCCTTCAGCTTGAAGACAGATACCGACAGCGTTCAAACACCGACGACCGGGTCCCTTCATTTTGATTCGAGTTCTAGTCGCGCCTCTTCAGCGGCACGAGGCCCGCGGGCGCGAGGCCCGCGAGGAAGAGGTCGAGGCGGCGCGGCGGGCGGCCCGGAGAGCACGAAGCCGCCGTTGCGCCCGCTCGCGCCGCCGCCGCAGACGTCGGCCTCCACGAGGACGACGTCGAGCGCCGGCTCGAGCTCCTTCAGACGCAGCGCCGTCCAGAGGCCCGTGAACCCGCCGCCGACGATGCAGACGTCGGCCCGCTCGTCGCCCTCGAGCCGGGAGGCGCCCTCTCCTCACCGAGTGCCTCCTGGAGCCACAGGCTGCGCACGGGCGCGGACGATACCGGCACCGCGCCTCGGGAAGATCCGTAGAGTGAGCCGGCGTGGACGTCCGCGAGGCCAGAGGGTGCTTTCCTGGACTCACCGGCAAGGTGTTCCTCGACGCTGCGTGCGTCAGCCTCGCGCCCATGCAGGCGGCGGAGGCGGTCGCCGGCTTCCTCTCGCGCGTGCTCACCTGCCCGGAGCCGGACGCCTCGGCGCACCACGTCGCACTCGACACGCTGCGGCGGCCCGCGCACGAGGAAGGCGCGCGTCTGCTCGAGGCGCACGAGGACGAGATCGCGCTCGTCGAGTCTACGACGCACGGTCTGAACGTCGCCGCGCAGGCGATCCCGTTCGAGCCGGCCGATAACGTGGTCATCTGCGACCTCGAGTTCCTGCAGACCGCGATCCCGTGGGTGAAGCTGCGCGACGAGGGTCGGATCGCCGAGGTGCGCATGGCCGCCAACGTGGACGGCACGGTTCCCGTCGAGGCGCTCGCCGCGCTCGTGGACGAGCACACCCGCGCCGTCGTCGTCAGCTCGGTGCAGTGGTGCAACGGCTACCGGCTGGATCTCGCGGAGCTCTCGCGGCTCTGCCGCGAGCGCGGCGTCCTGCTGGTCGTGAATGCGATCCACCAGCTCGGAGCGGTCAAGCTCTCCGTCCGGGACACGCCGGTGGACATCCTCGTCGCGGGCGGGCACAAGTGGCTCAACTCCCCCTTCGGCTGCGGCCTGCTGTACATCAGCCGCGAGGCGCTGCCGGCGCTCCGGCAGCCGATGTGGGGCTACCTCGGCCTCGCCGAGCCGGACGGCGGCTGGCCGCACTACTTCGCGACGCCGGAGATCACGCCGCTGCGGGAGTACGAGTTCCCGCTCACAGCGCGGCGCTTCGAGTTGAACGGCACCTCGAACTACCCGGGCGCGATCGCCCTCGGCGCCTCGCTGAAGCTCGTGAACGAGATCGGGATCGAGGCCGTATCCGCGCGCGTGCTCGAGCTGGCCGCGAAGGCGTGGGACGGTCTTGCCGAGCTCGGCGTCCGCGTCGTCACGCCGCGCGACCCGGCGACGCGCTCCGGGATCACGACCTTCCAGGTCTCCGACGATCCGGCGGAGAACGAGGCCTTCCTGCGCCGGCTGCTCGACGAGCGGATCTACGTCGCGATGCGGTACACGTCGCGCGTCGGCGGGATTCGCGTCTCGACCCACTACTTCAACGACGAGGAGGATCTCGACGCGCTCTTCGAGGCGGTGCGCCGCCTGCTCTCCGGGCAGCGGCGTGCAACGTTTGCCGCCCGGCGATGAGCAAGACGGCCATCCCCCAGGCCCGTAGTCAGCTCGTGTTGGCGCCCGGTTCGACGTCGAAGCGGTCGAGGCAGAGGTCGGAGCAGAACCAGTACGTCACCCCACCCCGCTCCCGCGAGCCCGTGGCGCGGACGGTGTTGATCGTCATCCCGCAGACCGGGTCGCGCGCGAGCGCCGCCTCTTCCGGCGGCCGATCGGAGAGCTGCCCGTCCTCGAGCCAGAGCACTCGGTCGGCGACGTCCTCGATGCGGCTGTCGTGCGTCACCGCCACGACCGCTTTCCCACGCTCGTTCGCGAGCAGCTCGAGCATGTGCATAACCTGGTAACCGGTCTTCGAGTCGAGGTTCGCGGTCGGCTCGTCGGCGAGGATCAGGGGCGCCTCGTTCGCCAGTGCGCGCGCGATCGAGACGCGCTGGCGCTCGCCCCCCGAGAGCTTCTCGGGCAGAAAGTCGAGGCGCTGCTCGAGTCGCAGCTCGCCGAGGAGCTCGCGCGCGCGACGGTCGGCATCGCGTCGCGGGGCGCCGGCGGCCTCGATCACGAGCCGCACGTTCTCGAGCGCGGTCAGGTTGCCGAGCAGGTTCGCCGACTGGAAGATGAAGCCGAGCGAGCGGAGCCGGAGCGCCGAAAGGGCGCGCTGCGAGAGCCCCGTGATCTCCTGGCCTCCCACCCAGACTCGCCCGGCCGTCGGTGACAGGAGCGCGCCGCACAGCGCGAGCAGCGTCGTCTTCCCCGAGCCCGACGGGCCCATGACGAGGACGATCTCGTTGCCGCCGACCTCGAGCGTCGCGTCGTCCACTGCGCGCACCGCCGATGCTCCCTCGCCGAAGACCTTCGAGACACCTTCGAGCCTGAGCACAGCCTGGCTCATACGCGGAACACCTCCGCGGGATCGAGGCGCGCGACCGGGCGCATCGGGATGAACGACGACACGACGCTCATCCCGAGCGTGCCGAGGACGACAAGGGCGAAGTCCCCCGACTCGAAGGTCGTGACGAACGACGGCACGAGCTCGGTCACCAGCGCCGACACGGCGTACGTCAGGCCGATTCCCAGCACGAGCCCGAACGCCGCCGCGGCGAGCGCCTGCAGATACACCATCCCGAACAGCCGCCGGTTCGAGACGCCGACGGCCTTCAGCACTCCATATTCGCGCCGCTTCTCGAGCGTCGCCGTGTAGATCGTGAGGCCGATCACCGCCGTCCCGATGACGAACGCGACGACGACGAGCACGAGCACGATCGGCAGGAACCCCTCCTCGAGGTCCGCGAGGTTGCGCTCGATGAAGTCGGCTTCGACCATCGGCTTCGTCCCCGGCACCTCGTCGCGGATGCGCGCCGCCAGCGCGCGCGCGTCGACGCCCGGCCCGCCGCGGACGACGACGTAGTTGACGATGTCATCCATACCGAGGACGCGCGTCACGTCGGGCAGGCTCGCCCAAGCGTACTGGGAGATGATCGTGTTGCCGCCGCGCGCGATGCCGACGACGCGGAAGTCGCTCCCGCCGATCGCCAGCCGGTCACCGAGGGCGACATCGGCGTTCCTGGCAAAAACGCGGTCGACGACGATCTCGCCGGGGCCAGGCACGGCGTCGCCCCGCTCCATCCCCGGCGGCTTCGCGATCGGGCGCCGCGGATCGACGCCGACGAGGCGGAAGTCGCGACTCGTGCCGCGCAGGTCGAAGACGACCGAGCGCATGACGAGCGGCACGACGTCGGCGACGCCCTCGACCGCGCGGAGCCGCTGCTCGGTGGCGACGGGGAGGAGGCTGACCGAGTGAAAGAAGTCGCCGGGCGAGCCGGACTGCGCAACCCACACATCGCCCCCGACGCTGCGGATCCACTGCGTCGTCTGCGCCGAGAAGCCGTTGTACAGGCCGCGCACGAGCAGGATCAGCAGCACCGCGAAGGCGACTCCGCCGACCGAGATCGCGAGGCGCGTCCGCTCGCGCGAGAGGTTCTTCCAGGCGACGTGGGCGATCATCGCCGCGGGAGAGACAGGCGCTTGAGCGCGAGGGCGTTGACGGCGACGAGGATGCTCGAGCCGGACATCGAGATCGCGGCGATCTCGGGCCGCAGCGTGAGCCCGAGCGGCTCGAAGACGCCGGCGGCGATCGGCAGCGCGAGCGAGTTGTAGCCGATCGCCCAGCCGAGGTTCTGGCGCATCTTGCGCAGGGTGCCGCGGCCGATCGTGATCGCGGTCGGCGACGTCGAGCGGGTCGGAGCGCATGAGCACGACGTCGGCGGTCTCGATCGCGACGTCGGTGCCGGCGCCGATCGCGATGCCGACGTCGGCCTGCGCGAGCGCGGGCGCGTCGTTGACGCCGTCGCCGACCATCGCCACCTTGCGGCCCTGGCTCCTGGAGCTCGGCGACCTTGGCCGCCTTGTCGCCCGGGAGGACCTCGGCGATGCACCTCGTCGATGCCGAGCTCGGCGGCGATCCGCTCGGCGGTCGCGCGGTTGTCGCCGGTGAGCATGACCGGGCGGATGCCGAGCTCGCTGCAGCGCCGCGACGGCGGCGCGCGGCGGTCTCGCGCGGCGCGTCGGCGATCGCGATCAGCGCGGCCGCGTGCCCGTCGACGCGCGACGTGGACGACCGTGCGGCCCTCGCCGGCGAGCTCGTCGGCGCGCGCCGGCGAGCCCGTCGAGCTCGATGCCCTCGCGCTCGAGCAGGCGCGCGTTGCCGACGCGAGCCGCCGGCCCTCGACGGTGGCGAGCGCGCCGTGGCCCGGGCACGGCCTCGAAGCGCTCGGCCGCGGCGGCGTCGAGGCCGCGCGCCTCGGCGGCGCGCGACGATCGCCTCGGCGAGCGGGTGCTCGCTCTCGCGCTCGACCGCGGCGACGAGGCGCAGCACGCTCGTCCTCGTCGATGCCGTCGGCGGTGGCGATCGCGACGACCTCGGGCTCGCCGCGCGTGAGCGTGCCGGTCTTGTCGAACACGACGGTGTCGAGCGTCGGCCGCCTGCTCGAGCGCGATCGCGTTCTTGAACAGGATCCCGCGCTTGGCGCCGAGGCCGGTGCCGACCATGATCGCCGTCGGCGTCGCCAGGCCGAGCGCGTCCGGGCAGGTGATCACGACGACGGTGATCGCGAACAGCGAGCGCGTCCTGCGACGGCGCGGCCGACGACGACCGTACCAGACGAGGAACGTGCCGACGCCGCCGACGAGCGCGACGAGCACGAGCCAGAACGCGGCCCGGTCGGCGAGCCGCTGCGCCGGCGCCTTCGAGTTCTGCGCCTCCTGGACGAGCTTGACGATCTGGGCGAGCGCGGTGTCCGCGCCGACCGCGGTCGCGCGGGCCCGCAGCGTGCCGTTCTTGTTGATCGTCGCGCCGATGAGCGTCGTCGCCGGGCTGCTTCGAGACCGGGCAGGCTCTCGCCGGTGACCATCGACTCGTCGACCTCGCTCTCGCCCTCGATCGACCTCGGCGTCGACCGGGACCTTCGCGCCCGGGCCGGATCAGCAGCAGGTCGCCGACCGCGCACCTCGGCGGTCGGCACCTCGACCGGCTCGCCGTCGCGGAGCACGACCGCCTTCGGCGGCGCGAGGTCGAGAGCGCGCGGATCGCGTCGTTCGCGCCGCCGCGGGCCCGCATCTCGAACCAGTGCCCGAGCAGCACGAACGCGGCGAGGAACGCGGCCGCCTCGTAGAAGACCTCGCCCTCGATCCAGAACGTCGCGGCGACCGAGTAGACCCAGCCGGTGCCGATCGCGACCGCGACGAGCACCATCATGTCGAGCGTCCGCGCCCGCAGCGCGCGCGCAGGCGCCGCGGAAGAAGATCGACGACGAGTAGAAGACGACCGGCAGGCTGAGCAGGAACTGCCAGACGTCGCGTCGCATCCCGAACGGCGTCGGCGGCATCGACGCCGAAGAGGCTCGTCGCCGAGCGGCGACCAGAGCGCGATCGGGATCGCGAAACGAGCGCGACGAGGAAGCGGTTGCGCATGTCGCGCACCATCGCCGCCATCGACATGCCGGCGTGGCCGCCGTGGCCGTGGCCGTGCGGCGTCGTCGGCGCGCGTCGACGCGCCGCGTCGGTCGTGCGCCGGGCGCGTGCGGCTCCGTCGGGCTCGGCGAGCGGGTCGCAGACGTGGCCCGGGCACCGAGCTGGCCGGCGCAGTGGTAGCCGCACTCCTCGACCCAGCCGCTGCAGCTCGTCGACCGAGGTCGCGGCCGGGTCGAAGGTGACCGTCGCGGTCTGCGCGACCGGGTTCGCCTCGACGGCGAGGACGCCGGGCCGGCGCGCCGAGCACCCGCTCGACGACGGCCTTCTCGCTCGCGTAGTGGAGCCCGCCGACGTGGAGCGACGCGTCCGTCGCCGTCGCCTGCGTCGTGCGTCGTGGTGGCTTCGGTCGCCGCTCATCTAGCGCGTCCGCGCGAACCGCTGCACGGCGTCGAGCAGCTCGCGCGCTCTTCTCGGCCGCGACCTCCGCGTCGCCGGAGGCGAGCGCGTCCGCGACGCAGTGGTTCACGTGGTCGTCGAGCATCTTGAAGCGCGAGCGCTCTCGAGCGCCGTCGTGACCGCGGCGATCTGGGTGAGGATGTCGATGCAGTAGCGGTCCTCCTCGACCATCCGCTCGATCCCGCGCACCTGCCCCTCGATGCGGTGCAGGCGCTTGATCAGCGCGTCCTTGTCCGTGCCGGTGTACCCGTGGCGCTCACTCGTGGCACGGCTCCGTCGCCCGCGCGGCTGTGGAAGCGGCGCAGCCGCAGGCAGTTCGTGACGACGAAGACGCTCGAGAACGGCCATCGCCGCGGCCGCGATGATCGGGTTGAGCAGCCCGGCGACGGCGAGCGGGATCGCGGCGACGTTGTAGGCGAAGGCCCAGAAGAGGTTGCCCTTGATCGTGCGCGAGCGTGCGCGCGGGAGAGCCGGATCGCGTCGGCGGCCGCGCGCAGGTCGCCGGAGACGAGCGTCAGGTCGCTCGCCTCGATCGCGACGTCGGTGCCGGTGCCGATCGCGAGGCCGAGGTCGGCCTGGGCGAGCGCGGGCGCGTCGTTGACGCCGTCGCCGACCATCGCGACGACCTCGCCCTGCGTCCTGCAGCCGCGCGACCTCGGCGACCTTGTCGTCGGGGAGCACCTCGGCGAGCACGCGCGTCGATGCCGACCTCGCGCGGCGACCGCCTCGCGCCGTCGCGCTCGTTGTCGCCGGTGAGCAGCACCGGCGTCGAGCCCGAGCTCGCTGCAGCTCGGCGATCGCCTCGCGCGCTCGTCGGCTTGACCGTGTCGGCGACGACGAGCACGCCGCGCGGCCGCGCCGTCCCAGCCGACGGCGACGACGGTCCGGCCCTCGGCCTCGCGCCTCGCCGACGCGCTCGCGAGCGTCGGCGGCAGCTCGAGGCCCCACTCGGCGAGCAGCGCGGCGCGGCCGACGACGACGGCGTGGCCGTCGACGACGCCTCGACGCCGAGCCCGGCGCGGTTCGCGAAGCTCTCGACCGGCGGCAGCGCGCCGAGCTCGCTCGCGGGCGCCGTCGGCGATCGCCCGCGCGATCGGGTGCTCGCTGGCGTCCTCGACCGCCCCGGCGAGGCGCAGCAGCTCGCCGCGGTCGCGCCGTCGGCGGCGACGACGTCGACGAGCCGCATCCGGCCCTCGGTGACCGTGCCGGTCTTGTCGAGCACGATCGTCGTCGACGCGCCGCGTGCGCTCGAGGACCTCGGCGCCCTTGATCAGGATGCCGAGCTGCGCGCCGCGGCCGGTGCCGACCATGAGCGCGGTCGGCGTCGCGAGCCCGAGCGCGCAGGGGCAGGCGATGATCAGCACCGCGACGGCGGCGGTGAACGCCGCCGTCGGCGTCGCCCGTGACAGCAGCCAGCCGACGAGCGTCGCGAGCGCGATCCCGATCACGATCGGCACGAAGACCGCCGAGACCCGGTCGGCGAGCCGCTGGACCGGCGCCTTGCCCGCCTGCGCCTCGGCGACGAGCCGCGCGATCTGCGCGAGCGCGGTGTCGGCGCCGACCTGCGTCGCCGCGACGACGAGCCGCCCGACGGTGTTGACGGTCGCGCCGGCGACCTCGTCGCCCGGGCCGACCTCGACCGGCACGGGCTCGCCGGTCAGCATCGACAGGTCGACCGCCGAGCGCGCCCTCGACGACGACGCCGTCGGTGGCGATCTTCTCGCCCGGGCGGACGACGAAGACGGTCGCCGACCGCGAGCTCCTCGACCGGGACCGCCGATCTCGACGCCGTCGCGCAGCACGCGCGCCTCCTTCGCGCCGAGCTCGAGCAGCGCCCGGAGCGCGGCGCCGGAGCGGCGCCTGCGCGCGCGCCTCGAAGTAGCGGCCGAGCAGGATCAGCGTCGTGATCACCGCGGCGACCTCGAAGTACGTGTCCGCGTCCTCGACGGCGACGAGGGCGACGACCGACCAGACCCACGCGGCGAGCGTGCCGATCGAGATCAGCGTGTCCATCGTCGCCGTGCCGTGGCGGGCGTTGAGCAGCGCGCGGCCCGGTGGAACGGCCAGCCGCCCAGAGGACGACCGGCGTCGCGAGCGCGAGCGCGAGCCACTCCCAGCCGGCGAACTGGAGCGGCGGGATCATCGCGAGCGCGGCGAGCGGCGCGGTCAGGACGGCCGCCGACGACGAGCCGCAGGCGCAGCGGCCGGGCGCGGTCCGTCCTCGTCCGGCCCTCGGCCGGCAAGCGCCGCGCCGGTAGCCGGCCGCCTCGACCGCGTGGATCGAGCTCCTCGAGCCGCGACGCGCCGGGTCGTAGCGGACGCTCGCCTTCTCGGTCGCGTAGTTGACGCGTCGCCTCGACGCCGTCGAGCTTGTTCAGCTTCCGCTCGATCCGCGCCGCGCAGGAGGCGCACGTCATCCCCTCGAGGTCGAGGTCGACGCGCGCGCGGGGTCGGGAGTCTGCCGTCGCCATCACGCCGGCCTCGTAGCCCGCCTCGTCGATCGCGGCGCGCAGCGCGGCGTCGTCCGAGGCCGCCGCGCCGCTGAACGGTCACGAGCTTCGTGTCGAGGTCGACGTCGACGGCCTCGACGCCGGCGACGGCGCGAGACCTCCTGCTCGATCGACAGCCCGCAGTGGTGCAGTGGATGCCGGGAACTCGTAGGTGACCGTGTGCTCATCGAACCCTCCTTTGCGACAAGCTCGATTATACCCCAAGGGGTATGAACCCTAGTGGTGCTGTGCGTGCCCTGGCGGCTGCTGGATCCCCGGCTGCGCGGGCGGCGACTCCTCCCCGCCGGCGATGGCCGGACCGATCACGAACGACGAGAGGGAGAACATCGCCGCGAAGACGGCGAGCGCGAGCACCGGGGCCTTCCAGGTCGCAAACCTCCGGTGGAGGCGGCGAAGAAACGGAACCGTGGCGACGAAGCCGATGGCCGCGAAGAGCACGCGGCCGGTCGCGCCGGCGAGCAGCGCAGCGCCCGCCAGCGGGCCGACGTGGTGCAGCACGTGCGGGAGCAGGCCGATGAAACCGCCCCACACCGCCAGGACCACACTCCAGAGGCGCGCGATCGCCGAGCGCGGCGGCGCTTCACCGCCGAGCGCGTCCGCTGCCGTCAGCTCGCTCATGGTCGAGATCCAGCGTATGACAAGGGCATGAAGATCCTGCGAAGATCGCCCGCGCCGACCCGGCGCTCACTGCTCGACCCGGGCGCCGCGGAGCACGTCGCCTCGCTCCTGCGCCCGCGTGAAGGCGAGGGCCCGGCGCACCTCGCGCGCGATCACGATGTCCTCGCGCGCGGCGACGACGAGCACGCGGACGCGCGAGGAGGCGGAGGCGACATCGACGTCGGGCTCGGCAGCGGCGTTCGCCTCCCGGTCGAGGTCGATGCCGAGGAAGGCCAGCCGCTCGCACGCTGCGGCGCGCACTCCCGCGGAGCGCTCGCCGACGCCCGCGGTGAAGACGAGTGCGTCCAGCCCGCCGAGCGAGGCCGTCATCGCGGCGACCGCCCCCGCCAGACGGTGCACGTAGACGGCGAACGCAAGCCGCGCGCGCTCGTCGCCGGCGGTGACGGCCGCCTCGATCTCGCGCATGTCCCCGCTCGCCCCCGAGAGCGCCGCGAGGCCCGAGTCGAAGTTCAGCGTGCGGTCGAGCTCGTCGACGGAGACGCCGCATTCGCGCAGGAGGAAGATCAGCGCCCCGGGGTCGACCGACCCTGACCGCGTCGTCATCGCCAGGCCCTCGAGCGGGGTGAATCCCATCGTCGTATCGACCGAGCGGCCGCCGGCGACCGCCGTCACCGAGCAGCCGCCGCCGAGGTGACAGACGACGAGCCGCAGCCCTGACGGGGCGCGACCGAGGAGGAGCGGGGCGCGCTCGGCCGCCCAGGCGACCGACGTTCCGTGGAAGCCGTAGCGCCGGATCCCCCACTCCTCGCGCCAGCTCAGCGGCAGCGGGTACACGGCCGCCTCGTCGGGCAGCGCTGCGTGGAACGCGGTGTCGAAGACGGCGACGTGCGGCGCGTCCGGCAGGACGTGGCGCACCTGCTCGATCGCAGCGAGGGCGGGTGCGTTGTGGAGCGGCGCGATCGCCTCGACGGCGCGGATCTCCGCCTCGACGGCGACGTCGATCACCACGGGCTCGCGCAGGCGCGGGCCGCCGTGGACGACGCGGTGACCGACGGCGCCGATTCGCTCGGGGTCGAGCGCGGCGAGCGAGGGGACCGGCTCCGAGGCGCCGTCCTCGCCGACGAGGCTCAGCTTCAGCGTCTCCGAGCCGGCGTTGACGACGAGGACGAGGCTCAGGCCGGCCACGTCCAGTCGCGGATCTCGGGCGGGTCGTCGCCGTGAGCGGTGATGTACTCACGATGCTCGATCAGCTTGTCGCGGAGCTCCTGCTTCACATAGGCCGCCTTCGCGGCGAGCCCCGGCACCCGGTCGATCACGTCCTGGACGAGATGGAAGCGGTCGATGTCGTTGCGAACCGCCATGTCGAACGGAGTCGTGGTCGTGCCCTCCTCCTTGTAGCCGCGGACGTGGAGGTTGTCGTGGTTCGTGCGCCGATAGGTGAGACGGTGGATCAGCCACGGGTAGCCGTGGAAGGCGAAGATGATCGGCTTGTCCGTCGTGAAGAGGACGTCGAAGTCCTTGTCCGGCAGCCCGTGCGGATGCTCGCTCTGCGGCTGGAGCTTCATCAGGTCGACGATGTTTACAACCCGCACCTTCAGGTCGGGGAAGTAGCCGCGGAGGAGCTCGACGGCGGCAAGCGTCTCGAGCGTCGGCACGTCGCCGCAGCAGGCCATGACGACGTCCGGCTCGGCGCCGCGGTCGTTCGAAGCCCATTCCCAGATGCCGATGCCGGCCGCGCAGTGGTGGACGGCGGCGTCCAGATCGAGCCACTGCGGCGCCGGCTGCTTGCCGGCGACGATGACGTTGACGTAGTCGCGGCTGCGCAGGCAGTGGTCGGTGACCGAGAGGAGCGTGTTCGCGTCGGGCGGCAGGTAGACGCGAACGACCTCGGCCTTCTTGTTGACGACGAGGTCGATGAAGCCGGGATCCTGGTGTGAGAACCCGTTGTGGTCCTGGCGCCAGACGTGCGAGGTGAGCAGGTAGTTGAGGGAGGCGATCGGCCGCCGCCACGGGATCTCTTCGCGCGTCACGTTCAGCCACTTCGCGTGCTGGTTGAACATCGAGTCGACGACGTGGACGAACGCCTCGTAGGTGGTGAAGAGGCCGTGGCGGCCGGTGAGCAGGTAGCCCTCGAGCCAGCCCTGGCAGGTGTGCTCGCTCAGGATCTCCATCACCCTGCCGTCGGGGGCGAGGTGGTCGTCCGACGGCAGCCGCTCCGCGTTCCACGCCCGGTCGGTGACCTCGAGGAGCGCGTCGAGCCGGTTCGAGGCGAGCTCGTCAGGGGCGAAGACGCGGAAGTTCCGCGACTCGAGGTTGAGCTTCATCACGTCACGCAGGAACACGCCCATCACCCGGGTCGCCTCCGCCGCCGCCGCGCCCGGCTGCGGGACCTCGACCGCGTAGTCGCGGAAGTCGGGCAGGCGCAGGTCGCGCAGCAGCAGGCCACCGTTGGCGTGCGGGTTCGCCCCCATCCGCCGCGACCCCTTCGGCGCCAGCGCGCGCAGCTCCGGCCGCAGCCTGCCGTCCTCGTCGAAGAGCTCCTCGGGCCGGTAGCTGCGCAGCCACTCCTCGAGCTGCGCGAGGTGCTTCGGGTTCTCCGCGAGGCCGGCGAGCGGCACCTGGTGCGAGCGGAACGACCCCTCGGTCTGCTTGCCGTCGACCTCCTTCGGCCCCGTCCAGCCCTTCGGTGTGGCGAGGACGATCATCGGCCACCGCGGCCGCTCGCTCGACCCGTGTGCGCGCGCCTCGTGCTGGATCGCCGTGATCTCCGCGATGACGGCGTCGAGCGTCGCCGCCATCAGCCGGTGCATCTCGGCCGGCTCGGAGCCCTCGACGACGTACGGCCTGTAGCCGTAGCCGACGAGGAGGCTCTCGAGCTCGTCGCGCCCGATCCGCGCGAGCACCGTCGGGTTGGCGATCTTGTAGCCGTTCAGGTGGAGGATCGGCAGGACGGCGCCGTCCGTCACCGGGTTGAGGAACTTGTTCGAGTGCCACGCCGTGGCGAGCGGCCCCGTCTCCGCCTCGCCGTCGCCGACGACGCACGCGACGAGCAGGTCGGGGTTGTCGAACGCGGCGCCGAAGGCATGGGCGAGCGAGTAGCCGAGCTCGCCGCCTTCGTGGATCGAGCCCGGCGTCTCCGGCGCCGCATGGCTCGGGATCCCGCCGGGGAACGAGAACTGCCTGAACAGCTTCCGCATCCCCTCGGCGTCCTCGGAGACGCCGGGGTACAGCTCGCTGTAGGTGCCCTCGAGGTACGTGTTGGCGACCATTGCCGGCCCGCCGTGGCCGGGCCCGCAGACGTAGATCGCGTCGAGGTCGTGCACCCCGATCACGCGGTTCAGGTGCGCGTAGACGAAGTTGAGGCCCGGCGTCGTCCCCCAGTGGCCGAGCAGGCGCGGCTTCACGTGCTCGAGCACGAGCGGCTCGCGCAGGAGCGGGTTGTCGAGCAGGTAGATCTGGCCGACGGACAGGTAGTTGGCCGCGCGCCAGTAGCGGTCGACCAGGTCGAGCTCGTCGTCGGACAAGGTCGTCTCTACGTCGACGCGGACCGATGCCACGCCTCCACCCTTCGTCTCGACACCGGAGACGATCGTAGCCGTCCGAGTCGAACGCGGGAGAGCGCCCGCGCGGGCCGGCCCCGCCGGGCGCCGCTGCCGCGCCCGCGATCAGTGACAGCCGCCCCTGCGGCCCTCGTGGCCGTCGCGGCCGCCGCGATCGTCGTGGCCGCCGCCCTGCCGGGCACCGTGCCCTCGACCGTGCATGGTGAACATCGCCAATGCGACTCCGACGGCGAGGAGCAGGAAGATGAAGGTGCTCACGCTCATGTCTGCCTCCTTCGTACGAATGACTCGGGTGAGTTCCGCGCGTCTCAGATCGATTGTCCGTACCGGTGTGAACGGGTGCTGAAGATCGTCTGCGTATCCGGTGAACGCGCGCCGCGCTGGGTCCTGGCGAGCAGCGCTCCGCTTGCCAGGATGAGCGCCGTCGCCACGTAGAAGTTCAGGCGGAGGCCGAGCATCGTGATGGCTGGGTCGATCCGGAAGAACAGCTCGCCGAACATCCGCCCCAACCCGTAGCCGCCGAGGAAGAGCAGGAAGAGCCCGGGCGGCCGCAGGCGGACACGCCGCTCGACGGCGAGCAGCACGAACACGACACCGACCTCCCAGAGCAGCTCGTAGAGGAACGTCGGCTGGAAGGTCGGGTACTCGTCGTAGCCGTCCGGGCGGAAGGCCGGCTCGACCTCGAGCCCCCAGGGCAGGCTCGTCGGGGGCCCGAACAGCTCCTGGTTCGTGTAGTTGCCGAGCCGGCCGAGCGCGTACGCGAGCAGGACAGCCGGCGCGGCAGCGTCCATGAACTGCCTGACGGGCACGCCGCGGCGGCGGAGGGCGAACATCCCGGCGAGCGTCCCGCCGAGCAGCCCTCCCCAGCTCGCGAGCCCGCCCCGCCACACCGCGAACGAGCCCCACCAGGCGTCGGGCAGCTCGCTCCAGCTCGTCGCGACGTGGTAGAGACGCGCACCGACGATGCCGCCCAGGAGCGCCCAGACGGCAACGTCGACGACGAGCTCAGCCGAGCCGCCGCGCGCCTTCCAGCGGCGCACGGTCCAGGCGACGGCGATGAGGGCCGGGACGAGGATCAGCAGCCCGTGGAGGGTGATGCGCATGTGCCCGAGCTGGAGCGCCTCGAAGGGCGGCGGCGGGATCGCGGCGAACGTCAATGCTCGCCGTGCCCTCGACCGCCGCAGCAGCCGCCACGCTCCTGTCCCTGGCGGGGCTCGGAGTCGGCGGCGCCGCCGCAGCAGCCTTCGTCTTTCGGGCGGCTTTCGCCCTCGGCGTAGGCGTGGCCGCCGCAGCAGCCGTCCTTCTGCGTGCCGGCCGGGCTCGTGCCCGTCCGGTCGAGGTGGATCGGTGTCGTCACTCGTACTCCTCTCAGTCGGTGGCCAGCTTGCCGGTTGACGGGCTTGCCGCGGGCCGCTCGCGCCGTACGGCACGCAGCAGCCCGACGCTCACCCCGATCAGGACGAGCTGGAGCGCGGGCATCAGGCTGTCGAGATCGACGCCCTCGTCGAAGCCGTCGCCGGGGATCAGCCACGGGTGGGCCGAGCCGTTGGCGAGGTGGAAGTTGACGTTCATGAAGATGCTGCCGAGCGCGGCGAGCGCCGTCACGGCGAGCACCGTCGTGCGGCCACTCACTCCGAGCCGCTCCCGGCGCAGCAGCCAGACGAGCCCGGCGGCGGCAAGCCCGATGCCGGCGACGAGCTCGCCGGCGACGATCAGCCAGCCGAACACCTCGGCGTTCGGGATCACGACCTCGTCGAGGAACGAGCCGTACCACCCGCCGACGCCCTCGGACTTCTCGGCCAGCTCGTCGGCGAGTCCCGAGGCAAAGCCGCCGCGGACGATCTTCGTCAGCCCGGACATCAGCCACTCGTAGCCGAGGAAGAGCTGGATCAGCAGCAGCCCCACCAGCGGCAGGCGCGCCGCGCCGAAGACCGCCGTGCCCTTGTCGTTGCCGTTCATTGCCGTCTCCCTTTCGTTCTGACTCACTCGACGGTGCTGCGGGCATCGGCAGCCTGAGCGTCTCCGCTGGCCGGCCGCGCCACGATCTCCCGCCAGATGCCGTCCCGGCGCACTTCCACGAGCTCGAGGCCGGCCGCGCGCGCGTTCTCCTCGGTGCGCCGGTTGAGGCTCGGCCCGAACAGGCGCCGGGTCAGCGGGCTGACGAGGTCGGCGAGCAGGCCGAGCACCGGATTCCGCGGCCGGACGTGCTCGAGCAAGAGGATCCGCCCCTCCGGCTTCACGACGCGGCGAAGCTCGGCGAGGCCGCGCACGGGATCGGCCACGGAGCAGAAGAGGCACGTGGCGACGACGGTGTCGAACGTCCCCTCCTCGTAGGGGAGCTCGTGGACGTCGGCCCGGCGCAGCTCGGCCTCGCGGCCGAGCTCCCGCGCCCGCCGCCGCGCGCGCTCGAGCATCTGGGCGGAGACGTCGATCCCGCTGAGCTCGACGCCCGGCGGGTAGTACTCGACGTTCCGGCCGGTGCCGATCCCGGCCTCGAGCACCCGCCCACAGGCGAGGCCGAGCAGACGGCGGCGCCTGGTGCGCAGACCGGCGAGCTCCATCGGAGCGTTGCAGACGTCATAGAAGCGGGCGAGCCGCTCGTAGCGGCGCGTCACGCGCTCCTGCTCGGCGGACGCGGCACTCACTCGACCACGAGCGTGCCCTGGAGCATCCCCATCCCGCAGGTGAAGCGGTACCGCCCGGGCTCGGTCGGCAGCAGCTCGACCGCGACCGGCTTCCCCTGCGGCAGGTTGGCACTCTTGCCGAAGTCGTCGAAGACGACCGTCTCGGAGCAGGGCGAGGTCTCCTCGCGCCGGAAGACGAGCCGGACGGGCGTCCCCTTCTCGACGACGATCGTGTCGGGCGTGTAGCCGCCCTGAACGAGGATCATCGCCTCCTGGTAGCCGCTGGATGTGAGCGTTGCGCGCATTCCTTCCTCCTTCTTGAGCCAGAAGAACCACACGACGATGGCGATGGCCGCGACGCCCACGAGCGTGACGGCAAACTGATCGGCGTCCATCTCTCAAGCCTCCTTCGGGCGCCACCGCTTGAGCCGGTTGGCGTTGGAGATGACGGTGACGGAGCTGAAGCTCATCGCCAGCCGCGGCCAGCAGCGGGCTGAGCAGCAGGCCGACGAACGGATAGAGGACGCCGAGCGCGATCGGCAGGCCGATGCTGTTGTAGACGAACGCGCCGACCAGGTTCTGGTTGACGTTCCGCATCGTCGCCTTGGTGATCTCGATCGCCGTCACGACGCCCTGGAGGCTCCCGGAGATGAGCGTCACGTCCGAGGCCTCGATCGCCACGTCGGTCCCGGTGCCGATGGCGAAGCCGACGTCGGCCTGGGCCAGGGCCGGCGCGTCGTTGATGCCGTCGCCGACCATGCCCACGCGCCTGCCCTCGAGCTGGAGCTTCTGCACCTCGGCTGCCTTGTCCTGCCGGGAGCACCTCGGCCAGGACGCGGTCGACGCCGACCTGGCGCGCGATCGCCTCGGCGGTGCGCAGGTTGTCGCCGGTGATCATCACGACCTCGAGGCCGATCGCCTTGAGCCGCCGGATCGCCTTCACCGAGTCGTCCTTCACCGTGTCGGCGACCGCGACCAGCCCGGCGGCGGCGCCGTCGAGCGCGACGTACATCGGCGTCTTGCCCTCGTCCGCGAGCCGCTGCCAGTCCGCGTCGTAGGCGGCCACGTCGATGCCGTGCCCGTCCATCAGCCGCCGGTTGCCGAGTACGACGCTCCGGCCCTCGACCGTCGCCCGGACGCCGTGGCCCGGGACCGCCTCGAAGGTCGCGACCCGGGGCAGCTCGAGCCCGCGCGCCTCCGCGCCGTCGACGATCGCCGCCGCCAGCGGGTGCTCGGAGTCGCGCTCGACGGCTGCTGCGAGGCGCAACATCTCGTCGCCGCGGTCGGAGACGACGTCGGTGAGGACCGGCTTGCCCCACGTGATCGTGCCGGTCTTGTCGAGCACGACCGTGTCGAGCCGCTAGGCGGTCTGGAGCGCGTCGCCCGAGCGGATGAGGATGCCGTGCTCGGCGCCCAGGCCGACGCCCGTCGTCAGCGACATCGGCGTCGCCATTCCGAGCGCGCAGGGGCAGGCGATGATGAGCGTCGTCACCGCCACGATCACGGCGTACGCGAGCGCCGGCGTGGGGCCGAAGTCGTACCAGAGGACGAAGCCGCCGATCGCCAGGATCATCACCGCCGGGGTGAAGTAGCCGGAGACCACGTCGACGATCCGCTGGATCGGCACCTTGGACGCCTGGGCGTCCTGGACCAGCCGGACGATCTGCGCGAGCGCCGTGTCCGCGCCGACCTTGGTCGCGCGGAAGCGGAAGGCGCCGGTCGTGTTCATCGTCGCGCCGATGACCTCGTCGCCGATCGCCTTCGCGACCGGCATCGACTCGCCGGTGATCATGCTCTCGTCGACCGCCGAGCCGCCCTCGACGACGACCCCGTCCACCGGCACCTTCTCGCCGGGGCGGACGACAACGACGTCTCCGACGACGACCTCGTCGATCGGAATCTCGAGCTCGCGTCCCTCGCGCACGACGCGGGCCGTCTTCGCCTGCAGCCCGATCAGCTTCTTGATCGCCTCCGAGGACCGGCCGCGCGCCTTCACCTCCATCGCGAGGCCGAGGACGACGAGCGCGGTCACGACGACGGTGACGTCGTAGTAGACCTCGGTCAGCTTCTCGTCGGGAAAGAGCTGCGGCGCAGCGAGCGCGATGGTCGAGTAGAGCCACGCGACGCCGGTCCCCATCGCGATCAGCGTGTGCATGTTCGCCTGGCGGTGCCGGAGCGCCTGCCACGCGCCGGTGAAGAACTGCGAGCCGGAGTAGGCGAGGACGGCGAGCGAGGCCACCCCCATCGCGATCCACACGAGCCGCAGCCTGTCGCTGCCGCGCGGGAGCCAATCCCCCAGCAGAGGCAGGATCCAGGGGTAGCTGAGCGCCATCGTCGGGACGCCGACGGCGGCTCCGAACCACCACTTTCGCATCAGCGCGCGGTACTCGCGCTCGGCCTCGCCGAGCCCGCCCTGTTTCGCCCCTTCCTGCGGCGGGACGGCGGCGAGCGCCGGAGCCGTCTCGGGCGCCGGCGCTGCGGCCACGGGTACCACGCTCATACGGGCACCTGCGGCCTCGAGGCGACCACGAGCTTGGCGCGCGGCGTGCCCAGTGCGCAGGGAGTCCGGCGGGGCGCGACCGTGGCCGCTTCGGCGAGCACCGCCGCGGTCGCTACTGCGACCGATGGCCACGCGAGCCCGGAGCCGATGCGGCGTGCCTCCGCGCGCGCCGTCTCCAGGACGTCGGGCTGCTCGGCGAACTCACACACGGCTTCGGCGAGCGCGTGCGGGTCGCCGAACGGCACGATCCGCCCGGCCCCGGACGCGAGAATGTCCTCCGCATACCAGTACGGTGTCGAGACCGCGGCGCATCCGGCGGCGATCGCAAAGGTGAGCGCACCGGAGGAGATCTGCTCCCGGTTGCGGTAGGGGGTGACGAAGACGTCGGTCGCGGCAAGCAGGTCGGCCAGCTCGTCGATCGAGAGGAACCGGTCGTCGAACTCGACGTGATCGCCGAGGTCGAGGTCGACGACGAGGCGCTCGAGCATGAGCCGATACTGCTCGCCCTCCCGCCGTGCGACCTGTGGGTGCGTCCACCCGGCGATCACGTACAGCACGTCCGGGTGTCGCTCGACGACGAGTGGAAGCGCCTCGATTGCCGTCTCGAGACCTTTCCCCGCCGAGAGCAGGCCAAAGGTGGAGAGCAGGAAGCGCGACTGCATCCGCTCGTATCCACCGGGTTCCGGTGCGGCGTAGAGCGGACGTCGCCCGGCGGTGTGCTCCTCGCGCCGGCGTCCGAGCACGGTCGGTGCGCCGTGGGGAACCACACGGACCTTGTGCGCGGGGCAGGCGCCGACATCGACGAGCAGGCGACGTGCGGTGCCGGTCAGCACGATCACCAGCTCTGCCTCGTCGCAGAGCGCGGTGAGCACGTCCAGCTGGTGCGGCGACGGCTGCGACAGCACCGTATGGAGCGTCACGACAAGCGGTTGCGCCAGCTCCTGCGCGAAGGACAACACATACTCGCCGTCGGCGCCGCCGAAGATCCCGTACTCGTGCTGGAGCAGGACGACGTCGATGTCCAGCCGGCCGAGAAGCCTCGCAGCGCGCAGGTAGTCCCCACGCACTCCCTGCGAAACCGTCGCCAAGAAGTCGGACGGCTGAGAAAGCGACGGCTCGTCGAGGACGACGACGGAGCTGACATCCTCGATCCCGGGCAAGCCGAGAAGCGCCGCCCGCACGTCGAACGAAAACGTGCCGATCCCACACGCACGCGGCGGAAACGTCGAGAAGATCGCGGTCCGGACGACTCGTGCGCGCGCACCGGGCAGGCGGGCTGCCTCGCTGGAGGTGGCCGCCGGGGCCGCGCTCATGCCGGCACCCGCCCGCTCGGGACGACCACGAGCTTGCCGCGCAGCATTCCCATCGCGCAGGTGAACTCGTACTCACCCGGCTCTTCTGGCAGCAAGTCGACGGCGACCTGCTCGCCCGGCGGCAGTGTCGCGCTCTTCCCGAACGCCGGGAAGACGACCTGCTCCGAGCACGGAGCCGACTCCTCGCGGCGGAAGACGATGCGCAGCGGGACGCCGACCTCGGTGCGGATCGTGTCCGGGACATAACCGCCGGAGACGCGGACAAGCACCTCGCGGCGCACAGTCGTGCCGGCGGCGTGCGCGAGGAAGCCGCGTCTGATCGAGGTGAGGAACACCGACGTCTCCTTTCCGTGGTCTCTCTCTCCCAGTGTCGGGGAGCGGTCTGTGAGAGCCCCGACAGCAGCGTTATCGGGGCGGCTGAGAGCTACGCCCTGTTCTAGGTGCCGACCCCGGCGCGCTCCTCCTGCTCGCGCGCGGCGATACGCTCGTCGAGCTCGTCGCGACTGCGCTTGAGGTCGTCGAGCGACTCGTCGTCGTGGCGGCAATGCTCATCGTGCACGTGCCCGTGCTCGCCTTCGCTGCGGCCGTTGGCGCCGGCCGCCTGGCCGTGGCCGCTGTGGCCGCTGTGGCCATGGCCGCCGCGCATCATGAAGATCATCATGAGCGGGCAGGCGAGGATGAGGAGGATCAGCAGGACGGTGCTCATCAGTGCTCCCTTCGCTTGGTCATGAGCGTGTTGGTCATGAGTGTGCTCGTGGCGTCTGAAGATCTCGTGAAGCCGGCGAAGCGGGCTACGGCTCGAGCGCGCGGAGGCTGACGCGGAAGCGCGACCCCGCACCGGGAACGCTGTCGACGTCGATGCGGCCCTCGTGGGCGCGAACGAGCTCGCGGACGATTGCGAGGCCGATCCCCGTGCCGCCCGTGGCGCGCGAGCGTGACGGGTCACCCCGCCAGAAGCGCGTGAAGATGTGGCGCAGGTCCTCTGCCCTGATCCCGATGCCGGTATCGGTGACGTCGAGCACAACCTCGTCGCCGGATCGCGCCACGGTGAGCGTGACCTCGCCGCCGGCCTCCGTGTAGCGGAGCGCGTTCGCGAGGAGATTGGCGACGACCTGCTCGATGCGGTTGGCGTCACCCAGCACCCAGGCCGGTTCGACGGTCGCACTGAAGGCGATGCCGGCCTCGGCAAAGCGCGGGGCGAATGAGTCGGCGGCCGCACGCGCGACGTCGGCGAGGTCGACGTGCCGCTTCTCGAGCAGGAGGCCCGGCCTCTCCGCCTCGGCGAGGCGGGCAAGGTCGTCCAGCAAGCGCGTTAGGCGGAGCGCCTCGGCGTGCATCGCTTCCAGGTTCGCCGCCGTGTCCGCAAGCACGCCGTCCTGAGCCGCCTCGATCCGCGAGAGCAGGCCCGACACGGGCGTGCGCAGCTCGTGCGCGAGGTCGGCGACGCTCTCCTTGCGCAGCTCCTCCTCGTGCTGCAACGTGTCGGCGAGCCGGTTGAGCGCGTGGCCGACCGCGCGCACCTCGGCATCGCCGCCGAGATCGACCCGCGCGCCGAGCTCGCCCTGCTCGATCCTCTGCGCAGTCGTCCTGATGCGCCGGAGCGGGCCGGAGAGCGTCTGGGCGAGCAGGAAGGCGACGAGCAGCGCGGCGGCGACGGACGCGGCACCGGCGATCACGTGCAGGCGGTCGAGCGATGCTTGCAGGTGCTCCTCCTCGGGCGTCAGGAGCTGCCCGCTGAGCGGAGCGACGAGCACGCGGCCGACGCTTCGATTGCGAACGATGACCGAGGCCAAGGCATTGATCTCCGCATTCTCGAGCGCCGGATGCTGGTGGCCGGCGGTGATGCGGGCACCGTCGGGCCCGAAGACGCTGAGGGCAAGGCGGTTCAGGTCGGCGAGATGCTCCAGCGTCTCGACGCCGTCGGGCGTCCAGCCCCCTTCCTCGCCGTAGACGTTCGCCGCGACCTCGGCCATGTGCTCGGCCGAGCGCTGAATCCGCGCCTCGGCCGCCCCGGCCACGCGCGGGTGCAGGCCGCGGTTCGCGAGCAGCGTCGCGAGACCGACGGCGAGCACGGCGATGCCGACGAGCGCGATCGCGAGCCGCGTCCGCAGCCCGACCCGCGCGAGCGAGCTCACCGTTTGGCGAGCCTGTAGCCGACGCCGAAGACGGTCTCGACGTAACGAGGATGCTTGGGGTCCGTCTCGACCTTCTTCCGCAGGTTCTTCACGTGCGCGTCGATCGTGCGCTCGTAGCCCTCGAAGTCGTAGCCCTGAACGTGGTTGATCAGCTCGAAGCGAGAGTAGGCACGGCCGGGGTAGCGTGCGAGCGTGACGAGCAGGCGGTATTCGTTCGGCGTCAGGTCGACGATCTGCCCCTCGATGCGCACTTCGTGCGCGACCGTGTCGATCTCGAATCGTCCGTCGTCGAACGAGAGCGTCTCCACGAGCGGGGTCTCGCCGCCCTGCGTCCGTCGTAGGATCGCGCGCACGCGGGCGACCAGCTCGCGCGGGCTGAACGGCTTCGTCAGGTAGTCGTCTGCGCCGATCGCGAGCCCGTTGACACGCTCGTCCTCGGCCGACTTCGCGGTGAGCATGAGGATCGGCACGTCGGAGCGGCTGCGGATCTCGCGGCAGATCTCCTCGCCCGCGATGTCGGGGAGCATGAGGTCGAGCACGACGAGGCCGGGCTTCGTCCGCTCGGCGAGCGCGAGCCCGTCCCGCCCGTTGCCGGCGACGAAGACGTGGTAGCCGTCCTTCTCGAGGTATCCGCGCACGACCTCCTGCACGGACGGCTCGTCGTCGATCACGACGATCTTCTTGTTCGGCTCCATGAACGTCACTCTCGGCCACCAGTGTGAAGATCGGATGAAGAGATCGCGTCGGGGATCGCAACCCCTGTAGATCCGTAGAAGACCCGGATCTTCGCATCGGCTTCACCGCCTCTTCACACGGGTTGCCGACGCTTCCGGTGTGCACCACCTCACCCTCGTCACCGCGAGCGACTGCCACCTCTGCGAGCACGCGCAGGACGTGCTCGACCGCATCGGCCACGACGTCCCCCTCTCCGTTCGGACGGTCGATGTCGAGAGCGCTGAGGCGCGGTCGCTCGCGGAGCGGGGGATCCCGCTCGCCTTCCTGCCCGCGCTCGTCGAAGACGGGCGGCTGCTCGCCTACGGCCGGCTGTCGGAGAAGCGGCTCCGCAAGGGCTTCGCCGCGTGAGTGAAGCGCTGCTGGCGGGCTCGGCGGCTGCGGCCTTCGCCGCGGGGCTCGTCGCCTTCTTCGCGCCCTGCTGCTCGGGCGTGATGCTGCCGACCTACCTCGCGGCCGTCTCGGGCGGCAGCCGCTGGCGCGTCGCCCGCCTGAGCGCGGTCTACATCGCCGGAGTCGCCGTCGTCGTCTGGCCGATCACGCTCGGCGCCTCGGCGCTCGCGTCGCTCGTCTCGCGCTGGCACCCGCAGCTCTTCGTCCTCGGCGGCCTGATGATGATCGCGGTCGCCGTCGCCCTCTGGCGCGGGACGATGCTCTCGCTGCCCCTCCCCCAGCCCGAGCTGACCGGCTCAGCGCTCTCGGTCTTCGGGCTCGGCGCGTTCTCGGGGGCGGCGACCGCGTGCTGCGCACCCGTTCTCGCCGGCGCCGTCGCACTCTCGGCGGTGAGCTCCGCGTGGTGGGGCGGCGCGTTCCTCGGCGGCGCCTACATCCTGGGCCTCGTCGCACCGCTGCTTCCCATCGCGGTCATCTTCGGCAGCGCGAAACGCCGGGTCCGCGACCCGCGCGTCGTGCTCCGGCTCGGTCGCTACGTGAAGGATACGACCGTCTCGCGGCTCGCCGGCAGCGCGATCTTCCTCGCCTTCGGCGTCCTCTTCGTCGACGCTCGCGCTGACCGGGCGCGCCGAGACCGCCCCGGGCTTCCAGCGCGACCTCGGGGCCTTCGTCGGCCGTCTTGCCGTCCGCCTCGGGGACGTCCCGAACGCCGTCGCGTGGCCGGTGCTCGCAGCGGTCGTGGCGCTCCTTGCCTACGTCGTCCTCAAACCAAGGGGGGAACGAGTCTCATGAGTCGGAAGGAAATCGAAGCCAAGCATGTGCGGCCCCACCCGAAGCGGCGGGCGACCAGCGAACGAAGCCGGCCGAGCCCCATGATGCTCGCCGCCGCCGTCCTCGGGGTCGCAGCGCTCGCCGTGACGTTCGTGCTGCTCGGGCGTGGGCAGCAAGCGTCCCCGCCGATCGCTTCGCAGCTGAACAAGCCGGCGCCGGCGTTCGACGAGACCGACGCGATCACCGGCGAGCCGGTCTCGAGCGACTCGCTGCGCGGCAAGAACGTGCTCCTCTTCTTCAGTGAGGGCGTCATGTGCCAGGCCTGCTTCCAGCAGATCCAGGCGCTCGAGGCGCGGGACGCCGAGCTGAAGCGGCGCGGGCTCGTGCTCGTGAACATCACGAACGACAAGGCCGGAGACGCGCAGCAGGCCGCGGCGACGTACCGCCTCTCGACGCCGCTGATCGCCGACGAGGACCGCGGCATGTCCAGCGCCTACGACGTGCTCGGCCAGGGGATGCACCCGAACACCGCCGGCCACACGTTCATCCTCGTCGACCGCCAGGGGGTCATCCGCTGGCGCCGCGACTACTGGCTCGGGTCGGATCCAACGATGTACGTGAAGCCCGACAAGCTGCTCGCCGACATTCCCAACCTCTAGGAGAAGGAGCACTCACGTGAGCAAGAGGGCATCTCTCGTCTCCGCCGCGGCCGTCCTCGTCGTAGCGGCGGTCGCGATTGGCGTCGTGGTCGCTACAGACCGAGGCTCAGAGCAAGCCGCCGGCAAGCACGACGGAATGGTGACCGGCACCGTCTGGGTCGCGAACGAGGACGGAGCCAGTCTCACCGCGATCGACGCCGGCCGAAACGAGGTCGTGACGACGCTGACCGGGATCGAGGGGCCCCACAACCTCCAGGTGTCGCCCGACGGGAAGAGCGTCTGGGCCGTGAGCGGCCACGACTCGCTGGCGGTCATGGTCGACGCGCAAAGCCTCGGCCTGCACGGCACCGTTCCGACGGGCAAGGAGCCGGCCCACGTCGTCGTAACGCCGGACGGCCGAACGGCGTACACGACGAACGGCGGGGACGACACCGTGTCGGCGATCGACATCGCGACCATGAAGGCCGTCGCCGCCATCCGGGTCGGAGCCTACCCGCACGGCCTGAGGCCGAGTCCCGACGGGAAGTGGGTCTACGTCGCCAACGCGAAGGGGACGAGCCTGAGCGTGATCGACACCGCGACGCGCAAGAAGGTCGGCGATGTCGAGGTCGGACAGGCGCCCGTGCAGGTCGCCTTCTCGCCGGACGGACGCTTCGTCTACTCGTCGGTGAACGGCGAAAATGCGGTCGCCAAGGTGGACGTCGCCAAGCGCGAGCTCGTCGGCAAGGTCGAGGTCGGGGTCGGGCCGATCCAGGTGTACGTCAGCCCCGACGGGCGGTACCTGCTCGTCGCGAACCAGGGCACCGAGGAGCAGCCGAGCACGACCGTCTCGATCGTCGATACCGCGACGTTCAAGGTCGTCAGGACCGTCGAGACCGGGCAGGGCGCGCACGGCGTCGTGATCGAGCCGTCGAGCCGCCACGCCTACATCACGAACATCTACGGGAACGACGTCGCCGTGCTCGACCTCTCCGAGCAGAAGGTCGTCGCCCGCATTCCTGTCGGCTTGAAGCCGAACGGCATCGGCTTCTCGCCGTTCGCCGTGACCTCGCGCCCGGCTGCGACGATCGAGCTCCCCCTGCCGCACGAGGATGGCGACGAAATGCCGACCATGGAAATGGACAGCACCTAGCGGGGCGCGGCCCCGTCTGCTCGCACGATCGAGAGGAGCCGATGGCTCCTCTCGATCTGCCGGGCGGCGACATGCGCTCGTGCGTCGAGCGACGAGTCAGGGGAGATCATGCGGGCCCGTCGCCGACGCGGAAACCGTCGCAGGGCCGGATGAAGAAACGGTGAACTCGATGCGCCGGGAGCCCTTGATCGAATCTTGACCGCGGCCGACGGTCGACGTTGATCTGCCTCCTCGATCCTCGGTTCGTGAACTCGACGAAAGGAGCCCCACGATGATGGATGGATGGGACAACGGCATGGGCGTCTTCGGCTGGATCGTGATGACCTTCCTCTGGGTCGGCGTCGTCGCACTGATCGTCTGGGCGGTCGCGAACCTGTTCCCCGGACGAGCCGGCCGCGCCGACAGCGCGCCCGAGCGGCCCGAGGAGATCCTCGACCGGCGCCTCGCGCGCGGCGAGATCGACCAGGCGGCCTACGACGAGCTGCGCGCGAAGCTGCGCGCCGCTCGCGCCGAGAGGGTGTGAGGACGGTGAAGGTCAACGGCCTCGCCCTCGGCGTGCTCGTGGCCGCGGTCGCGGTGCTCGTCGGGTCGGCCACGTGGGTCGCGTCCCGCGGCGACGGCGGCGGGCACGGCTGGATGATGACCCGCTACGGCTCGGGGATGATGGGCTACGCCTCGAGCGGTCAGGGCGAGCCGGTGCGCGACCTCGCCGGCGCGCGCCGGCAGGCCGAGCGCTTCGCCGATCGCCTCGACCTGGAAGTCGGCGAGGTGATGCGCTTCGAGAACAACTACTACGCCGAGCTCGAGGAGAACGGTCGCCCCGCGACCGAGGTGCTCGTCGATCCCTCGAGCGGCGCCGTCTGGCTCGAGTACGGGCCCGCGATGATGTGGAACACCCGCTTCGGGATGATGAGCGACTTCCGCCTTCGCGACGGCTCGGGCGGGATGATGGGCGGCGGGATGATGGATGGTGCCGGCATGATGGGCGGCGTCGGCACGCCGCTCGCGCGAGAGGCGCAGGACGGCGAGGTCTCGGCCGCGGAGGCCGAGGCGATCGCCCAGCGCTTCGTCGAGGCCCAGGATCCCGCCCTCGGAGTCGACGAGGCGGAGCCGTTCCCCGGCTACTACACGCTCCACACGCTCCGAAACGGCAAGGTCACCGGGATGCTCTCCGTGCACGCGACCACCGGAGCGGTCTGGTATCACTGGTGGCACGGGCGCTTCGTCTCGATGGACGCATGAGCGGGTGAGTCAACCTCCACACTCGACGGGCGGGCGGGAGCCCGCCCGTCTCCATGCCCTGGTCGTCGACGACGAGGCTCCGCTCGTCGACCTCGTCCGCGGGTACCTGGAGCGCGAGGGGTTCGAAGTGACGGCGGCGGGCGACGGCAGGAGCGCCGTCGAGCTCGCGCGCGAGCTCGACCCCGACGTGATCGTGCTCGACCTGATGCTGCCCGAGCTCGACGGCATCGAGGCGTGCCGTCGCATCCGCGCCTTCAGCGACGCGTACATCGTGATGCTGACAGCCCGCGCGGAGGAGCTCGACAAGATCGTCGGCCTCTCCACCGGCGCCGACGACTACGTGACCAAGCCGTTCTCGCCCGGGGAGCTCGTCGCCAGGATCCGCGCCATGTTCCTGCGCCCCGCGGGAACGCCCTCGGGAGCAGGAGGACGTTCGCCGCTTCGGCGAGCTGGCGATCGACCCGCTCGCACGCGAGGTGCGGGTCGGCGGCGAGCCGGTCGCGCTGACCCGGCTGGAGTTCGATCTCCTCGACGCGCTCTCGGGTCAGCCGCGTGTCGCCTTCTCCCGCCGCCAGCTGCTCGAGCGCGTCTGGGGGCCGAACTGGTTCGGGGACGAGCACGTCGTGGACGTCCACGTCGCCAACCTGCGCCGGAAGCTCGGCGACGACGGCGCCGCGCCACGCTACGTGCTGACCGTGCGCGGCGTCGGCTACCGGATGGGCAGCGAGGCCTGTGATCCGCCGCAGCCTCTCGGCCAAGCTCTTCGCGGCGCAGGTGCTCGTGATCGTCGCCGGCAGCGTCACGCTCGTGCTCGTCGCCCTCGCGATCGCCCCGCGGCTCTTCCACGGCCACGTCCGCCACGCGCTCGGCGTCGTTCCGCCCGACGTGCAGCGCCATCTCGACGAGGCGTTCGGCGACGCCGTCCTCCTCGCTCTCGCGCTTGCGATCGGAGCGGCGGCGCTGACCGCGGCTGCGGTCAGCCTGTTCCTGTCGCGCCGGATCGTGCGCCCGATCGCGCGGGCTCGCGACGAGCGCGGAGCGCATCGCACAGGGGCACTACGGCGAACGCGTTCCCGTCGTGGGTGCCGACGAGCTGGCGCAGCTCGGCGCCGCCTTCAATGCGATGGCGACCTCCCTCGAGTCCGCGGAGGAGCGCCGGCGGCGGCTCCTCAACGACGTCGCGCACGAGCTGCGCACCCCGCTCGCGACGATCGAGGGCTACCTCGAGGGCCTCGTGGACGGTGTCGTTCCGCCGGGCGAGCAGACGTGGGACGTGATGCGGACCGAGGCGCGGCGGCTGAGCCGCCTCGTCGACGACCTGCAGAAGGTCTCGAAGGCCGAGGAGCGACAGCTCGATCTCCGCCTCGCGCGCGTCAGCCCGGCCGCGCTCGTCGACACCGCCCTCGCGGCGGCGCTGCCGGCGTACGCCGAGAAGGGCGTCGCGCTCGAACGCTCCGCCGGCGGCAAGACACCGGACCTCGCGCCGATCCCGACCGTATGGCCGAGGTGCTCGCGAACCTCCTGCAGAACGCGCTGCGCCACACGCCGCCGGGGGGTCGCGTCACGCTCGCCGCGGACAGCAGCGAGCACGGCGTCGTGCTCACCGTCACCGACACCGGCGAGGGACTCGCGCCCGAGCACGTCGAGCGCGTGTTCGAGCGCTTCTACCGCGCCGACCCGGCGCGAGCGCGAGGGCAGGGCGGCAGCGGGATCGGGCTGACGATCGCCCGCGCGATCGTCGAAGCGCACGGCGGCCGGCTGCACGCCGAGAGCGGCGGGCCGGGTTGCGGCAGCTGCTTCGTCGTCTCGCTGCCCGCGGCCGACCGAACGCCTGCCCCCGCCTGACGAGGCGCCGGCCGCGACGACGAGCGAGAAGCCACGCTCATGCGCCCTGAAGGCGTGGAACGAACGCGGGCACGCGCTCGGCGTAGGCGCGGTACTCGCCGTCGAACCGCTCTGCCAGCTCCCTCTCCTCGCGCCGCGCGAGGCGGACGTAGCTGCGGATCAGGATCGGCGCCATCAGCACGGTCAGGATCGTCGGCCACTGGAGAAGGAACCCGGCCACGAGGACAACGAGGGCGACGTACTGCGGATGGCGGACGCGGGCGTACGGGCCGTCGGTGACGAGCGCGCCGCTCGCGGCGTGGATGCGACGCCACGAGCTCCACATCACCGCGAGGCTGGCGTAGATCAGCACCGAGCTCACGACCATGACGAGGCCCCAGACGACGTTCGACCCGCCCAGCGCGACCACCCACAGGTGCCCGAACTTGTGCGAGAAGGGATCGATCGCCGGGTACGAGCGTCCGAGCACGCCGCTCAGGAGGTAGATCGTGAGCGGGAAGCCGTACATCTCCGTGAACAGGGCGACGATGAACGCTGCGAAGACGCCGAGCGAGCGCCACTCGCGCCGGCGAGCCGGTCGCAGGAACGCGCAGACGAAGCCGCCGAAGAGCGCGACGTTCAGCACCACGAAGGCCCAGACGCCGTAGGCATAGTCGTCCACGTCCCGGATGCTCGCCCGCGGCGATGAAGAAGCCGCGAAGGCTGTCAGCGGATGTCGTGAATGCGATCTAGCGCCGGGCGGCGCTTCATCAGTCCTTCACAACCCGTCCGTAGCCTGCGCCCGACCCGTACTCGACCGGAGGCCGCTCCATGAACTCACGCTCGACCTTCTGGATCGCGACGGCCGCGATCTTCTCCGCCGCCCTTGCTCTCGCGCTCGCCGTCGTCGCGATCGTCCGCGCCGGCGACGACGGAGCCCCGGCCGCCGCCGGCCAGATGGGAATGGAGATGGGCGGCTCGATGGCCGGGCACGGCGCAGCGGCGCCGATCGAGAACGTACCGGACGCGACCGCGACCCGAGGCGGCGAGGTGCTGAAGCCGCGGATCGAGAACGGCGTCTGGGTCTTCGAGCTCGAGACGAAGCCGGTGCGGTGGGAGATCCTGCCCGGGACGAAGGTGACGGCGTGGACGTACAACGGCGTCGTGCCCGGCCCCGAGATCCGCGTGCCGTACGGCACGCGCGTGCGGGTCGTCGTGAAGAACAGCCTGCCCGAGCCGACGACCGTCCACTGGCACGGAATCGCCGTGCCGAACGCAATGGACGGCGTCCCCGGCGTGACCCAGGATCCGATCGAGCCGGGCGAGACGTTCTCGTACGAGTTCGACGCGGTCCCGGCGGGGCGCGACTCGAAGGGCGGGACCTTCCTCTACCACTCCCACTTCGAGGAGGACCGCCAGGTCGGCCTCGGCCTGTCGGGCGCGTTCGTGATCGAGGAGCCGGACCCGGTCGTCTACGACGTCGAGCGCACCGTGATGATCGGCGAGTGGAATCTCGACCCGGCGACGGGCGAGACCCGGCCGCCGATGGAGATGGAGGACGCCTTCCCGAACTACTTCACGCTCAACGGCAAGAGCTTCCCGGCGACCGAGACGATCGAGGCGAAGCGCGGCGACCGCGTCCTCCTCCGTCTCGTCGGCGCCGGCCAGTTCGAGCACCCGATGCACCTCCACGGCACCGACTTCCGCGTCGTCGCCAAGGACGGGCACCCGGTGCCCGAGACGGCGCAGTACGGCAACGACGTGATCCAGGTCGCCCCCGGCGAGCGCTACGACATCGCCTTCACGGCGACCGAGCCCGGCAAGTGGGTCTTCCACTGCCACATCGGCCACCACCTGACCAACAACGGCGACGATCCCGGCGGGCTGATCCTCATCGTGGACGTGTCCGCCTGAGCGAACGAGAGGAGCCCAGCACATGTCGAAGCAGACGCTCGCCGTCATCGTCGGCGCGATCGTGCTCTTCGCCGGCGTCCTCGTCGGCACGCTGGCCTTCACGGGCGGCGACTCGAACGGAAACGGGCACACGATGCCCGGCGGCACGATGATGACCGAGCCGATGGGGACGATGCCCTAGGCTGCGCGCGCTACAGGTAGCCCATCGGATCGACCGGGCTCCCATTCACGCGGACCTCGAAGTGCACGTGGTCGCCGAAGCAGCGCCCGGTACAGCCGACGGAGGCGATCGTCTGTCCCTGGGCGACCGTTTGGCCGACCGAGACCGCGTTGCTCGAGTTGTGCGCATAGGCCGTGGCGATGCCCCCGGCGTGCTGAATCACGACGAGGTTCCCGTATCCGCTCATCGAGCTCGAGTAGATGACGGTGCCGGCAGCAGCCGCGGCGATCGGCGTCCCGCCCGGCGCGGCGATGTCGATGCCGGCGTGCAGGCGTCCCCAGCGCGGCCCGAAGGGCGAGACGATCGTGCCGCGAACCGGCCACACGAAGCCGGACGAGCTCGGGGGCGCCGTCGGAGCGTCCCCCGGCGCGGGCGCTGCGGGCGCAGGCGCCGAGACGATGATCGCTGCGAGCCGCGCGCTCTCGGCCTCGAGCGCGTCCGCCTCGGCCTCCCACTCCTCGCGGCGCACCTCGACCGCGGCGAGCGAGCCCTGCCGGTCCTGCCGAAGCGAGCTGAGCCGATCGCGCTCGGCGGCGAGGCCCGCATAGGCCGCCCGCCGGGCCGCAGTCTGCTGCGCGAGCCGCTCCGTCGTCTCCTCCTGCCCTGCGCGAAGGCGAGCGGTCTCCGCATGGGTGCGCGCGACGGCCGCACGCTTTTCGCGGACGCCCTCGACGAGCTGCGAGTCCTGCGCGAGCAGAAGCGTGTAGTACTCGACCTGGTCGACGAGCGAGCCGAGGCTCTCCGCCCCGAGGGCGACATCGATCAGATCCGGGCGGCCGGACATGTAGATCTGGACGACACGCTTGCTCAAAAGCTCCTCGGCGGTCGCCAGCTCGCGGCGCAAGCGCCGGAGCTGCTCGGCCTGCTCGCCGAGACGCTGCTCGATCGCAGCGAGCCTCGCCCGCGAGCTCGAGAGCCGGCTCTCGAGCGACGCGACCTCCGAGCCGAGGTCGCTGACGCGCGACTCGACAGTGTCGATCTGATCGCTCTGCGCGGCGATCTCCCGCGCGAGCTCCTGCTCGCGGCTGCGCGCCTGCTCGATCTGGAGGCGCTTCTCGGAGAACCGATCCCGGAGCTCGTGACGGCGATCGTCGATCGAGTCGGCGCGGGCGATGCCGGCGGCCGCGAGCGCGACGAGCGCGAGCGCGAAGATCGGAGATCCCGGAAGACTATGAATCAGGCGCAAGCAGACCCCTCTGCGCGGTTGGTCGGGCGACCGCAAACCGCCGTCGTATGATCGTCGCGGTGCATGAAGACCCTGTGAAGGGGGCGCGGATCACGGGGTCTCCGCAGGCCCGTCAGGGTCACCCCGGATGCCCACGAGTGAAAGCGAACGGAGAATTCGCAGTAGGCCACAGCCGAGAGGGGTAGGCTGCAAGATGCGGATTCGCGTCGTCGTAGTGGATGACTTCGGTGTCGTTCGGGACGGGCTCCGGCTGCTGCTCGATGCCGAAGCGGACATCGAGACCGTCGGCGAGGCCGAGACCTTTCAGGAAGCCATCCAGACGGTGCACGAGCTGCAGCCCGACCTCGTGCTGCTCGACCTGCTCATGCACGAGCGCGTGACCATCGACGGGATCCCGACTCTGCGCGAAGCCGCACCGGGGGCGGCGGTGGTCGTCATCTCCCCGCTCGACGATCCCGGCCACGTGTGGGCCTCCTTCGAGGCCGGCGCGACCGGCTACGTGCTCAAGGAGGCGGGCGCCGACAAGCTCCTCGACGCCGTCCGCGCGGCCGCCGCAGGCTCCCGCTATCTCGACCCGGGCCTCGGAGCGCGGCTCGCCCTCGCGGAGGCGAGCCACGAGGAGGAGAACCGCGCCGACCAGCTCGGCGACCGGGAGCGCGAGATCGTGCGGCTCCTCTCGCTCGGCCATACCTGCGTCGAGATCGCGAGCCTGCTCGGGCGCTCTCCCAGGACGATCGAGCTGTACCGCTCGCGGATCATGGAGAAGCTCGGGCTCGAGACACGGGCCGAGCTCGTGCACTATGCGCTCGAGCACGGGCTGCTCGAGACCCACGAGGGAACGCGGGCCGGCGCGCACGCCGCTCCGGTCGTCCGGCGCCTGCCGTAGCGGCCGTCCCGCAACCCGGCTACCGTCGAGGCGGATGAGCAAGCCTCTGACCCGGACGGCGTCTTCGCTCGCGGCGATTGCCGTGCTCCTGGCCCTCGGCGACACGGGGTCGGCCGGCCGGACGCAGCCGGCGGAAAGGGCCGGCGAGCCGGCGCGCGGCGAGCTCGTCTGGTTGACGAGCGGCTGCGGCACCTGCCATGCGTTCTCGAAGGCGGGCTCGACGGGCCCGAAGAACTCGACCGCGCCGAACCTCGACCGCTACCTCGTGCCGGACGCGCGCCGCGTCAAGCTCGCCGTCGAGCTCTTCGCCTTCAGCCGGGTCTACTGGGGCGGGCGGGGGATGTCCCCCTACGGCTCGGCGCTGAGCACGCAGGAGATCGACGATCTGGTCTCGTTCCTCGTCGGCAAGCCCTTCTCGGCTCCACCCGAGGGGGTCGCCCGGGTGCCGCCGCTGCCCGTCCCGCCGCCCGTCGCGACCGCGCCCAAGGCGACGGTCGCCCGCTGGGTGAAGCTCGAGCGCCTGCCGCGACGTGCCGCGGAGGGAGCGGCGCTCTTCGCGAGCGTGGGTTGCCTGAGCTGCCACACGTACCTCGGCAGCGGGACCCCGCGCCGCGGGGCTCCCACCCTGGGGAGCATCGGCAGCACCGGGAGGAGCGCGCGCTCCTTCCGGCAGTACGTCGCGAAGCCGTACCTCAGCGGCAACAACCTGATGCCGTCCTATGCCGACCTGAGCACGGACGCTCTCGACAGGATCGCCGCCTTCCTCGTGGCGTCACGGGGACGACGGTAGCTCGTCGAGCAGAGGTGTCACCGGGGAGGGGGGCGCGAGCACCCCTCCCCGGTGAGCGGGTCGCTACTCGACGACCGTGATCGCCAGCCGGAAGGCGGGCAGCTCGTAGCCGAGCGCGAGGCCGGGGAAGTCCCGAGCGAAGCTCAGGAACGGGACCACTGCGTGTGGTGGGTACGGATACGCGGGCTGGTAGGGGTAGAGCAACGGGTAGATGTCGATCAGGTGGGTGCCGGGCCCCCCGTGGCGACGAGCTTCAGGACGACATCGCCGTCACTGTTGAAGCCGCAGCCGTAGCCGACATAGCCGTTGTCGTAGGTGACCGCCACCGTGTTGTCGATCTGGGTCCAGCCGACGCCCTTCAGATGCACCTCGAACTCGGTGCCGGCCTTCACCGTCTTCGGCACGTGGACGACGCTTCGCTTGACGAAGTACGGCACCTGGGCCTTTATCTTGCCGGCCTGGAGGAACTGGACGGCGTGCCAGCCGCCGAGGCCGTCCGGCACCGTGAACGTGCTCTTTGCCGAGCCGTCGGCGGCGGCCGTCGCCTTGCCGAGCGGGATCGAGGAGAACGCCCAGCACGTGCCGGTGCAGTTGACGCGGTTGCCGACGACCGTCGCCCACACGATCTCGACCGGCTCGTTCGCGTTGAGGCCCGTGACGGAGACGTCGACCTTCGAGAGCACTGCTCCGCTCGTCGAGCTGAGCTGGGCGGTCGCTGTGCCCGCGCCGCCGACCGGGGTGGCCGCCGCGAGCGTCGTCTTCGCCTCGATCGTCGGCTTGACCGACAAGGGCCAGTCGACACGCGCCGGCGGCGGGCCTGCGTCCTTCGTCACCGTGAACGGGAAGAGGGCGGTTGTGGCCCACGGGACCGGAGACTGCTGGATGTTGAGGTAGTTGAACTGCATGCCGCCGCCGACGAGGATCGTGTGCTTGCCGACGGGGCCGGCCGCGCGGATCTGGACGTTCGCCTCCCCGCGGTTCCAGACCCCCGTGATGACACCTGCGTAGCGGCCGTCGTAGTAGATGTTCCCGGAGCTTCCGTAGAGGCTCGCGCCGAGCCCGGTGATCTTGACCGTGATCGGCGTGCCGATCGGTCCGCTGCGCGGGCTGAGCGTGATCTTCCTCTCGATGAAGAAGCCGCCCTTGGCGTACTGGACGCCGTCAACGACCGCGTAGATGTCGTGGGGAGCCCCACCGAAGTCCCTCGGCGCCCGAAGATCGAGACTGAAGGCTCCACGGGCGTCCGTCGTCCCCTTCGCCAGCAGGACGTTCACCGCCTCGCCCTTCCGCCCGATGTAGTCGACGCTGTCGGGTCGAGCGTCGAGAATCCAGGTGACGTTCGTGGTCGCCCACAGAATCGAGACTTCCTTGTTCGCGGGCAGACCGCTCCCGCTCAGCGTGAACTTCGTCCCGGCGGGGCCCGTGTCCGGCGTCGCCCGGAGGATCCCGAGATCCGACGCCGGCGTGAACGCGGCCGCCGCCCAGCCGGGAACGCCCGGAGCGCCGGGAATCACCGGCGGCAGGACGGGCTGGGCGGCCGCGACGGCCAACGACGGCACGAGCAGCGCGCTCACTGCCGTCGCGCCGGCCAGAACAAGCTTCCACCTCCCGGAAGCTGTCTTGTGAGCATGCTTGCTCATGTGTCTCATCCTTTCGAGTCGTTCGGCGTTATGGCAGGATCGTCACGCGGGCAGGACCGTCAGGCGGTACTCCGGGGGCAGTCCGTCCTGCGTGTAGGTCCCGAACTTGCCCGACTCCGTCTTGAAGACGACCTTGAAGGGAAGCACCCCGAGCGGGTAGTCGGCCGCGACGTCCCAGCCGGCCGTCCAGAAGTAGGACCGGGCGGTCCCCGCTCCGTGGGGGCCCCAGTTGAGCTTCACGTTCGCCAGGCCGGGGATCTTGAGGTAGGCGTACTTGACGTTCTCCGGGGTCAGCGCCTCGCCCGTTTCGGTTTCGACGCCGTAGACGCGGATGACGGGCCGCTCCCCCCGCTTGACTGTGCTCAGCTGCGAGCAGGACTTGGGCCTGCGCACAGCAGGTGGCTTCGGGTTGCCGTTGACGATGTCGATGTACAGGAAGACGTCCGCCATGGTGCCCGGGAAGGGCGTGTCCACGGCAGGGCTCTGAACGGTTGCGGGTGCCGCCGGCGCGCCCGTGGCGAGCCCGACCGCCTCGGTGCCCGGGAAGAGCTTGTCCGGAGCGGGCGTCTGAGCAGCAGCGGATGCCGTCAGCACGCCTGCAACGAGCGCGACCCCGAGCAGGTAGATCAAGCTTCTCATCGATTTCCTCCAGTGCTGTTGGGCTTTCGTGGCCACTCGGCTACGCCGTGACCGTGAGCATCGCGCCGACGACGCCGATCTGGACGAAGCTCCCGTACCGCTTCGCCTTCGTCTGGACGAGCACCTTGAACGGCACGATCCCGAGCGGTTGGCTCGCGGGAACCGTCCATGTCGCTGTCCACAGGAAGCGCTCCCCCGTCTTGCTGTACGCCAGCTTCACGCTCGGCTGGTCGGGGATCTTCACGTAGAAGTACTTGACGTCCTTGTCGGTGAGGACCTTCTTCGACTTCATGTCAGCGGCGTACGCGCGGAAGACCACGCTCGACCCTCGGGTGACGAAGTTCGTCACATCGCCGGCGGTCGTGCCCGTGTTCGCCGCGACGAAGACGTCCGTCTTGGGAGCGGGGAACGGAATCTCCCCGGGGGTCTGGGCCCCCGCCGTCGCCCCCAACGCGAGCAGCGCCAGTGCTGCCGCCGACGCCGTCAGGAGTTTCTTCATGCCTGCTCCTTTCGCTTTTGCGCGCCAGAGCCGTGAAGATCCAGCGCTTTGTCTCGTACTCCGGCAAGGTTGATCGCCCGGCGGCAAGGAGTCATCGGGAGGCTCGCTGACCGGCGGCGGGAGTTTCGCGCAGAGGCTCTGCGGCAAACCCGCACGACGTCGGGGAAGCCGGCCGGCCGCCCCTCGAGCTACGTCGCGCGCCGCCCCGCGCGCGGGCCCGGGCGCGTCGCGAGCGTCTGCGGGGAACCCGCACCCGATTTCAGAGAACCCCGCATCGCTCTTCAGAAGAAGCGCGGATGAGCTAACGGATGGGCGCAGGCATGGTCAGTGTTGACCCTTTCGACCCACCGAAACTTCCCTGGAGGCGACGTCCATGGCGCCAGACTTGATGAGCAAGATCCCCGCCGCAAACGAGAGCACGTACACGATGACGGTGCCGGGGATCAAGCGCGAGTTCGAGTTCAGGTACCACACGTCCTTCCTGCCGATGCTCGTGCTCGTCGGACGAGGGCTGTTCGGCTTCTTCTTCATCTGGTCGGGGCTCGCCAAGGTGATCCACAACGGCGAGTGGATGGGCATCCAGTGGTTCCAGGGCAGTGAGGAGAGCCCCGGCGAGCTCTACCTGTTCCTCAACTACTCGACCGGGCCGTTCAAGGGTCTCTGGGTCGAGGTGGCCAACAACGCCGCCGCGATGGACGTCATCGCAGTGCTCGTCGTTGCCGGTCAGGTACTGGTAGGCGTCGGCATCCTCCTCGGGATCCTGACGAGGCTATCGTTCTTCTTCGCGGGCACGATGATGCTCACGTTCTACAGCGTCAACCTCTGGCCGGCCTACAACCCCTTCCTCAACGAGTACGTCTTCTACATCGGCATCTTCGCGGTGCTGGGGGCGCTCGGCGCGGGCCGGGTGGTCGGGATCGACGCCTGGATCGAGGACCGAGAGTGGGTCAAGAAGCGCCCCTGGCTCAACTGGGTGCTCGGCTAGACCTGCGGTACGACGACCACGCACGGACGCACCACTCAACCCAACAGAAGGAGTCACTGTGACACGGTTCGGAATCATCAAGGCGGTTGTCGCGGCAGTCGCCACTGCGGCCGTCGTCGCGAGCACCGCGAGTGCCGCCACGACACCCCCGGCGGCGGGCAAGAAGTGCACCAAGGCAGGCGCGACGGCGAAGGTCGGCAAGGTCGTGCTCGTCTGCACGAAGAAGAGCGGCAAGCTCATCTGGGTCGTTAAGGCCCCTGCCAGCATCGCGTTCACCGCGACCTATTCCGGCAAGGCCACCGTCAAGATATCGGGCTCGAAGGCCGACATCTCGGCGGACGCGACCGGCACCGGAACCCTCGTCGGGAAGAGCAAGCTCGCGGGCAAGGGCGTCGGCAACTCCGTCGAGCCGTGCCCGCTCTTCGGCGGCCCCGGCACCATCACCGCAGCCGACGGCGCGAAGCTCAACTTCGTCATCACGGCTTCGGGCGGGAGCGCCTGCACCGACGAGGCGGGCCAGCAGTTCTCGCTCCTCGGCCGGGCCACGATCAACGGCGGCACCGGCAAGTACGCCAAGGCGAAGGGGACATTCAAGTTCACGGGCAGCTACGACCGCGGCAACGGCCTCTTCTCGGTCAAGCTCAGGGGCACCCTGACCGTCTAGTTTCGACGCTCCCCGACGCGAGAGGGGCGCAGCGCGCCCCTCTCGCGTCGCAGGTTCCTCACGTGCGTGCCCGCGGCGCCTCCGAGAGCGGCGAAGGCGTGACGCGAGCGAGGCGCGCGATCCGAGCGGGCAGCCACCAGTTGTAGCGGCCCAGCACGGCCATCAGCGACGGGACGAGGACGGCCCGCACGACCGTCACGTCGATCAGCACCGCCAGGGCGAGGCCGATGCCGAACTCCTGCAGGCCCGCGACCCGCCCGGCGACGAAGCCCGAGAACGCCGCCACCATGATCAGGGCGGCCGCCGTGACGACGCGTCCCGTCCGCTCGAGGCCGTGCGCGACCGCGCGCGCGTTGTCGGGCACGTCGTCCCACGCCTCCCGCATCCGCATGACCATGAACACCTCGTAGTCCATCGAGAGCCCGAAAAGCACGGCGAAGAGGAAGATCGGGATCCAGCCGTCCACCTGGCCGAGCTGGTAGAGCCCGAGCAGGTCGGCGCCCACGCCCCAGCGGAAGACGACGACGAGCATGCCGTACGCCGCGGCGACCGAGAGCAGGTTGAGGAGCACCGCCTTGAGCGGCAGCAGCAGCGAGCGGAACGCACGGAGCAGGACGCCGTAGGTCAGCACGAGCACGGCGAGGACGAGCCAGGGGAAGCTGTCGTAGGTGCGCGAGAGGAAGTCCAGGCCCTGGGCAGGGGCGCCGCCGGTGTAGGCCGCCACCCCGTCGGGGAAGCGCGCCTCGGGAACGATCGGGTCGCGCAGCCGGCGGACGAGGCTCCGCGTCGGCCCATCGTCGTACTCGTGCCGCCCGACGACGATCACCCGCGCATAGCGGCCGCTGGGATCGACGTACGGCGCTCGCGGCCCGCTCGCGACGACGTACACCTCGGGGTCGTGGAACAGGCCGTCGGCGAGACGGTCGATCGCCGCCCGCACCTCCGGTGTGCGTGCCCGCCCGGGGCCGCCCGCGTCGATCAGGACCTGGATCGGCGTGATGGCGCCCGGCCCGACGCGCTCGCGCAGGAGCTCGTAGCCGCGCACCGACTCCGGCGACCTCGGAAAGCCCGACACCGAGGCCGGAGTCAGCTCGAGGTAGAGCACGGGCGCCGCCGCGGCGAGCAGCACCACGCCGCCGGTCGCGAGGTAGACCGCGGGGCGGCGCATGATCGAGCCGGCGAGCCGCGCCCAGAAGCCGCGCTCGACGTCCCCCGTCGAGGACGGCGAGCCCGACCTCCGCCCGAGCAGCGACAGGAGGGCGGGCTGCAACGTCAGCGCGGCGGCGATCGAGACGAGCGGGATCAGGAGCCCGGCGATCCCCAGCGAGCGGACGAACGGGACCGGAACGAGGAGGAGCGTGGCGAGCCCGATCGCGACCGCCAGTCCCGAGAAGACGACGGCGCGCCCTGCGGTCGCCATCGTGCGCAGGATCGCATCGTCAATCGGCAGGCCGCGCGCGAGCTCCTCGCGGAAGCGAAAGACGATGAGGAGCGAGTAGTCGATCGCCAGCCCGAGCCCGAGCAGCACGACGAGGTTCGTCACGTACGTGGCCGGCGAGAGCACGTGGGCGATGCCGTAGAGGGCGGCCAGCGTGCCGGCGATGGTGCACGCCGCGAAGACGAACGGGATCGCCACGGCGAGCGAGAGCCCGAGCACCGCGAGGAGGACGAGGAGGGCTACCGGCAGGGCGATCGCCTCGCCCCGGCGCAGGTCGCCGGCGAAGACCGGGTCGAGGTCGTGCTGGAGCGCCGGCTGGCCGGTGACGAGTGCGGCCGGCCCGGCGGGATCGGTCAGGGCCCGCCGGAGGTCTCCGGTGTGGCCCTTGGCGTCGGGCAGGGCGAGCGCCGTCTCGACGTCCCCGTAGAGGATCCCGCCCCCGGCCCGCAGCGTGCCCGCACGGCCCGTCGGGACGGCGCGGGCGGCCCGCTTCAGGCGGTCCTGCAGGCGCGCGCGCGCTGCCCGGTCCGAGGGGCGGCGCACCTGGAAGACGACCGTGAAGGCGCCGTCCGCACGCTCGTCGAAGCTGTCTGCGAGGATCGCCCGCGCACGCTCGGAGTCGGTACCGGGAACCGCGAAGGAGTTCGCCAGGAGCGCCGGCAGCTGCGTGGACGACCAGACGCCGGCGACGAGCACGGCGAGCCAGCAGGCGAGGACGGCGAGGCGGAAGCGGAGGACGAACCGGGTCCAGCGCTCGAGCACCCGGCTAGCCTAACGGCCCGCCCCGAGCCCAGAGCCGATGGACGCTAGGGGAGTTCTTTCAACCCCTCCACCGCTCCTTGAGGGTCTGCTCAATTACTACTGCCCGACGTCTTCTCAGAGACGCTCCTCCATGAAGAACGGGAACAGACCTCAGAGTCTCGGAAGTACGTGCCGGGAACTGCTCCAAACGGTGTGGCGTTAGAAAAGCAGGATAGGTAGCGGTCCGCTGTAGTCGAATATCACTTTGCCACTTATGTCTGCACGCTCAATTGTGCCGAAAGAGCGGCTATCGCAAGAGAAACGTCGATTATCCCCCATCACAAAATACCGGCCCTCGTCGATACGAGGAAGTACAAACTCCCGGCCGGGCCACCGTCTGCGTGTGTACTCTTCGTTCAGCGGCCGGTTATTGACATAGATCTGCCCCCGGATCTGTCTTAGTGTCTCTCCGGGCAAACCGACTATCCGCTTGACGAGGATCTCTCCACCGCAACGACTACGCGCACCGCGGATTACCACGATATCCCCGCGGCTCGGACCACCGAAAAGGAACGGAACCTCACTAACGACCACGGTGTGCGGCTCGCGACCGAGGCAGTTCGCGGACGACGCGCAATGAAGTGTGGGCTCCATCGACGCCGCAACGATCACGTATGTGTCCATGGTCACAAGTAGAACTGTCACCACGGTGCTCGCGGCGACGCACGACAGGATCAGCGCACGACATCGCCAGCAAGCATTGCTGCGGCTACCGGCAGGCAACCCTAATCGCGTTCTCACGGACAGGAGGCATCGCTGCGCGACTAGGTCGGCGGCGCGTCAGCTGGTGCTCTCGTTTCCAGCTGCAAAGCCACCGCCCGCCGCCGCTTAGTCATGCCAGTCAGTTCTGCATCTCCCCCAGCGAGTCACGTCGTCAAGCTGGCAGTACGCGTAGCGGTAGCCGGACACAGGCCCTTGAGCGTTGTAGGTGCTGTACATGCGCGAGGCGTCCAGCCCGCTGTACCAAACCCAAATCCAGGCGGTGGTGTCGAGATATATGTAGTTCAGATCGCGTAACGCTGTGGCATGGGTTGAGTAACTGTTCGGACTTATCCACCCGCTCCCACTGCAGTTCGTATCAACATCGTACCCAGGGGCATAGCGAGTGCAATGCGCCGCTGCGAAGGCGCTCTGAGCCTGGCCTTCTTCACCGCCGTCAAGCTTCATACCGACGCTAGCCGACGCCACCAACACGGCTACGTGTACGCCGACGACCGCAGTCCACGCTCGTTTCCGCCCAAACGTCATTTCTCCCTCCCTTAGTCGCAGGCTGAGAAGCTGAGTTCTAGAGGCCAGATACGGTGACGCGATCCTCCGGAAGGACGCGATGGCTCGGTGTGATGACGAAACCACCTTCGACAGCGTCTGCTACGCCGGTGCTCCCGTCACCGTGATCAATGACGACCTGTCCGGTAGTAGTTGCGAGAAGGCCTCCGCCGACCTGATACTTGCCAGCTACGCCAGGAACGAAAAGCGCGATAATTAGCCGCTCGTTCCACGGAAACTCGCGGCAGCCGACGACGTCCGCGAGAGCGAGGCACGCTCCCTTCGTTCCGGGAATGATGTAAAGTGGCCCGCGCTCCGTCGTTGCAAGCACGCGCGCATTGTTGTACGACTCTCGAGCGATCCCGACACGTTCTACAACCTCGTCGATGATTAGGCTCTGGATAGCGAGTCGCGTTGCATCGGGTACCGGCGCTCTGGATAGTTTCGACGAAGGGACTGACTCAGGAAGATCAGGCGTCGGATCCGACGCAATCGCGAGTCGAGGTGCGAGATATCCGATGGCAGCAACCGCGACGAGCGACATCACCAGCAGAAATTTGCGCATGTTCGCGCCTCCTTGTTCAACGTCGGTTTCCGCGCCGATTGTTTTGGGGGGAACACGTCAGTCGTGCCAGTTTGTCATGCAGAACCCAGTGATCGCCGACTGGTGGGACGCGTAGCACTGGGCGGGCTGATAGCCAGGCGAGGAACGAGTCTCGGTACCTCCGTAGCCTGAGCCGCTCTTGTAGGGGCCGGAGTTGTCGTCGTAGTAGAGCGCCCACGAGTGCTGTGTCGTCATCGTGATTTGGTTCGTGTCGCGGAGGGCGACGCTCGGCGTGCTGTAGGAGAGGTTCGAGAGCGTCGCGTAGATGTAGCAGTTCGTGTCCACGGTAGCGTAGGTGCCATACCGAGTGCAGTGACTCGCCGCATACGCCGGCGTGGTCGAGTTGACGGCGTTGGCTGCGCCAATCGCGAGGGTGATCGCCGCGACGTACAGCGTGATGATGCCTACCAGGGTGCGTACTCTCCCGTAAATCTTCATTGGCCCACCGCCCTTCCGGCTGCGACAGGATGAGAGACGAAACGATGGATGCGTCGTGCAGTTCTATTCGGCACGGAACTCGAGGCCCACGACGCGAGGGACGCCGTCTGCCGCAGTGATGGTGAAGATGCCGTTGGTCACGGGAATCCTCATGCTCTTACCTCCGGGGACCGAGATCACGAGGACGTGCATGTCTGCTGTCGTCACCCCACCGCCGACCAGCACGGAACTCGAGCCCACCGAGGTCACGAGCGCGAGCAAGGGTTGCTCCTCCCCTCCAGGATCACCGCACGAGGCGCCGTCCTCAACAACGAGACAAGCGCCTTTCGCCCCGGGCAGGAAGAGCATGCGACCGGCTGCCGTCTGCGCAACCTCGCGCGCCTGGGCGAATGACTCTTCGGTAATACCGCTCATCGCGGCGAGATCAGTGCCGATTCGGTTGCCAATCGCAATCCGCTCAGATGCGCTCAGTGAGATGGTGGGCAGCAACCCCACGGGCAATGACGCACGTACACGGGGTGCATCTTCGCTGCCGATCGCGTAGGAGGCTATTGCTAAGGTCGCAGCGAACGTAAGGACGAGCGAGGCGATGACGTACCTTCGCCTGGGGATCGGTTTCCGCATCGGGACTCCTTCCCGCATAGGACATACCGAACGTCGCGCCCGACGAGCGTACAGCGATTCGCTTACTCCAGTCAAGTGTTGTCCAGTCGAATCTTGTCAGATGACTCACTGACTCGACGTTCCAATTTTTCCGCGCGTTGCGCTTCCGTCTCGACCAGTTCGGCATCGCTGACAAGTCTGCGCTTCGGTTCGCCGGCGACCAGCTCGCAGACGGCCTGCTGACTTACAGTCACTCGCCCTTCGCCGCGCCCGAGACGAGACTCGCGAGACCCGCTGTCACGTCTCGCATCGCCGCTCGTCGCCGCGACCGACATGGCGGGCGCGGCTCACTGCCGCCGTCTCCCCCGGGAGCCCGACGCCCGGAAGTCGTCATGCTCGCGCCGCAGGCGCGAGCGGACTTCCGGGCGAAAAGTGGAGCCAGGCGGGATCGAACCGCCGACCTCCTGCGTGCCACGCAGGCGCTCTCCCAGCTGAGCTATGGCCCCTTGGTGCCGTTAAAGTCTAGAGACTCGAGCCTGAACTCGTCAGCCCTGTTCACACCGATCTAGCCTGCTGCGGCTTCCAACTCGACCGCGGGCACGTCGGCCCACAGGTCCTCGAGCCGGTAGTAGGCGCGCGTCTCCGCCGTGAAGACGTGCAGGACGACGTCGAGGTAGTCGGCGATGATCCAGGTCGCTTCGCGCGCGCCGGCGGTTGCCCGCGGCGTCAGGCGCGACTCCTGCTTCAGCACCGAGTAGACCTCGTCGACGACCGCCTTCGTCTGGCGCGGGTTGGCGCCGGTGGCGAGGACGAAGAAGTCGGTGTAGTCGCAAACCGGCCGCATGTCGAGGATGACGACATCCTGCGCCAGCTTCTCCTGCGCGAGAGCGGCGATGCGGCGGGCGGTTTCGAGGGGAGTCAGGTGGTCAGTCGTCCGTTCGGGATCCGGCCGCAGTCTAGCCCCTGTCACGGCCGGTACAGTCCGCGACGCTCGATCTCGGCCGCGACGGCGCCCGGAACGAGGTCGCCGATCGACTCGCCGGCTGCGATCCGGGCCCGAATCCCCGAGGACGAGACGGGCAGCGGCTCCAGCTCGAAGAACAGGACGCGCTCCGGCTGCGCGAGCCGCGCCAGCACGGCGTCGAGCCGCTCGCGCGGGTAGCCGGACCGGGTCGCGACCCCCAACTGCCCGAGACGCAGCACCTCCTCCGGCTCCTTCCAGTCGAGGAAATCGCAGAACTCGTCGGCGCCGACGAGGAGGAGCGGGTCGCGCCACGGCCCGTCGCGCAGCAGGTCCACCGTGCGCGGATGCCCGTCCCCGAGGACCTCGCACTCGGGGAAGGCGAGCCGCGCCAGCTCGAGCCGCGTCTCGCCGTCGAGCACGGCGTCCTTGTGCCCCGGTTTCAGCGCCACGACGACAACGAGCCGCTCGAGCCCGAATGCCTCGATCGCCGCCCGCGCCAGCGCGACGTGACCGTTGTGCGGGGGGTCGAAGCGGCCGCCGAGGATCCCGGTCACTCCCACACGCTCACCTCGTCGCCGATCTCGACCTCCTGGCCTGTGCGCACGCCGGCCGCCTTCAGCGCGGCCTCGAGCTCCTCGCCCTTGGGCGCGTCGCCGACGATGCGGTAGCCCCGGTCGGTGCGGTAGATCCGATACGGCCGCGGGCCCTCCGGCTTCGGCCGGTATTCGAGGAACTCGGGCAGCTCGTCCGGCAGCGCCTCGGGCGGCGCCTCGGGGCAGAGCGTGAACAGCGTCCGCTTCAGCTCGTCGATCCCTGCACCGGTCAGCGCCGACACGGCGACCACGGCGACTATGCGCGGGTCGGCGATCTCGAGCGAGGTCGTCGAGCCGGGCATGTCGAGCTTGTTCAAGACGAGGACCTGCGACCGCTCGTCGAGGCCGGCGCCGTAGAGGGCGAGCTCGCGGTCGATCGTCCGGAACCGCCCCTCGACGTCCTCCTCGGCCGCGTCGATCACGTGCAGGAGCAGGCGCGCGCGCTCGAGGTGGGCGAGGAACTCGTGGCCGAGCCCGACGCCCTCGCTTGCCCCCTCGATCAGCCCGGGGACGTCGGCGACGGTGAGCTGGCGCCCGTCCGGCCCCTCGACCGTGCCGAGCACCGGCGCGGTCGTGGTGAACGGGTACGCGGCCACTTTCGGCGTCGCGTTCGAGATCCGGCGCAGGAGCGAGGACTTGCCCGCGTTCGGGAGGCCCGCGAGCGCGGCGTCGGCCATCAGCTTCAGGCGCAGGTCCAGCACCGCGGAGTCTCCCGGGGTGCCGACCTCGGCGAAGCGTGGGGTCTGCCGCGTCGGCGTCGCGAACTTCGCGTTGCCCTGGCCGCCCTTGCCGCCGCGCGCGACGACGGCCCGGGCACCGGTGTGCGCGAGATCCGTGAGAAGCTGCCCCTGATCGCCGAAGACCTGCGTGCCGATCGGGACGCGCAGCTCGATCGCGGCGCCGTCGGCCCCGTGCTTGCGCGTCCCCCGGCCCGGCTCGCCGCCTCCCGCCTTGAAGCTCTTCTTCGCGCTGAAGGCCGAGAGGTCGCGCAAGCCCGGATCGGCGGCCAGCGTGACGTCGCCACCGTTCCCGCCGTCGCCCCCGTCCGGCCCGCCCTTCGGCACGTACTTCTCGCGCCGGAAGCTCAGGCCGCCGTCGCCCCCGCGGCCCGCTTGCACGTGGATGCGGGCCCGGTCGTGGAATGGAGATTCCCGGCTTTGCCGGGAATCTCTAGAGATGCCTTCCTGAGACCTTCGGCGCTCTGGATCGTTCACGGACGCACACTCGCGTCGCCGTTTGCGACGATGCTAGCGTCGGTCAACCGCCTGTTAGAGATTCGCGACGTCAGTCGCGAATCTCTATGAAGCGGCGCTCGCCGCTCCGGCCGAACGCGACCGTGCCCTCGCGCGTGGCGAAGATCGTGTCGTCGCGGCCGATGCCGGTGCCGGGACCGGGACGGAACTTCGTGCCGCGCTGGCGGACGATGATCATGCCCGCCTTCACTTGCTGGCCGGCGAAGATCTTCACGCCGAGGCGCTTGGACTCGGAGTCGCGCCCGTTGCGGGAGGAGCCGAGCCCCTTCTTGTGTGCCATCTAGCTCTCCTCTTTCTTGGGCGCGCGAGGCTTCGCCTTCGCCGCCGGTGCCTTCTTCGCCGCCGCCTTCGGCTTGGCCGGAGCCTTGGGCTTCGCCGCCGCTTCAGCCTTCGGCTTGGCCGGCGCTTTCGCCTTCGGCTCGGCCTTCGGCTCCGTCACGGTCTCGGCCTTCGGCTTCGGCGCCGCCTTGGGCTTCGCCGCCGCAGCCGGCTTCACCGCGGCCGGCGCCTTCGTCGCTCCGATCGACTGGATCTCGATCTGGGTGAGCGCGGCGCGGAAGCCGTTGTGTCGTTTGTAGCCGGTGCGCTTCTTGTACTTGCCGATGCGGATCTTCGGGCCGCGCAGGTCGCTGACGACACGGGCGGTGACGATGCCTTCCTTCGGCGCCAGGTCGGCCGGGCCGTCGCCGCCGACGAGCAGCACCCTCGGCGAGAACGTGTTGCCCTCGCCGTGTACGAGCCTGTCCACGAGCAGCTTCTCGCCCGCGCGGACGCGGTACTGCTTACCGCCGACTTGGATGATCGCGTAGGTCATCGTGAGCGCTCGTAGAAACGCGGGCAGGGGCCCGCGAGCCGTGGGATTGTAGCCACTACCGCCCCAGGTCGTCGAGCCACTCGGACATCGGCACGTAGTCGGACGAGGCGGGCGGGGCCGCCGGCGCGGGCTCGGCCTCGGGAACGGGCTCGGCCGCGGGAGCGCGCACGGCTGCAGGCTTGCGCTCGCGGGCGGGCCTGGGCGCGGGCTCGCCTACGGCCTCGACGGCCTCCACAGGCGCAGCACCTTCAGCGCCTGCGACCGCCGGCTTCTTCCGGCCGCGGCCGCCGCGCGTGCCACGGCGCGTCTTCTTCTTCGGCCTGACGAGCCCCTCGCCGAGCGGCGGGGCGTCGCCGTTGCCGCTCGGCGCGGTCACAGCCGCCTCGTCCGGCTCGCCCAGGTGCGCGGCCGGAACGTGGATCCTCGGCTGCCGGGGACGGCGACCGTCCGCCGGAGCCGCCGGCCTCGTCTCTGCCGGCTCGGGCTCGGGCGTGGGCCCTGCGTCCGCCGGCTCACGGCCTTCGGCGACAGGGGGCTTCTTGGTGCGGCTGCGGCCGCCACGCGTGCCGCGGCGGGTCTTGCGCTTCGGCGCAACCGCCGTCCCGTCCACCGCGACCTCCTCGCCGGACTCCGCCTCGATCTCTCCGGTTTCCTCGGGCTCTTCGAGCTCTTCGGGCTCTTCGACCTCTTCGGCCTCCTCGGGCTCGAGCTCGAGCTCGGCGGCAGCGTCCTCCGTGGTCGCCTCGACGGCCTTCTTCTTGCCGGGTGCGCGGGTCGGCTTCTCGGCCTCGCCCTCGAACGTGACCGGCGCGTCGCCGGCCGGACCGTCCACGAGCGTGGCGTAGGCGCCGCCGTCGAGCACGCGCACGACGCTCACGGTCGCCTTCTTGCCGACGAGCTTCGCCGCGCCCGCAACGATGACGTCGTACCCGTCGAGCTTGCCAACGGCCGCCGTCCCATCGTGGAGCCCGACCTCGACGAGCTTCACCTCGACCTGTGTCTCCTCGGCCACCGGCGCGCCCGGAGCGAGGTCGGCGAGCTTGCCCTCGGCGATGACGGCGCAGTGGTCCAGGTGCGCGCCCTCGACTCCGATGGGGAAGAAGCGCCGCTTCGTCAGCGTCTCGAGCTCGGCCAGGCGCGAGGCGCCCGGGCCGACCAGCAGCGCGGCCACCTTCGGATTCACCTCAACGCGGAAGGCCTGCGAGCGCGAGCCGGCGACGAGAGCCCGCAGCCTGCGCTCGACGTCGATCGCGGCCGACGCCTCCGAGTAGACGATCCCGGAGCCGTCGCAGGTCGCGCACTTCTTCGTCAGGATCTCGCGCGGCCCGTCGGTGACGTTCTGCCGTGTCATCTCGACGAGGCCGAGCGGCGAGATCTCGACGACGTACGTCTTGGTCCGGTCGCGCTCGAGCTCCTGACGGAGCGCCTCCTCGACGGCCTCCCGGTTCTTCGGGTTCGCCATGTCGATGAAGTCGATGACGATGATGCCGCCGATGTCGCGCAGGCGCAGCTGGCGGACGACCTCCTTCACGGCCTCGAGGTTGTTCTTCGTGATCGTGTCCTCGAGCCGCCCGGTGGACGTCTTCGACCGCGAGCCGACGAAGCGGCCGGTGTTGACGTCGATGACGGTGAACGCCTCCGCGTAGTCGAAGACGAGGTAGCCGCCCGAGGGAAGGTCCACGCGACGGCTGAGCGTCGAGCGGATCTCCGCGTCCACGCCGAAGGCCTCGAACAGCGGCTCGGGCTCCTTGTAGCGGAGGACGCGCTCGATCATGTGCGGCGAGGTCTTCTTCAGGTAGCTGACGATGCGCTTGTGCGTGCGGTCGTTGTCCACGAGCGCGCGCTCGAAGTCGCCGGCGAAGAGATCGCGGACGATCCTCAACGGCAGCTCGGCCTCCTCGTAGACGAGCGCAGGAGCCTTGGATGTCTTGGCCTTCGCCTGGATGGTCTTCCACAGCCGCTGCAGAAAGACGAGGTCGCGCTCGACGTCCTCGGCCGAGGCCCCCTCGGCGGCGGTGCGGACGATCACGCCGCCCTGCTTCACGTCGAGGGCCTTGATGATGTCCTTCATGCGCGCGCGCTCGGCGTCGTCGAGCCGGCGCGAGACGCCGAGGCCCTCGCCGTTCGGGACGTAGACGAGGAACCGGCCGGGCAACGAGATGTCCGTCGTCAGGCGGGCGCCCTTCGTCTTCATCGGATCCTTGACCGCCTGGACGAGTATCTGCTGACCGCGTGCGATCAGGTCCTGGATGCGCTTGCCGTGCCGGCGGCCTTCGAGCTCCGGGACGACGATCTCGTCCACGTAGAGGAAGCCGTTCTTCTCGAGGCCGATCTCGACAAACGCTGCCTCCATCCCGGGGAGGACGTTGTCCACCGTCCCGAGATAGATGTTGCCGGCGATCGAGCGCCTGTCCGGGCGCTCGAGATAGACCTCTGCGACCCGGTCGTCCTCGAGCACGGCGACGCGCTGCTCACCGACGTCGACCGAGATGACGAGCTCGCGCTTGGCGGCGGGAAGCGGGGCGCGGCGGGGCGCGGGCCGGCGGCGCTGTTGCTGCTGGCGGCCGGAGCGCTCGCCGCGGCGGTCGCCTTTCGGCTCGGCCTTCGTCCGCCGCTTCGGCGCGGGCTTCTCTCCGTCGGCGGGGATGTCCGCGGCGGCTACGGCGCCCGCGGTAGCGGGCCGCTTCCGGTTGCGCCCGCCACGTGTACCGCGGCGGCGCTTCCGGGCGAGCTTCTCGGCGTCCGACTCCTCGGCCGGCGCCTCGATGGGCACTACTGGGTCAGGCTGTTCCTGCTGGGTCGCGGCGGCCGTCTCCGGCGCCGTTTCTGTCTCGGACTTCTTCCTTCGAAACCAGGGCAAGTGAGAGCTCTCCTCGTGTAAGCGCGCGCGCAATCGCGGCCCCGAGGGCCGGAGCCGGGCGCGCGCAGCGGTTGATGCAAAAAGCAGTAGGCATAGGGGGCCTGAGCCGAAGGCTAGCAGCCGCGACCGCAGGCCCGGATTTCGCGGCCCCGCCGGAGTGTGCTACGCCGCCGCCGGCCGGAGACGGGCTCGGCGCGCGCACACCGCGCGCAGGCGCTGCGAGAGGCGCGCCCAGGCCCACGGCTCGATCTCGGCGTAGCGGGCTTCCGTCTGGCCCCGCGTCGCCTCGAGGTACTCGAACCAGGCATCGGCCTCCTCGATCTGCAGTAGCTCCTGCGCGTGCGCCTTCTCGGCCATCGGCCCTCCATCCGGCGGTCGGTTGGGCGGATCGTAGGTCCAGGATCGGACGGACCCCGGCTACTCCGTCGCGGAGGCCGCCGAGTAGAACCGCAGCGCCGCCTCGCCGACGGCGCGCGTGCCGCCGTAGGCGACGGCACCCTTGACAGCCCAGCCGGCCGCGGGGGCGAGCCCGAGCAGCGACCGCGCGACGGCACGGAAGCCGAAGGCGCCTGCGAGCACTCCGACCGCCTCGGGCACGCGCTCCTGGTCGAGCTCGAGACCGTGCGCAGCGGCGAGACGAAGGACGAGCCTCAGCTGATTGAGGGCCAGCACCGGCAGATCGGCGCCGGGAACGAAGACCGCGGCCCCGACGAGCCCGTTCCGGGTGGACGCCTCGCGGATCAGGCCGCGGCAGACGGCCGGGCGCAGAACGGGCACGCGCGCCGCGACGGCCGCGCCGGCGCTCCCGGGGAGCCGCACCGCCAGCGCGTCGGCGATCCGCTCCAGCGGGAAGCCCGCGCCGGGCGGGCAGGCGACGACGGCAGTCGCAAGCACGTACGGGACGTCCGCGTCCTGCCCGCCTCCGGTCTGAACGGCCACCGCCGGCACACGGGCCCGGTGGGCGGCCGCGAGCTCGCGCTCGTCCTCCTCGGTCACGGGCCCGGCGAGCGTGCGCACGAGCGCCGCCGCCTCCTCGACGCGACCGCCGGCCCGCACGGCGCCCGCAGCACCGCCGCGACCGAGCTCCTTCGCCAGCACGTCGGCGAGCGCGCCGCTCACCTGCACCGGACGCGGCTCCGGCAGCGAGCGACGCACGTCCCGGGCGACGCGCAGGACGGCGCGGACGTCGAGCCTCCCGGCCATCAGCGGGCCCGCCGGCGCAGCCCGCCGCCGCGCGCGTGGATCGCCTGCAGGACGCCGACGGCGATCAGGTTCGCCACCATCGAAGAGCCGCCGACGCTGACGAACGGAAGCGGGATCCCGGTCACCGGTGCGATCCCCATCGTCATCCCGACGTTCACGAACACCTGGAAGAGGAAGGCGGCGACGATGGCGCCGGCCACCATCGCGGAGAAGACGTCCTGCGCGACCGTCACGACGCGCAGGCCGCGCCACACGACGAGCAGGTACAGGAGGAGCAGGATCGCTGCACCGAAGAACCCGCGCTGCTCGGCGAACGACGCGAAGACAAAGTCGGTCGCGTGCTCGGGCAGGTAGTCGAGCCGCGTCTGGGTCGCCCCGCCGACCCCCCGGCCGTCCAGCCCGCCCGAGCCGACCGCGGTGATGGACTGCGAGACGTTGTACGTCAGGCCGGCGGGATCCCGGTCGGGATTCGTGAAGCCGGTCAGGCGGGCCGTCTGGTACGGCTTCAGCACCTCGACGCCCCTGCTGGGCAGGAACCAGAGCACGGTCACGAGAAACGCGGCGAGAGCGGCGCCGAGCGCGAGCAGGTGCGTGAGCCGCGTGCCGCCGAAGAACAGGAGCGCGACGAGAGCGGCGCTGTACACCATCCCCGTGCCGAGGTCGGGCTGGGCGAAGACGAGCAGCACCGGAACGGCTCCGAGCCCGACCGCCGCGAGCACGGTCCTCCCATCGGGGACTTTGCGTACCCGGTCGGCGATGAATCCCGCGAGAGCGAGCGCGTAGAGGAGCTTGCCGAACTCGGACGGCTGGAACTGGAAGAAGCCGAGATCGAGCCAGCGTGTCGACCCGCGCGCCGCCTCGCCGAGCCCGAAGACGAGCAGCATCAGCACGGTCGTGCCGACGTAGAGGAGCCGCTTGGCGCGCCGGTAGACGTCCGGGTCGATGAGCAAGGCGACGACGAGCCCGACGACGCCGATCGCCGAGGCGACCGCCTGGCGAACGACGTAGTAGCCCTCGTCGCCCTCGACGTCGAAGCGGGTGATGCCGGCGATCGCCCACAGGCCGTACGCGACGAGCGCGCCGACGGCGGCGAGCAGCACCCAGTCGAGCGCCTGCAGCGACGAGAGCGCCGCCGCGCGGGCCTCGGCCCGTGCTCGCGCGCGGGCGCTCCGCGAGCCGGCGACGTCAATCACTCGGCACCGCCCCCTGAGCGCCCGCCTTGACCCCGAAGAACGCCTCGAACACCTGTAGCGCCGCCGGCGCCGCCGCCTCGCCGCCGAAGCCCCCGTTCTCGATCAGCGCGCAGACGACGATGTCGGGGTTGTCCATCGGTCCCCAGCCGCACCACCACGACTGGTCGACCAGGCGCCCGAGATCGGAATTCCACTTCTCCGCCGTCCCCGTCTTGCCGGCTACCGGGACGGGGAAGCTGCCGAAGACGCCGACCGACGTGCCGAAGCTGAGCGAGGTGGCATCGCGCAAGCCCTCGCGCACGACCCCGAGAGCGGACGAGTCCAGCCCGACCGGCTGCGGCGGGTCGGGGGCGAAGCGGCGCAGGACCACGGTCGGCGAGCCGTGGGAGCCCGGCTGCTCGACGTCGGCGACGACGTACGGCGTGACGAGCTTGCCGCCGTTCGCGAGCAGCGCGTAGAAGCGGGCCATCTGCAGCGGGGTCACGAGCAGGTCCTTCTGCCCGATAGCGAGCTGGATCGAGTCGCCCGGGTTCCAGGCCCGATCGACGGACGTCTTGTACGTAGCCTTTCGCCACTCCGGCGTCGGGACGAGCCCGCTCGACTCGCCGCCGATGTCGAATCCGGCCGCTTGCCCGAAGCCGAAGCGGCGGGCCCACACCTGCAGCCGCGTCCGCCCTTCCTTGCCCTGCTCGTAGAACCGGTTGCCGACCTCGTAGAAGTACGTGTCGCAGGAGGCCGCAAGCGCCTTCGGTAGCGTCATCGGCTCGTTCACGTCGGGGTTCCAGTTGCGGAAGACCTGCTTGTCCTGGCCGAAGACCGCCGTCGGCGTGCACTGGATCGACTCGTACGGCGTGAGCAGGTGCTCCTGCATGGCCGCCAGCGCGGTCACCGGCTTGAACGTCGAGCCGGGCGGGTAGAGGCCGGCGACCGCCCGGTTCAGACCGGGGAAGTTGCGCTCCTTCGCCACCCTCGGGTCCACGAGCGGCTCGAGCTTCGTCGGGTCGACCCGCCCGACGTAGACCGAGGGCTTGTACGTCGGATTCGAGGCCAGCGCGAGGATCGCGCCATCGCGCGGGTTCATGGCGACGATCGCGCCGCCGTTCGCGGGCCAGTTCTCGTTGTTGCGCGCGAGCTGGATGCCGTAGCGGAGCGCCCGCTCGGCCGCCTGCTGGAGCTTCACGTCGATCGTCAGCCGCACCGAGTTGCCGGGACGCGGCTCCGCCGCGAACCTCGAGCTCGCTCTGCGGCACGCCGCGCGAGTCCACCCGCAGCTGCGCGGCGCCGGGCCGCCCGCGCAGGTACTTGTCGAAGGCGGACTCGACCCCGCTCTTGCCGATCTTGTCGCCGCCCCGGTAGCCCTCGCCGCGCAGGAGGTCTTGAGCTCCTCCTCCGAGATCTCGCCGACGTAGCCGAGGATCTGCGCGAGCGAGCGCCTGGTGCTCGTAGCTGCGCAGGTAGGTCTGCACGATCGACACGCCGGGGAACTCGGCGCGGTGCTCGTAGAGGTACGCGATCTGGTCCTCGTGCACCGCCGTCTTGACCGTGATCGGCGTCAGCGGGTCGTTCTTCCGGTCCTCGATCGCCGCTGTCATGCGGGCGACGCGGGACGTGCAGGACCGTCGAGAGCGCGCTGCACCAGGCGGTAGCGCCCCTGCTTCGGCAGGTCGAGCTGTCCGGATCTGGACGGCCGTGCCGGGGACGTTCGTGACGAGCATGCGGCCGTTGCGGTCCACGATCGAGCCGCGCGGCGCCTCGAGCCGGAGCGTGCGCAGCTGGTTGTCCTGCGCGGCCCGCAGGTAGCGGTCGCCGGAAAGCACCTGCAGCGCCCAGAGGCGGAAGAAGAGGATGGCGAAGACACGCCAGCGCGAGCACGCCGAGCACCGCCACGCGGCGGGCGATCTGCGGCGTCAGCCGGAAGGGCTCCTCGACGTGCCTGCTGGGCGGCAGGAACCGGTCCGACGCCCCGCGGCTAGCCAAGGAGCTGCACCTCCCCGGCCCGCTCGTGCGGCCGCAGCAGGACGCGGCAGAGGGAGAGACGGGCACGCCGACGATCAGGTTCAGGCCGAGCCCCGGCAGCAGCGTCGCTCGACGAGCGCGCGCTCGGCGAGGATGTCCGCACCGAGCATGTAGTGGAAGGTGTAGCGAGCCGAGCGCGACGAAGACCGTCGCGGCGAGGATCGCCGAACGGGCGCGACATGCGGCGGTCGCGACCCGTCGTCTCGCCGAAGCGGCCGGCCCAGTAGCCGACGAGCGTGAGCAGGAGCGAGGTGACGCCGAGGGACTCGAGCGTCGCGACGTCGAGCAGCAGCCCTCCGAGGAAGCCGGCAGCCGCACCAGCGACCGCTCCCCGCTGGAGAGCGATGCCGAGCAGGACGCACGCAGCAGCAGGTCGGGTGTGCCGCCGAGCAGGTCGGCGCCGGAGAAGACGGAGGCCTGGAGCATCCCGGCCACGAAGACGAGGACCGCGATCTTCAGGGCATCGGTCACGGCAGTTCGGGCGGCGGCGTCCGGCTGACGAGCACGATCACGGCGTCGAGCGAGCGAGAAGTCCGCGAGCGGGGCGATCTGCACCTGCTTGTAGAGATCGGTGTCGGACTGGCCGACGCTCGTCACACGTCCGATCGGGATCCCGCTCGGGTAGAGCGAGGCGAGCTCGCCCGAGCGCCACCCGGCGGTGACGACCTCGTCGCCGACGGTTCACGACCTCGTCCTTCGCCACCCGGTCGAGCACGAGCGAGTCCCCGCGCCGGCGCCGTGCCTGACGATCCCCGCCGCGTCTCGTCGGGAGGTCGAGGGCGGAGACTGCGCTCGTCTCGTCGGTGAGCAGGGTCACCTGCGCGACGTTCGTCGGTCACCTGGTCACCTCGCCGACGAGGCCGTCGGCGGTGACGACCGCGTCGTGCTTCAGCCGACGCCCTTGTTCGCCCAGCGGCGACGACGATCTGCTGGTCGAACGGCGCTCGGCGAGCGCGCGATCACGCGCAGCGGCGACGGCCGGAGTAGTCCTGCGGGAAGGTCGGCCCGTCGAGATAGCTGAGCAGCGAGCTTCAGCTGGGCGTTCTCCTGCAGCGCCGACTGGTTCTGGATCACCTGCTGGCGGAGCTGCTCGACCTGCTCCCGCAGCTTCTTGTTCTCCGACCGCGCGCCGAGCAGGCCGCCGAACCAGCCCGCGGCGTCCTGGAAGGGGCTGCGCGACGCGGTCGGCCGCGACCTCGAACGGGCGCAGCGACGCTCGCGCCGGCGTCGACTGGGCGTCGTGCAGGACCCGCCGTCGCCTCCCGGAAGTAGACCGTGACGAGGGCGAGCGACGGCGACGCACGAGCACCGCGACGACCAGCCGCCGGCGGAGCGACCGCTGCTGCGCGAGGACGACTGCGTGGACGGCGGCACGCTGGACCGATGAGCCCGATCGCCGCCACGCGCGTCGGTGACCTTCCGCGGGGCACCGAACGGCTTAGTGTAGGCGAGGCGGCGGCCGGTTGCCGAGCTGCTACCGGCGGTCGCTGCTGTATGCGACCGGCCGCTGCCCTTGCGCTGGCTGCGGTGGATGACCTCGAACTCCTCGAGGCTCCGGCCGGAGCCGACCGCGACGCAGGTGAGCGGCGACTCTCGGCGAGGTGCATCGGCATGTGCGTCTCGTGGCGGAGCCGCTCGTCGAGCCCGTGCAGGAGGGCGCCGCCGCCGGCGAGCACGATGCCGCGGTCCATGATGTCCGCGGACAGCTCGGGCGGCGTCTTGTCCAGCGTCTGCTTGATCGCGTCGATGATCTGGTTGACCGGCTCCTCGAGCGCGTGCCGGACCTCCTCGGAGGAGAGGATGACGTCTTCGGCAGGCCGCGTGACGAGGTCGCGGCCGCGCACCTCGGCCTGCACCTCCTCGCGCATGCCCCAGGCCGAGCCGACCTCGAGCTTGATCTCCTCGGCGGTCTGCTGGCCGATCAGCAGCTTGTACTCGCGCTTGACGTAGTTGATGATCGCCTCGTCCATCTCGTCGCCGCCGACGCGGAGGCTCTGGGAGACGACGATGCCGCCGAGCGAGATGACCGCGACCTCGGTGGTGCCGCCGCCGATGTCGACGATCATGTTCCCGGTCGGCTCGGCGATCGGCAGGCCGGCGCCGATCGCGGCCGCCATCGGCTCCTCGATCAGGTACGCCTGGCGCGCGCCGGCGGAGAGCGTCGCCTCCTCGACCGCGCGCCGCTCGACGCCGGTGACGCCGGACGGGACGCAGACGACGACGCGCGGATGCGCGAAGCGGTTCTGGTGCACCTTCTGGATGAAGTGGCGGAGCATCTGCTCGGTGACGTCGAAGTCGGCGATCACGCCGTCCTTGAGCGGGCGGATCGCGGTGATCGTCCCCGGCGTGCGGCCGAGCATCCGCTTCGCCTCGACGCCGACCGCGTGCACCTCGCCGGTGCGCTGGTCGATCGCGACGACGGACGGCTCGGAGAGCACGATGCCGCGCCCGCGCACGTAGACGAGCGTGTTGGCGGTGCCGAGGTCGACGGCCATGTCGCGGCCGCCGAACCCGGTCAGGTGATCGAAGAAGACCCACGGGGAGGCCAGTCGCGACCGTCAGTAGGCTACCCGATCCCGTAAAGGCCTGGGAAGCGTCGGCCAGCAGCCGGACGAGCAGCGCGGCCGGGCAGGCCGACGACGTTCAGGTAGTCGCCCTCGATCCGCTCGACGAGCGCGGCGCCGAGGCCCTGGATCGCGTAGGCGCCGGCGCGGCCCTCCCACTCGCCGGAGGCGACGTAGGCGGCGATGTCGCGGGCGGTCAGCGGGCGGAAGGTGACGCGCGTCGTCTCGTGCTCGACTCCTCCCACTCGGGCGGTGACGCAGGCAGAGGCCGGAGACGACCTCGTGCGTCGCGCCGCCGAGCGCGTGCGCAGCATCTCCGCCGCCGCCTCGCGGCGTCGGCGGCCTTGCCGTAGACGCGGCCGCCGCAGACGACGGTCGTGTCGACCCCGAGCACGGGCCGGCCGCCTGCCTCGGCCGCGACCGAGCGCGCCTTGCCCGCGCGCGTGCTCGCGCACGAGCTCGACCGGGTCGGCGTCGGGCGGGTCGTGCTCCTCGTAGTCGCGGCGCGACGACCTCGAACGGGAGCCCGAGCTGCTCGAGGATCGCGCGCCGCTGCGGCGAGGTCGAGGCGAGCAGGAGCGGCGGCGCGGCGGGCGCTCACGCCCGCTTGCGCGCCTTCCACATCTCCTCGGCGGGCCAGCGCTCGGCCCACTCGGCGCGTGAACAGGTCGTAGCGGCCGCGAGTCGTGCCCCGGGTGCGGAGCTCGATCAGCCCCTCGACCTCGAAGCCGTGCGCGGTGAGCAGCCGGATCCAGTCGCCGTAGCCGAGGTGGAAGTCGATCGCCGTCGTCCTCGGCCCACTCGAAGCGGCGCATGCCGAAGTACGGGCGCAGCAGCTCGGTGCCGGCGCGGCTCGACCGGCTCGACGTCCGGCAGTGAGCATCAGGAGCGTCCCGTTGACGAGGAAGACGAGCTCGCCGCCGGGGCGGAGCAGCCGTGCCGCCTCGGCGATCCAGAGGTCCGGGTCGCACCAGATGCTGCGCGCCGTACTCCGAGACGGCGAGGTCGAACGACGCGTCCGGCAGCGGCACGTCCTCGGCGCTCGCGTGGACGAGCGGGAAGTCGAGCCCGTGCTCGGCCTGCATCGCGCCGCGCCGTCTCGAGCTGCTCGGCGCGTGAGGTCGACGCCGACGGGACGCGCGCGCCGCGGCGGGCGAGCCACGCCGAGACGTAGGCCGTGCCGCAGCCGAGCTCGACGACGTCCTTGCCGGCGACGTCGCCGAGCAGCGCTCGCAGCTCGCTCTCGGGCACGTGCCAGGATCGCCCCACGTGATCTCCTCCGGCCGCCCAGTTCCGCTCGCGCGCTCGGCGACGTAGTTCGCGGCCTCCTTCGCCCACGCCTCGCGGTTCGTGCGCGCGTGCGTCGGTCAGGCTCCCTTCCGGCACTCGCCAGATCTCCTCCATCGGCCACGAGCCTCGCCCACGCGGTCTCCTCGGCTCGTCGCGGTAGGTCGACTCCGCGCCCTCCGGCGGCCGCACCTCGACCAGCGCCTCGACGCGGAAGCCGTGCTCGCGGAAGAGCCGGATCCACTCGCCGTACGGGAGGTTGAACTCGACGGGCTCGTCCGGCAGCTCGTCGAAGCGGTGCATGCCCGAAGTACGCCCGTACGAGGCGCGGCGTCCCAGCCGTCGCCCTCGTCGTTCGCAGAGCCATGGCGAGCGGCGTCGAGTGCGAGAACGCGAGCAGGCCGCCCGGCCGGAGCAGCCGCGCGGCCTCCGGCACCGTGCGGTACGGGTCGCCGAAGGTCATGCGCGCCGTGGTCGCAGAAGACGACGTCGAAGCTCGCGTCCGGCAGCGGCACCTCCTCGGCGCCCGCGTGGACGAGCGGGAAGTCGACGCCGGCCGCGGCCATGTGCTCGCGCGCGTGCTCGAGCTGCCGCGCCGAGTTGTCGAGCCCGACGACGCGCGCGCCGCGGCCTGCGCGAGCAGGATCGACCACTGCGCCGCGCCGCAGCCGAGCTCGAGCACGTCCTTGCCGGCGACGTCGCCGAGGACCCGAGCTCCGACTCGGGCAGCTGCCACATCCCCCAGCCGCCCGCACGGCCTGCTCGGCCTGGTAGCGGTCGGCCTCCCGGTCCCAGAACTCGCGGTTCGCTTGGGATCTGGCGAGAGCGGAGTCTGACTCATCGAATCGCCACCTCGCGTTCCTGGGGCGTCGCCGGTCAGGGACGCGAGGCTGACGAGGCCGTCGGCGAACCAGAGCGCGATCTCGCGCGTCGCGCCGACTCGGCGAGTCCGAGCCGTGCACGAGGTTGTCCGGCATCGAGAGCGCGAGGTCGCCGCGGATCGTCCCCGGCGCCGAGTCGGCCGGGTTCGTCGAGCCCATCGTCGACGCGCACGACCGCGATCGCCCCCTCGCCCTCGAGCACGAGCGCGAGCGTCGGCGCCGAGGTGATGAACTCGACGAGCTCGCCGAAGAACGGCTTCTCCGCGTGCTCGGCGTAGTGCTGCCTCGGCCAGCGCGCCGGCTGACCTTCAGCAGCCGCGCGCCGCGCAACGCCAGGCCGCGCGCCTCGAAGCGGCGCGAGGAGCTCGCCGGCGAGCCCGCGCGCGACGCCGTCCGGCTTGATCAGAACGAGGGTGCGCTCCACCGCCATCGCGGCGAGTCTACTGATCGCCGGTCAGGTTCTCGGCGGTGTCCTCGCGAAGCCGCGCCGTGCGCGCGGCTGTCGCAGCGACCGGAGAGTCGTCGTCGGGCGCCATCGTCTCGTCGAACACGGGCGAGCGGCGGACGATCGGCGTCTCGCAGTACGGGCACACCTGCCAGAGCGGCTCGAGCGGCGCGCCGCAGCTGGCGCAGGCCTGCTTGAGCCGGGTCGTGCAGACCGGGCAGACGAGGAACTCGGCGCTCGACCGCCGCACGGCAGACGGGGCAATGGAGGTCGCGCCGGCCCAGCCGCTCCTCCATCGCCCTGATCTCGAGCTCGCGCTCGCGCACGTCCTCGAGGTACTCCGGCGGCCGGAAGAAGAGGTAGATGAGCGGGCCGACGAACGGCGGGATCAAGCCGAGCACGGCGGCCATCGCGACCAGCCACGGGTCCTCGATCCGGCGCCGCGCGTCCTTGTAGACCCAGTACGCGCTCGCGAGCCAGAAGACCGACGACGAAGAAGACGGCCAGGTTCCGGATCACGAGCCAGAGTGCCCGAGTCGAAGAAGTCGACGTCGAGTCCGTTCTCCGTCGAGCCCCGATCACCGCACCCTCACAGGATGAGCTTGCCCACGATATAGCCGATCGCGAACGCGCTGCCGACGATCGCCGCGAGGACGATCGCGGCGAACGCGAACACGCTCAGCCGCTCGCCTACCTTCGCCACGCCGCCTCCCGTTCCTTGGCCTCGAGCTCGGCGAGCAGGTAGAGCGAGCCCGTGACGAGGACCGGCGAGCCCGAGCTCGCGGGCGCGGGCGACAGCCGCAGCCGGATCCGCCACCGCCTCGACCTGGCCGAACAAGCGGCGCCGCGAGCCGTGCGAGGTCGTCAGCCGGGAGCGACCGCTCGTTCGACGACTGGGTCGCGACGAAGCGCGAGCCGGCGGTCGCGAGCGCCTCGAGCATCGCCCGCGCGTCCTTGTCGCGGAGGATCGAGCAGACGATCGAGTAGTCCGCAGGCGGAAGCCGCGGCACCAGCCACTCGACTCCCGCGGGGTTGTGGGCCCCGTCGCGGAGCTCGTCGCTCTCCGCGCCGTTCCAGACGGCCGGGCAGGTGGACGGCGACGTCGGCGGCGGCCGGGCCTGCCGAGGAAGGCTTCGGCAGCCTCGCGGGCGCCGCCGATGACGACCTCGCACCCGGGCACGAACGTGTGCGAACGTGTTGTCCGACATGACAACTATGATCCCCGCATGCGCTACTGCCAGCTTCTCGCGCGCGATCTGCTCCGGCGTCTCGCCCAGCACCTCGGTGTGCTCGAGCGACACGTTCGTGAGCAGCACGACGCGCGTGTCGAGCACGTTCGTGGCGTCGAGCCGCCCGCCAAGCCCCGCCTCGACGACGGCGACGTCGACGCCGGCCGCCGCAAACTCCGCCAGGGCCGCCGCGGTGATGCGTCTCGAACTGGGTCGCGCCGAGCCGCTCGGCGGCAGGCCGCACGCGCGCGAGCGCCCCCTCGAAGTCGACCTCTTCGCCGTCGACGCGGATCCGCTCGGACCAGCTCCGGACGTGCGGCGAGATCGTCGCACCGACAGAGAGCCCCTCGGCAAGCAGGATCTCCTCGATCGTCCGCGTCGCCGTCGACTTGCCGTTCGTACCCACGACGTGCACGGCGGGATACGCCTTCTGCGGGTCGCCGAGCTCGGCGAGCAGCGCCAGCATCCGGTCGAGGCCGAAACCGTCGGCGGGCCAGGGGCTCAGGCCCGCGACCCAGGATGTGTGCGGCTGCGCCGCACACATCTAGAGCCTCTCGCCCCCGGCGAGAAGGTCTAGCTCACGCTGGTAGCGGGCGAGCTTGTCGCGCTCCGCCTCGACGACCTCCGGGCGGGCGTTCGCGACGAACTTCTCGTTCGCGAGCATCGCCTCGCCACGCGCGATCTCCTTGCGCAGCCGCTCGATCTCGGCCTCGGCGTTGCCGTTCCCCTGGACCCGCTCGGGGCGGACGACGGCGGCGAAGATCCGGCGCTCGTCCTCGGAGCCGAGGGCGACCTGCGTGCCGCTCCGGCGGAAGATCGCGGCCGCCTCCTGGACCCGGTCGAGCGCCTGGAGATCGCCGGCGTGGGCGCCGTCGGGCTCGGGCCACGGCGCGACGATCAGGCGGTCGGACGTGGAACTGCGACCAGATCTCCTCGGTCACGTGCGGCATCACCGGATGGAGGAGCTTGAGCAGCCGCTCGAGCGCGGCGAGCGCGGTCGCGCGCGCGTCGGCGTCGCCCTCGTAGAGGCGCGGCTTGATCGCCTCCGCGTACCAGTCGCAGAAGTCGTCGAAGGTCAGGCGGTAGAGAGCGTGCACGGCGTGGGCGAAGTCGAAGCCGGCGAGGTTCTCCTCCAGCTCGGCACGTGTCGCCTCGAGGCGGGCGAGGAGCCAGCGCTCCTCGACCTCGCGCGGCCGCACGGCCGCCTCGGCGCCCTCCGTCTGCGAGAGGATCAGGCGCGAGACGTTCCAGAGCTTGTTCGCGAGCTTGCGGCCTTCCTCGATCGCGCCCCAGCTGAAGCGCACGTCCTGCGTCGAGGAGATCTTCAGCAGGCCGTAGCGGGTCGCGTCGGCGCCGTGACGCTCGACAGCCTCCAGCGGGTCGACCCCGGTGCCGAGGCTCTTCGACATGCGCCGGCCGTCCGTGGCGAGCACCGTCGAGTGGATGATCACGTCCGTGAACGGCACCTCGCCCATCAGCTCGAGGCCCGACATGATCATCCGGTTCTCCCAGAGCCGGATGATCTCGCGCGCGGTCGAGTTGACGTCGCCGGGGTAGTACGTCCGCAGCTCGGGGGTGTCGTCGGGCCAGCCGAGCGTGGCGAACGGCCACAGCGCCGAGGAAAACCACGTGTCGAGCACGTCGGGGTCGCGGCTCAGCGACTCGGAGTTGCAGTGGGGGCAGCGAGTCGGCGCAGTCGTCTGCACGACCTCCTTGCGGCACCCCTCGCAGTACCAGATCGGCAGCTGGTGGCCCCACCAGAGCTGGCGCGAGAGGCACCAGTCGGGCGCGTTCTCGAGCGACTCGATCGCAAACCGGTGCTGGCTCTCCGGGTGGTAGCGGACGCGCCGCTCGCGCAGCGCCTCGATCGCCGGGCGCGCGAGCTCGTCCATCCGGCACCACCACTGCAGGGTCACGAGCGGCTCGATCCGCGTGTGGCAGCGCTCGCAGGTGCCGACCGAGTGCGGGTAGCTCTCGCGCTTCTCCAGCTGGTCGTGGTCCTTCAGCCACTGGACGACCCGCTCGTCCGCCTCGGACTGGCTGAATCCGTCGTAGAGATTCGTGAGGCTGCCGTCCATTCGGCCGTCCAGGCGGATCACCGAGATCGTCGGCAGGCCGTGGTCGAGCCCGATCTCGAAGTCCGTCGGGTCATGGCCCGGCGTGACCTTGAGCGCGCCGGTGCCGAAGCCGGGCTCGACACGCTCGTCGGCGATCACCGGGACGCGCCGCCCGACGACCGGCACGATCACCTCCTTGCCGACCGCGTCGCGGTAGCGCTCGTCGCCGGGGTGCACGGCGATCGCGACATCAGCGAGAATCGTCGCCGCGCGCACGGTCGCGATCGTGATCGAGCCCGGGCCGTCGGCGAACGGATAGCGCACGTACGTGAGCGTGTCGTCCAACTCGACGTGCTCGACCTCCAGGTCGGAGATCGCGGTCTGGTGGTACGGGCACCAGTTGACGATCCGGTTTGCGCGGTAGATCAAGCCGCGCTCCCAGAGGCGGACGAAGTAGGTCATCACCGCGTCGACATAACCCTCGTCCATCGTGAAGCGCTCGCGGTCGTAGTCGAGCGAGGCGCCGAGCCGGCGATACTGGCCCATGATCGTGCGGCCGGTCTGCTCGAGCCAGGCCCACGTGCGCTCGACGAACGCTTCGCGGCCGATCTCGCGGCGCGACGTCCCCTCGGCGACGAGCTGCTTCTCGACGACGTTCTGCGTCGCGATGCCGGCGTGGTCGTAGCCGGGCTGCCAGAGCGTGTCGAAGCCGCGCATGCGGTGCCAGCGGATCAGGACGTCCTGGATCGCGCCGTTCAGCGCATGGCCCATGTGCAACTCGCCGGTCACGTTCGGCGGCGGCACGCAGATCGCGTAGCCCTCGTCGCGCCGGGCACCGGCGCCGGCGCGGTACAGGCCTTCGGACTCCCAGGCCCGCTGCCAGCGCTCCTCGACCCCTTCCGGCTTGTACAGCGGCTCCATGAAGCCATTCTAGAGACGCGCGAGTCCGCCCTCCCCGCCGGTGCGCGCCGCGTCGATCGCGTCAACGCGCATTACGATGATCGCGTGAGCGACGACCGCTGCGACCCCCTTCGCCGGTGAGCGCCCGCGAGATCGTCGCCCTCGAGCCGTCCGTGCGCCCGCCGGGGCCGAGCGAGGAGTGGCTGAGGGCGGCGAAGTGCGCGCGCTTCCTCTCCTGGCTCTCGCTCGCCTGGATGGGCGCCGAAGGCGCGCTCGCGCTCACCGCCGGGATCCTCGCCGGCTCGATCGCGCTCATCGGCTTCGGCATCGACAGCGCGATCGAGGGCTTCGCGAGCCTCGTGATCGTCTGGCGCTTCACAGGCGCGCGCCTGCTCTCGCACGCGGCCGAGGGGCGGGCGCAGAAGCTCGTCGCGGTCCAGTTCTTCCTGCTCGCGCCCTACGTCACCGTCGAGGCCGTGCGCACGCTCGTCGCCGCGGAACGGCCCGAGACGAGCTGGCTCGGGATCGGGCTCGTCGCCTCGAGCGTCGTCGGAATGCCCGTCCTCGGCGTCGCCAAGCGCCGGCTCGCCGACCGGCTCGGCTCGGTGGCGACCAGGGGCGAAGGGATGCAGAACCTCCTGTGCGCCTACCTTGCCGGAGCCGTCCTCGTTGGACTGCTCGGGAACACGCTCTTCGGCCTGTGGTGGCTCGATCCGGCTGCGGCGCTCGTGATCGCGGCGGTCGCCGTCAAGGAAGGCCGCGAGGGCTGCTGCGCACCTTGCTGACTAGGCCGACTCTTCGGCGAGCTCGCCCTCGTCGCCGAGGTCGTCCGCCATGTGGCCGGCGCTCGTCACGAGGGTCGGCTTGAGGCCCTTCGTGATCGTCTCCTTCGTGAGCACGCACTTGGTGACGTCCTTGCGCGAGGGCAGCTCGAACATCACGTCGAGCAGCGCCGTCTCGATGATCGAGCGCAGGCCGCGTGCGCCGGTCTCGCGCGCGAGCGCCTTGTCGGCGATCTCCCAGAGCGCGTCGTCGGTGAAGTGCAGCTCGATCGTGTCGTAGCCGAAGAAGCGCTGGTACTGCTTGACGAGGGCGTTCTTTGGCTCGGTCAGGATCTGGACGAGATCCTCGCGCTGGAGCTGGTGCACCGCCGAGATGACGGGCAGGCGGCCGATGAACTCGGGGATCAGGCCAAAGGCGAGCAGGTCCTCCGGCATCACCTGCGAAAGCAGCTCCGACGACTCGTTCGAGTGCTTCGAGCGGATGTCGGCGCCGAAGCCGATGGCGTTCTTGCCGATCCGGCGGGAGATGATCTTGTCGAGCCCGGCGAAGGCGCCACCGCAGATGAAGAGGATGTTCGTCGTGTCGATCGAGAGGAACTCCTGGTGCGGGTGCTTGCGCCCGCCCTGCGGCGGCACCGAGGCCACCGTCCCCTCGAGGATTTTCAGCAGTGCCTGCTGGACGCCCTCGCCCGACACGTCGCGCGTGATCGACGGGTTGTCCGCCTTGCGCGCGATCTTGTCCACCTCGTCGATGTAGATGATCCCCGTCTCGGCCTTCTTGATGTCGAAGTCGGCCGCCTGGATCAGCTTGAGGAGGATGTTCTCGACGTCCTCGCCGACGTAGCCGGCCTCCGTCAGCGCGGTCGCGTCGGCGATCGCGAACGGGACGTTGAGGATCCGCGCGAGCGTCTGCGCGAGCAGCGTCTTGCCGCAGCCGGTCGGGCCGAGCAGCAGGATGTTCGACTTCTGGAGCTCAACTTCGCCGTCCTCCTGGCCCATGCGGACGCGCTTGTAGTGGTTGTAGACGGCGACGGCGAGGGTGCGCTTCGCCTCTTCCTGCGAGACGACGTAGTCGTTGAGGACCGCGTAGATGTCGCGCGGCCGCGGCAGGTTGTCCAGGTCGAGCTGGGTCGGAGCGGTCAGCTCCTCGTCGATGATCTCGTTGCAGAGATCGATGCACTCGTCGCAGATGTAAACACCTGGACCTGCGATCAGCTTCTTCACCTGCCGCTGCGACTTGCCGCAAAAGCTGCAGAGAAGCTGTTCGTTGCCGTCGCTCGCTCGGGCCACGTCTCTCCTTTTACTCCGATTTCAGCGTCTGGGCTAGTGCTGTGGGTCTAGCGTGGGTCTAGCGGTGCTCGATCACGCGATCGATGATCCCGTACTCTTTCGCCTCGGCGGAGGTCATGAAGTAGTCGCGCTCCATGTCCTTCGCGACCTTTTCGAGCTCCTGGCCGGTGTGGTGGGTGATGATCTCCTCGAGCCGGCGCTTGATGGCGATGATCTCGTTGGCCTGGATCTCGATGTCCGTCGCCTGCCCCTGGAAGCCCGACGTGACCTGGTGGATGAGGATCTTTGCGTTCGGGAGCGCCATCCGCTTCCCTTTCGCGCCGCCCGCAAGCAGGAGCGCCCCCATGCTCATCGCGATGCCGACGCAGATCGTCTGCACGTCGGGCTTGACGAACTGCATCGTGTCGTAGATCGCGAGCCCCGCGTACACCGAGCCGCCCGGCGAGTTGACGTAGATCGAGATGTCCTTGTCCGGGTCCTCGGACTCAAGGTGGAGCAGCTGCGCGACGATCAGGTTCGCGATCTGGTCGTCCACCGGCGTGCCGAGGAAGATGATGCGCTCGTTGAGCAGCCGGGAGTAGATATCAAAGGCACGCTCGCCGCGCGACGTCTGCTCGATGACCATGGGGACAAGCGGGCTCATGCTCACTCCTTCTTGCTGCCGGGGGTCCACAACTTCTGCTCGCTCGGTGTCTTTTCCTTGTCGGGCGTCCACAACTTCTCGCGCGCCTCGGCGAGCTGGACTGCGATCGGCTTGACGTCGGCGACGAGCCGGTCGAGAGCGTCGCGCAGGCGGAGGTCCTCGCGCAGCGTCTCGAGCCGGCCGGAGTGGCGCAGCTGCTCGAGCACCTCGCTCGGGTCCTCGCCCTCCTCGGCCTGCTCGCGGATCAGCTCGAGCACCTGCTCGTCGGCGACCTCGATCCCGAGCCTGTCGGCGAGCGCCTCGAGCACGAGCTCGCGCGAGACCGACTGGGTGGCCTCGGCGCGCATGCTCTCCTGCAGCTCCTGCGGCGAGCGGCCGGTCAGCATCAGGTACGTCTCGGGCGTGATCCCGCGCCGCTGGAGCGAGCGGAGGAAGCCGTTCAGGAGCTCTGCGGTGCGGGACTCGACGAGCGGACCGGCCGCCTGCACGTTCGACTCGGCGACCAGCGTGTCCACCGCCGCGGCGCGGAACGCGCCCTCGACCTCCGCCTCGAGCTGCTCGCGCAGGCGGCCCTCGATGTCGGCGCGCAGCTCGGCGAGCGTGTCAAACTCGCTCGCGGCCCGCGCCAGCTCGTCGTCGAGCGGCGGCAGGACCTTCTCCTTGATCTCCCTGACGGTGATCTCGACGTCCGTCGTGGCCTCGTCGGCGACCTCGTAGCCGACCTGCTTCGTCTCGCCGGCCGAGGCGCCGACGAGCGCGAGCTCGACCTCCTCGACGAGACGCCCGGTGCCGAGCTCGACGACGTAGTCGCGCTGGGCCTCGCCCGACGGGCTGACGAGGTCGACGACGAGCGTGTCGCCCTCGCGCGCCGGCCGGCCGTCGGCGGGGACGAGCTCGGCGACCGACTCGCGCAGCGCGTCGAGCTCGCGGTCGATCAGCTCGGCCGGGACGTCGGGTGCCGCCTTCGGCACCTCGAGCGTCGTCCAGTCCGGGATCTCCGGCTTCGGCTGGATGTCCACGGTGGCCGAGAAGCTCCAACCCGCCGATTCGTCAGCGGGCAGCTCGTACTCGTACTGCGGCTCGGCGACCGGGCGGATGCGCTCCCGCGCGGCCGCGCGCCAGAACCAGCCGCCGATGTGGCTGTCGACGGCCTCGGCGTAGATCCGCTCCCTGCCGACGCGCGACACGAGCACCGGCATCGGCACCTTGCCCTTCCGGAAGCCCGGGATCTTCACCTGGGTCGCGAGGTCGGAGGCGGCGTGCTCGACGGCGTGGGCGACGTCGTGCGCCGACACGTCCACCGTCAGGCGGACGCGGTTCTCGCCGAGCTCCTCCACCTGCGTGACCACGAAGTCATTGAATCAGACGGGGGCTTCCACGCCGGGGAAGGAGGCGTCGAAGCCGCGAGATATCCCTTCCGGGGTACCTCGTGTCCTCCCTTTGAGGGATGCAGGCCGCCGCTTCGCGGCGAGACACTCGTGGTGCGAGAGGGAGAGCAATGCGGCTGCACCTGAGCGATCCGACCTATACCCAGAAGCTGGCCTCCTACTTTCAGGGACTCGGGCAGAAGGCGCTCGTCTCGGGCCCTGACCAGATCGAGGTCGTCGTGCCCGAGCGCGGGCTGAAGGGAGCCTCCGCTAGGATCGAGCTGGAGATCTACCTCCGCGTCTGGCGCGTGCTCTACCCCGACGCCTCGGTCGCCGTCGAGAACGGCGACTAGCGGCCCCGGAGGCCGGCTCCGCCGGCCGGGAGGGGCCGCGCCCAGGGACGTGCGGGAATGCGGGTGAGAGGACTTGAACCTCTAAGGGCCCTTCGGCCCAGCGGGACCTAAACCCGCCGCGTCTACCAGTTCCGCCACACCCGCGACGCTCACAAGGATAGAGGCGGGGCCTCGCGCGGAGACCCCGCCCCGTCACTTCGTCGGCTAGCCGCCGATGTCGTAGCCGGCCTTCTCGAACTCGTCGGAGGCCGCCTGGATCTTCGTCATCGCCTCCGAGCTCGCGAGACCGGCGACGAACGTGAGCGCCGCGCCCATGTCGCCGCCCATCATCCCCTCGCCGGCCTTGGAGATCTCGTCCGCGAGCATCGTGATGCCCTCCGAGAACTGCTCGTGCGCCGCCTGGACATCCTCGGGCGGGTTCAGCGCCGCGAGCTCGTCGGCAGCGCCCTTCAGCGCCTCGCTGAGCTCCGAGAACTGCTTCGCGCCGGCCTCCGGATCGGACGGCGTCTCGCCGAGACCTTCCAGCGTGCTGCTCATCTTCTCGCCGACGGCCGTGACCTTCGCGATGTAGTCGTCCTTCGAGAGCCGGTCTCCGCCGCCGCCACCACCGTCGCCACCGCCGCCGCACGCGGCCACGAACAGGCCGAACGCCAGTGCGAGTGCGAGTAAGCCCAATTTCCGCTTCATGTCATCTCCTTGTCGCCGCCTGCAAGGAGGGCGAGCTTACAGCCGCGACCGGCGGACATCGAGTGCGAAACGAGTTCTACTGCGTGCGCGCGAAGCGCTGGACGGCCGCCAGCAGCTCGCGGCTCTTCTCGGCCGCGGCCTCGGCGTCGCCCGACGCGAGCGCCCCCGCGACGCAGTGGTTGACGTGCCCCTCGAGGATCTGGAAGGCGAGGCTCTCGAGCGCGGTCGAGACCGCGCCGATCTGCGTGAGGATGTCGATGCAGTAGCGGTCGTCCTCGACCATGCGCTCGATCCCGCGCACCTGGCCTTCGATCCGGTGCAGCCGCTTGGTCAGGGCATCCTTGTCGGACGCGTACCCGTGCTTGTGCGTGTGCGTCTGAGTGTCGCTCACGCGAACCCCTCCTCTCGCGCGCTGTGGAACCGGCGCAGGCGCAGGCTGTTGGAGACGACGAAGATGCTGGAGAACGCCATCGCGGCGGCGGCGATTATCGGGTTGAGGACGCCCGCGACCGCGAGCGGGATCGCCGCGACGTTGTAGGCGAAGGCCCAGAAGAGGTTGCCCTTGATCGTGCGCAGCGTTCGCCGGGCGAGCCGGATCGCGTCCGCGGCCGCGCGCACATCACCCGAGACGAGCGTCAGGTCGCTCGCCTCGATCGCGACGTCGGTGCCAGTGCCGATGGCGAGCCCGAGGTCAGCCTGGGCGAGCGCCGGCGCGTCGTTGACGCCATCGCCGACCATCGCGACCGCCTCGCCCGCCTCCTGCAGCCGGCGCACCTCGGCGACCTTCTCGTCGGGGAGGACGTCGGCGAGCACACGCTCGATGCCCACCTGGGCGGCGACCGCTTCCGCCGTCCGCCGGTTGTCGCCGGTCAGGAGCACCGGCGTCAGTCCGAGCCGCTTCAGCTCGGCGACCGCCTGCGCGCTCGTCGGCTTGATCCGGTCGGCGACGATGAGCAGCCCGCGGATCGCGTCATCCCAGCCAACGGCGACGACGGTCTGCCCGCCCCCCTCGGCCTCGTCACGCGCATCGGCAAGGTCGGCCCCAAGGTCGAGCCCCCACTCGGCGAGCAGCGACGGCCGGCCGACGAGGACGGCGTGGCCCTCGACGACCGCCTCGATGCCGAGCCCGGCCCGGTTCGTGAAGCCTTCGACGGCCGGCAGGCCGCCAAGCTCCTCGCGGGCGGCCTCGGCGATCGCCCGCGCGATCGGGTGCTCGCTGGCATCCTCCGCCGCCCCGGCGAAGCGCAGCAACTCCGCCCGAGAGGCGCCCGCCGCGGGGACGGCGTCCGCGAGCCACATGCGGCCCTCGGTGATCGTGCCCGTCTTATCGAGCACGATGGTCGTGATCTTGCGGGTGCGCTCGAGGACCTCCGGGCCCTTGATCAGGATCCCGAGCTGAGCTCCGCGGCCGGTACCGACCATCAGCGCGGTCGGCGTCGCCAGGCCAAGCGCACAGGGGCATGCAATGATGATGACCGCGACCGCAGCGGTGAACGCCGCGGTCGTGTCGCCGGTGAAGACGATCCAGCCGGCGAGCGTCGCGAGCGAGAGAACGATCACGATCGGCACGAAGACCGCCGACACCCGGTCGACGAGCCGCTGAATCGGCGCCTTTCCCGCCTGCGCCTCGGCGACGAGCCGCGCGATCTGGGCGAGCGCCGTCTCGGCGCCGACCTTCGTCGCGCGAACGACGAGCCGCCCGGAGGTGTTGATCGTCGCGCCCGCAACCTCGTCGCCGGGCCCGACCTCGGCCGGCACGGGCTCTCCGGTGAGCATCGACTGGTCGATCGCCGAGGCGCCCTCCTCGACGACGCCGTCGGTCGCGATCTTCTCGCCCGGCCGGACGACGAAGAGGTCGCCGACCTGCAGCTCCTCGACCGGGACGACCACCTCGCGCCCATCCCGGAGCACGCGCGCGTCCTTGGCGCCGAGCTCGAGCAGCGCACGGATCGCAGCGCCCGAGCGCCGCCTCGCGCGCGCCTCGAGGAAACGGCCGAGCAGGATCAGAGTCGTGATCACCGCGGCAACCTCGAAGTACGTGCTCGCGCCCTCGACCGCGACGAGGGCGACGAAGGACCAGATCCACGCGGCGAGCGTGCCGATCGAGATCAGCGTGTCCATCGTCGCCGACAGGTGGCGGACATTGAGCACCGCGGCCCGGTGGAAGCCGGAGCCGGCCCAGAAGACGACCGGCGTCGAGAGCGCCGCCGCTAGCCACTCCCAGCCGGCGAACTGGAGCGGCGAGATCATGGTGACCGCCGTGAGCGGCGCCGTCAGGACGGCCGCCGCGACCAGACGGACGGCGAGCGTGCGCGCGCGGCCCTCCTCCTCCTGCACCTCGGCAGCGCTTCGCGCCCGGTAGCCGGCGACCTCGACCGCGTGGATGAGATCAGCGACCGCGACCTGAGCCGGGTCGTAGCTGACGGCCGCCCGCTCGGTCGCGTAGTTGACCGTCGCCTGGACGCCCTCGAGCTTGTTCAGCCTGCGCTCGATGCGCGCCGCACACGACGCGCAGGTCATGCCCTGAAGGGCGAGGTCGATGCGCGCCGGGGCCTCGGTCGCCGTCGCCATCAGGCCGCCGCGTACCCGGCTTCCTCGATCGCGGCGCGGAGCGCCATGTCGTCGAGCCCGCTGCCGGTGACGACGACGAGCTTCGTGTCGAGGTCCACGTCCACGGCCTCGACGCCCTCGACCTCCGACAGCTCCTCCGTCACGGAGGCCTTGCAGTGCCCGCAGACCAGCGCGGGAACGGTGTAGGTGATGGTCTCGCTCATCTCTCACCTCACTCCTCTCTATATACCCTATAGGGGTATTATGCCAGCGCCGCCCGCTTCGGTCAAGTCCGCCTCCCGTCGCGGCTGCCGAGCCGCGCGGCGACGTAGACGACGACGCCCAGCAGGATGATCAAGCCGACCCAGCCGAACGACATCCAGACCCAGTCCCACCCGTCCATATGCCCATCCATGACGCCTCCTTTCCCGCGATCCTCGTCAGCCGAGGCCGCCGGCGCATCGGCGCTACGCCGCATACCCGGTGTGGGTAAACACGGAGCTCGGTTGTTCGAAGCGGGCATACTCAGAGGCGAGGCCCCGTAGCTCAGCGGATAGAGCGGCAGCCTTCGAAGCTGCGTGCGGTGGTTCGACTCCACCCGGGGCCGCTTGTCACGCCCGCCCGCGCAGATCTCGCGAGCGAGCCGCCGATTCAGGCGGCGGCGGCGAACACACGCATGACCATGCCCAGCAGGTCATTGAAAAGGGGTGGCGGACGGGACTCGAACCCGCGACCACCGGGACCACAACCCGGGGCTCTACCAACTGAGCTACCGCCACCGTGCAGGAGACAGGATACGTAGGATCGCCGCGATGCGGCACACGCCCACCGGCTACTGGCTCGAGGAGGCCGGCGCCGTCGAGCCGGCGGCGCCGCTCGCGGGGGACGCGACCGCGGACGTAGCGGTCGCCGGCGGGGGCTACCTTGGCCTCTGGAGCGCGCTGCGGCTGAAGGAGCTCGAGCCGGGCTGCGACGTGGCGCTGCTCGAGGCGGACGTCTGCGGCCACGGCCCGAGCGGGCGCAACGGCGGCTTCGTGACGACTCTGTGGGACAACCTCCCCGGAATGCTCGAGACGTTCGGGCGCGAGCGGGCCCTCGCGGTCGGCTGGGCGTCCGTGGAGTCCGTGCATGGGATCGGCGAGTGGTGCGAGGCGAACGGCGTCGATGCCTGGTACCGCGCGGCGCCCCAGCTCGAGGTGGCGACGACGGCGGCGCAGGACGGCCTGCGGGACGAGAACATCGCCGCCTGCGCGGAAGCGGGCGTGGGCCGGGAGTACTCCGCGATCTCCGCCGAGGACGTGCGGAGGCGGTGCGGCTCGCCGCTCTTCCGCGGCGGGGCGATCGTGCCGGTGGCGGCGACGGTCCAGCCCGCCCGGCTCTCGCTCGGCCTGCGCGCCAAGGCGATCGAGGCCGGCGTGCGCCTCTTCGAGCGGACGCCCGTGACGCGCGTCCACCCCGACGGCACGGTCGAGACGGCGAACGGCCGCGTGCGCGCCGGTGCCGCGATCCTCGCCGTCAACAACGCAACGGTCGGTTTCCCCGGCTTCGGCCGTGCGCTCGCGGTCGCCTCCAGCCACATCGTCCTCACCGAGCCGGTGCCCGACGTGCTCGACGAGCTCGGCTGGACGGGCGGCGAGCCGATCTCGGACTGCCGCACGCTCCTCCACTACCTGCGCACGACGCCGGACGGCCGGATCGCCTTCGGCTGGGGCGGCGGCACGATGGGCTACGGTGCGCGGCGCAGCGGCCAGCTCGAGCTCGACGCCGCCGTGATCGAGCGCACCCGAGAGGCGCTCGTCCGCTTCTTCCCGCAGCTCGCCGGTCGAACGGTCACGCACGCCTGGGGCGGCCCGATCGACGTCTCCCCCACGCACTTGCCGGTCTTCGGCAGCCGCGGAGCGGTCCACCACGGCTTCGGCTTCACCGGCAACGGCGTCGGGCCGAGCCACCTCGGCGGCCGCATCCTCGCCTCGCTCGCACTCGACCGGCGGGACGAGTGGAGCTCGCTCGCGCTCGTCGACCCGCCCCGCAAGAGCTTCCCGCCGGAGCCGTTCCGCTACGCGGGCGGCGCGCTCATCCGCCGGGCGCTGATCGCGAAGGACGCCGCCGAGGACGAGGGGCGCCGCCCCGGCGCGCTCACCGCATTCGGCGCGAGCCTGCCACGGCGGCTCGGGCTCCACCTGCCTCGCTGACGGCGGCTGTACCCTTCGGGCACGCGCCCGTAGCTCAGCGGAAGAGCGTCGGCCTTCTAAGCCGGTGGTCGCAGGTTCGAATCCTGCCGGGCGCGCCTCACCCCGGGGAGGGTTCGACCCGCCCCCGGCGGTGCTTGAGGTAGTCGAGGAGGATCACCTGCATCGTCCCGGCGACGGGGATCGCGCCGAGCGCGCCGACGACGCCTGCGAGCTGACGACCCGATCAGCACGGCGATCGAGCACCGCCAGCGGCGAGAGCTGCACCGTCCGGCCGTAGACGACCGGCTGGAGCACGTGGTTCTCGAGCTGCTGGTAGAGGAGGAAGAAGACGAGCACGACGACGCCGACCGTGACGTCAGTCGAGGAACGCGACCGTCGAGACGAGGACTGCGGCGATCGTCGCTCCGGCGAGCGGGATCAGGTCGAGGAGCGCGACGATCAGGCCGAGCGCGACGGCGTAGGGGACGCCGAGCGCGAGCAGGACGAGCGTCGAGGTGACGCCCGCGATGAGGCTGATGACCAGGTTCCCCGAGACGTAGCCGCCGACGGTGCGGTAGATGTCGCGGCCGACGGCGCGCCAGCGCGGCTGGGTCTCTTCGGGCAGGAGGCCGTAGACGCGCTCCACCCAGCGCGGGCCCTCGAGCAGCATGAAGAGGGTCAGGAAGGCGATCGTCAGCGTGCCGACGACGGCGGTGATGACGCCCTTCGTGACCGAGACCGCCGTGCCGGAGAGGCCGAGCACGCCGGAGGCGCCCGCCGAGTCCACGGCGTCTCGCACGCGCTCGACGATCTCGTACTCGCGCTCGAGGAAGCCGAGCTTGCCCTCGCCCTGCGTCAGATCCTCGACGTAGCCGGGCAGGGCGTCGACGAAGCTGTTCACCTCGTCCACGAGCGTCGGGATGAAGGTCGCGCCGATCGCGGCGATGCCGGCGAGCGTGCCGAGGTAGGCGATCGCCACCGCCAGGCCGCGCCGCTTGACTCCCCTCCGCTGCAGCCACTCGACGGCCGGGTTGAGGGCGAGCGCGAGGAAGACCGCGATCAGGATCCAGACGATCACGCTGCGGGCGAGCAGGACGACCTCGATCGTCACCGCGGCCGCGAGCACGATCCCGAGCACGACGAGCACCGCGCGCGGGCGGAAGCGGACGAGACGCTCCTGCACGAGGCGAGGGTTCGCCGCCCTTGTTCCGACCCCTTTCGAGCTCCCTCGCGTTCCTGGCGCGTCGCTGGCAAAGGAGGACGGCCGCGCGACGCGTGGGACAGTACAACTGGTACGGCCCGCGTGGCGCGCGGACGGCATCCTGCAGTCCAGCGGCGCGAGCGGCCCCGGAGGCCGGCCTGACCGGCCGGGAGGGGCCGCGGCCAGGGGCGCGAGGGCCCTACTTCGCGCGAACGACGAGCGGCCCGCAGGGGTCGCCCGTCTTCTCCTTGAGCGGGTCGCCGTTCGCGTCCTTCGGCGTCACCGTCAGCGTCGTCGCGGTGACCTTCACCTCGGAGTAGCTGTAGACGTCGGTGGCCGTGCACGTCAGGCCGATGCCGCGCGGGGGCGCGGGCTTGAGGAAGAGCGACGTGATCGCGTCACCGACCCCGGGGGTGCCGCCGAGCGCCTCGTCGATCTCTTTCGAGTAGGTGTTCGTCGCCACCGGGCCGGTGACGACCTCCCAGATGCCGGTGCCGACGGGAGCGGCCGTCTCGAGGGTCGTCAGCCTGATCTCGCCGATCAGGTTCGCGTGCGCGTCGGTCGTCAGGACGACGACGTTCTTCACGTCCCGGAGGAGCTCGAGGAGCCTCGTGCGCTCGGCCGCGTAGCCCTCCCAGCGGTCGTACGGGAGCGCGTAGAACTGGAGCAGGGGCACCTCGTTCACGACCACCTTGAAGGTCGCGCTCGAGGCCTTGATCGCCGCCGTGAAGGCCGCGTACTGGCGCTTGCCGAGCATCGTCCGAGCCGGATCGCGGATCCGGTCGAGGCAGGCCTGCGCCACCGGGTCGGCGAGCGAGGGCGCGAGGCTCGCAAAGGCGCCGCGGACGGCCGCGGGAGCGGTCGGAGCGAGGTCCCCAGGGGTTCCGCACGTCCCGCCGGCGCTCGCCTTGGCGCTGCGGAAGGAGCGCTCGTCGAGGAAGAAGAGCTCGACGTGCTTCCCCCAGCGGAAGGTGCGGTAGAGCCCCTCCCGCTTCGAATACGAGACCGGCGCGTAGTCGGTGAACGCCTTCACGCCCGCCTCGTAGACCGCCCGCCCGTGCTCGGCCAGCGTGAAGTCGTTGACGAACTCGTGGTCGTCCCAGTGGCTGTAGAGCCCGGTGGCCGCGCGCAGCTCCCGTAGCGCGGGCAACGCGAGGCCGTGCCTGTACATCGCCCACTTCGCCGCGACCTTCAGCGCGGGCGGAGCGCCGGCCACCTCGCTGTCCGAGTAGATCGTGTCGCCGAGGTTGATGTTGAAGTCGTTCCCCTCGGCGGCCATCCGGGCGTAGACCTCGTACTCGTTGAAGAACGGCTTCTTCGCCCCCTTCTTCGGAGTGGCGTCGGCATCGCCCGAGATGGCGAAGCGGACGGTCGCGCCCGTCTCCGGCGGCGGCGCAGTCTCGAATCTCCCGACCTCGCTCGTCTGCGCGCCCTGGCGGAAGCGGTAGAAGTAGCGCGTCCCGGGCGCGAGCGCGCCGATGCGCGCCTGCGCCGTGAGATCGTGGCCGGGGCTTGCGACGAGGTCGCGGACGAGCGGCATGCCGCCGAAGCTCCTGCTCTTCGAGACCTCGAGCCGCAGCTTCCCGGCAGCGGGCGCGCGCGTCCAGAGGACGGCGCCCGACGGCGCGATCTCCCCGGCGGCGACGCCGTACGCGAAGCCGCCCCCGGCCGCGGGAGCGGCACCCGGGAGCGCGAGCGCGAGCAGGACGGCGAAAGCGAAGCGGCGCATGGCCGCGCAGCCTACTCCCTCAGGGAACGAGTGTCAGCGGCAACTCGATCTGCATGACGGCGGTGCCGCGCCCATCGACCTTGAAGAGGATCAGCCGCCCCAGGTGTGCCACGGGCAAGCTGAAGCGGAGCTTGACGAGAAACCGTGTCCTCGTCTCAGCGCCGTCCAAGAGGAGCCCCTGCGAGAGCAGCTTCCCGTCAGCGTCCACGAGCGTTGCGAGGATCGTCCCCATCGCGCTTCCCGCGACCACGAGTGGGCTGCGCACCTCCTGCCGCGCCAACGGGAACTCGGGCTGTGCCCGCCGAGCGAGAGCTTGCTCTCGCGTTCCTGGCGCTCCGCTGACGTCGGGCAGGGAGGGGGAACAGTGCGGAAGCACGGGCCCCCGACTGGAGCGGCGTCAGCGGGGCGAGGCGGCGCCGGAGGCCGGCTCCGCCGGCCGGGAGGCGCCGCCGGCGAGGGACGCGAGAGCGGGCGGCGGGGATCGAACCCGCATAACCAGCTTGGAAGGCTGGGGCTCTACCATTGAGCTACGCCCGCGCGGAGCGCGCGAGTAGCGTAGCGCCGTGGATCCGTACGCGTGGTCGTGGAATCCGGAGGCGCTCGTGGCCGTCCCGGCGGTAACGGCGGCCTACCTGCTCGCGCTCCGCCGGTTCCCGGCGAGGCGCCTGCGCAGAGCCTGCTTCCTCGCCGCGGCGGGACTGCTGCTGGCCGTGACGATCACGCCGGTCGAGACGATCGCGCTCCAGTACCTCTTGAGCGTGCACCTGCTGCAGAACGTGGTCCTCGCCGAGTGGGCGCCCGCGCTCGCGGTGCTCGGGCTGCCGCCGGCGCTCGCGGCTGCCCTGGGCGCCCGCCGTCCCGTCGTCGCCCTGACCCGACCGGTGGTCGCGCTGACGATCTGGATCGCCAACTACATGCTCTGGCACCTGCCGTGGGTCTACGACGCGGCGCTCGAGCGGCCCCACTCGCTCCTCCACGTCGAGCACGTCCTCTACGTCGTGACGGGCCTCGCGCTCTGGTGGCCCGTCCTCCACGACGAGCCGCACCGGCTCGCGCCCGGCCGCCGTGCCGGCTACCTGTTCGCCGCCTTCGTCCTCGCGAGCCCGGTCGGGCTGCTGATGGCGCTGCTCCCGGAGGCCGCCTACTCCTTCTACGAGGAGGCCCCGGAGCGCCTCTGGGGCCTCTCGCCTCTGACCGACCAGCAGATCGCGGGCGTGACGATGACGAGTGAGCAGGCTGTGGTCTTCTTCGCCGCGTTCGCCGTCTACTTCGTGCGCTTCCTCGGAGAGCAGGACACGGCGCCGGAGGACTCGCAGCACGTGCCACGAACCCTGCAGGAATGAGCACTCTCGTCTCGCTCCTGCGCCGGCTCGCCGGTCTGTTCACCTCCGGGCGCCCCGAACGCCGGTCGGCCGACCGCCGCACCCGCATGGACCGCCGCTCGGGCGACGACCGCCGGAACGAGCCCGGCGACCCACCCGACGGAGACGATCGCCGGTCCGGCGTCGAGCGACGGTCCGGCCTCGACCGGCGCCTCGAACGCGACCGCCGCGACAGCTAGCGGCAGACGAGTCGGGACGGCGAGATTCGAACTCGCGGCCTCCCGCTCCCAAAGCGGGTGCGCTACCAGGCTGCGCTACGTCCCGTAGCCGCAGTGTAGTGCTCGCGCCGCACGGCCTCGGCGCGGCCGGATAGCCTCGGCTGGTGGTCGATCTACCGTACATCCCCGGCGAGCGCGGGCACCAGGCCCAGCCTGCGATCGGCTACGCGATGGTGCTCGTCGCGGCGACGCTGTTCGGGCTCAACGGCACGGTCTCGAAGGTCGTTCTCGCCTCCGGGATCTCCTCGCTCGAGCTGACGCAGGTGCGCTCGCTCGGCGCCTTCCTCGGCTTCGCGGTGGCGATCGCGATCTGGCGGCCCGCCGCGCTGCGGGTCACGCGGCGCGAGCTCCCATTCCTCGCGGCCTTCGGGATCGGCGGCGTGGCGCTGGTGCAGTGGCTCTACTTCTTCTCGATTCACCGGCTGCCGGTCGGCATCGCGCTCCTGCTCCAGTACCTCGCGCCGCTGATCGTCGCCCTCTTCGCGCACTACGCCATGCACCAGCCGGTCCGGCGCAGGATCTGGGTCGCACTCGCCTGCTCGCTCGTCGGTCTGGGGCTGATCGTCGAGGTCTGGGCCGGCGGGGCGCTCAGTAGCGTGGGCGTCGTCGCCGCGATCTGCGGGGCCTTCGCGTATGCCGCGTACGTGCTCCTGGCCGAGCGCGGAGTGGCGGGGCGCGACCCGGGCTCGCTGCTCTGCTACGGCTTCTTCTTCGCTGCGCTCTTCTGGGCCATCGTGCATCCGCCCTGGAACTACCCGGCGGGCCGCCTCGACGACAGCGTCTCTCTGCTCGGACGCCTCGACTGGGCACACCTGCCCGTCTGGCTGCTCATGCTCTTCATCGTGGTCGTCGGCACGATCGTCACCTTCTTCCTGATCGTCGGCGCATTGAGGCACATCACAGCGACGCGCCTCGGGATCGTGGCGATGTTCGAGCCGGTGGTGGCGTCCGCCGTCGCGTACGCGTGGCTCGGGGAGACGTTCGGCGGCTTCCAGCTCGCAGGCGCCGCGATCGTGCTCGCCGGGATCCTGCTGGCGCAGACGGCGAGATAGCGCCGTAGCGGGGCTGCTCTCCTGAGGCCGCGGCTACGATGAGCCACGTGGTGAAGCGCGTCCTCCTCGCATCTCCCCGCGGCTACTGCGCCGGGGTCGAGCGCGCCGTCGAGACCGTCGAGCTCGCGCTCGAGCACTACGGGCCCCCCGTCTACGTGCGCAAGCAGATCGTCCACAACATCCACGTCGTCCGCGATCTCGAGGCACGCGGCGCGATCTTCGTCGAGGAGGAGTCGGAGGTGCCCGAGGGCGCGACGATCGTCTACTCCGCCCACGGCGTCGCGCCGTCCGTGAACGAGAGCTCGGCCCGGCTCGGGCACAACGTCATCGACGCGACCTGCCCGCTCGTGACGAAGGTGCACGTGCAGGCGCGCCGCTACGCGGCGGACGGCTACACGGTCATCCTGATCGGCCACGCGGGGCACGAGGAGGTCGTCGGGACGATGGGCGAGGCGCCGGAGGCGACGGTGCTCGTCCAGTCGGTCGCCGACGCCGAGGCGCTCGCCTTCCCCGCGGACGCGAGGCTCGCCTACATCACGCAGACGACGCTCTCGGTGGACGAGACGGGGGTGATCATCGCGGCGCTCCGCGAGCGCTTCCCCGCCATCCACGCGCCGAAGAAGGAGGACATCTGCTACGCGACCTCCAACCGGCAGTGGGCGGTGAAGGAGATGCTGAAGGAGATCGAGCTGCTGCTCGTGATCGGCTCGCGCAACTCCTCCAACTCGAACCGGCTGGTCGAGGTCGCGCGCGCAGGTGGGATCGCGGCGCACCTGATCGACGACGAGACCGACATCGACGAGGCGTGGCTCGACGGCGTCGAGACGGCGGGCGTGACCTCGGGCGCGTCGGCGCCGGAGAGGCTCGTGGGCCGCGTCTGCGACTGGTTCCGCGCCCGCGGCGTCGAGCGGATCGAGCCGTACCATCTGATGGAGGAGGACGTCGTCTTCCGGCTGCCGGTCGAGCTGCGCCGCGAGCTCGCGCTCGCCGAGTCGCAGAGCTAGCGGACGCGGACGCGCAGCGTCGGGGCGCAGGGCGAGCTCGTCCCGCTCCAGAGCGCCCACGAGAGCGTCCACGTGCCCGCGCGCGGGAAACGGACGCGAGCCCACCACACGGCCGGCTTGCCGATGGCGCGTCGCAACGGCACCTCGAGCAGCGTGCTGGCGCCGGCGACGTTGACGTTCATCCGCGGCGGGTCGCCGGCGATTGCGAGCGGTTGCCCGTCCGGCCCGCCGAGCGTCGTCATGAAAACCCGCGCGGTCGTGCCGGCGACGGGGCGCGCCGGGTCGAGCGCGAGCCTGACGCAGAACTTCGCCTGCGCCGCGGGGGCGAGCGCGAGGCCGATGAGGACAGCGAGGAGGATCGGTCGGAGCTTCACGCCCTGACTACACCGACGCGCGGTCGCGGGTTCCCGCAAGGAAGCGGGCGACTCGCTCGGCCTCGTCCTCGCCGAGCGAGACCGCGGCCTGCGCCACCCCGCGCTCGTCCCAGACGCTGACACGCACCTCGTGCTCGTCGAGGTAGCGCGAGACGCGCAGCGCCCGACCCGCCCGGCCCACAAAGAACTCCACGAGCTTGCGCCGCTGCGGCACCGCGCACCAAGGGCAGAAGCGGAATCGCTCCTCGATCCCCTCGCCGCACCCGGCGCACTCCCTCACGCACCGAGGCTAGCGCTCGCGTCACGCCTTGGCAATACGAAGCTCGGGGCCGCCGGCCTCGACGGAGACGGCGAGCGTCTCCTGCTTGATCCAGTCGGCGTACGCGAGCAGGTCGGCGTCGGCCGCCGGGAGCGTGAGCGCGATCCGATCGGTCAGCTCGAGCCCCGCCTCCTTGCGCATCGTGTTCACCGTGTGGATGAGGTCGTAGACGCGGCCCTCCAGCTCGAGCTCGGGGTCGAGCCTCGTGTCGATCATCACGGTGCCGCCACGCTCATCCGACGCAATCGCCCAGCCTTCGGCGCCTTTCCGTTCGACGATCACCTCGTCGGCCAGCAGCACGGTCTCTTCATCGATGAAGAAACGATCGCCCGACGCAACGACTCGGCCTTCGGCGAGAGCGCGAGCGATTTCGGGCAGCCGCCTTCCGTACTTCGGCCCGAGTACCGGCAGATTGGGTTTCACGGTCACTTCGACCCCAAGAGGCCCGAACTCGACCTCCTTGACTCGCAGCTCTTCCTTGATCTCGTCGATGTGCTCCGGCGAGACATCGATTCCTTGAACAGCCGCCCGCCGCAGCGGCTGGCGCAGCTTCAGCCCCGCCTGCGAGCGGGCCGCGCGGCCCAGCTCGACCACGCGCCGCACGTCGGCGATCTCGTCGACGAGCGCTTCGTCCCGGAGCGCGGGCGACGGCTCCGGCCACGGCGCGAGGAAGACCGAGTCCGGCGCGCCCTCGCACGCGCCGCGCACGAGGTCCTGCCAGAGGTGCTCTGCGAGGAACGGCATCACCGGCGAGATCACGCGCAGCGACTGCGCGAGCGCGTACCAGAGCGTGCGAAAGGCCGCCTCGTCGAACGAGTAGAAGCGCCGCCGCGAGCGGCGGATGTACCAGTTCGAGAGGTCGTCCACGAAGCTCTCGAAGGCGCGGATCAGCTCGAAGGTCAACGTCGCCTCCAGTGCCTCGGTCGCCTCCGCGACAAGCCTGTCCGTGCGCGCGAGCAGCCAGCGGTCGAGCGGCCGCAGCTCGCACGTCGGGCCCTCGTCGAGATCGGCGTAGACGGGCCGGAAGCCCTCGATGTTCCCGTAGGTGACGAGGAACCCGACCGAGTTCCAGAGCGTCAGCAGCTTGCGCCTGATCTCCTCGGCCGGCCCGAACCCGAACAGGAGGTTCTGGTTCGGCGGCTGCGCGCAGTACTGCCAGCGCATCACGTCGGCGCCCATGCGCGCGAACGCGTCCTCGGCGTCGATCATGTTCCCCCACGAGCCGTGCATCTCGCGCCCGCGCTCGTCGAGCATCTTCTCGTAGCCGAGGACGCGCTTGAACGGCGCGCGGCCCGTCAGCACGACCGACATGAAGAGCTGGGAGTAGAACCAGAGGCGGATCTGCTCGCGCATCTCCGAGACCCAGTCGGCCGGGAACCACGTCTCCCAGTACGCGTGGTCGGGCAGGTCGGCCGTCGTCAGGCCCTTCGCGGCGCCGGTCCCGTTCCCCGCTACGACCCTCTCGGGGCTCTCCCAGCCGAGGGTCGAGAAGGGGACGATGCCCGCGTCGAGCCAGACGTCCCCGACTTCGGGGACACGGTCCACCTGCTCGCCGCAGGCCTCGCAGCGCACCGGCACCCGGTCGACCCAGGGCCGCCGGAGCTCCTCGAGCTGCTCGAGCCCGCCGAGCGCCCGCGCCTCGAGCTCGGCCCGCGAGCCGATCACGTTCAGGTGCCCGCACGAGCACGGGTAGAACGGCAGCGGCAGGCCGTAGTACCGGCGCCGGGAGATGTTCCAGTCGCCCATGTTCACGAGCCAGTCGTCCATCCGCTTGCCGAAGTAGTCCGGCACCCACTGGACGTCGGCGTTCGCCGCGCGCATCGGCTCACGCAGCTCCGCGACCGAGATGAACCAGTCGTCGGCGATGCGGAAGATGAGCGGGGTGTGGCAGCGCCAGCATTCGGGGTAGCGATGCTCGTGGAGGCCGGCCTCGACGAGGCGCCCGCGCTCCTCGAGGTCGCCGATGATCTGCTCCGCCGCCTCGACGGTCGAGAGGCCGTGCAGCCAGCCGTAGTCGTCGTAGAAGCGGCCCGCCTCGTCCACGGGCGCCAGGACGGCCAGGTCGTGCGCCTTCGACAGCTCGAAGTCCTCGCTGCCGCAGCCCGGCGCGATGTGGACGATTCCCGTGCCCTCGTCGAGGACGACCTCGGCCCACGGAATCACGCGGTGATCGACCTCGCCGCCCGGGCCGACCTCATCGAAGGGCCCCTCGTAGCGCCAGCCCACGAGCTCCGAGCCGCGCAGCACGTCGGCGAGGCTCTCGTCCGGATAGCGGGCAGCGGCCACCCACTCGCCGGTCGCGCGCCGGCCGTACTCGGCGTCCGGGTTGACGGCCGCGGCCACGTTGGCCGGCAACGTCCACGGCGTCGTCGTCCAGACCACGAGCGACTCCCCCGGCCGGTCGCGGAGCGGCAGGCGGACGAAGAGGGACGGGTCGGCGCGATCGACGTAGTTGCCGGCGAGCTCGTGGGCGGAGATCGACGTGCCGCAGCGAGGGCACCACTCGGTCGAGCGGTGGCCGCTGTAGAGCCAGCCGCGCTCGTGGACGATGCGGAGGAAGCGCCAGATGTACTCGATGTTCGTGTCGCTGAACGTGAAGTAGTCGTTTCCCCAGTCCATCCACTGGCCGAGGCGCTTCGAACCGCGCGTCAGCTCCTGCGCCGACCACACGACGACGTCGCGGCACTTGCGGGCGAACTCCTCGAGCCCGTACTCCTCGATCTCGCGCTTCGAGTTGAGCCCGAGCTCGCGCTCGACGCCGACCTCGATCCAGAGGCCCTGGCAGTCGAACCCGTTCTGGTAGCGCTGGTCGAACCCGCGCATCGCCTTGTAGCGCTGGAAGACGTCCTTCAGCGTCCGGCCCCACGCCGTGTGGACGGCGAGCGCCTTGTTCGCGGTGACGGGGCCGTCGACGAAGCTCCAGATCGGGCCGCCGCGGTTCCGCTCGCGCAGCTGCTCGAACGTCCGCTCGCGCTCCCAGAGGTCGAGCACGTCGAGCTCGAGCGCGGCGTGGTCCGGCTTGCCGGGCAGCGGTGCGAAGTTCGCCGTCACAGGTGAGCAAGTCTAGGGATTAGTCCCGCCGCCCCATTCGTTATGAATTCCGTAGGCGCCGCCCCGCGGCGCCGCTCCACGAAAGACCGAAAGGAAACCCAAAGCAGATGGCAACCGCCGTGACCGCGGAGACCTGGGACGCCGAGGTCCTCCGCAGCGACAAGCCCGTGATCGTCGACTTCTGGGCCGAGTGGTGCGGGCCCTGCCACGCCGTGGCGCCCGTGCTCGACCGGATCGTCGAGGAGCGCTCCGGCGAGGTGAGGCTCGTAAAGGTCAACATCGACGAGCAGCAGGACCTCGCCCAGCGCTACGGGGTCGCCTCGATCCCGACGATGATCCTCTTCCGCGACGGCGAGCCCGCCGCGGCCGCGATCGGCGCGCAGCCCAAGGGCACGCTCGAGCGCTCCCTCGGCCTCGCCGCCGCCGCCTCCTAGTCCGACGGCTCCTCCGCCTGCGCGCGCCGCCGGCGCCAGGCGGAGAGCACGTCGGCGACGCGCGTGAACGCGACCTCCTCCGCCGGCGGCAGCTCGTCGGGCGCGAACCAGGCGAGCTCGGCCACGTCGTCGGCGGGCTCCGGCTCGCCGCCCGTCGCGCGGGCGAGCCAGACGAGGTTGAGCGTCGAAAGGGCGTCGTCGCCCTCGCCGTAGGTATCCATCCAGGCGCCGAAGAACTCGCCAGGCAGGACGTCGAGGCCCGTCTCCTCGCGCAGCTCGCGCACGAGGCCGGCGAGCGGGTGCTCCCGCTCGCCGAGGAACCCGCCGGGCGTGTCCCACATGCCCTTGTAGGGCTCGATCGCGCGGCGGCCGAGCAGCAGCCGGCCCCGCTCGTCCTCCACGAGCGCGCTCGCGGTGGGGGCCGCGTTGGCGTAGTAGACGGCACCGCAGGCCGCGCACGTCGCCCGCTCGGGCCCGTGCTCGAGCGACCCGGCGCAGCGCGGGCAGGAGCGCCAGCCGTGGAGCAGCGCCATACGAGCTACCTTAGAGGGCCGTGCCCCGCCACGCCCCCGCCTCGGTCACCGAGCTCTCGCGGATCGGCCTCCTGGCCTCGGTCCCGGGCGAGCGGCTCATGGCGCTGGCAGGTCGCATGCGCCGCGAGGAGGTCGCGCCGGGCTCGCGCGTCGTCTCCGAGGGAGATCTCGGCAACCGCTTCTACGTCGTCCTGTCGGGCATGTTCACCGTCACGCAGGAGGACCGCGGCGAGCGGCGGCTGCTGCGGCCGGGCGACACCTTCGGCGAGGTCGCCCTCGCGCTGGGCGTGACGCGAACGGCGTCGGTCACGGCCATGACTCCGGCGGTCGTCGCGAGCTGCGACCTCGAGACCTTCGACGAGTTCCTGCGCCCGCTCTTCGCCGACGACTAGCACGGCGAGTGCCGTCGCGGGCTTGGTGATCGAGGCCCAGCGATACGGCTCGTCCGTCGCCCCGTGGGTGGCGGCGACGCCCTCCGCGCGAACGACGCCGGCCGCCGCGCGCCCGGCCCCCCACGAGTCCACCTGGCGCAGGGCACCCACGGGCGGCGATACTAGCCGTCCGATGGAGCGCCGCCTCGTCTCCGGCCATTCGCCCTACGAGCCCGTCGTCGGCTACTCGCGCGCCGTCGTCGCCGGGGCGCACGTCTTCGTCGCCGGCACGGCGCCGATCCCGCCGGATGGCGACCCGCCCGAGGGAGCCTACGAGCAGGCCCGCCTCTGCCTGGCGATCGTCGGCGAGGCGCTCGGCCGCGCGGGCGCCGGGTTCGAGCACGTCGTCCGCACGCGCATCTTCCTCACCGATCCCGACGACTTCGGCGAGGTCGCGCGTGCGCACGGCGAGGTCTTCGGCGACATCCGGCCCGCGAACACGACGGTAGTCGTACGCCTGCTCGACCCGCGCTGGAAGGTCGAGATCGAGGTGGACGCCATCGTGACGCAGTGAAGCAGCGCCGCGGCCCTACGACCCCGAGGTCACGAAGACCAGCCGTACGCGCACGACTGCCGGCGCGGCGCTCGTCTTCCGCACCGTCGCCCGCCAGCTGTCGCCGGTCAGCGGGCACCACTCCGTCGGCTGCGAGCAGACGTCGACCGCCCCGCGCCGGCGGCAGGACGTCTGCCAGCGGCGGGTGGAGGCGCCGAGCACCATCCTCCCGTCGAGGCTCCGCGCGGCGACGGAAACAGCGGTGCCGTGCGGGACGACGAGAACGACGCGATCGGGATAGACCGCGTCCACCGTGAACGCGAACGAGGCGCCGGCCGGCCCGGCCGGCAAGTCGAGCGTTCGCTCGACCGTCACCCTCGCCGGTGGAGCGGTGAGGGCGAGGGCGGAGAGAAGCGCCGCGAGGAGCACCATCGCCCCGGATACGGGCCCAGCGCACCGAAAGGTCCAACCTACGGCTTCCGGAAGCTCCTCACCTCGAACGATCGCGTGTCGACGGCGGCGAGCCGTCCGGCCGCCCGCTGCGAGAGGACGAGCGAGCGTCCCGCGCGCTCGAGCGACAGCCGCACCCGCGCGATCGCCTGCGTGGTCGAGCGCCACGGCAGGTCGACGCAGAAGGCGCGGCGGCGCGCCGTATCCAGCGCGTGGACGAACGCGGTGCCGTTCGGCTTCACGTAGAGCGTGTACGCCCAGGCACCCTCCGCGCTGCGCACGCGCGCCCGCGGCGAGCCGTTCATCTCCTCGTCGGGCTCTCGCTTGTCGACGATCGCGCCGGCGACGGGCTTGCCGGTGGCGAGGCTGACGGCCCAGACTTCGTAGCGGGGGTTGGGGCCCGAGCCGAGGTAGTGAAGCGCATAGAGGAGCCGCCCATCCGGCGAGAGCGCGTCGTACGACCAGCGCCCGGGCAGGGTCACGACCCTCCGCAGGCGCAGGGGCTCCGTGCGGAGCACGGCGAAGCGCGTCCTCTCCTGCTCCGCTCCCACGTCCGCGAGCACGAGCGTCCGCCCGTCACGCGAGACGCCCTCGGTCGTGCCGTCGAACGCGACCAGCGCGATGCCGTAGGCGCCGCGGATCGTCGCGTAGCGGAGGACGCGGCCGTCGCGCGTGCGGACGGCGGCCACGGCGGTCGTCTTCGCCGCCGGCATGGCGACGTAGCGGACGGAGCGCTCGGCATCGACGGCGCCGTCCCAACCGGCGACCACGCCGGGCGACGGCCCTCCGCCCGCTGCTGCGGTGCTCGAGACGACGGCGAGCGGGACGAGTGCGAGTGCGATCAGCCTGAGCATGGTCGGCCTCCTTCGAGCGGGTGACACCTCGTCTACACCGCAGGGGGCCCGCGAGGTCCCTGGACCTCTCGGACGGGCCGGCACGTACTGAGGGCATGGACAGGCGCGACTTCCTCGCGGCGGCCGCGGCGCCGCTCGTCCTCGGCCTCGCTCCCGCCGCCCTGGGCCGCAGCCTCGGCGGCGGCACGCCGCTCGCGCTCGTCACGGCCGACCTGGAGGCGGCGATCGTCGCTGTCGACCTCGATACGGGGCGCGTACACCGGCGCCTGGCGACTCCGGCCGACCCGCGCAGCATCGAGAGCGTCGGCGACGGCCGCGCGCTCGTGGCGCACACGGGCCGGGGCGAGGTGTCGGTGGTCGACGCCAAGACGCTGAGCGTCCGGCCGGTCGAAGGCCCGTTCGGCGCTCCCCGGTATGCCGCCGCACATCCGGAGGGACGGCTCGCGTACGTCACCGACTCCGAGCGCGCAGAGATCGCGGTCGTGGACGTGCTGCAGCGGCGCGTGATCGCGCGAGCGGCAGTGGGAGGCCCGGCACGCCATCTCGGGATCGATCGCTCCGGCCGCCGGCTCTGGGTCGCGCTCGGCACGAAGGCGAAGGCGATTGCCGTCCTCGACCTCGCGCAGCCGTCCCGCCCGCGCGTCGTCGGCGAACTGCGGCCGCCCTTCCTCGCGCACGATGTCGGCTTCACGCCCGGAGGCCGGCGCGTCTGGGTGACGTCGGGCGACCGAGGGCGCCTCGCGATCTACGAGGCGCGCACCGGCCGCCTCGTGCGCACGCTCGCCGGCGACGCGCCGCCCCAGCACGTCACCTTCCTCGGCGACCGCGCCTTCGTCACGAGCGGCGACGATGCGGTTCTCCGCGTCCACGCCCTCGACGGGCGGCTGCTGCGCTCGGCGCCGGTGCCCGCGGGCTCGTTCAACGTCCAGCAGGGTGGCAACTACGTCCTGACGCCCTCGCTCTCGGAGGGAACGCTTTGCATCGTCACGCCGCGCGGCGTCCCGGTCGAGGAGCTTCGCGTCGCCCGCTCCTCGCACGACGCCTGCTTCGTCATGCGCAGGTGACGATGGACCTCTCGTACGGTTCTGGTCGTAGAGTCAACGGATGGCCGCCGGCCGCGACGAGCGCGCCTGCGTGCGCGCGGCGCAGCGAGGGTCCACCTCTGGGATCGAGGCGCTCTTCCGCCTGCACTGGCCCCGGGCCCACCGCGCCGCCTTCCTCGTCGTCCACGACGCCGCCGCGGCCGAGGACATTGCGCAGGAGGCCTTCCTCGCCGCAGTGCGTAACCTCGACCGCTTCGACCGCGGCCGCCCCTTCGGGCCGTGGCTGCACCGGATCGTCGTCAACCGCGCGATCGACTGGACGCGTGCGCGGCAGCTCCGCGGCGAGGGCGAGCTGCCCGAAGGGCTGGCGTCGCCGGACGCGGCCGCACCGCTCGACGGATCGCTGCTCGGCGCGCTCGCCGCACTGCCGCCCGAGCACCGCGCCGTGATCGTCCTCCGGCACCTGCTCGAGTACACGCCGGGCGAGATCGCCGAGCTGCTCGAGCTGCCGCGCGGCACTGTCAACTCCCGCTTGCGACGCGGCCTGGACGAGCTGAAAGAGCGGCTGTGAGGCGCGAGCTGGAGCACGTGGAAATCCCCGGCGAGCACGAGGCGCGCGAGCGGGCCTGGCGCGTCGTCTCGGCCGCGTTCGCGGAGCGCGAGCCGCTGCCCGCGCCCGCGCGGCGGCGTCTCGTACCCGCGCTCGCACTCGTCGCCGTGGCGGCAATCGCGGCGGCCACGGTGACCGCGCCCGGCCGCGCGCTCCTGCACGGCATCAGGGAGACGGTCGGCGTGGAGAAGGCCCAGCCGGCGCTGTTCTCGCTGCCCGCACCCGGACGGCTGCTCGTCGTCTCGGCCGAACACGGAGGCGTCTGGGTCGTCCACCCCGACGGCTCCAAGCGGCGGCTCGGCGACTACGAGGATGCCGCGTGGTCGCCCCGAGGCCGCTTCGTCGCCGCGACGGAGCGGAACGAGCTGCTCGCTCTCGAGCCCGACGGCGACATTCACTGGACGCTGGCGCGCCGGGACGTCTCCCGGCCGCGCTGGGCGCCGAGCGGCTACCGGATCGCGTACTTCGCGCGCTCGGGGCTGCGCATCGTCGCGGGCGACGGCACGGGCGACCGGCTGCTCGATCCGCACGCGCTCGGCGTGCCTCCCGCCTGGCGGCCGCGCGCCGTGCACGAGCTCGCGTACGTCTCCGGCGGCATGGTCGTGCTCGAGGCAGTCGACGAGAACCGGATCCTGTGGCGGGCGCCGCTCGGCCGCGATCTCCCGTACCAGCTCACGTGGTCGGCCGACGGCAAGCGTCTCCTCGCCGCGGCGCCGCAGACACTTCGCGTCTTCGACAATCGGGGTCGACTCCTTCGGCGGATCCCGTTCCGCGGCTCGACGAGCGCACTCGCTGCAGCGTGGGCACGCAACGGCCACGTGTTCGCGGTGCACCTGCGCCACGACCCGGCGCTCGCGGAGACCGGTCGGCGGAGCGAGGTGAAGCTGATCGACGCCGACCGGCCCGGCAGCTCGCGCCAGCTCTTCGCCGGCAGCGGCGTCTTCGGCGAGCTCGCGTGGTCGCCCGACGGGCGCTGGCTACTGGTCGACTGGCGCACAGCGAACCAGTGGCTGTTCATCCGTCGCTCCGGCCCGCCGAAGGTGGTCGCCGTGGCAAACATCTCGCAGCAGTTCCCACGCCCGGACGGCAAGCCCCCCGACCTGCTCGTGCTCGACCGATGGTGCTGCGCCTCGTAGCTCTTGCCGCGGCTCTTGCCGCGGCTCTCGCCCTGCTCGTGCCGGGCGCCGGCCTGCCCGCCGCTTCCGGCGGCGCGGAGCTCGCGTACGTCGCGCTCGAGGACGAGGACGCCGTCGCCGCCGTGATGCTCGACACGGGCGAGGTGACGGCGCGGATCCCGGTCCCCCGCGGCCCGCACAACGTCACGGTCGCGGGCGACGGCCGCTCTGTCCTCGTCACGAGCCCGCCCGCCGGGAAGGTGACGCTCATCGACGCGTTCACGCACCGGGTCGTCGCGACGTTCGGCGGCTTCGGCTCCCCGCACGATGTCGATGTCGAGGGTCGGTACGCGTACGTCACCGACGAGCGCCGGGGACAGCTCGTCGTGCTCGACCTCCGCAAGCGGAAGGTCGTCGCGCGGGTCTCGGTCGGCCGCGACCGCACGATGTCGCGGTCGGTGACGTCGCCCTCGTCACGCACGGGCCTCGCAGTCCGGACATCACGGTCGTCGACGTGAGCCGTCCGCGCGCTCCGCGGGTCAGCGGGTGGCTCGCCGCGGGCGGCCCCGCCCACGACATCGCGGAGCAGCCGGACTCGGCGAACGCCTACGTCACGTACTGGAACTCCGGCTCCGTCGCCGCGATCGACTGGGGACGCAGGCGCCTGCTCTGGAAGCGGAACGTCGGCAGCCTGGTCCACCACGTCGCCTTCGACTACTTCTCCGGCAGGAGGTTGTGGGTCACCGATCGTGCCGGCCGCGTGCTCCTGCTGAACGCGCGGACGGGCGCCGTGCTGAAGCGCTTCGGCGGCTGCGCCGGACCCCATCACGTCGCGGTGACCACGGCCCGGCGCGCCGCCGTCGCCTGCAACGCGGCGGGCACCGTCGCCGTCTTCGACGACCGCGCCGGGCTCGTGCGCACGGTCGCCGTCGGCCGCGGCCCGGCACGGAATCGCCGCGGCCCGGGTGCCGTGAGGCTCGCGCTCGCAGCTCTCGCTCTCCTGCTTGCGCCCGGCGGGGGCGATCGAAACCCCTACCCCCACGCTCATTCCCCCCTCTCACCAACCACACACTTCCCCTCCCTCCCACCTGAATCCCGACGGCTCGCGCTCTGCACCGCGCCGCGGGCGGCCGCCGGGCGAGGAGGCGGAGCCAGGAGCTGCTCGAGGGCGGCCCCGTCCTCCTCCTCTTCTACCTCTTCGACTGGTCGCCGACCTGAACGATCGAGCTCAGGCTCCTGCGTGACAGGCGCTCCGACCTCGACGCAGCCGGGATCGGCGTGTACGGGATCTCACGCGACTCGGTGTGGTCGCACGCCTCCTGGGTGCAGGCGCTCGGGCTCGAGGAGATCCCGCTCCTCTCGGACTGGAACGGCGAGGCGACGCGCGGTTTCGGCGTCGCCGTCGAGCCGTGGGAGATGGCCGACGTGTCCATGCGGACCGCGTTCCTGATCGACGGGGACGATACGGTGCGCGCGGCATGGGCCTACGCGGGCAGCGAGCTTCCGGACGTGGACGCGATCCTCGCGGCCGCGCGCGCCTCGTAGCGCTCGCCCTCGCGCTCTACCTCGGCGCCGGGGTCGTAGCCACGTGGCCGACGGTCACGCACCTCCGCTCCGACTTCGGCGCGGCCGGGCAAGAGGGGCGCGGCGGCCCTGCGCCGGGAGACCACCTGCAGGCGGTGTACAACCTCTGGCTGCTCGGCGACCAGCTCGAGCACGGGCGGGCGCCCTGGCGCGATCGCTACTCGTTCCAGCCGGAGTCGGCGGAGCGGGTCAACTTCGCAGCGTGGCCTCTCGGCGTTCCCTTCTGGCCGCTCGAGCGGCTGTTCGGCCCCGTGGCCGCCTGGAACCTGCTCGGGCTGCTCCTCTACGGCGCCGCCGGCGGCCTGACGGCCTGGTGGCTGCGGGCGCTCGGCCTGCCGGTCGGGGCCGCGCTCGCCGGCGGGCTCGCGTTCGCGCTCGCGCCGTACCGGGTCAGCCAGAGCGTCGAGCACCTGCTGGGGCCGATCTCGGTGCTGCTGCCGGGCGCGCTGCTCGCCTTCGAGAAGCGCCGCTACGCCCTCGCCGCGGCGGCGCTCGTCTCGATCCCGCTCTCGGGACAGGTGCACTTCGCGCTCGGCGCGGTGCCCTTCTTCGCCGCCTACGCGCTCGTCCGCACGCGCGAGCGGCGCCCGCGCCTCTGGGCCGGTGCAGGCGTCCTCGCGGCGGCGCTCGCGGGGCTGCTCGTGCGCGAGTCCACGATCGAAGGCTCGATCGCCGAGCGCGGCCGCTCGCTCGCGGCCGTCGGCGGCTACTCGGCGGACTGGGCCGACCTGCTCGCACGCTGGACGCGCCACGGCAGCGAGCGCTTCGTCTACCTCGGCTGGGCGACAACGCTCGGGGCGCTCGCCGGGCTCGTCGTGCTCTGGCGGTCGCGCCGGCGCGGGCTCGCGGCCCTGCTCGGGCTCGGCGCCGCCGTCCCGATCGTGCTCGCACTCGGCACGAACACGCCGCTCTACGAGCCGCTCTGGCAGGTGCTGCCGCCGCTCCGCTACCCGCGGGTGCCGGGACGTCTGCTGCCGGTCACCTGCCTCGCGCTCGCGGCGCTCGTCTCCTTCGCGCTCGCACGGGTCCGGTGGCGCTTCGCGCCTGCCGTCGCCGCCGCCGTGCTCGTCCTCGACCTGGCGGTCTTTCCCTACGACCGCTCCGCCGCCGATCCCGGCAACGCTGCGTACGCCGCGCTTCGCTCCCAGCCGCCGGGCCGGGTCGTCGAGCTGCCGGTCTTCAAGCCGGACATCCACTACGGCAGCGTCTATCAGTACTACACCCTCCAGGCACGGCGGGAGCGGCCGGGCGGCTATTCGACCGTGGCGGACACGAAGGCGGCCGAGGTCGTACGCGGGCTTCAGCGCCTGAACTGCGGCGACTGGGCATCCGGCGCCGCGAAGCTCGTGCAGAGGCTCGGGGTGCGTTCCGTCGTCGTGCACGGGGGCCTGTTCGTCGGGAATCGCTTCGTCCCGAACACCGTCGCGTTCGCCCTGCGCGGGCTGGCGGCGAACGGCTTCCGCCCGGTCGCCTCCGACCCGCCAGCGACGCTCTGGGTGCGCGACGGCGGTCCCGCCGAGCGCCTCGACGTGGAGCCCGGCCCGCCCGTCTTCTGCAGCGGCTGGCGCTTCTTCCCGCTCTCCGGCTGGGCGGCGCGCGACCGCTATGCCGCCTTCTGGGTCTACGGGCGCGCGGTCGAGCTCGACGTCGCCGCCCGAGTCCCGATCTCCGGGCGCATCTCCGTGGACGGCAAGCTCGAGCTGATCGACCGGATCGCCGAGCCGCGGACGCTGCGCTTCGAGCTGGGCCGCGCGGGCTGGCACCTCGTCGCCGTCGAGTCGACCGCGCTGGTGGAGGAGTTCGGAAGGCCGGTCGGGATCGCGCTGCGCGCGGTGCGCGCCCGCGGGTAGCTACATCCCCATCGAGTGGTAGCCGGAGTCGACGTAGAGCGTCGTCCCGGTCACGTTCGCCGCGTCGGCCGAGAGGAGGTACGCGGCCGCGGCGGCGACGTCGTCCGCCTCGATCTGCCGGTGGAGCGGCGCGCGCTCCTCGACGATCGCCTCCATCGTCGGGAAGCCGGCGATCGAGCGGGCGGCGAGCGTGCGCACGGGCCCGGCGGAGATCGCGTTGACGCGGATGTTCTTCTGGCCGAGGTCCCAGGCGAGGTAGCGCACGGAGGCGTCGAGCGTCGCCTTCGCGACGCCCATGACGTTGTAGTGCGGCACGGCGCGCTCGCCGCCGAGGTAGGTCATCGTCAGGATCGAGCCGCCCCCGCGCGCCTCCATCAGCGGCTCGGCGGCGCGCGCGCACGCGACGAGCGAGTACGCGCTGATGTCGACGGCCATCCAGAAGCGGTCGCGCGGGCGTGTCGGTGAAGCGACCCTCGAGATCCTCCGCCGCGGCGAACGCGACCGAGTGGACGAGCAGGTCGAGGCCGCCTCCGAACGCGTCGGACACCTCGGAGAAGACGCGCGCGACGTCGTCGTCGGAGCGCACGTCGCACGCGGTGACGAGCGGGCTCGAGACGCTGTCCGCGAGCTCGCGCACGTGCTCTCGATCCGCTCGCCCTGGTAGGTGAACGCGAGCTCGGCGCCCTCGCTCGGCGAGACGCCGCGCGATCGCCCAGGCGATCGAGCGCTTGTTGGCGACGCCGAGCACGAGGCCCTGCTTGCCCGAGAACGCACCCGCCATCGCGGGCGAGTCTAAGCCCGCTTGACGCGGCGTGCCCGGTCCCTAGCCTCACTGCGGATGCGCGCCCTTCGTCCGGTACTGCGTCCTGCTCGGTGCTCGCCGCGCTCGTGTGCGCCGCTTCCTGGCGGCGCCGCCAACAAGGACGTCTACCCCGACTCGGTGGGTGAGGGCGCCGGCGACCCGCTCGTCCCGGACATCATCGACACGACCGTGTCGAACGACGACGCGGGGATGCTCACGTTCGCGCATCAAGATCGCGAACGTCCCGGCTTCACGCGCGACGCGCTCGTCGACATCTTCGTCGACGCCGACAACAACCCGACAACCGGCGATCCCGGACCCCTCGGCGCGGACTACGCGATCGAGCTGCTTCCTCGGCGAGGTCGACGCTGTTCAAGTGGGACGGCACGGGCCTGACGCGTCGCGACGCAGGCGACACCGCGGTGGGCAACCGTCCGACGACAGCTCCTGCTCCTCGTCGGGTGAACGGCTGACGATCAAGATCTCGGCGGCCGAGCTCGGCAACACGAAGAAGCTCTCGCTTCGCGTCGTCGTCACGGGCTCGTCATCGACGACATCACCGGCGACATCGACGGCACGAACGCAAAGGCCGACGCGCACCGGCGGCCGGCGCGGGCTTCTTCGCTCTACGAGGTGAAGATCGCGCCGGCGAAGCTCGTGCTGAAGAGCGCTGACGCTGACACCCGCCTCGCCGAAGGCGGGCAAGACGTTCACCGTCGGATGAGCCGCGACGCGCTCCGACACCGGCGCGGCGATCGTCAACGGCGAGGTCGACTGCGCGGCGAGAGCCGGCACGAAGGCGCTCAAGCCGAAGTCCGAGAAGTTCGTCGGCGGGCAGGCGATCTGCGTCTTCCAGATGCCCGCGAACGTCGAAGGGCAAGACGATCCGCGGCACGATCACGATCATCTTCGAGGGCAAGAAGCTGACGCGCCCGTTCACGGCGAAGATCAACGCGGCCGCGAGGCACTGCGGCCAGCCTGCAAGCGGCCGCGTGTAATCCGCTACCGTGCGCACCTCGTGCGTCGCTCGCTGCTCCTCGGCTTCGTCCGCGGCGCTCGCCGTCGTAGGCTCCGCCGCGGCCGCGCTCGAGCCGCCTCGCGACGGCAGGGCGCACTCGCGAGCGACGCTCATCTCGGGCAAGCGGCTCGACGACCGTGCCGAGCCGCGCGGCGGCCGGGAACGCGACGGTGATCGTCACGCTGCTCGCTGCCGCCGCTCGCCGCGCTGCGCGCCGACAAGCGGTCTTCGGCCGACGGCGCGGCGCAAGCTCGAACGTCGTCGAGCCGTCTCGTCGCAGGCGTATCTCGCGCGCATCGACGCCGCGCAGGCGCGGGCGATCGCGACGCTCCGGCGGGCGATCCCGTCGGCGAGCGTCGCCGCCGGTACCGGATCCTCCTCGACGGGTTCTCCGTCGACCTCCCCGCCGCCAGGCTGCCCAGGCTCTCTCCGCCTCGGCTTCGTCGCACGCGTCTACCCGAGCTCGAGCTACACGCTGTCGATGAACGACGGCCCGAGCGTGATCGGCGCGACCCGCGCTGCGCGCCGCCACGGGGCGCCGGCGGCGACGGCGTGAAGGTGGCGGTCGTCGACGACGGCATCGACCCGAGACACCCGTTCCTAGCGGCGCCGGGCATGGCGTTCCCCGCCGGCTTCCCGAAGGGCGTGCCCGGGTTCGACGACGCCGAAGGTGATCGTCGCCCGCGCGTTCTTCCCCGTCGAGCAGTCGACGTCGGAGTCGCGCCAGCCGCTCGACGAGTCGAGTCGTTCCACGGGACGTTCGTCGCCGGCGTGATCGGCGGCGTCCGGGCACGACGGCGCCGGCCAGCGTCCCGAGCACGTGCGTGCCCGAGCGGCGGCTGCCACCCGAGCGTGACGGGCCTGAGCGGCGTCGCGCCGCGCGTCGTGGCTCGGCAACTACCGCGTGTTCAGCCTGCCTGCGCCGCTCGGCGGCTGCTGCAGCGCGAACACGCCGGAGATCGTCGCCGCCTTCGAGTCCGCGGTCGCCGACGGCATGGACGTGATCAACTTCTCCGGCGGCGGGCCGCAGAGCGACCCCGACGGCGACTCCGCTGGTCCAGGTGATCGCGAACGTCGCCGAAGGCCGGCGTCGTGCCCGTGATCTCGGCCGGCAACGACCGCGAGATTTCGGGCTCGGGCACGGTCGGCTCGCCGTCGACGGCGCCCGACGCGATCGCGTCGCCGCCGCGCGAACGCCCACGTCTTCACGAACGCGCTCGACGCTGACGGGCGCACCGGCGAGCCTCGGCCGCTCCCGTTCGTCGCGCGGCCCGGGCACTGCCCCGCGCGAGTGGGGCTCGGCCGACCAGGCGCTCGTCGACGTCGGCACGATCACCGGCACGGACGGGCGGCCGGTCGACCGCCAGCTCTGCGGCGGAGCGACGAACCCGAACGGCGGGCCGGGCCCGCTGCGGCCGGGCGCGCTCGCCGGGTCGTCGCGCTCGTCACGCGCGGCGGCTGCTCGTACGAGTCGAAGGCGCGCCGCGCGAAGGCGGCCGGCGCGGTCGGGATCGTCATCGCGGAGGATCGCGGCGGCGACCCGAACGGCGATTCCCGTCCGGCCTCGCGCTTCCCGGCGGGACGATCTCCGACCTCGACGGCGCGCGGATCCGCGCGGACGCTCGCCGGGTCCGGCGGCCGCGGCCCGTTGCGCGATCGGCCGCGAGCCCGCTCGAGGTCGGCCACCGGGCGCGCGGCGTCGCCGACGAGCTTCTCCTCGGCGGGCCTGACGGCGTTCGGGCACCAGCTGAAGCCGGACATCTCCGCGCCGGGCGCGCAGATCATCTCGTCGACGCTGCCGAGTTCGCGGGCGACCAGTACGCCGTGCTCGACGGGACGAGCTTCTCTGCGCCGCACATCGCCGGCGCGGCCGCGCTGCTCCTCCAGCGCCACCCGTCCTGGACGCCGCGCGCAGGTGAAGTCGGCGCTCATGTCGACGGCCGGCGCCGGCGTGGGCCGACACAGCGCGGACGTCGAGGCGCCGATCGCGATCCAGGGCGCCGGCCTCGCGACTTCCCGGCCGCCGACACCCGCATGCTCTTCACCGACCCGCAGTCGCTCTCGTTCGGCGACCTGAACGTCGACGGCGGCGCCTGCCGAGCGGGCGCACGCTGCTCTCGGTCACCGACGCCGGCGGCGGCGCGGGCACCTGGCAGGTCGAGCTCGCGGCCGCAGAGCCGCAGCCGGCGGGCGCTCGATCGAGGTCCCCGGCGCTTGTCACGCTCGCGCCGGGCGGCACGGACGACGGTGCCGGTGGTCGCGCGTGCGGGCGCGGACGCGACGGCCGGCGACGGGTACGGCTTCGTCGTCCTGCGCGCGGCGGCATCGTCGCGCAGGGTCCCGTACGGCTTCGTCGTGACCCGGCCCCGGCTCGAGCCGCTCCAGGTCACGCCGCTGCAGGACGCCCAGACGCGGCGACACGCGCACGCGGCGTCATCGCGCGCCGAGGCTACCGCTACCCGACCGAGCCGTTCGGCGCCGCCGCCGACGTACGGACGCGCCACTGCGACGAGGACGGCGCCGAGCACGTCTACTCGATCGACATCGCAGCGGCCCGTCGTCGAACGTCGGGCGTCGGCGGTCGTCGTCCGCGATCGCGACGGCTCGCCGATCCACCCGTGGCTGCTCGGCTCGCTCGACGAGAGCAACGTCCAGGGCTACGGCGGCACGCCGGTGAACATGAACGGCTACATGCCGGACTACCGCTCAACATCGGCGCCACCGGCGCCGTCCTTCCGGCGCCGGGCCGTACTACATCGCCGTCGACTCGGGCCGCGACCCGTTCACCGGCGAGCTCCGCTCGGCGGCCGTACGTCCTCCGCTCGTGGATCAACGACGTCACGCCGCCGCTCGTCCGCTTGCTGACGCGGGCTCGGCGGGCCGGCCGAGCATCGTCGTGCGAGTGCTCGACGGCGGCGCCGGCGTCGAACCCGCTCTCGCTCCTGCTCTTCTACGAGGACGTGACCGTCGGCGCGAGCTCGTACGACCCCGACACGGGATCGCGGTCTTCTCGATCCCGAAGGACGCGCCGGCGCTCAGCGCGGGAACCGGCGGCTGCGCGTCGTCGCCTCCGACTTCCAGGAGGCGAAGAACGTCCGACCGCCCGGCGACGAGGCGATGCCGAACACGACGGTCGCCCCCGGCGGCTGCAGGTCGTCGCCGGCCCGGCGCTGACGTGGCTGAGCCTCTCCCGAGCGGCGGCTGCGTCGGAGCGGACGGCGCGGCTCGAGGTCGCCGCCTCGCGCCCGGGCGGATCTCTCCGTCGGCTTCTTCGACGGGAAGCGGCAGATCGCGACCGCACGAAGGACGCGGCCGGCATCTACAGCGCGACCTGGCGGACGGCGGGCGCCGCGGCGGGCACGCACGAGCTGCCGGCGGTCGTGTCGGACGCGCGCGGGCGAACGGCGGAGGCGCGGCAGGTCGTGCGCGTCTGCCGCGCCGCGGGCCGTTAGGGTCAGAGCCTGAGCGCTGCGCGTCGCGGTCGTCACGGGCGGCTCGACGGGCATCGGCGAGGCGACGGCGCGCAGCTCGCCTCGCGCGGCTGGCACTGCGTCCTGCTCGCGCGCCGCGCCGAGGAGCTGCGCCCGCTGGCGCAGGCGATCGGCGCCGAGCTCGAGGTCTGCGACGTCGGCGACCGCGCCGCCGTCGAACGGGCCGCGGCGGCGGTGATCGAGCGCCATCCACGGATCGGCCTGCTCGTCAACAACGCCGGCATCCCGGGCCGCGGCGCTTCCTCGACGCCGAGCCGGAGCGGATCGAGCGGGTGATGCGACACGAACTACCTCGGCGGAATCTGGTGCCTGCGTGCGTTCCTCCCCGCGCTCGAGGCGGCCGGCGGTCGCGCACGTCGTCAACGTCGTCTCGGTCGCCGGCACGGTCGCCTTCGCGCCGGCGGGCCTGTACGCCGCGTCGAAGCACGCCCAGCTCGCGTTCTCGCGCTCGGCTGCGGCGCTGCTGCGCGGTCGTGGCATCTCGCGTCCACACCGTGCTCCCCGGCTTCGTCGAGACGGAGGGGTTCCCGCAGCAGTCCACGCTCCGGAGCAGGCTCATGCGCCGCTTCGTGATCGAGGCGTCTCAGGTCGCGACGGCGATCGCGAACGCCGTCGAGCACGACAAGCGGGAGATCACCGTGCCGTGGTTCCCGTACCGGTTGCTCTCGATCGGGCAGGCGTTCCTGCCCGGGCTGTACGCGCGCGTCGTCGGCCGCCTCGGCTACCGGCCACTCTGAGCTCGGACGGCTAAAGAATGACGGGCGCCGACGGGGGATGTGGGGTGAGGTGAGTATCGAGTATATAGAAGTAGCTATAGAGATGAATGAACTAGTCATCCTCGGCGCCGCCAGCGTGGCCCGGGAAAGCGTTTTTCTGACGGGCTCCTAGCCGCCCGGCTTCCGCGCGAGGTACCAGCCGACCTCGACCTTCCAGCTCGGCGCGGGAGCGAGCGCGGCAGCGCGCTCCCGGTTCTCCCCGGAGAGCCCCGCGCGGTCGAGATAGGCGTCCAGCTCGCGCTCCTCGGTCACGATCTCGTCGCGGAGGACGACGAGGTCGTTCATCTCGAGCACGGCCCGGATGTCCGCGTCGGGCAGGCTGCGCTGGTGCGAGGGGTCGCGTACGCGGTCGAAGCGGTCGCGCTCGAGCTGCGCCAGCGGGTCCGTCGCGCCGAGCTGGTCGACGATCAGGAGCCGGCCTCCGGGCCGGGTGACGCGGGCGAGCTCGGAGACGACGAGCTCCGGCCGAGAGACGTGGTGCAGCACCCGGGCGCAGCAGGCAAGGTCGAACTCGCCGCGCTCGAACGGGAGCCTGACGACGTCGCCCTCGAGGAACGTGACGTTCGCGGGCGCGCGGCGGCGGGCGTGCTCGAGCAGCTCGGGGACGGCGTCCACTCCGACCACCTCGCGCACCAGCGGCGCCAGCGCGAGCGCGAGAGCACCCGCGCCGCAGCCGACATCGAGCGCGCGCTCGTCGCCGGTCAGGGGTGCTGCGAAGCGGCGCACGCGCTCGGCGAGCGCGGCCGCGCCGGCGTCCTGGTGCGCGGCGAGCCGCTCGGCCTCGCGTGCGAAGCGATCGAGGCTCACGGCCGCGCCTCCCGCCGGACCAGCGCGAGCGCCTCGTGGCGAGTCGAGATCGTGCCGGCTGCGCGCTCCTCCTCGATCCGACTGAGGATACGCCCGATCTCCGGGCCGGGCGGCAGGCCGAGCTCGTCGCCCCGCACGAGCGGCTCCGCCGGATCGGCCAACCGGGCGGCCTCGACCGACGGGCCAAGCTCCGGAACGCCGAGGAACGCGAGCGCGTCGAGCGCCCACGGCTCGGTCGCGCGCCGGAAGCGGTGGATCGCGCGCGCGCCGCCGTCAGCGGGCGCCTCGGCGCGGAGCAGCGTGGTCGCGTAGCGGGCGAGGTCGTTCGAGATCGGGAAGCGGCGCAGCGACTCACGGAAGACGGCGACGAGCCGGAAGCCGGGGTCGTCGAGCGCGTCGAGCGGCCCGGCGAGCGAGCCGCCGAGGTGGACGAGCAAGTCCAGCTCGTCGAGCCGGCGGTAGCCTGCGGGCGAGAGCCGGTACAGCTCAGCGAGGATCCGCTCGCCGGCGGGCTCGCCGACCCGCTCGGCATGTGCCCGCACGAGCTCCTCGGTGTGCCCGTCGAGCCGGAAAGCGAGCTCGTCCTCGAGGCGCACCGCGCGCAGCAGCCGCAGCGGGTCGGCGGCGAAGACGGTGCCGGAGACGGCCCGGATCGCCCGCGCTTCGATGTCGGCCCGGCCGCCGTAGGGGTCGACGGGTGCGCCGCCGGCGACGGGCACGGCGATCGCGTTGAGAGTGAAGTCGCGCGTGGCGAGATCGGCCTCGATCCCCTCGGGCAGCGGCGTGAAGTCGACCGTGCGGCCCGTCTCGAGCGCGACCCGCCAGGCGCCGTGGCGCTCGGAGAGCTGGAACGGGGCGCCGCCCGAACGCTTCGCATAGCGGCGCGCGGCAAGCTCCGGCTCGCGGCAGGCGACATCGAGGTCGAGCACCGGCCGCCCGAGCAGCTCGTCGCGGATCGCCCCGCCGACGATCCAGGCGTCCTCCCCGCCGAGCAGCTCGGAGACGAGCTCATCCATCGGTGACGACGCGGCGCGCCCGCGTGGGATCGGCGTTGATGCCGCAGGCGAGCTCGTATCCGATCGTGCCGGCGACGCGGGCGTGCTGGTCGAGCCCGATGCCGGGCCCGACGATCGTGACCGGGGTGCCGGGTGGCAGCTCGCGGTCGAGCTCGACGGCGAAGGCGTCCATCGAGACCGTGCCCACGACGCGGCGCAGCTCGCCCGCGACGCGCACCTCCGTCCCGGTCAGATCGCGCCGGAAGCCGTCGGCGTAGCCGACCGGGACGACGCCGATCCACGTCGGCTGCCCGGCGACGTGCCGGCGGCCGTAACCGGTGCTCGAGCCGGGCTGGAGGAGCTTCACCTGCGCCAGCTCGGAATCCCAGCGAAGCGCGGGCTCGAGCCCGTCGGCGGCGGGATCCTCGCCGAACGGTGAGAGGCCGTAGAGGGCGATCCCGCAGCGGGCGGCGTCGAAGCACGCCTCGGGATAGCGGAGCGCGCCCGCGCTGTTGGCGATGTGGCGGGTGAGGTGCGCGAAGGCATCGGTGGCCGCGCGGAAGCGCTCGATCTGCCAGCGCGTGAAGTCGGCGTCCGAGTCCGCGCTCGCGAAGTGGCTCATCAGGCCGACGACCTCGCGGCCCACCGCGGGGAGCTCGGAGAGGCCCCAGCGGCCCATCCCGGTGTCGAGCTTGAGATGGACGCGAACGCCCTCCGGCACCTCGCCGTCGCCGATCGCGAGCTCGAGACCCGCGTCCCGCGCCTGTGCGATCTCGCGGCTCGTCGCGGGGCCCATGACGAGGACGCGGACGCCGCCGAGCTCGCGGCGCAGCGTGAGCGCCTCCGGCACGGTCGCGACACAGAGCGCCGTCGCCCCGGCCCCGAGCGCCGCGCCGCCGATGTCGGCCGCGCCGTGGCCGTAGCCGTTCGCCTTGACGACGGCCCACAGCTCCGCCCCGCCGAGCGCGCGCAGCAGCGTGCGTGCGTTGCGCCGGACGGCACCGAGGTCGATCGTGATCTCCGAGCGGGCCACGGCCCCATCGTACGAGGGCGGGCGGCCAGCGCGCAACCTCAGCGTGCGGGCTAACGGTACGGCCGGAAGTTGCGGGCGAGCTCCGACACGTAGCTGCGCCCGAGCTCCGGCGCGTGCGCTCGCACCACGCGCGGAAGCTCTCACGCGCAGCGGCGGAGCGTGGGAGACGAGCAGGCTCGCCATCAGCCGCGGAGCTCCTCCGAGGTCAGCAGCACGTCGCGCTGGACGACGCCGACGAGACGCGCGAGCGCGACCGCGACGCGGGCGGCACGTGCACGAGCCGCGGCGCGGCGGCGCCGTGGCCATGAGCCGCACGAGCTGCTCGTACGTGTAGGTCTCCGGGCGGCGCGTCGAGCACGACGTCTTCCTCCGAGAGACCGGCGTCGACGGCAAGGCGGGCCGTGTCGCCGACCGAGACCGGCTGCACGCGGTAGCTTCCGTCACCCGGGACCGGGAAGAGCGGGAACCGGCGCAGACACCAGGCGATGTTGTTCAGGAGGATGTCCGCCGCGCCGAAGACGAGCGTCGGCCGGACGATCGCGTACGAGATCCCGCACTCCGCCACGTCACGCTCGAGCAGCGCCTTGCCGTGGAAGTACGGAAGCGGCGAGTCCTCCGACGGGTTCGTGACGCTGAGTGGACGACCCGGCGCACGCCGGCTCGCGCGCCGTCCGCAGGAGCGCGCGCGTGTGCTCGACCGCCTGCGCGTACGTGGCGCCGCCGCGGGGGAAGCGGATCCAGTACGTGTTGTACAGCGTGCTCCGCGCCTGCGAGCACGGCGGGGTCGTCGAAGACGAGCGGCGCGGACTCGATCCGTGCTGCGAGCGGGTCGTCGGGGTGCGTCCGCCGCGTCAGCGTGCGCACCGCACGGCCGCGGCGGAGCAGCTCCTCCGCGATCGCGCGCCCTGTGAACGAGAACGCGCCGGTGACGACGTCCACTAGATCGCCGTCGTGTCGCGCACCTGGCGCGGCCAGGCGCGGCCGAGGCCGTTGCGCGTCTCCCAGACCCGCCGCCCCATCGTGTGATCGGGGTGCCAGTGCGAGTGGAAGCAGGCGGCTATCTCCTTCAGGCCCGCGCGGTCGAAGCTGGTGCTTCGATTCCTCGGGAGTGTCGAAGAGGACGTTCGGGCCGTGGACGAAGATGCTCGGCCCGGTGCGCGTGTACGGCAGGCCCTTCTCGCGCGCCTCGACGCAGACGGCGCAGGTGCAGCCCGGAGGGGTGTCGTCGTCGCGCCGCCCGAGCCGAGGATCCGACCTTCACGGCCGACACGGCCTACTGGATCTGCGTCTCGCAGCCCGCGGGGAACGTATCGGTGCCCGGACCGCCGATGCAGACGTCCGTGCCGGCGCCGCCGCGCAGCGTGTCGTTGCCGCCGCCGCCGTGCACGCAGTCGTTGCCGCCGTTGCCGTTCAGGGTCTGTGCGGTCGAGTTGCCGAGGACGAGATCGTTGCCCGCGCCGCCGTTCACATTCAGGAAGAGGTTCGCGACGGTGACGCCGTTGCACGCGGGCTTCGGCTTGCGGTCGTCCACCGACGTCGCGCTCACCTGCTGTCCCAGGCGCGTCGCCGGGACGACGTTGTTGTCGGCGAACGCCGTGCCCACGACGGCGGCGAGGACGACTCCCGTGAGCACTGCGCTGAGCAGGTGCCGGGGCCTCATGCATCCCCCCTGTCCGCGCCCCGCCGGAGCCGGCGCGTGCCGTAGCGCCTGCCGCCGCCGCCCGGGATGAGCGCACCCTCGGCGGGCTGATCCGGACAGACGACGACGACGTCGCGGCCGGGCGTCGCGGCCTCGGCGTCCGGGGCGAGCCGCAGCTCCTGCTCCGCCCCCTCCTCGCGCGCCTGGTAGCGGTAGACGGCGCCGTCGTCCTCGACGACGTAGTAGTGGACGCCCTCGTGGCGCTGGTGCAGGATCAGACGATCGTAGCGCTGCGCGATCGCGACGAGGCTCTCCATGTCGCCGAGCTCCGCGAGCCGACCGGTGTGCTGGCCGTGCGACGCGGCGACGGGGACGAGCAGAGCGCCGTAGCGGGCCTCGATGCGTGCCGGCTCGTCGCCGCCGCGCCGGCGGAGGGCAGCGAGCCCGACCGCGAGCAGCGCTGCGAGGGCCGCTGAGCCGCCGCCGAGCGCGAGCTTGCGCGCGGCCTCGACGCTGAGGCTGAAGCCCGCAAGCGACACGGACGCCGGTTCGACACGCGAGCCCGTGCCCGACCGGCTGCGCGCGAAGCTCGTGTCTGCCGCACCGGAGGCGTCGAGCGCGAGACGGATGTCGTCCAGCCGGAACGCGAGGGGCGTGGGCGCGAACGCTCCGTCCGCGGGCCGGCCGCCGATGGTGCCCTCGAGCTGCACCCGCGGCTCGACGGAGAGCGTGAACGAGTCCATCGTCGCACCGGTCGCCGTCTCGACGCGGGCCGCAAGGGCGTGCAGGCGCTTCAGGTCGAGCGTGCCGCGCACGGTCGTCTTCGCGCCCGAGAACTGCGTCGGCGCCTGCAGCGTGAAGGTGCGCGTCCAGCCGAGGCCGTCGCCGAGCACGGCCTTCAGCGACCCGGTGCCGACGACTGCGACCCGCTCCTTCGTCTCGATCCTGTATGCGAAGGCGAGCTCGAGCCGGTCGGCGAGCTTGAGGAAGACGGGCTCGCCCGTCGTCGCGCGGCCGGAGGGATAGACGGCGCCCGGCGTTGCGGCGGCTTCGTAGGAGAACGTGCCCCGCTCGACCCAGGCTCCGTCAACCTTGACGTCACGCGTCAGCGGCCGCCCGAACGAGAGCAGGCCGAGCGCGGCCAAGGCTACGAGGGCCGCCGCGAGCCCGAGCGCGACCGGCTCGAGGGCAACCGGCTGGCGCGTCGCTCCGGCACGCACGCGACGTGCGGACAGCGCTGGTGCCTCGGCCCGCCGTCTCCGGCTCCGCCGCGAGGTCGCGGTCGCGCCGCCGCCGAGCGCGAGTAGCACCGCGACGCCGACGAGGATCGCGGCGTGCAGAGGCGCCCGCGTCCACTCGAAGACCCGCCCTGCGAACGGGACGTCCGCCCAGAGCTTGCCGACGATGCGGTCGGGCGTCGGCTCGTCGCCGTCGAGGAAGTCGTTGTTGTCGCCCTTCAGGACGAAGCGGTCGCCCTTGACGGCGACGATGCGGTGTAGCACCCGCGCGCCCAGCCGCTCGTTCTCGTAGAGGACGACGTCGCCGACGCCGTAGCTGCCGGCGGCCCGCACGAGAGCGAGATCGCCGCGCTCGAGCTTCGGCTCCATGCTCTGCCCCACGATCAGGGCGTAGTTGGTCGAGCCGCCGAGCTGCGCGGGGGCGAAGAACAGCCAGAGCACGAAGCCGAGCCCGACGCTCAGCAGCGCTGCCATGACTCCGATGATTCCCCGTGCCCTCATTGCTCCTCCAAGACGGCGCCGGGGCGGGGCAGAAGCCCCGCCCCGGCGAGTGATCGATGCGTCTGCTGCCTACTCGACCGCGACCACGGTCAGCTCCGTCGCGGCCGCGACGGTCGCCTGCGGCGACGTCGTGGCGCACGTCACGCTGCCCGCGGTGTTCGTGCAGCTGTACCAGCTACCGGCCGCGGCGAGCTTGACCTTGACGGTCGTCGTCGCGGTCGGGCTGAGCGTGAACGCGACCTGATCGAGGTTCTGCGGGTTCGTCGCGTTCAGCGAGTAGACGACCGAGGTCGCCGTGTAGCCGCTGATCGCGCTGTTGCCGTCACCGGCGCGCGTGGCCGGAACCGTATTCGACTGGGTGAACGCGTAGGCGCTCGAGGCCACGACTCCGGCGACGATGAGAGCGCCGAGGGTGCGACCCCTTCTGTTGCGTCGTCTGTGCATTTCTGATCTCTCCTCTTCGCTCTTGTCGCGCCAACCCCTGGCCGTGCCGCAAACCGGGAGTGCGCCCTACCCTTCTCTGGCCACGTTTCGGCCGTTTCGGGGTAGGGCTACTCCCCCGAACGGGGGCTTCCATCTCTCAATCGAGGGCGCGGGGCAGCGCGGCGACGAGGTCCGAGGCGACGAGGCCGGCCTGGTGCGGGACGAGCGTCGCGGCCACGCCGTGCGCCGCCGCCGCGGCGGCCGCAGCGAGCCGTGGCTCGAGACCCTTGGCGAGAAAGGCGGCAAGGATGCCGCTCAGCACGTCGCCGGTGCCCGCCGTCGCGAGCGAGGGAGGCCCGAGGTCGCAGACGAGCGCGCCCTCACCGGGCGCGGCGACGATCGAGTCTGCGCCCTTCAGCAGGCAGACACAGCCGAAGCGCTCGGCCGCGGCGAAGGCCGCTTCGAGCCGGTGCGCGTTCACCCAGCCGGGCTCGCGGCCGAGCAAGCGCGCCAGCTCTCCGGCGTGCGGCGTGAGGACGGCGCGGGCCTTCCACGCACCCGGCTCGAGCCCAAAGAGCGCGTCGGCGTCCACGACGACCGGCAGCTCGAGCCGCTCGAGCAGCGCGCGGACGAGGCCGTGCGACTCCGCCTCGCGGCCGAGACCGGGCCCGAGCGCGACGGCGCCCGCCCTGCCCGCGGCGGCGAGCACGGTCTCGAGCGCGCCCCCCTCCGGCCAGCCGACCTTGACCGGCTCGAGCAGGAGCGCTTCGACCACGGAAAGCGAGGCTGCGGGAACCGCGACGGTGACGTAGCCCGCGTCGGCGCGCAGCGCCGCCTCGGCGGCGAGCGAGGCGAGGGCGGCGGCGCCCGTCATCCCGGGCGAGCCGCCGACGACGAGCACCGAGCCCGCCGTGTACTTCGTGTCCCGCGCGCCGCGGCGCGGCACGAGGTGGAGGATCTCCGCTGTGACGCGCTGCGCACCCGTCTCGGCCGGCGCAAGGCCGATGTCGGCGACGACGACCTCGCCGGCGAGAAAGCGCCCCGGGCCGATGGCGAGCCCAAGCTTCCGTCCGTGGAACGTGACCGTGAGGTCGGCCCACACCGCAACCCCCGGCACCTCGCCGGTCGAGGCGTCCACACCGGAGGGGACGTCCACCGCGACGACCGGCGCGCCACAGGCGTTCAGCCGCTCGATCAGCGCCGCCGCCTCGCCGCGGGGTGCCCCGCGGAAGCCCGTGCCGAAGAGCGCGTCGATCACGACGTCGGCGTCCGCGGGCTCGGCCGTCTCCACAGCGTCCAGCCCGGCCTCGCGAAGCAGCCGCACGGCCACGCGCCCGTCGCCGCCGTTCGAGCCGCCGCCGCAGACCGCTGCGACACGGCGCGCCGCCGGATAGGCCCGCTGCAGCTCGGCCGCGACGCCCGCGCCGGCCCGCTCCATCAGCTCCGGGACCGTTTTTGGGTAGCCGGCGTAGGCCTCCTCGGCCACGCGCATCTCCGCGGCCGTATACAGCGGCTCGAACACTACGCCTCGGCGTCGAGAACGACGCAGATCGCCGCGGCGAGCTCGCGCGAGTGGGTCATCGAGAGGTCGATCGCCCCAGCCTTCACCTTCTCGGCCCACGCCGCCGTCCTGCCCGTGAGGCGGACGCCCGGCTTCGGCCGGCCGGCGATCTCGATCTCCTTCCACGTGAAGCGAACGCCGCAGCCGAGCGCCTTGCCCACCGCCTCTTTGCCGGCGAACCGCCCCGCGTAGCTCTGCGCCGGGTTCCTGCGCGAGTCGCAGTACGTCCGCTCGCTCTCAGTGAAGCAGCGCTCGCGGAACCCGGGCCGGTCGAGGGCGCGCCGGATCCGCTCGATCTCGATCAGGTCGACCCCCACTCTCACCGCTCAGAGCTCCTTCTCGAGCCAGTCGGGGAACTGCGCGATCGAGCTCGCGACCATGTCCGGCACGAGCTCGCTGTGCTCGAGGTCCTCGGGCCGGAACTTGCCCGTGCGCACGAGCACCGTGCGCATGCCGAAGAGCCGCGCACCGCCGACGTCGTTCTCGAGATCGTCCGTGACGAGCCACGCCAGCTCCGGCTCGGCGTCGAGAGCCTCGAGCGCCGCGTTGAAGTACGCGCCGCTCGGCTTGCCGAGCACCGTCGCCTCCACCCCGGTCGCGAACTCGAGCGCCGCGACGAAGGCCCCGCCGTCGAGCATCGGGCCGCGCGAGGTCTGCCACCACTTGTTCTTGTGCAGGCAGTAGAAGTCGGCGCCCGCCTCGAGCTCGGAGAACGCGCGCGCGAGGTTCATGTACGTGAAAACCTGGTTCGGCTCGAGCGTCTCGTCGCAGCCGCCGAGCAGGACGGCGTCGGCGTTCATGCCGACGAGGTCGATCCCCTCGAGGTCCTCGACGATGCCGGACATAACGAGCGCGAACACGCGCCGGCCGCGCAGCTCGCGTGCAGCGCCGCGCGGCGTCGTCTGGAGCTCCTCGTCGTCGAGCTCGAACCCCATCGCGCGCAGCTCCGCCGCGAGGTTCGCGCGCGAGCGCGTGGTGTTGTTGGTGACGAAGCGGAGGCTGTGGCCGCGCGCCCGCAGGGTCGCGACTGCCTCCTGCGCGCCCGGGATCGGCTCGCCGGAGACATGGAGCACGCCGTCCACGTCGAGCAGAATGCACGCCATGGAGCGTCAGTCTATTCGCGTCACGCGCTCGGTCGAGCTGCCGTTCGACGAGATCGAGCTGCGCGTGTCCCGCTCGAGCGGGCCCGGCGGCCAGCACGCGCAGAAGTCGTCCACCCGCGTCGAGGCCGTGTTCGACATCGGCGCCTCGGCCGCGCTCACGCCGGCCCAGAAGCGGCGCGTGACAGCCAAGGCCGGCCCGGTGCTGCGCGCGGTCGCCCAGGACGAGCGCAGCCAGCTCCGCAACCGCGAACTGGCCGTCGAGCGGCTCGTCGCCAGGCTGCGCGAGGCGCTCTACGTGCAGCGGCGCCGCGTCCCGACACGTCCGAGCAAGGCCGCCGTCGAGCGGCGCCTGGAGACCAAACGCCGCCGGGCTGCGACGAAGAGGCTGCGGGGTCCTCCGGACTGAGATCCGGGGGCGTACCGATGACCCATATCCGTTGCAAGGCATAGACTCGCCCCGGATGGACGCCCTGGGTCTCGCGTCGGTGCTCGCCCAGCTCCCCCGGGAGCGGACGCGCCTGCTCGACAATCTGGGCCACCTCCGCCGCACCGCGGGCCCGGTCACGCCGGAGATCGCCGACGCGCTCGCGGACCACATGAACGTCAGGCGGGGCGAGGTGCACGAGGTGATCTCCTTCTACGCGTTCCTCCAGCTTCCGGTGGACACGATCCGCGTCTGCACGGGCCCCGTCTGCGACTGCAAGGGCGCGCGCGAGCTGTTCACGCAAGCGCAGGAGCTCGCGCCGGAGGGCGTGCCCGTGGTGGAGGTGCCCTGCCTCGGCCACTGCGACCTCGCGCCGTTCGGGACGCGCGGCGACCTACCGCTGCCGCACCTCTCCCGTCAGGCGCTCGTGGACGCCGCCGCCGGGCGGCCGGCGCCCCCGGTGACGCATGAGGTAAACGACGGCCCCGCGCTCGGGCTCGGCCGCACCGACGAGACGCTCGCCGACTACGAGGCGCGCGGCGGGCTCGACGTGCTGCGCAGCCTCCCGCCCGCCGACAAGGTGATCGCCGCGCTGAAGGCCTCCGGCCTCGCGGGCTATGGCGGCGCCGGCTTCCCGACCGGCCTCAAGTGGGAGTCGGTGTTGCGGGAGACCGGGCCCCGCTACGTCGTCGTCAACGCCGACGAGGGCGAGCCGGGGACGATCAAGGACCGCTACGTGATGGAGCTACGGCCGCACCTCCTGCTCGAAGGCGTGCTGATCGCGATGCGGGCCCTCGACTGCGTCGAGGGCTATATCTACCTCCGCGAGGAGTACGCGTCTGCACGCGAACGGCTGCGGCGCGCGATCGCCGAATGTGGAGATTCCGGCCTGCTGGCCGGAATCTCGCTCGAGCTCGTCGTCGGCGCGGGCGCCTATATCGCCGGCGAGGAGACGGCGATGCTCGAGTCGATGGAGGGCCGCCGCGCGATGCCTCGCCTCAAGCCGCCCTTCCCGAGCGAGGTCGGATACCTCGGCCGCCCGACGCTGATCAACAACGTCGAGACCCTGGCGCACGTCCCCGCGATCCTCGCGCGCGGCGGCGCCTGGTGGGCCGGCCTCGGCCAGAACGGCGAGCCGGGCACGCGGCTCTGGTCGGTCTCGGGCGCGGTCGCGAAGCCCGGCTGCTACGAGGCGCCGAACGGGATCGTCCTGCAGGAGCTGCTCGACGACTACGCGGGCGGACTCACCGAGCCGGCGGGCGCCATCGTCCCCGGCGGTGCCGCCTCCGGGATCCTGCCGCCCTCGGCGCTCTCAACCCCACTCACGCGCGAGGCGCTGCGCGGGCTCGGTGCCGGCGTCGGCTCGGCCGCCGTCCAGGTCTTCCCGGAGAGCTACTCGCCGCTCCGTCTGCTCGCCGAGACGCTGCGCTTCTTCGCCGAGGAGTCGTGCCAGAAGTGCACCCCCTGCCGGATCGGCAACCGCGCCCTCCACCACATGTGCGAGGAGCTGCGCAAAGGTGAGGCCGTGATGCCCCGCTGGCAGGTGGAGGAGTGGCTCGACGCGATGGAGAAGACGTCCATCTGCGGTCTCGGCCAGGCCTCGCCGTTCCCCGTGCGGAACGCCTTCCGGCACTGGCCGGAGCTCTTCGCCCCGCTCGGAGAGGCGGCGGTACGATGAGCCGGATGGAGGGTCACGTCGAGCTCGTCCTCGACGGCAAGGCGGTCAGCGCGCCGGAGGGGGAGCTGCTCGTCCATGCCGCCGCGCGCCACGGCGTCTTCATTCCCACCCTCTGCCATGACGACAAGCTCGAGCCGTACGGCGGCTGCCGTCTGTGCGTCGTCTCCATCGAAGGCGCACCGCGCCCCGTCCCGGCCTGCGCGACGCGCGTGCGCGCCGGCATGGTCGTCTCCACGAACGGGCCGGCTGAGGGCTTCCGCAAGACGCTGACCGAGATGCTCCTGACCGAGCACCTGAGCCCCTCGCCCGGAGGCCGCCCGAACGAGCTGGCGGACATGGCCGAGGAGTACGGCGCGACCGCGCCCTTCGTCCTCCCCGACGCGAAGCGCGAGCCGTACGAGGACCGCAACCAGCTGATGGGCTACGACCCCGACGCCTGCATCCTCTGCAACCGCTGCGTGCGCTACACGCAGGAGGTGATGCAGTGCTCGGCCCTCTCGCTCGAGGGCCGCGGCGGGCACGCGCGCATCGTCCCGACGTGGGGCCGCTCGTGGCTCGACACCGAGTGCGAGCTGTGCGGCGGCTGTCTCTCGGTCTGCCCGACCGGCGCCCTGTACGAGAAGTTCCTCGAGGGCACGGAGGTCGAGGAGCGGAAGCTCGAGCAGGTGCGCTCGACCTGCACCTTCTGCGGCGTCGGCTGCCAGGTCGACCTCAACGTCGATCGCGCCACGCAGCGGATCGTCAAGGTCACCTCGAAGGACGAATACCTGCCGAACGAGGGCAACCTCTGCGTCAAGGGCCGCTTCGCCTTCAACTTCGTCCACCACCCCGACCGCCTCACCGAGCCGCTCGTGCGTGGCGAGGACGGGGAGCTGCACCCCGCCACATGGGAGCACGCGCTCCAGGTCGCGGCCGACGGCCTCAAGGGGGTGATGACCCGCCACGGCCCGCAGGCAGTGGGCGTACTCGCAAGCGCGAGGCTGACCAACGAGGAGAACTACCTGATCCAGAAGTTCTCCCGCGCGGTCGTCGGCACGAACTCTGTCCACTCCTGCGAAGCGACCTGACACGCTCCCACTCTTTACGGCCTGGTCAGGTCGTTGGGCAGAGGGGCCAGCACCAACTCGATCCCCGAGATCGAGAACGCGCGCTTCCTCTTCGTGATCGGCTCGAACACGACGGAGGCGCATCCGGTGCTCGCACTGCGGATGAAGAAGGCCGTGCGCAACGGCGCCACGCTCGTCGTCGCCGACCCGCGCAAGATCTGGCTGACGAAGCTCGCGAGGCGCCACCTCCAGCTCCGCCCCGGGTCGGACGTGTGGCTGCTGAACGCGATGATGCACACGATCCTCGCCGAAGGGCTCCAGGACGAGGCCTACGTCCGCGACTGCACCGAGGACTTCGAGGCGCTGCGCGAGGTCGTCATGCGCTACACGCCCGAGGAGGCTGAGCAGTTCACCGGCGTCCCCGCCGAAGCGATCCGGGCGACGGCGCGCGAGTATGCGTCCGAGCGCCACGCGGCGATCTTCTACACGCTCGGCATCACCGAGCACGCCTGCGGCGTGGACAACATCTGGTCGCTCTCGAACCTCGTGCTGCTGACCGGGCACCTCGGCTACGAGTCCACCGGCCTGAACGCCCTTCGCGGCCAGAACAACGTCCAGGGGCTGAACGACTCCGGCGCCAACCCCATGTACCTGCCCGGCTACCAGGCAGTGGAGGACCCCGAGATCCGGAGGAAGTTCTCCGAGGCCTGGGGCGCGGAAGTGCCGGAGACTCCCGGCTACCGGCTCGACCAGATGATGTCGGGCCTCCACGACGGGCGGATCAAGGCGCTCTACCTGATCGGCGAGAACCCGGCGCAGACCGAGCCGAACGCCCACCACGTCGAACAGGGGCTCGCGCAGGTCGAGTTCCTCGTCTCGCAGGACATCTTCCTCAACGAGACGGCGCGCAAGGTCGCGAACGTCGTCCTGCCGGCGTCGAGCTTCGCGGAGAAGGACGGCACCTTCACGAACACCGAGCGCCGTGTCTCGCTCGTCCGGCCGGCGGTGCCGTGCCCCGGCGACGCGCGGATCGACCGCGACATCGTCATCGCCCTGGCGAACGCCCTCGGCGCCGGCTGGGAGTACGACGACGCCGAAGCCGTCTGGAACGAGCTCGCCGACCTCGCCCCCGCCTGGTACGGCGTCCGCTACGACCGCCTCGAGGAGAACGGCATCCAGTGGCCTGCCCCCGAGCTCGGGCACCCCGGCACGACGTTCCTGCACGCGTCGAGGCCCGCGCGCGTCGGCGGGCGCGGCAAGTTCTTCCCCGTCGAGTGGCAGCCGCCGATCGAGCAGCCCGACTCGGAGTACCCGCTCGTCCTCTCCACCGGACGGACGCTCTACCACTACAACTCGGCGACGATGACGATGCGCGAGGACGGGATCACCGACAAGCAGGAGGAGGCGTTCTTCGACATCTCGGCCGAGGACGCCTCGAACCTCGGCCTCGCGGAGGGCGACCCGGCACGGATCGTCTCGCGGCGCGGGGACCTCGAGGCGAAGGTCCACATCACCGACCGGGTCTACCCCGGGCTCGTCTGGATGGCGCTCCACTTCGCCGAGGCGAAAGTGAACTGGCTCACGCACGACGTCGGCGACCCGCTGATCGGGACGCCGGAGTACAAGATCAGCGCCGTGCGCGTCGAGGCGCTGCGGGCTGCGGCGCGACCGGCTGCGAGGTGACGGTGGACACGCTCGCGCCCGAGGCGGTCGGCCGGCACGTCAAGGGCCGGTTCGGCAAGCCGTACCTCTACGAGTCCGAGTGCGAGTCCACGCAGGCCGCGCTGCTCGACGGCGACCTCCCCGAGGGCGCCGTCTGCGTGACCGACCACCAGACGGCGGGGCGCGGCCGGCTCGGACGCCATTGGGTCGAGGCCGCCGGAACCTCCGTGCTCGTCTCGGTCGTCCTCCACCCCCCGCCCGGCCGGAGGGCGCAGGAGCTCTCGCTCGTCGCCGGCATCGCCGCGGCGGAGGCGGTCGAGGGCGCGACGGGGCTCACCGCGCAGGTGAAGTGGCCGAACGACGTCATGCTGAACCGAAGCAAGGTCGCGGGCGTGCTCGCGGAGATGCGCGGCCACACGGTCGTCGTCGGGATCGGGATCAACGTCAACCAGACGCGGGAGCAGCTGCCGGGGGACGCGAAGATGCCGGCCGGCTCGCTGCGCACGATCGTGGGTGCGACGCACGATCGCGCCGCCCTGCTCGGCTCGCTCCTCTACCGGCTCGAACGGCTCTACGACGGCTGGCGGCACGGCGGCCTCACCGACATCTACACCGAGCTCGGCGCCCGCGACTTCCTGCGCGGGCGGCGGGTGAGCGTGGACGGCGTCAGCGGCACGGCCGTGATGGTCGACCGCGAGGGCCGCCTGCTCGTCGAGGTCGCGCACGGCGACGTCAGAGCCGTCGAGTCCGGCGACGTCACCTACGTGCGCTAACCGTCGGCTTCGCCGCCGGTTAGCGCTAGCCGAGCGCAGCAAGCTCCTCGACGGTATCCACGTCGGCGAGCAGCCGCTCGTCCAGATCGAGCACGGTGCTGTTCACGCCCCAGAGCGACAGCTCGCCGCGCGCGACGCGCTCCTCGAGCAGCGGCACGTGAGCCTTCGCGTAGGCGCCGGGCAGCGGCCCGGTCTGCGGCACGGCTACGGCCTCGCCGAGCGCGCGCAGCGCCCCGGCCGTCATCAGCGGGCAGTCCACCGGCAGGAAGACGACGACTTCGTGGACGGCTGTCCGCAGCCCGGCCAGGACGCCGAAGACCGGCGCGCGCTCCGTGCTGCCGTCGTCGAGCACCGGGAAGGGCAGCTCGAGCACGTCGGCCGCCTTGCCGACGGCGAGCACGTCGTCGCACGCCTCGTGGAGCACGCGCCATGCCCGCTCGGCGAGCGTCTCGCCTCCGAAGCGGGCGAGAGCCTTCGGCGAGCCGAACCGCTCGCTCGCCCCGCCGACGAGCAGGACGCCCGTCAGCCCGTGATCCGCCACGGCGCCGTGTAGACGGTCATGCGCCCCTCGCGGACGAAGCCGCAGAGCGTGATTCCCCGGTCGGCCGCCAGCTCGACGGCGAGGCTCGTGGGCGCCCCGACGGCCACGAGCACGGGGCAGCCGGCGACCGCCGCCTTCTGCACAAGCTCGAACGCGATCCGCCCGCTGACACAGAGCACGGCTTCCGCGAGCGGCAGCAGCCCCTCGCGGAAGGCCCAGCCGAGCACCTTGTCCATCGCGTTGTGCCGCCCGACGTCCTCGCGCACGCACAGCAGCTCCCCGGCGGGCGAGAAGAGTCCCGTCGCGTGCAGCCCGCCCGTGGCCGCGAACCCGGTCTGCGCCTCGCGCAGCCTCTCGGGCAGCGAGGCGACGAGGGGTGCCGCCAGCATCAGCCCGCTCTCCACGCGCGCCGCCTCGACCGCCACCGCCGCGAGCGCGCCCTTGCCGCAGACCCCGCAGGACGACGACGTGAAGAAGTTCCGCTTCAGGTCGGCCGGGTCGAAGCCCGGCGCGTCCACGTCGACGGTGTTCGCCGCCAGGTCGGCAGGCGGGTGCGCCCCGGTCGGCCGCAAGCCCTCGGAGAGGCAGAAGCCGAGCGCGAGCTCCTCGTCATGGCCCGGCGTGCGCATCGTCACGGCGACCGGCTCGCCGCCGATCCGGATCTCGAGCGGCTCCTCGACGGCGACCCGGTCGCGCGCCTCGCCGCCGGGCCGGCGGACGACGTCCACCTCGGCGGTGCTGTACGGCGGCGCGTCGTTGGGTCGGGACGTCACAGAGCTGCAACGGTAGCGTGTGACCGATGCGCCGGACGCTCGTCCTCCTCGCGGCCGCCGCCGCGCTGGCCGCGCTCGCGGTCGCCCTGGCCGGTGGGAGCCCGCCGGCGCCGGAGCGCTGGACCTACGTGACCTACAACGGCGTCGCCGACGCATGGACGACGACGCCGGCCAACGCCGCGGCGACGGCCGACGCGTGCAGGGACAGCCTGACGACCTGCGGTGAGACGACGATCGGCGACGCGGCCACGTTCCTCGAGGCGTGCGCCGCGCACTCGCGGGCCGCCGTCGCCGCCGCGCTCGACGCCGCCGCCCGCCTGGCGGAGGCGAGGGGCGAGGGGTGGCGCGTCCTGACGCGCACCGAGGCAGGCGGGTACCCCTACGGCTGCTTCTTCACCGCCGAGCCGCCCGGCTAGCCCCAGATCGGTTCCGCGCGGCCGAACAGGAGCTGCGGCGGGCGCTCACGTCCCTTCCGCACGACGCGCCCCGTGTCGAGATCGAGCACCGCCACGTCCGGGACATCGGAGCCCGCCCTCCGGACGAGAGCCCGGCGGCCGAACACCTGGACCTCCCCGACCCGCCAGTCGGCCAGCGCGCTGAAGCGCTCGCGCCCGTCAGGCCCGAAGGCGCGCAGGCCCGTCCGCTCCGCGAAGACGAAAACGAGCCCGCCGCCGCCGGCAAAGCTCGACGCCTGCGCGTCGAGGGTCCGCAGGCTCCAGTCGCGGACGTCGAGCACGGAGACGCCGTTCGCCGCGCTGCGCTTCACCGTGTCGAGATCCTGCCGCCCGACCGCGAGCAGGCCACCGCCGATCCACGCCGCGAAGCGCGCCTTCTGATCGATCTGTTTCGCCGCGCGCGCGAGTAGGCGTTCCTCGCGGTACGTGACCGTGAGCGTGGCCAGATCCACTTCGGCCGAGGGCTCGCCGCCGGCTCCGAGCACGTAGGCACGCCCGGCCGCGACCGCGAGCGCCGGCACCTGGGCGCGCACACGGTATGCCTCGCCCTCACCCTTCTCCTCCCAGCCGGCCGTGATCCGCTCGAGGACCACCGAGCGGGCGCGCAGCGCCGAATCCACGACGACGAGCCGCGCCCGACCGATCCGCCCCTGGGGCGCGAGGAGGAGCACGAGCCCGCCGGCGGTCGCGGTGCCGCGCTGGACGGCTCCCTCGAGCGCGACCCGGCCGACGGCACGCCGCGCGTCCGGGTCGACGGCGAGCACATGGGAAGTGCGCCCTTCAACGACGACGACGGCGAGGACGCGGCGGCCGACCCAGGCGGTCCCGGCAATCCGGCCCAGCTCGCCCCGGAGGACGAGGTCGCCTTCCCGCCGCATCCGCCCGAGGTCCACGAAGCGCAGCGCCGCCGGGCGGCCCAGGCTCGGCGTGTAGCTCGGCCCGACGACGAGCCGGGTGCGGTCGGCCGAGAAGCTCCATGCCCGTGAGAAGACGCCGAGCGGGACCCGGACGCTTATCGGCTGGAGGTTCAGCGGATCGACGTGCGTGAGCGCGGCCTGACCGTCGCCCCCGACGAGCCCGTAGAGCGGGCCTGGACCGCCCGCCGCGGCGCTCCCTGCGGCGAGCGCGAGCCCGGTGAGGACGAGGCCTGCGATCCTCGACACGGCCTGCACGATGCACCTACACCGCGCCGGGCGCAAGGGTTCCGCCGTACCGGGTCTCAGCGCGCGGGACGCAGCAACGCCATGTGCTCCGCGACGGCCCGCGCCTCGGCACGATCCTCCCGATCGGCGGCGAGCCGCTCGGCCTCCGCTCGCAGCGACGGCCCCACGGTCACTCGACGGTGACCGTCTTCGCGAGGTTGCGCGGCTGGTCCACGTTCAGCCCGCGCAGGCGCGCGATCCGGTAGGCCAGCAGCTGCAACGGCACGACGGCGAGCGTCGCCTGGAGGAACGGGTGCGTGCGCGGGATGTAGATCACATCGTCGGCGTGGTGCTGGATGTCCTCGTTGCCGTCGGTCGCGATCGCGATCACCTGCGCGCCGCGGGCCCGCGTCTCCTGGATGTTGGACACGACCTTCTCGTAGACGTGCGAGTTGGTCGCGATGCAGACCACCGGCACCTGGTCATCGAGCAGCGCGATCGGGCCGTGCTTCATCTCGCCGGCCGAGTAGGCCTCGGTCGGGATGTACGCGATCTCCTTCAGCTTGAGCGCGCCCTCGAGGCAGATCGGCAGGCCGATGTGGCGGCCGAGGTAGAGGAAGAACGGCTTGTCGTAGTGCCGCTGCGCGATCTCCTCGATCGGGTGGTTCCCCTCGAGGAACTCCGAGATCTTGTCGGGCAGCGCGTTCACCTCCTCGATCAGGGAGACGATCTCCTCAGGCGACAGCGTGTGCCGCACCTGCGCGAGCTTCAGCGCCACCAGGTAGAGCAGCGCCAGCTGGGCCGTGAATGTCTTCGAGGCCGCGACGCCCATCTCGAGCCCGGCGCGCGTGTAGATGACCGAGTCCACCTCGCGCGTGATCTGCGAGCCCATCATGTTCGTGATCGCGAGGGTGCGAGCTCCCTTCTCGCGGGCGACGCGCATCGCCTCGATCGTGTCGCGCGTCTCGCCGGACTGGGAGATGCCGATGCAGAGCGTCCGCGGGCCGACGACGGGATTGCGGTAGCGCCACTCGCTCGCGATCTCGTGCTCGACCGGGATGCGCGCCCACTCCTCGATCACGTAGCGGGCGACGACGCCGGCGTGGTAGGCCGTGCCGCAGGCGAGGATGACGATGCGGTCGAGGTCGCGCAGCCGCTCGTCGCTCATGCCGAGCCCGTCGAGGACGAGGCGCCCGTGGCGCACGCGGTCGCCGATCGTCTCCGAGATGGCCTCGGGCTGCTCGTAGATCTCCTTGAGCATGAACGTCTCGAAGCCGCCCTTCTCCGCGTCCTCGTCGTCCCAGTCGAGGATGAGCGGCTCGTGCTCGACAGGCGTCCCGTCGAGCCGCGTGAAGGCCGCGCCCGCCGGCGTGATCGCGACGATCTCCCCGTTCTCGGGGAAGTAGACGGTGCGCGTCTCGCGCAGGAAGGCGGCTGCGTTCGAGGCGAGGAACATCTCGCCGTCCCCGACGCCGACGACGAGCGGCGTGTGCAGCCGCGCGCCGACGAGCAGGTCGGGGTGGTTGCGGTGGATCACGACGAACGTGAAGTGGCCCTCCATCTCGGCGAAGGCCCGGCGCACGGCCTCGACGAGATCGCCGTCGTAGTGGCGCTCGACGAGGTGTGCGACCGTTTCGGCGTCCGTCTCAGAGCTGAACACGTGCCCGTCGGCGCCCAGGCTCTCCTGCAGCTCGCGGTAGTTCTCGACGATGCCGTTGAGGACGATCGCGAGGCTGCCGTCGTCGCACCCGGTGAGCGGGTGGGCGTTCGCCTCGGTGACGCCGCCGTGCGTCGCCCAGCGCGTGTGGCCGAGGCCGGTGCGCGACGCCGAGGTGTGCGACAGGGCGGCGTCCTTCAGGAACTGGAGGTTGCCGACTGCGCGGAGATACTCGACGCCGCCCTCCTCGAGCAGCGCGAGCCCCGCCGAGTCGTAGCCGCGGTACTCCAGGCGCCCGAGCCCGTGCAGCAGCAGCGGCTTGCACTCACGGGGCCCGACGTATCCGATGATTCCGCACATTCCGGCGACGCTCCTTCGCTCTCCGGCCTGTCGCTGAACGCGGTGGGGCCGTCGTTTCCTCGCGAACGCCTCCCGTAAAACACGAAGACCCGGCTATTCTCCTCCCACAGCGGCGCGGAAGCTAGCCGAGCGCTCGACGCACGAGCGACGCGATCGTACCACAGAGGGCGTCCGCCTCAGCCTGCGTCTCGGCCTCGCCGAGCACCCGGATCAGGGGCTCGGTGCCCGACGGCCGAACGAGCACGCGCCCGCGCCCAGCGAGCTCGGCGTTTAGCCTCGCGGCCTCGTCGAGCACGCTCTGAGACACTTCCCGGCGGGCCACAGGCACGTCGAGCCTCGCCTGCGGATAGCGCGACATCACGGCAACCGCCTCGGCGAGCGTGCGCCCGCGCACGGCGGCGCAGAGGAGCAGCGCCGCGGCCAGTCCATCGCCGGTGACGTGGTCATGGAGATAGATGACGTGGCCGGACTGCTCGCCACCGAGCAGCCCGCCCTCGCGGCGGAGCGCCTCCAGCACGTAGCGGTCGCCGACGTCGGTGACCACGACTCTGATCCCGCGCTCTTCCATCAGCCGGTGAAAGCCGAGGTTCGTCATCACCGTCACCGCGACGAGCTCGACGCCGAGGTGGAGAGCGAGCACGGCGAGGATCTGGTCGCCGTCCACGATCGTCCCGCTCCCGTCCACCGCAAGCATGCGGTCGCCGTCCCCGTCGAACGCGACGCCGAGGTCGTGGCCGCCCGCGCTGACCGTCTCCTGCAGGAGCGCGAGGTCCGTCGCTCCGCAGCCGAGGTTGATGTTCGCCCCGTCCGGTGCGGTTCCGATCGCGGTGACGTCCGCGCCGAGGTGCCGGAACGCGTCCGGACCGATCCCCGAGTACGCGCCGTGGGCACAGTCCACGACGATCCGCGAGCCGGTGAGATCGGAGCCGAAACGCTCGACGACGTGCTCGACGTAGCTGTCCGACGCGACGTCGACCCGGTCGATCGCCCCGCCGCCCACGGCCGGAGCGTCGAGCAGCGCCTCGATCTCCTCCTCGTCGGCGTCGGTCAGCTTCCGGCCCTCGCGGTCGAAGAGCTTGATGCCGTTGTACTCGGGCGGATTGTGCGAGGCGGAGACGACGGCGCCGAGATCGAGCGAGAGCAGGGCGACGGCGGGCGTCGGCAGCACGCCGGCGAGCACCGCGTTGCCACCTGCGGCCACGACACCGCGGGCGAACGCCTCCTCGAGCTCGGGCCCCGAGCCGCGCGTGTCGCGACCGACAAAGACGCGGCCCCGTCCCGACCAGAGCGTCGCGGCCTTGCCGAGCCGCTCGACCAGCTCGACGGTCATGTCCTGGCCGACGATGCCGCGGACACCGTCCGTGCCGAAGTACCTACGCGCCATATCCAGGGACGCGCGCCCGCGGCTTCCTGGCCGGCGAGGGCGGGCCCAGGCTCCGCCCGGTGGGAGCCGTCGCCGGCCAGGGAATCGCGGGCACTTAGCGTTTGGAGAACTGGGGGGCCTTGCGGGCCTTGTGCAGCCCGGCCTTCTTGCGCTCGACGATGCGCGCGTCGCGCACCAGGAAGCCCTCTCGCTTGAGTGGGATGCGCAGCTCCGGATCGGCCTCGACGAGGGCGCGTGCGATGCCGTGGCGGACTGCGCCCGCCTGGCCGCTGGGGCCGCCGCCGTGAACACGGACGCGGAGGTCGTACTGGCCCTCGGCGCCGGCGACCTTGAGCGGCGCCAGCAGGAGCGCGCGGTGCGTCGCACGCGGGAAGTAGTCCTCGAGCGTGCGGCCGTTGAACCATGTCGTACCGTCGCCGGGGCGCAGGATCACACGCGCGACCGAGGTCTTGCGCTTGCCCGTGCCGAGGTACTGGACCTTGTCTGCCATCAACCCTCCAGCTTGAGCGGTTTTGGGGCCTGCGCCTCGTGGGGATGATCGGGGCCGGCGTAGATCTTGAGCTTCAGGAGCTGCGCCGAGGCGAGCTTGTTTCTCGGCAGCATCCCCTTCACCGCCTTGCGCAGCACGTCGGTCGGGCGCCGGTCGAGCTGCTCGCGGAGCGTGCGGCTCGTGAGCCCGCCCGGATAGCCGGAGTGGCGGTGGTACATCTTCTGGTCGAGCTTCTTGCCGGTGACCGCGACCTTCTCCGCGTTGACGACGACGACGAAGTCGCCCGTGTCGGTGTGCGGGGTGTACTGCGGCTTGTCCTTCCCCCGCAGCGTGTCGGCGATGCGCGTGGCAAGGCGTCCGAGGGTCTGGCCCTCGGCGTCGACGACGTACCAGTGGCGGACGATCTCGCCCGGCTTTGCGCTGTATGTCTTCATGTCACAGAAAGAGGGCGGACAACCCGTCCGCCGGCGGGGAATCCTAGCAGCTACGCCTCGGCGGGTTGGGGCCCAGGCGTGCGCCTGACGAACGCGATCCACAGCGCCGGCGCCGCGACGAAGACCGTCGCCCCGACGGCGAGCGCCCCGACACCGAGCTCGCTGTAGGTGACGCCGCCGAGCAGCGCGAGGCTCGCCCCCAGCAGGCCCGAGAGCAGGTCGGAGAAGCCGACGAGCTTGCCCCGCTCGGCCGGCGCCGCGTAGTCCGTCAGCTCGGCCGCCGCCGCGACGTAGGAGAGGTTCCAGCCGAGCCCGAGCCCGAACAGCGAGACCGACATCCAGAGCACGCTCGCGAACCAGACGAGGCCGAGCGTCGAGGCGGCCATCACGACCAGGCCCGCGACGAGCGCATGGCGCCGACCGACCCGGTCGATCAGCTCACCGACGCCGAGCACGAGGGCGTACATGCCGGCGATGTGCGCGCTGATGATCGTGAAGATGTCGGCCTGGCGGTGGTCGTGGCCGACGGCGACGTAGCCCGAGAGGTTCATCACCGCGACCATCACCCCGAAGCTCGCGAAGGCGGCGAGCATCGCCGTCAGCACTCCCGGCCGCCGCAGGATCTCCCCGAGAGGCGCCGCCGGCGTGCGCGCGCCGGAAGGATCCTGGAGCACGCCGTGCGCGGGTGCGGCCCGGCGCGGGTCGGGGCGGATCGAGAGGGCGACGAGGAGGCCGACCGCCGAGATGCCGGCGGCGACGAGCCAGGGCACGACGAGCTCGTCGAGCGTGAAGTCCCGCCCGGCGAAGAGGGGCCGCCAGAGCAGAGGGCCGAGCGAGGCCCCTGCCAGGGCGCCGAGCAGGACGTATGAGATGCCGCGGGCCCTCCGCTCGCTCGGGTAGATGTCGGCGGCCGCCGTGCGCGTGAGCTGGACCGTCCCCGCGGAGGCGCCCACGAGCGCGAAGCCGAGAATCACGAGCGGCGACGAGGCGACGGAGCAGCCGAGCGCGGTGACCAGGCAGCCGGCGATGCCCGACAGGAAGCCGCCTGCAAGGACGGGGACCCAGCCGAACCGGTCCCGCAGACGGCCGGCCGGGAAGGCGGCGAGCGCGGCGGCGGCGAGGAAGATCGCGGGCCCGAGCCCGAGGATGCCCTCGACTCCGGTGACGAGCACCAGCGTGACCGTCGCCACCGCGACGACGAGCTGGACCATGCCCGACATCGCCGTCAGGCAGAGTGCGAGAAGCACCGTGTTGCGGCGGACCGGGTAGTCGCTCAGACCGGCAATCTAGCCGGCCCGGCTCGGAGGCCATCACAATCACCGCATGATCCGCCGCCGGGTCGTCGTCTCGGGCCACGTGCAGGGCGTCTTCTTCCGGGAGACGGCGCGGCGGCGGGCGCTCGCGCTCGGCGTCGCGGGCTGGATCCGCAACACGCCGGACGGGAGCGTGGAGGCGGCCTTCGAGGGCGAGGCGGAGGCCGTCGGGCGGCTCGTCGAGTTCTGCCGCGAGGGCCCGCGCGGCGCGAGCGTGGACTGGGTGGACGTGATCGCCGAGGAGCCCGAGGGGCTCAGCGACTTCGACGTTCGCTGACCGTCACCTCAGCTCGGTCAGCGTCCTGCGGATCGAGCGGGTCGCCTGCCGGATCCGCTCCTCGTTCTCGACGAGCGCGAAGCGGACGTGGCCGTCGCCCTCCGGCCCGAAGCCGATCCCCGGGCTGACGGCGACCTTCGCCTCGCGGGCGAGCAGCTCGGCGAAGGGCAGCGACCCCATGGCTCGGTACGGCTCGGGGATCGGGGCCCAGGCGAACATCGTCCCCCTCGGCTTCGGGAACGCCCAGCCGGCCCGGGCGAGCCCGTCGCAGAGCGCGTCGCGCCGCGAGCGGTAGACCTCGCAGACCTCGCGCGGGGTCTCCGGCGCCTCGTTCATGGCGACGATCGCGGCGATCTGGATCGGCTGGAAGGTGCCGTAGTCGAGGTACGACTTGAGCCGCGCGAGCGCCGCCACGACCTCGGCGTTGCCGAGCAGGAAGCCGACCCGCCAGCCCGCCATCGAGAACGACTTCGTCAGCGTGTACAGCTCGACGGCGACCTCCTTCGCCCCCTCGACCTGAAGGATCGACGGCGGCACGTGACCATCGAAAGCGAGGTCGGCGTAGGCGAAGTCGTGGACGACGAGCACGCCCCGCTCGCGCGCGAACGCGACGACGCGCTCCATGAAGTCGAGCTCGACGGTGGCCGTCGTCGGGTTGTGCGGGAACGAGAGGATCAGCACTCGCGGCCGCGGCTGCGAGTGCTCCCAGGCCTCGACGAGGTTGCCGAAGAGGTCCTCGTCCGGCCCCATCTTCACCTGGTAGACGGTCGCGCCCGCGAGCACGGGCGCGTAGGTGTGGATCGGGTAGCTCGGCTCGGGCACGAGCGCCGTGTCGCCCGGCTGCAGCGTCACCCACATCAGGTGCGACAGCCCCTCTTTGGCCCCGATCGTGTTGATCACCTCGGTCTCGGGGTCGAGCTCGACGCCGAAGCGGCGCGCGTAGAGGTCCGCCGCCGCCGCCCGCAGCTTCGGGATGCCGCGGCTCGCCGAGTAGCGGTGGTTGCGCGGCTTCGCCGCCGCCTCGGCGAGCTTCTCGACCGCGACCTGCGGCGAGGGCAGATCGGGGTTGCCGAAGCCGAGATCGACGACGTCCTCGCCGGCCCGGCGCAGCTCCAGCGTCAGCTTCGAGATCGCAGCGAAGACGTAGGGAGGGAGGGCGCCGATGCGCCGGAACTCATACCCGCCCACAGCTACTCGTCGTCGTCCTCGTCCTCGTCCCAGCCGTCGTCGCCGTCGTCGTCGTCGCCCTCCGGCTCGGTACCCGGGATCACCGGCTCGTCGTCGTCGAATAACGCCATCTGTCTCTACTCCCACTCGATGGTCGAAGGAGGCTTGGAGGAGATGTCGAGCGCCACCCGGTTCACCTCCGGGATCTCGTTGATGATGCGGCTCGAGATCGTCTCCAGCACGTCGTACGGAAGTCTGGCCCAGTCGGCGGTCATCGCGTCCTCGGAAGTGACGGCGCGGATGACGATCGGGTACGCGTACGTGCGCTCGTCGCCCTGGACGCCGACCGACTTGATCGCAGGCAGCACGGCGAAGGATTGCCACAGCTCGCGGTAGAGACCGGCCTTGCGGATCTCCTCCTGGAGGATCGCGTCCGCGGTGCGCAGCACGGAGAGCCGCTCACGCGTTACGTCCCCGATAATCCGGATCGCGAGCCCCGGGCCCGGGAACGGCTGGCGCCAGACCATCGGGTCGGGCAGGCCGAGCTCCTCGCCGACGCGGCGCACCTCGTCCTTGAAGAGCAGCCGCAGTGGCTCGACGAGCTCCATACGCATGTCGGCCGGGAGGCCGCCGACGTTGTGGTGCGACTTGATCTTCGCGGCCACGCCCTCCTCGCCGCCGCCCGACTCGATCACGTCCGAATAAAGCGTTCCCTGTACGAGGAAGCGGACGTCGCCGAGCTTCCGGGCCTCCTCCTCGAAGACGCGGATGAACTCCTCGCCGACGATCGTGCGCTTCTCCTCTGGGTCGGTCACGCCTTCGAGGCGGGAGAGGAAGCGCTCCTCCGCGCGCACGTGCACGAGCGGGACGTGAAAGTGGCCCGCGAACGTCTCCACCACTTGGGGCGCCTCGTTCGCGCGCAGCAGGCCGTGGTCGACGAACACGCACGTGAGCTGGTCGCCGACCGCCTTGTAGACGAGCAACGCCGCGACGGCGGAGTCGACGCCGCCGGAGAGGCCGCAGATCACCTTCTCTGAGCCGACCTGCGCTCGGATCCGCTCGACCTGCTCCTCGATCACGGCCGCTGCCGTCCACGCGGGCGGTGCGCCGGCGACCTCGTAGAGGAAGTTCTTCAGGATGTCCTGGCCGGACGGCGTGTGCACGACCTCGGGGTGGAACTGAACGCCGTAGCGGCGGCGGGCGCGATCCTCGAAGGCGGCGACGGGCGTCGCAGGCGACTCGCCGGTGACCGTCGCGCCCGCAGGCGGCGCGGTCACCGTATCGCGGTGGCTCATCCAGACCGTCTGCTCGAGCGGCAGGCCGGCGAAGAGCTCGCCGTCGCGAGCCGTGAGCGCTGTCTTGCCGAACTCGGAGACGCCGGTGCGCTCGACCGTGCCGCCGAGCTCGAGCGCGAGCAGCTGCGCCCCGTAGCAGATGCCGAGCGTCGGCACGCCGAGCTCGTAGATCGCCGGATCCAGGCGCGGCGCCCCATCGGCGTACACCGAGGCCGGGCCGCCCGAGAGGATGAGCGCGAGCGGGTTGCGCGCCCGCACCTGCGCGGCGGTGACGCCGTGTCCGACGAGCTCGGAGTAGACGCGCGCCTCGCGCACGCGGCGGGCGATCAGCTGGGCGTACTGGCCGCCGAGATCCACGACGAGCACCGGCCGCTCCTCGGGAGCGGCCTCCGGCGCCGGCAGCGGGACAACTTGGCCCATCACGGCCGCCGGTAGTTCGGCGCCTCCTTCGTGATCGTGACGTGGTGCGGGTGGCTCTCGCGCAGGCCTGCGCCCGTGATGCGGACGAAGCGCGTCCGCGTCTTCATCGCCTCGACCGTCGCCGCACCGCAGTAGCCCATCGCCTGCCGCAGGCCGCCGACGAGCTGGTAGACGATCGGGCGCAGCGGCCCCTTGTAGGGCACCCGGCCCTCGATCCCCTCCGGCACCAGCATCTCGACGTCCTCGACGTCGCCCTGGAAGTAGCGGTCCTTCGAGTAGCCGCGCGCCTTCATCGCGCCGAGCGAGCCCATGCCGCGGTACTCCTTGAAGCGCTCGCCCTGGACGAGCATCACTTCGCCGGGGCTCTCGTCCGTGCCGGCGAGCAGCGAGCCGACCATGACGGTGTCGGCGCCGGCGGCGATCGCTTTCGCCACGTCGCCGGAGGAGGTGACGCCGCCGTCGGCGATCACCGGCACGCCGTGCCGGGAGGCGACCTCGGCGCAGTCGAAGATCGCCGTCACCTGCGGGACGCCGACGCCGGCGACGATCCGGGTCGTGCAGATCGAGTTGTGGACGATCGCGTTGTCGGCGATGAAGCTGTGCGTCGGGCAGTCGACCTCGATGTCGTAGACGGGGACGGCAAGGTCGAGCCGGCGGCGCCCGAGCGGCTTCACGACCTGGTACTCGCGCCCGTGCCGCTTGGCGTGGGTGCGGTTGAGACGTGCCCGGTACGACTCACGGCAGCGCTCGTCGCTCGTTCCCTTCAATCCGCCCGCGGTCGGCGCCTCGGTCTCGCAGTTCGGGAAGCTCCCGTAGAAGAGGAAGCAGAGGAGGCCGAACAGCTCGACGAGCTGCTGCGACGTGTTGCGGAAGCAGAGCCGCCCGCCCTCGTCGCGGTGGCCGTCGCTGTCCACCAGGCCGTCGAGGAGGCCCTTGAGGTAGGTGGGGTTGCCGCACAGGTAGCGCGGCGGCAGGTGCTTCTCGTGCCGCTTGCCGAACTGGGCGAGCAGACGGGCCCACTGGAGCGAGTAGAAGTGGACGGTCAGCGTGCGCGCACCTCGCTTGACCCGCGTCTCGACGCCGGAGGCGGCGTGCAGGCACTCGACGAGCTTCTGCGCGGTCTCGTGCTCCTCGGGCCCGAAGTTCCAGCTCACCCGCCCGATCTCCGAGCGGCCGTTCGTGTTCAGAAACGAGTCGCCGTCGCCGAGGAACGTCCCGAAGACGTAGCCGAGCCAGTAGGAGTCGCTGATCTCGGTCGTGTAACGGGCGAGCTTGGCCTCGCGCTTCGCGAACTCGTAGAGGTCGATCGCGAAGCCGTCGGGCAGCTCGAAGGCGATCCGCCGCGGAAGCAGGAGCACGTCGTTCTCGAGCTCGCCGACCTCCTTCCAGAGGAACTTCTCCGTCTTCCGCTTCGTCGGGCGCTCGAGCATGGCGACGTATCCCTGCGCGCGCACGGTCGCCGGGCTCACCGTGCTCAGGTCGCCGACCCAGTAGTTGTGGTCGGGCGTGACGAGCGTCTCGCGCGGGGAAGCGACGTGACGGACGGCCATCACCTCGCGCACGCCGGTGCACCAGGCGGTGAGGACGGTCACCGGCTCCCCGTCCATGTTGATCACGCGATCCCCGGGCCGGACTTCCTCGATGTTCCTGTACGTCGCATCCGCCATGAGTACGCGCGTCCCGGCCGCGAAGCAACCGGGCCCCACACCGACCTTCACGGCATCCGCGCCCGCCTCGATCAGCGCCTCCGCCGCCTCGCCCGTGGCGATGTTGCCGGCGATCACCTGCACGTCGAAGCGGCTCTTGATCGCGCGCACCATGTCCGGCACCGAGCGCGAGTGCCCGTGCGCCGTGTCGACGACGAGCACGTCCACCTCGGCGGCGATCAGCGCCTCGGCGCGCTCGAGCGCGTCGGGCCCGACGCCGACCGCCGCGCCGACGCGCAGGCGGCCCTGCTCGTCCTTGGTCGCCAGCGGGTACTTCACCCGCTTCTGGATGTCCTTGACGGTGATCAGGCCCACCAGCTTCCCGTCCTCGTCCACGATCGGCAGCTTCTCGATCTTGTGCCGATGGAGGATCTCCTCGGCGTCGGCGAGCGTCGTCCCGACCGGCGCGGTCACGAGGTCGCGGCTCGTCATCAGCGCCGAGACCGGCTGGGCGTGCGCCGTCGTTCCCTCGAAGCGGAGGTCGCGGTTGGTGAGGATGCCGACGAGGACGCCGTGCTCGTCGGTGATCGGCACACCGGAGATGCGGTAGCGGGCCATCAGCTCGAGCGCGTCCAAGACGAGGTCGTCCGGCCGGAGCGTCATCGGCTCGACGATCATCCCCGACTCCGAGCGCTTGACCTTGTCCACCTCTGCCACCTGCTCCTCGATCGAGAGGTTGCGGTGGACGATGCCCAGGCCACCCTCGCGGGCGAGCGCGATCGCGAGTCGAGCCTCGGTGACGGTGTCCATCGCCGCCGAGACGATGGGGATCTCGAGCGCGATCGTGCGCGTCAGGCGCGTGCCCGTGGCCACGTCGTTCGGCAGCACGGACGACTCCGCGGGCAGGAGCAGCACGTCGTCGAAGGTGAGGCCCTCCCTCCCGAACTTCGCCTCCCAGTCCAGCTCATGCTCCACGCGCAACCGCCCCCTTCACGCAGAAAAGCCCAGGCGCCTATGGGTCGCCTGGGCCGAAGTCCGTCTGTTGCCGGGAAATCTCAACTGACGACCGATCGTACCACCGAGATCCGACCGAGCAACTCGGTCGGATCTCTAGAGGCGGTCCACGAAGCGGGTTAGGTAGGCGACTCATGGCTCGATGCTTCGGCGCAGGGCCGAGGCACGTCGTCGCTACGGCACCCAGCCGGGCTGGTGCGGAGCTTGAGCGTTGAGGCGGCTACGGCGCGGGCTTCTGCGCAAGCACCCACAGGAACGCGACCTCTCCCTCCGGTTCCTTCATCGAGACTACCTCGTCTATGACGAGCATGAATCCCGCGTCGCTGAGTAGGTGTCGGTTCGTGTCGGCGTCGTGGCTACTGAAGAACATCGGCACGCCCAACCAGTCGCCTGTCCAGTCGGGGCTGCCACCGACGCCGAGCGATGCGAGAAAGAAGCCGCCGGGCGTGAGCCACTTGGCGATCCGGCGGAACAACGCATCGTGCTCGTTTCGGGGGATGTGGGTGATCGAGTAGAACGCGGTGATCCCGTCGAAGGACTCGTCAACGAAGTGCAGCTCGGCGAAGTCGCCGTGGATGAACGTGGCGTTGGGGACGTTCGCGCGCGCAAGACGAAGTTGCGCTTCTGAGATGTCAGCGCCGACAACCTTGAACCGCCCTGCCAGTTGCTTCGTCGAAGGGATGCCAGCTCCACACCCGAGGTCGAGAACACGTGCGCCGTCGGGCAGGCGTCGTGCGAACTCGTCAAGGAAGCGGTGGCGCGGATCGTCCTCGATTTCGCCACTCCAGGCGAGGAAGTGCTCCGCCATCGCGTCATAGCCCGCCTGAACGGTTCGCTTCCGGGGATCGTCGGCCATCGCTCCGACGCGTCCTTTCTCCCTAGAGAATCGGCGCAGCCGATTCTCTGTCGAGCTCGACGACCTGGACCGTGGGTGCGAGCTTCAGCGCCTCCTTCGGGTCGAAGCGGCCCGCGCCGAGCGAGAGTGTGGACGCGGCGCCCGCGGCGACGGCGACGCGCAGCGCTTCGTCGGCGGGACGGCCGGCGATCCGCGCGGCCAGGAACGCGGCGAGCAGGACGTCGCCGGCTCCGACCGTCGAGACCGGCTCGACCGGAGGCGAGAGCGCGCGGTAGCGACGGACCTGCCGATCCTCGCGGAAGAGCGCGAAGCAGCCCGACTCCAGCGTGATGTGGACGTTGCGCGCGCCCTGCTCGGCGATCGTGTCGAGGGCCATCAGGAAGTCCGCGTCGTCCTCGAGCTCCTGGCCGACGAGCAGCTCTGCCTCGCGCTGGTTGGGCGAGACGAGGTACGGCTCCGCCTCGGTGCCGAGCCGGAGCGCCTCCCCGTCGGTGTCGAGCACGACCTGAACGCCGCGGCGGGTGAGGTCGCGCACGACCTCGGCGTAGAAATCGTCCTCGACCCCGCGCGGCAGCGAGCCGGCGAACACCACGTAGTCGGCGCCCTGGCCGAGGTAGCGCAGCTTCTCGAGCAGCATCTCCAGCTCCTCGGCGGTCGCCTTCGGGCCCCACTCGTTGATCTCCGTGTACGAGCCGACGGTGGGATCCACGACCGCCGTCGAGGTGCGCGACTCGTCGGAGATGCGAACGAAGTCGTTGAGGATCGCCTCGGCGGTCAGCTCCTCCACGATCCGCGTGCCGGTACGTCCGCCGGCGAGGCCGGTCGCGATCACGGGCACGCCGAGGAGCTTGAGCGCCCGGGCGACGTTGATCCCCTTGCCCCCCGCGAGCGTGACGCCCTGGCTCGCGCGGTGCCGGTGACCGCGCTGGAAGTTCGGCACCGTCAGCGTGCGGTCGAGCGCGGCGTTCAGGGTGACGGTGATGATCACGAGACGAGCCCCCAGAGGTGGTGGAAGGTCCTGCCGGCATACCACTCGGCACGGTCGCGGGCGCCCGGCCTCTCGACCGAGCGGGCCGCGAGCAGCGGAGCGCTGGCGACGAGCTTTCCCTCAGCGTAGATGCGAACCTCGCCCAGCCGCTGGCCCTTGCGCACGGGCAGGGCGACCTCGACCGGCGCAACCACGCGCTCGAGGAGCGGCCGCGCGACGTGGACGACGCGCAGGAACGGCCGCGCGGCCACGAGCGGCACGTCCGGGCGGCCGTAGGGCGTGGCTGCGGTCGCGTACACGCGGCCGGTGTCGATCGCGGCGACCGTGCGAAAGCGGGAGAGCCCCCACCGGAGCAGCGAGGCGAGGTCGGCGTTCCGCTGCCCGCGGCTTCCGCCGCCGAGCATGGTCGCATAGATCGTGACGCCGGGCCCGCGGGCGGCCGCCACCTCCGACCAGCCGGCGTCGTCGGTGTGACCCGTCTTGATGCCGATCAGCGCCGGGAACGTCGCGAGCAGGTCGTTCCACGTGCGCAGCGTGCGGTCGCCCGCGATCGACGCCGACTGCAGCCGCACCGTCGCCCGGACGAACGCGTTTCGCATCGCCACGCGGGCGAGCCGCGTGATGTCGCGGGCGCTCGACACGTGCCCCGGCGCATCGAGCCCGTCCGGGTTGACGAAGCGTGTGTCCGAGAGCCCGAGGGCGCGCGCCTTCGCGTTCATGAGCGCGACGAAGCGCGGTACCGACCCGCCCCCGACGTGGGCCGCCAGCGCGTAGGCGGCGTCGTTCGCGCTCTGGATCAGCGCCGCCCGGACGAGGTCGGCGACGGTGATCCGCTCTCCGGGCTCGAGGAAGATCGAGGACTCGCCGACGGCGGCCGCCTTCTTCGTGACCGTCACCACCTCGTCGAGGCGGGCCCGCTCGAGCACGACGAGCACGGTCATCAGCTTCGTGATGCTCGCGGGCGGCCGCCGCTCGCGGGCGTTGCGGGACGCGAGCACCTCGCCCGTGGCGGCGTTCTGGACGAGGTAGGCGACCGCCTGCACCCGGGGTGGGGCCGCCGTCGCGCCGGCCGCTGCGACAAGAGCGGCGGCGGCGAGGACGAGGGCGGCCCTGCGCATGCTGCGCGCGGAAATCTACTGCACGCGGATGCGCTGGCCGATGCGGAGCGCGACTGGGTCGGCATCGGGGTTGAGGATGAGCAGCTGCTCGACGGTCGTGCCGAAGCGGGCGGCGACCGCAGCGAGCGTGTCGCCGCTCTGGATCTCGTAGAACTCGACCCCGGTCTCGCTGGTCGTCGTCGGAGTCGTGGTCGCCCGGGGAACCGTCGGCACCGGCGGCAGCTCCTCGACGGTCTGGGTCGAGACGATCGCGGTGGGCGGCGGGGAGCCGCCGTCACCGTCGCGCAGCCCCGCGCGGACGAGCACGACGGCGATCGAGACGGCGAGCAGGAACGCCGCCGGCGCGGCGATCCGTGCGAGCGCCTCCCGGGTGTTCCGGTCCATCACCAGCCGGAGGCGGCCCAGACCTCCGACGCCAGCCGCGCCGCCTCGGCGCCCGCCGCCGCCCGCCAGTCGGCATCCGAGCCGCGGTGGGCGTAGATGATCGAGCGCGAGGCCGTGACGAGCGCGCTCGCCGGCCCGCTCGTGAACGCCCGCGCGACGTCGGCGGCCGACGCACCCTGCGCGCCGACACCCGGCAGGAGCAGGACCGCCTGGGGCATGAGGCGGCGCGCCTCGGCGACCGCGCGTGGATACGTCGCTCCGACGACCGCTCCCACGCTCGACAGGCCGCGCTCGCCGATGAGGTCGGCGCCCCACTCGCGGACGAGCCCGGCGACGTGCTGCCACAGCGTCCGGCCGTCGGAGAGGGAGACGTCCTGGACGTCGGCGGCGCCGGCGTTCGACGTGCGGACGAGACAGAAGATGCCCGCGCCGTGGCGGCGGCAGGCGCCCAGGAACGGCTCGACGGAGTCGCCGCCGAGGTAGGCGTTGACGGTCAGCGCGTCGGCGAGCGGCGGGTCGCCGTCGCGCGGCTCGAGGAAGGCGGCCGAGTACGCCCGGGCGGTCGAGCCGATGTCGCCGCGCTTGCCGTCGGCGATCACGAGCAGGCCCGCAGCGCGGGCGTACGCGCAGACGTCCTCGAGCGCGTGGAACCCCTCGGCGCCGAGCGCCTCGAAGAACGCGACCTGCGGCTTGACCGCGACGGCGTACGGCCCGGCGGCGTCCACGATCCCGCGACAGAAGCGCGCGTACGCCGCCGCGGCAGGCGCCCTCCCGAGTGCCGCCTCGCCGCGCAGCTCGACCGGGAGGAGATCGAGCGCGGGGTCGAGCCCGACGACGAGCTGGCTCCGCTTGCGCTCGACCGCCTCCGCCAGGCGGTCGGCGAACGCGACGGCGGCGACACGAACCCCGGGGTCGAGATCCTGGACCATCGTCTGAAAGGTACTGCCTCAGGCGGCGAGGATTGCGTCGCGCTCGAGTGGCACGACGCGCAGCTCGGGCGGCGGGCGTCGAAGGAAGGAGCCGACGAGGAGCAAATCGTCCGCGTCCTCGGGGGCGAGCGACGGCTCGGCCCGGCGCGCGAGTGCCAGCCCCGCGTCGATCTCGACGCGCCCCCCGGGGCCGCGCACGAGAGTTCGCGCGGCGGCGACGCGGCCGCCCGCGACGAAGTACGCGCGCACGAATCCCTCCTCGGCCGCGGGAACGAGGACGCACGCCTCGAGCCTGCGCAGGCGCTCGAGCTCGGCGAGCGCGCCGACGACCTCTTCCAGCGCTGCCACGCGGTCGCGCAGGCGGGCGGCGTCTTCGAAGCGCAGGTCGGAGGCGAGCCGCCGCAGGCGGGCCCGCAGCGGCGGCAGGGCGGCGGCGAGGTCGTTGCCGGCATGATCGTCGAGCGCGCGGGCGGCCAGCCCGGCGAGCCGGCGGCTGCGGATGGGCCCGAGCGGCCCGGGCGTCGAGCTCGCCACGAAGCCGGCGCCGCGGCGGCGGAGGTAGACGTAGCGGTCGGGCCGAGCCGAGCGGGCGTTGGCAGGCGGGCGCAGCTCCCGCAGCAGGCGCAGCTCCTCGAGCCCCGCCTCGAGCTCCGAGCCGAGCACACGCCATTCGATCCGCTCGAGCGCACCGAGTGCGGCCTCCACCGCCGGGCGCTGCCGCCCGCCTGCGAAGTACGAGCGCAGCCGCGCCCGCAGGTCTCTGGCGCGGCCGACGTAGAGCACCTGCTCGTTGCGGTCACGGAAGAGGTAGACGCCGGGCCGCGTCGGCGCGCCCGCCGCGAGCGAGCGCTTGCCGGCGAGCCGGCGCGCCTGTGGCGCCGAGAGCTCGACGAGGTCGGCCACCGTCGCCGCGCCGCGCTCCTGGGCGAGCCCGAGCAGCGCGAGCAGGATCTCGGCCGTCGCCTCCGCGTCGGGGAGGGCGCGATGGCACGGGTCGGCGGCCGTGCCGAAGAAGTGGGCTAGCGCGCCGAGGCTCGCGCGCGTGCCGCGGCCCGCGAGCAGCCGGCGCGCGAGCCGCATCGTGTCCACGACCGGCGCGGCGATCCGGCGGCCGGTCAGCCGCTCCACCTCCGGTCGAGGAAGGACACGTCGAAGCGCGCGTTGTGCGCGACGAGCACGGCGTCGCCGGCGAACGCGAGGAAGCGGCGTACCGCCTGCTCGGTCCGCGGCGCCCGCAGCACGTCGGCGCCCGAGATCCCCGTCAGGGCGGTGATCGCCGGCGGCAGGGGCGCGCCGGGATTGACGAGCGTCTGAAAGCGCTCCCCGAGCGCGAGCTCCGACACGCGCACCGCGCCGATTTCGAGAATCCGATCGGCACCCGGCCGCAGTCCCGTCGTCTCGAGGTCGAAGACGGCAAAGGACGCGCACTCGAGACGGAGATCCTCGCCGGGCGGAGCCGCGAGGCCGACGGCTGCCCCGCGCCAGGCGAGCCGCGCGTCGCCCGAGACGACGCCGTCGAGCAGCTCCCGCGCGAGCCCGGCCGGGAGGTTGCGGAGCGCATAGAGCGCCCGCGCGGCATCCTCCGCCGCGACGTGCGCGCGACGCTCGGCGACCAGCTCGACGAGGCGATCGGCGGCGTCCAAGGCAAGCTGCACCGCCCGATCCTACCCGAACACCTGTTCGCGTACAACCGCGCCGCCGAAACGAGCTCATAGTGAGGGCCGCCTCTCGGCGGCCCTCACCAGTCCTCGGAGGAGGGACGCGCGGGCGCTATTCCTTGACGGCCGCCTTGAGCTGGCTACCGGCGCTGAACTTCGGCACGCGGGCGGCTGCGATGTACACCTTCTGGCTCGGGTTGCGCGGGTTGACGCCCTGGCGCGCTGCGCGCTGGGCGGTCGTGAACTTCCCGAACCCCGTGAACGCCACCGTGTCGCCGTTCTTGAGCGCCTTGGTGACGACGGCGAGAAAGGCATCCACTGCGGCGGCCGCGTCGCGTCCCGAAAGACCCGACTTCTCGCCTACGGCCTTCACGAACTCCTGCTTGGTCACTGCTTCTCCTCCTGTCGAGTAACTGAAATCCTGGCGTTGGACCCTAACAGTCCGGCCCTTTCGGCTCAACCATGCGATTTTGCGGCACTTTTTGCGTCCGGGAGCAGCTCGCTCGCCCTGAAGAGCGGGCGGAGACGCACCCCGATGCGCGCGAGCGCGTCGGCGCCGCCCTCTTCCCGGTCGACCACACAGACCGCGTTCCGGACGTGGAGGCCGGCACCACGCAGAGCTTCGACCGCCTCCGCGAGCGCACCGCCTGAGGTGACGACGTCCTCCACCAGGCACACGAGCTCCCCGGGCTCGAACGGCCCCTCGATGCGGTTCGCGGTTCCATAGTCCTTCGTCTCACCGCGAACGATGATGAAGGGGCGCCCGGACGCCATGGACGCCGCCGCGGCGAGCGCGACCGCTCCGAGCGCCGGTCCGGCGAGGCGGGCCGCCTCCGGCTCGTGCTCGGCGACGGCCGCCGCGATCCGCTCGCCGAGCGGGCGGAGCAGCTCGGGCTGGGTCTCGAAGCGGTATTTGTCGAGGTACCAACTCGAGCGCCTGCCCGAGCGGAGGACGAAGTCGCCTTCGAGCAGCGCGTGCTCGCGGATCAAGCGGCCGAGCTCGACGTCGTTCATGCGCGAGGGTCGACCAGCCCGCGCGCGAGCGCGAGCAGCCGCTCGGCGCCGGGCGAGCCCGCCGCGAGGGTCACCGCGGAGCCGTCCGCGTAGCCGAGCGTCACCCGCTCGGCCGCGGCGCCGCGGCGGCGGCGCGCCCAGAGGGCGAGCGCCGGGCCGGCGACGGCCGCGAGCACGACGAGCCTACGACGCCGCATCGTCTGCCTTCTTGCGGCGGCGCTTCGGCTTCTCCGCGGGCGCCGCCACGGCGCGCAGGCACGTGCGCAGGTCGTAGACGACGAGGCCGGAAGTCGACTTTGGAGGAGTGATCGCGACGATCGCAAGCGGCCCCTCCGAGACGACGAAGACGCTCCCCGCGCGCAGCGCCGCCTCGACCCGGACGACCGCGGGCGCGCCCTCGCGGCGCACGGACACGGCGGCCGCGAGCAGGCTCCGGGCTCCCTCGACGAGCTCCTGTCCGCGGGTGCCGTCCGCAGGCGTCGAGGCGAGCAGCGCGCCGCTCTCGTCGAAGACGGCCGCCGCCTCGATCTGGGACGAGACCTGCGTCAGGTCGGCAAGCGCGGCGGCAGCATCCATCGCCCGGAAGCTAACAGAGCCATACTGCCGACGACGTGCCCGAGCTCTTCTCGCGCCCCTTCGCCAAGTTCTTCGCTGACCGGGGCACGCACCTCGCGGCGATGATCGCGTACTTCGCGCTGCTCTCGTTCCTGCCCTTGACGTTCCTCGCGCTCGCCCTGCTCGGGCTTGCCGGCCGGGCCGACGAGTCGAGCGCGCTCGTGACCGAGCTGCAGCGGATCTTCCCCTCGAGCTCGGTCTCCCAGGTCGTCCGCGCCGTCAACTCCGTGAGGGACAACGCGGCCACGCTCGGCATCATCGGCGGCTCGATCCTGCTCTGGAGCTCGCTCTCGTTCTTCAGCGTGCTCGAGTCCGCCTTCAACGTCGTCTACGGCCGCCCGAACCGTCCGTTCCTGCGCGGCAAGGCGCTCGCCGGCGTCTTCATGATCGCCTCGCTCACCGTGCTCTTCGCCGGGCTCGTCGTCGGCACGATCGGCTTCGGCCTCCTGAAGCGGCACACCGGGGGCGTGTTCGGCAGCTCGTTCGTCGCCGTACCGCTGTCGCTGGTCGTCTCGACCGCCACGGCCTTCGTCTTTCTCGTCTCCGCGTATTTCCGGCTGACGAACGAGAAGCTCAGCCTGCGCGACGTGCTTCCCGGGGCGGCGGTGGCCGCCGTCGCGCTGCAGGGCACGTTCCAGGTGCTGCCGCTCTTCCTGCGCGCGTCGAAGGAGGCCGTCGCCCTGCAGGCCCTCGGCGCGCCGGCGCTGCTGCTCGTCTGGCTCTACGTGATGTCGAACGTGATCGTCTTCGGCGCGGAGCTCAACTGGTACCTCTCGCTCTCGCGCCGCCGCGCGCAGGAGGACGTCGCAGAGCTCGCGTGAGAGCGCGGGCGGCGCGGGCGCGGTGCGAGCTCGCGGACTTCCACTCGTTGCCGAGCTCCGCGACCGTCTGCGTCTCGCCGCGCGGGACGAACACCGGGTCGTAGCCGAAGCCCTCGCCACCGCGGGGTGCGTGCGCGATCGTGCCGTCGAGCGTGCCTCTGCCGCGAAGCTCCTCGCCGACCGGCGAGAGCGCGACGAGCTCGCAGACGTAGCGGGCGCGGCGATCCTCGATCCCCTCCAGCTCCGCCAGCAGCCGCGCGACGCCGTCCCCGGCCCAGCGGGCCGACTCGATCCCCGGCGCGCCGCCGAGCGCTGCGACCTCGATTCCCGAGTCCTCTCCCAGCATCCACGCCCCGGGATCGCCGGCGGCCCGGCCGTGGAGCGCCTTCGCACGGGCGTTCTGGTAGTAGGTCGCACCCGTCTCCGGCGGGAGGGCGCCCGTCCCGAGCAGCTCGATATCCCAGCCGGGCAGCGCGCGGCACAGCTCGGCGAGCTTGTGCGCGTTGCCGGAGGCGAGCCGCGCTCTCAGGCGCGTGGCGCCGCCGCCGCCGCGCGCTGGGCCGCCGTCAGGGTCTCGATCCCGCCCGCGGCGAGGTCGAGCAGCTCGTCGAGCAGCTCCCGGGAGAACGGCTCCAGCTCGGCGGTCGCCTGCACCTCGACGAGACGGCCGTCGCCGGTCATGACGACGTTCATGTCCACGTCGGCCGTCGAGTCCTCGGCGTAGTCGAGGTCGAGCAGCGGCACGCCGTCCACGATGCCGACCGAGACGGCGGCGACCGACCCGGGCAGGGCCTTCGAGAGGCCGAAGCGGTCGAGCGCCCTCGCGGCCGCCACCCACGCGCCCGTGATCGCTGCGCAGCGGGTGCCGCCGTCGGCCTGGAGGACGTCGCAGTCGAGCCAGAGCGTGCGCTCGCCGAGCGCCTCGACGTCGCAGACGGCGCGCATGGCCCTCCCGATCAGCCGCTGGATCTCGACGGTGCGCCCCTTCTGCTTCCCCGTGGAGGCCTCGCGCTGGGTGCGCTCGCCGGTCGAGGCCGGGAGCAGCGAGTACTCCGCCGTCATCCAGCCCTTCCCCCGGCCGGACATCCAGCGCGGCACGCGGTCCTCCACCGTCGCCGTGCAGAGCACCCGCGTCTTCCCGGAGACGATCAGCGCGCATCCGTGCGGCTGCTCGAGGTAGTCGTGCTCGATCGCCAGGGAGCGGAGCTCGTCGGCCCTCCGGCCGTCGGCCCTCATGCCGCCGCCGCCTCGAGCGCCGCCAGCGCCACGACCTCGACCTCGCCGATCGGCAGCTGGAGGAAGCGCTGCCCCATCGCGCGGAAGGCCTCGGGGTCGCCCGTCGTCAGGAAGCGATAGCTCCCCTCGCGGCCGCCGGACCGCTCGATCCGCTTGCGGGCGAGCGTCTCCGCCACCTCACGGGCCGTCTCCTCGGCCGAGAAGACGAGCGTCACGTCACGCCCGAAGACGCGCTGGAAGATCGGGCGGATCAGGGGGTAGTGGGTGCAGCCGAGGATGACCGTGTCCACGCCGGCCTCCTTCAGCGGGGCGGCGTACTCGCGCACCGCGGCCGCCGTCTCCTCGCCGAACGGGTCGTCGCTCTCGATCAGCGGCACGAGCTGCGGGCAGGAGACCGGGAAGACCCGTACGCCCGCGTCGAGCGCTCCCACGAGCTGCTCGTAGCGGCCGCTCGCGACCGTCGCCTGTGTCGCGAGCAGGCCGACGCGCTTGTTGCGCGTGGCGAGGACGGCGGCGTGAGCCTCGGGCGCCAGCACGCCGACGATCGGGACGGCGAGGCGCTGCTGCAGCTCCGGCAGAGCGGCCGCCGTCGCCGAGTTGCACGCGGCGACGATCAGCTTCACCCCCTCGGCCTCGAGCCAGCCCGCGATCTCGCGCGCGAAGCGGAGGAGCTCGGGCAGCGGCCGCGGCCCGTAGGGGAGGCGCGCACCGTCGCCGAGGTAGACGAAGTCCTCGTGCGGGAGCGTCACGAGGCACTCGTGCAGGACGGTCAGCCCGCCCATGCCCGAGTCGAAGACGCCGATCGGCCGCTCGTCCATGCGCAGGATTGTAGGAGCAGCGCCGGGCCTATACCCTTCGCCGTCGTGAGAAAGGGATGGGTAACCGCGATGGCGGCCACGCTCGTGCTCGCCGCGGGCGCCGGCCCTGCCTCGGCGTTCACCAAGCAGAGCCTGACCCTGCCGATGGACGACGGCGTCTCGCTCGGCGCCACGCTCTACGTCCCCGGCGGCGCCATGCCGGCCGGCGGCTGGCCTGCGATCGTCCTGTTCCACGGCCTCGGCGGCACGCGCGCCGACTCGAACGCGCTCTCGGAGAAGTACTTCCTGCCCGGAGACGGCTATGCCGTGCTCACCTTCGACGCGCGCGCCCACGGCGACTCCGGCGGCATCGTCACGCTCGACGGCCCGAGGGAGATGGCCGACGTGAAGGCGCTCTTCGCCTGGCTCGCCGCGCGCCCGGACGTCGCGGACGCGAAGATCGGCGCCTGGGGGATCTCTTACGGCGGCGGGGCGATCTGGCGCTCGACGGTCGAGGGCGTCAAGTGGGCGGCAATCGAGACTGTCGAGACGTGGACCGACCTCTACGCCACGCTCTTTCCGCAGGACCTCGCCAAGTCGGGCGTGATCGCCGGCTTCCTGGCCGAGATTCCGGCACTCGGGCTGTCGCCGTTCATCGACTCGCTCAAGGGCGACGCGCTCGCGAACACGAACCTTGCCGGGCTGCGGGCGATCGGGCGCGAGCGCTCGAGCCTGCCGCAGCTCGGCTCGATCAGAACGCCCGCGTTCCTCATGCCGGGCCGGCGCGACTTCGCCTTCGGCATCGAGCAGGCCTCGCTCGCCTACGCGAAGCTAAAGGGGCCGAAGCGGATGTGGATCGGCGGCCACGGGCACGCGCCCTCGACGTTCCCCGCCGCCGACACGCCCGCGATGATGGCCGAGGGGAAAGCGTGGTTCGACCGCTTCCTGCGCGGCGTCCCGAACGGGATCGAGAGGAAGCCTCCGGTGGTGCTCGCGCCCGACCCCTGGAAGGGCAAGCCGGCCGAGTTCAGCGCCCTGCCGCCAACGAAGCACATGATCTCCATCTTCGACGGCCGGCACACGATCGGCAGGAGCGGCAAGGTCGCCTACTCGACGACCGCGACGGGCGGGCGGCTCGAGACGTTCGGCGCGCCCACCGTGAAGGTGAGCTTGAAGGCGAGCGGCGGCTGGTCGCGGCTCGTCGCCGTGCTGACCGCGAGGACGCCGGCCGGCAAGGAGATAGTCGTCAGCGGCGGCGGCGCGCCGGTCAAGAGCGGAGCCTCGACGCTGACGATCCGCCTGATCGACCAGGCGACCCTCATCCCGAAGGGCTCGAAGCTGACGGTGACCCTCGGCACCTCGTCGCTCGCCCAGAACCCGGGCAACCTGCTCTACCTCGACCTGCCGCTGCCGGACGCCGCGAAGCTCGCGGTCTTCTCGGCCACGCTGGACGTCCCGGTGCTGAGGACGCCGGTCTCGAAGTGAGGCGCTGGGCGCTGCCGGCCGCGCTCGCCGCGGCGCTCCTCATCGTTCCGGCGAGCCTCGCCGACCCGGGAGTCACGCCCACGTCCGTCAAGCTCGGCGGCACCGTGCCGCTGACGGGAGAGGCGTCCCCCTTCGGCTCGGTCGGCCCGGGCGCCGAGGCGTACTTCGACTACGTCAACAGCAGGGGCGGCGTCAACGGGCGCACGATCGAGTACGTCTACGACGACGACGCCTACGACCCCGCCAAGACCGTCCAGCTCACGCGCAAGCTCGTCGAGCAGGACCAAGTGTTCGCGATCTTCAACTCGGTGGGCACCGCCAACAACCTCGCGATCCGGCCGTACCTCAACGAGCTGAAGGTGCCCCAGCTCTTCGTCGGCGACGGCTCCGACGCGCTCGGCAAGGCGATCAAGGCCTACCCGTGGACGCTGCCCGGCCTGATGAGCTACTCGGGCGAGGGCGCGATCTACGGCCGCTACCTGACGCAGGCGAGGCCGAAGGCGAAGATCGCCGTCCTCTACGAGAACACCGAGTACGGCAAGGACCTCCTGAAGGGCCTCCAGAAGACGCTGAAGAAGGGGAAGATCGTCGGCAAGGAGAGCTACGAGTACACCGACGTGGACGTCAGCTCCCACATCGCGAAGCTGAAGTCCTCCCGCGCCGACACGTTCATGGTCTTCGGCACGCCGAAGTTCGCGATCCAGTCGTTCGTCGCGGCCGACAAGCTCAACTGGCGCCCGCAGTTCTTCATCAGCGCGATCTCGATCGAGCCGTCGATCATGGCGATCGCCCGCATCGCGACCGGAGGCCGGGCGACGAAGAACGCGATCTCGACCGCGTTCCTCAAGAACCCGACCGACCCGGTCTGGAACAGGGACCCGTCGGTCGTCCTCTACCGCCAGATCATGAAGAAGTTCCTGCCGTCCGGAAAGACGACCGACGTCTACAACTTCTACGGGATGGCGGTCGCCTGGACGATGGTCGAGACGCTCAAGAAGGCCGGGAAGGACCTGACGCGCGCGAGCCTGATGGCGGCCGCCCGGAACCTCGACCTGACCAATCCGTTCTTCCTGCCGGGGCTCCCGATCAAGACCTCGCCCACGGTCGGGTTCCCGCTCGCGCAGGTGAAGCTCTATCGCTACGACAACGCGCAGTGGGTGAAGATGACCGAGGGCCTCGACGCCCGCGGCTAGGAACCTGACACTGCTCCACGACGCAACAGGAGGACACTTCATGAAGAAGAGCATCCGTCTCGCCGTACTCACGGCAACGAGCGCGCTCGCTCTCGCCGCGGCCGGCTCAGCCTTCGCGGTCTACACGCCGACGCTCGCGATCTCGCCGGGCAACCTCACCGCGGGCGGCGCCGGCGCGAATACGATCAAGTTCACGTCGTCCGCGACCGACGATGCCACGGCCAAGCTCACGATCTACGCGCCGCTCGGCTACACGGTCAACCTGAGCCAGGCGGTCGGGGCGAAGATCGGCACGGTCAACGCGCAGATCATCGCCGTCGCGCTCGGCGGCGCACTGCTGCCGCTCACCGGCGACATCGTCGTGGACGACCCGGCGAAGTACACGGCGGCTCCGGCCTCGGTCGGTTGCGCAGGCGCGGCCGCGCACAACGCGGTCTGGCTGCTGAACCTCTCGGTGGCCGGGCAGACGCTCGCCGTGCCGGTCTACGTGGACAAGACCACGGGCGCCGAGGCGACGTTCGCCTCGATGAAGCTCCAGACGTGCCTCAGCTCGCCGAACGCGACCGTCGCCCAGGGCGGCAACTCGGTCGGAGCGAAGGCCGTCAGCGTGGACTTCACGTTCAACGGCGTGCTGACGAACCCGTCGGCCGCCGGCGACAACACCTGGCGCTCGCTGTTCACGCCGTACGTCACGGGCGGGATCGCGGTCAACGCGGCCGGCACGATCGAGTCGCGCTCGATCGTCCGCCTGCCCGCGGCGCTCACGTTCGCAGCGTCCGCCGCGTCCGCCGGCAAGGTCGGCGGCAAGGCGACCGAGGGCGGCAAGGGCCTCGCCGGCCTCCGGGTCCAGATCTGGTCCGGCCCGTCGGCGAAGAAGCTCGCCAGGGGTGCCACCGTCAGGGCGAAGAGCGACGGCAGCTTCTCCGCCAAGGCGAAGAAGGGCGTCGTCTACCAGGCGAGGGTCACGCTCGGCACGCGTGGGAACACGACCGCCGGGTGCGCGGGCGGCTCCTTCCCGGCCTTCGCGCCGGTTCCCTGCACGACGGCGACGATCGGCGGCTGGAGCGCGGCCAGCAAGGTCGTCAAGGGCAAGTAGCGCCGGAAACGGCGTCGGTTGCGAGCGGGGCCCTCCGGGGCCCCGCTCCGTTTCTTACCCCTGCGTCATTGCGTTGGGGGTCGAGCCGCCGCCAGATCGACTGGCGGCGCGGCCCGCGCTCGGTCGGCGCGATCGAGGCGGCCCTGCGCACGGTCAGGAAGCTGCTTGGTGACCGGCGCACGAACCTCCGCAACCGGGAGCGGCTCAGCCGACTCCTGATGCCTATCCAGCTCGAACAGGTCAGCCTGCGCAACGAGGCCCGCTACGCCCGCGCGAGATCCGCGCCCACATCGAAGCTAACGGTGGTCAGGCGGACGACCGGCGGTCGATCGTCGATCCGAAAGGTCAGCCTTTTTGCTTTGGCTGCCATAGCCCCGCCAGCGCCCGGCACGCTCAACCAGTTCGTTGATGAACGCGCGCTTCTCCTTCGCGTAGCCGAGCAACTGCGCGTGGCTTGCCGCCGCGCGCAGCTTCAACTCGCCGTAAGCCCGACCCTCGTCAGGATGTGCGCGAAGGTAGTCGCGGAAGAGCAGCTCACGCCCCCACTCGGGGCTGCCGTAATCGGCCAGATTGACGTTGAAGTCGTCGCCGCCGCGCCTCCGCAGATACAGACCGACATCCTCATAGCCGAGCGGCACCAGCACAGCCGCGACGGGCTCGCGCGCGACACCGGGACGCACGCCGACGAGCAGATCAACGATCGGCTTCGCCGGGAGACCCGGAACCGAAGTGCTGCCGATGTGCTCGACCGAAACCGCCAGATCGCCAAGAGCCGCCTGCACACGCTCCCGCTCGCGCTCGAACCGCTGCGGCCACGCAGGATCGTAGGGCACGACGGCGACCGGCTCGTCTAGGTCAGAAGCATCCACGCTTGGAACATAGCGCCGCGCATCAACCATGACGGCGTCGTCTATGCAGAAGACGCTTGTAGCAGGTTCAGTCCCAGCGCAATGACGCAGGGGTATTCTTATGCTCGCCCGGTGGCGCGGGTCCGGATCGGGACGTGCAGCTGGGCCGACGAGGGCCTGCTAAAGACGTGGTACCCGCGCGGCGTCTCCTCTGCCGCGGCCCGGCTCGAGTACTACGCCGAGCGCTTCGACACGGTCGAGGTGGACTCGCCGTTCTACGCCCTGCCCGACCCGGCGGTGACGGGCCGCTGGGCGCAGCGGACGCCGCCGGAGTTCGTCTTCCACGTCAAGGCGAGCGGCGAGATGACGCTGCACCGGCCCGCCGATCTGGACGAGGCCTACCGGCAGTTCCGCGCCGCGCTCGAGCCGCTCGAGCTCTCGGGGAAGCTGCGCGGAGTGCTCGTCCAGTACCACCCCCGCTTCGTCAAGTCGCGCGAGGCGCTCGCCGAGCTCGAACGCGTGCGGGAACGCCTGGAGCCGCTCGTGCCGCTCGTCGAGTTCCGCCACCGCTCCTGGCTCGAGGAGCGTGAGGCGGCGGGCACGCTCGCCTTCCTCGAGCGCCACGGGCTCGCCTACGTCTCGGTGGACGCGCCGCGCACGCGCGCCTCGAACGTCGTGCCGCCGGTGGCCGCCGCGACCCACACGGTCGCCTACGTCCGCTTCCACGGCCGCAACGCGAAGACCTGGAACATCCGCTCGGAGCGCTCGGCCGACCGCTTCGACTGGCTCTACACGGCCGAGGAGCTCGCCGAGTGGGTCGAGCCGCTCGGCCGGCTGGCGCGCGAGGCGGAGGAGGTCTACGCCATGTTCAACAACAACCGCGACGACTTCGCGCCGCGCGGCGCGGTCCTGCTGCGCGGCCTGCTCGACGAGGCGGGGATCGAGGCGAGCGGCGGGGTCGAGCCTCCGCCGCGAGAGCCGACGCTCTTCTGAGTGCGGCCCGCCCTTGCGGTGTCGCCATGATTGGCAACCCACACGGCGCCCTCCGTCCTGGTCAGTGGCGAGAATAACTAGGTGACCTCCCCGCTCCTCCGCGCCGAGCTCGACAAATTCGGTGAGACGCTGACGAGAAACTTCGCCGCAGCCGGCGCCGTTCGGGCACAACCCGAGGATCAGCTGAAGCCCCCCGTCGTCGAGCTCGTCCAGGAAGCCGGAAGGCTCCTCGCCGTCGGCGACGTCGATGCGCGTACGGAAGCGATCGTGGCGGAGCTCGGCGTCAGGCCCGACGTCGGCGTGTCGGTCGCGCAGCTCCTGACGGGGCACATCGAACTGAAGGCGCCCGGGAAGGGAGCACGAGCCCGTGCGTTCACCGACGAGCACGACCGTGCGCAGTTCAAGCGTCTCGCCGGCCACCCGAACCTGCTGTATACGGACGGGAACGAGTGGGCCCTCTACCGGAACGGGGCGGGCGTCGGCAGCGTCGTCCGCGCCTCCGGGGACGTACGCACGGCTGGGGTTTCGAGCTACACGGACGCCGAGTGCATCGCGATCGAAGCGCTGCTGCGGGACTTCTTCCTCTGGCAGCCGATCGTCCCAGGGTCGCCGCGGGCACTCGCGGAGACCCTCGCGCCGCTCACGCGGCTCCTGCGCGAGGCGGTCGAGGTCGCCCTGCACGATGACCAGTCCAATCTTGCGCAGCTCGCGGGGGAGTGGCGCTCGATCTTCTTCCCCGACGCCGACGACGCCCAGTTCGCAGACGCCTACGCGCAAACGGTCACGTACGCCCTGCTGCTCGCCCGGGTGGAGGGCGAGACGGAGCTGCGCGACCACGCGGCCGACCGGCTCGATGCGCGGCACGACCTCCTCGCCCAGGTGCTCCGCGTCCTCGCACAGGCTTCCGCGCGCGCCGAGGTCGAGGTGCCGATCTCGCTGCTCGAGCGGACGATCGGCGCCGTTGACCCGGCCGAGCTCGCGCGCCGTGCCCGCGGCCGCGACATCTGGCTCTATTTCTACGAGGACTTCCTCGCCGCCTACGACCCGAAGCTGCGCAGGCAGAGCGGCGTCTACTACACGCCCGCGGAGGTGGTGGAAGCGCAGATCGCGCTCGTCGCGGAGCTCCTGCGCGAGCGGTTCGCAAGCTCGACTCGGCTTCGCCGATCACGAGCGTCGTCGTGCTCGACCCGGCGGTGGGAACCGGGACGTACCTGCTCGCCGCGCTCGAGCACGGGGCCGAGACTGCCGCGAAGGCGTTCGGCGCCGCTGCGCGGCCGGAGCGGGCCTCGACGATGGCCGCGGAACCTCCACGGCTTCGAGATCCTCGATCGGCCCGTACGCCGTCGCGCAGCTCCGCCTGGCGCAGCGCGTACTGGCGCACGGAGGCGAGCTGCCGGACGACGGGCTGCCGGTGCTTCCTGACCGACACGCTCGAGTCGCCGCTACGCGGCACCCCAGCTGCCGCGCACGCGCCGCTCTTCCAGCAGCGGCTCGCCGAGGAGAACGAGCGCGCACGGCGCGTCAAGGCCGAACTCCGGTGCTCGTCTGCATCGGTAACCCGCCGTACTTCCGGCAGGTGATCGATCCCGAGGACGCGGGCACGGTCGACCGCCAGGGCGGCTGGGTGCGCTCCGGCGACGACGGCGAGCGACGGGATCCTGCGCGACTTCCTCCGCGACGCGCCGCCCGTCCACGCGAAGAACCTCTACAACCTCTACGTCTACTTCTGGCGCTGGGCGCTCTGGAAGGTCTTCGAGAACGGGCGAGCGCCGGGGCGTCGTCAGCTTCATCACCGCCTCCTCGTATCTCCGCGGCCCCGGCTTCGCGGGATGCGCCGCTACATGCGCGAGACGTTCGACGAACTCTGGATCCTCGACCTCGGCGGCGAGGGCCTCGGCGCTCGGAAGAGCGAGAACGTCTTCGCGATCCAGACCCCGGTCGCGATCGCGATCGGCGTGCCGGACGGCGAGGCCCAGCGCGAGGCGAGCCGGCACGGGTGCGCTACGCGCGGATCGAGGGACGAGGGAGGAGAAGCTGCGCCCCGCTCGCGGCGATCAGGGCGCTTCGCGAGACGTCGAGTGGCGCGAGTGCTTCTCCGGCTGGCTCCAGCCGTTCCTGCCGGCACGGCGAGGGCGACTACTTCGTCGTGGCCGCTGCTGACCGACATCTTCCCGTGGCAGCACTCCGGGGTGCAGTCAAGCGCACGTGGCCGATCGCGGCCGACCGCGCGACACTCGACTGAGCGGTGGCGCCGTTTGCTCGCGTGCTCCAGCAGATCGAACGAGCAGCCAGGTTCCAAGAAGTCACGCGACGGCGCAAGGTCAGCCGTCTGTCTCGCGCATTCGATGCTGCGAGGCGGACGTGGAGTCTCTTGCATTCTCGCGACCGGCACCTCCACCGCCAGTGTTCGTTACGGGTACCGCAGCACTTGATCGGCAGTTACTGCTCGCCGATCGACGGGCTGGGCGACTTCCTGGGGCCTGTCGCTCTGGGCGACGCAGAGCTCACGCCAGCTCTATCTCACGAGCCTGCTTGACGGTCTCCTCGGCGATGGCCCGGCGGCGACGGTCACGCATCTCATCCCCGATCTCCATCACTTCCGCGGCTCGTTCGGCGGCCAAGACGCGATCCCGCTTTGGCGGGACGCGGCCGGCACGAAGCCGAACGTCACCCGCGGGCTGCTCGACACGATCGCCGAGCACCTCGGGCGCACCGTCCCGCCCGAGGACATGCTTCGCCTACTGCTACGCGCTCCTCGCAGCGCCGTCCTATACGACGCGCTTCCGCGAGGAGCTCGAGATCCCGGGCGCGCGCATGCCGGTGACCGCTGCCGCGGCCTCTTCCAGCGAGCCGTCGAGCTCGGCCGGCGAGCTCGTCTGGCTCCACACGTTCGGCGAGCGCTTCGTACCGCCCGGTCAGCGCGCCGGCCGCGTCCCGCAGGGGCAGGCGCGCTACACGAAGGCGATCCCTCAGCGGAGCGGACGCCTATCCGGAGCGCCACACCTATGACGCGAACCGGCGCGAGCTCCACGTCGGCGAGGGCGATCTTCGCGCCTGTCGCACCGGAGGTGCGGGAGTTCGGCGTCTCCGGCCTCGACGTCTCGGCTCCTGGCTCGACTACCGGATGAGGGACGGCGCCGGCCGGCGATCGTCGGCGCTTGACGAGATCCGCCCGACCGTGTGGCCGGAGGCGTTCACGAAGGAGCTGCTCGAGCTGCTGTGGGTGCTCGAGCGCACGGTCGCGCTCGGCCCCGACCTCGACGCGACCCTCGACGCGATCGTCGCGGGCCTCACGATCCCGGCCGACGCGCTCCCGCAGCCGACCGACGACGAGCGCCGCCCGCCGGGCTAGGCGGTGCCGAGCGCGAGCTGCTGCTCGGCGGACGGGACGTGGAAGATCGCCTCGTCCATCAGCCGCCGGTGCATCGCGAGCAGCTCGCGGTCAACGCGCTCGAGCGCCTCGACCACGTGCGCCTGCCCGCCCGCGGCGGCGATCGCCCGTGCCGCACGCTCGGCCCGCTCTCGCGCCTCCGAGAGGAGCAATAGCGTCTCGTCGATCTCCTCGTGCTGGAGCCCGATCATGGTGCCGAGTGTACGACAGAATTCGGACGGTCTCTGTGCCGACTCTGTGACGACTTGCTCCTCGGTCGCGGCCTCGGGCTCGTCTAGAGTCGAGGGATGCGCGTGCTCGCGGTCACCCACGGCCCCACGGGCGAGGTCGGCGCGGGCGTCTTCGGGCACGTCGCCGAAGAGCGAGGGCACGAGCTCGAGGTCTGGTGCCCGCCGGAGGGAGAGCGGCCGCGGCCGCTCGCGGCCTACGGCGCCGTGATGGTCTTCGGCGGCGCGATGCACCCCGACCAGGACGAGGAGCACCCGTGGCTGCCGAGCGAGGGGCGGTTCCTGCGGGAGGCGCTCGAGGCGCGCACGCCGCTGCTCGGCGTCTGCCTCGGCGCGCAGCTGATCGCGCGGGCCGCGGGAGCGTGGGTCGGCCCGGCGCCCGAGTCCGAGATCGGCTGGTACGAGGTCGAGCTGACGAGCGCCGGCCGCTCGGATCCGGTCTTCGGCGCGCTGCCGCCGCGGTTCGAAGCCCTCGAGTGGCACCACTACACCTACGGCCTGCCCGACGGCGCGATCGAGCTCGCGCGCAGCCGCGCCTGCACGCAGGCCTACCGGCTCGGCGTCGAGGCCTGGGCGATCCAGTTCCACGCCGAGGTGACGCTGCCATGGTCGAGGGCTGGCTCCACCTGGACGGGTACGAGGTGCCCGGCGGCCCGGAGGCGATGGGCGCCGCGACGCGCGAGCGGATCGCCGGCTGGAACGAGCTCGGGCGGACGCTCTGCGGGCGGTTCCTCGACGAGGCCGAGCGATGCGCCAAGTAGCCGCCGCGCTCACAGCCCTCTCTCTGGCAGCGACCGCTGCTTCGTCTGCCGCCGTGGCCGGAAGCGAGCAGGTGGTGACGGCACCGCGTGTCGGCCGTGCGGGCGTGACTGTCGCGCTGCCGAGGGGCTGGCATGCGTGGGTGCCTCCGGGACCGTACGCGCCCGGGGCCGATCCGCTCACACGGGTGGTCGCCGTCTCCGCGCCCTTCCGCTTCGCGGCGGGCGGCTGCCAGGTCGCCGGCTACGCGTTCCCGAGTGACGCGGTCGCTCTCGTCGTCATCGAGTGGGTCCGCCCCACGCCGGGGGCGCGCTTTGCGCCTCGGCCGCGCCGTTTTACGTCGAGCACGTTCCTCTCCAGCCGCCGCCGGCGATCGAGTGCTTCAACGGCTCGGGCGGCTCGGTCCAGTTCGCGGACCACGGGCGCCGCTTCGGCGCCTACATCCTCCTCGGCCGTCGTGCGCCCGCGCAACTCGCCGCTCGGGCCCGTGCGGTGCTCGACACCCTCGAGGTGGAGAGCCGCTAGACGTCGACGGGCAGCGAGGGGTCGCGCGACCACTCGTGCCACGACCCGACGTAGTTGCGCGCCTCGTAGCCGGCCCGACGGAGGATGGTGACCGCGATCGCCGAGCGCGAGCCGGAGTGGCAATAGGCGACGATCTCGGCGTCTTCCGGCAGCCCGAGGCGTTCCCGCACCTGCTCGGGCCGCACGAGCGCCGCCAGCTCCTGCACGTCGAGGTTCCGCGCCCCCGGGATGTGGCCCTGGCGCGGGTCGCATGGGTACCCTCCGGCGCCGGAGAACTCCCCGGGCGTCCGCACGTCGATCACCACGAGCCCTTCCTCACCGATCCGGGAGGCGAGCTCCTCGCGAGTCACGTCGAGCGTCACAGCGCCGCGACGATCTCCACCTCTGCGGCGACGGACGGCCGCTCGGAGCAGCGCTCCACCCAGGCGGCGAGCGCGGGCGCAAGCGCCATGCCCATCAGGTCGCGGGCCCGGATCACCCACGGCAGGTAGGAGACGTCCGCGAGCCCGAAGGCCCGCCCGGTGAGGTACGGCGTACCGGCGAGCAGCCCGTCCAGCGTCGCCAGCTCCCGGCCGAAGCGCTCCCCGGCTCCCTCCTCGCCGCGCCGGCAGGCGTAGTACGCGCCGGAGAAGCCGTCGAAGCGGAAGACGAGCAGCCGCGCGGCGGCGCGCTCGCCCGGGTCGGCGGGCCAGAGCGGCGGCTCGGGATAGCGCTCGTTCAGGAACTCGTCGATCACCGCCGACTCCGGCAGCGGCCACCCGTCCTCCTCGAGCACGGGCACCTTGCCCAGCGGGTTCTTCTCGTACAGCCAGGCGGGCCGGTCGGAGAGGTCGATCGCGACCGCCTCGTACGGGACGCCCTTCTCCGCGAGGACGATCCGCACCCGCGCGCAGTACGGGCAGCGCGCGGCGTCGTAGAGCGTCAGCACGACGCCGATGCTACCGCTCGACGAGCGTCGCGCCCGGGATCTCCGGCGCGCCGGAGAAGCCGTGCTCCGCGCCCTCCAGAGCCAGCACGGCCGCGAGGCTCGCGAGCAGCTCCCGCGCCGGCGGCAGCTCGGCCGGGGAGGTCGCCGTGCGCGCGACCGAGCGCAGCGCCTCCCGATCGGCGCCGGCGAGGCGGGAGACGACGGTGGGGTTCGCCCCGAGCGCGACCGCGTCCCCGGGCGGCAGCGGCCCGTAGAACTCGGGCACCGAGAGGTACTCGTCCACCACCCCGCCGCGGTCGAACAGGATGTAGCGGACGACCTGCTCGACCTCGACGCCGAGCGTGAGCACGACGGCGCCCATCCGGTCGGAGAGCTCGCGGGCGAGCCGGCGCAGCAGCGCGGGGTCGCGATCGCAGGCGTCGTCGTAGACGGCGACCCAGCCGTTCCGCGCAGGTGCGACGAGACTGCCGCTGGAGCCGCCGCGCAGGCGCGGCACGAACTCGCGCACGGCGCGCTCGACGCGGCTCACCGCGTCGGTCTGGACGTGGATCGAGCCGAACGAGACGGCCTCGGCCTCCGGGGCGAGGCGCGGCTCGAGCTCGTCGAGCGGGGCGGCGAGCGTCAGCACCGACTCGCGGAAGCCCCACCGCGCGTAGACGGCACGTGCGGCCGCGTTCGAGGCGATCACCTCCAGCTCGAGCACCTCGGCGCCCCCGACGCGCAGCGCGGCGGCCGCCTCGCGCACGAGCGCCCGCGCGACGCCGGCGCGCCTCGCCTCAGGCCGTACGTAGAGGTCGCTGAGGAAGCCGCGTCGCTCGCCCTTGCGCCGCGCGAGCGCGAAGCCGAGCGCCTCGCCCGCATCGTCCTCGGCGATCAGCGCGATCTCGTCGCGCACTGTCGCCGCGATCTCGCCGAGCTCCTCGTCGGAGTCCACGTCCACCCACGGCGGCGCCGGGACCTCGACCTCGAACGCCCGCCAGAGCGCGGCGAGCGTGCCGAGGTCGGCGTCGGTCGCGCGCCGGATCCTCATCCGACCGCCCTCGCGGCCACGAGCAGGTAGTGGGCCGTCAGGTTCTCGAAGGGAGCGAACCGACCGCCCAGCGCGCGCACGTCCGGAATCGACAGCATGCGACCGTCACCATAGAAGCGGGAGACCGCCTTGCGCAGCGCGAGGTCGCCGGCGGGCCAGGCCCGCGGCCGGCCCAGGCAGCGGCCGAGGAACCAGTCGGCCGTCCACTCACCCAGCCCGCGTATCGCCGTCAGCCGCGCCTTCACGTCCTCGTCGGGCAGGCCGCTGAGCTCGGCGTAGTCGAGCCCGGCCCGGGCCAGCCCGACGACGTACTCCGCCTTGCGCCGCGAGAAGCCGGCGGCGACGAGCTCGTCCTCGCTCGCGCAGGCGATCCGCTCGGCGGACGGGAAGGCGTGCGCGAGCCCGTGCCGCTCGCCGAAGCGCTCGACGAAGCGGCGGCGGATCGCGACCGCGGAGTGGAGCGACACCTGCTGGGCGGTGATCGCGGTGACGAGGTGCTCGAACGGGTCGGGCAGGAGCGGCGGGCGGTAGCCCGCGAGACGCTCGACGAGCGGCGCGAGAATAGCGTCCTCCCCGGCCCAGGCGGCGAAGGCGGCGAGATCGAACGACGCGCCGAGGAGGTGGCTCACCTCTCGCGCGATCGCGTCGTCTGCGGGCTCGACCGATACCCCGCCCGGCGCAGCCTCGATCCGCACCTCGCGCCCGGCAACGACGCGGTGCAGCCCACCGTCGTGCCAGAGGAGCGCGGGATCGGGCCCGAAGACCCGGAAGCGTTCCGTTGACAGCAGGAAGTCGTAGGGCTGTGGGAACGCGAGCAGCGCCATGCGCCCAAACATAGACACGAGGCCCCGGGTGGGGGCCTCGTGTCCGTCTCCGGGCGGGAGAGAGGTTGCCCGGTTACTTCTGCGCCGTCAGCAGCGCAGCCAGCTCGGCAAGGCTCGGGAGGTTGTCGGAATTGCCGTTGCCGTTCCCGTTCCCGGCGCCGCGGTTGCGTTCGCCGTTGTTGCCGTTGTTGCCGTTGTTGCCGTTGCCGCGATCGGCGGGAGCGGCGCTGCGATCGCCCTCCGGCCGGTCACCGCGGGCGGCGTCGGCGGCGGGCCGCTCGAGAGGCCCGCACAGGCGCGGGTGGTCCTCGTCGCCCTCGCCGGGCTTCGTGCAATCGACGAAGCGCCCGGTCAGCTGGCCCGAAGTGCCCGCGGGCAGCTGGGCGCGGTAGAGGACGCCGAACGCGCGGAAAGCGAAGTGCGAGCCCCGCACGAGGGCGCGACCGCGCTCACCCATGCAGAAGTACACCTTGCCTTCCTCGGTCTCCTCGACCTCGGTCTCCTCGAAGCCCTGGCAGCGGACCTTGAGATCGCCCTTCTTGTCGATGAAGCCGATGTAGCCTGACTTGACTGCGAAGGTGAACGGCCGCGACTCGGCGGCGTTCTCCATCTTGAGCTCGCCCTTGAGGAATCCCTTGCCCGCGATCACGAGCGGGCCCTTGACGTCCACGGGCTTTGCCGACGCGACGGCGGGGAGGACGAACATCGCGACGAGCAGTGTGGGGAGAAGGAACTTCTTCATGGTCTCTTGCCTCCTGGTGGTTGCCTCCGTGCCAACCATCGGACGGCGGCGTAAAGGGCCGAGGAGGCCTGCGTAACGATTGCGTCAACCGGCTGTTAGGAGTCCGTGAGGGGGTGTCCCTCGAACGAGCTAGAGCCGCCGGGCGAGCTCCACGAAGTCGGTCAGCGGCTCGTATGCGACACCCTCACGCTCGAGGTAGGCGGCGAGGCCGCCCACCGCGAAGACCCGCTCGGCGGCGAGCGCGGCGCACCGGTCCGAGTAGCCGTCCCCGGCGTAGACGACTCTGCCGGGCGGCAGCGCGGCGCGCTTGCACGGCTCGCCGCAGACCGGGCACGGCGTCTCGTCGCGAAACAGCGCACGCCAGCCGTCGGGCCGGGCCTCGAGCCGGTTCGCGTACAGCTCGACCTCGACCCCCTCCCGGGCGAGCACGGGCTCGATCAGCTCGTGGAAGCCGGCCGAGACGACGAGCGGCCGGTGCAGCTCGGCGAGCTCGCGAAAGCCGGCGCGCACGCGCGCGTGCTCGACGAGGAAGGCCTGCACCTCGGCGAGCGGCGCGCGCACTGTCTCGAACTCGAGCGCGATCACCTCGTGCAGCGTCAGCTTGCGCCCGAGCGCCTCCTCCGTCCGCAGATAGACCTCCGGGTCGCCGAACTCGAGCAGCACCATGTGCAGCGTGTCCACCTCGGTGACGGTGCCGTCCCAGTCGAGCACGAGCCGCATCTCCTGAGTCTGCCTAGACTCCGGCCGTGGACGCGCACGTCGTCTCCGTGCAGGTGGGCCGCGCGCGCGATCACCCCGGGCCGCCGCCCTGGCGGAGCGCGTTCAGAGGGACAATGCGGGCATGAGCCCGCTTGCCGCCGCCCGCCAGGCCGCCGCGCTGCGCGAGACCGGGCACCGGCCCTGGCCGCTGCCCGACGACGACTGGGTGCTCGCGCAGACCCTCGACGACGTCCTGCTCGCCCACTGGCCGGTGAGCGAGCGGGCGCTGCGGCCGCTCGTCCCGCGCGCGCTCGAGCTCGAGCGCCACGGTGGGAGCTGCTGGCTCTCGGTCGTCGCCTTCCACGTCTCGGCTCTGCGCCTGCGCGGGACGCTGCCGCTGCCGCTCCTCTCGAGCTTCCACGAGGTGAACGTGCGGACGTACGTCCGCCGGCGCGGGAAGCCGGGCATCTGGCTCTTCAGCCTCGACGTCTCGAGCGTCGCGGCCGCCGAGGCGGCTCGCCTCGCCTTCAACCTCCCGTTCCACCGGGCGCGGATCCGGCTCGACCGCGCCGGCGACTGGCTCACCGTCTCCTGCGCGCGCGGCGAGGGGAAGGCCTTCACGGCGCGCGGCGTCGCCCGCGGGCGGCCGTTCCGGCCCCGGCCCGGGACGCTCGAGCACTTCCTCGCCGAGCGCTACTGCCTCTACACGGCGGGCCTGAGCCTCCACCGCGCCGAGATCCACCACGCGCCCTGGGAGCTGCGCCGCGCCGAGGGCAGAGTCGAGCTGGCGACGCTCGCTCCGGAGAACCTCCGGCTCGCCGGCGAGCCGATCCTCCATCTCGCCGCCCGCACCGACGTCCTCCTCTGGCCGCTCGAGCCCGCGGAGGGCGCGTGAGCCCCCAGAGGCGCACTGCGCTGATCTCTGTGGGCGCCGCCTGCGCGCTGATCGCGCTCAAGCTCTCGACCGGCATCGCCTCCGGCTCGCTCGGGCTCGTCTCCGAGGCGCTCCACTCCGGCACCGATCTCGTCGCCGCGCTGCTCACCTTCTTCGCCGTCGGCGTCGCCGTGCGACCGGCCGACGAGCAGCACCAGTACGGACACGGCAAGGCCGAGCACCTGGCGGCACTCTTCGAGGCGGGGACGCTCGCACTCGTCAGCGTCGGCGTCGCGGGGCTCGCGGTCGCCCGGCTCATCGGCTGGATCCACATCGACGTCGATCCCGCCTGGTGGGCGTTCGTGGCGATCGGGCTCGTGCTCGCGATCGACGTCTCGCGCACCCTTACCTCGCTGCGCACGGCACGGCTCTTCCACAGTGCGGCACTGCTCTCGAACGCGCTCCACTTCGGCAGCGACTTCGCGGGCTCGCTGGCGGTGCTCGCGGGCCTGGTCGCCGTCTCGGCCGGCTGGCAGGCGGGCGACTCCCTCGCGGCGCTCTTCGTCGCCGCGATCGTGTTGAGCGCGGCGGTGCGGCTGATGCGCCGCAACGTGGACGTGCTCATGGACCGCGCCCCGGCCGACGCAGAGGCGGCGGCGCTCGCCGCGATCGCCCGCATCGAGCCGGCGGTCGAGCTCCGGCGCCTGCGCGGGCGCCAGGCGGCCGGGCGCAACTTCCTCGACGTCGTGATCGGCATCTCCCCGGGCGAGGCGGTCGGCCAGGGCCACGCCGCCGCCGACCGGGTCGAGGACGCGCTCGAGCGCGCGCTCCCCGGCTCGGACGTCGTCGTCCACGTCGAGCCGCGCCTCGACGAGGCGACGCTGCGCGAGCGAGCGCACGCCGCGGCGCTCGGCGTGCCGGCGGTGCGCGAGATCCACAACCTGACCGTGCTCGACGTCGGCACCGGCACCGAGCTCTCGCTCCACCTGAAGCTCCCCGGCGAGCTCTCGCTCGACGAGGCGCACTCCCTCGCCGAGCAGGTCGAGCGCGCGATCCGCGAGGCCGTGCCGGAGATCGACACCGTCCAGACGCACCTCGAGCCGCTCGCCGAGCCGGGGGTCGGGCGCGAGCTGGCCGCCGACCCGAGCGCGATCCAGCGGATCGTGCGCGAGGCGACGGGCGAGGCGCCGCGCAGCCTCCGCTTCCTGCGCACGGCGGACGGGATCGTCGTCCACCTCACGCTCGGGCTCGACCCGGCGAGCACGCTCGCCGAGGCGCACGCCCGCGCGAGCGCGATCGAGGCGCGCATCCACGACGAGCGCCCCGAGGTCGCCGACGTGATAGTTCATACCGAGCCCTAGCTGATAGAGCTTCGTCCGACGTGAAGCTCTGCATGTTCCACCCGAATGACCGGCCGATGGAGCGCGGCTGGGTCGGGCGCATCGGCGGCGACCGGGTGATCCACCTCGCCGCACAGACGCTGCAGTCGCTCTTCACCGGCGGCGGGACGGCGCGCGAGCACGCCGAGTACGCCCTCGCCGAGGTGACGCTGCTGGCACCGGTGCTGCACCCGCCCGCGGTCCGCGACTTCTACGCGTTCGAGCAGCACGTCGCGACCGCGAACAGGCTGCGCGGGCGGGAGGTCCCGCCGGAGTGGTACGAGCTCCCCGTCTTCTACTTCTCCAACCCGGCGGCGATCTCCGGGCCCGAGCAGGAGATCCCCTACCCCGACGGGTCTGAGGCGCTCGACTACGAGCTCGAGGTCGCGGCCGTGATCGGCGCCGAGGGACGGATCGGCGGCTTCACGATCATGAACGACTGGTCGGCGCGCGATCTGCAGATGAAGGAGATGCCGGTCGGGCTCGGGCCGGCGAAGGGGAAGGACTTCGCGACGACCATCGGGCCCGTCGTCGTCACGCCGGACGAGTTCCCGGGGACAGAGGCAGAGATGGTCGCGCGCGTGAACGGCGAGGAGCGCTCGCGCGGCAACCTGCGCGACCTGCACTGGCGCTGGGAGGAGATCCTCGCCCAGGCCGCGCGCAACACGGTCCTCCGGCCCGGCGACGTGCTCGGCTCCGGCACGGTCGGCACGGGCTGCATCCTCGAGGCGGGAGACGGCCGCTGGCTCCAGCCGGGCGACGTCGTCGAGCTCGACGTCGAGGGGATCGGCGTGCTGCGCAACACCGTCGGGCCGCGCCGCCGCTGATCATCTAGCTATTCCGACGCCGGCACCACCGACGCGCGGCGCCGCGAGAGCAGGATGCCGGCGCCGATCAGGATCCCGCCGCCGACCTGGAGCAGCGTCATCCGTTCCGACAGCAGCAGCAGCGCGAAGACGGCCGCGATGAAGGGCTGGATGTTGGCGAACAGGGTCGCCCGCGAGGGGCCGACGCGATGGATCGCGCGGAACCAGAGGATGTTCGTCAGGAAGAGCGGCCCGAGCGTCGCGTAGGCGAGCAGCGCCCAGATCTCCCAGCCGAAGCCGAAGCTCTGGCCCTGCAGCTGCGGCAGCCCGGTGACGGCGACGGCGCACCAGCCGAGCACGAGCACGAGCGCGCTGATCCGGTACGGCGAGTAGCGGCGCATCAGTGGGGCGACGAGCACCGAGTAGAGCGCCCACGTCGCGGCGGTGAAGACCGCGAGGGCGTCGCCCTTCAGGCTGGTCGAGAGCCCCCCGCCCGAGCCGAGCGCGACGAGCGCCGCGCCTCCGAACGACACCGCGGCGGCGAGCCAGAAGCGCCGGGTCGGGCGCTCGACGCCGGTCGCGAAGGCAAACAGCGCGGTGAAGATCGGCGTCATGCCGAGGATGAGCGCCACCGTCGAGGCAGACGACAGCTTGATCGCGTAGACGTAGCCGAGTTGGTTCGCCCAGATTCCGACCGCCGCCGCCGCGAGGATGATCCAGACGTCCCTGCTTCGGACCCGGAAGCTGCGCTCGACGGCGAACGTGAACGCGGCGAAGATCAGTGCGGCCGCCCCGTAGCGCGTGGCGGAGTAGGCAAGCGGCTTGAACCCGTGCTCGAGGACGTACTTGGTGACCGTGAAGTTGAGCGACCACAGGATGACCGTCGTCAGGAGCATCAGGTCCACCGTGGACGGCCGGCGCATGCCCGCGACATTACTGGCCGCGGGCGTCCTCGCAGCCGCCCTGCTCACTAGACGATTGATCGGAGGGCTTTTCCGATCAATCGTCTAGGCTTCGGGCGATGCTCGAGCCGACGCTCGCCGACGTCGACGCCCTCGCCGGGCCCGCGACGCCGCACTTCGCCTACCAGCTCCGCGCACGCGTCTCCGAGCTGATCGAGGACCTCCCGGAAGGCCATCCCGTACGCCGGTACGGCGAGGAGAAGATGGCGCTGCTCGACCGGCTCGGCCACTCCTCCTCGAAAGCCGAGGACGGCTCTCCGGAGCCGCGCAGCCGGATCGGCTGGGAGACGGTCCCGAGCTCCGCCCCGGCGTCGAGCCCGCTTCCGCGGCGGCCATGACCTTCGACGGGAAGTCGGTCCTCGTGACCGGCGGCTCGCGAGGGATCGGCAAGGTGATCGCGCTCCGGTTCGCGGCGCTCGGGGCCGCCCGTGTGGCGATCGGCTTCTTCCGCTCCGACGCGGCGGCCGAGGAGACCGCCGCGGAGCTGCGCACGCTCGGCGCCGAGCCCGTGCTCGTCCGCGGCAACGTCGCCTCGGAGCGGATCGCGCGGGAGGTCGCCGCGCTCGGCCCGCTCGACGTGCTCGTGCACAGCGCCGCCACGGGCGTCATCAAGCCCGCGCTCGAGACCGAGGACAAGCACTGGGACTGGACGCACTCCGCGAACGCCCGCGCGCTGCTCTCGCTCGCCCGCGCCGCCGTCCCGCAGATGCCCCGCGGCTCCTCGATCGTCGGCATCTCGAGCCTCGGCTCGGCGAAGGTGCTCGCGAACTACGCTCTCGTCGGCACGTCGAAGGCGGCGCTCGAGGCGCTCGTGCGCTACCTCGCGGTCGAGCTCGCCCCGCGCGGGATCCGCGTCAACGCCGTCTCCGCCGGCGTCGTGGACACGGGTGCGCTCGACTACTTCCCGAACCGCGACGAGATGCTGACGATGGGCCGCTCGACGCCGGCGGGGCGGATCGTGACACCGGCCGACGTGGCGGACGCGGTCGCCTTCCTCTGCTCGCCCGAGGCGGAGATGATCCGCGGCCAGACGTTGATCGTCGACGGCGGCTGGTCCCTGCTCGCCTGACCCCGTGGAACCGACAGACGACAACCGTCGGGCCTTCGACGACCGCCACCGGACGCAGGAGGACGCGGTGCCGCGGCAGGGCCTGCCCGCCGCGGTGACGGAGCTCTTCACCGATCTCGCCGGGCGGCGCGTCCTCCACCTCCTCTGCGACAACGGCGTCCAGACGGTCGAGCTCGCCGCGCTCGGCGCCCTGGTCACCGGGCTCGACGAGTCGGCCGAGGCGATCGAGCTGGCGCGCGGGCGCGGGCCCGAGCTGCCGTGGCTCCATGCCGACCCCCACGCGCTGCCCGCCGAGCTGCAGCGCGCCCGCTTCGATCTCGTGTACTGCGGCGAGGGGTCGCTCTCACGGATTCGTGACCTCGCCGCCTGGGCGGGCGGCGTCGCGGCCGCGCTGAGGCCGGACGGCACTCTCGTCGTCCACGATGACCACCCCGCCTCGGCGTGCCTCGACAGCTTCCTGCGGTGGCGCGACGACTACTTCGCCGCACACACGGTCGGAGCGCTCGTAGGCGCGGTCGTCGAGGCGGGGCTCGCGGTACGGCGACTGGACGAGACGCCGTCGCGCTCACCCTGGCGGCGGGTCGACCCGCGCGTTCCCGCCGAGCTCCTGCTCGTCGCCCGGAAGCCGTCCTAGCTCACCTGGGCCGAAGCCCCGGTACCGCCCGCCGGATCACGTCGCCCGCGATCAGGCCGGCCAGCTTCGGGTTCTCCTGCAACCGCCGCAGCGAGTACTCGTACCAGCGGCTGCCGAAGGGCACGTAGACGCGTAGCCGGTGGCCGTCGCGAACGAGCTCGGCCGCCCGGTGCTCCCGCACGCCGAGCAGCATCTGCAGCTCGTAGTCATCGCGCCGCAGCCCGCGCACGCGCTCGAGGGCGCGCCGGATCAGGTGCTCGTCGTGCGTCGCGACGGCGACGTAGCAGCCCGACGCGAACAGGGCGTCGAGCGCCGTCACGAATGCGGCGCGCACCTCGTCGTAGTCCTGGAAGGCGATCGCCGCGGGCTCGACGTAGATGCCCTTGCAGAGCCGCACGCTCGGGCGCAGGTCCGCGAGAGCACGCACGTCGAGCACCGTACGCCGGAGGCACGCCTGCAGGACGACGCCGACGTTGTCGAGCCCGGCCTCGCGCAGGTCGCGGTAGAGGCGGAGGGTGTCGTCGGTGCAGGTCGCATCCTCCATGTCGATCCGGACGAACGTGCCGAGCGCCGCGGCGTCACGGACGACCGCCTCGAGGTTGGCCCGGCAGAGGCCGTAGTCGAGCTTGAGCCCGAGCGCGGTGAGCTTGACGCTGACGTTTGCATCGAGGTGGTCTTCGGCGAGCGCGGCGAGCGCGTCGCGGTAGGACTGCGCGATCGCCTCCGCCTCGGCGGCGGTCGTGATCTCCTCACCGAGCACGTCCACGGTGGCGAGCTTCCCCTCGGCGTTCAGCTCGGCGACGACGCGGCGCGCGTCGGCGAGCTCCGGCCCGGCGATGTAGCGGGCGGAGACCCTGCGGACGACTCGTCGCGGGACGGCCGGGAGCGTGCGGGCGAGGGCGTGGTCGAGCAGGGACACGCGGGGCGATTCTAGAGATCGGTAGTTCTCCACACGCGACCTGCCTGCTTTCCCCTGGCGACATCGGCGCGCGCGCCGATGTCGCGACGGCCGACGTGGTCTGCAATTGAGGTGACCGACTCGAAGGAGGCAGCCGATGCCGGCGACGATGTTCCGCGACGCTCTCCTCGACGCCGTCCCGCACCTGCGCGAGACGTCGTCCGAGCTCCTGGTCGAGATCCGACTCGCCCTGGCCGGCGAGGGGGACTTGCAGGTCGACACGGCGGGCGTGACGGCCTGCACCCGGGACGGAGTGCTCACGCTCCGCGTGCCCAAGGCGCATCCGACCGGGACCGCGCTCGAGGGGTTCCACCCCGAGGTACCGCCGATCTAGCAACCGTGACGAAAAAAGGAGGGGCCATGCGCCGAGTCGTGATCATGGGGGCGGGCGGGCGCGACTTCCACGACTTCAACGTCGTCTTCAGGAGCAACCGCGACGCCAGGGTCGTGGCGTTCACGGGCGCCCAGATCCCCGGTATCGCGGACCGGGTCTACCCTGCGTCGCTCGCCGGCGCCCTCTACCCCAAAGGCATCCCGATCCGCGACGAGCGGGACCTCGCCGAGCTGATCCGGCGCGAGCTCGTGGACGAGGTGGTCCTCGCCTACTCCGACCTCTCGCACGAGGAGGTCATGCACAAGGCGTCGCTCGTGCTCGCAGCGGGAGCCGACTTCCACCTGCTCGGGCCGCGCGCGACGATGCTGATGGCCAACCGGCCCGTCGTCGCCGTCACCGCAGTGCGCACGGGGTGCGGCAAGAGCCAGACGAGCCGCCGGATCGGCAAGCTGCTGGCGGACGCAGGTCTCCGGGTCGCGCTCGTGCGGCACCCGATGCCCTACGGCGACCTCGAACGGATGCGCGTGCAGCGCTTCGCCTCGCTCGCCGACATCGACGCAGCGCATCCCACCGTCGAAGAGCGCGAGGAGTACGAGCCCGCCGTGCAGATGGGCATGGTCATGTGGGCGGGCGTGGACTACGGCGAGATCCTCGCCCGCGTCGAGGAGGAGTCCGACGTCGTGGTCTGGGACGGCGGGAACAACGATTTCCCGTTCTTCGAGCCCGACCTCTGGATCACGGTGCTCGACCCGCTGCGGGCCGGCCACGAGCTGACCTACTACCCCGGCGAGACGAACCTGCGGCTCGCGGACGTCGTCGTCGTCAACAAGGTCGACTCGGCGACGCCCGAGGAGGTCGACCGCGTGCTCGCCGACGTCGCCGCGGTGAACGGCCGCGCGACGGTGATCCGGGCCGCGTCCCCGGTCACGCTCCAGGACGGCCCAGCGATCGAGGGCAAACGCGTGCTCGTCGTCGAGGACGGGCCGACGCTCACGCACGGGGGGATGGCCTTCGGCGCAGGCACCGTCGCGGCACGGCAGGCCCGCGCAGCCGAGCTCGTGGATCCACGCCCCTTCGCCGTCGGCTCGATCGCCGAGGTGTACGAGCGATACCCGCACATCGGCCCGGTGCTGCCGGCGATGGGCTACTCGCCCGAGCAGCTCGACGAGCTGCGACGGACGATCGATTCCGCCGACGCCGACGTCGTCGTCACCGGCACGCCGATCGACCTCGGCCGGCTGATCGCGACCCGGCACCCGATCCGCCGTGCGACGTACGAGCTGCGCGAGCTCGGGACGCCCACGCTCGCCGACGTGCTGGCGCCCCTCGTGCGGCTCACCCAGACGGACTCGACCTTCACGACCGGTTGAAGGAGGACACAATGCGGGCCACGCTGCCCACCACCGTCCCGAGCGACTTCCTGAAGGTCAGCGACCTCGACGCCGACCAGCTCGCGGCGCTGCTCGACCTCGCGGCGCAGATGAAGGAGCGGCCGCACGGCTTCGTCGAGGCCCTGCGCGGCGACACGGTCGTGTGCTTCTTCGAGCAGCCCTCCACCCGGACGCGCGTCTCGTTCGCGGCCGCCGCCGAGCGGCTCGGCATGCTGCCGCTGCTCCTCCGCCCGGACGAGCTCCAGCTCGGTCGCGGCGAGCCGCTCGGGGACACCGCTAGGGCCCTCTCCGGCTACGCCGCAGCGATCGTCGTGCGCACGTTCGAGCAGGCGACGGTCGAGCAAATGGCCTCCGCGGCGAAGGCCCCGGTGATCAACGCGCTCACAAACGAGCACCACCCGTGCCAGGCGCTCGCCGACTTGCTCACGCTGCGCGAGTGCTTCGGGAGGCTGGAAGGGCTCCGGGTCGCCTACGTCGGCGACGGCAACAACGTCGCCAACTCCCTCGTCGAGGCCGGAGCGCTCGCCGGCCTGGACGTCGTCGTCGCCTCGCCGGCCGGCTACGGGCCGTCCGTTGCCGGGGCGAACCTCGTCGAGGACCCGCGCGAGGCCGTACGGGGCGCAGACGCCGTCTACACGGACGTCTGGGTTTCGATGGGCGAGGAGTCCGAGGCGCCCGCGCACCGGCGCGACCTCGAGGCCTACCGCGTGGACGAGGCGCTGCTCGCGCTGGCGAAGCCCGAGGCGATCTTCCTCCACTGCCTGCCGGCCCATCGCGGCGAGGAGGTGACGAGCGAGGTGATCGACGGGCCGCAGTCCGCAGTCTGGCCGCAGGCCGAGAACCGGATGCCGACCGAGGAGGCACTCCTCTTCGCACTGATCACCCGCCGCTGGCAGGCCGGCGGATGAGGATCGTCGTCGCGCTGGGAGGGAACGCGCTTTTGCGCCGGGGCGAACCCGCCGCGGCCCCGGTGCAGCGCGCGAACATCGAGCGGGCCGTCGGCGCGCTGGCTGGGCTCGCGGCCTCGCACGACCTCGTCGTGACGCACGGGAACGGGCCGCAGGTCGGCCTGCTCGCGCTCCAGACCGAGGCGTACACGGCCGTGCCGCCCTACCCGCTCGACGTGCTCGGGGCCGAGAGCGAGGGCATGATCGGCTACCTGCTCGAGCAGGAGCTGCGCAACGCCCTGCCCGGCCGCGACGTGGCGACGCTGCTGACGCAGGTCGTCGTGGATGCCTCCGACCCGGCCTTCCGGGCGCCGACGAAGCCGATCGGGCCGGTCTACGGCGAGGCGGAGGCGCGGCGGCTCGCCGCCGAGCGGGGCTGGACGGTCGCTCCCGACGGCGGAGCGTTCCGGCGCGTCGTCCCCTCGCCCGAGCCGCGCGACATCGTCGAGCTCGGAGACGATCCGGCTGCTCGTCGAGGCCGGCGTGCTCGTCGTCTGCGCCGGCGGCGGCGGCATCCCGGTGACCGTGGACGAAAGCGGGGCGCTGCGCGGCGTCGAGGCGGTGATCGACAAGGACCTCTCGGCCGCGCTGCTCGCCCGCCTCCTCGGCGCCGACTTCCTGCTCATGCTGACCGACGTCGAGGCGGTCGAGCGCAACTGGGGCACGCGGCTCGCCGAGCCGATCCGCCAGGCCACGCCGGACGACCTCGTGCCGGAGGAGTTCGCCTCCGGCTCGATGGCGCCGAAGGTCGAAGCGGCCCGCCGCTTCGTCGCGCTCACGGGCAGGACCGCCGCGATCGGTGCGCTGGCCGACGCCGCGCTGATCGTCCGCGGCGAGGCCGGGACGACGGTCTCCCCGGCGAGCGTGCGCGGCTGAGCCCCCGCTTGCACCGAAACGCACGACTGTGATAGGCAACGGCCGTGCGGACGTGGCTGACTCTCGCAGCGGCTCTCATCGCGGCGCTCGCGCTCGCCGGCGGCGCGGACGCGATCACGCGCGCCCAGGCGAACGCGATCGCGCTCAAGACGCTCAAGCCGCAGGCGCTCAAGGGGCCGACAATCCTCTTCGGGCTGCCGAAAGCGTTGCCTGCCAGGGCCGTCGTCGTCGAGGCCGGCTCGCCGAAGATCACGGCCGTGCCGTTCATCCCGAAGGGGGCGGCGACGGGCAAGGCCGCGTGGCTCTTCTGGCTCGACCAGGCCGCCTACGCGCACTTCCAGCACCCGAGCAGGCTGCTCCTGATCGACGACGGGACCGGCAAGGTGCTGCGCAACCGGGCACTCAGCTTCTACCCGCTCGTGGACGGCAAGCGGCCGGCCTACCTCAGCTCGTGGAAGGTGTACGGCTCGGCCACCTACCACGTCTTCTCGAACCTGCCGAAGGGCGTCGCGGCCGCACGCACGGGGGCGGTTCCGCTCTCGCCCGCGTCCAGGCGCGCCGTGCCGGCGAACGCGTTCAAGGACGACTGCCTGATCTCCATCGGGCTGCGCGACGACCCGCTCTTCTCGGGCGACTTCGGCGGGGGCATCGTGGGCTGGGCGCAGTCCGTCGGACTCCGCGCCTTCAAGCCGCCGAACGGGCCCGCCGGGCGACCGGCCGGCGGCGCCCAGCTCCGCTCGGGCGTGCGCGACATCGTCACGAGCAAGCGCTGCAAGGACGTCTTCATCTTCATGAGCGGCCACGGCTACGACGCGCGCTCCACGCCGGCGATCCAGACCGGCGCCGTGGCGGGAGCGCCCTGGATCGGGGTCACGGCGGGCGACGTGCGAGCGATCCTGCGCGACCACCCGACCGTCACGTTCAAGGTGAAGATCAACGGCTGCTACTCGGGCCGGTTCGTGGACCCGCTCAAGGGCGAGCCGAACCTCCTCACCCTGGAGACGGCCGCGAACGGGAGCGAGTACTCGTGGGGCGCCCTGCCGCGCCGCTTCCTCCATCCCGACGGCCGCACGATCGAGGTCCCCGAGCACGAGAACCCCGGCCGCAGCGAGTTCGTGAACGGGAACGTCGCCGGGCTCGCGGCGTTCTTCGCCTCGGCGGCGGAGGTCGCGCAGGCCCAGGACCAGGGCGGCTCGCTGCTCGCCCGCGCGCTCGACCGCGCCTTCGACCTCGGCGCCGGCTCCGACGGTGCCCGCGGCGCCGGGCTGACACACCCCCAGCGCGTGAACAACCTCGACTTCGTGGTGACCGCGCTCATCGGCTACCGCCACCTCGGATCGACGTCGGAGGTGTGCGTCGTCTTCGGGACGAAGCCGGCGCGGGCGAGGGTCGCCTGGTCGGCGACGATCACCGGGCCCGGCGTGATCGAGGCGGCGAAGAAGAGCGGCAGCACCGGCTCCGTCGGCGAGGGCGCAGTCAACTGGGGGATCAACCAGTACGGGACGTACGGAGTGACGATCACGGTCACCGACGAACGCGGGGCGAAGAGTACGACGACGGTGTCGGTCACCGTCACCGAGGCCCAGGGCACGTGCCCCTGACGGTTAGTGCTCGCGCATGAAGCCCTGGCGGGCGGCCGAGACAAGGGCGACCGCCTCGGGGAAGAGCACGCGCATGGCGTCGCGGAGCGCGATCGCCTGCTCGTCCGAGGAGCCGCTAACGTCCACGCGCTTCAACGCGGCCGCGGTCAGCTCGACCGCGGTCGAGAGGGTCAGCGTCGCGAACTGCTCGCGCTGGGCCTCCTGCACCGACTCGACCTGCTGCGCGGCGAACTCCTGCAGGCCCCGCAGGATCTCCTCGGGGTCGCCGCCGAACGGGAAGAAGCCGCCGCCCTCCATCCCCGGAAGGCTACTTCACGCGCAGCGCACCGCGCCCGCATGCACGTCGGCGATCGCGGCCTGGAACGCGTCGTAGGCCGGCTTCGGGTAGCCGTCGGCCCAGAAGAGGCCCGACTGCCAGGCCGAGAGGCTCGGCTCGTCCACGAGCAGGAAGTTGAAGAAGGCCCCGACCCCCGGCTGGCAGTACGCGAGGCGCACGGCGTCGGCGAGCAGCTCGGCCTGCCGATCGCTGGCCTTCGCGTCGTTCTCGCGCCCGTTGTAGGCAAACGACTTGTGCCCGGGCACGGCGCTCTGGAACCCGTCCTCCATGTACCAGACCTTCGGCAGCGGCTGCGCGGTGCCGGAGAAGGCCTCCTTCAGCGCCGCCATCAGCTTGTCGAGGTCGCCCTGGCCGATCGTCTTCGAGCGAGCGTGGCGCGCCGAGGGGCGCTCCGCCGCGTTGGCCGGGTACGGATGGTGGCCGGCGGTGTCGAGGAGCGGACGCGTCCGGCCGCTCGCGCGGTACCACGTGCCGACACGGCGGATGAACGTCCCGGGCGAGTGGCCCGCATTCGAGACGGCGAACGCCTTGTCGTTGCCCGAAGCCGACGTCGAGGAGAGGAGGTTCACTCCCGGCCGGAGCCCGTGCAGCGTGTCCCAGCAGGTCGCGAGCAGGGCGCCGTAGGCCGCGGGCGCCGCGCTCGCGCCGCCCCGGAACTGCGGCTGCCAGAAGTCGTTCGAGTTCGGCTCGTTCCAGATCACGACATCGTTGACGGTCGGGAAGCGCTGGAGCAGGGAGCCGACGTAGCCGCAGTACTCACGCCGTGAGGTCTCGTCCGCCGGGGCGTCCTTCGCCGGGCCGAAGACCGAGACGACGACGCGCATGCCGTTCGCAGCCGTCACCGTCCGCCGCAAGCCGTCCCAGTCGTAGCGGCTGCCCCGGCGGCCCGGCTCCCACGCGACCGTGATCCGCACGGCGTCGGCGCCGAGATCGCGCAGCACGGCGACCGTCGCCCACGAGCGCGATTGCCACTTGAGCCGGTCGTCCGCGACCCCGACGAGCAGGCCGCGCTCGGCGCGCGCGGGTGCGGCCGCTGCGACAAGGAGGACCGCGGCCGCCGCGGTCGCGAGCGAGAGGATGCGGCCCGGGGTCACTGCCGGACTCTGCGCCCTCTGTGTAAGGACGCTGCGGGGCGGTCCGTAAGGAATCTGTTTACGCGAGCTCGAGCCGGTACGAGCCCTCGACCTCGGCCACGAGCGCGTCCAGCGTGCCCGTCGCGGCCTTCATCGCCGCCGTGAAGGGCGCGCCGCTCGTCTGGCCGAGCGCTCGCTCGAGCCGGAGCGCCGCGCGGCCGATCGCGTCGAGCCGTGCGGGACACGCCACCTGCGGCGGCGCTCCGAGCTCGCGCTGAAGCGCGCGCACCGCGTCCTCGGCGTCTTCGATCCCCGGCGGCGCCTCGGTGAGCCGTACGGCCACGAGCTTCGCGTGCAGCTCGTCCAGCGCGCCTCCGCCCACCGTCTCCTCGGCAAGCTCGCAGAGCCCGGCGATCGAGGCGGCGGCGCGAACGGCCGGGCGGCTGCGAACCGGCTCTCCGGCGCCGTCGAGTACCAGCCAGGTGCGGTGGCCGTCGGCCGAGTGGAAGGCGCAGAGGTAGACGCGCTCGCCGGGTTGCGGCTCGGCCGCGAGGACAGCGGCGACCGTGTCGCCGTCGTCGCCGTGGCCCGCCGCGAGGGAGGCGATCCGCGTCAGCTCGTCTGCGAGGCTCACGAGGCCCAGAATAGACCCGTGCCCGAGCGCACCGCCCATGCCCGCGCCCTCTTCGCGCCGCTTGCTCCGACCTACGAGCGCACCGGCGCGCTGCTGTCGTTCGGGCAGGATCCGCGCTGGCGACGTGTCCTCGTCTCCCGCGTGCCTGCCCGGCCGGAGGAGACGGTGCTCGACGTCGCCACCGGCACCGGCGCCGTCGCGCGCGAGCTCATGCGCGCGCACGGCTGCCGCGTCGTCGGGCTCGACCAGAGCCCGGAGATGCTCGCCGAGGCGCGCCGACGCGGCGGCGGTATCGAGTACGTCGAGGGAACGGCGGAGCGCCTCCCGTTCGCCGACGCCTCGTTCGACCACCTCACCTTCACTTACCTGCTGCGCTACGTGGACGACCCGGGCGCGACGCTGCGCGAGCTGGCCCGCGTCGTGCGGCCCGGCGGGACGGTCGCGATGCTCGAGTTCGGCGTCCCAGGTGGTCTCTGGCGGCCACTCTGGAACCTGCACGTGCGGATCGGGCTGCCGCTCGCGGGGCGGCTGATCTCGCCGGGCTGGCACGAGGTCGGACGCTTCCTCGGCGGCTCGATCCGCGACTTCCACGACCGCTACCCCGAGCCGGCGCTGCTCGCGCTGTGGAGCGAGGCCGGAATCGAGGACGCGCAGGCCCGGCGGCTCAGCCTCGGCGGCGGGCTCGTCGTCTGGGGGCGGCGCTCGTGAGGCCGGCCTTCTACTCCCTCGCGTCAGGCGGTTGGCGGGACTACGTCTCGCTTCTGCACGTCCCCTACACGCTCTGGCACCTCTCCTACGTCGCGATCGGCGCCTGCCTCGCGCCCGAGCTTCGCTGGAGCCTCCTCGGCTGGACGATCGTCGCCTTTGCCCTCGCGCTCGGCATCGCCGCGCACGCGCTCGACGAGCTACGTGGGCGGCCCCTGGGAACGCGCATCCCTAGCTGGGCGCTCGGCGCGCTCGCGGTGGGCTCGCTCGCTGCTGCGTCCGCGATCGGGATCGCCGTCGCCGTGGACACAAGCCTCTGGCTGCTCGCGTTCGTCGCAGCGGGCGCGTTTCTCGTCCTCGCCTACAACCTCGAGCTCGCCGGCGGGCTCTTCCACACCGATCTCTGGTTCGGGCTCGCCTGGGGCGGCTTCCCGGTGCTGACCGCCTACTTCGCGCAGGCCGAGCGGCTGCGCTGGGAAGCGCTGTTCGCGGCCGTGTTCGCCGTCCTGCTGTCGCTGGCGCAACGCCGGCTTTCGGCGCCGGTGCGCCTCGTGCGCCGCCGCGTGACGGCGGTGAGCGGGGACCATCGAGCTGTCCGACGGCACACGCGAGCCGGTGACGGCCGCGCTGCTGATCGCCGCCCCGGAGCGGGCGCTGCAAGCGCTCACGGCCGCGACCGTGACTCTCGCGGCGACGCTGATCGTCCTGCGGCTCTAGCATGGACGGCGTGCTCGAGGACGCCGTCCAGGCCGGGTTCGCCGCCGCCGCCGTGCTCGCCGCGCTCTCGCTGGGCCTCGCCGGGGCCGGCCGCGTGTCCGGCCGGCCGCTCGCCTGGCTTGCGGGCCTGCTCCTCGCAGGCGCGGCGGGCTCCTGGGCCGGCTTCGCCTTCAATTCGGACGACCACACCGTCGCGATCGCCGCGGGCGGGCTGACCGTCGCAGCGCTCGCCCAGGCAGGCGCCGCGGCGCTCGCGCACGCCCTGCGCCGCGCCCGCCGCACCGACGAGGACGTCGAGCGCGTCCGGGCCTCCCTCAGCCTGGTGATCGACGCCGAGGCCGCGGCCCGCGCGCAGGAGCTGGAGCGGACGCTCGTGCGCGCACGCGCCGACTCGGTGTCGTTGCTCCAGCAGGAGGAGCGGCGCATCGCCGAGGAACGCCGGCTCGAGCTGACCGAGCGGGAGCGGGCTGGAAGCGACGCGCTCGCCGAGGTGCTCGCCGGAGTCGAGCGGCGCCTGGACGAGAGGCTGCAGGGATTGGCCGCGGATCTCGACCGCGCGCAGCAGGCGCTCGGCGGGCACCTCGCCCGGCTCGAGCAGCGGCAGCAGCACCTCATCGCCGAGGCGGAGGCGCGGATCGAATCCGAGGCGGCCGAGCTGATCGCGACCGCCGACGACCAGCGGGCAACCGTGCTGCGACTGCGCGAAGAGCTCGAGCGGACGGCGCGCGAGGCCCTCTCCGAAGCGCTCGACGAGCTCTCCCAGCACGCGCTCGAGCGCCGCCGCGCGATCGAGGAGGTGGCGGAGCGGCTGCGCCGGCGCGAGCACTCCCTCACCGAGCAGATCGAGCGCGCCGAAGGGGAGGCACGCGGCCGCGTGGAGGCCGCGTTCGCGGATCTCGAGCGCCGCCAGGTCGAGCACGCAGAAAGGCTTGTCGCGCGCGAGACGGCCCGCCACGTCGAGGCCGCCGCGGTCCAGTTCGACGTCGCCGCGAAGTCCTCCCGCGAGGACGCCGCGCGGCTGCTCGCGCGCGAGCTCGACCGCGCGGTCGAGACCGTCACCCGCCAGGCCGACGCGCTGTTCGCGGAGCGCCTCAACCAGATCGCCGAGCAGGGCGCCCAGCGGCTCGAGGCTCGTCTCCGGCAAGCCCAGACCGGCTTCGAGCGGCAGCGCGACGAGGTCGTGGCGGCCGTCGCGCAGCGCATTGCCAATGCCGACCTCGAGCTGCGCAAGACCCTCGGCACGATCGTCGCCGACGCCGAGGCGGAGCGCTCCGTGCTCGAGGCGCGACTGCACCAGCTGGCCCGCCGGATCGACGAGACGGCGGCCCAGGCGACGCTGCGCGGCGAGTAGGGCGCCAACAAAATCGGGGAGGGATCGTCTCAGCCACCACGAAGCATCCGCCCATGGCAGAGACCACCGAGATCCTCGAAACAGTGAACGAGCGCGCCAAGGTCGAGAGCTGGCGTCTCCACGTGCTGATCGAGGCCGGGTACCCGCTGCCGCTCGCCGAGCGGCTCGCCGCGAGCGAGGCCGACCTCCACGAGGCCGTCGAGCTGGTCGGGCGCGGCTGCGCGCCGCGCCTCGCCGCCGAGATCCTGCTCTAAGAACTCGCTTGAGCACGAGCCGCCGGCGCGCAGCGCGGAAGGCGGCGCCGCGACGCGCTCACTCGGGGGAGTCGAGGGCGAGCGCGGCGGCCTCGTCGGCCGTCAGCGCCCGGCCTTGCTCCCAGGCCTCGGCGAAGGCGGCTTCGTCGAGCTGCGTGCGGATGGTGGCGAGCGTCTCTTCGTTGTCCCTCGTGACCCAGACCTCGCTGCCGCCGATCTCCTCGCGCAGAGCCTCGAAGCAGGAGAGGAGCCGAGCGGCCGTCGCCGCTTCGCCCGCGAAGGCGAGGGCGCGGGCGAAGCGGCAGAGGTTCACCGCGCTCCCAAGGAGATCGCCGAGGTCGCGGTAGATGAGGTGGTTCTCCTTCAGCATCGAAAGGGAGTCCTCGACCCGGCCCTGGCTGACGGCGATATTCGCCAGTGAGCCCAGCAACTCCGCTTGCATGGGCTCGTTGCGCAGCGCACGTGCCCGACGGAGGTTGTCCTCGTGCAGTGCTCGGGCTCGTTCGAGGTTGCCGAGCCGTTGGTACATCCACGCAAGGGTGCGGGTCGCGCCCAGCGTCGAGTGCTCGTCGCCGAGCTCGCGGAAGACGCGCACGCTCTCCTCGAGAAGCTGCTGCGCCCTCGTCAAATCGCCTTCCTCGACGGCGACGTAGCCGAGCTCCCAGCCGGAGTTGGCGATGCCCCACGTATCCCCGAGCGTGCGGTGGAGCGCGAGCGCCTCCTCGGCCCGAAGCCTCGCCGTCGCAACATCACCACCAGCGAGAGCCAGGTCGGCCGCTCCGTTGAGAGCTTTGGCGCGGGCGGCCGTCGGACGCTCGTCGGCGTGCAGCGCGCTTTCGAGACGACGCCGGCCTTCCGTCAGGTGGCCCCTGATCTGCCAGAACTCCGACACTGCTCCTGCCAACCGCAAGGCAAGCTCGCTCTCGCCCGACGCCTCGAGCCGGTCGAGCGCGGCGCGGAGGTTGTCGTGCTCGCGCTCCAGCCGGTCGAGCCACTCCCTGGAGCTCGCGCCCGCGCAGGTTCGGCTCCGCCTCCTCGGCGAGCGCCAGGAAGTGCTCCGCGTGGCGGCGCCGCAGCTCCTCGGCCTCGCCCGAGTCCTCGAGCCGCTCGGCCGCGTACTCGCGGATCGTCTCCAGCATCCAGAAGCGGCTCGTCGCGTGTGGCGGAGGAGGCTCTTGTCGACGAGCGACTGGAGGGTGTCGAGGTCGGCGTCCGCGACCTCCTCGGCGGCCTCGAGCGTGCAGCCGCCGCGGAAGACGGCGAGGCGGGCGAAGAGGCGCTGCTCCTCGGCGTCAGCAGGTCGTAGCTCCACTCGATCGTCGCGCGGAGGGTGCGCTGGCGCTCGGGCAGGTCGCTGGCGCCGCCGGTCAGAAGCGGCAGCCGCTGCTCGAGCCGCTCGAGGATCTGCGCGGGCGAGAGCGCCTTCACGCGCGCGGCGGCCAGCTCGAGCGCGAGCGGCAGGTCGTCGAGGCGGCGGCAGATCTCGGAGACGGCGTCGTCGGCCTGGAAGCCGGGCTCGACCGCCCGCGCCCGCGCCAGGAAGAGGCCGACGCCCTCCTCGTGCACGAGCGGCGGCACCGGGTACTCCTGCTCGCCCGTGACGTGGAGCGGCTCGCGGCTCGTCACGAGCAGATCGAGGTTGGGGCAGGCGGCGAGCAGACCGGCGACGTCGGCCGCCGCCTCGACCACCTGCTCGAAGTTGTCGAAGAGCAGCAGCAGCGACCTGTCGGCGATGTGCTCGGCCAGACCGTCCTTCGCGCCGAGCGCCTGCCCCGCCGTCTCCAGCACGAGCTCCGGGTCGCGCAGCGGAGCGAGCGGCACCCACCAGACACCGTGCGGGTAGCGCGCACCGAGCTCGGCGGCGGCCTGCAGCGCGAGGCGCGTCTTGCCCGTGCCGCCGGGCCCGGTCAGCGTGAGCAGGCGGACGTCCTCCCGCGACGAGCAGCCCGAGCACCTCGCGCAGCTCCTGCTCGCGGCCCAGGAACGGCGTGGACGGGAACGGCAGGTTCGTCTGGTGGAGGCTCTTCGAGCGGCGGGAAGTCGCCGTCTCCGAGCTGGTAGATGCGCTCGGGCGCGGACAGGTCCTTCAGCCGGTGCTCGCCGAGGTCGCGCAGCCCGTCCGTGCCCAGCGAGGGCAGCCGTGGAGGCCGAGACCAGCACCTGCCCGCCGTGGCCGCAGGCGGCGATGCGGGCCGCCCGGTGCACGTCGACTCCGACGTAGCCCTCCTCGCCCACGTGCGGCGTGCCGGTATGGATGCCCATCCGCACCCGGATCGGGCCCGGGGCGAGTCCCTCGAGCGCCTCGCGCGGCCGCCTCGAGCGCGCCCGGCGCCGTCGGGAAGGCGACGAAGAACGCGTCCCCCTGCGTATCGACCTCGACACCGCCGTGGGCGCCGAACGCCTCGCGCAGGATACGGCGATGCTCGGCGAGCGCCTCGCGCATACCCAGCCGCGCCCAGCTCGTGCAGCAGCCTCGTCGAGCCCTCCACGTCGGTGAAGAGGAAGGTGACGGTCCCGGAGGGGAGCTCGCGCGGCACAGGCGTCATGATGCGCCAAAGCACGGCCCACGTCGCGGGCGCTGTCATCCAGCCTCTGCCACTCACCGACGCATCTACGGCGTAGCCACTAGTCTGCGCGCCATGGTCGAGGCGACGCTCTACGGCGACCGCAAGGTGTACTCCGTCGGCGCCTTCAACCGCGGCGTCGCGGAGTGGCTCGCGCGCATCCCGGCGCTCTGGGTCGAGGGCGAGCTGACCGAGCTGCGCCGCAACGACAGATGGGCCAGCGTCTTCTTCACGCTCAAGGACCCGGAGGACGGCTCGACCGTCCCGGCCTCGATGCCCCGGCGCGCGTTCGACGCGCTCGACCTCGAGCTCGCCGACGGCGAGCGCATCCACGTCCAGGGCCGGCCGGAGCTCTACGCGGCGAAGGGCGAGTTCCGCCTGCGCGCACTCGCACTCGAGCGCTTCGGCCTGGGCGAGCACCTCGCGGCGCTCGAGCGGCTGAAGAAGAAGCTCGCGGCCGAAGGGCTGTTCGCCGCCGAGCGCAAGCGGCCGCTTCCCGCTTCCCCCGGTGGATCGGGCTCGTCACGGGCCACGACGCAGCCGCGAAGGGCGACGTGCTGACGACGATCACGACACGCTTCCCGCCCGCGCGCATCCTGGTCGCCGAGACGCTCGTGCAGGGCCCGCGCGCCGCGCTCTCGATCGTCTCCGCGCTCGAGTCGGTCGCCGCCGAGCCTGAGGTGGACGTCGTCATCCTCACCCGCGGCGGCGGCAGCTTCGAGGACCTCCTCCCCTTCTCCGACGAGCGGGTCGTACGGGCGGTCGCAGGCTGCCGCGTACCCATCGTCTCGGCCGTCGGGCACGAGCAGGACACGCCGCTGTGCGATCTCGCGGCGGACGTGCGCGCCTCCACTCCCACGGCGGCCGGCCGGCTCGTCGTACCCGACCTCGGCGAGCTGCTGGAGGGCCTGCGACGCTCCCGCGCCGCGCTCGCGCTCGGCGCCCGCCGGACGTTCGAGCGTCAGCGGGAACGGCTGGCCCGCTCCCACGCCGGCCTCGAGCGCTGCGCCCGCCGGCTGCTCGAGCGGGACGCCCAGCGCCTCGCCGTCACGCGCGACAGGCTTCGGCGCGGCCCCGCGCTCCTGCTCGAGCGCCGCCGCGGAGCGCTCGACACGGCGGGCGGGCGCCTGCGTGCGCTCTCGCCGCGCGCGACGCTCGAGCGCGGCTACGCGATCGCCCGCGCCCGCGGGAACGTGCTCCGCTCGGCCGCCGACGTGGCGACCGGCGAGCGAGTCGAGGTCGAGCTGGCGGCCGGCGGCTTCGGCGCCCGCGTCGAGGAGGTGACGTCGTGAGATGCCCTGTGTCAACGTCCCACGCCCGCGCTTTCCTCGGGCGCTGCTCGCGGTGCCGGGCCGCAGGGGACAGTATGGGTAATACGGACCCGGAGAGACCGGTGCCGCGAGCGGCGTCAGGCGGCGGCGGAGCCGGGCTTGGCCCGGCGGGAGCCGCTGCCGGCGAGGGGCGCGCGTGACCGAGCACGAGCTCTCCTTCGAGCAGGCCCAGAACGAGCTGGAGGGGATCGTCGAGCGGCTCGAGCGCGGCGAGGTCGGCCTCGACGAGGCGATCGCGCTCTGGGAGCGGGGCGAGGAGCTCTACCGTCTCTGCGCCGCGAAGCTCGACGCCGCGCAGGGAAAGATCGAGGAGCTGGCGACGCGGGCGGCGGAGACCGCCCCGGGTTCCTAGCCATGACGGCTCCGACCGACTCGCAGCTCGTCGCCCGCTGCCGAGTGGGTGACGACGCGGCCTGGTCCGAGCTCGTCGAGCGCTTCGGCCGCTACGTCTACGCGATCGTGGTCCAGGGGTTCCGGCTCCGCGAGCACGACGCCGAAGACGTCTTCCAGGACGTCTTCGCCCGCGCCTACGTGAGTCTCCCCTCGCTGCGGGACGACGCCGCAGTCCGCCCCTGGCTCGCGCAGCTCACGCGCCGCTGCTGCATCGACCGGCTGCGCCGCGAGCGGCGCGAGGAGCCGGTCGAGGAGCTCGCGGACACCGTCGGCGAGGACGAGCTCGGCGCGCCTCGACGAGGCGTTCGCGGTGCGCGAGGCGCTCGCCGCGCTCGGCGAGCCGTGCGCGGGCCTGCTCGACCGCTTCTTCTGCCGCGACGAGAGCTACCACACGATCGCCGAGGCGCTCGACCTGCCGCTCGGGACGATCGCCAGCCGCATCTCCCGCTGCCTGGCCAAGCTGCGCGAGTCGTTCGAGGGAAGATCGCCGGCCCCCACCGCGTCTGGTAGGGCGGTGACTCGATGACCGGATACGACGAGGAGAGGCTGGCCGAGCTGTTGCGCGCGCTGCCGCCCCCGCCCGCGGCCTGGGTTCAGGCGGCGCAGGAGCTGCCGCGGGCCCGGCGTGAGCTGGGCGGGATCGTCGCGCGGGCCGAGGCCGACGCGGCCTACCGCGCAGCCGTCCTCGCCGACCTCGAAGGCGCGCTCGCCGATGCCGGACTCGAGCCCCACCCGCCCGCCGTGGAGGAGCTGCGGCGGCGCCTCTCTCCGTGAGCGACGCTCGACGCGGCGCCTCCGACCTGCTCGACCTGCGGTTGCGGGAGTTCCTCGACGCGCTCGCCGCCGAGGGGCCGATCCCGGCCGGGGGCGCGGCGACGGCGATCGCCGTCGCGATGGCGGCGAGCCTGACGGCGATGGCCGCCCGCAGCTCGCCGGACTGGCCCGAGGCCGGAGCGACGATCGCCCAGGCGGCGGCGCTGCGGGCTCGCGTCGAGCCGCTCGCGCTGCGCGACGCCGAGGCGTACGCCGAGGTGCTCGCCGCGCTGCGGCTCCCGGAGGAGCTCGGCGACGACGAGCGCCAGGCGGTGCTCGCGGGCGCCCTGGGCCGCGCCGCCGAGCTGCCGCTCTCGATCGCCGAGGCCGCGGCGGACACGGCGGAGCTGGCCTCGCACGCCGCCGAGCACTGCTCCGACCGGGTCCGCGGCGACGCGCTCGCGGCCGCGCTGCTCGCTGAGGGAGCGGCCGCGGCGGCGGCGCGGCTCGTCGAGATCAACCTTGCGGCCGGGGTCGGCGACGCCCGCAGCACGCGCGCCCGCGCGCTCGCCGACGCGGCGTCGGCCTCGGCCCGGCGGGCGCTGTCTGCGATCGGATGAGCGGCCGCGCGTACCCCGCCTGGAGCCTGCGCCGCGAGCGCGCGCAGGCGATCGCGATCGACCGCGAGCCAGCCTGAGCCGCGTGACGAGGGAGTGGGCGCTCGGCGGAGCGACCGGCGACGGCGTCTCCGTCTGCATCCTCGACAGCGGCATCGAGGCCGGGCATCCGCTCGTCGGCGAGGTCGCAAGTGCCGTCGCCGTCTCGCTCGACGGGGAGGAGATCCGAGTCGAGGAGGACCGCGAGGGAGACGCCTGCGGCCACGGCACCGCCTGCGCCGGCATCGTGCGCGCCGTCGCGCCCGGTGCCGCCCTGCACAGCGTGCGCGTGCTCGGCGCCGGCTCGACGGGCAGCGGCGAGATCCTGCTCGCCGGCCTCCGCTACGCGGTCGAGCAGGGGTTCGACGTCGTCAACATGAGCCTCTCGACGACGCGGCGGCGCTTCGTCGAGGTTCTGCACGAGCTGGCCGACACGGCGTACTTCCGCCGGACGGCGATCGTCGCCTCGGCGCACAACATGCCCGTCGAGAGCTTCCCGTGGCGCTTCTCCTCGGTGCTCTCGGTCGGAAGCCACGATCTGCCCGACCCGCTGGCCTGGTACGCGAACCCGGAGCCGCCGGTCGAGTTCTTCGCGCGCGGCGTGGACGTGGACGTGGCCTGGCTCGGCGGCGGCAGCCTCCGCTGCACGGGCAACAGCTTCGCGACACCGCATCTCGCGGCGATCTGCGCGCTCGTCCTCTCCAAGCACCGCGAGCTGGCGCCGTTCCAGCTCAAGAGCGTCCTCTACCAGACCGCAGCCAACGTCGGAGGTGGGCAATGACGCAAGACGGGGAGCTGCGTGCCGCGGTCGCCGCGGGCGTGCTCGGTTCCGAGCAGGCGCACGCCGCGCTCCTGCAATCGATCGTCGAGGTCGCTCGCGCGATCTTCGGCGCGCAGGCGGCCTCGATCTTCCTGCTCGACGAGGACGCCGACGAGCTCGTCTTCGAGGCCGTCGCCGGGGAAGGCGAGGGGGAGCTCGTGGGCCGCCGCTTCCCCTCGGGCACCGGCGTCGCAGGCTGGGTGCTCGTCACGCGCCAACCGCTCGCGCTCGACGATCTCGGGAAGGACCGCCGTTTCGCGCGCGACGCCGCCGAGAGCACGGGCTACGTGCCCAAGGCGCTGATGGCCGTGCCGCTCCTGCACGACGAGCGGGCACTCGGAGTGCTGGAGGTGCTCGACCCGCCCGAGGGGTCTCCCTTCGGGCTCGAGGAGATGGAGCTGCTCGGCCTCTTCGCGGGCCAGGCGGCGATCGCGCTCGACCTCCTGCAGCGGGCCCGGCGGGCAAAGACCGTTCTCGACGGCGGCGACGACGCCCTCGCCGCCGTCGCCCGCCTGACCGCGGCGCTGGCGGGGCACGAGGACGACGCGGGGCTGCGCCTGCTGGCGGCGCTCGAAGCGGTTCTCACGCAGAATTGAGCCCGGGGCGGCCGCGACGCCGCCCCGGGCTCGAAGGAACCGGGTGCGAGGAGCTACGTCTCGACTCTGCCGTCCTCGAGGCGGCTCCGCTCGCCCTCCTCGACTCTGCCGTCCTCGAGGCGGCTCTTCTCGCCCTCCTCGAGGCGGTGGGCCTCGACGTCCGGGCCTTCCTCGACCCGCTCCTCGACCCGCTCCTCAACCTTGTCGGTCTCGATGCGCTCGTTCACGTTCAGCTCCTTCCGATTCGGTGCCGGCTCTCCGGCGCTCGTCCACTAGACGTGGTCGAGACGGTCAATCTTCCCACCGCCCCTTCATTTCCGCAACGAATGCTGCGATCGTCTCCCCCGTGCGCGACTCGGCCCGCGTCCTGAGAGACGTCCTCCGCAACCCCGATCTGCGCCGCCTCGAGCTCGCCTGGGTCGGCTCGGTGCTCGGGCACTGGTCGTACGTCGTCGCCCTCGCGGTCTACGCCTACCGGGAAGGAGGGGCGGCCGCGGTCGGCGTCGTCGGCGTGATTCGCATGTTCTCGGGGGCGCTCGGCGCGCCGCTCATGTCCACGCTCGGCGACCGCTTCCGGCGCGAGCGGGTGATGCTGAGCGCCGACCTCGTGCGCGCAGGGCTGATGGGCGGAGCGGCCGCGCTGATCGCCGCCGGCGGCCCGGCGGCGGCCGTCTACGCGATCGCCGCTGCCACGACCGTCGTCGGCACGAGCTTCCGCCCCGCCCAGGCCGCCCTGCTGCCGTCGCTCGCCCGCACGCCTGCCGAGCTGACGGCCGCGAACGCCGCCTCCTCGACGGTCGAGAGCATCGGCAGCTTCGCCGGGCCGGCTCTCGGCGGGCTCGTGCTCGCGGTCTCCGGGATCGAGGCGGTGTTCCTCGTCAACGCGGCGAGCTTCGTCTGGTCCGCCCTGCTCGTGAGCAGGATCCGCTCGGGGGCCTCGGGCGCCCCGCGCGGGCGGGCGAAGCGGCCGAGCTTCGTGCGGGGACTCGGCGAGGGCGCGCGGGCGCTCGGGGGCGAGCCGGACGCGCGGGTGCTCGTGGCGCTCTACTGCGCGCAGACGCTCGTCGCCGGAGCGCTCAACGTGCTGATCGTCGTCTCCGCACTCGAGCTGCTCGACCGAGGCACCGCCTGGGTCGGCTTCCTCAACTCGATGGTCGGGATCGGCGGCCTCGCGGGGTCGCTGGTGGCGCTCGGGCTCGCCTCCCGCCTCCGGCTCGCGGGCGACTTCGCGACGGGCCTCGTCCTGTTCGGCGGGCCGCTCGCCCTGCTCGCCGTCTGGCCGGAGCCGGCTGCGGCGCTCGTGCTCCTCGTCGCCGTGGGCGTCGGCAACACGCTCGTGGACGTCTCCGCCGTGACCCTGCTCCAGCGGGCGGCACCGGAGGAGGCGCTCGGCGCGCGTGTTCGGGCTGCTCGAGAGCCTCCTCCTGGCGGCGATCGGCCTCGGCGCGCTGATCGCCCCCGGGCTCGTCTCGGCGCTCGGGGCACGCTGGGCGCTCGTCGCCTGCGGCGCGCTGCTGCCCGCGCTCGCGCTCCTCTCGTGGCGGCGGCTCGCGCGCATCGACGCCCGCGCACGCGTCCCGGGCGAGCGGCTCGCCCTCCTGCGCGGGATCCCGATCTTCGCGCCGCTGCCCGAGTCGGTGCTCGAGCGGCTGGCGTCGCAGCTGGCGGAGGTGGGTGCCCCGGCCGGCGCCGCCGTCGTCTCCACCGGCGAGCCCGGTGACCTCTTCTACGCGATCGCCTCGGGCGAGGTCGTGGTCGAGGGGCGCCGCCTCGGGCCGGGCGAGTTCTTCGGCGAGATCGCGCTCCTGAAGGACGTGCCCCGCACCGCGACGGTGACGGCCGCGACGAACGTGACGCTCCTCGCGCTCGAGCGCGAGGAGTTCATCGCCGCTGTCACGGGCCACGCCGAGAGCGCGGCGGCGGCGGATGCGATCGTCGCCCAGCGTCTCGCGCCTCTCCGCGCCGGAGTGGCGTCGGTCTAGCCCTGCCGCATAGAATCGCGCCGTGTCGCAGCCGAGCATCGAGACCCTCCAGCGCATCCCGCTCTTCGCGGACCTCGAGAAGCGAGACCTGACCCAGATCGCCTCGTCGTTCAAGGCTCGGGAGTACGCCGCGGGCGACACGCTCGCGACCGAGGGCGAGGGCGGCGTCGGCTTCTTCCTGATCGAGAGCGGCGAGGCGACCGTCAGCGTCCGCGGCCGGGAGATCGCGCGCCTGAAGGCGGGCGACTCCTTCGGCGAGGTCGCGCTGATCGACGACGGGGCGCGCACGGCGACGGTCACGGCCGACACGGCGATGGTCTGCTACGGCATGAGCTTCTGGGAGTTCCGGCCGATCGTCGAGTCGAGCTCGCAGATCGCCTGGAAGCTCCTGCAGGCGCTGGCGAAGAAGCTCCGCGCCGCCGAGCAGCGTTAGGTCCTAGCCCCGCGCGAGCCGCTCTCCGAGGGCCGCGAGGTCCTCGCGCGCCCGTGCCGGGTCGCCCGAGAGCGCGACCGTCTCGGCCCCCGCGAGCGGCTCGACGACGATCCCGCCGAAGACGACGCAGCGGACGCCGGCCTCGGCGCTGCGGCGGGCGACGAGCGCGGGCGCCTTCCCTTCCGCGGTCGTGCGATCCACCGTTCCCTCCCCGGTGACGACGAGGTCGTAGCCGCTCGGCTCGAAGCCGATCGTCTCGAGCACGAGCTCGGCGCCGGGACGCAGCTCCGCGCCGAGCGCGGCGAGCGCCGCCCCGAGACCGCCCGCCGCCCCGGAGCCGGGCAGCGCCGCGTACGGCGCGAGCGCGCTCAGCTCCGCCAGCCGGCGCTCGAGCAGCGGGATCGTCTCCTCGGTCGCCCCCTTCTGCGGCCCGAACAGGCGGGGGGCGTCGGGCAGGAGCGTGGCGACATCGCAGGCGGCCTGCGCCGGCACCGGCAGCCCGCCGAAGAGCTCGAGCAGGCCCGCGCCGCCGTCCACGGTCGCGGAGCCGCCGAGACAGACGAGCAGCGCCTCGGCGCCCCCGTCGAGCGCGGCGTGGATCAACTCGCCGAGGCCGCGGCTCGACGCCGCGAGCGGATCGAGCCGCGCCGGGTCGAGCGGGATCGCCTCCGCCGCCTCGACGACCGCCATCCCGTCCGGCAAGACGAGCCAGCGCGCCCGCCGGGGGCGCCCGAACGCGTCGGCGACCTCCGCCTCGCGCCACTCGCCGCCGAGCACGGAGAAGAGGACGTCCGCGGTGCCCTCACCGCCGTCGGCGACGGGCAGCTCGCGCGCGTCCGCACCACCGAGTCGCAGGCCCTCCCCGAGTGCTGCCGCGGCAGCGGCAGCACCGAGGACGCCCTTGAGGCTAGCCGGGCACGCCAGCGCGCGAGACACGCGCGTCGCTCTCCTCCCGCGCGTCGGCCTCGGCGTCGGCGTCGAGCTCCACGTTCGTCGCGTCGGGCATCCCGCGCAGCGTCGCGAACGAGAGACCCTCGCGCGCGAGGAAGACGAGCCCGACGCCGACGCCGACCGACATCTCGACGACCTGCAGGACGAGCCCGTACGCGAACCCGATGCTGTAGGCGACGCCGTACTGGACGAGCGGCAGCGCCACGGCCGCCTGGAGCAGGCCGATGTTGCCCGGCCAGAGCGGGAAGATCGTGGCGACGTTCATCAGCAGCAGCACGAGCCCGGCCGCCGGCAGCGGCGCGTGCACGTCGAACGCCCGCATCGCGACGTAGACGGCGAGCAGCTGCATGAACCAGCCGAAGCACTGGAAGACGATCGCACCCAGGGCCGCCAGAGGCGCCTTCATCACCGAGAGCCCGCGCCGCGCCATCTGCAGCAGCCGTTTCACCGGACCGGCGCCGTCGAGCACCGGCCGGTGGTGCCGCCGGGCGCTCGCCACCGCGAACGTGAAGAGCCCGATGCCGATCCCCGAGACGGCGATCAGGCTCGTCACCGCCCAGTGCGGGATCTTCGCCGTCAGCAGCACGTAGGCGACGAGCAGCAGGGCGGGCACGACGTCGAACAGCCGGTGCGCGAAGACGGTGCCGGCGAGCGCGGCACTCGTGCCGCGGCCCTGCGGCAGCCGGCGCCGGAGCACGGCCACCCGCGCCAGCTCGCCGATCCGGCCGGGGAGCACTGCGTTGCCCAGCAGTCCGACGCTGAAGGCCGAGAAGACACGGTGGAAGGCGCGGCTGCGGCGGATCGAGCGCCTGGCCGATCGATCAGCCGCCAGGCGACCGCGCGAGCGAGCACCGAGACGAGGTTGAGCCCGACCGCGAGCGCGATCCAGCTCCAGTTGACGGGGTCGAACGCGTGGTAGACGACGCTCCAGTCGGGACCGCGCCACCAGAAGAGGAGGCCGACGCCCGCGAACATCGGCAGCACGAGCGCCACGCGCACCCACGGGTTGCGGGGGATCCGTAGGCCGCTCACGCCGCTGCCCGCCCGCTCTGCGCCGCGAGCACCGTCTCGTAGATCGCGAGCAGCCGGCGCGCGATGTCCCGCCACGCGTACTGCGCGCAGGCGAGCTCCCGCGCCGCCGCGCCGAGCGCGAGCCGGCGCGGCTCGTCCGCGAGCAGCGCCGCGACGGCGTCCGCGAGGGCGACCGGATCGCCGGGCGGCACGGCCACCGCCGTCTCCGGCGTCATCACGTCGCGGTAGCCGGTGATGTCGGAGGCGACGACCGGCGTGGCGCAGGCGAAGGCGCGCGTCAGCACCATGCCGAAGCTCTCGCCACCGAGCGACGGCGCGATCAGCGCCTTCGCCGCGAGCAGCTCGGCGGTCAGGTCCTCCTGGCTGAGGAAGCCGAGAATGTCGATCCCCTCGTCCGGAAGGCGCAGGCGCGTCAGCAGCAGCCGCACCGCGAGCGGGTCGGCACCGACCACGCGCAGCCGCGCGCCGGTGCGGCGGCGGATCTCCGGCCACGCGCGCAGCAGCACCTGCAGGCCCTTGCGGGTCTCCTGCCGGCCCGCGAAGACGACCCGGTGCTCGCGCCCGCCGGGGTCGGCGTCGTCCGGGATGAGCACGCCGTTCGGGATCACCTCGTACTCGCCGGGCAGCCACCGCGCCGCGGAGGCCCGCGCCTGCTCCGAGACCGCGATGCGGCGGTCGACCCGGTCGGCGAGAAAGCCCCAGACGGGGGTGGCGGCGCGCATCCAGCCGAGCTCGCCGGAGGCGTGCCACGTCGCCACCATCGGCGCCGGCGCGAGCGCGAGCGCGGAGACGCAGATCGCCGGCGTCATCGGCTCGTGCAGGTGGAGGATGTCGAACCGCTCCTGCGCGAACACCTCCGCATGCGCAGGAACGTCCGCGGGCTGAGCACGATGTTGGGCAGAGAGCCGTTCGCAGGCACGATCACCGAGCGGCCGACGGGGATCACCTCGGGTGGCGCGAGCCCGTGCCGGCCGACGCGCGGGTGGAGGACGCGCGTGAACTGCCCGGGCGGATCGTTGCCCATGATCAGGCGCACGTCCACACCCAGCGCTCGCAGCGCGGCGGCCTGGAGCTCCGCATGCTCGACGACGGCCCCCCAGAAGGACCACGAGAAGGGAACGACGATGCCGACCTTCACCGGACGAGTCTATGTCCGATCGCGGTCGCGGAAGAGGGCGTACAGGGCGATGTCGTAGACGATCTTCAGCCCGCCGGCGATCAGGAACGGCGCCGCCAGCGTGCTCTGGAGGAGCGGTCCGGCGACGAGCGGCGCGATCGGGCGGGCTACCGCGCGCGCCGTGCTCGTATAGGCGGCGGCCGCGACCCGCTCGTCCGGCTCGACGGCGCCGACGACGTACGCCTGCCGTGTCGGGACATCCATCTGGCTGAGCGCGAAGCGGGCGAAGAGGACGGCGATCGCCGTGCGGAGGCTGGGCGCGAACGGGACGGCGGCGAGCAGCAGGTTCGAGGGCAGGTGGGTGAAGACCATCGTCTTGATCAGCCCGATCCGGCCGGCGAGCCACACAGCGGCCTGGAACGAGAGCGCCTGGAGGAGCCCCGTCGTGAAGAAGACGGCGCCGAGCAGCTGCGGCGAGGCGTCGAACTTCCGGGCGAGCCAGTAGGCGAGGAAGCTCTGGACGACGAAGCCGCCGCCGAAGCTGTCGAGCGCGAAGAGCGCCGAGAGGCGCGCGACGATCCCCCTCGAGCGATGGAGCGCCGGACGCGGGCCGCCCCGGGGGTCGGCCTCGACGTGCGCCGAGAGCGTCGCCGCGGCGAGCGAGGCCGAGAGCAGCCGCCGCCGCATAGGCGAAGAGCAGCCGCTGGCCGCCCGGCAGCCCGGCCGCGAGCGCCCCGAGTGCGCCCGCGAGGACAGCGACCGTGTTGTAGAGACCGAACAGGCGGACCGCGCCGCCCTCCGGGGCGGTGTGCGGCAGCATCGCCGTCTCGAGCGCGGTCATCGGCCCGGAGTCGTTCGCGTCGGTGGAAAGCGTGCCGGTGAGCGCGGCGAGGACGAGCGCGGGCGGCCATGCCGTGAGCGCGAACACCGTCCCGGCGATCCCCATCACGAGCAGGAGCAGCCGGTAGGCCCGGCGCCGCCCGACCCGCTCCGCGTAGCGGGCAAGGAGGAGCGAGGCGAGCGCCGAGCCGGCGAGGATCGACGCGAGCACGAGCCCGACCTCGGCACCGCTCAGGCCCTCGCGCTCGAGCGTCAGCCCGATCGTGACGCTGCCGAGACCGTAGGCGGCAGCCCGCAGCGCCTGGACGGCGAGCAGCGCCCGCGCGTCACGGGTCAGCTCGACCACCGCTCCCGGCTACGCTGCCCATATGCGCCTGGAGGGTATCCACCACGTGACGTGCATCACGGGCGACGCGCCCGGGAACGTCGACTTCTACACTCGCGTGCTCGGCCTGCGGCTCGTCAAGAAGACGGTCAACCAGGACGACCCGACCGTCTACCACCTCTTCTACGCCGACGAGGCGGGCAGCGCGGGCAGCGACATCACCTTCTTCGAGTACCCCGGCGCGGCGCGGGGCCGCGCGGGGCAGGGGATGGTGCACACGATCACGTGGCGCGTCGCCTCGGCGGAGGCCCTCGACTTCTGGGCCGAGCGCCTGGCCGGCGAGGGGATCGCGACGCAGCGCACGGGCGGACGCCTGCGCTTCGACGACCCGGAGGGCCTCGGCCTCGAGCTCGCCGTCGTCGCGACGGGCGACGCGCCGCTCGTCGCCGAGCATCCGGAGATCCCAGCCGAGCTCGCGCTCCAGGGCTTCGACGGCGTGCGCGCCTTCAGCCGCGATCCCGAGCGGAGCCGGGCGCTGCTCGAGCAGACGCTCGGCTTCGCGCCGGACGGCGACGCGGCCTGGGAGGTGCGCGGCGAGGCGCGCGGCGGCCTCTACGGATACGACTCCGCGCCCGGCCCGGGGGCTCCCGGCGCAGGCACGGTGCACCACGTCGCCTGGTCCTCGACGATGGCCGAGCACGAGGCGTGGCGGGACACCGTCGCGGCGGCGGGGACACAGATCACGGGCGTGATCGACCGCTTCTGGTTCCGCTCGCTCTACTTCCGGGAGCCGAGCGGCGTCCTCTTCGAGATCGCGACGCTCGGGCCGGGCTTCGACGTGGACGAGCCGCTCGAATCGCTCGGTGAGGCGCTCACGCTGCCGCCGGCGTTCGAGCACCTGCGGGCACAGCTCGAGCACGTGCTGACGCCGCTGCCGGCTCCGCGCGCCGCCCGGCACACCGCGTGAGACGCCCCGAGTCAACCTCCGACGCCCGCGCGTTCCTCGGGCGTCGCTCGCGGTGCCGGGCCGGAGGGGACAGTATGGGTAATACGGACCCGGAGAGACCGGTGCCGCGAGCGGCGTCAGGCGGCGGCGGAGCCGGGCTCTGCCCGGCGGGAGCCGGCGCCGGCGAGGGGCGCGCGTGAGCGAGGGGCTGCGGGCGCTCGTCCGCTCCGCGGCGGGCGAGCCGGAGGGCGCGCTCGTCCTCTTCCACGGCCGCGGCGCCGACGAGCACGACCTCTTCCCGCTGCTCGACGCGCTCGACCCGGAGCGGCGGCTGGCCGGCTACACGCCGCGCGGGCCGCTGGCCCTGCCGCCGGGCGGCGCGCACTGGTACCGGCTCGGCGGGATCCCCACCCCCGACCCGGCGTCCTTCTTCCCCACCTTCGAGCTGGCCGCGGACTGGCTCGACGCGCTGCCCTTCCCGCCGAAGCGGATCGTGCTCGGCGGCTTCTCCCAGGGCGCGGTGATGAGCTGGGCGCTCGGGCTCGGCGAGGGCCGGCCGCGCCCGGCCGCGATCGTCGCGCTCTCCGGGTTCATGCCCGAGGTCGAGGGCTTCGAGCTCGACCTCACAGGCCTCGCCGGCTACCCGGTCGCGATCGGCCACGGCGCACTCGACCCGGTGATCTCGGTCGAGTGGAGCCGCGCCGCCCGCGCGGCGCTCGAGGCCGCGGACGCGGACGTGACCTACCGCGAGTCGCCCCTGCCGCACACGATCGACCCTGGGTTCCTACCCGAGCTGCGCGCCTTCGTCGCGCAGGCGCTCAGGGTCTAGCTCGCCGCCCGCAGCGCCGCCGCGATCTCATCGAGCGCTGCGTGGGCGCGGTCGACGATCCCGCCGTGGCGGAGGAAGCCGTGCACCATGCCGTCGTAGCGCGTGAGCGTCACCGGGACGCCGGCGTCGCGCAGGCGGCGCGCGTACGCCTCGCCCTCGTCGCGCAGCACGTCGGCCTCGGCGGTCTGAACGAGCGCGGGCGCGACCCCGCGCAGGTCGGGCGCGCGTAGCGGCGAGGCCTCGGGCAGGGAGCCGTCGCCGCCCGGGCCGAGGTACTGCTCCCAGAACCAGCGCATCCCCTCCTGCGTCAGCCCGTACTCCTCGGCGAGCTCCTCGTAGGAGGAGGTGTCGAAGCGGTGATCGGTCACGGGGTAGACGAGCGCCTGGAGCGCGAGCGGGACGCCGGCGTCGCGCGCCCGCAGTGCGACCGCCGCGGCGAGGTTCCCGCCCGACGAGTCGCCTCCGACCGCGAGTCGCGCGGGATCGAGCCCGAGCGCCGCGGCCTCGTCCGCGACCCAGCGCGTCGCCGCCCAGGCGTCCTCGAGCGCGGCCGGGAAGCGGTGCTCCGGCGCCAGCCGGTAGTCCACCGAGCAGACGAGCGCGCCGGCGCGCCGGCAGAGCGCGCGGCAGATGCGGTCGTGGCTGTCGAGGCTGCCGATCACCCAGCCGCCGCCGTGGAACCAGACGAGGCCGGCGAGCGGCTCCGCGCCCTCGGGCCGGTAGACCCGCACCCGCACGGGCCCCGCCGGACCGGGCGCCGAGAGCTCCTCGACTGCGGCGACGGGCTCCGGCGGGCCGCCGAGCCGCTCGCTCTCCGCCTCCACCGCGAGCCGCGCCTCGGCAACCGTCTCGTCGGAGAGCGGCAGCGGCTGCCGCGTCTCGAGGTAGGCCCGGGCCTGGGGATCCAGCTCCACGACCCGGTTATACCCGTCCCGCTATAGACTCGACAGATGCTCTTCGAGCGGTCTCGCGGAGCTGCACACCCACCTCGGCGGCTCGGTCGCCTCCGACATCCTCTGGTCCTCGCGCACGAGCAGGGGATCGCGCTGCCGGTGAAGGACTACTGGGAGTTCGACGCGGCTCGTCACCGTCTCCGACCCGCGCGGGGTCGAGAACCTCGACGCCCTCGACGCGGATCTACCACTGGACGGAGCTGATCCAGTCGTCGCCGCTTGCGGTGGAGCAGTCCGTGCACGGCGCGATCGGCGGCGCCTACCGCTAGCCAGGGGATCACGACGCTCGAGCTCCGCTTCAACCCGATGAAGCGCAACCGCGGCGGCGAGCGCGACCTCGACCACATCATCCTCGCCGCGATCCGCGGCCTCGACCGCGCCTCGCTCGAGTACCCGCAGGTGCGCGCCGGGCTGATCCTGATGATGGACCGCACCTTCGACGCGCGCCAGAACGAGGTCGTCGTCGAGAAGGCGATCAGCTGGGCCTCACGCGGGGTCGTCGGGATCGACATCGCCGGCCCGCGGCCCGGCGGCGGCGCGCTACGACTACACGCAGGTCGCGCCGATGGTCGAGACCGCGCGCGCGGCCGGGCTCGGGATCACGATCCACGTCGGCGAGGAGGGGGCGAGACCGGCCGCGAGGAGCTGGGCGAGGTGATCGAGCGCCTGCGCCCGGACCGGATCGGCCACGGCATCCTCGCCGCCCAGCGATCCGGAGCTGATGCGGCTCCTCCGCGAGGCGGGCACCGTGCTCGAGATCTGCCCGACCTCGAACCTGCTGACGAAGGCGCTCCCGGACGAGGACGCGGTGCGCGAGACGTTCGGAGCGTTCATGGAGCACGGCGTCGCGTTCACGATCGCCACCGACGGGCCGGAGATGATGCGCACGCACCTGCGCGACGAGTTCGAGCTGCTGCTGCGGATCGGCGCGCTGACCGCAGGACGAGCTGCGCCGCCGCGAACAGGCGCGCGCACGAGGCCTCGTTCATCCGCTGAGGAATCTCACGCACCCGCCGCGGTCGTTCGTTGTAGCGAGATGCCCGCCGCCCCTGGAAGCTCCTCACCGCGCTCTGGACGCTCTACCTCGTCTGGGGCTCGACGTACGTCGCGCATCAAGCTATGGTGCGAGACGATGCCGCCGTTCCTCTCCGCCGGCGCCCGCTTCCGCGCTCGCCGGCTGCTGCTGGCCGTCATGCTGGCGCTCCCGGGCAGAGCCTCCGCGTGACGCGGCGCGAGCTCGCGGCCTGCGCGGCGCTCGGCCTGCGCTGCTCGACCCTCGGCGTGGGGTCGTCACGCTCGCCGAGACGCGGATCGACTCGAGCATCGCGGCGATGATCGCCTGCTCCGTGCCGCTGCAGGTGTGCTGCTGCGGCTCCTCTCCCGCCAGCGGATCGCCCGCACGACGCTCGCCGGCGTCGCGGTCGGCCTCGCCGGGGTCGCGCTCGTCGTCGATTCCCGCGGTGGCGGCGGCGGCTCCTCGCTCGGGGGGCTCGCGATCATGCTCTGCGCCGCGCATCTCCTGGTCGCTCGGCTCGTTCTTCGGCACGGGCTCCGCTGCCCCGGGACGCGTTCGTCGCGACGACGTGGGAGATGCTCGCGGCGGCAGTGTTCCTGCTCGTGCTGGGCGTCGCTGACCGGCGAGCCGGGTCGATGTCCGCTCCGGGCTTCTCCGGCAGTCGCTCGCCGCCTGGCCTATCTCGCGGTCGCCGGCTCGCTCGTCGGCTTCAGCGCCTACGCCTGGCTGCTCCGGCACGTCCCGATCTCGAAGGTCGTGACCCACCAGTACGTGAACCCGCTCGTGGCGGTCCTGCTCGGCGGGCGTTCCTGCTCGGAGAGCGCCGCTCGTGGACGGCCTGCTCGGCGCCGCGCTGATCGTCGGCTCGGTCTTCGCCGTCGTCCGCCGCGAGACGGCGCTCCCCGGCGAGGAGGGCGGGCCCGAGCCGCGCTCAGGCCGCCAGTCTCAGCTCGCCTCTGTGCGCCTGTGGTGCAGGTAGTCGAGCAGGTCGGACCGGGTGAGGATCGCGGCCGGCCGGCCGGCCGCGGCGACCACGACCGCCGCGCTTCGGCCCGAGAGGTCGCGGAAGACCTGGTCGAGCGAGTCGCCGACGTCGACGACGGCGAGCGGCGGCTGCATCACCACGGCGACGTCCTCGTTCATCGCGTCCGGCGTTCTTGAAGACGCGGTCGAGCACGCCGACGCTCCTGCAGCGAGCCGATCGACGTCCGACGAGCGAGTCGGGCGGGCTGGCTGGCGGACGACGGGAGCTGCGAGATCGAGTAGCGCTGCATCAGGTCGATCGCCGCGCTCACCTTTGCGTGCGCCTCGATCGTGACGAGGTCGGGCAGCTCGTGCTCCTCGCCGCGCTTGAAGCGCAGCACCTCGTCGATCGTCGGCGCGGCGTGCGTCCGCTCGAGGAAGCCGTACTGGAGCATCCAGTTGTCGTCGTAGAACTTCGACAGGTACGAGCGGCCCGCTGTCGGGGAGCATCGTGAGGATCCTGCGCGTCCGGGACCGAAGTCCTTCGCCACCTGGAGCGCGGCCCAGACCGTCGTCCCGGCCGAGCCGCCGACGAGGAGCCCCTCCTCGCGCGCGAGGCGCCGCGCGGTCACGAACGAGTCGCGGTCGGAGACGCGCACCCAGCGGTCGACGACGTCGCGCGATCAGCGTCTTCGGCCAGGTGTCCTTGCCGATCCCCTCGACGAGGTAGGGGTGCGTCGGTGTGCTCGTCGGCGGTGTAGACGGAGCCCTCGGGGTCGGCGCCGACGATCTGGACGTCGGGTTGCGCTCCTTCAGGTAGCGGCCGACGCCCGAGATCGTGCCGCCGGTGCCGACGGAGATGACGATCGCGTCGATCTCGCCGCCGGTCTGCTCCCAGATCTCCGGGCCCGTCGTCTGGTAGTGCGCCTGCGGGTTGGTCAGGTTCGAGTACTGGTCGGGCTTGAAGCCGCCCGGGATCTCCTCCGCGAGCCGGTCGGAGACGCGAGTAGTAGCTCTCCGGCGAGTCGTGCTCGACCGCGGTCGGCGTGATCACGACCTCGGCGCCGTAGGCGCGCAGCATCGAGATCTTCTCCTGGCTCATCTTGTCGGGCATCACGAAGATGCAGCGGTAGCCCTTGACGGCCGCCGCGATCGCGAGCCCGACGCCGGTGTTGCCGGAGGTGGGCTCGACGATCGTCCCGCCGGGCCGGAGCTTGCCCTCGCGCTCGGCCGCCTCGATCATCGCCATGCCCGATCCGGTCCTTGACCGAGCCGCCGGGGTTCAGGTACTCGAGCTTCGCGAGCAGCGGTCGGCGCGACGTCGCGACCGATGCGGTCGAGCCGGACGATCGGCGTGCCGCCGACGAGCTCGAGGACGCTGGGGTACTCGCGGGGCATACCGGCGGGAACCCTAGCGTGCCGGCTTCGCCGCGCGCGGCACGCGCTCCCGACGCCGGATGACGGCGTCGGTCCCCGGGTAGAAGATCGACTCGTGGTCGTCTTCCCAGCGCACGCGGTAGTGCTCGTGCTCGGCTCCGCCGAGCACCGCCACGATCTCGCCGAGACGCGGCGTGTCGCCGACGGCGCGACCCGAGATGACGACCACGTCGCCGGGCTTCGCCTTCGTGCTCTCCTTCTTCGTCATATCGACCTCCTTCGCCTGCATGCTGGCGCGGTCCAGCACGCGCGGCATCGGTGACCATCCGGATCCTGGGTGCGGGATCGCCGCGAGCTCCTCGAGCCCGAGCGCCGAGGCGAGCTCCGAGTAGAGGTCGCGCGCCGGCAGCTCGTAGCGGTAGTCGAAGTCGACCGCGCCGTTCAGCTCGAGCACGACGTAGCCGCCTTCGCCGTCCGGCAGCAGGTCGATGCCGACGAGGTCGGCGCCGATCGCCCGCGCGGCGGCGGCCGCGACGGCGCGGGCAGCTGGAGGAGGCAGGGTCGGCTCGAGACGCCCGCCGAGAGCGATGTTCGTCCGCCACTCCCCGAGCGCCGCGATGCGTGCCGTCGCACCGACGACGCTGCTTCCGGCAACCAGCAGGCGCAGGTCGCGGTCGCCGTGCGGCACGTAGGCCTGCGCGAGCGCGCCGTGGCGGCGGAACCAGGGCCGCCCGGCAACCTCCCCGAGGCGCCGCTCGAGGGAGTCGCGGTCCGGGCAGAAGAAGACGTCGTGCCCCCAGCTGCCGAAGCGGGGCTTGAGGACGAGCGGAAACTCGAGCTCGGGCAGCGGTCCCTCGGCCGGGAGTGCCACGTCCGCGGGTGAGGCAGCCCGGCCGCGGCGAGCAGCCGCGCCGTCTCGAGCTTGTCGTGCGCTCCGAGCAGCGCCTCGGGCCGGTTCAGCACGCGGACGCCGCGGCGCTCTAGCTCCGGCACGAGCTCGAGCCCCGGCTCGAGCGCCGTCGAGCGAGGGCAGCACGTCGAGCCTGACGAGGCCGACGTCGCCGGGCCCCAGCAGCTCCACCGCCTCGCCGGGCCAGAGCATGCGGGCCTCGATGCCCCGGGCGAGCAGCGCCCGCGCAAGCACGCCGTTCGTCAGCGTCGGGCTGCCGAGAATCCCCACCAGGCGCGCGCGCACACCCACCTCCTTGGTAGGGCCATGGTCGGACGAACGGCGCCGGGTGACATCGGCGGTTCCCCCGATCCGGGGCGCGGGCGGCTACGGAAGAACTAGCCGCAAGTTCTGAAGCACGTTGTTCCATCCGGGCCTCCTTGGAGGCTGGGGGTGTCGAAGCCACCCAGTCCAAGGAGGACTCCGGATGAAGCTGCACGGTAACGCTAGGAGCCTCCAGAAAACTCAGGGTCCTTCACCCCCTCGAAAGAGGGAATCGGTGCCCGAGGCCACATTAGGGCGTGCTACGCCCCTTCATCTAGATACGCGAAGCATCCGATCATCTACGTATGCGAAGCATCCGCCTCCTCATCGTCGTCGCCTTCCTGCTATCCGCCTCCGCCGGTGAGGCGAGCGCGGCCCAGATCCTCGTTCGCTTCGACGGCGGCGCGTCCGAGGACCGCCTGATCGCGGCCGTCGGCGGCCAGCGCGTCGGCGAGATCGAACAGCTCGGCGTCGCCGTCCTCGAGGTCGCGGACGCCGTGGCGGCCCTCGAGCAGCTGCGCGCGGCGTCCGGCGTCGTCTTCGCCGAGCGCGACGGCCACGCCTACGCCGCGCTGGCGACCACCGACCCGTTCCTCAACTCGACCTCGTGGCAGCTGGCCCGGCCTGGCTTCCCGGCCGCCTGGGACCTGTCGACGGGCTCGCCCGAGACGGTGATTGCCGTCCTCGACACCGGCGTCGGCCCCCACCCCGACCTCGGTCCTCAGGTGCCCGGCTACGACTTCGTCAACGACGACGCCGACCCGGCCGACGACAAGGGGCACGGCACCGCCGATCGCCGGCATCATCAACGCCATCCCCAACAACGGCATCGGCATCAGCGGCGCCTGCTGGTCCTGTCGCGTGATGCCCGTGAAGGTGCTCGACGCGCGCGGCGTGGGCAACTGGGAGCACGTCGCAGCCGGCATCGTCTGGGCCGTCGACAACGGCGCCGACGTCATCAACCTGTCCCTGGCGTCGAGCGCAGCGACCCGGACCGTCGCCGACGCAGTCGCCTACGCCCTCTCGCACGACGTCGTCGTCGTCGCCTCGGCCGGGAACGAGGACCTGGCCCTGGCCAACGCCCCGGGTGCCTACCCCGGCGTCCTCGCCGTCGGCGCCGTCGACGGCCAGGATGCCCGCTACACGCCGGCCGGCACCCAGGGCAAGTGGGGCTCGAACTACGGCCCCGCCGTCACCGTCGCAGCTCCCGGCTGCACGACAACGACCTGGCGCGGCGGCTCCTATGTCCGCATGTGCGGCACCTCGACCGCCGCTCCCCTCGTCGCCGCCCTCGCCGGGCTGCTGCGCTCCTACAACCCCGCCGCGAGCGGCGAGGCCGTCGCCACCGCTATCCGCGTCAGCGCCGTCGCCCATCCCGACTTCGCCAACGGCCGCATCGACGCCGCCGCGGCCCTGCGCGCCCTGACGCCGGGCCAGGCACCCGCGCCGCCGACGGCCCCGGCCGCCCCCACGCCGCCGGCCGCACCGACGACGCCAGGTGTCGCCCCCAAGCTCGACCTCGGCCTGCGGACCAGCACGACGCGCGCCGCCCGCGACCAGCTCGTCACCTTCACCTTGACCGTCAAGAGCGACGTGGACACCGGCTGGGCCCTCAGTACCGTCGCCCTGCCGCGCCAGCTCCAGTTCGTCTCCCTCCGCGGCCCACGCTGTTCCGGCCGCCAGCTCGTCTTCTGCGAGCTCGGCGACCTTCGCGCCGGCAGGCCGTACCGGGTGATCGTCATCGCTCGCTGCGCGCAATGGGCTCCCTGACCGTGCGCGCGACGGCCCGCACCGTCGAGGGCATCGCCACCCAGGCCAGCCGCAAGCTGGTCGCCACGGCAGCTAGCGCGCCCAGAAGTCGCCGGTCAGGCCGAGCTCGTCGAGGATCGCCTGGCTCTCCTCCGCGCTGCGCGGGCCCCAGTCCGGGTCGAGCCGCGTCCACCACCAGCGGCGGGCGAGCTGGTTCATGCTCCGGCGTGAGCGTCGCTCCGGGCTCCCGGCCGGCCAGCCAGCGCTCCAGGTGCTCCTCCGACCGGAGGAAGACCATCGTGCTTCAGGTGAAGACGATGTCGTCCCACCAGCGCCGCGCCGGGACGAGGAAGTGGGTCAGCAGCTCGGCGCCTTCGGACGAGCTCGCCGTCGCGAACCTCGAGCCCAGGGGCTCGCCGCAGCAGGCGCACGCCGACTCGACGCGCCCGTCGGCATGCAGCGCGGCCGGGATGCCGAGCGCGTCCCAGCAGCAGTTGCCGAACCACCACCTGCCCTCGCACTCGACCCGGTGTGGCGTCTCGGTCGCCGCAAACGGGTTCAGCCATCAGCAGCTCGACCGTCCCGGCATGCAGGACAAGGGCGTGCGCATCGTGCAAGCGTCGGAACGAGTCCTCGATCTCGCCGACCGCGAGTCCCAGCTCGGCGCCCACCTCCGCAGCCGTCGGCGCCCGCCCCAGCGCGACGAAGCGCCCGTAGACGCAGCGCCGGACACGGAGGTCGAGCGCGTCCATCAGTGGCGGAAGTGCCGGCGGCCGGTGAAGACCATCGCGGCGCCCGCGCGCTCGACCGCCGCGATCACGTCCTGGTCGCGCTTCGAGCCGCCCGGCTGGATGAAGGCGGTCACGCCCGCTTCGAGCGCGAGCCGCGGCCCGTCGGGGAAGGGGAAGAACGCGTCGGAGGCGAGCGCCGCGCCCGCGAGCTCGTGGCCGTGCTCGCGCGCCTTCTCGACCGCGATCCGCACCGCGTCGACGCGGCTCATCTGGCCGGCGCCGATGCCGATCGTGCGCAGGTCCTTCGACGATCACGATCGCGTTCGAGGCGACGTGCTTGCAGACGCGCCAGGCGAAGAGCAGGTCGCCCCAGTCGGCCTCGCTCGGCTCGCCGCACACGGTCTCCATCGCCCTCGCGGTCCTCGACGTCCCAGTCGCGGTCCTGCACGAGCAGGCCGCCGAGCACGCGCTGTGTAGTCGCGCTCGCCGCGTCCGGCCGCCGCCGCTCGCCGTCGTCGAGGATCCGCAGTCGACTCCTTCGCGCCGCAGCGCCTCGAGCGCCGCCTCGTCGTAGCCGGGCGCGAACAGCACCTCGACGAACTGCTCGGCGAGCCGCTCGCCCAGCTCGGCGCCGACCGGCCGGTTGAGGACGACGACGCCGCCGTAGGCCGAGAGCGGGTCGGCGGCGAGCGCGCCGCGTACGCCTCCTCGATCGACGCCCCGACGGCGACCCCGCACGGGTTCGCGTGCTTGACGATCACGCACGCGGGCAGCGCGAACTCGCGCGGCGAGCAGCCGCGCCGCGTCGAGGTCGTTGAGGTTGTTGAACGAGAGCTCGCGGCCGTGCAGCTGCTCGACGCGCGAGAGCAGGTGCGTGCGGGCGCGCCGCTCGGCGTAGTAGGCGGCGCGCTGGTGCGGGTTCTCGCCGTAGGCGAGGTCCGCTCCTTCTCGAACGGCGGGGATGAAGCGCTCGGGGAACGACTCGCGCTCGGCGAACCAGCGCCGCGATCGCCGCCTCGTAGGCGGCCGTGACGGCGAAGGCCGTCGCCGCCGAGCGAGCGACGGGTCTCGAGCGAGAGCTCGCCGCGGCGCGCGCAGCTCCTCGAGCACCGGCCCGTAGTCGCTCGGCCGGCAGACCGGCGCGACGTGGCGCGAAGTTCTTCGCCGCGCCGCGCAGCATCGACGGGCCCGCCGATGTCGATCATCTCGACCGCCTCCTCCTCGCGCACGCCGTGGCGCGCGGCGACCTCCTCGAACGGGTAGAGGTTGACGACGACGAGGTCGAACGGCTCGATGTCGTGCTCGGCGAGCGCGGCCAGGTCGTCGCGGCCGGTCGCGGCGCGCGAGGATGCCGGCGTGGATCCGCGGGTGGAGCGTCTTGACGCGGCCGCCGAGCATCTCGGCGAAGCCGGTCAGGGTCTCGACCAGCGTCACCTCGAGGCCGTGCTCCTCGAGGGACGTCCGCGGTGCCGCCGCTCGCGACGAGCTCCCAGCCGAGCTCGGCGAGGCCGCGCGCGAACTCCTCCAGGCCGGCCTTGTCGTAGACGGAGATCAGCGCGCGTGCGATCACGCGATCATGACCTTCCGCCCGTCGACCTGCACGCGGCCGGCGAGCAGGAGCCGTACCACCTCGGGCAGCAGCCGGTGCTCGACCGCCTGGATGCGGTCGTGCAGCGTCTCGGCCGTGCGCGGCTCGCACCGGCACGGGCTCCTGGCGGAGCACCGGCCCGGTGTCGACGCCCTCGTCGACGAGGTGCACGGTGACGCCGGTCGTCTCGACGCCGGCGGCGAGCGCGTCCTCGATCGCGTCGCGCGCCCGGGAAGGCGGGCAGCAGCGAGGGGTGGACGTTGACGATCCGGTTCCGGGAAGCGCTCGAGGAAGCGGGCGTGCAGCAGCTGCATGTAGCCGGCGCGGACGACGAGGTCGCACGCCGCTGCTCCTCGAGCCAGTCGGCCATCGCCAGGTCGCGCGCGTCGCGGTCGGGGTAGTCGCCGAGCGCGAAGATCGCCGCCGCGATCGCCGGCGCGGCGCGCGCGCTCGAGCGCCTCGACGCCCGGCGCGGTTCGAGGCGACGGCGACGATCGGCAGCCCGGCGTCGATCAGCGCCTGCAGGTTCGTGCCCTCGCCGGAGACGAGCACGCCGATCACGCGCCTCGATCCGCCCGATCACGAGCTCGTCGCCGGCCGGCGCGGGCACGACGGCGCAGTAGCCGATCCCGAGGTTGAAGACGCGGCGCAGCTCCTCCTCGTCGACGTGCCGCCGCGAGCCAGCTCGAAGACCGGCGGCCGCTCCCACGCCTCCCAGTCGATCTCGGCGCGGACGCCCGTCGGGCAGCACGCGCGGGAGGTTGCCCATCGATGCCGCCGCCGGTCACGTGCGCGAGCGCGCGCACGTCGGCGTCGCGCGCGCAGCGCGCGGACGTCGTCGAGGTAGAGCCGCGTCGGCGCGAGCAGGTCGTCGCCGTCGTAGTCCTCGACCGTCGAGCACGTGCGGACGAGCGAGAAGCCGTTCGCGTGCACGCCGGCGGAGGGGAAGCCGACGCACGCAGTCGCCCGCCTCGACGCGCGAGCCGTCGATCAGCGCGTCGCGGTCGACGATCCCGACGCACGTGCGGCGAAGTCGAGCTCGCCCTCGCGGTAGACGCCCGGCAGCTCCGCCGTCTCGCCGCCGATCAGCGCGCAGCCGGCCGCGCGGCAGACCTCGGCGGCGCCCTCGACGAGCTCGGCGACCTGCTCGAGGTCGAGCCGGTTGGCGGCGACGTAGTCGAGCAGGAAGAGCGGCTCGGCGCCGGTCGTCAGCGACGTCGTTGATGCAGTGCGCGGCCATGTCGGCGCCGCAGTCGCGCAGGCGCCCGCGCGCGCGGGCGACGATCGGCTTCGTCCCGATCGAGTCCATCGAGGCGGCGAGCAGGCGCCGCTCGTCGAGCGGGTACAGGCCGGCGAACGCGCCGAACGCCCGTCGGCCCGGTCGACTCGACCGCGGCCCGCAGCCGCTCGACGACCGCCTCCGCGTCGCGAGCGAGACCCCGGCCGCCTCGTAGGTCGCGCTCGCTGCCCACGCCGCCGAGTCTACGACGAGCGCAGGCCTACACTCTCCGGGCTGGGCCCGTCGCCGCTGACGAGCTGGACGTTCGATCCGGCGGCGCTCGCTCCTGATCGGCGCTCGTCGCGGCTTCCTCTACTACCGGCGCGCCGCGACGCTCGCCGCGCGCGGGACGCCGGTGCCCGGCCCGCGGGTCGCGGTGTTCGGCCTCGGCCTCGTCCTGCTCGTCCTCGCGGTCGCCTCGCCGATCCACGCGCTCGGCGAGACAGCAGTTCTTCTTCGTCCACATGATCCAGCACATCCTGCTCGGCGACCTCGCGCCGCTCTGCCTGCGTCGCCGGGCTGACCGGGCCGCTGCTGCGGCCGGTGCTCGCGCTGCCGGCGGTGAGCGGCTGCGCTTCCTGGCGCACCCCGTCGTCGCGCTTCCCGATCTGGGCGGCGAACCTCCTCGCTCTGGCACCTGCCGGTCGCCTACCAGGCGCGCGCTCCACCACTCGCGATCCACGCGCTCCAGCACTGCTCTTCTTCACCTGCGGCGGGCTGATGTGGGCGCCGGTGCTCGAGATGCTGCCCGGCGCCGGAGTGGTTCGGCACCGGGGCGAAGCTCGGCTACATCGTCGCCGTCCGGGTCGTCGAGACGGTCGCTCGGCAACGTCTTCGTCTGGTCGGGCGACGTCTTCTACGGCGTCTACGCGCACCCGGTCGAGCGCTGGGGGATCTCGCCCGCAGCCGACCAGGGGATCGCCGGCGGGGTGATGATGATCGAGGGCTCGCTCGTCACGCTCGGCGCGCTCGCGTGGCTCTTCCTGCGCTGGGCGCAGGAGAGCGAGGTGCGCCAGCAGCTGCTCGAGCAGGGGCTCGACGCGCGGGCGGCGACGCGGGCCGTGCGCTACGGCCGCGGCGAGGAGCTGTCCGAGCCGGCGCTGAGATCATGGTGCCAGGAGTGCGCTCCACCGGCTTCCACCACGTCGACCTCGTCGTCGGCTCGATCCTGCGGAGCCTGCCCTTCTACCGCGAGCTGCTCGAGCCGCTCGGCTGGCACCGGGTCGGCGAGGTCGAGGGCGAGCGCGGCGAGACGATCTGGTACATCTCGGGCCCGGCAGCGCGCTCGGGCTGCGCGAGGCGCAGACGCGTCGAGGGGACGTACGACCGCTACCGGGTCGGCCTCCACCACGTCGCCTTCGAGGCCGCCGCGCGCGCGGCGTCGACGAGCGCGCCGACTGGCTCGTGCGGACGCGGCGCCGAGATCGAGAGCGGCGCCGGAGGAGTACGCGTACATGCCCGGCTACTACGCCGTCTTCTTCTACGACCCGGACGGGATCAAGCTCGAGATCGTGCACGTCCCGGGCCACGCGGCCTGAGGTCACGTCGCGCGCCGGCTCGAAGCGGAGCTTCGCCAGGCTCCGGCCCTCCGGGACTGCGCGTCGGGTACTCGCGGGTGAAGCAGGCGCGGCAGACCGACGTCGCCGGGCAGCGTCGTCGCCGCCTGCATGCCCTCGAGCGAGAGGTAGTGGAGCGAGGTCGCGCCGATCGAGCTCGCGCACCTCCTCGACCGAGCGGTGCGGCCGCGGCGAGCTGCTCCTCGTCGGCCAGGTCGATCCCGTAGAAGCACGGCGAGACGATCGGCGGCGAGGAGATGCGCACGTGCACCTCGGCCGCGCCGGCCTCGAAGAGCATCGCGACGAGCTGCGCGCATCGTGTTGCCGCGCACGATCGAGTCGTCGACGATCACGAGCCGCTTGCCCGCGACCTCGGCGAGCGGGTTGAACTTCATCCGGATCCCCTGCTGGCGCAGCTCCTGGTCGGGCTGGATGAACGTGCGGCCGACGTAGCGGTTCTTGATCAGCCCCTCGCTGAACGGGATCCCGGACGCGCGCGCGAAGCCGATCGCCGCCGGCGTGCCCGAGTCGGGGATCGGCATCACGAGGTCGGCCTCGACCGGCGCCTCGGCCGCGAGCCGCTCGCCCATGCGGACGCGCGCGCCGTGCACCTCGACGCCGGCGAGCGTCGAGTCGGGCCGCGCGAAGTAGACGTACTCGAAGATGCAGAGCGCCTGCCGCCCTCCGGCACCGCCTGCGTCGAGCTGCAGGCCGTCCTCGTCGATGACGACCAGCTCGCCGGGCCGGAGCTCGCGCTCGAACTCGGCGCCGATCAGGTCGAGCGCGCAGGTCTCGGAGGCGACGACCCAGTCCGTCGCCCGAGCCGGCCGAGCGCGAGCGGCCGGATCCCGTGCGGGTCGCGGAAGGCGAGCAGCTTGCCCTCGGAGAGCGCGACGACCGAGTAGGCGCCCTCGAGCCGTGGCCATCGCCTGCGCGACCGCTCCGCGAGCGGCGCCGGGTCGTTCGCGATCAGCGCCGCGATCAGCTCGGTGTCGGAGGTGGCGCCGAGCTTGACGCCCGTCGGCGGCGAGCTCGTCGCGCAGCTCGGCGGTGTTGTCGAGGTTGCCGTTGTGGCCGAGCGCGACCGTGCGGGCGCGGCCGTGCTGGACGAGCGGCTGCGCGTTCGTCCACGGCGTCGAGCCGGTCGTCGAGTAGCGGGTGTGGCCGATCGCGACCTCGCCCGGGCAGCGCCTGCAGCTTCTGCTCGTCGAAGACCTGGGCGACGAGGCCCATGTCGCGGAGCACGGTCAGCCGGCCGCGGTCGGAGACGGCGATCCCGGCCGACTCCTGGCCGCGGTGCTGGAGCGCGAACAGGCCGAAGTACGCGAGCCGCGCCACGTCGCGCTCGGCCGAGCGGATGCCGAAGACGCCGCACATCAGCGTCTGCCAGGCCTCCCGCAGCTCGTCGACGTCGACTGCCGAGCAGCGTGCTCGCCGCCGACGACGCCGAGCCGCCGCAGCGGGACGCCGCCGAGCCGCGCGACGTCTCCTCGGGCGCAGGCGAGCACCGCCTGGCCGCCGCCCTCGCCGAACCAGGCGAGCGGGTCGTCCGGCGAGCGTCGAGCTCGGCGCCGACGCCGCGAGTGGAGCGCCGCCTCGGCGAGCGCGACCGCGAGCCCGCCCTCGGCGAGACGTCGTGGACGAGCGAGCAGAGCGGCGCGGCGCGCCAGAGGAACTCGACCAGCGCCGCCTCGGCGCGAGGTCGAGCCGCGCCGGGCCGGCCGCCGAGCTCGCCGTAGAGCGCCTGGTACTCGGAGCCGGCGAGCGACGACGCGGCGACGCCGGCGAGCAGGACGACGTCGCCCTCGCGCCAGCGCGCCCGGCACCGGCCGCACGTCGGCGACCAGCCCGACGCAGCCGACGACCGGCGTCGGGTGGATCGCGCGGCCCGTCGGTCTCGTTGTAGAGCGAGACGTTGCCGGAGACGACCGGGATCCCGAGCGCCTCGCAGGCCTCCGCCATCCCCTCGATCGCCTCGGCCAGCTCCCAGGCGATCTCGCCCTTCTCCGGGTTGCCGAAGTTGAGGCAGTCGGTCAGCCCGAGCGGCTCGCCGCCGGCGCAGGCGACGTTCCGCGCCGCCTCGAGCACCGCGAGCGCGCCGCCCGTGCGCGGGTCGAGCCGGGCGATGCCGGCCCGGGCCGTCGAGCGAGACGGCGAGCCCGCGCAGCGACGGGCGCAGCCGCAGCACGGCGGCGTCGAGCCCCGGCCGGCGCACGGTGCGCGAGCCGACGAGATGGTCGTAGCGGCGGTAGATCCAGGCGCGGCTGCGGATGTTCGGCGAGGCCGAGCAGCTCGAGCAGCGCGTCGCGGCGTGCGGCGGCGCCTGCGGCGCCGGCAGCAGGGTCTCGGCTCGGCGCGCGGCTGCGGCTCGACGGCGTAGCGCGGGCACTCGTCGGTGAGCAGCCGCGCCGGGATCTCGCCGACGACCTCGTCGTCGCAGAGCGCGCGCAGAGCGCCGGTGTCGGTGACCTCGCCGATCGACGGCGTGGTGGAGCTCCCAGCGGTCGCAGACGGCCTGCGACCGCCTCGAGCATCTGCGGCCGGACGACCGCGACCATCCGCTCCTGGCTCTCGGAGATCATGATCTCCCACGGCTCCATCCCCTCCTCGCGCAGCGGCACGCTGGTCGAGGTGGACGTCGATCCCGCCGTCGCGCGCCATCTCGGAGAGCGAGGAGGCGAGGCCGGCGGCGCCGCAGTCCTGCAGCGACTCGACGAGCCCGCGCTCGACGAGCTCGACCGAGACCTCGATCAGCTTCTTGCCCGTGAACGGGTCGCCGACCTGGACGGACGGGCCGCTTGTCGGCGTCGTCCTCGCCGAGCTCCTGGCTCGCGAGCACGCGACGCGCCGCCGATCCCGTCGCGGCCGGTCGTCGCGCCGTAGAGGACGACGAGGTTGCCCGGGCCCGGTCGCGCTGCGCGCGCGTGACCCGGTCGGCCGGGAGGAGCCCGACGCACATCGCGTTGACGAGGCAGTTGTCCGGCGTAGGCCTCGTCGAAGACGGCCTCGCCGCCGACGGTCGGCGACGCCGACCGCGTTGCCGTAGGCGCCGATCCCGGCGACGGCGCGGTCGAAGCGCGAGTCGCCGGCGCGCCGAAGCGCAGCCCGTCGAGCAGCGCGATCGGCCGCGCGCCCATCGCGATGATGTCGCGGAGGATCCCGCCGACGCCCGGTCGCGGCGCCCTGGAACGGCTCGACCGCGGACGGGTGGTTGTGGCTCTCGACCTTGAAGCGCGACCGCCTCGCCGTCGCCGAGGTCGAGCACGCCGGCGTTCTCGCCCGGGCCCTGCAGCACGCGCTTGCCCGTCGGTCGGGAAGCCGCTTCAGCAGGAGCGCCGAGTGCTTGTAGCCGCAGTGCTCCGACCAGAGCAGCGAGAAGACCGCGAGCTCGAAGTGGTTCGGGTCGCGCTCGAGCAGCTCGACGATACGCGTCGAGCTCCCCGTCGGTCAGTCCGAGCGCGCGGTGGAGAGGCTGTTCCGCGACGGAGCTCAGAGGATCAGTGTAACCGGGGCTGCCGACGGCTTCCGGGCGGCCCGCCGGCTGCCCGTGCGCGTTGAATAGGGGGATGAGCCGGCGGCACCTCCTCATGCTGCTCGCGCTCGCGGCGATCTGGGGCGTCGTCGTTCATGTTCATCAAGATCGGCGTGCGCGACTTCGCGCCGTCGACGCTGATCCTGCTGCGGCTGACGGGCTCCGGCGCGCGCTCGCTCCGATCGCCGCTGCTCTCGGCGGGCGACGGCTTTCGCCGAGCTGCGCGCCGTATGCCGGGCCGCTCGCCCTGCTGGCCCTGAGCAACACGGCGGTCCCGTTCTTTCTGATCGCCTGGGGCCAGCAGTACATCGACTCCGGGCCTCGCGGCGATCTTCAACGCCTCCGCGCCGCTCTTCACCGCGCTCTCGCGTCGCGCTTCGACCACAGCCAGCGCGTGACCGGCACGCGGCTCGCCGGCGTCGTGCTCGGCGTTCGGCGGCGTCGTGCTGCTCGTCGGCGGCCAGCGCGGCGGGGCCGTGCTCGGGGCGCTGGCCGTGCTCGTGGCCGCCTTCTGCTACGGCCTCGGCGCTCTACGCCGGCCGGCGCTGGCGCACGTCGCCCCGCTCCGTCGCGTTCGGGACGCTCGCCGGGCGCGCTCTTGACGCTGCCGTTCGGGCTCGCGCAGCCCCCGCCGAGCGCTCGGCTGGGAGCCGGCCGTCTCGGTGCTCTCTCTCGGCGTCGGCGGCTCGGCGCTCGCCTACCTCCTCTACTACGGATCCTGCTCGGCGCGGGCGCCTCGCGGGTGATCCTCGTCACGTACCTCGTCCCCGCTCGCGCTCGTCTACGGTGTCGCGGTGCTCGGCGAGCCGTGCAGGCGTCGCGCTCGTCGGGCTCGCGCTCGTGCTCGCCGGCGTCGCGCTCGGCACCGGTGCCCTCCGGGTGCCCGCCCGGGTAGCCTGCGAAGGTGAATCGCCCTGGGTCAACCTCCGCCGCCCGCGCGTTCCTCGGGCGCCGCTCGCGGTGCCGGGCCGGAGGGGACAGTACGGGGAGTACGGACGTGGATCCCAACTCCACAGGAGAGCCGCGAGCGGCGTCAGGCGGCGGCGGAGCCGGGCGCAGCCCGGCGGGAGCCGACGCCGGCGAGTGACGCGCGTGAACCGCTACGCCCCTCTGATCTTCGTGCTGGCCGCGGTCTGGGGCGCGTCGTACCTCTTCATCAAGGTCGCGGTGGACGACATCGAGCCGGCGCGCGATGATGGCCGTCCGCGCCGCTCGCGGCCGGCGTCGTGCTGCTTTCGTACCTCGTCTGGCGCGAGGGCGGCCGCAGCGCGCTCGCCGAGCTCCGCGCGGCGTGGCTCCCGTGCCTCGTGCTCGGCGTGCTCAACGCGGCGCTGCCGTTCTGGCTGGTCGCCTGGGGCGAGCAGTACATCGACTCCGGCGTGGCCGCGGTCGTGCAGGCGTCGGTGCCGATCTTCAACCGCTCCTCGTGCTGCGCTTCCTGCCGCACGAGCGCCTGACGCCCGAGCGGATCGCGGGCTCGCGATCGGCGCCTCCGGCGTCGCCGTGGTGACCGGCATCCACCCGGGCGGCGGCTGGTGGGCTGTCGCCGGCGCGCTCGCGGTCGTCCTCTCCTCGCTCTCCTATGCCTCCGCCGGCGTCTTCGGCCAGCTGCGCATGCGGACCGTTCCCGGGCCGGTGCTCGCCACCGGGCTCGATGCTCGCCTGCGGGGTTGATCCTGCTGCCGTTCGCGCGTCTTCCAGCTGCCCGACCGCGACGCCGAGCCTGGAGGCGAGTCGCGTCGCTCGCTGGCGCTCACGCTGCTCGGCACCGCGCTCGCGCAGCTGATCCTCTTCCGCGTGCTCGCGCTGCACGGCTCGACGCCGCCTCAGCCTCGTCACCTACCTGATGCCGGCGTTCGCGCTCGTCTACGGCGCCGTGCTCCTCGACGAGCCGATGACCGCGGCGCGCTCGGCGGGCTCGCGCTGATCCTCGGCGGCGTCGCGCTCGCCTCCGGCGCCGTGCGCCTGCCCCGGCGGGCGCCCGCGTGAGCGAGAGCGTCTCGATCCGGCGGGCACGGGGCGACGACCTCGACTTCCTGGTCTCGCTCGTGACGCACGAGGACGTCGCGCCGTTCCTCGCCGCCGTCCGGCCCTCCTCGCGCGAGGAGCTGCTCGCGGAGGTCGAGCGCTCCGAGGCCGAGCCGGAGGCGAGCGGCGTGATGGTGGTCGAGGTGGACGGGCGGCCGGCCGGCACGATGGCCTTCGAGCGCGCCAACAAGCGCAGCCGGATCGCGAGCCTCGGCGGGCTCGCCGTGCACCCCGACTTCCGCGGGCGGCAGCTCGGCCACGAGGCGCCCGGCTGTTCCAGCGCTACCTGTTCCTCGAGCGCGGCTTCCACCGGATCGAGCTCGAGGTCTACGGCTTCAACGAGCGCGCGCAGAGGCACGCGGAGCGCGCGGGCTTCATCCGCGAGGGCGTCAAGCGCAAGGCGTACTGGCGCGACGAGCAGTGGGTGGACGGCGTCCTCTACGCGCCTCGTCGCCGAGGACCTCGAGGACGAGACCGGCTAGAAGCGGATCGCGCCCCGCTCCCGGTCCGTAGTTCCCCGAACGGACGCTCGGAGCTTCTTCCGATGTCTCTCCACGGGCGAAGAGACATGGTTAGCGTGTCCCCACACGGAGCTGCGCTCTATGCCGTATGCATCGATCGTGAAGCCGAAGCACGGCTGGGCGGTCGCGCCGAACCTGCTCGACTACGAGCGCGAGCGGTCGCCCGGCTTCTGGGAGCGCGCGCGCGGTGAGCTCGACGGCCTGCCCGGCGGCGGCGGGCTGAACATCGCCCACGAAGCCGTCGACCGGCACGCCGGCGGCCCGCTGCGAGACCACCTCGCGCTGCGCTGGCTCGGGCAGGAGCGGCGACGTGCGCGACTTCAGCTACGGCGACCTCCAGATCCAGACGAACCGCTTCGCGAACGTCCTGACGGGGCTCGGCGTCGGGCAAGGGGGACCTCGTCGCAGTCCTCGCGGGCCGGATTCCCGAGCTCTACATCGCAGCGCTCGGGACGCTGAAGAACCGCAGCGTCTTCTCGCCGCTCTTCTCGGCGTTCGGGCCCGAGCCGATCCACACCCGCCTCGCGATCGGCAAGGCCAGGGCCCTCCTCACGACCCAGAGCCTCTACGAGCGCAAGGTCGCGGCGCTCCGCGACTCGCTCCCCGAGCTCGAGCACGTGATCCTCGTCGGCGACGGGCACGGCCCGACCGGCGTGCCGGGAACGGAGGACTACCACCGGCTGATGCTCTCGGCAGCCGACGAGTTCACGATCGGGCCGACGGCACCCGAGGACGTGGCGCTCGTCCACTTCACGAGCGGGACGACCGGGATGCCGAAGGGCGCCGTGCACGTGCACGAGGCGGTCGTCGCGCATCGCGTCACCGGCAGGCTCGCGCTCGACCTCCACCCCGACGACGTCTTCTGGTGCACCGCCGACCCGGGCTGGGTGACGGGCACGTCGTACGGGATCGTCGCGCCGCTCGCGAACGGCGTGACGAGCATCGTCGACGAGGGCGACTTCGACGCGGAGCGCTGGTACGGGATCCTCGCCGAGCAGCAGGTCTCCGTCTGGTACACGGCGCCGACGGCGATCCGGATGATGATGAAGGCCGGCGCCGAGCTGGCCCGCGCGCACGAGTTCCCCCACCTCCGCTTCCTGGCGAGCGTCGGCGAGCCGCTGAACCCGGAGGGCGTGGTCTGGGGCGAGGAGGCGTTCGGCCTGCCGTTCCACGACAACTGGTGGCAGACGGAGACGGGCGCGATCATGATCGCGAACTTCCCCGCTCTGGAGATCCGGCCCGGCTCGATGGGCCGGCCCTGCCCCGGCGTCGAGGCGGCGCTCGTGCACCGGCTCGAGGACGGCTCGGTCGAGCTCGTCGAGGAGCCGGGGGCCGAGGGCGAGATCGCGCTCAAGCCCGGCTGGCCGTCGATGTTCCGCGCCTACCTCGGCGAGCCGGAGCGCTACGAGAAGTGCTTCCGCGGGCGGCTGGTACCTGACCGGCGACCTCGCGCGGCGCGACGAGGACGGCTACTTCTGGTTCGTCGGCCGGGCCGACGACGTGATCAAGACCTCGGGCCACCTGATCGGGCCGTTCGAGGTCGAGAGCGTGCTGCTCGAGCACAAGGCGGTCGCCGAGGCCGGCGTGATCGGCAAGCCCGATCCCGGTCGCCGGCGAGATCGTGAAGGCGTTCGTGACGCTGAAGCGGGGCTTCGAGCCGTCGCACGAGCTCGAGCGCGAGCTGCTCGCGCACGCGCGCGTGCGGCTCGGCGCGGTGGTCGCGCCCAAGGAGATCGAGTTCGCCGAGAGCGTCCCTCGCACGCGCAGCGGCAAGATCATGCGCCGCCTGCTCAAGGCGCGCGAGCTCGGCCTCCCCGAAGGGGACGTCTCGACGCTCGAGGAGAGCGAATGACGACCGCCCGCGCAACCGCCGCGCCGCCGCTCGCGCGACGAGCGCGGCGCTCCACCTGCTCCGCGAGATGCTGCGCATCCGCCGCTTCGAGGAGAAGGCCGCGGAGCTGTACAGCCTCGGCAAGATCCGCGGCTTCCTCCACCTCTACATCGGCGAGGAGGCCGTGCGCGGTCGGCGCGATGCAGGCGCTCGACGCGAGGACGACCGCATCGTCGCGACCTACCGCGACCACGGGCACGCGCTCGCCCGCGGCCTGCCGCCCGGCGCGCTGATGGCCGAGATGTTCGGCAAGGCGAACGGCTGCAGCCGCGGCCGCGGCGGCTCGATGCACTTCTTCGACGTCGGCCGGCGCTTCTACGGCGGCTACGCGATCGTCGGCGGCGGGCTGCCGATCGCCGTCGGGCTCGCGCTCGCGGACAAGCTCCAGGGGAACGCGACCGTCACGGCGTGCTTCTTCGGCGACGGCGCCGTCGTCGAGGGCGAGTTCCACGAGTCGATGAACCTCGCCGCGCTCTGGCGGCTGCCGCTGCTCTTCCTCTACGAGAACAACCTGTACGCGATGGGCACGGCGGTCGAGCGCTCGCAGGCGCAGCTCGACATGGAGCTGCGGGCGCAGCGGCTACGGCGTCCCGGCCGAGGCCGTCGACGGCATGGACGTCCTCGCCGTCGAGGACGCGGCGCGCAGGGGCGTCGAGGCCGTCCGCAGCGGCGGCGGGCCGCACCTGATCGAGTTCAAGACGTACCGCTTCCGCGCCCACTCGATGGCCGATCCCGACCTCTACCGGACGAAGGAGGAGGTCGAGGAGTGGCGGCAGCGCGACCCGATCGACCTCTTCGTCGCGCGGCAGGGGATCGGCGAGGCGGCCGTCGCCGAGACCGACGCGGCGGTCGCGGCCGAGCTCGAGGCGGCGGTCGCCGAGGCGGAGGCGGGCTCCTGGGAGCCGGTCGAGGACCTCGAGCGCGACGTCCACACACCGGTGGGGCCGTGACCACCACGTACCGCGAAGCCGTGCGCGCGGGGCTCCGGGAGGCGCTCGAGGGCGACGAGCGCGTCTTCCTGATGGGCGAGGACGTCGGCCGCTACGGCGGCGCCTTCGCCGTGAGCCTCGGCCTGCTCGAGGAGTTCGGGCCCGAGCGCGTCCGCGACACGCCGCTCTCCGAGTCCACGTTCGTCGGCGCCGGCATCGGCGCCGCGCTCGCCGGGATGCGCCCGATCGTCGAGGTGATGACGATCAACTTCAGCCTGCTCGCGCTCGACCAGGTCGTGAACAACGCGGCCGCGCTCCGCTACATGTCGGGCGGCCAGCTGAGCGTGCCGCTCGTCGTGCGCATGGCGACCGGGGGAGGTCGCCAGCTCGCGGCGCAGCACGCGCACAGCCTCGAGGTGCTGGTACGCGCACGTGCCCGGGATCAAGGCCGTCGCGCCGGCGACGGTCGCGGACGCGCGCGGCATGCTGCTCGCGGCGCTCCAGGAGGCCGACCCCGTCTTCATCTTCGAGCACGCGACGCTCTACCCGCTCGAGGGCGAGCTCGAGGACGGCGACCTGCCGCTCGGACGGGCGGCGGTGCGCAGGCCGGGGAAGGACGTGACGCTCGTGACCTACGGCGGCTCGCTGCCGAAGACGCTCGAGGCGGCCGGGCAGCTCGCCGCCGAGGGCGTCGAGGCCGAGGTGCTCGACCTCCGCTCGCTGCGCCCTCTGGACATGAACGCGGTGCTCGAGTCCGTCGCGAAGACCCACCGCGTCGTCATCGTCGACGAGGGCTGGCGCACCGGCAGCCTCGCCGCCGAGGTCGGCATGCAGGTCGCCGAGCTCGGCTTCGATCTCCTCGACTGGCCGCCGCAGCGCGTCTGCAGCGCGGAGGTGCCGATGCCGTACGCGAAGCACCTGGAGGACGCGGCCCTACCGAGCGCCGAGCGGATCGTGTCGGCCGTGCGGGAGATGCTGGTCTGATGGGCGAGTTCGTGATGCCGACGCTCGGCGCCGACATGAGCGCGGGGACGCTGATCGCCTGGTGCAAGCAGCCGGGGGACACCGTCGCGCGCGGCGACATCATCGCCGAGGTCCACACCGACAAGGCGGACATCGAGGTCGAGGTCTTCGTGGCCGGCGTGATCGAGAAGCTGCTCGTCGAGCCGGGGCAGCAGGTGCCGGTGGGCACGCCGCTCGCGCTCATCCGCGAGAACGGCAAGGCGCCCGCCGCGGCGCCCGGGCCGGAGCCCGCCGCGCCCGCGGCCGAGCGCGCCCGGCTGCTCGTCTCACCATCAGCCAAGAGCCTCGCCGAAGAGCTGGGCTTCGACCTCTCAGCCGTCCACGGCACGGGCCCGGGCGGCCGCATCCAGCGCCGCGACGTCGAGCAGGCGGCAGCGGCCGCTCCACCGCCGGCGCCCACCTCTCCCGCTCCGCCGCCGCCGGCCCCCGCGGAGGCCGGGGACCGGCAGGCCGCGATGCGGCGCGCGATCGCGACGGCGATGGCGCGCTCGAAGCGCGAGGCCCCGCACTTCTACCTGAGCGAGACGATCGATCTCAGCCGCGCGACCGGCTGGCTCGCCGAGGAGAACCTCAGGCGGCCGGTCCCCGACCGGCTCCTCCACGGCGTGCTGCTCCTGAAGGCGGCCGCGCTCGCGCTGCGCGAGGTGCCGGAGCTGAACGCGACCTGGCAGGGCGAGCAGGTCGTCCAGAGCGACGCGGTGCACCTCGGCGTCGCGATCTTCCTGCGCGGCGGCGGCCTCATCGCCCCGGCGCTGCACCGATGCGGACGAGCTGAGCCTCGACGAGCTGATGCACGGCTTCCGCGACCTCGTCTCGCGCGCCCGGGCCGGGTCGCTCCGGAGCTCCGAGCTCTCGGATCCGACGATCACGGTGACGAGCCTCGGCGAGCGCGGCGCCGAGACCGTCCTCCCGATCATCTTCCCGCCGCAGGTCGCGATCGTCGGCTTCGGCCGGCTCGTCGAGCGCCCGTGGATCTCCGGCGGGCAGCTCCTCCCGTGCCCGGTCGTTACGGCGACGCTCGCCGCCGACCATCGCGTCACCGACGGCCACCGCGCGAGCGCGTTCCTCACCGCCCTCGACCGACTACTCCAGGAGCCCGAAGACCTATGACCAACGACGAGATCAGGGACACCGTCCTCCGCATGCTGGGCGAGATCGCGCCGGAGGCCGACCCGGCGCAGATCAAGGGGGACGTCGACTTCCGCGACCAGCTCGACCTCGACTCGATGGACGTCCTCAACTTCGTGATCGCAGTCGACCAGGAGCTCGGCGTCGACATCCCCGAGACCGACTATCCGCGCCTGGGCACGCTCGACGGCTTCGTCGCCTATCTCGCGGAGCGGTTGGGCGCTCCGGTCGTGCCCTAGTACGGTGCGGCCGTGAAGCTCGCCCACCTCTCGGCCGCCCTCGCGCTCGTGGTCGCCGCCGCGGTCGCCACCCCCGCCGCGCTCGCGGCGCCGCCCCGGCTCGTGGGGCCCGCCTCCTTCGCCAAGGCGGTGGCGCAGAAGGGAACGGCGACGATCAACGTGCACGTCCCCGACGAGGGCTCGCTCGCCGGCACCGACCTCTGGATTCCGTTCGACCGCCTCGCGGCGAGCCGCGCCCGGCTCCCGGCTCGGAAGACGACCCCGCTCGCGGTCTACTGCCGGAGCGGGCGCATGAGCGCGATCGCGGTCCGCGAGCTCGCGCGCCTGGGGTACGGCAACATCGTCGAGCTGCGCGGCGGGATGGTCGCCTGGGAGGCGTCGGGCCGGCGCCTCCTCCCGCCGGGCTCCGGCTAATCTAGGGTTCCGCCATGGAGCTCATCCACACCTGCTACCGGATCGGCGAGATCGAGCGCTCGGTCGCCTTCTACACGGCGCTCGGCTTCGAGGAGCGCGGCCGGATGCCAATCCGCGACGAGGCGATCAACGTCTTCATGGGCCTGCCCGGGCACGGTGACCAGCTCGAGCTGACGTACAACTTCGGCGTCGACTCGTACGAGCTCGGCACCGGCTACGGGCACATCGCGGTCACGGTCGACGACATGCGGGCGACGCTCGAGGAGCTCGCCCAGCGGGCGATCTACCCGGAGCGGGAGCCGTACCGGATCCGCGAGGGCGGCTCGCTGCTCTGCTTCGTCCGCGACCCGGACGGGTATAGGCTCGAACTGATCGAAAAACGACAGAGCTAGCGGGATCAAGACCGCGCAGCGGCAGACGAGCGAATCCGCGCAGGACTGAAGCTGGAGAACGCGAGCTAGAGCTGCGAGACAGGCTTCTCGCGCCGATCGCCCTGCGGGACGCGGACGGCGAAGTCGTTGGTGTGAGCCTGGGGACCCTCGTACGTCGACTCGTTCTGTTCGAGCAGGTCGTCATCGACTCGTACGGCATGCGGGAGCTCCCGCCGCTGATCAACGCGATCGGCGCCGGCCCCTTCATCGACCTGCTCGAGTCAGGAGCTGTCCGCATCCGGGCTGACGGGTGGGCGTACGGAGAGATCGGAAACGGCGGGCTAGTCCCCGGATACGGTGCTGCGCCCCTTCCACCTCTGCACTACGCGCTGTCGCCCCTCGTCCCCCAGGGCCGCGAGGAACACATCAAGCTGCGGCTCGGCGAGATCCGCGAGATGAGCCTCGGGAAGAAGACCTCCCAGAACGTTCGGCGGGCAATCGTGCGCTCGCTGATGCACTTCCCCGAAGATGCAGGCCACAAGTCGATGGAGGCGCTGCCCCGCGACCTCACACGCAACCTCAACCTCGTCTTCGGCGCGACGGCCGGCGCACTCGAGGAGAAGCTCGGGAAGGGCGTCGCGGACGACAGCTTCGAAATCCGGATCGAGCAGGTCGACGAGAACGTCTTCGCCGCAACGACCGACCTCGGGACGCGATTCGGCCTGAACGAAGAGGACACCGACAAGGTCGTACAAGACGCGCTGCTGGCGATCTGCGGTCTGAACAAGCGCATGGAAGAGATCGAGGCTTACCACGCGATCACCGGGTTCCGGGAGACCGAGATCGCCCTTGCGCGTGAGAAGCTCGCCTTCCTCGTCAAGGAGGTCGACCCGGACGCGCAAGAAGGACGCTTCGAGAGGGTCATCTCGCTTGCGGGTCTGCCGGATCCTGAAACTGCCGAGGGCACCGTGAACGTGCAGAAGCTGCTCGAGGTGCGGAACACGGAGGAGATCCGCGAGTTCCGGCAATGGCTTCGCACGCTCGACCAGGTCAGCGACGAGGACATCAAGGAGCGGGTCGACAGCGTGCGCGCCAGGCTCTCGCAGGCTGTCCACGGCGAGACCGGCAAGACAGTCCGCTTCCTGGCTACGACCGGGATCGGGTTCGTACCTGTCGTCGGGCCGATCGCGGGAATCGCACTGGGTGCCGCGGATCGGTTCTTGCTCGAGAAGCTCCTCCCGGAGCCCGGCCCGATCTCATTCATCGCGTCGACGTACGGCTCGATCTTCGAGCGGTAGTCCCAGAGGATCGGCAGGACCGGCGTTTACTCCTTCCCGAAGGAGCTCGCCGTTGCTCGACTCTCGTCTCTTTCTGTCGATTCACCGTCGCCTCCGGCTCGAGACGCTCGCTGCGCTTAGCGGCTTCGTGCTCCGCCGACCGAGCGGCCTACACTCGTCGCAATGACAGGCGAGATCCCGGCCTCGAACGAAGATCCTGCCCGAGACACGGAGCCACAAGTGGGCGAGCTGGCGCCGGTGCGCGACGGAGCGGCGCCATTGGTGCTCGCAGGGCAGCACCTGGCTGTCTACCGGGCGCTGGTAGAGAAGGACGGGAGACTCGCCGGTTGGTACCTGGGAGCGCGCAAGACGCTCGCGGACGCGACGAACCCCGAGCGATTTCCGCAGTCGGCCCACAGCGTCCGCGAGTTGATGAACGACCTGCACTCGATCGCAGACCTCCCAGTGAAGGCTGGCACTGGGATCCTCCGCAACGAGTTCGCCGTCATGACTGAGCGGTGGCAGCGGGCGCAGCGCACGAGCGGCTGCTACGTGGACAGCCGCTGGGAGGGCGAGATCGACTCCTCCGCCCGGCGCGGCTTCGAAGCGGTCGAGGCCATCATCGAGTGGGACGCGAATAACCGGCCGAAGAGAGTCGATCTCCAGAGGCTAACGATCAGGAGTCTGGACGTTTCCGGACGCAATCTGCCGGCCTTCATCGAGGACGCGTTCATCCGCATGTGGGACGAGTGGCGGACGTTCTTCATCAAGGTCTGTCATCACGGGCACGAGACGACGGAGGAGGAGTTCAGCGCAGTGCTCGAGGAGTTCGAGCGCTTCATCCTCGACCGGCTGAAACCCAGGACGTTCACGGAGCAAGCAACTCTCGACGAACTCATCGCGGAGGCCGAGCATGGTGCTTGATCTGGAGCTCGTTGACCGGGCTCTTGCAGAAGCAACGAAGCGAGCCGAGAACCTCGACTACTTCTTCGACCGACTCACATCGCCGGACTGGATCGAGCCGCTCTTAGAACGTGGGTTCTTTCGCGACCCTCCACCGCAAGTGGTCGACGAAGAGGGCTACGTGCGAACGCCCGGCTGGGCAGCTTCGAGGTATCTCGCTCGTATGGCGGAGCACGCGCCGGAACTCGTCGCAGACGTTATTGAGTCGATCACCACGAACAATGAGCGAGTTCATGAGGACTTCGTCGATGCGGCGATCGCGATGCCCGGAGAGCAGGCACGAAGGCTGGGTGAGCGCGAGACCGCGTGGATCGACGAGGCCACCCACATCTACTACCTCCTCCCGCGGAAGAGCCAGGCTCTGATGGAGCACCTGGTGGCGGTCGGTGAAGTCGACACAGCGATGAAGCTCGCGCGTGCGTTGTCCGCGCCGCTCGCTGACACTCGCGACGTGGAGTGGTACGCCCGCCGGCTGCGCGCACGGTTCAACGAGTGGGAGTACGACCAGCTGCTGCGGAGAGTCGTTGACAACGTGGTGCCAACGGCGCCGCACGAGGCGCTCCAGACGCTGATCGAGCTTCTCGAAGACGCCTTACGTGAGATGCGCAGAGACGATGGGGAAGGAGACGATCCGGGCTACGACCTTTCGCGCTCATGGAGAGTCCGGATCGGGGACGACCGAGGGCGCGCCGATGAGATCGAGGAGTCGCTCGCGTCTGCGGTACGCGACGCAGCAGTGATGATCCGGGAGCGCGAACTGATCTCTGACGCCGAGCTGATCAGGATGCTGGCGTCGCGACCTGAACGGATCTTCCGGCGGATTGCGCTCTTCGCTCTTGCCCGTGGGCGAGAGCCCGATCTTGCAGAGATCCATGACCTCGTCGTGGACAGAGACGAGCTCCTTGATCCTGAACCCAGCCCGGAGTTCAGAGACCTACTTCGTGCAAACGCTGCTCGGCTCTCTTCGTCGGACATCGAAGCGCTGCTGAGCGTCATAGAAGCTGGCCCCGACGTCGCCGAGTACAGGCGGCGAGCGATTGAGTTCGGCGGCCGCGAGGCGACGGATGAAGACGTCGCGGCCCACGTCGATAGATGGCGCGCGGGACGCCTCCATCTCCTCGAATCGGCGCTTTCTGATGACGCGCGGCAGCGCTACGAAGCGTTGGCAGCGGAGGTGGGAGACGTTGAGATTCCGCTTAGCTGGGAGATCAGCACGTTCGTCGGCCCGACGTCGCCGGCATCGGCGGAAGAGTTTGCCGGGATGAGCGACGACGAGCTCATCGCGTATCTCCGCGAGTGGCGGCCGAGTGGTGCGTGGGACGCCCCATCCGTCGAGGGGCTCGCTCGGGTTCTCGCGACTTTCGTAGAAAACGACCCGGAGCGGGCCAGTCGGCTCGCCCCCGAGTTCAAGGCTCTGCCGCCGGCGTACGTTCAATGGATCCTGCACGGGTTCCAGAGCGCGATACGCCAGGGACGCAGCTTCACCTGGCGTCCTGTCATCGACCTTCTCTGGTGGATCTCACAGCAGCCCCGAGAACGGCCGGACGGTCGCGGCGACGAGGACAGCGATGCGGATCCCGGATGGGTATGGACCCGGCGCGAGGTCGTGTCGTTGGTCGAAGCCGGGTTCAGCACAAAGAGCGCCGACCGCATCAGTTTCGACGAGCGCGAGAACGTGTGGAAGGTGATTGAGGCCGTGGCGGATGATCCTGATCCGACGCCCGAGCACGAAGACCGCTATGGCGGTTCCAACATGGACCCGGCGACGCTTTCGTTGAATGCGACCCGACCTCGCGCGTTGCGCGCCGCCATCGCGTACGCAGTCTGGGTCTATCAGGCGCTCGAAGCGGAGGATCAGGCGACGGCAGCCACCGATGGCTCGCTGTTCGAGCGCGCTCCGGAAGTGCCTGCCCTCTTGATCCCTCACTTGGACCCCGAGGTCGACCCTTCGGTTGCCGTACGAGCGGTCTTCGGTCAGTTCTTCGGGAACCTCCTCGCGCTGGATCGTTCCTGGGCCACGGAGTACGCGCCCGCGGTGTTCCCTCACGACGACACGGCTCTCCGCGAAGCGGGGTGGGGTGCGTTTGTCATCTACAACGGCGCGTACAACAACGTCTTCGAGCTGCTGCGAGATCAGTACGCGCGTGCAGCCAAACTTGCATCGTCCGAAGGGCACGGGTTCAGATGGATGAACGGCGACCCGCGCTCAAAGCTGGGTGAGCACCTCGCCGTCTTCTACTGGCGGGGCGTCATGTCGCTCGATGACCCGATCTTTGTGTCCTACTGGGTCAACGCGTCTCGCAATGTGCGTGCGCATCTTTTGGAGTTCGTTGGACGGTCCGCGCGCGAACTCGAGAAACTGACTCCCGAACTTGTCGAGCGCCTGCAGGCGCTCTGGGCGTTCGCCAAGAGGAACCCCGCAGATGGCGGTGGCGTGTCAGAGCTGTCCTCTTTCGCGTGGTGGTTCGCGTCGAAGGCGCTCCCGGCAGAGTGGCGAATCGGCGAGCTGACGGCGCTACTCGAGTCGGGCGTGGCGCCGAATCCCGCGTACTTCGTCGCAGAGGAGCTCCCAGCCGTCGCGGAAGGAGGATCACCCGCTGACGCAGTTAGATTGTTCCGGCTGCTCCTTGAGGACGAGCGCGAGTCGTGGTCTGTGAGCGCCTGGAATGATCAGATCACTCAGGTGCTTCGAATGGGATTTGCCTCGTCTGACGAGGAGAGCCGCCGGCTCGCTGAAGAAACCATTAACTGGCTCGGCGCACGCGGTTTCCGTGAGTTCAGGAGCCTGCTCTCTGACACGCTATAACCGCGCGCTCCCAGGTGGCGATCACATACGCACAGGTCAGACGCTGCGTATCCCGAACCCCGACGGCTACCGGATCGCGCTGATCGACCGCAGCGGGAAGTAGCTCGTTCGATCAGGTCTTGCGCGTGGTCGCGAGGACGGCGTGAACGACGCCATCCTCGGCGGAGCCTTCGGCTGCCCAGACCTCGGAGCCGACGATCCGTAGGGGCAGCTGCGGTGCGATCGCATCCGCTGCCGCCGCACGCACGGCTCGATCTTCTGTCCGCACGACTGTGACGTGGTACGCGAGGTCAGGCCGGTTGCCCTTGTGCGGTGCGAGCTCCGGCCACTGCACGGAGACGGCTTCGGTCAGTGCCCGGAGCTGATCGTCCGGCTCGGCCAGGATGACGAGTGCGCCCGGCCGGTCCTCGAGACGGGAAAGCGTCACGTCGACCGGCAAGAGCCCTTCGAGCAGCAACGCGATCGACGGGTCCCGCCAGCGCTCGGGCGGAAGAAACGGCAGCCGGATCGTCACATGCGCCGGGATACCGTGCCGCGCCGCCCAATCGTGCTCGGCGCGCCAACGGCCGACGAGCGGATCGGCTGCCGGCGTGACGAGAAGGAGCGGCACGAGGGGAACCTACAAGGGCTGGCGGGAAGCGCGACGCCCCTCAAGCAGTGAGTCCGATTTATCTGATATCTTGCCCGCATGACCAGACTGAGCGCCACCGAGGCGTCGCGAAGCTTCTCGGACGTCCTCAACCGCGTCGCTGCCGGGGAGGAGATCGAGGTCGTCCGCAACGGTGCCACCGTCGCCGTCATCTCCCCGCCCCGCGCGCGGTTCGTGTCGGCGCAGCGGTTCCGAGAATTGCTCGCCTCCGCACCGCCCGCCGACGACGCGTTCGCGTGCGACGTGCGGGAGATCCGCCGGGAGGCCGGCCCGCCGCCGGACAGCCCCTGGCCCTCCTGATCGATACCGATCTGCTCGTCGACCGCGAGCGTGGCGCGCCGGAGCGTCTCGACGCGGCTCTCGGCAACGAGGAGCGCGCGATCAGCGTGATCACCGTGAGCGAGCTGCTGCACGGCGTCTACCGCGCGACGGGGGGAACGCGGGCGCTGCGGCGCGCCTTCGTCGAGCACCTGCTCGGCGGCTTCGAGCCGCTGCCGATCACGACACCGGTGGCGCGCGTCCACGCCGAGGTCTGGGCCGAGCTCGCCGCCCGCGGCCAGCCGGTCGGCGCCCACGACCTGTGGATCGCGGCGACCGCGCTGACCTGGGGCCTCGGCGTGGCGACGCGCAACGTAGCCCAGTTCCGTCGCGTGCCTGGTCTGCGGGTCGTCGCGGTCGCGTAGCGGACATCAGGCGCGCGCGGAGACGAGCAGCGCGGCCACCGGGAACGCGAGCGGCCCCGGGCCGAGCCTGGCCTCGAGCTCGGCCGTCAGCGCGGAGTGCGCCGCCTCGGGCTCGTCGAGGCCGGCGGCATACGGCAGCGCCAGCTCGGCGGCCGAGGCGAAGCGTGCCTCGCGGCTCTCCCGGTGGATCTCGACGTCGTGGAGGCCGGCGCGCTCGAAGAGCCACTGCAGCGGGCCGGGATCGCCCATCCGGAACGCGACCGCGAGGATCCGTGCCGCACGCCCGCCCGCGATGTCCCGCAGCGCTTCGCCGAGAGTCGCGAGCTCCGGGTTCGCCTCGAGGCCGCACCAGACCGACGCGGCGAGGTGGCCGCGCGGGCGCAGCACGCGCCGTAGCTCGCCGAGCACCGGCACCGGCCGCTCGAAGAACATCAACCCGAAGCCGCAGGTGAGGGCGTCGAACGACGCGTCCTCGAAGGGCAGCGCCGCCGCATCGCCCTCGACCCACTCGATTCCCTCGCCGGAGGCCCGCGCGAGCATCCCGGCCGCGGCGTCGAGCCCGACGACGCGTCCGCAGCCTGCCGCGGCAGCCGCGCGGGAGACGGCGCCCGTGCCGCAGGCGACGTCGAGCAGGGCTCCGCCCGGCGGGCAGCGGGCGAGCTCGACGAGGCGCCCGGAAAACGGCGCGAACAGCGCCGGGACAAGGATGCGCTCGTAGAGCTCGGCGGGGTCGGCCATCGGACGATCGTCTCAGAATCGGCACAGAGACGGCACCCATCGGTGCGCCGGGAGCCTCTACGGTGCCCGCCATGGCGACGATCACCACACCCTGGGGGCCCGCGGCGCTCGTCGAGGAGCTGGCGCTCCGTCAGCAGGCGGGCGAGAAGCGCTTCGCCTCGCTCGTCCAGCTCCTCGAGACCTCGAAGGGCGAGCGGCTCGTCCGCTTCGCCTACTCGACCGGCGGCACGGCCCGCCGCGGCCCCGTCACGCTGCGGGCGCGCGACCTCGAGCGGCTGCGCGAGGCGCTGGCCGAGCGGCCGGGCCTGCGCGACGCGCTCGGCCTCTAGCGTCGCGATCGCGACCGGCTCAGCTCCGGCGTCCCCTGCGCCCGACGCGCTTGAGGCGATCGAGCGTCGTGAGCAGTCCGAGGGCGAGGCGAGCGATTCGCAGCTGGCGCCGGGTGAGACCGTCGGGAAGCGCTCCGCGAAAGCGAAGCAGGCGCTTGGTGGCCGAGGCCACGAGGTCGAGGCGTTCGTGCCAGAGCGCGACCTGCATGACGGCGGCGAGCGACTCGCCGGGCGTCCGCTGGTAGTCGCCTGGGCGCTCGGCCTCGTCGAGCACGTCCAGCCAGGTCGTGGCTGGCGCGTCGCCGGTCGCGACCCTGTAGGCGCGGGCGACCGTCCGTCGCCCCGATGCGAACCCGACGCCGGCCGCGCGGACGTGCGGCAGGTCGGCGAACTCGCGTCTCAGGCGACGGGCGAGGTCGCGGGGCGGCCCCAGCGCGGAGAAGACGACGGGCTCGAAGAAGGACGGATCCTCTGCGCCGAACAACCGCTCCGGCTCCTCTCGGGCAAGCGCCGCGAGCGGCGTGTGCGGATAGACCCGTGCTCCCGGGGAGTAGGCGACCTCGATCGACGGAGGGAGGGAACGGACGAACTCGATCGTCTCGGCCAGTGTCGCCTCGGTCTCGCCCGGGAGGCCGAAGAGCAGGCCGAGATCGGCCGACAGCTCGTGACGAAGCACCGTCTCGATCAGGTCGTCGAGATGGCGCCGGCGGAACTGTTTCCGCGCTCGACGCATCACCTCCTCGGAGGCGCTGTCGACGGTCACGCTGACGTGCCCGTTCGTCTGCCTGACGAGCCCCGCCAGCTCAGCCGAGAACGGCATCGGGTTGAAGTACGCACGCCACGTGAGCTTGTCCGCGAGCCCGCGCTCGACGATGCCCCGCAGGACGGTGATCGAGTGGCGCTCGTCCGGCAGATTGAACTCGTCATCGGCGAAGAAGAGCGGGGCATGCGCGAGTCCGCGCTCCACCGCCGCGGCGACCGTCTGCTCGATGTCGTCGAGCACGATCTCGACCGCACCGTTCTCGTGCCTGCGGCCGAGATTCGCCGTCAGGCAGTAGGCGCACTGCATCGCGCAGCCGATCCTCGTCCGCACCGGGAACGAGTTGACGGGCGCGTAGAGCGGCTCGCGCAGTGTCGGCCGACCGGCGAACGACAGCTGGTAGGCGTCGAGCGCGTCGGTGTCGCTGCGCCGGACGAGACCCGGGATCGCTCCGAGCTCAGCGTCGGAGGCGAGACGGTCGAGGACGAGCCGGAAGGGCAGTTCGCCGGCGCCGACGACGCCCCGCTCGACCTCGAGGTAGTCGAGGCACTCGCGCGGAAAGGCCGAGAAGGCCGCGCCGCCGCAGAGGAAGAGCGCCTCGGGGGCAGCCTCGCCGAGCGCCGCGCGGAGCCGCCGGATCTCCGGCATGAACCACGTGATGTCCTGCGCCGCCTCGGTCTCGGCGCCGGGATCGATCACGATGCAGTCCTCGACGATCCGCAGCCCGAGCCCGACGAGGTCCGGCCGGCGCTCGCGCGCGTGCCGGGCGGCCGCCTCGATCGGGTCGGCCGCGACGAGGTAGGGATCGAGGATCTCGACCTCGACGTGCAGGTCGCTCACGGCCGTCTTCAAGCATTCGAGCCCGTACGGGGGCACGGGCGTGACCTGCTGGAACGGATTCGCGTGCACGAGCAGGACACGCAGCGGCCTCCCGCCACCCCGGCCCGCCGCACGGGCTCCCTCGCGACGCACGCGAACGGCGCTCACCGCCCGGGCTACGCGGCTGCGAACAGCCGCTCGCGGGCGGCGTCCACCAGCGAGGCGAGGATGAGCGCGCCGTCGGCGGAGCCGAGCAGCGAGTCCACGGCGTGCTCCGGGTGGGGCATCAGCCCGAGCACGTTGCCCTCGGCGTTGAGGACGCCGGCGACGCGGTCGAGCGAGCCGTTCACGTCCTCGGCGTAGCGCAGGACGACCTGCCCGCGCGCCTCGAGCTCAGCGAGCACGTCGGGTGGCGGCGTACCAGCAGCCCTCGCCGTGCTTGACGGGGATGACGAGCTCCTGCCCGGTCTCGCAGCGGCTCGTGAAGAGCGTGTCCGCGCGCTCGACGCGCACTGCCACGTCGCGGCAGACGAACTCGAGCTGGCGGTTCGGGCGCAGCACCCCCGGCAGCAGGCCGGCCTCGCAGAGGATCTGGAAGCCGTTGCAGATGCCGAGCACCGGCCCGCCCTCGGCGGCGAAGCGCGCGACCGCCTCCAGCGCCGGAGAGAAGCGCGCGATCGCGCCGCAGCGCAGGTAGTCGCCGTAGGAGAAGCCGCCTGGGAGCACGACGGCGCCGGTGCCGCGCGGCAGCTCGTGCTCGGCGTGCCAGACGAAGACCGGCTCGGCGCCGACCGAGCCGAGCGCCCAGGCGGCGTCGCGGTCGTCCTGCGAGCCGGGGAAGACGACCACGGCGATCTTGGGCGAAACCCTCAAGCGCGCTCCTCGCCAGCGTCGGCTCCCGCCGGGCGAAGCCTGAGGAACACGCGGGCGTTGGTGGTTGACACAGGGTGGCTCACGCGAGCTCGATCTCCGCGCTCTCGATCAGCGGGTTGGTCAGCAGCTCGGCGCACATCCGCTCGACCTGCGCGCGGGCCTCAGCGGGGTCGTCGCACTCCACCTCGAGGTCGACAGCCTCCCCACCCGGATGCCGTGGACGGGGAAGCCGAGCTTGCGCAGCGAGCCCTCGACGGCCTCGCCCTGCGGGTCGAGGATGCCGGCCTTCGGTCGCACGTGCACGGTCGCTCTCACAGCACCACCTTCGGGTCGGCGAGGTAGGCGTCGAACGGGATCCCCGTCAGGCGCTCGAACGCCTCGACGTAACGGGCGCGCGTGCCGGCGACGACATCGGCCGGCAGCTCGGGGCCCGGATACGGTCTTGTCCCAGCCGAGCGTCTCGCAGTAGTCGCGCACGAACTGCTTGTCGAACGACGGCTGCGGCCCGCCCGGGGCGTAGCCGTCGGCCGGCCAGAAGCGCGAGGAGTCCGGCGTCAGCGCCTCGTCGCCGAGCGTGAGGACGCCCTCCCCGTCGAGCCCGAGCTCGAACTTCGTGTCCGCGAGGACGATCCCGCGCGCCTCCGCGTGGGCCGCGCCGAACGAGTAGAGGGCGAGGCAGGCGTCCCGCACGCGCCCGTACAGCTCCTCGCCGACGAGCTGGGCCGCCTGCGCCTCGGAGATGTTCTCGTCGTGCCCGGTCGTGCGCCTTCGACGCCGGCGTGAAGATCGGCTCCGGCAGGCGCTCCGACTCGCGCAGCCCCGCCGGCAGCGCGTGGCCCGAGGTCTGGCCCGTCGCGCGGTAGTCCTTCCAGCCCGAGCCGGCGAGGTAGCCGCGGACGACGCACTCGATCGGCAGCATCTCGAGCCGCCGGCACTCCATCGTGCGCCCGTCGGCGCGCAGCTCGAGCAGGTGGTTTCCGCACGATGTGGCGCGTCCGCGCGAACCAGAAGGCCGAGAGGCCGGTCAGCACGCGCCCCTTGTCCGGGATCTCGCCCGGCAGGACGACGTCGAAGGTCGAGATCCGGTCGGAGGCGACGAGCAGGAGCCGGTCCTCGCCGAGGGCGAAGAGCTCCCGCACCTTGCCGCTGCCGACGTGGACGGCCTGCTCAGGCATGCACGCGCTCCTCTCTGCGGGCGAGCGCGCGCAGGCGCTCGAAGACGGCGTCGACGTGACGGGTATAGGCGGCGAGGTCGAAGACGGCATCGAGGTCGGCGCGGCCGGCAACCTCCGCGTCCGCGCGGGCCAGCTCGCGGAAGTCCACGCCCTCGTCCCAGGCGCGCATCGCGTGCCGCTGCACGTGCCGGTAGGCCTCGTCGCGAGGGAGGCCGGACTCGACGAGCGCGAGCAGCAGCCGCTGGCTGAAGAAGAGATGGTGGCTCGCCTCGAGGTTCTCGCGCATCCGCTCGGGCCTTACGACGAGGCCCTCGACGAGCCAGGCGAAGCGGTCGAGCATGTAGTCGGTCGCGAGGAAGGCGTCGGGGACGACGACGCGCTCGGCCGAGGAGTGGGAGATGTCGCGCTCGTGCCAGAGGGCGACGTTCTCGAGCCCGACGAGCGCGGCTGCGCGGACGACGCGCGCGAGCCCGCAGATCCGCTCGGCGGTGATCGGGTTGCGCTTGTGCGGCATCGCCGAGGAGCCCTTCTGGCCCTCGCCGAACGGCTCCTCGACCTCGCGCACCTCGGTGCGGGCGAGGTGGCGGATCTCCAGCGCGTAGCGGTCGAGCGAGGAGGCGAGCACGGCGAGCGCGTTCAGCACCTCGGCGTGGCGGTCGCGCTGGAGGATCTGCGTCGAGGAGGGCGCCGGCTCGAGCCCCAGCCGCTCGCACGCGACCCGCTCGACCTCCGGGATCGGTCGCCGAGTACGTGCCGACGGCGCCGGAGAGCTTGCCGACGCGCATGCCCTCGAGCGCCCGGGCGACACGTGTCGCGGTCGCGGTCGAGCGCGAACGCCCAGCCGGCGAGCTTGAGCCCGAAGGTGGTCGGCTCGGCGTGGACGCCGTGCGTACGCCCATGCACGAGCGTCTCGCGGTGCTCCTCGGCCCGGGCGACGACGGCCGCGAAGGCGCGGTCGATCCCCGCGAGGATCAGCGCGCCGGCGTCTCGGATCTGCGAGCGCGAGCGCGGTGTCGAGCACGTCGGACGAGGTGAGCCCGTAGTGGAACCAGCGGCCCTCCGCGCCGAGATGCTCCGCGACGGCATCGACGAAGGCGGCGACGTCGTGCTGGGTCTGCGCCTCGAGCTCGGCGACGCGCTCGGGCGGTCGGCGCGACGGCCCGGGCGCGGATCGCCTCGACCGCCTCGGCGGGGACCGTGCCCACAGCCGCCCACGCCGTCGAGCGCGGCGAGCTCGACCTCGAGCCAGCGCGCGAGCTTCGCCTCGTCCGACCAGAGGCGGCCATGGCCGGACGGGAGTAGCGCGCGATCACCGTCCCGATTCTAGAGTCGACGGCCCCTGGGACGGGCCGGCACTCGGGAGTCCGCGTCAGACGCGGACGGCGGCGCCCGCAGCGGCGGGCCTCGGCGATGTCCTCGCGGTAGCGGGCGCCGGCGAAGGAGATCCGCGCGCAGCCGCGTAGGCGGCGGCCCGCGCCTCGGCGAGCGATCTCGCCAGGCCGGTGACGTCGAGCACCCGGCCGCCGTTCGTGACGACCTGCCCGCCCCTGGAGCGCCGTGCCGGCGTGGAAGACGAGCGCACCGCGCCGCCTCCGCGGCCTCGATCCCCTCGATCGGCGAGCCGCGGTCGGCGGCCGCCGGGTAGTCGCCGGCGGCGATCACGACGCTGACGGCGGCACTGCGGCGCCCGGCCGAGCTCGACCCCCGCAGAGGTCGCCCGCGCCGCGGCCGCAGAGCGCCTCGAGCAGGTCGCCCTCGAGCAGGGGCACGATCGACTGCGTCTCCGGGTCGCCGAAGCGGCAGTTGAACTCGAGCACCTGCGGGCCGTCCTCGGTCAGCATCAGCCCCGCGTAGAGCAGGCCCCGAGAACGGCGCGCCGCGCGCGGCCAGCTCGCGCGAGCACCGGCACGTGCACCTGCTCGACGAGCTCCTGCGCGGCGGCCGGGCCGACGCCGGGCACCGGCGAGTACGAGCCCATGCCGCCCGTGTTCGGGCCCTCGTCGCCGTCGTAGGCTCGCTTGTAGTCCTGCGCCGGCGCGAGCGCGAGCGCCGTCCCGACCGTCGCAGAGCGCGAACAGCGACAGCTCCGGGCCCTCGAGCAGCTCCTCGATCACGAGCGGCCCGTCGAAGGCCGACCGCGGCCGCGAGCCCCGCGTCGAGCTCCTCCTGCGTCCTGCAGACGAAGACCCCTTTGCCCGCCGGCGAGCCCGTCGGCCTTGACCACACACGGCGGCCGCGCGATCGCGAGCGCCGCCGGCCGTCGGCACGCCTGCCGCCAGCATCACGTCCTTCGCGAAGCGTCTTCGAGCCTTCGATCCGCGCGGCGCCCGCGCTCGGGCCGAAGACGGCGATCCCGTTGTGGCGCAGCTCGTCGGCGACGCCCGCGACGAGCGGCGCCTCCGGGCCGACACGCGAGGTCGATCCCGAGCGATCAGCGCGAGGTCGAGCAGCCCCTCGCCGTCCTCGGCGCGTGACCGGGTGGCAGTGCCCGAGCCCGGCGATGCCGGGGTTGCCGGGCGCGGCGTGCAGCGCGGTCAGCGACGGCGACTGGGCGAGCTTCCAGGCGAGCGCGTGCTCGCGCCCGCCCGAGCCGACCACGAGGACCTTCACGCGGCCGAGTCTATCGTGGCGTCGTGCCCGCCGAAGGGCTGCCGCTCGTCGCCTTGACCGATGAGCGGTGCGCGCGAGCTTGCGCGACGGCAGAGGGCTCGCACACCTTCCGCGTCTCGGACACGCGTACGACGCTACATGGGCGCTGGTCTCCGACCCGCTGGCGCAGCGAGTTCGCTGCGACGCTGCGGGAGTGGAGCCTGGGCGAGTCGCGCGCTCGACGTCGGCTGCGGCACCGGGCGCGCTGACCGCCGCGCTGGTCGCGGCGCTCGGCCCGGAGCAGCGGTCGCAGCGGTCGATCCCTCCGAGCCCTCCGTCGAGGCCTGCCGGCGACGCAACCCCGGCGTCGAGGTTCGGGCCGGCGCGGCCGAGGCGCTGCCCTTCCCCGACGGACGCTTCGACGTCGCGCTGTGCCAGCTCGTCGTCCAACTTCATGGCGGACGCCCCTCAGGCGTTCGCGAGATGCGCCGCGTCGACGCGGCCGGGCGGCGCGGTCGCCGCCTGCACGTGGGACTACCGGCGACGGGATGACGATGCTGCGCGCGTTCTGGGACGCCGCGCAGGCGCTCGACCCGGCGGCGCCCGCACGAGGGCCGCGATGCTGCGCTATCTGCACGCCGCGGCGAGCTCGGAGCGCTCTGGCGCGAGACCGGGCTGGGCGACGTCGCGCACGGCGCGCTCATCGTCGAGGCCGGCTATGCGGGCTTCGACGACTTCTGGGAGCCGTTCACGCTCGGGGTCGGCCCCGGCGGCGCCTACTGCGCGCGCTCGACGCCGAGCGGCAGGTGGCGCTGCGGGAGGAGTGCTTCCGCCGGCTGGGCGAGCCGGCCGGCCCGTTCACGCTCGGCGCGCGCGCCTGGTTCGCCCGGTACGGACTAGGGCCTACACGAAGCGCGAGCACGCGCTCGCGCGCCTGGCCCGTGCCGACGAGGGTCACCGGCACGCCGAGCGCGTCGCTCGACGAAGTGGACGTAGCCGCGCGCGGCCTCCGGCAACTCCGGCCCGTCGAGCTCCGTCTCCCAGCCGCGGCAGCGTCTCGAAGACGGGCCGGCAGTGGTGGAAGTCGGACTGGTGCGCGGGGAACTCCTCGGTCTCCGAGCCGTCCGGGAGGCGGTAGCGCACGCAGACAGGGATCTCGGCGAACGTCGAGAGCACGTCGAGCTTCGTCAGCGCAAGCGAGGTGATCCCGTTGACGCGCACGGCGTAGCGCAGCGCGACGAGGTCGAGCCAGCCGCAGCGCCGCTCGCGCCCGGTGACGGTGCCGAACTCGCCGCCGAGCTCGCGCACGCGCTCCTGCGCCGGCGCCCTCGATCTCGCTCGGGAACGGCCCCTCGCCGACGCGCGTGACGTACGCCTTCGCGACGCCGAGCACCTCGTCGATCCGGTTCGGGCCGATGCCGAAGCTGACCGCGGCTCCGGCCGCGATCGGGCTCGACGAGGTGACGAACGGGTACGTGCCGTGGTCGAGGTCGAGCAGCGTCCCCTGCGCACCCTCGAAGAGCACGCGCTTGCCGTCCCGCAGCGCCCGGTCGACGAGCAGCGACGTGTCGGCCACGTACGGCCGCAGCCGCTCGCGCATAGCACTGCGTAGGTCGCGACGACCTCCGTCTGCGTCGAACGGCTCGATCCCGTAGACGCGCTCGAGCCAGACGTTCTTCTCCGCGATCGGCAGCTCGATCTTCTGCGCGCAGGATCTTCGGGTCGAGCAGGTCCTGGACGCGGATCCCGATCCGCGTCGCCTTGTCGGCGTACGCCGGCCCGATGCCGCGCCGCGTCGTCCCGATCTGGAGGTTGCCGAGCTTCCGCTCGCGCGCCCCGTCGAGCGCCACGTGCCACGGCATGATCAGGTGCGCGTTGCCCGAGACGAAGATGAACCCCGCCGTCTCGTGGCCGCGCTCCTCCAGGTCGTCGAGCTCGCCGACGAGCACCGCCGGGTCGACGACGCAGCCCGCGCCGATCGCGCTCGCCTTGCCCGCGATGATCCCCGAGGGGATCTGCGCGGATCTTGTACGTCTCGCCGCCGACGACGATGGTGTGCCCCGCGTTGGGGCCACCCTGGTAGCGGCAGACGAGGTCGGAGTCCTGCGGCCAGCAGATCGACGATCTTGCCCTTGCCCTCGTCACCCCACTGCGCGCCGACGATCACGGTCGCAGGCACGTGCCCCAGTGTCGCACACGCGCCCGCGGGCGGCAGAGGGCAGGCGTCGCTACCCGGCCGCGAGGTCGGCGAACTTCGCGTACCGCTTCAGGAACGAGAGCTTGACCGAGTCGGTCGGGCCGTTGCGGTGCTTGGAGAGGATGATCTCGGCGATCCCCTGCTGCTCGGACTCCTCGCCGTTGTAGTACTCGTCGCGGTAGACGAAGAAGACGAGGTCCGCGTCCTGCTCGATGCTGTTGTGAACGCAAATGTCATCGGCGACGAAGTTGTGGAGCCCTTCGACCGTCAGGTCGTAGACCTCCTCCTCCCCGGCGGGCTCGCTCGCGACGACCTCGTCCCAGTAGACGTCGCTCGTCGCTAGCTCGGCGTCGGTCATCGTGCGGGTCGACTCGGCGCCCGCGGCCAACCGGCGCGGCAGCGCGAGCCGCGTCCCCGGCGCGAGCTCGTCCAGCCGGCGCCACCCCTCGAAGGCGAGGAACCTGTGGTTCGCGGTCGCGCGAATCGAGTGGCCCAGCCGAGTCGTCAGGCGGTAGACCGGCTTGCGGCCCGTTGCGAATGCGCGCTCGACGCGGCGCGGCTCGAGCTTCCACGTCTCCGGGTTCACGGCCATGACCCGGAACCCCGAGCGCCCGACCAGCTCTCCGATCGGCCGATAGACGCTCTCGTCCGGCAGGTAGACCCGCGAGTCGCCTGTGAGGCAGCCGGACTCGCGCAGGTCGGAGAGGATCGGCCGCTTGTCGTGGCGCTGCTCGACCGCGCGCGAGAGCTGCGACATGGCGACGATGGGCACGTCGAGGTCGCGCGCGAGCACCTTCAGAGCGCGCGAGATCTGCGAGACCTCCTGGACGCGGTTCTCGGCGTTCGCGCCCGAGGTCATCAGCTGCAGGTAGTCGACGACGATCAGCCCGAGCGACGGCTCACGCATCTTCAGGCGCCGCGCCTTCGAGCGGATCTCCATCATCGTGATCGAGCCGGTGTCGTCCACGTAGATCGGCGCCTTCATCAGCTTGTCGCAGGCGGCCGTCAGCCGCGGCCAGTCGTCCACCGCGAGCTTGCCGGTGCGCAGCCGCTGCGACTCGACCTTCGCCTCGCTGCACATCAGCCGCTGGGTCACCTCGGACTTCGACATCTCGAGGGTGAAGAGGGCGACCGGGATGTCGTGCCGGATCGCGAGGTTCGCGGCCATGCAGAGCCCGAGCGCGGACTTCCCCATCGAGGGGCGGGCCGCGAGGATGATCAGGTTGCCGGGCTGGAAGCCCGAGGTGAGCTTGTCGAGCTCGCGGAAGCCGGTCGGGCAGCCGGTGACGTCGGCGCCCGCCTCGTAGAGCTGCGTGATCCGCTCGAAGCTCTCCTTGAGCAGGCTCTCGATGTGCGTGAAGTCGGTCGTCACCCGCGCCTGGGCGAGCTCGAAGATGACCTGCTCGGCCCGGTCGACGAGGTCGGCGGTCTCGCCGGGCCGGTCCTGGCCGAGCCGCGCGATCTCGGCGCCCGCGCGGACGAGCCCGCGCAGGGTGGCCATCTCGCGCACGATGCGGGCGTAGTGGGCCGCGTTCGCCGACGCCGGCACGAGCGCCGCGAGCTCGGCCAGCTTGCCGCGGCCGCCGATGCCCTCGAGCTCGCCGCGCTGCTCGAGCTCGTCCACGAGCGTGATCGCGTCCACCGGCTCGCCCTTGGCGTAGAGCGAGAGCGCGGCGCGGTAGACCTTCGCGTGGCTCTCGCGGTAGAAGTCGCCGGCGTCGAGCACCTCGCTGACGGCGCCGATCGCGCCCGGCGAGAGCATCATCGCGCCGAGGACGGACTCCTCCGCCTCGAGGTTCTGGGGCGGGACGGGGGCGGTCGTGGGGGCGGCCGGGGCGACGGTCACGGCTCTACTCAACACGGCCCGTCAAGCCGGGCCCGTGTGCGCGATTTGCAGGGCTGAAGAACATACGTTCGCAGACTATCCACACCTGCGGACGGCATCTCCACAGCGGCGGGCCGAGTTTCCGGGCGGAAAACGCCGCTGCGAGCGGGAAGTTCACACGGCCGTCCACACGCCTGTGGACGGCCCTGGGGGTTACTCCTCGGGCTCGTCGGCCGGCGTCTCCGGGGCGGCCTCGGGCTCCTCGGCCGGCTCCTCCGCGACGGCCTCGAGCTCCTCGAACGCGTCGAGCTCCTCCTCCGTCAGCAGCTCGATCGCGGGCTGCGCGGCGGCGGCGGCCGCCTCGGCCTCCGCCGCCTCCATCGCGGCCAGCTCCTCCTCGGGCGGCAGCTCCCCGCCCTCGGGCACGACGAGCGTCTTCACCTCGACGCTCACGTCCTCGAACACCGTGATCGGGATCGCGTAGCGCCCGATCCGCTTGATCGGGTCGGTCGCGATCTTGCGCCGGTCGACACGGATCTTGCGGGTGCGCCAGATCTCGTCGGCGATCTCGCTCGGGGTGACCGAGCCGAAGAGCGAGCCGGTCGGGCCGGACTTCACCTCGAAGCGGAGCACGGTCTTGGCGAGTACCTCAGCGATCTCGGTGGCCTGCTCGCTGGAGCGGGCCTCGTGCAGCGCGCGCGCCGACTCGACGCGGCGGAGCTCGGCGACCTTGGCGGCCGTCGCCGTCTCGGCGAGGCGCCGCGGCAGCAGGAAGTTGCGGGCGTAGCCGCGCGCGACGCTGACGACCTCGCCGCGCAGGCCGACCTTCTCGATGTCTGAGAGCAGGATGACGTCCATCGCCCTAGTCCGCCACGTACGGCAGCAGCGCCATCTCGCGGGCCCGCTTGACCGCGACGGCGACCTGCCGCTGGTGGCGCCGGCAGGCACCCGTGATGCGCCGGTTGCGGATCTTGCCCTTCTCCGAGACGTAGCGCCGGAGCTGGTTGATGTTCTTGTAGTCCACTTCCTCGATCTTGTCCTTGCAGAAGTGGCAGGACTTGCGCCGTCCGGGCGGGCCGCCGGGGCCGGTCCGCTTGCGCGGCGTCGAGGGCTTCGTGGATGTCTTCTCGCGTGCCATGCAGGTCTCCTAGAAGGGAATGTCGTCGTCGGCGGGGGCGAAGTCGGCTGAGCCTTCGGCCGTGGCGGGGGCGCCCTGCGGCACGAAGCCGCCGCCACCGCCGTCGCCGTCGCCGCGCCCGCCGAGGAACTGGACGCTGTCGGCCACGATCTCGACGGCCTGGCGCTTGGCGCCGTCCTGGGCCTCCCACTCGCGCCACTCGAGGCGCCCGTCCACGGCGACCGGGCGGCCCTTGGCGAGGTACTGGGCGCAGTTCTCGCCCTGCTGGCCCCAGACGACGATGTCGAAGTAGTTGGGCTTGTCGGCCCACTGCCCGGCGTCGTCCTTGCGACGCGTGTTCACGGCGAGGCGCAGCGAGCACACCGCCATGCCGGAGGGCGTGTGGCGAAGCTCGGGATCCTTCGTCAGGTTGCCGACGAGGACGACGCGGTTGATGTTGGCGGCCATTACTCCTCCTCCAGCGAGCTGTCGGGTACCAGCCCGACATCATCCTTCGACGGGCCGCCCACCGCTACCGGCTGCCCGGGACCACGCTGCGGGCGACGTGTCGCCATGTGGCGCATGACGCCGTCGTCGATCTTGAGCACGCGCGAGACCTCGTCGAGCGTCTCGGGCGCGCAGGAGAACTCGAGCAGGTGGTAGATGCCCTCGGGCTTCTTGTCGATCTCGTACGTGAGGCGGCGCCGGCCCCAGGGGTCGTGCCGCTCCCAGGTGCCGCCGCCCTTCTCGACCAGCTCGCGCGTGCGCGCGATCACCTCGTTCTGGCGCTCTTCGGCCAGTTCGACGTCGAGCAGCAGCAGGATTTCGTACTCGTTGATCACAGTTCCCGTGTTCCCCTTCCTTCGGTCTGAGTCGGCCTCGCCGGCAGGCGCCACCGGGATCCGCGGCGCGAAACGAGGCAGGAAGCCCGACAACTGTAGCAGCCCTCGCGCCCCTGGCCGCAGCCCCTCCCGGCCGGCATAGCCGGCCTTCGGGGCCGCTCGCGCCAGGAACGCGAGGGAGGGCCGACTCGCGCTACGACGCAGCCGCGTCTACCATCGCGACGATGAAGAAGCCGGTCGCATGGCTCGCCGGAGCACTTGGCCTCGCCGGGCTCTGGCGGCTGCTGCGCCACCGCCGCGGGCGCGTCGAGGCGCCGGCCGCGGCACCGCCCGCCGACGACCCCGCCGAGGTGCTACGCGCGAAGCTCGCCGAGACCCGCGACGCCGAGCCGGAGCCCGAGCCGTCCCCCGAGCCCGCCTCGGTCGAGGAGCGCCGCCGCGCCGTCCACGACGCCGGCCGCGCCGCGATCGACGAGATGCGCACACCGGACGCAACGGACGCAACGGACGAGCCGGCCTAGGTCGAGCGGAGCGCCGCAGGGGCCGAGCTACCGCCGGCAACGGCGGTAGCCGAAGTCGGCCGTGACGATCGTGACGGACTGATCCCCGTACGTGCCGGGCGCCAAGTCGAAGTGGACGGCCGCGATGCCGACCTCGCGCCAGGAGGGGCTGAGCAGATTGGACCGGTGTCCGGGCGACTCCATCCACATCCTGACGACCTCGCTCGGCGAAACGTCGGGCGACTGGTAGAGCAGATTCTCGCCGACCCACCAGTCGCACCCCCGCGACGGATACCAGCGCTCCAGGCGCTTCGAGAAGGCAGAGCGGTCGACCGACTCGTGCGCGAAGTAGCCGACGGAGCCCATCTCGCGTGTGTGCTGCCGCGCGGCTGCGGAAAGCGTGACGGACAGCCGAAGAGGCGCCACGCCGTGCTCGCGCCGAACGGAGTTGATCTCGCGGACGACGCTCCGTTCGAGGCCGGCGCTACGACTCTCGGCGAGAGACGGCGGCACGACCGACAAGACGACCGCGGCGACGGCGAGAGCCAAGTGACGTTTGCGGGTCATGTGGCTAGACATCGGCGAAGATCGCTTCGGCGGATCAGCCCCATTGGGGTGAGGTTGTACCTGTCCGTGGAGACGGAGCGGCGCAGGAGTCGAACCTGCCCAGCCGTGGGTTACACGACCTCACCGGTTTTGAAGACCGACCTTGAACGAACCATACGGGTTTGCGCCCTACTCTTCCGGGTCCTTCACCTCGGCCCCGACTGGCACGGGCAGCGAAGGCTCACGGTCGACGTCTCGGCGCAGCACGGCTCGAAGAAGCTGCGGGCGCGCCGGCTCAGCTCGCTGACCTCGCGCGACCCGGCCCGCGCTCGCTGAGGGCCGCTCCCTCGAGCACGGCTCCGCTCGCCAGCTCGGCTCGCACGAGCCGGCCGGTAACGACCCACCGCTGCCGCGAGCTCCAGAGGGGATGGCAGGCGGTGAGCACGAGCGCGTCGAACCCTTGCGGGGCGATCACGCTCCAGTCGTGGCTATCGACGATCCGGTGGCCGCCCACGCGGTAGACCAGGCGCGCGTACGGCACCACGAACGTGATCGTGTCGCCCGGGCGCAGGCGGTCGATGTGGCGGAAGGGTGCGCCGAACGTCGTCCGGTGGCCCGCCACGGCCGCCGTACCGCCGGCGCCGGGCAGCGGCGTCTCGGGGTAGTGCCCGGGCGCGCGTGACAGGTCGGCGCCCCAGCGAATCCCGTGCACGGCCACGACGTCGAGGCCGAGGCGGGGGACGACCAGCCGTCCGAGCGGAGCGCCGAGCTCGACCCGGGCGCGGTAGGCGCGCGCGGCTGCTTTGAGCGCTGAGAGGCCGGCTGCGGGTTCGGAGCGCGCGCGAACGACGGCCTCGATGCGCGCCGCAGCGGCCCGCTCGGCCGCGAACGACCGCGCGAGCTGCGCCGACAGCTGGTGCTGCCGCCAGCGCTGGTAGACATCGGTCGCCGGATCCCGCCAGAAGACGACGGTCGCCGCATAGGCCGCTACGGCCAGGCCCAGGAAGAGCGCCACCGTACCGAGGCGGCGCAGCATCCGCGCGCGGCGAGCGTCTTCCGGCCCGGCCGTCATGACCAGACGCTAGGCGGCGCCGACGCCCCAGGCACCGCCGAATGGGCGGCGCCCCGGGGGCCGTTGGTCTGGACCCGCGCTCAGGCCTTCGGCGCCAGGAACGGGATCTCGAGCATGGAAGCGTGCCCGTTCGCGTCGAGTGCCCGCACGCGGATCGTGTAGAGCCCGCGCGGCACGAGATTGGTCACGTCCCAGACAGTGGTGTAGGAGCGCATCGGACGGAGCTGGAGTAGGACCGGCCACCGCGGCGCTTGGACGAACGTCTACCGGAAGCTCGGTGTCGCCAACCGGACCGAGGCCGCCCGTTACGCCTGCCAGCGCGGCCTCGTCGACGGTCGTCTCTGAGGATCCAGTCTTGCGGCGAGCGCGGCCTCGCCTTTCGGGGTAAGCGCCGCGATGCGCCTGGTCGTACGGTCGGGGTATGCAGCGGAGACGTCTCGCGATCATTGCAGCGGCGCTCGGACTTCTCGTCGGCGGCGGGGCGACCGCGCTCGCCGGCTCACCGAGCCAACAGCAGTACGACAACCCCCTGGCGAGCGAGACGACGCCGTCGGGAGGCTTCGCGGACACGTTGCCCGCCACTTCCGTGCGCGGCGGGAAGCCGGTGGGGCGCGCACTGCCGTTCACGGGGTTCGATGCCGCCGCGGTCGCGGCCGCCGGCTTCGTGCTGGCGCTCGGCGGGCTTGGGCTGCGCCGTCTCGGACGCCGGCAACGCTGAGAGGGTATGAGCCGGCGCCTGGCCGCGGACGCGGTGCTTCTCGCCGGCACCGCGTCAGTCGTTGCGCTCGCCGGCCGACGGGAGGCGGCGTACGAGGTCTCGGTCTGGGGGCCGGTCGGGCTACTGCTCGTCCTCACCGCCGCGACCCTCGTCCTCCGCGGCCTGTTCCCCAGACGCCTCGCCGCGGCTGCCTGTGCCCTCGCGCTCCTCGGAGTCTGGAGCGCCGCGTCGGCCACGTGGGGCGGCGTCCCTGACGAGGGCTGGCGCGAGCTCGGACGGTGGCTCGCCGCCGCCGCCGCGGTCGTCGTCGGCGGGTCGCTGGGCGCCGGCCGGCGGCGCGGTCTCCTGCTCTCGGGCATCCTCCTCGGCGTCACCGCTCAGGCGGTTGAGCTGTCCTGGCGCCTGCTCGGGGCGCATCCCGAGACGCTTTTCAACGGACGTGTGCTCAATGGGCTCGTCGGCTACCACAACGGCCAGGCCGCGGTGCTCGCAACCGGGCTCGTGCTCGCGCTCTGGGGGTGCGGCGCCCGACGCCCATTCCTGAGGCTCGCAGCCGGATCCGCCGCTGGGCTCATGCTCGCCCTCGGACTGCTGACACAGTCCCGGGCAGGGCTGGCCGCCGCCGCCCTCGCCGTGACCGCCCAGACCGTCCGTTCCCGGGACCTCCGGCTCGGTGTCCTCGTCGCGGCGCTCGCGGCCTCCGTCGCGCTACTGATCGACCCTCTGCAGAGGGTCGATGCCGTCTTCGCCGGCGGCGCGGCCGGCGGGCTCCAGGTGGCGCTTCGCGACTACATGGGATGGGCGCTCGCGGTGGCCCTGGCCGCCGGGCTCGTCGCGCTCGCGGCCGGGGCGCTGCCTGTCGAGGCGGCGGCGGTGCGCCGCACGGTTGGCGTCGCCCTCGCGGCGGCCGTCGCCGCGGGTCTCGCGCTGGCGGTCGTGGAGCGGCCCGCCTCGCTCGCCCGGCCCGCCAGCGTCGTCTCCATGCTCGCGAGCGACGCGGCCCCAGAGTCTCCTCCAGGCAGCACCCGCCTCGTCGCCTTCTCGCTCAACGGCCGCCGCGACGCGTGGCGCGTCGGTCTCGACCTCGCCCGCGCACATCCCCTGCAGGGCGCCGGCGTCGGAGCCTTCGCGAAGGCCTGGACACGTGAGCGCAGCCTCACGAGCCTCTACATCCTCCAGCCCCACAGCATCGAGGTCGAGCTGCTGGGCGAGCGTGGAATCATTGGTCTCGGGCTCTTTGCGGCCTTCGTCGCGTCGCTCCTCGCCGCCGTTGTTCGCGCGCCTGCGCGAGCCGCGTCCGCCGCCGGACTCGGCGTCACAATCGCGCTCCTCGCCCAGGCGTCGTTCGACTGGACGTGGTCGTTCGTCGGGATCGTCGCCCCGGCGCTTGCGGCGGCGGCCGCGGCCGCGAGCGGAGAGCGCGCCGCTCCCACCCGATCTCGTCTGCGGGCGCTCTCACTCGTGCCGGCGGCGCTCGCGGTCGCCACGATCGGGACGCTCTACCTCGCCGACCGGCAGCTGTCGCAGGGCGTCGCCGCGGCGGCCGTGCGCCCGACCGCGGCCCTCGAGCACGCGCGGGCGGCCACCACCCTCGACCCGTGGCTCGCAGAGGGCTACGAGCTGCAGGGGAGGATCGCGGAGGCGGCCGGCGACTTCCGCCTCGCCGCCGAGCGCTACCGCACCGCCTCCGGGCTATCGCGCCGGCCCTGGCTCGACAGCTTCCGTGAGGCAAGGGCGCTCGACCGGCTCGGTCTGGTCGAGCCGACCAGACAGGCGTGCGCCGCAGCACACCGCGCGAACCCCGGGGAGCCCATGCTCTCGAAGGGGCCGTGTGTGCGCTGAAGCTGCCCCGCCGGCGGTGCATGTCCCAGGGACGACCGAGCTCGACCGCCTGGTCGCGCGCTCGCGTGCGATCGGAGCGCGCCGCGACCTCGTGCTCTACGGCGGGGGCAACACGTCGAGCAAGACGGTGGGCCGCGACCACCTCGGTCGCGATCACGGACGAGGAGATGGTCGACTACCTCGCGAGGTGCGCAGCCGACCTGGCGGCGTGACGCCGTCGATCGAGGCTCTCCTGCACGCGTTCCTGCCGTTCCCGCACGTCGACCACGTCCACGCGGACTCGGTGTGCGCACTGAGCAATCATCCACGTGGAGAGGAGGCACTCCGCGAGGCCCTTGGCGACGACGTGGGGATCGTTCCGTACGTGCGCCCCGGCTTCGAGCTCGCCCGCCGGGTCGCGGCGCTCTCGACGTCTGCGTCGAGGTCCACGTCGGCAAGATGCTCGAGGAACACGGTGGCTCGGTCGAGGAGGCGCTCTCCTACCTCGACTCCGGCTACGACCTCTTCTGGAACCCAGAGCCGAACGGCCGCGTCTACGCGCTTGAGCCGTTCGATCCGAGACAGCAGCCGGCCGAGCGCTTCAGTCTGCTCGCGCTCGGCACGACCGACCGCGTCGCGTCCTAAGGTGCCCCACCCACTCGGCTGAACCTCGGCGTCATTTCGCGCGTCGAGAGAGCCGGGTACAAGTTGGAGGGGTCGATCTTCGCTACATCCAAAGACCGCCAGGGAATCCCCGCGGTCATCGAGCGGTTCGAGGATGCCGCCCGTCGAGCGGCGCTCAGCGGTGCGCCCGCTGCGCGTCAGCTTCCGTGTGGCGCCAGCGCGGTGACCGGGTCGATTGCTGGCCCGTTAACGCGGACTTCGAGATGTAGGTGTGGGCCGGTGGCATCCCCTGTTGCGCCGACCTGACCGATTATCGTTTCCGTGTTGACCCGTTCGCCGAGACGGACGTCGGCCTTCGAGAGATGTGCATAGAGGGTGCGGACGCCGTCTGCGTGTGCGACGGTGACGAGCAGTCCCCATCCAGCCCGTGTTCCGACCCAGACGACGCTGCCGGGCGCGGCAGCGTGCACGGGCGTTTTTTCGGCTGCGGCGAGGTCGATTCCGGCGTGGAAGCGATCTCCACGCGGCCCGAAGCCGCTGTCGAGGGGCCCGCTCAGCGGCCAAGCCAGTGTGAGCTGTGACTGCGGGAGCGGCAATTTGAGTGCGGCGATGGTTCTGGGACCCGCGATTCCATCTGACGGTAGTCGGGCCCAGCGTTGGAAGCGCCGGACCGCTCCTTGGAGATGGGCGCCGAAGCTACCGTCGAATGCGCCCGAGGGGAAGCCGAGCCAGGCAAGCGCGAATTGGAGTTCGGCGACATCCCAGCCGCTCTGGCCGACCGCGAGCGTACGCGAGCCGAGTTGATGGCGAGCAAACGGCCCGAGCAGGCGTCTCGTTCGTGGCCCCGCGACGCCGTCGGCTTCCAATCCGCGTCTGGACTGGAGAACCCGGACAGCCGTCTCTGTGGCCGCCCCGATCACACCGTCCACCGGGCCGGAGTAGATACCACCCTGACGAAGCGCGACCTGGAGCGCAGCGACAGAAGCGTCACCCGCCCCCCGCTGGCAGTCGCGACACCGGTAAGCGTCACGCCAGCCACCACCACACCAATCACGAATCTCCGCAGCATCAGCAACCGGATATATCGGCGCGCCCGCCTAGACTCCTGAGCGGCCGGCCTACTCTCGCCGGCTGATCCCCACCCTGCCTCCACTCGGTCCCGTGATGACCACCCAGGCGATCGCGCGGAGCAGAAGAACGAGCCGCGGCGCTCCCGTTCTGCCGGTCTTAGGCGGTCTCAAGCGGATCGTTCCCGCCAGCCGAATTCGATGCCGTCGACCACGTCAGCGGCGTGTTCACACCGTTTCTGGCTCAACGGAGCGGCGCAGGAGTCGAACCTACCCAGCCGTGGGTTACACGACCTCACCGGTTTTGAAGGTCTGCCGCAGTAGGTGCATTTGGTTACTGGAGCGGGGCTTTCGCTCCGGTTGGGTCCGCTCAGGTGCGCTGAGATGCGCTCAGGTCAGTACAAAGTCCGGTACAAAGTTCCCCGGTGCCACAGGGGTCGGGCGGACTCAGCGCGACCTGAGCCAGCGCTCGAGGTCGGCGTACGGGAAGTCGCGCTCGTTCGGCGGGGAGTTCAAGTGCACGTCTCGCAAGGACGGCGTGCTTTGTCGGAGCCTCGTCACGGCGCGGTGCTTCCTGGTGGCACGCGAAGGGTCGAAATTCACCTGCACACCAAAGCCGGGTGGTGGCCGACCGGGGCCGACGCCGACGCCGACTCGAAACTGCCATCCGTCCTACGAGGGTGCCTGCCTCGACCCCAACGCATCCGACTATGACTGCGCAGGGGGCAGCGGCAATGGCCCGTACTACACAGGCCCGGTCAAGGTCGTGGGCCCCGACGAGTTCGGCCTCGACGCTGACGGAGACGGATACGGCTGCGAAGGCTGAGGCCTAGCCGGTGCTGATTGATCCTCCGCGGAGGGTGCGTCGGAGCGAGGAACGAGCGGTACGGGTGCGGAAGCTATTCGAGCTTCCCCTTCTCTGCGCCGCGCTACTCGTCATTCCCGTCATTGCGCTCCAGGAGTCGTCCCCGGGGGAATCACTGCGCGCGTTCGTTCGAGTGCCACGGCCGCCGGTAGCGGTCCTGGAGCGAGGGCGACTTTGGCGGCGGCCCTCCGTCGCAGAACGTCTTCAAGATGCACTGGTAGACGCCCCAGCGGCCCGGGAAAGCGTTCCAGAGCGCCGGATGACCGTTGCGGCGGACCGGCAGCGGCTTGAGGCAGATGCCCGAGCAGTTCCGATCGTCGTTGTTGGCCCATTCCGCCGTCCCGCCGTGGCTCCCCTCGCGTCGGTCGTGCGCTACCTGCGAGCAGTTGTCCGAGCAGGCAGAGGGATAGGAAGCGTGACTTCCGCGTGCGACATAGACGGCTGGGTGGTCGTCCCTCCACTCGACGTCTCGCCGCGCGTACGTCACGACTGAGTCGTGCTGGGCGAAGTGGACGGCCTCGGGGGAGAGCCGGCGCCCGGTGCGGCGGAGGACGACCGTGACACCTTCCCAGTCGGACTCGTGGTCGAAGCAGGTTAGGCCCTGGAGGTTGAGCGCAGGTGCGCAAAGGATGTCCTCGAAGACCGGCGTGGGGTTGTACGGCACGTACCACCAGTAGTCGACGTATATGCGGCGATTGCTCAGCTGGCGATGAACGTGGAAGTAGTAGGTGCTCGTCGGGCCGCTGGCGCGAGGCGGGAGATCGGAGGGAGGATCGCCTGGTGGCGGGCCTGGTGGTGGGGGAGGACCGCTGGGCGGCAGCGCGCCGACTCCAGTCGGAACTTCAAGCGAGCCGGGCGGCGCTTCGGCAGCCGGTTCTTGCGGGCAGTCCTCCCCGGAAGAGGGAACGCCCGGTGGGCCGAAAATGTGGGCGGTCTCGGCGAGATTGCGCGGGCGAACGATCCCAAGCGACAGGTAATCGTATGACCCGTCGAGCTGCGCGCTGCTGCAGATCCGGACGCAGGGGCTGGTCACCCCGTGTCGGCACATCCGAGCGGTGCCGCTGCTCAAGAGCCAGTCGACGTCGACCGGCCAGTCGTACCGCTCTCGTTTGTCGAAGCGCAGGTGCGGGCGGTACCGCCAAGCCAGCGCTCGATCGAGCACGAGGATCGGCGGCTCGGTCGCTACCCTCCGTGCCGTGTCGACCACGGTTTGCGTGCCGATCTCGGTGTACTCGAACGCGCCGCCGCCTCGATCCGCTGCCCATTTGTTCCACCCGTCGACCCGGCGCCGGGACGAGGGCCGCAGGAGGGCAAAGACCGGCGCCCGCAGGTTGAGTCCAGAAACGACGCGGTTCCACGTCGCGCGCGAGGCGCCCTGCGGTCTGGGTGCCAGGCGGGTGGGGTCAGAGACAATGGGCTCGATCGCGTCGACGTTGAGGACGATTGCGCGCTGCGCGTGCGAACGTAAGCGGAGGGTGGCGTCGCTGCGGCCCGACGGTAGGACGCCCGACAACGGCCGCTGGATCCCGGAGACGCGGACGTGGGTGCGCCCCCTCACGTCGAGTTCTACGAGCGAGTAACGCACGTCCCATGCGATCTCATCCGGTACGGGAGGGAACCCGGTATCGCCTCGCGCGATGCCGCGACGTTCGACGAGGATGACGTCGACCGCCGGGTCGAGTGCCACCCGTGACAACGGCTTCTCGCCGCCGTTCGTCAGTCGCACGATGATCATCGGCAGGGCGACGACTACCGCAAGCGCCGTCAACGAGGCAACCCACGCCCGCACTTCCGGCAGCACCCCTGAGCGGCGACGCAGCAGCCGCTCGAGCCCCCCGTTCACGGCCCGCGGAAGGCCATAGGCCGACACGGCAAAGACCGCGACGGCGAAGAGCAGGCCGCCCCACAAGCCGCCCGGGAACTCGAACGGCCAGAAACGTCCCACGAGGAGGTCGACGCCGAGAACCCCACCCAATCCGATGACTGCGACGAGCAGGAACTGGCCTACCCTGCGCGCCGCACTCAGGAGTGTTCGCCGAGCCTTTCGCAGTACTGGCTCCATTTCGCGGTCGTAGGCCCGCTGTTTTTCCTCTCTCGCCCGAGCCAAACGTTCGGCCTCAAGGGCGGCGACGCGTGCTCGCTCCTTCGCACGAGCAACTGCGTCGTCGAGTCCTCCATCCTTAGACATGTTCCGGCGAAGCTAATCGAGCGACACCGAGCCTTGCAAGTCTCCGCGCGCCAGCTGCGCGCCAGTGTGCGCCAGCGTCAGGCGGTCTTGTGCGGACTTGAGCGGAACTTCGCCAACCAACCGCCAAGTCCGCGTGAGGGCGGATTCCTTGCCTAACGAAGCCGTTTCCGGCTAACGGAGCGGCGCAGGAGTCGAACCTACCGAGCGTGGGGTTGCCACGCCTCACCGGTTTTGAAGACCGGCTGGGCCACCGGGCCCATGCCGCTCCGGTTGGAGCCTAGCCCCCTCGCGCCCCTGGCCGGCGGACTCCCGCCGGGAACGCGAGGGGCTGCCTCTCACCCACGTGCAAGAATCGCTGCATGGCCCACCTTCGCCTGATCGACGTCGAGGAAGCGACCGGGCCGCTCAAGCGCGAGTATGACGAGGCGATGGCGCGCGCCGGCAAGGTCTTCAACATCGTCAAGGCGATGAGCCTGCGGCCGGGCGTGCTGCGGCGCTCGATCTCGCTCTACCGCGCGATCATGTTCGGCTCCTCGCGCCTGGCGCGGGCCGAGCGCGAGCTGCTCGCCACGGTCGTCTCGCGCGCGAACGACTGCCACTACTGAACGCGGGCACACGCCGACGACCTCCGTGCAGAGGGCGCACCCGACGAGCTGGCCCACAACGCGGCGCACGACTACCGGCAGGCCGAGCTGGAGCCGCGCGTGCGCGCGCTCTGCGATTTCGCCGCCAAGCTGACGCTGACGCCGGCGGCCGTCTCGCGCGCCGACGTGAACGGCCTGCGCGCCCACGGCTGGGACGATCGCGCGATCCACGACGCGATCCAGGTGATCGCCTACTTCAACTACATCAACCGCGTCGCCGAGGCGGTCGGCATCGAGGGCGAGCCCGAGTGGACCCAGGAAGGGAGCTGACATGGGAGAGGGCTTCACGATCAAGCACCTGGACGAGCTCGAGCATCCGTGGCCTCAGTGGCGGCTCGCGCGCAAGTCGCTCGGCCTGGCGTCGTTCGGGATGAACGTCGCCGAGATCGGGCCGGGCGAGTCGATCCCGGAGCACCACGAGCTCGACCGCGACCAGGAGGAGGTCTTCGTCGTCCTCGCCGGCACGCCGACGCTCGTCGTGGACGGGCAGGACCACCCGCTGCGGCCCGGCTCGTTCGCGCGCCTCGACCCCGAGCCGGTGCGCACCGTGCGCAACGACGGCGCGGAGGTCGCGCAGGTGCTGATCGTGTCGGCCCCGAGAACAAGCGGCTACGAGCCCATGGACTGGGCCTAGCGGATCGACCTGCGGCCGATCCGCTACCGGCGCAGGATGCGGCCGCGCCACAGGACGAGCGAGGCTCGCGGCTTCGGCGCGGGATCGACCGGGCTTACTCCACCGGCTCGGGAACCCAGTCGCGCGTCAGGAAGACCCAGAACGCCAGCCCGGCGTACCGCTTGTAGCGGCGGGCGAAGGCGCGGTCGATGCGCGCGTCGGGGACGGGCTTGCCGCCGTTGACGAGGGCGGCATAGCGCGGCCGCGTCCACGAGTCGAGCACGAGCGGCCGGTAGCGGCCGAGCAGGATCATCACGTGCGCCGCGGCGTACGGGCCGACGCCGGGGAGCGCGAGCAGCCTGTCCCGCACCTCGTCGTCTCCCAGTTCCTGATCATTGAGTGCCTCGAGGTCGAGCGAGCCGTCGGCCACCGAGGCGGCGAGCGAGCGCAGGTACGCGCCGCGGTAGCCCGCCCGGACGGAGTCGCGGTAGAAGGACTCGCCCGCCGCCGCCATCGCCGCGGGCGCCGGGAAGGCGCGCCGGCCGTCGGGCGAGGGGTCGCCGAGGTGCTCCACGAGTGCCGAGCTCATCCGCACCGTCGCCGACCACGCGCAGTTCGTCGTGCAGATCGTCTTGACGACGTCCTCGAAGACCGTCGGGCTGCGGAAGAGGCGGCCGGCGCCGGCGGCTGGCGACCCAGGCGAGCGCCTCGTCGCCCTCGACGAGGGCGTAGAACGGTGAGAGATCCTCGTCGAGCCGGAGCATGTGCCGGACGGTCGCGAGCAGCGCCGCCCCGGCCGCGGGGCTGACCGCCGCGCCGAGCAGCTCGACCCTGGCATGGCCGGCCCGCCCGGGCGAGATCCGCACCGTGCGCGGCGCGCCCCGGCGCTGCGGCAGCGTCGCCTCGAGCGCGGGCACCGTCTCCTCGAGCCGGAAGGGCGCGAGGCTCGTGAGCCCGTGGGAGTCCAGCGTCCGGCGCAGGTCGGCGGGCTCGCCGCCCGCCCCGACCAGCCGTAGCTCCGCTCCGCGCCAGCCTGTTGCCATCGCCCCGATCCTACGCAGTAGGATCCGCCCCGTGCGGGCGCCCGTGAGAGTCGCGTGTGTGCAGGCCGAGCCGGTCATCTTCGACCGCGCGGCGACGATCGAGCGCGTCGCGGAGCTGACCGCCGAGGCGGCGGGGAACGGCGCACAGCTCGTCGTCTTCCCCGAGACCTACATCCCGGCCTACCCCTCGTCGGCCTGGGCGAAGGCGTTCGCCGGCTGGGCCGACCCGCGCGCGAAGGCAGCGTTCGCGCTCCTCGCGCGCGAGTCCGTCGAGGTGCCCGGGCCGGACGCCGACCGCCTCGGGCAGATCGCGCGCGAGCACGGCGCCTGGCTCGTGATCGGCGTCAACGAGCTCGACCCGGCGCGGCCGGGGACGCTCTACAACTCGCTCCTGTACTTCGCCCCGGACGGCAGCCTCGCGTTGCGCCACCGCAAGCTCGTGCCCACGAACCACGAGCGCCTGATCTGGGGCCAGGGCGACGGCGGCGGCCTGCGCGCGCTCGAGACGCCGCTCGGCCGGATCGGCGGGCTCATCTGCTGGGAGAACTACATGCCGCTCGCCCGCTTCGCGCTGTACGAGTCCGGGATCGAGATCTACGTCGCCTCGACCGCCGACGACGGAGACGAGTGGCAGTCCACGCTCATCCACATCGCACGCGAGTCGCGAGCGTTCGTCGTCGCGCCCTCCCACTTCCAGCGGGCGGGCTCCTACCCGGCCGACTTCCCGCTCCGGGAGCTGCTCGAGGGGATGGACGTGCTCGGCCGCGGCGGCAGCGCGATCCTCGCCCCCGACGGCTCGTACCTCGCCGGGCCGCTCTACGACGAGGAGGGGATCCTCTACGCCGAGCTCGATCCGGCGCGCCTATTCGAAGAGCGGCAGCGCTTCGACCCCGCGGGGCACTACCACCGCCCGGACGTGCTGACCCTGACGGTGACGCCGCACGACGCTCCGTAGCTTTCCGCGCTCCGGTCCGGCCGCTCCCGTTTTCAGTTCCGGCCGTTCCCGCCGGCTCGGCGTCCACTCCCGGCTCGAGGCCGTCGCCGCCGGCCATCGCCTCGGCCTCCTGCCGTCATTGGCAGCGACGATCGCCGACTGCCGAAGATGACCCGGCCGGGTCAGGACGCGGCTCGCTCTGCCCGCGAAGATCTCCCCACCCGCCCGGCCTCCGCCGAGCTCCGAACGCATGTCAGCGACCTCCCGGAACCAACGCACGGCTGCCGAGCCGCCCGTCTGGGCGGGGGACGTCGCCTGCATGGCGGTGGACGAGAGCCTGCGGGTCGTCGGCTGGAGCGAGATGATGACGGACATCGTCGGCGTCGGCGGCCCGGAGGCGCTCGGCCGCCCCTGCTGGGAGGTCATCGGCGGCCGCGACGAGCACGGCCGGCCGGTCTGCACCCCCGACTGCCGGCTCGCGCACGACGCCTGGCGCGACGGCGGCGCCCCGCGCCTGCGCATGTCGGCGCCGTGTGGCGGCCGCCGCGCCGAGGTCGAGATGTCCACGTCGAAGGCGGTCGTCGAGGGCGGCACGGTGCTCGTTCACGTCTTCCACCGCCGCGGCCTCCGCTTCGCCGACGCCGGGCCGCACGCCGCCTCGCTGACGCCGCGCCAGCAGGAGGTGCTCGCCCTGCTCGCCTTGGGGCTCGGCACGGCGGCGATCGCCGACCGCCTCGGCCTTTCGAAGGAAACCGTGCGCAACCACGTGCGCGCCGTGCTCCAGGAGCTGAGCGTCCACTCGCGCCTCGAGGCGGTCGTCGAGGCCCGCCGGAGGGGCCTTCTCTGACGCAGCCCGCTGGCCCTGGCCCACCTGTGTCATGCCCCCCCGCCTCCCCGACGCGATGAGCCTCCTCGATGCGATGCCCGACGCGGTGCTCGTCGTCGCGCCGGACGGCCGGATCCTCGCCGCGAACGCGCAGTGTGAGGCGGTGCTCGGCTATCCGCCGGACGAGCTCGTGGATACGAGCGTGGACCTGCTCATCCCCGGGGAGCTGCGGGCGACCCACGCCGGGCACCGCGCGCACTACATGGCCGAGCCGCGCGTGCGGCCGATGGGCAGGGACCACCTCGAGCTGCGCGCGCTGCACCGGAACGGCCACCTAATCCCCGTCGAGATCAGCCTCGCGCCGAAGCTCGCGCCGGACGGAACGCTCGAGGCGGTGATCGCCGCCGTCCAGGACGTCAGCGATCGCCACGCCACCGCAGAGGCGCTCAAGCTGACGAACCGCCACCTGCAGGCGATCTTCGACAACGCGCTGGACGTGATGGTCGTCTCCGAGAACGGCAGCCGGATCGTGGACATCAACCCGGCGGGCTGCGAGCTCGTCGGGCTCCCCCGCGAGGAGATCGTCGGGCGCGTCTCCTGGGAGGTGTTCGGCAGCAGCCCGGCCCTGAGCAGCCGCCGCTGGGACGCGTTCCTCGAAGCCGGCCGCCTCGCCGGGGCGTGGACGATCCGGCGGCACGACGGCGAGGAGCGCCTCGTGGAGTTCACCGCCGTCGCCGACTTCATCCCGGGGCTGCACCTGACGGTGCTGCGCGACGTCACCGAGCGGGAGCGGCTCGAGGCCGCCCTGCGCCAGTCGCAGAAGCTCGACGCGATCGGCCAGCTCGCCGGCGGGGTCGCGCACGACTTCAACAACGTGCTGACGGTGATCGTCGGCCACTCCGATCTCCTGGCCGAGCAGGTCGGGCCGAGCGAGTCGGTCGCCGAGATCCGCCGCGCCGCGGAGCACGCGGGCGCGCTGACGCAGAAGCTGCTCGCGTTCGGCCGCAAGCAGGTGCTCCAGCTCGAGCTGCTCGACCTGAACGACGTCGTGCGCGATCTCGAGGGCATGCTGCGGCGGCTGATCGGCGAGGAGATCGAGCTGGCGATCGAGCTTGGGCCCGGGCTTGCGCCCGTTGAGGCCGACCGCGTCCAGCTCCAGCAGGTCGCGCTCAACCTCGTCATCAACGCGCGCGACGCGATGCCGCAGGGCGGGATGCTCACGGTTTCGACGGCGAGCGTGGAGGGGGCAGGCGACGACGGCGAGCCGCAGTCGCGCGTCCACCTCACCGTCTCCGACACCGGCGTCGGCATGGACGCCGCCACCCGCGAGCGCCTGTTCGAGCCGTTCTTCACGACGAAGCCGCCGGGCGAGGGCACCGGGCTCGGGCTCGCCACCGTCTACGGCATCGTCACGCAGACGGGCGGGCGGATCGAGGTCGAGAGCGCGCCCGGCCAGGGCTCGACCTTCAGGATCTGCTTCCCGGCCGCCGAGGGGACGCCCGAGCGCCCTCCGGCGGTCGCGCCCGCCGAGGTCGCCGGCGGCACCGAGACGATCCTGCTCGTCGAGGACGAGGACGCCGTGCGCACGCTCGTCCTCCGCCTGCTCTCCGACCTCGGCTACACCGTGCTCGAGGCGCGCACCGGCCGCGAGGCGCTCGAGCTTGCCGAGCGCTCCGGCACGATCCACCTCGTGCTCACCGACACCGTGATGCCGGAGATGAGCGGCCCCGAGCTCGTCGCACGACTGCTCGAGTCGCGGCCGCGCCTGCCGGTCGTGCACATGTCGGGCTACGCCGAGGAGGCCGTCGGCCGGTTCGGCGCGTTTCCGGCGAGCTCTCACTACCTGCCGAAGCCGTTCACTGCGGCACAGCTCGCGGCCGCCGTCCGCGCCGCGCTGGACGAGACGCCTAGCTCCGAGCCGCCCGCCTGAGCACCCGTTCGTCGCCGACCCGGCGCGTGAGCCCGTCGGCGTCGAAGCGCTCGAGCAGGAGCTGCGCGTCGCGGCGGCCCGTGCCGGCGAGGTCGCGGAAGCGGGCGAGCGCGATCCGGCCCGCGGCCTCGCACTCGGCGATTAGCGCGGCCCGCGCGGCGTCGTACGCCTCCCGCGAGACGGCCCAGCCGTCGCCGAGCCGGACGAGCCGGCCCGCCTCCTCGAGGAAGCGGGCGAGCTCGCGGTCGTCGACCTTCGTGGCCGCGGTGCCGGCCTCGGCGAGGCGCCGCTCGAGCTCCTCCGCGGCGGCGGCGCGGTCGCCGAGCGAGGCGACCGCCCCGGGCAGGTAGATCCGCGCCCCGCGCAGCTCGACCCCGAGCAGCGGGAGAACGTCGCGCGCCCACGGGGCGGCGGGCGGGGGGAGGCCCGGGTCGAGCGGATCGGCTGCGGCGAGCCGCGCGTGCAGGTCGGCCCGGAGCTCCTCCAGCCAGGGACGCGAGAAGATCCACTCGCCGGCGCGCTCGAGACCCGGCGGCTCGCCGTCGAGGAGGTGACGGAGCGCCGCGAGGCGGACGGGCGCGTGCACGATCCCGGCGACGTCGCCCCGCTCGAACAGCTCGAAGCGGGCGGCGTCGGAGTGCCGCGGCGGCGCGGGGTCGAGCACGCGGCCGCCGCCGACCGTCGTGAACGTCCGCAGGACGACGCGGTCGCCCCTCGCCGCCACGACCGGCGCCGCGAGGCGAAGCTGCGCCCACCGCTCGCCGACAAGTGTCACGCGCGCGGGGACCGCGACCGTTCCGTGATGGACCGTCACCTGGGCGGGCACCTCCGCCGTCGCCTCGAGCACGATGTCGAGCCGGTAGCTGACCGGATAGGCGCCCGGCTCGATGAGAACGTCGCCGCGGCGCACCGCCGTCCGCTCGACGCCGGGCAGGCTGACGGCGACCCGCTGGCCCGCCTCGGCCCGCTCGACCGGCGCGTCGTGAACCTGCACGCTGCGCACGCGCACCTCGAGCCCGCGCGGCTCGGCGCGGAGGACGTCGCCCTCGCCGAGAGAGCCGGCCCAGAGCGTGCCCGTGACGACGGTGCCGATCCCGCGCAGCGTGAAGGCCCGGTCGACATGGAGTCGCGTCGCGCCGGCTCGCGGCGCCCGCTCGACCCGGCCGGCGGCGCGCGCGACCGCCGCCCGCAGCTCGTCGAGGCCGGCGCCGGTCTTCGCGCTGACCGCGAGCACCTCGGCGCCCGGCACGAGCTCCCGCGCCTCGTCCAGCGCCAGCTCGAGCGTCTCCTCGTCCACGGCGTCGGCCTTGGTGACCGCGACGACCCCGTGCTCGACGCCCAGCAGGCGGAGGATCGCGAGGTGCTCGTGGGTCTGCGGCCGGGCCCCCTCGCCCGCGTCGATCACGAGCAGGAAGAGGTCGATGCCGGTCGCGCCAGCGACCATCGTGCGCACGAAGCGCTCGTGGCCGGGGACGTCGATCAGCGAGAGGCGGCGGCCGTCGGGGAGGTCGAGCGGCGCGTAGCCGAGCTCGATCGAGATGCCGCGCTTGCGCTCCTCCGGCAGGCGATCGGTGTCCTTGCCGGTGAGCGCCCGCACGAGCCACGTCTTGCCGTGGTCGATGTGGCCGGCGGTTCCGAGAGTCAGGCTCACGCGCGCCCCTCGCCGGCGCCGGCTCCCGCCGGGCAGAGCCCGGCTCCGCCGCCGCCTGACGCCGCTCGCGGCTCTCCTGTGGAGTTGGGATCCACGTCCGTACTCCCCGTACTGTCCCCTCCGGCCCGGCACCGCGAGCGACGCCCGAGGAACGCGCGGGCGGAGGAGGTCGAACTCGACACAGGGCGTCTCACGCGCGGGCGGCGTGGACGGCGGCGGCGACCTCATCCGCCTCCGCGTCGGTCAGCGTCCGGCAGTCGAGCAGGCAGCGACCGTCACGGACGACCGCGACGACGGGCGGCTCGCCCGCGCGCAACGGCTCCGCGAGCTCCTCCTCGACGGAACAGGCGAAGCTCGCGAGCTCGGCGAGCGGCAGCGCGCCGCCACCGACGCGCGCGACGGTCTCCTCGACGGCGCCGCCGGTCGCCGCGGCGAGCCGCTCGGCGCGGGCGCGCACGGCCTCTGGCGGCTCGGCGAGCATGCGCAGCACGGGGATCTCGCGCGCCGCGCGCTCGGGGTCGAGGTAGAGCCGGAGCGTCCCCTCGAGCGCTCCGAGGGTCAGCTTGTCGGCGCGCAGCGCCCGCTGCAGCGGATGGCGGCGCAGCCGCTCGACGAGGTCGGCGCGGCCGCAGACGATCCCCGCCTGCGGGCCGCCGAGCAGCTTGTCACCGGAGAAGCAGACGAGGTCTGCGCCCGCCGCGAGGCTCGCAGCCACGGTCGGCTCGCCCTCGATTTCCACGAGCGCGCCCGAGCCCAGGTCGTCCACGAGCGGCAGGCCGGCTCGCCGTGCGACGGCGGCCAGCTCCTCGACCCGCGGCAGCTCGGAGAAGCCGACGACGCGGAAGTTCGACTGGTGCACGCGCAGGATGAGAGCGGTCTCCGGCCCGACCGCCTTCTCGTAGTCGGACGCGCGCGTGCGGTTCGTCGTCCCGACCTCGCGCAGGCGCGCCCCGGAGCGGGCGAGCACGTCGGGAATCCGGAAGCCGTCGCCGATCTCGATCAGCTCGCCGCGCGAGACGAGTACCTCGCGCCCCTCCGCGAGCGCCGCGAGCGCGAGCAGTACGGCTGCGGCGTTGTTGTTGACGACGAGCGCGGCCTCGGCTCCGGTCAGGCGGCGGAGCAGCGGGGCAAGGTGGTCCTGCCGGGAGCCGCGAGCCCCCTCGGCGAGGTCGTACTCGAGGTTCGAGTAGCCCGAGGCGGCAGCGAGCGCCGCTTCGAGGGCCGCGGCCGGCAGTGGCGCGCGGCCGAGGTTCGTGTGCACGAGCACGCCGGTCGCGTTGAGCACGCGGCGGAGGCCGGCCGCGCGAGCGGCGGCGATCTCCGCTAGGGCCCGCCCGAGCAGGTCGCCGGGGTCGTGCCCGGCGCGGATCTCCTCGCGCGCGCGCTCGAGCGTGGTGCGGGCGGCGGCGAGCGCGAGCGGCCGCGGCTCCGCGGCGAGGCGCGCGTCGCGGAGCAACTCGTCCACCGAGGGGAGGTCCCGGAGCTTCACGCGGCCAAGTGTACGACCGGCCTAGCCACCGACGGGCGACCCGGCGTCGGCGCAGCGGCGCTCGTACTCGCCGACGACGATCCGTGCCGCCTCGGCCGGGTCGTCCGTCACGCGCAGCAGCTCGGTGTCCTCCGGCAGGACGTACGCGCCCGGCAGCAGCTCGGCGCGCACCCAGCCGAGCAGATCCTCCCAGTGGTCGCTGCCGAAGAGGACGACGGGGAACCGGTCCACCTTGCCCGTCTGGATCAGCGTCAGCGACTCGAACAACTCGTCGAGCGTTCCGAAGCCGCCCGGAAAGATGACGAAGCCCTCCGCAGCGTGGAGGAACATCGTCTTGCGCGCGTAGAAATGCCGGAACGTGAGCGCGAGCGAGACATAGTCGTTGAGAGACTGCTCGCCCGGAAGCGCGATGTTGAAGCCGACCGAGAGACCGCCGGCCTCGTGGGCGCCGCGGTTCGCCCCCTCCATCACGCCGGGACCGCCGCCGGTGACGACGGCGAAGCCCGAGTCCGCGAAGCAGCGGCCGACGGCACGCGCGGCCTCGTAGACCGGGCTGCCCTCGCGCACGCGCGCCGACCCGAAGATCGACACCGCGGGCCGGTCGATCCGTTGGACCGCCTCGAACCCGGCCCGGAACTCCTCCCCGATCAGCGCCGGATCGGTCGGCAGATTGCGAGTACGCCGCGGCGGGACGGGCCGGCCCGGGGTCAGCTCAGAAGTCCTTCTCGATGTGCGTGGCGCTCATGCCGAGGGCGAGCAGGACGGCGAGCCCGCCGTACGTGACCCCGACGACGACGCGTTGCCAGGTGGGGATCCGGAAGTACCGCGCCTGCGCCGGGTCGCCGCGGTGCTGCCAGCGCTTCCACGCCTCGAGCCCGCCGAGGATCAGCACGAGGAAGAGCACCGGGTTCGGCGCCACGACCGTGAGCGCGGCGATGCCGGCCAGCCCGACGAGCCAGATCGCCGGATGCAGCGCAGCGACGGCCCGCCCGCCGTCCAGCGGGACGAGCGGGATCAGGTTGAAGAGGTTGAGCAGGAAGCCGACGAAGGCGAGCGCGACGAGCAGCTCCGAGTCGAGCGCCTCGCCGATCCCCCAGCAGACGGCCGCCCGAGCGAGCCGAGGAGCGGGCCCGCGAGCGCCACGCGCGCCTCCTTCCACGCGTCGTCGGGAAGCTGCTTCATGCCGACGACGGCGCCGAGGAAGGGGATGAAGAGCGGCGCCGAGGCGGGCACGCCCTGGCGCCGCAGCTCGATCACGTGCCCCATCTCGTGCACGAAGAGGAGCACCACGAAGCCGACCGCGAACTGCCAGCCCCAGATCCACGCGTAGGCGGCCACCGAGACGAGCATCGTGCCCGCGGTCGCGAAGATCTTGAGCTTGAAGATCGCGAAGACCACGAACTTGAGCTTCCAGAAGAGGAAGCCGAGCGCAGCTATCGGCGCCCAGAGCTTGCTGACGACGCTCGCCAGGCCGGCTGCGGGTGAATCGGCTCGTAGTCGCGGCCGTGCTCGTACACGGCAGGATCGAGCTCCGGGAAGAGCTTCTCGAAGGCCGGCGGCTCTTCCTCGCCTCCGGGTTTGCGCGGCTCGACGGGGTCCCAGCCGCTCACGATCCCTGCCCTATCCACTCCTCGCCGCCCTGATAGACCTCTTTCTTCCAGAGCGGCACGGACACTTTCAGCGTGTCGATCGCGTCCTTGCACGCGGCGAGCGCGTCGGCGCGGTGCGGGGCGGAGACCGCGATCACGACGCTCGTCTCGCCGATCCCGACCCGGCCAACGCGGTGGTGGATCGCGACGTCGCAGAGCTCGTACCGCGGCCTCAGCTCGTCGGCGATCTCGGCCATCGCCTGCTCGGCCATGCCCTCGTAGGCCTCGTACTCGAGGTGGACGACCGTGCGGCCGCGGGAGCTACGGCGCGTCGTGCCCGCAAAGGTCGCGACGGCGCCCGCCTCCTCGCTCGCCACCTCGGCCACGGCCGCACCGAGGTCGAGCCGCTGCTCCGACAAGCGGAAGGCCCCGCCCGAGACCGGCGGGATGACGGCCACCTCGTCCCCGTCCGCGAGCGCACGCCCGCGCTCCGCGTACACCTTGTTGACCGCGTAGAGGAGGCCCGGCGGCTCGCTCCCGAGCTCGAGCGCTCGCCACACGTCTGCGACGTGGGCGCCGGGCGGCAGCTCGAGGTCGCGGCCGCCGGTGCCGGCCCGCTCGCGCAGCCCGGCAAAGAGTCTGACGGCGACCTTCATGCGGCGGAGCGTAGCCGCTGCGGTTGCCGTCACGGCCGTGACATGTTACATCTCGCAGTACGCGATGACCTCGACCCTCCCCCGTGCGAACCTGAACGAGCAGGTCTACGAGACGCTCAAGCGGCGCCTCGTCCGCCGCGACCTGCGCGCGGGCGAGAAGGTGAGCCTGCACGAGCTCGCGGCGGAGCTCGGCGTCTCGCGCAGCCCCGTGCACCACGCCCTGACGCGGCTCGTCTCCGAAGGCCTCCTCTCGGTGAAGGCGCGTCGCGGCTACTTCGTGACGCCCGTCACCGCGAAGGTGCTGCTGGACGCGTACGACGTCCGGCTCGCGCTCGAGCTGAGCGCGGCCGAGCAGACGGTCGGCTTCCTCGACGGCGAGCAGCTCGCGACGCTGCGCCGCCTGCTGGAGGCGACGTGCGCGAGCCTCGACGGCACCCGCTTCCGGGATCGCGACGGGTTCGACACCACGAACGCCGCCTTCCACGAGTTCCAGATCGACCTCGCGGGCAACCACCTCATCTCGGCTTTCTACCGCGAGCTGCCGGTGATGCTGCTGATGCAGGTGATCCGGGGCGGTCGCGCCGACGCGGGCGCCGACCTCTGCGGCGAGCACCGCCGCATCGTCGAGGCCTACGAGGCAGGCGACCTCGGCGCAGCGAGGGCGGCGATCCGGACGCACATCGACACCGGCAAGCGGCTTTCGATCGAGGCGCTCGAGCTCGCCGGCGGCATGCGTGTAGAGGATCGATCGGTGACGTTCCGATCGATCCTCCGCGTACGATTCGGTCGTGGCTTCCACCGAGGACCGGCGCACGACCGACTCGGGGATCGAGATCCAGCCGGTCTACACCGCGGCCGACCCGTCACCGCGGCCCCCGGAGCTGCCCGGCGAGTTTCCGTTCACGCGCGGCCCGTACCCGGACATGTACCGCGGGCGGCCCTGGACGATCCGCCAGTACGCGGGCTTCGGCTCGCCGGAGCAGACGAACGAGCGCTTCCGCTACCTGCTCGAGCGCGGCCAGACGGGGCTCTCGGTCGCCTTCGACCTGCCGACCCAGCTCGGCTACGACTCGGACGACCCGCGCTCGCAGGGTGAGGTCGGGCGCACCGGCGTGGCGATCGACTCGCTCGCCGACATGGAGCTGCTGCTCGCCGGCATCCCGCTCGACCGGGTCTCGACCTCGATGACGATCAACGCCCCGGCGGCGCTGCTCCTCGTCCTCTACGAGCTCGTCGCCGAGGGCCAGGGGGTCTCCGGCGACAAGCTGCGCGGCACCGTCCAGAACGACATCCTCAAGGAGTACGTCGCCCGCGGGAACTACATCTTCCCGCCGCGGCCCTCGATGCGGCTGACGACCGACCTCTTCGCCTACTGCGCCGAGCGGGTGCCGCGCTGGAACACGATCTCGATCTCCGGCTACCACATCCGCGAGGCCGGCTCGACGGCGGTGCAGGAGCTCGCCTTCACGCTCGCCAACGGGATCGCGTACTGCGAGGCCGCGGTCGCGGCCGGGCTCTCGCCCGACGACTTCGGCGAGCGGCTCTCCTTCTTCTTCAACGCGCACAACGACTTCTTCCAGGAGGTGGCGAAGTTCCGCGCCGCCCGGCGCCTCTGGGCGACGATCATGCGCGACCGCTTCGGCGCCTCCAACCCGAAGGCGCTCGCCCTCCGCTTCCACGCGCAGACGGGCGGCTCGACGCTCACCGCGCAGCAGCCCGAGTCGAACATCGTGCGCGTCGCCGTGCAGGCGCTCGCGGCCGCCTGCGGCGGCGCCCAGTCGCTGCACACGAACTCCTTCGACGAGGCGCTGGCGCTGCCGACCGAGCACGCCGCGACGATCGCGCTCCGAACCCAGCAGATCCTCCAGCACGAGGCCGGGACGACCTCGACCGCCGACCCGCTCGGCGGCTCCTGGTTCATCGAGACGCTGACCGACGAGCTGGAGGCGCGGGCCTGCGAGCTGATCGAGCGCGTGGACGGGCTCGGCGGCGCCGTCGCGGCGATCGAGCGGGGCTTCGTCCAGTCCGAGATCGATGACGCGGCCTACCGCTACAACCTCGAGGTCCAGTCCGGGGAGCGCGTCGTCGTCGGCGTCAACCGTTTCGAGGAGGAGGGGGCCGGGCGCGTCGAGCTGCTCCGGATCGACCCGGAGGCCGAGGCCCGCCAGCTTGCGCGGACGGCGCGCGTGCGCGCGGAGCGGAACGCGGAGGCCGCCGCGGCGGCGCTCGCAGCGGTGCGCCGTGCCGCCGAGGGCGACGGCAACCTGCTGCCGCCGCTGCGCGAGGCGCTGCGCGCCCGCTGCACGATCGGCGAGCTCTGCGAGGAGCTGCGCGCGCTCTGGGGCACCTACGACGCGCAGCGCGCCTAGCCGTCGAGCGTATCGACGAGCGACGCGATCGCGAGCAGGAGAATTCCGAGCGCCAGGTTGACCGCGCGTGCGCGGTTGCTCTCGCGCACCGCGTCAGTGGAGAAGAACTCGCCGTACACGCCGGTCGTCAGCGTGGACCGGCCGACGAGCGCCGTCATCACGCCGGCCGCACCGCCGATGTAGAGCGCGACGACCACAGAACGCTCGACTGCGGCGCCGAGCACGACCGCGGCGAGTACGCCGGCGGCGATGCAGGCAGCGACCGCCGCCAGGCCGCCGGCAAGCAGCCGCGCGAGCCGCCTGAGCAGCCCCCGCTTCATCGGCTCAGGCGCGCCGGGTGTCCCCATCGTCATGGCTGGCGTCCGATTCTCGCGCCCTCCAGCCGGAACCGTCAAGCTTGCCCCGTGCGCATCCTCCTCGTCTCGCCGATGTACCCGAGCCCGGCCGAGCCCGACTTCGGCGTCTTCGTCGCCGGGCTCGAGCGCGAGCTGGCCGCCCGGGGGCACGAGCTCGAGCGCGCCGTGCTCGACCGCCGCGGCGGCGGGAGACGGCGGCACCTGCGGCTCGCGCGCGCGACGCTCCGCGCCGCCCGGCGCTTCCGCCCCGATGTCGTCTACGCGCACATGCTCGTCCCGGCGGGCCTGACGGCCGCGCTCGCCACCCGCGCCCCGCTCGTCGTCACCGCGCACGGGCAGGACGTCGCCAACGTCGGCGCGATCCCCGGCGTGCGCGCCGCGACCCGCTTCGTCGCCCGCCGCGCCGCCGCGGTGATCGCCGTCTCGGACTGGCTCCGCCGCGAGCTCGAGGCGAAGGTGCCCGAGGCGCGCGGCAAGACCGAGGTCGTGGACTGCGGCGTGGATCTCGAGCTGTTCGGGCCACAGCCCCGACCCGCCGGCGACCGCCCGGCCTTCCTCTGCATCGGCGCGCTGACCGGGCGCAAGAACGTCGTCCGGCTCGCCGGACGCCTTCGCCCGGCTCGGAGAGGGGACGCTGACCTTCGCCGGCGACGGCCCGCTGCGGAGCTCGCTCGCGGGCCGGCCCGGCGTCCGCCTGCTCGGCGCCGTCCCGCACCGCGAGATCCCCGGGCTGCTCGCCGCCTGCGACGTCTACTGCCAGCCGAGCCTCGTCGAGCCCTTCGGCCAAGCGGTGCTCGAGGCGCTCGCCTGCGGGCGCGTCGGTCGTTGCGACGCGAGTCGGCGGCCCGCCGGAGCTCGTGCCCCCGGGGGCGGGCGTGCTCGTGGACCCGCTCGACGAGGACGCCCTCGCCGCCGCCCTGCGCGCCGCCCTCGCGCTGCCCGACCCCGAACCGGCCGCCCGCGCAGCGGCCGAGGCGCACGACGTCAGGCGTCAGGCGGAGCGGATCGAGGCGATTCTCGAGCGAGCCGCTCGAGGTCGACGAGCCTGATCTCGACGAGCGGCCGAACGGCCTCCTCGAGGCCCGCCTCGCGCGCGACCGCGAGCGCCTGCAGGTAGCTCTCCCGCGCCTTCGCCGGGGCGACGCCCTGCTTCAGCCGGTTGTCGCCGGTGACGAGCAGCTTCTGGATCCTGGCACGCGCCTCATCGACATCCACGCCGGAAGCGTAGGAAATAGCCGGGGGAGCCGCGAGCGGCTCCCCCGGCCCGCATGCGCTGGAGAGGACTTGAACCTCCACGGCCCTAAGGCCACAAGGCCCTCAACCTTGCGCGTCTACCAATTCCGCCACCAGCGCGGGGCGGCGGCCATTGTAGCCGGAGCGCGCGGACCGGCGGAACTAGGGGCCTGTCCGGAAAGTGGCCACGGTGGATGACACGCGACAGGTGGTACGAGGCAAGGACGCAGGGAGTGCCGATATGCGGGCATATCGGCGCGACCGAGGACGCGGCATCGTGCCGCCTGGCGCCTGTCAGGCGCCCTGGTTCATTTTCCGGACAGGCCCCTAGGAGAGCAGCCGGAACAGAACGACCGTGTTCAGGAAGAACAGGATCGCGACCGCGATCGTCAGGCGCGTGAGGTTGCGCTCGACGATGTGCGTGCCGCCCTGCGAGGCGGGCGTGAAGCCCATCCCGCCCATCCCTGCGTCGCGGCCCGAGTGCATGAGCACGAGCCCGATGAGCGCGACGGAAAGGAGCACCTGAACGACTGCGGAGGCCTGGATCATGGCGGGCGCAGGATAGCAGCGGCCGCCCAGAGGATTGATCGGCGACCGATCAATCCTCTAAAGGGAAAGGCACACCGGCGGCTGCGCTGCCTCGTCGGGTGCCATAGCGCCCGAGCCGGCGCGAGCGTCAGCCGACGCCAGTTCCATCTGTAGAGGATTGGTCGGCGATCTTCCGATCAATCCTCCTTGACGCCGTCCGGAAGGAGCTCTACTCTGAGCTGCGAACATATGTTCGTCGGAACACACGTCCGCGACCCTGGAGGCGGCATGCTCACGGCACGACAGCAGGAGATCTGGCAGTTCCTCGTCGACTACGTCGGCCGCCACGGCTACCCGCCGACGGTGCGCGAGATCGGCGAGGCGGTCGGGCTCGCCTCGCCGTCCACCGTCCACGCCCACCTCGCCAACCTCGAACGCGCCGGGCTGATCAAGCGCGACCCGACGAAGCCGCGGGCGCTCGATCTCATCGGCCACCGCCGCGAGCAGCAGCGGGCGGGAGCACCAGCGCGCGACGTGCAGCGCCTGCCGCTCCTCGGCCGGATCGCCGCCGGAGGGCCGCTGCTCGCCGAGCAGGACGTCGAGGAGCACGTGCCCGTGCCCGAGCCGCTCTTCGGCAGCGCCGACTTCCTGCTCCGCGTCACGGGCGACTCGATGGTGCAGGCCGGGATCCTCGACGGCGACACGCTCGTCGTCCGCAAGCAGAGCGACGCCGTGAACGGAGATATCGTCGTCGCGCTAGCCGGAGACGACGAGGCCGCCGACGAGGCGACCGTCAAGACCTTCTATCGCGAGTCGGGCCGCGTCCGCCTCCAGCCCGAGAACGACGCGCTGGAGCCGATCTACGCCGATCACGTCCAGATCCTCGGCAAGGTGATCGGGGTGTTCCGGAGCCTCCGGTGACGCTCGTCGCCCTCAGCCGCACGCTCGACCAGGAGCTGGCCGCGATCGTCCGCGGCGCGAGCCTCGAATGCCTCGTCTGCGGCGAGTTCCTGCTCCACCGCGCCGACGCGATCGCCTGCCTGGAGTGCGGCTGCGAGTTGCGGACCGAGCAGGCCTCGGCCGAGGCCGCCCACGTGACGAGCGCAGGGTAGGGGCTACACTTCGGAGTGCAGGCCGGGTGACCGCGGGCCTTCGGGCTCGAGGAAAGTCCGGACACCGCAGGGCAGGACGCTGGGGTTGACCCAGGCGGCGAAAGCCGACGGAAAGTGGAACAGAAAGCAGACCGCCGCCGGAGCGTCTCCGGAGGCCCCGGCGGTAAGGGTGAAACGGTGGGGTAAGAGCCCACCAGCGTCGTGGCGACACGGCGGCTCGCCAAACCCCGTCCGGTGCAAGGCAAACAGGTCCCGCCGACGCTGCCCGCCGAGGGACCGGGTACGCCGCAGAGATAGATGGTCACCCAAGACAGAATCCGGCTTACAGGCCTGCTACGGAAAAAGCCCTGGAAACGGGGCTTTTTCTATTCGGCCTTTTCCCGGGGTACTCGTCCTACCAGCGGTAACCGCGTGTCGAAGGCAGTTTCACTGGAACTGCTCGGCGCGGGCGCCCGGCCATCGCCCGGAGGCTGTGCCAGCTACGCGTCACGCCGCATCCAAACGATATCAACCTGGTCGGAGCCTAGGCGCAGGAAGGCCTGGAGGGCGATGGGGTGACCTGGTCATGGTTGTTGAGGATTCCGCTGAGGTCGAGGCACAGAGCGATGGGGCTGAGGGCGAGAGGAAACGCGACCCTCGTCGCCCGGCGTAGTGATGTGTTCTGGCGAAATCGCTCCGGCATCTTGAGGGATGACGCTCGCCAAAGCTGCCGAGGCCGTGGGTCTGCACCTCGTCGACCTCATTGCCGAGCTACTCGTTCGGGCTGGCTTCGGCGTCGCGATTATCGATCCCCGGGCCGGAGCATTCTCCGAAGCCGACATTGCGGATGTCGCACGCGACGGTCGTCACATGGTCGGCAGTGATGCCGCGTTCATGGGTCGCATCCGCATGTTCGGGCATACTCGGCCTTCGCGAAGTTCGTGGACATCGCCGTCCTCCACAGCGGCGCATGAGTTGGGCGGACGCTGCGCAGCACCTCGCAACCCGCGCAGCGCGCCGGTTCAAGCTCGAAGGCCGCGGCGTCATTCGCGCAGGCGCATACGCTGACCTAGTTGTTCTCCGGCCTAGCGCGATGGCGTACATCGACGATGTGTGGGCGGTTCCACATCCCGCAGGTGGCGTTGAGCACGTATTCGTGAACGGCGTGCGAGCGGTTGCCGACGGCGCGGTCACTGGGGCTCGGAGCGGTCAGGCTCTGCGTCGCTACGACGGCACATGAGCCGCGAGGAAGAAACACTCCGCGGCCAGGCCTCGGTGGGCACAGGGGCTAGCGACCGTCGAGACGCCCGAGCATGATGTGTGACACGACGCTCATCCCCCGCCGCTCGTAGAAGCGGACGGCGTCCACGTTCCGCGCGATTACGCGTAGGCGGCAGTACTCGACTTCAGCGGCGAGGAGTTCGCGCTCCACGGCGTCCATCAGCAACGTCCCGACCCCGCGACTGCGTACGTCCGGATGTACCGCGAAGTCATGTAGATCTCCGACGCACTCGGGGGACGACCAGCCGTCGTAGCCCTCGCCGAGCGACACGACCGCGTATCCGACAGAGCGTCCGTGTAGCTCGGCCATGAGCAGAAAGGCTCCGGGCTTCGACAGCCACTGCTCGTACTTTGTGCGTCGTCGGTGCCAGGCGTCGGCGGCAGGGCGCGGCGGCAAGTCAGCAAGCGTCGGTGCGACACCGACTTGGTGTTCGTTCAAGGCGCCAAAGAGCGGCTCCAGATCATCGATTCGCTCGGCGCCAGCCTTCACGATCGTTACGTCGGAGTTGGGCATGCGTTCCACGCTATAGCGTCGAGCGTAAGCGCCGCCAGCCACCTTGGCCGGTGTCATCTCCCCGCTTGGGGCCCGCGAGGACGCGTGAGAGCGTGCCAAAGCCTTCTCTCGCCTGGCCTAACCTTCCCTGACCGTTGAGGCAATACCATCGCCCGGCACTCTCCGTACTATTCGTGAGATGGGGCGTCCGGCAGCACACGAGTATCTGTACATCCGCGACCAGCCCGTACTGTCTCTCGCGGAGTTCGAGTCCTATGTCTACGGGATCGCCGAGAATGCGGTTCCGCCGCGGACCCTGGTGCGCTGGATGAACGGCGAGCAGCTAGAGGTTGACGAGCTGCTTGAGTGCCTTCGCGGGGAAGCCGCTGAGGCGGCAGGGACAAGTGACGAGGCGCTCGTGATTGTGCGTGTCGCGCTGGAGAGGCTGCAAAGGCTGTTTCCCGGCGAGACCGGGTCACGGCGGTAGCGGGACGCGCGGGGGCGCCGGATGTGAGGCCGGCGGAAGGGCGTCGTAAGCGCTCAACGACGCACGGTACTCGGATGTCAACGGACGGAGGCGCTCGCTCCGACAGTAATCATGTTCCGGTGACAGCTTTCGACCCAGCCTCCTTTCGCCGCTTCCGGTTCACCGAGCGCTCCCTGAGCGGCGGGACGGTGCGTCTCGGGTACGCGCTCGACGACGCCTACGAGTTCGTGGAGGAGTTCGAGATCCCGCTACCCGACGGCGAGATCGATGCTGCCACAGTCGCGCCGCTCCTTGACCTTCTGCACTGGGTCGGCGGGAGTCAGCTACTTCAAGACGGCGCTGCCGCCGGACGGTCTCGCTGCGAGACCGGGCGCGCCGCCGCCGGCGGCGGCCGCGCTGCTCGAGGCGCTCTACTCGGAGGGGCTGGGCGAGTTCGCCGTGCACAACCGCCTGCCGCGCCTGCCGCGTCCAGTGCTTCCGCGCACAGGCCGGTGCCGCGCCGGCAGGCCCGCCGCCGACGGCCGCCACGGCGCGTCGCTTGTGCCGATCGGCGGCGGCAAGGACTCGATCGTCGCGCTGGAGATCGTGCGGCGCGCAGGGCTCGAGCTCGGCCTGTTCTCTGTTCGGCGACGCGCCGCCGATCGCAGCGGACGGCCGCGGCGGCCGGGCTGCCGCGCCTGGTCGCGACGCGCCGGCTGCGACCCGCCCTCGTCACGAGCTCAACCGAGCCGGCGCGCTGAACGGCCACGTCCCGATCACGGCGATCGTCTCGTGCGTCGCGCTGCTGACCGCCGCGCTGCACGGCTTCGACGCGGTCGCGATGGCGAACGAGCGCTCGGCCTCGCGCGGGCAACGTCGCTGGGACGGCGTCGAGGTCAACCACCAGTTCAGCAAGAGCGCTCGCGCCGAGCGGCTGCTGCGCGGCCGCGGTCGCGGAGGCCGGCGCGCGCTGTCGAGCGTCTTCTCGGTGCTGCGTCCCGCCTCCGAGCTGGCGATCGCGCGCGCGTTCGCGCGGCTGGAGCGCTACCACGGCGCGTTCACGAGCTGCAACGCGATCTTCCGCCTCGATCCCGCGCTGCGCGCGCGCGTCGTGGTGCGGCGACTGCCCGAAGTGCCGCTTCGTCTTCCTCGTGCTGGCGCCGTTCAGCGAGCCCGACGCACCTCGCGCGAGGTCTTCGGCCGCGACCTGCTCGACGACGAGTCGCCAGTTCGAGGGGTTCGCGCTGCTGACCGCGACGGGGGGGCACAAGCCGTTCGAGTGCGTGGGCGAGGAGCAGGAGAGCCTCGCCGCGATCCGCCTGCTCGCCGCCGATCCGCGCTGGCGCGACCAGCCGTCGTGCGGCGGCTCGCCGCCGAGGTGCTGCCGCAGCCACCGGCGGCACGAGGGCGATCCCGGCCGCGGTGCTCGCGCTGAGCGGCGAGCACGGCGTGCCGACCGCAGCTGATGGACGACGTCCGTGCGCTTCTCGGAGCTTGACGGCGCGCGCGATCGGCGTGTGGGGCGCCGGCCGCGAGATCGCGCTCGTTCGCGCGCGCAGCTGGCCGGCGGCCTGCCCGCGGCGCGGATCGCGGTCGTCGCGTTCGACTCGAGCGACCGCGAGCGGATGTCGCGCGGCGCTCGGCGCGCCGACGCGACGCGTCGTCGACGGCCGCCGGCGCGGTCGCCGCGCTGGCCGGCTGCGACGTCGTCGTGCGCTCGCCCGGCGTCTCGATCCACCGCCCCGAGCTGCACGGCGCTGCGCGCAGCCGGGCTCCCCGTCACGACGCGCGACCGGCGCTCTGGCTCGCCGAGCGCGCGGGCCGGCGCGTGATCGGCGTCACCGGCACGAAGGGCAAGAGCACGACCGCGGCGCTCGCCGCCACCTCGCCCGAGCGGCCGGGCGTGCCCGTCGAGCTGGCGGGCAACATCGGCGCGGCCGGCGCTCGACCTGCTCGACGCCGACCGGACGAGCTCGTCGTCGTCGAGCTCTCGAGCTACCAGATCGCCGACCTGCGAGCGCGGGCCCGAGGTCGCGTGGTCGCGAACCTCTTCCGCGAGCACGCTCGACTGGCACGGCTCGCGAGGAGCGCCTACCGCGCGGACAAGCTGCGGCATGCTCGACGCTGCCCGGGTGTGCGGGGTCGCGTGCTGAACGCGACGCGCAGCCGGAGCTGACGGCCGCGCCGCGCGCGCGCCGCGGCGCGTGGACGTTCGGCGCCGCGCGACGGCTGGGACGTCGACGGCGCCGACGGGATCGCGCGGCGGCGACGCCCGCGTCCTCGCGCGCAGCGACGCTGCCGCTGCCCGGCGCGCACAACGCGCTCAACCTGTGCGCGCGCGCTGACCGGCGCTCGAGGCGCTCGGGATCGCGCTATCCGCCGCTGCCCGGTGCGCTGCGCGACTTCTCGCGGCGCTTGCCGCACCGCCTGCAGATCGGTCGCACGAGCGCGACGGCGTCACCTGGGTCGACGACAGCATCTCGACGACGCCCGGAGTCGGCGCTCGCTGCGCTCGCGAGCTTCCCTGGCCGCGCCGATCGTGCTGATCGGCGGCGGGCAGGACCGCGGGCAGGACTACTCGGAGCTTGGCCGCGACGCTGGCCGCAGCGCAACGCTGCGCGTTCTTGGTCTGCCGACCACCGGGCTGCCGCCTGGTTGCAGGCCGCCCGCGCCGCCGGGATGCCCGCCGTGCGGTCGCTCGTGGTCGACGACCTGCCCACGGCCGTCGCCGCTGCGGCGGACGCCGCGCGTCGCGGGGGCGGTCGTGCTGCTGTCGCCCGCGGCGCCGAGCTACAACACGCTACCGCAACTTCGAGGAGCGCGGCGACCACTTTGCCGAGCTCGCGCGTCGACATTAGGTTGTATGGGCCGCCTGCCGTTAATGGCCGTTGCGCTACCGCTCGATACAGCTCCTCAAAGCATCTGTTGTGCATGGCGACCTCGTGGTAACTCGCAGAGACTCTTCGGCCCATCCCGCCTGCTGCGCGCGACTCGGCGTGGCACGGGCGGCACCCGACGGAGGCTGAAGTCAGGACGTGCGAATCGCGCACGCTGTTACCCGCGGTTACCCTTTGCGTACCTCTGTCATATATGGTCGCCGCTAGTCGCTGGATCGCTAGTAGTTGGATGAGGAGAGAGGTGGCGCGTCGACCCATGGGTGCCGCGGAGCGCTATATCCGCAGCATGCGCACGAACATGGCGTCCGCCGAGGCGACATGGCTTCCAGGCGACATTGTTGATGTCGGCGATGTCGGCGTCTTCCGCCACGGTGTTTTCCACAGGATGACGTCTCTCGCGGAGCTTGGCATCCCGTACAAGGTGGAGGTGGCGGCGACTCCGCAAGACATCGAGTATTCGGCGGACGCGGTCACGGAATTCGCGCCGAGTGCCGCTGTCGGCGCGGGAGGCGTCGGTGAGGTCGAGGTCGAGATCACGCTGCACGGAGCCGGCGCGTACGTCTTCCAGGCGTCCGGCGTTCGGCAGCATGCCGTTGCTGACCGCGCCGAGGTTTTCGGAGCGATCCTCGAGCTCGCCAAACAGAGGCGAGATTGGAAACGCAGATGGAACGTGATCACGAGCGTCTACAACGCTGACTGCGCCACGGTTCTCGTATCGACCGGCAACGAAGCGAAGGTTGCATTCACCGGCACGGCAAACGACCTCCTCTCGCCGGTGCTGCTCGCCGACCCGCGTTTTGGGCTCCGCGCGAGTGTCAAACGCGGCAACGTGATTAAGGTTGTAGCGCGCGATGGCGTCAAGCCGCTGTATACGTGCTATCGCGTCCAGCAGTGGCTGTTCGGCGAGCCAGATGTCGTGCCCGTGACCGATTCCGACGCAGCGGACCCGGCGAACTGGTTCGTGCGGCCGACGCTGTCGGAGCGCCTCGCAGAAGACGCCGAAGGCGATGACTGAGGAGGGGGTCGTCGTGGCCGGCAATGCGACGGGCCAGGAATCTGGTAGCGGGCAGTCGCCGCAGGTGCGGTGGCGGCCGTGGGAGCGCAACGACGACAATTACGCGTCTCTCGCGACGTACGTCGTTCCCGCCAGCCTGATGAGCTTGCGGGTGGAGTCGTCGACCCCGAGGCGACCGACCGGTCTGGACGCAATCGAATCCGATCTGGCCATGGCCTCATCGCTGTACGAGGTGCTCGCGCAGCAGCGGGTCGCGTACGGGATCGACCCCGGTGTGCCGCCTTCAGGGCAGCAAATCCGGCATGCGAGCTGGGTACTCAAGGGTGGTTGGGGCACTTGCCTTGACATCGCGCTCATGTACGCGGCGATGTGCCTCGACGCTACCGTCGGCGCACTCGTCGCGATCGTTGGCCCCCATGCGTTCGTGCTCCTCACCCCGGGGCGTCTGCACGGCGACGAACTCACGGAGCCCTACGAAGTTGACGGGAAAGTCATTGTCGGGGGTGTCTGCCGCATCCCTGCCACGGCAGTCCTGCGTGCAGTCAAACGCGGCACTGTCGTCGCGGTCGACTGCGTCGAGGCGGCGGTCCGCGCCGACGTCAAGCCCCAGCCCTTCTTCGTAGCGGAGAAGAGCGGGCAAAGCGTCCTTGACACGGCCGGGCCTACCGAGGTGTGGCTCGTCGACGTTGCTTGGCTGTGGCGAAATGGATATCCGCCGCAGCAGCCCCCGACGGACGCAGGTGCGACGATAAGTCGCTTCGTCCGCGGTGACGCCGGCGATTTCGTCTCGTACCCGAGCCACCGGCCGATCATTGAGCGGTTGGAGCGCGCAAGCGGGGCGGTCGTGCTGCTCGGTGACTCGGGGCGCGGCAAGAGCACGATCGCTCGCCGGCTGGCTCGGACGGCACCATACGGGGCGGGCTGGTTCTTGTCGGCGTCGGACCCGCAGACGCTGATCAACAGCTTGGGAGCTGCCGAACTCCAGGAACTGAACGAGGACGTGGGAAGCCGGGGTGCACTCGACTACGGCGACTACGCGGAAGGTGCGCTGCAGCGGCTACGGAGCACCCACGGCCGCTGGGTGGTCGTAGTCGATAACGCAGACGGTGACCCAACGAAGCTTGATCACTGGATCCCGCGAGCCGACACGAGCCAAGATCAATTAGTGCTAATCACGTCAACGAACCCCGAGTGGCGGACCATGCCCCACTGCACGTGGGTCGAGTTACCCAAGCTGGACGACGTCGACCTTGCCGAGGCGACGAGCGGCGACCTGTTGCCGCTGATCGACGGGCGTCCGCTGTTGCTTGAGGCATTTAGGTGTCTCGAGGCGCAGGTTCCGGCCGGAGAGCACGTTATTACCAGCGGCGTGTCTATCGAGACGCTCGGCCCTGAGCTGCAAGGGCCGGCCGCGTTCTGGAACGGCGTCACGAGTCTCCGCGACTTCGATGACCGCGCTCTGCGCCTCGCGGCGTACGCCGCGTACCTCCCGCCGGATCGACAGCCGATTGCGGCCTACGCCAATGTAGTCGAGTCGCACGAGCGAGCTATCGAGCTTCTCGTCCAGAGCGGACTTCTGGGGCGGTCTGATGACGGATCTGAGATTCGGATGCATCGACTGTTCGGGACCGTTATTCGCGCGTCTGTGGAGGCGACCGAGCCTGTACTGGCCAACGAGATTGTTCTGACGATCCCTTCGGACGAGTTGCTCAGGAGCGTGCTTGACGAATACGGAGATGTCGAGACGGTCGGACGCCTCGAAGAGGACCTCACGCGGCTCGAGCAAGCCACAGACGAACCGTCACTGCGTCTCGGCATGGCTCTCCACGGAGTGGCAACCTTGCTGGAGCTGAAGGGGCAGACGCGACGTTCAGGCCTTCTCTTCGAGCGTGCGCAGCGCCATCTGGAGGATCGGGACGATCTCGTCGCGGATTGCTTACACGGCCGTGCGCGGACAGTCAACCAACATCACGCGAGCCAGCTCGACCTGGTAGCCGAGGCGCTCGAGTGGGCGAAACAGGCCGAGGCGAAAAAGACCGCGTTCGGCCGGCCTGACGAGGGCGCTCGCTGTCTCGCGATGCAGGGGCTGCTGCTACAGAAGCTCGCGCGCGGGGAGCAGGGAGCAGAACGGTTCGCATTGCTTGAGAAGGCGCTCGAAATCATCGAGAAGGCTGACGAACTGAGGCAGGAGTCGACGACGCACAGCGAGGCGGAACTCGCGCGCAGCCGCTTCAATCGCGCGGGCGTCCGTATCCAGCTCGCGAAGTCAGACACCGACCGCGCGGCCGAACACCTCGCCGTCGCTGACGAGGTGTATTCGTTTGTGAAGGAGTGGCGGCAGCAGATCTACAGACGAACCGTGCATCCACACATCGCTGCGTGCGACATCGGTCTTGGGTACGTCGGCTACTACCGTGCACTACTGGTCGCTGCGGATGATCCGGTCAAACGGACAGCGCTACTCCGCGACGCGACGGAGCAGGTGCGCTTGGCGCTTGAAACCCGAGAGATCGAGGACGGCGGCCTCGATCGCGACGAGAGCGCGAAGTGTCTCGGGTTCCTTGTTAAGGTCGCGCTCGCGCGACGTGCGTCAGCGGCGATCCCCGCCGAGGATAGACCGGTCACTCCCGTTATCAGCGAATCGGAGGACGAGTTGCGCCAAGCTGGCCTCCTCGTCGAATGAGACGTCTATCGTCCAAGGCTCGTGAGCAAAACCACCGCAGCCGTTCCCGTACTGCCTGAGAGCGCTCACGGGATAGACGACGCCATCGAGCGCTGGGCCCGCTCCCCCGATCTCGCGGCGATCGTCGCCGAGTTCGGCGGCGACCTGCCGAAGGAGGAGGAACTCCCCGCTCTGCTTGATCGGCTCGCACAGTTCTCAACGTGCTGGGACTACCGCGGCGGCAAGGAGCGCAACCTCGTCGACTCGCCGGACTTCGGGCCGGCGCGACGGCGACTCGTGCTGGATGCGGCGCACGCCCTTGGGCTCTCCGGGCGGACGCGGTTGCGTCACCGTCGTTTCGACCACCTGCTCGTCCTCGGCGGGCTCGCACGCGCTTGCCTCGCGCGGCCGCTCTTCGCGGCGCGGTTGCTGAGCGACGGCGACGCACAAGCGGACGCGGTGTCCGCGCTCGGTGGGTACCGCGAGCTCAAGGGCGATGAGATCGAGCTTGTCCGCTCAATCCTCGGCGACACGCCGCTGAACGAATTCGACGTAATGGACGACGGCGTCCGCCACGCCTTCGGCCTTGGCGAGCCAACGGACGAGCGCGGCGAGGAATCGGAGATCGTCGGCGCGTCGTGGCGCGTGCGCGAGTACGCGGCGCGCGAGGGACTGTGTGTGCGGGTCGTCGCCGCGCCGTCGCGCGAGCCGGGGCGCCGCGCCAACACCGCCGATACCTACGTCTGGTTCGCGTCTGAGGTCGCACACCTCGAGCGGGGGCAGAGACTGCTGCTCGTGACCTCGGACATCTACGTGCCCTACCAGCACGCTGACGCGCTCCGGATGCTCGCGCTGCCGTATGGCGTCGAGGTCGAGACGGCGGGCATGCGCCCCGGGGAGGTCGACTCTCGCCTCGCGCAGGAGTTCTTGCCGCACAATTACCTGCAAGAGATCCGCTCGACGATCCTCGCGTTACGGAACCTCTCTGCGGCGGTCAAGATCTGCGGGGCCAAACCGTAACCTCGAGCGCCCATGTGGCGATGGGCAAGCGGGAGACCCTGGTGGCGCGGTTTCTCGCGCCTGATGATCCGGACATCGTTCGGTTGCGGAGCACGGCAGCGGCTCGGTGCTGTGAGCAGGCGTCGGCCTCCATCCTGGTATGAGTGTGAATTCGATGACGTTCCCGATATCTCTTGAGCGCCAGCGGGCATTTCCAGAGCCTCAAGTTGTCGCCCAAGTGGGTCGGACCGGCGCGCCCGGGGTCATCTTTTTCGCCGGCCACTCGGCGCGCTCCGGGTACCCCATCTTCGAGTTCACGGCGCTGGCCGATGGCCTAGACGCCAATGCGATCCGCCAGGAGCCGAATCAGTGTGACCGCCGAGACATTCACGTCACGTGGGGCAGCCTCTTCATGAAGCCAAGTATGGATGCGACACCAGTGCTTCGCCGCTTAGTCGGCGGCTACGGAAGAAGAATCGTCGGCTGGGCCTGTCGCAGGTCAAGGAGGCCGTACGCCAACAACACACGGGCCGTTTCGGCGCCGTCCCATACTGAGCCGACTGCTTCCGGATAACCATGCGATCGGAGGTAAGCGATCGCATGCGTCAGCTGCGCACGGACATCCAGGTCGATCTCGTGAACGTGCTGGACCACGAATACTGTGGCCCCAGTTCGAGCCAGCTTAGTAATCTGGTTGCCAGCGTCTCCGGCGTTCTTCGCGCGTAGCACCCCCGCCAGCCCTCGCCCCTTGAGCAAGAAGGCGCCGACCACCAACTGCCCGTTGACTCGAAGTCGGGGCGTAAAGATGTCGCTGAGTTCGCTGCCGGAGTGTTGTTGCTCGAACGGCTCGCCCAGGATCTGAAGGATCGCCTTCTTGATATCATCTTCAAGGAAAGGCAGCGGATAGGCAATCCCTGCCACTGCTTCCGGCCCGACGCTGCGCACGAGCTCAAAGCTGTCGATTGCGTCTGGCCCCACAAGCAGGGGAAACTGGATGGCGAAGCGAGCACCGTTGAACACGACGTCAAACGCGTGAGTTAGCTCGCCACGATCGATCTCGTTCGCGACGAGAAACGCTGCCGGGAGCGCGTTGACAGCAATGCCAGCCTGAATCGTGCCTGCGTCTTGCAAAGCATGCACGACAGCGTCTGCCGCGGCCCCCTGCGGGTCTCGAGCTCCGAGCTGATCGAATACATCGTGGACGCGGCGAAGCAACCCGACCGGCGTGATCGCCGTCACTTGACCTTCGCAAGGGCGCGAACAACGTGCCGGCTCAGCCGCAGGTTGCGTTCGACCACAGGGTGTTTCTCGTAGATCTTGCCGGACTTGGTCTGATCCTTGAGAACGATGAGGTGGTGCTCGCGCAACCGATCGAGCTTGCGAGACACGGTTGCCTCGCTTGTCGGAGTACCTGCAGCCTTCAACGAAGCGACGATCTCCCTCTGGCCCTTCAGCCCGTCGACTTCCAGGTAGACAAGGCCGAGTTGCGGGTCCTTCGTCACCTCTTCGATGAACGGCTCTCGGATCTTGTTGCCGTCCGCGCGCAGGAGCACCTCAATGGTTGCCTCGATGCCTAAGACCCGCGAGTTGATGAGGCGCACTTGATGGAACAGCTCCTGAAAATCCCTATCGGAGATCGCCATCAGACACCTTTCCGGCGAGTAGTTGTTCCGTTGCCACTGGCAGACGCTGGGGCGACTTGGTCGGCTGAGAACACCGCGCGGGATCCTCGTGCCTCATCAACGACGAGGCCAAGGAGTCGCCACTGTTTCCACCATCTGGCCACGGTGCTCTTGGGAACACCGGTAACCGTCTCGATTGCCCTCACACTGCGTGTCCCGTCGCTCAGTTGGTAGACAGCGCGTTCCTTCTCGCCGGACAGAAGCGATGCAGCGAGTTCCTGGGCGATGGGCAATGCGATGAGTGCCAGGAGCTCTGTCTGCCGCCTCGATTGGGCAAGCAACGCTCCCAACAGTTTACTCTCTGTCATCAAAGAATCCCGGAGTTGCGGTACTCCGTATTACAAGCGTCGCCGCGCCTCTCTACGGCTCCGAGCGAAACGAGATCTGCGATGTGCTGCTGGATTGCCCGTTCCTTCAGTGCTGTCGCCTTAGCGACCTTCGTTTGCAGAGCCTTCGTCCCGAGCCATTCCGCGCCGATGGCGTCGAGGATCGCTGCCTTGGCAGGTTCTGCACGAAGCTCGCTGCGCGTCCGCGCCAGTGCGTCGCGATGAACGAGCTTCAGGATCGACGCCAGCTTGTTCAAGCTGTCAACCACTTCGACGTCCATCGTCATCCTCTCTTCGTCACGCGCGGCGCTTCCGCGCTCGCGCGAGCGTCACCTTCGCTGTGTCAGGCGTAGTCCCAAGCAGCGCCGCAATTCTCGAAGCAGAAAAGCCAGCCCTTCCCAACTCAAGAATCGCTTCCGTCTGATTCTCGAGCTGAAGCCGAACAAGGAGGGCTAGCAGTCGCACCGTCTCCTCTTCGGTGGTCATGTCGCCGGCGCGTGCCACTACAACGCCTTTTTCCCTGCGTCCCGACCTCGTCGGACTGCGCTCTTCACTGCCTCGTACGGTCGACCCGTCAGCTGCGAGATCTCGCCATACGAGAATCCGGCACCGGCAAGAAGGACATCCGTTCCGCGTCCTTCGCGTCCCGATAGACGGTCATCACGCTCGGCGACGAGCACCGCGAGAATCCCTGTCAGCGCCTTCTCAGCGCTAAGCCCAGTCGTCGTGGGTGGTTCGCTTGCCTGCGTGCTCGCCACGTGGTGGCTCCTTCCAGTCGACTACGAAGTAGCGGAAGCTTATCAGAGCAAGATGACGGAAGCGAGCGCAGGTCTCGAACGGAGCAGATCATAATGCCATGATGTGCTCTAAAGTGCTATGGCTCGAACCACCACGGTTCCACCAACGTATGTTCGCTTACCCACAGATCTTCGCAGTTATCAACAGAACGGGACTGTATGATGTGGATAATAGCTCACAATGGGTTGTTGAGTGCTTCTCAGCCGCTAGTGTCCGTTATCCTGATTCAAACGATACGTAGACCGACTCGACCAGAAAGGGAAGTTTACATGGCAAAGGATGATGACATCGCTGTCCGCTTGGATGAGATTGCGCGGCTGATCGCGCTGGTTCTGCGGCGTCAGGCGAATGAAGAACCTCTCCAGGACTTCATCAGTGACTTGTCTAGCGTCGGCATCGGTCCGTCGCGCATCGCCGAACTGGCCGGAACGACTCCGAACTACGTCGGCGTTGCGCTTTCTCGCTCCCGGAAGAAGCAAGGCGCCAAGAAGTAGGACTCACGTTGGTGAGGCGCGCTCAGGAAACCGGAGCCGCTTCACCGCCCCGTGCAGCTCGTGCGCGGTGACGCGGGTGTAGCGCTGGGTGGAGTCGAGGTGCTTGTGGCCGAGTAGCTCCTGGATCTGGCGGAGGTTGGCGCCGGCGCGCAGGAGTTCGGAGGCGAAGACGTGCCGGAGCGTGTGCGGGGTGATGCGCTTGCGTTCGGTGACGCCCGCGGCGTGCGCGTAGCGGCGGAAGGTCATGCCCATGATCGTCGTCGAGAGCCGCTGCCCCTGGACGCCGACGAACAGCGCCGACTCCGGGTCGCGGGCGCGGAAGCGCAGGTAGTCGAGGATGAGCGGGACGAGCGCCGGATGGATCGGGACCGCGCGCTGTCGGCCGCCCTTGGCGCGGCGGATGCGGAGCAGCCGCCGCGCCAGGTCGACGTCTCCCCAGTCGAGCCCGAGCAGCTCGCTACGGCGCAGGCCGGCGTAGGCGAAGAGGGCGAGCATGAGCCGGTCGCGCTCGCGCTTGCCGGGAAGAGATCGTCGCGCTCGACCGCGGCGAGCAGGCGGGTGAGCTCGCGCCGGTCGAGCACGTCCGGGAGCGCTTCGGGCTTCTTCGGCGTGCGCAGCACGAGCGCGGGGTCGCGGTCGAGGTACTCGTTCTCGACGCAAAAGCGGAAGAAGCACGGAGAAACCGCCTCACGGCGGTTTCTCTATTGAGTTGACGTGGCTCCGGCTTCGACGCAGGGTACGGGAGCGATGCATTCGATCGCCGCAGCCGTAGTCGTTGCCCTCGCCTTCGCCGCAGGCTCGGTCGCCGCCGATCTCCCGAGCGCGTACGGCATGGCGGAGCTGGGAACGCTCAAGGTCGTCGCGGGCGTCCTCGTCACCGCGAAGGGCGCGGAGCTGAAGGGGGTCTGGCTCGACGGCACGAAGAGCTGCCTCGTCAAGCGGACGCTCGCGGTCTCGATCCTCGTCGACCGCGTGCCGAAGCCGGGCGGGGCCACGACGCGCGTCCGCCGCTCCCGGTCGGGCGCCGTGGACAACTGCGCCGAGGGCGGCCCCAACTTCGGCTACGACCTCACGGCGCGGGCGGCGAGGATGGCCTGCCGCGACGGCCGCTGGAAGCCCGGCTACTACTCCTTCGTGACGACGGTGCGCGACCGCACGAGCGGCCTCGTCGCGCAGGTGAGCCTCCACTACGAGGCGACGCGGAGCTGCTAGGTCTACTACGCGCGCAGGGTGACCTCGAGCAGCGTGCCCATCCCGGGCGCCGAGCGCAGCGCGAACGCCCCATCGATCGCGGCGCTGCGCTGCCTCATGTTCTTCAGGCCCTGGCCGGCCGCCAGCTCCTCGCCGTCGAAGCCCTCACCGTCGTCGCGTACGAGCACCATCCGCCGGCTGCCGCGCTGCACGATCCGGACCTCCGCGCGGTGGGCGCCCGCGTGCTTGCGCACGTTCGCGAGCCCCTCCTGGACGATGCGGAAGACCTCGATCTGCTCGTCGGGCGCGAGCTGGACCGAGCGGTTGATCTCGACATCCACCTCGAGCGCGCCGTCGGCGGTGAGGAACTCGACGTAGCGGCGCAGCGCCGCGTCGAAGGGCGCCGTCCCACTCGCGGACGAGAGCGCGAGCACGGCGAAGCGCGCCTCCTGCTGGGCGGCCGCCGCCGCCTCCTTCAGGCGCGGCAGCAGCTCGTCGAGCTCCGCGCCGGACTCGAGCATGCTCGTGTGGGTCGAGATCGCGAAGAGGTACTGCGCGAGGCCGTCGTGGATCTCACGCGCGACGCGCGCCCGCTCCTCTGCGACCGCGCGCCCGAACTCGGCGAAGCTGATCGCGCGCCAGACGCCGACGAGCAGCACGGCGTAGGCGACGACGCGCAGGAAGTCCCCGTTGAGGACGTACTCGCTGGAGATCTGCGGGGTCAGGACGTAGTGCAGCTCCGCGAAGAGCGCCACCGTCGCCGCGAGCGCGATCCAGCTGTCGAGGTCCTCGCGGTGGGCGCGGAAGCGCAGCCCGAAGCCGACGAGCGCAACCACCCAGAGCAGCGCGAGCAGCGACAGCGTTCCGGTCAGCACGAAGGGCTGGCTCGAGCCGGGCGCGGGCCCGAGCAGCGGCAGCTCGGTGCCGATCGTCAGGAAGACGCTCCAGATGAACGCCAGCACCGGAACGAGGCCGCCGACGGCGAGTAGGAGCGCCCGGCTGCGGGCGGCGGCCCGCCCGCGGACGAACGGCGCAGCGGCGATCAGCGCCGCTGCGAACACGCGGGCCGTGAGGCCGGCCCAGGCCTCCGAGGGCCGCAGCGGCGACCCGCCGAGCACGGGAACGACGGCGAAGACCAGCGTTCCTCCCGCGGCGGCCGTGAAGCCGGCGCAGAGCAGGAGATCGAGCCGGCGCCCTTCGACGCCGAACCGCACGCCGGCGAGGATGGCGACGATCCCGCCGGCGAGCGCGATCGCAGTGTCGAGCACGAGCCGGACATCGGGCAGGAAGTAGGCGTCCTGCAGCTGCGGATTGCTGAGGAACAGCGTCGTCGCGGAGCCGAGCAGCGCGATGAGCAGGATCTCTCCCAGCAGCCATGAGCTGTAGATGTCGCGCGACGATGTCTGCACGTCCCCCTCATCGGCAGGCACGAACCTGCCGATGAGGGTCAACGATGTCCGTGCGCATCATCGTCGCCGACGACCACCCGCTGACCCGGGACGCGCTCGCGTCCCTGCTCGGCCGGAACGGCTTCGACGTCGTCGGCGAGGCGGCCGACGGGGCGGAGGCGATCGAGCTCGCCTCGAGCACGGAGCCAGACCTCGTGCTGCTCGACCTCTCGATGCCCGGGATGGACGGTCTGACCGCGCTGCCGCGCCTGCGCGCAGCGGCCCCCGACTGCGAGGTCGTCGTGCTGACGGCCTCGGGCACGGAGGACAACCTGCTCGCGGCGATCCGCGCGGGTGCCGCCGGGTACCTGCTCAAGAGCGAGCCTCCCGACCGGATCGTCAGTTTCCTGCGCGGCGTCGCCGGCGGCGAGGCCGCCCTCTCCGGCGCGGTCGCTCGCCGCCTGCTCGACCAGGTGCGGGACGGCCGCCTCGGCGGCGGGGTTCCGGACGACTTCGCGGAGGCCCTGTCGGCGCGCGAGCTGGAGGTGCTCCTCCTGCTCGACGAGCACCACTCGACCGACGACATCGCGCGCCGGCTCTTCATCTCCGAGCACACGGTGCGCTCTCACGTGAAGAGCCTGCTGCGCAAGCTCGGCGTCTCGTCGCGCCGCGAGGCGCTCGAGCAGCTCGCGTACGCCCGGCGCTGACCTCCCTCATGGTGGGGGATGCAGGTTCCTGCCCCCCGGGCGATGAGCCGCGGGCGCGCGAAGCCGATAATGGTCTCAGCGACGCCCGTCGCACACCATTTCCCGAGGACACGGGGACGCGGTGGCACAAATCCCCTGCGGCGTTTGCGGCCGGCTCATGAGCCGGTCGCGCGCGTTCTGGCCCGTCTATTCCGAGAAGCCCTCGAGCGCCGCCTCGACGAGCACGGGCAGCGTGTCGAGGTTGTATCCGCCCTCGAGCACGGCGGCGAGCCGGGGCGCCAGCGCCGCGCACCGCCGGGCCAGCTCGCGGAAGCCGTCCACGCTGACGTCCATGCCGGCGAGCGGGTCGTCTGCGTGAGCGTCGAAGCCGGCCGAGACGAGCAGCAGCTCGGGGTCGAACCGGCGGACGGCGGGCTCGACGAGCTCGCGAAACGCGATCGCGTAGTCGGCGTCGCCCGAGCCCTCCGGCAGCGGCACGTTGAGCGTCCACTCGTCGCTCGTGTCCGGCCCGCCGGTGCCGGGGTAGAACGGCCACTGGTGCAGCGAGACGAAGAGCACCGAGGGGTCGTTGCGGAGGATCGCCTCGGTGCCGTTGCCATGGTGGACATCGAAGTCCACGATCGCGATGCGCCCGAGACCGAGCTCCGCCTGCGCGTAGCGGGCGGCGACGGCGACGTTGTTGAAGATGCAGAAGCCCATCGCGCGGCTGCGCAGGGCGTGGTGACCCGGCGGGCGGACGAGCGCGAAGCCGCCGGCGTCCACCGCGGCGAGCGTCGTGCCGGCGGCGAGGCTCGCCGCGCGCCAGGTCGTCGCCGTCGCGACGGTGTCGCCGTCGAGCCACGTCTCTACCTCGAGCCCGCGGACGAGGTGGACGTGGGCGGGGTTGTGCGCCCGCTCGAGCTGCTCGGGCGTCGCCTCCCGGCCTTCCGCATAGCCGCCGAGCGCGCCGAGGACCGCCTCGAGCCGCTCCGGCCGCTCGGGGTGATGGCCCGTCGGATGGAGCCGCGCGAGCTCCGGATGGCTCAGGACGTCGACGGCGCCTCCATCGTCTGCAGCCGCTCGGCGAGACCGGCCAGCCCCCACTCGCGGGCGAGCGCGGCGGCGGCGCCCCACGACGGCTCCCGGTCGGGGAGCGGCGGCAGCGGCGCCGAGGAGTCGAGCGTCGCAAGCCGCCGGTAGAGCCGGAGAGCATCCGCCTCGGCGGCGAGGCGCCCGTCGGCGAGGACCGCCTCGAGCGTCCCGTAGCGGCGCAGCAGGTCGGCCGCCGTCTTGGCCCCGATCCCGCGGGCGCCGGGGAGCTTGTCGGAGGGGTCGCCGCGGAGGGCGATGAAATCGGGCACCTGCGCGGGCTCGACGCCGTACCGCTCGACGACCTCGGCCGGGCCGACGCGCGCGAGCTCGCTCGCGCCCCGGGCCGGCTGGAGAATCGTCGTGCCGGCGCTCGCGAGCTGGAAGGCATCGCGGTCGGAGGTCGCGACGACGCAGGTGCCGCCCCCGGCCTCCTCCGCAGCGGCCGCGGCCGCGAGGAAGTCGTCGGCCTCGTACCCGGCGGCCTTCACGACCGCGCAGCCGAGCGCGGAGGACAGGACGGGCAGCAGCTCGAGCTGCTCCAGCAGCTCGGCGTCGAACTCCCTTCCCGACTGATAGGTCGGGAAGGCGCGATTGCGGTAGGTCGGCTCGCCGAGTGAGTCCCACGCGACGAGGACGGCCCGCGGCCGCTCGCCCTCCCACAGCCGTAGCAGCATGGTCGCGAAGCCGACGATCGCCCCCGCGGGCCTGCCTCCCGCCCGCCGGATCGTCTTCGGCAGCCCGTGGTAGGCGCGGTGGGCGAACGAGTCCCCATCGACGACGAGGAGAGGCCTGCTCACGCGCGCCCCTCGCCGGCAGCGGCTCCCGCCGGGCAGAGCCCGAGGAACGCGCGGGCGGAGGAGGTCGATACCGGGCGTCTCACGACTCGAGCAGCGACGACTCGAGCTCGAAGATCCGCGCCATCAGCCGGTCGGTCGCCTCCTGGGCCACTTCCGCCACGTCGCGCCCGCGCAGGTCGTCGATGTCCACCGGCGGGCCGTAGCGGACGCGCAGCTTCGCCAGCCGCGCCAGCCGGTCGGTGCCCGCGATCCCGGCGGGCACGAGCGGCACGCCGGCCTCGAGTGCGACCCGTGCAGCGCCCGTGTGGGCGCGGGCCTCCCACTTCTTGCGCAGCCCCTTCACGCGCCGCGTGCCCTCCGGGAACATGACGACGACGTGGCCGGCGCGGCAGAGGTCGACCGCGGTCTGGATCGCCACCGTGTCGCGCTCGCCGCGCCGCACCGGGAAGGCGCCGACCGAGTACGCGAACTGCTTCATCGGCGTCCAGAAGAGCTCCGACTTGCCCATGAAGCGGAGGTAGCGCCCGGGCCAGAGCGGGAGCCCGATCGGCCACGGGTCGAAGCTCGAGTTGTGGTTCCCGGCGAGCACGTAGCTGCCCTCCGCAGGCACGTGCTCGCGCCCGGTCGCCCGCAGCCGGTAGAGCCCGTAGAGGATCGGCCAGCTCACGGCGGCGACGAAGTGGTAGGGCGCGCTCGGCCTCGGGACGGGCGTCATCCGGCGCAGTATCGCGCGCATCCGGCGCGCAGCGGCGGCTGAGGCGGTCGCTATGGTGTCGCGCGTGGGCAAGACACTCGTCATCGCAGAGAAGCCGTCCGTCGGCCGCGACATCGCGGCCGCGCTGCCGGGCGCGTTCAAGAAGGAGGAGGGCTGGCTCGAGTCCGACGACACCGTCGTCACCTGGGCCGTCGGCCACCTCGTCGAGCTCGTCAACCCCGAGGAGTACGACCCGAAGTTCAAGCGCTGGCGCATGGATGACCTGCCGATCGTCCCCGAGGTCTTCCGCCTCCAGCCGCGCGACAGCAAGGCCTCGAAGCAGCTGGGCGTGATCCGCAAGCTGCTGAAGCGCGCAGACGTCGAGCGCGTGATCAACGCCTGCGACGCCGGGCGCGAGGGCGAGCTGATCTTCGCCTACACGTACGAGAACACGGGCGCCGGCAAGCCGGTGCAGCGCCTCTGGCTGAACTCGATGACGAAGACGGCGATCACGAACGCGTTCGGCCACCTGCGCCCCGGGGAGGAGCTGAAGCCGCTCGAGGAAGCGGCCCGCTCTCGCTCCGAGGCCGACTGGCTCGTCGGCATGAACGCGACGCGCGCGGCGACGATCCGCCTGCGCCGCGCTTTCGACGGCGCCGTCTCGCTCGGGCGCGTCCAGACACCGACGCTCGCGATGCTCGTCCGGCGCGAGCTCGAGATCCAGGGCTTCACGTCCGAGCCGTACTGGCTCGTCGAGGCGACCTTCGCCGCGACCGGGGAACGCGTCTACGCGGGCCGCTACCTCGGCGGCAAGCGCCTGCCGAAACAGGACGCAGCCGACGCGGTCGTGGCGGCCTGCACCGGCCGTCCCGGCGAGATCACGAAGCTCGAGAAGACGGAGGAGCGCGCCCTTCCCGAGCTGCTCTACGACCTCACCGCCCTGCAACGGCACGCGAACACGCTCTACGGGTTCTCCGCCCGCCGCACGCTCGGGGCCGCGCAGAAGCTGTACGAGGACAAGAAGCTGCTCACCTACCCGCGCACGAGCTCGCGCTACCTCTCGAGCGACCTGGTCGAGGACATCCGCCCGACGGCCGCGCTCGTCGGCGCCGAACCGCGAGTACGCACGCGGCGCCGAGTACGTCGTCAGCCTCCGCGATCTGCCGCTCGGCCGCGTCGTCAACGACGCCAAGGTGACGGACCACCACGCGATCATCCCGACGCGCTCCGAGCAACGTCTCGAGAAGCTGAGCGACGACGAGCTCAAGGTCTACGACCTCGTCGCCCGCCGCTTCCTCGCGGTCTTCCACCCCGAGGCCGTGTTCGAGCGCACGCGCGTCGAGACGACCGTCGCAGAGCACGTCTTTCGCACGAGCGGCCGCGTGCTGGTCGAGGCCGGCTGGAAGGCCGTCTACGGCGAGGAGTCGCGCGACCCGAACGCGCCGGAGGACGACGAGGGCGGCGACCAGTTCCTGCCGAAGCTCGAGCAGGGGGAAGACGTCGAGACGCGCCGAGGTCGACGCGCTCGCGAAGATGACCCAGCCGCCGCGGCGCTACACGGAGGCCTCCCTGCTCGCCGGCGATGGAGACCGCCGGCAAGGACATCGAGGACGAGCGGCTGCGCGAGGCGATGAAGGACTCCGGCATCGGCACGCCGGCGACGCGCGCCTCGATCATCGAACGGCTGATCCAGGTCGGCTACGTCGAGCGCGACGGCCGCGCCCTCGTCGCGACGCCGAAGGGCGTCCAGGTGATCGGGCTGCTCGGCGAGCACGCGCTCACGTCCCCCGAGCTGACCGGCGGCTGGGAGCACCGGCTGAGCAGAGATCGAGGCCGGCAACGACAGCCGCGAGGCCTTCATGCACGACATCGTGGAGTTCACGCGGGCGACCGTCGCCGAGCTCGACAAGCTCAAGGAGATCACGATCGAGCGGGCCAACCTCGGCCCGTGCCCGATCTGCGCCCGAGACGTGCTCGAGAACCGCAAGGGCTACTCGTGCTGGACGAAGGACGACCCGGGCTGCGGCTTCGTGATCTGGAAGGTGAAGGCCGGCAAGACCCTGTCGCCGTCGATCGTCCGCGAGCTGATGGAGACCCGCCGCACCGTCGAGCAGGTGCGCGGCTTCCGCGGCCGCTCGGGCCGGAGCTTCAACGCGAAGCTCAAGCTCCTCCAGACCGAGGAGGGCCGCTGGCGCGTGGACTTCGACGAGGAGTGGGCGACCGGGGTGCGTCCTGAGGCCGCCGCAGAGGCAGCCGCGGAGTCCGCCGAAGCCGCGACGGCGGCCGAGTGATCTTTACCGTTTCCTAACCGAGCGGAGCAACATTTCCCCCGCCGGGGGCGTCATACTAAGCGTAGGGCTAAGTGAGCTCGTCTCCGCTCGCCCGGCAAACCGCCCCACGCCTCGCCGCGGAATACCCAAGCGCACAGATGCGTTGGCAGTTTGTGACACCCGCAAGGGGGAGTTCCCTTGCAAACAGCAGGAAAAAGGTCATATGGTGCGGAAGTTTGTAGCTTCGCCCGAATTGCGAGAAGGCCACGAAAGGACTGAAGTAGCTCTTTGACGCAGAACCAGCTCACAGAACTGTTGGAATCGGATCAGATCAAGGCGCTCGTCGAGCGCTCGGAGGAGCGCGGCTTCGTCGAGCCGGCCGAGCTCGAGGCGTTCGCACTCGAGCACGAGCTGACCGACGAGGAGGCCGAGCAGCTGACCCGCGAGCTCGAGACGATCGGGCTCGAGATCGGGCCGCCCGTCGCGGTCGTCGAGGAGAAGGAGCCCGAGCCGATCGCGGCCGAGGCGCTCCCCGGCGCCGCCGACAGCCTGCAGCTCTTCCTCGCCGACGTCGGCCGCCACAAGCTGCTGACCGCCTCCGAGGAGGTCATGCTCGCGAAGGCGATCGAGCGCGGCGACGACCGCGCGAAGCGGCGCATGATCGAGTCGAACCTGCGCCTCGTCGTGTCGATCGCCAAGGGCTATCGCGGCCTCGGCGTGCCGTTCCTCGACCTGATCCAGGAGGGCACGCTCGGCCTGAACCGCGCGGTCGAGAAGTTCGACTGGCGGCGCGGCTACAAGTTCTCGACGTACGCGACCTGGTGGATCCGCCAGTCGGTGCAGCGCGCGGTCGCAAACCACGCGCGGACGATCCGCGTGCCCGTGCACGTTGTCGAGCGCCAGCAGAAGCTCTCCCGGGCCGCCCGCCGGCTCGAGGTCGAGCTCGGCCGCGAGGCGACGAAGCAGGAGCTCGCGGAGGCGACCGGCCTGCCGATCCAGCACGTCGAGGAGGCGCTCGGCGCCGCCCACGCGTCCGTCTCGCTCAACCAGACGGTCGGCGCGGACGACGAGGGCGAGCTCGGCGACCTGTTCGCCGACCGCGAGGCCCCGGACCCGTTCGACGAGGCCGAGGAGTCGCTGCGCCGGCAGGGCGTCCGCCGGGCGCTCGACGCCCTCCCCGAGCGGGAGCGGCGGATCCTCGAGCTGCGCTTCGGCTTCGAGGGCGAGCCCTGGACGCTCGAGGCGATCGGGCACGAGCTCGACCTGACGCGCGAGCGCGTCCGGCAGCTCGAGGGCCAGGCGCTGTCGCGCCTCGCCGCCCTACGCGAGCTGGCCTCGCTGGCAGCCGCCGGCTAGCACGTCCCGACAGAAGCTCCTGGAAAAGGGCGGGCCCTCGGCCCCGCCCTTTTCGTGCCGGGTTGCCCCCGGCGCCCCGATCTGTGGAATATTGCGGTGAAACACGGGAAAGGGATGATCGAAAGGAGATCCAGTGAGGGGTAGCAGGAAGATACTCGCGCTACTCGCCGTCCTCACGCTCGCTCTCGCGCTCGTTGCCGCAGGGTGCGGCGGCGGCGACGACGAGGGCGGCGGGGCGACAACCGGCGGGGAGGCGCAGGCCGGCGGCACGCTCGTCTTTGCGGGCGCGGCCGACCCGGTCGTGCTCGACGGCGCGCTCGTCTCGGATGGCGAGTCGCTGCGCGTGATCGACCAGATCTTCGAGGGCCTCGTCGGCCTCAAGCCCGGCTCGACGGAGATCGTGCCCGCCCTGGCGGAGAGTTGGGAAGCGAGCGACGACGGTCTCGACCTGGACGTTCAAGCTCCGCTCGGGCGTGACGTTCCACGACGGCGAGGCGTTCAACGCCGCGGCCGTCTGTTACAACTTCGACCGCTGGTACAACTTCAAGGGGTCGTTCCAGAACCCGAGCGCCAGCTACTACTGGCAGACCGTGTTCGGCGGGTTCGCGGAGACCGACCCGGACAGCGGCGCGCCGGCGGACAGCCTCTACTCGAGCTGCGAGGCCACCGACGACTCGACCGTCGTCCTCAACCTGACGAAGGCCGTCGTCCTCGTTCCTCGGGGCGCTCTCGCTCGCGTCCTTCTCGATCGCCAGCCCGAAGGCGCTGCAGGAGTTCGGCGCCGACGAGGGCGAAGTGGACGAGGACGGCGATCTTCCACCCGACCGGCTCGTACGGCACCGAGCATCCGACGGGCACCGGCCCGTTCACGTTCGAGTCGTGGGTCGTCGGGGACAAGCTCGCGCTCGTCCGCAACGACGACTACTGGGGCGAGAAGGCGATTCTCGACAAGGTCATCTTCCAGCCGATCGCGGACAACGCGGCCCGCCTGCAGGCACTGCAGACGGGTGAGATCCAGGGCTACGACCTCGTCGAGCCGCAGGACGTGCCGGCGATCCAGGGCGACGCGGCCCTGCAGGTGCTCGACCGGCCGGCGTTCAACGTCGCCTACGTCGGGATCAACCAGTCGATCCCGCCGATGGACCAGCTCGAGGTGCGGCAGGCGCTCGCCTACGGCCTCGACCGGCAGTCGGTCGTGGACTCGTTCTACGCCGGCCGCGGTGTGGTGGCGAAGGAGTTCATGCCGCCCGAGGTCGTGGGCTACGCCGACGACGTCACCGAGTACACGTTCGATCCCGAGAAGTCGAAGGAGCTGCTCACGGCCGCCGGCCTGACGCTCCCGGTCGAGATCACGTTCTGGTACCCGACCGACGTCTCGCGGCCGTACATGCCCGACCCCAAGCGCAACTTCGAGGCCTTCGCGGCCAGCCTGGAGACGGCCGGCTTCAAGGTGACCCCGAAGGCTGCTCCCTGGCGGCCGGACTACCTCGGCAGCGTGGACGAGGGCAAGGCCCAGGTCTACCTGCTCGGCTGGACGGGCGACTTCGGCGATCCCGACAACTTCACCGGCACGTTCTTCCAGTCGGCGCAGAAGGCGTGGGGCACAACGGAGAAGCCGAACAAGGAGGTCACGGATCTCCTCGACCAGGCCGAGACCGAGACCGACCTCGCCAAGCGCACGGAGCTCTACCAGGAGGCCAACCGCAAGATCAGCGAGTGGATTCCCGGCGTTCCGTACGCGCACTCCAAGCCGGCTCTCGGCTTCCGGGCGGACGTGAAGGGCTACCAGCCCAGCCCGGTCTCGCTGGAGTCGTTCGCAACCGTCTACTTCCAGAAGTAGGAACGAGAGAGCCAAGCCGGCGGACGACAGATGCTGCGTTACGTCGTCCGCCGGCTGCTCCTCCTCGTCCCGATCCTGCTCGGCCTCTCGATCCTCGTCTTCCTCTGGATCAGGGCGCTGCCGGGAGGGCCGGCGCAGGCGCTCCTCGGCGAGCGCGCGACCGCGCAGTCGATCGAGCAGATCGAGCACCAGTACGGGCTCGACAAGCCGATCCACGTCCAGTACCTGCGCTACCTGCAACGCGTCTCGCGGCTCGACTTCGGCGACTCGGTGACGACCCGGCGCGCCGTCAGCTTCGAGATCCGGCAGCGCTTCCCGGCGACGATCGAGCTGGCGCTCTCCTCGATGCTCTTCGCCGTGCTCCTCGGCATCCCGCTCGGCTTCGTGGCGGCGAAACGCTACGGCGGGGTGGTGGACAACCTGAGCCTCGTCACCTCGCTGCTCGGCATCTCGATCCCGGTCTTCTTCCTCGGGATCCTGCTCAAGTACGTCTTCTCGGTGAAGCTCGGGCTGTTACCCACCGTGGGCCGGCTCAACCCACTGATCGAGATCGACCACCCGACGAAGTTCTACGTCCTCGACTCGATCCTCGCGGGCAACCTCGCCGCGCTCTGGGACGTGCTCAAGCACCTCGTCCTGCCGGCGATCGCGCTCGGCTCGATCCCGCTCGCGATCATCGCGCGCATCACCCGCGCTGCGGTGCTCGACGTCCAGAACGAGGACTACGTGCGCACGGCGCGCGCCAAGGGGCTCGCGCCGCGGGTCGTGGACACGCGCCACGTGCTGCGCAACGCGATGCTGCCGATCGTCACGATCGTCGGCCTGCTCGTCGGCTTCCTGCTCGCGGGCGCCGTCCTCACCGAGACCGTGTTCGCGTGGCCCGGGCTCGGCACCTGGCTCGTGGACGCGATCAAGTCGCGCAACTACCCGGTGCTCCAGGGCGGGATCCTCTTCGTCGCGGTCATCTTCGTGCTCGTCAATCTGCTCGTTGACATCTCGTACGCGATCCTCAACCCACGGATCCGGTTAAGTTGAGCGTCGCCGCCGGCGAGGCCCGCCAGCTCGAGCTCGAGGGCCCCAGCGGCCTCTGGGGCGAGGCATTCTGGCGGCTGCGCCACAACCGAGCGGCGCTCGTGGGCTTCGCGCTCGTCGCGGGGTTCGTCCTCGTGGCGCTCTTCGCGCCCGTGATCGCGCCGTCCGACCCGCGCTCGCAGGACCTCTCGCTGATCCGTGAGGGCTGCTGCCCCGGACCGTCGGCCTCGCACTGGTTCGGCGTGGACGCCCTCGGCCGCGACGAGCTCTCGCGCGTCCTCTACGGCGCCCGCTACTCGCTGCTGATCGGGATCGTCTCGGTGATCGTCGGGCTCTCGTTCGGAATCGTGCTCGGCGCGCTCGCGGGCTACCTGGGGCGCGTCGTGGACACGGTGATCATGCGTTTGATGGACATCATGCTCGCGATCCCGGGCCTGCTGCTCGCGATCGGGATCGTGGCGATGCTCGGCCCGGGCATCTTCCAGATCATGATCGCGGTCGGGGTGACGAACGTGCCGGTCTTCGCCCGCCTCCTGCGCGGCTCGGTGCTCGCGCAGCGGGAGAACGACTTCGTGCTGGCCGCCCGCGCCGTCGGCGTGCCGCGGCGGCGGATCCTCGTCTCGCACATCCTCCCGAACGCGATGTCGCCCGTGATCGTGCAGGGCACCCTGGCGATGGCGACGGCGATCATCGACGTCGCCGGCCTCGGCTTCCTCGGCCTCGGCCCGCAGGACCCCTCGACGCCGGAGTGGGGCACGATGCTGACCGACACCGTCCGCTTCCTCCAGACGGCGCCGCACCTCGCGATCATCCCCGGGATCGCGATCGTCATCTCCGTGCTCGGCTTCAACCTGATCGGCGACGGCCTGCGCGAGGCGCTCGACCCGAAGATGCGGCGTGACGATGCGTCAACCACGCGTGCGCGGCGGCGAGCCGCGCCGCTCGGCGGTGCGAGCGGCAGCTCGCGAGGTCGCAGGCCTCTCGTGGACTGAGTCCAGCTGGACGCGGCGGGACGGTCTATGCCGTCAACGGCATCTCCTTCGACATCGCCCCCGGCGAGACGCTCGGCATCGTCGGCGAGTCGGGCTGCGGCAAGAGCGTCACGTCGCTCGCGCTGATGGGCATCCTCCCCCGCGCCGGCCGCGCGGTCGCCGGCAGCGCGGTCTTCCAGGGCCGCGACCTGATCGGGCTCTCCGACGAGGAGATGCGGCGGATCCGGGGCCGGGAGATCGCGATGATCTTCCAGGACCCGATGACGAGCCTGAACCCGGTGCTGACGGTCGGGCGGCAGCTCCGCGAGCCGCTCGAGACGCACTTCGGGATGGAGCGCAAGGCCGCCGACACGCGCGCCGTCGAGCTGCTCGACCAGGTCGGCATCCCCGAGCGCGCGCGCGCGCCTGCGCGACTACCCGCACCAGTTCTCGGGCGGCATGCGCCAGCGCGCGATGATCGCGATGGCGCTCGCCTGCGAGCCGAAGCTGCTGATCGCCGACGAGCCGACGACGGCGCTCGACGTCACGATCCAGGCGCAGATCCTCGACGTGCTGAAAAAGCTCGTGGCGGAGCGCGACACGGCGCTCATCCTGATCACCCACGACCTCGGCGTCGTCGCCGGCATGTGCGAGCGCGTCCACGTCATGTACGCCGGCCTCTTCGTCGAGACCGGCACGGCGAAGCAGGTCTTCGCCCGCCCGCGCCACCCGTACACGCTCGGCCTGCTGCAGAGCGTCCCGCGTCTCGACGCCGGCCGCAAGCTGCCGCTGACGCCGATCGAGGGCTCCCCGCGCGACATGCTCTCGGCGCCCGCCGCCTGCCCGTTCGCCCCGCGCTGCCGCTTCGCGCTCGAGGTGTGCAGCGAGTCGGTGCCGCCCCTCGAGGAGATCGAGCCCGGCCACCGCATCGCCTGCTTCAACCCGGTGCCCGAGAACGAGTGGGCGACCGCACGGAAGGCGGTGACGGCGTAGTGGCAGCCTTGGTCGAGGTCGAGGACCTCAAGGTCTGGTTCCCGATCAAGAGCGGGCTCGTGCTCGACCGCCACGTCGGCGACGTGAAGGCCGTGGACGGGGTCTCGTTCACGATCGAGCGCGGCGAGACCCTGGGCCTCGTCGGCGAGTCGGGCTGCGGCAAGACGACGGTCGGGCGCGCGCTCCTGCGCCTGTACGAGCCGACGGGGGGCCGGATCGCCTTCGACGGCGAGGACATGACGCACATGAAGGAGAGCGAGCTGCGGCCGCTGCGGCGGCGGATGCAGATGGTCTTCCAGGACCCGTTCGCCTCGCTCAACCCGCGCCACTCGGTCGGGCGCATCGTCGGCGAGCCGCTGCGCGTGCACGGGATCGGCGACCGCGCGACGATCGGCGCGCGCGTCCGCGAGCTGCTCACCCGCGTCGGCCTGCCGCAGGACGCCGGCGGCCGCTACCCGCACGAGTTCTCCGGCGGCCAGCGCCAGCGGATCGGCCTCGCGCGCGCGCTCGCGCTCAACCCCGACTTCATCGTCTGCGACGAGCCGGTGTCGGCGCTCGACGTCTCGATCCAGGCGCAGATCGTCAACCTGCTCGAGAGCCTCCAGCGCGAGTTCGCTCTCACCTACCTCTTCATCGCCCACGATCTCGCCGTCGTCCGCCACATCTCGGACCGGATCGCCGTCATGTACCTCGGCGCGATCGCGGAGGTCTCGCCCGCCGACGACCTCTACGAGAGCCCGCTGCACCCGTACACGATCTCGCTGCTCTCGGCGATCCCGATCCCCGACCCCGAGGTGGAGGCCAAGCGCGAGACGATCCTGCTCCAGGGCGACCTGCCGAGCCCGGCCAACCCGCCGGCGGGCTGCCGCTTCCACACGCGCTGCCCGTACGTGCAGGAGACGCGCTGCCGCGACGAGCGGCCGGTGCTGCGGCCGATCGGCAGCCACCAGGTCGCCTGCCACTTCGCCGAGGAGATCCGGGCCGGGCGGATCCAGCCGCGCGTGATCGTGCCCGAGTTCGTCGAGGGCCCGGACCTGCGGCCCGCGGGCGCGCCGCCCGCCGCTGGAGCCTGAGAACTCGTTTCAGAATGACGGCTCGTCGACGGGGCGCGCTGGGCGAGTGCGAGGCGAGGACGCAGGGAGCCTCGAAGCAGCGCTATCGGGGCGACTGAGGACGACGTCCTCAGTCGCCCAGCGTGGCCCGGCGGCACAGCGCTTCATTCTGAAGCAAGTTCCAAGCAGCCCAATCCCTGGAACGGGGTACCAGGCCGCGCTAAAGCGGCATCGGAAGGCGGTCGATACCCGGCGTGTGGACGCTGCCGAGCGCAAGGAAATCCTGAGCCGCTACATCGACCACAGCCGCCGCTTCGAGGCTGCGGCTGCGGCGCGGCGCAACGGCGACGGCAACGGCGAGGTGATCCCGTTCTCCGCGCCCCTGCGCCAGCTCGAGCAGGAGCCGACGGCCCGCGAGATCGAGGTTCTCCAGCTCGTCTCCGACGGCCTCGTCAACCGCGAGATCGGCCAGCGGCTCTTCCTCTCCGAGGAGACGGTCAAGTCGCACGTCCGCCATCTGCTGGCGAAGCTGCAGGCGCGCAGCAGAGCCCACGCCGTAGCCGTTGGCTTCCGGCGTGGACTCATCGCATAGAGCCCGGTCTTACGCGTTATCCACAACTTGCGGACCCCCGAAGGAGGGATGCCGGCTAGCTGTGGAAAACGCAGGGTTCGACGGCTTTACCAGCCCCTCGCGCCGCCCGGAACGGCGACGTGAGACGCAAGAACGCGAAGCATCAACTTGCGCATGAGACAGACTCCTCGATTGGGAACTGACGACATGCGCGTCATGATCGCGGAGACCACTGAAGGAGTGCTGAAGGTTCGCTGAAGCCGCCGCTGATTTCCGTTTCGTTGGCGCAGCACTCGTACGCGCCCCGCGCCCACTGGAGGAGCCGACCGCCCGTTAGATCGAGGTCCTCCAGCTCGTCTCCGACGGTCTCATCAACCGCGAGATCGGCCAGCGGCTCTTCCTCTCCGAGGAGACGGTCAAGTCGCACGTCCGCCACCTGCTGGCGAAGCTTCAGGCGCGCAGCAGAGCCCCTTTAGATCACGTTCTCCACAACTTGCGGAAACCCCCCGAAGGAGGGATGCCGGCTAGCTGTGGAAAACGCAGGATTCGACGGCTTTACCAGCCCCTCGCGCCGCCCGGAACGGCGACGTGAGACGCAAGAACGCGAAGCATCAACTTGCGCATGAGACAGACTCCTCGATTGGGAACTGACGGCATCGAGGATCGTATCCCCCGATCGGGGTATGCGCAAGCAATTCGACAGCTACTTCCACCCCCGCCGGTGCAGAATTTGCAGCCAATCCCCCGCCGCTTGACACAGCGACCGTACGCCCTCCACGCGTACGCGGTGGCGCTCTGGATCGCCGCCGGCGGACTGGCCGCACTTCTCATTCTTTTCGGCGCCACCGTTTCGAGCCCGGTCGCGGTTGGCGCGCTTGCCATGCTCGCAGCCATCGCCGAACGGAGCCGTGTTCGCCTGAGTGCGAACCTCGAGCTCTCCATATCGCTTCTTCCTACGCTGTTCGCGGCAGTTGCGTTCGGCCCGCTTCCGGCGATGATCGTCGGTGCGGCTTCGATGCTCGGAGACCTTCGCCCTCCGTACCTCAGATGGGCGATCTACACATCGAGCGAAGGAATCACCGGAGCACTTGTGGGCCTTCTGGCCGGAGCGGCGAGCGGGCTTCTCTCGAACCAACTCGGCTCAATTCTGATCGCAACGGCGGCGGGGGCGCTCGCCGCGCAGTGCCTCGACACGTTCTTTGCCTCGGTGACCGTCGTCCTTCGCGGATCCGGGAATGCGCTCGATGTCACGCGGGCGCTTGGGCCAGTGATTGCCGCCTCAGTACCGCTCTATACCCCACTCGTCGCTCTCCTGGTCTACACCTACGACGAGGTATCGGTCTGGACGCTCCCGCTGTTCCTCGTACCGGCGCTTGCCGCTCAGCGCCTGTTTACGCTCTATCAAGATCAGCGGCGCTTGGCCGCGAGCCTGACCGACGCGAATCAGCAGCTCGAACGGGCCAGCCTTTCCTTTGCCACCGCGTTGGTTGCCACTCTCGACGCGCGAGACCGCTACACGGCCGGCCATTCTGCCGCCGTAGCGATCTACTCCCGAGACATCGCCGAACGGATGGCCTTGCCTCCGGAAGAGCAACAGCTCGTGCACTTGTGCGGACTTGTTCATGACATCGGGAAGATCGGCCTCACGGCCGGCCTCCTCGAAAAGGCCGGGCCGTTGACGCTCGATGAACGGCGCCAGATGCATGAGCACTCCGCGATCGGTGAGCGCATTCTGTCTAAGGTGGAGAGCTACTCGGAGATCGCTCGCGTTGTTCGGCATCACCACGAGCGGGTTGACGGGAACGGCTACCCGGACGGGTTGGTGAACGACGCTATCCCGCTGTTCTCGCGCATCATCGCCGTGGCCGATGCCTACAACGCGATGACGTCAGACCGCCCGTACCGCGACGCCATGCCGAGCCGCGTAGCGAGGATGCGGCTGGCTCAAGCAGTCGAGAGCCAATTCGATACGGCAGTCGTCGCGGCGTTCGAGGCCATCCTCGCTGGCGCAGACGACGCATACCGCGTCGGCACACACCCCGACTTCAGCTTCGAGATTCAGGAATCGCGTGAGGACTCGCGCGCAGAAATCGCCGGCGCCGCGTAGCCGGCAGGCCGGCTCCGGAGCGCAGCGGCCGTCCTGGTCCGGACGCCGAGCTTCTCGAAAAGGTGCCGTACATGCACCTTGACTGTGGATTCCGAAATGAACAAGCGCTTGGCAATCTCCTTGTTCGTCAGCCCCTGCGCCAAGAGAGACTGAACCTCAAGCTCGCGAGACGTGAGGCGCTGCGAGCGCAGCTCTCCGCTCGCGACGCCATGGCCAGCGATTGCGAGGATGTGCTCATCTCCAACCCGCGCCATGAGCTCACGGGCCGTCTGTCGGCTTTCACGATCGGCCAGCGACTCGATCGCCAGTTGTGGAAACCCGCGATATGCGCACACAAATGAGTCGAGGTTCCCACTACTCACAGCCACGTCAAGCGCAGTTTGCACATCTCGACGAGCGCACTCGTCACCCCGCGACAGAGAGACGACCGCCCGAATGCAGGCAGTCAGGACCACAGGCTCCACCGCACGCGTCACTCCTGCCGGCCCAGCAACACGCCGGAGCGCCTCGTCGAGGCGCCCGCAGCATGCTTCAGCGAGCCCACGCGAGGCCCTAACCTCCATTGCCATGGACGGTGTCACGCCGGTGGGCTCTCCGCTCATCTCATCGACAGCCCGATCCGGCTCGCCCTGCGCGATCCTCAAACGAGTTAGCATCGCCTTCGCGTTCCATGCAGCGTAACCATCGCGGTTCTCCTCGGCGCGGCCGATAGCGGTGACGATTTCGGCTTCGGCGCGGTCGAATTCACGTTTCCCGGCGTAACACATTCCAAGAAGTGCGCGCGCATAGGGGATGGCGAACTTCAAGCGATGCGTTCGCGCATCATCGAGCATGCGCAGGGCGATGGTGGACGCCACATCGTAGTGTGCGCTGAGAGCAGCAGTGTGCGCCACCACATTCCGAAGGCTCGCCCGCACAAGCGGGTCGTCAACGCGATCGATTACATCCGCCGCCGCCAGACCCAGCTCAACGCTCTGCAGCTTTCCAAACCGGGACTCAAGAGTGAGGCGCTTTCCAAGCAGCTGCAGCTGCGCAGTCGGATCATCTTGGGTTTGTGCTATCAGCTCATCGAGCAGTTCGCCCGACCCCTCCAGCTCAAGCTCGATGCTACAGCTCAGTTCTCCGAAAGCTGCGGTTGTCATTTCACCTTTGGAAGGCGAAAACGTCTTTGCCTGCACGTAGAACTCAAGGGCGCGCTGCTCGCGTGAGCCGAGATGCGCTGCTCGCCCGGCCAGACAGAGAGCCCGGGAGGCGAGCTGGGGATCGTGGTCAGCTACCGCTCGCGCGACACCAGAAGCCACGGCCTCCGCCCGGAAGAACTGTCCTTCGCGCAGTGCGAGTTCAGCAGTTGCTATGTCCAGGATCGGCCGCCTCAGTCCCTCGCTCTCGGCATAGTCAAGCCACTGGCGGACGCTGACCGACCTACCTGCTTTCAGAGTCGCATCGAGACCCGCACGAAAGACCTCCTCAACTGCTGTGGTTGCACCGAGACTCGCGCCGACCGCGAATGCTTCATCCCAGAGTCCTCGCTTGACGAAGATGCTTCCGACCTCGCCTGCGAGTGTCTCTGTGCGGGCGCTTGACAAGCCACGCAGCTTCCTCTGGAGGAATTCTCGGAGCAAGGGATGCAGCTCGAGGTCACCGTTGGATGATTGGGCGAGGATCCCTCGACCACACCCTTGATCGATGATCGACCCGGCATCGTCCCCGAGTAGCTCGTCTGCAAAGGCGAGCGGAAGGGACGCGACCAGGGAGAGCTTGCAGAGCCCCTCTTGTACGCCATCACTGAGACCTTGGTACAGCTCCTCGGCGAAGAAGTCATAAAGAGCGGATGGAAGGTCATCGGGTAGCTGCTCGTCGGCTACCGCGGCCAGCCCGATCACTGCCGGCCAGCCGTCGGCCAGCGCAACCAGTCCGGGGGCCTCCGTGCCGCGCTCGCCGAGCGCATCCCGTGCCTCCTCGTCGCTCATCGCCAGCGCGTTGCGGCCGAGTTCGAGGATCTCGCCGTAGAGGATCTTCCGCGCCGTCGCCCACGCTGGACGCGTGCGGCTTGCGATCAGGATGTTGAAAGGGATCAAGTCAACGAGCCGCCCCATGAACTCGTCCGCCGGCGGGCTCTCCGCCGCGAACTGGTACTCGTCCAGCACGAGCCACGTTTCCTCCGGCCAGCCGGCGAGGTCTTCGGCGACGATCTCGGCCAGCACATCGACCTCGTCCTCGGGGCGCTGCGTGACCCTGAGCCGTTCGCGGATCCGCTTGTCGCAGCTCGGGATCAGCTCCGATCCCGCCTTCGCCACGCCCGCCGCGAGAGCCGCGACGTCCGCCGACGCCGGGCTTCCGACGTACCAGACCGCGGGTCGCTCCTCCGTTCCGGTCCACTGGCGCGCCAGCGTCGTCTTCCCGTAGCCGGCCGGCGCGATCAGCATCCTCACGCGCGCCGGCGAGGCGTCGAGCATGCGCGTCAACCGGGGCCGCTCGATGATCCTACGGCGGCTCGGGGGTGCTACGACAACCTTTCCCTCGTCCATCACACGTCCCGGGTGCCGCAAGGCCCGTCGTCAAAGGCTAGCGCGTCGTCGCCGAAAAGCAACTGCGCGCCTGCGGCCCCGAAAGGCCGCAGGCGCGTGCCGTCAGTCCCCCAGCCGGGAGTCCGGGCTGAGGCCTTGCGAGAGGGGATCGACGCCCGTGAGTGCGCGGAAGGCGCCGGGGATGTACCGCCTTCGACTCACGCCGAGCTTCGCGCGCAGCACGTCCGAGTGCGCCTTCGCCGTCCGGGGGGAGATGCCGAGCCGCCGGCCGACCTCGTCGTTCGAGCAGCCCGCAGCGATAAGCGCGACGACCTGCTGCTGCCGCTCGGTGATCGCCGCCCCCCTCTCGATCGTGACCTTCACCATGACGGCGATTCTCCCCCGGCCCGACCCGGCGCACCATTGACCGGAGGGCGTAACCCGAGGCGTATCTTTGGCTACAACCCGCCGGCGTAGCCGTCGCCTCGGCCGTCGCTGCCGCCCACGAGCGCATCCCCGAGCCGCAGGATGCACTGCCCCACTCCGAAGCCGTGCTGGCTCTCCGCGGGCGCGACCTCGTGGCCGCGCGCGCGCAGGCGGCCGGCCTCGCCCCAGAGGCCCGGCTCGAGCACGACGCTCCGCCCGGCCTCGACGCGGAAGCGCGGGGCGTCGAGGGCGGCCTGCGGGTCGTCGCCCTCGTCCACGAGCCGGTGTACGACCTGGAAGTGGCCCTGCGGCTGCATCGCGCCCGCCCATCACGCCGAACGGGCCGAGCAGGCCGCCGCCCTCGAGCAGCATTCCCGGGATGATCGTGTGGAACGGCCGCTTGGCGGGCTCGAGGCGGTTCGGGTGGCCCTCGGCCTCGACGAAGCAGGCGCCGCGATTCTGCAGGACGACGCCGGTCCCCGGCGGGACGATCCCGGAGCCGAACGACTCGTAGATGCGACTGGATCAGCGAGACGGCGTTCCGCTCGCCGTCCACGACACAGAGGTACGTCGTGCCGCTGCCCGGCGGCGCCGAGGGCTCGGGGTCGAGCGCCCGGTCGGGCCGCACGAGCGCCCGCCGCCCGGCCAGGTGGACGGGCTCGAGCAGGAACTCCGGGAACGGCCCGTCGTGGAAGTGGCCGTAGGCGTCGGCGAGCGCGAGCTTGACCGCCTCGATCCGCGAGTGCAGCGTCGGCGGCAGGCCGTCGTAGAGGGCGAGCGCGAGCAGGGCCGCGGCGCCCTGCCCGTTCGGCGGCAGCTCGCAGACCTCCACGCCGCGATAGTCGTAGCGCAGCGGCTCGACCCACTCCGAGCGGTGCTCGGCGAGATCCTCCTCCGAGAGCCAGCAGGCCGAGGCGATCGCGCGCGCGACCTCGCCCGCATAGAGGCATCGGGCCCGTCCTGCGCGATCCGCCGCAGCGTCGCGCCGAGCTCGGGCAGGCGGTAGCGCTCCCCCGCTCGCGGCGCCGGCCGGGGTGCCCACTCGGCGCGGGCCCACTTGTCGGCGATCCGCGCAGTGCAGGCGAGGCCGCGCTCGGCGATGTCCACCGCGGGCGCGAGCGCCTCGTCGAGGCCGAGCTTCCCGAATCGGCGGCGAGGTCGGCCCAGGCGCGCACGGCGCCCGGCACGGTCACCGAGCGCGGGCCGGCGCGGTCCACCCGCTGCGAGTCGAGCACGGCCGGCGAGCGGCCCGAGCCGTTCAGTCCGTGCAGCTCGCCGCCGAACCAGGCGAGCGCGAAGGCGTCGCCGCCCGGACCGTTGTCGGTCGGCTCGGCGACGGTCAGCACGGCGGCGGCGGCGAGCGCCGCATCCACGGCGTTGCCACCGCGCTCGAGCGCGCGCAGGCCGGCGCGCGTGGCCAGCGGGTGGCTCGTCGCCACCATCGCCTCGGCGGCGATCGCCGGCATCCGGCGCCAGCCGCTGCCGGGCCCGTCGGCGGGGCGGAAGAGGCGGCCGAGGTCGAGCTCCACCGGCGCAGTATCCACGAGGCTCATCTTTCCCTGCATCCGGCCGATGACAGGGAACCGAACGTCCCGCCATGCCCCCTGAGCCGTCGTACTCACCCATGGGCGACCCGACCGACGCCGTCGGCGCGTCCCCGCGCGCCCTCGTCGAGGATGCGCCACTGGGGACGTACGTCAGCTCGCTCTCCGGCGACGGTGTCACGGCGTTGTACGTCAGCCCGCGGCTCGAGGCGATGCTCGGCTGGACGAGCGAGGACTGGGGCCGGCCCGGGTTCGCACACGAGCTCGTCCACGCCGACGACCGGAAGCGCGTGGTCGCCGCCTCGCGCCGCGTCCGGGAGACCGGCGAGCGCCTCGTCGAGGACTACCGCGTCACGGCCAAGGACGGCCGCCTCGTCTGGGTGCACGACGAGACGGTGCCCGTCCACGACGCGGAGGGCCGCGTCGTGCACCTGCAGGGCTACATGCTCGACATCACGGAGGCGCGACGGCGGGAGACGGTTCACGAGGGACAGCGCCGCGTGCTCGAGCTGATCGCCCGCGGCGCACCGCTCGAGACGACGCTGCTCGAGCTGGCGCGCGCGATCGAGGAGGCCGACGAGGGCGTGTACGCCTCGGTGCAGCTGCTGAACGCGGAGAAGGACGGATTCGGGCACTGCCTCGCCCCCAGCCTCCCGCCCGAGGCAACGCTCGTGCTCGCAAGCGCCTCCATCCGGCCGGAGGACAGCCCCTGCGGTCTCGCGCTCGACTGCCGCGAGCCGGTGATCGTCGAGGACGTCACGACCGACGGGCGCTGGCCGGTCATGACGCAGTTTGCCCTCTCGCTCGGCCGGCGCGGGTTCTGGTCGGCGCCGATCGTCTCGTCCCTCGGCGAGCTGCTCGGCACCTTCGCCCTGTTCCACACCGAGCCGCGCGCGGCCTCGCAGGCGGACCTCGACCTGATTGGCGACGCCGCGCACCTCGCCGGGATCGCAATCGAGCGCGCCCGCGCCGAGGAGAGCCTGCGCGCCGCCGAGGCGAAGTACCGCACGCTCGTCGAGCGGCTGCCAATCGGCACCTACATCAGCGCCTTCGGCGACCGCCTGAACCAGCTCTACGTCAGCCCGCAGCTCGAGCAGCTGACCGGCTACCCACTCGAGCAGTGGAACAAGCCGGGGTTCCTCGCGAACCTGATCCATCCCGACGACCGCGCGCGCGTGCTCGGGGAGATGGTGCGCACGTACGAGCTGGCGGAGCCCTTCTCGAGCGAGTACCGGCTGATCGCCGCCGACGCGCACGTGGTGTGGGTACACGAGGAGACGGTGCCCGTCTTCGGCGCCGACGGGGAGCGGCTCTTCCTCCAGGGCTTCATGCTCGACATCAGCGACCGCAAGCAGCTCGAGGAGCAGCTCCGGCACGCGCAGAAGCTCGACGCCGTCGGGCGGCTCGCGGGCGGCGTCGCGCACGACTTCAACAACCTGCTGACGGCCATCTCCGGCTACGCCGAGTTCCTGCTCATGCGACTCGACGAGGGCGACCCGCGGCGCGAGGATGCGGTCGAGATCCAGCGCGCGGCCGACCGGGCGACCGCGCTCACCCGGCAGCTGCTCGCATTCAGCCGCCGCCAGGTGCTGACAGCCGCGGGCTCTCGACCTCGGCGAGGCCGTGCGCGGCCTCGACGGCCTGCTCGGGCGGCTCATCGGCGAGCACATCGCGCTGCACATGGTCACGCCCGAGGAGGAGACCACGCTCGTCGCCGATGCGAGCCAGGTCGAGCAGGTGCTCCTCAACCTCGCCCTCAACGCCCGCGACGCGATGCCCGACGGAGGCGCGCTCACGATCGCCGTCTCGCACTTGGAGATCGGGCACGGCGACGAGCGGCACCCGACGCTGCCGCCGGGCGCCTACGTCTCGCTCGCCGTCTCGGACACCGGCACCGGCATCGACGCTGCGACGCGCGCGCACCTCTTCGAGCCCTTCTTCACGACGAAGGAGCAGGGCAAGGGCACCGGCCTCGGCCTCGCCACCGTCTACGGGATCGTGCTCCAGTCCGGCGGCGACGTGACGGTCGTGACCGAGGTCGGCCGCGGATCCACGTTCACCGTCCTCCTTCCCGCAGGAGCCGACGCGGAGAGCGCCGTGGCCGACGAGGCCCGGGGCAGCGAGACCGTGCTGCTCGTGGACGACCACGAGCTCTTCCGCTCGCTCGCGCGCGAGGTGCTGACCGGCGCCGGATACCGCGTGCTCGAGGCGGAGGAGCCCGCCGAGGCGCTCCGGCTCGCCGACACCGCAGGCACCGTCCACGTGCTGGTGGCCGAGGCCGCGCTCGGCGGTGCCGACCTCGCGGCGCGGCTCGAGCAGCGGCATCCCGCGCTCGCGGTCGTGCTCACGACGGTCGCCGGCGGGATCTCGGGGCACGTAAACGGCGGCTCGCACGTTCTCGGCAAGCCCTATTCGCCACAAAGTCTGACGCGCACAGTGCGGGAGGCGCTCGACGCGACCGGCGGAGGCACGAGGTGAGCGAGGCCCCGGAGCACATCCTGATCGTGGACGACGAGGAGCCGATCCAGCGCCTGCTGGCACGGCTGCTCGAGGAGCACGGCTACGTGTGCGCCACGGTGGGCAACGCGACGGAGGCGCGGGCGCTGCTGGCGGCCGAGCCGTTCGCGCTCGTGTTGAGCGACGTCAACATGCCGGGTGAGTCGGGGCTCGACTTCGTCGCCTACGTCCTCGCCTCGTACCCCGACTCGGCGGTCGTGATGGTCACCGGTCTCGACGACCGGCGCTATGCGGAGCTGGCGCTCCAGCACGGCGCGTACGGCTACGTGCTGAAGCCGTTCAAGACGAACGAGCTCGTGATCAACGTCGTCAACGCGCTCCGCCGGCGGAAGCTCGAGATCGAGAACCGCGGCCACCGCGAGCGGCTCGAGCGGACCGTGCTCGAGCGCACGTCGGCCCTGCGCGACACGATCTCCCGCCTCGAGACCTCCGAGGGCGAGCTGCGGCGGCTGCGCGAGGAGACGATCCGGCGCCTCTCCTGGGCGGCCGAGTTCCGCAACCACGAGACGGGCGAGCACATCGTTCGCATGAGCCTCTACTGCTCGCTGATCGCCCGGCTCGCAGGCCTCGGCGCCGAGCAGGCCGAGCTCGTCCGGATCGCGAGCCCGATGCACGACGTCGGCAAGATCGGCATCCCCGACCGGATCCTGCTCAAAGCCGGGCCGCTCACGCCCGGCCAGCGCGAGGTGATGGAGAGCCACACCGAGATCGGCTACCGCATCCTTGCCGGCTCGCAGACGACGCTGCTCGACCTCGCGGCGACGATGGCGCTCACCCACCACGAGCGGGTGGACGGGACGGGCTACCCGCACGGCCTTGCCGGCGACGCGATCCCGCTCGAGGGGCGGATCGTCGCAATTGCCGACGTGTTCGACGCGCTCACAAGCGACCGGGTCTACCGCCCTGCCTTCCAGCCGGACGAGGCGCTCGCGATGATGCTCGCCGAGCGCGGGGCCCAGTTCGACGCAGTGCTCCTCGACCAGTTCGAGGCCTCCTTCGACGAGGTGCTCGCGATCCGGCGGAGCGCGCTCGGCGTGCCGGCCGGCCCCACGGCCCTGCCGGGCGCCGAGACGATGCTCAAGGCGCTCGGGCCGAGCGGCCGGCATCCTGGCCTCTGAGACTGCGTCCCCGAAACGGGTGCTAAACCGGAGAGGGCCGCGGCCGATTACCAGGCCGTGCCCGCCTGGACGAAAGAGATCCCGGACAGCCCACCGCCCGAGGTGCTGCGCGACCTGAGAACGGCGGCACGCGTGCTCGCCGAGCTCGACGAGCGCGGAGTCGAGATCACGCTCGCTCTCGAGCCGGAGGGGCTGTGCGTCCGGGCCCGCGAGGGCGAGCTGGACCGCGGGCGCGTGCTGCCGGCGGCCGTCCTGCTCGACATGCTGATCGCCCCCGGCCGCCACTGGTCGATCCTGAACGAGCGCACATGACCGCCGCGCTCTCCCCTACTGGGTTGCTCTACGGCGGCGCGATTCGCTACCTCGACCAGGCCGCGCACGCAGCGGGCGCAGGAGCATGGGGCGAGGCGCGGAGTGTGCTGCGGCGGGCCGAGACGATCGTGCGCGAGCTGGACGGCACGCTCGACCCCGAGCTCGGCGACGTCGCCCTGCGGCTGCACACGATCTACGCGGGTGCAACACGTGTCCTGCGCGAGGCCTGCGCACTGCAGGACGCGGAGGCGGTCGCACAGGTCAAAGACGACGTGCGGGCGCTCCGGACGCTGTGGCGCGAAACCACCGGGCTCATCTGACCCGGGAAAACGACCGCCCCCTCCGCGGGCGTGGAGAGGGCGGTGTACGCGCCGCGAGGGCCTAGCCGCCGGCTAGCTAGCCGGCGGGGCCGGAGAGCTGTTGCTCTGCCGGCGCGGCCCGGGCGCGATGCTTCGACTTGACGACCACCACCGGGCAAGCGGCGTGGCGGACGACGGCGCTCGAGACGCTGCCGAGCAGCGCTCCCGGCACCGGTCCCAGCCCGCGCGAGCCGATCACGACCAGATCGGCGTCGCGGGCGTCGGCAATGCGGACGATCTCGTCCGGCGCGTCTCCCTCGAGGATCTCGTAGTCCGCCTCGAGGCCCTGCCGCTCGAGCTGAGCGAGAGCATCGTCCACGGCCTGCCGTGCCCGCTCGAGCTGGTTCGAAAGGCGCCGCTGGTAGAGGGGCTCGCCGAGAAAGGCGATCGGCGGCCGGACGTGGACGATCGTGATCGCTGCGCCGAGCGCCCGCGCGAGGCTCGCACCCTCCGCGACGGCAGCGTGCCCGCCGTCGGACCCATCCGTCGCGACGATGATCCGCTTCATCGCACCTAGCCTCGATCCTCGGCACGCGCTCGCCATCGGTGTCACGCCGGGTTTGCCCTGCGGCTTTTCCGCGATCGCCGAAGCTCGGTAGATCTCCGCAGGCCGGATCGGCGGCCGGCCCGATGCCCAGCCCCGGAGTGTGCGCGACGATGGAAACACCTGGAAAGGAGGTGGCTCATGACACTCCCGGTCTTGACGCCGCTGCGCGACCTCGACGTGATCGAGAGGCGGATGCGGCGCCTGTTCGAGGACGCCGGGCTCTTCCCCTCGCTGTCGCCGGCCGCAGACGTGTACGAGACGGCCGACGAGCTCGTCGTCGAGCTCGAGGTGCCCGGATACGAGGAGAAGGAGCTGACGCTCGAGGTGAGCGACCACCAGCTCACCGTCAAGGGCAAGCGCGAGGAAACGACGGAGAAGAAGGAGAAGTCCTTCCGTCTCCACGAGCGCCTCGAGAGCACCTTCGAGCGCCGGTTCACGCTGCCTGCGGAGGTCGACGCCGGCAAGATCGCGGCGACATTCGAGAAGGGCATCCTCGAGATTCACGCGCCGAAGGCCAGGGAGGCGATCCCGCAGAGGATCGCGATCAAGAAGAGGGCATGACGCGCGCGATCCCGCTCAGCCGCGGGGCCCTCGGGCTTCGCGGCTTCTTCTTGGCTCGAATCCGCACATAATCCCGTGGAGGCACGTTGCCCGATCACGCCATGACCGCACTGCCGCCCCAGACAGCCGAAGCCCGCGATGTCATCCTCCGCGACGGGACCACGCTGCGCCTGCGTCCCCCGACGGCGGCGGACACCGACGCTCTCGTCGCCTTCTTCCAGGGGCTCTCGGTGCGCAGCCGCTTCCTGCGCTTCCACGGGCTCGGGGCCACGGGGAGTCAGATGGTGGCGATGTTCGTGGATCCCGACTGGGCCGAGAAAGGCTCACTCGTCGGCTGCCTCGGCGAGGGCGACGCCGAGCGGATCGTGGCGCTCGGCAACTACGCGCGCCTGCGCGACCCGAAGACGGCCGAGGCGGCGTTCGCCGTCGCGGACGACCTCCAGCGACGCGGCATCGGCACGCGGCTGCTCGAGCAGCTCGCGGAGGCGGCGGCCGAACACGGGATCGAGAGCTTCGTAGCCGAGGTCTTGCCCGAGAACCGGAACATGCTGGCGGTGTTCGAGAACGTCGGCTTCAAGGCGACGCGGGCGCTCGAGGGCGGCGTCTACGAAGTGCGGTTCCCAGTGGCGCCGACGGAGACGTACCGCGAGCGCGTGGACGAGCGCGACCACGTCGCCGTCACGGCCTCGCTCCAGGGGTTCTTCCGGCCGCGCACGGTCGCCGTGATCGGCGCCTCCTCGCGGCGGGGCAACATCGGGGGCGAGCTCTTTCGCAACGTGCTCGAGGCAGACTTCCAGGGCGCGGCGTTCCCCGTCAACCGCAAGGGCGAGCCGGTCGCGGGCGTGAAGGCCTACAGGTCGATCGAGGAGATCCCGGAAGAGGTCGACCTCGCCGTCGTCTGCCTCCCCGGCGACACCGTGCTCGACGCCGTCGAGTCAGCCCTGGAGAAAGGCGTGCGTGCGCTCTGCGTCATCTCCGCCGGCTTCGCCGAGATCGGGCCGGAGGGGATCGAGCGCCAGGAGACGCTGCTGGCGATGGTGCGGGCGCACGGCGCGCGCCTCGTCGGCCCGAACTGCCTCGGCGTCGCCTCGTCCGCGGTGAACCTGAACGCGACCTTCGCGCCGCGGGCCTTCCCGCCGGGGCGGATCGGCTTCTCCTCGCAGTCCGGCGCGCTCGGGCTCGCGCTGCTCGAGCGCGCCGAGGCGCGCGGGCTCGGACTCTCGGCATTCATCTCGATCGGGAACAAGGCGGACGTGTCCTCGAACGACCTGCTCGAGTACTGGCAGGACGACCCGGAGACCGACCTCGTCATCCTCTACCTCGAGTCGTTCGGGAACCCGCGCAAGTTCGCCCGGATCGCACGGCGGCTCGCGCGCGTGAAGCCGATCCTGGCGATGAAGAGCGGCGTCACGCGCGCCGGGCAGCGCGCGGCGGGGTCGCACACTGCCGCGCTCGCCGGCTCGGAGGCGGCGGTCGAGGCGCTCTTCCGGCAGGCCGGCGTGATCCGCGCCCAGACGCTCGGCGAGCTGATCGACGTCGCGGCCCTCCTCTCCTGCCAGCCGGTGCCGCGCGGGCGGCGCGTGGCGGTCCTGACGAACGCGGGCGGGCTCGGCATCCTCTGCGCCGACGCGTGCGAGTCGGCCGGGCTCGAGCTGGCGCCGCTCGCCGAGGAGACAAAGGCCAAGCTGCTGGAGTTCCTGCCCGCGGAGGCGAGCGTCGCCAACCCGGTGGACATGCTCGGCTCGGCGACCGCCGAGACCTATCGCAGAACGGTGCCCCTCCTGCTCGCCGACCCCGGGATCGACGCGGCGATCCTGCTGTTCGTGCCTCCCGTCGCCGTCCCGGCCGGGAGCGTCGGCGAGGCGATGAGCGAGGCGGTCGCGGCGGCGAACGAGCCGGAGAAGACGGTGCTCGCCTGCATCCTCGCCGCGGAGGGCGCGCCGGCGACGCTGCGCAGCGCCGCGAACATCCCCTCCTTCGCCTACCCGGAGTCGGCCGCCCGGGCGCTCGGCCGCGCCGCCGAGCGCGCCGAGTGGCTGCGCGGCTCGGCCGGCTCCGTGCCGCAGCTCGACGGCATCGAGACGGACCGGGCGCACGAGATCGTCGCCCGAGTGCTCGGCGAGGCGGACGAGGCGTGGCTGACACCGGAGGATGTGCGCGCCGTGCTCGAGGCCTACGGCGTCCCGGTCGTGCCCGAGCGGCTCGCCGCCGGCCCCGAGGAGGCGGCCGCTGCGGCGCGCGAGCTCGGCTTCCCCGCCGTCGTCAAGACCGCGACGCCCGGGGCGCACAAGACGGAGACCGGCGGCGTCGCCCTGAACCTCGCCGACGAGGCCGAGGTGCGCGCGGCGGCCGAGCGGATCGGCGGCGCGGTCGTCGTCCAGCCCATGATCACGGGCGGCGCCGAGCTGCTCGCCGGCGTCGTCCAGGACCCGCTCTTCGGGCCGCTCGTCGCGTTCGGTCCCGGCGGCGTGCTCGCGGAGCTGATCGGGGAGGCGCACTTCCGGCTCGCTCCGCTCACGGACGTGGACGCCGCCGAGCTCGTGCACGAGGGCAAGGCGGGCCGGCTCGTCACCGGCTTCCGGGGCGCGCCCGCCGCCGACGCCCGGGCCCTCACCGATGTCCTGCATCGCCTGTCGCGGCTCGCCGAGGACGTACCCGAGGTGGTCGAGCTCGACCTCAACCCCGTCATGGCGTTGCCCGACCGGGCCGTCGCCGTGGACGCGCGGATCAAGCTCGCGCGGCCGCACGTCCGGCCGCAGGCGAAGACCTGGTGAGACGGTCGCTGCCCGCCCGTCTCACCATGGATGCTCGCTCGCCGGTCTTGCCACGATGATCTAGACGATGGCCGCGCGGCTCCTTGCTCTCGCGATCCTCGCCGCGCTGGCGGCGGGCTCGGTGTTGCACGTGCTCGAGATCGACACCGCGGCGCACGCGGTCTGGGCAGCCTCCGCGGCGGTCGCGCTCGTGCCGCTCGCCTGGTCCGTGGCGAAGACGCTCGCGCGCCGCGACGTCGGCGTGGACGCGATCGCGCTTGTCGCGATCGCGGGCGCGCTCGCCCTCGGGGAGTACCTCGCCGGCTCGATCATCGCGCTGATGCTGTCGGGCGGCAACGCGCTGGAGGCCACGGCCGGGCGCCGCGCCCGCCGCGAGCTGACGAAGCTCGTCGAGCGGGCGCCGCGGATCGCCCATCTGCGGCGCGGCGAGGCGGTCGAGGAGGTGGCGGTGGACGACGTTCACCCCGGTGACGTCGTCCTCGTGCGGCCGGGCGAGGTCGTGCCGGTCGACGGCGTCGTCGCCGTTCAGAGCGCCGTGATCGACGAGTCGGCGCTGACCGGCGAGCCGCTGCCGGTCGAGCTCCGCCGGGGCGGGACCGTGCGGAGCGGCACCGCGAACGCCGGCGCGGCGTTCGACCTGCGCGCCACGCGCCCGGCCGCGGAGAGCGCCTACGCGGCGCTCGTCAAGCTCGTGCGCGAGGCCGAGCGCCACCGGGCGCCGTTCGTCCGGCTCGCCGACCGCTACGCGGCGATCTTCCTGCCGGTCTCGCTCGCCGTCGCGGGAGCAGCCTGGGCCGCGGGCGGCGACGCGAAGCGCGGGCTCGCCGTGATGGTCGTGGCGACGCCCTGCCCGCTCATCCTCGCCGCGCCGATCGCGCTCATCTCCGGCGTCTCGCGCGCCGCCGCGCCGGCGTGATCGTCAAGGGCGGCGCGCGCGATCGAGCGGCTCGGCGAGGCGCGCACCGTGCTGCTCGACAAGACCGGCACCGTGACGCTCGGCGCGCCCGGCGTCGACCGGATCGTTCGCCTCGGCGACGATCCCCGAGCTGAGAGCTGCTGCGCCTCGCCGCCTCGCTCGACCAGCTCTCCGCCCACTCGCTGGCCGAGGCGCTCGTCCACGCCGCGCAGCGAGCGCGGCCTCGAGCTGTCCTTCCCGACGGATGCGACGAGGGCTCGGGCAGGGGATCGAGGGCGCCGTCGACGGCCGCAGCGTCGCGGTCGGCTGCGAGCGCGTGGCTCGGTCGCACGGCTATGCGGGTGCGGCGCGCATGCGCGCGCCCTCGACGACGGGGACGCGACCGGGCGCGCGAAGGTGCTCGTCGGCGTCGACGGCGCGCTCGCCGGCGCGATCGTGATGGCCGACCGCCTGCGGCCGACGCCGCCGAGCTGGTCGCAGCAGCTGCGGGACGCCGGCGTCCGGCACGTGGCCATCGTCACCGGCGACCGCGAGCGAGTCGCCGAGGAGATCGGCCGCGCAGCTCGGCGTCGACCGCGTCTACGCGGAGCACTCGCCCGAGGACAAGCTCGACGTCGTGCGCGCGATGCGCGAGGACCCGCTGCTCCGGCCGCGTGGTGATGGTCGGCGACGGGATCAACGACGCGCCGGCGCTCGCGCTGGCGGACGTCGGCATCGCGATGGGCTTCGCCGGCGCCACCGTCTCGTCGGAGACGGCCGACGCGGTGATCGTCGTCGACCGGATCGACCGGGTCGTCGAAGCTGTCCGGATCGGCCGCCGCTCGCTCTGCATCGCCCGCCAGAGCGTGCTCGCCGGGATCGGCCTCAGCCTCGTGGCGATGGTCTTCGCGGCCTTCGGCTACATCCCACCGGTCTGGGGCGCGCTGCTTCAGGAGGTGATCGACGTCGCCGTGATCCTGAACGCGCTGCGGGCGCTGCGGGGCTACGAGCGCCCCCTGAGGCGCCGGAGGCGCCGCAGCCGGCCACGGCCCTGCGGGCCGGACGTGGGCTCACCCATCGTCCGCCCCCGGCCGAGCATCCGGATCGGGAGCCGCAGCTCGCCGGGACGGATCCCCCACAAGCGGCGATAGCGGGCGGTCAGCTTTCCCATCTCAGCCTCCTTTCCGTGTGCGCAAGGAACCACGCCGCAGCCAGCGCGGCGACGCGCTGAGCGCGCCCGGCTCCTCGAAGAGGTGGCCCGCTTCCGGCACGATCTCGAGCGAGCGCTCGCCCGGCAGCAGCTTGAAGCGCGGACCGGTTGAGCTCGAGCACGGCGGTATCCGCACCGCCGACGACGAGCAGAGTCGCGGCGCGCACGTCGGCCAGGCGCTCCGCGGCGAGATCGGGACGGCCGCCCCGCGAGACGACGGCTGCGACCTCGTCGCCGAGGTCGGCCGCAGCCCAGAGCGCCGCGGCGGCGCCCGTGCTCGCGCCGAAGAAGCAGAGCGGCAGCCCCGCCGCCTCGGGTCGCTCACGCAGCCAGGCCGCAGCAGCCTCGAGCCTGCGCGAGAGCAGCGGGACGTCGAAGACGAGCGCCCGGCCGGCCGACCTCGTCCGGCGTCAGCAGGTCGAGCAGCAGGGTGGCGAGCCCCTGCTCCTGGAGCTGCCGGGCGACGAGCCGGTTGCGCGGGCTGAGCCCGGCCGCTGCCGCTCCCGTGCGCGAAGACGACGACGGCGACGGCCCGCGGAGGCACGGCGAGATCGGCGGGTAGAACGACGTCGTCGCAGCGAACAGCGCCGGTCGCCGCCGACCAAGCTGAAGCAGGTGCGCCGTGACCGGGCACGCTCTCATCGTCCTCCCCGCGTGCGGCGCGGGCATCGGCGCCGGCACCGATCCGCGCACGGGAAACCCGCAGGGCAGTTCCGCAGCGCCACCGATGTCCGGAGCGGGCGTCGCGGCGATGATCAAGACGAGACCAGACAGGGAGGAGCGGGGCAATGAAGATCAAGGACGTCATGACACGCGACGTGATCACCGTCCACCCGGACACGCCCCTGAAGGAGGCGGCGGGACTGCTCGGCCGCAAGGGCATCTCCGGCCTCGTGGTCGTGGACGGCGACGGCGCCGTCGTGGGCGTGCTCTCGGAGGCCGACATCCTCTACAAGGAGGGCGGCGAGCGCTCGGCTCACACAGGGCTGCTCGGCTGGCTGTTCGAGGCGGGCACAGCCGACATCGCGCAGAAGCTCTCCGCCCGCTCCGTGGGCGAGGCGATGACGACGCCCGCGCTGACGATCGGGCCCGAGCGGCCCGTGCACGAAGCTGCGGCGCGGATGATCGAGGACGGAGTCAACCGCCTGCCGGTGCTCAAGGACGGCAAGCTCGTCGGGATCGTCAGCCGTGCCGACCTCGTGCGTGCCTTCACGCGCACCGACGAGGAGATCGGTGACGAGATCCGCAACGAGATCGTCAAGCGGACGCTGTGGCTGGCGCCCGACGCGGTCGAGATCACCGTCGAGAGCGGGAACGTGGTGCTCGCCGGCCAGGTCGAGACGGCGACCGACGCGGAGCTGCTGCCCGTCTTCGTCGAGCGGGTCCCGGGTGTGGTCTCGGTCTCGTCCGAGCTGACGTACCGGGACCGCGGAGCGAAGGCGCGCGTCTGAGCGCCGTCCCGCTGGACGCAACCGAGCCGCCGTCCCGGCCGCCGCGCCCGGCGGTCAACCCCTGCTTCCTACCCGGCGCTCGCTTGTCGTAGCGAAGCGGGACTCGTATTCTTCGTCCCCGGCACGTGCGTTTGCGGCCGTACCATGCTATGATACGAAAGGTACATATGGATCGCCAGAAGTTGAAGCACGTCGACGGAGCCCTCGCCGTCGGCGCACGCCTCCGGGCAGCGCGCGAAGCGGCCGGAATGAGCCAGCGCGACCTCGCGTTCCCCGGCTGCAGCGCGGCCTACATCTCGCGCATCGAGCGCGGCGAGCGGATTCCCTCGCTCCAGCTCCTGCGCGAGCTTGGGCGCCTGCTCGGCGTCAGCGAGGAGCACCTTGCGCGCGGGGTCGAGAGCGCACCCCGCGACGCGCTGCTCCAGGGCGAGGCGGCACTTCGCTTCGGCGCTGCGGGCACCGCGGGCCGCCTCTTCGAGGACGTGCTCGACGGCCTCGTAACCCGCCACGAGCGCGGCCGGGCACTCGCCGGCCTCGGCAAGATCGCGCTGGACGACGGCCGGGCGGAGGAGGCCGCCCAGCAGCTCGAGGAGGCCCGGAGCCTGCTCGGTCCGGCGGTCGCAGAGCACCCGCACGTGCTCGAGTGGCTCGGCGCCGCCTACGCGGGCCTCAGCGAGCTCGAGTCGGCGATCTCCGTCTACGAGCCCGCGCTCGCCGCGGCACACGAGCGCGGCGACGCCTTCGAGCAGACGCGCTTCGCCGTGCTGCTCGCCGACACGCTGGTCGCGGCCGGCGCCCTCGACCGAGCGGAGACCCTCCTTCGCGACGTGCTGGCACACGCCGCCGAGCTGGGCGACCCGGCGGCTCGCGCACGGCTCTACTGGGCGCAGGCCCAGCAGCAGGGCGACGCGGGCCGCCACGACGCGGCTGCCCGCTACACCCGGCGCGCCGTGGCGACACTCGACCTCACCGATCACACCCGTTACGGCGCGCGGGCGCACGAGCTCCTGGCGGGCGTCGCGCTCGGGCGCGGCGACGCCGACGGGGCGCTCGCCCTGCTCGACGCCGGCGCGCCGCTGGCCGCGCAGGCGGGCGAGCCGCTGCAGGAGACCGTCTTCCAGCTCGAGCGCGCTCGCGCGCTCGCGCGGCTGGGGCGCTCGGCCGAGGCGGCTACGCTCGCAACCGAGGCCACGGCCGCTATCCCCGAGACGGACGCAGTCGGGGCGGGCCGGTGCTACGGCCTCGCCGCCGACGTCTTCCTCACGACCGGCGACCGGTCACAGGCAATCGAGCTGTACGGGCGCGCGGCAGCGCTGCTCGAGGCCATACCCAATCAGTACCGGCTCGGCATCCTCTCGCGGCTCGCCGAGCTGCTGGAGGCCGAGGGGCGGACGGACGAGGCGCTGGCGGTGCTCAAGCAGGCCGTGCGGGCTCGGACAGAGGCCGGCAAGCCCGCCTAGGTCCATGCCCGGGCGCGCGCCCGCCTAGGATGGGCGGCCGTGGAGCGCGACGCCGAGATCGTCGTCGTCGGAGCCGGTGTCGCCGGCCTCGCCGCCGCGCGGGCCCTCGCCGGCGACGGCCGCGACGTCCTGCTGCTCGAGCAGTTCGAGCTCGGGCACGCGCGGGGCTCGAGCCACGGCGCGACCCGCATCTTCCGCCTCTCGTATCCCGAGCCGCACTGGGTACGCCTCGCGCAGGCTTCGCTGCCGCTCTGGCGCGAGCTGGAGCGCGAGGCCGGCGAACCGCTGCTCTCGACGGAGGGCTCCCTCGACGTCGGCGCGCCGGAGCCGAACCGCGCGGCGCTCGCGGCGTGCGGCGCCGCGTTCGAGCTCCTCGACGCACAGGTCGCCGAGCGGCGCTTCAGCCTCACGCTCCCGCCCGGAGCCGTCCTGCACCAACCGGACGGCGGCGTGCTCCGCGCCGACCGGGCACTGGCGGCACTGCTCGCGTCGGCTCTCGCAGCCGGGGCGCGCGTCGTCGAGCGGACACGTGTCGTGGCCCTGAAGGAGGAGGGCGCCGGCGTGCGGATCGACACGGCTGCGGGCGCGCTGCGAGCGCGGGCGGCCGTCGTCACTGCCGGGGCCTGGGCTGCGGCCCTGCTCGCGGGAGCGGGGATCGAGCTGCCCGTGGTCGCGACGCGCGAGACCGTCTGCCACTTTCGGCTGCCGGGCGCACCGCCCCGCCCGTCGCTCATCGACTGGCTCACGCCGTCGACGCCCGCCTACGGCACCGCGCGCGCCGGCCAGCTCTCGTACGCCCTTCCCGACCCCGGGTTCGGCCTCAAGGCGGGACTCCACCACGCGGGGCCGCCCGCCGACGCAAACCGGGACGGCGAGCCGGACGCGGCGACCGTGCGCTGGCTCGCAGACTGGGTCGCGAGCCGCTTTCCGGACGCGGATCCGGAGCCCGCCGAAGCCGTCACGTGTCTCTACACGAACACCGCGGACGAGAGCTTCGTGCTCGAGCGCCGGGGTCGCATCGTCGTCGGCTCGGCGTGCAGCGGCCACGGCTTCAAGTTCGCCCCCGCGATCGGGCGCACGCTCGCGGCGCACGCGCGCGAGGCCGCGCGCTAGTTCTAAGCGCCGCTCTCGTCGCGCGACCAGCGGTACGACTCGTCGGCGATGCGCGGCTTGCCCGCGAGCAGGTCGGCCCATGCGCCGGCCGCCCGCCAGACGGACGGATCGGCGGCGAGCTGCGCGACCGCGTCGTCCACGTCCGGCCCCTCGAAGACGAAGACGACCTCGGCATCGGAGAGGAAGACCTCGTGACAGACGAGCGGGGTCTCAGTGGGGTCGAAGGGCGGCCCGTTCTCGACCAGCTGTTTCGCGCCCTGGTAGGCCCCGTACTTGAGCGGGGCCACGACGGCGACGCGATTCACTCTGCGAAATCTCCCGGAACGTGCTCCGCGATCCTCTCGGCGACCTCGTTCGTCCCCCGACACCGTGGACGGTCGCGATCCGCAGCGGCGCGCCCTGCCGCCGCTCGAGGACGACCGTGCTGCGGCCCTCAAGCCGCTCCGCGGGTGCGCGTCCCATCCGCACGCGGGCGATCTCCTCGTAGAGCAGGCGGCGGAGCGACTGGCGGGCACCCGTCGCCGAGCCCTCGAGACTGAGCCGCCGGCGGCCGACGACGAGCTTGCCCGCGTAGGGCGGGAAGCCGTCTTCCTGCCAGATGACGGCGTAGGTCGGCGCCATGATCGTCCCATGGTGGGACGCGGATGGGCAATCGGCATCCGTACGCTGCACCATTGCGCCTGCGGAAAAGCCGCAGCGGGCCGGCGTGCCGCCCCGATGACGCGGCGCCGTGAAGGGCCGACACTTGGAGCGAGACACGAGGGAGTTGACCATGGACACGGTCGTCGTCGTGCGCGCACCGACCGCCTAGCCGTGAGCGTCGGGGCCCCGCCCGGGCTCTCCTCGCGCGAGGCAGAGCGCCTCCTCGCCGAGGTCGGGCCGAACGTCCTCGCCGAGCCGCCGCGGCCTTCGCACCTCCGCCGCTTCGCTCGCCCAGCTCGTCCACCTCTTCGCGCTGCTCCTCTGGGCCGGCGCCGCTGCTCGCGCTGCCGGCGGGATGCCGCAGCTCTCGGTCGCGATCGTCGCCGTCGTCCTCGTCAACGCGGTCTTCGCCTTCGTCCAGGAGTACCGGGCCGAGCGTGCCGACCGAGGCGCTGCAAGCGCCTGCTGCCGCAGACGGCGCGCGTGCGTCGCGACGGCGAGGTCGTCGAGATCCCGGCCGAGGAGCTCGTCCCCGGCGACGTCCTGTCCTGCTCGCGGCGGGCGACCGCGATCTCGCGCCGACGCCGAACTCGTCCGGCGACGGAGCTGCGCGTCGACAACTCGATCGCTGACGGGGGAGTCGCGCACCGTCGAGCCGGAGGAGCGCGTCTTCGCCGGCACGTACGTGGCCGCGCGGGACGGCCGAGGCGGTCGTCGTCGCGACCGGCATGGAGACGGAGTTCGGCCGCATCGCGGCGCTCGACGCAGGAGACGCGGAAGGAGCGCGAGCCCGCTCGAGCGCGAGCTCGACCACGTGACGCGCTTCGTCGCCGTCCTCTCGACGGGCCTCGGCGCCGCCTTCTTCCTCGTCGCCGGCGCGCTCGGCATGGGCTTCAGGGAGCGCTTCGTGTTCGCGATCGGCGTCATGGTGGCGAACGTCCCCGAGGGGCTCCTGCCGACGGTGACGCTCTCGCTCGCGCTCGGCGACGCAGCGGATGGCGCGCCGCAACGCGCTCGTGCGCCGGCTCTCGGCCGTCGAGACCCTCGGCGAGACGACCGTCATCTGCACGGACAAGACCGGCACGCTCACCGAGAACCAGATGACGGTCCAGCGCGTCTGGACGCTCGACGGCGACGTACGACGTCGAGGGCGTGGGCTACGAGCCGTACGGCCGCTTCCTCCGCGACGGCGCAGGTGGTCGACCCGCGGCCGCTCGCCGAGCTCCTGCGCGCCGGGCTGCTCTGCAACGACGCCGCCTGACCCCGGGGCCGAGCGGGGCGATCGATCGTCGGCGACCCGACCGAGGGCGCCCTCGTCGTGCTGGCGGCCAAGGGAGGGCTCCGCCCCGAGCAGGAGGCGGCGCGCTGCCCGCGCGTCGCGGAGATCCCCTTCGACTCGGCGCGCAAGCGGATGTCGACGGTCCACCTGTGCCGCGGCGAGGCGCGGATCGCGTACGTGAAGGGGGCCGCCGAGGAGATCGTCCCCCGCTCGACGCTGCCCGAGGCCGAGCGGGAGCGCGGCGCTCGCGGCGGCCGAGGAGATGGAGCGGAACGCGCTGCGCGTGCTCGCCGTCGCCCGGCGGACGCTCGCTCCGCGCAGGCGCGCGACGGCGCGGACGCAGGTCGAGCGCGAGCTCGAGCTCCTCGGCGTCGTCGGCATGCTCGACCCGCCGCGGCCGGAGGTGCCGGAGGCGGTCGCGCGCTGCCGGCGCAGCCGGGCATCCGCATCGTCATGGTCACCGGCGACAGCGGGCTGCACGGCCGAGGCGATCGCCCGCCGCATCGGCCTCGTCGGGCGACGACGCGCACGTGATCCGGCCCGGAGCTCGGCGAGCCTGGACGACGAGGAGCTGGCGCGCCGGCTCGCGAGCAGGACGTCATCTTCGCCCGCATCGACCCCGAGCAGAAGCTGCGGCTCGCGCGCGTCCTGCGCGAGCGAGGGCGAGGTCGTCGCGATGACCGGCGACGGCGTCAACGACGCGCCCGGCGCTGAAGGAGGCGGACATCGGCATCGCGATGGGCCGTGCGCGGCACCGACGTCGCGCAAGGAGGCCGCCGACATGATGCTCCTCGACGACAACTTCGCCTCGATCGTCGCCGCGGTCGAGGAGGGCCGCGCGGTCTACGACAACATCCGGCGCTTCACCGCCTACCACTTCTGCTCGAACGTCGGCGAGCTCGTCCCGTTTCTCGTCTGGGGCATCTCCGGCGGCGCCGTCCCGCTGCCGCTCGTCGTCATGCAGGTGCTCGCGATCGACCTCGGCACGGACATGCTGCCCGCGATCGCGCTCGGCACCGAGCGGGCCGAGCCGGGGACGATGACGCGGCCGCCGCGGCCGCGCGGCGAGCGGCTGCTCTCAACCGCCGCGTGCTCGCGCGCGTGTACGGCTACGTCGGGCTGCTCGAGGGCCTCGCCGGGATGGCGGGCTTCTTCTTCGCCTACGGCCTCGGCGGCTGGCGACCTCGGCGGCGCGCTCGCCGACACGGCCCGGCGTACGTCCAGGCGACGACGATGACGCAGACCGGGATCGTGATGGGGCAGGTCGGCGCCGGCCTCGCGATGCGCACCGAACCGCCGCTCGGTCTTCTCGATCGGCCTCCTCTCGAACCGCTTCCTGCTCGCGGGCATCGCGTTCGAGCTCGTGCTCGCGGCGGCGCTCATCTACGTGCCCGGGCCTGAACGGCGCCTTCCACAGGCGCCGATCGGGCCCGTGGCACTGGCTCTTCCTCGCTCGCCTGGCCGCCGCTCGTCTTCGGCGCGGAGGAGGCCCGGAAGGCGTTCGTGCGACGCGCGGGGCGCGATTCGTAGGAAGCCGCAGGGCCGGTCCGGAACCGCTCCGATGCGCCTCGCCCGCGCTCGGACGATCCTTCGCTGTGGGCCATGTCTTTCCTCGCCCTGATCGCACGCAACCTCATCCGCCAGCGGACGCGGACGCTGCTGACCGTGGCCGGGATCGGCATCGGCATCACGACCGTGGTCGCCCTCGGCTCGATCACGCAGGGGATGAAGGCGACGTCGGAGGACCTCCTGCGCGCCGGCGGGGCCGACTTCATGGTCGCCCAGAAGGGTGCCGGCGCTGCGCTATGAGTAGGCAGGCGGCGGTCGAAGCGCATGGTGGAGCGCCGGGCTCGCGCTCGCCTCGCTCGCAAGCGCTCCTGTCGCCGCCCACTGGAGCAGGGCGCTCGCCGCAGGGCTCCTGATCGGCGGACTCGTCGAAGGCGTGCTCGCCCTCTCCGCCTCGTCGCGCCGGCACGACCTGCTATGAAGTGGCTCGATGAAGCTCGCCGTCTGCCTCGCCGCCGCCCTCGCCCTGCTTGCCGCCGGGTGCGGCGGAGAGAACGTCTACGGCGAGGCGCCGGCCACGACGGAGGCGGCCACGCCGGCGACCACCGAGGCACCGGGGACGACCGAGACTCCGCCCATGGAGCGCACGACATTCCTCGTCTACTTCGCCCGCGGCGAGCGGCTCGGCGTCGCGTCCCGCTCGGTGGCGAAGACGGAGGGCGTCGGTGCGGCGGCGCTGACGGCGCTGCTCGCCGGCCCGAGCGACGACGAGAGCGGCGACGCCGGGCTCGGCAGCGAGATCCCGGCCGGGACGCGGCTGCTCGGCCTCTCGATCGCCGGCGGCGTCGCGACCGTGGACCTCTCGCACGATTTCGAGTCCGGTGGAGGCAGCGTCTCGACGCTGCTGCGGGTGGCGCAGGTGGTCTTCACGCTCACGCAATTCCCGACGGTCGAGCGCGTGCGCTTCTCGCTCGACGGGGAGCCGGCGGCGGCGATCGGCGGCGAGGGGGTCGTGGTCGATCCGCCCGTCGGACGCCGGGAGTTCGAGGGGCAGGCGCCCGCGATCCTCGTCGAGTCGCCGGCGCCGTTCGAGCGCGTCACGAGCCCGCTCCGGATCCGGGGGAGCGCGAACGTCTTCGAGGCGACGTTTGCCGCCGAGCTCGCCGACGTCGCCGGGAGCATGCTCGCCGAGAAGGTCGTCACCGCCACGTCCGGAACGGGCGAGCGCGGCGCCTTCGACGCGAAGCTCTCGTTCGAGCCCGGCACGCCCGGCCGGCTGCGTTCTGACCGTCTTCACGTACTCGGCGAAGGACGGCTCCAGACAGGACGCCGTCGAGATCCCGCTCGAGCTCGCCTCCGGTACACGCCGGCCCGGTCCTCCGGTAGCCGCTACGGGTCGTTCTCGAGCAGCCCGTTTGCGAGCGCGTAGCGGACCAGCTCGGCGCGGGTCTGGAGGCCCAGCTTCTGCATGATGTGGGCCCGGTGGGTCTCGGCGGTGCGAACCGAGATGAACAGCATCTTGGCGATCTCCTGGTTCGTGTGCCCCAGAGCGAGCAGGCGAAGCACCTCGCGCTCCCGATCGGAGAGCGGGTCGGCGGCCGCCCGCGAAGCTGCATCGACCTCCGCCGCCGCGAGGCGGGCGCCGAGCGCCGGGTGGACGTAGCGGGCACCGGACGCAACCTCGCGCACGGCCTGCACGAGCTCGACGTCCGCCGCCTCCTTGAGCAGGTAGCCGCTCGCCCCGGCCGCGAAGGCCTCTCGAACGTAGCTCGGGTCGTCCTGCATCGAGAGGACGAGCACTCTTCGCGCTCGGGGCTGCCTTGCGCAGCTCGGGAGTCGCTTCGATCCCGCTCCTGCCCGGCAAGACGACGTCGAGCAGCACCACGTCGGGCTTCTCGAGCCGCGCAGCGCGAACGCCTTCGTCCGCGCTCCCCGCCTCGGCCACAACGACGATATCCGCCTCCGCTTCCAGGAGCAGCTTCAGCCCGGACCTGACAACCGCGTGGTCGTCGACGATGAGGATGCGAATGGTCACGCGCGCCCCTCGCCGGCGTCGGCTCCCGCCGGGTGAAGCCCGGCTCCGCCGCCGCCTGGCGCCGCTCGCGGCACCGGGAGGTCCAGGACGAGGGTCGTGCCCGCGCCGTTCGACGACTCGATCGAGAGCGTGCCGTCGAGCAGAGCGGCGCGCTCGCGCATCCCGAGCAGGCCGAGCCCGTCGGCACGTGCCCGCTCCGGGTCGAACCCCTGACCGTCGTCCTCGATCATGACCGACACGCTTCCATTCTTCCTGCTGAGGAGGATGCTGACGTTCCGTGCGCGAGCATGCTTAACCACGTTGGTGAGCGCCTCCTGCACGATCCGGTAGACGGCCGTCTCGATCTCTGGCGCCAGCCGCTCCTCCGGAAGCCTCGCCTCGACATCCACGCCGATCCGCGTCTGCTCCGTAAAGCTCTCCGCCAGGCGCTTGAGCGCAGGCACGAGTCCGAAGTCGTCGAGTGCCTTCGGACGCAGCTCGACGGCGAGCCGGCGTACGTCCTGGAGAGTGGACACGACCAGCTCACGGAGGCCGGCGGCGGCGCGCGAGACGGCCGCCGGGTCGCCGACTTCCTCCAGCGCCTTCAGCCCGAGGAGGATCGAAGTCAGCGCCTGCCCCGTCTCGTCGTGGAGCTCCCGGGCGAGACGCCGGCGCTCGAGCTCCTGCGCGGCGACGACGCGGCGCAGCGCGTCGCGCGCGACCCGCTCCGACAGATCCACGGCGACGGACGCCCGCTGCGCGAAGCTCTCGGCAAGACGCAGGTCGTCCTCGGTGAAGCGCGGGTCGGGCCCGTCCTTGTCGATCGCGAGCACAACGCCGATCGCGCGCTCGCGGACGACCAGCGGCACCCAGACCTGTGCGCGCGCGCCGAAGATCCGGGCGAACTCCTGATCGACCTCCGGGTCGTCGATCACCGAGTCAACCCGCTCGCTGCTCTTGCGCTCGAGGATGCGCGCGCTCTTGGAGTCGCGAGGGAGCCTCAGCCCGCCGAAGTCCAACCCGTCCGAGGCAGCGATCTTCAGGGTCCCGTCCGGGTCCGGCAGCGCGACGCACACGACGCGCGCGTCGAGCAGCTCGCGCAGGCGCCGGCAGACGATCTCGAGCAGGCGCGGCAGCTCGAACTCGCCCACCAGCGCCGTCGAGACCTCGTTCAGCGACTCGAGCTGCCGCAACCAGCGCGTCGCCGACTCGTACAGGCGGGCGTTCTCGATCGCGACGGCGGCCTGGGAGGCGAACAGCGTGGCCACCTCCTCGTCCTCTTCGGTGAACTCGCCCGTCCCCTCCTTCTCGGTCAGGTAGAGGTTCCCGTAGGCCACACCGCGCAGCAGGATCGGCACGCCGAGGAAACCGTGCATCGGCGGGTGATTCGGCGGGAAGCCCACCGCCCGCGGGTCCGCCACGAGATCGTCGATCCGCAGCGGCTTTGCCTCGCGGATGAGAAGGCCGAGAATCCCGCGGCCCCGCGGCAGCACGCCGATCCGCTCGTGCGTCTGGGCGTCAACGCCGTGCGTGAAGAACCGCTCGAGCGCCGCGCCGCTCGGGTCGATCACCCCGAGCGCAGCGTAGCGCGCGCCCGTGAGCCCGGCGGCCGTCTCCACGAGCTTCTGGAGGAGGGCGTCGAGCGACAGCTCCGAGGACAGCGCTATGCCGGCCTCGATGAGGGCCCGCTGCCTGTCCTGGAGTCTCTGGTGTTCGGTGCCCGCCATGCGCGGCGTCTCGTCGCCGGTCCCATTGTGTCTCATAGGGGATTCCCCGCAGCGCACGTCAGCGCCGGCGCCGATACACGGAGCAGCGCCGAGCAGGCAAACTGCACCACGATGGCCAAGCCCAAGTCCCGCGTGAAGGCTCCCGCGAGCGCTCCGCAGAGGGGTGGGCCCTCGCGGACGCTGCTGCTCGCGCTCGCCGGCGGCGGCGCCGCCGCCGTCGCTGCCGTGCTGATCGTCGTCAGCGTGACCGGAGGCGGCGACAACGGAGCCGAGCCGCCGCTCGTCACGACCGGCGAGACGCAGGCGCTGCTCGGCGACCCCGGGCTGTTCGACGGGATTCCGCAGGACGGGCTCGTGCTCGGCTCGCCCGCCGCGGCCGTGACGATGGTCGAGTACGCGGACGTGCAGTGCCCCTACTGCGGGGAGTTCGCCGGCCGCAGCCTTCCACCGCTGCTCGACGAGTACGTCCGGCCCGGCACGGTGAAGATCGAGTTCCGCGGCCTCCAGTTCCTCGGCCCCGACTCCGAGAAGGCCCTCCGTCTGGTGCTGTCTGCGGCGCAGCAGGACAAGGCGTGGACGGTGCTCGAGCTCCTCTTCGCGAACCAGGGCGAGGAGAACAAGGGCTGGGTCACCGACGCCCTCGTTCGACAGATCGGCGAGGCGGTCGCGGGCCTCGACGTCGAGCAGATGCTCGCCGGGACGGACGCGCCGGCGATCGACGCGTCGATCGAGAAGGCCCGCACGCAGGGGCAAGACGACGGCGTCCGAGGGACACCGACGTTCTTCGTCGTGCGAGAGGGCGTGCCGCCCCAGCAGCTCGACCTCGGCTCGCTCGACGTGAGCGCGTTCCGTCCGGCGCTCGACGCCGCGCTGACGCCGTGAGCAACCGAGCGCTGCGGCTCGCCGTCGCCGCGCTCGCACTCGCAGGGATGGCGATCGCCGGTTACCTGACGTACGCGTGGTACGGGGGCGACGACGTCGGGCTCTGCCTGACGGGCGGCGGCTGCGAGACCGTCCAGGACTCGCGCTACGCCGAGCTCGCGGGGATCCCCGTGCCGGTGCTCGGGCTCACCGGATACACGTCGGTCCTCGTCCTGGCGGCGCTCGACGGCCTCCGCTCCCGCATCCTCGCCGCGGGGATCGCGGCAGGCGGCCTCGCCTTCAGCCTCTACCTGCTCGTGATTCAGCTCGTGGTGATCGACGCCGTCTGCAGCTGGTGCGTCGGGAACGACGTGGTGATCACGCTCCTCGCCGTCGCGGCCGTCCTGCGCCTACGGGCGGAATCGCCCGCCTGACGGCGGTCGATTCCGCTATGAATGCGCCGTGGCTCGAGCTTCGACGTAGGAACGACCATCGTGGTCGCCCTCGCGCCGAAGCTGGAAGAAAGGCCGCCTTACCTCTGAATTGAGCGCCGAAAGGCGCTCAATTCATGGGGACCTGGCGCAGCACGCGCGGCTCGATCCGGTCGAGGATCTCGGCGAGGGTGTCGCCGGTGGCCGTGATGCCGTGGTTGCGCAGGCCGATCACGGCGTGCGCGGGGTCGGGCTCCTGGTCGATCAGCTCGGCGACCGAGCGGGCCAACTCCTCCGTCCCGCACGGGTAGTTGATCTGCGTCGCCGCGATTCCCTCCATCCACGCGTGGACGTGCAGGATCGCGCCGACGTCGGGGTGCGCCTGGTAGATCATCCAGTGCTCGATCGCGTCCACCGAGACGCGCCGCGGCTCGACGCCCGGCGGCACGCTGATCACCATGCGCCCGTTCACGTCGTCGTAGCCCGAGACGAGCAGGATGTCGCGCCCGATCCCGTCGAGCTGCGACTTGTCCACGCCGCTCGCGCTCATCCAGAAGCGATCCGCGTCCAGGCGGGCCGAGAGGTTGCCGTAGGAGAGCCCGCCGATGCCGTAGAGACGCATGACGTGGCGCAGGTCGCGCTCGTCGAGCAGCTCCTCGATCGGGAACGGGGCGGGAAGCAGGTCGAGATCGCCCATCCGCTTGCCGGCGGCCTTGATGTCCTCGGTCACGTCGTCACCGCCCCACAGCTCGGGCTCGAGGTCGGTGCGGAAGTCGTTCTCGATCACGAGCCGCGAGCGGGCGAGCGGCGCGAGCCGCGCGACCACTTCGTCCGCCTCGGGCTCGACGCGGTAGGTGCCGCGCTCCATCGTCGTGAACCAGACGCCCTGGCCCGGGACGTAGAGCATGACGATGTTCGCGAGCGAGCGGACGAGCAGCGGGTAGCTCGACTTGAGCACGTTCTCGGGCTCCGCCGGCAGTTCGTAGAGGGTCGCCGAATACGTGCCCTTCGCCTTCCGGCGGAAGGCCCGCGGCGCCTCCTGGTCGACGAGGTTGAGGACGAGGTCGGCGTCGGACGGGTCGTCGGAGACCGACGGCTGGAAGCCCGCACGCTCGAGCGCGCGCGCCAGCTCCTGTGCGAAGGCGTCGAGCGATTCCGAGGTCGCGCGGCCGGCGATGGCGTAGCTCATGCCCCAACCTTACTAGGAGACAACGGCCGTAGCCGCTTCCGGGGAAAGTACGGACACGGATTGCGGCTCGCTTCCGATGCACTCACAGGCCGGGGTCGCGAGTGTTGAGCCCGTGAGCGCCAGCGGGCTGTCTCGTCGGCAACTTCTCCAGCGGGCCGTCGCGGCCGGATCGGGCGCTGCGCTCGGCGACCTCCTCCTGCCGGCGCGCTATCTCTCCTCCGCGCACGGCGCCGCGGCGGCGGCGCAGAAGCCGGTCGTGATCTCGAACCCGCTGGCCGTCTTCCCGACCGCGACTGGGAGCGCGTCTACCGCGACCTGTTCGCCGAGGACGACTCGTTCGTCTTCCTCTGCGCGCCCAACGACACGCACAACTGCCTCCTGCGCGCGTACGTCGAAGAACGGCGTCGTCGTCCGCATCGGCCCGACCTACGGCTACGGCAAGGCGACGGACCTCGACGGCAACCAGGCCTCGCACCGCTGGGACCCGCGCATCTGCCAGAAGGGCCTCGCGCTCGCCCGCCGCTTCTACGGCGACCGGCGCGTCAAGGCGCCGATGGTCCGCGCGGGCTTCAAGGAGTGGGTCGACGCCGGCTTCCCGCGCGACGAGGACGGCACGCCCGCCGATGGACACGTCGATGCGCGGCGAGGACGCGCTGGGTGCAGGTCACCTGGGACGAGGCGGCCGACATCGCCGCGCAGGCGCTCGAGCAACATCGCCGAGACCTACACCGGCGAGGACGGCGAGGAAGCTGCTCGCGCGCAGGGCTACGAGCCGGCGATGATCGAGGCCATGCACGAGCGCCGGCACGCAGGTGCTCAAGTTCCGCGGCGGCATGCCGCTGCTCGGCGTCACGCGCGTCTTCGGCATCTACCGCATCGCCAACATGCTGGCGCTGCTCGACCGCAAGCTCCGCCGGCGGCGCCGCCGGAGGAGATCGTCGGCAGCCGCGGCTTCGACAACTACTCCTGGCACACCGACCTGCCGCCGGGCCACCCGATGGTGACCGGGCAGCAGACCGTCGAGTTCGACCTGTTCGCCGTCGAGCACGCGAAGCTCGTCGTCGCTGCTGGGGCATGAACTGGATCACCACCAAGATGCCCGACGCGCCACTGGCTCACCGAGGCGCGGCTCAAGGGCACGCGGATCGTCGTCATCGCGGGCGAGTACACGCCGACGGCGAACAAGGCCGACGAGGTGATCGTGGTGCGGCCCGGCACCGACGCCGGCGCTGGCGCTCGGGCTCGCGCACGTGCTGATCGCGAAGCAAGCTCTACGACCCCGACGTACGTCCAGCGCACCGACCTGCCGCTGCTCGTGCGCATGGACACGCGCAAGCGCCTGAGCGCGCGCGACGTCGTCCCGGGCTACGAGCCCGCCGCGCTCACGAACTACACGCGCTCAAGCCCGACGCGGAGACAAGGCGACCCGCCGCCGCCGCCGTTCACCGCGGCAAGCAGATCGTCCCGAACGCGCTGCGCGAGGAGTGGGGCGACTTCGTCGTGTGGGACGCCGCGCGCGACGAGCCGGCCGTCGTCACGCGCGACCAGGTCGGCGCGCGTCATGCCGGTCGACGCCGCGCTCGAGGGCGCGTTCGAGGTCACGCTCGCCGACGGCACGAAGGTGAGGCGCGGCCGGTCGTTCGACCTGCTGAAGCAGTACCTCGACGACACTTCGACCCGCAGACGACCGCGGAGATGACCGGCGCGCCGCCGGCGGCGATCGAGAGCCTCGCGCGCCAGATCGCCGCGAACAAGCGGCACGACGCTGTTCGCCGTCGGCATGGGCCCGAACCAGTTCTTCAACAACGACAACAAGGACCGCGCACATCTTCCTGCTCGCGGCGCTCACCGGCAACGTCGGCCAGCTCGGCGGCAACGTCGGCTCCTACGCCGGCAACTACCGCGTCTCGCTCTTCAAGGCGTGCCGCAGTACATCAACGAGAACCCGTTCGACATCGAGCTCGACCCGACCAAGCCGGCGCGGTCGAAGCAGTACTGGAAGGCCGAGTCGGCGCACTACTACAACCACGACGACCACCCGCTGCAGGTCGGCAACGAGATGCTCACCGGCACGACGCACATGCCGACGCCCGACCAAGTCGCTCTGGTTCGCCAACGCCAACTCGATCCTCGGCAACGTCAAGTGGCACTACAACGTGGTCAACAACACGCTGCCGAAGCAGGAGATCGTCGTTCTGCAACGAGTGGTGGTGGTCGACCTCCTGCGAGTAGGCCGACATCGTCTTCGCCGTCGACTCGTGGGCCGAGCTCAAGCACCCCGACATGACCGCGCGCTGCACCAACCCGTTCCTGCACGTCTTCCCGCGACGCCGCTGCGCGCGGATCTTCGACACGCGCTCGCGACATCGAGGTCCTCGCGCGGCGTGGCGGCAGCGAGCTCGGCGAGCTGCACCGGCGACCCGCGCGTTCGCCGACTACTGGAAGTTCGTGCTCGACGGCGATCCCGACGTCGTACCTGCAGCGCATCCTCGACGGCTCGAACGCGACCAAGGGCTACAACTTCGCCGACCTGCACGAGAGCTGCGCGAAGCAGGGCATCCCGGCGCTGATGAACACCCGCACGTACCCGCGCCACGCGCGGCTACGAGCAGCGGCAGGAGGACAAGCCCTGGTACACGCAAGACCGGGCGGCTCGAGTTCTACCGCGACGAGGCCGAGTTCATCGAGGCCGGCGAGAACCTGCCCGTCCACCGCGAGCCGGTCGACTCGACCTTCTACGAGCCGAACGTCGATCGTCGCGCAAGCCGCACCCGTCGATCCGCCCGCGCGGCCCGGAGGACTACGGCGTCGCCCGACGACCAGCTCGACGTCGAGACGCGGCAGGTGCGCAACGTCGTCCGCACCTGGGCGGAGCTGGCGAAGACGCCGCACCCGCTGCGAGGCCGACGACGGCTACCGCTTCATCTTCCACACGCCGAAGTACCGCCACGGCGCGCACACGACGCCGATCGACACCGACTTGATCGCGATGCTGTTCGGCCCGTTCGGCGACATGTACCGGCACGACAAGCGCACGCCGTGGTCGGCGAGGGCTACGTCGACATCAACCCCGCCGACGCGAAGGAGCTCGGGCATCGAGGACGGCGACTACGTCTGGATCGACGCCGACCCGGCGGACCGGCCGTTCCGCGGCTGGCAGAAGGACGACCCGGACTACGAGTTCGCGCGCCTGCTGCTGCCGCGCGCGCTACTACCCGGGCACGCCGCGCGGCGTCACGCGCATGTGGTTCAACATGTACGGCGCGACGCCGGGCTCGGTGCGAGGCGCAGAAGACGCGCGCCGACGGGCTCGCCAAGAACCCGACGACGAACTACCAGGCGATGTTCCGCTCCGGCTCGCACCAGTCGCGCCACGCGCGCGCTGGCTCAAGCCGACCTAGATGACCGACTCGCTGGTGCGCAAGGACTACTTCGGCCACGTCATCGGCAAGGGCTTCCTGGCCGACGTGCACTGCCCGTCCGGGCGCGCCGCGCGAGGCGATCGTGAAGATCACGAAGGCCGAGGCCGGCGGCATCGACGGCAAGGGCTGTGGCGGCCGGCCGCGCTCGGGCTCCGCCCGCAGCGCCTACGAGCCGACGCTCGCAGACGCTACCTCGACGGGCGCGCTTCGTCTCGCGGAAGAAGGGGAGCTGACCGATGGCCCACGTCTACAACTGGCAGCTCGGCCGCGAGATGGCGTACTGGTACGACGGCGCCGCGCCCCGAGAAGCAGTTCGCGCTGGTCTTCGACACCAACAAGTGCATCGCCTGCCAGACCTGCACGCTGGCCTGCAAGACCACCTGGACCTCGGGCGAGGGCCAGGAGTACATGCTCTGGAACAACGTCGAGACCAAGCCGTACGGCTTCTACCCGTCGGCTGGGACGTGAAGCTGCTCGACAAGCTCGGGCGCGCAGGCGCTGGGACGGCGACGATCTACGACGGGCAAGACGCTCTTCGAGGCCGCGCCCGACGGGCGAGCGCGTGCTCGGCTGGCGCCCGACGAGCTCGACTACGCCACCCGAACGTCGGCGAGGACGACTGCACCGGCGTCGCCGGCAGAGGTCACGTACATCCCCGACATGCCGCACACGACATGTGGATCTTCTACCTGCCGCGCATCTGCAACCACTGCACGTACCCGGCGTGCCTCGCCGCCTGCCCGCGCCAGTCGATCTACAAGCGGCCCGAGGACGGCATCGTGCTGGTCGACCAGGGGCGCTGCCGCGGCTACCAGGAGTGCGTGCAAGGCCTGCCCGTACAAGAAGACGATCTTCAACCCGAGACCGCGCGTCGCGAGAAGTGCATCGGCTGCTATCCCGAAGATCGAGCAGGGGCTGCAGCCGCAGTGCTCGATCAACTGCATCGGCAAGATCCGCCTGACGGGCTTCATCTCGCACGCCGGAGCAAGGCCGACCCGAGGCAACCCGATCGACTACCTGGTCCACGTACGCAAGGTCGCGCTGCCGCTCTACCCGCAGTTCGGGCTCGAGCCGAACGTCTACTACATCCCGCCGGTCCACGTCCCGATCGGACTTCCTGCGCCAGATGTTCGGGCCGGGCGTGCCGGCAGGCGATCGAGACCTACCGGAACGCGAAGGACGACCCGGAGCTGCTCGGGCTGCTGATGCTCTTCGGCTCGACCGAGCGGATCATGCAGCACGTTCGACGTCCGGGCTGGAGTCGCGCGCGGCTACGACGAGGAGGGCGAGGAGATCGTCGCCGTGCCGCTCAAGGAGCCGACCATCGTCCGGCCGCTCGAGTTCGCGACCGAGCTGAAAGGCGAGCCGGTGACGGGCTTCCGGCACAACACGTGAGGCGGAGATGAGCGAGGGCGGCATCACCAGGAAGCAGGCGGTTCTGCTCGGCGGGGCCGGCCTCGTCGTCGGCTCGGCCGCAGCGGCGGGCGTCGCGATCGGGCTTCGCCCCGGCAAGCCGGCGGTCGTGTCGAGCGAGCTCGAGGCGCGCTTCCACGACGCCGAGCTCCCCGGGGACGACCCGGGAAGCGACGACTGGCGCCACGCCGACCCGATCATCGTCCCGCTCCAGCCACAGCAGATCGCCCAGCCGTTCCTCCAGGAGGCGACGGTCCACGAGCTCGTCGTGCGCGCGCTTCACAACGGGACCGACCTCGCGTTCCTGCTCGCCTGGGACGACGCCGACCGGGACGACCTCGACGGGATCGGCGTCTTCCACGACGGTGTCGCCGTCCAGCTCCCGGCGCAGGCCGGCGCGACGCCGCCGATCACGATGGGCGGGCCGGGCGCGCCCGTGCACGTGCTCCAGTGGCGCGCGACGTGGCAGCGCGACCTGGCGGGCAAGACCGGCGTCGACCAGATCTACCCGCGCGTCGTGCACGACGTCATGCCCGACGACATCCTCAGCGCCGCCGACGCGCTCGCGTACTGGCCCGGGCGCGCGGTCGGCAACCCGGTCTCGATCGTCACGCGCGGCACGCGCCGGTCGAGGAGGTCGTGGCCGAGGGCTTCGGCACGGTCACCCACATCGGCACGCAGCGGGCGCGCGGCAGCGCGATCCATGAGGACGGGCGGTGGAAGGTCGCGCTGGCCGTGCCGCTCGAGCGTCCCGACGCGGGCGACCCGCTGCTGCCCGGCACGCAGTGGCCGATCGCCTTCGCCGTCTGGCAGGGCGCCGACTCGCAACCGCGGCGCGCGCAAGCACATCGCCGGCTGGCTGACCCTCGGGCTCGAGGCGAAGGCGTGAGACGTCGCGACCAGCGCAGACGTCGAGCTCGTCGCCCTCTGGCGGCTGCTCTCGCTCGGCTTCACGGCCCCCGACGAGGAGACGCTCGCGGAGATCGAGGCGCTCGCGGACGCACTGCTCGAGCGCTCGGGCGGAGAGGGCGACCCTGCTGCCCCGGCGCTCGTCGAGCTGCTCGCGGCGCTCGGCGCGGGTGACCCCGTGGACGAGCTCGCGGGCGCCTACCAGGCGCTCTTCGGCGGCGAGGTGGCCGTGCCCGCCGTACGAGGGGAGCTACGAGGGCGATCCGTTCCGGCACACACGCCAGATGGCAGACGTCGCCGGTTTCTATCGCGCTTTCGGCGCCGAGGCGCACGGCCCGGCGGCTGAGCGCGTGGACCACGCCGGCTGCGAGCTCGAGTTCCTCGCCTTCCTCGGCGCCAAGCGCCTGGCACTCGTCGCCGAGGAGCGCGACGACGAGGCACGGACCTGCCGTGCGATCGAGGACCTGTTCCTCCGCGATCACCTCGGGCGCTGGCTGCCGGCGTTCTGCCGCAATATCGCCGGCACGACTGCGGCGCCGTTCTACGCCGCCCTCGGGCGTCTCGGCGAGCACGTCGTCACCGGCGAGCTCGCCCGCCGCGGCATCGAGCCCGAGCCGCTCGGCCGGCGCAAGCGCTGGACGGTCGAGGCGGACTGCCTGGAGTGCGGGCTTGCAAACGCGCCCGACGGCGGGCTGGTCGAGCCGTCGGCCTAGACGGTGACGCTCGTCAGGCCGAGCTGCTCGAGCTCGGCCGCGATCCGCTCGTCGCCGGCGTCTGCGAGCTGACGCATCCGCTCGTGCAGCGCGGCCAGGGCGGCCAGGTACTGGGCGTGGGTCAGACCGCGCCCACCGGCGGCGGCCCGAAAGCGCATCGCCGTCTCGCGCGGCACGCGTCGCAGCATGATGTCCTCGTGGTCGCGCTGCTCGCCCTCACTCGAACGAAGAAACATGATCCGCTCGCCGGGCCCGACGGGTGGCGCGAACGGCGGCGGCACCGGCAGGTTGAACGTCTCGACGAGATGGTCTTCGGGCTCTTCGCTCATGCTGGTCGAAGATAGCGTTGATAGCGCGCGCAGTCAAGCTACCGGAAGAGATCGCGCTCGGGCGGCATGACGAGGTCCTGGCCGTGCCCTCTCCCTCGAGCGAGAGGCCGCGGACGACCGCCGCCGGCACGCCCCTCGTCTTCCCGAGCACGAGCTCCGCCGCGGCGGCGATCTCGTCGGCGACGGCGATCTCCGTCGACTGCAGCTCGTACCCCGCGGTATCGCGCTCACCGCGGAGGTCGAGCAGGGTCACGATCCCGGCGGAGCCCAATGCGACGTCGGTCGTGCCGCGGCGCCAGGGCCGGCCGAAGGAGTCGCTGACGATCACGCCGACGTCGCGCCCGGTCAGCTCCGCGAGCCGCGCGCGCAGCCGGGCGGCCGAGGCGTCGGGATCGAGCGGCAGCAGGACGAGCGTGCCCGTCTCGGGCGCGTTCGAGGCGTCCACCCCGGCCGACGCGCAGACGAAGCCGTGGCGCGTCTCCACGATCAGCAGCGGCGGCCGCGAGCGCACGATCCGCACCGCCTCGCTCAGGATCGCCTCGACCTGGCGCGGGTCCTCGCCTCCGGCGAGCTCGACCGCGCGCGCCGACGGCTTCAGCTCGTCGAGCCGCACGATGCGGCCCTCGACCTTCGAGACCGCCTTCTGGGCGACGACGAGAACGTCGCCGTCCTCGAGCCCTCCGACCCGCCCGGCTGCCTCCGCGAGCGCGCCGGCGAGATCGTCGCCCTCGCCGAGCTCGGAGATACCCGGCAGCGGCAGGACGCGCAGCTCGGTCACGGCAGGCCGGTGACCCGCAGGCCCGCGTGCGCCTTGTAGCGCTTGTTCACGTTCACGATCACTGCGGTCATGCCCTCGAGCGCGCGGGCGCTCGCGAGCGGGCCGGCGTCCACCGCACGGCCGGACGTGATCCGGCCGGCGAGCTCGAGCGCGAGCTCCTTCGCGCGCGGGTCGTCGCCGCAGACGAGGGCGTCCTCGTCGGGAGCGTCGCCGCCCGCGAGGTTCGAGGCGGCGAGCGAGTGCAGCCCGGCGGCGACCGGCGCGTCGAGCTCGTCCTGGATCCGCTGGGCGACGGACGTGCCCTTCGCGGTCGGCTTGACGCCGCCGGGGCCGAAGGAGAGCTCGGCCGCGACGGACAGCACCGGGGTCGTCCCGATCGCCGTGCGCAGCTCGCGGGCGGTCTCCACCGCGGCGTCCGCCTTCGTCGCGAGCACGACGAGGTCGACACCCGGACGGCGTCGGCGTTCGCCGCGCCCTCGACGCCGAGCTCGGCCGCGATCCCGCGCGCGCGCTCGGCGTCGCGCGAGCCGATCACGACCTCGACGCCCGCCGCAGCGAGCCGGGCGGCGAGCGCCTTGCCGAAGCTGCCCGTGCCGCCGACGACCGCGACCCTCATGCTCACCGGCCGCTGTTACAGCTCCGGCGGTCTCGAGCACGACCTCGGCGAGCCGCCGCGAGGCGTCGAGATCGGTCATCAGCGTGCGCGTCACGACCGGCCGGACCGCGAGCCCGTCGCCGCGTCCGCGTCAGCCTCGTCGAGCACGAGTGCGTCGAGCAGGCCCGCGTAACAGCCCGCAACCGCGTGCGGTGTCGTGTCACCCGCCATCCGCCGGAGCATACGGTCAACGGGCCCTTTCACCGCCCGGCCGCCGATCACCGGGCTGACCGCGACGCAGGGGACGCGGCGCGCGGCGAGCGCCTCGCGCACCGGCGCGACGGCCAGGATCGGCCAGATCGAGACGTACGGGTTGCTGGGCGCGATCACGACGAGGTCTGCCCCGGCGAGCGCCTCGAGCGCGCCCGGAGCGGGGAGCGCCTCGCCGGCGCCCTCGAACCGCACGGCGTCGACCTCGTCCCGGTGCCCCCGCCCGACGAACCACTCCTGGAACGGAAAGCTGCCGGCGGGCGTGTCGAGCCACGTGCGCAGGCGACCGTCGGTCGCGGGCAGCAAGCGCGTCTCGAGCCCGGCCGCGGTTGCAAGGCGCGCGGTCACGGCCGAGAGCGGCTCGCCCGCGCGCAGCGCCTGCGTCCGGACGAGGTGCAGCCCCACGTCGAGATCGCCGAGCCGGAACCAGTCCTCGCCGCCAAACGCCGAGGCGCTCGCGAGCACGTTCCACGTCTCCCCGGCACGACCCCATCCCCGCTCCTCGTCGTTCAGGCCGGCGAGCGCGTAGAGGAGGCTGTCGAGATCGGGAGAGACGTGCAGGCCGAGCACCTCGACGTCGTCGCCGACGTTGCCGATCACGGTCACGTTCGCGGCGCCCGCCGCCGCGGCGAGGCCGCGCGCGAAGCGTGCGCCGCCCACCCCGCCCGAGAGAAGGCAGACGTGCATCAGATGGTTGATGCGACGATCTCGCGCATCCGGACAGACGATCTTGTGGCATCAACCATCACGCGGCCTCGACGGCGGCGAGCGCCGCGCGCGTGCGCGGCCCGACCCGGCCGAGGAGCCGCTCGAGATCGGCGAGCGTGTCCACGTCGTCGGCGAGCCCGGGGAGCGCGACGACGGCGATCCCGGGCAGGTGTGCCCGGAACCGGGCGGCGCTGCCGGGGCCGTAGAGCGGCGCAAAGCGCGCGGGGTCGGGCAGGGAGAGCGCATTCGTCGTCCCGTCGGCGGCCTCCACGAGCGCCGGTGCCGCTTCGAGCAGCGCCGCGAGCTCCGCCGGAGCGACGCACGGCAGATCGGCGTTGACGACGAGCACCGGCCCTTCGAGAGCCGCGAGCGCTGCGGCGACAGCCGCTCCCTGGCCGCCGCCCGGGTCGTCGCAGAGGCCCGCGCCGAGCTCGGCCGCGAGCGCCCGCGCGGTTCCGTCGTTCGTCACCAGCGTCGCCCGCCCGACCTCGCCACAGGCGGCGAGCACGTCGCCGAGCATGGCGAGCGCGAGCGGCGCGCGAATCTGGGCGGGGAGGCGGCTCTTCCCGTCCTCGCCGCGGAAGGGGACGACGACGTGGGGCACGGTGCCAAGCCTAGTCGCGGGCCCGAAGGTTCGTCAGCCCGCGTCGCGGCCGTGACCGCCCGCGGCCCAGTCGCGCAGCTCGAACCAGTGCGAGGCGCGCAGGGCCTCCCCGACCTCCGCCTCCGTGTGATCGGCGTTGAAGACGTGGCGGTCGAGGTCGCAGCAGATCGCGACGTCCGAGAGCGAGGTGTGCGTCAGCTGCGTCAGCACGTCGGACGGCAGCCTCGCCTCGGCGACGGTGTAGTGCTTGAACTGAAGCTCGGGGGCGAGCTCCATCAGGTCGGGCCAGTCGGGACAGGTGCGCGAGCTCATCGGGGTCCCGCATTCTCCTCCGCGGTCCAGCTCCCTTCCAGCCGGACGACCCCGCGCCCGTCGCCGTCGGGGTAGACGAGGAAGACGAGCGCGTCGTCGAGCCAGTGCAGCAGCCGCTCGCCGGTCGCGTCGGTGAGGCCGAGGCGGAGGTGGAAGCGGCCGTCCGCGAGCGGCAACCGCTCGACGTCGAAGCGGAGCGCGTGCTCGCCGGCCCCGCCGTCCCAGCCGAGCGTCGCCGTGTCCAGGCTCTCCGAGGCGACGAGCAGGCCCGCGTCGTCCCGCAGCTCGAGCTGGACGCGCGGCGGCGCCACCGGCTCGTGGGCGACCACGCGCAACCTGAGTGAGAACGGCTCGCCGGCGAGGAACTGGACCCGCTCCTCGCCACCGGAGCCGACGAGCCGCGCCTCGGCGATCGCGGCCTCGCCCGTCCCCCACTCGCGCAGGCCGGCGCCGCGCTCGGCCGGGTCGAGCTCGTCGGCGAGCTGGCGGCGGTAGCGGACGAGCGCCTCGTGGGTCGGCCCGTCGTAGGCGACCTGCCCGCGCTGGAGGAGCACCGCGCGGCCGCACAGCCGCTCGACCGCCGAGGCGTCGTGGGAGACGAACACGATCGTCCCGCCGCGCTGCTTGAACTCGAAGATCTTGCCGAAGCACTTGCGCTGGAAGGCCTCGTCGCCGACCGCGAACACCTCGTCGAGCAGCAGCACGTCGGCGTCGAGGAACGCGGCGATCGCGAAGCCGAGCCGCATGTACATCCCCGAGGAGTACGTGCGCACCGGCCGGTCGATCGCGTCCTCGAGCTCGGCGAAGGCGACGATCTCGTCGAACCGCTCGCGGATCGTCGCCCGCCCGAGCCCGTGGATCGAGCCGTTGAGGAAGACGTTCTCGCGGCCCGAGAAGTCGGGGTGGAAGCCGGCGCCGAGCTCGAGCAGCGAGCCGATCCGCCCCCCGGCGGCGACCCGGCCGCCAGTCGGCTTGATGATCCCGGCGACGAGCCGCAGCAGCGTCGTCTTGCCCGAGCCGTTGCGGCCGATCAGGCCGACGGCCTCGCCCGGCTCGACGCGCACAGAGACGTCCCGCAGCGCCCACACGTCGGTCGCCTCGGTGCGGCCGCGGACGACGAACAGCTCCTTCAGCGTGCGCACCTCGCGCGCGTGCACGCGGAAACGCCGCGAGACGCCGTTCACCAGGATCTCGCCCTTCCTCATGCGCTCGACGGTAGCGGCTCGGGCACGGATCTAGACTACCGCCGCAATGGAGCCGGTCGGCGAGCACCCTGTCCCCTCCGGCCCGCTCGCGGTCCGCTGGCTCGCCTACGAGCTCGGTGGCCCGCGCGCGGGTGCGACGGAGCCCGCGCGCGTGCGGCTCGAGAACGCCGGCACGGCGACGTGGCGGTCGCGCGGCGAGGAGGGCGTCCAGCTCGCCTACCACTGGCTCGACGACCGCGGCAACCCGATCGTCTGGGACGGCATCCGCAGCGCCTTCCCCGCGCCGGTCGGGCCGGGCGAGCGCGCCGAGCTGGCCGTGGAGCTGCTCGCGCCGCAGCCGCCGGGCCGCTACATGCTCGCCTTCGACCTCGTCGAGGAGCACCGCTTCTGGTTCGCCGAGGTCGGCTCGCACGCCCTCGAGCTCGACGTCGAGGTCGCTGCCGCGGATCGCCGCGCGCCGGCTCGCCGCCGCCGTCCACCGCGGCCCGGGCGACGAGGCCGAGACGCGCGCGGCGCTCGCCGCCCAGGAGGAGCCGCTCGTCGAGAGCGAGGCGGAAGCCGTCGCCCATCTCGTCGCGGGCGCGATGCCGGAGCCCGACTGGTCGCGGCGCGTGCTCGACGCCCACGCCGAGGGCTTCGTCGCGGTCGGCGGCTCGATCGAGCCCGAAGGCGGCCCGCTCGAGCGGCGCCGTGGCAGCGCTCGCGGCCTGGGCGCCCGGCGGCGGCCGCAACCCGAGCTTCCCGCAGCCGCTGCTCTGCCCGTCGCTGCTCGCCGGGCTCGAGCCGGGCGAGCACGAGGGCCTGCCCGCCTGGACGGACGGCGGGCCGGCGATCTTCGACGGCCGGATCAGACTTCGACTGCCACGCGGTCGTCGACGCGGCTGAAGACGAACGCGCCGAGCGCGAGCGCGGCGACTGCGGAGACGGCGAGGTAGAGCGTGTCCGCGACCGACGGCAGCTCGCCGAAGAAGAGCGGGTCGCGGAGCGCCTCGATCGCCGGCGTCAGAGGGTTGCCCGTAGTGGACGAGGTCCACGAGCCGCGGGTGGTCGGCGACACCGGGCACCGTCTCGAGCGAGTAGAGCACCGGCGTCAGGAAGAACCAGGGCAGGAGCAGCGCCGCGACGAGGTGCTCGACGTCGCGGTAGAGCGCGTTCAGCGACGCGACGGCGAGCGAGAGCCCGGCGACGAGGCAGACGACGAGCGCGCCGAGCGGCAGCGCGAGCCAGACGGTGTCGCGCGCCTCCGGCACGTAGACGAGGCTGAGCACGATCACGATCGCGAGCATCACCGCGAAGCCGACGAGCTGGGTCGCGACCATCGAGAGCGGCACGAGCTGGCGCGGGAAGCGCACCTTGCGGATCAGGTTCGCGTTCTCGAGCAGGCTGCGCGACGCGGACTGGAGCGAGGTGGCGAAGAAGACCCACACCGGCAGCCCGGCGAGCAGGAACAGCCAGTAGTGCTCGAGTCTCGGCGGTCTGGATCTTCAGCAGCACGCTGAAGACGAGCAGGTAGACGAGCATCAGGACGAGCGGGTGCGCGAGCGACCAGGCGAGCCCGAGCACCGAGCCCTTGTACTTCGCCCGCAGGTCGCGGCGGAAGAGGCTCCCGAAGAGCTCGCGGTAGCGGAAGAGGTCGACGTAGACCGTCATCGCGTAGGACTAGTCTAGGGACGCTCCGTGCGCGCACGCGCGATCCCATACACCGCCCTTACAGGGCTCGATCTACCCTTCGCCTCCGTGAGCGCGGCCGCACCGTTCGCCGCGCTTCCCCGTCGCGGCGCTCGCGCTCTGGGCGCTGCTGCGCTCGCCGGCGTGCGCGGCGGCGGCTCGTCGCCGACCCCGAGCGAGGAGCGCTGGCACACGACGCTCGACGCCGACCTTCGGCGGCGTCGGCATCTTCCTCGGCTCGTTGCGGGGGTCGGCGCCGCCTTCGCGGTCGGCGCCGTCGACGCCGGCGGCGAGCTGCTCGCGATCCTCGGCGGCTGCGCGATCCTCTTCGTCGCCGGGCTTCGTCGACGACGTCTACACCTGCGAGCCGGTCGCGAAGCTCGCGGCGCAGTTCGCGCCGCCGGCGCTCGTCGCTCGCCTGCGGGCTGCGCGTCGAGATCGTCGGCAACGACATCGCTCGCGCTCGGCGCTCGCGCTCGTCTGGCTCGTCGGGATCACGAACGCGTTCAACCTGCTCGACAACATGGACGGTCTCGCCGCGACGCTCGCGGCCAGTCGCCTGCGCCGTACTTCGCGGTCGCCGCGGTCGACCAGGACTCGAGACGAGCTCGCGCTCGTCGCTCGCGCTCGCGCTCGGCTGCGCCTGCGCTCGGCTTCCTCCCCTTCAACCTGCGGCCCGGCCGCCGCGCCGCGGTCTTCATGGGCGACTCCGGCAGCCAGGTGATCGGCTTCGGCCTCGCCTCGCTCGCGCTCGCATCGAGCTGGAAGGACGGCCGGGGACGACGCTGGCGACGCCTCGTGCTGCCGCTGCTCGTGCTCGCGGTCCCGATCCTGGACACGACGCTCGTGACCGTGCGCCGGACGCTCGAGCGGCGGCCCGTGACCCAGGGCGGCACGCGACCACTCCTCGCACCGGCTCGTCTACTACGGCCTCTCCGAGCAGCAGGCCGTCGCCGCTGCTGCCGCTCGCTCGCCGCCGCGCTCGGCGCCACCGAGCTCGCGCTACAACGTGCTCGCGAACGCCGCGCGTCACCGCCGTCGGCGTGCTGATCACGTTCGTCGTGCTCGTCCAGTTCGCCAGCTTCCTCGGCGATCTGAGGAGCGCTCGCGCCGAGGCGCGGCCGGAGGCGCCGCTCTGGCGCGCTCTTCTCCAACCGCCGCCGGCTCGTCGAGGTGCTCGTCGGACTTCGGCGCTCATCTGCGTCTCGTTCCTGGCGTCGTACCTCGCTCGTTCGTCGACGGCAACGGGACGACCACCCAGCGCACGCGTCTTCCTCGCGCGCTGCCGATCCTGCTCGGCGTCCGCTACGTCGCCTTCGTCGCTCTTCGGCATCTACCGCGCGGATCTGGCGCTTCGCGGGGGCGCGCGACCTGGTCGCGATCGCCGGCGCCGTCGCTCGCCTCCGATGCCGCTCGCGTATCGGCATCGTCGAGCTGTTCGGCCGCTGCCCGACTTCCCGCTCGAGATCTTCGTGGTCGACGCGCTGCTCTGCGCGCCGCTGGTCGGCGCCGTCCCGCTTCGGCGAGCGTGCGCTCGTCGCCGCGCTCGGCTCGCTGCGCCGGGGCGCAGCAGCGCGTACGCTGATCGTCGGCGCCGGCAGCTCGGGCCGGAGCTTGCGCGCGAGCTGCGCGAGACGCCGGCGAGCGCGTCGTCGGCTTCCTCGACGACAACCCGGCACTGCGCGGCGGCGCCGGATCCACGGCGTCGCCGTGCTCGGCGCCCTCGACGAGATCGACCGCCTGCTCGAGCGGCCGCACGGCCGAGAGGTGCTCGTCACGATCCCGGACGCCGCGCGGAGCGGCTCGACCTCGTGGGCGCCGCCTGCGAGCGGACGCGGGCGTCGCCGTGCCGCTTCGTCGGCGCGAGCTCTCCCACGACCCCTACGTCTTGCTCGAGCCCGCCGCCGAGTGAGCGCCCCGCACGACGCAGTGCGGGCGCTCGCGGCCCGAGCGCTGTCCGCTGGCTCCTCGTTCGTCGCGATCTTCGCCCTGCCTGCGCGCTCTACGCCTGGCAGGCGTGGCGGCGCGGGACGCCGTCGATCTTCTCCGACGAGATCGAGTTCACCCAGATCTCGCGCTCGATCGCCGAGACCGGGAGCCGTCGCGGCGCGGCGAGCCGCTGCACCGGATCTCGCTCTACACCTATCTCGATCGCACCCGGCCTGGTGGCTCGACCCGACCCGGCGGCGTACGACGCGGCCAAGCTGATCGGCGTGCTCGTGATGACGGCGGCGATCTTCCCCGCGTACGGGCTCGCGCGCTTCGTCGTCTCGCGGCCCTGGGCGATCTTCGCCGCGATCGGCGCGGTCGCGGCGCCGGCGCTCGCCTACGCGCCGTTCCTGGTCGAGGAGCCGCTCGCGTACCCGTGGTCGGCGCTCTGCCTGTGCGATCGCGCGGCGCGCTCGCCGACGCGGCGGCGAGCTCGTCGCTCGCCGCCGGCGCGCCGTGCCTCGTCGCGCCGTTCGTCCGCGACGCAGCTCGGCGTACTGCTGGCCGTCTACGTGCTCGCGGCCGCTGTGGCTCGCTCTGGCGAGCCGAGCGGGCGCGCGGCGCCGCGCGGACTGGACGCGCATGGGACTGGGTCGGCGCGGTGACGCTGTTCGTCGGCGCCGTGATCGTCGTCAACGCCGTCATCGCGCACCAGTCGCTCGAGCTGGGACGTCGCGACGGGCCTCTGGAAGGGCCGCATGCTCGACTACGGCCTCTGGGCGGCGGGCGCGCTGACGATCGGCCTCGCCGTGCTGCCGGTGGTCGCGCGGCTCGCGGCGCCTGCGCCCGCGCGGGGAGCGCGCCACCCCGGCGCGACCGGGCGTTCCGGCGATCGTCGCCGCCGCGGTCGTTGCCTTCGTCTTCTACACCGCGGTCAAGGCCGCGTACCTCTCGACGGTCTTCTCGACTGCTGATCGTCGAGCGGAACCTGATCTACCTCGTACCGCTCCTCTTCGTCGCGACGGCGGCCGTGCTCGAGCGCGCGGCGCGACCGCCTGGCCGCGCTCGCTGGCGCGGCGGTCTTCGTCGCTCTACCTGATCGCGTCGACGCCGTACAGGCTCGACCAGTACCCCTACTACGAGGCGCCGGGCCTCGCGATCCTGCGCTCGCGAACCGCAAGTTCGCCTGGACGCCGGCGCACGTCGAGACCGCGCTCCTCTGATGCTCGTGGCGTCGGTGCTCGTCGTCGCTGCTCGCGGCTGCGCTCGTTCCTACGCTCGCGGACGTCCGCTCGCGTCGCTCGCCGCCGCGGCGCGGGCTCACGCTCGCCTGGACGCTGACGACCGAGATCTACCGCGCTCGCGCGGCGAACAGCTTCTCCGGACGACTTCCTCCGCAACCTGCCGAAGCCGCTCGACTGGGTCGACCAGGCCACGGGCGGCGAGCCGACGCTCTTACCTCGGCCAGCAGATCGCCGACCCGAACGGCGATCTGGCTGCTCGAGTTCTGGAACCGCGTCGATCGAGCAAGGTCTGGCGCCTCGACGGCACGGCGCCGGGCCCCGGGCCGACGCTGACGCCGGACCTCGTCGACGCCGGGCGGCTCGTCTGCACGACCCCGGCTACCGCTGGGTCGTCGCCGGCGACGGCGTCGAGCTCGTCGGCGAGGTCGTCGGCGAGCCGCCGAAGGCGGCTGGCGGCTCTACCGGCTCGCACCCGCCGCTGCGGCTCGCTCAGCGCCGTACGGGCGTCTTCTCGGACGGGTGGATCGGCGTGCAGAGACGCGATCCAAAGAGCGTTACGGCGACGTCTCGTACGTTCGCCACAGAACGGCGAATCGCGGCCGGCACGGTCTTCGTCACCGTCTCGCGCAAGGGCTTCTGCGGCGACGTGGACACGCCCGGCCGCGTGCCGATCCGGGTCGGCGAGCTCGCGGTCGGCCGACAAGCACCCGGCGATCCGGACGGTGACGCAGGAGCGCGGCTGGGCGTCGAGCTCGGTGCGCCGAACGCGTCTTCGATATCCCGACGCCGAAGCCGCCGTACCACGTCGAGGTGACGGTCGACGCCGCCGTTCGTCCCCGCACGAGCTCGACCCGAGACTCGAGCGACACGCGCGCGCCTCGGCGCCCAGGTCGCCTTCGCGTTCTTCGGACGGCGACGGCTAGCGCAGCTGCCGCAGCGGCTCGGGGTGCTTGCGCAGGAAGCGCACCATCCCGCGCGCGTGCCAGAGCGTGTGCCGGTGAGGAAGCGCTTGTCGATCACCGCGGCGTAATCGTGGTGGACGACGGCGGCGGGCACGAACCAGCGCTCCCAGCCGGCCTGCGCGGCGCGGTAGCCGAGGTCGATGTCCTCGACGTAGTGGCGGAAGCCGGCGTCCCAGCCGCCGAGCTCCTCGAGCATCGAGCGGCGCATCAGCAGGCAGGCGCCGCCGAGCAGCCAGTCGCCCTGCACCGGCTCGTCGGGCGCGTCGGCCGTAGTGCGAGACCTGGTGCTCGTACGGGTCGCGGAGCAGGCGCAGCGGCGTGCGGCGCCAGAGCGTCCCGGCGACGGTCGGGAAGCGGCGGAGGCTCGGCTGCCAGGTCCCGTCGGGCCAGAGCACGAGCGGGCCGACGAGGCCCGCAGCGCGGATGCGTCGTCCGCGAAGCGCGGCCAGCTCGGCGACGGCGCCCGGCTCCGGGAAGGCGTCCGGGTTCGAGACACGACGAGCTCGCCGGACGTCTCCGCGACGCCGCGGTTGACGTTCGCGGCGAAGCGAGGCCGGGCGTGCGTTCTCGAGCACGCGGGCGCCCGGCGGGACGCTCGCCGACGACTGCCGGGGACGTTCGCGATCACGACGAGCTCGTCGACCTGCGGCAGCAGCGCCGGCAGCGAGCGCTCGAGCTCGCGCGCGTGGCCGTGCGAGACGACGACGGCGGAGACCGTCTCGACCGCGTCAACGCGAGACTCGCGGTAGACATCGAGCGTCGCGCCGCGCGGTCTCACGCCAGGAGAAGAGCGCGCGCCCGCTCGAGCCCGGCCGCGGCGAGCCGGTCGCGCTCGGCGACCGCGCGCCGGATCCCGTCCGCGAGCTCCGCTCCTCGGCCCGACGACGGCCGCGTCGCCCGGCGACCTCGAGCAGCGCGGGCTCGGCACGGCGACGACCGGCGTCCCGCAGGCCATCGCCTCGAGCACGGGCAGGCCGAAGCCCTCGTAGCGCGACGCCTGGACGAGGCAGGCGGCGCCGCGGTAGAGCTCGACGAGCTCGTCCTGCGTCGACGTAGCCCTCGATCCGCGCGCCGCGCCGCTCGCAGCTCGCCGCGCGAGCGCCTCGTCCTTCGCCGGCCCGGCGACGACGAGCGGCAGCCCGGCCGCCTCGCGCCGCAGCGAGCGCCGCGAGCTGGTTCTTCCGCGGCTGGACCGCGCCGACGGCGAGGACGTAGTCGCCGGGCCCGACGTGTTGCCGGGCGTGAAGGCGGGGTCGACGCCGTTCGGCGTGACGACGATCTTCTCGTCGCGGGAACGCCGTAGAGCTCGCGCGAGGTCGCGGCGCGTCCGCTCGGAGACGGTGAGCACCCGAGCGGCCTGCCGCGCCGCGCGCGGGACGACGCGGCCTGGAAGACGAGGCGGTCCTTGCGCGCTCATCAGCGCACGGTTCGCGCTCGAACGAGAGGTCGTGGATCGTCACGACGGCCGGGCACGGGCAGCGGAGCGGCACGCGCGTACTGGGAGTGCCCGAGCGCGGCGCCGAGCCGCCGGAGCAGCCGCGGCAGCGTCCAGGCCATGCCGCAGCTCCTGCAACCGCGTGTCCGAGGCTGACGGCCTCGATCGCCGTCGGGGACGAGCTCCGGCGATCCGCGTGACGGCGGCGAGCCGGATCCCGGCCTCGGCCGCGAGCGGCGCCAGCTCGCGCAGCAGGTTGCGCACGTACGTCTCGTCGCCGGTGCGCTGCGCGGCCGAGCACGTCGGCGTCGACGACGACGAGCGGCGTCTCACGCGAGCTCCCGCCAGACGGCCTCGACGCGCATCGGCGACCGCCGCCAGGTGAACTCGCGCGCCCGCTCGAGCCCGAGCCGGCGCAGCTCGTCGCGCCGCGCCGTCGGCCTCCTCGATCCCGGCCGCGATCGCCTCGACGTCGAGCGGGTCGACGAGCACCGCCGCACCGCCCGCGACCTCCTCGGTCGCGCCGCCCCGGCGCTCGTCACGACCGGGGCGCCGCACGCCATCGCCTCGAGCACCGGGATGCCGAAGCCCTCGTAGAGCGACGGGAAGACGAGGCACGGGCGCCGCGGTAGAGCGCGGCGAGCTCCTCGTCGGACGAACCTCGCCGACCCAGCCCGGCACGTCGACGCCACCCCAGCCCGCGCGCGCCGACGACGCGCAGCTCGACGCCGGCGCGGCGCGCCGCCTCGACGATCCGCGCGCGAGGTTCTTGCGCGGCTCGCAGCGTCCCGACCGCGAGCACGTAGTCGCCCTCCGCCGCCGGCCCGTCGGGCGTGAAGACCGGCTCGACCGCGTTGCCGATCACGCGCACGCGCTCGTCCGGCACGCCGAGCAGCTCGACCGACCTCGCGCTTCGTGAACTCGGAGACGGCGACAGACGCGTCGGCCGCGCCGCGCGACGCGGCGCGAGCGCCGGCACGCGCCGTAGAGCCGGTGCCACGCGCGGGAAACGCCTCGGGATGCCGGAGCACGGCGAGGTCGTGGACGGTGAGGCATGACCGGCGCGCGGCGACCGGAGCGGGCCGCGGAAGGTCGTGCAGTGGAGCACGTCGAGCCCGCGGCGCGGCGCGAGCGCGAGCGGAGTACCAGAGCGTGTCGCGCGCGACCGACGGCGAGCCGGCCCGGCCCGCCGAACGAGACGCGGCGTCGAGCTCGAGGCCGGGCCGGCCGGCGAGCGCCCCGAGCAGCCCGCGGACGTGGCGCGCCGTACCCGCCCGCGTCTGCACGAGCGGCGAGACGTCGAACGCCGAGCCCTGCGATCGCGCTGACGCCTCCTCGTAGCCGCGCAGGAACGACCTCGCCGGCGGCGCGCCACGTGAACCGGCGCGCGTGCTCGAGGCCGCGCGGGACGAGCTCGTCCCGCCGCGCGAGCGCCTCCTCGATCGCGCCGCGATCGCCTCGGGATCGTCGGGATCGGCCCGTACGGCCGCGTCGCCGCACGCCTCGTCCATGCGACGGGTGCGAGGACGCGACGACGGGGACGCCGCAGGCCATCGCCTCGATGATCGGCATGCCGAAGCCCTCGAAGCGCGACGGGTAGACGGCGACCGCCGCTCCCCGGTAGAGCCGGGCGAGCTCCTCGTCGGAGACGAAGCCGAGCCGGACGACGCGCGGCCCGGCGAGCTCGGGCTGGTCGCCCCAGCCCCGCACCGCCGGCGACCGCGAGCAGGAGGTCGCCGCCGAGCAGCCGGTGCGCCGCCGACGAGGGTCGCGAGGTTCTTGCGCGGCTCGAGCGTCGCCACGGTGAGGACGTACGGCGCGCCGAGGTCGGCCCGCTCGCCGTCGGCGCGGAAGACGCGGCTCGACCCCGGGCTGCGCGACGCGGATCCGCTCCGGCGGCGACGCCCGAGCCGCTCGACGACGTCGCGGCCGGTGTACGCCGAGTTGACGAAGACGACGTCGCAGTGCGCGCCGTGCGCGCGTACTTGACGCCGTGCATCGAGCGGGTTCTCGGCGTCACCCACTCCGGGAAGCGGAGCGGCACGAGGTCGTGCACCATCGTCGCGCGCACGCCGGCGCGCTGCGGCGGCACCATCCAGTCCGAGAAGTGGAGGACGTCGACGGGCCCGAGGAACCGCTCGATCGGCGGGCGGCCGAGGCGGCTCCAGGCCGTCCGGACGGCGTGCGAGGACGGCAGCGGCACAGAGCGCAGGCGTCGACGTGGGATTCCCTCGAGCGCGCGCGCGGATCGGCCCGGCGCCGCCGAGGCTCGTCGGCGCGAAGCGCGACGATCTCGTGCTCGCCGCCGGCGGCCTCGGCGAGCCCGGCGAGCGAGCCGCGGATGTAGTTGCCGACGCCCGTGCGCGGGTGCGAGAGCGGGCTGACGTCGAGCGCGATTCTCATTTCTCGCCGCCAGGCGAGAAGCGAAACGCGTCGAAGTGGGCGCCGAGCGCGCGGGGGTCGCCGCCGCCCGGCACCATCGTCCGCGCGACCTCGAACTCGACGACGCAGCGGCCGCGGCGCGGCGCGAGCGGGACGCGCAGCTCGACCGTCCCCGACCGGCGGCACGACTCGCGCGCGCCACGGGCTCGCGACCCACGCGCGCGACGACGCGCTGATCATCCCGGAACAGGCTCGGATCGCTCGAGAGCGAGACCGTCAGCGTGCCGCCGCGGCAGCGCAGGCGTGTGTAGCGCACCGTCCTGCCCGACCAGCGTGTCGTCGGGTAGAGACCCGCGACCGAGGTCGTCGAGACGAGCGGCCCCGTCAGGCGGTAGAGCGTCAGCCCCTTGCCGCTCGTCCCGCGCGAGCGGCTCGCCGTCCGGGTCGATCGAGCCGTCGACGAGCACGTAGCGCTCGCGCAGCGGTTCCCCGTCCTCGCGTACGACGAGCCCCGTGCCCGGCCGAACGGAGACGCTTCGTCTCGGAAGAGCCCGCCAGGCGTGGGCGCGTCGAGGTAGTAGACCCGGCCGACGCTGCGGTTGAAGAACTCGTTCAGGTTGACGGTGAAGCGGTCGGGACGCCCCGTCCAGAGCACGGCGACGTCGGCGCCGTCCGGCACGGCGCGGTCGATCCAGTCGCGGTGCTCGGCGCCGATCCCCTGGAAGAGCGCGCCCTCGCCCGCCTGCTGGATGCCGTGCGCCCCCGCCTGGATCGGCTTGCAGCGTGACCGCGAAGTAGCAGAGCACGGCGAGCGGCAGCGACGAGCGCGAAGCGCCGCGGCACGAAGGCGAAGAGCGCCGCGAGGGCGACGGCCGAGCGCGAGCACCGCGATCCAGACGTGGCCGAGCGAGACGTGCCGTCCTGGAGCGACCACCACGGCAGCAGCATCAGCGTGTCCGAGATCGCCGACGTGTCGATGAAGCGGTCGAACGGGAGCAGCGCCGGGAGCACGACGGCGACGCGAGACGGCGACGGCCGTCGTACGCACGCGGCCGCGCCGCCCCGCGCTCGACCCAGACGAGCAGCGCGATCAGCAGCAGCGGCGCGACGGGGAACGTGTTCCGCTCCTGGATCCGGTCGGCGAAGCGCGAGGCGAAGACGGCAACCGCGAGCACGAGGAAGAACGAGAGCGAGAGCGCGGCCGCCAGGAACGCCTGGACGGCGCGCGGCGCGCGGCGCGCGCCGGCCGTCAGCACCGCAAGCGCGGCGAGCGGAACGACGCCGACGTAGAGGTCGAGCTCCTCGACGTGCTAGAGGAGGAAGCGCGCGACGTTTCCGAGCGTAGTAGCTCGTCTCGCCGACGACCGAGTACGCGCCGAGCAGCTCCGCGAGCGAGTGGCCGCGCGCCAGCTGGAGCAGCGCGACGACGCGCGCCACCCCCGACCACGTCCCGAGGAGGACGCGGTACGTGGCGAGCGTGGCCCGCAGCGGGCGACCGGCGAAGAGCCCGAGCAGGAGCGGCGCCGTCACGAGCGCCGGCGCGAGCGCGACCGCCTGCACGCGCGTGAGAAAGGCGACGAGGCAGAGGGCGAGCAGGCCGCAGCTGCCGCGCCGGCGTCGGCCGCTCGAGCGTCGCCGACGAGCGCCAGCGCGACGGTGAGGAAGAGCGGGATAGAACGCGTTCTCCGTCATCACCGTGCCGGTGTAGACCATCGACGGCACCGCGACCGCGAGCAGCGCCGCGAGCAGCGAGAGGCCGGGGCCGAGCATCCGGCGCGCGAGGAAGTAGGCGGGCACGGCGGCGAGCGACATGAGCACGGCGTTGATCGCCTTGACGGCGGCGTACGCAGCCGGCAGCGAGTCGAAGAGGACGTAGGCGGGGCTGACGAGCACCGGGTAGAGGACGCCGTAGCCGCCCGACGGCTCGCCGCGGACGAGGAACTCGCCGCCGGCCGCGAAGCTCCGCGCGAGCTCGGAGTAGATCAGCTCGTCGACGAAGATGAACGGCGCCGCCATCTGCCGGCCGAGCCAGGCGCGGAAGAGGATCGAGCCGGCGACGATGGCGAGCGAGCCACGCCCACGCCGGGAGCGGCGCGGAGCCTACTCGGCAAGCTCGACCTCGGCGAGCCGCGGCGCCAGCTCCGCGGCCTCGGCCGAGCCGGCGTCGATCCCGACGTCGGCGGCGGCCTCGGCGACGTCCGCCGAGCACCGCCTCGCGCACCGCCTCTCCGCCCGCTGCCTGCTCGAGCGCGGCGGCGTAGAGCTCGGCGACCCGCTCGAGCGTCGTGCTCGCGCTCCGGCGAGGTCGAGCGCAGCCTCGCCCATGGCGCGGCGCGCAGCCGTCGTCGCCCGGCGAGCAGCTCGAGCGCGGCGGCGAGCGTGTCGGCCTCCGCCGCGTCGGGCGGGACCTTGAGCGCGACCGCGCCCGGCAGCTCCGAGAACCAGCCCACGTCGCTGACGACGAGCGGCTTGCCGAGCGAGAGCGCGCGGATCGCGATGCCCGGAGGTCTCTCCCATCGTCGGCGCCCGCAGCGAGACGACGGCGTCGCAGGCGGCCATCAGCGCCCAGAGGCGGGCCTCGTCGACGTACCCCTCGCGGACGAGACCCTCGCCGTCGAGGCCGAGCCGCTGCAGCCGGCGCTCGAGGTCGAAGCCCGGCGAGGTCGGCGCCGACGAGCAGGAGCCGCGCGCCGGGGTGCGTCGCGACGGACGCGGGCGAAGGCCTCCAGCAGCTGCGGCACCCGCTTGGTCGCGTTGAGGTTGCCGAAGGCACCGAAGAGCGGCGCCCCCCCGACGTCGGCGGGCGCGACCCGCGGCGCCGGCCAGGCCGGGTGCGGGACCCGCCAGATGGGGCCCTCGTAGCCGGCCGCGCGCGCCCGCTTCTCGACGTAGTGCGAGTGGACGATCAGCCCGGTGGCGAGCGAGAGCACCTCGCCGGCGAGGTGGTAGTCCTCCGGCCGCGACTCCCAGAGCGGCGGGATCCGCTTGTCCAGCACGCCGTGGCCGAGCAGCCGGCCGACGACGCCGCCCTCGCGCTCCATCGCATCGAGGTAGCCGTGGCCGTCGCGGCGCCCGATCGTCAGCCCGGCGACGAGGTGGTGGAGGACGAAGTCGTGCAGGACGACGACGCCGGGCCGCCGCCGCAGCGCCTCGACGATCCAGCCGTGCGCCTCCGGGTTGTTGCCGACGTGGTAGAGGCAGACGTCGCTGCCGCGCGGGGGACGCTTGCGGCCGCGGCGGACGACGGCAACGTCCACGAGCTTCGCCCAGCGCCGGCAGCAGGAGCGCCGCTGTAGTCGGCGATGCCCGAGCGCTCCGGCGGCATCGGGCTGAAGTAGGCGACCTTCACGAGAGGAGCGTCTCGACGACGTGGTCCCAGGTCAGCTGGTCGGATACGACACGGCCCGCGCGGCCGAACGCCCGCGCGTCGTCGACGTGGGCGCGCAGCCAGGCGCACGCCTCGGCGACAGCGGCTGCGCGCGGCTCGCAGACGAGGCCCGTGCGGCGGTCCTCGACCGCGACCGTGACCCAGCCGGCGTCGGTCGTCGTCACGACCGGCTTCTCGGCTCGGTATGCCTCATACGGAACCATGCCGTAGTCCTCGTCCACAGGGGCGTAGTAGACGGCGAGGCAGCGTCGCGTAGAGCGCGGCGAGCTCGTCCTCGTCGACGCGGCCCGCGAACTCGGCGCGGCCGTCGAGCTCCGCGCTCGGACGCGAGCCCCTCAAGCCGTTCGCGGTCGGGGCCTTCACCGGCGATCACGACCTTCAGCGAGGGATCGAGCGCTGCCGCCTCGAGCAGAAGGTCGATCCGCTTCGCTCGGTCGAGCCGGTTGACGGAGAGGACGAAGTCGCCGTAGCCCTCGCAGCGGTAGGGCAGGTCCTGCGGCGGGGGCAGCAGCACCTCGGCCTCGAGCCCGGTCGAGCGCTCGAGCCGCTCGGCGACGTTCCCCGAGATGGCGAAGAGCGTCCGCGCCTCGCCGAGCGCGATCCGGTCGAGCTCCTGCACCTTGCGCCGCAGCGCCCGGTCCGCGGCCGACTCGCCGAACTGGCCAAGACTCCGTTCGGTCGAGCTCGTAGGCCTGCCGGAACTGGTGGACGAGCCACACGATCTTGTTCGAATGGCGGACGACGTAGGAAGGGAACTTCGTCGCGATCACGAGGTCGACTGGGCGGCCGTCCGCCTCCTCGAGATCGACGAGCCGCCAGAGGAAGGCCTGCGTCAGCACCCGCGTCGCCCGGGTACCACTTGAACGGGATCGTGACGAGGTCGGCCTCGTGGCCGCGCGCCGTGAGCTCCTGCGTCAGCCGCTCCGCGAGGATCTCGGCGCCGCCGCGCGCGAACGGCACCTGGGGCGAGCAGACCGCGATCCTCACGCCCCTCGCCGCTCCTCGGCCTCGCGCTCGAGCCGCTGCAGCCGCTCCTCGAGGTCGTCGAGCAGGCGCAGCACGGCGGCGTTGAAGGAGCGCTGGTCGTAGGCGAGCGGCTCGACGTACCAGCGCATCAGCCTGCGCAGGACCGCCTTGACGGGAGTGCCGAGGCCGCCGCGGACCCCGGGCCGCAGCCTCAGCCCCCGGTCGGCGGACACGGGCCAGAGCCGCTCCGCCTCGGCGCGCGCGGCCAAGCGGGACTCGGCGCCGCCCTGGCTCGCACCGCCGGGATCGCCGCCGGAACGGCGCACTTCGTCGCGCAACCGTTCGAGCAGCGCACCGACGTCCACGGGATCAGCGTTAGAAATCCCTGCAGAGCGCGTGGTTTCGTCGTCTCCGCCGGGCATCGGTGCATTCTAGCCGTGACCCAGGATCGCCCCAGCTACCCTGCGTCCGGCTCCGAGCCCCGGAGCCGGGCGAGCTCCGCGTCCACGAGCAGGCGCACGAGCTCCTCGAAGGTCACGCTCGGCGCCCACGCGAGCCGCTCCCGCGCACGCGACGCGTCCCCGACGAGCCGGTGGAGCTCCGCCTTGCCGCGCCGCAGCGACTCGTCGGTTCGCACATGGTCGCGCCAGTCGAGCCCGACGTACGCGAACGCGAGCTCCACGAGCTCGCCGACGGAGTGCGCCCGCCCGGTCGCGACGACGTAGTCGGCCGGCTCGCCTGCCTGGAGCATCAGCCACATCGCGCGGACGTAGTCGACGGCATACCCCCAGTCGCGGCGAGCGTCCAGATCGCCGAGCGCCACCTCCCGCTCGAGCCCGAGCGAGATCGCCGCCGCGGCGCGGCTGACCTTGCGCGGGAGGAAGTCGAGCGGCCGCCGCGGCGACTCGTGGTTGTAGAGGATCCCGCAGCAGCCGAAGAGCCCGTAGCGGTGCCGGTAGCTCTGCGTGATGAAGTGCCCGTACGCCTTGGCCACGCCGTACGGCGTGAGCGGCGCGAGCGGTGTCGCCTCCGTCTGCGGCGACTCGCGCGGCTCGCCGAAGATCTCGCTCGAGGACGCCTGGTAGAAGCGGATCGCCGGATCGACGGCGCGGATCGCCTCGAGCAGTGCCGTGACGCCGACCGCGGCGAACTCGGCAGTGCGCACCGGCTCGTCCCACGAGCGCGGAACGAACGACGGGGCGGCGAGGTTGTAGACCTCGTGCGGCCGCTGCTCGGCGAGCACGCGCGCCATCGCCCCCTGGTCGAGCACGTCCGCCTCGACCAGCTCGACGCGACCGGCGACGCCTGCGAGGTTCTCGGCGTACGCGGCCGCGGGCCGGTGGACGATCCCGGTGACCTCGTAGCCGTGCTCGGCGAGGAACTCGGCGAGGAACGACCCGTCCTGGCCCCCGATGCCGGTGATGAGAGCACGGCGCGCAGTCACGTCAGGTCATGTTCAGCGTGGCGGCCACGCCGCTGAGTCTAGTGACAGCTCGCGACCCGAACCGCTGTCTCGTAATGTCTACGGCGTGTCCGGAACCCTGACCGCACGACTGCGCGCGGAGCCCCCTGGGCTCCACGGGGCGGGTAACGAGTACTGGGGCCTGGCCTGGCCCGCGCTCGAGTGGCTGGAGCGCTACCTCCGGCCCGGGATGGCGACGCTCGAGACGGGCGCGGGCGCCAGCACGATCGTCTTCGCCGCCGCGGGCGCCGTACACGAGGCGGTGACCCCGGACCCGGCCGAGGAGACCCGCATTCGCGCGTCCTGCGACCGCCTGGGCGTCTCGAGCGAGACGGTCACGTTCCACACGGGCCCGTCGCACGACGTGCTGCCGCAGCTCCCGGAGCGCCGGCTCGACCTCGTCCTGCTCGACGGGGCGCACGGCTTCCCGTACCCGGTCCTCGACTGGTGGTACGTGGCGCCCCGCGTACGAGTCGGCGGCGCGGTCCTCCTCGACGACGCCTACATGCCGCCTGTCAGGGCGCTCCTCGACGGGCTGGAGGGCGATCCCGCGTGGGAGCTCGAGGGATCGGTCGGCTACCGGACGGCGATCCTGCGCAAGCGCGCGGACTCGCTGCCGCCCTTCGACTGGAACGGCCGCCGGATCGGAGGTCGCATGTCGTTCCGCTACCTACCGCCGGCCGAGCGGGCGGTCGCCTCGGCCCGGCACCGGCTCTTCAGCACGCGTCTCGGGCTCGGCCTCGTCGGGCTCGTGCGCCGACGATCTGCGCTCCGCTGGCGCAAGACCGGCTGAGCGGCATGGTCGGGATCAGCCTGCTCACGCTCGTCCCCGGCGAGATCGGCGGAGCGGAGACGTACGCCCGCGGCCTTTGCCGTGGACTCGCCCGAGCGGGCACGCTCGACTACACGGCGTTCACGCCGCCCGCGGCGCCGGGGGCCGGCGGCGGGCTCCGCGAGGTGCAGGTGCCCGAGTACCGCACCGCGCGCACGATTCCGCAGCGCCTGCTCGCGATGGGGCTCGCCGCCGCCCGCCCCGGGCCTCTGCGCCGGCGCCTCGGCAGGCTGGACGCCGTTCACTACCCGCTCGCGATCGCGCTCCCGTCCCTCGACGTCCCGACGGCGGTGACGATCCTCGACCTTCAGCACCTCGACCACCCGGAGCTCTTCAGCCGCTCGGAGCGGCTGTTCCGCCGCTACACGTACGAGCGCTCGGCCCGCGGCGCCGACGCGGTGATCGCGATCAGCCAGTTCGTCCGCCAGAGCGTGATCGAGCGCCTCGGCGTGCCGCCGGAGCGGGTACGCGCGATTCACCTCGGCGTCGATCACGCGCCTCTACCGGCCGAGTGGCGAGCCGCGCGAGCCGTTCCTGCTCTACCCGGCCCGCCGCTGGCCGCACAAGAATCACGAGCGACTGTTCGAGGCCTTCGCCCTCATCGGTCGCGAGCGGCCCGAGCTCGAGCTCGTGCTGACGGGCGGCGGCCACGCGGGGCGGCCGGTGCCCGCCGGCGTGCGCGTCCTCGGGCACGTGCCGGAGGCCGAGCTCGCCTCGCTCTACGGGCGCGCCGCCTGTCTCGTCTTCCCGAGCCTGTACGAGGGCTTCGGCCTGCCGCCGCTCGAGGCGATGGCCTGCGGCTGCCCCGTCGCCGCATCCCGCTCGGGCTCGCTGCCCGAGGCCTGCGGCGACGCCGCCGCGCTCTTCGACCCGCTCGACGCCGAAGAGATGGCCGCGGTCGTCCTCGGCGTGCTCGACAACCCGGCTCCGTTCGTCGCCGCGGGCCTCGAGCGCGCCGCCCGGTTCACCTGGGAAGCCACGGCCCGGGCGCACGAGGACGTCTACCGGCAGCTCCTCTAAAGCGCACGCATATGCGCCCAGGCCTCGCGCAGACCGGGTGGGCGCAGCGCGGCGAGGGCCAGCGGATACACACCGAGGCCGAGCGCGGCCGCGGGCACTCCGTCGAGCACGATCCCGGCCAGCCCGAAGACGGCCGCGGCCGTCGCTCCGACGACGAGCACGAGGCGGGCGAGCCCTGCGGCGGCACGGACCGGTAGGCGCGGCGAGACGCGCGCCATCAACACGACGGCGACGGCGAGCGTCGAGAGCGCGAGCGCGACGGCGAGGCCCGGGAGGCCGAAGAGCTCCCGCAAGCCAAACGCAACCGCGACGTGGAACGCGAGCGCCGCGAGCGCCAGCGGCACGAGGCCGCGCGTCCTGCCGGCCACGAAGACGAGCGGAAACACGAGCGTCTGGGCGAGCGCGGCGACCATCCACGGCGCCAGCTGGACGACGAGCCGCCCGAGATCCGCGCCGACGTCACCACCGTAGGCGCCGCCGAGGAGCGCCGATACGATCTGCTCGCCCGCGAGCGCGAGGGCGCCGGCGGCGGCGGCGATGGGCACGAGGCACAGCCACGACGCGTGGACGACGTACGCCGCGGCACCGTCCGCGTCCAACCCCCGCCGCGTCAACGGGGCCGACGTGACGAGCGCGAGCGCGCCCGCGGTCGTCGCGACGAGCGTGGCGGCGAGCAAGTACGCGTACGAGAAGCTCGTGACGGCACCCACCTCGACGTCGGCCGCGAGGAGCAGGCAGATCAGGTAGAGCACCTGGAGCGCGAGCGGGACCGCCGCGCTCTCGACGAAGCGGCGCAGCCGCGCGACGAGCTCGAGCGCGGCCCGGCCGCCGGCCAGCTCGCCGCGGGCGACGAGTGCGCCGAGCGGCAGGCCGAGCGTGATCGCGCCGTTCAGCGCCGTCCCCCACGCCAGCGCGACGAGACCGTGCTCGTCGGCGAGGGCGACGAAGAGGCCCAGGCCGGCGACCGAGCCGAGCGTGTAGGCGAGCGCCGCGACGCCGTAGCTCGAGCGCGCGGCGAGCGCGCTCGCCGCGAGGCCGGCCAGCACCTGTGCGCAGGCGGCCGGCACGAGCCAGCGCAGCGCATCGGACGCGAGTGACGGCGCGGGCTCCGGCAGAGCGCCTGTGATCGCATCGCCCAGCGGCCCGGCGAAGAAGATCGTACCGACCGAGAGCAGGAGGCCGGGAGAGCGAGGGCCAGGGCGTACGCGCGCGTCTCGGCCGCCAGCCGCCCGTCCGCCGCCGCGCGCGTCAGCTCCGGAACGACGGCGGAGCGGAACGCCTGCGCCCCGAGCACGAGCACGAGGTAGACGCCGTAGGCCGCCATGAAGCCGTCCGTCCCCGCGCCGCGGCCGAACTTCCGCGCGAGCAGGATCCCCGCCACGCCGCCGAGCCGTTGAGCGCGACGATGGACAGGCCGGTCAGCACCCCGCTCGAAGAGGGCGCTCCGGCGCGGGGAGTCGCTAGGCTTCGGCAACGCCCGGAAGCGTACGCGCCGTGCCGAACGACACCACCTGGACATCCGCCGACCTCGAGCAGCTGAGCCGCGACCACGGCTCGGCCTACGAGGGACGAACGTGCCTCGTCACCGGCGCCGACGGCTTCATGGGGTCGCACCTGACCGAGGCGCTCGTCGAGCTGGGCGCGCACGTCCACGCGTTCGTCCGCGCCACCTCGAGCGGCGCGCTCAACAACATCGGGGACCTGCGCGACCGGCTGAAGGTCCACTTCGCCGACCTCACCGACAAGACGTCGGTGGACTACCTCATCCGGGAGCTGGGGAAGGCGCCCGACCGACCGTACGTCTTCCATCTCGGCGCCCAAGCGCACGTCGGCGAGTCGTGGCACCGGCCGTACGAGACCATGATGGCGAACACGATCGGCACGCTCAACCTGCTCCAGTCGATCGTCGATCACGGGCTCGAGCTGGAGAAGTTCGACACCGCCGGCACGTCGGAGGAGTACGGCAACGTGCGCGAGTCGGTCTCCCACCACCACGACTTCGACGATGCCGGCGGCCTGATCCTGCACGAGCGCTCGCCGATCAACCCGAAGTCGATCTACGCGACGAGCAAGGTCGCCGCCGACTTCCTGACGATGAACTACTTCGACGCCTTCGGCGTCCCCGGCATCGTCACCCGGATGTTCAACAACTACGGGCCGCGCCAGAACCCGCGCTACGTCACCGGCACGATCGTCACGCAGGCGCTCTCGCGAGAGCAGGTCGAGCTCGGCGCACTCGAGCCGCTGCGCGACTTCTGCTTCTGCACCGACGGCGTCCGCGGCCACCTCACCGTCGCGGCGCAGGGCGTGCCGGGCGACGTCTACGTCTACGGCCAGGGCGAGAACATCTCGATGCGCGACTGGGCCGAGCTGATCCTCCGCATCGGCGAGGAGGCCGGCTACTGGCCCGGAAACCGGGAGATCGTCACGACGCCCGGCCGCTTGCGCCCCGGCGCGAGCGACGTGCTGGCGCTCCGGGTCGGCCACGAGAAGCTGACGCGCGAGACCGGCTGGCAGCCGCTCGTCTCCTGGGAGGAGGGCATCCTGAAGACGATCGCCTGGTACGCCGAGAACCGCGAGCGCTGGATCGGCCGCGTGGACTGGCTGCCGACCGGGGCGCCGAAGCTCCCGACCGCATGAGAACGCGAGGGACACGTTCCTTCGATCCGACTACTCTCTCTTCGTGCGCACACTCGTAACCGGAGGCGCAGGCTTCCTCGGCTCGCACCTCGTCGAGCGGCTCGAGGCAGAGGGACACGAGGTCGTCGTGCCGCGGCGCCGCGATACCGACCTGACCTCCATGGCCGACGCGGAGCGGCTCTTCCGCGACACCCAGCCCGAGCTCGTCTTCCACCTCGCGGCGGAGGTCGGAGGCATCGGCGCCAACCGCGCCAACCCCGGCCGGTACTGGTACGCGAACCTGATTATGGGCGCGCACGTGCTCGAGCTCGCCCGCCTGCACGGCGTCGCGCAAGCTCGTGCTCGCGGGCACGATCTGCTCGTACCCGAAGTTCGCCCCGGTGCCGTTCCGCGAGGACGACCTCTGGAACGGCTACCCGGAGGAGACGAACGCGCCGTACGGCGTCGCGAAGAAGGCGCTGCTCGTCGGCGCGCAGGCCTACCGCGAGCAGTACGGGCTGAACGCGGTCTTCCTGCTGCCGGTCAACCTCTACGGGCCGCGCGACAACTTCGACCTCGAGACGTCGCACGTGATCCCCGCGCTGATCCGCAAGATGGTCGAGGCGCAGGAGCGCGACGAGCGCAAGGTCGTCCTCTGGGGCGACGGCTCGCCCGACGCGCGAGTTCCTCTACGTCGAGGACTGCGCCGACGGGCTCCTGCTCGCGGCGCAGCGCTACGACGGGCCCGAGCCGGTGAACCTCGGCACGGGCGCGGAGATCTCGATCCGCGACCTCGCCGCCCTCATAGCGGAGCTGACCGGCTTTGCCGGGGAGATCCGCTGGGACACGTCGAAGCCGAACGGGCAGCCGCGGCGGCAGCTGGACACGTCGCGCGCCGCCGAGCGCTTCGGCTTCCAGGCCCGCGTCCCGCTGCGCGACGGGATCGAGCGCACGGTCGCCTGGTACCGCGCCGCGACCTCGGCGTATGCCACTTCCTGACGCGGCGCTCCGCGCCCGCGCGGTGCTCGCCCGCCTCCCGCAGCCCTGGGTCCCGCTCGCCGCGATCGTCGCCGCGAAGTTGCTCCTGATCGCCTGGCTCGCCGGCCGGGCCCAGCACAACGGCTGGCTCTACTACCAGGGCGGCGACCAGAGCTGGTACTACACGAGCGCCTGGGTGATCTCGGATGGTCATCTCCCGCCCGCGATCGTCGGCTACGCCTGGCCGCTCGCGCTCGCGCCGCTGGCGGCGATCGCGGGGCCGAACTACCTCGCCGCGGTACCCACCCTCACAGTGCTCGAGATCGCCGTGCTCGTCCCGCTCACAGTCGTGTGCGTCTACGCGCTCGCCGCGCGCGTCGCAGGCCGTGGCTTCGGCTACTGGGCGGCCGCCCTCTGGGCGCTCGCGCCTTTCGTGGCGATCCCGCTCTTCGTCGAGCGCTACCACTACACGTGGATCGACGTCTTCCTGCCGCAGATCCACGGTCTGTCGGCGCTCGCCGACTTCCCCTCGACGGTGGCCGTCCTCGCGGCCGCGGTCTTAGCGGTTCGCGCTATCGACCGGAGCGGTCGCACCGACGCACTCCTCTGCGGCGTCTTCTGCGGGCTCGCCGTCGGCGTGAAGCCGTCCAGTGCGGTCTTCCTCGCCGCGCCCGCGCTCGGGCTGGCCGCCGCGCGCCGGTGGCCGGGGCTCGCCTACGCCACCGCGGGTGCACTTCCGGCCATTGTCACGCTCGCTCTGTGGAAGCAGCGCGGGCTCGGCTACGTGCCTCTCTTCTCATTCCCCGAGGTTCACCTCGCCGCCGGCAACGTCGTCGGCGCGCTCGACCCGTACATCCGCCTCGACTGGGGCCGGCTCGGGCAGAACTTCGACGAGCTGCGCGAGTTCTTCTGGAGCGTGCGCGTCCTCCAGTGGGCGCCGCTCGCGGGCCTCATCGGCATAGCACGCGTCTCGATCCCCAAAGCCGTCTTCCTCGGAGCGTGGCTCGGCGCCTTCCTGCTGCTCAAGGGCGCCGCGCCCGAGGCGTCGGTCGCAACCGGCAGCTTCTGGCGCCTCATGATGCCCGCGCTGCCCGCGTACCTCATCCTCGTCGCCGCCGTGCCGCTCGCCCTGCCGGTGGTCGGGCCCCGCCTCGTCCGCGCCGCTCCAGCAGGACGCGCGGTCGGCCGGCGCGCGGCGTTCGCCGCGGTCGCGGTGCTCGCTGTGGTGCCGCTCGTCGCGGTCGGCGCACTCCCCCCGATCCGCGAGGGGCGAACGGTTCAGCACACCCGCCAGGGCGTCTACATCCCCGAGGTCGCCGACTGGCGAGTGCAGGCACGGTCGACCCCGAGCGGCGTCGTCATCTACTGGGACAAGCCCCCGACGGCGAGCGCGCGTGTCTTCTACCGCGTGTTTCGCAGGAGCACGCCCGACTTCGGCTTCGACGGGATCAACTGCAGCGGGCCCGGCCCCGGAGTGGCGGCGCAGTGCTTCTTCGAGATGGAGCAGATCGGAAACCTGTACCAGCTCGGAACGTTGACCGGGGCGCCGCCCGGCGGCTGGGTGTTCCGCGTCGGCGTGGCGACGGACTCCCGTGCCGCCGACGACGCCGATCTCGTCTTTCTCAGCGGGCCGGTTTTCGTCACCATCCCGCCCGGGCGGCGATGACGCAGACGGTCACTCCCGGCGGCCGGGACTCCGCTCCTGGAGCCGCTGCTCGAGTAACGCGAGCCGCTGCGCGAGCAGCACGTTCTGGTCGGACAGCTTCGAGATCACCGTCGAGTAGTGGAGCAGGACGACGAGGATGAAGAGCGTGGCGACCGCGAAGAGAACTGCGGGAGGGTAGCCCGTTACCCCGACCCAGCGGGCGATCGTGTTCAGCCCGTCGCGCCAGGCCGAAAGGACGAGCAGGACGACGCCCGTGAACAGCCAGAGCAGCGCGTAGCGCTCGCGCAGGCGGCGGCTGCGGATCAGCTCGAGCACGACGAGGATGAGCAGGACCGAGGCGATCGAGGCGACGATCGAGATCCGCAGCGGGGTCATGCGTCTCCCTCCTCCAGCGGGACGGCCTTGCGGCGAAAGACGCCGACGAGCAGCGCGAGCGTCACTTTGACCGCGTAGTAGAGCGAGCGCAGCGCGGTGATGTGCGAGGTGCCGTGCTCGCGCTCGCGCATGCGCACGGGCACCTCCTTCAGGCGAAGGCGGTGCTTGAAGACCATCACCGTCGCCTCCACCTCGGGATAGTCGTGCGGATAGTCCGTGGCGAAGAGGCGGATGCCGAGGCGGTTGACCGCCTGGAAGCCCGACGTCGTGTCGGTCACGCGTTGCCGCGTGAGCAGGGAGACGAGGCGCGCGAACCAGACGATCCCGGCGCGGCGCGCGAAGGGCGGCCGGTAGGTGGAGCTCCCGTCCGCGAAGCGGGAGCCGACGACGATGTCGGCCTCGTTCGCAGCCAGCGGCCCGAGCAGCTTTGGCAGCTCCTGCGGATCGTGCTGGCCGTCGCCGTCGAGGCGGACGGCGACCTCGTAGCCGTGGTCGAGGGCGTACTTGAAGCCGGTCTGGACGGCGCCCCCGATGCCAAGGTTGAAGGGCAGCCGGACGACGGCCACCCCGCGCGCGGCGGCGACCTCGGCGGTGCGATCGGTCGAGCCGTCGTCCACGACCACGACGTCGAGACCGGGGTCGAACGCCCGCAGCTCGTCGATCACGCCGGCGATAGCCCCGGCCTCGTTGCGGGCGGGGACGATCGCGATCCGGCGCGGCTCAGCCACGAGCAACCGCCGGCACGGCGATCCCGAGCAGCTCGAGCAGCTGCCGCGCCCGGTGCGCGTAGGTGTGCTCGTCGAGCACGCGCTCACGCGCCCGCTGCCCCATCGCCTCGGCCTCGCCGGGATCGGAGAGCAGTGAGCGATAGGCCGCGAGCGCCTCTTCGGCGCTCTCGACGACGATGAGCTCGCGACCCGGCTCGAACCAGCGCTCGATCCCGCTGTACGGGTTGGAGACGATCGCGGCGCCGGCCGCGGCCAGCTCGAAGGGCCGCGCCGTCGCCGAGGCGAAGACGGTCGCGTGCGACCGGCGCGTGATGTTGAGGTTGACCCGCGCCTCGGAGATCGCGTGCGAGAAGACGTTGAAGGGGACATCGCCGATCTGCCGCGCGCGGCCGGTGTCGCCCTGGAAGTCGCGGCCGCCGAGAGCGAAGTCGATCTCCGGCGCGGCCCGGCTCGGCTCGCCGACCATCGTCTCCATCCAGTCCCGGCGGAACTTGTCGCCGTAGCCGTAGAAGAAGACGTCCATCGTCTTCTCGATCGGCAGCGGGCGGAAGAACTCCGGGTCGGCACCCCAGAAGATCGCCTCCGCCCGGCGTGCGCCGAGCTCCCGGAGCCGCTCGAGCCCGCCCTCGGAGTTCGACACGACGAGGTCGTACTCGGACGGGTCGGCGCCGTGGTAGTAGTTGAAGCCCGTGTCCATGCCCCCGAACTCAGGGAGGCTCATCGGTACGTCACCGTCGTAGAAGACCACGGGGATCCCGAAGCGCTCGCGCAGGAACGTGGGGACGCCGCGCAGGTGTGCCATCGGCACCGTGAAGACGACGACCGCATCGGGCCGCTCCGCCTCGACGAGGCGCTCGAGGTGCCGCTTCCAGCGCGGGGTGACGACGCGCCAGACCGTCTCGCGGGTGAGGCGGTCGAGGCGCGAGTCCTCCGGCGAGTCCTCCGCGCGCCGCAGGTAGCGGTCGCCCTTGGCGCGCGCGAGCACGCCTCGCACCGCTGCGTAGCTCTCCGCTTCCCGGTACGTGGGGTTCGGGGCCGTCCGCCACCAGGGCGACTCGACCGGACGCCCGCGGTAGGGAGTCACGACGAGGTCCGCCCCGGCCTCGTACATCCCCTTCCAGAGCTGCCACCACGCGGGCGTGCAGCCGTAGCGGAAGTCGAGGTCCACGGCGGAGGCGACGGCGAGGATCCGCGGCGCTCTCATCGGGGGGAGTCTACGGAGCGGATATGAGGGACTAGTAAGCCCCTTTGCGGGCGAGGACCGCTGCGGGCGTCTTGACGAGGATCGAGATGTCGAGCCAGATCGACCAGTTGTCGAGGTAGTAGAAATCGAGCCGGACGAGATCGTCGAAGGTCAATCCCGAGCGGCCGGAGATCTGCCAGAGGCCCGTCATCCCGGGCAGGACGAGGTAGCGCTTGCGGTGCCAGTCCTCGAGTAGGTCGTAGTCGCGCAAGGGCAGCGGGCGGGGACCGACGAGGCTCATCTCGCCGCGCAGCACGTTCATGACCTGCGGCAGCTCGTCGAACGAGACCCGCCGCAGCAGCCGCCCGACACGGGTCACGCGCGGGTCGTCCCGGATCTTGAAGAGTGCGCCGTCGGCCTCGTTGCTCTCCTCGAGCGCGGGCTGCAGCCGGTCGGCGCCCGCCACCATGGTTCGGAACTTGAACATCCCGAACTCGCGCTCGCCGAGCCCGATCCGGCGGTCGCGGTAGAAGACTGGGCCGCGCGTATCGAGCTTGATCGCCGCCGCGACGAGAAGCCAGAGCGGCAGCCCCGCGAGAACCAGAGTGCCGCTCACGAGCAGGTCGAACGTCCGCTTGACCACCCAGTCGGCGCCCCCGAAGACGGGCGGGCGCAGCTCGAACAGCGGCGCGCCCTGGCCGGGTACGTACTCGCCGCGCTGGACGAGCAGCTCCGTCGTCGTCGGCGCGAGTCGCACCTTGACGGCGTAGCGGTGCGCCGCCTCGACGATCTGCAGGAGCTCCGCCTCGCCGAAGTCCGCCTCGCTCAGGATCAGCTCGTCCACCGACCGCCCGGCGAGCACGGCCGGGAGCTCCTCGAGCCCGCCGAGCAGCGGCAGGGGCACACCGTCGGGTGACGGCGCGACGGCGCCGACGAACTCGTAGTCGATACCTCCCCGCGACGAGCCGAGCGTCTCGTAGAGGTGCTCGAGGCTCCGGCCATGGCCGACGAGCACGACCCGGCGGCGGGCGCCCGAAAGCCGGAGCAGCTCGATCGTCGCCGTCTCGTACGCCGCGCGGAAAACCCCGATCGCAAGCGCCGCGAACACGGTCGACGTCGGGATCAGACCGTAGGTCGTGAACTCGAAGCCGGTTCCGAGGCCGAAGGCGAGCGTGATGAGCGCCACGACGATCAGCGAGGAGACGACCTTGCCGACGCCGGAACGGCGCTCGCGCGAGGCGTAGAGACCCGCCTGCCAGAAGACGAGCAGCGTGATGAGGGAGAGGAACGGCAGCCACTCCGTCTCGGCGTCCCAGAGGACGCCCCAGAGGATGTCGGTCTGCCCGTGCCACAGCTCGCGCAGCGTCAGGCCACCGTAGAGGCCGAGCGCGACGCCCGAGACGTCGATCGCTGCGAGGGTGACGACGCTCACGAGCCGCCGCCCGGCGGAGCGGAGCGGCGCGGGCGAAAGGATGTACGGCCTGCCGGCCCGAACGTCCGCGGCAGGCGGGGGCGGACCCCCCGCAGCAGGCTCGGTCGCGGGCGGATCCGGCGTCGGCGCCGGTTTCGTGCTCACGGAGACGCGTATTCTACTGGGCAGCCGTGCCAGATCCCGCCGCCGCCGCAGGAGCACTCTCGCGCGTCTCCTTTCTCATCCCCGCCTACAACGAGGCGGCCACGATCGAGGAGCTGCTCGACCGCGTCTGGGCGCTGCCGCTCGACAAACAGCTCGTGATCGTCGACGACGGCTCGACCGACGGCACCGGCGGGCTCGCGGAGCGCTGGGCGAACGGACGAGCCGGCGTCGTCGTCGTGCGGAAGGAGAACGGCGGCAAGGGCACGGCGATCCAGGCCGGCATCCCGCACCTGGACGGCGACATCGTCGTCATCCAGGACGCAGACCTCGAGTATGACCCGGCCGAGGTGCCGGGCCTGATCGAGCCGATCCAGCGCGGCGTCGCCGACGTCGTCTTCGGCTCGCGCCTGAAAGGCGGCCGGCCGCAGCGCGCCTACTTGTTCTGGCACCTGCTCGGCAACCGCTTCCTCTCCCTCCTCACGGGCGTGCTCTTCAACACGACGCTCTCCGACATGGAGACGGGCTACAAGGCGTTCCGGACCGACGTGCTCGCGAGCCTCGACCTGCGCGAGACCGATTTCGCGGTCGAACCCGAGATCACCGGCAAGGTCTGCAAGCGGCGGCTCCGCATCTACGAGCTGCCGATCTCCTACTACGGCCGCACGTACGACGAGGGCAAGAAGATCACGTGGCGCGACGGCTTCAAGGCGATTCGCGTCCTCTTCCGGGTTCGCCTGTTCGATTGATGCGCGGACGCGGTAGGGCGGCGCTCGTCTGGAGCGGTCTCGCCGTCACCGTCGCCTTCGCCTACCTCGCGGTGCGCGACATCAACGCGGGCGAGGCGTGGCGGGCCGTCCGCGAGGCGAACGGGTGGTGGCTCGCCCCCTCCGGTGCGCTCCTCGTCGTCGCGATCGGGCTCCGGGCCGTCCGCTGGCGGTACCTCTTCGTGGCCGAGACGCGACCGCCCCTCGGCCATGTCACCCGCGCGCTCCTGATCGGGTACCTCTTCAACAACATCCTCCCCGCCCGGGCCGGAGAGGCGGCCCGTGTCGTCGTGCTCACGCAGACGGCGGGCGTCTCGCGGGCCGAGAGCGCGGGCACCGTCGTGATCGAGCGCGCCTACGACGTCCTCTCCCTGCTCGTGCTCCTCTTCGTGCTCGGCCCCTGGCTGCCCGAGGTGACGTGGCTGACGGCGGCCGCGACGCTGGCGGTCGCGCTCGGGGCCGTGCTCGCGGCGGGCATCGTCGTCCTCGTCGTCTGGGGCGACCGGCCGCTGCGCGCGCTGCTCCGGCCGCTCGGCCGCTTCTCGCTGTTCCCGGCCGAGCGCCTCGAGGGGATCGCCGCCAATCTCACGCAGGGGCTTGCGGCGCTGCACCGCCCGCGGATCGCGGTCGCGGCCTTCGCCCTCACAACCGTCTCCTGGATCGTGCTGGGGCTCTCGATCTGGGTGGCGATGCTCGCCTTCGACCTCGGCCTCTCGCCGGTCGCGGGGATGTTCGTGCTGATCGCGATCGGGCTCGCGTCGATCCTCCCGTCCTCGCCCGCCGGGCTGGGCGTCTTCGAGGCGGCGACGGTGGTCGCGCTCGGAGCCTACGGCGTGTCGGACTCGCGGGCGCTCTCGTACGCCGTCGTCCTGCACCTCGTCAACTTCCTGCCTTACCTCGTGGTCGGCTTCCCCATCCTCCACCTCCACACGCGCGCGCTGCGGCGCCGGAAGCCCGCGTGACTCGCTCCTTCGCCGCGCTCGCCCTGGTGTCGGCGGCGCTCGGCGCCTCGCAACTCTGGCCGGACCTCGCCGCGACGCACGACCGCTGGGCGGGCGCCTCCCGCGCCGAAGCGCTGCGCGCGGCGGGTGACGACGCGCAGATGCCTGCCGACGTCTGGGACTTCTTCCGCGCGCACATCCGCGCGGGCGACCGCTACCTGCTGCGCACGCCGAAGGGCGCGCCGCGCGGGTTCGTTGACGAGGCGACCGTGGCCCGGACGTACGCGTCCTGGTGGCTCCTGCCCGCCGTGCAGGTCGACGAGGAGGCTCAGGCGACCGTCGTGCTCGACTACAGATCACCGGGTGGCCCCGGGGCGACCTGCCTGCGCCCCCGGTTCTGCGTCGAGCGGAGGCGGCCGTGACGGGGCTACTGGCGGCGAACGGACTGATGCTGGCACTGGGGCTCGGGCTGCTGCCGCTGCTCGGCGCGGCGCGCTCGCCGCGCGAGCTCGCCGTGCGCGCCGGGCTCGGCTGGCTGCTCGGCCTCACGGTTACCGGAATCGCGGCGGCAACGCTCGCGCTTGTCCACGTGGCGGTGGGGCTGCCCATGCTTGCCGTAGGTGCCGCGGCCTCGCTCGCAGCCGGCCTGCCGCGGCTGCGCGGCGCCGGCGTTGCTCCCCCGCGGTGGACCCGCGGCGAACGGCTGCTCGCGGCGGGCTCGGTCGCCACGCTCGCGGTCCTGCTCGTCCACGCCTGGCAGTCGTTCCGCGTCACACCGGTCGTGAAGTACGACGGCTGGGCGATGTGGACGATGAAGGCCCGCGCGCTCGTCGACCTCGGCTGGGCCGATCCCCAGCTGTTCGCCGGCGACGCCTATCGCGCCCTCCACCTCGACTACCCGCTCTTCCTGCCCGCGTTGCATGCGGTCGGCATTCGCGCTGCGGGCGTCTTCGACCCCCGCCTCGTCGTCCTCCAGTGCCTGCTCCTCGGCGTGGCCGGCGTGTGGGCCCTCGGCGGGCTGCTCGCCGGCCGTGTGCCACCCCTCATGCTGTGGCCCTCGCTGCTCGCGGTCGCGACCGCGCCGACGCTGCTCGGCCAGCTCGAGACCGCCTACGCCGACGCGCCGCTCGCCGTCCTCGTTGCAGCCAGCGCCGCCGCCGGCGTCCGCTGGCTGCTGGACGGCACGGGCTGGACGCTTTCCGTCGCTGCGCTCCTGCTCGCCGGCGCGGCATTGACAAAGAGCGAGGGGCTCCTCTACGCCGTCGCCCTCCTCGCCGCCCTGGCTCTGCCGCTGGTGCGCAGGGACCGCGCCCGCCTTCGCCCGCTCGGGCTCGCCGCGCTCGCCGTCGCGCTCGCGCTCCTGCCCTGGCGCGTGTACATGGCCGTCAACGACCTTCACAGTGACGACTCGCTTCAGCGCTCGTTCGACCTGGGCTGGGTGGGCGGCCGCGCCGGCCGCGGGCCGATCGCGCTGCAGAGCCTGCTCGAGGAGGCGTTCGACCCCCGGCGCTGGGCTCTCCTGCTGCCTCTCGCGCTCCTCGCCGCCGGCTTCGCCGCGTGGCGGGGCGATCGCCGCGGCGCCGCTTTTCTCGGCGCCTTCGCGGCACTCATCTTCGGGGCTCTCTCGTGGATCTACCTGACCTCGCCGCTCAGCATCGGCGACTACCTCTCCTCGAGCGCCGACCGCGTCGTCTCCGCGCTCGTGCTCGGCTGCGCGGCGGCGGCACCGCTCGTGGCCGCTACGAGCTCGGCTTCCGGCCGAGCGCGCGACCGAGCAAGCGGGCCGTCCTGACGAGCCGGTAGCCGGCGCGGGCGTTGTGCGCCGTGAGGTACGCACGCTCGCGGTGGGCCCAAGCCGGCTGGCGCTTGGCCTCGGCAAGTGAGTTGAGGTGAGCGAGGACGACGGAGAAGCCGGGCGCGCGCCACGCCAGGCTCAGTACTGTGTCCCCATCGTGTGCGGCATCTGCGGCCTGGTATCGCAACGCGGCGCCCCGGACGAGGCGCTCGTCGCGGCGATGAACGCAGCCATCGTCCACCGCGGCCCGGACGAGGGATCGGTGGACGTCTTCGGCCCCTGCGCGCTCGGCAGCCGGCGCCTCCGCGTGATCGACCTCGAGACCGGCTCACAGCCCGTCGAGAACGAGAGGGGCGAGGTCGTCGCCGTCTTCAACGGCGAGCTCTACAACTTTCCCGCCCTGCGCGAGGAGCTCGCGGCGAAGGGCCACCACGTCCGCGGCACCGGCGACACCCCGGTGATCCCCCACCTGTACGAGGAGCACGGGCCGCACTTCGTCGAGCGGATCCACGGCATGTTCGCACTCGCGCTCTGGGACGGCCCGCGGCAACGACTGGTGCTCGCGCGCGACCGGCTCGGCAAGAAGCCGCTGCTCTGGACGCTGCTGCCGGACGGCTCGCTCGCCTTCGCCTCGGAGCTGAAGGCCCTGCTGCGACTGCCGCAGCTCGGGCGCGAGCTCGACCTGCGGGCGCTCGACGCCTACCTCGCGCTCCAGTACGTCCCGGGGCCGGAGACGGCTCTGCGCGGGGTCCACAGGCTGCCGCCCGGGAACGTGCTCGTGTTCGAGAGTGGACGCGTGAGCGTCGAGCCCTACTGGCAGCTCGAGCCACGGCGGTTGGAGCTGTCGGAGGACGAGTGGGTCGAGCGTGTGCGGGCGTCGGTGTTCGAGGCCGTGCGCAAGCGTCTCATCTCCGACGTGCCGCTGGGCGCCCTCCTCTCGGGCGGGATCGACTCGAGCATCGTCGTCGCCGCGATGGCCCAGCACTCGACGGACGCCGTGCGCACGTTCTCGATCGGCTTCCCGGACGCGCGCTACGACGAGCGCGCCTACGCGCGGCAGGTGGCGGAGCGGTACGGCACGCGGCACGAGGAGCTCCTGGTCGAGCCGAACGCGGCCGAGCTGCTGCCCCGGCTGGCGGCGGCCTACGACGAGCCGTTCGGCGACTCCTCGGCGCTGCCGACGTACCTCGTCTGCGAGCTGGCCCGGCGCCACGTCACGGTCGCGCTCACCGGCGACGGCGGCGACGAGGCCTTCGGCGGCTACGAGCGCTACCGCGCGCTCGGCTACGCGTCGGCGCTCGACCCCCTGCCGGGCGCGCTGCCGCGCGCCGGAGCGCGACTGCTGCGCGCGTTCCCGGCCGGCCGCCGCGAGCCGCGCTCGCCGCTCTTCCGTGCCGCCCGCTTCCTCGAGATGGCCGGCACGCCCCCGCCGGGACGCTACGGGCGCCTGATGGAAGTCTTCCCGGCGCCGCTCCGCGCCCAGCTGTGGAGCGACGAGGCGCTCGCCGAGATCCAGGCGCCGCGCTCCGCCGCCGAGCTGCTCGGGCCGCCGCCCGCGCCCGGGATCACCGGCCTGCAGCTCCTCGACGTACGCACGTACCTGCCAGGCGACCTTCTCTTCAAGACGGACATCGCCGCGATGGCCGTCTCGCTCGAGGTGCGCTCGCCGCTGCTCGACCACGAGGTGGTCGAGCTCGCGCTCGGCCTACCCGACGCGCTCAAGTCCCGCGGCTCTCGTGGGAAGATCGCGCTACGGCGCGCGTTTGCCGCCGACCTGCCGCCCGACGTGCTCGGACGCGGCAAGAAGGGCTTCGGCGTCCCGGTCACGCGGTGGTTCCGGGAGGAGCTGCGCGACCTCGCCGGCGACGCGCTGCTCGGCGCGCGGGCGCGGGCACGTGGGCTCTTCCGGCCGGAGGCGGTCGAGTCCCTGCTCGCCGACCATGCCGCCGGGCGGGCCGACCACGGGCACCGCCTGTGGAGCCTGCTCATGCTCGAGCTGTGGCTCGAGCTGCACGTCGAGGCCGGGGCGGCGGCACCGGCCGCCGTGTCCGCGTGAGCCGCCGCCTGACGCCGTATGTCGTCGTCGCGGCGGCCGCTCTGCCGCGCCTCGTCGTGCTCCTCTTCGAGCGCGGCGACATCCTCGCCTCCTTCACGGAGAAGAGCGACGACTTCGCGCGCACGTTCGTCGAGAGCGGGACGTACGGCTTCATTCCGGGAGTTCCGTCCGCGTACACGCAGCCGCTCTACGGCTTCTTCCTGATCCCGTTCTACGCACTCGACGGGCGGCACTGGCTCGTCGTCGGCCTCGTGCAGACGGCGCTCGCAGCGGCGACGGCGCTCATGGTCTACGCGATCGCACGCCACTGGCTCGACCGCGGCGTCGCGCTCGGCGCGGCGCTCGTGACGACGCTCAACCCGTACCTCATCTGGCACGACGTTCACGTCAACCGCGAGATCGTCGACCAGCTGCTGGCGGCGGCGCTCGTCCTGCTCGCGCTCGTCGCAGCGCGGCGCGGGACAGCTCGCTGGGCGGCCGCGGTCGGCGCCGTCGCGGGGCTCGCCATCCTCGGCAATTCACGGCTCGTCCTGGCGCCGCTCGTGCTCGTCGCGTACCTCGCCTGGCAGCTCGGGGTGTCACGGCGGACAGCGGCCCTAGCGCTCGCCCTCGTCGCGGCCGCCGCCCTCGTCGTCGCGCCGTGGGTCGTCCGGAATCGCGTCCAGGTCGGCTGCTTCGCGCTCACGACTGACGCGCGCGCGATGTGGAAGGCGAACAACCCGCTCACGGACGACACGCTCGAGGCGGGACGATGGATCGACGCCGTCCCACGGATCCCGGGCTCGCCGCCCACGCCGGAGGACGTCGGCGTCGTCTATAGCCGCACCGGCCGTGTTATCCGGCTCGACGAGTGCGAGCAGATGCACTACTACCAGGACCGGGTGCTCGACTTCTGGCGCGATCATCCGGGGGAGAAGGCGGAGCTGGCTGCGCGCGGCGCGGGCATGCTGTGGGACCCGCGCGTGACGCGCACGGTCGAGAACCCGGGCGCCGGCACGTGGGTCGACCGCGTCCGCGCCTGGCCCGCGGGCGTCTACTTCGGAACCATCTTCGCCGCCGCGCTCGCCGGCCTCCGCTTCGCGCCGCGCGCCTTTTCGGTGCTCGCGCTCGCCCTGCTCGCGTACCAGACGCTCTTCGCGATGCTGTTCGTGGGCGCGACGCGGTACCGCGCGCCGTGGGACTTCCTGCTCGTCCTCCTCGGCGTCTCGTTCGTCGGCGCGGTCGTCGCCGCGCGCAAGCGGTCGCAGACCTCGTGATGCGCGTCGTCCACGTCCACCGGATCGCCGGCATCGGCGGCTCCGAGCGCCACTTGCTGACGCTCCTTCCCGCCTTGCGCGCGCACGGTGTCGAGCCCGCCTTCGTCGGCCTCGACACCGGCGGCAAGGAGGCCGAACGGTTCTACGCGGCACTCGAGGCGGCGGGCGTTCCTGCGACGCGCGTGCCGGCCACACGCGATCTCGACCCGACGCTGCCGATGCGCTTGACCCGCGCACTGCGTGCGCACCGGCCGGATGTCGTTCACACACACCTCGTCCACGCCGACGTCTACGGCGCGCTCGCGGCGGCGCGGCTGCGGCTGCCGCTCTTCTCGACGAAGCACAACGACGACCGCTTCCGCACCGGCCCCTTCCGGCACGTCGAGCGGCTGCTCGCCCGGCGCGCCACGCGGATCCTCGCGATCACCGAGGCGCTCCGCCGCTTCTGCGTCGAACGCGTCGGCCTGCCGGCGGGGAAGATCGAGGTCGTCCACTACGGGCTCGACGAGCCACCGCCTGCCTGGGGCCCGAATCCCGACCTGCAGCTGCCCGAGGATGCGCGGCTCGTAGTCGCGGTCGCGCGGCTCGTCGAGCAGAAGGGGCTCGACGTCGCCGTGCGCGCCCTCCAGGCGATCCGCGCCGAGCATCCGCAGGCCGTGCTCGTCGTCGCGGGCGAGGGGCCGGAGCGTGCGCGGCTCGAGGCGCTCGCGGGCGAGCTCGGCGTGCGCGACGCACTCGTCCTGCCTGGGCGCGCCGGCGACGTGGCGGCACTCCTTCGCCGGGCCGATGTGTTCGTCCATCCCACACGCTGGGAGGGCTTCGGGCTCGTGCTGCTCGAGGCGATGCTCGCGTCGCTGCCCGTCGTGGCGACGCGGGTGAGCTCCGTGCCCGAGATCGTCGTCGACGGCGAGACGGGCGTCCTGATCGACCCGGAGCGGCCGGATCTCCTCGCCGACGCCGTCAACTCGCTGCTGCGCGACGGCGAGCGCCGGCGCACGCTCGGCGCGGCCGGGCACGAACGGGCGCGACGCGAGTTCTCGGTCGAGCGGATGGCGGCGCGCACCGCGGCCCTCTACGGCGTCTAATCTAAAGACCCGCGGCCGCCAGGACGCGCTCGGCCCACGTCTCGACCGAGTGCCCGTGGACGACGGCGTCGCGCAGCTGTGCGCCGAGCGCCGCGCGCTCCGCCGCAGAGAGCCCGGCGAGCTCAACGAGCCGCGCGGCGAGCGCTTCAGCGTCGTCGGTGGGAAAGCGCAGCCGCTCGGGCAGGATCGCGTCGTAGACCGGCGTCGATGCGAGCGCCGGCACCCCCGCCGCACCGGCCTCGTAGACCGCCTTGTCCGCCGCGCCGGGGACGGTGTTGCTGAGCAGGACGTCGCTCGCGGCGAGCACATCCGGCACGGCGTCCGCCGCGACCGCGCCGGCAAGCTCGACGTCGTCGCGCAGATCGAGCTCCGCGGCGAGCCGCTCGAGCTCCTCGAGGTGCTGGCGCTCACCGCCGGTCAGCGTCGGTCCGTACACGGTCAGCCGTACGTCGGCGCCCGAATCGCGGGCGAGGCGAAGCGCGCGCAGGAGCGTCGGATATCCCTTCACCCCCGAGTAGCGGCCGAGGGCGACGGCGCGGAGCCCCGGCCCCGCGGGCACGCGCGGCCGCGCGAACGCGTCCACGTCGATCCCGTGCCCCACGGCAACGAGCTTCCCGGATGGGAGCGGGAACGAGCGGGCGTCCACCGAGAGGATCGTCGTCACGGAACGCTCGGCAAGCTTCAGCGCCCGCGAGGCGTGCCACTGCGTGTACCAGAGCAGGAGCGGCACCCGCAGCGGCCGTGTCAGCGGCGCCGCGAAGAGGGCGAAGAGCGGGACCATGTGCGCGAGCACGGGGGCGCGGCCGCGCGTGAGCTCGCGGGCGAGCGCGCCCTCGAAGCGCAGGCCGCGCCCAAGTCGCGCGCGGGCGCCGAACGTCTGCACCCGGGCGTTTTCCGGCAGCACGCCGGGCACCGCCGAGTCGGCGAGGACGACGAGCTCGTCGAGCCGCCGTGCGAGTGCGGCGAGCTTCGGCACGGTCGCGGCAAGCGCAGGGTGGTACGGATCGATCTGCTGCGTCAGGACGATCAGCCGTCTCACTGCGCGAGCGTCCGTTCGACCGCCTCCACCTGCCGCTCGGCGAAGTCCTCGGGCGAGAGCGTCCACGCAGCGGCGCTCGCACGAGACGCCGCGGCAAGCCGCTCCAGCTCCGCTCGATCGCCGAGCAGGCGGACGAGCGCGTCCGCGAGCGCTGCCGGCTCGGGCTCGACCAGGACGCCGTTCTCGCCGTCGCGCACGAGGTCCCGGATGCCGCCGACGCGCGCGCCCAGCACGGGCCTACCCCGGCAGAGCGCCTCGACGACGACGCGGCCCATCCCCTCGGAGCGCGATGGAAGGAGCAACAGGCTCGACCCGTCGAGCGCGTGCGCTACCTCTGCCGACGTGAGCGCCGGCGTCCAGGCCGTCTGCCCGGGCAGCTCGGCGACGAGCCGCTCAACGACCGCCTGCAGCGTGCCCCGCCCGACGAGGAGCAGCCGCGCCGCGGGCACGCGCGGGGCGGCGAGCCGCCACGCGTCGGCGAGCCCATCGACGTTCTTGTAGCGCTCGAGCACGCCGACGAAGAGCGCCTGCGGGCGAGCCGGCAGCGGCACCGGTGGCGCGAGGAACGACCGGAGATCCATGTACGCCGGAAACTCGGCGACGGGCTCGCGACCGAGGTCGCGCACGAGCCCCGTCGTGTAGCCGGAGACAGTGCGGATCGCCTCGACGCGACGCACGACCCACGCGGCGAGGGCGTCCGCGACGGGATCGAGCAGCCGGCGGAGCGGCGAGCCGTAGAGACGCGTGAACGTCCGCCAGTCCCCATGCACGTCGAGGAGGACCGGCACCCGCCTCCGCCCAAGGCGCCGCGCGAGCAGGACCGCGGCCGCCTCGTACGGGCTCTGCGCGACGACGACATCGGGGGACCGGCGCAGCTCGCGGCGTACGCGCAACGGCAGCAGGAGGTAGAAGAGCGGGCCGTCGAGCGCTTTCGGCCCGATCGGCGCGGCGAGCGAGAAGGTGCCGTCCTCGCGCCGCGATCCCCGCTCTGCAGCCGCGAGCACGCGGACGTCGAGCCGCTCTGTGAGCGCATCCCACTTCGGCCGCAGGCTCTCGTCGAGCGGCAGCCGGTAGCGCGTGCGCGCGACGAAGAGCACCCGGCGCCTCACGCTGCCACCCGCCGCAGCATCGCCTCGAGCTCCCCGAACACGGCCTCTGCCGCGTACGCCCGGACCGACGACGCCGCCGCCGCACGGAGCCGGCTGCGCAGCTCCTCGTCGCCGGCAAAGCGGCGGATCGCCTCTGCGAGCGCGTCGGCGTCCCCGGCCGGCACGAGGAGGCCGTTGACGCCGTCGGTGACGACCTCCGCGACGCCTCCGACGGCGGTCGACAGAACCGGCGTTCCGGCCGCGAGCGCCTCCACGACCGTGTGCGGGAAGTTCTCCCAGGCGGACGAGAGGACGGCCGCGTCGGCCGCGTGAAAGAGCTCGAGCACGCGCTCGCGCGGCAGCAGCCCGAGCAGCCGGACGCGCCCATCGAGACCGCGCTCGGCGATGCCCCGCTCGACGGCGGATCGCTCGGGCCCGTCGCCGGCGAGAGCGAGCGTCACACCGCCCACGCGCGCAACCGCGTCGAGCAGCGAAGGGAGCTCCTTCTGGGCCGTGAGCCGGCCCGCAAAGGCGAGCGCCGTCCCGGCGAAGCCGAACTGCGCGCGCAGCTCCTCGCGCGATGCAGCGGCGCGGAAGACGGGCGCCGGGTTCGGGAGCACGGCGACCCGGTCCGGAGCGACGCCCCAGCCCAGCGCGAGCTCGTGCAGGTAGGCGCTCGGGCAGAAGACGAACGCCGCCCGCCGCAGCGTGAAGCCGCGCAGCGCGCGCAAGGCGGCGCCCTGCAGCCCGCCGCCGCCACGTTGGAACGCCTCGACGTCGCCGACGACGTCGCCGCGCCAGCGCAGCCGCTCGAAGGCCGGATCCCCCGTCAGCTTGACGACGTAGGGCCGCCGGGCGAGCTGGGCGGCGACGGCGCTGCGCCCGAACATCCCAGTGGTGTACACGACGTCCGCGCGCCGCGCGCGGCGGAGCACGAGCGCGAGGGCTACCACGTGCCGCACGCCCGTCGGCAGTCGGCGCGAGACGAAGCGCACCGGGTACGGCTCGGGCGCGGGCGGCACGTCCGCTGTCACGACCACCTCCACGTCGTGCCCGCGCCCACGGAGAAACGCCGCGACGTCCGGCGCGTGGCTGGCGGGACCACCCGCGTCCGGGGGCCAGATCCCGGAGACGACGAGCACTCTCACGGCGTGGAAGCCTCGCGCGCGAGCGAGGGCGAGGGCGGCCGGCCACGCAGGCGGAGCAGCAACGCTCCCCACGCGAGCGCGAAGGCGCAGGTCCCGGCGAGGTAGGCGGCCGCGGCCCCCGTCGCATCCCAGCTCGCGCCGAGCAGGAGCACGAGCGGCAGCAGCACCGCGGTCTCGACACCGTGGGCGACGATTCGCAGCCCGGGGCGCCCGATCGACACGGGGAACGACTTGGTCCAGCCGAGCACGAGCTGGATCGACGCGGCGAGCAGCAGCAGCCTCGCCGGCTCGGCCGCCGCCGCGAACTCGTCGCCGAAGACGAGCCGCACGAGCCACGGCATCGCTGCCCACGCGATCGGCACCGTCGGCACGAGCAGCAACGCCGCCGCAATCGAGTAGCGCCGCACCGAGCGCCAGAGCAGGTCCGGCCGACCCCGCTCCACGTCCCGCGTCTGCTCGGTGAGCATGATCAGGCGAATTGGCGACGAAAGCGCGGAAAAGCCGGTCAGCGGCGCCTGGGCGGCACGGAAGTAGCCGACCTGGACGGGGACGCTGACGACGCCGAGCCCGAGCGGCGCGAGCGTCGTCCGCAGGGAGACGAGGCCCGAGCCCAGCGCCGAGGAGACGACGAAGCGGCGGATCGCCGGCGCGTCCTCGCCGAGGCGCTCGACCGGGGCGCGCGGGAACCGCCGCAGGAGCAGCGCGGCCGTCACGCCGATCGCCGCGGAGGCGAGCGCCTGAGCGACGACGTAGCCGGCGATCGCCGCCGTCACGCCGACTGTCGCGCCTAGCGCGACGCCCGCAAGCCGGAGCGCCATGGAGACGACGAAGAACGACGAGCGCACGTCGTACCGTCCACGTACGAGCAGCGCCGCACCAGCGACCGCCTCGGGTGCCTGGACGAGCGGGATCAGCGCCCCGACGAGCATCGGCACGAGCAGCCCGTCGGCGTTGAAGAGCCTCTCGGCGACCGGGGCAAGCGCAACGAGGGCGAGAGCCGCCGCCGCGCCCCCGGCCCACTTCGCGGCCAGCGCAACGCGGAAGAGGCGGCGCAGCCGGCCCCAACGCTCCTCGGTCGCGTAGCGGAAGCCGTACTTGACCACCGCCTCCTCGACCGTCGAGTCGAGCAGGAGCTGGAAGAAAGCGACCGCCGCGAGCACGATCGCAAAGAGACCGAAGTCGTAGCCGCCGAGGAGCCTTGCGGCCGCGGCTGCGGCGAGGATGCCGAGGACGGTAGCGCCGTAGGTCGCGACGGCGGTTGCCACGCGCCGCCTAAGCACTCGCGATCCCATCCGAAAGGCCAGTATAGGGTGGCTGGTGCCGTGGACCGGCCGAACTCCACCCCACGCAGCCCTTCGGCGGGCGCGTGGGTGTTCGCACTCGCCATCCCACCGCTCTTTCTCCACGCGCGCTACAACCCGGGCGTCGAGGTGCCGCTCGGCTCGACCGACGTCGGCATCGAGCTGTCGGACCTCGCCGTTCTGGCCGTCGCTCTCGCCGCCCTCCGCTCCGGTCTGCGAGACGGCTGGACACCACTGCGAGCCGGTCGAGTCGTCTGGGCGCTCGCGCTCGCGTTCCTCGCGCTCGTCGCGCTGGCGACACTCTACGGACCGGCCGTCACCGACGGGTACCCGTTTGCCTCGAGCGCCGTGAGCGCTGCGACGTTCGTCGAGTACGCGGCGCTCGCGCCGGCCGTGCCGCTCCTATTGCGCGGCCGCGCCGACCTCGCGCTCGTCCTCGGCGCCGTCGTCGCGTGGAGCGCGGCGGCAACGTGCTGGGGCGCCCTCCAGTTCCTCGGGCTCGTGAACGAGTTCGAGGGGCGCCGGCCCGGCCAGCGCGAGACGTCGTTCCTCGGGGTCCACGATTTCGCGGCGCTGTCAGCGTCCTCGCTCGCGATCGGCCTGATCGTCGTCGCGTTCGGCGCACGCACCCGCTCGCTGCGCATCGTCGGCGGTACGGCCCTCGTCGCCGGAACGCTAGGCGTCGTCCTCTCGGGCGCGCTCGCGAGCGTCGTCGCCGTCGCTCTCGGCGCCGCGATCGTCGCCGCTGCTGCCCGACTGAGAGGCGTCCTCGACCGGCGGCGGGCGGCGTCGCTCGCCGCGATCGTCGCCGTCGTCTTCGCCGGGGCAGTCGCGATCCGCAGCGCCGACCTCGACCAGTTCCTGCGCTTTCTCGGCGTGTCGTCCGAGCGAGACGAGACGCGGTCGGAGGTGCAGAGCTACGCGCACCGGACGGTGCTCGCCTACATCGGGGTCCGGATCTTCGTCGATCACCCCGTGCTCGGCGTCGGCTGGCAGGGCTCGGCGCTCCAGGCGGCGTACGACCCGTACCTCGATGACGCGCGCGAGCGGTACCCCAACGCGCCGCCGCGTTCGCTGCCGTCGCCGGAGCACCCGTGGGGCGTCCAGAACGCCTTCGTCCAGGCTGCCGCCGACATGGGCCTGCCTGGCCTGCTCGCGCTGCTCGGGCTCGTCGCCGCCGGCTTCTGGACCGCCGCGCACGCGCTCCGCCGCGGCGCCGACGTCGTGTTCCCGCTCGTGGCCGTGCTCTGGCTCGTCGTCGCGACGGCGGAGCTCACGGCGCTCGGGCTCTTCGCAGGCGTCCCGATCGACGCTCTCCTCTGGCTCGCCGTCGGCCTCTCGGTAGCATCGCGGCGTGAGTAGGAGCGACACGTGAGTCGGCGATCGCTGGTGACCGGCGGCGCCGGGTTCATCGGCTCGAACCTCGTGCGGGCGCTGCTCGAGCGCGGGGACGACGTGCGCGTGCTCGACAACTTCTCCACCGGGAACCGCGCGAACCTCGCCGACCTCGCCCGCGACGTCGAGGTCGTCGAGGGCGAGCTGCGCAGCTACGAGCGCGTCCACAACGCAACGCGCGGCGTCGAGGTCGTCTTCCACCAGGGGGCGCTGCCGTCCGTGCCTCGCTCGGTGCAGGACCCGCTGACGACGGCCGCGGTCAACGTCGAGGGCACACTCAACGTCCTGCTCGCCGCCCGCGACGAGGACGTGCGGCGCGTCGTCTTCGCCTCCTCGTCGTCGGTCTACGGCAACGGCGGCACGCTGCCCGCGCGTCGAGACGGCCTATCCGGACCCGATCTCGCCGTACGCGGTCGCGAAGCTCGCCGCCGAGCGCTACTGCGTCAGCTTCAGCCGCGTCTACGGGCTCGAGACGGTCGCGCTGCGCTACTTCAACGTCTTCGGGCCGCGGCAGGACCCGACCTCGCAGTACGCCGCCGTCGTGCCGCGCTTCATCACGCGCGATCGCCGCCGGCGCGCCCGTTCCGATCTACGGCGACGGAGCGCAGTCGCGCGACTTCACCTACGTCGCGAACGTCGTCGAGGGCAACATCCTCGCCGCCGAGGCGAGCGGAGTGAGCGGCGCCGTCTTCAACGTCGCAACGGGTCGCTCTGCGAGCGTGAACGAGCTGGCGGACACGATCGGCTCGATCCTCGGCCGACCGGTCGAAAAGGAGTACCTGCCGGCGCGCGCCGGCGACATGCGCGACTCGTGGGCGGACATCGCCGAGGCGCAGCGGCTGCTCGGCTGGGAGCCGCGCGTCAGCCTCGAAGAAGGTCTGCGTCTGGCCGCCGAGAGCCTTGTCTGAGCCGATCCGCGTGCTGCGCGTGATCGCGCGCCTGAACATGGGCGGGCCGGCGCTCCACGTCGCCTACCTCTCGGCGGGGCTCGCCGAGCGCGGCTACGAGACGACGCTCGTGGCAGGCTCACTCGCCCGCGGCGAGGGCTCGATGGCCTTCGTCGCCGAGCAGCGCGGGGTTCGGATCGAGCACCTCGACGCGCTCTCGCGCGAGATCTCCCCGCTCCGGGACGCGGTCGCCATCTTCCGGCTCGCCCGCATGATGCGAGAGCTTCGGCCGCACATCCTGCACACGCACACCGCCAAGGCGGGCGCCGTCGCGCGGCTCGCGACGATGCTCGCAGGCGGCGCGCGACCGCCGATCGTCGTCCACACCTTCCACGGCCACGTCCTGCGCGGCTACTTCGGGAGGTTCCAGACGACCGCTTTCCGCCTGCTCGAGCGTGGCTCGCCCGGTGGACGACCGCGGCTCGTCGCGGTCAGCCCGCAGGTCCGCGACGACCTCGTCGCGCTCGGCGTCGCGCCGGCCGAGAAGTTCAGGGTCATCCGGCTCGGGATCGAGCTGGAGGAGCGCGTCACGTCGGGCCGCAGCCGCGAGGAGGCGCGCCGCCTGCTCGGCATCCCGAACGGCCGCTTCGTCGTCGGCTGGGTCGGCCGCATGACCGCCGTCAAGCGCACCGACGACGTGCTCGAGGCGCTGCGGCGCCTGCGCGAGCGCGGCGTCGACGCCTGTCTCTGCATGGTCGGCGACGGCCCCGACCGCGACCACGTCGAGCAGCGCGCGCACGGGCTCGGCATCGTCCGCCACTGCCTCTTCCTCGGCTACCAGGAGGACGTCGCGCCGTTGTACCAGGCGTTCGACGCCGTCATCCTGCCCTCGGTGAACGAGGGCACGCCCGTCAGCGTGATCGAGGCGCTCGCGGCGGGGCGGCCGGTCGTGGCGACGGCGGTCGGCGGCGTCCCCGACGTCGTCCGCGAAGGTGTGGACGGCTTCCTCGTCGAGCCGGGCGACCTCGACGGGCTCGCGGAGCGGCTCGAGCGGCTCGCCGCCGACCCGGAGCTGCGCGCGCGCATGGGCGCCGCCGGCCGCGCGCGCGTCGTCCCGCGCTACGCCGTGGACCGCCTGATCGACGACATCGACACGCTCTACCGCACCCTGCTCGAGGAAAGGACAACACGATGAGCCACAGCTTCAGCACGCTCGACGAGCTCGGCGAGGGGCCGGGCTTCCGCAAGGTCCGCCACGCGCTCGGCGTGACGGCCTTCGGGGTCAACGCGATCGTCTGCCCGCCCGGCTTCGAGGGCTTCTGCCACTACCACGACCACCAGGACGAGCTCTACTTCGTCCACAGCGGCACCGCGCGCTTCGAGGTCGGAGGCGAGACTCGAATCCTGGGCCCCGGCGGCCTCTGCCACGTCGAGTCGACGACGGAGCGCAAGGTCTCGAACGCCGGCGACGGCGAGCTCGTCTTGCTCGTGGTGGGAGGCAGGGGCGGCTACGTCGAGCGCGACGGCCACATGGTCGATCCCGCCGACGTCGAGCGGCGCGCGAGCTTCGGGAAGCGCTAGCCGCGCAGCTTCTGGAAGGCGGCGAACGCAGGCTTCTTCTTGCCCGTCGCCGTCAAGAGGCCCGACTGCCAGCCCTCGACCCTCGGCTCGTCCGTGAGCAGGAACCAGAGGAACATGTCGATGCGCGGGTGCGCCTTCGCGATCGCGTAGGCCTGCGTCATGTAGGCAGCCTGCTTGACGTAGCTGACCCCGAACTGCCGGTCGGGCGGATTGGTCTGGTAGCCGTACTCGGTGATCCAGATCCGCATCTTGCCGCCGTAGAGCCGGGTCAGCTCCTTGCCGAGAACGTCGATGTTGCCGAGCGTGACGGCGGTCGGCGCGTTGCCGTGAATCCCCGGCGGCGGCGGCGTCGACGGCGTCTCCTGCAGCTTGCCGTAGTACGGGTGATGCGCGTAGGCGTCGAAGCCCGTCGCGCCCGCCGCCTTCATCGCGCGTAGGAACGCGAGCGGCGAGACGGACGGCCGCTTGGAGCTCGGGTTGTTGTTGCCGCGCGGGCCCGTGACACCGCAGGCGACCTTCCCCGTGCCGCCGGCCGTTCCATGCACGGCCACGGCGACGGCGTTGCAGATCTTCGCGTAGACCACGGCGCTCTGGATCATCCACTTGCCCCTCACCTTCTTGTACTGCGGCGAGAGGAAGCGGGGGTTGTTCGGCTCGTTCCAGGCGAGCCAGGAGCGCACCGCGGGCAGGACGCGGCCGTCGTAGCCCTGGGACGAAGCCGCTGTACCGCGTCGCCGCCGCCTCGGCGAACTTCCCGAGGTCGAGTGGGTTCCTCGGCGCGATGTTCGGAGCGCCGCCGCCGTTCGCCCACGCGGGCGTGCCGAAGATCGAGAAGACGACCTTGATCCCGTACTGCGAGGCGTACTGAACCGTGCGGTCGTAGGCCGCCCAGTCGTAGGCCGGGTCGTTCGGGTCGGTCGGGCTCGCCGGCTGCCGCTTGGCGACGCCGTTCGGGCCGCCCCAGTAGAGGTTCGACCCGGATCACTTGTGTGTCGAGGCTCTTCAACATCGGGAAGACCTTGTCCGGGTTGCCGCAGAGGATCTGGGCGTCGTCGAAGAGCCCGGTCTGGAGGTACCTCGACGCCGAGGCGCCTGGCGCAGCTACAAGCGATGGCGGCCGCGACTGCGGCAACCGCGAGTCCGAGCCGCCTACGCAACGACGGCCTCCCGGCCGAGCGACGCGAGCAGGCGGCGCAGGCCGTCGTCGAGCTCGATCTCGGGCTCCCAGCCGAGCAGCTGCCGCGCGCGCGTGATGTCCGGCTGGCGCACCTGCGGGTCGTCCACGGGCAGCGCCTCGAAGACGATCTCGCTCTTCGAGCCGGTCACGCGGAGCACCGCCTCGGCGAGCTCGAGCAGCGTCATCTCGCGCGGGTTGCCGATGTTGACCGGCAGGTGCTCGCCGCTCTCGGCGAGCAGGATGAGGCCGCGGATCAGGTCGTCCACGTAGCAGAAGCTGCGCGTCTGCGAGCCGTCGCCGAAGACGGTGAGCGGCTGCGTTCTCGAGCGCCTGGCGGACGAAGGTCGGGATCGCGCGCCCGTCGTGCGGGCGCATGCGCGGCCCGTAGGTGTTGAAGATGCGGACGATGCACGTGTCCACGCCCTGCTGGCGGTGGTACGCCATCGTCAGCGCCTCGGCGTAGCGCTTCGCCTCGTCGTAGACGCCGCGCGGGCCGATCGGGTTGACGTTGCCCCAGTACGTCTCCGGCTGCGGGTGCACCTGCGGGTCGCCGTAGACCTCGCTCGTCGAGGCGAGCAGGAAGCGGGCGCGCTTGAACTTCGCGAGGCCGAGCGCGTTGTGCGTGCCGTACGAGCCGACCTTGAGCGTGTGCAGCGGCAGCCGCAGGTAGTCGATCGGGCTCGCCGGGCTCGCCAGGTGGAAGACGAAGTCGACGCGGCTCGTCGACCGCGATGTGCTCGGTCACGTCGTGGTTGACGAAGACGAAGTCGTCACCCCGGATGTGCTCGATGTTCTGGAGCGAGCCCGTCTCGAGGTTGTCCACGCAGATGACGCGGTGGCCCTGCGCGCAGCAGGTGCTCGCAGAGGTGCGAGCCGAGGAAGCCGGCGCCGCCGGTGACGAGGGAGGTGGGCATCGCGGTGATCCTACCGGGCGCCGCGGCCGACTCCTGCCAAGCCTTACGAAGTCCTAACGAGTGGGCGGAAGCTCGAGCGTGACGAGCTCGGCACCGGCCGCCGGGGCGAGCTTGAGCACGACGCCGGCGAAGGGTCCGTCCGCCCGGCGCGTCCAGCCCTCGTGGCTTCGGCGCAGCTCGGCGAGTGAGCGCGCCGCGGGCACGACGCGCCCGCCGATCGTCACCTGCCGTGGCTCAGTGCGGATCAGGACGAGCGCCTGGAGCTCGTGCGGCGCGCCGGAGAACGAGAGGGTCAGCGTGTCCCCGCGGGACACCGCCCGCAGCCTGCCCGCCTCTTTGGAGACGGCCGCCGTCGCGCTCCCGCCGGGGGAGTAGAGCCAGCCCGCCCGGCCCGAGCGAAGCAGGTCGTTCACGCGCCAGGGATCGGCCCACACGTCCGGCGTCCGGAAGTCGAACGGGATCGCGGCGCCGGAGCGGAGGTAGAGCGGCAGCTCGTCGAGCGGCGTCGGCCGCGCGTAGCGAACCGGCCCGCGCAGCGTGTTCCCCCGCACGACGTCGAGCCACTCCCCCTTCGGCAGGTACACGGACACTCGTCTCCCGCTTTTGACCGCCGGCGCAGCGAGCAGGTCCGGGCCTACGAGCAGCTCGAGGTCGTGGGCCCACGCCTGTTCGTCCTGCGGATAGGCGAAGCCGAGCGGCCGCAGGACCGGAGAGCCCGTCGTGCTCGCCCCTCGGACGAGCTCGTAGAGGTACGGCGCCAGCTCGTAGTGGAGCACGGCGGCGCGCCGGAAGAGCTCGGTCGCCCGCTCGCCGAGCTCCCAGAAGCGGGCGTTGAGGCCCATGCCGCCGACCTCGAAGAGGGGCGTCACGGCCGCGAACTGCGCCCAGCGTACGAACAGCTCCGGCGTCACGGCGGCCTTCCCCTCGAAGCCGGCGTGGTAGCCGCCGATGTCGGAGCCCCAGACCGGGAAGCCGCTGACGCCTGCGGTCTGGCCCATCCGGACCGCCTGCTGCAACCCGGCGAACGAGCTCTCCTGGTCTCCCGCCCAGACCGCCGGCACGAGGCGCTGGGAGCCCGAGAAGCCGGCCCGGAACATCCCGAGCGGCGGCCGGCCGGCCGCGCGGAACGCACCCGCGACCGCCTGCGCGTAGCTCACGGGGAAGGCGTTGTGGAGCGTAACGCCGGCGCCGCCCGCGAGCTGCTCGGGCTCGAGGTCGAACGCGTCGCCGCGGTCGGCCTTGAAACCGTCAGCTCCGAGGCGCAAGAGCCCGACGAGGCGCTGCCGGAACTCCGCGAAGGCCGCCGGGCTCGTCAGGTCGATCTGCGTCTCCAGGTTGTCGCCGGCGACGAGAGTGCCCTCCGGGTACCCGGAGGGCGGGCAGCCGTCGCGGCGGGTGACGAGGGGCGAGACCCAGAGCATCAGCCGCACACCGCGCGCGCGAATCGCCGCGATCGTCCGTTTCGGGTCGGGAAAGCGCTTCGCGTCGAAGGCAAGCGAGCCACGGCAGCCGCCCGTCTCCCACGGGTTGTCGAGCAGCTCCCAGCCGAGCGGGATGCCGCGGCGCTGGAACTGGGAGACGTCGTCCAGCAGCTCGGCCTCGCCGGCGACCTCGTCCCGCCACTTGATCAGCTCGAGCTGCGAGGGCGGCGGCAGCGCCGGGCGGCCGGCGCGGGCGGTGTACGACCGGAGAACCTGCTCGGGCGTCCCCGCGTAGACCTCGTAGTCGAGGCGGCTTGCCTTCACGCAGAGCTCGACGCGGTCGAGGCGGCCGTCGAGGCGGCAGAGCGGGCTCCGGCCGAGCGAGCCCGGGGCACACTCGGTGCCGTCGTGGTACCCGGCGAACTGGATGTGACCGACCGCCGTCGTCTCGAAGTAGACGCCGTAGCCGCGCGAGCTGAGGTAGAACGGCGTCACGATCGTGCTGGCGCAGTCGTACGACACCTTGAGCTGGACGATCTGGCCGCGCAAGTCGACGTAGCCGCCGCGCTCCCCCGTGCCGAGAAAGTGCTCGTTGGGGCTCGCCACGAACGCCTCGTAGACGCCGACGACACCGGCGCTCGGAACGAGCTCGAACGACACACGAACGCCGAGAGATGTCCGCCGGACGGAGACGCGCGCCGACCGGCCGGGCTCGTCCGTTCCGACCTCGTAGGCGGTGCCGCCGGCGATGCTGCGCTGCGCGAGCAGATCCGTGACCCTGTGAATCGCGCCGTCGGCGAGCCAGTAGCCGAGGCGCGTGCCGGGAGACGGGCCGGGCTTCGTCAGGTGCGGCTCGGCGGCGACGAGCCGGCCGGACTCGAAGATCTCCAGACGAAACGGGGCCGAGCTCGCCCGCCAGGTCGAACCGCCGCCGGCGTCCGCCGCTCCCGCCCCGAAGACGAGCAACCACGCGACAGCCGCTCCAAGAGCGCGGGCCGAGAGCACGACCCCGATTGTCGTTGACAGATGTTAGGGGGTCGTAATGGGCGGGGCCGGGCGCGGCGCCGACCCGCGGGTCCGACCACGGGCGCCGCCCAGCCGCAGCACGTGGGACGGCTAGCGGCTCGGACGGCCTCGAGGCAGCACCCCGCCGACGAGCCGGACAGCCGTGCTCGCGCCGGCGGCCCAGAGCACGAGCACCGCCGGCAGGCTCGCGAAGAGGTAGCGGGGGTGCCCGGCCGTCGCCCTGACGAAGCTGTAGAAGAGCGGGTTCAGAAGTGCCCACCCGACGACGAGTGCGAGCGCGGCGCGGGGACGCACCAGCAGGGCACCCACCAACGCGACCGGGACGAGCACGAGCAGCGTGCGAGGGCTCCAGAGAAGCGAGTCCGTCCAGCTCGAGCCGAGGTACTGGGCGCCGAAGAGGGCGCCGCTCCGATCGGAGGCCGGCTCCAGGTCGTAGCCCCTCCGCTGCGGTGCGAACGCGATCACGATCGGTGCGACCGCAAGTGCGCCTGCGAGGAGCGGGAGTGCGGCGCGCCGCTCGCGCCAGAGGACGAGCAGGACCGCGAGTGCCGCAAAGAGGCCGTTCGTCGGTCGCACGGCGAACGCGTAACCCAGTGCGAGCCCGGCGCCGGCCAGCCGCAGCGGCGTGAGCCGCCCGAGCAGGAGCGCGGCGCCGACCGCGACGAGCGCCGTCGAGAGCGGCTCGGTGTACATGTGCAGGCCGGCGTCGACCTCCCATGTGCCGTTCTCCCACCCGCGCGTCCCGGCGATCGCGCCGGCGAGCAGTGGCCAAAGAGCGAAGAGCGCAGCCGCTCCGAGGCCGACAGAGCGGCGGCCCGTCGCCGCGAGCCCGGCGTACCCGGTGGCGACGACGGTGACGGCGTTACAGGCGAGCGAGAGCGCGAGACCGACGGCGAACGCCCCGTCCTGCCCGGCGACGCCGAGCGCGCGCAGCGGCGCGAGCGGCACGCTCCAGAGCAGCGGCCAGCCGACGGCGCCGGCGGAGGACGGGCCGGACGCATGGATTGAGAACGCCGCCGCGAGCGAGAGCGAGAGCGAGAGCGTGAGGGCTGCCCAGACCGGCCGTGTGCGGCGCAGCCGCAGCGCGGCGAACAGGCCGAGCGGCACGAGGAGCAGCCCGGCGGCGGCCGGCCCGCGCCAGCCGGAGAGCAGCCCGCGGGCGCTCGAGTAGTAGGCCGGCCCGTCGCCGGTCAGGGGGCCGTACTCGTAGCGCGGCAGGCCGGGAAGCTTCGACCCCGATGCGGCTAGCACTGCGAGCGGGATCGCAACTCGCACGGCGACGAGCGCCGCAAGCGGCCCTCGCCACGACCTCACTTCAGGTCCTTGTTCGACTCCATGTCGAACCACATCGCGAAGAGCGTGAACTGCGAGCCCGAGATCAGGAGCAGCGCGACGAGCACGACCGTCGCCGCCGTGATCTCGTTGCCCATGATCCGCAGGACCGTCTCGAGCATGCCGAGCGCGAGGCCGGCCGCGATCATCAGGAAGCCGAGCGCGTAGAAGAAGACGAGCGGGTGGAAGTCGCGGATCACGTACTTCTCCCGCATCCGCCAGAAGAAGCCCTTGACGAGCAGCCACGAGATCCGCGGCACGACCTTGCGCAGGCGGATCCCCGAGCGCTCGCCGACGCCGTAGATCGGCCGCGAGGGGAAGTCGCGCACGCGCGCGTTCCAGACGTTCAGGTGCACGAGCATGTCGTTCGGGAAGCCGTAGCGGCGGTAGACGCGGTCGAGGTCGAGCTCGGCGAGCATCTCGCGCGAGATCGCCGTGTAGCCGGACTGCGAGTCGGCGACGTGCCAGTAGCCGGAGGCGATCTTCGTCAGCAGCGAGAGGACCGCGTTGCCGAGGTAGCGCGTGCGCGGGATCAGGCTCCACGCCTCGCCGGTGAAGAGCCGGTTCGCCTTCGCGTAGTCGACCTCGCCGCGGGCGACCGGCTCGACGAGCGTCATCAGGTCGGCGGGGTCCATCTGGTTGTCGGCCGCCATCACGCAGACGACGTCGATGCCCTCCGCGAGCGCGCGCTTGTAGCCGGTGACGATCGCGGCGCCGACGCCGCGCGTTGCGCTCGTGCGTCACGACGTCGACGCGCGGGTCGCCGACCGCCGCGGGCGCGCTCGGCCGTGGCGTCCGTGCGAGGCGTCGTCGACGACGATGACGCGGTCGACGAAGCCGGGGATGCCCGCAAGCGTCTCGCCGACGAGGTCCTCCTCGTCGTGCGCGGGGACGACGACCGCGACGCGCTTGCCTTCGACCATCGCCCCGTGAGTTTAGGCGGGCGAGCCGCCGAGTCCTGCCCGCGAGCCACGGGTCGGCCCAGGAGCGCCGCGCCCGCGCCGAGCAGGAGGCCGATCAGCGCGCCGACGAGCGCGGAGTTGCGAGCGCTGCGCGCGGTCGTCTTCACCGCTGCGGCCGGCTCGACGACGCGCGCTCCGCTCGACGTTCTCCGCGAGCGAGAGCAGCTGCTGCGCGCCGAGCAGCTCCTGGCGCACGGTGCCGCGGCGCTGCTCGGCAAAGCCGAGCGTCGAGTTGATGTTCGTGAGCAGCGAGCAGCCGCTCTGCGAGCGGGAGCGTCTTGTTCGACAGGATCTCTGCCTGCTGCCGCTGGGCGCCGTCGACGCGGGCGTTGATCTGGTCGAGCTCCAGTATGTCCGCGGCGATCTGCTCGTTCAGCAGCCGCGATCTTGTTGTCGACGTACGTCGCAGACCGTGCCGACCACGCGGTCGCGCGAGCGCGTCGGCCGCCCGTCTCGACCTTGCGCGGGGCGGGGCCCTTGACGGAGATCTCGACAAGCGGCGTTCGTCGCCTTCGCCTGCCCGACGGTCGTCACGCGCCTGGGTCGAGACGCGCCGCGCAGCTGGCCGACGCGAAGGCCGCTCGCGGCCGCGGCGCGCCTTCGAACGCCGCCTCGGAGCGGACGATCTCGCTCACCGTGCGCGGGTTCGTCGAGAGGCTCTGGACTGGCCGCCGCCGCTCGGCGCGAACGGCTGGCCGAGGTAGACGAGTCGTCTTCGCCTTGTAGACCTGGCCGCCGCCGAGCGCGAGGACGACGCCGACGACGAGCCCGAGCGACGAGCCCCGCGGCGGGCAGCCACCAGCGCGCCAGCGATCCGCGCTCCAGACCGAGCGCGAGGTCGACCTCCTGCTCGGCGTCCGGGTCGGCTAGCGCGGCTCGTCGCTCATCGGGCGGCGACTCTACCAGCGGCCCACTCCCACTGCGCCGCGCAGGCCGTCCTCGAGCGGCGTCCGCGGCTCCCAGCCGAGCTCGTCGCGGATGCGCGTCGTGTCGGCCTTCGTCCGCCGCTGGTCGCCGGGCACGGGCGGCCCGTCGCGCCGACGTCGAGCGTGCGGCCGGCGATCTGCTCGAGCAGCGCGATCGCCTCGTGCATCGTCGCCTCCTGCGCCGCCGCCGACGTTGTAGACCGCCCCCGCTCCGGCGCGCTCCATCGCGAGCGACGTCGCCGCGACGACGTCGCCGACGTACGTGAAGCTGCGCGACTGGCCGCCGTCGCCGTAGAGCGTCGAACGACGCCGCCCTCGGCGAGCGCCTCGACGACGCGCCGGAAGGCCATGTCCGGGCGCTGCCTGGGCCCGTAGACGTTGAAGTAGCGCAGCACGACCGCGTCGAGCCCGAAGCTGCGCGCATACGCGCGCGCCAGGTGCTCGCACGCGAGCTTCGTGATCCCGTACGGCGAGATCGGCTGCGGCGGCGTCGTCCTCCGGCGTCGGGTAGCGCTCGGCGTCGCCGTAGACCGACGAGGACGAGGCGAAGACGACGCGCACGCCCGCCGCGGCCGCCGCCTCGAAGACGCGCTGCGTCGCGAGCACGTTGCGCCGCAGGTAGAGCGGGAAGACGTCGCCGAAGCTGCGCACGCCGGGCTGCCCGGCGAGGTGGAAGACGCCGTCGCAGCCCGCGAGGTCGAGCTCGTCCTCGGCGAGGTCGAGCCGGCGCACGTCGAGGCCGCGCGCGTTCTCCTCCTTCAGCGCGGGGTCGTAGTAGTCGGTGAAGCAGTCGATGCCGAGCACCTCGTGCCCGGCGGCCTGCAGCGCCTCGGCGAGGTGCGAGCCGATGAAGCCGGCCGCGCCGGTGACGACGTATCTCATTGCTCAACCATTCGAGGTCAGGATTCCAGCGCCTCGGGCTCCGCCGCGATCGGCTCCGGCAGCTCCTCGGCGAACGGCTCGAGCGCCCCGGCCCCGTCGGCGGCCAGGCAGAGGTGGGAGAAGAACCGCGTCATCAGGACTCCCGCGCGGAAGTCGCCGAGACGCGGCTCCGGCCGCTCGCCGCGCGCGAGCGAGAGCGAGAGCTCCGGATAGCGGCTCCCGGCCGCGCGCGGCAGCGGGAAGGCGCCGCCGAAGCGGGGGTTGACGTCGGTGACCGGCAGGCTTCCGTCGGGCTCGCGGAAGCACTGGATGTTGGCCGGCCCGACGATCCCGATCGCCTCCGCAACGCGGCGCCCGTGCTCGATCAGCTCCCAGTCCTTGATCGTCATGCCCTTGATCGACTCTCCGCCCTTCGACTGGATCATCGTGCGCGGGATCGCGTTCAGGCAGCGGCTCTCGAGGTCGCAGAAGACGTCGATCGAGAACTCCTCGCCGAGGCACTGCCGCTGGACGAACGAGTCGACCGGCGTGTAGCGGAGGAAGAAGGCGAGCTCCTCCGCGTCGCGCGCCAGGTAGATGTGGCGCGAGCCGAAGCCCTCGCGCACCTTCACGAGCAGCGGGTAGCGCGCGTCGGCGGGCACGTCGCCCGGAAGCCAGCTCGGCGGGCTCGGGATCCCGTGCTCCTCGAAGAAGAGATGCGCCAGGTACTTGTCGCCCATCCGCTCGCACGACCTCCGCGGACGGCAGGAGGACGAGCGCCGGGGCGAGCGCGTCCCGCTCCCGCGTGAGCACGGCGTGGTCGAGGTCGGTGAGCGGCACGATCAGACGGACGTCGTGCGCGCGCACGAGCCCGGCCAGCGCGGGGACGTAGCCCGGGTCGTCCACGCGCGGCACGAGCGCGTGCCGGCCAGCGTGGTAGAGCGCGGGCGCGAGCGGGTCGACGTCGGTGGCGATCGTCTCCGCGCCGGCGTGGCCGAAGGCGGCGACGATGTCCACGCGCTGCCCGGCGCAGGTGAAGAGGACGGCGGTCACGACGTCAAGAGCGTAACCGCGTGCCAGTCACCGCCGCGTGACTGTCACCGCCGCCTCAATGGGTGTCGCCGTCGACGACGGTGACGAGCACGCGCGCCGGCTTCCGGGCGGGCTTCGGCCGCTCCGCGGCCGCCGGGAGCAGCCGTTCCTCCTTCGCCCGCGTGGGCACCCCGTCCAGCGGCCTCTGCGAGCACGCCACGGCTAGGCCGGCGACGGCCGCTCTCACGGGAAGTCGGGGAGGAGCAGGAACTGGAAGGTCGGCACGGCCAGCACGAGCAGGAACAGCACGGCGCCGCAGAACGCGAGCGGACCGAGGCGACGAACGGCGGCGAGCGCGTAGCCGCCGGCGACCGCGAGCACCGGCACGAGGTTCAGCAGGTAGAGCGCCTTGATGTTGTCGCCGTCGAGCTTGGGATACGACATGAGGAAGCCGACGAAGGAGAGGAGGCCGAGCGCCGCCGCGAGCAGCAGGCAGGCGAGCGCGGTCGAGCGGGTGCGGACCGCCCTCACCGCGAGCCCGACGAGGCCCGCCCCCATGAGCAGCGACGGCAGCACGCCGATCCAGGACTGGGCGACGAGCTTCGACTCCAGGCCGGCGGGCAGCCGGGCGGGCTCGCTGCGGAGCTCCTCCGGCACCGCGTAGTAGCGCCAGTAGTCGCCCCACCAGTCGGTGTAGAGCGTCGCCAGCAAGCGGTTCGTCGCGTGGGGCGCGTACGGGGTCTCGAAGACGGCTCCGAGCGCGAGGTCGGTGTAGAACTCGGTCGGCCGGCCGCTCAGCTGCCACTGGTCGTAGACGGGCTGGCTGTAGTGCAGCGGGCTGCCGTACCGCTCCCACTTGTACGCGAACCACGGCGCGGTCATCGCGGCGACGACGACGACGACGATCGCGGCGGCCACGAGCGCCTCCCGGCGCCGCTGCCAGAACGCGTGCAGGGCGAGCACCGCCACCACCGCCCCGACGGTCGCAAGCGCCCAGGTGCGCGTCAGGTTCGCGAGGCCCAGGAGAACGCCTGCGACGACGCCCGTCCAGGGACTCGGGCAGCCCCGCGCCAGCGCGCGGACGACGACGTAGACGCCGGCGGTCGACAGGAAGGTGGCGAGCGCCTCGGGGTGGTAGAGCGCCCCGGCCCGCACGAGCACGGGCGTGCCCGCCGCCAGCAGGAGGGCGCCGAGCTGGGCCGTCCGCGACCGTGGAAAGAGCTCGCGCGCGAGCAGCAGCGCGAGCAGCACGGTGCCGATCGCCGACGCGGCGCTCACGAGCTGCACGAGCTTGTGCGGCTGGATTCCGGGCACGTTCTCGAACCACACGCCGAGGTAGCCGCCGATCACGAAGTAGAGCGGCGGCGTGTGGTAGATGTGCGACTCGTCGGGCGTCGGCATGCGGTGCTCCGTCGCGAGCACGCGCCCGTAGTTCCAGCTGTCGTACCCGTCGTAGCTCCGGCCCCAGTTGAAGTGGAACACGTTCCAGAGCAGGAGCAGCCCGAGAGCCGCGACCACGAGGACGACCGTGGCGAGGTACGCGTGTCGTCGGAGCGGCTCGGATCGGGCCCTCAGCCCCTCGACCACCCGAGGGGCCAGCGTCGTTCTCACGTCTCTCCGGGCTCTCCTGCCACCGGCTCAGGCACCTCCTCGGCGAACGGCTCGTGCCGGTGCGCGTGGTAGAGCGCCGGCGCGAGCGGGTCGGCGTCGGTGGCGATCGTCTCGCCGCCCGCGTGGCCGAAGGCGGCGACGATGTCCACGCGCTGCCCTGCGCAGGTGAAGAGGACGGCGGTCACGACGTCAAGAGCGTAACCGCGGGCCAGACACAGTGTCAGGTACGGCGCTGTGGCTCGCCGCGCTGGTGTCTACAGCGTCGTGTCTGGCTCGCATAGGCGGAGCGCGAGAGGCCGCCGTTCTAGAACATCCCCCCGAGCGGGTTGCCGTAGACGATCACGCGCAGGTCGAGCAGCGCCGCGGCGACGAGGGTGGCGACGAGGTAGAAGCGGGCGGGCGGGCGCTCGCCGATCCGGCGCAGCAACCACTCGAGACCGAGGCCGAACGCGAGCGCCCAGGCCGGCGCGGCCGCGAGCATGAACGTCGCCTTGATCACGTCGCCGTCGGGGGTCGGATAGCCGATCGCGAAGTAGAGGAAGCCCAGCAGGCCGAAGACGGCCTGGGCGGCGAAGAGCGCAGGCGCGGGGTCGCGGGCGATCCCACGGCGCAGGAACGCCCGTCGCAGCAGCGCAAGCATGCCGAGGAGCGCGAGCAGGGTCGGCAGCAGCCCGACGACGCTCTGCGCGCGCAGGTCCCAGAGCTGGCCCCGGTCGGGCTTCCCCTGCACGGTCGAGTTCCAGGTCCAGATGCCGAAGTAGTCGCCCCACAGCTCCGTGTAGGCGGTCGGCACGAGCCGGTTGAGATAGCTGGTGCGCACGGGCTGGGTGAAGACCTCGGGCAGGCCCGGGTCGACGTAGAAGGAGAGCGGGCGCCGTTCCCACAGCGGCTTGTCCACCGTCGGCTGGTCGAAGATCGGGTTCGTGTAGCGGATCGCCTGGTGTACGTACCAGGGCGCGGTGACGACGGCGGTGGCGAGCGCGGTCACGGCGAGCGCGCGCAGCAGCTCGCGCCTCGGCGCATAGCGCCAGAGCGCGGCGAGCAGGAAGACCGTGCCGACGCTCGCCGACGCGTAGATGCCGAAGGTGCGGGAAAGCTGCGCGAGACCGAGCACGAGCCCGAGCCCGGCCGCCGGCCTCCAGCCGAAGGAGCGCCGAATCAGCATGCGGGCGGCGAGCGTCAGCCCAGCGAGCGAGAGGAAGAGGTCGAGCGGCTCCGGATGAAACATCGCCGCCGTCCGCGTCGTCACGGGCACGAGACAGAAGAAGCCGAGGGCGGCCAGGTGCAGGGCGCGGCGGCCGGGGAAGACGAGCCGAGCGGCGTAGAGAAGGAGGGCTGCGCTCGCGATCAGCAGCAGCGCGTTCCAGCCCTGCGTCAGCTTCTCCGCCGGAGAGACCCCGAACACGTCCTCGCCGAGGCGGTTGGTGAGGCCGGCGAGGACGTAGAAGAGAGGCGGGTTGTAGTAGCCGCCCACCTCCTTGCCCGGCAGCCGCCACTCCTTGGCGACGATGTCGGCGTACTCGATGTGCGCCCCCCCGTCGTAGCCGCGCTTGTGGTCGACGTCGTACGCGTTCCAGCCGACGACCAGCGCCAGGCCGGCGAGCAGGCCCGCGACCGTCGCGCGGTACCAGCCCGGCTCGCTACGAAGGAGGAGTCGTCCAGCCACCGGTCTTCCCCTTGTAGGTGCCCCGGAAGAGCGCGAGCGGGGTGAGCAGGAGAATCTTCAGGTTCACGAGGGGAGAACAATGCTCGACGTACCAGACATCGAGCTCGATCCGCTCGGCCCACGACAGCGCCGCCCGGCCGTGCACCTGCGCCCAGCCCGTGATTCCGGGCTTCACCTCGAGCCGCCGCCGCTGCCGGTCGTCGTAGCGCTCGACCTGGTAGCGGAGCGTCGGTCGCGGGCCGATCACCGACATGTCGCCGCGGACGACGTTCCAGAGCTGCGGCAGCTCGTCGAGCGAGAGCCGCCGCAGGAGCCGGCCGGCGCGCGTGATCCGCGGGTCGCCACGGTCGACCGCGTACCCCGCGCCGATCGCCTCGGCGCCGACGACCATCGTGCGCAGCTTCAGCAGCTCGAAGTCCTCGCCGTCCTTGCCCACGCGCGTCTGGCGGTAGAGGGCGGGGCCGCCGTCGGTGAGCTTGACCGCGAGCGCCGCGAGCGCGAGCAGCGGGCTTGCGAGCGCGAGCCCCGTCCCGGCGACCGCAACGTCGACCGCCCGATTCATGCTCCGAGGCGCAGCATCGGCTGACCGGTGACCTCGCCGATCAGCTCGAAATGGCGATCGCAATGCCAGAGCTCCGCGCCGGCAGACTCGGCGGCGGCAGCGGTAAGCAGGTCGACCGGCGAGGGCCCGCGGTGATATCCGCGCCATGCGAGCGCCAGCAGCACGCTTCGTGCACGCCATTCCACGCGGTCGGTGATCGGGATCCTGCGCAGAGCGCCGAGCTGGTCGGCCGTATCACGAGCGCTGCGGAAATCGTGCGCGGAGCGCAGAATCTCGAGCGCGATCGGCATGATCATCGCCGCCCGCCCCTCCTCGACCGTCGCGGCGAGCGGTTCGGCGACATTCGCCTGGCTCCGGCGCATCCAGACACTCGTGTCCGCGAGGACGAGCGTCACGTCCGTCGGCGGCGCGACCGTTTCGGCGGTACCGAGAAGTCGTCGAAAGCGCCGACCGGCAACTTGGGGCGGCGAGGCTCGTCGTACTCCTCCTGCGTCGGCACCGGCAGCGTTCCCTTCCGAATCCGATCGGCCAGCAGGCGACGCTGCTTCGCGGAGACGACCTCGCGGAGGGCGCCATTCACCGTGTCCTTGAGCGATTTCGTACCCAGGATCTCCGCGGCCTCGTCCGCCAGCTCGCGATCGACGTCGACGGTCGTCTTCATGGACTCAGGATATCCAATCTATATGCGTTTGGATATCCGCCTTTCCAGCCGTCTCCTACCGTGTCCCCTCCGCCGCGTTCCACGTCGCGGGCACGCCGCGGCGGAGGTAGTTCCAGAGCGCGACGACCGTCGCCCAGCTCACGAGGACGTAGTAGCGGGCGATGCCGACGCCGACGGCGGCGGCCGCGAGCAGCGCTCCCTGGGCACCGAGCGCAGCCCACCAGAGCCACCCCCCGTCGAGCGCGGCGAGGGGGACGGCCGTCCCGAGCAGGACGAGGTGGAGCAGCCCGCTGGCGTAGCGGAGGAGGCGGTGGGAGACCACCTCGGCCCAGTAGACCGGCGGGAGCCGCCGCAGCAGCGAGCCGCGCAGGGTGATCAGCCAGCAGTGCTCGAACATCCGCACCTTGCGCCGGTACTCGGTCTCGTTCGTGGGCGTCGGGCGCTCGAAGGCGAGCGCCTCCGGGTCGTAGACCGCGCGCCGGCCGCGCTGCACCATCAGGTACGGGAAGGCAAGATCGTGCCCGAAGCGGGGGTCGACCTCGACGTAGTCCTCGCGCCGGACGGCGTAGATCGAGCCGTTGCCGCCCGTGATCGAGTGCAGGCGGGACTCCTGGGCCCGCAGCCACAGCTCGTAGCGCCAGTAGGCGCCCTCCTTGTTGCCCCCTTCGGCGTCCTGGAGGACGAGCCGGCCGCAGACGTAGGCGACGTCTGGGTCGGCGAAGGAGCGCGTGAGCTTGCGCAGCGCGTCCGGCGCCCAGGTTGCGTTCGCGTCGGAGAAGGCGACGACCTCGCCCGAGGTCTCGCGCACGGCGTTGTCCTGCGCAGCGACCTTGCCGCCGCGCGGGCGGGCGACGAGGCGAACGCCACGCTCGCCGAAGGAGCGCACGAGCTCGTCCGTGCGGTCGGTCGAGGCGTCGGAGGCGACGACGATCTCGAGCCTCTCCGCCGGGTAGTCGAGCGCGAGCAGGTTCTCGAGCCGGCGGGCGATCACCGCCTCCTCGTCGTGGGCGGCGACGATCACGCTGACCCTCGGCTCGATCTCGCCGCGGCGGACGGCCCGGCCCGCCAGCCGCGCCAGCCCGGCGGCGGCGACGGGGTAGGCGGCGTGCGTCCAGACGAGAGCGCCGAGGCAGGCCCAGAAGAGCACCTCGAGCAGCGGCATGGAGGCGAGTCTAGACGCCGGGGTCAGCGGGCCCGCCCGCGACCGGGCGCGAGCTTGAGCTTGCGGAAGGCGAAGAACGACATCCGCAGCAGCAGCCAGCCGTGCCGGAAGCGCGAGATCTTCGTCGTCCCGTAACCGCGCGCGCCGTAGCGCACCGGCAGGTCGACGATCTTGAGGTTCAGCCGCGCGGCACCGAGCAGCAGGTCGAAGTCGCCGAACGGGTCGAAGTCGCCGAAGTACGAGCGGCCCGCGGCGATCCGCTCGTAGTCCCTGCGGCGCAGCACCTTCGTGCCGCAGAGCGTGTCCTTCACCGGCTGCCCGAGCAGCCAGGTGTAGACCGCCGAGAAGAGCTTGTTGCCGACGACGTTGAGGAAGCGCATCGAGCCCGGCTCGAGCCCGTACACGAGCCGCGAGCCGTTGATCAGCTCTCCGTGACCGGCCAGGAGCGCGTCGTAGAAGCTCGGCAGGTCGCGCGGCGAAACCGTGAGGTCGGCGTCGAGGATCATCAAGACGTCGCCTCGGGCCTCGGCAAAGCCGCGCCGCACCGCGTCCCCTTTTCCCGTGCCCGTCTGCTCGACGAGCCGGATCCGCCGCTCGGGGTGGCGCTCGATCTGGCGCAGGATCTCCTCGCGCGTGCCGTCGGTCGAGTGGCCCTCCACGAAGACGAGCTCGGTCCATGAGCCCAGCTCCGGCAGCTCCTCGACAATCCGCTCGATCATCCCGGCCTCGTCGCGTGCGGGGCAGACGACCGTCACCGACAGCTCCTCCGCGCTGCGCACCGGCTGCGGCCGGGCCACCACCCACCACGTCGCGCACAGGTGGGAGAACGGCCACACGTTGGCGACGACCCCGTTCAGGAACCCGGCCACGAGCGGGACGCGGGGCGGGAAGAGGATCCGGCGCGTGAGCGTGAGCGGCTCGAGGCCGGCCAGCTCGAGCAGCGTGAGCACGTCCTGCGGCGCGACCCAGTTCCGGATCGGCTTGCGCGGCTTCAGCCGCAGCAGCTCCGCAATCCGGAAGACGGGCCGCCAGAGCTGGCTGTACGAATGGACGACGATCCTCGTGTCGGGGCGGCAGTGGGCCGCGACGCCCTTGAAGAGCGCCAGGAGATCCCGCGCGAAGGGAACGAGGTCGGAGAGGACGACGTAGTCGAACCGCTCGCCGAGTGCGAGCTCCTCGCCGGACACCTGGTGGAGCTCGAGCCCCGGGTGGAGCGAGCGGGCCCGCTCGACCATCCCGGCGCTGACGTCCACGCCCACGCCGCGCGCCGGCTCGAGCGCGGCCAGGAGGCAGCCGTCGCCGCACCCGATCTCGAGCACGGACGCCCCCGGTGGGACGATAGCCCGGTGATAGGCCTCAACGAGGTCGTGGTAGCCGCGGTTGCGCCGACGCCAGCGCTCCTCGCGCGGCGCGAACGCGTCGAAGAAGCCTGCGATCTCGGCGTACGCCGACGACGATCGGGTGGCGTGCGGGGCAGGCGGTGTCTCCACGGACTGCCTACAGTAACGGCACGTTGGCCGCACCAGCTACCGCCTCGACGGCTCAGCACCACCGCTGATGGGGCTCACGGGCACGCTGCGAGAGCACGAGGCGATCTGGCGCGCACGACCGCTGCTGCGCCGCCTCTACGGCGACTGGCACGACCGGCTGCTCCGCGAGCTGTCGGCCGTCGAAGGGCCGATCGTCGAGCTCGGCGCGGGCTTCGCGCCTCTCAAGCGACGGCTGCCGGCGCTCGTCGCAACCGATGTCGAGGAAACGCCGTGGGCGGAGGCGGTGGTCGATGCGCAGGACCTGCCGTACGCGGACACCTCCGTCGCGAACTACGTGCTGTTCGACGTCCTCCACCACCTCGCCCGGCCGGATCGGTTTCTCGACGAGGCCGCCCGAACGCTCAAGCCGGGTGGACGCGTGGTGATGGTCGAGCCGTACGCCTCGCCCCTCTCGACGCGCATATTCAGGCGCTTCCACCACGAGCGCACGGACCTCTCCGTCGATCCGTTCGTGGGAGACGAGGCCGTCGCGACGGGCGCGATGGAGGGGAACCAGGCGCTGCCGACGCTGCTCTTCTTCCGTCACGCCGCTGAGACGCGGCGGCGCTGGCCGGAGCTTCGCATCGTCCGGCGGGCCCGGTTCTCGTTCGTCCTCTACCCGCTCTCGGGCGGCTTCTCGCGACGGCCGCTCGTGCCTGCCGCTCTCTACCGGCCGGGGCGGGCGCTCGAGCTACTGCTCGCGCCACTCGCGCCGCTCGCCGCCTTCCGCTGCCTCGTCGTGCTGGAGCGGGTCTCCACCCAGTCGAGCCAGAGCTCGAGCACGAGCAGCGAGTAGAGCCGCAGGCCGTGGTCGGCGGCACCGCGGCGGTGCTCGTCGAGCAGCCTGGCCGCGGCAGCCGGATCCACGAAACCCCGGCGTGCGAGCCGCTCCCGCGCCAGCAGGTCGCCTGCCAGCTCCGAGAGGTCCTCGCGCAGCCAGCGTGAGATCGGCACCTCGAAGCCCTGCTTCGGCCGGCGCGCGATCGCCTCGGGCAGCCGCGCGCCCACGAGCCGCCGCAGGGCGATCTTCGTCTCGACTCGGCGCACCTTCTCCCGGTCGGGGAGGAAGAGCCCGGCCCGCGCCACCTCGTTGTCGAGCAGCGGCACGCGCAGCTCGAGCGAGTGGGCCATGCTCATCTTGTCCGCCTTGAGCAGGAGGTCGTCGAGCAGCATCGTCCGCAGGTCGACGTACTGGAGGCGGCCGAGCGCCGTCAGCCCCGCGGGCGCCTCGGCGAGGTGCCGCTGGAACACGCGTGCGGTCGGCGCGAGCCCGTCGCCCAGCAGCTCGGCACGGAGGTCGTTCGAGGCGAGCGCGAACCAGGCGAGGTAGCGCTCCGTCGCGGGCAGTCCCGCGTGGCGGAGGAGCTTGACCGTCCGCCGGAGCGGGTCCTTGCGCCCGCCGCGCCCCGCGACGCCCGGCACGCGCTCGAGGAGGCCGGCGAGGCGGCGCGCCGGGAGGAGGCGGCCGGCCAGGCCGGCCACCGGGTCCCAGGCATAGCGCGAGTAGCCGCCGAACAGCTCGTCGCCGCCCTCGCCGGCGAGGCCGACCTTCACCTCCGCGGCGACCGCGCGGCAGACGTAGAAGAGCGGGATCGCCGAGGGGTCGGCGAGCGGCTCCTCGAGCCTGCCGACGATCGCCGGCAGGTCGGCGGCGGCGTCCGGCCGCACGGCCACCTCCGTGTGCCGCGAGCCGATAGCCGCCGCGACCGCCCGGGCCGCGCCCAGCTCGTCGAAGGCCGCGTCGCCGAAGCCGACCGTGAAGGTGTGCGGCGGCTCGCCCAGCTCGTCGGCGGCGTACGCGGCGATGAGCGACGAGTCGAGCCCGCCCGAGAGGAGCACGGCGAGCGGCACGTCGGAGCGAAGGTGCAGGCGCACCGACTCGCGCAACGTCTCCTCCAGACCTGCGCCCGGCTCGGGCGGCTCGAGCGCGCCGAAGCGGACCTCGCGCGTCGCGTCGCCCTCCCAGACGAGCGCCGTGCCGGGCTCTAGCCTGCGGACCCCTGCGAGCGCGGTTTCCGGCCCGGGCACGTAGCCGAGCGTCAGGTAGTCGGCGAGCGCCTGCCGGTCCACGTCCGCAGAGGCGCCGAGCGCGAGCAGCGGCGCGATCTCGGAGGCGAAGGCGAGCCCCGCCGGGACCTCGGCGACGTAGAGCGGCTTGATCCCGAAGCGGTCGCGCGCGAGCAGGAGCCGGCCGCGGCGCTCGTCCCAGAGCGCGCACGCGAACATCCCGCGCAGGCGCTCGAAGCAGCTCTCGCCGTGCTGCTCGTAGAGGTGGGGTAGCGTCTCAACGTCCCCCTGCCCGCGGAAGGAGTGGCCCTGCGCCGCCAGCTCGGCGCGCAGCTCGCGGTAGTTGTAGAGTTCGCCATTGCAGACCGCCACGACGTCGCCGGCCTCGTTCCGCACGGGCTGGTCGCCGGTCTCGAGGTCGATGATCGCGAGCCGGCGCATCGCCAGGCCGACCCGGCCTGAGGTCACACGGCCCTCGCCGTCCGGCCCACGGTGGCGCAGGAGACCGACGGCGTCGAGGAGAGAAGGGTCGAGCTCCCCGAGGGCGGCGATGCCGAGGATGCCGCACATGGCGGCGATGATAGTCAGGAGGATGCGCCGTACAGCGTGCAGCTCCCCAAATCGGCGACTCTCCGGAGCCGCGTCGTCACGTAGCGCTCGAGCTCGACGGGTCGCAGCGCCTCCTGGACGGAAAAGCCGATGCAGACCAACCGGATGCGTCCGTCCGCGACCGCCCGGCGCACGGCCTCCTCCCCCGAGCGCCCGAACGCCGTCCGCAGGGGGTAGTCGTACGGCGTCGGATTGCCCACGCCGGAGACGAGGTAGAGGAACCCGGCCCGCGCGCTCAGAAGAAGCACGTCGTCTCCGTGCGCCGCCGCACTCAGCGCGCGGGCGTCGGCGGCAAGCCGCCGCTCGAGGTCACGCTCGATCAGCATGCCCCGGAAGTGCGGCAGCTCCGAGAGACCGTGCGACCCGGTCGCCAGCCACACGAGCGGCCGGACGGTGAGGACGGCGAGGCCCAGTGCCGCCCACGCGAAGAGAGCGATGAGCGCGATCCTCGTCCGGCGGGTGGGCCAGGGCGAGACCAGCACGTGAAGCGCCGCGACGAGCGCGAGCAGCGCGAACGGGACGATCATCCCGACGTGTTGCCCTTCGTAGCGCGGGAACGGGGCGATCAGACCCGCGACGAGGAACGCGGCGAGAACGGAGAGCCGGCGCCGCTCGAGGGCCCCGCGCACACGGCCCGCCGCCAGAGCGAGCGCCACGGGTGCGACGACGGCGAGCAGATAGGCGCCCTGCCAGTAGGCCCTCCGGGCGATGTCGAAGGCGTCTTCTCCGCCGGCCGGCATCAGCTCGCCGCGGAGCCCCTCGAGCGGACCGACGCTGCCCCCCTTGACATACGCGCCCTTGCCGAGGAAGCCGTAGTCCGCGAGGCCGCCCAACGAGCCGAGCGCCCAGAGCGAGAGCACGAGCAGGACGGCGATGGCCGCGAAGGCGGCGAGCGCCGCGAGGGCGGGACGCCGCCACACTCCCCCGGCGGCGACTGCGACGAGTAGCGCGGCAAGCGCGAGGGCGCCGACGTTCTGCTTCGTCGCAAAGGCCAGCCCCGCCGCGGCCCCTGCGGCCGCGGCGAGCCGCGTCTCGCCCGGCCGATCGAGCCGCTCCAGCGCGAGGACGAGGCACGCGAGGGCGAGCGTCGTGGCAAGCGGCGTGTAGAGCGACACGGCGCGCGGGGGGGCGTAGAGCAGCAGCACGACGACGAGCGCGACGAGCCACGCCGGGTGGAGCCCGAGCAGCCGTCCCGCCCGGACCGTCAAGGCGGCCGTGGCGACGAAGCACGCCGTCACGAGCCCCTTGAGCACGAGCACCTCGACGCCGAGCAGCACGTGAAACGGAGCGGCGAGAAAGACCGACAGCGGGGTGGCGCCGAAGAAGACGTCGCGGTAGAGGACGTCTCCCGCAAGCACTCGGTCGACGACCTGCAGAAACCACGCCTCGTCCCAGGAGAAGTCCGCGCGGGCGGTCAGCAGGAACGCCGCGACCGACAGGGCCGCCCAGGCGGCGAGACGCCGAGCCCGAGCGGCGCGCGCGCCGAGAGCGCTTCGCACGCTATCCCCGGTCGGCGCCGAAGAGCTGGAACGGGAGCAGCGGCCGCCAGAGCGGCACCCGCTCGAGGGCGCGCTCGACGGCGCCCGCGCCGCGCAGGTTCGCGACGAAGGGCGGGAAGGCGCCGAACCGCCGCACGGTAGGCCGGGCGAAGCCGGCGGCCCGTAGCTCTGCGAAGACCTGCGCGGGGCGCAGACGAAGGAGCCCGCGCTCCGCCTCCCAGCGAATCCCCGGCGTGACGGCGATCTGGACGTAGTAGAGCGGGTTGAGCGGGTTCGGCTCCAGGAACGTGAGCCGCCCGCCGGGGCGGAGCATCTCCCTCATGGCGGCGAACGACGCACCGAGCTCGTGCAGGTGGTGGAGCGTGAAGAAGCCGACCACGTGGTCGAAGCGGCCGGCGAGCTCCGATGCGAGGTCGAGCACGTCGCCGCAGTGGACCGGGACGTCGTCGCCGGTGTGGTCGCGCAGGTACTCGAGCAGCACGGGCGAGAGATCGAGCCCTTCGACGGCGATGCCACGGCGAACGAGGGGGATGGTGTAGCGCCCCATCCCGCAGCCGACGTCGAGTACCCGCTCGCCGGCGCGGTAGCCGGCGAACGCGAGCAGCGCGTCGACCTGCCGCGAGACGTAGGGCGTCGCCGCGGGGAGCATCGTCCGCTTCGTCCCCGCCTCGAAGTACCCGCGCTGGAGGCGATTGTGCCGCTCGATCGACGCGGCGTCCGGCGCCTTCACCGCACGCCTCCCAGGAACGCCCTCGTCTTCCACGACACGACCCAGACGACTGCGCGCCACGCGCTCCTCGTCCGGGCGGGGACCGTGTATGCGGAGCGGCCCCCGGGGCGGCGCGCGCGCGCGACCGGGATCGACGCCATCGGGAGGCCGGTGCAGCCGATCATCGCGACCACGAACGGCTCGGACCCGTTCATCGCCAGCAGACGGTTCACGAGCGACCTGTCCAGGGCGACGAAGAGCCCTGCGTCGGCGGGCACGCCGCAGAGGAGGTGCAGCAGACGCTTGAACAGACGCGACGTGACGAGTCGCGGCACGGATTCGTACCGGCCGCGGCGCCCCGCGAAAACCGCCGCCACGTCGCCCCTGCTTGCGCGCTCGAGCAGCTGCGGCACTGCTTCCGGCGGGTCCTGGAGGTCTGCATCCATCACCACGGTCCACGCGCCCCGCACCTGTTCGAGACCGGCGAGAATCGCGCGGTGCTGACCGACGTTGCGCTCCAGACGGATCACGCGGACGCGCGCGTCACGTGCAGCCAGCCGCCCGAGAGCCGGCTGCGAGCCGCCCGAGCACGCGTCGTCGACGAACACGAGCTCGAACGGCCCCGCGGCGCCGAGTGCCGGGAGGAGCCGCTCGTACAGCTCGTCCAGCGTGGCAGCGTTGCGGTAGACGGGCACCACGACGCTGACTCGGGGCGCCTCAGGCGACAGGCACTGCATCCCCAGCCTCCTCGCGAGCCCGGAACCACTCGACCGTCTCCGCGAGCCCCTGGTCGAGTGTGTGCCTCGGCGTCCAGTCGAGCAGCTCGCGGGCCTTGGTCACGTCGGCAAGCCAGGTGCCCGTGTCGGGCGGAGAGGAGGGGTACCTGCCCGGGAGGGTCACGATCCGCCTGCCGGTGATGCGCTCGACTGCGGCCACGAGCTCCTCGTTGCTCGTCCGGATCCCCGAGCCGATGTTCACGATCTCTCCGTCCACCTCACCGCCGGCCCGGGCGACGAGCAGGCACGCCTCCACGACGTCGTCCACGAAGACGAAGTCGCGGCCGGCGCCGCGCGCCGTGAGAGGAAGCGGCTCGCCGTACCGGGCCGCTCGAACCGCGGAGGGGACGAGTCTGGACGGCTGCTCCCACGGCCCGTAGACCGAGAGCGGGCGCAGCACCGTGACCGGCCGGGCGGCCGCGTGCGCGAGCTGGAGGCAGAGGAGCGTCGCCGCGGCCTTCACGGCACCGCGGAACGTGGCCGGCTCGAGCACGTCGGCCTCCGTCACCGGCCCCGGCTTCGGGCCGTACTCGAGCGAGGAGCCCACGTGGACGAACCGGCCGACCTCGTTCCAACGGAGCTCTTCGAGCAGGTTCGCCGTCCCGAGGACGCTGACGCGCAGCGCCGTCTCGCGCTCGGAGCGCGAGGCGGGATGGCCGCCGGCCGCCGCAGTGTGGAAGACGACCTCAGGCCGCGCAGCAGCCACGGCGCCTCCGAGCCCCTCCACGTCGGTGAGGTCGGCGGCATGGAGAGCCAGCTCGCCGGTGAGGCCCGCCAGGCGCCACGAGGACGTTCCGCGCCGAACCAGCCCGTGCACCTCGGCGCCGTCCTCGAGCAGGGCGCGGACCAGGTTGGCTCCGAGGAAGCCGGCCGCACCGGTCACGAGCACGCGTGCTCCGGCGAGCGTGTGCAGGCTCACGCGGCCTCCGGCGCGGCTTCCGCCCGTGCGACGGTCTCGGCAAGCTTGCGGCGGTCACGGGCGACCGCCGAGGGCGAGCGCGATGCCGCCGCGGCGAGGGACGCGCGGATCCTGGGCAGCTCGACGCGAGGGTCGCGGCCGCCGATGTCGGCGTGGTAGGAGCGGCGGAGAAAGGAGAAGTGGCAGCCGAGGCGGGCCATCTCGGCGATCAGCAGCAGGCAGGGGATGGGCCGGCCGAGCTCCGGAAGCGTGAGGCCACCGAATCCGAACGGCATCGGGAACGCCCGCCGGATCCGCTCGATGGTGCCGTCGACGACCGCGGAGAAGATCGAAGCGGCGCCTCGGTCGATCGCGAGGTCGTTGAGGCCGACGTAGACACGGGAGAGCGGGAGGCGCGCGAGCTCCGGTGCGCAGTCGACCGCCGCAGACGTCTCGACGAGCAGCCCCGCACTGCAGCGGCCGCGGACGAGCTCGACGAACGCCGCGGCCTCTTCGACCGTGCGCACCATCGGGAGGAGCAGCTCGTCCGCCCCCGCGTCGATCGCGCCCTCGACCTCGTCCGGCGTCCACGAGCCGAACCCATTCACGCGGCAGAGCACGCGTGCCCGAGTGGCGGCACGCACCGCCGCGAGATCGTCGACGCTCCCCGGCTCGATCTGCGTGTCCGCACCGGCCTGTCGCTCCCACTTGCCGACCGACTCCCAGTCGACGACGATCCCGTCGACCCCGTCCGCCGACGCCCGCGCCGCTGCGGCGGGATCGAGAGTGAAGAGCAGGAGCTCGAAGCCCGTGCTCAGGCTCGTTCCTTCCGGCCGACCGCGACGACCGACGAGCCCCACGGCCACGGCACGACGTGCCCAAGACGGACGTCGAGGCGGGAGATCGCCGTGAGAATCGCATTGACGACCGGGCCCGGCCGCTCCTCGGCGTCGCGGAGCCCCGGCCGGCGGCGGCCGAGGAGTCGCGCGACCGCGACGAGCGGGAAGAGGAGGAACTGGTGCGAGCGCACTGTCTCCACGCGAAGCTCGGCGCGCTCGAGCAGGCTGCGCAGGTCGCGCCGCCGGTAGCGTCGCAGGTGCCCGGCCGCCTCGTCGCGGTAGCTCCACAGCCACGGCAGCGCCGGCACGGTCGCCAGGACCACCCCGCCCGTGCGCAGGACTCGAACCGCCTCGGTCAGCATCGCCTCGTCGTCTCCGTGCTCGAGCGTGTCGAGCAGAAGAACGGCGTCCACGGCCTCGTCGCGCAAGGGAAGCCGCTCACCGTCCGCCTGGAGGAGCCAGAGTCCGGGTGACCCGCGCAGGCGGACGGCGATCGCATCGCGCCGGGAGTCGACGCCGAGCGCCCGAAAGCCTTCGCCGCGCAGCCGCTCGACGAGTGAGCCCGTGCCGCAGCCGATGTCGAGCACGAGCCCGCCGGGCGCGACCAGGCGGCGCAGGAGCCCGAGGACGAGATGGCGCCGGGCGACGAACCAGAAATGCCATTCCTCGAGCTCCGCCAGCCGGGCGAGCCGCGCGGCGGAGAGCGTCGCGGGCACGGGAGCGCCGTCGGAAAGCAGGACCGGAACACCCTCTTCGACCGGGTACGAGCGATCGCCGTCCTCGCACGCCAGCCGCCCGTTTGCCCGACGGAGCGATCGAGTCGTCTCTGGGCACACCAGAAGGTCAAGGAGGGCGTCGTCGATCGTCGACTCCTGCGAGTGAGGGCCGGGCGGGCGCGGCCGATTATGTCAGAGCACATCGTCGCGCACGTGGCGCAGCCTACGCGGCGGCGAGCTCGCGCAGAATCGCGGCGTAGCGCTTAACCGCGACGCGCCGGTCGGCGTTCGCGACCACGTACTCGCGCCCGACCGCGCCCATGCGCTCGAGGTCGTAGCCGCCGTCGTGAGCCGTCCGGATCGCCTCGGCGAGCAGCTCGGGCCGCCCCGGCGCGACGACGACACCGCAGCCGGTCTCGGCGACGACCTGCGCCGTCTCCGAGTCCGCGTCCGCGCAAACGATCACCGGCCGCCCGACCGCGAGGATGCCGTACAGCCGGCTCGGGACGACGTAGCCGGAGAGCCCCTGGGCGAGCCCGACGACGTGGACGCCGGCCGAGGAGAGCGACTGCGAGAGCGCCTCGCGCGGCTGGTAGGGCATGAAGCGGACTGCGTCCACGTCGAGCAGCAGCGCGAGCTCCTCCATGTCGCCGCGCCGCGCGCCGGTCCCGATCAGGACGATCTCGAGGTCGTCGAGGTCGCGCAGGAACGTCCCGGCCCGGACGAGCGCGTCGAGGTTCTGCGCGTGACCGATGTTCCCCGAGTGCATGACGACGAAGCGGCCCACGAGGCCTTCTCCTCGCGCCCAGGGGTTGTCGCGCGGCTGGGGCGAGAGCAGGCTCGTGTCCACCCAGTTGGGGATCACCGTCAGCCGCTCCGGGTCGGCGCCCTTCTCGACGAGGCGCCGTCGCATCGTCTCGCCGATCGCGACGACCCGGTCGGCGCGTTTCAGGTACCAGCGGATGAGCACCCGGAGCGCGCCGACGACGAGCGGGTTCTCGAGCCGCTTCAGCTCGACCGCGATCTCGGGGAAGACGTCCTGGCTGATCACGAGCAGCGGCGCGCGGAAGCGGCGCGCGACGAGGTGGGCGAGGTCGCCGATGATCGGCGGGTCGGTCATGCAGACGACGACGTCCGGGCGCTGCGTCGCGACGGCGGCGCGGAACGACTGAAGGAGGTAGGTGACGTAGTTGGCCGCCCGCGGCCCAAGCTTCGACCGCTGGAACGCCGTCGAGTTGACGCGCACTATCCGCACGCCGCCGCGCTCGCTCGTGCCCGGCCGGGCATCGGGGCGGTCGTGCAGCCGGCCGGTCACGACCGTCACGTCGAACTCCCCGGCGAGCGCCTCGCACAGCTCGGTGAGGAGGTGCGCCGTCGCCTCCACACCGGGCCAGTAGTACTGGTTGAGGACGAGCAGCCGCGGCCTGCGGGCGGCGCTCACCGCTCGAGCACGTGGTTGCCGAGCACGAGCACGTCCATCGCCGTCTTCAGGAAGCACGCGATCGCCTCGTCGGGCGTGCACACGATCGGCTCGTTCTCGTTGAACGACGTGTTGAGAACGACGGGGACGCCGGTCTCGGCGGCGAAGGCCTCAATCAGCCGGTAGTAGCGCGGGCAGGCCTCGGGCGTGACCATCTGCACGCGGCCCGTGTCGTCCACGTGGTTGACGGCGGGAATGCGCTCGCGCTTGTCCACGCGGGTCTTGTAGACGAGGATCATGAACGGCGACTCGTAGTCGTCCTCGTACCACTCACCGGTCGCCTCGGCGAGGATCGAGGGCGCGAACGGCCGGAAGGGCTCGCGGTGCTTGATCCGCGCGTTGAGGATGTCCTTCATGTCGTCCCGGCGCGGGTCGGCGACGATCGAGCGGTTGCCGAGAGCGCGCGGCCCGAACTCCATCCGACCCTGGAACCAGCCGACGACCGCCCCCTCCGAGATCCGCTTCGCGACGTACGGGAAGAGCTCGTCGTCGGCGAGGCGGCGCGCGGCCAGGCCGGCACCGGCGAGCGCGGTCTCGATCTCGCCGTCGCCGTACTCGGGGCCTGTGTCGGCGTGCCGCATCACGAACCCGCGCGGCTCGTCGAGCGCTCTGTTCCAGACGTGGAACGCGGCGCCGACCGCCGTCCCGGAGTCCCCCGCCGCAGGCTGGATGTACAGCTCCTCGAAGGGCGTCTCGTGGCGCACGAGACCGTTGGCGACCGCGTTCAGAGCGACCCCGCCGGCGAGGCAGAGCGCACGCGCGCCGGTGCGCTCGTGGAGCGTGCGGATCACGTGCAGGTACGCCTCCTCGAGCACCTTCTGGAGCGACGCGGCGACGTCCTCGTGGAGCTTCTCGAGCGGCGCCCCCTTCTCGCGCACGGGCCCGAGCAGCTCGACGAGCCGCGGTGAGTAGAGCGTCCCGATCGAGGGCGTCTGCCCTTCCCAGGTCATGTCCACGCCCTCGACGTGGTGGACGAAGTAGTCGAGGTTCAGCTCGAAGAGCGGGCCGTCGAGGGAGATCAGGCGGCGCAGCTCGTCGAGGTGGATCGGCTCGCCGTAGGGGGCGAGGCCCATCACCTTGCCCTCGTCGCCGTACTTGGGGAAGCCGAGCCATTGCGTGACGGCGGTGTAGAGGATCCCGAGCGAGTGCGGGAAGAGGACGCGGTCGAGCACGTCGAAGCCGTTGCCGCGGCCGTGCGCGAGCATCGTCGAGGCGAAGTCGCCGAAGCCGTCCACCGAGAGCACCGCCGCCTCGTCGAAAGGGGAGACGAGGAAGGCGCTCGCCACGTGGGCCTGGTGGTGCTCGACGTTGTGCACCTTCGCGCCGAGCTCGGCCTCGGGGACGCCGAGCGCCTTGGCCAGCTCCTCCTTGACGTTGCGCACGCGGGCGGCGTTCTGGAGGCGGCTGCGCAGGAAGCCGGCGCTCGGCATACGCAGGGCGCGGAAGAGCTTCGGGATGAAGTTCGCGGTCGGGTCGCGGCCGACGGCGACGTGGTCGAGCGCGCCGGGCTCGATCCCGCCCTCCTCGAGCACCCAGCGCGCCGCCAGTGCGGGGAACCCGGCCGAGTGCTTGACGCGGTTGAGGCGCTCCTCCTCGACCGCGGCGACGAGCTCGCCGTCGACGACGAGGCAGGCCGCTGCGTCGCCGTGGTAGGCGTTGAGACCGAGGATCGACGTCACAGCCCGACGATGCTACCCGACCCCCCGAGCGGGCCCGCCGCCCAGGCTTGGTAGGTTCCCCGGCGAGATGAGGGTTCTCGTCACCGGCGGCGCCGGCTTCATCGGCTCGCACCTCGTGGACGCCCTGCTCGCCCGCGGCGACGACGTGCGGATCCTCGACTCTCTCGATCCGCAGGTGCACGACGGCGTGCCGGCCTACCTGAGCATGGACGCCGAGCTCGTCGTCGGCGACGTGCGCGACCGCGAGGCCGTGCGCCGCTGCCTCGACGGCTGCGACCGGCTCGTCCACTTCGCGGCCGCCGTCGGCGTCGGCCAGTCGATGTACGAGATCGAGCGCTACACGTCGGTCAACGCGATCGGCTGCGCGGTCGTGCTCGAGGAGGCGACCGCCGCCCGCGACCGGCTCGAGAAGGTCGTCGTCGCCTCGTCGATGTCGATCTACGGCGAGGGCGCCTACCGCTGCCCAGCCGAGGGCGTGGACGTGCTCGTCGAGCCCCGCCCGGAGGAGCAGCTCGTGCGCCGCGAGTGGGAACCCCGCTGCCCCGCGTGCGGCACCGAGGTCGAGCCGCTGCCGACGGCCGAGCGCAAGCCGCTGCAGCCCACCTCGATCTACGCGATCGGCAAGCGCGACCACGAGGAGATGACGCTCGCCTGGAGCCGCGCGTACCGCGTGCCGGCGACCGCGCTCCGCTTCTTCAACGTCTACGGGCCGCGGCAGGCGCTCTCCAACCCGTACACGGGCGTCGGCGCGATCTTCGCCTCGCGGCTGCTGAACGACCGGCCGCCCGTGGTCTTCGAGGACGGCCGCCAGACGCGCGACTTCGTGCGGTCGGCGACATCGTCCGCGGCGTCCTGCTCGCGCTGGAGCCCGGAGCCGCCGACGGGGCCGCTGTCAACCTCGGCACCGGGCGCCCGACGAGCGTGCTCGACGTCGCCGCCGCACTCGGCCGCGGGCTCGGCAAGGAGATCGAGCCGGAGATCCGCAACGAGTTCCGCGCGGGCGACATCCGGCACTGCTATGCGGACATCTCGCTCGCCCGCGACGTCCTGGGCTTCGAGCCCGCGGTCGGCTTCGAGGCGGGGATGGAGGAGCTGGCCGGCTGGCTCGCCGGCCAAACGGCCGAAGACCGCGGCGCCGACGCGACCGCCGACCTCGCGAACCGCGGCCTGACGCGATGAGCTCGGGGCCCGAGCCCGGGACGAACCCGGTCGCCCAGGAGGCCGTCCGGCACTGGTGGTCGGAGCATCCGATGACGTACGACTGGCAGGGGACGATCGAGGCGCCTATCGAGTCGGACGACTATCTGGCCGAGGTCGAGCGTCGCTTCTTCGCCGAGAGCTGGTTCGCCCACGGCCCCGGACAACGGCCTTTCTCCCGCTTGATCCCGTTCGACGAGCTGCGCGGCAAGGACGTGCTCGAGATCGGGTGCGGCACCGGCGTCCACGCGAAGCTGCTCGCAGAGAGCGGCGCGCGCCTCACTGCGGTCGACCTGACGCCGACGGCGGTGGAGTTCACGAAGCGTCGTCTCGACGCCGCCGGGGTCGAGGCGTCTGTCCTCGAGGCCGACGCGGAGCAGCTGCCGTTCCCGGACGCGTCCTTCGACTTCGTGTGGTCCTGGGGAGTGATCCACCACTCCGCGAACACGGACGCCGTGATCGAGGAGATCGCGCGCGTCCTCCGCCCCGGCGGCGAGGTGCGGCTCATGGTGTACCACCGGAACTCGATCACCTGGTGGTTCAACTACATGTTCGTTCGCGGCGTGCTGGGCGGACGGCTCCTGCGCGAGCGTCCGGCGGAGGTGGCGAACCGCTACTCGGACGGCGTGCTCGCGCGTCATTACACGCGGCGCCGGCTCACGGCGAAGCTCTCCCCCCGGTTCGAGAACGTGTCGATGCAGGTGTTCGGCCAGATGGCGGAAGCGTTACCGATGCCCCGGCGCGTTCGGCCCGTCGTCGGGAAGGCCTTCCCTCCGAGCCTCCGCCGGGCCCTCCTCCGACGCGCCGGCTGGTTTCTGTTCGCCACCGCGACTCGGCGCAGCTGAGCCTCCCTCGCGTGTCAGCACCGGACATCGCGGTGGTCACGCAGGATCCCGACATCATCGGCGGGCTGCGCTCGCAGACGGAGCCGCTCTTCCATGCCCTGACCGACCTCGGCCGCGAGCCCACGCTCGTCTACCTCTCCCGGGGCCGGTCTCTTTCCGTGCTGAAGCGGTCACTGGACACCCGCACGCGGAGGGTCAGGGTCGACTCGCTCGATGGCATCGAGATCCCCGCGGTCGTGCCGGAGATCGACCTGATCAACCAGTTCGTCGGCGGCCTCCGCATCGCGCGGAGGGTCAGAGACGCGCGGACGGTGCTCGTGGCGGCGACCTCGGCTCCCTACGGCTACGGCGCCCTGCGGTCTCGACGCCCCTACGCGTGCTGGATCGGCACGGGGCTGCGCGAGGAGTGGGCCTCGCGGCGTGCCGCGCTCCCCGCGAGCCGCAAGCTCGCCCTCGGGGTCAACGCGCCGGCGACGCTCGCCTTGGAGCGGTCGGTCCTGCGCGGGGCGCGGCAGCTCTACGCGACCTCGGAGGCGAGCCGCGCCGGGATCGCGGCAGCAGCCGGCGTCGATCCGGCCGCCGTGCGGATCATCCCGATCCCGGTCGACCTCGACGTCTTCGCGCCCGAGGCGGAGGCGGCGTGGACGCAGCGGCTCGCCGACCGGCCGGTGATCACCTTCCTCGGCCGTGCGACCGACCCGCGGAAGAACGTCGGGCTGCTGATCCGCGCGTTCTCCGAGCTTCGCGAGAGGCGGCCGAGCGTCCGGCTCCGCTTCATCGGCGAGCGCCCCCTGGTGCCGCTCCCCGCGGGGGCGGAGGCCACCGGCGAGACACCCGACGCCGCGTCGTGGCTTCGGGAGTCGAGCCTGTTCGTGCTGCCGTCGCTCCAGGAAGGCTTCGGCATCGTCGTCGCCGAGGCGCTCGCGTCGGGGATCCCCGTCGTGGTCACGCCGTGCGGCGGCCCGGAGGACCTTGTCCGCCGCTCCGAAGGCGGTGTCGTCCTGGGCTCCTACGACGCGTCGGAGCTCGCCGAGACGCTCGACGACCTCCTCGGCCAACCGGAACGCCTTGGGTCGATGCGGCGAAGCGGCCGCGCCTATGTCGCGAAGCACCACAGCCGCGACCGGTTCACGACGCTCGTGCGCGATGCGGTCGCGCGGCTCGAGGCGGCATGACCAGGATCGCTGTCGTCGTCGGCAACTACAACGGCGCGAGCGTCCTGCGCGAATGCGTTGTGAGCCTCCGCGCGCAGACCTTCGCTCCCGCCGAGATCGTCGTCGTCGACGGGGCGTCCCTCGACGGAAGCGTGGCGATCGCGCAGGAGCTCGGCGTGCGGGTGATCGAGACGGAGAACCGGGGCCTCGGGCACCTCTACAACCTCGGCGCGCGCTCGACGGAGGCCGACTACGTGCTGCTCGTGAACAACGACGTGTCGCTCGACAGCCGCTGTGTCGAGCTGCTGGCGCAGGCGCTCGAGCAGGATCAGACCCGCTTCGCCGCCGACCCACGTCAGCTCGACTGGGCGGGTCGGGAGACGATCCATGCACGCACCGTCCTGCGCAGAGGCGGCCTGCTGGGAGCGCCGATCCCGGGGCTCACGATCGACGCGGTCGTGGAGGCGGACGAGATCGTCCCGACGCTGACGGCCAACGCCGGCGCGATGCTCGTGCGGCGCTCGCTGCTGCTCGAGCTCGGCGGCTTCGACGAGCGGTTCTTCATGGACTTCGAGGACCTCGATCTCTGCTGGCGCGCGTGGCTGCGCGGGTGGGCCAGCGTCTACGTCCCGCAGGCGTTCCTCCGTCACGAGGTCGGCGTCGCGACGGCGAGCTCACCAGAGGCGTCCCCGCGACGGCTCGCCTCCGCGCACGCCAACATCCTGCGCTTCGCGCTCAAGTGCCTGCCGCCCGGCCCCGCCGCCCGCGTCGTCCTCGGCGAGCTGCTGCGCCTGCCGCGCCACCCGCGACCGGTCGGGGCGGCGCTCGCCCGCACGGCCCGTTCGTTGCCCGCCCTCGCCCGCGAGCGGCGGCGCCTGCGTCCCGACCCCGGTCTCCTCGCCCGCCTGTTCGACTTGGCCTAGCGGCGCTACTTCACCGCCTCGAGCGCGAGTGCCGCAGTGAGGTCGCCGTCGATTCCGCGAAGATCCTCGGACGGCGACTCGTTGACCGAGCGTCGCGCCACGTCCTCGAACCCCACACTTCGAAGCGCTTGCGTGAGGGTTTCCTCGTCCCAGGCCCAGCGGTGAACCCATCCGAGCTCGGGAGCACCGTGGACAATGGAGGTCAAGTAGTCCGCGGGGAGCTTGCACCACGAAGGCCAGTATGTGTTATCGCTGACCCTCGCGAAGAACTCCGACTCTCGGTTAGCGTACGCTCGGACGTAGCGCTCGAGATCCGGCACGACGACGCGAACGATGCCCCCCGCAGCGAGAACTCGGTGCGTCTCGCGCAGACACGAGAGCGCCGCATCCCGGCTCAAGTGCTCGAGGAAGTTGTTGGAGTACACCCTCGACGCGGACTTGTCCGGGAAGGGCAGACCCCTTTCCAGATTCGCCAGAAGGCTCGGCGCCCCGCTACGTTGGATGCGGCCGCGATTGACGAAGTGGTGAACAGACACTCGAAGGTCGACGTTCACCCAACCCGGCAGTACGGCGAAGCCACATCCCAGGTGGAGGCGGAGACCTGTGGACCCGAAACGCCGAGCAAGCACGGGCGCAAATGGCCGAACGGCTCCAGACGCCGCTCCGAAGACTGAGTCGAAACCGCGGAGAGCAATGTGGCCAAGCTGTTTCAAGTCTCGAGAACCATAACTCAGGTCATCGACGCATCAGCGTCGGGCCGCAGCCCTAGAATCGCCGCGATGGCGCGGCTCTCCACCCTGCTCGCCCTCGCCTGGCTGGCGGTCTCCGGCGCGCTGTACGCATGGCAGCTCCTCCACCGGGTCGCCGGGCTTGGCTGAGTCCGCCGGCCACATCGCGCTCGCGGCCGTCACGGCGCTCGCCTGGCTCGGCGCGGGAACGCTGCTCCTGCGGCCGCTGGGCGGGAGCGGCGACCGGCTCCTCGACTGGCTCAACCGGCTCGCCGCCGGCGCCGTCCTCTTCGGGACGGCCACCTTCGCAGCGGGCTGGCTCGGCTTCGTGTCCGCGCCCGCGACGATCGCCGTGACGGCCGTCGCCGCAGCGGGCGGCGGCGCAACTTTGCGCCCGCTCCTGCGCGCGGCTCGCCTCCCGTCGCTGCGCGGCTGGCCCCGCTGGCAGGTCGCCCTGCTCGCACTCCTCGTCCTGTACGCGCTGGTGGACATCCTCGCCACGTGCGCGCCCATCTCGTCCCCGGACGCCCTCTACTACCACACGGCCGACCCCGAGCACTTCGAGCGCTGGGGCGAGATTCGCGAGCTCCCGAACGCCTGGGTCTCGTATCAGCCCTACCTCGTGCAGATGCTCGTCCTGGACGGGCTCCTGCTCTGGAACGTCCTCCAGGGCGCGTTCGCGCCGCTCATCCTGACGCTCGGCGCCGCCGCCGCGGTGGCCGGCGCCGCGCACCGGCTGGGCGGGCGGACGCTCGGCCTGCTCGCGGCGGCGATCTTCCTCGCGCAGCCGTTCATGACGTGGACGGCGACCTCCACCTTCGTCGAGGGCCCGCTCGCCTTCTTCGTCGCGCTCGCCGCCTGGAATGCGGCCCGCTGGCTCCGCGGGGGGCGGGCCGAGGCGCTCGCCCTCGCGGGCCTCTTCGCCGGAGCGGCCGCGGCGACGAAGTACACCGGGGCCGCGGCCGCCGTCGCCGTCGGGCTCGTCGTGCTCGCCCTCGGCCGGCGCCGCATCACCGCCCGGGCGCTTGCCACGCTCGTCCTGCCGGCCCTCCTGATCGCCGTGCCCTGGTACGCGAAGAACGCGATCCTGACCGGCGACCCGCTGTACCCGCTGCTCGCCGGCGGCCCGAACCCCGAGGCGGAGGAGGCCCGCCGCCAGGTGCTCGAGGGCTACGGGCGCGGGCGCTCGCCGCTCGACTTCCTGCTCCTGCCGTTCCGGCTGTTGAGCGACGGAAACGCCTTCGACCGAGGCGACTTCCTCTCGCCGCTCTTCCTGATGTTCGCCCCCCTTGCGTTCCTCCTGCGCGGCCGGCGCGGGGCGGTCGCGGCGGTCTGGCTCGCCGTCGCCGTCTACGCGGGCGCCTGGTTCCTCTCCTCGCAGCAAACCCGCTTCCTCGTGCCGATCATGCCGCCGCTTGCAATCCTCGGTGCGCTGGGGATGGTCGCGCTCGCCGGGCGCGGCCGGCTCGCGCGCCTGGCCGTGGTCGCCGTCACGGTCGCGGCGCTCGGCGCCGGGGCGGCCGTCTCGGCGCGCTACGCGGCGCAGTTCGCGCCCGTCGTCGCCGGCACGCAGTCGCACGACGAGTTCCTGCGCTCGAAGACCTCGTACCACGCCGGGATCGAGTGGATGCGCGACCACCTGCCGCCCGACGCCCGTGTTCTCCTCGCCCTGCCGCACGGCCTCTACCTCGACCGCGACTACGTCCTCTGGACGCACGACGCGCTGCCGTGGACCGCGGACGCGGCCGAGACACGGAGCTTCTTCGCCGCCGGCCGTTTCGGCTACGCCGCCGTCCTCGCCTCCGACGAGCCGCGCCGCGCGCAGCTCGCCTTCATCAGGGCGCGGCAGATCGCAAACGTCTCGGTGCGGGAGGTCTTCTCACGGACGCGCAGCGAGCTCGGGCCGCCGCAGCCACTGCTCGTCTTCAGCCTGCCGCGCTAGGCGGCGTAGGCCGCGAGCACCTTCTCTGTCGCCTCGAGCACGTCGTCCGCGTCGGCGTCGCTCATGCCCGGCGTCAGCGGCAGGGTCAGGACCCGATCGCTCGCCCGAAGCGCGTTCGGGAACTCGTCCGGTGCGTGGCCGAAGCGCTCGGCGAAGTACGGCTCGAGGTGGAGCGCCCGGTAGTGGATCGCGGCGCCGATGTTCTCGGCTCGCAGAGCCGCGACGATGTCGTTTCGCGCGACCGAGAAGCGCTCAAGGTCGAGAAGCATGAGGTAGAGGTGGAGGGCGTGCCGCACCTCGTGCCCAGGGAGCGTACGCGGCTGCAGCTCGACGCCGGGGAGCCCCGAGAGCACGTCGTCGTACCGGGCGGCCAGCTCCTCCCGCCTCAGCTGGTGGCGCTCGAGCTTCGCGAGCTGGTGGATGCCGATCGCAGCCTGCAGGTCGGTGAGGTTGTACTTGAAGCCGAGCGCTGTCAGCTCGCTCGGCACGTATTTCCGAGTCGCGTACCGCTTCCAGGCGTCCGTTGAGAGGCCGTGCAGGCGCAGGCTGCGCAGGCGGCCGGCCGCCGCGTCGTCGCGCAAGGTCACCATGCCGCCTTCGCCCGTCGTCAGGTTCTTGTTCGGGTAGAAGCTGAAGCAGCAGAAGGAGTCGAACGAGCCGACCGCGCGCCCGTCGAGCCACGTGCCCACGGCGTGGGCGGCGTCCTCGACGACGTCGAGGCCGCGCGCGCGCGCGAAGCCGAGCACTGCGTCCATGTCGCACGGCAGGCCGCCGAAGTGGACCGGCAACACCGCCTTCGTCCGCTCCGTCACGCGGCGGGCAGCATCCTCCAGGTCGAGCAGGAGCGCGCGCGGATCACAGTCGCAGAAGACCGGCGTTCCACCTGCGTGGAGGACGGCGGTGGCGGAGGCGGAGAAGGTCATCGCCGGCACGATCACCTCGTCGCCCGGCCCAACTCCGGCCATGAGCAGCGACAGGTGGAGCGCCGCGGTGCACGAGGAGACGGCGACCGCGTGCGGCGCGCCGACAGCGGCAGCGAACTCGCGCTCGAACCGCTCGACCTTCTTGCCCTGCCCGATCCAGCCGGAGCGCAGCGTATCGACGACTTCGGCGATCTCCTCTTCGCCGATCGACGGCACGCCGAAGGGCAGGAACCCGGAGCGGACGGGCGTGCCGCCCTCGATCGCCAGTGGCGCGCTCATGCCGCCTCGTCGAGCCACAGGTGGAGCACCGCCACGAGTGACCGCGTCCTGAACCCTGTCGCCTGGTAGAGGCGCAGCGCGCCGACATTCCCCGCCTGTGTGACAACGCGCGCCCGGGCGACACCCGCCTCGCGCAGCCCGGCCGCGACAAGAGAGTGGCCGAGCCCGCGGCCCGATGCGGCCGGCCCGACGTAGACGAGCTCCAGGTGGGCGACCCCTTCCACGACGCGCACGCCGACAAGGCCGTCGCCGCCGTCGGCCGGGACGACGACGACACCGTCGTCGAGACACAGCCGCGCCCAGTGTCGGTACATCTCGGCAACCCGCTCCGCCGGGAAGCGGGGATCGCGTCGGAAGCGGCTGTACGCCGAGAGGCGTGCAGCGGCCTCCTCGACGCGCCCGCGCTCGTCCGACCCGGCGCGGCGCGAACGGCCGTCGCTCTCCGGCAGGGTTGCAAGCTCCGCGTCGAGCTCGTTGCGAAGGTCGACGAGCCGGGCGCCGGCCCCGATCGCCGCGTCAAGGGCGGCGAGCTCGGAGCCTCCGGCGAAGAGATAGACGCAGTCGAGCCGGGCTGTGCGCGCCTGCTCGAGGACGGCGCCAACCGGCTCCCCGCCGAGGTCGGCGCGACCGATCGCCAGGCCGAAGAACTCGCTGTCCCAGGGGAGAGGGATCACAGCGGCAATGCTCGCAGGCGCGAGAGCAGCGCGCCGAACGAGTGCGCGCGGGCGACCTCGACGCGCTCCTCGACCGTGCCGGGCGCCGAGACGAGCGCGGCGAGCACTCGCTCGACGAACGTCCCGGCCGGCCCGACCGAGGCTACAGGCGCGAAGCGGCGCAGGGTCGGAATGTCGGTCGAGACGACCGGCTTGCCGAGCGCCAGGTACTCGTAGAACTTGACCGGGTTCGAGCTGCGGTTGAACTCCGTGTCGCGATAGGGGACGAGGGAGACGTCGAAAGCGTCGATCAGCGCCGGCACGCGATCGGCGGGCTGGGGCCCGAGCAGGGCGACGTTCTCGGTGCCGGCGAGCGCCCGCTGCTCCTCCTCGCCCGCCGGCCCCGCGACGACGACGGTGCCCTCGCCGAGCCGAGCGGCGAGCGCGATCAGGAGGCCGACGTCCACGCGCCGGTTGACGAAGCCGCAGTAGCCGACGATCGGGCGGGCCAGCCCGGCGAGCTCCGATTCGCCGCTCCCGCGGGCGGCGTGGTAGCGCTCGAAGTCGCACGCGACCGGGGTGAAGTGTGCCCGTTCGCCGTACCGCTCGCTGTGGCGCGCGTACACGGGCTCGGAGACGCAGAGGATCGCTCCCACGCGCTCGAGCAGAGCGCGCTCCCCCGCAAGCACGACCTCGTCTCCGGTCCAGTAGACGGAGGCCGCATCCGGGAAGCGATCGAGCAGCGGCAACGCCTGGGGCACGTACGTCCAGACAAGATCGGGGCGGAACCCCTCCCGACGCGCCCAGCGCGACGCCTGTGCCGCCGTCAGCCGTGCGGCCGCGCCGCGCAGCCGCTCTGTGCGCTGCGCCGGCAGCCCCGCCGTGCGGAGCAGCCGCAGCGAGGGCGGCTCGGCCTGCTCGGCGCGGCCGCCGACGTAGCGGCCGCCGCCGCGCGCGAGGCTGAGCGGCGTGTCGAGGTAGACGATGTCGTTCCCGGCCGCGAGCGCTTGGGCGAGCATCTGGTAGAAGGTCCAGCCGTACGCCCAGGCGTGGTTCGTCGACTCGTAGAGGATCTGCCGGCCGCTCAGGTTCATGACCGCGCGAAGACCCTCAGGGGGGACCGTGCGAGCCGCGGACTCAGCCGTCCGAGCAGGTCGATGTGCTCGGGGCCGAAAGGCTTGAGCAGCCAGAGCAGGACAAGGTAGACCGCCGTCCCAAGAACGACCCCGAGGACGAGCGTCGCCGCCCCGCCGCCGCTCACGACGGCGGCGAGCACGCCGGCGACGCAGGCCGCGCCCGCCACGCGCGCCGCCACGCCGAAGGGGTACGAGACGGCGTGCGCGCGCCAGGCGAGCCAGTACTCCGCGAGCGCAGTCATCAGCGCCGCAGCGCCTGCCGAAATGACCGCCCCGAGCGCCGCGTAGCGGTCGATGAGGACGACGGCGAGCGCGACGCTGACCACCGCGACGACGATCCGTACCCTCAACAAGAGCCCCTGGCGGTCGAGCGCCCAGAGCGCTCCCACCCCGATCGGCCCACCGGCGAGCGCCACAGCGATGGACGCGGCCGAGAACCACGCGACGAGGCCGCCCGCAGGAGCGTACGTCTCGCCGAAGAGGAGGCGCACGAGTGGCACGGAGACTGCGAGGATGAGCGCGTTCATCGGTAGCGCCACGACGAGCCACAGCTCCATGAAGAGACGCGAGGCGCGGCGAACGCCCTCCAGCCCCGCGTGCCGGTGCGCCGCGCCGAGTGACGGGATTATCAGCGACGACCAGCCGGAGAGCAGGAGGTACTGCGCCCGGCCGACGACGCCTACGGCCGTCGCGTAGTAGGCGACCTGACCGACGCTGCCGGTGAGCGCGCCCGTGAGGAGCACTCCGAGCTGGGTCGCAACCGCGAACGTGACGATCCCTACGGGCCAGACGGTGCGCGTGAAGCTGAGCACGAACCGCACCTGCTCGGCCGGAGGTCGCTCCGGCCGGCCGACGGCGCGCAGCCGCAGGGCGAGGCCCGCCGCGGCGATCGAGTAACCGCCAGCGACCACGACCAGGACCGAGCCGACGGAGGTCTTCCCGTCGTAGCCGAGCGCAACCAGCCCGGCGAGGGTCACGCTCAACCCGACCGTCCTCCAGAGCGTCACCGGTCGCAACTCGAGCTCCGAGAGGTAGATCCCTGCGATCGAGTTGAGCAGGTCGAGCGCCGCCCAGTACCCGACGGCGACAAGCAGAACCCGCAGCGACACGTGGGCGAGACCGAACGTCTCGTTGACCGAGCCCCACAGAGGCGCGAGGGCGAGAGCCACCGCTGCGATCACGACCAGGCGGAGGCCGGCGACGAGGGCGGCGAGCCAGAGGCGCTGCCGACGGTCGGCGACGCGCGGCAAGACAGCCGAGAGCGCCTCGATCCCGGCGACCGGTATGAAGATGCTTGCGGCGCCGGCGAGATAGGTCAGCAGCGTGTACGTACCGAAGCCCTGGGGCCGCAGGACGCGCACGGCAATGACGGCGATCGCCGTCGTCAGCCCCAGCTCGAGCACCTTGCCGAGCTGGCCCCACGCCATGCTCGAGCCCGCGCGACGCACAAGATCCGGCTCGGCCGCCTTCGGCGGCTGCTGGTGCACCTTTGTCACGGGCAACAGTCTGTCAGCCGCGGCGGCAGGGGCGGCTAAGCTCGGGCGCATGAGCGAGGCATCACGCGTTTCGGCCGCCGTCGTCGTCCCCTCGTTCGGCCGGCCCGAGCTGCTCGCTGCGTGCCTCGCCGCGCTGGCGGGGCAGAGCCGTCCGCCGGACGAGGTGCTCGTCGTCGGACGCGAGGACGACGAGCAGGCCGCCGGCGCGGTCGCGGCGGCGCCGCTCCCGGCCCGCTTCCTCACGGTGGCGACCACCGGCCATCTGCCGCCGCTTCGGCTCGGGGTGCGCGAGGCGGGCGCCGATGTCGTCTGCTTCGTGGACGACGACGCCGAGCCCTCGCCCGGCTGGCTTGCGACGCTCCTTCCGCACTACGACGACCCCCGCGTGGGCGGCGTCGGCGGCCTCGTCTTCCAGCCCGGAGATCCCGAACGGCCCGGCTCGCCGCGCGTGGGACGGCTCGGCCGGAGCGGCCGCTTCCAGGCGCTCCACCTCGAGCGCGTGCCGGAGCCCTGGGCGCCCCGCGACGTGGACGTCCTGCGGGGCACGAACATGAGCTTTCGCCGCAGCCTCCTGCTCGCATACACCTGGGATGCGCGCTTGAACGGCGGCGCCGCGACCGACTACGAGGTCGACCTCTGCGCTTTCGTCCGCCGGAGTGGCTACCGGCTCCTTTACGACCCCGACGCAGGCGTCACCCACCATCTCGGGCCGCGGCCCGAGCTCGGCCGCGCGCCGTCGCCGGACGCGATACGCAACTACAGCCACAACCTCGTCTACGTGGCCGGAAAAGCGCTTCCGCCGCACAAGGCCGTCCTCACGGTGCTCGACGCCTTCCTCATCGGCAACCGGCTGTCCTACGGCCTCGCCACGGCCGCCGGTGACACGCTGCTCGGCCGCCGCCCCTCTCTTCGGCACCAGGTGCTGCCCGCGCTCGCAGGCAAGCTCGCCGGCCTCACCTCGCTCGCCGCCTACGCGCGGCGCGGCGCGGAGCCGCTGCCGTAGGCGACCGCACAGCCCGCGAAGAGCCCGAACAGGATCCCGACGATCGGGAAGTCGAGCGCGAACGTCAACACGTACCAGAGCGGCAGCAGCGCCGTTGCGCCGAGGCCGACGACGGCGACCGCGCGCTGCCACTCCTCGGCGCGCACGATGCCGCGCGCTGTCAGCACGAGCAGCGCAGCGAGGTACCAGAGGAAGAGGGCCAGGCCCGGCAGACCGAGCTCCCAGGCGGCCTTGGAATACATGCTCTCGCCCTGGAACTGCCCGCTGGGATTCGCGTACTCCGAGCCGAGGGTCATCGTTCCCGGCCCGTGGCCGACCAGCCGCTGGTGAGAGATCAGCTCGAATTGCGGACGGATCCGGCCGCTCCAGATGCCGCTCGTGCCGCCCGCCTTGTTGAAGTCGGCCGCGCGGCCCAGGAAACCCCCGACGGGACTTATCTCGTTCGCCTTCGAAACCTCGATGTCGACGATGTGCCCCTGCTCGTCGAGCGCCGGGATGGTGTCGACCTGGCGTGAGACGACGACCTTCGCCGCGCCTCGCTCGCTCAGCGTGACGACGACCACGACCTCGGCGCCCTTCAAGTCGATGCCGCGGACCGTCACCTCCTTCGGTGTCCCGGCCGGCGCAGGCGTGGTCGCTGCGGGGGTGGTCTCCGCGGGCGTCGTCGGTGCCGGCGTGGTCGCCGCAGGCGTGGTTGGCACTGGGGTAGAGCCGCCCGCCGGGCGGCCCACTGCGGAAAGCGCTGCCTCGAGCTTCACCTTCAGCTTCGGATCGAGCCGAACCTCGACGGTCTGACCGGCGCTGACGGTGACATTGACCTTCTCGTACCCGCGGTGCTTGTACCAGCCCACGAGGCTGTCCCCCGCATCGCGCACCGCCGGAATGACGTTGAAGAGTAGGAGGATGCCGAGCGCGAACGAGGCCGGCACTGCGACGAGCGAGACAAGACGGCGCTGCCACAGCAGCCAGAGCGTAAGCGCGCCGAAGGCGAGGAGCGCGGAGCCGAGCAGAGAGCGGGCGCTCGTGTACACGATGCCCCACGAGATGAAGACGACCGCGGCGAAGCTCGCCCGTAGCAGCCGCCCGCGACGATGCACCGCGATCAGCGCAAACGCGACCAGCAGCCCGAAGAACAGGAAGGCCGACAGCACGCCGACCTGCATGAAGGTTCCGGACGGGCGGATGTAAGCTTTGCTCTGCAGCGTGATCATGCCCTGCAAGGCTCCGGAGACGAGCTTGTTGAGCACGCCGGGGCCGGAGAGGGCCTGGATCGTCGCGAGCACGGCTTCACCGGCGGCGAGCCCGAGCACCAGGCCGAGCAGGCCGAGCGCCCGCTTCCGGCCCGAGATCAGGTACGGCGCGACCCAGAGCAGCGGCACGTACAGGATGTACGAGCGCAGACCGATCGCCGCCTGCGAGAGCGAGTCGCTACGTGGAAGATGGACGAGCGCGAGGACGACGATCCCGGCGAGGGGCGCGACGAGCCACCAGGGCCGCCGCCACTCGGACAGCGAGAGCCGCGGCAGCACCGCCGCATAGAGACCGAGGAGGAGGAAGTCCTTGGCCAGGAAGACGGTGATCTCGTTCACGATCCACTTGCGGATGGCGCCCTCGAGCACGGTGAGGGCGACGAGGCCGTAGAGAGCGTGCAGCGGCCGGGCGCGGCCGGCGGCGAACGCACCCAGAAGGACGAGCGCCGAGAGTGCCGTCCGCGCCGGTCCGTGCGGCCCGGGCAGGAGCTCGGTCGAAGGAGCGGCGACCGCCGCGACCAAGGCAAGCGCCGCGCCGGCCAGGAGCGAGGCGCGTCGCGAGCGGAGAAGCGAGGCGCGTTCGAGCAGGGCCGTCACCGGCGGTGATCGTACCGGCCACTGTTAGCGTTCGCCCCGGCATGCCCCGGGTCAAGCTCCTCTACGTTCACCACCGGCCCGAGCTCGGCGGGGCGCCCGACGAGTCTCTCTCATCTCCTGGCCGCGAGCTCGACCGCGACCGGTTCGAGCCGCACGTCTACTGCCCGCCGGGCGCCGCAGCCGAGCTCTTCCGCGAGGCGGGCGCGACCGTCCACACCGGGCCCGTCGCCGGCGTTCACGCACATCTGGGCGTCGACCTACCGCGGCCGCCGCTGGCTGCTCTTCGCGCGCGAGCTCGCGCCGCCTGCCGCAGCACGTGCTCCAGTTCCGCCGCACGCTGCGCGCGCGCACCGCTTCGAGCTCGTCCACTTCAACGACTCGCCGCTGATCCCGGCCGCGTGGCTCGCGCGCCGCGAGGGGCTGCCGGTCGTCTGGCACCTTCGCTCCGCGCTGCCGGAGGGCGGCGAGCGACCGGCGCTCGCGCGTTCGTCCGCCCGGCGATCGCGCGCCTCGCCACGACGTCGATCGCGATCAACCACGACGTCGCGCGACGTCTTCGGCGTCGGCTCGACGGTCGTCGCCGAACTCCGTCGACCTCGCAGCGCTTCCATCCCGGCGACCCGAGCGGCCGCGAAGGCGGCGCTCGGCCTCGCCGGCCGGACCGGCCGGTGGTCTCCTACTTCGGCTTCATCTACCCGTCGAAGGGCTTCCACGAGTTCATCGAGGCCGCCGCGCGGCTGCGCGAGCGAGGGCATCGACGCGAGCTACCTCATCGTCGGCGGCGCCGTCCGCGGCGAGGAGTTCTTCCGCACCGTCGTCGGCCGCTCGCTGCAGCTCGCCGACCTGACGCGCAACTACGAGTCGCGAGGCGAAGCGGCTCGTCGACCGAGCTCGGCGCTCGGCGACGACGTCCGCTTCGTCCCGTTCACGCAGGACACGGCGAACCTCTACCAGGCCGCCGACGTCGTCGTCGCGCCGTCGCGCGGGCCCGGAGCTCGGGCGGCCCGGTGATCGAGGCCGCGGCGAGCGGCGTCCCGGTCGTCGCGTCGGGCTCGCGGACGGGCGGCGGCGTCGTCGTCCCGGGCGAGACGGGCGTGCTCGTCGACGGACTTCGCGTCGACGCTCTGGCCGACGGCGTCGCGGAGCTGCTCGCGCGATCCCGGAGCGGCGGCGCGCGCTCGGCCGCGCGGCGCGCGCGCCACGCCGAGGAGAACTTCGACCCGGCGCGCAACGCGCGGCGGATCGAGGAGATCTACGAGCGATCGCTGCCGTCGCCCGAGCGGATCCCGATCCTCTACGTCCACCACCGGCCGCAGCTCGGCGGCGCCCCGTCGAGCCTCGCGCAGCTGATCCGCGAACCTCGACCCGCGCTTCGAGCCGCACGTCTTCTGCCCGGAGGGCCCGGCCGCGGAGCTCTTCGCCGCGGCGGGCGCGACCGTCCACACGGGCGACGTCTCGATCTTCGCGCACGCCTGGGACAGCCCCTACGAGGGCCTGCGCTGGCTCGTGCTCGGCCGCGAGGTCGCCGCGCTGCCGCCGCCACCTCCGCCAGCTCGACCGGCTGATGCGCGAGCACCGCTTCCCGATCGTCCACCTGAACGACTCGCCGCTCCTCGCCGGCCGCGCGGGTCGCGCACCGCCACGGCGCGAAGGTCGTCTGGCACCTGCGCTCGGCGCTCGCGGGCGAGGGGCGCGACCGGCGCAGCCGCGCGATCGCCTCGCTGATGGAGCGCTGGGGCGACGCCGCGATCGCGATCGACCGCGACGTCGCCGCGCGCTTCCCGATCCGGCTGCCGCTGACGATCGTCCACAACAGCGTCGCGCCGCCGCCCGCGTCGCTCGACGGCAGGGCGGCGAAGGCCGCCTCGGGCTGCCGCGAGGACCGGGTCGCGATCGGCTTCGCCGGCTTCGTCCGCCGCCAGAAGGGCTGGCCCGAGCTCGTCTCGGCGGCCGAGATCCTCGTCGGCCGAGGGCGTCCCGGCGCACTTCGTGATCATGGGCGGCGGCGTCCGCCCGCCGGAGTACTTCCGCACGCCGACGCGGCCGCGCGCTCGCGCGCGGCGAACCTGCTCACCGACGAGGAGTCGGCGATCAAGGAGCTCGTCGCCGGCGAAGGGCCTCGACGGCCACTTCTCGTTCCTGCCGTTCACGGCGGAGACCGGCGAGATCTACAGCGCGCTCGACATCGTCACGTTCCCGAACCAGGGCGTCGGGCTCGGCCGCCCGGTGCTCGAGGCGGCGATGTACGGCAAGCCGGTCGTCGCCTCGGGCTCGGCGGACGGCGCCGGCGTGCTCCTGCCCGGGCAAGACGGGCCTGCTGCTCGACGACGCGACGCCCGACGCGGCTCGCCGCCGCGCTGCGGCTGCTGATCGACGATCCGGAGCTGCGGCCGCAGCTCGGCGAGGCGGCCGCCGAGCACGCGCGCGCGCTGTTCGACCCGGCACGCAACGCCCGCGCGCGTCGAAGCGGTCTACGACGAGCTGCTCGGCGCGCAGCCGCCCGGAATCGGCTAGGTGTCAAGGAGCGCCAGCACGGCGTCTGCGGCGCGCTGCCCCGCGTGACCGTCCCAGAGCGGCGGCACGCGCGCCGGCCGCGCGCCGGCGAGCAGGCCCGGAATCTCGAGCAGCCGCTCCGGCTCGAGGCCGAGCACGACGTTCGTGCCGTGACTCACCGTGACGGGCCGCTCCGTCGTCGTGCGCAGCGTGAAGCACGGGACGCCGAGCGCGGTCGTCTCCTCCTGCACGCCGCCAGAGTCCGTGACGACCGCGGCTGCGCCCGCTTCCAGAGACAGGAACATCCGGTACGGGAGTGGCGGGAGGAGCGTCAGCCGCCCCGCCGAGGCGATCTGCGCCCGGGTGCGCGGGTGCACCGGAAAGAGAACCGGAAGGTCTCGCGCGAGCTCGTCGAGGCCCGCGAGCGTCCGCTCCAGCAGACCGGGATCGTCGACGAGGCTCGGACGGTGGAGCGTCACGAGTAGGTAGCCGCGCTGCTCGACGCCATGCTCGCACCAGGCGGCAAGCGCGCGGGCCTCGTCGAGGAAGGCGAGCAGGGTATCGATCATCGTGTTGCCGACGAACGAGACGTGCGGCCCTGCGATCCCCTCGGCCGCGAGGTTGTGGACGGCGTCCTCCGAGTGGACGAGCAGGAGCGACGAGAGGTGATCGACGATGCGCCGGTTGTGCTCCTCGGGCATCGTCCGGTCGAAGCTGCGCAGGCCCGCCTCGACGTGGCACACGGGGAGGCCGAGCTTGACGGCCGCGAGCGCGCCGGCGAGCGTCGAGTTGACGTCGCCCGCCACGACGACGAGGGCCGGACGCAGCTCGAGCAGTGCGCGCTCGACGCCCACGAGCGCCGCGGCCGTCTGCTCGGCGTGCGAGCCCGAGCCGACGTCGAGCTGGACGTCGGGCGCCGGCAGTCCGAGCTCCTCGTGGAACACGGCGGCCATCTCCCGGTCGTAGTGCTGGCCGGTATGGACGATCCGCTGCTCGACGGCGCCGGAGCGCGCGAGCGCGGCGTGGATCGGCGCGACCTTCATGCAGTTCGGGCGCGCGCCGAGCACGTAGGCGAGGAGCGGCGGCGTCACGGCGTGCAAGTCTACGGGTCGAATGCGGATCTGCATGGTCATGTTTGCAGGCGACTTCCCGCCGGACATCCGTGTCGAGAAGGAGGCCCGCGCCCTCCACGCCGCTGGCCACGACGTCACGATCGTCTGCCGGTCGCTCCACGGCCGGCCCGCGCGCGACCGCTGGCAGGGCTGCCTCATCGTGCGTCTTTCCGAGCGGGGAGGGGCGCTCGCCCGGGCGGCGCGCTCGCTTGCGTTCCGCGACCCGTGGTGGGAGCGCGAGCTGCGCCGTCTCGTCCGCGAGCTCTCCGTCGACGTCCTGCACGTCCACGACCTGCCGCTGCTCGGGAGCGCGCTGCGCGTGGGCCCCCCGGTCGTCGCCGACTTTCACGAGAACTACCCTGCGTCGATCGTCGCGCACCGGCGGGAGGGCTCACGGCTGGGCGCGGCGACGCTCAGCCTGGTGAGCGGCCGTCGGCGCTGGGAGCGGTACGAACGCCGCGCCGCGCGCCGGGCCGCGCGCGTCCTCGTCGTCGTGGACGAGGCGCGCGAGCGGCTGGCCGCCGCGGGACTCGACCCGGCGCGGATCGCGGTGGTCGAAAACACCGAGGAGGTCGAGCGCTTCCTCGCCCTTCCCGTCGAGCCCGTCGAGGGCCTCGAGGGACGTCTTGTCATCTCGTACGTTGGCGGCTTCGGCGGAAGTCACCGTGGCCTCGACACGGCGGTCGCGGCACTGCCACTCGTGGCCGCCGAGCTCCCGGAGGTGCTCCTCCTGCTCGTCGGGGACGGGCCTGCGCGCCCTGCCCTCGAGCGGCTCGCCCGCGAGTTGGGCGTCGCGGAGCGCGTGCGCTTCCTGCCGTGGCAGCCGTTCGAGCGGGTTCCCTCGCTCATCGCCGCGAGCGACATCTGCCTCGTCCCGCACCGCTCGAACCCCCACACGGAGGCGACGAGCCCGCACAAGCTCTTTCAGTACATGCTGCTCGCGCGCCCCGTCGTGGTGTCGAGCTGCCGTCCGCTCGCGCGCGTGATCGAATCGACCGGCGCCGGTCTCGTGTTCAAGGCAGGCGACGCGGCGGCGCTGGCACGTGCGATCCTGCTCCTGCGCGACCCCGACCTGCGCGAGCAGCTCGGCGCAGCGGGCCGGCGGGCAGTGCTCGAGCGGTACAACTGGGAGACGACCTCACGCGTCCTGACCGGAGTGTACGAGGGCCTTGCGCGAGGCTGAGGCAGCGATCGAGCGCCTCGACGCGTGGCTCGAGGCGAACGGCTGGGCGGGCTGGGATCCGTACGACGTACGCGGCACACGTCTGTACCGCGCACTCATCCGGCTCGGAAACGGCCGGCCGATGCTCCTGCGAGCGCCGCGGCGACTGCTGGACGCGGCGGACGCGGCGGCTCCATTCGCGCTGCGGCGGCTCCTGCGCGTACGGCCGACTGTGAACGCACACGGCATTGCCCTGCTCGCCTCCGGACACCTCGCCCGCCTGGAGGCCAACGGTGACGGTCGCCAGGCGGAAGGAGCGAGAGCATGTCTCGACTGGCTGCTCGACAATCCGAGCCCCGGCTACGCAGGGCTCTGCTGGGGCTACCCGTTCGACTGGCAGTCGCGCATCCTGATCCCGGCAGGCATGCCGTCCGGGTTCGTCAGCGTCGTCGCGGGTGAGGCGTTCCTTCGCGCCTACGAGCTGCTCGGCGACGACACCTACGTCGACGTCTGCCATAGCATCTGCCGCTTCCTCACAACCGACCTGCACGTGCACGAGCAGGACACCGGCATCTGCTTCAGCTACACACCAGTCGACCGCTTCCGCGTCCACAACACCAACTTGCAGGCGGCCGCGTTCCTCGCCCGCGTCGAGCCCGAGCGTCACGGACACGCGGCGGCGAGGGCCGCGGCGTTCACGCTGGCCGAGCAGCGGCCCGACGGCGGCATCGCGTACTGGGCGGCCGGCCAGGATCGGTACAACCCAGGAGCAATCGACCACTACCACACCGGCTTCGGGCTCCGGGCCCTCCACGCCCTCAACGGCGCGACGGGAGGGTACGACGAGCCGCTCGCGCGCTACCGCGCCTTCTACGCAGATGCGCTTTGGTCCCGAGAGAACGGCGCCTGGGTGCCCCGCGGAGTTCCGGGTCGGACCTACCCGCTGGATGTGCAAGCCGCCGCCGAGGCCCTCCTCTGCTGCGCCACGCTCGGCGGCGACCTGGCGGAGCGGCTTCCGTCCGCCGCGTCGTGGATCGTCGGGCGCATGCAGACGCCCGGCGGCTGGTTCGCCTCGATCACCGGCGAGCCGCGGGGCGGGAGACCCCCGCTCAGCCGTATCCCCTACCTGCGCTGGGGCCAAGCGGCGATGCTGCTCGGCCTCGGGGCGACGCTATGTGCGGAATCTGCGGCGTCGTAGCACTCGGGCGCCCACCCGAGACGGCCGTCGTCGAGGCGATGACCGACGCGCTCGTGCACCGCGGCCCCGACGACGGCGGCGTCTTCTCCACCGACGGCGTCGCCCTGGGATCACGCCGGCTCGCGATCATCGACCTCACCGCCGCCGGCCACCAGCCGCTTGCGAGCGCGGACGGGCAGCTGCAGCTCGTCTACAACGGCGAGATCTACAACTACCGCGAGCTGCGGCGCGAGCTGGAGACGCACGGCGCACGCGTTCCGCAGCGGCACCGACACCGAGGTCGTCCTCGCCGCGTACGCGCGAGTGGGGCGACGGACTGCGTCCGCGCGCTTCAACGGCATGTGGGCGTTCGCGCTCTGGGACGCGCGCAGGCGGCGAGCTGTTCTGCTCGCGCGACCGATTCGGCGTGAAGCCGTTCTACTACCGACTCGACGGCGGCCGCTTCGTGTTCGCGTCCGAGCCGAAGGCGTTCCGCGCACGACCCGGGCGCGCGGCTCGAGCCGAACCCGGGCGTCGTCCGCGACTACCTCGAGCGCGGACTGGGTCGACCACACCGACGAGACGTTCTTCGCCGGGATCTGCACAAGCTGCCCGCCGCCCACTCGCTCGTCCTTCGGCGAGCGGCGGCCTGCGGCTGCGAGCGCTACTGGGCGCTCGAGCGGCCGACCGCGCCCGCGGACCCCGCCGGCGGCGGTGCGCGAGACGCTTTCTCGACGCGGTGCGCCTGCGGCTGCGCAGCGACGTCCCGGTCGGCACGTGCCTCTCCGGCGGGCTCGACTCGTCCGCGATCGTCTGCGCCGTCGCCGCTCACTGCTCGAGCGCAGCGGCCGGCGCAGCGACGACCTTCACCGCCTACTTCGACGACGCCGGGCTACGACGAGCGGGCGTACGCGGAGCGGTCGTCGCCCGGACCGGCGCCGAGCCGCACTGGATCACGTTCGGCGCAGACGAGCTCGTCGAGGCGTTGCCCGCGATCGTGCGAGGCGCAGGACGAGCCGTTCGGCTCCACGAGCATGGCCGCGCAGTGGTACGTCCATGCGCGCCGCGCCCAAGCGGGCCTCAAGGTGATGCTCGACGGCCAGGGCGGCGACGAGATGTTCGCCGGCTACCCGACGTACGTCGGGCTTCCGGTTCGCGCGACCTGCTTCGCGCCGGCCGGGCGCCGTCGACTGGTGCGCGAGCTCGCCGGCTGGCACAGGCTGCACGGGTCGGGGCGCCTCGCGCTGACATCGCGCTCTGGCGCGGCCGTTCGCTGCCGGACGCGCTCAAGTGGCGCGCTGCGCGGCGCGCGTCTCCGGCGGCAGCGCCCTGCTCGGGCCGGCGCTGCGCGGGCTGGCGCCCACGCCCGTCGCCACGATCGCCCACGACCCCAGACCGGCTGCGCCGCCAGCTGCGCCTGATCCTCACCGAGCGCGGGCTGCCCGGCGCTGCTGCGCTACGAGGACCGGAACACCATGGCGCACTCGATCGAGGCGCGGACGCCGTTCCTCGACTACCGCCTCGTCGAGCTCGCCTTCTCGCTGCCCGCCGCCGAGCTCGATCGAGCGCGGGCCGCACGAAGATCGTCGTGCGCAGGCGCTCGGCGACCTCCTGCCGCCTGCGGTGCGCAACCGGACCGACAAGGTCGGTTTCGTCACCCCGGAGGCACACTGGATCGAGAAGTCGTTGGGCACACTCGCGGCCGACGTGCTCGGATCGCGCGCGTTCCGTGAGCGAGGGCTGGTCGACCCGCAGGCTGCGGCCTCGCTCCTCGCCCGCCGGCGCGCCGGCGAGATCGGCCCGTCCTATGACCTCTGGCGCGTCCTGAACCTCGAGTTGTGGGCGCGCGCATTCCTCGACAGGGGACGCTCGTGAGGCTGCCGCGCGTGCTCGCCGACCGCATCGGGCCGCTCTACCGGAGCGCGGCGATCCCCCTCCCGCCGGTGCGCCGAATCGCTGCCTGGGAGCGGCACCGTCGTGTGGCAGAGGCCGTCGACGCGCTCGGCGACGACCTGCTCGTGCTCGATGTGGGGTGCGGCCGCGGGCCGGTCGCGCGAATGCTCGCCGGCCGCCACCGCCTGGTCGGCATCGACCCGGACGTCGACGCGCTCGCCGAGTTCTCCCGGTTCGGCCTCGCCGTGGCGGGCGACGCGCTCTCGCTGCCGTTCGCGGACGGCACGTTCGACGCTGTGGTCTGTAGCCAGTCACTCACCAACATGCCCCCTCCCTACGACGGCCCGCTCGGGGAGATCGCCCGCGTTCTGCGCCCCGACGGCACGCTCGTCGTCGAGCACGGCATGCTCGCGGACGTCTCGCTGTGGCCGCTCGTCCTCTACTGGGCGCTGCGGCGACGGCTGCCGGGAGGCCTGCGGCTGTCGTTCGCCGGACGCCGGACCACGTGGGGATCGCTGCGGCGCGCTCTTCTCCGCACCGGGTTCACCGCCGTCCGGCGCGTCCCGCTCGAGCTCTCGTCCGGGCCGCTGGACGGCCGCGCGCTCGGGCGCCGCCTGGACGTGGTCGCGCAGGAGCTCCCGGGCCTCGCCTCCCAGCAGCTCGTGCTCGCGGAGCGCGCGTGATCGATGTCTGCATCTCCGTCGACGTGGAGTCCCGCAAGGGCTGGGACGGCGAGCGGGTCGTCCACCTCGACGTCGAGCGCGACGTGCGCGGCGGGTGCGTAGCCCTCGACGGCCTGGCCGCGCGGTTCGGAGCGCGGCTGACCTTCTTCTACCCGGTGACCGAGCTCGCTCACTCGGGGACCGGCGTCGCGGAGCTTGCCGCGAAGCTCGCAGCGCGGCACGAGCTCGGGGTTCACGCCCACCTTCCGTTCGCGGCGTGGGACGAGCCGCGCATCGCCGGCGCTCTCACGTTGGAGGCCGACGCGCTCGAGCGGGCGACGGGCGTCCGCCCGGTCAGCGTCCGTGCGGGCGGCTACGCGACCGGCGACCAGCGCGCCTGGATCGCCGCGTGCGGCCGGGCAGGGTTTCGCGTCGATTCGAGCGTCTGGCCTGGAGCTTCGACCGATACGAGCTGGGAAGCTGCGCATGCAGCCGGCACGTACGCGGCGCTGTGGGGCGGCGGCGGGATCGCGTACGACTACCGCGGCGCCCCGATCGCCGGCCTCTATCCCGTTGCCGCGGACAGTCTCTGCCGGCCGGGCGACGGGCCGCTGCTCGAGGCGCCGATCGCAGCGGTCGCGTACGAGGAGCGCGATGCGCGGCCGTTCCTGCTCGACGCACACGGCATGAGCGCCGAGACGCTCGTCGCCTCGCTCGAGCACCTCGACCGCCTCGTCGGCGGGAGGGGCGTCGCCGTCGTGCTCGCCCACTCGTACGGGATCGCGCGCAACGGGCGCCTGACCGCCGTCGGGCGGCGCCTCGAGGCGGTGCTCGCCTGGGCACACGACCGGGGCGCGCGGGTTGCGGCCCTCGACGAGCTCGCGGCCGAGGCGGAGGGCTGGCGGGGGACGGTGTACGCCCTCGAGCAGCCGCAGCGCTGGCCGGAGATCGACCGCTCCGACCTCGCCGGCCTCGTCGGGCGCTGTCCGCGCTGCGGCGAGCAGCTAGGCGACCTGGCCTGCTCCGCCTGCGGCTTCGCCGGCGAGCGGATCGCGCCGGCGCTCGTGGACGTCCGCATCGACCGAACGCCGGCCGCGTACGCACCGACGGCCCGCGGCCGGGGCGGCCGCTACCTGCGAGCCGGCCTCTCCATCTCCGGCGGCGCGCTCGCCGCGACTTTCGGCACGGCGCTCTTCCCGGTGGCGCGGGCCAGGCACGCGCTGCGCCGCCTGCGGCAATCGCCCCGCCGCGATTAGGATCGCTGCGTGATCGAGGGGGAGCACTCGGCGGGCCACGCCCTCCCTCCGGCTCCGGCGTCGCTCGCGCTGCGCGTGGCGGCGGCGCTGGGCGTCCACGAGGCCGGTCGGGTGCTGCGCGACTTCACGATCTACCTCCCGACCCAGCTGATCCCCGCGCTCGCGGGCTTCCTCGTTCTTCCGATCCTCGCCCGCAAGCTGACGCCGACCGAGCTCGGCGTGCTCACGCTCGCGCAGACACTGATCACGCTGGGCTGGGTGATGGTTGCGAGCTGGCTGGCATCGGCCATCATCCGCGAGCTCCCCGCGCACCGGAAGGGGGGCACCGTCACCGCCTTCTCGGGCGCATTGACGCGGGCGCTCGGTCTCTCGAGCGTCGTGCTCGCTGCTGTGGCCGCGCTCCTTGCGGCAGTGGGAATGGCCAGCTCGGCCGTCTCGGACAACCTCTTTCTGATCATCGCGGCGATCACCGGCCTCACGCTCCAGAACGTCGCCGTCTCGCTCCTCGCAGCGAGCCTGCGGCCGCGCGCCTACGTGCTGGTCGACGCGACGGCGCGAACGGGAGGCGTTCTCCTCGGGGTGGTGCTCGTCTTCCAGGGCCACAACGTGCAGGGCTACCTGCTCGGGCTCGCGCTTGCCTCGCTCGTCGTCGGCTCGCTCGGGCTCGCGCTGAGCTGGCCCCACAGCGGGCACGACACGCCGCACGCAACTCCCGCGTCCCTCGGCCCGTGGCTCCGCTTCGGCGTGCCGGGCAGCATCGCCGCGGTCGCCACGTGGGGGCTCTCCTACCTCGACCGCTACCTGCTCGCGGCGCTGCGGGACACCGGCGAGGTCGGGATCTACAGCGTCGGCAACGTGATCGGCGACAAGGCGGTTGCGATCCCGGCGATGGCCTTCCTCACCGCGGCCTGGACCGCTCCTGATCACCGCCTACGAGCGGAGCGGGCGCGTCGAGGTCGAGCGGCTGATGCGCGCGTACACGCGGGTGATCCTGCTTGTCTCGCTGCCGATCATCGGCTTCGTGACCGCGACCGCCGGAACCGTGGTGCCGCTCCTCGCCGGCGAGCGGTTCTACGCCAAGGCCGCCGACGTCGCGCCGATCATCTCCGCAGGCTCGCTCGTCTACGCGCTGGCCTTGATCGGCTACACGGGCCTGATCGTCGGCAAGCGGACATGGCCGATGGTCTGGGGAGGCGCCATCGGCGTGCTCGTCAACGTCGTTGCCAACCTTCTGCTCATCCCGCCCTTCGGCATCGTCGGCGCGGCAATCGCGACGCCGCTGGCGATGGCGGCCTTCCTGGTCGGCACCCAGGTCTGGTCGAGCCGCCATGCGACGTGGCACTTTCCTGTGATGACACTCGCGCGCGCGGGGATCGCCGCCGCGGCCGCCTACGGTGCGGCGCGCCTCGCCCTGACATCGCTGGACTGGCCGCGCGGCGGTGAGCTGGCATTCGCCGCCGCAACGATCAGCGCCGTCTACCTCGCGTCGCTCGCGCTCCTCGGCGAGCTGCGCCACGCCTCAACGTAGGCTGCGATCGTGGCGGCCGCGGCGGCGGAGAGCGAGAGTCGCTCGCGGGCCCGATCTCGCGCTGTAGCGCCAAGGCGCAGGCGCAGCTCGGGGTCGGCGAGCAGCCGTTCGAGCGCGGCGCGCAGAGCCGGAACGTCGCCCGGCGGTACGAGGAGTCCTGTCACGCCGTCCTCGACGAGGTCGAGCAGGCCGCCGACGGCGCTCGCCACGACCGGGCGGCCGTGGGCCATCGCCTCGGCGCAGGCCATCCCATAGCCCTCGCGCAGCGACGGCACCGCGACGACCGCCGCCCGGGCGTAGAACGACCCCAGCTCGGCGTGCGGCACGAAGCCGAGCGCGCCGGGGACGCGGTCGCGGAGCGGGCCGTCGCCCACGACGACGAGCGGCAGGCCGCGCGCGGCCTCGACCAGCTCGAGCACGCCCTTCTCCGCCGACAGCCGCCCGATGTAGAGCACGTGCGGCGGCTCCTCCGGGTCGGGCAGCTCGTCCGGGACCTCGACCCCGCTCGGGATCACGCGCACCTTATGCGCGCCGAGCTCGCGCGCAGCGTCGGCGAGCGCACTCGAGGCGACGATCGTCAGGCGCGCCCGGCGCAGGACGGCACGCGCAAGCGGCCGCATGCGGCGTGCGAGCTCGACATCGGTCCCCCAGAGCTGTACCACCGTCGGCTTCCCGGTCAGGAGCCCGACGAGGCCGGACGGCAGCCAGTGGGCATGCACGAGGTCGGCGCCACGCACCCCGCGCCGCGCGGCGCGCGTGTACGCGAGCAGGAAGAGCGGCAGCAGGAGCGCCTTCCACGGCCGCGCGCGGAGGTTGCCGGCGATGCCCGCGCCGTAGGCGATGCCGAAGTGGCGGAAGGAGGCGGGAGAGACGACCTCGACATCGACCCCCGCCGCGCGCAGGCCCGCGACGCCGTCCGCGACGAAGAGCCCGGCGACGTCGTCCGGGCCGCGTGGGTACGAGGTCGAGAGGACGCAGACGCGCACGCCTCGAACCTTCGCACACGCGCCGCGTTGCCGAAGGCGGGCCGCACAGCTCTATACGATCAGGGTGGTGGAGGCGCACGCGCAGGACGACGGCGAGCTCACGTTCGCGCTCGGCCAGGACGAGACGCTGCGCCGGATGGCGCAGGCGCGCAACTACAACTCCTGGCTCCTGGAGCGCAGCCTGCCGTACCTCGGCCGCCGCGTGCTCGACGTCGGTGCGGGCATCGGCACGTTCACCGAGAGAGTCGCCGAGCGGGCGGAGCTCGTCGTCGCCGTGGAGCCCGACCCGCGCTTCCTCCCGGTCCTGCGCCGCCGTTTCGAGGCGTGCGAGAACGTGCGCATCGTGGACACGACGATCGACGCGCTCGCCGGTGACGTCGAGGAGCTGTTCGACTCGATCCTCTGCTTCAACGTGCTCGAACACGTGCGCGACGACGAGGGCGCCCTGCACGCGTTCCGGCGGCAGCTCGCTCCAGGCGGCCGCCTGCTCCTGCTCGTTCCCGCACACCCGTTCCTGCTCGGCTCCCTCGACCGGACGGTTGCGCACGAGCGTCGCTACGCGAAGGAACCCCTGCGACAGGCGCTTCTGGCAGCCGGTCTCGAGGTCGAGACGCTCCGCCACGTCAACCCGGTCGGCGCGCTCGGCTGGCTCGTCTCGAGCCGGCTGCTGCGCCGTGAGCTGATCCCCGAGGGGCCGTTGCGGCTCTTCGACCGGCTCGTTCCGGCCCTGCGGGCGCTCGACTCCATGCACCCGCCGTTCGGCCTCTCGCTCTGGGGCGTGGCGCGGGCGCCAGCGGCGCCGTGAGAGACCTGCTGCGCGGCCGGGGAGCCTACGCCGCCGGCCTGGCCATCACGCTCGCCGCGGCCGCAGCGCTCGTGGCGCAGCAGCCGCTCACGTCCTCCTGGGCCCGATATGCCGATGCGGACGCGGCGTACGCGGGCTCGGGCATCAGCATCGCCGCCGGCGAGCGGACGAAGTACCTCGACCATCCGGGACTGCCCCTGCAGCAGCTGTTCGCCGTCACGTTCGACGCCGACTACCTCACCCACAAGGTCACGGGCGACTCCCGCAGCCTCCGCGCCTATGCCGGCGACACGATGCTCCACCTCGACCGGATGCGAGCGCTCTTCCGCGGGTGGGCTGTCCTCTTCTACCTCGCCGGCGCTGTCGCGGCGTTCTTCGTCACGGCGCGGCTGCTCGGCAGCGCGCTCCTCGCCACCGCCGCAGGGCTCGCGTGGCTCGCGGCCCCCGGGCTCGGGCCGATGTCGATCCAGTACCGGCCCGACGTTCTCCTCGCCGCGCTCTGCCTGCTGGTCGCGTACCTGATCGCGAGCGGAGGAGAGCGGAGCAGCGCGGCCCGGCTCGGCCTCGCCGCGCTGCTCCTCGGCTTCACGCTCACGGTGAAGATCCACGCCGCCGGGCTCGTGTTTCCGCTCGCGCTCGCGGCCGTCGTCCGCCATCCCGCGGCGGGCTGGTGGCCGCCGCTGCGCGACCGGGCGGTCGCGGTCGCCTCGCGTCGCCGCCTCTGGCTCGCGGCCGCCGCCGTCGTCTGGCTGGGGCTGATCGCCGCCCTCAACGTGGCTGCGTGGCCGTTCGGCCCCGCTCCGGCCCAGCGCGTCCTCGTCGCGGAGATCGTCGCCGCGCTCGGCCTCTACTGGCTCGGCGCGGCGGCGGCCCTGCGGGTGCGCCGAGCGAGGTGGGCCCGCCGCCTGCTCGACCCCTTCTACGGCTTCCTCGCCACGGCGCTCGCGGCCGGGATCGCGCTCCCGCTCACGCTCTCGATCAGCGACGCGGGGCTCGTGCTCCAGGCGATGAAGAACAGCCTCGAGGGCAACGGCGTCAACAAGGACGTACCGCTGTTCCACTGGGCGCGGTTGAACATCGAGGCCGTGCCGCGCGAGCGGCTGCTCCTGCTCGCAGCCTTCGCCGTCGCGACCGTCGTGCTCGCGGCGCGCCGACGGCGCTTCTGGCCCGTCGCGCTTCTCCTGGGCGCCGGGATGTTGACGCTCATGGCGATCGGACGCGAAGCGCCGTCCCACTACTACGCGCCGGGCTTCGTCGTCGCGCTCCCGGTCGCTCTGTGGCTCTTCGCGGAGACGACGCGGTGGCTCCGGCTCGTCCCCGCCGCCGGCGCTGCCGCACTGGCGGTGGGAGCGCTCTGGACCCCGGCGACTTTTCAAGAGAGGGGCACGGAGTGCGCTTCAAGCGCTGAGAAGGTCGCGCGCCTGCTCCAACCGGGAGAGGTGGCCCTCGCGGCCCCCCACCTTCAGATTCCGGATTTCCTGTATCAGAGCATCGTCAAGGTGTACGTGAACTTCGTGCCCGAGCTTCCCATCCGCTTCTTGTCGCTGACGTCGGACGGGATCGCGACAGCGGCACGACGGGGTCTGCACCCCCGGTACGTGGTCGGGCCCATCGCGGCCGGTGTCCGGTCCCCCACGACGCTCCGGCTCGGCGAGCTCGGAGAGCGCCGGGTTCGACCCGTCTACCGCGACGACGGCTGCGGCGCCGTCGAGCTCGTGACCTGAGCCGGCCGCGAGCCGCCCTTCAAGGCCGCGCCAGCCGCCTCCCGAAGACGATCGGCGCCGCGAGCGCGAGCATCGCGAAGACGTAGAAGTAGTAGAACTGCATCGTCAGGTAGAACGCGTTCGCCGCCATCGTCCCGACGAGCGCGGCCGTCAGGCCCCAGGCGAGCGGGCGCACACGCGCGGCCGCCGGATCCCGGGCCGCCTGCAGCGCCCGCCCGATCCTCCGCGTGGCCCCGAGCCGGCGGAAGAGGTACCAGACGAAGCCGGCGAAGAGGGCTGTCCCTACCAGCCCCGTCTCGACGACGAGCGCGACGTAGAACGAGTGCGGGCCGAAGTTCGTCCGGCCGGTGACGAACTCGTAGTAGACGGAGAAGTTGTTCAGGCCGAGGCCGAAGAGCGGGTGGCTCGAGAGCACGTCGGGGACGAAGTCGTAGACGGCGAAGTGCGTGGACGTCGCACTGCCCTGTGTGTCAACGCGCGAGCGCAGCACGCGCTCGAAGAAGTCGAGCCGCGTGAGGATGACGGCACCGACGGCGACGGCCACGCCCGCGAGCGGCGCGAGGAAGCGTCCCGTGCGGAGCTTCCGCCGGTACGGCAGGCAGAGGACGAGGAACCCCGCGCCGAGGCCGAGCAGGCCGCTGCGCGAGAGCGTCGCCAACTGGACGAGCAGCAGGAATCCCAGCACCACGGCGAGCGGCAGCCGCAGCCGGTGGCCGCTCTCCAGGCGGAGGTAGAGCGGCGTCAGCAGGAGCAGCGGGATCGCCAGCTCGATGCCGAGGTGGTTCGGGTCGCCGGTGAGCGCGTTCGGCCGGTAGACGCTCGCTCCCTCGATCGCGCCGTAGACGTTGATCGAGCTGGCGCCGCCGGTCAGCGGCGAGAGCAGCGACTGGTCGAGGTTGGCACCCGTCGTCTCGGCGAGCGCGAGCTGGACGACGCCGTAGAGGGCGTTGAAGACGAGACCGCCGCAGAACGTGCCGAGGGCCGCCCAGTAGAAGCGCTCGCGAGCGGCGCGCGAGCGTCGCGACCGCGGCGACGAGGAACAGGAAGTGGAGCAGGAACTTCACCATCCCCTTCGCCCACTGCGCGAGCGCCTGCCCGGTGTCGAGCGCGAAGAAGCCGGCGAGGTAGACGAGCAGGAAGAGGCAGAAGAAGCCGAGCGCGACGAGCGCGCCGCGGGCGAGGCGCCCGTCCCGGTGAGCGAGCCGGGTCGCGGCGAAGGCGACGAGGAAGAGCGCCGTCAGCACGTCGGAGAGCGAGAGCGTGCCCGCGACCTCCCACTGCAGCTTGGCGAAGGTGACCGTGAAGACGGCCGCGAAGAGGAGCCCGTCGGCGATGCGGGAGGGGCGGGTCACAGCAGCGAGCGGAGCAGCTCCGCCGTCTCCTCGCAGCGGGCGCGGCGCGAGAGCCGCTCGCGCGCCTCCTCGGGCAGCTCGACGTCGGGCAGGCCGCCGTCGCGGAAGCGTCCCTCGAGCTCGACGAGCGCGGCCTTCAGCGCGTCGACGTCGTCGGGCGGCACGACGACGCCGGCGCCCGTCTCCCGGATCAGCTCGGCCGCGGCACCGTCGGGCGGCACGGCGGCGAGGATCGGCCGGCCCGACGCGAGGTACTCGAACACCTTGCCGGAGAGCACGCCCTTGCCCCGGCCGCCGGCTTCCGGGATCAGCAGCAGGAGCGCGTCGGAGTCGCGCTGCAGCTCGAGCGACTCGACCCGCGGCGCGTACGGGATCAGCTCGAGCCGGTCGCCGAGCCCGAGCTGCGCGGCCCACTCGCGGTCGGCGGAGCGGAAGTCGCCGAGGAAGCGGGCGACGGCGTCGAGCCCGGAGTCGTGCAGCGCCTGCAGGAACGGGCGCGGGTCGCGCTTGCCGAAGAAGCTGCCGGTATGCGTGATCCGGAAGCGCTCGCCGGGCCGGTAGTCGAGCCCGGCGAAGTCGTCGAAGTCGCAGCCGTTCGGAATCGTCATGACGGGCCCGCGCGGCTCGAGGCGCCGCACCTCCTCGGCGATCGCCTCGGAGACGCACGAGACGGCGTCCGCCGAGCGCGCCACGAGCCGCGCGACGCCGCCCGCCGTCCGCTCCTTGAGCCGGACCGCGGCGCTCTCGCCGCGCCGATGGGGATGGGCGACGATCGAGTCGCGCAGGTCGGCGAGCCAGCGGGCGCCGGTCGCGCGCTTGACCGCCGCGCCGACGAGGTGGACCGAGCCGGGAGGCGACGTCGTCAGCACCGTGTCGATCCCGTGCCGCCGCGCGATCCGGATCGCGGCGGGGATCGCCGTCAGGTTCCAGGTCACGCTCTCGTCGGGAACGAGCAGGCGGCGGCCGGCGAGGGACGCCTGCACGAGCGCGCGCTCGAGCCCCTCGCGTGCCGTGCAGCTCCTCGGCCGGCTTGCGGCCCTTCGGGCCGAGATACCGGGCGCGGTGCACCCACGCCTGCGTCGGCGCCCGCAGCTCGGCGTCCTCGTGGATCCAGTTCAGCCCGGAGGGCGCGAGCACGTGCGTCTCGATCCCCAGCGCGGGCAGGTACTGGGCGAGCTTGAGCGGCCGCTGCACGCCACCGCCGCCGGCCGGCGGGAAGTAGAGGGTCACGAGCAGCACCTTCACGCAGGCGATGGTACTTCCGGTTCCCGCTGCGTCGCCCGCAGGAGTGCCGCTACGATCCACCCCGAGATGCGGGCGACTCTCACGACAGCGCTGCTCGTGGCCGGGATCGCGCTCCTCGCCGCGGCGGGCCTGGCGAGCGGATCGACGAGTGCGGGCGGAACGCTGCGCGTCAATCTCGCGAGCGACTTCGACTACGTCGATCCCGCGCTCGCGCACACGGGCTCATCCTGGCAGATGCTGCAGGCGGCCTGCGCGCAGCTCGTGACGTACCCCGACTGGATCGAGCAGAAGACGCCCCAGCTCGTCCCCGAGGTGGCGGCCGCGCTGCCGCTCGTCTCGCGGGACGGCAGGACGTACACCTTCACGCTCCGCGGCGACTACCGCTTCTCGACCGGCGCGAAGGTCACGCCCGCGGCGTTCGCGCGCGCCCTGGAGCGCGCGCTCGACCCGAAGCTGTCGTCGCCCGCATCCGTCTACGCGCAGGACGTCGCCGGCTCGAAGGCGATGCTCGCCGGCACCGCGACGACGCTCGCCGGCGTGGCCACCCGCGGCTCGACGCTGACGATCCGGCTGGCGAAGCCCGCGCCGGACTTCCTCGCGCGCCTCGCGATGCCCTACTTCTGTGCCGTTCCTCCCAGCCTGCCGGCGACGCCGGGCGGCGTCCGCGCGCCGCTTCCCTCGGCCGGCCCGTTCTACCTCGCCGAATGGACGCCGCAGCGCTCCGCGCTGCTGAAGCGCAACCCGTACTACCGCGGCCCGCGCAAGGCATCCCTCGATGGGATCGCCTTCACGCTGAGCGTGCCCTCGGCCGCGAGCCTCCTCCAGGTGCAGAAGGGCGAGGCCGACCTCGGGCCACTGCCCCCGACGGCGCACACCGAGCTCTACCAGACGCACGGGCTCGGCAAGCGCTACTTCGTCAAGCCCGGCCTGACCCTGATCTACCTCGCGATGAACACCGAGCGGCCGCTGTTCAAGGACGCGCGGCTGCGCAGGGCGGTCAACTTCGCGATCGACCGGCCAGAGCTCGTGCGCCAGTACGGCTTCCTCGGCGGCCGCCGCACCGACCAGTGGCTGCCCTTCGGCATGCCCGGCTTCCGCGACGTGGACGCCTATCCGCTCAAGGGCGCCGACGTCGGGCGGGCGCAGGCGCTCGTCGGGAACCTCGGAGGCACGAGGGCGATCCTGCTCGCGGGGAACCGCGGCTCGAGCCCGCTCGCGGCCCAGGTCGTGCAGTACAACCTCGCGAAGATCGGGATCGACGTCGAGGTCCGCCTGCTCGACCCCGGCGTCCTCGTCCAGCGGCTGGGCACCCGCGGTGAGGAGTGGGATCTCGGCATCGGCGGGTGGTCGGTGGACTACGCCGACCCGTATGCGTTCCTCAACGTCCTCTTCGACGGCCGCCGGATCGGGCCCGCGAACAACACGAACCTCTCGTACCTGAACAACAACGGGATCAACTCGAGGCTCGCCGCCGCCGCCTCGCTCGACGGCAACGCGCGCTACGCCGCCTACGCGAAGCTCGACGCCGATCTCACGCGCGACCTCGCTCCCGGAGCGCCGTACATCGTGCTGAACACCCGCGTGTTCGTCTCGGAGCGCGTCGGCTGCGTCACGTTCGTGCCGCTGGCGGGTCTCTCGCTCGCTGCGCTCTGCGTGAAGTAACTAGGAATCAATCATCTACAGGCGGTACAGCGCGAAGCGACCGTCAGCGTAGACCAGCTCGATCCCGGCGCGAAGCCGGAGGTCGAAGCGCGAGCGGTCGAGCACGAGCCAGCCGGCGCCGTAGCGCCGCGGGATCGCGAGGTCGCCGTTGGCGAAGAACGTGCGGGCCTCGGCGCGCCGCTCGTACGGGCGGTTCTCCACCGTGTCCGCGACGTGACCCGGCGGCGCGCCGGCGACGTACACCGGCGCCGAGGCCGCGATCCGGTAGCTCGTCTCCAGGTCGGAGAAGACGACCGCGCCGGGCGGCACGCGCTCCAGGAGCGCCTCCACGAGCCCCGCCGTGAGCGGGCTAGGCGGCCGCGCCGCCGAGGGGCTCCACTCGCGGAAGCCGTGGACGGCGACCGGGAGCACGAACAGGGCCGCCGCGACCGCCGCCGCCGCACCCTGCTCCCTCACCGTGCGCAGCCGCCCGAGCGCCGCGAGCACGAGCCCGACGAGCGCGCCGGCGGCGGCAATCCAGGTGACGACCGCGGGCCCGCCCTCGTCGAGTGAGTAGTCGAAGTCGCCCGGCCAGACGAGCTGGAAGACGACGCCGGCGGCGAGCGCGAGGGGCAGGACGAGCCCGCGAACGCGCCCCGCGACGACCAGCAGCCCTCCGGCGAGGGCGAAGGCGAAGGGCAGGAAGCCGGCCACCCGGCGGGACTGCGAGATCGAGACGAGGTCGGAGAACGGCGTGAAGAGCCACGGCACGAGCGTGACGCGAACACGGCGAGCGATCCCCGAGCACGTAGGCCGCCCAGCGCCGGCGCCAGGCGAACGCGGCGAACGGGAGGAGCAGCAGCGCCGCGATCGCGACCGCGCCGCCGCGGCCGAACACCTCGGCGCGAGCGCGTAGCTCGTCTCCGAGCGGACGACGAGCTGGCCCGCGTAGTGCGCGAGCGCGCGCGCACTTCGTCCCCGGAGGGGTCGTGCGACGCGGTGTCCCGTACGACCGGCGCGAGCCAAGCGAGGAACGCGACGCCCGGCGCGGCAGAGCGGCGAGCGCTGCGGCGGCCCCGAGCGCCTCCCGCCGCGCCGCGAGCGCCCGCACGACGATGAACCCGGCGAAGGGAAGCAGAGGAACAGCGCGTAGGTCGGGTGCACGACCGCGAGCACGAGCCCGGCGGCCCCCGCGGCGACGAGCAGCGCCCGCGAGGGCTCGGCGGCCGCCCCGAGCGCGAAGCGCGAGCGCCGCCGGCACGAGCAGCTGCCGCGCCGCCGTCGCCGGCAGGGCGAGAGCCGTGTACGCGCCCCCGTGCCCGGGCGCGAGCCCCGTCAGCGCGACCTGCGCGAGCACGACGGCGACCGCCGGCTGCGGCCGTGCGGAAGAGCGCCCGTCCGGCCTCGTAGACGACGAGCAGCGCGAGCGGCGCGAGCACCGAGGGCTCGTGCAGAACGACGCGCCGCCGGGTCGACGCCGGCGACCGAGGCGACGAGGGCCAGGAAGCCGTGCCAGAGCGGGAAGGCGTAGCCGGGATGGAGGCCGCCGTCGGCGAACTCGTCGACGGAGCCGAGCGAGAGGCCGTCGAACGCGACGAGCTTCCGGACGCGGGCGAGGTGGAAGAGGCCGTCGCCGCCGATCTCCCCGGCGACGCCCCAGAGCAGCAGCCCGAGCAGCACGCCTCCCGCGGCGACGAGAGCCCAGCCCGGTCCGGCCGTCTTCGGCAAGCGTCGCCGGCCGGACGGCCACGCCGCGAGCCCGACGAGCAGCGAGCAGCACGGCCGCGAGGTCGAGCGTGCCGTGGACGAGGAAGACGACCGTGAGCGCTCCGAAGAGCGCCGCGAGCCCCAATGCGAGGGTCGCCGAGGCGCCGCGCAGCCCGAGGGCCCGCGCGAGCACGCGGCCCGGCAGGAGGACGAGCGCCGTCGCCAGTGCGAGCCGCAGCAGGAGCCCGAGCCCTGTCTCCGGGAGCACCCAGCGCGCTGCCACGAGCGCCGCGACGAGGGTCAGCGGCTTCATCGGCGCAGCAGCGTCTCGACGTCGCCCGAGCCGAGCCAGCGCGCGGCCTCGCGGTACCGCCGCCCTCGCTCTCCTCGGAAGAGCAGCGCCCGCAGCCGCAGGGCGACCCGCAGCAGCCGCCGTGCCCGCTCCGCCTCGCCGGCCCTCCCGTGCTTGGCGAGGAAGAGCAGGTGCCCGCGCACGTTCTCGAGGAAGAGCCGGCCGCCGTGCGACCGCGCCGCCGACGTGCACGCACTCGGCGCCGGGGTAGAAGAGCACCTGCCACCCGGCCTGCCGGAAGCGGAAGCACCAGTCGACCTCCTCGCTGAAGAGGAAGTAGTCCTCGTCGAGGCCGCCCGACCTCGTCGACAGCCTCGCGCCGGACGAGCAGGCACGCGCCCATCACGAACTCGGCCTCGCGCACCTCGTCGTGGTCGAAGCCGCCGGCGTAGAACGCGTTCAGCAGCCGCGAGCGCGGCGCGAGCTTGCGCAGGAAGAAGTACTCCGTCGCCAGCCGCCAGGGCGTCGGGAAGCCGCGCACCGAGCGCTGGAGCGAGCCGTCGGGGTTGGAGAGGCGCGGCCCGACGACTGCGGCGCGCGGATGCTCGTCTGCAAAGGCGACGAGCCGCTCGAGCGCGTCGCCACGAGCCAGGCGTCCGCGTTGAGAAGGAGGAAGTACCGCGGCGCCGTCGGCGCGCCGCGAGCCGCGCGTTCCAGCCCGCGGCGAGGCCGCGGTTGTCCTGCTCGACCAGCACGGCCTCGGGGAAGCGCTCGCGCACGAGCTCGACCGTCCCGTCGGTCGAGCCGTTGTCCACGACGACGGTCTCGACGCCGCGCACGCTGTCGAGGCAGCTGCTCGACCCACGGCAGCGCGTCGTACGTGACGACGACGACGCAGACGTCATCAGCCATGGCGAGGCGCGCTCGCCGCCGCCTCGGAGCCCTCCCACGCGAGCACGATCCCGCCCGGCACCGCAGCAGCAGCGTGACAGGAAGAACAGGAAGCCGGTGGCGAAGGCGGGGTCCGCGCCGACGCCGACGCTGCCGAGGAAGCTGACGAAGAACGCCTCGCGCACAGCGAGCCCGTTGATCGTGAACGGGACGAGCATGACGAGGAAGAAGAGCGGCCCCATCACGTAGAAGAGGCGCGGCGAGAGGTCGAGCCCGACGGCCTTCGCGGTCAGCCAGATCGCGAGGATGCGCACGGCCTGGACCCGACCGTCAGCCAGAAGACGCCGAGCAGCAGGCGGCCGTCCCCGCGGTAGGCGTGGATGCCCTCGTAGAGCCCGCGCGCGCGGGCGCTCGACGCGCAGCCACCGCAGGAGCGGCGCAGCCGGTGCCAGCCAGCGGCCGGGCGAAGCGGGCGAAGAAGACGACCGCGAGCGCGACCGTCGCGAGCACGAAGCCGCAGCTCGATCCAGAGGTAGGCGCCGACGTCGTAGCGCCCGATCGCGAGCACGAAGCCGATGGCGCCGAGCAGAAGGGTCGCCGAGCCGCCGAGCGCCCGCTCGAGCAGCACCGATCGCCGGTGATCGGCGAGCGGTGGCCCGGGTGCCGCTTCGACGTCTCGAAGATCCGCACCGCGTCGCCGCCGATCGACGTCGGCAGGACCTGCCCGGCCGCGTAGGCGACGAAGTACGCCCGCAGGAGCCAGCGCAGGCGGTCGTGCATCCCCTGCGCCGCGAGCAGCTGCTGCCAGCGCCACGCCATGGGCACGACGGTCACGACCATGATCGCGACGGCGAGCGCGAACCAGCCCAGGTGCGCGTGCCGCAGCCGTCCACCGTCCGCGAGACGTCGATCTTCCAGACGAGGTACGCGCATCGCGAGCCCGGTGAGGACGAGCGTGAGCGCGACGCGGACCGGACCTGCGCGTCATCCCGCGAAGCGGGCATGCACCCGCCGCAGCGCCTCGATCGCGTCGCGGATGTCGTCTTCCGAGTGCGCGGGCGAGAGCGGCAGCGAGAGCACCTCGGCGCCGGCCCGTTCGGCGACCGGCAGCGACGGCTGCTCCGGGAAGCGCTCGCGGTACCAGGTGAGCGTGTGCACCGGCAGGAAGTGGATGCTCGTCGAGATCCCCTCCTCGTCGAGCGCGCGCTGGTAGTCGTCGCGCGTGGCGCCGGCCCGCCCGGCGTCGACGCGCACGACGTAGAGATGGAGCGCGTGCGTGTCGCGCGGGTCGCGCGCGAGCGGCGTGATGCCCTCGAGCGTCGCGACGGCCTCGTCGTAGAGCGCGAATTGCCGCTCCCGGCGGGCAGTGTGCTCCGGCAGCTTGTCGAGCTGGACGAGCGCGATCGCCGCGAGCACGTCGGAGAGGTTCGCCTTGTAGCCCGGCACGACGATGTCGTAGAGCGAGCCGTCGCCGCGGCGCATCAGGCGGAGGCTCGCGATCGCCTCGGCGATATCGGCGCGGTTCGTCGCGATCAGCCCTCCTTCGCCGGCGGCGATGTTCTTCGTCGCGTAGAGCGAGAAGCAGGTCGCGTCGGAGATGGAGCCGATCTTGCGGCCCCGGTAGCGGCTCTCGGCCGCGTGCGCAGCGTCCTCGACGACGGGCAGGCCGAGCGCGAGGATCGGGTCGAGATCGCAGGACTGTCCCGCGAGGTGCACGGGCAGGATCGCCTTCGTCCGCTCCGTGACGAGGGACGGAACCAGCGCCGCGTCGATGTTCAGGTCGGAGTCGCGCACGTCGCAGAAGACGGGCGTCGCGCCGCAGTGGACGATCACGTTCGCCGTCGCCGGCCAGGTAATCGGGCTGGTGATCACCTCGTCGCCCGGGCCGATGCCGAGCGCGACGAGCGAGAGGTGCATCGCGGCGGTGCCGGAGGCGACGGCGAGCACGTGCTCGGCCTCGAGGTACTCGGCCATGCGCCGCTCGAGCTCGGCCGTGCGCGGGCCCGTGGTCAGCCAACCCGAGCGCAGGCGTCTCGGCGACCGCCGCGATCTCCTCCTCGCCGATCGCGGGCGGCTGGAAGCCGAGCGGGGTGTTACGCCTCGTCGCCACTGACGACGAAGCGTACGGTCTCCGCCGCACGGCGGGCACGCTCGAGGGCGTCGTCCCGGCTCGAGCCGACGGCGAGCACCGCCCCGGCCCGGTCGCCGCCGCGCCGCAGCGGCCCGAAGCGCCAGCCCGGCCGCCGGTAGAGCTTGACGTCGAGGATGCCGCCCGAGCGCGAGCGCCTCCTCGACACCATCCACGCGCACGAGCGTCCCCTCCGGCGGAACCAGGAAACCACGCACGCTCCTCCTCCGCTGCCAAGTAACACCGTGTTACTTGGCAGCTCCACCGGCTCGCCCAGCGCGGCGGCGAGGGCGAGCGCGTTCAGCGGCACGCCGAGGGCGGCCTCGCACAGCTCCGCGTCGTGGCCGCCGCCGAGGCGCGCGGCCAGCTCGACGACGACAGGGCCCGCCGGCCCCATGCGCACCTGCGTGTAGGTCGGCCCGGCGGCGACGCCGAGCGCCTGCGCCGCGCGGCGGGCGACCTCGACCGTCTCCGCCGTCGCCGCCTCGCTCGGCCAGACGTGCGCGAGCGCGACGCCGAAAGCGGGCGGCGGGGCGAGCAGCCGGTCGGTGACCGTGAGCGGGAAGAACTCTCCGCCCGCCGAGAGCGCGTTCACCGTCACCTCCGGCCCGTCGACGAGCTCCTCGACGAGCAGCGAACCGGAACGCGAGGCGGCGGCCGCGGCCTCTACGGCGCCGGGTAGCTCGTCCTCGCCCGCCGCGACCGAGAGCCCGACCTGCCCCTGCCGGTCGGGCGGCTTGACGACGCAGGGGTAGCCGGTCTCAGCGGCCGCAGCCCTGGCCTCGTCGAGCCCGGCGCAGACGAACGAGCGCGGCTGCGGGACGCCCGCCGCGGCAAGGCGCTCGCGCTGGCGACGCTTCGAGGTGACAGCCGAGCCGGTCTGACCGTCGATCGGGTGGGGCAGACCGAGCCGCTCGGCGATACGGGCCGCGATCCCGACCGGCCAGTCGATGCCCGGCGCGACGATCCCGTCCACGCCCTCGGCGGCGGCGAGCTGGGCGATCGCCTGCTCGTCCTCGGTCGAGACGAGCGCCCGCTTGTCGGCGAGCGGAAAGCCCGGCGCCGACGGATCGCGGTCGGCGGCGATCACGTAGAGGCCGCGCGCGCGGGCGGCGGCGAGCAGCCCGAGCTGCGCCGGCCCGGCGCCTAGTACGAGGAGACGCGCTCTGGGCGCCGGAGGATCTCCCGCCACCAGGCCTCGTTCTCGCGGTACCAGGCGACCGTCTGCTCGAGACCGCGCTCGAAGCTCGTCCGCGCGCGCCAGCCGACGAGCCGCTCGGCCTTCTCGGTCGAGCCGATGTGCCGGTCGACCTGCCCCAGGCGCTCGTCCACGAAGGTCTTCAGCGACCGCGGCCTGCCAACGGCGTCGAGAACGACGTCGGCGATCTCGGCGACGGAGATGTCCACGCCGGTCGCCACGTTGATCACCTCGCCGGCGATCGCGCCGATGTCTGCCTCGATGATCGCCTCGATCGCCTCGGCGTCGTCGTCCACGTAGAGCCAGTCGCGGCTCGCGTGCCCGTCGCCGTGGATCGTCAGCGGCTCGTCGCAGAGCGCCTGCGTGATGAAGCGCGGCACGACCTTCTCCGGATGCTGGCGCGGCCCGTAGTTGTTGAACGGGCGCACGATCACGACCGGCAGCCCGTAGGTGACGAAGTAGCTGTAGGCGAGCCGGTCGCCGCCCGCCTTCGTCGCCGCATAGGGGCTGCGCGGGTTGAGCGGGTGCTCCTCGTCCATCGGGGCGTGCTCGGCGGTGCCGTAGACCTCGCTCGAGGAGATGAGGATGAAGCGCTCGACCGGTGTCCGGCGGATCGCGTCGAGCAGGATCTGCGTTCCCTCGACGTTCGTCGTCACGAACTCGGAGGCGCCCTCCTCGATCGACTTCTCGACGTGAGACTCGGCGGCCGCGTTGACGATCACGTCCACCTCGGCCACGACCTTGCGCACCAGATCGACGTCGCGGATGTCACCGTGGACGAACGAGAGCCGCTCGTGGCTCATCACGTCGGCGAGGTTCTCGAGGTTGCCGGCGTAGGTGAGCGCGTCGAGCGAGACGAGCTCGTACGGCGTCGTCCGCAGCATGTGCCGGATGAAGTTGGAGGAGATGAACCCGGCGCCGCCGGTGACGAGAACGCGCTTCGGTCGCACCTAGAGCTCCTTCTCGATCGTGTAGAGCGGTCGGCCTTCGACCTCGCGCTGGATTCTCGGCGTGGGGGAACCCATGGTTCCCCCACGAGCCCCCTCCTTCACGCTTCCCGGCGCTCGATCAGCGGCTCCGGCTCCCGCCGGGCGAAGCCCGGCTCCGCCGAGGGGCGCCTCTCGCTGCTCGTGGCTGCCGGAAATCAGAGCTCCTTCTCGATCGTGTAGAGCGGTCGGCCTTCGACCTCGCGCTGGATTCTGCCCAGATACTCGCCGACGAGCGCGAGGATGAAGCCCTGGATGCCGAGAACGAATAGGATCGCGACGCCGGCGAAGAGCGGGCCGGGGAAGTCCTGCGTGTCGACCCAGTACACGGCGGCGTAGACCCCGAGCCCGGTGGCGACGACCGTGCAGACGAAGCCGAGCGCGACGCCGGCCCACTGGACGGGCTGGGGCCAGAAGCCGGCGAGCACGTGCAGGGCGAGCCGCGTCAGCCGCAGCGGCGAGTAGCGCGAGCGGCCGGTGCGCGGAGCGTGGCCCGACGTCCACCTCGATCACGCTCGCGCCGCCCGAGAGGATGAGCGCCTTCGTGAACTTCTGCCGCCCGATCGCGCCCAGCATCGGCTCGACCGAGCCCCGCCGGTACGCGTTGAAGGCGCAGCCGAAGTCGGCGATGGCGACGCCCGTGAACCGCCGGAGCATGCCGTTGATGAGCCGCGACGGCAGCGTGCGACCCCACGAGTCGTGGCGGGCGGCGCGGCGGCCGCTCGCGACGTCGTAGCCCGCCTCGACCGCCTCAACGAGGCGCGGGATGTCCTCCGGCTGGTTCTGAAGGTCGCCGTCCATGGTGATCACGATCTCGCCGCGGGCGCGGGCGAGGCCCGCGTGCATCGCGGGGTGCTGGCCGAAGTTGCGCTTGAAGCGGACGGCGCGGATCCGCGGGTCGGCGGCGTGGAGGCGCTCGAGCACGGCGAACGTGCCGTCGCCGGAGCCGTCGTCGACGAAGACGAGCTCCCAGGGCCGTCCCAGCGCCTCGAGCGCGGCGACGGTGCGGCGGTAGAGCTCCTCGATCGTCCCGGCCTCGTCGAAGAGCGTGACGACGACCGAGAGCTCGGGCGCCGGCCCACCCTCGGAGGCGGGCTCCCGGCCCGCGAAGACGTCGGTCTGGGCCATTCGCAGGCCCGAAAGCCTACACTCGCCCCCGTGCGCCGGCAGCCGGGAGACCAGATTGTGCGTCGCGAGGTGTGGCACGGCAGGCCGGTGGGCGCGTGGGGCGGGACGGTCGTGCAGGACGACGACGACGTCCTCGTCCTCTACATGCCCGAGGGGAGCCCGCTGGCGATGACGGACGACTTCTTCGGCGCTCCGCACCCCTGGAGCGGGCGCGACCGCTGGGGCGGCCCGGGCGTCCTGCAGCTCCAGCGCCCCGGAGAGGCGTACGCGGTCTGGCACGGGCAGGGCGCCGACTTTCGCGGCTGGTACATCAATTTCCAGGCGCCGTTCCGCCGGTCGCCCCTCGGCTTCGACACGCTGGACAACGTGCTCGACATCGTGATCGCGCCGGACGGGACGTGGCGCTGGAAGGACGAGGAGGAGCTCGACGGCTGGGTCGCCAGGGGCCGATTCACGCGCGACGAGGTCGGGGAGATAAGAGCCGAGGGCGCGCGCGTCGCCGCCGAGCTCGAAGCCGGAACTCGCTGGTGGGACGAGACGTGGGCCGCCTGGGAGCCGGATCCCGCCTGGCCGATGCCCAAGCTGCCCGACGGCTGGGACCGGATGTAGCCCCGCGGAGCCCCGTCCACAGAGGCCACTTGCGCCCGGCCGCACGCGGAGCGACAATTCTTACTTGTCGAAGTAATACCGTCTCGATGCGACTGACCTCCAAAGGACAGGTGACGATCCCGATCGCGATCCGCGAGCGGCTCGGCCTGCGGCCGGGCACCGAGGTCGAGTTCGGGATCGCGGACGACACCGTCACGATCCGGAGATCGCGTGACGGCCGCGGGTGCGGCCGGCAGCTCGTCGAGCGGATGCGCGGACGGGCGACCGCGGCGCTGACGACCGACGAGATCATGGCGCTGACGCGCGAGTAGGCCGGCGTGGCAGGCGCCATCCTCGTCGATTCGAACGTCCTGCTCGACGTCCTCACCGAGGACCCGGTGTGGGGCGAGTGGTCGGCGGCGGCCCTCGCGGCAGCAGCCGACGAGAGCGCGCTGGCGATCAACCCGATCGTCTACGCCGAGGTCTCGATCGGCTTCGAGCGGATCGAGGACCTCGACGACGCTCTTCCGGCCGACACGTTCCAGCGGCTGCCGCTGCCCTGGTCGGCCGCGTTCCTCGCCGGCAAGTGCTTCCTCGCCTACCGGCGCGCCGGGGGCGACCGGCGCTCCCCGCTGCCCGACTTCTACATCGGAGCTCACGCCGCAGTCGCCGGCATGGCCCTGCTGACGCGCGACGCCGCACGCTACACGACGTACTTGCCGAAGCTGCGCCTAATCGCGCCGGGCTAGCCCTCGCCGAGCCCGAGGCGAGCGTGCAGCCGCCGCAGCGGCCCCGGCGCCCACCAGTTCCAGCGGCCGAGCAGCGCCATCAGGCTCGGCACGAGGAACGCGCGCACGATCGACGCGTCGAGTGCCACGGCTGCGCCCATCCCGAGCGCCAGCTCCTTGATGAAGACGATGCGAGAAGTCGCAAACGTCCCGATCGCGACGCAGAAGAGCAGAGCCGCCGCGGTCACGATCCGCCCGGTCCGCTCGAGCCCGTGCGCGACCGCTTCGCCCGTCGGCTCGCCGCGGTCGTGGTGCTCCTTGATCCGCGAGAGCAGGAAGACCCCGTAGTCGGTCGAGAGCCCGAACGCGACGGCGAACAGGAGGATCGGCTGCGTGGACTCGAGCGCTCCCTGGCTCGTGTACCCGAGCAGCCCTTCGAGCCGCCCGTCCTGAAAGACGAGCACCAGCAGCCCGAACGCCGCCGCGAGCGTGAGCGCGTTCATGAGCAGCGCCTTCAGCGGCAGGAGCAGCGAGCCCGTCATGAGGAAAAGGAGCGCGAACGTCGTCGCGGCGATCAGCCCCAGCGCCCACGGCAGGTGCGCCTGCAGGCTCGACTGCTGATCCTCGAACGACGCCGCGGCACCGCCGACCGCCGCGTCGAAGGGCGGATCGAGCAGCCGGACCTCGCGCACGAGGTCGCGGCTGCGGTCGTCGAGCGCCTTCGCCCCGGAGTAGAGCTGGAGCCGCCAGCGCTCCTCGCCGAGCGGCTCGGGCGGCAGCACGAGCGGCGCCAGCTCCCGCAGTCGTTCGGCGTAGGCCTCGATCTCGGCCGCCGTCGCCCCGCCGACGGCGATGTAGACCGGGCTCGTACGGCTCGGGTCGAAGTCGTGCGCGACGGAGTCGGAGACCTGCCGAGCGCTCGTCTCGGGCGGCAGCACGCTCGCGTCCACACCCGTGAAGCGGATGCCGAGGAACGGCGACCCGATCGCGACGAGCAGCGCGGCGGCCGTCGCCGCGACGAGGAGCGGCCGGCGCATGACGAACCGGGCAAGCCGCTCCCAGCCGCCCGCGGGGGGCGGGCGCTGCCAGCGGGCGGGCGCGAGCGCGTTCACCCGCGGCCCGAGGAGGGCGAGCGCCGCCGGCAGCGCGACGAGAGCCGTCGCCGCCGCCAGCAGGGGCGTCAGCAGCCCGCCGATCCCCATCGAGTAGAGGAAGCGTTGCGGGAAGACGAGCAGCGCGGCGAGCGCGGCGGAGACCGTGAGCGCGGAGAAGAGGATCGTCCGGCCCGCCGTGGCGAGCGTTCGCCGCAGCGCCTCGAGCCCCGGCCCGTGCCGCTCCAGCTCCTCCCGGTAGCGCGAGACGACGAGCAGGCTGTAGTCGATCGACAGCCCGAGCGCGAGGCCGGTGACGAGGTTGAGCGCGAAGATCGAGAGCTCGGTCACCTCGACCACCGCGCGCAGGGCCAGTAGCGTCCCGGCCACCGAGACGGCGCCCACGAGCGGCGGCAACAGGGCGGCGACGAGCCCGCGGAAGACCCAGAACGAGAGCAGGAGCAGGAGCGGGAACGCGATCAGCTCCGCGCGGAAGAGGTCGCGCTGGACGATCTCGCTGATCTGGCTGCCCGCGACGGCGGCGCCGCCGAGCAGCACGCCGGGCTCACCCTCGAGCCGGTCGAGCAGCCGCTCGGCGCCGTCCTTGCGCGCCTCGGCGCCGACCGGCCGGAAGAACGCGACGAGGTACCGGCCGTCGAGGGGGCGAACGAGCGCGACCGTCGGCTCCGCGCGGAGCTCCCGCTCGACGCGGGCGCGCTGTGCGGGCTCGACGCGGGCGACGAGGCCGACGTCCGGATCCACGCCCGTCCAGCGCTCGAGCCGCTCGGATGCCTCGACGCTCTCCGAGGCCGGGTCGCGGAAGTTCGCGCCCGGGCTCGTCTTCATCAGCCCCGCGACGGGGCCGCCCAGCATCCCGGCGAGCGCGGCGAACGCCGCGGTCGCAGCGAGGATCCACCGCGCCCGCCGGAACGTCAGTCGTGCCAAGGCTCCGAGCACCGGAGCCCGAGCGTAGCTATCCGAGCTCGAGCTGCGGCTCGTTCGCAGCCGAATCCTCACCCAGCCTGATCGAGCATGCGAACCCTAAGAGCCGCCGGCGGCCTGGCTCACGCCGCCCGCCAGCGCCCGGGGGCGACCTCTGCCGCACGCCCGAGCCGCGCGAGCCGCGCGAGGTGCGAGATCGCCTCGCCGAGCGCGAAGCGCAGCTCATGGACCGCGAGCCCCTTCCCCCAGACCCGCTCCGCCACGTCGTACGTCGTGACCGCGCCCGCGCGCAGCGCCTCCTCGTGCGCATCGAGGCGGACGCGATGGTGCGCGCGGATCTCGAGCGACCGGCCCGCCGCATCGTCGATCGGCCGGTGGTGCCCCGGGTAGACGAGGGCGGGCCGGAGATCGGCGATCCGCTCGAGCGTGGCCAGGTAGCGGGCGAGGGGATCGGGACGGGTGTGGTGCCACGTGGCGACGTTCGGCGTGATCTCGTGCAGGATCGTGTCGCCGGCGAAGAGCCTGCCGGAACGCTCGTCGTAGAGCGCGATGTGGCCGTCCGCATGCCCCGGCAGGAGCAGGACGGCGAACTCGTCGCCGCCAAGGACGACGGTGTCCCCCTCCTCCAGGAAACGGGTGGGAACGGCCGGGGGAACGAGTAGCTGCCGCTCTTGGTAGACGCTCTCCGCGACCTTCTCCGCCGGCATGCCGTGCTCGCCCAGGAAGCGGCCGAGCTCCGCGAGGTCGCGCGGATCGTTGTACATGCGCTGAGCGAGCTCGGCGTCGCTCCTTCCCTGCAGCACCTCCTCGGCGCCGGTCAGCCGGGCGAGCGCCGCGCTGCCGCCCACGTGGTCGGGGTGGTAGTGCGTGAGGACGATGCTCCGCACGAGCGGCCTGCCGAGTTGCTCGAGAGCGTCGCGCCAGCGCTCCTCGCCGCCCGGTCCGAGCCCCGTGTCGATGAGGGTCCAGCCGTCGGTCCCCGCGACGGCGTAGCAGTGGACGTGGTCGAGGGCGAAGGGCAGCGGATGAGTGACGCGGTGGACCCCGCGCCCGAGGTCCGTGATCCGGATGCTCGCCACGACTCGGAGCCTAGCCGTCCCGTCCAGCTCCGCAGACGGCGAGGGACGTGACCCTGGGGCTACGAGCCGTGGCGGACGAACAGGACGACGGCCTCCACCCTGCTGTGCACGCCGAGCTTGTCGAGGATGTTCTGCACGTGGTTGCGGACCGTTGGTAGGGAGACGGTGAGCCGCGTTCGCGATCTCCTTCGTGTCCGCGCCTTCCGCGAGCAGCTGCAGCACCTCTCGCTCGCGCCGGGTCAGGCGCCCAAGCGCAGCGATCTTCTCCGCATCGGCCGTGATCTCGGCGGCGGCGCCGTCCTGGGGCCGGAGGCGCTCGGCGACGAGCCGCTCGAGCTCCGGCGTCAGGCCGATCTCCCGGAAGAGATGCACGAGCCGGTACTCGTGCCGGTACTCGGGCGGCGGCACCATGGTGCTGACGCTCAGCCAGAGAGCTTTGCCGCTCTTCGAGCGTGCGATGACGTCCCTGGTCTGGACGAGCTCGTCGCCGAAGGATGGGCGGCAGTCGGGACAGAGGGCACTGCAGACGGGATTTCCGCAGCGGTCGAGCCACTCGAAGATCTCGTAGCAGCGCTTCCCGACGACCTCCTCGGCGCTGTAGCCCAGCAGCGCGACGGCCCCCTCGTTCCAGGTCAGGATCTGCCCGCCGGGAGCGACTGCAGCCATCCCGTCGGCTGTGCTGCCGAGCGCGTGAAGCGCATCGACGGCCCCTGGGTGCAACCATTCGGGAACTGCCACGCCGAATCCTCCGATCGAGTCCGCCTACGCCGCCGTACGGTAGCAGAGCGGCATCCGCTCGTGGCATACGCCACCAGCGCGTCGGTCGCCGGCGCACGACCTCAGGCGGCGAGGCGCTGCGCGGCCCACTGCTCGCCGAGGCTGCGAAGCGCCTCCTCGCCGAGCAGCTGCTCTGCCATCGGGAAGAGCACCTGCTCCTCCTTCTCGAAGTGCTCGCGGGCGACCGTGACGAGGCGGCCGGCGAGCGCCTCTGCCTCCTGGACGTCCTCGACCTGCGTGAGGCGCTCCAGCGTCGCCTCGACCTCGGCGTGCTCCTCCCTCATGACGGCGAGCGGGCCCCCGTTCGGCCCGAGCGGTCCCTCGAGCGCGACGAAGAGCAGATCGTCCTCGATGCGAGCGTGGGTAGCGAGGCCGGCGGCGAGCTCGGCGGCCTGAATGCGAGCCTCCTCGGCCGAGGCGAACGGGCGACTCGTGAGGTGCTCGAGCAGCGTGTAGATGACGCCGTGCTCCCCGAGGAGCGCAGCCGTGATCGTCGGCGCAGGCATCAGATCTCTAGCCTACCGGGGTGCGCAGCGCGCCGGCGGGATCCAGCCGGCGGAGCACCGCCAGCTCCTCCTGGGTCGGCGGAGGCGTCTCCGGCACCGACCGGGGCTGAACGAGCTCGAAGCCGGTCGCGGCAAGCACGTCGTCTACGCGCACGCCCGGATGGGTCGAGGCGAGGCGCATGCGCCGGCTCCCCGGGTCGAAGTCCATCGTCGCAAGCGGGGTCACGACGAGCTGGGCGTTGTCCCCGGCGCCGCTCACGAAATCGACCTGCTCGACGAACGTGCGCGGGTTGTGGGCGAGCGTGTAGATGAGAGTTCGCCCGACGGCGGGCAGGAAGGGCAGCCCGACGCTGCCCGGCCCGCGCAACGTGGGGCGCTCGTGGTCGCCGACGCAGACCAGGTTGCAGTTGCCGCGAGCGTCGATCTGGAGCCCGCCCGCGCAGAAGACGTCGAGCGCGTCCCCTCGCCCTTCCAGCAGGACGATGTCGGGGAGCGGGAGCGTGCACGGGCCGCCCTCGAGCTCCGGGCCGCACGACTGAGCGGGGAGCAGGGCGGGCGTCGGGTTGACGGTGCCGCTGCCGCCGACGATGTACGAGAGCGTGGGAGCGTGCAGCGCGCGAGCGAGCCGGCAAGCCGCGAGCGGAATCGCCGGCACCGCGCCCATGACGACGACCTCGCCGTCGCGGAAGTGGCGGGCCATGACGATCGCCATCAGCTCGGTGGGTGTGTACTCCGGGCTCATCCGGCCGCCGCTCCGAGGTACTCCTCGAATCCTTCGGGGGTTCGCGCCGCGGCGAGGTACGCCTTGAGCTCGGCCTCGTCGCGGTCGTACTCGCCAGGGAAGGACGTGGGGCGGCAGCCTCCCGACGCCACGACGACGGCCGAGACGAGGAAGGCCGGCAGTGTCGTGCCGGAGGCGTGGGCCGCGATCTCAGCCGTCGAGACGAGGCGCTCGACCTGGACGATGAGGCTGCGAGCGGCGAGCGCGAGCAGGCGGTCGGTGAACGGGATGCGGCCGAAGGCGACGTTGCCCTCCTCGTCCGCTTCACGGCACGCGATCAGGGCGACGTCGGGGCGGAGGGCCCGGATCGCCCAGCGGGTCTCGCCGGTGAACGGGTCCTTCGTCTCCCTGTAGAGCTCGGGGCTCGCGGCCGGGATGTCGGTGCGCTCGATGCCAGGCGGGAGGGGGATGAACGGAATCCCGCCGGAGCCCGCGTAGAGGGCGTGGCTGAGCCCGCCCTCGTCGCACTCGACGATACGGAGCGAGCCCTCCTCCGCCGCGCGCCGGAAGCAGGGGGCGAGCCCGAGGTCCTCGAAGCCGACGTACGGAGAGACGAGCTCGTCCACGAGCCCGGCGCCGATCAGAAGGTCGGCCTGGAGCGAGGTCGAGGGGCTCGTGACCAGCCGCCCGACCCGCACGCGCCTGCGGACGAGCTCCCGCACGAGCGCCATCGGCGCCGCGGTCGTGTGCATCCCGCCGATGCCGACGATGCCGTTCTCGGGTACGAGCTCGGCGACCGCCTGCTCGGGGCTCAGCAGGCGAGTTGCCACCGCGTCCTAGAGCTCCTGCCCGCAGACGCCGCAGAAGCGCATCACGGCCGGCAAGCCCTGCGTGCCGCAAGCGGCGCACGTCTTCGCCGGCGGTCCCCAGAGCGTCTCCGCGGAGCCTCCGTCACGGGCCAGCTCCCGCAGGCGGCGGTAATCCGGCGGGCGCTTCTCGACGAACGCGGTCATCCCCTCCCAGGGCTCGAGGTTGGCGAAGTGGAGGGCGAGCCATTCGCGGGCGTGCCCGATCGTCATGTTCCAGGCGAAGTCCTTCCAGAAGTTCACCTGCTGCCGCGTGTAGCGCGTGCACTCGGGGAACTTGTCGATCAGCTTCTGGCACAGCTCGTGCACGCACGCGTCGAGCTCCGCACGCGGCACGACGCGGTTGACGAGGCCCCACTCGAGCGCCTGCTGGGCCGTGATCGGCTCGCAGAGGAGGAGCATCTCGCGGGCGCGGCGGTCGCCGATCGTGATCGGAAGCCACTGGGTCGCGCCGCCGGCGGCGACGCTGCCGACGCGGGTGCCGACCTGGCGGATCGTGACGTCGTCGGCTGCGACGGCGAGGTCGCAGGCGAGGTTGAACTCGTTGCCCCCGCCGGCGACGATCCCGTTGAGGCGGGCGATCGAGGGCTTGCCGAGGGTGCGCAGAGCGTCGTGGCACTCGGCGAAGAGGCCCATGTACTTCCAGTAGTCCCGCGGCCTCTGCGTGTACCGGTCGGCGTACTCCTTGACGTCGCCGCCGGTGCAGAACGCCTTGTCGCCGGCGCCGGTCAGGACGAGGACGGCGACGCCGTCGTCGAGCGCGACGTCCCGGAAGGCGTCGCGCAGCTCGGCGAGTGTCGCGGCCGTGTAGCAGTTGTAGGCCTCGGGCCGGTTGATCGTCACTGTGGCGACCCAGTCCCGCTTCTCGTACAGGATGTCCTCGAACGCGAAGCTCTCGGGTGGGCGCGCGGCGAGGGCGGTTGCTCCTGTCGGCATCAGTTCTCCTTCCGCGATCGCGTGTTGACGTGGGCTGGGCATCAGCGGGCGGCAGTCTCACGCCAGGCGCCGTGGACGGTGCGGAGGGTGGCGACGATCTCGCCGACGGTCGCGTACGCCTTCACCGCCTCGATGCAGGCGGGCATGCACGTTCTCGCCCGCTGCTGCTGCTTCTCCGAGCCGCTCGAGCGCCCGCGCCACCGCGGCGCCGTCGCGCCGCTCGCGCAACGCCCGGAGCGACTCCGTCTGGGCGGCCTCGACGGCCGGGTCGACGCGAAACACGTCGATCGGCTCAGGATCGGAGCGATGGCGGTTGACGCCGATGACCACGCGCTCGCCGGACTCCACCGCAAGCGTCTGGGCGTAGGCGGACTGCGCGATCTCTTCCTGGAACCAGCCGGACTCGATGCAGGCGAGCGCTCCGCCGCGCCCGGCGATCTCGTCCAGGAGGGCGGTGATCCGCTCGATCGAGCTCGTCGGTGAGCGCCTCGATCGCGTAGCTGCCGCCGAGCGGATCGACCGTGTCCGCGAGGCCCGTCTCGCTCGCGATGACCTGCTGCGTGCGCAGCGCGAGCGTCGCGGCATGGGCGGTGGGGACGCCGACCGCCTCGTCGTAGGCGCAGACGTGCATCGTCTGCACGCCGGCGAGCGCACCCACAAGCGCCTCGAGCGAGGCCCGGACGACGTTGTTGAGCGGCTGCTGCGCCGTCAGGCTCGAGCCCGCGGTGAAGGCGAAGATGCGGAGCTGCTGCGAGCGCGGGTCCCGCGCTCCGAACCGCTCCCGGAGCAGGCGGGCCCACACCCGCCGGGTGGCTCGCAGCTTCGCGACCTCCTCGAGGAGATCGATCCCGAGCGAGAGGAACGCGTACAGCCCCGGCGCCACGTCGTCGATCGCGAGTCCGCGCTCGAGGGCTGCGTCGAGGTAGGCGATCGCGTTCGCGAAGGTGAACGCGATCTCCTGCGCCGCGTCGGCGCCGGACTCGCGGATGTGGTAGCCGGAGATCGCAAGCGGCACCCAGCGCGGGACGTTGCGCGTCGTGTACTCGACCACGTCCGTGCTCAGCTTCAGCGACGGCTCCGGCGGGAAGATCTGCGTGCCGCGCGCGATGAACTCCTTGAGCACGTCGTTCTGGATGAAGATCCCGAATCGCCCCGGATCGACGCCCCGCTGCTCTGCCAGCGCGACGAACCAGGCGGCCCAGATGTAGCCGATCGAGTTCGCGGTCGTGCGCACCTGCGTGATCGACTCGAGCGGGATTCCCTCCATCAGCGTCTCGACGTCCGCGAGGCTGTCGAGCGCGACCCCGACGCGGCCCACCTCGCCCTCGGCGAGCGGATCGTCGGAGTCGAGGCCCATCTGCGTCGGCAGGTCGAGCGCGACCGAGAAGCCCGTCGTTCCCGCCTCGAGCAGAGCCCGGAAGCGCGCATTCGTCTCCGCAGGCGTGCCGAAGCCGCCGTACTGGCCCATGATCCACGGCCCCGGCTCCGCGCTGAGACCGCGCGTGTACGGATACTCGCCCGGGTGCTCTGCGCCGTCCGGCGCGTAGTCGGTGCGGCGCGGGCTCACGGGCGGGCCGGGCCTCGGCGTCAATCCCCCACCCTGACGACGATCGCCTCGGCTTCGCCGACGCCGCCGCAGATCGTGGCGACGCCGTAGTACGGCCGGGCGTCGCCGGCTGCGTCACGGCGGCGGCGGAGCTCGTAGATCAAGGTCATGACGAGTCGCGCCCCGGTTGCGCCGGTTGGATGCCCGACCGCGATCGCGCCCCCGTTGACGTTCGTCTTGGCCCTGAGCGCCTCGGCTCGCTCACGATCGCCGCCGGCCATGCTCAGGGTCGAGAGCAGGGGAACCGCCGCGAATGCCTCGTTGATCTCGATCAGGTCCACGCCGTCGACGGTGAGCCCGGCCTTCTCCAGCGCGAGCCGGGCGGACTCCGCAGGGATCGAGGCGATCCGATCGGGATGGCCGGAAGCCATGGCCCAGCTGACCAGCGTCGCCAGGGGCTGCTTCCCGCGGCGCTCGGCCTCCTCCGGCGACATCAACACCATCGCCGAGGCGCCGGTGTTGAGGCCGGGGGCGTTCCCGGCCGTGACCGTGGCGCTGCCGTAGACGGTCTTCAGCTTCGCCAGCTTCTCGATCGTCGTGTCGGGGCGCACCGACTCGTCCGCGCTCGAAGAGGAACGGCTCGCCCCGCTCGGGCGTCACCTCGATCGGCATCAGCTCGTCCGCGAAGCTTGCCGGCGTCTCTCGCCGCACGTAGCTCTGATGGCTGCGCAGGGCCCAGGCGTCCTGCTCCTCGCGGGTGACCCCGTGTTCGACGGCTTCCTCGGAGGCCTGAACCGCCCGCGGCTTCCCGGTCATCGGGCAGGCGATCACGAGCTGATCTTTGAGGACGACATCGCCGAGACTGTGTCCCCAGCGTTGCGCGGTCAGGAAATAGGGGACTCGGCTCATGTTCTCCGTGCCGCCGGCGACGGCGATCTTCACGTCGCCCAGGCGGATCCCGCGGGAGGACATCGAGATCGCCGCCATCGAGGAGCAGCAGGCGCGATCGACCGTGTAGGCGACGCGATTCGGCGGGATCCCGGCCTGGATCAGGACCTGCCGCGCGATCGAGCGGTCGGCACCGGGCAGGTTCACGCCGGTGGCGACCTCCTCGACGTCGGCGGGGTCGATCCCGGCCCGCCGGATCGCCTCGGCGAACACGAGCCCGCCGAGCTGGGGCAACGAGAAGTCCCTCAAGGCGCCCCCGAACTTCCCGAACGGGCTCCGGACGGCGCTGATGACGGCCACTTCGTTCGCCTTGCCCACGCTACAACACCCCTCTCAGCTTGCAGTCGATTGACTTCCTCTTCCGGTATACGCCGAGCAACTCCCGCAGGATCTCGGCGGTGTGCTCGCCGAGGAGCGGCGCGGGCGTTCGTCACCGGCTCGGGACTCCCGGACAGCTTGATCGGAGAGCCCGACGAGCCTGACCGTGCCGAGCACCGGATCAGGCACGTCGATGAGCTGCTTGCGAGCCGCGACCTGCGGGCAGTCGAAGATCTCCTGTGCGTTCTGCACCGGGCCGACGGGCAGTCCGGCGGCGAGCAGCTTCTCCACCGCCTCGGCCTTCGTGTGCCGGCCGAACCACTCGGCGAGCACCTCTCCCAGCCAGCCGTTCATGCTCTGCGCTCGTTCAGGCCCCGACCTCGTTCCCTCGCGATCGACGAGGTCAGGCCGCTCCATCGCCTCGCAGAAGCGCGACCAGTCCCGCTCGGTGGCGATGACGAGGGCGAGCCAGCCGTCGCTGCACTCGAACGGGCCCCACGGAGACATGTACGGCTCGCGCCCGCGCTCGAGAACGTGACTGGTCAGCGAGTACGCGGTCAGGGAGCGCTCGGACAGCGCGACGATCGTGTCGTACATGGCGACGTCGATGTACTGGCCTCGGCCGGTCCGCTCGCGCTCGTACAGGGCCAGCATGATCGCGTAGGCGGCATTCATCCCGGAGATGATGTCGCCGAGCGCCGTTCCCGCCCACGTCGGGGGGCCGCCCGTCTGTCCGCACGTGTTCATCACTCCGCCCATCGCCTGGGCGACGATGTCGTAGGCGGGACGCTTGGCGTAGGGGCCGAGGTAGCCCTCCATGCTGCCGAAGCCGGTGATGCTCGCGTACACGAGGCCGGGATTCTCCTTCGAGAGATCGTCGTAGCCGAGTCCGAGCTCGGCGAGCAGGCCCGGCCGGAAGTTCTCGATCAGGACATCCGACTCGCCCGCAAGGCGGCGGAAGATCTCGTGACCTTCCTCGCTCTTGATGTTCAGGGTGAGACTGCGCTTGTTCCGATTGAAGCGCAGGAAGTAGCCGCTCTGGCGCTCGCCTCGCTCGTTCTCGACCATCGGCGCGCCGCCTCGCGCCGTGTCGCCCGAGCCGGGCTGCTCCACCTTGATGACGTCCGCGCCCTGGTCGGCGAGCATCATCGAGCAGTAGGGCCCGGCGACCTGGATCTCGAAGCTCAGGACTCGAATGCCGTCAAGCGGTTTCGCCATCGTTACCCTCCCATGGGGTCGCTGCGCCGGCCGTTCGATGACGGTTCCGGTTGCAGACCGTCGCCGCGGTCGTCAGTCTGTCGTCATGAGCGAGCGCGAGTACGAGGACGTTCTCTTCGAGGTCCGGCGCGGCGTCGCCTGGATCACGATCAACCGGCCCGAGCGCTACAACGCCTTCCGAGCGCGGACGGTCGACGAGCTGATCGCGTGCTTCAAGCGCGCCTGGGCCGACGAGGAGGTCGGCGCGATCGTGCTCACCGGCGCCGGCGACAAGGCGTTCTGCGCGGGCGGCGACCAGAAGGAGCGCGCGGAGACGGGCAGCTACGGCCAGTCCGAGTGGGGCGTCTTCGACATCCAGGGGCTGCACTCGATCATCCGCGACGTGCCGAAGCCCGTGATCGCGGCCGTGAACGGCTACGCGATCGGCGGCGGGCACGTGCTGCACGTCCTCTGCGACCTCACGATCGCCGCGGAGAACGCGCGCTTCGGGCAGACGGGGCCGCGCGTCGGCAGCTTCGACGCCGGCTTCGGCGCCGCCTACCTCGCGCGCGTCGTCGGGGAGAAGCGAGCGAGGGAGATCTGGTTCCTCACCGAGCAGTACGACGCGGAGACGGCCGAGCGCTGGGGCCTCGTCAACCGTGTCGTCCCGCTCGACGAGCTGCACGAGGCGGCGCAGGAGTGGGGCGAGCGGATCGCCTCCTTCTCGCCGAGCGCGCTCCGCTTCCTCAAGCACGCCTTCAACGCGGACTCCGCCCAGATCGGCGGGATCGCCCGCGTCGCCTATGCGGGCCTCGACCTCTTCGCGACGACAGCCGAGGCGCAGGAGGGCGCCGCGGCGTTCGCCGAGAAGCGGAGCCCCGACTTTCGCTCGCTTCCGGCCCGAGTAGCGAGCACGCGGCGCTCCGGGTGAGCAGGCGGCGCTTCGAGGGTAGGGTTGCGCTCGTCACCGGCGGGGCAGGGGGGCTCGGCCGCGAGGTCGTCGTCGACCTCGCCAGGGAGGGCGCGACCGTCGCCGTTGCGGACGTCGCCGCGAGCGCTTCCGAGCGGGCTGCGGACGAGGCGCGCCGGGAAGGGGCGCGCGCCCTTGCCCTCGAGCTCGACGTCTCGGAGAAGCCGTCGGTGGACGCCGCCCTCGCGCGCGTCGAGGAGGAGCTCGGACGCCTGGACGTCCTCGTCAATCTCGCAGGCGGCAGTCTCGACACTCCACGCCACCTAGCCAAGATCACGCCCGAGGACTACGACCTCGTCCTGAACGTCAACCTGCGCGGCACGTTCCTCTGCTGCCAGGCGGCTGTGCCGCTGCTGGCGAAGAGCGGCGGGGGCGCGATCGTGAACGTCTCGTCGATCGGCGGTCGAAGCGCGAGCCCCGTGACGGGCGTCCCCTACGCGGCGGCGAAGGCGGGCGTGCTCGGCCTCACCCGACGGCTGGCGATGGAGCTGGGGCCCCTCGGGATCCGCGTCAACGCGATCGCGCCGGGGCTCTTCCTCTCCGGCCCGCGACTGGAGGGGATGTGGGAGGCGCTGACCGAGGACGAGCGCAAGCGCGTGCTCGACGAGATCCCGCTCGGCCGCATGCCGGGGCCCGGCGAGGCGGCGGCGCCGATTCTGTTCCTCGCCAGCGAGGACGCGAGCTACATCACCGGGGCGGTGCTCGACGTGAACGGCGGGCGCTTCATGAGCGGCTGAGCGAAGGCTGGCGCTCATCCGTCGACCTCCACGACGAGCGCGGCGCCGGTGTCTCCTGCAGCGCAGCCGGTGAACAGGCCGATGCCGCCGCCGCGCCGGCGAAGGGCGTGGATGAGCTCGACGATCCCGCGCAGCCCCGTCGGCGCCTGCGGGATGGCCGTAGACGAGGCTCGAGCCGTACGGGTTGATCTCGTCGGCGTCGAACCCCAGCTCGCGCGCGAGCCAGATGTCGTTCACCGCGAACGGGTTGTGCGTCTTGATCACGTGGACATCGGAGATCTCGAGCGCCGCGTCGCGGAGGGCGGCCCTCGCCGCCGACACCGGTCGCCTTCGGCATCGCGCCGGGCTCGACGCGGGCGAAGCCGGTGGCGCGGAGGTGCGCGAGCGGGCCCTCGACGCCGAGCGTGCGCGCCTGCGCCGGCGTGGTGACGACCAGGCCGGCCGCCCGTCGGCGGGATGTGTCTGCGCGCCGTAGCTGATCACGCCGCCTTCCTCGATCGGCTTGAGCGCGGCGAGCTCCTCGGCGACGATCGGCCGCACCCCCCAGTCCTCGTCGAGCTCGACCGGCTTGCGGCGGGTGCCGACGGTGACCGGGATCATCCAGTCGCGCTGGAAGGCCCGGTCGTCCGCCAGCGCGTCGAGGTACTGCTCGTAGCGGCGGACGGCGAGCATGTCGATCTCGGCCTTCTCGATCCCGCCCTCGGCGGCGACCCGCTCCGCGGTCGCGAGCATCGAGGCCTGCGTGACCGGGTCGCGCTGGAAGTTGTCGAGCACCCAGTTCTCGTGTCAGGGGCGCCACCCGGGGCAGCGGGCCGCGGGTAGAGGAGTTGTGGCCCGTTGCTCGTCCGGTCGGTCGCGACCACGAGGCGCGCCCCGTCGGGGCTTCCTTGCTGATCGGCCGCCGCCACGTGGACGCACGCGACCGAGGTTGCGCACGCCTGGCCGATCATCGGTCCGCTGATGTGGCCGAGCCCGAGCCGCGCAGCGAGCGTGGGACGCGCCGAAGAAGGACTCCTTCTGCGGGATCGTGATCCCGAAGACGAGCTGCGTGAACGGCCACTCGACACCGCCGGCTTCGAGCGCCCGGCGCGTCACCTGGGCGGCGAGGTCGAGGCTGCTCACGTCGGCGGCCGGCCCCTGCCAGCGCGCAAACGGGGACGACCAGGCCGCCGCGACCGGGATGCAGACGTTCTCGAGCTTCATCCTCCCGCTCCGCTCACCGGCCGACGAAGTGGGGTGTGCGCTTCTCGACGAACGCGCGGACGCCCTCGCGCCGGTCCTCGGTCTGGCGGAGGAAGACGTGACACGCGCGCTCGAGCGCGAGCCCGGCCTCGAGGTCGAGGCCGAGGCCGCCGTTCACCGCCTCCTTGATCTTCCGCAGCGCGAGCGGCGCCTTCTCGGCGATCCCCGCCGCGAGCGCCGTCGCCTCCGCGAGGAGGGAGGCGGCCGGGACGACGCGGTTGACGAGCCCGATCCGGTGGGCCTCCGCCGCGTCGATCGGCTCCCCCGTGAACATCAGCTCCTTGGCGCGCCGTGGCCCGATCAGCCGCGGGAGCCGCTGCGTCCCGCCGGCGCCCGGCAGGGCCCCGACGTTCACCTCGGGAAGCCCGAAGCGGGCGTTGTCGGCGGCGATGCAGAGATCGGCCGTCAGCATGAGCTCGAGCCCGCCGCCGAGGCAGTACCCGTGCACGGCAGCGAGCACAGGCCGCTCGAGGCGCTCGAGGCGCCCGTAGACGCGGTGGAGCGCCTCCACGAGCTCGTCGGGCTCCGAGCCTCCGGCGTACTCCCGCTCCAGGGTCTTCAGATCGGCTCCGGCGCAGAAGGCCTTCTCGCCGCTGCCCGGCGATCACGACCACACGAACGGCGGGGTCGCGCTCCGCCTCGTCGAGGCACTCCTCCAGCTCCTCGGACGCAGCTCGACCGTCAGTGCGTTCAGAGCGTGCGGGCGATTGAGAGTCGCGATGCCGACAGCCCCGTCCCGCGCCCAGAGCACCGGCGGCCGGCCCGTGGCAGCGAGATCGGGCGCTCGGCGCCGTCACATCATCACCAGCCCGCCGCTGACGGAGAGGGTCTCCCCGGTCGTGAACGCCGCCCGGTCCGAGGCGAGGAAGAGGATCGCCTCGGCGACCTCCTCGGGCGTGGACATCCGCTGCAGGGGCGTCGCCTTCACGATCGCGTCCATCAGCTTGCCGTGCCCCTCGTCGACGTTCCGCTGGAGGAACGGCGTGTCGGTGAGCCCCGGGGTGACGACGTTCACGCGCACGCCGTACCGCGCGACCTCTCGGGCGACCGCCTTCGAGAACGCGATCACCGCACCCTTCGCGCCGGAGTAGACGACCTCGCCGGAGGAGCCGGCGCGGCCCGCCTCCGAGGCGACGTTGACGACGGCGCCCGAGCCCCGCTCGACCATGTGCGGGAGCACGGCATGGCAGGTGGCGAGCACGCCCCGGAAGTTGATCGCGATCACGCGGTCCCAGAAGGCCTCGTCGGTATCGAGGAACCGCATGATCTGGTCCCAGCCCGCTGCGTTGACGAGGACGTCGGGCGCGCCGAGGCTCTCGACCGCGCTCGCGACGCCCGCCCTGACGCTCGCCGCATCGGTGACGTCCATCGGGACGGCGAGCGAACCGCCGCCGATCTCCGCCGCGACCGCCTCCGCGCCCGCCGCGTTCAGATCGCAGACGCCGACGCGCGCACCTCGGGCCGGCGAGGGCGGGAACGACGGCCTTGCCGATGCCGCTCGCGCCCCCGGTGACGAGCGCGACACGATCCTGGAACTCCATGCTCATCCGACCGTCCTCTCTGTGTCAGGCGCTCATGGCAGCGCGCCTGCAGCTTCCGCAGCCGCCGGTGCGCGAGCAGGGCCGCACCGAGCGCTCCGGCGTACACGCCCAGCTCCTCGTCGCCGACGTGGAACTCGCAGCCGAGCAGCTCCTCGAGCTCGCGCTTCATCCGCGGGACGCGGGTGAGGCCGCCGCTGAGCGCGTACTCGGACTCCGGCTTCACGCGCTTGACGAGCTGGCCGGCGCGCCCGGCGAGCGCGACGACGGCGCCCGCGCAGATGTCCTCGGCGCTCCGCCCGCCGGCGAGGTGGTTGATCACCTCGGACTCGGCGAAGACCGTGCAGACGCTCGAGACCTCGGCCGGGTCGCTCGCGTCGTCCGCGAGCTGCGGGATGTCGGTCACCTCGAAGCCCATGTAGCGGACGGTCTTCTCGAGGAACGCGCCGCTCCCGGCCGCGCACTTGTCGTTGAGGCGGAACGCCTTCACCCGTCCCGTCTCGTCGAGACGGATCGCCTTGGCCGTCTGGCCGCCGATGTCGAGCACCGTGCGCACTGCGGGGAAGTGGGTGTGGATCGCCCAGGCGTGGCAGGTCAGCTCGGTGATCGCGAGGTCGCGGAAGGGGACCATGTAGCGACCGTAGCCGGTCGCCGCGACGTAGCCGATGTCGTCGCGCCCGACCCCGGCGGCCTCGAGCACCTGCTCGAGCGCCGCCTCGGCCGCGCGCGTGAAGTTGTAGCCGGTCGGGAAGGAGGTCCGCGCCGCGACCGCGCCGTCCTCGTCCGCCACCGCGGCCTTCGTGTAGGTGGAGCCGACGTCGATGCCGATGGTGAGCGTCACGGCGTGATCCCTCCGCTTGCGGTGGCCGAGGTCTCGGCGAGGGCGCGGTCGAGTGCGTAGATGGCGGCGCCGATCGCGCCGCAGTAGTGCGACTCCTCGCTGACGTTGATCGGCGTCTCCGTCATCTCCTCGAGCAGCTTGACCATCGCCGTGTTGCGCGAGACGCCGCCGGTGAAGGTGATCTCCGGCTCGATGCCGGTGCGCCGCAGGAGCGAGATGCTGCGCGAGGCGATGGCCGCGTGGACGCCCATCAGGACGTCCTCCGTCTTCCGCCCGAGGGCGAGCCAGCCGAGGATCTCCGACTCGGCGAAGACCGTGCAGGTGGTGGTCATGCGCACGGGGTTCTTCGCCGTCAGCGCGAGCGGGCCGAGCTCTCCGAGCGGGATCTCGAGCGCCTGCGAGGCGGCGCCGAGGAAGCGTCCGGTGCCCGCCGAGCACTTGTCGTTCATGCAGAAGTCGAGCACCTGGCCCTGGTCGCCGACCCGGATCGCCTTCGTGTCCTGGCCGCCGACATCGAGCACGCTGACCGTGTTGGGGAAGAGGAAGACGGCGCCGCGGGCGTGGCAGGAGATCTCCGTCACCTGCGTGTCGCCGAACTCGACCCGGTAGCGGCCGTAGCCGGTGCCGATCACGGAGGCCACCTCGGAGCGCTCTCTGCCGGCGTCCTGGCCAGCGCGAGGCCGAAGGCCTCCTCGGCGGCGGCCGTGAGGCGGGCGCCCGTGTCGATCAGCGCCCTGCCCAGGACCCGCGGCTCCGAGCTCATGACGACGGCCTTCGTCTGCGTCGAGCCGACGTCGACTCCTCCGACCAGGATGCTCGCTCATCTCCGCTCCAGTGCCTTGCGGCTGGCGAGGGCCTCGAAGAAGGCATCCACCCGGTTCTTCATCTGCGCGTCGGACCAGAGCCGCCCGTCCACGAGGTCGGACTGGATGAAGAGGCCCGGGATGTCGTTGTGGCGCATCTGCCACTCGCGGGAGTCGGGCAGGCCGGTCGAGACCGTCCGGCAGGACTTGATGCCGTGGAAGCAGATCCCGTCGATGTCCCACTCGGAGACGATCTTCGCCTGCCACTCCTGCGAGAAGAAGACGCTGGAGAAGCTCTGCTGCGAGGTGAGCAGGATCTGCTCGGCCAGGCTCTCGATCGGCCGCTCGAGGTCGTAGTGGATGCCCTTGTCGATCCCGCCGCCCGCCGAAGGTCATGTACTCGGAGTGGGCGAAGACGCCGCCCCACTCGTGGAAGAGCTCGAGGAAGCGACGGAAGTGCGAGTAGCAGGCCGTGCCGACGAGGAGCAGGCGGTAGTTCTCCTCGGGGATCGCGCCGATCCCGAGCCGCACCCGCTCGCGCAGCTCGTCCCGCGCGAGCCGCCATGAAGTCGGAGCCCGCGGGATTGCCGCGGTAGGCGTTCGCGATTCCCATGAAGTTGAGCCCGTCGAGCATCGCGTCGAAGGGGGCCGGGTGATGCTTGTTCTCGGCGATCACCTCCTGGTAGAGGACGGCGAGCGTGTTCACCTCGCCCATCACCTCGCGCAGGCGGTCGATGTCGAACTGCTTCCCGGTGACCTGCTCGCAGAGCGTGATCAGCTCGCGCAGCTGTCCCTCGACGTAGGCGCAGTCGCGCTTGAACGTCTCGCCGTCCGTCGAATAGTCAGCGCCGGTGCCGCGCCAGCCGGGGAGGTCGAGCACGAGCACCGGGCAGCCGTACATCCGCTCCCAGATCTCCGCCCACTTGATGTACGTGTTGCAGGTGTTCGGCGCGACGACGAGCGAAGGCTTGGGGAGCTTCCCGTTCGGATGGTTGCGGCCGGTCACGTGCAGGCCCGCGTCCACCTTCACGTAGCCGCAGATGTCCGGCGAGTAGCCGTAGTCCTCGGCCGCCGTCAGGAACTCCATCGACTTGCCCCGCACCGCGGTCTGGAGCGAGGTGATCTCCGGGAAGCTCATCGGGATGTCGAACGTGCGCAGGATCTCGGCGACCGAGCCCATCACGAACACGTTGGCGACAGGCTGCCCCTCCTCCTCGGCCGTCGTCATCTCCTGCCACCAGCCCTCCATCAGCCGGCGGCTCTCGGTCCGGGTCGCGCCGATCAGGTCGGAGTGGGGAGCCGCCCCGTCCTCCGCTTGCTTCGTGAGCTGCTTGATGTTCGTCACCCCTCTCCTTCCCTCAGGCGAACTCGAAGAGCAGGGACTCGGCGAAGGTCTCGACCTCCATCCGCATCTGCTCGAACACGTTCGTCTTCTCCTCGAACTCCATGATCAGATGCGGGATGCCGTCCTCGTCGAGGGCGCGGCTGTAGGCGACCTGCTCCTCGAGCCCGGGCTCGCACATCTTCGCGGCGGCGACGATCGCCGCCTCCGCGCCCGCCTCGCGGATGCGCCGCAGGAGCATCTGCTCCTTCGGCTTCTCCGGGTCGCGCTGCACCGGGCTGTAGCTCGACGTGTCGAAGTACGCCTTCGCGAGGTTGGCGAGCGGGTCGCCGTCGGTGGGGACGTCCTCGGTCAGCCAGCGCAGGCCGATCAGGAAGTCGTCGTCGACGACGTAGCAGATGTCCTGGATCACCGCGAGCATGTCCACCGGCGGCTGCTCGCAGAAGCCGCCCTCGAAGACGACGCGGATCCGGTCCTGCGACTTGGCCTCGCGCGCCTCGATCAGCGGCAGCGCCCGCTGCAGGAGCTCGTTGTGCTCCTCGCGCGGCATCACGCCGGCCGCGCGCGTGAGGACGTACGCCTCGACGGCAGGAGACGAGCCACGGCGTCTCCCGCTTGATCCGGTAGAGCTCGCGCAGCAGCCGGCGGTTCTCGTTGAAGAGCGCGATCGACGCGCGCAAGCGCCTCGTCCGTGACCGGCCGGCCGGCGATCTCGGACACGATGTCCGCGATGCGCCGGTACTCGCCGTCGAGGTAGTCGCTCGGCGTACGCGGAGCGCGCGTTGTGGGGGAAGTAGAGGATCTGGCAGGGCAGGTCGGGGAGGTTCCGCGCCCAGACGCCGCACGAGTGGCGGGCCGCGTCGCAGATCGGGTGCGTGACGAACGCCGAGAGAAAGTCGAGCCGCCCGCTGAGCGCGAGCTCGAGCGAGCTGCGGATGATCGAGCAGACGAACGCCGCGATCCGGGCGTCTGCCTGGCGGATCTGGAGCGCGCTCGTGCCGCCGAGGATCTTGACCGGCAGCATGCCGGCCGCGTGCGCGATCTCCTCCGGGAAGTACACCTGGAAGTGCCCGAGCACCTTGCCGCTCGGGGTTCTGCTCGAGCCAGCGGCGGACGGCGGGGTAGTCGTTGTCCTCGATCAGCTCGCGGCACTCGTCGAAGATCGCGCTCAGCTCGTCCAGCTCCGCCGCCGGGGGTACCTCTGCGTTTGACCGCTTGGTCATGCCGCCCATCTTGGCCGCGCGGTCAAACTCCGACAATGGTTCATCTGCCTCATCTTTTCGGGCCATTTGCATCATTGACCCTGCAGAACGCGTCCGCCCTAGCGTTCATTTATCGTGAACGTAGTTCTCAGTAGCGAACGAACGGTGGCGCATGTGCCCGCCGTGGAGCGCGCCGTTCTCGTGCTGCAGGCGCTCGGCGGCGACGACCGCGGACGCCGGCTCTCCGAGCTGAGCCGGGAGCTGGGCCTGTCGAAGAGCACGCTCTCAGGGCTGCTGTCGACGCTCGAGCGCTATCGACCTCGTCGAGCGCGACCCGGACTCGCGCGTGTTCCGCCTCGGCATGGGTCTCCTCGACCTCGGCGGCGCCGTCCTGCGCCGCCTCGATCTCCGCGAGCTTGCCCGCCCCTCCCTCCGCCGCCTCTCGGAGGCGAGCGGCGAGACCGCGATCCTGCACGTCCGCGACGGCGAGGAAGCGGTGATCGTCGACCGGAGCGAGCCCCCACGCCAGCTCAAGGTCGTCGCGCCGCTCGGCCACCGGCTTCCCCCGTTCGCGGGCTCGGTGGCCAAGGCGATCCTGGCCACGCTGCCCGAGCGGGAGGCGGCCGCCCTCGTGCGCAGCCGGCCGCTGCCCAGCGTTCACGTCGACGTCGATCACGACGCCTGACCGCTACCTCGCCGAGCTCGCGCGGGTGCGCGAGGACGGCTACGCGCTCGAGGACGACGAGTACCTCGCCGGGGTTCGCGCCGTGTCCGCTGCCATCCTCGACGCCGGCGGGCGGGCGGTCGCCACCCTCAGCGTCGCCGCAGTTCGCGCCCGGGTCACCAGCGAGCGCATCCGCGCGCTCGGGCCGGTCGTGGCCGAGGCTGCGCGGGACGTGTCGAGGCGCCTCGGCGCGCCGATGGGGGTCACGTGAGCTCGCTGCTGCTCGTCGAGCTCGTCGTGAACGGCGAGCCTCACGGCGTCGCGATCGCGCAGCAGCGCACGCTGCTCGAGGTCCTGCGCGAGGACCTCGATCTCACCGGGACGAAGCACGGGTGCGAGCTCGGCGAGTGCGGCGCCTGCACGGTGCTCGTCGACGGCGAGCCCCACCTCTCGTGCCTGACGCTGGCGATCGACGCCGAGGGGCGGGAGATCACGACCGTCGAGGGCCTGGCGACGGCGGACGGCCTCCACCCCCTCCAGAGCGCCTTCGCCGAGCTGTCGGCAGCCCAGTGCGGCTACTGCACGCCGGGGATGCTGCTCACCGCGAAGGCGCTCCTGGATGCCAACCCCGCCCCGACCCTCGGCGAGACGAAGCAGGCGCTGTCCGGCAACCTCTGCCGCTGCACCGGCTACGCGAAGATCCTCGAGGCGATCTCGCTCGCGGCCGAACGGATGGTGAGCCGACGGTGAAAGTCGTCGAGAACCCGCGGACCGACGCCGCCCCGGTCGAGACCGAGGAGCTCTCGGTCGTCGGCAAGCCCCTGCCCGAAGGTCGACGCCGACCGCGAAGGTGACGGGCCGGCACGCAGTACGCCGACGACCTGCGGCTGCCGCGCATGCTGATCGGCAAGCTCCTGCGCAGCACGCGCCCGCACGCGCTGATCCGGCGTCTCGACGTCAGCCGGGCGCTCGCGCTGCCCGGCGTCCACGCCGTCCTCACCGGCAAGGACCTGCCGATCCCCTACGGCATCCTCCCGGTCAGCCAGGACGAGCACGCGCTCGCGCTCGAGAAGGTCCGCTACGTGGGCGAGCCGGTCGCGGCCGTCGCCGCGATCGACGAGGAGACGGCCGAGCGGGCCGCTCGGCCTGATCGAGGTCGAGTACGAGGACCTGCCGGCGGCGATGTCGATTCCCGACGCGCTCGTCCCCGACACGCCGCGCATCCACGGCGAGGGCGAGGGGCCGAACGTCGACCGCGTGGCCGCGCTCGAGTTCGGCGACGTCGAGGCCGGCTTCGCTCGAGGCCGAGCACGTCCGCGAGGACCTCTTCTTCTTCGCGGGGAACACGCACATGCCGCTCGAGGAGCACTCTGCGCTGGCCTCCTGGGAGGCGGGGAAGCTGACGCTCTGGTCCTCGACGCAGGTGCCGCACTACCTCCACCGGACGCTCGCGAAGGTGCTCGAGCTGCCGGCGAGCCGGATTCGCGTGATCGCGGCGCCGCGTCGGCGGCGGCTTCGGCGGCAAGAGCGACCCCTTCTCGCACGAGATCGTCGCGGCCAAGCTGGCCATCGTCACCGGCCGCCCGGTGAAGATCACGCTCACGCGCGAGGAGGTGTTCTACGCGCACCGCGGCCGCCACCCGGTGCTGATGGAGGTCAAGTCCGGCTTCACGGCGGACGGCCGGATCACCGCGCTCTACTTCCGCAACATCCTCGACGGCGGCGCCTTCGGGAGCTACGGCGCGGCGACCACCTACTACACGGGCGCGCTCCAGACGACGACCTACCGCGCTTCCGGCCTACCGCTTCGAGGCCGTGCGCCTGCACACGAACAAGCCGCCGTGCGGGCCCAAGCGCGGCCACGGCACGCCCACAGCCGCGCTTCGCGCTCGAGTGCCACCTGGACAAGGTCGCCGAGGAGCTCGGCCTCGACCCGGTCGAGCTGCGGCTCCGCAACGCGATCGAGCCGTTCTCGCAGACCGTCAACCACCTCCGGATCACGAGCTGCGGGCTGCGTCGAGTGCATCGAGAAGGTCGTCGAGGCCTCGGGCTTCCACGACAAGCACGGCAAGCTGCCATACGGCCGCGGCGTCGGCTTCGCCGTGAGCGCCTACCTCTCCGGCGCCGGGCTGCCCATCTACTTCAACGACATGCCCCAGTCGGAGGTGCAGATCAAGGTCGACCGGGGCGGCGGCGTGACCGTCTACTCGATGGCCGCCGACATCGGCCAGGGCTCGAACTCGGTGCTCGCCTACATCGTCGCCGAGGTGCTCGGGCATCGAGCCGGAGGACATCTCCGTCGTCACGGCGGACACCGACCTGACGCCGATCGACCTGGGCAGCTACTCGAGCCGCGTCACCTTCATGGCCGGCAACGCCGCCGTCGACGCCGCCGAGAAGATGCGGGACCTCGTCCTCGAAGCGGCCGCCGAGAAGCTCGAGGTGGACGTGGCGCAGCTGACGACCGCCGGCCGCCGCGTCTTCGACCGCGACGATCCCGAGCGCGGCCTCGAGCTGGGAGCAGGCCGCGCACGTCGCCTCGGCGCTGCGCGCGCCGCTCGTCACTGCCGGCAGCTACCGGGCGCCGGACGCTCGCCGGCCCCTACAAGGGCTCGGGCGTCGGGCCGTCGCCCGCGTACAGCTTCACGGCGGCCGTCGTCGAGCTCGACTGCGATCCGGAGACCGGCCTGGTCGACGGTCGACCAGGTCTGGGTCGCGCACGACGTCGGGCGGGCGATCAACCCGCTGCTCGTCGATCGGCCAGACCGAGGGCAGCGTCTACATGGCGCTCGGCGAGGCGCTGATGGAGGAGCAGACGTTCCGCGACGGCCTGCTCGAGTCGACCTCGCTCTTCGACTACAAGACGCCGACCGTGCTCGAGATGCCCGAGGTGCACACGTACCTGATCGAGACGATCGACCCCGAAGGCCCGTTCGGGGCCAAGGAGGCGGGGCAGGGGCCGCTCCTGCCGGTGATCCCGGCGGTGGCGAACGCGCTCTACGACGCCGTCGGCGTGCGGATCGACGAGGTGCCGATCACCCCCGACAAGGTGCTGAGGGCGCTCGACCTCGCGGCGAAGGGGAAGCTCGGCCGCGTCGGGCCGAAAGGGATGCCCGCGTTCGACTTCCCCGCAGCCGATCCGCGTCGAGCCCCCGGGAGAGGCCCTGCCGTGATGCGGCTGCCGCCATTCACGTACCTCCGGCCGCGAGAGCTCGGCGAGGCGTGCGCGCTGCTCGCCGAGCACGGCACGGAGGCGGCCCTCGTCGCGGGCGGCACCGATCTCTTGCCGAAGCTCAAGCGGCAGCAGATCGTGCCGACGCGTGCTCGTCGGGCTGCCAGGGGATCGACGAGCTGCGCGGGATCCGGCGCGAACGGCGGCCTCTCGATCGGCGCCGGAGCGCGGCTCGTGCGAGCTCGCCGCGCACCCGGCGCTCGAGGGCCCGTACGCGGCGCTCGCTCGAGCCGCCGGGACTGATCGCGAGCCCGCAGATCCGGAACGCGGCGACCCTGGGCGGCAACCTCTGCCTCGACACCCGCTGCGACTACTACGACCGGCCCTGCGGCTGGCGGGACGCGCTCGGCTGCTGCCTGAAGGCAGGGGCCGACGTCTGCCGTCTCGCCTCCGGCGGCGACCGCTGCTGGGCGATCACCACCTCCGACCTCGCACCCGTCGCGCTCGCGCTCGAGGGCTCCGTGCGCCTCGTCAGCGCGGAAGGAGAGCGCCTCCTGCCCGCTCGCCGACCTGTACCGAGACGACGGCATCGCGCACCTGAGCAAGGCCCCGGGCGAGATCCTCGCCGAGCTCGTCCTGCCGCCGGCGGACGGCCTGCGGGCGACCTACCTGAAGCTCCGGCGGCGGGGCAGCATCGACTTCCCGCTGCTCGGCGTGGCGGCGGCCGTGCGCGTCGACGAGAGCGGCACCTGCACCGACGCGCGGATCGTGCTGGGCGCGGTTGCCTCGCTGCCGGTGCGCGCACCGGCAGCCGAGCGCCTTCTCGTCGGGCGCGCGTTCGACGGGGATGCGATCGCCGAAGCGGCCGAAGCGGCTGCGGCCTCGGCCAAGCCCATGGACAACACCGACCTCTCGCCCGCGCTACCGAAAGCGGATGGTGAAGGTCTACGTCGGCCGAGCGCTCGACGAGCTCGGCGCGTGAAGAGGCTAGAGGCCCCGGATATGCAGACGTTCCCGATCGCAGCGCCGCACGAGAGCCAGGCCCCCCTCGAGCAGCAGCATTCGGCGAGGCAGGTGCAGCTCATCCGCAGCACCTACCGGCTGATCGGCGAGCGCGGCGTCGCACCGGGCCTCGCTGCGGGAGATCGCCCAGGCGAGCCGGCATGAGCAAGGGCCTGATCCCCTACTACTTCAAGACGAAAGAGAACCTCATCCTCGCCACGATGCGCTGGGTGCTCTCGGAGACGGCGGACCGGATCAGGCGGGCGATGGCGGCTGCGAGAACTCCCGAGGAGAAGATCGTCGCGATGGTGGACGCGATCTTCATCGAGCCGGAAGCGAACCGCCGCTTCCACGTCGCCTACCTCGACCTCGTCGGGTACGCCGCCCGCGTGCGCACGTACATGGAGCTGAGCGCGACGTTCGACGGGATCGTCAACTCCCTCAACGCCGACGTGATCCGCTCGGGCACCGCGCAGGGGGCGTTCGCGGTCGACGACGTGGACGAGGCTGCGATGGCGCTGCGCGCACTCGTGGACGGGCTGTTCCTCCAGTGGCTGCAGGAAGACGACTGGCGGCGCGAGCACGCCCGCTACCGGGACGTCTGCAAGCGCGCGGCCCTGCAGCTGCTCGGCGCGAGACAGTCGGCGGGCCCGCCGCGCACGAAGACGCCGGCCGAGCTCCTGCCGTCGCACAATCTTGATCATGTTCACGGATCGGCGACGCGCGCATGATGCGGCGTGCGCTTGCCCGGCGCGAGACCGGCCCGTCCGGGTCGGAGCGACGCGATCACCCGCCTTCCGGCTCGATGAACGCTGCCGAGTACCTGCTCGCCTCGGGCGCGGACGGCAAGGTCGCGATCGAGTCCTGGGACGCGCGGATCACGTACGGCGAGCTCCGTGAGGCGGTCGGCCGCGCAGGGGCCAGCTGGCGCGCGCTCGGGCTCGAGCCGGGGGAACGCGTGCTCGTCTTCGCGCCGGACTCGATCGACTGGGTGATCGCCTACCTGGGAGCGATCTGGGCGGGCGGGATCGCCGTCGGCCTCAACTCGCGGCTGTTCGAGCGCGAACTCTCCCTCATCCTCGCCGAGAGCGGAGCGCGCTTCGTCTGGTGCAGCCCGGAGTCGGTCCCCCGGCTCGAACGGATCCTGGAGCGGATCTCGCCGCAGCCTGCGCTCCTCACGAGCGAGGAGTTCTCAGACCGGGTCGAGCGGACCAGGCCGGTGCCGGCCGTCGAGCTCAGTGCCACGGACCCGGCGCTCTGGGTCTACACGTCGGGGACGACCGGCAAGCCGAAGGCCGTGGTCCACGCGCAGCAGATGGTCCGGGGTGCGGCCGAGTTCGCGGCGGACGTGCTGGGGGTCGGTCCGGAGGCGAGGATCTACGCGACCTCGAAGCTGTTCTTCGCGTACGCGCTCGGCAACGGCCTCTGCGGGGGACTCGGGCTCGGCGCGACGGTCGTGCTCGACCACGAGTGGCCGACCGCGGAGCGCGTCGCGGCGGTCGTCGCGCGGCTCTCGCCGACCGTCCTCTTCACCGTGCCCACGCTTTACCTGAAGATGCTGCAGGCCGGCGTCGCGCCGCAGCTCGGCGGCGTAGAGCACTTCGTCTCGGCAGGCGAGGCGCTGCCGTCGACGGTCGCCAACGCGTGGCGGGAAGCGGCGGGGACGATGCCCGTGAACGCCTACGGCGCGAGCGAGACGCTCGTCCTGATGCTGTACTGCGCCGACGGGAGCGGGCTGCTGACGCCCTCGCCGCGCGTCGAGCTTCGCCTGCCGGAACCCGCGCCCGACCCCGACACGCCCCACCGCCTCTGGCTGCGTCACGACTCGGTCGCGCTCGGCTACTGGCAGCGCCCCGATGCCGAGCGCGAAGCGTTCTCGGACGGCTGGTTCTCGCCGGGCGACCTCTTCCGGCAGCGCGCCGGCGGTCGCTGGGAGTTCTGCGGCCGCGACGACGACCTCGTGAAGATCTCGGGCCAGTGGGTCAGCACGTTCGACGTCGAGCGGGCGCTCGCCCTGGCCTGCGGCGAGTCGGTGAAGGAGCTCGCGGCCCTCGCCATCCGCAACGCCAACGGGCTCGTCTCGATCGCCGTCTTCGCCGTCCCGGCGCCCGGGGACGAGCAGGCGGCGTCCGCTCGGCTCCTGGCCGGGATCGAGGCGCTGCCGAAGCTGAAACAGCCGCGCGAGGTGCGCTGGCTGGACGAGCTGCCGCGAACCGCCACCGGCAAGCTCCAGCGCAACGTCCTGCGTGAGCAGTTCGACCGCTCGCAGGCGACGATCCTGGCTGCGAGCTCACCGGGAGAGCCGGACCAGCGGCTCCCTGCAGGGTCGAGAGCTCGCCGGTGACGTCCGCCCGCCAGCTGGAGCTCGAGCGGGCCGAGGCGGTCCGGGTGGCGCTCTCGGCCGTCGAGGACCCGGAGCTGGGGCTCGACATCGTCTCGCTCGGCCTCGTCTACGAGGTCGACGTCGTCGGCACCCGAGCGCGGGTCACCTACACGCTCACGGCGATGGGTTGCCCGGTCGCGCCGCAGATCGAGCACGACATCGCGACGGCGGCTCTGGGGGTCGACGGCATCGAGCGCGTCGACCCGGAGCTGGTCTTCAGCCCGCCGTGGTCGCCGGACCGGATGAGCGAGGACGCCAAGTTCGTGCTCGGCTACGGAGCGTGATTCCGACATGCCCCTAAGAGGAAGAGGAGGAAGGCAGCGATGAAGGCTTATCTGCTCAAGGAGTTCGGCGCAAAGCTGTCCGAGCGGGAGGTGGACGATCCCAAGCCGACCGGCAAGGAGGTCCTGGTCCGGGTGCTCTCCAGCGGGCTGTGTCACTCGGATCTCCATTTCCAGGACGGCTTCTTCGACCTGGGCGGGGGTCATCGCCTCGACATCGTGAACATAGGCTTCAGCCTGCCGGCCGCGCTCGGGCACGAGGTCTACGGCCGCATCGAGGATTTCGGGCCGGAGTCGGGGCTAGGCGCCAGCGATCGAGACAGGCCCGTGATCGTCTATCCCTGGATCGGCTGCGGGGAGTGCGAGTTCTGCACGTCCGGCCGCGACAACATGTGCCCGGCGCCCCAGCAGATCGGCGTCCAGAGACCGGGCGGATACGCCGAGAAGATCGTCGTCCCGGCGGCCAAGTTCCTGGTCGACGCCGATGGGATCGATCCGGTTCTCGCCGGCTCGTACGCCTGCTCCGGATTGACGGGCTACTCCGCGCTCAAGAAGCTCGGGCCGATCCAGGACCAGTGGATCGCCATCATCGGCCTCGGCGGCGTGGGCCTGAGTGCGCTGGCGATCGCCAAGGGCACCGGGTTCGAGAAGGTGGTCGCGATCGACATCGACGACGAGAAGCTGAAGACGGCGAGCGACGACTACGGCGCCGACAAGGTCTTCAACGGGAGAGTCGACGACGTCGCCGGTGCGATCGTGTCGGAGGTCGGTCATCTCGCGGGCGTCGTCGACTTCGTCGGCTCGACCGAGAGCGTGTCCCAGGCCGCCGGGCTGCTGAAGGGAGGAGGCGTCTCCGTGACGGTCGGCCTCTTCGGCGGGGAGCTGCGCTTCCCCCTGCCCGCACTGGCGGTGCAGCAGCTGCAGTTCCGCGGCTCGTTCACCGGCACCCTGACCGAGCTCGAGGAGCTGATCGGATTCGTGCGGCAGGGGCGGATCAAGCCGATTCCCGCCCGGCCGGTCCCGATCGCGTCCGTCAACGACAGCATGCAGCAGCTACGCGACGGCCACGTGAGCGGCCGCCTCGTGCTCACCCACCGGTGATCCAGGGAGGGTTAAAGGACTGGTCGTACCCGGTGATCGCATGAGGGACGAGTTCGACGTCGTCGTCGTCGGATCGGGCGCCGGGGGCGGCGTCGTCGCGGGCGAGCTCGCACAGTGCGGCCGCGACGTGCTGCTGCTCGAGGCCGGGCCGCACCGGACCGCCGACGACTTCACCCGCTGGGAAGCGAAGGCGCACGCACGACCTGTTCTGGCCGTTGCGGGTCGCCCCGCTGGCGGACGGCGACGTGCTCGCGTTCCTCGCCGGCCGCTGCGTCGGCGGCACGACGACGATCAACACGAAGGTCGCGCTGCGCGCACACGAGCGCGACGTCGCCAAGTGGCATCCCGCGACGGGCCTCACCAACGATCGGAACGAGCCCTTTGCGGCCGCGGATCTCGACCCGTACTACGACCGGGTGGAGGAGCTGCTCGGAGTGCGCGAGCGACGCGACTGGACGAAGAGCGTCTTCACCATGGAGGAAGGCTTCCGCGCACTCGGGGCCGAGCTGGAGCCGGTTCGCTCGTACACCGATGCCGACTGCATGAGCTACGGGTCCTGCCTGCAAGGGTGCCCCACGAACGGCGGCAAGTCGACGATGAACACGTACATCCACACTGCGCTGGCGCGCGGCCTGCTCGAGCTGCGAGCGGAGGCGACCGTCGAGCGGGTGCTGATCGAGGACTCCGCCGATGGGCCGGAGGCGACCGGCGTCGAGTACGTCGACGACGCGGGCGGGCGTCGGACCGTGCGGGCGAAGGTGGTGGTCGTAGCCAGCCGGGGCGCTCAACACGCCGCAGCTCTTGATCCGCTCGGGCCTCAGACGGGCTTCGATCGGGCGGCACCTCGGTCTGCACCCGCTCGCCTCGTCTACGGCCTCTTCGACGAGCCGCAGGACGCGCACATCGTCTACCCGATCACGGCGCACTGCATGGATCACCAGCTCGACGAGGACGGGGGCTTCGTGATCGAAGCGACGACGATCCAGGATCCGATCTCGTTCGCGACGACGCTCTGCGACGAGGAGGGGCCACTTGGGGGCCCCGGCTCGTCGAGGCGGTGCGCGCGTTCCGGCACTGGTCCGGCGTGCTCGCCATGGTGAACGACGAGAACAACGCCGCCGTCATCGTCGACGACGACGGCCGCGAGCGGTTCGAGGTCGACTTCCAGCCGAACGAGCTCGAGCGGATCGACGCGGCCTTCCGCTTCAGCCGGGACGTGCTCGAGGCCGCCGGTGCGACGAAGGTCTGCTGGACCGGTCTCACCTCGACGCACGTCCAGGGCGGCTGCAGGATGGGAGACGATCCGGCGCGGTCGGCCGTCGACCGGAACGGCGAGTCGCACGACATGAAGCGTCTCTTCGTCGGCGACGCGTCGCTCGTTCCACGCACGCTCTCGGTGAACCCGTCGCTGACCATCATGGCGCTCGCGACCAGGCTCGCCGAGCATCTGGAGACCGACCAGAGCGGCTATCTCGGCCGGCTCAGCGAGGCGCGCGGCTCAGCGAGTCGCGGCGTACCGGCAGCGGTCCTGGATCGAGCAGAAGTCGCAGTTCGTCAGCCCCTCGGAGCCCATCTCCCGGCTGCCCGCGCCGAAGATGAGCGAGAGGGACTTGAGCGGCGACATCAGGTCCGCCGGCCCGAGCTCGATTCCGACCTGCGTGGCGTCCAGGAGCTTGAAGATGATGCGCTGCTCCCGCATCGGCCAGGTCGACTCGCCCGGAGAGAGCGGGCTGCTGGTGCGCCAGCCGTGTCCCGCCAGCTGCGCCTGGATGCGCTCGTAGAGCTGCTGGCGCACCTGGTCGACCGCCCACGAGCCGATCTCGTCGAGCAGCAGCATCTCGAAGTACCGCCCCGCTCGCCTGGTACTCGCGGACGCGCTCGTCGAGCGCCGGGCCGATCGTGCAGAGCGCGACGTAGAGCTCTTCGGCTCCGGCCACCACGGACGCGACCGGCCCGGAGCCGATGCGGGTACCCCCTGCGAGCTGCAGCCGCTCGTGCAGGAGACGCTCGATCGGCGTACGCCCGGTAGCAGGCGGCGGGCGCGGCGAGCGCCCCGGCCTCGTCGAGCAGGCGGGCCAGCCTCGACCGGAGCACCGGGCGCTCGAGCCCCGGCCCGTGGAGCTTCAGGAAGGCATCCTCGTCGAAGGCCAGCTGGAAGTCGCTCGTGACGGTCAGCTCGCTCATGCGCGCCGTCGCCGGACGATCCGCCGGGCGAGCGATCGTCATGCGCGTGGCACCGATCTCTCCGGCGCTCCACTGCCTGGCACGAGCAGGCAGCTCCGGGCGTAGAGGCGCGAGAAGTTCGGATAGCGCGCGAGCTCGATGTAGTCGACGCGGCGGCAGAGCTCGCGGGCCTGCGCGCGGACGGCGGACGAGATCAGCGCGAGCTTCGCGCCCATGCCGGCGGCGTTGCCCACCTGCTTGAAGCGCTCGAGCGGGAGCGGCGGGAACATCCCGATCGCGATCGCGTTCTCGAGGTCGATGTAGCTCCCGAACGCGCCTGCGACGACGATCAACTCTATGTCGTCGGACGCCAGGCCGCTGCTCGCGAGCAGCACGTCGATGCCGCTCTGGATGGCAGCCTTGGCGAGGAGGATCTCCCGCAGGTCGTCCTGCGTGACCGAGATCGCGCCGCGCCCGTCCGTTGCATCCTCGCCGGCCAGGACGAACTCGCGCTGACCGCCCTCCTCGCGGACGCCGGGGTGGGAGCCGAGCTGGATCCGCCCGTTCGGGCTCAGCACGCCGGCGAGATGAAGCTGGCCGAGGGCGTCGACGATGCCGGAGCCGCAGATGCCGATGGGTGGAGCCGCACCGATCGTCTGGAGGCGGACGGCGTCCGCCGTGATCTGGATCCGCTCGATCGCTCCCACCGTCGCGCGCGTCCCGTGCTTCACGTGGTAGCCCTCGAAGGCCGGCCCGGACGGGCACGAGAGCGAGCGCATGCTCCCGTCGGTCGTCACGAGCGAGATCTCGGTGTTCGTGCCGATGTCGAGCGCGATCGCGTTCCTGCCGCGCCATTCGTCGGCGGTCGCGAGCAGCATGGCGACGTGGTCGGCGCCGACGAAGGCGGCGATGTTCGGCGGCAGGTAGAGGTAGGAGCCGCGGGCGAGCTCGAGGCCGATGTCCCGTGCCTTGAGGGTGAGCTCGTCGCTGACCGCGGGCACGAACGGGGCCAGAGCGAGCTGCTCCGTGGGAAGGCCGAGCAGCAGGTGGTGCATCGCCGTGTTGCCGACGACGACGGCCTCGACGACGTCCGCCGGGGTCAGGCCGGCCTCGGCGCAGAGCTCCTCCGCGAGCCGGTTGAGGCCCGCGACCGCGACCTCCTGCAGCCTCCGCCGCGACTCGGGCGACTGCCTGGCGTAGACGATGCGGCTGACGACGTCCTCGCCGAACGGGATCTGCGGGTTCATCGTGCCTCTGGTGGCGAGGACTCGGCCCTCCTCGAGCTCGACGAGGTAGCCGGCGACGCCGGTGGTGCCGAGGTCGACGGCGAGACCGACCGGCTTCGACCCGGGCGCCGCGACGTCGACCACCTCCGGGCCGCGCACGTGCGCCGCGCAGCGCCACTCCCAGGCGCGGAGCTGCGGCGACAGGCGGCGCAGGACCTCGACGTCGAGCCTGTCCACGGCCAGGCCCGCCTCCCGCACGCTTGCGAGCACTGCTTCACCGTCTGCGAGCGGGTGCTCGAGGGACGGCGCCGGAGCGCGAGCTCGACGGTCTGCACGAGCGGCTGAACCAAGATGCCCGTCTCCAGGCTCTCGACCTGGCTGCGCATCGGGATGCTGATCGACTCCCGGGGCACTCCGAGCGTGCAGTCGCTGCGCGGATGGGCCATGCACGCCAGCCGGTAGCCGTCGCCGATCTCGTGGGCACTGAGGTGCTCTCGCTCGAGCGCGGTCAGCTCGGTCGTCGCCCCCGAGACGACCTGGACCTTGCAGCGGCCGCAGTGGCCGTGCCCACCGCAGATGCTGATCAGGTCGACGCCCAGGTCGTGGGCGAGCCCCAGGAAGGACTGCTCCGGGGCGCAGGCACCCCGGCGGCCAAGCGGCTGGAAGTCGACCTGGTAGCCGTTCGTCTTGTGCTCCTCAGCAGGCACGGGCGTGGGCGGACAGTAGGCGGCAGCACCGGGCGCACATCGGGAGTTTCCGGATCGGTCTCCATGGTTCTCTGATTGTCGCGACGCGCGTCCGGCCCGCCGCCGCGTCGTGTCCGGATGCGGGTTTTCCGCACCGACGGGTGGGCGCATCCCGGATGGAACTCGCTCTGGTTCTCTGGAAGGCTGCGGCCTGCGCCGTGCGAAACTGGCGAGCAGAGGCTACGAACAAGGAGGCGAAAGGCTGATGGAGCGACGATCTTGTCGACGCTCTGGCCGACCTGAGGGAGGACGAGGCGCTGGCGATCGTCCGGGAGCGGCTCGAGGCGGGCGCCGACCCGCTGAGCATCTTCGACGACGCCAAGCGGGCCATGGAGATCGTCGGCCAGCGCTTCTCGGCCTCGGAGTACTTCATCCCGGAGCTGGTCTACGCCGGCGAGATCCTCAAGGAGATCTCCGCTCTCGTGAAGCCGAAGATGTCCGCCGGGACCGAGATGGCCCGGCTCGGCACGGTGATCATCGGCACCGTTGCCGGCGACATCCACGACATCGGCAAGGACATCGTCGTCTTCATGCTCGACGTCAACGGCTTCGAGGTGCTCGACCTCGGCGTGGACGTCCCGGTGCAGCGGTTCGTGGACACGATCCAGGAGAGCGGAAGCTCGGTCGTCGGGTTGAGCGGGTTCCTGACGCTGGCCTTCCAGTCGATGAAGGACACGATCGAGGCGATCGACGAAGCAGGGCTCCGGGACCGCGTGAAGATCATGATCGGAGGCGGGCCGATCGACGAGCAGGTGAGGAGCTTCACCGGCGCCGACGCGTTCGGCAAGGACGCGATGGCGGCTGTCGACCTGGCGAAGGGCTGGATTGGAGCAGTAGGACGATGACGCGAGAACTGGGCAGAGATGTCGGCCGACGAGCGGCGAGAGGCACGGTTCGCAGACTGGCTCGCGGCGGAGGGCGTTCCGTTCGAGAGCCCGGAGGCCGAGGCGACCTACCGGGCCGGCGTGAATCGGTTTCGCGACGTGGTCGCGGTGACGAAGGAGCCCGACCGGGTGCCGATCATCGCTGAACGCGACGTTCATGCCGGCGAACCTCTACGGCGTGTCGCCGCACGACGATGATGTACGACACGGAGGTCCTGACGTCGACCTTCGGCGGTTCCTCGCCGAGTACCGGCCCGACTACTACTTCACACCGCCGATCATCGGCTCGGGAAAGGTGCTGGAGATCCTCGACTGCAAGCAGGAGGCCTGGCCCGGCCACGGCGTCTCGGAGGAGTCGGGCTACCAGTACATCGAGGGCGAGTACATGCTCGACCGAGGAGTACCAGGCGCTGATCGACGACCCGACGGACTTCTGGCTGCGGATGTACATGCCGCGCGCTGTTCGGCGCCCTGGAGCCGCTGCTCCGGATCTCGCCGTTCACGGACCTGTGGGAGGTCGTGCTCGTCACGGGCCAGATGATCCCGTTCGGCGTCCCTGACGTGCAGGCGGCGCTGCGGGCGCTGATGGAGGCGGGGCGTGAGGCGCTCGCGTGCATCCAGCAGGTCGGGGCGTTCGAGGCGAGGCGAAGGGCAAGGGCTTCGTCAGCGCCGCCGGCGGAATGTCCAAGGCGCCGTTCGACATCCTCGCCGACACGCTGAGAGGACGCGCTCGACGATGGTCGACATGCACGCCGGCCCGAGCTGGTGCTGGAGGCGGTCGAGCGCCTGACGCCGCTGGCGATCAAGCAGGGACGTCAGCGGGGCGCACCAGCCAGGAGAACCCGATCGTCTTCATGCCGCTGCACAAGGGCGCCGACGGGTTCATGTCCGACGAGCAGTTCGGGCACGTTCTACTGGCCGTCGCTGAAGGCGGTCGTCCTCGGGCTGGTCGAGGAAGGGTGCGTTCCCTACCTCTTCTGCGAGGGCGGCTACAACTCGCGGCTCGAGTACCTGGCGGAGCTCCCGGCGGGGACGACCTTCTGCCAGTTCGACCACACGGACATGGCGCGTGCGAAGGAGGTGCTCGGCGGCAAGCGTCTGCATCGGCGGGAACGTGCCGGCGAGCCTGATCCTGACGGGGACGGCCGACGAAGTGAGGGCGTACTGCAAGGAGCTGATCGACACGGTCGCTCCGGGCGGCGGCTACGTGATGGGCTTCGGAACGGCGATGGACGAGGGCAAGCCCGAGACGGTCCACGCGATGGTCGACTTCACCAAGGAGTACGGCGTCTACAGAGGGACGCGCCAGAATCGAGTACCAAGATGGAGAAGACGACTGGAAGGAGTCATGACGGATACCGAGCGCGGTGCGTCGTCATCGGCGAGAACATCCACGCGACGCGCGTCGTGCGCCGCTCGAGCCCGAACGTGGAGCCTGACGAGGACGGCCGCGAGGCGAACTCCTTCGTCGACAACGCAGGCGTCAAGCGCAGCCTGCCAGTCTCCGAGGCCGAGCGCGCGAGCGCGACTACCAGGAGGGGCGGATCAAGCACGTCCGGCTCGCCATCTGGACGGCGATGAGCGGGGACGAGCCGGACGCCTCGACGGCGCTCGCCTACCTGGAGGCGATGGTGCGAGCCAGATCGCGGCCGGCGCCCACTACCTCGACCTGAACGTCGACGAGGTCTCGCTCGACCTCTTCGAGCAGGTCGC
>CAWIUX010000010.1:0-24662 GCA_963839425.1 uncultured Actinomycetes bacterium
GCGAGAGCCCCGCGTCGACGGCGGCCGCGCAGTAGGCGATCCCGTTCGCGAGCGTGAACGCGAGCTCCTGGACCGCCGTCGAGCCGGCCTCGCGGATGTGGTAGCCCGGAGATCGAGATCGTGTTCCAGTGCGGGATCCGCTCGGCGCAGTAGGCGAACAGGTCGGTCGTCAGCCGCATCGAGGGCCGCGGCGGGAAGATGTAGTTCCCGCGCGCGATGTACTCCTTGAGGATGTCGTTCTGGACGGTGCCGCGCAGCGCCGTCGCCGGCGACGCCCTGCTCCTCGGCGACGAGCTCGTAGAGCAGCAGCAGGAGCGCGGCCGGCGCGTTGATCGTCATCGAGGTCGAGACCTCGGCGAGCGGGATGCCGGCGAGGAGCGTCTCCATGTCGGCGAGCGAGTCGATCGCGACGCCGGTGCGCCCCACCTCGCCGGCCGCGCGCGGGTCGTCGGAGTCGTAGCCGAGCTGCGTCGGCAGGTCGAAGGCGATCGAGAGGCCCGGTCTGGCCGCGCGTCGAGCAGGTAGCGGAAGCGCTCGTTCGTCTCCTCGGCCGAGGCGAAGCCCGCGTACTGGCGGATCGTCCACGGCCGGCCGCGGTACATGTCCGGATACGGCCCGCGCGTGAACGGGAACTCGCCGGGCAGCTCGAGCTCGGCGCGGGCGCGTCCGCAGCGGTGTAGACGGGCTTGAACTCGATGGCCGGATCCTCGACCGGGACGCCGAGCTCGGCCTGGAGCGCGACTCCGAGCGCGAGCAGCTCCCAGTCCGAGCCGGCCGGGCCGATCAGCGAGACGCTCGACCGGCAGGCCGCTGTCGGCCGCCGACGCCCGCACGGCAGCGCGACGGCCGGCTGGCCCGTCCAGTCCCAGTAGTGCGTGAGCGAGATCATCGGCGACGTCGCTGACCGGCCTCGTCGTAGCCCGAGCCGCGCGGCCGCGCGACGATCGGGACGGTCGGCTCGAGCAGCGCGGACGACCCGCTCGCGCGGCGAACCAGTCGCGCCCAGTGCTCGGCGTCCGCGGCGACGCTGCGCCTGGCAGTCCGTCGTAGTCGACCGGCCCGAGCGCTCTCGGCGTGCTCGACGAACTGGCGGATCGACGGGCGGTAGAGCTCGCGCCGGCCGTCGAAGCGGCGGTGGTAGCCGAGCATGTCGCTCAGGAGCACGAGCTCGCCCAGCCGTCGAGCGTCGTCCGGCGCGGGCGGCGCGTCGACGAGCTCCGACGCCGAGGCCGCGGCAGCGCGTCGAGCGCCGCCTCGAAGCCTGCGGCCGACGTCGGCGTCGAGCTCGCCGATCCGCGAGCGAGACCCGAGCCGGAGCGCCGGCGAGCGGCGCGCGCGCTCGACCGGCCCGCCCACTCCGGCCATCCCGGCGAGGAGCAGCGCGCAGTCCTCGACGCGTCCGCGCCATCGGGCCCGCGTGGTCGAGGCTCGTCCGCGAGCGGCACGATCCCGCGCATCGAGACGAGCCCGCGCGTCGGCTTGATCGTCGAGGTGCCGCAGAACGCCGAGGGGATGCGCAGCGAGCCGGCCGTGTCGGTGCCCGTCGCGGCAGGCGTCATCCGGGCGGCGAGCGCCGCTCGCCGAGCCGCCGCTCGAGCCGCCCGCCGAGCGGTCGAGCGCCCACGGGTTGCCCGACCTGGTCGGTCGTGCCCGCCGGCCGCGAACTCGTGCGTGTGCAGGTGGCCGAGCAGCACCATCCCCTCGGCCTCGAGCCGCGCCCAGGCGTCGCACGAGCGCTCCGGCACCTCGTCGAGGAGCCGGCTCGACGCGGTCAGCGGCTTCCCGGCGACGGCGTAGATGTCCTTGAGCCCGATCGGGATCCCGCACAGCGCCGGCGCGTCGCCGCGCGGCGAGCCGCTCGTCCGCGCGGGCCGCGGCCGCGAGCGCGTCGTCCTCGTAGACGCGGATCCACGCGTTGATCGAGCCCGGGTCGCCCTCGAAGCTGTGCGTCCCGTCGCGCTCGCGGATCCGCGCGAGACAGGCCTCGGCCAGCTCGACCGAGCCGAGCCTACGCCCGCGCGAGGAGGGCCGCCGCCTCGGCGACGGTCAGGTCGGCTGGATCGCTCACCGCACAAATATCTCGCCTCTAAGCTTCGCGGCGTGACGGTGACCGTGAAGCTGTTCGCCGGCCTGCGGGAGCGCGCGGGCTGGTCGACGCGCCAGACGACGGGATCGCGCAGGTGAGCGACGTCTGGGCCGCCCTCGGACTCGGCGAGGAGCCGCCGGGGCTCCTCTACGCGGTCAACAAGGCCTACGCGGAGCCCGGCCTCGCGCTCGCCGACGGCGACGAGGTCGCAGTGATCCCGCCCGTCTCGGGCGGCGACTTCCCGCTCTTCGAGGAGCCGCTCGACCTCGCCGCCTGTGTGGCCGAGGTCGAGAGCGAGGAAGCGGGAGCGATCGCGACGTTCGTCGGTACGACGCGGATCGCCTCGCGCGGCCGCACCGTCCACCACCTCGAGTACGAGGCCTACGCGGGCATGGCCGAGCAGGTCATGGCCGAGATCGCCGACGAGCTGCACGGCCGCCACGACCTGATCGAGATCGCGATCCACCATCGCATCGGCCGCGTCGCGATCGGCGAACAGAGCGTCGTGATCGCAGTTCCGCCGCGCACCGCGCGGACGCGCTCGCGGCCTGCGCCGAGGCGATCGATGCGCTCAAGGAGCGCGTGCCGCTGTGGAAGAAAGAGGTCTACGAGGGCGGCGAGGAGTGGATCGGAACAGGGTCATAACCTCGCAAAGGCCACCGCAGCCGCTACAACTAGACGGAGATGACTGACAGGAGACCTGGCGCCCCTTCAAGGAGCTGAGCCCGGAGGAGCAGCACGCGTTTCTCGCGCGGGTCGGCGAGCCGCACCGCGACTACGAGCCGATCCACCCCGGAAGCGGCACGAACTGGCGCAACATCGGGCGGAAGATCTGGGCGCCGTTCATCGCCGTCGGCGCCTTCCTGCTCAAGTTCGGCGCGATCTTCTTCAAGCTCAACTTCGTCGTCGTCGCGCTCTCGATGCTCGTCTCGATCGGCGGCTACACGCTGCTCTGGGGCTGGCAGTTCGGCGTCGGCTTCGTGGCGCTGATCTTCTGCCACGAGATGGGGCACGTGCTCGAGGCGCGCCGTCAGGGGCTCCCGGTCACCGCGCCGCTCTTCATCCCGTTCCTCGGCGCGATGATCACGATGAAGGAGATGCCGCACAACGCCTGGCGCGAGGCGCAGGTCGCGCTCGCCGGGCCGCTCGTCGGCTCGCTCGCCGCCGCAGCGTGCTGGGGGATCGGCACGTACACCGACTCGAACTTCTGGCGCGCGCTCGCGTTCGCCGGCTTCTTCATCAACCTCTTCAACCTGATCCCGTCGTCCCGCTCGACGGCGGCCGCGCCGTGGCGGCGCTGCACCCGCTCGTCTGGGCGCTCGGGCTCGCGGCGCTCGTGGCGCTCGCCTTCTACCGGCCGAACCCGTTCCTCGTCCTGATCCTGTTCCTCGGCGCGCTCGAGGTCTCGCGGCGCTGGCGCAGCCGCCACGACGCGGCGATGCAGGCGTACTACCAGGTAAAGCCGGCCCAGCGATTCGCCGTCGCGGTCGTCTACCTCGGCCTCGCCGCCGCGCTCGTGCTCGGAATGGCCGCAACCCGGTGCCGCACTGAGCGTCGAGGAGCACCACCTCGACGCGATCAGGGACGAGTTCCTGCGCGGTTCGAGGCCGTCGAGCGGATCGACCGGCCCGCGGTGACGTTCTTCGGCTCCGCGCGGGCGAAGGAGGGTAGCGTCGCCTACGACGGCGCGCGGGCGACGGGGCGCCTGTTCGCGGAGAAGGGCTTCGCGGTCGTCACCGGCGGCGGCCCCGGGGTGATGGAGGCGGGCAACCGCGGCTGCAAGGAGGGCGGCGGCCTCTCGGTCGGCTTCAACATCGAGTTGCCGCACGAGCAGGGCACGAATCCCTATCTCGACATCTCGCTCGGCTTCAAGCACTTCTACGCGCGCAAGACGATGTTCGTGAAGGCGGCGGCGGGCTTCGTGATCTTCCCCGGCGGCTTCGGCACCCTGGACGAGCTGTTCGAGTCGCTGACGCTGATCCAGACCGGGACGATCGTGCACTTCCCGATCGTCCTCTTCGACGGGCACTACTCGCAGGAGCTGCTCCGCTGGACACAGGAGGAGCTGCTCGCGCACGGGATGGTCTCGGCGACTGACCTGACCTTGCTCTCGGTCACGAGCGACCCGGAGGCGGCGGTCGAGACCGTGCTCGCCTGCTACGAGCGCCGCTGCGGGCACGAACTGGCGGCCTAGAACGGATTCTTAGACCTTCGGGAGCACGAAGTACGGGCCCGGCGGGTGGCCTCCCGGGCCGTACACCGTCGTTGCGCCGTCGGGGATGTACGTCGAGTGGAACGAGTCACGGCGCAGCACCTTCCCGCCCTGGTAGACCGTGCGCCCGACGGTGACCGAGAAGCCCTCGGCGCCCGAGCCCGAGACGACCTTCACCGAGCCGGCCGGCGCCGATGGGTCGATCGCGTAGTTCATCGTCGGCGCCTTGAAGTCCACCTTGGAACCGGTCTCGGCGACAACGCGGCGGCCCTGCGGCGTTCCCCAGAAGGTGAACGTGAGCGTCTGGTCGGTGTAGGACGTCGTGATCAGGATCCCGTGCTTCAGGTCGTTGCGGAAGACGAGGTCAGGGCCGCCCCACGGACCGTCGCGTCCCGTCCGAGCGGGTAGTGGCTCAGGTAGAGGTTGTGGTTCGTCCGCTCGAGGATCGGCAGACCGTCTCGAAGGCGTCGTTGAAGAGCGTCGTCGCGGTCTGGCAGACGCCGCCGCCGATCGACGGCAGGACGAGGCTGCCGATGATCTCCTGGCCCTCGAGGAAGCCGCGCGCGGAGGTTCGCGGCCCGACGACCTTGTTGAACGAGAACTCCTGGCCGGGCTTCACGATCGTGCCGTCGATGAAGTCCGCCATCAGATGGACGTTGTGGATCCGGTTGGACGACGAGGCGCCCATGTCGGTCGTGAACGAGACGAGCTGCCGGGTGATCCCGAGCTTGCGAGCGACTGCGTCGTCACCTTCGGCTGCACCGGGGCGAGCGTGACGTCGGCGATCCGGCCGGTGGCGCCGTAGGTCGCCGCCGCCAGCGCCGAGGCCGTCGCCGCGGGATCGAGGTCGTTGCCCGGACGGCGGGAACGAGCCGCACGCGCATGCCGTCGGGGGCCAGGCGCGCGTTCACGGCCCGGCGGCGCCAGGGACCGACGAGCGGCTTCACAACGTCGGCAACGGCGGCGGGAGCGAAGGTGGCGTCGAGCGCCGTGCCCTGCGGCTCGAAGCGGAGCATCCGCGCGAGCCGGTCGGGACCGAGCGAGCCGAGCGAGGTACCCGCGTAGCGGAGCTGGACCGGGCCCGAGAGGACGGAGCGCGCACGGGCCGCCGCGGCGGTCGCGGCTTCGGTCGAGACGGCCGGGTCGGCCCGGCGGTAGCGGACGGCGATCGTGCTGCGCCCGGTCGCGACGTGGCGGTCGAGCGCGTCGAGGAACGCGCGCTGGTCGACGCGCGTGCCCGCCCGGGCGGGATGGACGACCGGCTGGAGCCCGTCGAGCGTCACGGTCGCGGACGCCGAGGGGCGACCGTAGCCGTCGAGCTTCGCGAAGAGCGCGCCCGCGGCCTTGCGTCGCAGCACCAGCACCGGCGCAACGTCACGGTTCGCGGGCAGCGGCGAGAGGAGCGCGAGCGAGCGCGAGACCACGGAGCTCCGTCCCGCGTGCAGGGCCGCGGGGCCGTCGCCGCCGAGTCGACACGGAGCACGCTCGCGGGGAACGAGGCTCAGCCGGCGGCCCTCCGCGACGACGGTCACCGGAGCGGCAAGCCGTGGCGCCGCCGCCCGCTCGATCCGGGCCGCGGCCTCCGCCGCCCGCTGCCCGAGACGTCGGCGCCAAGCACCCGCACGCCCGGCAGCGCCTCGTGCGCGTACAAGTGCCCACGAAGCGCGTAGACGCCCGCCGCGAGCCCGGCTGCTGCAGCCAGGAAGAACAGAGCGAAAAGGACGGGCCGGAGACGCATCGGCCGAGCAAAGTGTAGCGCCGTACACTTGGCGCCATGAGGCTTCGCGACCTGCCCTCGGTAGACGAGCTGCTGCGGGACGAGCGCCTGGCCGCAGCGCCGCGCGACCCGCGCTCGCCGCCGCCCGCGAAGCGCTCTCTCGCGCGCGCGAGGAGATCCGTGCCGGCGCAGAGCCGGGCGATCTCGTCGAGCGCGCGCTTGCCGCGCTCGAGGCCGCACGAACGCCCGCGCCTGCGCCGCGCGCTCAACGCGACCGGCGTGATCGTGCACACGAACCTCGGCCGCGCCCCGCTCGCCGAGGCCGCGCTCGACGCGGGTCGTCGAGGTCGGGCGCGGCTACTCGAACCTCGAGCTCGAGCTCGAGGCGGGAACGCGCGGCTCGCGTCAGGACCACCTGGCCGGCATCCTCCGCCGACTCACCGGCGCCGAGGCCGCGCTCGTCGTCAACAACAACGCCGGCGCGCTGCTGCTCGCGCTCGCCGCGCTCGCCGAGGGCCGCGAGGTGGTCGTCTCGCGCGGCGAGCTGATCGAGATCGGCGACGGCTTCCGCATCCCCGACGTGCTCGAGCGCTCGGGCGCGCGCCTCGTCGAGGTCGGAACGACGAACCGCACGCGCGCCGCCGACTACGAGCGCGCGATCGGCCCGCAGACGGCGGCGCTGCTCGCCGTGCACCAGTCGAACTTCCGCGTCGTCGGCTTCACCGAGCGGCCGCGGCTCGCGCGAGCTCGCCGCGGTCGCGCGCCGGCACGAGCTGCCGCTGCGTCGACGACCTCGGCTCGGGCGCGCTCGTCGCCGCTCGAGGACGAGCCGACCGCGCGGGAGAGCGCTCGCCGCGGGCGCCGACCTCGTCACCTTCTCCGGCGACAAGCTGCTCGGCGGGCCGCAGGCGGGGATCGTCGTCGGGCGCGCCGACCTGGTCGAGCGCCTGCGCCGCCACCCGCTCCAGCGCGCGCTGCGCGCGGACAAGCTGACGCTCGCGGCGCTCGAGGGGACGCTCGCTGCTCTACCTCGACCCCGAGCGCGCGGCACGTGAGGTGCCCGTGCTGCGGATGCTGCGCGAGCCTGTAGAGACGGTGCGGGCGAGGGCCGAGCGTCTGGCGCAGCTCGTCGGCGGCTCGGTCGAGGAGACCGTCGCCCGCGTCGGCGGCGGCGCGCTGCCGCTCACGGAGCTGCAGAGCTTCGCCTGCGCCGTCGAGGAGGAGCTGGCCGCCCTGCTCCGCCGCGGCGAGCCGCCCGTCATCGCCGTCGTCCGCGACGGACGCACTTGCTCGACTGCCGCACGCTCGCCGACGCCGAGGTGGACGAGGCTGCGGCCGCGGTCGCCCGCGCCGCGGATGAGCGAGCTCTCGGCCGAGGCGCGGCTCTGGGAGATGATGCGCGGTGCGCTCGCCACCCGCGCGCTCGGCGATCGTCGCCGACCCCGGCTCGCCGAAGCGCTCGTCGACGGCCCTCGGCCGGTGACCGAGCTCGCGCCGCGACGCGGCGCAGACGCCGACTCGCTGCACCGAATCCTGCGCGCGCTCGCGAGCGAAGGGGTCTTCGGCGAGGCCGAGCCCGGCGTCTTCGGCAACACCGAGGCTGTCCGCGCTGCTGCACGCTAGACGCGACGGCGCGACTTCGCGCACCTCTTCGGCGGCGTCTGGCATCGCGCGCGTCGGCGCGCTCGACGCCGAGGGGCGACGGTCGCGTTCCAGCGCGTCTACGGCAGCGACTTCTGGGCGTGGCTCGCCGCGCACCCGGACGACGCGCCGCGTTCGACCGCGCGATGGTCGACGGGCGTGGAGCGCGGGTCGAGCGGCTCGCAGTCGCCTCGAATGGCGCGGCGACGAGACCGTCGTCGACGTCGGCGGCGGCAACGGCTCGCTGCTCGCTCGCGCTGCTCGCCGCGGCCGCCCGGGCTGCGCGGGATCGTCTTCGACCTGCCCGAGACGGTGCGCGACGAGGCGAGCTTCGGCGACCGGATCGAATTCGTCGCCGGCAGCTTCTTCGAGCGGTGCCGCGCGGCGACGTCTACGTCCTCTGGCACGATCCTCCATGACTGGCCCGACGAGGAGGCCGCCGCGATCCTGCGCACGATCCGCGCCGCGGCGCCCGACGCACGCGCGGCTGCTCTGATCGACTCGGTGATCCCGCCGGGGAACGAGCGCCGCGGCTCAAGTGGCTCGACCTGCTGATGCTCGCGCTCTTCGCGGGCCGCGAGCGCGACGAGGCGCAGTGGCGCGCGTTGTTCGAGGGAACAGGCTTCGAGCCGTGGAGATCAGGGACGGCCTGATCGAGGCGAGATGCCGCTGACCGTCGGCACCGCGGGCCACATCGACCACGGCAAGACGCTGGCTCGTCCGGGCCCTGACCGGCAAGGACACCGACCGGCTGCCGGCGGAGCGGGAGCGCGGGATCTCGATCGACCTCGGCTACGCGTCGCTCGAGCTGCCGGACGGGCGGCGGCTCTCGCTGATCGACGTGCCGGGCCACGAGCGCTTCGTCCGCACGATGGTCGCCGGCGCGACCGGGATCGACCTCTTCCTGCTCGTGATCGACGCCGGCGAGGGCGCGCGGCCGCAGACGCACGAGCACCTCGCGATCCTGCGCCTGCTCGGGATCGAGCGCGGGGTCGTCGCCGTCACGAAGGCCGACGCGGTCGACGCCGAGACGCTCGAGCTCGCGCTCGAGGAGGCGCGCGAGCTCGTGCCCGAGGCGAAGGTGGTCGCCGTCAGCGCGAAGACCGGCGAAGGGCTCGACGAGCTGCGCGCCGCGCTCGCGCGGGCCGCCGTCGAGGAGCCCGGGCGACCGCGCGGCCGACGCGCCTCTTCGTCGACCGGGTCTTCACACTTCGCGGGATCGGCACCGTCGCGACCGGGACGCTCTGGTCGGGCTCGATCGGCGAGGGCGACACGCTGCGCGCGGAGCCCGCGGGCCTCGACGTGCGCGTGCGAAGCGTCCAGGTGCACGACCGGGCCGTCGACCGCGCCGAGGCGGGGCAGCGGGTCGCGGTCGCGCTCCCCGGCGTCGAGCGCGGCAGCCTGCACCGCGGCGACGCGCTCGTCGAGCCGGGCGCCTACCGGCCGAGCTACCGCCTCGACGTCGTGCTCGAGGAGCTCGAGGAGATCCCGGGCGGCGCGCGCGTCCACGTCCACCACGGCACGGCCGCCTCGCCGGCCCGCGTCGTGCGCGCCGGCGAGCGCTACGCGCAGCTCCGGCTCGCGGTCCCGCTCGTCGCGGCGCGCGGCGACCGCGTCGTGATCAGGAACGGCGGCACTCTCGGCGGCGGCCTCGTGCTCGACCCGGAGCCGCCGCGCCGCCTCGATTCCGAGCGGCTCGAGCGGATCGAGCTCGGGGACATCGCCGCGACCGTGTCCGCTCCCGTGCGGGAGGAGTCGATCCGTCGCCTGCTCGACGGCCGCGAGCCCGAGGGGGTCGAGCGCGCGGGCGGCTGGCTGTACTCCGCGGCCTGGCTCGAGGAGCTGAACGAGGACCTCCGCGAGAGGATCGCCCAAGCCGACCCACTCGACCCGGGCGTGCCCCCTCCCGCCGAGCCGTGGGCCGACGCGATCGTGCCGCTGCTCGGGCTCGAGCGCCGCGGCGCGAAGCTCTACCTCCCGGGTGCGGCCGCCTCGCTCGGGGACCGCGCCGACGACGCGGCCGAGCTCGAGTCCCGCCTCGGCGTCGAGCCGGTCAAGGTCGACGACCGCCGACTGGCGGCGTACCTCGAGCAGCAGGGAAAGCTCGTTCGGGTCGGCGACGGCTACGCGATCTCGGCAACTGCGTACGAGGAGGCGAAGCGGCTCCTGCTCGAGGAGTGCGCGGCGGCGGGCTCGATCACGCTCGCCCGGTTCCGGGACCTAACCGGCAGCGGCCGGCGCAACGCGCAGCTCCTGCTCGAGCGCTTCGACGCCGACGGAATCACGCGCCGCGTCGGCGACGCTCGTGTGCTCCGCCGCGCCGCCCGGACCTAGGGCTCCGGCGGCGGCGCCTCCTCGGCGTGCTCGAAGCCGCCGACCGAGGCCTCGACCCCGTCAAGCGTGTCCCGCACGAACCGCTCGCTGAAGCCCGCGATGAACGCCCAACGGCGAAGAACGGGAACTGCTGGTCGCCGGCCCCGACGTCGATGTGCATCAGATGGCTCTGGAGCGCGAGGTAGATCACGACGCCGAAGACCGCGCCGACGAGCGGCCGGAACGCCCCTAGCCTGCGGATCGTCGGCCGACCCACGTCGTATTCCACCTTGAACGAGCTCTGGTTCATCCGCGCCACCACGCTGACCATCGCGCCGAGCGCCCCGGCCAGCGCGCAGCCGTAGAAGGCCTCGAGCGCCCAGGTGGCGACGTTCAGCCCGAGTAGCAGCGGGAGGGCGAAGAGCCCGAGCACGCCGAGCCACACGAGCCCGCTCACCATCCCCCAGAAGTAGACGATCTGCGCCGACCGGGTCGCCGCCGTCACGTACTCCTTGCGGATCTCGGCGACCTCCCTGGTGGCAGAGTCGATCACGGGCTTGCACGCCTTGTCGCTGAGGTCCTTGCCGTCGAAGGTGCCGAGCAGGTACGCGGTGACGCCGAAGAGGCGCTGGATCACGAGCCGCTGCGCGGTGCTTCGGAGCACCTCGCGCGCGTGCATCGCAAGCGCGTCGCAGTCGTGGACAGCTCGGCGACGGGGACGGGCAGCTCACGCGTCTTCCAGTTCGTCTCGGCGTAGATCCGGGCCACGGATCCTTCCCGAGCCACCGCAGGGCCTGGAGGCCTCCTTCAGCGCCACCACGGCGGCCGACGCCTCGTCGCTGCACCAGTACTCGTCGACGATCCGCCCGTGCAGACGCTCGAACTGCTCGCGGAACGCCCGGTAGCGCTCCTCGGCCGGTCCCGCGTACGGGTCGGAGTGCCCGCTGTGAAGCTCGCGCTCGCGCAGGTGATGGGCCCACACGACCTCGGCGAAGGTCACCTCGTCCGGCGCCTCGATCCCCGCCTGCTCGCGCCCCGTCGCCCTCGCCATCGGGATCCGGGCAGCTTCTGTCATCTCCGACCTCTCTTTCGGACTGGCCGCAGATGGCTTGACGCGGGAGATTAGCTCACTGAGGACGAACTGTCAGCTGCAGCACGTCCGGCCGGTGGTAGTGGCCGGCGGGGTCGAAGCGCTGCCGCTCCTCGAACAGGCGGTCCGGGTGGAGCTCGGCGTAGAGGATGCCCTCCTCGTCGTAGAGCGGCCCGGCGAGGTAGGCGCCGTCGGGACCGAGGATCGCGCTGCCGCCGCGGCCGATCACATCGACGCCCTCGAGCTCGGCGGCGAGCTGGAAGTCGTCCGGATACGCGGAGGCGCGCTGGAAGTGGCTCGGCGCGACGACGAACGCGCGCGACTCGCGCGCGATGTGGACGAGCGTCGACTGCCAGGCGGCCCCGTCGTCGGCGGTGGAGGCGATGTAGATCTCGACGCCGGACTCGTACAGCGCGAAGCGCGCCAGCGGCATGTAGTTCTCCCAGCAGATCAGGCCGCCGATGCGGCCGATCGGCGTCTCGAGCGCGCGCAGGCCGCCGCCGTCGCCCTGGGCGCGGATGAGCCGCTCGTGGTTCGTCGGCACGAGCTTGCGGTGGTGCAGCGCGAGGCGCCGTCGGGCGAGAAGTAGAGGAGCGCGTTGTAGAGCGAGCCGCGGTCGACCTCGTTGACGCCCGTGACGAGCCAGACGCCGTGCTCCGCTGCAATCGCGCCGAGCCTGTCGACGGCAGGGCCCGGGATCTCGACGGAGCTCGCCGCGATGCGCGCGAACACGGCCTTCGCGCGCGGGTCCGCCCAGCCCGCGAACGCACGCGCCCAGATCGACGACGGGTAGACCGACACGAAGGTCTCCGGGAAGACCGCGAGCGTCGCGCCGGCGGCCCGCGCCTCGGCCGTGAGCCGCGCGAGCTTGTCGAGCGTCGCGTCGAGGTCGAGCACGACCGGCTCGGCCTGGACGCACGCGACGGTGATCGGCTCGCGCATGGTTCGCGAAGCCTAGTGCCTCTTGTACGCTCGAGGCGGAGCGGCATGGGCCCGGTGGCCCAGCCGGTCTTCAAAACCGGTCCGGCGGCGTAACCCGTCGCTTGGTGGGTTCGACTCCCACGCCGCTCCGCTAATCGACCGCCTCACGCCCAAGGCGCCGACTCCGACCGGGGGGCACCGTCTAGCTCCCCAGGACAACTGCGTCGTACCGGCGCTGGACGTCGGCCCGGTCGGCCGCCTCGGGCACCGACTCGCGGCTCGCCCGCAGGATCATCGCCGCCTGTTCGAGCAGGACTTGACGCTGCTCGCTCGGTGCTCGCGTAGTCCTTGATCTTCGCCAGCGCCTCGAGCTGGCGGATCATTACGGCGGGCATACCGCGGCTCGCTTGTCGGATCTTCTCGAACGCTCGCTGGACGAAGCGGTTGAAGCTCAGCTCCGCCGTGATCACGCGCACGTAGCCGGCGTCGTCGCGGTGGACGGTCGTCGGGTCCCAGCGCAGCGCGATCTTGCAAAGGCTGTCGCCGAGCCAGTCGACGCAGGTGATCGCGGTGAAGGTGTCGTTCACCGCCGGCGAGAGGGCCCGGATCGCGATCTCGACGAGCTGATCGATCGCGAATGCCAAGTCCTGCGTCAGCGTCCTGTGCGGCCCGATGGCATGGGCGCGCTCGAGGCTGCGGGCGACGTCGGAGGCGGCCTCCGCGGGCCAGGACGATGGCCAGCGGGTGCCCCTCGACGACAAAGTGACCGGGCCTGTGCAGCAACCGAATCACGGCCGACGTTCTGGTGCCGATGTCCATGAGGGTCGTCGTACCGTACGAACTGCAGGTAGCCGCTCTTCGTCGCAGCGACGACGCCGCCGGACTCCGCCATCCGGGACGTCAGCTCCGCTGAGCGATAGCCCCCTCTCGGCGGCCGCGCCGTCCACGCTTCCGTGCGAGACCTGCGCGTCGATCGCCTTCGAGAGATCGCCGGCGATGCTCGCGATCACCTGCGGCAACTGAATCGACTTCGCGACGTGATGGATGAAGAAGATGAGCACGGCGAGATCGAGGACGACCAGCCCGAGCGTCACGGTGATCGAGAGGTGAGGGACGAAATCGCCGTGGCTCGACGGGCCGATCGAGCCGAGCGCCAGGATCGCGTACACGAAGGTCGCGACGAACGTGCCGAGCGTGAACTGCGTGCCCCGGTCGCGGATGAAGTTCCGCAGCATCCGCGGCCCGAACTGCGTCGACGCGAGCGTGAGCGTGACGATCGTGATCGAGAAGACGACGCCGACGACGGTGATCACGGCGGCCGCGATCGCGGTCAGCGTCTGCCTGGCGGCGTCGGCGGTGCCGCTGATCACCCAGGAGGGAAGCGACAGGTCGCCGTCGTAGGCGGCTCGGTCGAGGGCGTAGGTGCCCGCGAAAAGCGCGATCGCGAGGACAACCTCGAGCATGGGGACCACCCAGAGGTTCGTGCGCAGCGCTTCCCGGCGCCACTCCGCCGAGCGAGGAAGCACGCGCGTCATGCGGGGCCAGGGCGGGTAGCCGTCGGCAGCAAAAGGCAAGGGGTGTGCATCGGGAGACTCGGAAGCAGGCCAAACAGCGCCGACCAGACTTCCCGGCTCACCTACCAGCCATCGTACATCAGCAAGCCCTTGAGTCTTGTGGACAGCCCTCTCAGACCACCAAAGATTCGTTAGTCAAACCCATGCGGGCGAGAGGCCGTCTGGACGTTCCTGCACCCACGAGGAAGAGACTAGAGCGACCGTGCCCACGTTTGAGCTGCTTGTTGGAGTGGGTCCCACGGGCTGCCCAGAGGCGGTGTGTAGGAGAGGTCGAGGTCACTGACGGCGTCGACGGTCATGCCGTGGAAGATGGCACTGGCCGCAACGTCGATTCGCTTGGCGATCTCCGCGTCGCGGTGTCCGAACAGCTGGAGGCCGAGAAGCCGGCCGGTCGTGCGGTCGCCCGTGAGGCGCATCCGGATGCGATGGCTTCCGGGGTAGTAGGCCTTGTGGTCGTCTGCCTCGGACTCGATGGTGAGCGGGTCGAAGCCGCCGGCGACGGCTTCGTGGTCGCGAAGGCCCGTGCGGGCGGCGGCCTGATCGAAGATCTTGACGACCTGTGTGCCAAGGCTTCCTGCGAACTCGCGTACACCGCCGAGCGCGTTCTCGCCTGCGATTCGTCCCTGCTTGTGTGCGGTCGTGCCGAGCGGGAGGTAGGACTCGCCGAGGAGCCGGTGGTGGGTGACGACGCAGTCGCCGGCCGCGAAGACGTCGGGCAGGCTCGTGCGCATCTGCCGGTCGACTGCGATCGCTCCCTTGGCGCCGAGCGTCGCACCCGCTTCGGCGGCCAGGTCGCTGTCCGGGCGGACGCCGACGACGACGAGGACCAGGTCGACGGATCGCGTCACGGCTGAACCGGTCGCAGCTACTGCCTCGACGCGCAACCGTCCTCTCGCTCCGGTGTCGTTGCGGTGAATCTGCTTGACGGCCGTGCCGGTCAGGACCTCGACGCCGTGTCTCGGCCAGCTCCGCGTGGACGAGCGAGCCCAGCTCGGGATCGACCGTCGGGAGCACCTCGGGCAGCTGCTCCATCTGGGTCACCGACAGTCCGCGGGCGGCTCAGCGCTTCGGCCATCTCGAGGCCGATGTAGCCGGCGCCGACGATGAGCGCGCTTCTCGGTGAGCGTTCTTCGAGCGTCCGCATGATCGCGAAGGTGTCGCCCATCGAGTGGAGGAGATGGACGCCGTCCCGGGCCGAGGTCGGGGCCGGCGAGCCCCTCGATCGGCGGCCGGACCGAGACGGCGCCGGTGCCGACCACGAGCTTGTCGTAGCCGATCAGCTCCTCGTTACCCTCCGTGTCGCTGACGAGCAGCCTGCTGCTCCTCGACGTCGATCCGGCGCGCGACGGTGTCGAGGCGCAGCCGCATCCCGGTCGCCTCGAGGTCGGCAGCGCTGCGGTGGGCGAGGTCGCGCCAGTCGGGCACCTCGCCCGAGATGTAGTAGGGGATCCCGCAGATCGAGAAGTTCGGGTAGGCGTCCGCGAGGACGACGTCGACTTCGCACGGCGGGATCGAGCTCGCGGGCGCGGAGCGCGGCGCTGATGCCCGCGTCGCTTCCGCCGATGATGACGCAACCGGCTCACGGGGCTCTACGGCGGTCAGCCGAGGACGTCTCGCAGCGTGGCGAGCGTCTCGGGCACGACGCGGTAGTAGGCCCAGCTGCCGCGGCGCTCGCGCTCGACGAGGCCGGCGTCGAGGAGCACCTTGAGGTGGTGGCTGACGGTCGGCTGGCTGAGGCCGAGCGGCTCGGTGAGGTGGCAGACGCAGGCCTCGCCGTCGGGCTGGGCCTGGATCAGGCTCAGCAGCCGCAGCCGCGCGGGGTCGGCGATCGTCTTCAGCGCCTGCGCGAGCTGGTCGGCTTCCTGCTGGTCGAGCGGCCCCTGCAGGAGCGGCGGGCAGGACGAGGCGGCGATCGTCGCGACGAGTCTTCACGCGAGCATATTCGCAGAAATCGATATTGACAGCAATCGATGAGGCCTGCGATCATCCGCGCGTATCGATCGCCGTCGATGGCCGAGGAGGCGATCATGACGACCAGAGCGGGCGTCGAGGTTCTCGATCCCGTCACGCGCGCAGCACGTCGAGCGGGCGGCGGAGGCGCTGCAGCGCGAGTTCGCCGGCATCTTCTCGCAGGAGACGATCGCCCGCTACATCGCCGAGTCGACCGACCTGCTCGGCGGCGGCGAAGATCAACGTGTTCGTGCCGGTGCTGGCGCACCGCTTCGCCCGCGAGCGGCTGAAGGCGCTCGGCCAGGCCGAGGGCGTGATCGCGAAGGAGCAGCCGGAGGTCCTGTTCGTCTGCGTCCACAACGCCGGCCGCAGCCAGATGGCGGCGGGCCTCGTCAAGCTCCGCTCGGAGGGACGGATCCACGTCCGCTCGGCCGGCAGCGCCCCGGGCGAGCAGATCAACCCGGCCGTCGTCGAGGCGATGACCGAGCTCGGCGTCGACATGAGCGAGGAGTTCCCGAAGCCGCTCACCGACGAGGTCGTCGCGCGCCGCGGACGTCGTGATCACGATGGGCTGCGGCGACGCCTGCCCGATCTATCCCGGCAAGAAGTACGAGGACTGGGAGCTCGACGACCCGGCCGGCCAGGAGCGTCGAGACCGTGCGCGCGGATCCGCGACGAGCTCGACGCACGCGTGCAGACGCTGATCGGCGAGCTGCTTCCCGCCGACAGTTGAGATCGCTGCCCGCTCGCGCGGGCCCTGGTCGCGGAGGCGATCGGGACGTTCGCGCTCGTCTTCGCCGGCTGCGGCGCGATCATGGTCGACGCGAAGACCGGCGCGCTCGGCCACGTCGGCGTCGCGATCACCTTCGGGCTCGTGATCATGGCGATGATCTACGCCGTCGGCCACGTCTCCGGCGCGCACTTCAACCCGGCCGTGACCTTCTCGTTCGCGCTCGCGCGGCACTTCCCGCAGCCGGCACGTCGCCGCTCTACTGGGGCGCCCAGCTCGCCGGGGCGCTGATCGCGGCCGCGATCCTGCGCGGCTCGCTCGGCAACATCGCCCACGTCGGCGCGACCTACCCGAGCGGCTCCGACGGGCAGGCGTTCCTCTGGGAGGCCGTCCTCTCGTTCTTCCTGATGTTCGTGATCATGGCCGTCGCCACCGACACCCGGGCGGTCGGCGAGGCAGCCGCGATCGCGATCGGCGGCACCGTCGGCCTGGACGCGATGTTCGGCGGCCCGATCACGGGCGCGTCGATGAACCCCGCCCGCTCGCTCGGCCCCGGGATCGTCACCGGCGACCTGCACGCGATCTGGATCTACCTGCTCGCGCCGATCGTCGGCGCCGTCGATCGCCGCCCTCGCCTACACGTTCATCCGCGGCGATCCGCTGCGCGCCGCGGCCGAGTGAGTAGTCAGCCGTAGCGACGTCGGGATCGCCCCGGATTGCAGCCGACTGGACACTCGCGAGCATGGACGGTGCATGGCAGACGCGCTCGTCTATGTTGCGGGAGCCGCGCTTGTTCTGTGGGGCGCGGCGCACATCGGGCCGACGACGTCGGTGGCGGACTCGTTCGGACAGATCTCCGTCGACAACCGGCGCATCCTCGTGATGGAGTGGATTTGCCGAAGGGGTGACCCAGATCTCCATCGGCGGGCTCGTCATCATCATCGCGGCCGTCGAAGGTTCGGCAGACCCCGCGGTTCAGCTCGTCTACCGCGTGCTGGCCGGCGTCCTGATCGCACTCGCCGCACTGACGGCTTTCACGGGTGCGAGAACGCCGGTGATCTGGTTCAAGGTCTGTCCCTTCGTCTTGACTGGTGCTGCAGCCCTCCTCCTTGCCGGCAGCGCACTCTAGACGCGCCTTGACACGTATCGACCACCCGCGGTCAGTGCATCAGACCGTCCACGACCGGGGCCCAGGGTGAGGGCCGGCAGGATCGTCAGGCCGGCGGAGAGCACGATCACGCCGACGGTAGAACCCGCGCTCGACGGCTCCTGGCCATCCAGAGGCCGAGCGGATAGCCGAGCCCCATCAAGAGGACGACGTACAGGACGATCTGGCCGATCCCCTGGCCGCTCATGAGCGCGACGCTAGGGCGGCACGGGTAAAGCCGGGCTGAAGATTCCAGGGCCCGGACTCAAGATCGTCTGAAGACCCGCCTTCTCCGTAGCTCTCCGAACCCCGCGTGCGGACGGCTACCGATGTCGCGCGCGCGAGGAACCGGAAAGCTGGCCGCAACACCGTGACAGTCAGCCACCTCGCCCGCTCGATCCGAGAGTCAGCGACTCTCGCGCTGAACGAGCGCGCAAAGCAGCTCGCCGACCGTGGCCAGCCTGTGATCCATCTGGGCGGCGGCGAGCCGAAGAACAAGGCGCCGCTCTCGGCGATCGTCAGCGCCTCGGCCCACCTGACCAGGGGAGACGTCAAGTACGCCGCGACGGACGGCACGCCGGCGCTGAAGCAGGCGATCATCCGCTACACCGAAGAGCACTACGGCCGCGTGGTCGCGCCGGAGAACGTGATCGTCTCTTCGGGCGCGAAGCAGTCGATCTACAACGCGCTGCTCGCGATCGTCGATCCGCAGGACGAGGTCGTGATCCTCTCGCCGTACTGGGTCAGCTATCCGGAGATGGTGCGGATGGTGCACGGCCAGCCCGTGATCGTGACGCCGGAGGACGGCGGCTTCGTGCCCCGGCTGGACGAGGTGGAGGCGGCGCTCGGCTCGTACACGAAGGCTGTGATCGTGAACAGTCCGAACAACCCGTCGGGCGCGGTCTACCCGCCGAAGCTGATCGAGGGCCTCGTCGGGCTCTGCGAGGAGCGCGGCGTATACCTGCTCATGGACGACATCTACCACCGGCTCGTCTTCGACGGCGCCCAGGCCTCACCGGCCTACGCGTTCACCGATCGCGACGTCGACGAGTCGACCCTGATCGTCGTCAACGGGGTCTCGAAGCTGTACGGAATGACGGGCTTCCGCATCGGGTGGACAGTCGCGCCGAGGCCGCTGGTCGAGGTGCTGAAGAACGTGCAGGCGCAGACGACGTCGTGCCCCGCAGCGGTCTCGATGGCTGCGGCCGAGGGCGCGCTCACCGGCGTCCAGAGCGGCGTCGAGAGCCTGCGGCTCGGGATCCAGAACCTTCGCGACGTGATGCTGCAGGAGTTGCGCGCGTTCGAGGGAGTGCGCGTCGAGCCGCCGCAGGGCACGTTCTACTGCCTCCCCGACTTCCGCGCTCTCTCGCACGACTCGGAGGAGCTGTCGCGCTTCCTGCTCGACAGGGCGCTCGTGGTGACCGTCCCCGGGAAGGAGTTCGGCGCGGAGGGCCACCTGCGTCTCAGCTACTGCGGCTCGACGAAGGACGTGATCGAGGGTGTGCGGCGGATGCGCTGGGCGCTCGACCCGACCGCGCCGAACGACATCGTGATCGGCGACCGCAGACTCGTGAGGGACTGGCTGTGACGGCGAACCCGCTGAACCTGAAGACGCCCGCCCAGGGCCGGGCGCACGAGCTGGCGAGCGACTACGGCCTCGAGAACCACGGTGTGACGAACCCGCGCTGCGTCTACTGGAACCTGCCCGCGGAGGCGCTCTACGAGGAGCTCGTGTTCCGCGGCGAAGGCCGGATCGTCCGCGGCGGCGCGGTCGCCGTCGGCACCGGTCGCCACACCTCGCGCGCGGCGTTGGACAAGTTCATCGTGCGCGAGCCGTCGACGGAGGATCGGATCTGGTGGGGCGAGTACAACCGGCCGCTCGGGAGCGACACGTTCGAGCTGATCCTCGCGCGCATGCTCGGCTTCCTGCAGGAGCGCGATCTGTTCGTGCAGGACCTCCACGCCTGCGCGCAGCCCGAGTACCGGCTGCCGATCCGGATCGTCACCGAGTACGCCTGGCACAGCCTCTTCGCCCGCAACATGTTCCTGAAGCCGGGGAGCCGCGAGGCGTACCGCAGGCACGTCCCGGAGCTCACGATCCTCTGCGCGCCGTCCTTCGAGGCGAACCCGACGATCGACAGCACGCGGGCCGGTTCGTTCATCGCGCTCGACTTCGCCCGGAGGCTCTGCCTGATCGGCGGCACGGCGTACGCGGGCGAGCTCAAGAAGTCCGTGTTCACCGTGCTGAACTACCTCCTCCCGCTCCAGGGCGTGTTGAGCATGCACTGCTCGGCGAACGTCGACGACGACGGCGCCTCCGCCCTCTTCTTCGGGCTCTCCGGGACCGGCAAGACGACGCTTTCCGCCGATCCTCGGCGCGGGCTTGTCGGCGACGACGAGCACGGCTGGAGCGACGAGGGCATCTTCAACCACGAGGACGGCTGCTACGCGAAGGCGATCCGGCTCTCCTCGAGCGCCGAGCCCCAGATCCACTCGACGACCCACCGGTTCGGGACGGTGCTCGAGAACGTCGTGTTCGACGAGGTCACGCGCCGGATCGACCTCGACGACGACACGCTGACCGAGAACACCCGCGCGTCCTATCCGCTCGACTTCATCGAGCACGCCGTGCAGTCGCGGACGGCCGGGCACCCGAGTTACGTGCTGTTCCTCACGTGCGACGCGCAGGGCGTCCTGCCGCCCCTCGCGCGGCTGACGCCGGACCAGGCGCTCTACCACTTCGTCTCCGGCTACACCTCGAAGATCGCGGGCACCGAAGCAGGCCTCGGCGCGGAGCCGGAGGTCGTGTTCAGCGCGTGCTTCGGGGCGCCGTTCATGGTCCACCACCCGTGGGTGTACGCCGACCTCCTGAGCCAGAAGATCGAGCGCCACGGCGCGTCTTGCTGGCTCGTCAACACCGGCTGGGTGGGTGGGCCGTTCGGAGTCGGCAAGCGGATCAGCATCGAGCACACGCGCACCCTGCTCGATGCCGTGCTGTCCGGCGCGCTCGCCGACGTCGAGTACCGCACCGATCCGATCTTCGGCTTCGAGGTGCCGCTGACCTGCCCCGGCCTGCCGGACGAGGTGCTCTCTCCGGCCCATGCCTGGCCGAGCGAGGAGGAGTACATGGCCCGCTACCGGGAGCTCGCGGCCCGCTATGCCGGGAACTTCCGCAAGCTCGGGTCCGAGTGCCCGCCCGGGTTGCTCGCGGCGGGACCGCGACTCGAGCGCGAGCCGATCGACTGACCGTTCCGGGAAGTGGGCCCCGCATCCGGTCGTTCTGAACAGTGATGAAGATCGAGCTCCTCTACTGGGAGGGGTGCCCGTCGCATCCGGAGGCGCTCGAGCTGCTCGAGGCGGTGCTCGCCGAGCGCGGCCTCGACGCCACCGTCGAGCTTCGCCGCGTCGAGACCGACGAGCAGGCGCAGGAGCTGAACTTCCCGGGCTCGCCCACGATCCGGATCGACGGCCGGGACGTCGACGCGGCCGGGGCCGCCTCACGGCCCGCGCTGAACTGCCGCATCTACTACCTTCCTGACGGGCGCGTATCTCCGATTCCAAGCCGCGAACAACTCGAGGAGGCACTCTCATGAGCACCGCCCTTGCCCGGACCGCACCGCAGTTCACCCTGCCCGGCGTCGACGGGAGCGACCACTCGCTCGGCGACTACAGCGACGCGCCGGTGCTCGTGCTCGTGCAGTCGTGCAACCACTGCCCGTACGTGCAGGCGTGGGAAGGCCGGCTGATCGAGGTGGCGCGGGACTACGCCGACCGCGGCGTGCGCGTGGTGGCGATCTCGTCGAACGACGTCGCGAGCCACCCGGAGGACTCCCTCGAGGAGATGCAGCGCCGCGCCCGCGAGAAGGGCTTCACCTTCGATTACCTGTACGACGAGAGCCAGGAGGTCGCGCACGCGCTCGGCTCCGAGCGGACGCCGGAGGTGTTCGTCTACGACGGCGCCCGCAGGCTCGCCTACCACGGCGCGATCGACGACAACCGCGACGAGACCGCGGTCACGACGCAGTACCTGCGCGAGGCGCTGGACGCAGTACTCGCCGGGCAGGCGCCCACCGTCGCCGACACGACGCCGGTCGGCTGCACTGTGAAGTGGCGGAGCTGAGCCGTGGAGACGTGGGACGCGATCCGGTCGCGTCGCGACGTTCGCGCGTTCGCCGAGCGGCCGATCGACGACGGCGACCTCGACCGGATCCTGGAGGCGGGTAGGCGCTCGCCGTCTTCACGGAACTGGCAGCCGTGGGACTTCGTGGTCGTCAACGACCGGGAGCAGCTGGCGGAGCTCGCCACGGTCTGGCAGGGCGCCGGGCACGTCGCGGGCTCGGCGGCGACCGTGGCGATCGTCGCGCCCGTGGTCGAGGACGCCAAGCGACAGATCGAGTACTTCGATCTCGGCCAGGCGGCGGTCAGCATGATGATCGCGGCGGCCGACCTCGGGATCGGCAGCGGCCATGCGGCGGTCGCCGACCAGGATCTCGCCCGCCGGATCCTCGGCCTGCCCGAAGACCGGATCTGCGCCCATCTCGTCCCTCTCGGCTACCCGGCCGAGCGACCGCTCGCTCCGTTGAGCCGACCGGACCGGCGTCCGTTCGACGAGGTCGTCCATCGCGGCCTGTGGTGAGCCGCCTGACCTCGTAGATCCAGGCACCGCGATTCAGCGTCAGCCCCGATGACGCCTCGCCGCGCGGGGAGTATCACTGGAGGCGAAAGGAGGATGTGATGCGAGCTATGCGCATGGTGCTGGTGCTCGTGGTCGCGATCCTCGCGCTGGCCGTGCCGATGACAGCCAAGGCGTTCGTGGGGCCGCCGAATCCCGCCGTTCCGCAGGGAGATGCGGCTTCGGCCACCACGACCGTCGGCTGGAGCGGCAGGGACGTCGGCCTCGCGATCGTGTTCGGCGCGACGACCGTTCTGATCGGCGTCGGGCTCGTCGAGCTGACGCGTCTGCACGATCACGGCCACCGGCCGACACCGACCACCGCGTAGACGAACCGAACGCTAGAGCGCGAGCGTGACCTTGCTCAGGCCGCGCGGCACGTCGGGGTCGAGGCCTTTCGCGCGGGCGAGCGCCCAGGCGAAGAGCTGGCCCGGGACGACCGAGAGGATCGGCGCCAGCAGCGGCACCGAGGGCATCGGGATCGGGATCGAGTGGTCCGCGCCGACGATCGCGTCGGCGGCGGTCCCGCTCGCCAGGAGCGTCGCCCCGGCCGCCTGGATCCGGCCGGCGGCTTCGGTCACCGAGGGCAGCGTCTCGTCGCGCGAGGCGATCGCCCACACCGGGAAGAGCGAGTCGAGCGCGGCGACCGGGCCGTGCGCGAGCTGGGTCGCGGTCAGCGGCTCGGCCGCGACGCGGCAGGTCTCGATCAGCTTCAGCGCGATCTCGCGCGCCGTCGCGAACTCCGTGCCGCGCCCGATCACGAACATCCGGCCGACGAACGAGAACTGGACGGCGAGCGGCACGACCGCCCGCTCCAGCTCCGGAATCAGCGACTCGAGCTGCCCGATCATCTCGCGAAGCCCTTCGACGTAGCGTGGGCCCTGGCCCGCCGCGTGCGCGGCGAGAAGCGCGAGTGCGGCCACCTGGTTGGTGTACGTCTTGGTCGCCGCGACCGCCTGCTCGATCCCCGCGCCGAGCGCGAGCACCTCCTCCGCCGCCTGCGCGAGCTCCGAGGCCGGGTCGTTCGTGACGGCGACCGTGAAGGCTCCCGCCTCGCGCGCCCGCGCGACGTACTCGATCACATCGCGCGTCTGCCCGGACTGGGAGAGCGCGATCACGGTCGAGCCGGACATGTCCAAAGAAGCCTTGTAGTAGACGGTGAGCGTGATCGAGTCGCGCATCGCGGTCCAGCCCGGCAGCAGGCCGAAGGCGTACATCCCGTACGAGGCCGCGTTGTCGGAGGAGCCGTGGCCGATCAGGCGGATCGTGGTGCCGCGCTCCCGCGCGATCGCCGCAACGCGGGCGAAATCCGCCTCGCGCTCGAGCAGGCGCTCCAGCGCGCGCGGTTGCTCCCGGATCTCGGCCAGAAACTGGGCGCCGGGCTCGCGCGGCTCAGACGGCGACAAGCGTCTCTCCTCCCACGAGCACGCGCTCGATCTCGAGGCCGCCGTCCACGACGAGCAGGTCGGCGCGCCTCCCCACCTCGATCCGCCCGGAGTCGGACAGCCCGAGCACGGAGGCCGGGACAAGGCTGGCCGCCTCGAGCGCGCGCTCGAGCGGCACGCCGAGCTCGTGCAGGTTGCGCACGGCCTCGATCATCGTCAGGACGCTGCCGGAGAGCACGCCGTCGTCGCGGCGGACGGCGCCGTCGCGGACGACCAGCGAGACGTCGCCGAGCGTGAACTCGCCCGCGCCGGCGCCCGCAGGCGCGACGGCGTCGGAGACGAGCGCGACCCGTCCGGCGGCCGCCCCCACACGAGGCGCACGGTGTCCGGGGCGAGGTGGACCCCGTCGACGATGATCTGGACGACCACGTCGGGCCGGGTCAGCGCCGCGCCGACGATGCCGGGATCGCGGTGCCCGAACGGCCGCATCGCGTTGAAGAGGTGGGTCACCGTGTGGACGCCTCGAGCGAAGGCGGCGTGCGCCTGCTCGCCCGTGGCGTCGGTGTGCCCGAACGAGACGACGACGCCGCGCTCGTGGAGCAGCTCGATCAGCTCGTACGCTCCCGGCAGCTCCGGCGCGAGCGTGACGAGCCGGACCGGGCCCGCCTCGAGCAGCCGCACGAGCAGGTCCGGGTCAGGGTCGCGCAGGAGCTCCGCGGATGCGTGCCGGGGCGCTCGGGCGAGAGGAACGGGCCCTCGACGTGGACGCCGAGGATCCGAGGGCCCGTCGGCTTCAGCGGCACCTCGCGGAGCGCGGCGACGAGGTGCTCCTCCGAGGAGGTGATCAGCGTGGGCAGGTATCCGGTGACGCCGGTCTCGAGCAGCGCGTCGCCGGCGCGCGCGTAGCCCGCCGCGTCCGTCTCGAGGAAGTCGACACCCCCGAATCCGTTCACCTGAAGATCGACGAAACCGGGGACGGCGATCCCTCGGCCGTCGGGCGCGGCGAGGCCGACGGCCGCGATCCGGTCGTCCGCGAGCTCGACGTCGCCGAGAAGGAGCTCGCCACCGACGAGCGCGGCCTGAACGCCGAGCCTCATGGCTCGAGCGCCCGGTCGAGGCTCTCCCGCAGTACTCGGTCGGGACACGCCATCTGCGGCAAGTCTACGCACCAACCCAATTGTTGCGCCTATGAGCACAAGAAATCCCTGCCCAGCGATCCGCCCT